>NZ_CP051775.1:612500-2982500 GCF_012913305.1 Aerophototrophica crusticola | reverse complement strand
CCGGGTGCCGGGGCTGGAGCGGCAGGTGCAGGCCTTGCGGGACGACTTGTCCCAGGCGCGGGAGCGGGCGGAGCGGCTGGCCATGGCCTTGGAGAAGGACCGCGCGCAGGCGGCGGAGAAGCTGGCCCTGCTGGACAAGGCCCAGGCGGCCATGGCCGACGCCTTCAAGGCCCTGTCGTCGGAGGCGCTGCGCCGGAACAACGAAAGCTTCCTGGACTTGGCCCGCACCCAGCTTGAGACCTTCCAGCAGGCGGCCAAAGGCGACCTGGACCTGCGCCAGCAGGCCATCGGCGAGCTGGTGGTGCCGGTGCGGGAAAAGCTGGACCGCTTCGACCAGGCCATCCAGTCGCTGGAGCAGGCCCGCATCGGCGCCTATGCCGAGCTGAAGACCCAGGTGGCCACCCTGGTAGACAGCCAGGGCCAGTTGCGGGCGGAGACATCCAACCTTGTCCGCGCCCTGCGCAGCCCGGCGGCCCGCGGCCGGTGGGGGGAGATCCAGCTCCGCCGGGTGGTGGAGATGGCCGGCATGCTGGATCATTGCGACTTCTACGAACAGGCCAGCGTGGATGGGGGCGACCAGGGGCGGCTGCGGCCGGACCTGCTGGTGCGCCTGCCCGGCGGCAAGACCATCGTGGTGGATGCCAAGGCCCCGCTGGAGGCCTTCCTGGACGCGGTGAACGCTCCGGATGACGCCACCCGCAACAGCCAGATGGCCCGCCATGCCCGCCACATCCGCGACCACATGAAGGGGCTGGGGGAGAAGCGCTATTGGGGCCAGTTCGAGGAGGCGCCGGAGTTCGTGGTGCTGTTCCTGCCGGGCGAGAATTTCTTCTCTGCCGCGCTGGAGCAGGACCCCGCCCTGATCGAGGCGGGCATCGACCAGTCCGTCATCCCCGCCACCCCCACCACGCTGATCGCCCTGTTGCGCGCCGTGTCCTATGGCTGGCGGCAGGAGAAGCTGGCGGAGAACGCGCGGGAGATCAGCGTCCTGGGCAAGGAAATGTATGAGCGGCTGTCGGTCATGGCCGACCACATGCAGAAGCTGGGCAAGGGCCTGGGCAGCGCGGTGGACTGCTACAACCGCACGGTCAGCAGCCTGGAGACCCGGGTGCTGGTCACCGCCCGCAAGTTCAAGGAGCTGAAGGCGGCCCCGGAAAGCGCCGAACTGCCGGACCTGGCGCCCTTGGACCAAGCGCCCCGCAGCGTTCAGGCGCTGGAGTTGCCGATGCTGGGCGGGGTTGAGTAAGCCTTGCTTGACGCCCCTTCCGCACACGCCTAATTGGCAGGATATGACAGGGGCGCACGGCCCCGCGAGACCCTGGATCCCCTTACCATGTCGCTCCTCCCCATCCTCACCATCCCCGACGCGCGCCTGAAGCAGGTGTGCAAGCCCCTGTCCGGCGTGGACGGGCGTGTCGCCCAACTCATGGATGACATGCTGGAGACCATGTACAAGGCCCCCGGCATCGGCCTTGCCGCCCCGCAGGTGGGCGTGCTGGAGCGGGTCATCGTCGTGGACGTGGCCGACAAGGGGGAGAAGCCGGCCCCGCTGATGATGGTGAACCCGGAGATCGTCCAGGCCTCCGTCGAGTTGCAGGTGATCCAGGAAGGCTGCCTGTCCATCCCGGAGATCTATGCCGAGGTGACCCGGCCGAAGGCGGTCACGGTGCGCTATGTGGACCGGGACGGGGAGGTACGGACGTTGGACGCGGAAGGCCTGCTCTCCACCTGCATCCAGCATGAGATCGACCATCTGGACGGCGTGCTGTTCATCGAGCACCTGTCCATGCTGAAGCGCAACATGCTGCTGCGGAAGTACAACAAGCAGCGCAAGCAGGCCTGACGCCATGGCGCTGCGCCTCGCCTTCATGGGCACGCCGGACTTCTCCGTGCCCATCCTGGACGCGCTGGTAAGGGCGCACCACCAGGTGGTCTGCGTCTACAGCCAGCCGCCCCGCCCCGCCGGCCGCGGCCACCAGGTGCAACCCGGCCCCGTGCACAAGCGGGCGGAGGCCCTGGGCATCGAGGTGCGTCACCCCAAGAGCCTGCGGAAGGCGGAGGAGCAGGAGGCTTTCCGCGCCCTGAACCTGGATGTGGCCGTGGTGGCGGCCTATGGGCTGATCCTGCCGCAGCCGATCCTGGATGCGCCGCGGCTGGGCTGCATCAATGTCCATGCCTCCCTGCTGCCGCGTTGGCGTGGGGCGGCGCCCATCCAGCGGTCCATCCTGGCGGGGGACGACCTGACCGGTGTCACCATCATGCAGATGGACGCCGGCTTGGACACCGGCGCCATGCTGCTGAAGGGGGAGACCCCCATCGGCCCGCGCATGACCGCCAGCCAGTTGCACGATGCCCTGTCCGCGCAAGGGGCCGAGCTGATCGTGGAGGCCCTGGCCCGGCTGGAGTGCCATACCCTGTCGGGCAAGCCCCAACCGGCCGACGGCGTGACTTACGCGTCCAAGCTGGCGAAGGAGGAGGGCCGGCTGGACTTCACCCGCAGCGCGGCCGAGCTCGACCGGCAGGTGCGGGGCCTGACCCCCTGGCCGGGCTGCTGGTTCGACGCGCCGACAGGGGAGAAGGTGAAGGTCCTGGCGGCCGAGCCGGCGGAGGGGGCCGGCGCGCCCGGGACGCTGCTGGACGGCGGCCTGACGGTGGCCTGTGGGGCAGGGGCCCTGCGGTTGCTGACGGTGCAGCGGCCGGGGAAGGGGCCGGTGGACGGGGCGGCGTTCCTGAGGGGGTTCCCGCACAAGGTGGGGGAAGCGATCGTAGGTCGGATTAGCGAAGCGTAATCCGACACCGCAAAGCGGCTGGGGCCGTCGGATTACGACGCTGCGCGTCTAATCCGACCTACAGGGCTTCCGGCCCCAGCCCCGGCGAGCCCTTTCCCGCCGCCTCGGCCTGCTTCACCAGCGCCAGCACCCGCCGGTTGGTGGGTGCGTCCAACCCGTGCCGCTCGGCCAGGGCGACCACGGCGCCTTGCAGGTAGTCGATCTCCGTCTTCCGCCCTTGGGACAGGTCTTCCCACATGCTGGAGCGAGCCTGGGGGTCGATGGTCAGCATGGCCTTGGCGACGCGGCGGAACAGCGGGTCGGGCAGGCGCAGGATATGGGGCAGCAGGCCCGGCACCACCTTGCCCAGCCGGGCCGGCTTGATGCGGGCACGCTTCAGGGCGGCCAGGGCTTCCGATTGCTGGGCGGCCAGGATGCGGCGCCAGCGGCGGTCACCCAACTGCTGCACCAGGGGCAGGCCGGACAAGGCATTCAGGGCGTTGTTCAGATTGACCAGCAGCTTGCCCCAGAGCACCGCCGGCATGTCCGGATGCTCCCCCACCGGCAACCCGTCCACCCGCAGGGTTTCCAGTAGCCCGGGGATGCCGGCCTCCACCAGCATGGCCCCCTCCGTCCCCCGGTGGAAACGCCCGCCGGGAAGCTGGACCACGTTGAAGGGCACCATGCCCGCCACCACCCGGCGGCTTGGCAGGGCCTGGCGCAAGATCTCCGCGTTGCCCACGCCGTTCTGCAGGCTGGCCACCACGGCACCGGGCGGGGCATGGGCGGCGACCAGGGCGGCCATCTCGGCCGTCGCCCCGCTCTTCACCGTCACCAGGACCAGGTCGGCCCCGGCCAGGGCGGCGGCCGGGTCGGTCTCCAGGGACAAGCGGTCGGGCGGCAGGGTGCGGTCCCAGCCCTCATAGTCCGTCACCCGCAGCCCGTCGGCGGCCAGGACATCGCGCAGGCGGGGGCGCAGCAGGAAGGTCACCGGGCGGCCGGCCAGGGCCAGGCAGCCGCCCACATAGCCGCCGATGCTGCCGGCCCCGGCGATGGTGATGCGCTGGAAACTTGCCATGGCTCAGGCGTGGGCCGGCTTGGTGGCACCCGGCACGCCGCGGGCCACCAGCTCCTCCACTTCCGCCTCCACGTCCTTGCGCAGGCCCAGCATGAAGAAGGCCTCCGCCGCCAGGAACAGGGGTGCGACGAACATCTGCCAGATGTTGGACACCAGGGCCGGGCGGTTGCCCTCGAACTTGTGGCCCAGCAGCTGGATGGCCCAGCCGACGATGAAGGCACCCAGGCCGATGCCCCAGCCCGCGGCGGCGGACATCCCCGTCACCTGGTGCGCCAGCCAGAGCAGGGGCAGGGTGGCGATGCCCACCGTCAACCCAATGACCGCATCCAGGCTCATGTAATACACCGTCATCCCGGCCATGAAGACCAGCGCGGCGCTGACCGGGAAGCCGCCCACCTCCACCTGCGGGTAGCTCAACGCCAGCAGGTAGGAAAAGACGATCATCGGGACGCCGACGAAGTGCGTGGCCTTGTTGTGTGGGTGGCGGTGGTAGGCGGCGTAGAAGGCCATGTGCTGGGCCAGCTTGCTCATCTCGATCTCCTCCCTGTCCCTTGTTCCGGCGGCGCGATCACGGGGTGGACACTTTCGAATTCGAAAGCCCGCATTGCAAAAACCGACCGATTGGTTTGTATCTTGACCCGACTTGGTTCGGCGTGCAAGTGGTTCATGCGCCAGCCTGTCCCGATCCGGAGCATCCCATGTCCGTGGCCCCCACCAGCGCCAAGCCCCGACGTTCCCAGGAGGAGCGGCGGCGGGAGATGCGGGCGCGGCTGGCGGCGGCGACGCTGGAGAGTTTGGGGGAGAGCGGCTACCACGGCGCCTCCCTCAGCGACATCCTGGGCCGGGCCGGCGTCTCCCGCGGGGCCTGGGCCCACCATTTCAGCAGCAAGCTGGATCTGGTCGCCCTGGCGGCGGAGGAGATGCTGCGGGAGTCCACGGAGGTGGCGCTGAACCTGGTCCCGGCCGACCTGCCCGACGGGGACCGGCTGGCGGCCCTGTTGGAGGCCACCTGGACCCGCTTCTACCAGGGCCCGCGGCGGGAGGTGTTGTTCGAGGTGGCGCTGGCCTGCCGCACGGATGCGGAGCTGCGGGCGCGGCTGGCCCCGGTCTTCGCCGGCTTCATCGCCGCCGTGGGGCAGGCGGGCGGGCGGGTGCTGCGGCTGAAGCCGGGGGCCGTGGCCGCCGTGGCGGACCTGTTGACCTTGACCATCTACATGCTGCGCGGCATGGCCCTGCAGGAGGTCACCACCGGCCCGGACGGGCGCAACGCGGCCTTGCGGGCGCTGTGGGCGCGGCTGTTGGGGGAATGGGTGGAGGTGGGGTGAAGGGGCGTGTGTCGGGCCTCGGCTCCGCCTCGGCACCGACCTACGGGACTTCGGCCGTCATGCCGGCAGCATCTCCCGTACCGTGGCCAGCAGGGCTTCCGGGTCCAGGGGCTTGGTCAGGACCACCGTGCGGGGGCCGGTCAGGCCGGCGGCTTCCGGGTCGGCGGCCATGTAGCCGGTGACGATCACCACGGGCAGGTCCGGCCGGGTCTGGCGCAGGCGGCGGACCAGCTCGGTGCCGCCCAGCTTGGGCATGCGCACGTCGGTCACCACCAGGTCGGCGGGGTCGGCGGCATCCAGGTCCAGGGCGGCCAAGCCATCACCGGCCGTCGTCACCCGATAGCCCTTGCGGGCCAGGAAACGTTGCAGGGCGAGGGCCGAGATGGCCTCGTCGTCCACCAGCAACACATGGGGCTTCTCACTGCTGTCCATGGTCATGCCACGGCCTCCGAAGCGCCCACCTGCCGCACGGGCTGGATGGGCAGGGTGATGGTGAAGCGGGCGCCGCCGGGCTGCGGGGTGGCCTCGATCCGGCCGCCCATGGCCCCGATGATGCTGGCGCTGATGGACAGGCCCAGGCCCATGCCCTTGTCCGTGTCCTTGGTGGTGAAGAAGGGGTCGAACAGGTGCTCCAGCGCGGCGGGGGACAGGCCGGTGCCGTCATCCTCCACCGTCAGCACCACGGCGTTGCGGACGCCGTCCACCCCCGCCTCCACCAGGATGCGGCCCGGTGCCCGGTCGCCGGCCTGGCGGCGGCGCTCCTCGATGGCGTCGCGGGCGTTGGACAGCAGGTTCAGGGCCACCTGCTCCAGCTTGGCGGACCGGCCGGCGACCTTGGGCAGGTCCTGCGGCAGGTCCGCCACCAGCCGGATGTCGATGCTGGCGAAGTGGCGGCCCACCAGTTCCGCCGCCCGGCGGAAGGGCTCCGCCGGGTCGAACAACTCCGCCTCCGTGCCGTCCTTGCGACCGAATTGGCGCATCTGGTCCACGATACCGCCCATGCGGGCCGACTGGTCGCGGATGGTGGTCAGGCCGTGGCGGAGGTAGGGGACGTCCGTCGCCTCCCCCTCCTCCTCCAGCAGCAGGGCCAGGTCGGTGGCGGTGATGCGGATGGCGTTCAGGGGCTGGCTCATCTCATGGGCGATGCCGGCGGCCATGGTGCCCAGGGTGGCCAGCTTGGACGCCTGGGCCAGCTCCTCCTGCAAGGTCCGGTAGTCCGTCAGGTCGCGGCTGGAGCCCACCACCTGGACCACGCTGCCCGTCTCCGGGTCGGCCACGGGGGACAGCAGCACCTGCCAGACCCGGCGGCCCGCCTTGCCCTCCAGCGACACCTCGTACCGGACGGGGGCGCGGCCGGCCACGCAAGCGCGGGCATGGGCGACCAGGGCGCCGGCGGCCATGGGGGAGAACACATCCTCCACCCGGCGGCCCAGCAGCTCCGCCTCCGGCCGGTCCAGTTCCCGCAGCGTCACCGGGTTGGCACCGCTGAGCAGCAGGTTTCCGTCCGGCTCCACGTCCAGCACGAAGATGGCGTCCGGGGCGTTGTTGACCATGCCGGCATAGCGCGCCTCGCTGGCCCGCAGCGCCCGCAGGGCCTGGGTGAGCTGGTCGTTGGCGGCGCGCACCGCCTGTTCCGCCCGCTCCCGCTCCGCCACCTGGGCGGCCAGGGCGGCGTTGGCTTCCCGCAGGGCGGACGGGCTGGGCAGGGCCAGGGCCTTGGGGATCAGGGGCCAGAGCAGGGCCGCCGTCACCAGCGACACCGCCGCCGTGAAGCCCTTCACCAAGCCTTCCGCCACATAGTTGGCGTGCCACAGGGTCCAGGCACCCATGAAGTGGGTGGTGCCGCAGGCGAAGATGAAGGCGCCGAACAGCAGGAACATCCACTTATAGGCCAAGTCCTTGCGCCGGCGGGCAAAGACGATCAGCGCCACGGGGATGGAGAAATAGGCGAGCCCGGTGAGCACGTCTGAGGCCACGTGCAGCCAGATCAGCGCCGGTTCCCACAGCAGGCACATGCCGTGCGGCATGAAGGGGGCCGGGTCGGTCATCAGGCTGAACAGATTCATGCGGGGGCTCCGGGCCCGGAAACTCAGGGAAATCAACCCCCGGCATGGACCAAGGCCGGGATGAAGGCAAGGGCGTGGATGCTATGGATAGACCCGAAATCGGGGTGAAACAGCCCTGAAAAGTTAGGTATGGCTTTCGATAAGGAAAGTCACAGAGCCCCGGCCGGCCCGGCTACCCGCGGCTGTGGCCGTCACGGGGCCGGCAGGGGCCGGGGTTCCGGGTCGCCGGACAGGTCCGGGGCGGGGGACAGGTCGTTCACGGCCGCCAGCCGCTGCACCACCGCCGCCTTGGGGCTGGACACCTCCCCCTGCTCGAAGGCCAGGACATGCAGCCGGCCGCGGGCGACCTCCAGCAACTCCCCCGCCCGCAGCAGGAAGGACGGGTTGGATGGCCGGCCGAGGCGCTGGTTGCCCATGGCGAAGGTCTCGTACAGCAGCAGCCCGCCCGGCTCCAGCGCGTCCAGCAGGGCGGGGAACAAGGGCCGGTGCAAGTAGTTGGCCACCACGATGGCCGCGAAGCGCCGCCCGGCCAGGGGGAAGGGGGAGCCGTTCTCCAGGTCCGCCTGCACCAGCTCCACCCCCGGCGTGCCCGCCAGGTCGGCCAGGCCGCGCAAATCCAGGTCCAGGCCCACCACCGGGTGGCCGCGGCCATGGAACAGGCGCAGGTGGCGGCCCGAACCGCAGGCCAGGTCCAGCACGGCCCCGCCCCGGCGCACCAGCGGGGCGAAGCGCATGGTCCAGGGGCTGGGCGGGGTGGCGGCGGCCAGGGGGCAGGCGTGGTCCACGGGTCTTCTCCCATTCGGGTGCGGCGGCTTGCCCCGCCCTGGCGCGTCTACCACATTGTTGGTCAAGGCGATCGGGTGTATGTGACGGGGCCGTTACGGCTTCAGTCAGGGCGGGCGACCCAGGGCGATGATCCTCTTTGAGCTGAAATGCGGCAAGGGCCACCGGTTCGAGGGCTGGTTCCGGAACGGTGCCGCCTATGAGGCCCAGGCCGCGGCCAAGGCCATCACCTGCCCCGTCTGCAACGACACCGGCATCGACAAGGCCCCCATGGCGCCCCGCATCGCCAAGGGCGGCCGCAAGGAGCGGGAGGAGGCCCCCAGCCAGGCCCCCGCCGAGGCGGCGGCGCCGGTGCCCGTGGACCCGGTTAAGCAGCAGCAGGCGGAGATCCTGCGCCAGCTCCGCGACCTGCGGCGGCAGGTGGAGGCCAACGCCGACCATGTGGGGGAGCGCTTCGCCGAGGAGGCGCGGAAGATCCACTATGGCGAGGCCCCCAGCCGGGCCATCTATGGCGACGCCACCGAGGAACAGGCGGAGAGCCTGCGCGAGGAGGGCATCGAGGTCGCCCGCATCCCCTGGGTGCCCACGGGGAACTGATACTGGCCGCCGTTGATCGTGACCGATCAACGGCCCCTCAGGCGCCGGGCGCCCGCATCCGCGGGCTTGGCTCACGCGGGCATGGGCCCGCGGGCCGGCAGTCGCCGGCCTCCGAGCGCATGAGCCAGAACTCATGCGCTCGGTATGATCTTACCGCTCACCCCGCCTTGCGGTACTGCTCCACATAGGTGCGGGTGCGGTTCAGCAGGGTGCGCCATTGGCGGACCAGGGCCTGGTTCTGTTCCGCCGTGCAGGGCCCCTCCCGGCCCAGGGAGACGCCCAGCTCATAGATGCCGCGCAGCCGGTCCAGGCTGCGGGCCAGGCGGTAATGGGCGTACCAGTCCAGCAACTCCTGCCGGTCGGGCTTCAGGCCGAAGCCGCAGGCCTGCTCGAACCCTTCCAACTGGCCGGAGACCAGCACCAGCTCCCCATGCAGCTCATAGTCCGACGGGATCTGGCCCAGGGTCCCGGGGGAGGTGGCGGCAGGCGGCGGGTAGGCCGGGACGGGCTGGACCGGGGCCGGGGCCGGGCGGGTGGTGGCCGGCGGGGCGGGAGTCGGGGTCCGGCCCAGGCTTTCATAGCCGCCGCGAAGGTCAGGCGGGATGGGGTTGCCCTGCTGCGCCCCGGCGGGGGCGGCCAGCAGGACCAGGGACAGCAGGCCGCACGGGGCCAGCCGGCGGGCGACGCGGCGCGTCGTGCGGGGCATGGGCGAACTCCTTCGGCCGGGACTGGTACGCCGGATGAAACACGCCCGGGGCGGTTCGGCTCCCACCGATGCTTGCATTGGTCGCACCGATGGGCCGGGGCGGATACCCACCGGCTGTGGCAGGGTGTCAGCCATGACAAATCGCCCCGCGGCGGCCCGGCTGCCATCCCTCCCCCTGGCTATGGCCCTAACCCTTCTTGCGGGGGCGGCCCAGGCCGCGCCCTGCCGGCTGCCGCCCCTGGAGAGCGGCGGCCAGGCCGGCCCCGCCCTGGAACGGGACCGCGCCGCCCTGCGCCTGTACGAGGCCTGCCTGGAGAGCGAGCGGGAAGTGGCGGCCCTGCTGGACCCGGAAGCCGCCCGCCAGATCGACCGGCAACGGGAAGCCGCCGCCGGCCTGCGCCGCACCCTGGACGCCTGGAGCGACGCCGTCGCCCGGGCCGCCGAGGCGAAGCCGGCCGGGAGCTGAATGGCGAAGCCGGCCGGGAGCTGAATGGCGGAGCCGGCCGGGAGCTGGGGTGACAAAGCTTACCTTAAGGTGACCAAAGGTGACGCTTAAGGTGACGCGTGTCACCTTCCAAGCTCTTCACATCATTGAGGTTTCGGCCTTAAGGAGACTAAGGTGACGGGATCGCGATGGTGTCTCCTTTGTCTCCTTAAGCGGGGCGGAAGGACCCGGACACGGATGCACGCGGATGGTGCCCGGATCGTCACGGATGGGTGTTCACCATGTCCCAAGAACCGGCATCCCCGTGGGGGACGCGGGTTGAGGGTGGCACGGCTTAGGAATTTTGTCCATCGCCGCGCATGTCAGCAAAGTGTAGCTCCAGCCCGACCCCGACGCGCGGGCGCCGTTCCTGCCGCCAAGAGGCGATGTGACGGTTGCTTGGGAACGCAGAGGGCACAGAGGGCCGCAGAGGACACAGAGGTTGTCCTGTCGCCCCGGGTTGGGCGCTTGTCGCCGTTCCTGTCAGACATGCCCCTTGGCACGAAGGGCACTGCCCCGGCTGGATGCGGGATGGCGGTGCCGTCGCGCTGACACTCCGTGTCCTCTGCGGCCCTCTGCGTCCTCTGCGTTCAAAGACCCGGGTGGGACCAGGACGGACGCTTTCCCTTTGGGGACGCCAGGGCTGCCGCACCTTGCCCCAAACGTGCTTCATTCACCCATGCAGCCGTTTGAAGGCCAGGAACTCCCGCCGGGTCTTGGGGCCGTAGGTCTCGAAGGCGGGGTCTGGGCTCTCCTGGTAGGCGCGGCGGAGGCGGGTGACCGTGTCGTCCTCCGCCTTCCGCAGAAACCCGGGCTGGTCCACCTTGTAGGCCTTCAGCGCGTTGAGGCCGAACACCTTGGCTTTCAGGGCGGGGGTCAGCTCGGGGTAGCCGTGCCTTGCCCGCAGCTCCTCGGAAATCTGGAAGGCGCGGAAAGCCTGGATCTGGTCCTGGGGGCTGCCGTACCAGACGCTGTCCGTGCCCCAGAGCAGCCGGTCCTCCCCACCGCCAGCAGCAGCTTGCCGATGGCATGGGCGGCCTGGGTGGGGTCGCGCAGCATCAGGAAACGCCAGGTGCTGCCCAGCTCCGCATAGACGTTGCCGCCCGGCTTGATGCCGTTGTCCGCCAGGCTGCGGACCAGCACGTCGATACCGCCAGTGTTGTCGGGATTGTACGGCCCCTCCGTCACGTCCGGGTCATAGCCGGCGTGGTAGATCAGGAAGGTCACGTCCGGGTAGCGCCGGGCCACCCGGCCCACGTCGGCGCAGGTGCTGTACTGGTAACCTTCCTTGGCGAAGGGAATGCCCTTGTGCACGGCGATCATGGGCACGCCCAAGCTCCGCGCCTTCTCCACGAACGGGATGCCGTGGGCCTCGTCATCCAGCCAGAAGCCGCTGGCGGGGCCTTGGGGGCCGTACTGGGTATAGGTCTTCCAGGCGGCGATGCGGTGCGCGCTGGCCGCCGCCTCCATGGGGGCGAGGCCGTCGGGCACGTTGGGGTTCACCGGGCAGTGCAGCAGCAGCCGGTCCGTGCCGTCCAGGGCCTTGACCAGCGCCTTGGTGGCCACCGCCTCCTCCAGCGTCAGGGGCTGGCGGTCGTAGGCGGCGGGGACGAAGGACAGGACCATCATGTCCGTGTCGCTGTCCAGGAACACGTCCTTCACGAAGTTGTCGGCGTTGAAGCAGCGCAAATAGCCCAGCACCTCCCCCTCCGCCCCCGGCGGGTCGCAGGCGGCGTTGGGCAGGGATTTCAGGGGCCGCTGGTCGGGCCGCAGCTTGCCGACCCAGGCGCCGGTGGGGTTCACGTGGTGGCCCTGCACGTCGAAGATGAACTCCCGCTTCGCCAGCGCGGCTTGCGCCACCTGGGTGTCCAGGGCGGCGACCTCTGGCAGGTCGAACCGCCCGCCGGTGGACCCTGAGGCCGCGTGGGCCTGGTTCAGGGCCAGCAGGGTGGTGGCCGCCCCGCAGGCACTGGTCAGGAAGGCCCGCCGCTGCACGCCCAGCCGCCGGGCGTTCGCCGTGGCCGCCCCATGCGCCTCCCGCACCGCCGCCTGGATGGAAGGCGGCAGGGCGATGGGCGCGAACTCCCCGTTCGTGGCCGTGTCGATCTTGATGGGCAGGCGGGTGCCGTCGGGGTCGAGGGGGGTGGGGCGGTTGGCCATGGGCGCGCCTTTCGTGCGGGTGCAGGGCACGGGATGTCACCCCGGACAAGCGCCGCAGGCGCGCCGATCCGGGGCCCTCGGGGACCGGTCATGCAGGTCACCGAAAGCCCTGACTCCCGTCGTTCAGGATAATCCGCAGCCCGCTGCCGCGCCATCGGCCCTTCGGCTTTCCCGAGGGGCCCGGGTCAAGCCCGGGCTGACATCAGGGGCCCTGCAAGGGCTACTCCGCGAAGATCTCGTCCAGGGTCAGGCTCGCCCCCACCTCGGGCAGGTCGAGGGTGCCCTCGCCGGTGAAGGTCTCCCGCGACCAGCCGCCGTCGGGGTCGCGGCGGTCCAGCTCCACCACCCGCTCCTCCGGGTCCACCAGGATGATGACGCGCATGGAGGGGATGGTGGCGTAGTCCGGGCGCTTCCGTTGCCGGTCGGAACGGGCCGTGCTGGGGGACAAGACTTCCACGACGACCTTTGGGTCATGGATAACCGTGGAACGCGGGTGCTGCTCCCGGCAAGTGATGACCAAATCAGGATAGTAGACGGACCCGGCTTCCTCTGCCCGGACCTTCATATCGCTGGCAAAAGGTTCGCAGGGCCGTTTCAGCTGTGGCCCCAAGGCCAGCATCAGGTTGCGCGCCACCCTGCCATGGCGGACCACGCCCCCCACCATCGCATAGACTTCGCCCCCGACCAGCTCATGCCTTTCCGGCTGCTGGTCTTCCCAAGCGATGAAGTCGTCGACGCTGATTGCGACAAGCTTCCGGGCCGTGCCCATGTCCGGCTCCCCTCAAGGGCGGGTGCGATGCCAGCATACCATCGTCAGGCCCGGCCCCAAGCATCCCCCGCAGCCGGTACAGCTCCTCCAGTGCCTGCTTGGGCGTCAGCTCGTCCGGGTTGATGCCCTTCAGGGCCTCTTCCACCGGCGACGGGCCGGCGGCCGGGGCGGGGGCGGCCTTGGGCTCCGGGGTGCGGCGGATGGCGGCGCTGAACAGGGGCAGGTCCTCGGCCAGCCTCGCCACGGCGCTGCCCTGCTCCCCCTTCTCCAGCAGCTCCAGCACCTGCTCGGCCCGGGCGACCACGGGGGCAGGCAGGCCGGCGAGGCGGGCCACATGGATGCCATAGGAACGGTCGGCGGTGCCGGCCGCGACCTCATGCAGGAAGACCACGTCGCCCTGCCATTCCTTGATCCGCATGGTGTGGCAGGACAGGTGGGGCAGCTTGGACGCCAGCAGGGTCAGCTCATGGTAGTGCGTGGCGAACAGGCCGCGGCACCTGGCGGTCTCATGCAAATGCTCCACGCAGGCCCAGGCGATGGACAGGCCGTCGAAGGTGGCGGTGCCGCGGCCGATCTCATCCAGGATCACCAGGCTGCGGGGGGTGGCCTGGTTCAGGATGCTGGCCGTCTCCACCATCTCCACCATGAAGGTGGAGCGGCCACGGGCGAGGTCGTCGGCCGCTCCCACGCGGCTGAACAGCTTGTCCACCACGCCCAGGCGGGCGGACTTGGCCGGCACGAAGCTGCCCATCTGGGCCAGCACGGCGATCAGCGCGTTCTGGCGCAGGAAGGTGGACTTGCCCGCCATGTTGGGGCCGGTCAGCAGCCAAAGCCGCTGCTCCGCCGACAGGTCGCAGTCGTTCGCCACGAAGGGGCCGCCGCCCGCCTCCTCCAGCGCCTGTTCCACCACCGGGTGGCGGCCGCCGCGCAGGTCGAAGGCAAGGCTGTCCTCCACCACGGGCCGGCACCAGCCCCGGTCCACCGCCAGGTCGGCGAGGGATGAGACCACGTCCAGGGCGGCCAGGGCCCGGGCCGACGTGGCGATGGGTTCCGCCACGGCGCAAGTGCCCTGCACCAGCTTCTCGAAATGCTCCAGCTCCAGGGCCAGGGCCTTGTCGCCCGCCTCCGCCACCCGGCGCTCCAGGTCCGACAGCTCCACCGTGGTGAAGCGCACGGCCCCGGCCATGGTCTGGCGATGGATGAAGACCGACCGGTACTTCTCCCCCAACAGCTTGTCGGCGTGGGTGGCGGTGACCTCCAGGAAATAGCCCAGCACGTTGTTGTGCTTGACCTTCAGGCCGGAAATGCCGGTCAGCTCCGCGTACTTGGCCTGCAGGTTGGCGATGTGGCGGCGGCTGTCGTCGCGCAGCGCCCGCAGCTCATCCAGCACGGGGTCGAAGCCGGCGGCGATGAAGCCCCCGTCCCGCGCCAGCAGCGGCAGGTCGGGGCCAAGCGCCCGGGACAGCAGCTGGACCAAATCCTCATGGCTGTGGCCGCTGCCGCCGGTCAGGTCCCGGGCCACGCCGTTCAGCCCGTCCGGCAGGGGGGACAGGTGCCCCTGGGGGGTGAGCTTCAGGCGCAGGGATGCCGCCCGCTCCAGCGCGTCGCGCACGCAACACAGGTCCCGCGGGCTGCCGCGGCCCAGGGTCAGGCGGGACAGGGCCCGCTCCACGTCCGGGGTGCGCTTAAGCTCTTCCCGCACGTCCAGGCGCAGGGCTTCCTCACCCACGAAGAAGGCCAACATGTCCAGCCGCTTGTCGATGCGGCGGGGGTCGGTCAGGGGGGCGGAGAGCTGGGCGGCCAGCAGGCGGGCGCCGGCCCCGGTCACCGTGCGGTCCACGGCGGCCAGCAGGGTGCCCTTCCGCTCCCCCGCCATGGTGCGGGTCAGTTCCAGGTTGCGGCGGGTGGCGGGGTCGATCTCCATCACCTGGCCGGCGGCCACGCGGCGGGGCGGGTCCAGGCGGGGCAGCCGGCCCTTCTGGGTCAGCTCCACATAGTCCACCAGGGCACCCGCCGCGGCCACCTCCGCCCGGGTGAAGGTCCCGAAGGCGTCCAGCGTGCCGACGCCGTAGAGGGCGAGCAGGCGCTTCCTGCCGTTCTCGCTGTCGAAGCGGGCGTTGGGCTGCACGGTCAGCCGCTTCTTCCACTCCCCCCATAGCTCGAACAGCTCCGGCACCTGGGCCAGGCGTTCGGGGATCAGCAGCTCGCCCGGGGCGAGGCGGGCCACGGCGGCGGGCAGGCCGGCCCGCTCGATGGGCTGCACGGTCAGCTCACCGGTGGAAAGGTCGAGCCAGGCGAGGCCCGTCTCCCCCGCCGCCTCCGCCAGGGCAGCCAGGTAGTTGTTGGAGCGGGCGTCCAGCAGGCCATCCTCGGTGATGGTGCCGGGGGTGACGACGCGGATCACCTCCCGCCGCACCACGGACTTGCTGCCGCGCTTCTTGGCCTCGGCGGGGTCTTCGGTCTGCTCACAGATCGCCACGCGGAAGCCGGCGCGGATCAGGCGCAGCAGGTACTGCTCATGGCTGTGGACGGGCACCCCGGCCATGGGGATGTCCTCCCCCGCATGCTGGCCGCGGCGGGTCAGGGTGATGTCCAGGGCCGCCGCGGCCTGGACCGCATCCTCGAAGAACAGCTCGTAGAAATCCCCCATGCGGTAGAACAGCAGGTGGTCCTGGTGCTGGCGCTTGATCTCCAGGTACTGCGCCATCATGGGACTGGCGTTCTGGAGGGCGTCCTGCGGGCGGGGGAGGGTCTCGGCGGTGTCGGGCACGGGTTCTGCGGGTCCTGCGGAGGGGCGGCGCACCCTAGCACCCCGGATGCTGCGGCTCAAACCCCGGGGGGCGGGGACGAAAGGCCCGATGGGGTATGCGGAAATTTTCCGATGGATCGGCTGGCTAACCATTGCAGTGTCGAAGGGGCGGCATAATTCAACCCCATGCCCTCAGATATGCCGGGGGCATGAGGATCCAAGGACCGACCGCGGGACCGATGCCGATGCTGCCTTCCCCGTCCATCCCGTCCGCACGCCCGCCCCCGGGGGCCGGGCATGAGCGTGAACGCCATCCTGGACAGCGCCGCGGAGGCGCTGGAGGGCTTCGCCACCCGGCTGTCGCGGGTGCTGGACCTCTACCCCACCCGCCGGGCCGCGGCGGCGGCGGCCCAGGTCTCCACCGACCAGCTCGCCCGCTATGTGCAGAGCCGCAGCGCGCCCCCGTTCGAGGTGATGGCGCGCCTGGCCCAGCCCCATGCCGTCAGCCTGGACTGGCTGGCCTTCGGGGAGGGGGCGATGCACCTGGACCGGGCGGGCGCGGAGGTGGAGCAGGGCCTGACCGTCTTCGGCCTGTCCGCCACGGGGGAGGCGGGCTGGTACCGCCCCACCGCGCTGGGGGTGCGCCTGCCCCACGCCTCTGGCCTGCGGCCGGAGGAGACGAAGGCCGTGCTGGCCTGTGACGACGCCCTGCGGCCGGAGGGCATCCGCGCCGGCTTCATCTGCTATGCCAGCCGGGCGGTGGAGCTGCTGGAGGGGGACGTCTGCTACCTGGAGCGGGGCGACGGGGCGGCGGGCCTGCGCCGGTTCGACGGGCGGGAGGGCAACGGCTTCCGCCTGTCCTGGTACGCCCCGCCGGACGGGGACGGGCGGCAGGCCCTGAACATGGACCTGCTGCCAGAGACGCGGGTGGCGCGGCTGTACCCGGTGGTGAAGGTGCGGCGGAAATGGTGAGGGGGGCGGCCGGGCTCACGCCCCCAGCCGCGTCCTGACCTCTGCCAGCAACCCCTCCGCCCCGGCCTCCACCAGGTCCAGCACCTCCTCGAAGTGGTTGGTGCCGCCGTAATAGGGGTCGGGGACCTCGCGACCCCTATGGGGCGGGGTGGCGAAATCGGTGAACAGGTGGATGCGGGCCTTCACCCCCGCCGGGCCGATGCGGGACAGGTGGGTCAGGTGGCCCCGGTCCATGGCCAGGATCAGGTCGAAGTCGCGGAAATCCTCCGGCCCCACCTTGCGGGCCCGAAGGCCGCTGATGTCCACGCCCCGGGACTTTGCCGCCTGGACGGAACGGCTGTCCGGCGGGTCCCCCACATGGTAGCCGTGGGTGCCGGCGCTGTCGGTGCGCACGCGCCCGTCCAGCCCCGCCGCCTTGACCTTGGCGCGGAAGACGCCTTCGGCGGTGGGGGAACGGCAGATGTTGCCGGTACAGACGAACAGGACCGAGAAGTCGTGGGCCATGCTCACACCCCCGCCTTCGCCAGCAGGCGATCCAGGTAGTCCGGCACCACCGTGGTGGCCGGGCCGTATTCCCCGTCATGGAAGTGGGCGGCGCCGGCGGACTCCTCCAGGTTCAGCTCCACGGTCAGGGCCCCGGCGGTCCGCGCCTCCGCCACGAAGTTGGCGGCGGGGTAGACGTTGCCGCTGGTGCCGATGGAGATGAACAGGCCGCAGGTGGAGAGGGCATGGGTGATACGCTCCATCTCCAGCGGCATCTCCCCGAACCAGACCACGTGGGGGCGCAGGGTGGTGGGGATGCCGCAGTTGGGGCAGGGCGGGTGGCTAGCCAAGTCACCCCGGTGCACCCCCACCCAGCGGCAGTGCAGGCAGCGGGCCTTCAGCAGTTCGCCATGCATGTGGACCAGGGACTTGCTGCCGGCGCGGTCGTGCAGATCGTCGATGTTCTGGGTGACCAGCAGGAAGGGGCCGGGCCAGCGCGACTCGAACGCCGCAAGGGCCCGGTGGGCGGCGTTGGGCTGGATGGCGGGGTCCATCAAACCGCGGCGGCGGGCGTCATAGAAGGCCTGGACCCGGTCGGGGTCGCGGGCGAAGGCCTCCGGCGTCGCCACATCCTCCAGCCGCACCTTGGCCCAGATGCCGTCGGCGTCGCGGAAGGTGTGCAGCCCGCTTTCCCGGCTGATGCCGGCCCCGGTCAGCACGACGATGCCGCTGTTCCTGTCCATTCCGTTCCCCTTCGACCGCGGATCGCCCTATCTTAACCAACCGCCGCGCCCGACGCTTCCCCGGAGTTGTGATGCTGGTCCGCTTGCTGCTGTGCCTGACGCTGGTCCTCGCCTCAAGCCCCGCCTGGGCCAGGGTGGAGCGGGTGGAGGTGGTGGAACGGGTGCCCTTCGCGGAGGGCAAGGCGTTCGGCAAGGTCGGCGCCTATGAGCTGGTGCGCGGCCGGGTGCATTATGCCGTGGACCCCGCCCTGCCCGCCAACCAGGGCATCGTGGACCTGGCCCTGGCGCCGCGGGACGCGCGGGGGCTGGTGCGGTTCGCCGGCGACTTCGTGATGCTGCGGCCCGCCAGCCCCGCCCGGGGCAACGGGACCCTGCTGTATGAGGTCTCCAACCGCGGCGGCATCGGCATATTGGGGCAGTTGAACGGCGCCCCCGCCACGCCGGACCCGCGCACGGCCGCCGACGCGGGCAACGGCTTCCTGCTGGAACAGGGCTTCACCCTGCTGTGGTCGGGCTGGAGCTGGGACATCGCCCAACCCACGGACCCCAAGGCCGGTCGGCCGCTGACCCTGGACCTGCCCATCGCGACGGAGGGCGGGAAAGCCATCACCGGCAAGGTGGCCTATGAGTTCGTGCCGGACACGAACGCGGAGGTGCAGGACTGGGCCGGCCTGCGCGCCCTGGGCTACCTGCCCGCCATTCCCGACGACCCGGACGCCGTGCTGACCGTGCGGGACCGGCCGCAGGGGGAGCGGAAGGTCATCGACCGGGGACAGTGGGATTTCGCCACCCCGGAGAAGGGGACCCGGCCCACCTCGGTGAAGCTGGAGGGCGGGTTCGCGCCGGGCAAGATCTATGAGTTGGTTTTCACGGCCCGGGACCCGCGGGTGGCCGGGTTGGGGTTGGCCGCCGTGCGGGACGTGCTGTCCCATGCGAGGGCGCAAGGCTTCGGCGGGGCGCCGGCGCCGCGGGCCGTCCTGGTCTATGGCATCAGCCAGTCCGGCCGCTTCCTGTCCCACATGCTGCTGGAAGGCATGCACCGCGACGAAGGCAACCGGCCCGTGTTCGACGGGGCCGTCATCCATGTGGCCGGCGGCGGCAAGGGCAGCTTCAACCACCGCTTCGCCCAGCCCACCCGGCATTTCAGCCAGTGGGAAGACCATGTCTACCCCACCGACTACTACCCCTTCGCCACCATGCCCAGCACGGACCCGGGGACGGGGCGCCTGGCCAGCCTGCTGGACCAGGCGGAGGCCACGGGCTTCGTGCCCAAGCTTTTCTTCACCAACAGCTCGGCCGAGTACTGGAACCGGGCCGCCAGCCTGGTCCACACCACGCCGGACGGGCAGGCGGACCTGGGCGCGCACCCCAATGTGCGGCTCTACCACTTGGCCGGCGCGCAGCACTTCGTGGGGCGGCAGAAGGAGCGGGGCAAGTTCGCCCACTGCGTCAACCCCCTGGACCACCAGGTCGCCATGCGGGCCCTGCTGCTGGCCCTGGATGGCTGGGTGAAGGATGGCAAGCTGCCCCCGCCCAGCCGGGTGCCGACCATCGCCCAGCGCACCCTGGTGCCGTTCGACACCTATGCCGCCCTGTTCCCGGCCCTGCCGGGCGTGGCGCGGCTGCCGGACGGGCCTCTGGTCCCGCCGCGCCTGGATTTCGGCCCCCGCTTCACCAGCCAGGGCATCGCCGACACGGTGCCGCCGATTTGGGGAAAACCCTATCCCACCCTGGTGCCCGCCCCCGACCCGGACGGCATCGACCGGGGCGGGGTGCGCCTGCCGGAAATCCAACTGCCCCTGGGCACCCACACCGGCTGGAACACGCGCAATGAGGCGGCAGGCTCCCCCGGCGCCACCGACCGCTGGCAGGGCAGCTTCATCCCCTTCGCCCGCACGGCGGCCGAGCGCCAGGCCACCGGCGACAGCCGCCCCTCCCTGGAGGAACGCTACGGCCCCAAATGGCGCTACCTGATGCTGCTGCAAGACCGGGCGCGGGCGGTGGCGGCGGAGGGATTCCTAAGGCCGGAGGAGGTGGACCCCCTGGTCCGCCGCGCCGCGGGGCTCTGGGACCGGCTGCAGGCGCGCGACCCGGCGGACAGGGGATGCGGGTGGATGTTCGCGCCGTAGGTCGGGGTGCAGCGAAGCGAAACCCGACAGCGAGCCTCATCAGCCACATCCTGTCGGGCCTCGCTACGCTCGGCACCGACCTACGGGGCATCCCTCATTTCCTGGATGGTCTCTCCTTGCCAGAATAGGGCCTCATAAGCCTCGATGGCGGCGGCCAGTGCATCAAACCGTGCCGCGTCCGGTGACTCGGGGTCTGGCTCCTGACGGAAATAGGCTTCCACCTCACGCAAGGCGGCCGCGTAGTCGGCTTCGGTGTTGATCGAGAACTTGTCCATCGCATCAGCATACAAGTACAGGAAATCGGCTGCCACCGGTCAGGCGGATGCGACAAGCCGCGCCTAGCCCCTGGCGGACCACCGCCCATATGGCGGCCATGCCCGACTGCGCCCCGTCCCTGCTGGACAGCACCCTTGCCCAGGCCCGGGCCTGCACCCTCTGCGCGCCGCACCTGCCGTTGGGGCCGAACCCGCTGGTGGTGGTGTCGGAGCGGACGCGGGTGCTGCTGGTCAGCCAGGCGCCGAACCGGGGGACGCACCTGGGCGAGCTGGCCTGGGGCAACAAGACCGGGGACCGGCTGCGGGACTGGCTGGGGCTGGGGCGGGACCTGTTCTATTCGCCCGCGGTGGGCATCCTGCCCATGGGGTTCTGCTATCCCGGCACGGACCCGCGCGGCGGGGACTTGGCGCCCCGGCCGGAATGCGCGCCCACCTGGCATCCCAAGCTGCTGCCTTTGCTGCCGCAGGTCCGGCTGACCGTGCTGGTGGGGCGGCATGCGCAGCTTTACCACCTGGGCAGGGCCTGCCCGCCGACCCTGACGGCGACGGTGGCCGGCTGGCGCCACCTGCCGCCGGATACCATCGCCCTGCCGCACCCCAGCGGGCGCAACTTCGGCTGGTTCCGGAAGAACCCCTGGTTCGAGGCGGAGCTGGTGCCCGACTTGCGGGCACGGGTGGCGGCAGCGCTCCGCCCGTAGGAACGGGGACACCTGTTCAGGCAAGTCTCCACAGGTGAATCGGTGTCCTCATCAAGATGAACGATACCGTTCGACAGGGAGAGGGGTGGCCCGACCAGGACAGCAGGGCCCTTGCCGCGGCGTTTCCTTTTCCGGAGAGGGTCCAACCCCTCTCCCTGTCCCTCCCCCTCTGGGGGAGGGGACGCGGTGGAGGCGTTCAGCTATTTGGTCCCTGGGTTGGCGGGGAGCTAGTTGGCCCCGTCCAGCGCCTTCACCAGCTTCTTCGGCGCCACGGCCCGGTAGCTTTCCCCGATCCAGGCCTTCAGCCAGCCCAGCAGTACCTCTTCCCCCGGGGTGAAGCGGACGGTGACCCAGCCGGCCTTGCCCAGGCCATAGCCGGTGGGGGTGCAGAAGGGCAGGGACAGGGCCTCCGGCGCCGTCTGCGGCAGCTTGACGGAGAAGCGCAGGCTGCCATCCCCGGCCGGCCGAAGAAGACGAAGGCCTTGCCGCGCACCTTGGCGGTGGGCTGGCCCCAAGGATAGTCCTCCGCCGTTTCCGGGAAGGTCAGGGCGAAGGCGCGCAGCTCCGCCTCCGCCGCCGCCAGAGCGGAGTCGGCGGGGCCCGGTAGCAGCATGTCCGCCATCAGCGTCCCCGCCCGGCGAAGTCGCGCACCGCCTGGCCAAAGGCGGCGAACAGGGCGGTGCTGGCCGGGTCCTCCCAGAATCGCCATTCCGGGTGCCATTGGGTGCCCAGGGCGAAGGGGTGGCCACGGACGCTGACGCCTTCCACCAGCCCGTCGGGGGCGGTGGCCTCCACGTCCAGGCCGGGGGCGAGACGGTCGATGCCCTGCTGGTGCAGGGAGTTGACGGTCAACTCCGCCCGGCCGGTCAGTTGGGCGAAACGGCCGCCCGGGGTCAGGCGGACCGTGTGGGCGGGGCCGTACTGCACCTCCACCGGCTGGTCCTTGTCCTCCCGGTGGTCCATCAGTCCCGGCACCTCCTGCACCCGGGGATGCAGCGTGCCGCCCAGGGCCACGTTCAACTCCTGGAAGCCGCGGCAGACCACGAAGACCGGCATGCCCCGGTCCAGCGCCGCCTTCAGCAGGGGCAGGGTGGTCGCGTCCCGGTGGGGGTCGAAGGGGGGCGTGGCCAGCTCGTCCGGCAGGCCGTAATGGCGGGGGTGCAGGTTGGACGGGCTGCCGGTCAGGAACAGCCCGTCCACCCGGTCCAGCACCGCTGCCACGTCGAACCAGTCGCCCAGGGCCGGCAGCAGGAAGGGCAGGCAGTCCGCCCCATGGCTGACGGCCCGGATGTACTTGTCCCCCACCACATGGAAGGGATGCGGCCCGATCTCCCGCGCGTCGGCGGGGATGGCGACGAGGGGACGGGAAGCCATGGGGGACCTGCGCTAAAGTGGCGGGAGGAGGGTAGGGGTAGCGCAGGGCGGGGCGGTTGTCACCGGGGGAGGAAGCGGACGCCCGCCATCATTCCTTGCTTCCCCCGCGGAGGCGGGGGTCTACGGTTTTTCAACCCGGGTGCCTTCGGAAGGCGCGTCAAGAACTGTGGGCCCCCGCCTTCGCGGGGGACGCGGTCAGGCTCGTTGGAGCCGGATTTCCTCCATCCTGGCATAGGAAGCTGGAAGGGCGCTTTGCGCGTGGCTTTGGCGCCCGGCGCCTGAAGGCGGAATCACGTCATCCAGCCCGGGAACAGGTTGCGCAGGCCGGTGGCGATGATCTCCACCGCCACGGCGGCCAGCAGCAGGCCGAACAGGCGGTTCATGATGTTCAGGCCGGTCTGGCCCAGCTTGTTGCCGATGGGCACGGCCAGGCGCAGGGCCAGGTAGATGCCGAAGCAGACGACGCAGACGGACGCCACGATCACCGCCGCATGGCCCCAGCCGGTGCCGCGCTGCATCTCGATGATGACGGCGGAGATGGAACCCGGCCCCGCCAGCAGCGGCATGCCCAGGGGCACCACGCCGATGGCGGCGCGCTGCCCTGCCTCCTCCGCCTCCGCCGGGGTGTGCTTGACGGCGGACACGGTGGCGTTCAGCAGGGACAGGGCGATCAGCAGCAGCACGATGCCGCCGCCCACCCGGAAGCTGTTCAGGCTGGTGCCCAGCACGGTCAGCACCGCGTCACCCAGGAAGGCGCTGCCCACCAGGACCGACGCCACGGTCAGCGCCGCCGACCGGGCGATGCCCGCCCGCTCCGCATCGCTCCGCCCCTCCGTCATGCCCAGGAAGATGGGGATGGCGGCGAAGGGGGTCAGGATGGCGAACAGGGAGATGACGAATCGGGAATATTCGGGCCAGGGTTCCATGGGCACCGTCGTTTCTTGTTTTTCGTAGGTCGGATTAGGTGCGGCAGCACCGTAATCCGACGTCACACGATACCCGCGGGGGCTGTCGGATTACGCGGGCTTACACCCGCTAATCCGACCTACGTCAGCCCAACCCCGCCTCGCCCACCCCGCCCGACAGGGCGTTGTCGATCAGGGCGATGGTCTCCGCCACGCCGTACAGCGCGATGAAGCTGCCCATGCGGGGGCCGGTGGTCTGGCCCAGCAGGGTCTCGTAAAGGGCGCCGAACCAGGCGCGCAGCTCCGTGAAGCCGTGGCGCTTGCCCACCTCATAGACCTCGTTCTGGATGGTCTCGGCGGTGGCGTCGGCGGGCAGGTTGCCCAGCACGGCGCGCAGGTCGGCGAGCGCCGCCCGCTCCTGCTCCGTGGGTGCCCGGAACTGCTTCGTGGGCTTCACGAAGTCCTGGTAGTAGGTGACGGCATAGCCCACCAGCCGGTCCAGGAAGGGTGCGCCCTCGGGCGTGGCGCCGGGGGCGTAGCGGCGGATGAAGCCCCACATCACCTCCCCGTTCTCCGCGTTGGCGGCACCGGCCAGGTTCAGCAGCAGGCCGAAGGTCAGCCCCGCCGTGCCCTTCACCTCGTTCGGGACCACGCCGTTGTGGATGTGGAAGACCGGGTTCTCCAGCTTCTGGGCCGGCTCCTGCGTGTCGTACTTCTCCACGAAGGTCAGGTAGTCGTCCACCGCCCGGGGGATGACGTCGAAGTACAGCTTCTTCGCCGCCCGCGGCTTGTTGAACATGTAGAGGGCCAGGCTCTGCTCCGGGGCGTAGCGCAGCCACTCCTCCATGGTCAGGCCGTTGCCCTTGGACTTGCTGATCTTCTGTCCCTTCTCGTCCAGGAACAGCTCATAGTTGAAACCCTCCGGCGGGCGGCCGCCCAGGATCTTCACGATCTTGCCGGCCAGCTCCACCGACGGGATCAGGTCCTTGCCCGCCATCTCATAGTCCACGCCCAGGGCGAACCAGCGCATGGCCCAGTCGGGCTTCCATTGCAGCTTCACGGCACCGCCGGTGACGGGGGCCTCCACCTTCTTCCCGTCCTCATCCTCAAAGACGATGGTGCCGGCGTCCAGGTTGCGCTCCAGGATGGGGACCTGGAGGACGCGGCCCGTGCTGGGGCTGACCGGCAGGAAGGGGCTGTAGGTCGCTTGCCGCTCCTCGCCCAGGGTGGGCAGCATGACGGCCATCACCTCGTCATAATGGCGCAGCACGGCCAGCAGGGCCTGGTCGAACCGGCCGGAGCTGTACCAGTCGGTGGCCGACTGGAACTCGTACTGGAAGCCGAAGCGGTCCAGGAAGTCCCGCAGCATGGCGTTGTTGTGGTGGCCGAAGCTCTCGAACTTGCCGAAGGGGTCGGGCACCTTGGTCAGGGGCTTGCCCAGATGTTCCTTCAGCATGTCCCGGTTGGGCACGTTGTCCGGCACCTTGCGCAGGCCGTCCATGTCGTCGCTGAAGGCGAACAGGCGGGTGGGGATGTCCGGGCACATGCGCTCGAACGCGCGGCGGACCATGGTGGTGCGCGCCACCTCCCCGAAGGTGCCGATGTGGGGCAGGCCGCTGGGGCCATAGCCCGTCTCGAACAGCACATAGCCCTTGGCCGGTTTCTCCTGTGCATAGCGTGCCGCCAGCTTGCGGGCCTCCTCGAACGGCCACGCCTTCCCTTCCAACGCCAGCTCGCGCTCGCTCGCCATCTCGATCACCGGTCAAAAAGCCAAGAAACGGGCGGCAACCCTAGGGCTTGGGCGCCAGGGGGTCAACGGCGGGCGTGCGGGGGCGGGGTTGATCCGGTCAACCATCAGTTCGAGATAACTTCAAGTAGAGTCATATTTGCAATATCCCGAAGATATGCCATAAATGCATTGAAGGGGAAACATAGGTATGAGGGGGCCGTGACATGAGGGGGAAAGCTACGAAAACTATAATCCGGATTACCTTGTTGGGGGCCGTCTGCCTAACCGTTGCGTGCACGACACAACAGACATCGTTCCGGGTTGATGAGCTTTATGACCGGAACGGAAAGGAGGACGACCAGAAACTTGCGCCTGCCTCCATGGCCAGGGGGTTGGTCTATTATCTGCCGACGACGGAATTGGTCGTGCATGTCACACGGAAAGTTGATGTGTGTCGTTGGATAAATTGGCAACAGAAGGACATGGATGTAACTGAAGCCAAAGAAAGATATGGGGAGGCGTTAGAAACTGAGCCTTCAAACAAAGACATGATTGAGTTTTCAATTTCTGTTCAAGGAAGTTTAGAGAATAGAACTTTTCCAGATAGGGATCATGCATTCGTAATCGATCCAGAATTCTTGACATACTGGACGAAAACAACCGCACAGACACTTACCTTAAAGGACGGAATGCTGAGATCTGCCGATGCTGCAGCAACTGATAAATCGCAGATTGCCGTCGGCAACGTCTTCCAGACTGTTTTGACCCTGGCAGGTATTCCAGGTGGCGGAGCGATAAAAAGCCAGCGTTTGGGTACACTCGATGATGCATCGTCAAAAGATCTGATTAAGGATCAAGATGGCAAGAAGCCCAGAAGCTGGGTCCCTGTCGAAAAACAGCTCTGCTCAGACACCGTTGTGAACGCTTTGGTGCAGATCGAAGACTTGGAGCCCAAGGTGAAGAAGGCGGAGGCGGAGCGGGATAAGACCAGTGCGGACATCGCCTTCACCCTGTCCAGCGGCGCCAAGGTGGATGACGCGAAGAAGTTGCTGCTGAAGACCCAGTCCAAGGCCGTGGAAGACCTGAAAGCCATGTTGGCGGAGGCGGTCGGGAAGGTGACGTTCAAGCAGAGCTACCTGCGCCGGCCCACCCTGGGGAAGCTGCCGATCGCGCCGGCCGAACAGCCCTTGCCAATCGACCCCGCCACAGTAAGGCGGATCTTTGCGCCGGCCTTGATGGCCGGCTCCGACATGCCCGTGGCGAATGGGGTGCCCTTGCTGCCGCCCGGCCCCAGCGGCGGGGTGCCTGCCGCACTGACCCAATATGTGGCGGTCGCCGGGGCCAACTTCGGTTCCCTGCCGGCAGAGCCCGCGGTCAAGGGCAACATGCCCGTCGGCATTGTCTACCGCCAGCCGGCCCGGGCGGACGTGTTGGTCTGCAAGACCAAAGCCTGCGTGGACGGCGACGGGGTTCCCCTGCCCCCGGGTGACCGCATCCTGGACACGCCGGTGATGTTCCCGCAACTGGGGGTCATGGCGTCCCTGGACCTGACCAACGGCTTCGCCCAGAACAACAAGATGGGGATCGAGTTCGGGGCCGACGGGTCGATCACGAAGTTCAGCTTCGACGACCAGGAACGGGCGACGGAGACGACGCAGATGCTGCTCGACAACGCGCAGAAGCTGTCCGACT
Organism: Aerophototrophica crusticola; assembly: GCF_012913305.1. Lineage (NCBI taxonomy): Bacteria > Pseudomonadati > Pseudomonadota > Alphaproteobacteria > Rhodospirillales > Rhodospirillaceae > Aerophototrophica > Aerophototrophica crusticola. The sequence continues at coordinate 2,956,015 of NZ_CP051775.1, read as the reverse complement.
TCGCCAAGGCGCAGCAGGAGCAGAAGAAGGCTTCCGAGGTTCCGGAACTGGATGCCCTGAAGGCGGAGAACGCGAAGCTGGAAGCGCTGATCCAGCAGGAGAAGCTGAAGCAGGAGTTGCTGAAGCTGCGGGGTAGCGAGGCCGCGGCCCAGCCATCCTCCTGACGGTCGGCATGTGACCATCCGGCCGTTCCCGGTGTTCGCTGGGGAAAGGGGCATGCCGCACCGCGTGGCATGCCCTTCCCCCAGTGGAGCCGGGTTCCCATGGCGATCCTGAACTTCCTCCGCACCCGCCGCGGCGCCAGCCTGCTGCTGCTGCTCGTCGCCCTGGTCGCCGGGCTCGGGCTGTTCGACCGGGCGGAGCGGGCCTTGCTGCCGGCCACGCTGGCGCAAGCGGGGGAGGCGCGGGTGGAGGAGAATTTGGCGCGGGCGGCGGCCCTGTTCGCCACGGCGCGGGCGTTGAACGCCGCCATCTCCGTCGCCCAGTCGGCCTCCGTGTCGGCGGGGGTGGGGGTGGAGGGGTCCATTTCCCCCGGGCAGGCGCTGGACCCGGTGAATGATCTGGTGGAGCGCTTCTCCGCCGTGATGCTCACCGCCACGGTGGCGCTGGGGGGCAGTGCCCTGCTGCTGAAGGCGGGGGACGCCTATGGGCTGGCGGTGCTGCTGCCGGGCGGGTTGGTGCTGGCGGCGCTGGCCCTGTGGCTGCCGGGGCGGTGGGGGCGGGCGCGCGGCGGGCGGGGATGCTGCTGTTGGTGGCCGCCCTGATCGCCAAGGTGGGGCTGCCCCTGACCGTGCTGGGGACGGAGGCGGTGGCGGACCGGATCGTGGAGCCGCAGATCGCAAGGGCACAGGCGGAGCTTTCCGCCATCGAGCTGCCGGGTGCGCCGGGGCTGGCGCCGGACGCGGGCTGGGTGGACCGGTTGAAGGCGGCGGGGGACATCACGGGGCAGGTGGACCGACTGCTGGCCGCGGCGGGCGGCATCGCCGACACGGTGGTGGACCTGATCGTGGGCTATGCGGTGAAGATCGTCATCCTGCCCCTGGTCACCCTTTGGCTGGTGGCGCGCTTGGCGGAAACCCTGATCGGGGGGCTTGTGCCGCGGCGGGAGGGGTAGGGGTCCTGTCCCCGCTTTCGGTCGGCCCGATAGGTCGGGCGGAAATAGGGGGGTGGGTGGGCCTTCTTCCCTTTGATGTCGAAGCGGCTTGCTTTATTAGCCTTACCTCATCAACGCGAGATAAAAGATGGGGGCCACGGCGGGGGGAGAGGGGGCGACCGGGGGACCGGCCGCCCCCTCCGGCTTTTCCTGCTTCCTCAACGCCCCCGGCTCGTGCCCGCATCCGAGACCCGGTCACTCCGCCGCCGCGGCCCGGTTCCCCGCCTCCAGCAGGTGGGCGATGGAGTTGGCGTAGTAGGCCAGCACATGCCGTTCCGCCGGGTTGGCGCTGACCATCCCCTCCGCCGTGCCGTCGTCGCTCACCGCCAGATGGCGGGTCAGCAGTTGGCGCAAGGCCAGGTCCAGGGCGTGGTCGCGGGTACGGCGGGGCAGATACAGGCGGGCGCCCGCCGCCTCCAGCTCGGTGATCAGGCCGGCGGCGCGGGCCTTCAGGTCGAGGGCGGACAGGGGCCCCTCCGCCCGCAGCAGCACGGTTGCCAGCAGCGGCACGGGCAGCACCGGGACCACGGCGCCGATGCGGCCCATCAGGTGGCGGGCCAGCCGCTCCACCGCGGCGAAGCGGGCGTCGTTGTCCAGCTTGCGGAAATCCACCCCCTCCCCCAACGCCCAGCGGCGGGCGGAGACGGGGGCGCCCACGTTCACGCAGGCATAGCCGAAGCGCTGCCAACGGCCCCCTAGGGCCAGGGCTGCCTGGCGCTTCAGGAACCCGGCGGTGCGGGACAGGGCGGCCCAGCGGCCGGGGCGGGGAGCTTGGCGGTCCAGCTCCGCCAGCAGGGTGCGGTCCTCCAGCACCCGGTCATAGTTCAGGGCCACGGGGATGAAGACGATGTCCCGCTCCCCGCCCGGGTCGAAGCCGCGCAGCATATAGTCCAGCAGCCCCATCTTGGGCGGGCGCAAGCTGCCGTCCCGGGTCAGCCCGCCCTCCGGGAAGACGGCCTGGGCCACGCCGTTGTCGGTGGCCAGGCGCACATAGCGCTCCAGCACCCGGCGGTACAGGGGGCTCTGGCTGTTGCGGCGGATGAAATAGGCGCCCATGGAGCGGACCAGCGCCTGCAAGGGCCAGACCCGCGCCCACTCCCCCACCGCATAGGACAGGGCCACCCGCTCCGCCGCCAGGAAGGCCACCAGCACATAGTCCATGTTGCTGCGGTGGTTCATGACGAAGACGATGGTGGCGTTTTCCGGCACGCTGCCCAGGGCGCCGGGGTCCACATGGCCCAGCCGCACCCGGTACAGGGTGCGGGCCAGCCGCCGCGCCAGCCAATAGCCCAGGCGGAAATACACATAGGCGTTGAAGGCGGGCACGATCTCCCGCGCGTAGCGCTCGGCTTGCGCCATGGCGGCCTCGCGCGGCATGCCCGTGGCCTCCGCGTGCTGGCGGGCGGCCTCCACCACCTTGGTGTCGAATGCCAGCAGGTCCACCAGCGCCTGCCGCCGGGTCAGCTTGAAGGGCTGCACGCGGATGTTCAGCCGCTCGTTCACCTGCTCCAGCACCCGGTTGGCCCGGGACCGCAGGAACCAGCGGGCCGACGGCACCAGCAGCCGGTCCAGCAGCAACCAGCCCGACAGTGCCAGCAACAGGACCAGCAGCCAGGCGGGCACGGCGACGGTGGCGGTCAAGCATCCCTCCCCGGGGTTTTCTCCAGGGTACAGGCTTCACACGCAGTCCGCGAGCCCGTCGCGGCGGACGATGCCCATCCGCTGTTCCAGCACCCGCGCCCGGCCGGCGACATAGGGGCCGGGCGGGTTGGCGCGCCAGCGCAGGGGGCTGGGAATGATGGCGGCCAGCAGGGCGGCCTCCCGCCGCGTGAGCTGCGCCGCCGGCTTGCCGAACCAGTGGCGGCTGGCGGCCTCCGCGCCATAGACGCCCGGCGCCCACTCGATCACGTTCAAATAGACCTCCATGATCCGGCGCTTGGGCCAGAAGGTCTCCACCAGCGTGGTGAACCACAGTTCCAGCCCCTTGCGGGCCCAGGTCCGGTCCGGCCAGAGGAAGGCGTTCTTGGCGGTCTGCTGGCTGATGGTGCTGCCGCCGCGCAGGCGCCGCCCCTCCTCGTTCGCCTCCAGGGCCGCACCCACGGCGTCCCAGTCCACGCCGCCATGCTCACAGAAGCGGCTGTCCTCCGCCCCGATGACCGCCTCCACCAGGCCGGCGGGAAGTGTGTCCAGCGGCACCCAGTCCCGCTCCGCCGGCAGGCCCTGGGACGCGGCGCGGATCAGCATCAGCGGCGTGCCCGGCGGGTCCACGAACCGGTACAGCCCCACCCACAGCAGGCTGAAGGCCAGGAAGCCGGCCACGGCGAACAGGGCCCAGCGCGCCGCCTTGCGCCAGGAAAAGCCGGACAGGGGCCTAGGCATCGGCATGCCAGCGCAGGCCGCCGGGCAGCCCGCCGGCGGCATAGTCCAGGTGCAGTACCCGCCGGTGGCCCGGCGCCTCGGCCGGCGGGGAGGCATGGAGCAGCAGGGGGCGCATCAGCAGCACGTCCCCCGCCGCCGCGGCACAAGCCACGTTGCCGGACGCCTTGGCCGCCGCGACCGCGCCCGCCGCATCCAGCCGGCCGAGCCGGTGGGAGCCGGGCACCACCCGCAGGGCGCCGTTGGCCGGGCCGCAATCGTCCAGGTGCAGGCGCAGGGCCACCATCCGCTCCAACACCTCGGTGGGCGCCAGGGCATGGGGAATGCTGTCCTTCACCGACCAGGGACCGAACCCGGCGACGTCGGCCCGGCCCGCCACGGCGATGGCGAGGTCCTGGTGCCAGGCCACCTTCCAGTTGGCGGCGGGCGTCTTGTCGAACAGGGTGGCCCGCACGGCGCGCACCTCCCCACCCCCAGGGCCAGGCGGGCCAGGGACATCAGGCGGGCATCCGCGGCCACCGCCCGCACCGTCGCCAGAGCCAGCAACGACCGGGTACCCGCCTGGCTGCCGGGGTCCGGCAGCGACTCGGCGAGGCGCGCCACCTCCGCCCCGTCCAGCACGGCCGGGGCAAGGGCATGGCCATCCCGCTCCAGCACGGCGGCCAGGTCCGGCGGGGACAGGGCGAGGGTCTGCATCGGGAAGCAAGGTTCCTGCTGGCGGGCACCGCTGGGCAGGAAAGCGCATCGACCTCGCCTTTTCCAGAGGTAAGATCATGCGCGGTTGCCTCACCCCGTTGGGGGACGGCCAGCGTTGTGGTAGCGTACTGCCATCGCAACGGGAAGGTCTGCCATGAACCGGTCCCCTGCCCATAGACTTGGCCGTCCTGCCCCGACCCTGGGCCGGGATGGGGAGACGCATCAGCAGGCGCAGGCGCTGGCCGCCCTGTTGGATGCCGCCGCGGACGATCTGCGGGCCAACGGTCCCGTGCCCGCGGCAGAACTGGCGGAGATGCTCGCTGGGTTGGAACAGGAATGGGCGGCGCTGGAGGCTGGGGATGACTCGCCGCGCGGGCCGGGAACGAGCCCTGATGCGCCCTGGCGGCTTGTTTGACGACCTTCCCGGGAACCTGTCCCGCGATGCTGCCAGGGACCTACTCTCCATCTTGAAGGACAGCCAGCGGGACTGGGGCCCCATGGTGGCGCGGAAGACGCGCGACCGGCTGGTGCGCCGTTGCAAGGACATTGCCGACGGCTGGTCCTACGGGCATAAGCGGCCCGACGTCCCCACCCGGTACGCGGTGCTTTTCGTGGCCGAGCCGCCTTTCATCATCGCCTATGCGCCGGAGACCCGGCAGGTGCTGCGCATCCTGCACGGCGCGCGGGACTTCACGAAGATTTTCCCCGCCTGACCCACCCCTGCCGAGAAAGCCCGACATGCTGACCCTGCACTATTACCCCGGCAATGCCAGCCTCGCCCCCCACATGGTGCTGGAAGAGCTGGGCGTGCCCTATGCGCTTGAGCTGGTGGACCGCACGCAAGGGGCGCAGAACAGCGAGGGGTATCGGCGGCTGAACCCCACCGGCCTGATCCCGACCCTGGTGGACGGGGACCAGCCGATCTTCGAGACGGCGGCCATCCTGCTGCACCTGGCGGACAGGTTCCCGGAGGCGGGGCTGATGCCGCCGGTGGGGACGCGGGAGAGGGCGCTGGCTTACCAGTGGCTGATCCACCTGACCAACACGGTGCAGCCCGCCTACATCACCTATTACTACCCGGACCGCTACAGCACCGACCCGGCCCACGCCCCGGCGGTGAAGGCGGCGGCGGAGCAGCGGCTGAACGGCATGTTCGACCTGCTGGAAAAGGCGCTGGAGGGCAAGCACTACCTGCTGGGCGACACGGTGTGCGTCGCCGACCACATGCTGCTGATGATGGTGCGCTGGGGCCGCAACTTCGCCGGCCGCCCGCCCCGGACCCTGCCCAACCTGGGCGCCCACGCCGCCCGGATGGTGGAACGTCCGGCCGTCCGCCAGGCGTTCGAGCGGGAGGGGCTGGCGGCGCCTTGGTATTGAGGGGGGACGCCTAGGCCGGGCGAGGAGGTCGCTGAGTTCCGGTGGTAAGATGGGTCGAACAGTGCCGTCCCGTCCCCTCTCCTGGGGGGAGAGGGACAGGGTGAGGGGTGGTGCGATCAGGACAGCAGGACCGTATCCGCAGGTTCCCTTTACCGGACAGGGCCCAACCCCTCTCCCTGTCCCCCCCCACTGGGGTAGGGGACGCGGTGGGGCGGTTCGACATCAACTCCCGCCGCATCCTCAGGATGACGACCATCAAGAATCGTCATCAGAACGACTTTCGAATTCGAAAGCGCCCCCTCAGAACACCTTCCCGTGCCGCTGGTAGCGGTGGTAGGCGGCGGCGCCCAACGGCACGGCCAAGGCCAGCAGGCCGCCCAGGCCCAGGCCGGCGGCCTTGGCGGGGGTGCGGCGGCCGTCGCCCTGCGATTTCTGCTGCCGGTCCCGCCAGCCGCCGGACACGCCGGTGAACTCCGCCATGGGGCTCAGCAGCGATCCCGCGGTGCGGGGACGGAAGCGGGGGTCGAACAGCTTGTTGCGGGTCAGGCCGGCCATCTTCCGCTCGATGGCGCCGCCGGCCAGGGCCATGCCCAATTCCAGCGCCCAGGGCGGGATGCCCACCCCCGTCTCCCGCTTCGGGGACCTGGCCAGGCGCAGGATGGTCTCCGCCACCTGCTCCGGCGGTTTGGCGGGTTGCAGGGCCTGGATGGCCCGGCCGCTGTAGTTGGCGGCGTGCTGCCAGAAGGGGGTGTCCACCGGGCCGGGCAGCACGCTGGACAGGTGGATGTCGGTGAAGCCGTCCTGTTCCAGTTCCCCGCGCACGGACTCGATGAAGCCCATGACCGCGTGCTTCGCCGCGCCGTAGGCCGCGTGGTACGGCGTGGGCGTGCGCCCGGCGATGGAGGCGGTGGTGATGATGTGGCCGTAACCCTGGTCCTTCATGTGCGGCAGGGCGGCGTAGAAGCCGTGCACCACCCCCATGAAGGTGGTGTCCACCACAGCGGTGAAGGCCTCGGGCGGGGTCTCGTCGAACTTGCCGAAGCTGGCCATGCCGGCGTTGTTGACCCAGACGTCCAGCCCGCCGAAGGCGTCCACCGCCCGGTCGGCCAGCCGCTTCATGCCGTTCAGGTCGCGCACGTCCGTGGGCACGGCCATGGCCCGGCCGCCGGCCCGCAGCACGTCCTCCGCCGCCTGGTGCAGGGCCGCCTCCCGCCGGGCCGCCAGGACCACCGCGGCCCCTTCCGCCGCAAAGGCCCGCGCCGTGGCGCGGCCGATGCCGCTGGACGCGCCCGTGATCACCACCACTTGGCCCCTCATGGCCTTCCTCCTGTCTCATCCGCCGTCAGGCTCGGGTCTGGCAACAGGCGGGGCGGTTGGATCGTCACGGCGCGGCAATGATCGCGCAGTGCTCATACAATTCCTGGTATGTTAACGGGGTTTGAACCGCGGGAGTTTGTGTTTCCGGTGAATGAATCGGGGGCGGAAGCCAGGATTGATGGTGACGGCATTTGGCTAAAATGTTACCTAATGCTGGTTGCCGCCCTGAACCCCGTCCCTGGTCTGGACCGCACTTGAGCAGTACCCTCGCCCTCTTCATCCTGGCCTTCGTCGCCGCCATCGCCGCGGTGGGGCTGTCGCTGGCGCGGCAGATCCTGTTGCTGACCCGGCGCAACGGGCTGCTGCGGCTGAAGGAGCGAAACCAGATGATGGCCCGCCAGCAGGAGGATCTGGACAAGCGCTACCGCGGCGCGCAGGAGCGGGCCCGGCAGGCGGAACTGGACAAGAAGGCCATGCAGGCCAACCTGGCCGACGTGCAGCGCCGCATCAAGCTGGCCAAGGACGACAGCTACCTGGTGGTGCATGAGCTGGGCGATCCCACGGAGGGGCGGCGCCTGTTCACCGGCACCCTGGGCCTGGGCGGCATGCTGTCCGGCGGCCAGCCCGGCGCCCGCGACGGCAAGCTGCGCGGCGTCCGCCACCTGCTGGAAGTCTGGGCCGACACGCCGGAAGAGGCCGCGAAGCTGGCCAAGGCCGCCTACCCGGCGGAGGGGGGCTATGTGGTGTCGAAGCTGCAGGCCCAGTCCGTGCCCGCCATGGCGGCGGAATAGGCCCGGGTTGATGCCATGATCCTGGATGTCTCCTTCGTCCTGATCTTCCTGATGTCGGTGGCCTATGCCGCGGCCGTCATGCGGCGGATGGAGGGCGACGTGGTGGCCTTCCAACGGGAATCCCGCCAGTCCGAGGAGGAGAACCAGCGGCTGGAGGTGGCCTGCACCACCCTGCGCGGCATGCTGTCGGAGGCGGAGGGCGAGGTTGGCCGCATCCAGGGGGAGCTGGCGACCGTCGCCGAGGCCAAGGAGAAGGCGGAGGTGGAACTGGCCGCCGCCATGAACGCGCCCAAGGACCGGCTGTACATCCTGGACAAGTCCAGCCTGTCCCATGCCCGGCTCTGGGAAGTGGCCACGATCAACGACATGGCCCGCCGCCACGCCCATGCCCCCGGCTGGGCGGAGGAATGGATGCAGGGCCGCACCGTGCTGGTGGGCGCCACCACCGACCGCGACGCGCGGCAGCGGGTGGAAATGCGGTTCCCTTCCTCCCAGGGATACCGCACCATGAAGGCGGAGCGGTTCCGGCGTAACTGAACGGACGGGCCCCTGGCGCGTTTCCCATGAAGGGGGGCGGGCATTGCCGGTGCCGCCGCGACCGCCATATGAGCAAAAGGTGCCGCCCAGGCCCGCGTGACGGGCCGGGGGACGGGTACCGCCGGGAGGTGCGCCATGACCGATGCCGTCATCGAGTTCCCGTTGCAGGAATCCCGTGCCCGGTCCGCCCTGGCCGACCGGCTGGCGGGCATCCTGGACGCGCAGCGCAAGGCCTATCTGGAGCAGGGACCCTTGCCGGCGGAGCGCCGGGCCGCGGCCCTGGCCGCCCTGGCCAAGGCGGTGCTGAAATACCAGGAACCGCTGGTGGACGCGGTCCGCCAGGATTTCGGGCACCGCTCCGCGCATGAGACGAAGCTGGCGGACCTGTACCCGGTGCTGGCCGGCATCCGCCATGCCCGCAAGAACTTCCGGTCGTGGATGAAGCCGCGCCGCCGGCCCATCGACATGATGTTCCGGCCGGGCACGGGGCGGGTGATCTACCAGCCGCTGGGGGTGGTGGGGATCATCGCGCCCTGGAACTACCCGGTGCAGCTCAGCCTGGCCCCCCTGACCGCGGCCATCGCCGCCGGCAACCGGGTGATGCTGAAGCCGTCGGAGTTCACCCCCCGCACCGCCGACCTGCTGGAACGGCTGCTGGCGGAGGTGTTCGAGCCGGCAGAGGTCACCGTGGTGCAGGGCGGGGCGGACGTGGCCCAGGCCTTCTCCCGCCTGAGGTTCGACCATCTGCTGTTCACCGGCTCCACGCCCGTGGGCCGCAGCGTCATGCGGGCGGCGGCGGAGAATTTGGTGCCGGTGACGCTGGAGCTGGGCGGCAAGTCCCCCGCCCTGGTGGCGCCGGATTACCCGCTGGACAAGGCGGCGGAAAACATCATGGCCGGCAAGCTGTTCAACGCCGGCCAGACCTGCATCGCCCCCGACTATGTGCTGCTGCCGAAGGGGACGGAGGCGGCGTTCGCCGATGCCGCCCTGCGCGCGGTGGCCAGGCTCTACCCCACCTTGGGCTCCAACCCCGACTACAGCGCCATCGTCAATGACAGGCACGCACAGCGCTTGGCCGGCCTGCTGGCCGACGCCCGCCGCCGCGGTGCCCACGTGATGGAGATCAACCCGGCGGGGGAGACGCTGGACCCCGCCCGGCGCAAGCTGCCCCCCGCCCTGGTGCTGGGCGCGCCGGACGAGGCGGCGGTGATGCGGGAGGAGATCTTCGGCCCCGTCCTGCCCCTGGTGCCCTATGACAGCCTTGAAGGCGCCTGGGCCTATGTGAACGCCCGGCCGCGTCCCCTGGCGCTCTACCTCTACAGCCACAACGCCCACACGGTGGACCAGACCCTGGAACGCACCGTGTCCGGCGGGGTGACGGTGAACGACACGCTGCTCCACTGCGTGCAGGAGGAGCTGCCCTTCGGCGGGGTGGGGGAAAGCGGCATCGGCGCCTACCACGGCGAGGCCGGCTTCCGCACCTTCAGCCACGCCAAGAGCGTGTTCCACCAGGCCCGCCTCAACGGCGGCTGGCTGACAAAGCCGCCCTATGGGCCGCGGATGGAGAGGTTGCTGCGGTTCATTTTGAGGTGAAGGCCGGAAATCACAAGGCCGGCCCGACGGGCATCGGGCCGGCCTTGGTGACGACGCCGTGCGGGAGTTTGGCGCAACCCGGTGCACGGCCGCCCCTGGTGGGGTCTTAGACGCGGATGGCCGAGGCTCAGAGCCGCTAACGACTTGATAGTGGGCTAGGCGAGGTGTTTGGTCAACCCTCCCAACCCAAGGGCGTTGAGGATGCAGCCCCTCACCCGGCGCAGGTCGGCAGCGGTGATGGTCTCATAGCGGTACTGGCGGACGCCCTTCATGTCCTTGCCGAGCATGATGAAGTCAAGCCGGTGAAAGCCGACGGCGCAGACCATGTCGCCCTTGACCCAACGCGTCGTGTCGCCCCACGGCGGTGGCAACGGGGGATCAAGGTCGATCTCACAGTGGAATGGCATCTTCGGGCGCGGTTCCGTCGTGCTCAGGGCAACGACGGTGCAGAGGCCCGGTCGCGTGCTGATCTTCGGGCTGACCACGATGACGGGGCGGCGTTTGACCATCTCCGGCTCCTTGAAGCCTTGGTCGAAGTCGCAGATCAGGATCGTGCCGACCTTGGGGTGTTCACGGATAGCCACGATGGTTGCTTGTGCAAACGACGGATTGCCATACTCTAACGTGCGGTCGTCTGCGTAGACAAGCACCGCCCGATGCCTCAGGGCGGGCCAGGTTCGTGCAAAGCCCCACCCTTGCCCCCCTCCCGGCGCTATGCCACCCTCCCCTTGCTATCCGGACAGGGGGATGATGGTGGGCCAAGGGTTGCAGGGGCGCCGCGCGGCGGTGGCGGGGTGGTGCCTGTATGACTGGGCCATGTCGGCCTTCAACACGGTGATCGGGACCTTCGTCTTCTCCGTCTATTTCACCAAGGGCGTCTCCGCCGACCCGAACCAGGGCACGGCGGACTGGGGGCTTATGCTGGGGTTGTCGGGGCTGGCGGTGGCGGTGCTGTCGCCGGTCCTGGGGGCCATCGCCGACCGGGGCGGGCCGGCCAAGCCCTGGCTGGCGGCCTGCACGGCCATCGCGGTGGTGGGCAGCGCGATGCTCTGGTTCGTCAGGCCGCTACCGGACTATGCCTTGCTGGCGCTGGTGGTGGTGGGCGTCGCGTCGGTGGCGTTCGAGCTGTCCTATGTCTTCTATAATGCCCTGCTGAACAGGGTGGCGCCGCCCAGCCATATCGGCCGGGTGTCCGGCTGGGGCTGGGGCGTGGGGTATCTGGGGGGGCTGGGGTCGCTGATCCTCTGCCTCGTCCTGTTGATCCAGGCGGAGCAGCCGCTGTTCGGCCTGCTGGGGACGGAGGAATCTCAGCCGGTGCGGGCCACGGCGGTGCTGGTGGCCGTATGGTACGGGCTGTTCGCCCTGCCCCTGTTCCTGCTGGTGCCGGACCGGGCGGCGGTGCCCGGGGTGCCCATGGGGCAGGCGGTGGCCCAGGGCTTGGCGACCCTGTGGAAGACGCTGAAGGGGCTGAAGGCCTATGGCAACGTGCTGCGCTACCTGGTGGCCAGCGCGCTGTGGCGGGACGGGATCAATACCATCACGGCCTTCGGCGGCATCTTCGCCGGCGTGCTGTTCGGCATGGACCAGGGGCAACTGATCCTGTTCGCCATCCTGCTGAACGTGGCGGCGGGCCTGGGCGCCATCGGCTTCGCCTGGCTGGACGATTTGCTGGGGTCCAAGCCCACGCTGGTGGTCAGCATCGTCGGGCTGTTCCTGTCCGGCGTGGCCCTGCTGGCCATCGGTACGCCCTGGTGGGGCTGGGCGCCGGTGCTGGACCTGCCCGTCGGCGCCTTCACGCCGGAGCAGCAATGGGTGCTGGTGTTCGGGCTGGTGCTGGGCTGCTTCTTCGGCCCGGCCCAGGCGGCGGCCCGCTCCATGATGGCCCGGCTGGCGCCCCGGGCATGGAGACGGAGTTCTTCGGCCTGTTCGCCCTGACCGGCCGGGCGGTGGGCCTGCTGGGGCCGCTGGCCTATGGGCTGGCGGTGGAGGCGTTCGACACCCAGCGGGCCGGCATGGCCACGGTGCTGGTCCTGTTCGCCGCCGGCCTTGCCATCCTGCTGACCGTGAAGGAGCCGCGGCGGGATAGCCCTTCGCCAGGCCCGCCCTACCCCCGCTTCTTCGCCCGCTCCTCCGCCAGGTCCAGGGCGTTGAGGTTGTCGGTAGCCTGCTTGGCCGTGGTGCCGTTGCCGCCGAGCTGGCGGGCGCGGGTCCAGTCGGCACGGGCGCCGGCCAGGTCGCCCTTGTCCGCCTTCAGGGTGCCGCGCAGCAGGTGGGCCTCCGCGTTCTCCGGCTGGGCCTCCAGGGCACGGGCCACGTCCAGCAGGGCGTCATGGTCCTGGGCCAGCTTTCGGTGCGCCTCCGCCCGCAGCAGGTAGCCCTCGGCCAGCCTGGGGTTCTTCGCCAGGGCGGCGTCCAGGTCGGCCACCACGTCCCACCAGCGCTGCTGCTGGGCCAGGGCAACGGCCCGGTCCAGGCGGAGCTGCGGGTCGTCGGGCAGGATCTCCACCGCCTTGCCATAGGCGGCCTCCGCCCGCTTGGGCTCGCCTGCGTTCTGCCAGGCAAGGCCGGCGCGGCCCCACAGGTTCGCCCGGACCATGGCGGGTTCCTTCGCCAGGGCGGGCGCCAGCGCCTCGATGGCCTCCGCCGCCGGCTTCCAGTCGCCGCGGAGCAGCAGGGCGGAAGCCTGGCAGACCTTCGCGTCGGTGCCGCCGCCGGCCTTCTCCCACAGCTTCGCCTCCTCATAGGCGAAGTCGGGCAGGGCCTCGGCCCGGGCCAGGCACTGGTTGCGGTCCTTGAACTGGGCGGCGGTCGCCGGCTGGGCGAGCGCCACGAGGCTGGCGGCCAGCGCCAGAACGTTGAGCATGCGGTCCATGGCGCCTAGAGTCCCCATCCCGTCCCGTCTGTCCAGCGGCAAAAAACCATGACCAGCACCCCACTCCCGACGACGCCCGGCCGCCTGTTCGTCTTCGGCCTTGGCTACAGCGCCCTGGCCCTGGCCGAATTGCTGCGGCCCCTGGGCTGGGCCGTCGCCGGCACCACACGGGGCCCGGACAAGGCGGCGGCCCTGCGTGCCCGGGGGATAGAGCCCTTCCTGTTCGACCGGGGCCGGCCCCTGGACAACCCCGGAAAGGCCCTGGCCGGGACCACCGCCCTGCTGGCCACCGTGCCACCGGACGGGCAGGGCGACCCGGTGCTGGACGAGCATGGGGCGGACATCGCCGGGCTGTCAGACCTCACCTGGGCCGGGTACCTCTCCACCACGGGGGTCTATGGCGACACCGGCGGCGCCTGGGTGGACGAGACCTCCCCCCTGAACCCGGTGGGGGAGCGGGGGCGCCGCCGGGTGGAGGCGGAACGGGGGTGGCTGGACCTGCTGAACCGGCACGGCACGCCCGTGCACCTGTTCCGCCTGCCCGGCATCTATGGCCCCGGCCGCAGCGCCATCGACAATTTGAGGTCCGGCACGGCACGGCGCATCGACAAGCCGGGGCAGGTGTTCAGCCGCATCCATGTGGAGGACATCGCCGCGACCCTCGCCGCCTCCATCGCCCGGCCGGACCCGGGGGCGGCCTACAATGTCTGCGACGACGCGCCCGCCCCATCACCGGACGTGATCGCCCACGCCGCCGCCCTGCTGGGGGTGGAGCCGCCACCCCTGCAACCCTTCGACCCCGCCGCCCTGTCCCCCATGGCCGCCAGCTTCTATGCGGAGAACAAGCGGGTGCGGAACGACCGGATCAAGCGGGAGCTGGGGGTGGTGCTGCGTTACCCGACCTATCGGGAAGGCCTGGCGGCGCAGCTGGCGGCGGGGGGCTGAGCCCGGCGGCCCCATGGCCGCGCAAGCCAAGCCCGCGGAGCGGGCGCGAGCCTGCCCCGGCCCCCGAACCGGCGGCGCTTGAGGGAGCGCGATCAGTTCTTCGGCGGGGTGGCGAAGGCGCTGTACATGACGCGGGCGGTCAGGCGCAGCTTGTCCTGCACGCCGGGGGCAACGAATTCCATGCTCTCCGCCTTGGCCATGTTCGCGACGGCGCTGCGCATCACCGGCTGTGGGGCGGGCACCGGCTCGAAGTCCATGAAGTCCAGGTTGCCCACCCGGTATTGGCGGTCGGGGAAGGCGGCGTTCAGGCGCTTCATCTCTTCCGTCACCTGGCGGTACAGGGACTCGCGCAGCTTGGCCTTGGCGGCCTCCACCTCCGCCAGGGTGGGGTCGAAGGCGACGCCGCCCACCCGCACCTGCAGGCCGGGGCGGCTGGCCTTCTTGGCCTTGTCGGCCAGGTTGGCGAGCTGCGCCTCCGGCAGCCGCGCCTCAAGCTCCGCCTGCCAGCGGTTCAGCCCCGCCTCGTCGGCCCGCTGGTCCAGCCGCACGATCCGCCATTCCGCCTTGTCGGCCACGACCCCGGCGGCCTTCTGGATCTCGGCCCGCAGGTTCGCCGCGTCGGCGCCGTTGCTGGCCGCGTCCACGATCAGGGAGACGCGCGCCGTCTCCGACCGCACCCACTCCTCCACGGACAGGTTCAGGGACACGCTGTCCAGCACCGGCGGCGGCGGGACCACCTGGGCGCTTGCCACGGCCGGCACGGCCAGGGCCAGGGCGGCGGCGAGGGTCAGGGCGGGGAGGCTACGCATGGCTTGCTCCAGGAAACGTTGCTGGGACGGAGCATAGCCGGGCCGGTGGGGCGGAAATAGGGCCGGGGTGGGGCGGGGTGGCGGCTCCGTTGGGGGGGCGTCACCACAGGGCATGACCCAGTGCCTGACGGCTGCGAGCACCGGCCTCATCGAATTTGTGCTTCCCCCCGCGAAGGCGGGGGTCCACGGTTCTTTTCTGTGGTTGGTGGCAGGCCGCGGGTCAAAAACTATGGGCCCCCGCCTCCGCGGGGGAGGCGGTTGGGGCCGTTACGGGCGGCTTTCCCCCGTCCAGGACCCTGCTGCCAAGGACCGTACGACCTTCCCGACCCTGGCAAACCAGCCCGACCGGCTCAGAACGGCTCGTGGTCCTGGTGGTCCGGTTGCTCCCGTTCCGGGAAGTCGGCGCCGGGCGCGTCGAAGAAGTCGTCCCACGGGCCCGCCGGGCCACCGTCAGGCGGCGGTGAGGTTTCCTTGTCCGTCGGCCCACCCATGCGTCACCCCCTCAAAAATCCAAGTCCGCATAGTGCTTCGGCGGCGGCGCGCCCGGCAAATGGTCGGCCAGCAGGGGGCGGAAGCTGGGGCGGCTCTTGACGCGGGCGTAATAGTCCTTGGCGTCCGTATGCTCGTCCCAGGGCACGTCGCCGAGGTAGTCGATGGCGGAGAGCTGGGCGGCGCAGGCCACGTCGGCCAGGGAGAAGTCGTCGCCGGCCAGCCAGGTCCGCCGCTCCGTCAGCCAGCCCACATAGTCCAGGTGGTAATGGATGTTGGCGTGCCCGGCGCGGATGGCCGCGGCATGGGGCGTGCCCTGGCCGGACAGGCGCTTGAACAGCTTCTCCCCCACCAGCAGGTCGGTGACCTCGCGCGAGAACTTCTCGTCGAACCAGGAGACCAGCCGCCGCACCTCCGCCCGGTGCAGCACGTCGGTGCCCAGCAGGCTGCCGCCGGGATAGGCGTCCTCCAGGTACTCGCAGATGGGGCCGTGGCCGGCGACGGTGGCGCCGTCATCCTCCACCAGCACCGGCACCTCGCCGGCATGGTTCAGCACCAGGAACTCGTCCCGCCGCTCCCAGGGTTTCTCCAGTTCCAGCCCGAACTCCAGCCGCTTCTCGGCCAGGGCCACCCGCACCTTGCGCGCGAAGGGCGACAGGGGGTGGTGGTAAAGCGTCCGCATCCAGTGAACCCGATCCCGCATCAACGGGCAGCGGCCCCGTCAGGCCTTGCCCATGGTCCATCCTCCCGTGTGCCACAGCAGGTGCGGAAAGGAAAGCGCCCCGGCCCGCGCACGGCATGGACAGCAACGCTGGCGGGTGCCATACCGGCCCGATCATCCCATATGCAGGAAGGGTACCCCATGCAGGAGACCGGCATCCGGATCGCGGCGGCCACCCCGGCGGACGAGGCGGACTGGCGCCGCCTGTTCGCGGCCTATTGCGCCTTCTATGGCGTTTCCCCCGGGGAGGGGACGGTGGCGGAGGTCTGGCGGCGGATCGTCACGCCCGGCGACAGCACGAAGGCGCTGGTGGCGCGGGACGGGCAGGGCCGGGCCCTGGGCATCTGCAACTACGTGCTGCATGCCTATACCTGGGGCACGTCGGCAATCTGCTACCTGGAGGACCTGTTCACCGTGCCGGAGGCACGCGGCCAGGGCGTGGGCCGCGCCCTGATCGGGACGTTGGTCGGGATGGGCCGGGAGCAGGGCTGGGACCGGGTCTATTGGCACACGGCCGAGGACAACGCCACCGCCCGTACCCTGTATGACAAGGTGGCCGGCGGCCGGGACGGCTTCGTCCGCTATGTCATCCGGCTGTGACACGGCGCCGGCGCGATGGCCGGCCCTGCCATCCGGCTAGGCCATCCGTATACGGAAAATGATACCATAAGCTGAACGCCGAAACGCTTGTACCCGCTGGACAGGAGCATCTCCCGATGCGATACGGAAGGGGTAGCGAATAGGGAGGACCACGCCCCCGGGGTGACAGAAAGTTGCCCGGGGGCGGCCGCGGGGAAAGCGGAGGCCTGGCGTGTCGGATTATGCCATTGCTGCGCCCGAACCGGACGACCAGGACTGCTGGCGCCGGCTCTGGGGGATTATTGCGCCCGTTATGACGTGGTGGTCACCGACGTGACCACGGAGGAGGTCTGGCGCCGGATCATGGACCCGGCGTCCCAGACCAGCGCCATCGTCGCCCGCGACGCGGACGGGCAGGTGGTCGGCTTCTGCCATTACGTCCTGCATGACCACACCTGGGCGGTGGCCCCCCTCTGCTTCCTGGAAGACATGTATGTGGACCCGGCCCACCGGCGCCGCGGCGTCGCCCGCGCCCTGCTGGACCGGCTGCTGGACCTGGCGCGGCAGAAGGGCTGGCCGCGGGTCTATTGGCATACGCGGCTGGAGAACGCGCCGGCCCGCGCCCTGTATGATCAGGTCACCGGCGGCCCCGATCCCATGGTGCGATATACCGTGAGGCTGGACCGCTAGACCCGTTTTCCGATGACCGGAAACGGGTTTAGCCATTGAAGTCCCTCAGTCGCCCTCGGATCGGGGTCCGGGGCAGGCTCCGCCGGAGCGTGTTTACGGTCAGTGTAATCACGCTCTAGCGATTTTCGCGAAGGCCGTGCCTGGTCCCGCGGAAAAGCTGCTGACGGCCGGGCAGCGCGGGTTCCCATCGCCCAGGCCTGTGACAATGGCTGAGCGGCCTGCCCGCGTGGTCCCAGGCGCCCGGGACCGGCCCGGCACGTGACATCGGTCCGCCTCCTGGCCGGAAGGGGTAGCCCATGCCCTTGTCGGCATGGATGCGCCTGGGTGAATGGGGTACACCGGCCCTATGAGGACACCTGGAGCCTTCGCCCTGCTGGCCGCCGCCGTGGCCCTGCCGCTGCTCGCCTTCACCGGCGTGGCCGTGGGCATGCTCGACCGTGAGCGCCAGGCGGTGGCCGAGCGCGGCCTGCGCGAAACCGCCGGCGCCGCCCTGGGCACGGCAGAGGCGGAGCTGGACTGGCACCTGGCGACGCTGGAGTCCCTGGCCACCACCCCCGGCCTGGGCCAGGGGAACCCGGCCTTCGTGGAGGCCCATGTCCGCCACATCCTGGACCGCCGGGCCGAATGGTGCGCGGTCACCGCCTATGGGCCGGATGGCACCCCCTTGCTGACCGTGCCGGGTCGCGCGGGCGGGGGCGGCGGGGTGGAGCCGGCGTCGCCGCCGCCGCAAGTGCTGGCGGGGCAGGTCCATGTGGCGGGGGTGGAGAGCCCCAGCGCCTGCAAGGGCGGGCACGGCATCCGGCTGTTCGTGCCGGTGGAGCGTGATGGCGAGGTGCGCCGGGTGCTGGGCGCCACCATCAGCCCCGCCGCCCTGAACCAGGCCCTGGGCCGCGTGCGGGTGCCGGAAGGGTGGCTCGTCTCCGTCCTCGATTCGAACCGGGTGATTGCCGGCCGCACCGTCTCGCCCGAGCAGTTCGTGGGCCGCCCCGCCACCCCGTCCCTGGCGGCGGAGATCGAGAAGAGCACCGACCACTTCTTCTTCGCCCTGAACCAGGAGGGGGAGCGGGTCTATACCGCCATCCGCACCGACCCGGCCAGCGGCTGGACCGTGGCCGTGGGCGCCCCCGCCCGGGTGGTGGAGGTGCCGCTGCGCCGCCTGCGCCTGACCCTGGTGGGTGGCGGGGCGGCGGCCCTGGCGCTGGCGGTGCTGCTGGCCCTGGGCATCGGCCAGGCCCTGGCCCGCCGGCGGGAGGCAGAAGCCAAGCTGGCCGTGCTGGACGCGGTCAGCGCCAGCGAGCGGCGGCTGCGCCTGGCGCTGGAAGCCGGGCAACTGATGCTGTGGGACGCCGATCTGGTGACGGACGCCGTGACCTGCGACCCCACCTTCAAGGTCCTGTTCGGCTTCCCCCCTGATGCCAAGGGGCTGCGGGGGGAGGACTTCACCGGCCGCGTCCACCCGGACGACCAGACCCGGGTGCGGGCGGAGGTGGTGGCCGGGATCGAGGGGCGGGCGCCCTTCGTCACCGAGTTCCGGGTCTGCCGGCCGGACGGGACGGTGCGCTGGGTCTCCGCCGCCGCCATCGTGGAGCGGGACGCCGCCGGCAAGCCCCTGCGCATGGTGGGCGTGGACCAGGACATCACCGGGCGCAAGGCCGCCGAGGCCCGCAACAACCTGCTGACCCGCGAGGTGGACCACCGTGCCAAGAATGTGCTGGCGGTGGTCCAGGCCTTGGTGCGGGTCATCACCGCCGACTCGCCGGAAGCCTTCGCCAAGGCGGTGGAGGCGCGCGTTTCCGCCCTGTCCCGCGCCCACACGCTGCTGGCCCGCAACCGCTGGGAAGGGGCGGACCTGCGCGACCTGCTGGCGGAGGAGCTGTCGCCCTATGGGGAGTTCGGCGGCCCCGACGGGCGCCTGCGGGCCGAGGGACCGCCGGTGGAGGTGGGGCCGGACGCCACCCAGGCCGTGGGCATGGTGTTCCACGAGCTGGCCACCAACGCCGCCAAGTACGGCGCCCTGTCGGCGAAGGAAGGCCGGCTGCTGGTGCGCTGGGGGGTGGAGGCCGACGGCAGCTTGGTCATCGACTGGGTGGAAAGCGGCGGCCCGCCGGTCGCCAAGCCCACCCGCAGCGGCTTCGGCTCCCTGCTGCTGCAGGCCAACGTGAAGAACCAGCTCGGCGGCAGCCTGGAACTGGACTGGGCGCAGACCGGCCTGACCTGCCGCCTCCGCATCCCGGCGGAGCATGTCCAGCCCAAGGCGCAGGTGGGGTTGGCACCGGCGGTGTAGGGGGCTTGGAACGGTGGGCTAGGCTGTGGTCCTACCGCCCCGGCGCGATACGGCGGTAGCCCAGGGCCTCCGCCACATGGATGCGGCGTACGGGGGCGCTGCCTTCCATGTCGGCCAGGGTGCGGGCCACGCGCAGCACCCGGTGGTAGCCGCGGGCCGACAGCTTCAGCCGCTCCGCCGCCTCCGTCAGCAGGTTGCGGCCCTGGGCGTCCGGCCCGGCCACATGCTCCAACAGCTCCCCGTCCGCCTCCGCGTTGGTGCGGACAACCGGGCTTCCCTTCCGGGCCAGGCCGGCATAGCGTTCCTGCTGCAGGGCCCGCACCTGCCCCACCCGGGCCGCCACCTCCGCCGTGCCCTCCCGCGGCGGGGGCAGGGACAGGTCCGCGGCGGTGACGGCGGGCACGTCCACATGCAGGTCGATGCGGTCGAACAGGGGGCCGCTGATCTTGGACTGGTACTCCTGCGCGCATTTCGGCACGCGGGAGCAGGCCAGCGACGGGTCGTCCATGTGGCCGCAGCGGCAGGGGTTCATGGCGGCGACGAGCTGGAACCGGGCGGGGTAAGTGACGTGGGCATTGGCCCGGCTAATGGTGGCCTTGCCCGTCTCCAGCGGTTGGCGCAACGCCTCCAGCGTGCCGCGGGCGAACTCCGGCAGCTCATCCAGGAACAGGACGCCTTGGTGGGCCAGGCTGATCTCCCCCGGCTTGGCCCTTGTGCCCCCGCCCACCATGGCGGCCAGGGTGGCGCTGTGGTGCACCTCCCGGTAGGGCCGCTTGCGGATCAGGCGCCCGCCCTCCAAATTGCCGGCGATGCTGTGGATCATGGAGACCTCCAGCGCCTCCGTCGGGTCCAGGGGCGGCAGCAGGCCGGGCAGGCGGGAGGCCAGCATGGACTTGCCCGACCCTGGGGGCCGAGCATCAGAAGGTTGTGGTTGCCGCAGGCCGCCACCTCCAGCGCCCGCTTCGCCGTCTCCTGCCCCTTCACGTCGCGCAGGTCCTTGGGTGAGGCGCCGTCCTCCAGCAGCTCCATCCGCCGTTCCGGCCGGGCCAGGATTTGCGTGCCCTTGAAGTGGTTCACCAGGGACAGCAGGGTGGGGGCGGCCAGGATTTCCAGCTCGTCCCCCGCCCAGGCGGCCTCACCCCCGCACGGGGCCGGGCAGATCAGGCCCTTGTCGTTGGCGGCGGCGTTGATGGCGGCGGGCAGCACCCCCGCCACGGGGATGATGCTGCCGTCCAGCCCCAGCTCCCCCAAGGCATAGAACCGGTCCAGCTCCTCCCCCGGCAGCACGCCCATCAGCACCAGCAGCGACAGGGCGATGGGCAGGTCGAAGTGCGACCCCTCCTTCATCACGTCCGCCGGGGCCAGGTTCACGATCAGCCGCTGCGGCGGCATGGAGATGCCCAGGGCGTGCAGGGCGGCCCGCACCCGCTCCCGGCTTTCCCCCACCGCCTTGTCCGGCAGGCCCACCACCATGATGGTCACGGGGCCGCCCGTCATCTGCACCTGGCAGTCGATGTCCAGCACGCCGATGCCCTGGAACGCCACCGTCGACACCCGCGCCGCCAACCCTGCCTCCGCCGCTTACGAACAAAACACGCAGGCGGAGTGTAGGCGATGACACTTGCAGGCGGCAATGGCCGTGCCCGGGGCAGGCCACATCAGGCCCCGCCCCATGGGGCCAAGGTCAAAATTTGAAAGACGGGCACATATCCGCCGGGGCACAGTGGCGGGTCACAAGAAGGAACGGCAAGGGGTGGGGAAGGCCCCTGCCACCGGTTCGGGGAAGAAGGGATACGGGACATGGTCACGTTGAACATCAACGGGCAGGAGCGGAAGGTGGACGTCCCCGCCGACATGCCCTTGCTCTGGGTCCTGCGGGACGAGCTGGACATGACCGGCACCAAGTTCGGTTGCGGCCAAGCCCTGTGCGGGGCCTGCACCGTGCATGTGGACGGGCAGCCCACCCGGTCATGCCAGCTTTCGGCGGCCGACGCGCAGGGCGCCAAGATCACCACCATCGAGGGCATCCAGGGCAAGGTGGCCAAGGCCGTGCAGGGCGCCTGGCAGAAGCTGGACGTGGCCCAGTGCGGCTATTGCCAGTCCGGCCAGATCATGGCCGCCGTCTCGCTGCTGAGCCAGACGCCCGACCCCAGCGACGGCGACATCGAGGCGGCCATGGACGGCAATGTGTGCCGCTGCGCCACCTATGTCCGCATCAAGGCGGCCATCAAGGACGCCGCCCAGACCCTGAAGGCCTGACCCATGCTGCACCGCCGCATCCTGGAATCCGCCGCCCCGGCCACCGCCGCGGCCGGCCCCGCCACCCCGTCCCGCCGCGGTTTCCTGCTGGGGGCCGCCGGCATCGGCGGCGCCCTTGTGGTGGCTGCCCATTTGCCCGGGGAGGCCTTCGCCGCCGGCCCGGCCGTGCCCGCCGTGGTGGGCCCGCCCGACCCGCGCCCCAACCTGTTCGTCCGCATCGCGCCGGACAACACGGTCACCGTGCTGATCAAGCATCTGGACAAGGGCCAGGGCATCGCCACCGGCTTGTCCACCATCGTGGCGGAGGAGCTGGACGCCGACTGGGCCCAGGTCCGCAGCGACTTCGCCCCCGCCGACAGCAAGCTCTACCCCAACCACTTCTTCGGCCTGCAGGGCACCGGCGGCTCCACCGCCGTGGCCAACAGCTGGGACGAGCTGCGCATGGCGGGTGCCGCCGCCCGCGCCATGCTGGTGGCCGCCGCCGCGGCGCAGTGGAAGGTCCCGGCCGGGGAAATCACCGTGGCCAAGGGCGTGGTCAGCCACGCCAAGTCGGGCAAGTCCGCCAGCTTCGGCCAGTTGGCGGAGGCCGCGTCCAAGCAGCCCGTGCCCCAGAAGGTGGCGCTGAAGGACCCGTCCAAGTACGTGCTGATCGGCGACGGGAAGCTTCACCGCCTGGACCATGTCAGCAAGACCGACGGCACCGCGGTGTTCGCCATGGACATCCGCCGCCCCGGCCAGTTGACGGCGGTGATGGCCCGCAGCCCCCGCTTCGGCGGCACCGTCGCGTCGGTGGACGACAAGGCCGCCCGGGCCGTGCCCGGCGTGGTGGACGTGGTGCGCACGCCCGTGGGCGTGGCCGTGCTGGCCAAGAACACCTGGGCCGCCATGAAGGGTCGCGACGCCCTGAAGATCACCTGGGACGACAGCAAGGCGGAAAAGCGCGGCAGCGCCCAGATCCTGGCGGAATACCGGGACCTGGCCCGCAAGCCCGGCGCCAAGGCCGCCCGCAAGGGCGACGTGGCCGCCGCCTTCAAGGGCGCCGCGAAGGTGGTGGAGGCGGAATACACCTTCCCCTACCTGGCCCACGCGCCGATGGAGCCGCTGAACTGCGTCGTCCAACTGACCAAGGACGGCGGGGCGGAGTTCTGGGCCGGGTCCCAGTTCCAGGGGATCGAGCAGCCCACCGTGGCCGCCATCCTGGGCTGCAAGCCGGAACAGGTGAAGATCAACACCGTCTGGGCCGGCGGCAGCTTCGGCCGCCGCGCCACCCCCAACGCCGACTACATGGCGGAGGCGGCGCTGGTCGCCCAGGCCTACAAGGCCAAGGGCACGCCCCCCATCCACCTGGTCTGGACCCGCGAGGACGACATCAAGGGCGGCATGTACCGGCCCCTGTTCGTGCACCGGGTCAAGGCCGGCCTGGACAAGGACGGCAACATCGTCGCCTGGGACCAGACCATCGTCGGCCAGTCCTTCATGGCCGGCACGCCCTTCGCCGCCATGATGCTGAAGGACGGGGTGGACGCCACCGCCGTGGAGGGTGCCGCCGACATGGAATACGCGGTGCCGAACCTGGCCGTGGACTACCAGATGGGCACCTCGCCGGTGACGACCCTCTGGTGGCGCTCCGTGGGCCACACCCACACCGCCTATGCCAAGGAAGCCTTCATCGACGAGCTGGCGCTGGCCGCCGGCAAGGACCCGGTGGAATACCGCCTGGCCATGCTGAAGGACCACCCGAAGCTGGCCAACGTGCTGAAGCTGGCGGCGGAGAAGGCGGGCTGGGGCACGCCCCTGCCGGCCGGCAAGGCCCGCGGCGTGGCCGTGCACAAGAGCTTCAACAGCTATGTCGCCCATGTGGCGGAGGTCAGCGTCAAGGACGGCCGCATCAAGGTGGACCGGGTGGTCTGCGCCGTAGACTGCGGCATCGCCGTCAACCCGGACAACATCCGGGCGCAGATGGAAGGCGGCGCCGGCTGGGGCATCGGCCACGCCCTGCGCGGCCAGGTGACCCTGACCGACGGGCTGGTGGACCAAGCCAACTTCGACACGTTCGAGCCGCTGCGCTACAGCGACATGCCCGCGGTGGAGGTGCACATCGTCCCGTCCCAGGAACGCCCGACCGGCGTGGGCGAACCCGGCGTGCCCACGGCGGCCCCGGCCGTGGCCAACGCCGTGCTGAAGGCCACCGGCAAGCCGCTGCGCGACCTGCCGTTCGCCAAGGCGGGGATCGTCTGACGGCTGGTTGGTATCGGGGAAGCAGGGAGGGGGCCCGGGCGACCGGGCCCCTTCTCATTTGTGCGGGTCGTGCCGGCGGAGCGTGTGTCAACACGCTTCGGGATCAGGACCGGCTTCCACGGCCTGCGGCCAAGGGCCCGGCCCCCTCCGCCTGGAAGGGGGCGCCATAGGTGGGCGGGCGGGTCAGATGTTCTCGTTCACCCAGCTCTTCAGCGCCTGCTTCGGCAGGGCGCCGATCTTGGTGGCGGCGACCTGGCCGTCCTTGAACAGCATCAGGGTGGGGATGCCGCGGACGCCGTACTTGCCCGGGGTCATCGGGTTCTCGTCGATGTTGACCTTGGCGACGGTCAGCTTGCCGCCCAGTTCCTGCGCGATCTCATCCAGGGCGGGGGCGATCATCTTGCAGGGGCCGCACCACTCCGCCCAGAAGTCCACCAGGACCGGGCCCTCGGCCTTCAGCACATCGGCCTCGAAGCTCGCATCCGTCACAGAAGTCGTGGATCCAGCCATTGGGAACCCCCAAATCTAGTAGCTTGTTCACCGCGATGGCGCGGCTGCCTCGGGGGGAATGTAGGCACCGCCACCCCCGTGGGTCAAGCCGGCGCCCGGCGCGCGTCAGCCCTGCGGGAAACCCGCCCCACAGATGTACGGTTCCGTCGCGGCGGAACTTCGCTACACTACACCCCTTCGGGCTAAGGCGGACGGCTTAGGCGGCGTGCATGTCGAGTGATGAACAGGGCGGTGGGGCACAGGGCAGGCCGATCGGCATCAAGGCCGACGAGTTCGTGCCCGCCACCTTCGCGGAGCGGGGGATCGCCGTGCCCTTCACCACGCCGCTGCTGAGCCAAGCGCGGCTGCGGCTGGACAGCAACGAGCGGTTCGAGTTCCTGCTGCCCAACTTCACCGGCGGCAAGGGTATCTATGTGGTGCCCACGAAAAGCCTGTCCTCCATCATGACCATCACCCTGCATGACCGGCTGCTGCTGGAGGAACTGGGCACGCTGGAGGGGCAGTCGCCGGAGCAGGTGCGCCAGGCCTCCCTGACGGTGCAGGCCAGCGGCGTCTGCGGGCCGGACGCGGCCAATGCCGCCGCCAAGGCCATCGAGCAGGACCAGCATTACCTGGTGCTGACCCAGTTCGTGCTGGTGACGGAGCTGCTGAAGCTGGTGGGCATCGGGGCGCAGGACCTGATGCGCCCGGGCATGACGGCGGAGCAGTCGCAGAACCTGGCCCGGCGCGCCCTGGGCAAGGTGGCGGCGCAGGTGGGCATCTCCGCGGACGAGATGACCAACCGGGTGGAGACGCTGGGCATCGCCGTGGCCCCGGTGGGCCTGCCCCAGTCGCCCCAGCCCGGCCGCCTGCGGGCCTTGAACAACCGCCTGGCCAAGTTCTGCCAGGCCGTGGAGCGCTGGTCCGACCTGGACCCCAGCGACGTGGCCCTGCTGGGCCGCTATGTGGCGCAGGTGGGGCTGCACACCCTGACCCTGGCGAAGCAGCGCATCACCCTGCTGGACAAGGCCTGTGCCGACCCGAAGCAGATCGTGCATGACGAGCCCAGGCTGCGCGGCGCCATCGTGGAACAGGTGTCCCGCGTCTCCTGGCTGCTGGACGGCTGGGACTTCCTGGTCACCCTGTGGGAATCGGTGGCCGACAAGCCGCAGGAAACGCAGCAGGCCACCATGACCGACATCTCCCGCCTGGTGCCCGTGCTGCCGCGGGAGGAGGTGACCTGGGCCTCCGACGCCCTGGACATGGACGCCATCGCCAAGGTGCAGCGCCGCTGGGTGCGGGTGAACGAGGATTGGCGCACCGGCAGCCTGGACATGGACGCGGTGATGCGGATCGAAGCCCTGAAATCGGTAGCGGCGTGAGGGGGGCAGGCATGAACGACCGCAGCGCCCCCGGCACCGGCAAGTCGAGCCTCGGCGAGGAATGGTCGGCCCTGGCCGCCGACGCCACCCGCCTGCCCGACCCGAAGTTCCTGAAGATCTACAGCCTGCTGGAGCAGGTGGGCGACCACCCGGACATCCGCGCCGCCTTCGATACGCTGCGCCCGCGGCTGGTGGAGTTGCGCCCGCCGCGCCGGCCCTCCCTGTCCCGCCTGTTCTTCCGCCCGGCGGAGGACCTGCTGGACGACCCCGGCAGCTATTCCCGCAAGCTGAACCGCGTCTGCCGCACCAGCCTGGGCCCCTGCTGGAAGGCGCTGAAGGAACGGCTGAACCCGGCCACCGTGGCGGCGGCGCAAGCCGGGCTGACCCTGGCCGACCCCCGCGACCGCGCCGCCCAGGCCAAGGCCTGTGAGGCCCTGTGGGTGGAGGGTGGGGTGGCACTGGCCGCCCTGGTGGCGGACTGCCACGCCAACCTGAAGCTGAAGGTGGGCCTGTTCGGCCGGGACGACGACGTGCTGCGCCAGCTCGACACGCTGCGCCAGGCCATCGAGATCGGGCCGGAGCTGGAGGCGCTGAAGGCCGCCCTGCCGGAAAAGCCCATCGGCCAGTTGGCGGAATCCCATGTGGACGTGATCCGCCAGACCCTGGTCCGGCTGGGGCAGGAGGACGCCCGCAAGACCACGCCGGCCCTGCTGGTGCTGACCTCCCGCATGAAGCGGCCGGGTGACCTGCTGAAGCTGCTGGCCGATTTGCGCCTGGGCGGTGCCGCGCAGGAGAAGGAGGCCCTGACCAAGGAGATGTCGGGCTATGTGGTCGGCAACCTGCTGCGCCAGACCGCCGACTTCGAGCGGGCCATGCCGGAGGGCGGGGACAACGACCCGGACAGCCTGGCGGCCACGGCAGAGCGGCTGACGGAAGGCCTGAACTCCGTCAACGACACGGTCATGTCCCTGCGCGACAAGGAGATGAGCCAGAAGGTCCAGGGCGCCCGGGCGGAGATCGGCAGCTTCGTCGTGCGCAATGTGGTGGCCGACCTGGACCGCACCCTGGTGGGCACCCTGTTCACCGCTGACGGCAGCCTGCCCATCGACGACAGCAACATGAAGAAGGCGGAGCAGCTGGCCCTGGCGCTGCGCCGCTCCTCCAAGCTGGCGCCCCATCTGGGCATCCAGAAGGAGGTGGGGGCCAAGATCAACGCCGTGCGCAAGCAACTGGAAGCCCAGACGGAGACCCTGCTCCGCACCGGCCCCCGCACCCGCGACGGCCTGGCGCCCGAGGCCCAGCGGCAGATGTTCAACAGCCTGCGCGTGATCGAGATCCTGGCCGGGTCCGACGAGGCCGAGCGTCTGTACAAGGAGTGGCGGAACCGGATGCGGTGAGAGGGGTGTTGCCGGGATGAGGCTGTGGCGCCTGGGATGGCGTCGGGCCGTTTGACACGGACGACACGGACCCCGCTCCGCGGGAACACGGACAAGCACGGACGGTGCTGGCGGGTCCGTCTCGGCCCCAAAGGCGGCGTAGCCGCAATCAAACGATCAGCCTGTCGCGCGGGCGGTTCTTGAAGAAGCTCTGTCTTGCGGCTTCGCCGCAGGGAAAAGTGCCAGCGCCTGCTCTTTGTCCGAGATTGTCCGTGTCCCGCGAAGCGGGTCCGTGTCGTCCGTGTTCCCGGCACCGACGCTCCGGCCAAGCCCGACCGTCTCGTTCACAAACAAAGCCGGGGGCAGGCCCGGAAGCCCGCCCCCGACCGTCACGCAAGCCTTACCCCGCCACCAACCCCCGCAACTGCCGCCCGGCCACCGCCAGCATGGGGATGTCCACCGTGGCGGCGGCGCGGAGTTCGGTGAGGAGGGACTGGATGCGCTCCATGGGGCCCTGGCGTTGGCTGGTGAAGGCGTCGATGGGGTCGCCGCCGCCGGCGTGGCCCAGGACGCGGGCCGCGAGGCGGGCCTGGAGGCCATAGAGGTCGT
Source organism: Aerophototrophica crusticola (assembly GCF_012913305.1). Classification (NCBI taxonomy): domain Bacteria; kingdom Pseudomonadati; phylum Pseudomonadota; class Alphaproteobacteria; order Rhodospirillales; family Rhodospirillaceae; genus Aerophototrophica; species Aerophototrophica crusticola. The sequence continues at coordinate 2,928,433 of NZ_CP051775.1, read as the reverse complement.
CCAGGATGGCGCCGGCCGCTTGGCGCTGCCAGTGGTTGTCGGCCTTCACGTTGGCCGCCTTGTCCCGCAGGAAGTCCAGGCCCAGCCGCTCCCCGATGCCGAAGTACGCCCCGGCCACGTCGGCCACCGGCTTGCCGCACTCCACGGCGATGGACGCGATGTCCGTGGCCGCGGCCAGGACGGGCAGGGCGGCCACGCGGCGGGCCAGGTCGCTGGGCACGCCCGCCTGGGTCAGCCGGCCCGCGGCCTCCGCCAGGTGGGTGAGGGCCGCGGTGGGCAGCACGTCGGCCAGGCTGCCCGCCAACTCCTCCACCGCCGGGGCCAGCCGTGCCACCTCCGCCTGGATGTCCAGGGGGTAGTGGCCGTTGACCAGCACCCAGGGCACGGCCCGGCGCATCAGCCGGGTGGTCTCCAGGATCATGGCCGTCTGCACGGCGGCGGGGACCTTCGTGTCCAGCCCCTCGATCCCCGCCCAGACGGGGCGCAGGCCGAAGGCCTCACGGGTGATGATGTAGGCGCGGGCCACGTCGCCCTCGTCCCGGCCGGTCTGCTCCACCATCTCCCACACGAAGGTGGGGCCGACGCGGTTGACCATGGCGTTGGTCACCACGGTGCTGATGATCTCCCGCCGCAGCTGGTGCTGCTGGATGAAGCTGCCGAACCGCTCCTGCAAGGCCGTGGGGAAATAGCGGGTCAGGTCCGCCGCCATCCAGGGGTCGTCCGGCAGGGGGCTGGCCAGCAGCTTGTCATAGAGGTCGATCTTGGCATAGGCCAGCAGCACCGCCGTTTCCGGCCGGGTCAGGCCGCGGCGGGCTTGGGCGCGGGCCTTCAGCTCGTCTTCGTCCGGCAGGTACTCGATGGCGCGGCTCAGCTTCCCGGCCTTCTCCATGAAGCGCATGAAGCGGGCCTGGTCCTCCAGCAGGTCGGGGGCCTGCGCCTCTGTCACCGTCAGGGCCTGGGTCTGCTTGTAGTTGTCGTCCAGCACCAGGGCGCCGACCTCCTCTGTCATCTCCGCCAGCAGCTCGTCGCGCTGCTCACGGGTCATGCGGCCCCGGTCCATCACGTCCCGCAGCAGGATCTTGATGTTCACCTCATGGTCGGATGTGTCCACCCCGGCGGAGTTGTCGATGGCGTCGGTGTTCAGGTGCAGGCCGGCCAGCGCCGCCTCGATCCGGCCGCGCTGGGTCAGGCCCAAATTGGCGCCCTCGCCCACCACCTGGACCCGCAGGTCGCGGCCGTTGATGCGGATGGCGTCGTTGGCCTTGTCGCCCACCTCGGCGTTGGTCTCATCCGCCGCCTTGACGTAGGTGCCGATGCCGCCCAGCCAGAGCAGCTCCACCTTCGCCGTCAGGATGGCCTTCATCAGGTCGGCGGGGGTGACCCGGTCGCTGGCGAGGCCCAGCAGGGACTTGATCTCCGGCGTCAGGGCCAGGGACTTGGCCGTGCGCTCGAAGATGGCGCCGCCGGCGGACATCTTGGTCCGGTCATAGTCGGCCCAGCTCGACCGCGGCAGGTCGAACAGGCGCTTGCGCTCCTCCCAACTCACCGCGGAGTCCGGGTTCGGGTCCACGAAGATGTGGCGGTGGTCGAAGGCGGCCACCAGGCGGATATGCTTGGACAGCAGCATGCCGTTGCCGAACACGTCGCCCGACATGTCGCCCACGCCGACGACGGTGAAGTCCTCCGCCTGGATATCCTTGCCCAGCTCGCGGAAGTGGCGCTTCACCGCCTCCCAGCCGCCGCGGGCGGTGATGCCCATCTTCTTGTGGTCGTAGCCGGCGGAGCCGCCGGACGCGAAGGCGTCGTCCAGCCAGAAGCCGTATTCGCGGCTGACGGAGTTGGCGATGTCGCTGAAGGTGGCCGTACCCTTGTCCGCCGCCACCACCAGGTAGGGGTCGTCCTGGTCCAGCCGGACCACGTCTGCCGGCGGGATCACCTCACCGCCCTTCAGATTGTCGGTGATGTCCAGCAAGCCGCGCATCATGGTCTTGTAGCACTCGACCACCTCGGCCATGACGGCCTCCCGGCCGGCGCTGGCCGGGGGCAGGTTCTTGACGACGAAGCCGCCCTTGCTGCCCACCGGCACGATCACGGCGTTCTTCACCATCTGGGCCTTGATCAGGCCCAGGATCTCCGTCCGGAAATCCTCCTTGCGGTCGGACCAGCGGATGCCGCCGCGGGCCACCTTGCCGCCGCGCAAATGGATGGCCTCCACTCGCGGGCTGTAGACCCAGATCTCCCGCCAGGGGCGGGGCAGGGGCAGGTCCTCGATGGAACCGCTGTCCAGCTTGAAGCTGACATAGGCCTTGGGCTGGCCGTCCTTGCCCGGCTGGAAGAAGTTGGTGCGCAGCGTCGCCCGGATGATGTTCAGCATCCGGCGCAGGATGCGGTCCTCGTCGATGTTGGTGACCGCGTCCAGGGCGTGGTCGATCTCCACGATCAACCCCTTGCGGCGGGTGTCCACCTCCTGGCCACCCAGGGACGCCAGCAGCTTGGGGTCGTGGCTCGCCCGGAACAGGGCCAGCAGCCGGCGGGCGATGGGGGCGTGGGCCGCCAGCGTCTCCTCGATGTATTCCTGGCTGAAGTCGAAGCGGGCCTGCTTCAGGTACTTGGCATAGGCGCGGAAAAGCATGGCCTCCCGCCAGTTCATGCCCGCCAGCAGAACCAGCTTGTTGAAGCCGTCGGACTGGGCATCGCCGGCCCAGACCTTGGCGAAGGCCTCCTCGAAGTTGGCCTTCACCTGCTCCATGTCCACGGGACGGCCGCCGGCCGTCTCCATCTGGAAGTCCTGGATGGTCAACGGCGCGGACAGGTCTGGCAGTTCCAGCTCGAACGGCCCATGCTCGGCGATGATGTTGAGGCCGAGGTCCTCCAGCATGGGCAGCACCCGCGACAGGGCGATGGCGGGGCCCTGGCGGTAGATCTTCAGGTAGACCTCGTGCGGCTCCGCATCCACCGGGCGGTAGAGGTTGAGCGCCATGCCGCCGCTTGCCGCCGCCTGCTCCACCTTCTCGATGTCCACCACGGCGTGGTCGGCGCCATAGGCCTCCTGGTAGCTGGCAGGCAGCAGGGCGCCATAGCGGCGGGCCAGGGTCAGGCCCTTGGCCTCCCCGAAATGCTCCACCAGGGCGTGCTGGAAGCGGTCGCGCCAGCCGCGCGCCGTCTCGATCAGTTGCAGCTCCAGGTCGGTCACGTCCACGTCCGGCACCTGGCCGGGGGTGGTCTGCACGATCAGGTGCACCCGGGCCAGGACACTTTCCGACAGGGCCACGTGGACCTGGGAGGAGGTGCCCTGGAACGCCCGCTCGATCAGCGTCTGCATGCGGCGGCGCAGCTCGGTGTCGTAGCGGTCGCGGGGGACATAGACCAGGGCGGAGACGAAGCGGCCGAACGGGTCCTTGCGCAGGAACAGGGCGACGCGCTGCCGCTCCTGCAAATGCAGCACGCCCATGGCGGCTTCGAACAGCTCATCCTCGCCCACCTGGAACAGCTCGTCCCGGGGATAGGTCTCCAGGATGTGGGTCAGGGCCTTGCCGTCATGGCCGCGCGGGTCGAAGCCGGCCCGGGCGATGGTGCGGGCCACCTTCTGGCGCAGGTAGGGGATGTCGCGGACGGAGCGGTTGTAGGCGGTGCTGGTGAACAGGCCGACGAACAGCCGCTCCCCCACCTCCGTGCCATGCTCGTCGAACAGCTTGACCATCACCGCGTCCAGGGGCGTGCGGCGGTGGACCGTGCTCTCCCGCCGGGACTTGGTGACCATCATGAAGCGGGGGTGGCGGATGAAGGCCTTCACCTCCAGCGGCAACTGGCTGAAGTTGCGCAGCCCCTCGAAGATGTTGATCTGGTCGTCGCGCAGGATGCCCAGGCCCTGGCCGGGCTGGATGTCCAGCGTCTCCTCCCCCTCGGCCTGGCCGAAGCGGTATTCGCGCACGCCCAGGAAGATGAAGTGGTCCTCGTCCATCCAGCGCAGCAGGGCCAGGCTCTCCTGGATCTCCTCCTGCGGGATGGGCAGTGTGGTGCATTTGGTGCCGCTGATGGTGTCGGCCACCCGGGCGCGCATGGCCCGCCAGTCGGCCACGGCGGCGCGCACGTCGGCCAGCACGGCCAGGATGCCCTGGCGCACCGCCTCCAGCTTGGCCGGGTCGGTCTGCTGGTCCACCTCGATGTGCATCACGGATTCGGCCGTGGCGTCGGCCGGCGCCGCGCCGTTGGCGAACAGCTCCACCACCTTGCCGCTGTCGTCGCGGCGGGCGCGGATCACCGGGTGGATCACCAGGTGGACGTTCAGCCCGTGGCGGCCCAGCTCGGCGCTGACGCTGTCCACCAGGAAGGGCATGTCGTCATGCACCACCTCCACCACCGTGTGGGCGGCGTGCCAGCCGTCGGCGTCCACCCGCGGGTTCAGGACGCGGACCAGCGGCTCCCCGCCGGGGCGGCGGCAGGCGAACTGCCAGACGGCGATGGCCGCGCCGTACAGCTCGTCCGGGCCGGTGCGCAGCATGTCGTCGGGGGGACGTTGGCGTAGAACTGGCGGACGAAGGCCTCGGCCAGCTTCGCCTTCTCCCGGGCCAGGCGGTCGCGCACCTTGGCGGCAACCTGGTCAACCAGCTCGACCTTGCGCTGTTCGAGCTTCAGCACCATGGCATTCTCTCCCGATACCGGTCCCGACCCTTAACAGGGCAGCCGTGCCCTGTGGCGGACATCTTATCGGCCGCTTACATGGCAGGATTCCGTGCGCTGGGCAAACCCCGCTTCGGTGGGTGTATTATTACGCAAGGCTTTTGCGCCGCGGGGTTTGCGCGCGTCGTTTCTTTGCCGTACAAGCCCCGGAACCGAAGGAGTTGCGAAGGTCCCGCCGCGGCGCCGGCCGGGGGGACGTTGATGCGGGGCGCCGCGGAGGGGTGAAGGGGACGCCATGGCCGACTCGACCGTCCTGGGCCTGACCGCCGTCATCGTCGCGGTGACGGACGAGGTGCCGCGCGTGCTGGTCGTCCGGCGCATGACCCACGACCTTGCCACGCCGGAACAGCGGGACCCCGACACGGACGGGCTGGACGCCCTGCCCTTCGGCCCGTTCAACGCGGAGCGGGACCGCACCCTGGAACAGGGCCTGCGCCGCTGGGTGCAGGAACAGACCGGCCTGCCCCTGCGCTATGTGGAGCAGCTCTATACCTTCGGCGACCGCTGGCGCGACCCGCGGGAGATGGAGGGCGGCCCCCGCGTGGTCAGCACCGGCTATGTGGCCCTGGTGCAGGAGGCGCCCCTGTCCGGCAGCGGGGCGGCGGAATGGCACGACTGGTACGACTACTTCCCCTGGGAAGACTGGCGCGACGGCCGCCCCGCCCTGGTCAGCCGCGCCATCCGGCCGGCGCTGGAGGCCTGGTGCGCCGCCACCTCCGACCCGTCCCTGAAGGCCAAGCGGGCCGAGCGGATCGGCACCACCTTCGCCCAGGACGATGATCGCTGGGACGATGAACGGGTCCTGGAACGCTATGAGCTGCTGTATGAGGCGGGGCTGGTGGAGGAGGCGCTGCGGGACCGCGCCTTGCGTGCCCACCATGGCCTGCCCGACCCGAAATGGGCAAACGGGGCCCAGGCCCTGGGTACCAACCAGCCGCTGGGCACCGCCATGGCCCACGACAACCGCCGCATCCTGGCCGTGGCCCTGGGCCGGTTGCGGGGCAAGCTGAAGTACCGGCCCGTGGTCTTCGACCTGCTGCCCCAGCAATTCACCCTGTTCCGGCTGCAGCGCACGGTGGAGGCCCTGTCGGGCGTGCGCCTGCACAAGCAGAACTTCCGCCGCCTGGTCCTGTCCGGCGGCCTGGTGGAACCCACCGGCACGCTCGCCAACACCGGCGGCCGCCCGGCGGAGCTGCACCGCTTCCGCCGCGACGTGCTGCGGGAAAAGGTGGTGGCCGGGATCGGGCTGCCCACGGTCAGGATGGTGGAGTAGGGGCTCTACCCGTCGAATGCCGGCACCGCCCGGCGCAAGTCGCCGGTGCCCTGCGGGAAGGTCAGGGTCAACTGCCCGGACACATCCTCTGCCCCGTTGCCCATGGTTTCTGGGAGGGCGGGCTTGGCCGGGATACCGGCGGCGAGGAGGGCGGCGGCCAGCCGGCCCGTGCTGTCGGCAGGGACCTGGAAGTTCAGGATCGCCATCACGTCGGACAACAGCGAATGGTCGGTGACCCAGCCGCCGCCGGCACTGATCGCGTCCGCGGCCGCCGCCAGGGTGGCATGGCGGTCGGCGTGGATGATGGCCTCAAGGCGGATGAACTTCATTGGCGGCTGCCGGCGGGGGACGGCGGGACTCTATGACAGGGGACGCTGCCGGCCAAGGGCGCCTTGGGGCGTCAGGAGGGTGGGGTTGGGGTGTCCCACGGGTTCCAGAGCCGGACCGGCACGCCCTGGAAGTCCCGGACGTTGCGGGTGACCAGCACCATGTCGTGGGCGATGGCCGTGGCGGCGATTAGGCTGTCGGTCACCGGCAAGGTCCGGCCGGCGGCGACCCGAAGGTCGGCCCACGTCTGGCAAACGGCCTCATCGACGAGAAGGACGCGGTCGGCAAGGCTGGGGATGAAGCTTGTTTCGAGCCAAGCGTTGAGCTGGTCCCGCTTCGCCCCGCTGGGCAGCCGGCGGATGCCAAACCGCAATTCGCCGAGGGTCAGGATGCTGACGTATACGGACAGGAACGGCACAGCGTCCAACCGTTGCAGGACCGCGGCGTCCCGTCCCGTCTGGGTGAAGACGGACACGACGTTCGTGTCGGCCAGGTAGGTCAAAGATCGACCTCACGCGGCAGGGACTTGTCCCTGAGGTCGTCGCCCAAATCGAACCCCCAGAGCGGGGAGTCCATCAGGACATCGGCCAGGCTGCGGGGCTGGGTCTTGGGCTTGGGGGGCCTGAGGGACAGGACCAGCACGCCCTTTCCCTCGCCCAGATCGACTTCCTGGGGCGACGTCTGGGTCGCGTCGATGATCTCTGGCAAACGCCGGGTGACATCAGCCAATGCCCATCGCATGGGACGGCTCCTCTGGTTTGTCGGATGACCATAACATGGGCCACCGGGTGTTTGGCAGCCACCACATGACGGCTCCACGAACCCCTCCCGCGATTCCGGGTAATTGCCCCCATCCCCATTCTTGCCCACCTGTCCGCCCCGCAGTCGAAGGCAAGGCGGGTCTGATGTTGAAGGGATTGATGGGCATGGTGGTGGCCGCGGGCGTGATGGCGGCGGGGTCGACCGGGGCGGCACCCCTGGGCAAGGGGCCTGTGCCGCTGGTGGTGCTGGGGGACAGCCTGTCGGACATCGGCAATGCCGGCCGGTTCAGCGACGGGCCGGTCTGGGTGGAGGTGCTGGCGCAGCGGTTGGGGTCGAAGCTGGTGGCCTCCACCCGCGGCGGCAACAACCACGCGGTGGGCGGGGCGCGCATCCATGGCGGGGCGCATTCCCTGCGGGTGCAGGCGGACCGCTACCTGGACGGGCTGGGACCCGACGGCAAGGTGCCGGCCAACGCCCTGCTGGTGGTCTATGGCGGCGGCAACGACCTGTTGGCGGCCCCCTGGGCGCCCAACCGCGCCACCCTGGTGCCGGATGCGGTGGCGACCCTGCGCGGCATCCTGGAAGACCTGGCCAAGCGCGGCGCCACCAACGTGCTGGTACCCAACCTGCCGGACATCGGGCTCGCCCCCCAGGTCAGGGGCTTCGGGCCGCAGGTGGCGGCCATCGCCAATGCCCTGACCGAAAGCTACAACGCCGCCCTGGCCCGCATGCTGGACGGGGTGGAATCGCGGCATCCCGGCATGCGCGTCCACCGGCTGGACGTGCACGCCCTGGCGCGGGAGGTGATGGCCGACCCCGCCAAGGCCGGCTTCCGCGACGTGTCCGGGGCCTGCCCGGACCGGCGCTCTTGTGTCGGCTACCTGTTCTGGGACGGGCTGCACCCCACCAGCGCCGCCCATGCCAAGCTGGCGGAAGCGGCGCTGCGGACCATCCCCGGGGCGGCGGACCGGGTGTCGAGCGCGCGCTGAGCGGCCCCGTCCGGCATGGCCGGGAGTGGTGCTGGTCGGGGCGGGGGGCGGATGCTAGGTCTAGGGGTGACTGGCCCCGGCCAACGGGGCCATGCCATCGCTTCGAGGAAACGCCATGATTCCCCTGCCCAAGTCGGCCCTGGCCGGGCTCGCCCTGCTGGCCACGGCCTTCGTCTCCCTGCCCGCCGCCGCGGAGATGGACGCCGCCACCTCGGCCGCCCTGGACCAAGCCCTGGCCGGCGCCCACCGCAGCGACGCCAACAAGGCCCGCGACCAGTACCGGCACCCCAAGGAGACGCTGACCTTCTTCGGCCTGAAACAGGGCCAGACGGTGGTGGAGATCTGGCCGGGCGGCGGCTGGTACACGGAGGTGCTGGCCCCCGTGATGAAGGGCAAGGGCACCTATGTGGCCGCCAGCTGGGACAAGGACAGCACCACGGACTACGTGCAGCGCGGCCTGAAGCGCTATGCGGAGAAGCTGGCCGCCACGCCCGAGGCCTATTCTGAGGTCAAGGTGACGGAGTTCGGGCCGAAGAAGCTGGCCATGGTGCCGCCCGGCAGCGCGGACCTGGTGCTGACCTTCCGCAACGTGCACAACTGGATGGCCGACGATTGGGCCGAGGACGCCTTCAAGGCCATGTACGCGGCCCTGAAGCCCGGCGGCGTGCTGGGGGTGGTTGAGCACCGCGCCAACACCGACCAGCCCCAGGACCCCAAGGCCGCCAACGGCTATGTCCGGCAGGACCATGTGGTGAAGCTGGCGGAGGCCGCTGGCTTCAAGCTGGCGGGCACGTCGGAGGTGAACGCCAACCCGAAGGACACCAAGGACCACCCCAAGGGCGTCTGGACCCTGCCGCCCAGCTTCGCCCTGAAGGACCAGGACAAGGACAAGTACGCCGCCATCGGCGAGAGCGACCGCATGACCCTGCGGTTCGTGAAGCCGGCAAAGTGAGGGGGCGTCCCCGTTCTTAAGGAAGCGTCCTTCCGCCACACCCCCGCTTCCCCCGCGGAGGCGGGGGTCCACGGTTTTTGACCCTTTCGCCAGGGCTGCCGTCGCGAAGGAACTGTGGGCCCCCGCCTGCGCGGGGGACTCACCCTCTGCCCCCAACTCGCGTTCGGCCTAAACCGCGGCCGTTCTCACGACCCCTTCACCGGCTTGGCGTACCGGGCCAGCCAGTCCACCATGGCCTGGGGCGTCTTGGAGCGGGCGTCGGCCAGCTCCGCGCTGTCGGTCTTGTTCACCAGGGTGCCGTCGGGCTCCACCACCAGCACGGTGGGCACGCCGCGCAGCTTCTCGATCCCGAAGCCCTGGGGGATGTGGAGGTTCTTGTTGAACCGGCCCACGTCGATGACGACCTTCTCGAAGTGGGCGGCCAGGAAGGGCTTCACCTCCGGCAGGTCCATCACCGCCGCCAGGATGCGGCAGTCCGGGCACCAGTCGCCGCCCAAATCGACCAGCACCCGCTTGCCCGACGCCTTGGCCCGCGCCATGGCGGCGGCCAGGTCCTTGTCGGCGTCGGCTTCCTCGTCATAGGGCAGCGGCAGAGGCTGGGGCAGGTCCTTCAGGTCCGCGATCCCCACCTTGGGCGGGGCCACCTGCGCCGAAACGGGCAGGGCGGCAAGGAGGGCGATGGCGGCGGCAAGGGCGATACGGCGCATGCGTTCCAGCTTTCCGGTCTTCGGACGGTGCCGCCAGTCTATCGCAGAGTTTCGAATTCGAAAGTGCGTGTTGGCGACAGGGTCAGGCGGGAACATAGGTCAGCCGGAGCACGTCCCCGTCCATCCGGTCATGGGCCATGAGGCGGAGCGGGGGCCGGGGACCGGCGAAATAGGGCTTGCCCTGGCCCAGCACCACGGGGTGCAGGTAGATCCGGTACTCATCGATCAGGCCAAGGTCGGTCAGGCTGCGGGCCAGATCCGGCCCGGCGACCTCGATCTCCCCCTCACGCCCGGCCTTCAGCGCGCGGACCGCGCCCTCCAGGTCGTCCCCGACCAGGGTCGCGTTGGGGCCCACCTCCGTCAGCGTGCGGGAAACAACCCATTTCGGCTGTCGGCGCCAAGCGGCGGCGAAGGCATGCTCATCCGCGCCCCAACCGGGTTGGTCCTCCTCCCAATACCGCATGATCTCATAGATCCGGCGGCCATAGAGGCTGCCCGCCTGCCCCTCCGCCTCCCGGACGAAGTGGCGGAACAGGCCGGGGCTGGGGGCGAAGCCCGTGTGGTCCACATAGCCGTCCAGGGACTGGTTCATCCCGAACACGAGCTTGGCCATGATCCCTCCGTGCCTTTTGGCGCTGGTCAGCGAGAGGACCGCTTTCCGGGGGGCGGTGTCCAGGGAACATTCACAGACACGCACATGAACAGAAAGGCCTGCACCTCCGTGCCTACCTCACCAAACACCATCCCGCAATCCTTCCTGCCTCCCCTGCGCAAGCAGGGGCCCACAGTTCTTTAGCCACGGTGACGGCGGAGAGCGGGTCAAAAACCATGGGCCCCTGCTTCCGCAGGGGAGGCGGTCCATGGCTCAAACGTTGGGGGGATAGGATAACGATCCGCGCCTGTCATCGCGGCAGGCAGGTGGCGCGCCCGAAAGGATTCGAACCTCTGACCCCCAGATTCGTAGTCTGGTGCTCTATCCAGCTGAGCTACGGGCGCAGCGCCTTGGCCTGCAACCGGCATGTGGTGGGGAATGGCGCGCCCGAAAGGATTCGAACCTCTGACCCCCAGATTCGTAGTCTGGTGCTCTATCCAGCTGAGCTACGGGCGCAGCGCCTTGGCCTGCAACCGGCATGTGGTGGGGAATGGCGCGCCCGAAAGGATTCGAACCTCTGACCCCCAGATTCGTAGTCTGGTGCTCTATCCAGCTGAGCTACGGGCGCCCTGTCCCCGACCCTGGCGGCGCTTGTGGCGTCACCGGCCGGTGAGGACGCGGGTTCTATCGGAACAGGCGCCCCATTGCAACGGGATTCTCAACGGCCGTGGCGACATGCGTGGGCTGCGCGTTGCCCCGGGCCGCGGCTTCGGCTATCTGTCGCGCTTTCTCACCCAGGAGTACCGCCCGTGGCCGCCCATCCCGATCCCATGAAGAACTTCCCCGTGACGTGGGAGGAGCTGCACCGCAACGCCAAGGCCATGGCCTGGCGGCTGCAGGACAAGGGGCCGTGGACCGGCATCATCGCCATCACCCGCGGCGGCATGGTGCCCGCCGCCATCGTGGCGCGGGAGCTGAACATCCGGGTGATCGAGACGGTCTCGGTCAAGTCGTACGAGAACCAGACCCAGGGTGACATCCGCATCCTGAAGAGCCCCACCGCCGTCACCGACGAGGGCGCCGGCTGGCTGCTGATCGACGATTTGGTGGACACCGGCAAGACCGCCGCCGTGGTGCGCAAGCTGCTGCCCAAGGCCCACTTCGCCACCATCTACGCCAAGCCCTCCGGCCGGCCCCTGGTGGACACCTTCATCACCGAGGTGAGCCAGGACACCTGGATCCATTTCCCCTGGGACCTGCTGCCGGTCAGCTACTTGCAGATCGAGCGCTGATTCGCCATTCCAACGAAAAACCCTCAATAAGGACCGTCCGGCGACAGCCTTATTGAGGGTTTTCGCATTCCGGCCCCGCCTTACTCCGCCGCGTCGCGGTGCTCGGGCGTCTCCCGCTTGCCGCTGGTATAGGTGGGGCCCTGGCCCTTCTCGCCGGGGGCGGGCTTGCCGGGCAGGGGCGGCAGGGCCTTGGCCGTTTCCAGGTCCACGCCGGCGGCTTCGGCGACGCGGCGGCCATAATCCTCGTCGCAGTGCCAGAAGTGCCAGACCATGCGCTGGGCGATGTGCTCCGGGCAGGCCCGCAGGTCGGCGCCCAGGTTGGCGATCAGGTCCTCCCGCTCCCGGTCGTCGAAGGTGCGGTAGCGCTCACCGGCTTGGCGGTAGTCGTCGGCCGTGCGGGTGGTCTGGTAGCGGCCCAGGTGGCCCTCCACCCACTGGTGGTATTCCTTGGCCGGCCGTCCCGCCTCGCTCAGCCCGCCCATGGAACTGGGCTCATAGTTGACGTGAGCGTTGCGCTGCCCGTCATCCACATAGAAGGCCATCTGCCCGTCCCGCTGGTTGGTGTGGGCCGGCTTCAGGGGCGCGTTGATGGGGAGCTGCAGGTAGTTCGGCCCCACCCGGTAGCGCTGGGTGTCCGAATAGGACAGCGTCCGGCCCTGGAGCATCTTGTCGTCGGAGAAGTCGATCCCCTCCACCAGGACGCCGGTGCCGAAGGCGGACTGCTCCACCTCCGCGAAGAAGTTGGATGGGTTCTTGTCCAGCACCACCCGGCCCACGGGCAGCAGGGGGAACTTGTCCTCCGGCCAGCGCTTGGTGTCGTCCAGGGGGTCGAAGTCCAGCTCCGGGTGGGCGTCGTCGGACATCACCTGGACGCACATCTCCCACTCCGGGAAGTCGCCGCGCTCGATGGCGTCATACAGGTCCTTGGTGGCGTGGCCCACGTCCTGGGCCTGGATCTCGGCGGCTTCCTGGCTGGTCAGGTTGCGCACGCCCAGCTTCGGCTGGAAGCTGAACTTGCACAGCACCGCCTCCCCCTGGTCGTTCACCAGCTTGTAGGTGTTGACGCTGGACCCTTCCATCTGCCGGTAGCTGGCGGGGATGCCCCAGGGGCTCTTCACCCAGGTCACCATGTGCAGGCTTTCCGGGTGGTGCATGACGAAGTCGTAGAAGCGCCAGGGCTCCTGCCGGTTGGTCACCGGGTCGGGCTTGAAGGCGTGGATCATGTCCGGGAACTTGATGGCGTCCCGGATGAAGAAGATCTTCAAATTGTTGCCCACCAGGTCCCAGACGCCGTCCTCCGTCTTGAACTTGATGGCGAAGCCGCGCGGGTCGCGGGCCGTTTCGGGTGAGTCCTTGGCGCCGATGACGGTGGAGAAGCGGATGAAGACCGGCGTGCGCACGCCTGCCTTGGTCAGCACCTTGGCGCGGGTGTACTTGGACGCGGGCTCGTCCCCGATGCGGCCATAGGCCTCGAAATAGCCGTGGGCCCCCGTGCCGCGGGCATGCACCACCCGCTCCGGGATGCGTTCCCGGTCGAAGTGGGTGATCTTCTCGATGAACTGGTAATTCTCCAGCGTCGCGGGGCCGCGCTCGCCCACGCTGCGGAGGCTCTGGTTGTCCGAGACCGGGTGGCCCTGGCGGGTGGTCAGGGTCTCCGTCTTCCGGCTGTCGAGCGGCTGTTCGGCCATGGCGTCCCTCCCCTGGGTCGGAGGCCCCGGGCGCCTGCGCCGCGGGGCTTGCCGCCCCAACCGCACCCGCCGGGGAGCGTTCCGGCCGGCGGGGAGAGAATCGTCAGGATGTCAGGGGCCGTTGCCCAGCGTCTCCCGCACCGGCGGGGCGTTGCGGATGGCGTCCACGGTGCTGGAGCGGTTGTTGGGGTTCTCCATGGCGCCGCCGGTGTCCAGGGACTGGTCACCGCGCGGCTCCACCGGCGGCGGCTTGCCATAGATGGCGTTCAGGCGGGCGAACTCCCGGGCGTGGTATTCCTGGACGGACTGGTAGTCCGGCTCCACGCTGCGGGGGCGGTGACGATCACGTCATCCTGGGCGGGGGCGCTCGCCGGCGGCGGCGGAGGGGGCGGGGGTGCGGCGGGCCGGGCGTCCTGCTGCGCCACGGCCGGGCCAGCCAACAGCAGGGCCAGGACGGCGGCGGGGATCAGGGCGTTGCGCGCGGTCATCGGGCCGCTCCTTCGGCTGTTGTCTGACATGGATATAACAGCCGACGGCTTATTCCCATCCCCAACGAGCGGGCGCATGCGGGGACTGTCGGGGTTGCGGATGCGGATGCGGCCATGGCCCTGCTCTTTCGGCAGCTCCCGGCTGCCGCCCACGCGCACGGGCCGCTCGGCGAAGCGGCCCAGGCTGATCATGCGGTCATAGGTGACGATGGCCGCGGCGACCGCCACGTTGACGCAGAACTTGGTCGGGATCTTGACGATGTGGTCGCAGCGGTCCTGCATGGCCCGGGACAGGCTGCCCCGCTCCGGCCCGAACACATAGGCCGCGCGCAGCGGGTGCCGGAAACTGGGCAGGTAGGCCGCGTCGTCCGTCAGCTCCACCCCCACCAGGGTGCAGCCCTGGGGAAGCACCATGTCGCCCGCCGACGCCCACTCATAGAAGGGCACGTGGTCGTCGCCGCCGGACGTGTCGGTCACCCGCACCTCCGTCATGTCCACCACGGCGTTGACGGTGAAGACGAAGCTGGCGCCGAAGGCATGCCCCGTGCGCAGGATCGTCCCCACATTGCCCGACTTGCTGATCCCCTCGGCGCCCAGGGCGAAATAGCCACGCATGCTGACCGGCCCTCCCCGGGCCCCACCAAGTACAGGCCGGAGGGGTTAGCGGACCAGGTCCCCCATGTCCACAGACAAGGCGGCGGCGAGCCGCTTCAGGGCATCGGCACTGCCGGGCTTGCGGCCCGCCTCGATGTCCGCCAAATAGCCGGGCCCCATGCCGGCCTGCTCCGCCAGCGCCCGCTGGCTCAAGCCCCGGTGGTCGCGCCAGACCCGCACGGGGCTTTCCCCGGCCAGCAGCCGGTCCACCATCTCTATCGGCAGTTCCTCTGTCCGGCCCGCCGCGAGGTCCGCCTCGACCCGGCGCAGCGTGGCCCGGTCATGCAGGTCCTCCAGTTGCTCCTGGAGCGCATCCCAATCCGCGCGGGAAAGGGTCACGGTGTTGTCGGTGACGGCGATTGGCCGGATGGCGTTCATCGGTACACCTGTCCCCTTACGTCGATGATGCGGACCCGGACCGTGTCGGCGGCACGCTCCACCACATAGACCGCCCGCCAATCCCCCTGCCGGACCCGGAACGTGTCCTTTTCCCCTTGCAACGCCGTCACGTGGGGATGGGGACCGAACGGGTCGGCGGCAATAGCCTCGAGCTTGGCACGAAGGGCGCGGGCCTGTGCGGGTGGCATTTCCAATAGGCGACGGGCCGCAGCCTTCTCGATCACGAGCCGCATGCCAATCAGGATTCGCTGATGGCGAGCAACTCGTCAAGCGCTCCCCGCGGATTCGGCGTGAGACCGTTGCGTCGGGCAGGGCTGTGCCCCGCTTGCACAGAAACCGGGCAGTGGGCAAGGTTGGGGCCCCGGCCCGCCCCGCGGGCGCGACATTCATGGCGATCATGCCCCAGAACGAGAACAACGGACACGTCCATGGCCCCGGCTGCGGCCATGGCCCCGGCGCGCGGGAGGCGCTGCCGGCCAAGGTCAGCCTGCCCGACGACCGGGCGAACCCCATCCTGGTCGAGGTCACCCGCGGCCCCATCGTGGAATCCGCCCACCGCGCCCGCGCCGTGGCGGTGGACGCCTCCGGCCAAGTGCTGGCGGCCTGGGGCGACGTGAAGGCCGTCGTCTACCCGCGCAGCTCCAACAAGTCCCTCCAGGCCCTGGCGCTGGTCGAAAGCGGGGCGGCGGACGCCTATGGAGTCAGCGACGCCGAATTGGCGCTGGCCTGCGCCAGCCACAATGGCGAGCCCATGCACACCAGCACCGCCGGTGCCTGGCTGGCCCGCATGGGCCTGTCCGCCGACGATTTGGAATGCGGCAGCCACGCCCCCTACCACGCCCCCACCTGGGAGGCGATGCTGGCACGGGGGGAGAAGCCCACCGCCCTGCACAACAACTGCTCCGGCAAGCACACGGGCATGCTGGCCACGGCCAAGCACCTGGGGGAGGCGACCCGGGGCTATGTGGGCTACCAGCACCCGGTGCAGCAGCGCATCCTGGGCATCATCGAGCAGGTGACCGCCCAGGACCTGTCGCACGCGCCCTGGGGCGTGGACGGCTGCTCCATCCCCACCGTGGGCCTGCCGCTGGAGGCGCTGGCCTTCGGCATGGCCAGGATGGCCGACCCGCGCGACCTGCCCAGCCGCCGGGCGGAGGCCGCGGCCCGCATCACCCGCGCCTGGGGCAAACACCCGGAGATGGTCAGCGGCACCGACACCTTCGACACGGACTTCATGCAGGCCCTGGGCGGCCGCATTCTGACCAAGGCGGGGCGGAGGGCCTGTCCTGCGCCGTGGTGCCGGAAGCGGGCATCGGCGTGGCGGTGAAGGTGGATGACGGCGCCGGCCGCGCCGCCGGCCCGGCCATGGCCGCCGTGCTGCGCAAGCTAGGCCTGCTGTCGGAGGCGGAGTGGGACAAGGTCCGGCACCTGGTGGAGCCGCCGATCAAGAACCGCGCGGGGTTGGTGGTCGGCACGCTGCGGGGTGGGCCGGCGTTCTGAGATGTAGGTCGGATTAGAGCGTGTTTACGCTGACCGGAAACACGATCCGGCGGCGACTGCCGCCGCGCCCGCTCATGCGGGCGTAGCCAAGCCGCGGATGCGGCGGAGCCTGCCCCGGACCCCGATCCGGGGGCGCTTGAGGAACACGAAGGGCTAGACCCGTTTCCAGTCTGCGGGAAACGGGTCTAGCGGCAAGGCCGCGTAATCCGACGGCTTGCGCCGTCGGTGTCGGATTACGGTGCTGCGCACCTAATCCGACCTACGAAGCCCTCAATCTCCCTCCGCCAACAGGCCGCCGTACAGGGCGTCATACTCCCGGGCCGGGGCGGCCCAGCCCACGTCGCGGGACATGGCGGCCTGCTGGACCTTGTGCCAGAGGTGGGGCGCGCGGAACAGGGCCAGGGACCGGTCGATGGCGCGGACCAGGGCGCCCACCTCCACCGGAGCGAAGACGAAGCCCGTGCCGGTGCCGTCGGCCAGGGTCTGCTCCGTCACGTCGGTGACCGTGTCGTTCAGCCCGCCCACCCGGGCCACCAGGGGCAGGGTGCCGTAACGCAGGGCGTACATCTGGGTCAGGCCGCAGGGCTCGAACCGGCTGGGCACCATCAGCACGTCGCAGCCGGCCTGGATCTGGTGGGACAGGGCCTCGTCATAGGCCAGCCGAACGCCCACCCGGCCGGGGTTGTCCGCCGCGGCCTTGGCCAGGGCCTGCTCCAGCTCCCGGCTGCCGGTGCCCAGCACGGCCAGCTGGGCGCCTTGGGAGACCAGGCGTGGCAGTGCCTCCACCACCAGATCGATGCCCTTCTGGTGGGTCAGGCGGCTGACGATGCCGAACAGGGGCGCATTGGGCCGGTCGGCCAGCCCGAAGGCCTGCTGCACCACGGACTTGCTGGCCGCCTTGGCCTCCAGCGTCGTGGCGTCATAGCGGGTGGGCAGCAGCGGGTCCCGGGCCGGGTCCCAGATGTCCATGTCGATGCCGTTCAGGATGCCCGACAGGTCCGCGGCCCGCAGGCGCAACAGCCCGTCCAGCCCGAAGCCGAAATCGCCGCCCTGGATCTCCGCCGCATAGGTGGGGCTGACGGTGGTCAGCTTGTCCGCATAGGCGAGGCCCGCTTTCAGGAAGCCCAGCTTGCCGTGGAACTCCAGCCCCTGGGGGGTGAACGCCTCCCACGGCAGGCCCAGCAGTGGGACGGTGTCGGCGGGGAACAGGCCTTGGAAGGCCAGGTTGTGGATGGTGAACACCGTCTTCGGCCGCCGCCGCCCGGCGAAGGGCCAGAAGGGATAATGCAGGTAGGCGGGCACCAGCCCGGCCTGCCAGTCATGGCAATGCACCACGTCCGGCAGCCAGCCATCCCCGTCCCCGTCCAGCCCCACCAGGGCGGCCGTGCGCGACAGGGCGCCGAATCGGAGATGGTTGTCCGACCAGTCCTGCCCGTCCGGGCCCAGATAGGGGCTGCCGGCCCGGGCGAAGAAGGCGGGCACGTCCAACACGTAAAGCGGCACCTGCCCGTCCCCCGGCAGGGTGGCCAGCAGGCGGGCCGGGCTGTCGGGGGGTAGGCCCGGCAGGCCGCGCAGGTCCCGCACCGTGCGCAGCACGTCCAGCTTGCCCAGCACGCCGGGATAGCCCGGCAGCAGGATGCGCACGTCCAGGCCCAGGGCGCGCAATGCGGGGGGAAGGGCGCCGGCCACGTCGGCCAGGCCGCCGGTCTTCACGTAGGGAAAGCACTCCGACGCGACGAACAGGACGCGCATGATAGCCTTGGGTCAGGTAAGGGGGTCGTGTTTCGGGAGCAAGGCCAAGGGACCCCGGCCCTTGGCCTTGCAGGCCGGCGACCGCCGGCCCGCGGGCTCGTGCCCGCGCAAGCCAAGCCCGCGGACGCGGGCGCCCGGCGCTTGAGGGAGCATCATGATACCGCCGGATACGGCGGCAGCGTGTGCCCGGCGGGGGAGAGGGTGAAGATCTCCACCCCTGCCTCCGTCACGCCGACCGTGTGCTCGAACTGGGCGGACAGGCTGCCGTCGGCGGTGACGTTGGTCCAGCCGTCGGCCAGCAGCCGCACATGCCGCCCGCCGGCGTTTAGCATGGGCTCCACCGTGAAGACCATGCCGGGCAGCAGCACCAGCCCGCGGCCCCGCCGGCCGGTGTGGTGGATCTCCGGCGCCTCATGGAACACGCGGCCGATGCCGTGGCCGACATATTCCCGGACGATGCTGTAGCCGTGGGCGCGGGCCACCTGCTCCACCGCGGCGCCCAGGTCGCCAAGCTGGGCGCCCGGCCGCACCTCCCGGATACCGGCCATGGTGGCCTGGTATGTCGCCTCCACCAGCCGCCGGGCGGCGGGGCTGGGGGTGCCTGCCACATACATGCGGCTGGTGTCGCCGTGCCAGCCATCGACGATGGCGGTGACATCGATGTTCAGGATGTCCCCCTCCCGCAGCAGCCGCGTGGCCGAGGGGATGCCATGGTTGACCTCCTGGTTGACGGAGATGCAGCAGGATCTGGGGAAGCCGCGATAGCCCAGGGTGGCCGGGATGGCGCCGCGGCTGGTCAGGAACTGGTTGACCAGCCGGTCCAGCTCGCCCGTGCTGACGCCGGGCCGCACATGGGGGGCAAGGTGGTCCAGGCAGGCCGCCGCCATCCGCCCCGCCGCCCGCAGCCCGGCGAAGGCCTCCGCCCCGTGCAGGGTGACGCGGCGGCCCCTCTGGTCCAGCACGAAGGCGCCGGGATCGGTCCTCATGGCTGCGGCGTTTCCCCGCGTCCTCAACCCTGCAAACGGGCCAGCATGTCCCGGGTCACCAGCACCACCCCGCTGTCGGTGCGGTAGAAGCGCCGGGCGTCGTCCTCCGGGTTTTCCCCCACCACCAGGCCCGGCGGCAGCACGCAGCCCCGGTCGATCACCGCCTTGGTGATGCGGCAGTTGCGGTGGATCTCCACCTCCGGCAGGACCACCGTGTCGGTCAGGGTGCTGTAGGAGTGCATGCGCACCTGGTTGAACAGCAGCGACCGGCGGACGACCGAGCCGGAGATGATGCAGCCGGCGCTGACCATGCTGTCCACCGCCATGCCGCGGCGGCCATCATCGTCGAAGACGAACTTCGCCGGGGGCAACTGCTCCTGGTAGGTGAAGATCGGCCATTCCCGGTCATACAGGTCGAAGGACGGGGAGACGTGGCAGAGGTCCAGGTTGGCCTCCCAGTACGCGTCCACCGTGCCCACGTCGCGCCAATAGGGCTCCGACCCCGGGGCGCGGTTGTAGACGCAGGACTGCTCGAAATGGTGGGCCATGACGTTGGCCCGGGGCACCAGGTAGGGGATGATGTCCTTGCCGAAGTCGCGGGACGAGGCGGGGTCGCGGGCGTCCCGCTCCAGCTGGTCGTACAGGAACTTGGCGTTGAAGATGTAGATGCCCATGCTGGCCAGGGACATGTCCGGCCGGCCCGGCATGGGCGGCGGGTCCGACGGCTTCTCCAGGAAGCTGACCACCCGGTCCTGCTCGTCCACATGCATCACGCCGAAGCCGCTGGCCTGGGCGCGCGGCACCTCGATGCAGGCCACGGTCACGTCCGCTTGCGTGCGGATGTGGGCCGTCAGCATGTTGGAATAGTCCATCTTGTAGATGTGGTCGCCGGCCAGGATCAGCACCCACTCAGCCCCGTGGCTGCGCAGGATGTCCAGGTTCTGGAACACGGCGTCGGCCGTGCCCTGGTACCAGCTCGTCTCATCGATCCGCTGTTGGGCGGGCAGCAGGTCGATGAACTCCCCGATCTCGCCGCGCAGGAAGTTCCAGCCCCGCTGCAGGTGGCGCAGCAGGCTGTGCGACTTGTACTGGGTCATCACCGAGATGCGGCGGAAGCCCGAATTGATGCAGTTGGACAGGGCGAAGTCGATGATCCGGAACTTGCCGCCGAAATGCACGGCCGGCTTGGCCCGGCGGTCGGTCAGCTGGCGCAGGCGGCTGCCCCGGCCGCCCGCCAGGATCAGGGCCAGGGCATGGCGCGGGGCCTGGCGCAGTTCCTGGTCCAGACGCTGGTCATTGTTGGCTGTGGTCACGGCAGCGTGCCCCTTCGTTTCTATGGCGCGGCCAGGCCGGGGTGCCGCGCCCTTGTCCCCCCACACAGTGCCACACATTCGCACCGCGGGCCATCTGGTGCCGCACCCGAAAGGCCGGGGGAAGTGACGCAACCGGGACTGTCCATCCGGGGGCCCGGATGCGCCGCAGCTGCTGCTTATTTTTTGTGCATGGGCCGGAAGTGCCTCTCCTGGGGCAGGGGGGCAGGCGCCAGGAATGGATTAAAGCCTTGTAATGGAATGACAAGCCGGGGTGCGGCAGGGCAAGGAAAGTGCCCAAAATCCGGGCAATCGGACATGATTCGGTGCGGGAATCATCGCCGCCGCCCTTGGGGCGCCGAGACGGGAGCATAGGGATTCCGCCATTCCGCGCCGCGGCATGGAGTTTGAATAGGGCAGCGGTGGCGTGTGCGGTGGCCGGTCGGCCCCCGTGCCCATGAGAAGGGGAGCCCCGATGAATCGTCTGTTGAAATTCTTGCTCGCAGCGGGCCTCGCGCTGGCGCCGGCGGGCCTCGCCATGGCCCAGGATGCTGCCGCGCCTGCCCCGACCCCCACCCTGGACGCGGGCAACACCGCGTGGATGCTGACCTCCACCGCCCTGGTCCTGATGATGACCATCCCGGGGCTGGCGCTGTTCTACGGCGGCATGGTGCGCAAGCCCAACGTGCTGGCCATGGTCATGCAGAGCTTCGCCATCTGCGCCCTGATCTCGGTGCTGTGGGTGGTCGTGGGTTACAGCCTCGCCTTCGGGCCGGGCAACGCCTTCATCGGCGACTTCAGCAAGGCCTTCCTGTCGGGGGTCGAGGTGGGCTCGCTCTCCGGCACCATCCCGGAGACGGTGTTCATCACCTTCCAGATGACCTTCGCCATCATCACGCCGGCCCTGATCACCGGCGCCTTCGCGGACCGCATGAAGTTCTCGGCCCTGCTGGTCTTCTCCATGCTGTGGTCGCTGCTGGTCTACGCCCCCGTCTGCCACTGGGTGTGGGGCGGCGGCTTCCTGATGGGCGACGGCGTGCTGGACTATGCCGGCGGCACCGTGGTGCACATCAACGCGGGCGTGGCCGGCCTGGTGGCCGCCATCATCCTGGGCAAGCGCGTGGGCTATGGCACCTCGGACATGAAGCCCCACAACCTGGTCCTGTCCCTGATCGGCGCCTCCCTGCTGTGGGTGGGCTGGTTCGGCTTCAACGCCGGCTCCGCCGTGGCCGCCGACGGCCGTGCGGGCATGGCCATGCTGGTCACCCAGGTGGCGTCCGCCGCGGCGGCCCTGTCCTGGATGTTCGTGGAGTGGGCCGTGAAGGGCAAGCCCTCGGTCCTGGGCATCATCTCCGGCGCCGTGGGCGGCCTGGTCGCCATCACCCCCGCCTCCGGCTTCGTGGGCATCGACGGGGCGCTGGGCATCGGCGTGGCCTCCGGCGTGATCTGCTACTTCGCCTCCACCAGCCTGAAGCACGCGCTGAAGTATGACGACAGCCTGGACGTCTGGGGCGTGCACGGGGTGGGCGGCATCGTCGGCGCCATCCTGACCGGCGTCTTCGCCAAGGCGGCCATCGGCGGCACCGCCGGCCTGATCGAGGGCAATGCGGGCCAGGTGCTGACCCAGGTCTGGGGCATCGTCGCCACCATCGCCTGGTCGGCCATCGCCACCGCCGTGATCCTGTACCTGATCAAGTTCACCATCGGCCTGCGGGTCGAGGAAGAGGCCGAGCGCGACGGGCTGGACATCGCCCTGCATGGCGAGTCCGTGCACTGAGGTGGTACGCCGCCGCCGGGGCGAAACCCCCGGCGGCGGTGCCTGTTCTGTGGTCAGTTGAACGTCAAGACTTCATGCCGCCGTCATCCCGCGCGAGGGTTGGCGGCGGTTTTTCTATTGCCGCGGGCAAAAGGCGTGATAGCCTTCTTGTATGCGGCTGGTGTTGGGCACGGATGTGGTGGGAGCCCCTTCGATGGGCGAGAGGGTCGTTTCAATCACGCTGAGCGAAAAAACAGAGCGCATCGCGCAGGAACTCGCCGCGCGCGAGGGTCTGTCCGTGGAGACGTTCCTGCAATCGGTCCTGGACCAGTGCCTCGCCCATATGGACGCGTCGGCCCGCTTCGAGGAGCGGGTGAGGCACGCGGACCCGAACCGCGCCCTTGAGATCCTCCGGAAGGCCGGTGCCGACGAGGTGATCCCCGGCGACGAGTTGCCGCCGGGGTGGCACGACAAGCGCTGACCCTCACCCCATGGTCAGGACCACCTTGCCGGTGGCCTTGCGGTCCATCAGCAGGTGGAAGGCCTCGGCATAGCGCTCCAGCGGCAGGGCGTGGCTGACGTGGGGCTTCAGCTTGCCCTCCGCCCACATCTGCATCAACTCCATCAGGCTCTGGCCCAGGCGGCGGGGGTTGTGCTTCTGATAGGCGCCCCAGTAGTGGCCGATGACGCTGCAATTCTTCACCAGCAGCAGGTTGGCCGGGATCGCCGGGATGCGGCCGGAGGCGTAGCCGATGGTGACGATCCGCCCCTCCCACGCCACGCTGCGTAGGGCCGCGTCGAAGGCGTCGCCGCCCACCGGGTCATAGATGACGTCGGCGCCCTTCGGTGCCAGCTCCTTCATCCGGGCGCGCAGGTCCTCGGCGGTGTAGTCGATCACCTCATCCGCGCCATGCTCGCGGGCCACCGCCAGCTTCTCTGCGGAGCTGGCGGCGGCGATGACCCGGGCGCCCAGGGCCTTGCCGATCTCCACCGCCGTCAGGCCGACGCCGCCGGAGGCGCCCAGCACCAACAGCGTCTCCCCCGCCTTCAGGTTGGCGCGGTCCACCAGGGCCATGTGGCTGGTGCCATAGGCCACGGGGAAGCCGGCGCCCACGGCATAGTCCATCCCCTTGGGCATGGGCAGCACCGCCGCGGCGTCCACCACCGCCTCGGTGCAGAAGGCGCCCTTGGGCGACAAGGCGATGACCCGCATGCCGGGCTTCAGGTGGGGCGGCGCGCCCTCCCCCAGTTCCACCACGTCGCCGGCCAGCTCGAAGCCGGGGACGAAGGGGAAGGGGGGCTTTTCCTGGTACTTGCCCTGGATCACCAGCGTGTCGGCGAAGTTGATGGAAGCCGCCTTGACGGCCACGCGCACCTGCCCCGGCCCCAGCGGCGGGGCCGGCACCTCTTCCAGCACCAGGCTCTCCGGCGGCCCGAATCCCTTGCACAGCAGCGCTTTCATGCGTCCCTCCCCAAGTGGTTCCGTTTTCAAACGGTTGTTTGAAGGCTCGCAGAGGCGGGGAAGGGTGTCAAGCACGCCCGGGGCCGCCACCCCCTTCGCCCTACGCAATAACGTCTAGGGGATCAGAACCTTTGGAGCGTGGGACATGGCTGCCGGCGAAGGCATGCTGCCACCAGCCCTATCGTCTGGAGAGACATTTGGCGCGGTACCAGCCGAGAGGCCGAGAACCCTTGCCTTACTTCCGTTGGCTGCTGCCGGCCACCGTGGCCGTGCCGGCGGCCATGCTGGCGCTCGCCGTCTGGATGAACCACGCCCAGGTGATGCGGGAGGCGGAGGCCGCCCTGGCCCGCGATGCCGACATCGCCCGCGAGCACGCGCTGAAGGTGTTCGAGACGCAGGAGCTGCTGCTCCAGGAACTGTCCGGCCGGGTTGCTGCGCTGCGCCGCGATGGCGCGGGTTGGGATGACGTGGCCAAGGCGGAGGAACTGCATGGCTGGATGGCCGGCCGGGTGGCCGGCCTGCCCCAGGCCGACAGCCTGGCCGTGGTGGATTCCGCCGGCACGGCGCGGTTGGGCAGCCGCATGTTCCCCCTTGCCCCCATCGACATCATCAAGCGGGATTATTGGAAGGCCATCCAGGGCGGCCAGCCCCGCTTCCTGGGGGAACCCACCCACAGCCACCTGACCGGGCAGGTCCAGTTCCACCTGGCGCACCGGCTGCCGGGGGCGGACCAGGGCCTGGACGGGGTGGTGGTGGCGTCCTTCCGCCCCGCTTACTTCGAGCGCTACTGGGCGGGGATGGCGGGGGACACGGGCACCAGCGTGCTGCTGGCCCGGCGGGACGGGGTGGTGCTGGCCCGCTGGCCCGTGGCGGTGCCGGGGTTGCGCCTGCCGGACGGGCACCCGGCCTTGGACCAGGATTCGGAAGCGCCCGTGGTCACCGACCACACGGTGGACGGGCTGCGGCGGCTGGTGGTGGCGCGGGACCTGGGTACCCAGCCGGCGGCCGTGGTGGTGTCGCGCCATATGGGGGCGGTGCTGGCGCCCTGGCGGGCCAACAGCCTGACCTTCACCGCCATCGCGGTGCCCGCGGCCCTGATCCTGCTGGCCCTGGCCCTGGCGGCCAACCGGGCTGCCGGGCGGGAGAGCGCGGCCCTCGCCTCCCTCCGGTCGGAGGTGGATCGGCGGCGGGCCACGGAACAGGCCCTGCGCGCCAGCGAGACCCGCTACCGCGGCTTCTTCGAGCACACGGCCGAGAGCCTGTTCGTCGTCCGGGTGGGCGAGAATGGCCGCTTTTATGTGGAGGAGATCAACGAAAGCCTGGCCCGCAGCTCCGGCCTGGACCCGGCCGCCATCACCGACGGGCGGGAGATCGCGGAGACCATGCCCGACCATGCCGACCAGCTCCGCCGCAACTATGCGGGCTGCGTGGCGGCGGGCAAGCCGGTGTCCTATGAGCAGAGCCTGGACCTGCCGGCGGGGCAGCGGCATTACGAGACGATCCTGGTGCCGCTGCGCGACCCGGACGGCCGGATCACCCACCTGCTGGGCTCCTCCCGCGACGTGACCGAGCGCAAGCTGGCCGACCAGCGGCTGGTGCAGGCGCAGAAGATGGAGACGGTGGGCCAGCTCACCGGCGGGGTGGCGCACGATTTCAACAACCTGCTGACCGCGGTCATCACCAACCTGGAGCTTGTCCGCTCCCTGCCCGACCCGGAGGCCGACCCGGAGCGGCTGGACGGCGCCCTGAAGGCGGCGCGGGCCGGGGCGGCGCTGGTGAAACGGCTGCTGGCCTTCGCACGCATGCAACCGCTGGAACCCCGGCCCACCGACCTGGGCCGGCTGGTGGCCGAGACCCTGCCCCTGCTGACCCATGCGGTGGGGGAACGGGTGGCGGTGGGGACCGATATCCCGGCGGGCCTGCCGCCCGTGCTGGTGGACCCGGTGCAGCTGGAGAACGGGCTGCTGAACCTGGCCGTCAACGCCCGCGACGCCATGCCGGCCGGCGGGCGGCTGACCATCTCCGCCCGTCGGCATGCCGGGCCGGACGGCAAGGATTGGGTGACCCTGTCCGTGGCCGACACGGGCGAGGGGATGCCGCCGGCCGTGGCGTCGCGCATCTTCGAGCCCTTCTTCACCACCAAGCCGCCCGGCAAGGGCACCGGGCTGGGCCTCGCCACCCTGTACGGCTTCATGCAGCAGTCCGGCGGGCAGGTGACGCTGGAAACGGCGCAGGGCGGCGGCACCCGCTTCGACCTGGCCTTCCCCGCCACGGCGGCCAGGGCGGCCCCGCCGCCGGAATTGGCACCCGCCCCGCCCCTGGAAACCGCCCGGCGCGGCGGGGCCACGGTGCTGCTGGTGGAGGATGAGGCGCTGGTGCGCCTGTCCACGGAGGATTTGCTGACGGAGCTGGGCTACCGGGTGGTGTCCGCCGGCTCCGCCGAGGAGGCGTTGGACCTGCTGGCGGCGGGACAGGCCCTGGACGTGCTGGTCACCGACATCGGCCTGCCCGGGATGGACGGCAAGTCCCTGGCCCGGGCCGCCACCGCCCAACACCCGCACCTGCCCGTGGTGCTGATGTCCGGCTACGACCGTACGGCGGGCGACGGGACCCCCTGGCTGCAACTGGAAAAGCCCTACAGCCCCGACCGCCTGGCCCAGGCCTTGCGCCAGGCCCTGGGCGAACCCGCACGGCTGGCGAAGAGCGCGTAAGGATGCGGGGCGTTGCTATGTGGCAAGCTTGGCAGACGGTCCCGCTTGTTGGCCCTGTTCTCTGAGCGCGGGTCAAGGAAACACACGCGAACACGCACCATACACACACGAAAACACACAAAAGAATAAAGCCTGAGGCAGCAATCTATTCCGTGTATATTCGCGCGTGTTCTTGTGAATGTTCGTGAATGTCTATTTTTCCAACCACGACAACATCGATCAACAACAATCCTTTGTCCGCCGCCATCCCCCAGAAAGCACAAACCCCGCCGTACCTGGTGGCACGGCGGGGCGTATCCTTACCTGGAAAGGCAAGCGCGGGTGCGCTTACTCCTCGTCCTCGGCGTCGGCCTCGATCTGCTCCGCGAGGTCGCGCAGCATGTCGGCGATGTCCTCATGGCCGGCCACCTCGACCGCCTGGTTGACGGCCGCCTCGATCATGGCGATGGCGACGTAGCCGGAAAACGGGCTGCCCTCGACGTTCAGCGTGCCACCTTCCTTCATGGCCATCTCGAGATGCTTCTCGGCGATGTCGAGAGCCTTCTCGAAAAGCTGCTCGGCCGCGCTGTTCTGCTGGTCGGACATGGATAGAGACCCTTTCCGGGTTGGAGATCGTAACGAGCGCCGTTCTAGCACCCTTTACAGGGCGCTGCTTGCCAAATCATCAGGGAGCACCTATGCCCTGGCCCCGTGTCCCGGCCACTGCGCCGGGCATGTGAGTCGAACCGAAAGACCGGCCGGAGGTTCCGTGGCCAACCCCGAGATGCCCGACCTGACCAGCCCCGGCGCCTTCCGTTTCTGGGTGCCGGAGCATGTGCGCTTCAGCGACCTGGACCCCGTGGGCCATGTCAACAACAACGCCATCGGGGTGTACCTGGAGACCGGCCGCCTGGGCTTCCATGACGAGGCCGGCGTGCCCACCTTGTGCCCCCACGGGCAGCCGGTGCTGCGCAGCGTGGCGACGGAGTTCCTGGCCGAGCTGCACCGCCCCGCGGGTTTGCGGGTCGGCGTCGGCATCCTGGCCGTGGGCAACACTTCCTGGACCATCGGCAGCGCCGTGTTCCATGGGGACCGCTGCATCGCCACCAACCGCTCCGTCCTGGTCATGATCGACCGGCAGACCCGCCGCCCCACCCCCGTACCCGACAGCCTGCGCGCCCGCTTCCTGTCCTTCTCCTTCTGAGGTCCCGTTCCCGCCATGGCCAATTTCCGCCGCAAGCAGCCCAGCCGCCGCCCCCAGAAGCCGGCCCATGAGGAGCCGCCCGTCCTGGGGCAGGTGGAGATCGTGGTGGAGCGGGTGGGTGCCCGCGGCGACGGGCTGGCCCTGTCCCACGGTGCTCGCCTCTACGTGCCGCAGAGCCTGCCCGGCGACCAGATGATGGTGAAGTTCGGCGCCCGCCGCGCCGATGGGTGGGAGGCCGTGCCCGTGGCCCTGGTGGGAGAGGCGCCCGGCCGGGCCGAGCCGCCCTGCAAGCATTTCGGCACCTGCGGCGGCTGCGTGGTGCAGCATATGGGGCCGGAGGTGTACGCGGCCTGGAAGCTGGACACGCTGCGCACAATCCTGGGCCGCAACGGCCTGCTGGACGGGGTGACGATCCACCCCATGGTCACCACCCCGCCGGAGGCCCGCCGCCGCGCGGTGATGACCGCCGTGCGCCGGGGCAAGCGGCTGTGGCTGGGCTTCAACGAGCGTGCCTCCCACCGGCTGATCGACATGGAGCACTGCCCGGTGCTGCTGCCCTCCCTGGTGGCGGCGGCCCAGGCCCTGCGGCCGCTGCTGGCCCAACTGCTGACCCAGGACGGGCAGCAGTGCGACGTGGCCCTGACCCAGCTGGACGACGGGGTTGAGGTGGTGCTGGAGGGCATCCCAGAACCCAAGCTGTCCGAGCTGGAGATGCTGTCCGCCTTCGCGGAGGCGCAGGACTTGGCCCGCCTCGCCTGGCGGCGCAAGGCCGGCGCGCCGGCTGAGCCCATCGCCTTGCGCCGCACCGGGCTGGTCAGCTTCGGCACCGTCACCGTCAGCCCGGCCCCCGGCGCCTTCCTCCAGGCCAGCCGGCAGGGGGAGCAGGCGCTGGCGTCCCTCGCCCTGTCCGGGATCGGGGAGGCGAAGGTCGTGGCCGACCTGTTCGCCGGCAGCGGCACCCTGACCTTCCCCCTGGCCACCAAGGCCAAGGTCCATGCGGTGGAGGGGGAGGAGACGGCGGTGCGCACGCTGGAGGGCGGGGCCAAGCAACTGCCTGTGGGCCAAGTGACGGTGGAGCGGCGCGACCTGTTCCGCGACCCGCTGGTGCCCTATGATTTGAACCGCTTCGACGCCGTCGTCTTCGACCCGCCGCGGGCGGGGGCCGAGGCCCAGGCGGCGGAGATCGCCAAATCCACCGTGCCCACGGTGGTCGCCGTCTCCTGCAACCCCACCAGCTTCGCCCGCGACGCCCAGGCCCTGCTGGCCGGCGGGTTCCGGCTGATGGAGGTGACGCCCGTGGACCAGTTCCTCTGGTCCGCGCACCTGGAGCTGGTGGGGGTGTTCAGGCGGTAGACGGGGCTTGTTGGCGGAGACTCCTTCCGCTCTCCCTTACGGCCGCTGAAAGTGTTTTTTGCTTCCCCTGCGAAAGCAGGGGCCCACAGTTCTTGAAACAAGGCGCCGTTGGGGACCGGGTCAAAAACCGTGGGCCCCTGCTTACGCAGGGGAGGCGGGAGGGGTAGCGGCAAGCGATTGTTGCACAGGGACTGGGGGCCGCGAATGGCCAGGTCAGGACCCGGCCCCCCCTCACGCCACCGCCGCCAGCCCCGCCGGGGCCAGCAGGGCCTGGACCTCCCGCACCAGGAACTCCACCAGGGGGCGGGCCAAGCCGTGGCGGGCGCGTTCCTCGCCAAAGACAGCGATGTCCACCGGGTCGGGGGTGGGGAAGCCCTCCTCCGGCGACAGGACCCGAAGGCCGGGAACCAGCGACGCCACGCCCAGGGTGGTGACCCCCAGCCCGGCCAGCACCGCCGCCCGCACCGCGGTGATGGAGCCGCTGGTATAGACGGTGCGCCAGGGGCGGCCGGTGCGCTCCAGCCCCTCCGCCGCCCGGGCGCGGTAGATGCAGGGGCTGGGCAGCAGGCACAGGGGCAGGGGCGTGCCCGGCTCATCCACCCAGTCGCTGGCGGCGACCCAGACCACCGGCTCCCGCCACAGCACCCGGCCGCGGGCGGAGCCTTCGTCCCGTTTGGCGATGACCAGGTCCAGCGCCCCGGCATCCATGTCGCGCACCAAATCGCTGCTCAACCCCACCTGCACGTCCAGCCGCACCCGCGGATAGGCGCGGCGGAAGCGGGCCAGGATCATGGGCAGGTGCTCCGGCGCGAAGTATTCCGCCACGCCGAAGCGCAACTGCCCCTCCGCGTCGGGGGCCAGCAGGAAGGCCACCGTCTCATCGTTCAGTGCCAGCAGGCGGCGGGCATGGCCCATCAGCCGCTCCCCCGCCGGGGTCAGGGACAGGGCGCGGCTGGAGCGGTCCAGCAGGCGGCGCTCCAGCAGCTCCTCCAGCCGCTTGATCTTCATGCTGACGGCGGACTGGGTGCGGCCCAGCCGGTCGGCGGCGGCGGTGAAGCCGCCCGCATCCACCACGGTGACGAAGGCCCGCAGCGCGTCCATGTCCAGGTCCAGCAGGCGCACGGCCTTACCCCATCAATACGGATCGGTGATTGATCCGATCACAAAAATTCATTTCCCTTATCGGTTCGTCAAGGGCATCCATCGAGCCGAGGCGGACGGTTAAGGTTCGCACAGACATGCAATCCAGTCTCGGAGTACGCCATGAAGGCCATCCTGCTGAACGACTTCGGCGACGTGTCCAATTTCCAGCCGGCGGACCTGCCCACACCGGTGGCCGGCCCCGGCCAGGTGCTGGTCAAGGTGGCCGCCGCCAGCGTGAACCCCGTGGACATCAAGAACCGCAGCGGCGGCCGGGCCATCGCGCCGGAACTGCCGGGCGTGCTGGGCTGTGACATGGCCGGCGTGGTGGAGGCGGTGGGCGAGGGCGTCTCCGGCCTGCGCCCGGGCGACCGGGTCTATGGCTGCGTCGGCGGGGTGAAGGGCATGCCCGGCACCTATGCG
Source organism: Aerophototrophica crusticola (assembly GCF_012913305.1). Lineage (NCBI taxonomy): Bacteria > Pseudomonadati > Pseudomonadota > Alphaproteobacteria > Rhodospirillales > Rhodospirillaceae > Aerophototrophica > Aerophototrophica crusticola. The sequence continues at coordinate 2,898,054 of NZ_CP051775.1, read as the reverse complement.
GAGTATGTGGCGGCGGACGCCCGCCTGCTGGCCCCCGCCCCGGGCGACCTGAGCCTGCGGGAGGCGGCGGCCCTGCCGCTGGTCTTCATCACCGCCTGGGAAGGGCTGGTGGACCGGGCCCAGGTGAAGCGGGGCGACACGGTGCTGGTGCATGGCGGGGCCGGCGGCGTGGGCCACGTGGCCATCCAGATCGCCAAGGAAAAGGGCGCCCGCGTCGTCGCCACCGTCTCCTCCGCCGAGAAGGGGGATCTCGCCAAGTCCTTCGGCGCGGACGAGGTGGTGAACTATCGGGAAGAGACGGTGGAGCAGTACGTGGCCCGGCTGACGGAGGGGCGCGGCTTCGACATCGTCTTCGACGCCACCGGCGGCAAGGACATCGCCACCAGCTTCGCCGCCGCCCGGCTGAACGGCCAGGTGGTCACCATCGTGTCCATGTATGAGGCGGACCTGTCGCCCATGCACCTGAAGGGCCTGAGCCTGCACGTGGTGTTCATGCTGATCCCCATGCTGCACGACACCCCGGCCCCGCTGGACCGGTCGCACCATGGCTGGATCCTGCGCCGTGCGGCGGAGATGGCGAATGCCGGCCACCTGAAGCCCCACCTGGACCCCACCCGCTTCACCCTGGACCAGGTGGCCGAGGCGCACACCCACCTGGAAAGCGGCAAGGCCGTGGGCAAGGTGGTGGTGGACGTGGCGGGGGACTTGGTGGGCTGAGGGTTTCTGACTGAGGGGGCGAGGGCGGTGCTGATCCGCACCGTCCAGCCCCAAGCTCCACCTGCTTCCGCCGGCGTTAGCTTACCGGCGATGATCGCTTTTCTGCTTCCCCCGCGAAGGCGCGGGTCCACGGTTTTAAACCACGGTGACGGCGCTTGTTGGGTCAAGAACTGTGGACCCCCGCCTTCGCGGGGGAGACAAGAAGGTTTTAGGCGAGCGGCAGGCCACCCCCCCTCAGCTCAGCCCCTTCTGGCCCATGTCCAGGAACTTTTGGCGGCGGTTCAGGCGCAGGGTGGTGCCGTCCTGGCCGCGCAGGGTCTCGAAGGCGTCCTCGATGGCGTTGCCCAGGCCGAGGATCGTCTCCTCCCGGCGGCGGTGGGCGCCGCCCACGGGTTCCTGCACGATCCGGTCGATGACGCCCAGCTCCTTCAGGTCCTGGGCGGTCAGGCGCAGGGCGGCGGCCGCGTCCGCGGCGTTGGCGGCGGAGCGCCAGAGGATCGACGCGCAGCCCTCCGGGCTGATGACGGAATAGATGGAGTGCTCCAGCATCAGCACCCGGTCGGCGGCGGCGATGGCGATGGCGCCGCCCGACCCGCCCTCACCGATCACGGCGCTGACGATGGGGACCTTCACCCGCAGGCAGGTCTCGATGGACTTGGCGATGGCCTCGGCCTGGCCGCGCTCCTCCGCGCTGACGCCGGGGAAGGCGCCGGCCGTGTCCACCAGGGTGATGATGGGCAGGTGGAAGCGGTCGGCCATGTGCATCAGCCGCTGGGCCTTACGGTAACCCTCCGGCTTGGCCATGCCGAAATTGTGCTTCACCCGGCTTTCGGTGTCGTTGCCCTTTTCCTGGCCGATCACCATGACGGACCGGCCGCGGAAGCGCCCCAGGCCGCCGACGATGGCCCGGTCCTCCCGAACAGCCGGTCGCCGGCCAGGGGCGTGAAGTCGGTGACCAGGGCGTTGATGTAGTCCAGGCAGTGCGGCCGGTTGGGATGCCGGGCCACCTGCACCTTCTGGGCGGGCGTGAGCTTGGCGTAGGTGGAGCGCAGCAGCTTGTCCACCTTGTCCTGCAGCTTCTTCACCTCGTCGGCGATGTTCAGGTCACCGCCGTCGGCCAGGTGCCGCAGCTCCTCGATCTTGCCCTCGAGCTCGGCGATCGGCTTCTCGAATTCCAGGAAATGCATGGGGACTGACCATAGGGAAGGACGCGGCTGCTTAGCACACGCGGAAAGGCGGGGCTAGGGCCAGATGTCCGGTCCGGCGGGCGGGGGCCGGATGGCTGCCCCCGCCCGGTCCCGCCCTCACGCCGGCACGTAGTCCGTCTGGCTCTCGATGAACATCTTGGACCCCACCAGGTCCACCACGGCGATGCCGTTCAGCACCAGCTTGTGCCCGCCGCCGAAATCCAGCACGGCGCCGCTGCTGCCCTGGGTCAGCTTCAGGGCGGTGTCGGTCAGGCTGTCGATGCCATAGGCGGTCAGGTCCAGCCTGTCGATGCCGGGCTCGAAGTTGAAGATGCGGTCGGCCCCGCTGGCCTTGCCGAAGACGAAGATGTCCGCCTGCCCGTCCTTCGCCGAATAGAGCAGGTCGTTGCCCGCCCCGCCGGTGAAGATGTCAACGCCGTTGGTGCCGTACAGCTTGTCCGCGGCACTGGTGCCCGTGACCAGGTTGCCGCTGATGCTGGCGGGCGGGGTGGGGGAGACGGGGGGAACCACCGGCGGGGCGCCGGCCTTCGCGGCCAGGTCGCCGAAGGTCCAGGTGCCGTCGGTGAAGGTGAAGCGCTCCACGTTCACCACCCGGTCGGTCCCGTCCACGCCGCTGGTCAGGACCAGGGTGGTGCCGTCCAGGGCCAGGGCGTAGTCCGCCAGCCTGCCCCGGAACAGGGCGGTGTCGGTGCCGGTGCCGCCGTCGATGCTGTCGTTGCCGCCCATCCCGGAAAGGATGTCGTCGCCGGCCCCGCCCTTCAGCACATTGTCCAGGGCGTTGCCGGTGATCCTGTCATTGCCGTTACCCCCCGTCGCGTTCTCGATCTTCGCGCCGAAGGCGATGGAGATGTTGTTCACCGCCGCGTTGCTGCCCCGCGCGCCGATGGAGCTGAAGGCCCCCTCGTTCAGGTCCACGGTGGCGGCCCTCGTCTCCCCCGTCAGGTCGAAGGTGTCGATGCCGCCGGCATCCCAGAAGCAGGCGATGTAGTTGTTCAGCCCGGCCAGCCTGTAGGTGTCGTTGCCGGCCATGTGGCTCATGTTGGCGCCGTACAGGTGCTGCACCGCGGCGATGTCATAGAGCTGCAGGGTCTGCGGCTTCACCGCCCCCATGGTGGGGTGCGACTTGTAGGACATGACCGTGTATTGCTGGTTGTCCTGGCCCAGGGGCAGGAACGGGCCCAGCTCCTGCCCGCCGGCGGCGTCATAGTCGCCCGGGTGCTTCAGGCCCAGCGTGTGGCCGAACTCATGCATCATCACCCAATAGGGGCGCTGGCCGGCGATGGGGGCGTTCCAGCCGGTCTTGGCCGTGCTCATCCACATGTCGCCGCCGATGGTGGTGCCGGGCCCATAGCCCCAGCCGCTCATGCTGGTGCTGTAGGCGTTGCCCAGGGCGATCTGGCCCACGCCGGACGCCGCCGTGCTGGTCTGCGCCTTCTCCACGAAGCTCAGGTTGGCGACCGACGAATAGCTGGCCATGATCTTGGCCATCGCCGCCTTCTGCGCGTCGGTGAAGGCGGTGAAGCCGTTCGCCTCGCGCATGTTGGCCGTATAGATGGACGGCAGCTTGGTCAGGTAGGTGTAGGTCAGGGACGTCGGCTTGTTGGTGGCGCCGAGGTTCCACTGCGCGTAATCCGGCTCCAGAAGAGCGGCGACATAGCTGGCGACCATGGGTTTCTACCTCACAGGACATCCGGCGGCCCGGCCGCCGTCCCCGATCGTTTGGGGTATATCGACCTGGAGGGGACTGTGAGGCGGTAATTGTAAAGCAAGCATTAACACGAAAGTGTCTGACTATCCTTCTTTGATCCAGGTCAGGCACATTGGAAGCAAAGTCACCAATGTTCGGCAGGTTTGTCTGATTTCTGCCCTGAATTGCGCCGGAGCTTTATTGGAAGTCTCGCGGAAGCCGTTCGAAACTGCCTGGACTGTCGAAACATTAACCAAACCCGGGGCTCGCGCCCCACGCGCCGGGTCCGGTGTCCAACCGCTACGGAACCCCCGGCCCGCGCCCTGAGTTGTTCATCCATCAGCAAAGCAAGAAGTCCCCGGCCACGGGGGCGCGGAGGGATGACCGTGACGGACCAATCGGGGCGGTTGGAGACAGACATGGGGCCCGACGACGAGCCGCCCCTGCGGCGGACCATCGGCCTGCCGCAGATGGCGCTCTATTCCTTGGGCAGCATGCTCGGGGCCGGCATCTACGGCCTGATCGGCAAGGCGGCGGGGGAGATGGGCAGCGCCGTCTGGCTGGCGTTCCTGGTGGCCATGGTGGCGGCCCTGCTGACGGGGCTCAGCTACGCCAGCCTCGGCTCCCGCTATCCGCGGGCGGGCGGGGCGGCCTATGTGACCCAGAAGGCCTATGGGATGCCGCTGCTGACCTACCTGGTCGGGCTTGCGGTCATGTGCTCCGGCATCACCTCCGTCGCCACCCAGTCCCGGGTGGTGGCGACGACCTTGCAGCGCTCCGACCTGCTGGCGGCGGCGCCCACCACGCTGCTGGCCCTGGGTTTCCTGCTGTTGCTGGCGGGCATCGTCTTCCGCGGCATCAAGGAATGCATGTGGCTGAACGTGATCTGTACCCTGGTGGAGGCGGGCGGCCTGCTGGTGATCATCGCCGTCGGCGCGTCCTACTGGGGCAGCGTGAGCCTGATGGAACTGCCGCCGGCAGAGGACGGCTCCCCCGGCGTCCTCAGCGCCACTTTGCTGCTCCAGGGCGCGGTGCTGACCTTCTTCAGCTTCATCGGCTTCGAGGACAGCATGAACGTGGCGGAGGAGGTGAAGAACCCCCGCCGCACCCTGCCCTGGGGCATCGTCATCGCCATGGTGGCCGCCACCTTCATCTACTTGGCGGTCAGCGTCACCGCCGTGTCGGTGGTCCCCTGGCAGGAGCTGAAGGAGGCGGCGGGCCCGCTGGTGGAGGTGGCGAACCGGGCCGCGCCCTGGATCCCGCCGGCGGTCTTCGTCGTCATCACCCTGTTCGCCGTGGGCAACACGGCCCTGCTGAATTACGTCATGGCCTCCCGCCTGGTCTACGGCATGTCCCGCCAGGGGCTGCTGCCGCGGGCCCTGGGCCATGTGCATCCCGGCCGCCGCACCCCGCACATGGCCATCCTGGCCCTGCTGGCCCTGGTGGTGGCGTTGATGCTGGCGGGTGACATCACGGCCCTGGCGTCGGCCACGGTCATCCTGCTGCTGTTCGTCTTCACCATCGTCAACGTGGCCCTGGTGGTGCTGAAGCGCCGGCCGGAAGAGCCGCGCGGCGGGTTCGAGGTGCCAATCTTCGTGCCCGTCCTGGGGGCGGCGGTCTGCCTGGCCCTGCTGGGCAACCGGGTCCTGACCGGCGACGCCACGGCCACCATGCTGGCCGGGGTGATGCTGGCGGGCATCGTCGCCCTCTATGCCGCCATGCGGCCCAAGCGGATCATCGACGTGCCGGTGCGTGAGGACACGGGCGAGGAAGCGGTCCGTGCGGGCTGAGGCGCAGGAATGCGGGGCCGTGTCCCTTGGCGGCGCCGCTCCCTGCCCCATGTGGTTCAGCATGCCGAACCGATATGCCTCCGTGGCCCTCGCCGCCGCCCTGCTGCTGCCCTTCCCCACCTTGGCGGACGGGGCGAGGCTGGACGGCCTGTTTGCCCGGCTGAAGGCCGCCGCCACCCCACAGGAGGCGGCCACCCTGGTGTCGGAGATCTGGGCCGTCTGGGCGGCCCCGCCCCCCGGCGCGCCGGAGGTGGAGGTGCTGATGGATGCCGCCGCCGACTATATCCGGCATGAGGAATACGACCGGGCGGTCGCCGCGCTGGATGAGGCGATCCGCCTGGCCCCGGACTATGCGGAGGCGTTCAACCGCCGGGCCACCGCCCATTTCCGGGCGGGCGACCATGCCGCCAGCATGGCCGACATCGCCCGGACCCTTAAACTTGAACCCCGCCATTTCGGCGCCCTGTCCGGGCTGGGCATGGTCCAACTCGCCCAGGGGCGGCTGCCGGAGGCGCTGAAGGCCTATGAGGCCGCCCTGGACCTGAACCCCCACCTGCGCAGCGCCAAGGTCCACGCCGACGCCATCCGCGCGGCTCTGAAGGAGAGGGAGTTGTAGGGTATCCCTGCCCAGGGCGTCGCCCGGCGCCTGGGGGAGCACGGAAAAAGAAAAGCCGGTGGTGCGAGGCACGACCGGCTCCCCAGTGGGTCATCCCCAGGTCGGCGAGACACGCCCGGGGTTATGTCCTGTCCGCACCATTCCGTCATGGGGACGGCGGCGCCGACGGCCGGGAGAATAGCCGACCGCCCGTCCGGCGCCAGCCCTGGCAGGGGCGGTGGTGCCGCTTGGCCGGCGGGCGTCACAATTCTGCAACAATGGGGTAAGGCGCCCCCTCACGCCGCCCCTGCCTGCCGCTGGTCCGGGGCGGCGCCCGCCAGCCGCTCCTGCGCCTTGACCAAGTCGGAGACGAAGCGGGCGTATCCCGCCTCCGCCATGGCCGGGTCCTCGATCCGCAGCAGGGCGGAGGGGTGGATGGTACCCATGATCCAGCCGGCATAGGGGGTGGCCAGGATCTCCCCCCGGTCCTGGGTCACCTTGAAGTCCCTGGAGATCAGGGCCGTGGCCGCGGTGGCGCCCAGGCAGACGATGCCCGTGGGGGTGACGGCGGCGATCTCCGACTCCAGCCAGGGCACGCAGGCCACGATCTCCAGCCGGCCCGGCTTCTCATGGATGCGGCGGCGGCCCTTCTGCACCCATTTGAAGTGCTTCACCGTGTTGGTGACATAGACCTGCGCCCGGTCGATGCCCGCGTCCACCAGGGCGCGGTCCAGCAACTGGCCGGCGGGACCCACGAAGGGACGGCCGGCCAGGTCCTCCTTGTCGCCCGGCTGTTCCCCCACCAGCATGAGCGGTGCCCGCTCCGGCCCCTCGCCGAACACGGTCTGGGTGCCGGTCAGGTGCAGGGGGCAGGCGGTGCAGCCGCTGGCCGCCTCCCGCAGGGCGGGGATGGTCCGTTCCGGCAGGGGCGGCAGGAAGCGGGCGGCGGTGTCGGCAGGGGCGCGGGGCGGCATGGCGCGACGCCTCCCGTCAGGTGGGCTGGCGGCCGGGGGCGGGGCGCTGCCCGGACTTGAGCTGCAGCCGGTCGATCTCCTTCTCCGCGTTGCCGCTGGACAGGTCGCCCTTGCGCTCCTCCCCCGCCTGGTCGGCCAGCAGGTCCAGGTGCTGCCGCTGGCGGTCGGTCATGGGGGCGTCCGCCGCGCGGCCCGGCTCGTCGGCGCTGTTGGCCTTGCGGGTCTCGTGGCCCTTCTGCTGCGCGATGCGGCTGGTCTTGTCGTCGCGGTCCTGGTCGCCCATGGGGTCCTCCGGTGCGTCTGGCGTGGGTCGCCTGCCCGTCTCAATCGGCCCGGTGCAACGAAGTTCCCGCCCCGGCTGTTGTCCCTCCCGATCGTGAGTGGGAAGCCAGGGGGTGACGGCCATGAACCTTGATGGGGCGACGGTGGTGATCGTGGGGGCGTCCAGTGGCATCGGCCGGGCGACGGCCCATGCCTTCGCCAGGGAGGGCGCCAACCTGGTGCTGGCCGCCCGCCGGCTGGACCTGCTGGAACAGGCGGTGGAGGAATGCCGGAAGCTGGGCGGCGACGCCCTGGCGGTAGAGGCGGACGTGACCGACCCCGGCGACATGCGCGGCCTTGTCGATACGGCCCTTGACGCCTTCGGGGAGATCGACGTCTGGATCAACAATGCCGGCGTCGGCGCCGTGGGCTGGTTCGAGCAGGTGCCGCTCGCCACCCACCGGCGGGTGCTGGAGGTGGATTTGCTGGGAGCGCTGAACGCGTCCCACGCCGTGCTGCGCCACTTCACCCAGGTGGGCAAGGGCGTGCTGATCAACACCTGTTCCATCGGGTCCTGGGTGGCGAACCCGATGGCCGCCGCCTATACCGCCTCAAAGTTCGGGCTGCACGGGCTGACCGAGTCGCTGCGCATCGACATGAAGCGCTATCCCGGCATCCATGTCTGCGGCATCTATCCGGCCGTCGTGGACACCCCCGGCCTGCGGCATTTCGCCAATTACACCGGTCGTGCCCTGAACCCGAGCGGCCCCATGCAGGAGCCGGAGCGCATCGCGGCGGAGATGGTGCGGTTGGCGAAGCACCCGCGGGCCCGCCTGGCGGTGGGCCTGTCCGCCAGCCTGGGGCGGCTCGCCTATGGCCTCGCCCCCGACCTGGTGGGCAGCACCCTGGCCGCCACCATGGGCGGCGCGGTGAACCGGGCGGAGCCGGGGGAGCGGACACCCGGCAACCTGTTCGGGCCCCCGGCGACGGGATGGGCGTGCGGGGCGGCGGCCAGCGGGCCGGCGGCACCACCCCCTGGCTGGCCGCGGCGGGCGCCATCGGCGGCATGGCCCTGGCGGCCCTGTCGGTGGGCACCCGGCACTGACCCCACGGCACCGGGGACTCGGGTCATCGTGAAATCGAGGGTTCACTAACGGCGTGTTACCCCTAAAGTGGCCAGGATCGGTCATACGGGGGTATACATGCCGCTGACCCGCCTTCCCCTGGCCCGGAACCTGCTGCTGGCCCTCGCCTGTGCGGCCGGCGGCTGGCTGGGCCTGCGCGCACCTTACCTGGGGGAGGCGGTGACCCTGGTCTGGCCGCCGACGGGGATCGCCTTCGCCGCCCTGTGGCTGGGCGGGCTGCGGCTGGTGCCGGGGTCGCGCTGGGCGCGCTGGCGGTCCACTTGGCGGCGACGGGACAGGTCGGGTTCGCCCTGCCCGCGGCCGTGGGCAGCGCCCTGCCGGCCCTGGCATCCGTCTGGCTGCTGCGGCGCCTGAGCGGGGGAGGGCCCCTGCTGGACGACCTCGGCGGGCTCGCGAAGTTCTTCCTGGTGGCGGTGCTGGCCGCCACGACCCTCGGCGCCGGGGTGGGCGTGGCGGCCCTCGCGGCCAATGGCATGCTCGGCGAGGCCGGCCCCCTGTCCGTCTGGCTGGTCTGGTGGCTGGGCGATGCCATGGGCGTGCTGGTGGTCGCCCCGCCCCTGCTGCTGCTGTCGGGCCTCCGCGGCGGGGCGGGGGTGGGGGCTTCCTGGTACCGCGTGGCGGAAGCGCTGCTGCTGGCCACGGGGGTGGCGCTGACCCTGGCATTGCTGTCCACCGAGGCCCTGCCGCCCTGGCTGCGGGAGGCGGCCCGGCCGCTCATGTTCCTGATGGTGCTGTGGTCCGCCCTGCGATTCGGCCAGGCGGGCGCCGCCGTCACCGTGCTGTCCATCGCCGCGGCGCTGGTGGTGGTCACGGCCGCGGGGCAGGGGCCCTTCGCCCGGGGCAGTTTCCAGGCCAGCTTCGCCATGCTGCATGCCGCCCTGTTCGCCCTGTCCACCACCGGGCTGGCGCTGGGTACCGTGGTGGCGGGCCAGCGCCGGGCCGCGGCTGCCGAGCGGCTGGCCCGCGAACAGGCGGAGCGGGCGTTGGCCCGGCTGCGCGCCACCCAGGACGGTCTGGTGCGGGCGGAAAAGATGGCCTCCCTCGGCCGCTTGGTCGCCGGGATCACCCATGAGGTGGCAACCCCCATCGGCTCCGCACTCGCCGCCGCCACCCGGTTGGGGGAGGAGACGGGCCACATGGCCACGGCGCTTGCCACCGGCACCCTGCGCCGGGACCAGACCAAGGATTACCTGGACGCCACCGCCCAGGCCGCCCGCATCCTCCAGGCCAACATGGAGCGTGCCGCGCGGCTGGTGGAAAGCTTCAAGCATGTGGCAGTGGACCGGGCCCGCCAGGACCGCCGCCGCGTGGAGCTGCGCGGCCATGTGGAGGAGGTGGTGATCAGCCTCCGGCCCCAGATCCGCAAGACCCCGCACCTGGTGCTGGTGGAAGGTGCCTTCCGGCTGGAGGTGGACATCTTCCCCGACGCCGTGGCCCAGCTTGTCAGCAACCTGGTGGGCAACGCCCTGCGGCACGCCTTCCCCGACGGGCGGTCCGGGACCATCACCGTCACCGTGGACAGCCGGCCGGACGGCTGGGTGGAGCTGCGGGTGAGCGATGACGGCCAGGGCATCCCGCCCGCCCTGCGCGACCGCGTGTTCGAGCCCTTCTTCACCACGCAGCGGGATGACGGGGGCAGCGGCCTGGGCCTGTACATGGCCTATACCCAGGTGGCGGGACGGCTGGGCGGCACCCTGGCGCTGGAGCGCACGGGGCCGGACGGAACCACCTTCCTGGCCTGCTTCCCGCCCGAGTCGCCGGATCGGCCGGCGAACGAAACGGCGACCGCCGACCGGGAGCCGCAACCCGCATGACCCTACCCCTTGCGACGTCAGGCGTGCTTGTCCCTGGCGACTGTAAGGTTGAGATTGCAGGGAGTGACGGGCCTGCGCTCTAATGCGCCGCGTCTGCCCGCCGGAGCACGCCGATGTCCGAAGATGGCCTTCTTTGCCTAGTCTATGTCAGCCGTGCCGCCGTGCCCCTGGGCGAGGCGGAGCTGCTGTCGCTGCTGCGCCAGGCCCGGAACAACAACAGCCGCGACCGTGTGACGGGCATGCTGCTGTATCGGCAGGGGCGGTTCATGCAGGCGCTGGAGGGGCCGAACGCCCTGGTGCAGGGGCTTTACCGGCGCATCCAGATCGACCCGCGCCACACCCAGGTGACGACCCTGATCAAGTTCCAGCCGACCGGCCGCGCCTTCGACGGCTGGAGCATGGGGTTCCAGGACGTGGACCGCCTGTCCGTGGAGGACCGGTCCGCCCTGGGCGACGGGCTGACCGCCTTCCTGGACCAGGGCTTCGAGCCCGCCACCTGGGCCGACGCCCCCCACCAGGCCATCCGCCTGCTGCGCGCCTTCCGCGACGCGGGCCGGACGGGCTGAGCGGGTTGCGAATTCGAAAGTAGGGTTTGGGGCTGGGGCGGGCGCCCTACCACGGGCGGATGCGCCATCAACATCCACGAACACGCACAAAACACACACGAACACGCACGCACGGATGACCCCGCGGGAGAGTACTCCTCTTCAAAGCAGTCTGCCTGCGGCGCCAAGGAGCCGTGACCGCTGGCCAGATCCTGTGCGTGTTCGTGTCCTTTCCGTGTGCGTGTCCGTGGATGTTTCCTGCGCCAAGCTCGGGAATCACGCCACTGGCGTCACCCCACCGGCGTCTCCGGGAAGCACAGCTCGTGGCGGGAGCGCCATTCGGGCTTCACGTAGTTGATGATCAGGGTGCGGCGGACGCCGTCGATGGGCCGGGCCTCGAAGCCGTGCCAGGTGTCCGTGCCGGGGATGAAGACCAGCCCCTTGTTGAAGGCCGCGCAGGCCCGGCCCACCGGCGGGGCGGCAGGGTCGGCATAGATGTCGGTGCCCCAGTTCTCCGCCCCGGGCGAATCGGACAGGTACACCAGCATGGTGAACAGCTTGGCGCCGATGTCCGTGTGCGGCTCCAGCCAGAAGCCCGCCGTATCCAGGCACAGCTCGATGCGCAGGTTGGCGCCCCGCAGGTCCACGCCGCAGCGGGACCGCAACAGGCCCACCGTCTCCGGGTGCTGGAAGGCGGCGGCGATGTCCGCGGCCACCGGGTGGGCGGCCTGGGTGGCCGTGTCCAGGAACTGGCGGGTGGCGTTGTGCGTCTCCCGCCGGCCGGCGGTGTCGCCCACGGGCGGCGGGGCGAAGGGCAGGCCCACCACGGCCCGCGCCACCTCCGCCGGCAGCACGTCCGCCAGCAGCCAATGGCGGAAGGGCCATTCCTGCTGCCGGCTCACCTCCAGCGCGTCATGCAGGTGCAGGGCGGTGGCGTTGGGGCGGACGGCAGGCATGGTCAGCAGGGCGTCGGGCATGGGGGACCTCCGGTGCCGGGGCGGGTCAGAAGGAATGCAGGCCGCCGGTCAGCTTCTTCCAGACCGACGACAGGCCATGGCGCATGGCTTCCCGGTGGGCGGCGCCCGCGTCCACCATCCAGTTCAGCATCACGTAGCGACGCACCCCGTCATAGGGCTTGTGGCCGTGGAAGCTGTTGTCCGTGCGGCGGAAGGCCACCAGCGTGCCGTCCAGGGGCGGCACCTCGGCGATCATGTCCTCCATGTCGTCGATCCGGCGCAGCAGGCGCAGCCGCCCGCCCTCCGGCTCCCAGCCGTCGTTCAGGTAGACCAGGGCGGTGACCAGCTTGCTCTCGCTGTCCGTGTGGATGCGGCCGTCCTGGGGGCGGCAGCGGTCACGCAGGGTGACCAGCAGCGCCTCATGGGACAGGGGCAGGCCGAACTTCTCGGCGAAGGCGGCCGTCGTCTCCGGGCTGCGCAGCCGGGCCAGCAGCACGGCGAAGCGCGGGTCCAGCGCGCCCAGATGCTCCGGGTCCGGGGCGGTGGCCAGCCCGCCGGCCCCGCTGGACGGGAAGCCGGCCCGGGCCGCGGCGGCGGCGGCCGGCTTCACGAAGTTGGGCATCACCAGATGGGGGAACGGCTCCGTGGCCAGCGGGGCGCGGCGGAAGCCTTCCAGGTCCAGCGGGCAGTCGGCCCGGTACAGGTTGGACAGGACCAAGTCGATACGGCCCTGCTGGGCCGCGGCGTGACGGAAAACACCTTCCATGGCGCGGAAACCTTCGCGAAAGCGATGCTGCGTCGCACCATAGTACTTTCGAAGGGGGTCCGGCCTTGACCTGGGTCAAGGGGTCGGGCGGCGCACAGTTCGCCCGGCAGCACCAACCCTGCCCGATGCTCAAGGGTTCGGGGCCGCGGCGGCGGACAGGGCCACCGTGTCCGCCGGGTCGGTGTCCGCCTGGGCCATCCGGCGGCCCAGCAGCCGGTCCACCTCCGCCAGCACGTCACCGATCCGGTAGGCGAACAGGATCGCCTCGTTCTTGCCGGGCTTGGGGCCGTTGGGGTCGGCCCAGCCCTCCAGCTTGCCCACGGTCAGGCCCACCACCTCACCCCTGCCGTTGACCATGGGGCCGCCGGAATAGCCCGCCCCCCCGCCGCCGATGACATAGAAGCCCGGTACGACAGGCACGTTGCGGCGGGTGCCCACATCCACCCTCTGGATGCCCGGGTGCGGGTCCACCCAGGTCAACTGGCCCAGGCCGACGGGGTAGACCACCCGCCCGTCCGCCACGGGCGCGGCACCCATGATCGTGGTGCCCATCATCCAGACCATCTCACCCGCAGCCAGGTCGGTCCGGGCCGCCCGGATGGGCGTGCCGAAGCCCTTGGGCACGGACAGCAGGGCCAGGTCCAGCCGGTCGCTCACCGCCAGCACCTTCGCCACATGGCCGTCGCCGGCGGCGTTGCGCAGTTGCAGGAAGCCAAGGCCCAAGGGGACATGGGCGTTGGTCACGGCCAGGCCGTCCTCCACCACCAGGGCCGACCCGGTGGCCCCCAGCAACACGGGCACGCCCAGGCTGGCGGACAGGTAGCTCTCCTTCACCTGTTCCAGCGGCGTCCCGGCCACTTGGCCGTAAGGGGACGAACAGGCGGCCAGTATCCAGGCGGCGAACAGCGGGACGATCCTGCGCCAGTACTTCCCCATGCGGCCCTCCCCGGTTGGGACTGGCCTTTGAACGATTCTTTCCGGCCATCGGGCCGACGGGGAGACGGGCTAACGCCCTTCCCGCCCCGGGACCCGGCCGGGACGGCACGTCGGGGGGAGGGGGGCCGGTTTTCTCCCGAAAGATCGGGCAGTCGGCGTGGCGGGCGCAGGCGCGCGCACCCGGCGGTTCATAGCGGATGCCACAGAAGCGGCGGGTCCCAGGTCGCGGAGCGGCATGGGCCCGGCCCGGCAAATCAACGAGTGTGCGTACCGCCGAAACGTCGGGAGGGGGAATGGATGGCGGAGAGGGTGGGATTCGAACCCACGGTACCGTTGCCGGTACTTCGGTTTTCGAGACCGACGCGTTCGACCACTCCGCCACCTCTCCGCGCCCGCGACGGGTCATTCATCGGGCTGGTCGGGCCCGGCCTGTCGCGGAGTGGCCGGGACACTATACAAAAGGTCCCGCTGGGGCAAGGACCGACTTCGGGCCCGAGCTGCCCGCCCGGTGCAGCCCCGGAATGACTCATGGCGGGGGTTTGCGACAGGCCTGCCTTGCCCATATGGCACCCCTGCGCAGCCCGGAAATGCGACGGTTTTGAGTCGCTTGGCCGTTGACAGGGGCACGCCGGTGCGTATAGTCGCGCCTCTCTGAGGGCGGGTCCCAGCCGGGGCCCGCGTCTTTTTTGTTGGACTTAGGGCCGGCCCGGTCGCGCGGCTGCCCGGATCGGACAAGTGGTGGGTCAAATGTTCGCAGTCATCCGCACCGGCGGCAAGCAATACAAGGTCGCGGCCGGCGACGTCATCCGTGTCGAGAAGCTGGCGGGCGAGGAAGGCTCCTCCCTGACCCTGGACGAGGTCCTGATGGTCAGCGGCGAGGGTAGCACCACCGTCGGCTCGCCCCTGGTGGCCAACGCCGCCGTGACGGCCGAGGTCGTCGCCCAGACCCGCGATGACAAGATCATCATCTTCAAGAAGAAGCGCCGCCAGAACTACCGGCGGAAGAACGGCCACCGCCAGCACCTGACCGTGCTGCGCATCACCGGCATCCAGGCCTGACCGGCCCCGGTACAGTTCGAGGAGGTATCCCCCCATGGCACACAAGAAGGCAGGCGGCTCGTCCCGCAACGGTCGCGACTCCGCTGGCAAGCGCCTCGGCGTGAAGCGCTACGGCGGCCAGGTCGTCCCGGCCGGCAACGTGCTGGTCCGCCAGCGCGGCACCAAGTTCCACCCGGGCACCAACGTCGGCATCGGCAAAGACCACACCCTGTTCGCCCTGGTGGACGGGACCGTGTCCTTCAAGAAGGGCCTGAAGGAGCGGACCTTCGTGTCCGTCATCCCGCTGCCGGCCGAGGTCGCGGCCGCCGCCGAGTAAGCTTCCCCGCCACGGGAAGTCCGGTTCGTGATCGGGGAAGCGGGTGACCGCTTCCCCGATTTGTTTTTTCCGCCCCTCAGGCGCCGGGCACCGCCGCCGCCGAACCGTCCTCTTTGGTACCGTGCCGTGGACGTGCTCCAGGCATCCACGTCATTCCTGCGAAAGTCCGCCGTCATGAAATTCCTCGACCAGTGCAAGATCTTCCTGAAGAGCGGTGACGGCGGCCCCGGTGCCGTGGCCTTCCGGCGGGAGAAGTTCATCGAGCATGGCGGCCCCAACGGCGGCAACGGGGGCCGTGGCGGCGACGTGGTGATCGTGGCGGTGGAGGGGCTGAACACCCTGATTGACTATCGCTACCAGCAGCATTTCAAGGCGGAGCGCGGCGGCCACGGCATGGGCAAGTCCCGCAGCGGCGCCCATGGCCAGGACATGGTGCTGCGCGTGCCCGTGGGCACCCAGGTGCTGGACGAGGACCAGGAGACGGTGCTGGCCGACCTGACGGAGGAGGGCCAGCGGGTCGTCCTGCTGAAGGGCGGCGACGGCGGCTTCGGCAACGAGCATTTCAAGACCTCCACCAACCGCGCCCCGCGGCACAGCACGCCCGGCTGGCCGGGGGCGGAGCGCTGGGTCTGGCTGCGGCTGAAGCTGATCGCCGACGCCGGCCTGGTGGGCCTGCCCAACGCGGGGAAAAGCACCTTCCTGGCGGCGGTCAGCCGCGCCCGGCCGAAGATCGCCGACTATCCCTTCACCACCCTGGTGCCCAACCTGGGCGTGGTGAAGGCGGGGGAGGAGGAGTTCGTGCTGGCCGACATCCCCGGCCTGATCGAGGGCGCCCATGAGGGCCGCGGCATCGGCACCCGCTTCCTAGGCCATGTGGAGCGCACCCGCGTGCTGCTGCACCTGGTGGATGGGACGCAGGAGGACGTGCAGCTCGCCTACCGCACCATCCGGCGCGAGCTGAAGCTCTATGGCGGCGGCCTGGCCGACAAGCCAGAGGTGCTGTGCCTGAACAAGGTGGACGCCCTGACCCCGGAGGAGGTGGAGCTGAAACGCACCAAGCTCCGCCGCTCCGCCAAGCGGCCGGTGTACCTGCTGTCAGGGGCGGCGGGTGAGGGTGTGCAGGAGGTGCTGTACGCCCTGCTGGAGCACATCAAGGCCAGCCGTGAGGCCGAGGGGGAGGAGGCCAGGGACCGGGCCTACAAGGCACGCTACGCGCCGATCCCTGAGGAGTGAGGGCCATGAACCAAAGACAATTTCTATAGAGAGCCCTCTTTATTCTGCTAAAATGATATATCTTTATTTTGCTTATTTTCCTTGATGCCAGCAGTTTTGATGATATGTTCGACTTTTCTCTTAAGATGCATTGGAAAAACACAATGAAGTTCATGAATATGAGTTAAGGCTGTTTTATCTATGTTCGAGATCTTTCCATGGTTTATCATTTCCCACCTTTTTGAGCAGGACCATAGAATATCTATATATATACTCTCTTCATCTTTTCTCAGTGCCGGAAGATTCTCATGAACAATTAGTACATTTCTTTGCTTGATCCATTGTAAATCTGAAAGGCAGTCATTTAGTGCATCCCAATTCATTCCGAAGTAATTCGGAAATTTCCCGGCTTTCTTCAAAACTAGTAATAACTCTTCTTTGGAATTTATGCATGCTGGAATTTTCATTTGATAAATATCTTTTCCTGACAAATCGAAGCTGTCTTTGTAATATGCAAACATATTTTTCTCCTTAGTTCA
This sequence comes from Aerophototrophica crusticola, assembly GCF_012913305.1. Lineage (NCBI taxonomy): Bacteria > Pseudomonadati > Pseudomonadota > Alphaproteobacteria > Rhodospirillales > Rhodospirillaceae > Aerophototrophica > Aerophototrophica crusticola. The sequence continues at coordinate 2,881,534 of NZ_CP051775.1, read as the reverse complement.
CGTAGGTCAGTTACTTGACTTGTTCAAAAGTTCTATAGTGATCCGCGGTATAATAGACCTCTCCACCGTCACCACAGACAATCCGGCGCCTGCCAGCACCAGACTGACCAGGCGTGGCGATAACATATTCCTTATAATATCCGAAGGGTTTATCAGGGAGGGCTCGATCGGTATTTCGAAACGTGTTTCCATCTTGAGGAAATCGGGACGGGATATTGTTTTTAATAGCAGCCAGCTTGTTCTGGATCTCACCATGAGGTATGGCATTTCTCGTTAACCGGCTTGCCACAGTAACCTCGTTTGAATGGGCTGCGTGAGGCCGGAGATCCAGACTCCCAACCTCATTCGACTTTAGGGGATAGCTAGAGAAACGCCCGTGACCATCGTGGGCGCTTCCCAACAAAGCATCGACCCATCGAATGCTGAGCGAAAGGTTCTTTGACCGGCTGCTCCGCGATAGTTTCATAGCACCCCAGCAATGATCGTGCGTCTGTTGACCTTCCCCGAGCACGAAACGCATAACCGGCGAGCCTCCTGACACCCGGACCCGCCGCCATGACCGATACCCCCGCCCAATCCCTCGCCTCTGCCCGCCGGCTGATCGTCAAGGTGGGGTCGGCGTTGTTGGTGGATTCGGGGACGCACCAGATCCGGCGGGGCTGGCTGGACACGGTGGCGGATGACATCGCGGCCCTGCGTGCGCAAGGGGTGGAGGTGGTGGTGGTCACCTCGGGGCCGTGGCCTGCGGGCGGGAGCACCTTGGGTTGGTGGGGCGGGCGTTGCGGCTGGAAGAGAAGCAGGCCGCCGCCGCCACGGGGCAGATCAGGCTGGCGGCGGCGTGGCAGGAGACGCTGGCCCGGCACGGGATCACCGTGGCCCAGGTGCTGTTGACCCTGGACGACACGGAGGAGCGGCGGCGCCACCTGAACGGCCGCGCCACCATCGAGACCCTGCTGCGCCTGAGCGCCGTGCCCGTAATCAACGAGAACGACACGGTGGCGACGGCGGAGATCCGCTTCGGCGACAATGACCGGCTGTCCGCCCGGGTGGCCCAGATGATCAGCGCCGACACGCTGGTGCTGCTGTCGGACATCGACGGGCTCTATACTGCCGACCCGCGCAAGGACCCCGATGCGCGCCACATCCCCCTGGTGCCCGAGGTGACGGCGGAGATCGTCGCCATGGCGGGGGAGCCGCCGCCGGGCTACAGCTCAGGCGGGATGGTGACCAAGATCGCCGCGGCCCGCATCGCCATGGCCGCAGGCTGCCGCATGGCCATCGCCCGGGGCAACCGGCCCAACCCCCTGGCCGCCCTTGGCCGGCCGGCGTCGGAGGGCGGGGCGCTGGCCACCTGGTTCGTGCCGGGGGCGGAGCCGCTGACGGCGCGGAAACGCTGGATCGCCGGGTCGCTGAAGCCGTTGGGCACCCTGACCGTGGACGCGGGCGCCGCCCGGGCGCTGGGCAACGGGGGCAGTCTGCTGCCGGCCGGGGTGCGGGGGGTGGAAGGGGACTTCGAGCGCGGGGACCTAGTGCTGGTCCGCGGGCCGGAGGGGCAGGTGCTGGCCCGCGGCCTGTCAGCCTATGCGGCCGACGACGCCCGCGCCATCGCCGGGCGGCGCAGCGCGGAGATCGAGGCCATCCTGGGCTTCCGCGGGCGGGATGAGGTCATTCACCGGGACGACCTTGTCCTAGGGTGAGCGGCCGGGATCAGAACACCAGCAGCCCCATCAGGAAGGCCAGCGACAGCCCCAGCCCGGCCGTGGCCGCCCGTTCCAACCGTTCCAGCCGCAGGCGGCGATGGTGCAGCATGGCCGCGGCCCGGGCGAAGGCATTGGCGGATGGGGGCATGGCTTGCTCCTCCTGCGGCGGCCGTGCTTGGCGGACGCCCTTTCATTGCATTGGACGGTTCGGGACACGACCGTGTCGCCGGCCCGTCACAATCAGTGAAACAGAAGGTCCGGATCGGCACAACCATCCGCAAGGTTATGTCGCCGGCGGTCGGGGACCCCTACCGGCCCGGCCCCACCATGGCCTTCGCGCCCTCCTGGTAGGTGAAGGCGGGGGCGGCCTCCACCTCCGCCGCCGTGCGGGACAGGGTCAGGCTGGGCACTTCCCCCGCCGGGGGGCGGCGGACCTGGAGCTGGTCCACGGGCACGCGCACCAGCCGTTGCCCCACCCCCAGCAGGCCGCCCTGGCCGATGATCGCAGCCTCCAGCCGCGCGTTGCTGCCGGCGGTCAGGAAATCCCGCAGGGTGCCCACCGCTTCCCCCTCCCGGCTCAGCACCTCCCGCCCGATCAGGGCGCGGGCTTCCTCCGTGGTCAGGCCGGCCACGGGGGACAGGCTGCCGGCCACATCCGCCGGGCGGGGGCCGGGTGCCTGGGTGGTGAGGGGTGCCCCTTGCCGGTCGTCGGAGGGGGCGTCCCCGTCCGGGCTGCTGGGGGCCGTCTGGGGCGTGGTGGTGGGGATGTCGCCAGGGCGCGGCCCCGTGGACAGGGGCGCGTTGGCGTCCGGGTTCGGCTTTCCTTCCGGGACCGGGATGACCGGTGTCTGGCCGAGCGTCTGCTGCGCCCAGGCAGGGCCGGCCGCCAGGGCGAGGCTGAGGATGAGCAGGCTGGGGACGCGCATCATTGCCGATCCGTTCCAATGGGTCCGGAATGGCAACGGGTGCCGCGGATACTCGTTCCGCTATCGCATCTGCTTAGCCGCGCTCCGCGCCGTAGGCCGACGAAAGCCGGCCCGCGGGCTCGTGCCCGCGTGAGCCAAGCCGCCGGATGGCGGCGCCCGGCGACTGAGGGAACGCGAAAGCTAGCGGTGCCTGAGGAGGAACAGGCCCTGCTCGCCGAACCAGTTGGCGCGCCCGCTGTCATGGGGCAGCAGCAGGTTCTTGCCGCCTGGTCCTAAGATGGCGCTGCGCTCCACCTCCACCGACAGGTCGCGGCAGAGGGCGGTGAAGTCCGCGATGGTGCAGAAATGGATGTTGGGCGTGTCCCACCATTGCCAGCCCAGGCTTTCCGTCACCGGCATGCGGCCCTTCAGCAGCAGGTCCAGCCGCATGCGCCAGAAGCCGAAATTGGGGACGGAGACGATGGCCCGACGGCCGATCCGCACCAGATGCTCCAGCACGTCCCGCGGGCGGCGGGTGGCCTGCAGGGTCTGGGACAGGATGACGTAGTCGAAGCTGGTGCTGGGATAGTCCTTCAGGTCCGTGTCGGCGTCCCCCTGGATCACCGACAGGCCGCGGGCCACGCAGTGGCGCACCCCGTCCATGGACAGTTCCAGCCCGCGGCCGTCCACGCCTTTGCCGTGGACCAGATGTTCCAGCAACTCCCCCTCGCCGCAGCCCACGTCCAGCACGCGGGCACCGGGCTCCACCCAATCGGCGATGCGCTTCAGGTCCGCGCGGATGGCGGCGCGGGGGCGGGGGGGCAGCGCGTCCGGCATGGTCACGCCCCCCGCCGCTTCAGGCCCGCGGCCCCGGCCTGCCCATCCAGGAAGCCGCGGACCACCTGGTAGAACTCCGGCACATCAAGCAGGAACGAGTCGTGCCCCTTGTCCGTGTTGATTTCCACGAAGCTGACATTGGCCGCCACGGCGTTCAGGGCGTGGACGATGGCCCGGCTCTCCGACGTGGGGAACAGCCAGTCGCTGCTGAAGCTGACCAGGCAGAAGCGAACCGGCGTGGCCTTGGGCACGCCGCCCGGCCCCGGCACGCGGAAGGCGTTGGCCAGCACGCCGCCATGCTCCGCCGCCAGGTCGAAATAATCCATGGCCCGGGTGATGTAGAGGTAGGAGTTGGCGTCGAACCGCTCCACGAAGGTGATGCCCTGGTGGCGCAAATAGCTTTCCACCTGGAAGTCGGCGTCGAAGCCGAAGGTCACCGCCTTGCGGTCCTGCAGGTTGCGGCCGAACTTGCGGTGCAGGGCGGTTTCCGACAGGTAGGTGACATGCGCCGCCATGCGGGCCACGGCCAGCCCGCGGGTGGGCTTGCTGCCGCGGGACAGGTAGTCGCCGCCGGCCCAGTCCGGGTCGGCCATGATGGCCTGCCGCCCCACCTCATGGAAGGCGATGTTCTGGGCGCTGTGCCGGGCCGCGGTGGCGATGGGCACGGCATTGGCCACCCGCTCCGGGTAGGACACGGCCCATTGCAGCACCTGCATGCCGCCCATGGACCCGCCGATCACGCAGAACAGCCGGTCGATGCCGAAGCTGTCCACCAGCAGGGCCTGGGCCCGCACCATGTCGGCGATGGTGATGACGGGGAAGGACAGGCCCCAGGGCTGGCCCGTGGCCGGGTTCGTCTCCTTCGGCCCCTCGCTGCCCAGGCAGCCGCCGATGACGTTGGAGCAGATGATGAAATAGCGGTCCGGGTCCAGCGGCCGGCCGGGACCCACCATCAGCTCCCACCAGCCGGGCTTGCCGGTGACGGGGTGCCGCTCCGCCACATACTGGTCGCCGGTCAGGGCATGGCAGACCAGCACGGCGTTCGACTTGTCCGCGTTCAGCGTGCCATAGGTGCGGTAGGCTAGGCGGAAGGGCCCCAGCTCCACCCCGCTGTCCAGCCGCATGGGCCGGTCCTGGCCCAGCACCATGCGCTGCCCGGCAGGGGCACGGCATTGGGGGCGGAGGGGAGGGGGCTGCTGGCGGTCATCGGCGAATTCGGGGGGTGTGTCTCAAGGCCGGCCCGGCGCGGGCCGTGGTGGTCCGGCCGCCCGTCGGCGGGGGAGACAAGGGGTAGCAGGGCTGCCGCGGGCGTCAATGTTTTCTTTGATTTTGGCCGGTGCCCCCCGTACACCTAGGGACCCTGCACGGACCACTTTTCCGGGCCCCCATGTCGCAAAAGACGACGCTGGACGACCTCCGCCGCGAGATCGATGAGATCGACCAGGCGTTGCACGACCTCCTGCTCCGCCGCACCGAGGTGGTGCTGCGCATCGCCGGCCACAAGCAGCCCGGCCAGCCCGCCCTGCGCCCCGCGCGGGAGGCGGCGATCATCCGCGCCCTGGTGGGCCGGCACCAGGGGGCCTTCCCGGTCCAGGCCCTGGTCCGCATCTGGCGGGAGATGATGGGCGCGCTGACCCAGGTGCAGGCGCCCCTGGCCGTCGCCGTCGTCGCGCCGGAGGACCAGCGCACGCCCCTGTGGGACTTGGCCCGCGACCATTACGGCAGCGCCACGCCCATGCTGGCCACCAACACCCCCGTGGCCGCCGTGCGGGCGGTGTCGGAGGGCAACGCCACGGTGGCGGTGGTGCCCTGGCCCAACGAGCAGGACGCGGACCCCTGGTGGCGCTTCCTGTTCAGCGAGGATGCCAAGACCCCCCGGATCATCGCCCGGCTGCCCTTCCTGCGCGGCGTGTCGCCGTCGGAGGGGGACGCGCTGGTGCTGGCCGCCGTGCCGCTGGAAGCCACGGGCGACGACCACACCCTGCTGGGCATCGAGCTGAACCAGGACATGAGCCGCGGCCGGCTGAAGGATTGCCTGGAGGCCGCCGGCCTGCCCGCGACCCAGATCCGCACGCACTTCATGCCGGGCAACACCGGGTCGGTGCACCTGGTGGAGGTGGAGGACCATATCCCCGCCGACGACGCGCGCCTGCACGCCCTGGCCCAGAAGCTGGGGGAGGCGCTGGTGCGCCTGCTGCCCGTGGGCGTCTATGCCACGCCCCTGACCCTGCGCCCCTGACCCTGCGCCCCTGACCCCACAGTGCCTTGAAGGACCACGCCATGGCCGGCCCGATCCCCAACCCCGGAATCCTGGACATCGCCCCCTATGTGGGCGGCGAGAGCCATGCCCCGGCCAGGCCAAGGTGATCAAGCTGGCCAGCAACGAGGGGGCGCTGGGCCCCAGCCCCAAGGCGGTGGCCGCCTACCAGGCCGTGGCCGACACCATCCACCGCTATCCCGACGGCAGCGGCAAGGCCCTGCGCCAGGCGCTGGCGAAGCGCTATGGCTATGACCCCGAGCGGATCGTGCTGGGCGCCGGTTCAGACGAGCTGTTGCAGATGCTGGCCAAGTGCTACGCCGGCCCGGGGACGGAGGTGCTGTACAGCCGCCACGGCTTCCTGATCTATCCCATCGCCGCCAAGTCCGTGGGCGCCACCCCCATCGCCGCGCCCGAGAAGGACCTGAAGGCGGACGTGGACGCCCTGCTGGCCCGGGTGAACGAGCGGACGCGCATCGTCTTCATCGCCAACCCCAACAACCCCACCGGCAGCTACCTGACCAGCCGGGAGCTGGCGAAGCTCCATGCCGGCCTGCCGGAACATGTGCTGCTGGTCATCGACGCGGCCTATGCCGAGTACATCAGGCTGAACGACTACAGCAACGGGGCGGAGTTCGTGGAGAGCTTCCCCAACGTCGTGATGACCCGGACCTTCTCCAAGATCCACGCCCTGGGCGGCATCCGGCTGGGCTGGGCCTATTGCTCCGCCAACGTGGCGGACGTGCTGAACCGCGTGCGCGGTCCCTTCAACGTCTCCTCCCCCGCGCTGGCGGCCGGGCTGGCGGCGTTGGAAGACGTGGAGTTCGCGGAGAAAAGCCTGCACCTGAACGAGGAGAACCGCGCCTGGTTCGCCCGCGCGGTGACGGAGCTGGGCCTGAAGGTCCACCCCAGCGTGGCCAACTTCGTGCTGGTGGATTTCAGCGTCCTGCTGGGCCAGAAGGCGGACGCGGAACTGGCCCGCCAGCACCTGAAGTCCCGCGGCATCCTGGTCCGCCAGATGGGCGCCTACGGCCTGGGCAACTGCCTGCGCGTCTCCATCGGCCTGCGGGAGGAGATGGAGCAGGTGGTGACGGCGCTGGGAGAGTGGGTGCACGGGTGAGGCCGCACCCACGGCTGCGACCATGGATGCCGAGATATTCTACAGGCTCGCGCGCGAGGAGGCGTTCGCTGCGGCATCCGAAGAGTTGCCGGACCTCTTCGCAGCCATCGGTTTGCCTGACCTCGCCCTTGCGCCCGTGCAACTGCAAGAGATGGATGCACGCGGCATCGCTGCCTGGGACCGACAATGGCATACGCCGGGGACGACCCTAAACTCATGCTTTGCATGGGATGATGAATTCAGGGACATCGGCGCATGGCCTGACCGGTTCTGCCTTGCCATCTGGTCTGGCGACCGGCTTTGTGGGCTCTCGTCCGGGCAGGTTCGACATGACCATCTCTGGATCAGGCTGATCGAGGGGAACCCCCAGCCGCGGCATCCGATGCGGGGAGCCATCCGGCATGTCGCCATCGCGGCAGCCCTTGCCTATACCCAAGTCCTTGGCTTGTCACAGGTCCGGCTTAGGCCCTTAAACCCGCGCTTGGGCCTCGTTTACCAGCAAATGGGGTTTTCCGTTGCCGAGCCGGCGGAGTCGCCCCCATATTACTGGCTGGAGGTTTGACATGGCAGCCGTCCCCTCAAGAAGCCCCAGGGACCCGCCTCGCCGGAAACCCAGGCGCGGGAGGCGTTCCGTCGCGCCCTGGAAGGTCGCCGGACTTTGGCTGACAGGGTTGTGCGGACAGGCGCGCCGTTGCCGGAGCTGGACGCGATGCCGGAGGTGGATGGCGATCCGGATGTGGCCGCTACCCGGCGGGTCCACCGGGGACCGGAATCCGATCCGACTTCCTGACGCCGAAGTTCCGCCAACGAAGCTGCGCGGGATTTGACCATTGCCCCGACCTGCCCGGCTACCCATACTGCCGCCCGCCTCGCAGACGGACCAGCGGCTATCATGACCTCCCCCCTCTTCCCCGCGTCACCATCATCGGGCTGGGCCTGATCGGGTCCTCGCTGGCCCGGTGTTTCCGGGTGGATGCCTCCCTGGCGGGGCACGTCACCGCGGGGGATCGGTCGCAGGCGGTCTGTGACCGGGTGTTGGAGCTGGGTATCGCCAGCGCGGCCACCACCGACTTGGGTGCTTCGGTGGAAGGGGCGGACCTGGTCATCATGGCCGTGCCCATCGGCGCCTATGCCGACGTGGCTGCCGCTATCGGGGCGCACCTGAAGGACGGGGCCATCGTCACCGACGTGGGCTCGGTCAAGCAGGCGGTGGTGCGGGACGTGGCGCCGCACCTGCCGGACGGGGTGCACTTCGTCCCCGGCCATCCCATCGCCGGTACAGAGCATTCCGGACCCGACGCCGGCTTCGCGGAGCTGTTCCGCGGGCGCTGGTGCATCCTGACCCCGCCTCCCGGCACCAACGGGGCGGCGGTGGAGCGGGTGGCGGAGCTGTGGCGCCGGGTGGGCTCCACGCTGGAGATCATGGAGCCCGGGCACCATGACCGGGTGCTGGCCATCACCAGCCACCTGCCGCACCTGATCGCCTACACCATCGTCGGCACGGCCACCGACCTGGAGGAGCACCTGCAATCGGAGGTGATCCGCTTCAGCGCGTCCGGCTTCCGCGACTTCACCCGCATCGCCGCGTCGGACCCGGTGATGTGGCGCGACATCTTCCTGAACAACCGGGAAGCGGTACTGGAGATCATCCAGCGCTTCACCGAGGACCTGACCGCCCTGCAACGGGCCATCCGCTGGGGGAGGGCGAGACCCTGGAAGCCCTGTTCACCCGCACCCGCACCATCCGCCGCAGCATCATCGACGCCAAGCAGGCTTGATGCCTGTCCCCTCAAGGGCCGGGCGCCCGCATCCGCGGGCTTGGCTTACGCGGGCACGAGCCCGCGGGCCGGCCGTCGCCGGCCTTATCGGATGAGCGCCGGCCCTACTTCCCGTTCCCCGGCTCCTTCGCCTCCTGCTCCACCTTGCGCTTCAGCTCCTCGGTGGGTTGGTCGGAGGGGCGGGCTTCCACGACCACGGGGGCGACGCCGTTCTCCTCGGTGATGCCCACCTTCTTGGCAGAGCCCTCGGACAGGTCGATGATGCGGCCGTCCACATAGGGGCCGCGGTCGTTGATGGTCACCTCGGTGGATTTGCCATTCTCCAGGTTCGTCACCTCCGCCTTGGTGCCCAGCGGCAGGTCCTTGGAGGCGGCGGTGGGGGCGTTCTTGTCGAACACCTCGCCCGACGCGGTCTTCTTGCCGTGGAAGCGGTCGCCATAGAAGGACGCCTCGCCCTTGTCCACGGCCACCGGCTCGTCCGGCGGCGGGGCGGGTTGGTTGGCGAGGGCGGCAGGGGCCAGCAACAGGAAGGCGGCGAGGGGGACGACGGCCTTGGCGGACATGGGATGCACCGGGGGTTGTCGCGGATGTGTCCCACAACAGCCCCCGGTCCCCTTGGTTGCCCGATCCTACTTCTTCGCGCTGAGTGCCTGATTTAGGCCCGGCACGTAGGACGCCCCTTCCTGCACCTCGAGGGTGGCGCCAGCGAAATCCTCCCCCACCGGCTGGTAGGCGCCGCCCAGGCAGTGGCTCAGGAACCCCTCCGCCACGGCATAGAAGCTGATCCGGTTGGCCGGCCGGGCGAAGCCGTGCCCCTCGTCCGGGTACAGCACATAGGTGACGGGATGCCCTTGGCCTTCATGGCCGTGACGATCTGGTCGGACTCCGCCTGCTTCACCCGCGGGTCGTTGGCGCCCTGGGCGATCAGCAGGGGCTTCTTGATGTTCTGGACATGGGTCAGGGGCGACCGCTCCGCCAGCAGCTTCCTGCCTTCCTCCGTCCGCGGGTCGCCCACCCGGCGGACCAACTGCTCGAAGAAGCTGGCCCAGTATTCCGGCACGCTGGCCAGCAGGGTCTGCAGGTTGGACGGGCCGACGATGCCCACGCCGCAGGCGAAGGTATCAGGCGTGTTGGTCATGCCCCAGAGCGTGGCGTAACCGCCGTAGGAGCCGCCATAGATGGCCACCTTATCTTTGGGCGCGACACCCTGCTTCACGGCCCAGTCCACCGCGTCCAGCAGGTCATCGTGCATGGCCCGGCCCCACTGCTTGTCGCCGGCGTTGGTGAAGCCCTTGCCGAAGCCGGTGGAACCGCGGAAGTTCACCGACATCACGGCATAGCCGCGGTTGGCCAGCCACTGGTGCTCCGGGTTGTAGCCATAGCCGTCCCGCGCCCAGGGGCCGCCATGGACGTTCAGGACCAGCGGCACCGGCTTCTCCGGCTTGCCGTCGCCGTCCTTGTCGCTGCCGGGCGGCAGGGTCAGGTAGCTGACCAGGGTCTTCCCGTCCCGGGCCTTGAGCTCCAGCGCCTGCATGGGCGCCAGGGTCTTGCCTTCCAGGGCCGGGCGGATGGTGAACAGCTTGGTCAGTTTCTTGCCCGGCCGGTCATACAGGTAGAAGGCGGCCGGCTCGCTCACCCGGTCCACCAGCAGGGTCCAGGTCTTGTCGTCGTCGGTGCGGCTGGTCACGGACCACTGGCCGCGGGCCTCCTTGTTCAGGAACGCGATGTCGGCCTTCAGCGCGTCGCCCAGCGGGACCCATTCATCCTTCAGGTAATCGACGTTGTAGGCCTCCGCCACGCCGGTCGTGGGGTTCTGCAGGATGCCGCCCACGTCGGCCTTGGCGCTTTCGCCCAGCAGGCTGGTCTTGCCGGTCTTCAGGTCCAGGGCCAGCAGGGCCGCAGTGTCCCGGTCCCGCGTGTCCACCATGTAGGCCACGTCGCCCCCGGACGGGATGCCCACCACGTTGGTGGCCAGGGCGTCGTCCGCCGGGATGTCCAGCAGCTTGGCGGTCTTGCCGTCCTCGCCGATGGTCTCCAGCACCATGCCGCCGTCGGGCTGGGGCTTCACGGCCAGGCGCAGCTTCAGGTCCATGTCGGCGACGAAGCCGGCGTAGCCGTCATTCTGGCGGACCAGCTCCAGCTTGCCGGTCTTCAGGTCCAGCCGGTGCACGTCGTGCCAGCGCGGGTCCCGGTTGTTCAGGCCCACCAGGATGGCGTCCTTCACCTTGGGGCTGGTGGCCACCACCTGGACGCGGGTCTTCTCGAACGGGGTGTAGGGGGTGGTGCCGCCCTTGGCGATGTCCACCCCGTACAGCAGGAAATCCTCGTTCCCGCCCTTGTCCTGGATGTACAGGATGCGGCCGCTGTCCGGGGACCAGAAGTACTGGCGGATGGGGCGGCTCTTCTCCTCCGTGATGGGCTTCGCCTCATCCATGTTGCCGGCGGGGGCGACCCAGACGTTCAGCACCCCGTCCCGCGGCGCCAGGAAGGCGATCAGCTTGCCGTCGGGGCTGAGCTGGGCCAGCGTCCGGCTGGGATTGCCGAAGATGTCCTTGCGGGGGATCAGCGCGTCGCTGGCGCCAGCCGGCTTCGCGGCGGTCTGGGCAAAGGCGCCCGCCAGCGGCATGGCGGCCAGCAGGGCCACGCTTGCTGCCATCATCCCGGTGTTCAGGATTCGCACGGTCTTCCTCCCCGAAGTGTCAGGTCTTGTGGAATGTAAGGGTTGCCGGGACGGGCGGTAGGTCCATTCCGGCGTCAAGGCTCAATCCCAGGCCACGGGCGGCACGTCCAGCACCTTCACCGGGCCGACGGACAGCTTGCGTTCCTGAAGGGTCACCGGCACCTGCACGGCGCGGCGACCATCCGCCTGTGGCTGGGTCAGCAGGCCCAGGCCCGCCTTCACGGCGGCGGCCTGGTTGGGCTTCATCTGGCCGCCGGCCACCAGCGCCTCCACCAGCACGTCCGTGCCGGACAGGAAGGCGCGGCCGGCGGCCACCGGCTGAAGGTCGGCGTCCAGGGCCAGGGTGGCGTCGCCCCGCAGATCGATCCCGGCCCAGTCCAGCCGCAGGGACTGCACCTCCACCGTCCCGCCCGCGTCGCTCCAGGCGCGCAGCGAGTCGGCCTTGGTGTCCGGCGGCAGGGGGCCCTTCCAGGCGGCGGTCAGGGCCAGCCGGTCCACGCGCTGGGGCAGGGGCTGCGGCACCGGGTTGGGCAGGGTGATGCCGGTGGCGGCCAGGGACAGGGTCAGGGCCACCTCCTGGTAATTGGCCGGCGGCGCGTCCGGCGCCACCCAGCTGCCCGCCAGGCTGTCCATGGGCAGGGGCCCGACGATCCCGGGCGTGGCCAGGACCGCCTTGGCCAGGTTCAGCGACACTTCCCGCGCCTGCCCGTCCAGGCCCAAGGTCACGCGGCCGTCGCCGCCCCCTGCCGTCAGGGTCGTTGGCCCGTCCGCCGCCGGGGCGGTCAGGGACAGGCCCTGCGGGAAGGCGGGGTGGATGACCAGCGGGTTCCAGGGCTCGGCGCTGGCCTGCAACAGGGGCACGGCCACGCTGGCCCCGTCCGGGCGGCTCAGGCCCACCGCCTTGGCGCTGGCATCCAGCGACAGGGGCCAGCCGCCCACCGTCAGGTCGGTGTAGCTCACGGTGTTGCCGAGGGCGCGCTGCTGCTCCGCCCAGGACTCGATCCCGCGGCGGAGCTGCCAGGAGGCGGAAACCCACCAAGCCGTATAGGCGAGGACCAGCAACAGGATGAAGGCGGCGATGACGCTGAGGGGGCGGAGGCGCATGGTCGATCCGGCAGGGGCGGGCGCGCCATTGGGCCACGGCCTTGCCACGGGTGGCAAGGGCGCTGAACCCTTCCGGGGACGCGGCGGCAGATGTTAGGTCTATGGTCCAACCGTGAGGCGACTTCATGGCCGACAGCCCGATTGCCCAGGATTCCCTGCCGCCCCATGCGGAGATCGGCCACCCGCCGGGGCAGCCGCTATGGGTGTTCGCCTTCGGCTCCCTGATGTGGAACCCGGGTTTTCCCTATGTCTCCCGCCATCCGGCTGTCGTGCGGGGCTGGCACCGGTCCTTCTGCATCTACAGCCACCGCCACCGCGGCACGCCTGAGGTGCCGGGCGCGGTCCTGGGCCTGGACCGGGGCGGGGCCTGCCGCGGCATCGCCTACCAGGTGGCCGGCGACAAGGCGGAGGCCACCCTGGCCTACCTGTGGGAGCGGGAGATGATGAACCGGGTCTACATCCCCCGCTTCGTCACCGCCGTGCTGCCTTCCGGCCTGGGCACGGTGCAGGCCCTGGCCTTCATCGCCGACCGCGGCCACCGGCAATATTGCGGCCGGCTGGGGACGGAGGGCACGGCCGCCCTGATCCGCCAGGGTGTGGGCATCTCCGGCCGGGGGGTGGATTACCTGCACAGCCTGCTGGATCACCTGGGGGAACTGGGCATCCGCGACCGCGGGCTGGAGGAACTGGCCCGGCATGTGGACGGCAAGCCGGCGACATAACCCTTCCGGGCAATCTCCTAACGCTTTCTTGCGGGATCGACCCTGCCGCCCTGTCCTGATGGCAGGGGCATGGCGGGGGAGGCGGTGGCATGGGCGCGGCGCGGGATGCGGTGAAGCGGCTGGCCTGGCGGGCCGGGCTGACCGGGGCGGTGGCGCGGCGGCGGCTGGGGGACAGCCTGACCGTGTTGATGTTCCACCGGGTGCTGGACCGGGCGGACCCGCGCTGGCCCGGCGCCACCCGGCAATACACCCTGGACCCCCAGGAATTCGCCCTGGCCCTTGACGTGGCGGGCGGGCTGTTCACCCCCGTCTCCCTGCGCGACGTGGTGGAGGCGCGGGCCGGTGGGCGCCCTCTGCCCCCGGCTGCCATGCTGGTCAGCTTCGACGATGGCTGGTCGGACAACCTGCACTACGCGGCACCGGAGCTGGCCCGGCGCGGCTGGCCCGCGGTGCTGTTCGCGGCGGCCGACTGGATCGGGTCCGCCCGGCCCTTCTGGCAGGAGGAATGGCATGAGGCGCTGGCAACCGGCCGCATCCGCCGCGCCGACCTGGCCGACCACCTGCCGGCGGAACTGGCGGACATCTCCGTTCAGGCCGCGCTGGCCCGGCTGGAGCCGGAGGCCCGCTCCGCCCTGTTCCGCGCCTTGGGCGGCGGGGGCCGTCCCGCCATCCCCGCCTTCCTGACCCCGGCGGAGCTGGCAAGGCTGGCCGCCGTGGGCTGGGCCGTGGGCGGGCACGGCTGCAGCCACGAGCCCCTGACCGCCGTCCCCGACGGGGCGGGGGAGATCGCGTCGGCCCGCCAATCCCTCACCGCCATGACCGGCGCGCCGGTGGACAGCCTGTCCTTCCCCCATGGCCGCTGGGATGCCGCCTTGGTCCAGGCGGCGCGGGCCAGCGGCCATGCCCTGTGCTTCACCAGCGACCGGCTGGCCAATGCCTGCCCCGGGGGCCGCCCGGCCAGCGACCTGCTGGGCCGGGTGGAGATCCATGCCGGCCTGCTGGCCGACCCGGACGGCACCTTGCGGCCCGAGCGCTTGGCGAACTTCCTGGCGACATTGCCGGTGGGGGTGCTGGAGGCAGGGGAGGCAGCGTTGGCGGCTTGAGGGTCACGCCAACCGGCCAAGTGCTTTGGACAGTAGCAATCCGCTCCAAATAATGCTGACCGCCTCCCCTGCGAAAGCAGGGGAAACAGAAACATTTGTCCGATTTGGATAGAATCACTCTCACGCCAGATACAGCAACTCCGAATACAGCGCGTCGAAAGCCTCCCGCGGCAGGTGGGCCGACTTGTAGACCTGCAAACCCGGCACCGGCACCGACAGGGCCGGGCGGAAGCCCGCCTGATGGGGCACCAGCGACAGGGCCGCGGCCCGCCCTTCCCGCAGGCAGGCCAGCTTCACCGCCTCGAAATGGCGGCGGAACAGGGCCTTGTCGCTGACATGCAGGACCGTCAGCACGGGATAGCGCTTCTGGTGGTAGTCGCGGCGGCAGACCAGGCCCAAGGACCGGCCGCCCAGTTCGAACAGGAACTCCCGCAGCACGTGGCCCCGGTGCTCCCGGAACAGGGCCGCCGTGCCGGGATCGGCCAGCGCCTCGAACCGCTCCACCCCGATGCGGCGGGCCAGGGCAGCAGGGTGTGCGGGTGGGTGCCGGGGAAGCTGTAGACCCGCTGTTCATCGATCCAGCCGAACCCCAGGCCGCGATAGATGTCGAAGGCCCGTTGGGTGCAGGTCAGGCCGGTATAGTTCAGGCCGGGGTCGGCCACCGCCTCCCGCACCAGGCGCTTGTGGGCGCCGTCCTTGCGGAAGTCGGGCAGGCAGCAATAGCCCCAGATGTTGGCGAACCGCTCCGCCCGGCCTTCCCAGCGCCGCGTCTTGTAGACCAGGCCGAAGAAGCCCACCGGCCGTCCCCCGGCCTCCATCATCCAGCCCAGGTCGGGCGGGTCCGGGTCAAAGCTGCCATGCAGCATCCGGTGCAGGAAGGCCCGGGACGCCGTGGGGAACAGGCCGGCCAGCAGGTCCAGCACCGCGCCCGCGTCCCGCGGCCCCGCCGGCCGATAGGTGATGCCTTCCGCCATGCCCGTCCCCCCCGATCGTTTGGGGCAGGGTAGGGCGGGCCGCCCCGGCTGGATATCCACCGGACGGGACGCGGGAGTCGTGCCCCGGTCGGCGCTTATCGAGGCGGGAGCCCGGTGCCGCCGCTGGAGATCGCCTCATCCGGGTCGCCCGGGCCGGGCGGCGGGTCGCGCAGGCCGTCTTCCGGGTCCGGCACCCCGCCGGGGGATTGCCGCTGGCCCTGGGGGAGGATTGCGCCCCCTCCTGCCCGCCGCCGGACTGGATCTGCCCGCCCTCGCCGCGGCCGCGCAGGGGTTGGCCGTCCTGGCCCTGGCCGGTGGTCTGCTTCCGCGCGTCATCATCCGCCTTGCGGGCGGGACCGTCGGTGATGTCGCCGCTGCCGGCGCCGTCGCGCTCGGCGGTGGCCCGGTCGCGGTCGCCCTCGCTACCCATCTCATCCTCCGTCATCGTAGGGCAGGAGCAACAGGCCGCCGCCCCGCCCCGTTCCGGCGGAACTGGCGCGGGCGCGCGGGGATGGGGTAGAAGGGCGGGCATGAGCGACCTTTCTTCCCTGGTGGATGCCCTGCCCAAGGCCCGCGTGCTGGTGGTGGGCGACGTCATGCTGGACCGCTTCACCTATGGCAAGGTGGAGCGCATCAGCCCCGAGGCCCCGATCCCCGTGCTGCGGGTGGAGCGGGAAGCCGCCATGCTGGGCGGTGCCGGCAACGTGGCGAACAACTTGGCCGCCCTGGGCGCCCGGGCCACCCTGCTGTCCGTGGTGGGGGAGGATGCGGCGGGGGCCGAGCTGTCCCGCCTGCTCACGGCCACCCTGGGCCAGGCCGACGGGCTGGTGGTCGAGGCCGGGCGCCAGACCACCACCAAGGTCCGCTTCATCGCCGGGTCGCAACAGCTGCTCCGCGCCGACCAGGAAACCGTGGCCTCCATCGCCGACGGCAGCGCGGGCAAGCTCATCCAGAAGGCGGACGCGCTGCTGCGGGACGCGGCGGTGCTGGTGCTGTCCGACTATGGCAAGGGCGTGCTGACGGATGAGCTGACCTCCATGCTCATCGCGCTCGCCCGGCGGCATGGCAAGCCGGTCCTGGTGGACCCCAAGGGCAGCGACTATGGCCGCTACCGCGGGGCCACCGCCGTCACCCCCAACCGCAAGGAACTGGCCCAGGCCACCGGCCTGTCCGTCACCGGCGACTCCGCCGTGGCCGCCGCCTGCCGGCTGGTCATGGACCGGGCCGGCATCGGCGCCGTGGTGGCCACCCGCAGCGAGGAAGGCATGTCCGTGGTCACCGCCGACGGCGCCACCCACCTGCGGGCGGAGGCGCGGGAGGTGTTCGACGTGTCCGGCGCTGGCGACACGGTCATGGCCACCCTGGCCGCGGCCCTGGCCGTGGGCGCCGACCTGCCGGCCGCCGCGCGGCTGGCCAACGCCGCGGCCGGCATCGTGGTGGGCAAGGTGGGCACCGCCGTCGTCCGGCCGGAGGAACTGCGCGGGGCCCTGCGCCGCAGCGGCTGGGCCGCCGACGACGCCAAGGTGGCGAGCCTGGAGGGCGCGGTGGAGCGGGTGGAGCGCTGGCGGCGGCTGGGCTGCCGGGTGGGCTTCACCAACGGCTGCTTCGACCTGCTGCACCCCGGGCACGTCTCCCTGCTGACCCAGGCGCGGGCGGCCTGCGACAAGCTTGTGGTGGGGCTGAACAGCGACGCCTCCGTCAAGCGGCTGAAGGGGGAGAGCCGGCCCGTGCAGTCGGAACTGGCCCGGGCCACGGTGCTGGCGTCGCTGGCCAGCGTGGATTTGGTGGTGGTCTTCGGGGAGGACACGCCCCTGGAGCTGATCCAGGCCCTGAGGCCCGACGTGCTGGTGAAGGGCGCCGACTACACCGTGGACACGGTGGTGGGCGCCCCCTTCGTCCAATCCTATGGCGGCCAGGTGGTGCTGGCCGAGCTGGTGGATGGGCAGAGCACGACGCGGACCATCGCCCGGATGAAGGGATGAAGGGTGGGGCTCGTATCGCGATCACGACCACGGTTCCCCGTTTCTCCTGAAAACCCCAAGTCGTCATCCCGGCGGAAGCCGGGACCCAGGATCACCTGCCCGACACCTCCGCCTGCTCCCGCCTGAACCATACCGTAAGCGCTTGGGACTCCTGGGTCCCGGCTTTCGCCGGGATGACGGCTATGGATAGGCGTATCGGGCAAGTGGTGGGGAAATCAGCGCCGGACCGGCCGGCTGCCTCTGAAAACCCTTTTCTGTCCTGCCTGGGGTTCCGTTGCCGCAGGGCGCGCTCCATTGTGCTCCCGGCTGTTGCTTGCTATACGGGGACGACCGGACCCGCGTGGCTAGGCTGCGCGGGTCCTTGTCCCTTTTGCCGACCACTTTTCCTGGACATCCCCATGACCCGACGCCGGCGGATCTACGAAGGCAAGGCCAAGATCCTGTATGAGGGTCCCGAGCCCGGCACCCTGGTCCAGTATTTCAAGGACGACGCCACGGCGTTCAATGCCCAGAAGAAGGGCACGATCACCGGCAAGGGCGTGCTGAACAACCGGATCAGCGAGTACCTGATGCAGAAGCTGGGGAGATCGGCATCCCCACCCACTTCGTGCGCCGCCTGAACATGCGGGAGCAGCTGGTCCGCGAGGTGGAGATCATCCCCATCGAGGTGGTGGTCCGCAACGTCGCCGCCGGCTCCCTCACCAAGCGCTTCGGCATCCCCGAGGGCACGCCGCTGCCCCGCTCCATCGTCGAGTACTATTACAAGAACGACGAGCTGGGCGACCCCATGGTGTCGGAGGAGCACATCACCGCCTTCGGCTGGGCCGCCCCCCAGGACCTGGACGACATGCTGTCCCTGGCCCTGCGGATCAACGACTACCTGTCGGGCCTCTTCCTCGGCATCGGGCTCAAGCTGGTGGACTTCAAGGTGGAGTTCGGCCGGCTGTGGGAGAACGAGGAGATGCGCATCGTCCTGGCCGACGAGATCAGCCCGGACAATTGCCGCCTCTGGGACAGCAAGACCAACGAGAAGCTGGACAAGGACCGCTTCCGCCAGGACCTGGGCAACGTGGCCGAGGCCTACCAGGAAGTGGCCCGCCGGCTGGGCATCCTGCCGGAGGCCGGCCCCGGCGACCATACCCCGCCCAAGCTGGTGCAGTGACCCTCAGCCCATAGGGATAGGATGATGAAGGCCAAGGTGACCGTCACCCTGAAGAACGGCGTGCTCGACCCCCAGGGCAAGGCCATCGGCCATGCCCTGCACACCCTGGGTTTCCAGGGGGTGGGCGAGGTCCGGCAGGGCAAGCTGATCGAGCTGGAGGTCGCGGAGACCGACCCCGCCAAGGCCAAGGCCGCGGTGGAGGAGATGTGCCGCAAGCTGCTGGCCAACACCGTCATCGAGAACTACGCCATCGAGCTGGTGGGCTGAGGCCGGCCATGGCCCGCGCTGCCCTGCCCGCCCTCGCCCTGGCCTTCCTGCTGGCAAGCCCGGCCGCCCGGGCCGGGACGGAGGAGGTGCTGCGCTGCCTGGACCTGGCCGATCCCGCCGCCCGGCTGGCCTGCTATGACCGGGCGGTCCCGGCCCTGCGCACGGCACCCGCTTCCCCGGCCGCGGCACCTATCCAGCCCACGGGCCCGACCTTGTCGCCGGAGCAGCAGTTCGGCCTGCCCGCGGCCGAGCTGCGCAAGCAGCAGCCCGGCGGCTCCGTGGAGGCGATCACCGCCAAGGTGGTCTCCCTGCGGGAGCAGGCCCCCGGGCGCTACGTTGCCAGCCTGGACAACGGCCAGGTCTGGATGATCAAGGAGACGGGCCGCATCCGCCTGTCCGCCGGGGAAACGGTGGAGGTCCGGCGCGGCACCGTGAGCGGCTTCGTGATCGTGCCCGAGAAGGTGCCCACCCTGCTGCGGGCGGAACGGCTGAAATAGACCCGGCCCGAACGTCCCTTTGATGCCCTGGAAGCCCCGGCCCCCGTGCCGGGGCTTTTCGTTTTTGGCCCGGCCCTGCGACATTCTGTAATTACCAAGGCAATAGCTTCGCCCGATAGACCGCCTGATTTAGGCCGAAATGGGCCGTGGCGCAAGTGAGGCGGCTTATGTATGTATATCCAAGCAAAGAGGCTAGGTTAGTATAAATCCGCCTATACTTGATATTGACTTCAAAAGAATGACTTTTAAGCAACAGTGCCAAAAGAGAGATTGCTCGACTGTGCATTTTTTGTTGCAGAAGCGATGATTTCGGCCTGATTTCCCGCCCCGTGGGGACGGCGCTTGTCTTGCGGCCCCGGTCGCCCCGGCCCCCCACCGGATCAGAGGTCTTCCGACCGAAGGGATTGGGAACATTATGCACACTCCGCGTACCATCGCGGGCTCGCGCGCCTGGCTGCTGGCCGGCGCCGCCCTTGTCAGCCTTGCCCTGCCTGCCGCTGCCCAGACCCAGGATACGGCCCTGGAGGAGATCGTGGTCACCGGGTCGCGCATCGCGCGCACCAACCTGACCGCGCCGACCCCCGTGACCGTGGTGAGCGAGGAGGCCCTGCAGGCCCGCGGCACCACCAACGCTGCCGAATTCCTGAACCAGATCCCGTCGGTGGGCGTGCCGGCGGTGTCCAACACCAACTCCAACTTCACCACCACCGCCGCCGGCCTGAACCTGATCAACCTGCGCAACCTGGGCACCGAGCGGACCCTGGTGCTGGTGAACGGCCGCCGCCACGTGGGCGGCACCGGCGGCAGCAACGCGGTGGACATCAACTCCATCCCGACCGAGCTGCTGGAGCGGGTCGAGGTGGTGACCGGCGGCGCGTCGGCCGTGTACGGCTCAGAGGCGGTGGCCGGCGTGGTGAACTTCATCCTGAAGGATGATTTCGAGGGTGCGGCTGCCGGCGCGCAGTACGGCATCACCGATGAGGGCGACGGCGAGAACACCCACGCCTATGCCACCATCGGCGCCAACATGGCCGACGGCAAGGGCAACGTCGCCCTGAACGTGGTGTACGACAAGACCAAGGCCATCTACTCGCGCGACCGCGAGTTCTCGTCCGTCGACCTCAGCCGCAACGCCGTCAATGGCCGCATCTCCCGCCCGGCCTACAGCTTCTTCGGGCCCGGCGGCCTGTACTACTACAACCTGCCGGATGACAGCGGCGACACCACCGACCTGCTGAACCCGGACGGCACCCCGTTCGTGCGCAACGCCAACGGCTACAACCGCAACCAGGACCGCCTGATCCAGGTCCCAACCGAGCGTTACCTGCTGTCCTCCCTGGCCCGCTATGACCTGACGGACAATGTCCGCTGGTTCTTCGAGGGCACCTATGCCCGGACCGAGGCGAACAGCCAGTCCGAGGCCATCGCCTTCGGCGACAACCAGCAGGTGGGCATCGGGCCGGACGCGCCGTTCCTGTCCATCCCGGTCACCAACCCGTTCATCCCGGCGGCCTTGCTGGCCGGCCGGCCGGCCGGCGTCGACCAGTTGCAGTTCGAGCGCCGCTTCAACGAGCTGGGCCTGCGCGAGTCCGACGTGACCCGCCAGACCTTCCGCTTCGCCACGGGCTTCGAGGGCGACCTGATCCCGGACACGAGCTGGAAGTACAATGTCTACTACGCCTACGGCAAGGTGACGGAGGCGCAGACCAGCACGGGCGTGTTCAACAGCCAGCGCATGGCCCAGGCCCTGGACGCCATCCCGGGCCCGAACGGCACCGTGGTCTGCCGTGACCCCGGCGCCCGCGCCCTGGGCTGCGTGCCGATCAACCTGTTCGGCGCCGGCGCCGCCACCGGGGCGGGGCTGGACTATGTCCGCGCCAGCTCCACCTACGATGCCGACGTGAAGCAGCAGGTGGGCAGCCTGACCATAACCGGCGACGTGATCGACCTGCCGGCCGGCGCCCTGGGCGTGGCCTTCGGCGGCGAGTGGCGGAAGGAGACCAGCTCCACCGAGTTCGACCCGCTGACCCTGTCGGGCCTGTCCTCGGGCAACCAGGCGGCCAACACCACCGGCAGCTACGACGTCTGGGAAGGCTTCGCCGAGGTGAACGTGCCGCTGCTCGCGGACATGCCCTTCGTGGACTACCTGGGCATCGACGGCGCGGTCCGCTATTCCGACTACAGCACCGTCGGCAAGCTGTGGAGCTACAAGGGCGGCGCCGAGTATGCCCCGGTGGAGGATGTCCGCATCCGGGCCACCTATGCCCGCGCCGTGCGCGCGCCGAACATCTCCGAGCTGTTCGACGCCCCGCAGCAGACCTTCTCCAGCGTCAACGACCCCTGCGCCGACGGGGCCCGCGACGAGAACGCGACCCGTGCGGCCAACTGCGCCGCGACGCCGGGCATCCGCGAGGCCATCGCCCGCGGCGGCTTCCAGCCGGCGGACAAGGACCTGCTGTCCATCCCGGGCTTCAACAGCGGCAACCCGGACCTGGACGCGGAGAAGGCGGACACCTGGACCGTGGGTGCGGTGTTCACCCCCACCTTCGCCCCGGGCCTGTCGGTCACGGTCGACTACTGGGACATCAAGATCAAGGACGCCATCCAGGGCATCGCCCGCCAGACGGCCGTCAACCAGTGCGTGGACCAGACCCCGTACCCCGGCAACGTCTTCTGCAGCCAGGTGCAGCGTGACCCGGTCACCGGCCTGATCACCGGGCTGGACCTGACCCAGCAGAACGTGGCGACGCAGAAGGCCCGCGGCGTGGACGTGCAGCTCGACTACACCGTCGACCTGGCCGACTACACCGAGGCGCTGGGCGACAGCCGGGTGAACTTCAACTTCATCGGCACCTACCTGGACAAGAACGCCTCCACCGCCTTCAAGGGCGCCGAGGCGATCGACTTCGCCGGTGAGGTCGGGTACTCCCGCTATCGCTTCAACCTGCGCACCACCTACGAGCAGGGCCCGTTCGCCTTCAACTGGACGGTCCGCTACTTCAGCGGCGCGAACATCGACAACACGTCGGAGTTCGAGGACAACCGCCTGCCGCAGCTGGCCTATCACGACGTGCAGGCCCGCTACACCGTGGCGGACAAGTACCAGCTGTACTTCGGCGTCAACAACCTGCTGGACCGCAACCCGCCCGTCATCGGCACCCCGTTCCCGGCCAACATCACCGGCACGGAAACCGCCGCCGACGTGTACGACCCGATCGGCCGGTTCTTCTACGCCGGCGTCCGGGCCACGTTCTGATCCCTTGGCCCTTGGTCGTCCGCGACCAAGGGCCCCCTCAGGCGCCGGCGTGCCGGGGGCAAGCCCTCGGCAAGCCGGGCCCTGTTCAACCCTTGTCGTTCCCTTGGGGCCGCCGTCGCAGGACGGCGGCCCACTTTTTTGGTCAGGGAAGCCGGGCCGAGACCGCCCGGATCAGGGCCCGCATCTCAGGGGGCGGTTCCTGCTCAACCCGCCAATAGGCGGTGCAGTCAGGCTTGCGGGCCATCAGCTTGTGCTCCACCAGCGCCCGGCGCAGCAGGGCCGGGTCGCCGAAGCCGTGGAAGCCGTTCAGCACCTGGTTCACCTGCCGCTCGGTGAAGGTCTCCCGCGCCGGAACCCGGGACCAGAGCACCCACAGGCAGGGTTCCTGGTCGCTGAACTTGGATGGCCAGCGCAGGAACTGGCCATCCGGCCCGAAGTACCGCAAGCGCCGCTGCACCTTGGCATAATCCACCTCCGGCGCCGCCACCGGCAGGGCCTCCAGCGCGTCGACGGCGACGGCCTGGGACCGGAAGTGCTGGAAGTTGCGGTAGCCGGCCGCGCGGGCCAGCATGTTCAGCAGCTCCACATGGCCGGGGGGCCGCGGCTCCTCCGCCCATTGGGCCTTCAGGGAGCGGGCGATGGCGGCGATGTCGGCCACTTGGTAAGGGAAAACAGTCCTGGACATGGCTCATCCCTCTCGGTGCCTATCCAGACGGATCATCGGTGGTCGCCGGCTTCCGACACGGCACGGGACAAGTGTGTCGGGACTGGTACTGAAAGCACTGCTGGCAGGTTTAGCTCCCCTCCGGACAAGAGGGGCGGCGACGCCTGGGTGAACTGCCGACCAGGGGCAGCCTATAACGCATCCGCGGGTGGAAGGGAAGTGGTGTCCCGACGCCATATCTTACAAAAGCAAAAGGCCGGCGGGTCGCCCCGCCGGCCTTCGGTACTCTCCGGACCCGAAGGTCCCGTGCCTTACTCCGCGGCCAGCTTCTCAGAGGCCAGGTTGCGCAGCACGTAGTGCAGGATGCCACCGTTCTTGAAGTAGTCGACCTCGTCCAGGGTGTCGATGCGGCAGAGCAGGTCCACCGTCTCGGTCGCGCCGGACGCGCGGGTGATGGTCATCTTCAGGGGCATGCGGGGCTTCAGGCCGGCCTCCACCCCCTCGATGTCGATCACCTCGGTGCCGTCCAGGCCCAGGGTCTGGCGGTTCACGCCGGCCGGGTACTGGAGCGGCAGGACGCCCATGCCCACCAGGTTGGAGCGGTGGATGCGCTCGAAGCTCTCCGCCACCACGGCGCGGACGCCCAGCAGGCGGGTGCCCTTGGCCGCCCAGTCGCGGGACGAGCCGGTGCCGTACTCCTGGCCGGCGAAGACCACCAGCGGGGTGCCGGTTTCGGCATACTTCATGGCGGCGGTGTAGATCGGCATGACCTCGCCCGTGGGCACGTACTTGGTCACGCCGCCTTCGACGCCGGGCACCATCTCGTTCTTGATGCGGATGTTGGCGAAGGTGCCGCGCATCATGACTTCGTGGTTGCCGCGGCGGGCGCCGTAGCTGTTGAAGTCTTCGGGGCGCACCTGATAGCCCAGCAGGTACTCACCGGCGGGGCTCGCCTTCTTGATGTTGCCGGCGGGGCTGATGTGGTCGGTGGTGATGCTGTCGCCCAGGATGGCCAGGGGACGGGCGCCCTTCACGTCGGTCACGGCGCCGGGGGTCATGGAGATGCCCTCGAACAGCGGGGGCAGCTTCACGTAGGTGGAACCCTCGGCCCACTTGTAGGTCTGGCCCTCCGCCGTCGCGATCTTCCGCCACTGCTCCGGGCCCTGGAACACGTTGCTGTAGCGGCTGCGGAACATCTCCGGCGTCAGGAACTCGGCGATGGTCTGCTCGATCTCCGCGGAGGTCGGCCAGATGTCCTTCAGGTACACCGGCTGGCCGTCGCTGCCGGTGCCGATCGGCTCCCGCGTCAGGTCCAGGTGCATGGTGCCGGCCAGGGCATAGGCCACCACCAGCGGCGGGGAGGCCAGGTAGTTGGCGCGGACCTGCGGGTTGACGCGGCCCTCGAAGTTGCGGTTGCCGGACAGCACCGCCGCCACGGTCAGCTTGCCCTCATCCACCGCGGCGCTGATCGGGTCCGGCAGGGGGCCGGAGTTGCCGATGCAGGTGGTGCAGCCATAGCCGACCAGGTTGAAGCCGATGGCGTCCAGGTCCTTCTGCAGGCCGGCGGCCTCCAGGTAGTCCGTCACCACCTGGGAACCGGGCGCCAGGGAGGTCTTCACCCACGGCTTGCGGGTCAGGCCCTTGGCCGCGGCCTTGCGGGCAAGCAGGCCGGCGGCCACCAGCACGGAGGGGTTGGAGGTGTTGGTGCAGGAGGTGATGGCGGCGATCACCACATGGCCGTGGTCGACGGCGTAGTCCGTGCCCTTCACCGCGGTGGGCTGGCTGGTGGGCCGGCCGGCGATGTCGGTGGCCAGGAAGTCGCCGAACTCCTTCGCCACGTTGGACAGCTGCACCCGGTCCTGCGGCCGCTTCGGGCCGGCCAGGGAGGACTCCACCGTGGACAGGTCCAGCTCCAGCGTGTCGGTGAAGACCGGGTCGGGGCTGTTGGCGTCACGCCACATGCCCTGGGCCTTGGCATAGGCCTCCACCAGGGCCACACGGTCGGCGTCGCGGCCGGTGAAGGCCAGGAAGCGCAGCGTCTCCTCGTCGATCGGAAGATGCCGCAGGTGGCGCCGTACTCGGGGGCCATGTTGGCGATGGTGGCGCGGTCGGCCAGGGTCAGGTTGTCCAGGCCCGGGCCGTAGAACTCCACGAACTTGCCGACCACCTTCTTCTTGCGCAGCATCTGCGTGACGGTCAGCACCAGGTCGGTCGCGGTGGCGCCTTCCTTCAGCTTGCCGGTCAGGCGGAAGCCCACGACCTCCGGGATCAGCATGGAGATGGGCTGGCCCAGCATGGCCGCCTCCGCCTCGATGCCGCCCACGCCCCAGCCCAGCACGGCCATGCCGTTGACCATGGTGGTGTGGCTGTCGGTGCCCACCAGCGTGTCCGGGTAGGCGACGGTGGCGCCCTTCTGGTCCGTGTCGGTCCAGACGGTCTGGGCCAGGTACTCCAGGTTCACCTGGTGGCAGATGCCGGTGCCGGGGGGCACCACGCGGAAATTGTTGAAGGCCTTCTGGCCCCAGCGCAGGAAGGCGTAGCGCTCCCCGTTGCGCTGGAACTCCAGCTCCACGTTCTCATCCGCCGCGGTGGCGGTGCCGAACGCGTCCACCATGACCGAGTGGTCGATGACCAGGTCGCACGGGGTCAGCGGGTTGATCTTCTTCGGGTCGCCGCCGAGGTTCACCATCGCCTCACGCATGGCGGCCAGGTCGGCCACCGCGGGCACGCCGGTGAAGTCCTGCATCAGCACGCGGGCGGGGCGGTACGCGATCTCCCGGTCGGAGCGCTTGTCCACCAGCCACTGGGCGACCGCCTTCACGTCGTCCACGGTCACCGAGCGCCCGTCCTCGAAGCGCAGCAGGTTCTCCAGCAGCACCTTCATGGAGAAGGGCAGGCGGGACACGTCGCCCAGGCCGGCCTTCTCCGCCTCGGGGATGCTGAAATAATCGTAGCTCTTGCCGCCCACCGTCAGGGAACGGCGGACCTTCAGGCTGTCATGGCCGGTGATCGTGGACACGGGGAAGACTCCTCCATCGGGGTCGCTACGGCGCGCCGTCCGCATGTGGGCCCCGGCTCCAGCGTCCGGGGCAAGGGGGGCCGCCGCAATGGCGTTTGGTGGCCGTCATTTAGCGCTTTTCGCGCGTGGGGGCAAATGCCGTTGGGGCCGTGTGGCGCTTTGCCAAGGGGGTGCCCAAATGGTCGCGCAGAGTTGCGAACGATTCGCAACTTTGGCGCCGGAAGTCTTTGCCTGCGACAGGCGTAATGCAGGCCAGGAATTCAGCGGAAGGGGCCCGGCCGGGGGTACGAGGACGGTGCCCGGCGGGGCGGATGACTTAGGGGCGGCGGAAATGGCCGCGCCGCGTGCGGGGGTACTCCCGCAGGGGGTGGGAGTCCGGGGGGTGAAAACAACCCTACGCTGGTCGGGGGTGAGTCGTTCAGACGCATTGCCGAAAAGAAGCTTGCGGAAACGGCCCCCTCATCGTGGATTCGTTACTTGCCGGGCCGTGCTTCCGCAAGAATCTCTTTTTGTCAGGGGGGCGATTGACAGGCCGGGATTTTTCACAGAAACGTCATTCCCGGCCGCGCGAAATGCGCCGCGCGCATGGCTGGCCCATGCGGCGCGGGGGTGCCAGGGAGGGTCCGTAACCGATGCTGTCTTATGCCGTCCGGCGACTGCTGGAGGCGATCCCGACGCTGCTCGTGATCGTCGCCCTGTCGTTTTTCCTGATGCACGCCGCCCCCGGCGGGCCGTTCGACAGCGAGCGGGTGCTGCCGCCCGAGATCGAGGCGAACCTGAAGGCCGCCTACAATTTGGACAAGCCCGTCTGGCAGCAGTTCGTCATCTATCTTGGCAACGCGCTGCAGGGCAATTTCGGCCCCTCCTTCACCTATAAGGACTTCACGGTCAGCGAGCTGCTGGGCACCGGCTTCCCCGTGTCGCTGCGGCTGGGCCTGACGGCCATCCTGCTGGCGGTGATCATCGGCTGCACCCTGGGCATCCTGGCGGCCATGCGCCAGAACACCCGCACCGACTATTCCATCATGGGCTTCGCCATGATCGGCATCACCATCCCGAACTTCGTGATGGCGCCGCTGCTGACCCTGGTGTTCGGCATCTACCTGGGCATGCTGCCGGTGGCGGGCTGGGGCGATGGGTCCATCCAGTACATCATCCTGCCGGTGGTGGCGCTCGCCCTGCCGCAGATCGCCATCATCAGCCGCCTGACCCGCGGCGGCATGGTGGAGGTGCTGCGCAGCAACTTCGTCCGCACCGCCCACGCCAAGGGCCTGCCGGAGCGGGTGATCATCGTCCGCCACACGTTGCGCGCGGCGCTGTTGCCCGTGGTATCCTACCTGGGCCCGGCCATCGCCGGCCTGGTCACCGGCTCGGTGGTGATCGAGCAGATCTTCGGCCTGCCTGGCATCGGGCGCTATTTCGTGCAGGGCGCCATCAACCGCGACTACACGCTGGTGATGGGCACCGTGATCACCTACGGCACGCTGATCGTGCTGATGAACCTGCTGGTCGACCTGGTCTACGGCCTGCTCGACCCCCGCGTCCGCTACGACTGATTTGGGCCAGGAAGGAACAGGCACCATGGCCACTGACATCACCGGCGGCACCAAGCGGGCCGCCCTGATCGAGAAGGCGGGGGAGGAGGTCCAGGGCCGCTCCCTCTGGCAGGACGCGCAGCGGCGGCTGTTCGCCAACAAGATGGCGGTGGCCAGCATGATCGTGCTGGGCATCATCACCCTGATGGCTGTCTTCGCCGACGTCATCAGCCCGCACGCCTATGACGAGGTCTACTGGGACTATATCGGCGTGGGTCCGCAGTGGGAGAACAACCACTGGTTCGGCACCGACGCCAACGGCCGCGACCTGTTCATCCGCACCCTCTACGGCGCCCGCGTGTCGCTGATGGTGGGCATCGTCACCACGCTGGTGGCCCTCATCATCGGGGTCACCTACGGCTCCATCGCCGGCTATTTCGGCGGCCGGGTGGACAGCCTGATGATGCGCGTGGTGGACGTGCTGTACTCCATGCCGCTGATGTTCTTCATCATCATCCTGGTGGTGGTGTTCGGGCGGCACATCGTGCTGGTCTTCATCGCCATCGGCTGCGTGGAGTGGCTGACCATGGCCCGCATCGTGCGCGGCCAGACCCTGTCGGTGAAGCGCAAGGAATACATCGAGGCGGCCCGCGCCTCGGGCGTCTCCACCCCCAACATCATCCGCCGCCACATCATCCCCAACGTCATCGGCCCGGTGATCGTCTTCGTCACCCTGATGGTGCCGGTGGTGATCCTGGTGGAAAGCTTCCTGTCGTTCCTGGGCCTGGGCGTGCAGGAGCCGATGACGAGCTGGGGCGTGCTGATCTCCGAGGGCGCTGCCCAGATGGAGAACGCACCCCATATGCTGATCTTCCCGGCCGTGTTCCTGGCCGTGACCCTGTTCTGCTTCAACTTCATCGGTGACGGCCTGCGCGACGCGCTGGACCCGAAGGACCGGTAAGGGGACCCGCGCTGATGGCTGCCGTTCTTGAAGTCCGCGACCTGCAGGTCCGTTTCGCCACCCCCGACGGGGAGGTGAGTGCCGTCAACGGCGTCAGCTTCGACGTCAACGAGAGCGAGTGCGTCGGCATCGTCGGCGAGTCCGGCTCCGGCAAGAGCCAGCTCTTCATGGCCGTGATGGGCCTGCTGGCCAAGAACGGGCGCACCCTCGGCTCCGCCAAGTACCGCGGGACCGAGCTGGTGGGCATGCCCGTGGACAAGCTGAACAAGATCCGCGGCGACAAGATCGCCATGATCTTCCAGGACAGCATGACCGGCCTGACGCCCCACCTGCGCATCGGCCGGCAGATGACCGAGGTGCTGGAGGAGCACAAGGGCATGGGCGGGGCCGACGCCCGCGCCCGCGCCCTGGACATGCTGAACCTGGTCCGCATCCCGGAGGCGGCCCGCCGCCTGAACCAGTACCCGCACGAGCTGTCGGGCGGCATGCGCCAGCGCGTGATGATCGCCATGGCCCTGCTGTGCGAGCCGGAACTGCTGATCGCGGACGAGCCCACCACCGCCCTGGACGTGACCGTGCAGGCCCAGATCCTGGAGCTGATGGCCGACCTGAAGCGGGTGACCAAGGCGGCGGTGGTGCTGATCACCCACGATTTGGGCACCGTCGCCGGCCTGTGCGACAAGGTGCAGGTGATGTATGGCGGCCGCTTCATGGAGACGGGCGACGTCCGCCAGATCTTCTACAAGCCGCAGCACCCCTACACCAAGGGCCTCCTGTCCTCCATGCCCCGCCTGACGGAGGACCGGCGCACCACCCTGTACGCCATCCCCGGCCAGCCGCCCAACCTGCAACGCCTGCCCGCCGGCTGCCCCTTCCAGGAGCGCTGCGAGTTCGTGCACCAGCGCTGCGTGGACGAGCTGCCCCTGTTGCAGGAGGCCCGCCCCGGCCAGTTCAAGGCCTGCCACCTGGAAAGCCTGGAACACCCGGTGGATGACCCGACCCGCGCCGCCATCCCGGCGGAGGCGATGCCCCCCGTGATCCGTGACGTGAGGACCGCGTGATGCCCCCCGTCGAGAACGCAGAGCTCCTCCGCGTCCAGGACCTGAAGGTCCACTTCCCCATCCGCACCGGCGGGATCGTCTTCGGCCAGTACACGCCCCTGAAGGCGGTGGACGGGGTCAGCTTCAGCCTGAAGGCGGGCGAGACCCTGGGCATCGTGGGCGAGTCCGGCTGCGGCAAGTCCACCCTGGGGCGCGGCATCCTCCAGCTCATCAAGCCCACCGACGGCAAGGTGGTGTTCCTGGGCAACGAGATGACCTCCATGGCGGGGGAGCAGCTGCGCGCCCAGCGGCAGCACATGCAGATCGTCTTCCAGGACCCGCTGGCCAGCCTGAACCCGCGCATGACCGTGGGCGACATCATCGCCGAGCCGCTGACCGTCTTCTTCCCCAAGATGTCGGTCGCCGAGCGCAAGGCGAAGGTCAAGGCGCTGATGGCCAAGGTCGGCCTGCTGCCGCAGATGATCAACCGCTACCCGCACGAGTTCAGCGGCGGCCAGTGCCAGCGCATCGGCATCGCCCGGGCCATGATCGTGGACCCGAAGATGGTGATCTGCGACGAGCCGGTGTCGGCCCTGGACGTGTCGATCCAGGCGCAGATCGTCAACCTGCTGATGGATCTGCAGCAGGAATTCGGCCTGTCCCTGCTGTTCATCAGCCACGACCTGTCGGTCGTCCGCCATGTCAGCCACCGGGTCATGGTGCTGTACCTGGGCAAGGTGATGGAGATCGCCAGCCGCGACAGCATCTATGCCGAGCCGCTGCACCCCTACACCCAGGCGCTCATCTCCGCCGTGCCCATCCCGGACCCGGACCTGGAGAAGAACAAGCAGCGCATCGTGCTGGGCGGCGACCTGCCCAGCCCCATGAACCCGCCGTCCGGCTGCGTCTTCCGCACCCGCTGCCCCCGGGCCACGGACATCTGCGCGCAAGTCGTGCCGAAGCTGGAGGAAAAGGCCCCCGGCCACCAGGTGGCCTGCCACCATTGGGGCCCGCCGGCCCAGGCGCTGGTGTGAGGGGAGACGCCACGGCGCCTGTTTTCACCCACATCCCCCATCCCCTGGCCGTCATCCCGGCGCAAGCCGGGACCCAGGGGCCACAAGCGCTTGGGCTGGTCTTGTCAGGGCGGGTACACCCGGCGAGGTTGGGCCCGTAACCCTGGGTCCCGGCTTTCGCCGGGATGAGGATTTTGTACCTCATTCGGATGGTTTGGCGACGGCTGAGATTGGGGCAGCGGTAGGCACCCGGGCCAAGGACGCCCGGGGGGACACGACGGGACAGGCATACCCCACCCGTCCCCCTACCCCCATGGAGGGGGATGTATTACCATCCCGGCCGCTCGTGTTTTGCGGGAGTTGGGATGTCGTCCAACCAGGGACCGCAGGCGGAAGCGTCCGCGCCGCCGGATAGGGCCGGGGTCGAACCTCCGGAACTGCTGGCCGACCTTGCCTGGTCCCTGCGTGACCGCGACCCGCCCCGGGCCGACCGGGTAGCCCAGGACCTGCTGGCCCGGCTGGGGCAGCGGGATGACACGGGCGCGGCATCCATGCGGGCCCGGGCGGAGCTGGTGCGCGCCTGGGCGGCCATGAACGCCGGCCATCCCGCCGCCGCCCATCTGGCCCTGGACCGGGCGCGGGCAGGCTTCACCCAACTGCAGGACACCAAGGGGCTGGCGGACACGGACCTGGCCGCGGCCGACCTTGGCCTGCTGGAAGGCGACACGGCGGAGCGGGTCGCCCGGCTCTCGGCGGCGGAGCAGGCCTACCAGGCGTTGGGTGAGGTGGCCGCCTGGTCGGAGGTGGTGTCCCGCCGCACCGCCATCCTGCTGTACCAGGGCAAGGCCGCGGCGGCGCGGGAACTGGCCGAGTCGGCCCTGGCGGCGGCCCGGCGGGTGGCGGATGCGCCGGCAGAGGCCGCCGCCCTCTATGCCCTGGCCCTGATCGCCCTGGACCGGGGCACCCATGCCCTGGCGTTGGAGCTGTTCGACCAAGCCCTGGCCCTGGCGCGGGCGGAGAGCCTGCGGGTGCTGGAGGGCTTCTGCCTGGCCAACCGGGCGGTCTGCCGGTCGCGCATGCGGGACCAGCTGGGCTATCTGGCGGGGCTGAACCAGGCGTTGGCGGTATGGCGCGGCATCGGCCGCACCCAGCAGGTGGGCTTCGTGCTGAACAGCCAGGCCTTCCACTATATCCGGGCCGGCCGGCTGGACCGGGCGGAGGCGGCGCTGGCGGAGGCCTGGGACCTGCTGTCCGCCGGGCCGCGGAACCGCGTGGTGTCCACCAACCGGCGCTATGCCGGCGACCTGGCCCTGCGCCAGGGCCGGGTGGAGGACGCGTCCGCCTGCTATGCCGAGGGCTGGCGCATCGCCGAGCGGCTGCGCCAGGCCGACCTGGCCGTGAACTGCCGCCGCGGCCAGGGCCAGGCCCTGTCACGCCTGGGGCGGGGGGCGGAGGCGTTGGCCCTGATGGGCGAGGCCCTGGCCCTGGCGCGGGAGACGGGCAACCGGGTCGAAGGCATCATCGAGACGTTGAGGGCCATGGCGGAATGCCACTTGGCCCACGGCCTGCCCGCGGCCGACGGCACCCCGGCGCCTTTGGCCGCCAAGGCCCTGCTGGAAGAGGCGCTGGCCGTGGCGGAGGAGGTGGAGGGCTACACGCCCCCGGCCGAGATGCGGGAGCTGCTGGCCTCCATCCTGATGGCGGAGGGCGACCACCGGGCCGCCGCCGCCCAGCTTGCCGCGGCCCTGGCCGCCGTGCGGGTGGGGGAGGACACGGAGCGGCAGGAGCGGATGGCCCAGGCCCAGGCGGACGCGGAGCTGGAGCGGGCCCGCGCCATGGCCGACGTGGAGCGCCGCCGGGCGGAGGAGGCGGCATCGGAGGCGCGCACCCTGGCCATGCTGGGCGGCATCGGCCAGGAGGTCACCGCCAGCCTGGAGCTGGAACGGGTATTCGAGACCCTGCACGGGCGCTTGGGCGGCCTGCTGGACGCCCCCATCGTCGGCATCGCCCTGCTGCGGGAGGCGGACCGTCGGCTGGACATGCCCTTCCTGGTGGCGGAGGGGCGGCGGCTGCACCCCGTGTCCCATCCCTTGGACAGCCCCTCCAGCCTGGCCGCCCGCTGCCTGCGGGAAGGCGGCGACCTGCTGCTGGCGGAGGAGGGGGAAATCGCCGCCGCCCCCCTTCTGCCCGGCCTGACCCGCCGGCCCCGCACCGTGGCATGGCAGCCCCTGTCGGTGCAGGGCCGCATGCTGGGCGCCCTGACCTGCCAGAGCTTCGCGCCCAACGCCTATGGCCCGCGGGAACTGGACATCATCCGCACCCTGTCCTCCTACGGCGCCATCGCCCTGGCCAACGCCGCCGCCTATGAGGCGCTGGACAAGGCCCTGTCGGAGCTGCGGGAGACGCAGGCCCGGCTGGTGCAGCAGGAAAAGATGGCCGCCCTGGGCCAGCTGGTCGCCGGGGTGGCGCACGAGGTCAACACACCCGTGGGCATCGCCCTGTCCGCCGCCACCAACCTGCGCGACGCCATCGACCGGGCCGACGCCGATTTCCGCGCCGGCAAGCTGAAGCGCAGCGCCCTGGAGGAGCTGTTCGCCGACGGGCGCGAGGGCACGGTCCTGATCGAGCGCAACGCGAAACGGGCCAGCCAGCTGATCAGCAGCTTCAAGGAGGTGGCGGTCGACCAGACCAGCGACCAACGCCGGCAGGTTCAGCTCGGCCGCTACCTGGAGGAGGTGGTGACCAGCCTGACCCCCCGGCTGCGCCGCAGCGGCCACGCCGTGCGGGTGGAGGCGCCGGCCGACCTGGCGGTGGACAGCTATCCCGGCGCCCTGGCCCAGATCGTCACCAACCTGGTGGTCAACGCCGTGGACCACGGCTTCGCCCCCGGGGAGAAGGGCGGCATCCTGATCGAGGCGGCGGCCCAGGGGGCGGAGATGATCCGCCTGACCGTCACCGACACGGGCCGCGGCGTGGCGCCCGACATCCGCGCCCGTATCTTCGATCCCTTCTTCACCACCCGCCGCAGCCAGGGCAACACGGGCCTGGGGCTGCACCTGGTCTACAACTTGGCCACCCGCCGCCTGGGCGGGGGCATCGCCGTGGAAAGCCCGGCGGAAGGGGGTACCCGCTTCGTCGTCACCTTCCCCCGGGTGGCCCCCCAGCCGCAGCAGGGGGAGGGGACGGAGGGCCTGTTGACGGAGCCTTAACCCTCTGCCGGGCAGGGTGGCGGCCGACCTGACCGCCACCGGAGGGACCGTCCCATGCGCTTGCCCGGCGCCACCCGCATCGACCTCAACACCCTGGCCACGCTGGTCCTGCTGCCGGCCGTCACCGGCCTCGTCGTGGGCGGGACCGTCGCCTGGTCGGTGCCGACCGCGGCGGCGGAGCTGGGCGGGTTCCTGTTCGCCCTCAGCCTGGTGAAGCTCTGCTACCTGGGCACCGCCGCCGCCCACCTGGGCCGCTGGATCGCGGAGAAGACCGACGGCGGGCCGGGCAGCGCCGGCTGGTGGAGCGGCGACGCGGACGAGTACCTGTCCCACCACCGGGCGCGGGAGCAGGAAGGCTGCGACTGGGCCGCCTTCCCCAACCCCCTGGACGGCTGCGCCCTGGCCATCGCGCTGACCACCCTGGTGCACATGCTGACCCGGTAAGCGGGCAAGGGACAAGTCAACAGGGACGGCACGGACGGGAACACCGACAGGTCAGAAGAATGCCTGCGGCGCGGGGAAGGTTTCGCGCGCCCGCCCTGCCGTTCGCCTGCCGGAATGCTTTGCCAATCGAACCGTTCGGCTCCATGTCCCCAATATAAGTGGGGTAGTGCGCATCCCCCCTCTTGAAGCGCGGGGGTGGCTTCTTATGTCAGGCCCTGGTCCGGGCCCCTCTGGCAGCCGAGGCGTCGGCTGTGATGTCGGACATCACCTGCATCCGCCAACGCAGGCACAGAGATTAGGCATCCCCAATGGAAAGCCTTATGTTGTTTATGACCAGCGACTTCCTCGGGAAGGACGTCTGGCTCTGGTTGCTGTTCCTCGGCATCGTCGTGGCCCTGCTGGTCTTCGACCTGGGCGTCCTCAACAAGAAGGACCACGAGATCGGGGTGAAGGAGAGCCTGGTCCTCTCCGCCTTCTACATCGCCATCGCCGCCCTGTTCGGCGGCTGGGTCTGGTGGTACATGGGCCCGACCCCGGGCATGCAGTACTTCACCGGCTTCGCGCTGGAAAAGGCGCTGGCGCTGGACAACGTCTTCGTCATCTCGCTGATCTTCACCTATTTCGCCATCCCCCGCCTCTACCAGCACCGGGTGCTGTTCTGGGGCATCCTGGGCGTGATCATCCTGCGCGGCATCATGATCGGCCTGGGCGCGGCGCTGGTGACCAACTTCGACTGGGTGCTCTACATCTTCGGCGCCTTCCTGATCATCACCGGCGTGAAGATGCTGATGATGAGCGGGGATGACGAGCACGACATCTCCCAGAACGCCGTGCTGAAGTTCCTGAAGAAGCGGATGCGCGTGACGGACGAGCTGCACGGCAACGACTTCTTCGTGAAGAAGCCGGACCCGGTGACGGGCAAGGTGGTGCGTTTCGCCACGCCGCTGTTCCTGGCCCTGCTGATGGTGGAGTTCGCGGACGTGATCTTCGCCGTGGACAGCGTCCCGGCCATCTTCGCCATCACCACCGACCCGTTCATCGTCTACACCAGCAACATCTTCGCCATCCTGGGCCTGCGCGCCCTGTACTTCGCGCTGGCGGCGATGGTGCACCGGTTCAAGTACCTGAAGTACGCCCTGTCCATCGTGCTGATCTTCATCGGCGGCAAGATCTTCTGGAACCAGATCTACGGCAAGCTGGACCCGGCGATCTCCCTGTCCGTGACCTTCGGCCTGCTGGCGGCCGGCGTGCTGTACAGCCTGTACAAGACCCGGAGCGACGAGAAGAGGCTGGCCCACGGCACGGCGGACTGACCCCTGGCCATGCCGGAACGAAGACGGGGGCGGCCTCGCGGCCGCCCCCGTTTTCTTGTCGTGCAATCAAGTGCCGGCGATCAGGCCATGCCCACATAGGGCGCCACCTCGACGCCGCCCTTGTAGATCATCACCACCGCCACATAGGCGATGACGCCCAGGCCGACATAGGCGATCCAGTGATACTTCTCCAGCAGCTTGGCGATCAGCGTGGCCGCGGCGCCCATGAAGGCCACGGACAAGGCCAGGCCCAGCACCAGCACTTCCGGATGCTCGTTGGCCGCGCCCGCCACGGCCAACACGTTGTCCAGGGACATGGAGACGTCGGCCACGATGATCTGCCGGATGGCGACACCGACGGGCTTCACCCCCTCTGCCGGCAAGGCCTCCGCCTTGGGGTTGGAGCCTGAGGGGTCTATCCCCTCGGCCACCACCTCGGCGCCCACATCCTCCGCCGCCCGTTCCCGGATCTCGCGCCACAGCTTCCAGCAGACCCAGAGCAGCAGGATGCCGCCGGCCAGCATCAGCCCGACGATCTGCAACAGCCAGGTGGTGGCCAGGGCGAAGATGATGCGCAGCACCACCGCGGCGGCGATGCCCCAGAAGATGACCTGCCGGCGCTTGTCCTGGGCCACGCCCGCGGCGGCCATGCCGACGACGATGGCGTTGTCGCCTGCCAGCACGAGGTCGATGAGGATCACCTGCCACAAGGCATGCAGGAACGACAGATCCATCCGAAAATCCTCAAAATGGTTAGCGGGACGCTTCTAGCACGACGCCGCCCCGGCGCGAACCGCCCCAAGCTGCATAAGGGCATTGTCCCGTAGGGTCATGCCGCCATGGGCGCCCCACCCGCCGGCCCCGGTCGGGGGGCGGTGACGCTGCCGGCGGGGGCAGGGGCCTCAGTCGGGCAGGGGGATGAACTCGTGCTCGCCGGGCACGGCCGGGAAGCGGCCGGCCTTCCAATCGGCCTTGGCCTGGTCGATCCGGTCCTTGCGGCTGGAGACGAAGTTCCACCAGATGTGCCGCGGGCCGTCCATGGGCTCCCCGCCCAGGAACAGCAGCCGGGCGGGCGGCTGCCCCGCCTCCGGCCCGCGGACGGTGATGGCGTCGCCCGGGCGGAACAGCAGCAATTGCCCGGCCTCGTGCCGGTCACCGGCGATGGTGATGCTGCCCTGGGCCACATAGATGGCCCGTTCCTCATGCTCCGCCGGCAGGGCGACGGCGGCACCCGGGTCCAGCGAGACGTCGGCATAGAACATGGCGCTGAAGCTTGGGGCGGGGGAGGTGGCGCCGAACAGGGACCCGGCGATGATGCGGGCGCGCTTGCCCTCCCCCTCCACCACGGGCAGGTCGGCGGCGCCGAAATGGGCGAAGCCGGGGTCCGTCTCCTCGAACCGCTCGGGAAGGGCCACCCAGGACTGGATGCCGAACATGGGGTTGGCATGGCCGCGGAGGGTGGTGTCCGTGCGCTCCGAATGGGCGATGCCGCGGCCGGCGGTCATCCAGTTCAACTCGCCGGGCCGGATGGGCTGCACCGTGCCCAGGCTGTCCCTGTGCATGATCTCGCCCTCGAACAGGTAGGTGACGGTGGCCAGCCCGATATGCGGGTGGGGCCGCACGTCGATGCCGGTGCCGGGCTGGAAGGTGGCCGGGCCCATCTGGTCCCAGAAGATGAAGGGCCCCACCATCTGCCGCTTGGCGCTGGGCAGCGCCCGCCGCACCTCGAACCCGCCCAGGTCGCGGGCGCGGGGCACGATCACCGCCTCCAGCGCGGGGCACATGCCCGCCTCGTCCCAGGGGTCCTGCGCCGGCTGCCAGCTCATGCCCGCCTCCCATCCGTCGGTTGCACGAAGGGGACCATTGCGGCTGTCCGGGACGGCGCCGTCAAGGGCGGGGTGGCAGTGTCACCGGCCTATGACTTTCGACAAGGCACGGGCGCCGCGGCCGGCCTCGACCGGTCAGGGCACACCGGCGTGTGTCCTTGTACTTGCCTGATCTGTCGCGGCGTTGCGGGAAGGCGACACATCGTCTCTAAAAACGTAACAGGATGGTAGCAATCCGACCGAAACAGGCTTGGCACCATCAGATTTACTACTAAAGTGATTACATACCCCGGCCGTGTGGGGACAATCTGGCCGGGGCAGGGAACGTTTGGGAGAACACATGGACAAGATTACCCAGGGCCGCGGTCGGCTCGCCGCCAAGCTGCTCGGCTGCGCCAGCGCCACTGCCATGGCCGCCGGCCTGCTCGCCTCCGTTCCGGCCAACGCGCTGGTCACGCCGGAGACGCGGCCCGCCAACGCCGCCAGCACCGTGGACGGCACCAACACCCGCCCCTACTGGGTCGGCCTGGGCATCCGCAACGTGGCAGGCAACGGCGGCAGCACCTGCACCGGCCTGCTGATCAACCCCCGCACGGTCCTGTTCGCGGCGCACTGCGTCGACGACACGGCCATGAACCAGTACAACGCCGCCGGCAGCCGCGCCTCGGTGGCCTACACGATGGACCCGACCTTCGGCATCGGGAACCTGCGCCAGTGGCTGTTCGGCAACCAGGCCAACGGCCAGCCGCAGCCCGGGTCCGACGGCCGGACCATGACGTCCGAGTCGGTGAACGTCTTCTTCCACCCGGAGGCGCTCAAGAACGCCTCCAACGCGGGCGACGGCCTGGCCTTCCTGTCGGCGGACATCGCCATGGCGGCCTTCGGCACCGCCACCGACCTGGGCCGGAACAACGCCAACACCATCGGCCTGCTCTTCTCCCCGGTCACCGGTCCCGTGCCGGTGGTGCTGGGCGGCTACGGCCAGAGCGGCAACGGCCTGACCGGCGCCCGGCAGAGCGATTTCCGCCGCCGCCTGGGCACCAACATCATGGGCTTCCTGGGCTCCGACCGGGACGTGACCCTGGGCGTGTACGGCCCCACGCTGATCGCCGACCTGTTCGACCCGCCCGGCGACTCCTACCAGGACATGTACTGGGTGGATTTCGACGACCCGCTGCGCGGGACGCGGAGCCCGGGTTACCCGTTCGACTTCAACGCGATCGACGACGCGCCCACCGCGCTCGAGGCGTCCACCGCCCCCGGCGACAGCGGCTCGCCGCTGGTGACCAACGCCTATGGCCGCGACGTCTCCATCGGCGTGTTGTCCCAGGGCACCCGCTTCTTCTTCGGCCAGAACACCGACCCGTTCTTCGTCGCGCCGCCCCAGGCCAACTACGGCACGCTGGCGGGCTACAACCCGCTGTTCCTGTTCTGGGACTTCATCGTCGCCAACAACCCGTACAAGTACGTCTCGGTGGCCAGCACCGCCGCCACGG
Organism: Aerophototrophica crusticola; assembly: GCF_012913305.1. Taxonomy (NCBI): domain Bacteria; kingdom Pseudomonadati; phylum Pseudomonadota; class Alphaproteobacteria; order Rhodospirillales; family Rhodospirillaceae; genus Aerophototrophica; species Aerophototrophica crusticola. The sequence goes on along the minus strand of NZ_CP051775.1, from coordinate 2,842,670 downwards.
TGGAATGGTCCGACGCCAGCGCCTGGCGCCAGGACATGGACCCGAACTATTTCATCCTGCAGAACGGCCAGCTGGTGAACGGCCTGCCCACCACGCCCGCCCTGGGCGTGTCCACGGCCGCCACCAACGTCGGCAAGGTCAACCCCAACCCGAACCCGCTGCCGCTCTGCGCCTTCTTCGGCGACTGCACGGGCCCGACCGCCGGGCCGGCGGGTGACACCACCGCCCTGCCGGGCCTGCTGTCCGCCGACGACATGGCCGAAAAGGTCGCCATCGGCGACACGCTGGTCGACAAGATCGCCACCGGCACCGACCTGGTCGACAAGATCGCCACCGCCGCCCTGCCCCCCGCCAGCGAGCCCACGGCCGCCTGGACGAAGCCGGCAGGTTCCGAGCCCGCGTCGGGCCCCGGCACGGTGGGGAACTTCCGCCCGAACAACCAGAACGGCGCCTCCGGCGTGTTCAACTCGGCGCGCTACTTCGAGGTGACGCTGAACCGGGCGGGCCAGACGGTGAACCTGTCCGCGAACAACGTGTTCACGAACAACACCGTCACCATCGACCGGCTGAACCTGTCCGGCGCCACCACCACGCTGAACATCGCGTCCGGTGCCCGCCTGAACACGGAACTGGGCTCCTACCTCGACGCCGGCACGCTGAATGTCAGCGGCACCTTCGCGCCCCGGGCCCTGGATATGCTGGGTGGCCGGCTGCAGGGCACCGGCACGGTGCTGGCGACCGGCGGCATCCGCAACAGCGGCGGCGTGATCAGCGGCGGCGTGACCGACGCGGCGGGCACCCTGGCCATCACCGGCCCGGTGACCATCAGTGGGACCGGCGCGCTTGGGATCGACATCGTGTCCGCCACCTCGGCCGACCGGGTCAACGTCACCGGCGCCTTGACCCTGGGCGGCATGGGCATGGTCAACGCTGTGGGCAGCTATGTCCCCGCCTGGAACACCTCCTGGGTGGTGGCCAGCGGCACGACGGTGACCGGCAACTTCGGCGGCGTTGCCAGCAACCTGCCCGGCGTGCTGGTGCCTGTGTTCACCACGGCCAACAACCAGGTGACCCTGCGCATCGACGCCCGGCCGTTCAGCACCGCTGTGGCGCTGAACAGCACGGCGCAGCGCAGCTTCGCCGGTGCCCTGGATGCGGGCCGCGCGGCCAACTACACGGCCCTGAAGCCGTTGTACGACTCGCTGGACCCGCTGCCCGCCGCCCAGGCGCGTGAGGCGCTGGACCGGCTGAACCCGGACGATGCCTACCTGGCCCGCAAGGTCAGCCAGGCCCAGGTCGGGTTCATGTCCTCGGCCATCGCCGACCGCATGGCCACTGCCCGCGCCGGCGGCCAGGGCGTGACCATGGCCGGCCTCGCCCCGTCGCTCTTCTCCGGCAACGGCCCGTCGCAACTGCTGGCCATGAACCCGGTTGAGACCCAGATCGCCCAGGACACGGCCGAGAAGGTCGCGGACCTGAAGCCGGGCTACGGCCTGTTCCTGAACGTCCGCCGGCTGGACGGTGACACCACCTCCCCCACCGGCCTGGACGGCGACCTGCAGAACACCCTCGCCACGGTCGGCCTGGACAAGATGTTGAACGACAACATCCTGGTCGGCGCCGCCCTGTCCTATGCGTGGGGCGACAGCGACGTGGCCGGCAACGTGGCGGAGTCGGACGTCAAGACCTACGCCGCCTCGCTGTATGCCAGCTTCAGCAACAACGGCTTCTTCGTGGACGGCTACGGCAGTGTCGGCAACGTCGACACCGACACGACCCGCCGGGTCCTGGGCTTCACCCTGGAGGGCGAGACGGACGGCAAGCTGTTCAGCGCCGGCCTGGGCGTGGGCTACGACCTGAAGGCCGGCTCCTTCGGCGTGGTGCCGGAGCTGCGGTACGACTATGCCAGCGTGGACTATGACGGCTACGACGAGACGGGTGGCGCCGCCGCCCTGCGGATCGGCAGCCGCATGGTGCAGTCCGCCCAGCTCCGCATGGGCTCGACCTTCTACGGCGAGTTCAAGCTGGGCGAGCAGAGCTCGGTGATCCCGAAGCTGACGCTGTTCCGCGCCTCCGAAAGCCGGACCGGCGGCGAGGCGGTGTCCAACGCCACCTTCGTCAACGGCAACGGCGTGCCCGTGGTGGGTGGCCCGGTGCCGAAGCGCGACAAGAGCTGGTTCGAGGTGGGCGGCGGCCTGACCGTGAAGGTCAACCCCACCACCGAGGTGTCCCTCAGCTACGAGGCCACCACGGACCGGTCCGACCTGGACACCAAGGCCTACATGGGCTCCGTCCGCATCCGCTTCTAAGTCCGGGGGCGGCCGGCGCCCGAGGGGCCGTCGACCAGTCATGGTCGGCGGCCACGGGCACAAGGGTAGCCGGTCCCGTCCATCCTCCTTCCCAGGGGCCGCGGCGCTTGCCGCGGCCCCTTTCCTTTTGCGCGGGGGGACCAATTCACCGAAGGTGCGAGTAGCCGATCCCACCGCTGGGTGGACAAGGCCGCCACGAAGTCGCCATCGTCCCCACACGCCCCTGTCATCCCCCAGGACCCAAATCCAGCGATCCCGCGGTTCCCGGCATCCCGCCCCCAGTTGGCACGGCGGCTGCTAAAGCCCGGGGCAGACGAGGGAAGGCGGGCCGTCCGGCCCGGTCGTCCGGGCGGGGGCCCGGGGCCAGGGCAGGCGGAACCGCCGGTGACGTATGGGAAGGGGGAAGTTTCCATGGATTCCATCGATGCGTCCTACCGCCGCGAGCCGGTGCCGGTCGGGCCGGACATCACGGCGGAGGCGTTGCGCCTGGCGATACCTGGACAGGCGGAGGCCCGCGCCCCGGGCTGGCGGGGGGCGCTGCCGCGGCCCAACCGGGCCTGGTTCGTGCAGAAGGCCCGGCGCTACCGCCGCGGCCTGACCGCGCTGGGGATCCTGCTGGCGGGCGTGGCCGGCCTGGCCATCCTGGTGGGCACCGCGCCGGAGGTGGCGCGGGAAGCCAAGCCGGAGCGGGTCTGGACCGTGGACGCGGTCACCGCCGCCCGGGCCACCCACCAGCCGGACATCCGCCTGTCGGGCACCCTGGTGGCCGGCCGCACGGTGGAACTGCGGGCCCTGGTGGCCGGCACGGTGGAAAGCGTGTCCCCGGCCCTGCGCAACGGCGGCGTCATCCGCGCGGGGGAGACCCTGCTGCAGGTGGAACCGCTGGATTATGAGCTGGGCCTGCGGGAAACCCGGGCCGAGGTGCAGGAGGCGGAGGCCCGCCTGGCCGAGCTGCGCGCCACGGCGGAGGCGGAGCGGTCGAAGCAGGCCTTCGCCCGCCAGCAGCTCGACGTGCGGGAGCGGGACCTGACCCGCACCCAGTCCCTGTTCGAGAAGGGCACCGTGGCCGCCCCGCGGCTGGAACAGGCCCAGGTGGCCCTGGCCCAGGAGCGCCAAGCCTTCGCCGCCGCCCAGAACGCCACCCAGGCGGCCGACGCAAGGGTGCAGCAGCAGCAGGCCACGCTGGAACGGCTGCGCGCCCAACTGGTGAAGGCGGAGACGGACCTGGCCCGCACCCGGCTGGTGGCGCCGTTCGACGGCTTCGTCGGCAGCGTCAACGCCGAGGCCGGCATGCGCCTGTCCCCCGCCGACCGGGTGGCGGTGCTGTCCGGGGCGGAGGGGTTGGAGGCGGAGGTCAACCTGCCCACCGACGCCTATGGCCGCCTGGTGCAGGACGGCCAGGGCATTGTGGGCCGCGAGGCTCAGGTGGTCTGGGACATGGGCAGCGCCCGCATCACCTATCCCGCCCGGGTGGACCGGGTGGCCGACCGGATCAGCAGCGCCACCGGCGGCGTCGGCGTCTTCGTCCGGCTGGAGGGCAACTTCACCGAGCAGCCCCTGCGCCCCGGCGCCTTCGTCCAGGTGGTCATCCCCGACCGGCGCTATGCCGAGGTGGTCCACCTGCCGGCCACGGCCCTGCACGGGGACGGCACGGTCTATGTGGTGGGGGCGGAGGACCGGCTGGAGGCCCGCAAGGTCGCCGTCGCCGCCCGCACCGCCGACAGCGTCTTCGTGGCCAGCGGCGTCAACCAGGGTGACCGGGTGGTCACCACCCGCTTCCAGGAGATCGCGGGCGGGGTCAAGGTGGGCATCCGCACCCCCGCCGAGGCGGCCAAGGACGCCGCCGAGGCCGCGGCCGAGGCGAAGAAGCAGGAGGGCGGGCAATGAACCCCGGCGGCCTGATCCGTACCTTCGTCCGCCACAAGGTGGCGGCGAACATCCTGATGCTGCTGATGATCCTGTCCGGCGCCTATGCGGTGCTGACCCTGGACCGGCAGATCGACCCGGACTTCGAGGTGCCCGCCATCAACGTGGTGGTGCCCTGGCCCGGCGCCAGCGCCGACGACGTGGACCGCAGCATCGTCGAGGCGCTGGAACGCGAGGTGCGCTTCCTGGACGGCATCGACGACGTGACCGGCCGCTCCCGCGAGGGTATCGGCGAGCTGTTCATCAATTTCAAGAACGGCACCGACATGTCCAAGGCCCTGTCGGAGGTGGAGAGCGCCATCGCCGGCATCACCACCCTGCCGCAGGGCTCGGAGGAGCCCATCGTCCGCCGGCTGGAGATCTATGACGAGATCATGGAGCTGGTCATCTCCGGCCCCCTGCCAGAACCGGCCCTGCGCGCCCATGCCAAGCGCATCCGCGACCAGCTGATGGACCGCGGCGTGGACCGGGTGGACATGCTGGGCATGCGCGACGTGGAGATCTGGGTGGAGATCCCCGCCGCGGAGATGGAGCGGCTGGACATGACCCTGGGCGACGTGGCCCGGCGGGTGGGCCAGGCCAGCAGCGACGTGCCCTCCGGCAGCCTGACCGGCGGCATCGAGAAGCAGGTGCGCTCCCTGGGCGAGGAGCGGGAGGCGGCGGGCGTCGCCGGCCTGACCCTGCGCACGGACGACCAGGGCCGCCGCCTGATGCTGGGCGAGGTGGCCAAGGTCCACGAGACCTATGAGGAAGGCTCCGTCAGCGGCCGCCGCGGCGGCAACCCGTCCATCAAGCTCAGCCTGCAGAAGGCCAAGAACGGCGACCTGATCGCCATCACCGGCGTGGTGGACCAGTACCTGGCCGGGCTGAAGCCCCCGCTCCCGCCCGGCGTGACGGTGGAGGTGTTCGACCGCAACTCCGACGCCCTGCAGGACCGCATCGCCATGCTGGTGGACAATGCGGTGTGGGGCATGCTGCTGGTGGTGGCCGTCCTCTACGTCTTCCTGCGGCCCTGGATCACCGCCTGGATCACGGTGGACGTGCTGACCAGCTTGGCCGTGACCTTCGCCATCATGCTGGTGCTGGACCAGAGCATCAACATGATGAGCCTGTTCGCCCTGATCATGATGGTGGGCATCATCTGCGACGATGCCATCGTCGTGGCGGAACAGGCGCAGACCTACCATGAGCGGGGCTGGGACCCGAACCGGTCGGTGGAATACGCCGCCCGCCGCATGTTCTGGCCGGTCACCGCGGCCGCCGTGACCACGGTGGCGGCCTTCGGCCCGATGCTGATGATGCGCGGCACCACGGGCGACTTCGTGGAGCCCCTGCCCATGGTGGCCATCGCGGTCATCCTGGCCAGCCTGTTCGGCTGCTTCCTGATCCTGCCCGCCCACCTGAAGCACGGGCTGGAGAAGGACAACGGCAAGTCCTCCAAGGCCCGGCTCTGGTTCGAGCACCATTTCCATACCTTCCGCGACGGCCCCTTCACCCGGGCAATCCAGTGGGCCACGGACAACCGCTATTCCACCATCGCCGCGGCCATCGCCGTGATGATGGTGGCGGTGGGCCTGATGATGGGCGGGCGGGTGCACTTCACCTTCTCCCCCACGCCCGAGGGGCAGTGGATGAACCTGAACGTGCTGTTCAGCCCCGGCACGCCGAAGGAGACGGTGGCCCAGCAGTTGGACGAGGCGGAGGCCGCCCTGTACCGGGTGGAGCAGAAGCTGGGCTACCAGCGCGGCGAGATGATCCACATGGTCTTCGGCCGCCTGGGCGCCACCACGGGCGACAGCCTGCCAGAGCAGGTGGGCGACTATGTCGGCTCCATGAACACGGAGCTGATCGCCGCGGACGCCCGCGACCACCGCCTGCCCGACATCATGAAGCAGTGGGAGGCGGAGACGAAGCTGCTGCCCGGCATCGACCAGATCATCTTCAGCGAGGAGCGGGTGGGCTTCGGCGGGTCCGGCGTGGGCTGGCGCCTGGTGCATGACGACCCCTACGTGCTGAAGAAGGCGTCTGAGGAGCTGAAGGCGGTGCTGGCCACCTATGGCGGCGTCAGCGGCATCCGGGACAACCTGCCCACCGGCAAGCCGGAGCTGGTGCTGAAGGTCACCCCCCGCGGCGAGGCCCTGGGCTTCACCACGGAGCTGGTGGGCCGGCAGCTCCGAGACGCCCTGGACGGCGCCGTCGCCAAGCGCTTCGCCAGGGGCGACGAGGAGGTCACCATCCGCGTCCGCCTCCCGGAAAGCGACCAGACCGAGGAGGGCCTGCGCCAGTTCCGCCTGCGCAGCCCCGCCGGGGAGGAGGTGCTGCTGGGCGAGGTGGTGGAGCTGCATGAGCGCCCGGGCCTGGCCCGCATCCTGCGCAGCGACGGCAAGCGGGTGCTGAGCGTCTTCGCCGAGGTGGACCCCCACGTCTCCAACCCCGGCAAGATCCGGGAGGAGGTGGAGAAGGAGCACCTGCCGAAGATCATGGAGAAGTACGGCGTCAGCCGGAACATGAGCGACGGCAGCCAGCAGGAGGCCGAGTTCTGGGCCGACTTCATGGCCGGCGTGCTGGTGGCGCTGGCGGCGATCTACCTGGTGCTGGCCTGGATCATGGGCAGCTTCGCCCGGCCCGTGGCGGTCATGGCGGTCATCCCCTTCAGCGTCGGCGGGGCAATCTTCGGCCACTGGTTCATGGGCGCCGACATGACGATGATGTCCTACATCAGCATCATGGGCATGTCCGGCATCCTGGTGAACGACAGCATCCAGGTGGTGACCAGCATCGACGAGCGCACCGCCGCGGGCCAGCCGCCCCACTATGCGGTCGTCCACGGGGCGGCGGAGCGGCTGCGGCAGGTGGCGCTGACCAGCCTGACCACCATCTTCGGCCTGCTGCCGCTGATGCTGGAGACGGAGCTGCAGGCCCAGTTCCTGGTGCCCATGGCCATCACCTTCGTCTTCGGCATCGGCACCGCCACCGTGCTGGTCCTGCTGCTGATGCCGGCCATGCTGCTGGCGGTGGAGGATGCCAAGCATGGCCTTGGCTGGCTGTGGCTGCGGATGAAGCGGGGTGGCCGCTGGCTGGCCCGGGACCCGGACGCGCCCAGGCCTGCCCATGGCGGGGATGACTGAGGGGCGAGGGGGTGACAGGGCGGGGGCCGCCGGGGACAACCCGGCGGCCCTTCCTTTTTTCGTGTCCCTCAATTGCCGGCGCCGCATCCGCGGCTTGGCTCACGCGGGCACGGGCCCGCGCGGCGGCGGTCGCCGCCACAGGGGGTTCCCGACAAGCGTAAACCCCCTCTATGCCCGCCCCGCCAGCAGCGTCCAGGCGAGGCGGAGATGGTAAAGGGCCCAGGCGCAGATGCCGCCGAACTTGGCCCCGTCCTCCAGCAGCAGGGCCTTGGCGCCGTCCAGCTCCATCAGGTCCACGACCAAGCTGGCGGCCAGCAGGGCGATGGACGCGGCCATCAGCCCCGTCTCCATCCGCAGGTGCACGGCCCGGAAGCGCCAGAGATAGGCCAGCGCCCCGGTACCGTACGCCGCCAGCGCCCAGCGCTCATCCAGCCCGACATAGAGCGGCAGCAGCGCCTCATGCACCAGCAGCAGGTCGTCCAGCGCCAGCACGGCCGACAGCCCCCCGCCCGCGGCGGCGGCGTCGGCCAAGCTGTCGCGCCGGTTCTGTCCCCACCTCACGACCAGGGCGGCCAGGACGCAGGCCACCGCCGCCGCCCACCAGGCCAGCACGCCCAGGTTGGAAAAGAAGCCGGCATAGGGCGGCAGCCCGCCCGCCCCGGCCGGGTCTCGCAGGGTCCATTTCGGGTCCGCCCCCAGCAGGGTCACGACGGCCACCGCCGCAAGCGGTGCCGCCACCCCCACGGCGTAAAGCCAGGGGGCGGTCCGGTGGTGGGGAGGGATCGTGGCGGCGGGGAGGGACAGGTCGGTAGGCATGGTCGCCAGCATGACCTGCAATGTCTGCGGGTGCGATGTCACAGAACGGTAATGATCGATCGCGACGCGCGGCTGACGGGGTAATCCGCGGTACGATGGGCCTTGCATTTTCTGTTGCCGGGGACGAAAGCCTAACCCTTACCCGCCCGCGAACCCCCGGCCGCCCTGCCATGACCGACGACGACATCCCTAGCCGCCCCGGCACCCTGTCCCTGGGCGGGCCGCTGCCCCCGCCGGGCGGCAATCGCGCGCCCCGGGTGAAGCCCTTCCGCGTGGCGGGCTTCGCCTCCGTCCGGGCCCTGTTCCAGACCGACCCCGGCCGGGTGGAGCGGCTGTTCTATGAGGAGCGGCTGCGCCAGCAGGTGGGCCCCTTCGCCAAGGAGATGGCGACCTTGCGCCGCCCCTACCGCATGGTGGGGGAGGAGGAGCTGGAGAAGGTGGCGGGCACCAAGCTCCACGGCGGCGTCGTCGCCGTCGCCCAACCGCGGCCCATCCATGTCTTCACGCTGGACCAGGCGGAGCAATGGGCGCGGGAAGGGGACCCGCTGCTGCTGCTGGACGGGGTAAGCAACCCCAACAATCTGGGCGCCATCATCCGCACCGCCGCCTTTTTCGGCATCCGGCGCGTGGTCCTGTCCGACCACCCGGCCCAGGCGCTGGTGTCCGAATCCGCCTACCGGGTGGCGGAGGGCGGGTTCGAGCATGTGGACCTGTACGGCGCCAACCGCTTCCCCGACGCGGTGCGGGCCCTGGGCCCCCTCTACCGCACCGTCGGCACGGCCCTGGGCCGGCACAAGCCGCTGGACGGGCTGTCCGCCGCGGGCGGCAAGCCGGTGGCCGTCATCCTGGGCAACGAGGAACACGGCATGCAGGAAGCCACCCGCGCCGCCTGCGCCGAGGTGGTCATGATCCCCGGCAGCGGCAAGGTGCAGAGCCTGAACGTCAGCGCCACCGCCGCCATCCTGGCGTTCCTGATGACGCGGTGAGGGGGTGCCATGCCCCGCGTCATCCTGCTGAACAAGCCCTATGACGTGCTCTGCCAGTTCACGGATGAGGGCACCGGGCGGGCGACGTTGAAGGATTTCGTGCCGGTGCCCGGCGTCTACCCCGCCGGGCGGCTGGACCGGGACAGCGAGGGGCTGGTGGTGCTGACCGATGATGGGCCGCTGGTGGCCCGCATCAGCGACCCCCGACACAAATGGCCCAAGACCTATTGCGTCCAGGTGGAGGGCGCGCCGACGAATGCCGACCTGGAGCCGCTGCGCCGCGGCCTGACCCTGAATGACGGGCCGACCCTGCCGTCCCAGGCGCGGCTGGTGGCGGAGCCGGAGTGGCTCTGGCCCCGCGACCCGCCGGTGCGCTTCCGCAAGGCGATCCCCACGAGCTGGGTGGAGTTGGTGCTGCGCGAGGGGCGCAACCGCCAGGTCCGCCGCATGACTGCCGCCATCGGCTTCCCCACCCTGCGGCTGGTGCGTTGGGCCGTGGGGGACTGGACCCTGGACGGGCTGGCGCCGGGGGAATGGCGGGAGGTGCCGGCCCCCGCCGTCAGTCCCGCAGGTCGCGCAGCTTCGACAGCCGGTCCGCCGCGAAGGCCCGCTCGGCCTCGCTCATCACGGGGGTGATCTCCGCTTGGCGCTTGCCGGCGTCGGGGTGGCCCAGGCGGCGGGCCCGCTCCAGCCAATAAAAGGCCTTGCCGAAGTCGATGGGCGTGCCGTGGCCGCCGGCATGGGCGATGCCCAGGTTGAAGGCGGCCAGCCCCTCCCCCAACTCCGCCGCCTGACGCCACAGGGCATGGGCGCGGCGGTTGTCCTGGCGCACCCCGTCGCCCCGGGCCAGCAGCACGCCCAGGTTCGCCAGGGCCGTGGCCTCCCCCTGCGCCGCCGCCTTCTCATACCAATGGGCGGCCAGGGAGAAGTCGCGCGGCACGCCCTTGCCCTGGTGGTACAGGAAGCCGAGGTTGAACTGTGCCTGGGCGATGCCGGACTCCGCCGCCACCCCGTACCAGCGCGCCGCCTCCGTGCAGTCCTCCGGGATGCCCAACCCATGCTCCAGCATGGCGGCCAGGTTGTTGGCGGCGGCGGGATGGCCGGCCTCCGCCGCCTGGCGGAACAGGGTCGCGGCCAGGGCGAAGTCGGGGCTGTCGCCGACCAGGCCGGCATGGGCCTGCAGGAACAGGCTGTCGGGATCGATGGGTCGCATGGCCCACACATAGTCATCTTGCCAGCCGATGCCAGCCACCCCATGCTGGCGGCAAGTCATTCGCCGAAGGGGGGAACCGGATGGGGATGCGTGCCTGGCTGCCGGTGGCGGCACTGGTCCTGCTGGCGGCACCGGCCGAGGCCCGGGACAAGGGCGGCAACTACGCCGTCTATGCCCCCAGCTGCGAGGAGGTCAATGCCGGCGCCAAGGAACAGGCGGTCCGGTACGGGGTGCTCACCTGGGTGCAGGGTTTCCTGACGGCCTTCAACTATGCCAAGGACGAGACGTGGGACATCCTGCCCATGGACGACCTGGATCCGGTGGTGGCCGGGATGTTCGATTATTGCCGGGAGAACCCAAAAGATGACCTGGCCGCCGCGGCGGAGGTGATGGTCGAGGAGTTCTGGTCCAGGCGGCTCAAGGCCTTGCCGCCGGGTTAGGGCGGGTTTCGAATTCGAAACCCGCTGTCCCCGTCAAAGCCCCAACCCCTTCAACGCCGCGATGCTCTCCGCGGCGTTCCGGTGCAGGATGAAGGTGCCGCCCTTCTCCTCCCACCCCGGTTTGGTCTTCTCCCGGTCGTCCACCAGCACGTGGCCCGGGCCGGACCAGCGGGGCTTGTCGCGGGCCATGCAGGTGATCACCTCCACGTCTGCGCCCAGCATGTTGGCCACCCAGCGCTGCTTCTGCGGCGCGGCCCATTTGCCCAGGGGCAAGCCGGTCAGGATCACCGGCCGGTGCGGCTTGCAGTATTCCCACAGGTCGTGGGCATCCTGCATCAGGTGCAGGGTGCCGAAGAAGTCCGGCGCCCGGGCCAGGGCGGCCCACATCACCTTGGTGGGCAACTGGTCCGGCCGCCTGCCCGTGATCATCTCCACCCCCCGGTCGAAGTCGGCCAGGACCCCGTCCAGGTCCAGGAACAGCCGGTGCGGCGCCATCATTCCTCCTCGTCCCTTCCGGTCATTGCCACGGTGGCCGGTCCCGCTATGCTGCGTCAACGGAAGGGTAACAGCGGGGGCACCGGCTTGTCGGCGGCAGAGGGGGTGGAGGTGGGGGCGGCGGACACGCCCCGCTACCAGCAGGTGAAGGCCCATGTGCTGGGGCTGGTGGCGGCGGGCGCCCTGAAGCCCGGCGACCGGGTGCCGTCGGAGCATGAGCTGGTGGCCGCCTTCGGCGTCTCCCGCATGACCGCCAACCGGGCGCTGCGGGAGCTGACGGCGGAGGGCAAGCTGACCCGGGTGGCCGGGGTGGGCACCTTCGTCGCGGCGCCGAAGCCCCGCGGCGCCATGCTGGAACTGCGCCCCATCCGGGAGGAGATCCTGGCCCGCGGCGGCCGCCATTCGGCGGAGGTGCTGCGCCTGGCGCGGGAGGAGGCGTCCGGCGAACTGGCCGCCGCCTTCGAGCTGCCCCCCGGCACGCCCCTGTTCCGGTCGGAAGTCCTGCACCGGGAGGACGGCCGGCCCCTGCAGCTTGAGGAACGCTGGGTCCTGCCCGCCGTGGCCCCCGCCTACCTGGCCCAGGACTACACTTCCACCACCCCGTCCGACTATCTGCTGGCCGTGGCCCCGGTGCAGGAGGCCGAGCACCAGGTGGAGGCCGCCCTACCCGACGCCCGCCTGCGCCGGCTGCTGGAGATGGGCGCCGCCGAGCCCTGTCTGCTGCTCCGCCGCCGCACCTGGGTCGCCGCCCCCGCCGGCCCCCGCGTCGCCTCCCTGGCCCGCCTCTGGTACCCCGGCGGGCGCTATGCGCTGGGAGGGCGGTTCCGGCCGGGGTGATACGAAGAATGCAAGGCACATGAGGTCACCCCGGCCTTGAGCCGGGGCCCTTGGGAAAGCGGACGTGCCAAGGGGCGGCAGCGGGCCTGTGGAGGGGTGGCAGGGCTTTCGGTGCCCTGCATCGACCGATCCCGAGGGCCCCGGCTCTCCGCTGCGCTGCGGCCGGGGTGACTCACGTGCCCTGCCTCAACCCACCCCCACACCCCCCACCACCCGCCCCACGCAGCGCGTCCCGCCCAGCCAGTAGGCCAGCTCGGCCGGCTGGCCGACCTCCCAGATCGCCAGGTCGCAGGCCTTGCCGACTTCCAGCGTGCCCACCTCATCCGCCAGCCCCAGGGCGGTGGCGGCATGGCGGGTGGCGCCGGCCAGGGCCTCGGCCGGGGTCAGGCGGAACAAGGTGCAGGCCATGTTCAGCATCAGCAGCAGCGACCGGGCGGGCGACGTGCCGGGGTTCAGGTCCGTTGCCACGGCCATGGGGATGCCCCGCGCCCGCATGCCCACCACATCAGGGGCCTGGCGCTCCCGCAGCAGGTAGAAGGCGCCGGGCAGCAGCACGGCCACGGTGCCGGCGGCGGCCATGGCGTCCAGCCCGGCGTCGCCGGTGTACTCGATGTGGTCGGCGGACAGGGCGCCGAAGCGGGCGGCCAGGGCGGCACCGCCGGTATCGCTCAACTGGTCCGCGTGCAGCTTCACCGGCAGGCCATGGGCCTGGGCGGCGGTGAAGACCCGCTCCACCTCTTCCACGGTGAAGGCGATGCCCTCGCAGAAGGCGTCCACCGCGTCCGCCAAGCCGTCCCGGGCCGCGGCCGGGATGATCGTTTGGCAGACCAGGTCGATGTAGCCGGCGCGGTCGTCCTTGTATTCCGGCGGCAGGGCGTGGGCGGCCAGCAGGGTGGTCCTCACCCGTACCCCTCCCTCCTGCCCGATGCGGCGGGCGACGCGCAGCATCTTCAGCTCGGACTCCAGGTCCAGGCCATAGCCGGACTTCACCTCCACCGTCGTCACGCCCTCCGCCAGCAGGGGCGACAGGCGGGCCATGGCGCTGGCGAACAGCGCCTCCTCCGACGCCGCCCTTGTCAGGGCCACGCTGCGGGCGATGCCGCCGCCGGCCTTGGCGATCTCGGCATAGGGCACGCCTTCCAGCCGCTGTTCCCACTCCCCCACCCGGTCGCCGCCGAAGACCAGGTGGGTGTGGCAGTCGATGAGGCCCGGGGTCACCCAGCTTCCGCCCAGCCGCTCCACCCGCCCCGCCAGGGCTTCCGGCGGGCCGGGCAGGTCGGCACGGGCGCCGACCCAGGCGATGCGCCCGTCCTTGGCGGCGATGGCACCGTCCCGCATGGTGCCATAGGCGTCGGTGCCCGGTGCCATGGTGGCCAGGTGCCCGTCCAGCCATAGCGTGTCCCACATCGGTGCGCCTTCCATGCCATTCCTCCCCTTGCCCAGGGCCCAAGATTAGCGTTAGGCTACTTGTATAGACAAGTTCCAAACCAAGGCCCCGCCTGACCGGGGCCGGGTGGGGGAGGGAACGATGCCCAGCTATTTCGCGCCCGCGGCCCGGCTGCCGGAAGGGTGGGCCCGCGACGTGCGGCTGGAGGTGGGGCCGGACGGGCTGCTGACAACGGTGACCGCCGGCGCGGAGCCGGGGGACGCCGTGCGCCTGGCGGGGCCCGTGGTGCCGGGCATGCCCAACCTGCACAGCCACGCCTTCCAGCGGGCCATGGCCGGGCTGGCGGAGCAGGGCGGGGCGTCGGGCGACAGCTTCTGGTCCTGGCGCCGCACCATGTACGGCTTCGTCTCCCGCCTCACCCCGGACGACGTGCGGGCCATCGCCGCCCAGCTCTATGTGGAGATGCTGAAAGCCGGCTACACCGCGGTGGCGGAGTTCCATTACCTGCACAACGGCCTGGACGGGCGGCCTTACGCCGACCCGGCCGCCCTGTCCCGCGCCATCCTGGCCGCGGCCGCTGAGGCGGGCATCGCCCTGACCCACCTGCCGGTGCTGTACATGGTGGGCGGGCTGGACGGGAAGCCGCTGGCGGAGGGGCAGCGCCGGTTCCAGGGCACGCCGGGCGGCATGCTGTCCCTGCTGCTGGCCTTGCAGGAGGAGGCGGGGCCGGAGGTGCGCTTAGGACTTGCCCTGCACTCCATCCGCGCCGTGCCCGCCCGGGCCATGCGGGAGGCCTTGGCCCTGCTGGACGACACGGACCCCACGGCACCCGTGCACATCCACATCGCCGAGCAGCCGAAGGAGGTGGAGGAGGCGCAGGCCTTCCTGGGCGCCCGCCCGGTGGAATGGCTGCTGGGGGAGATGCCGGTGAACCGGCGCTGGTGCCTGGTCCACGCCACCCACATGAATGAGGCCGAGACCAAGAAGCTGGCCGCAACGGACGCCATCGCCGGCCTGTGCCCCACGACGGAGGCGAATCTGGGCGACGGCTTCTTCCGCTGGGAAACCTGGCGGCGAGCCGGCGGGCGCTTCGGTATCGGCAGCGACAGCCATTGCAGCGTGGACGCGGCGGAGGAGCTGCGCTGGCTGCACTACGGCCAGCGGCTGCTGACTGGCCGGCGCGCCCTGGACCTGCCCGGCCGGTCGCCGAACCTGGGCGCGCGGCTGTGGCTGGATGCGGCGGAGGGCGGCGCCCAGGCCCTGGGCCGCCGCACCGGCCGCCTCGCCCCCGGCTGCAAGGCCGACTTCCTGGTGCTGGACCCGGACCACCCCACGCTGCTGGGGCGGGAGGGGGACCTGCTGCTGGACTCCGTCGTCTTCGCCAACACCCGCACCAACCCCATCCGCGACGTCTTCGTGGCCGGTACCCCGGTCGTGGAGGCGGGACGCCACAAGGCCGAGGAGGCGGTGGCCGCGCGCTATGGGGGCGTGGTGCGGAAACTGCTTTCGTAAACTTTCCCTCTCCCTGGGGAGAGGGTGGCGCGATAGCGCCGGGTGAGGGAGGTGGGCGTAGGGACCCACGCGAACCGCACCGTTTCGATGAACCCGTCCCCCTCACCCCCGCCTTCGGCGGACCCTCTCCCCAGGGAGAGGGAACAGGATAATCCGGAGCCCTTGAGACATGCCCACCCGCCGCGACAACACCCGCATCATCCGCAGCCCCCGCGGCCTGACCCTCACGGCCAAGTCCTGGGCCACCGAGGCGCCCTTGCGCATGCTGATGAACAACCTGGACCCGGAGGTGGCGGAGAACCCGGAAGCGCTGGTGGTCTATGGCGGCATCGGCCGGGCGGCGCGGGATTGGGAAAGCTTCGACCGCATCGTGGACACGCTGAAGCGGCTGGAGGATGACCAGACCCTGCTGGTGCAGTCGGGCAAGCCGGTGGGCGTGTTCCGGACGCACAAGGATGCGCCCCGTGTGCTGATCGCCAATTCCAACCTGGTCCCCCACTGGGCGAGCTGGGACAAGTTCCATGAGCTGGACCGGCTGGGGCTGATGATGTACGGCCAGATGACGGCCGGGTCCTGGATCTATATCGGCACCCAAGGCATCGTGCAGGGCACGTACGAGACCTTCGTCGCCGTGGGGCAGAAGCATTATGGCGGCGACCTGACCGGCAAATGGATCCTGACCGGCGGGCTGGGCGGCATGGGCGGGGCCCAGCCGCTGGCCGCCACCATGGCGGGTGCGAGCTGCCTGGCGGTGGAGTGCCAGCCCAGCCGGATCGAGCGGCGGCTGGAGACCCGCTACCTGGACCGGCAGACCGACAGCCTGGAGCAGGCCCTGGACTGGATGGAAGAGGCGCGGTTGAGCGGTAAACCCGTCTCCGTCGGCCTGCTGGGCAACGCGGCGGAGGTGTTCCCGGAGTTGGCCCGCCGCGCCAAGGCCGGCGACAGGCGCGCCACGCCGGACGCGGTGACCGACCAGACCAGCGCCCACGACCCCATCAACGGCTATCTGCCCGCCGGCTGGACGGTGGCGGAGTGGCTGGAAAAGCGGGAGCGGGACCCGAAGGCGGTGGAGGCCGCGGCGCGGCGGAGCATGGTGACCCATGTCCAGGCCATGCTGGACTTCTTCCGGCTCGGCGTGCCGACCCTGGACTATGGCAACAACATCCGCCAGGTGGCGAAAGAGGAGGGGCTGGCGGATGCCTTCGCCTTCCCCGGCTTCGTCCCGGCCTATATCCGGCCGCTGTTCTGCTTAGGAAAAGGCCCGTTCCGCTGGGCCGCCCTGTCCGGCGACCCGGACGACATCCGCAAGACGGACGAGAAGGTCAAGGAGCTGATGCCCCACGACCGGCACCTGCACCGCTGGCTGGACATGGCGCGGGAGAGGATATCCTTCCAGGGCCTGCCCGCCCGCATCTGCTGGCTGGGCCTGGGCGACCGGCACCGCATCGGCCTGGCCTTCAACGAGATGGTGGCGCGGGGGGAGATCGGGCCCGTGGTCATCGGCCGCGACCATCTGGACAGCGGCAGCGTCGCCAGCCCGAACCGGGAGACGGAGGCGATGAAGGACGGCTCCGATGCCGTGTCCGACTGGCCCCTGCTGAACGCCCTGCTGAACTGCGCGTCGGGGGCCACCTGGGTATCCTTGCACCATGGCGGCGGCGTGGGCATGGGTTTCAGCCAGCACAGCGGCATGGTGATCCTGTGCGACGGGACAGCCGACGCCGCCCGCCGCCTGGAACGCACCCTGTGGAACGACCCCGCCACCGGCGTGATGCGCCACGCCGACGCCGGCTACGAGGACGCGGTGGACTGCGCCAAGCGGCTGGGCGTGGACATGCCGATGCTGGGGTGAGCCCGTGGTGTTGGGCCAGGGGACACGGATGAACGCGGATGATGGCCGGATTGACCCGGATGGTGTGCAGATGGGGAGGGGGAAGTTTGGGGACATTCACGGACACGCACCAAACACGCACGAACATTCACAAAAATAAAATGCCTCCGGCGCTGCCTGAATGCGGCGTAGCCGCAATGAGTCCTGTGTGTGTTCGTGAGTGTATTGTGCGTGTTCGTGAATGTTCTATAGGCGCCACTTACCCGACCTGGCCCGACGTCGTCGCCAGCGCCTTGCCTATCCGCGCCAATCCCAAATCATATCCCCGTTCATCCGTGTCCAAATCCTTCCGCCAGGCCCAACCATGACCACCCCCTTCACCCTCACCCAAGGCCGCATCCCCCTCCTGGTCTCCTTCCCCCACGTCGGCACGGACCTGCTGCCGGGGTTGGCCCAAAGGCTGACGCCAGCGGCCAAGGACCTGCCGGACACGGACTGGCTGCTGCCGGACCTCTACGACTTCCTCACCGACCTGGGCGCCAGCACCCTCGTGGCGCATTACAGCCGCTACGTGGTGGACCTTAACCGGCCGGCGACGGACGAAAGCCTCTACCCCGGCCAGACCACCACCGGCCTGTTCCCGGCGAAGACGTTCACGGGGGAGCCGGTCTGGCAGACCCCGCTGACGCAAGGTGAGAGGGACCAGCACCGCGACACGGTCTGGGCCCCCTACCACACCCAGCTCTCCGCCGAGCTGGAGCGGCTGAAGGCCCGGCACGGCTATGCCCTGCTGTGGGACGCCCACTCCATCGCCCCCGAATTGCCCCGGCTGTTCGAGGGGCGGTTGCCCGACCTGAATTTGGGCAGCAATGGCGGCCAGTCCTGCCCCCCGCCGTGGCGCAGGCTGTCTTACAAGCGGCGGAGGCGTTCCCCGCCTTCACGCGGGTGCTGGACGGGCGGTTCAAGGGCGGGCACATCACCCGGCATTATGGCCGCCCCGACCAGCGGGTCTTCGCCCTGCAACTGGAGCTGTCCCAGGCCACCCACCTGGCCGACGGCCTGCCCGCCGCCCTGGACCCCGCCCGCTGTGCGACCTTGCGCCCCTGCCTGCGCGCCATGGTCCACGCCTTCACCACCGAATCAGCCCGCTTCCTGGAGCCCGCATGATGACCGCAGCCCCCCTGCGCCTGACCCCCGGCAGCCTGACCCTGGACGACCTCCGCCGCGTGCTGGCGGGGCCGGTGCGGCTGGACATCGCCCGGGCCGACCTGGCCAAGGCGGCGGCCTCCGCGAGCGTGGTGGAGGCGCTGGTCGCCCAGGGCCGCACCGCCTATGGCATCAACACTGGCTTCGGCCTGCTGGCCAAGACCCGCATCGGCGCCGACCAGTTGGCGGAGCTGCAACGCAACCTGGTGCTGAGCCACGCCACCGGCACCGGGCCCCTGCTGGACGACGCGGTGGTGCGGCTGGTGCTGGTGCTGAAGGCGGCCAGCCTGCTGCGGGGCTACAGCGGCGTGCGCGATGGGGCGATCCTGGCGCTGGTGGCGCTGGTGAACGCGCAGGTCTATCCCTGCATCCCGTCCAAGGGCTCCGTCGGTGCGTCGGGCGACCTGGCCCCCCTGGCCCACCTCGTGGCGCCGCTGCTGGGGGTGGGGGAGGTACGGCACCAGGGCAAGGTGCTGCCGGCCGCCGAGGGTCTGGCCATCGCCGGCCTGGCCCCGCTGGAGCTGGGGCCGAAGGAGGGCCTGGCCCTGCTGAACGGCACCCAGGTCAGCACGGCCCTGGCGCTGGCCGGCCTGTTCGCGGCGGAGACGGTGTTCGACGCCGCCATCCTGGCCGGGGCCATGAGCGTGGACGCCGCCCGGGGCAGCGACACGCCGTTTGATGCCCGCATCCATGAGATCCGCGGCCACCAGGGCCAGATGGACGTGGCCGCCGCTTACCGCCGGCTGTTGGCGGGCAGCGCCATCCGGGAAAGCCATGTCAATTGCAGCCGGGTGCAGGACCCCTATTGCCTGCGCTGCCAGCCCCAGGTGATGGGCGCCTGCCTGGACCAGCTGCGCATGGCGGCCCACACCCTGTCCATCGAGGCGAACGCCGTCACCGACAACCCGCTGGTCTTCGGCGACGACCAGGCGATCCTGTCCGGCGGCAACTTCCATGCGGAGCCGGTGGCCTTCGCCGCCGACCAAGTCGCCATTGCCCTGGCTGAGGTAGGCAACCTGTCGGAGCGGCGCAGCGCCATGCTGGTGGACCCCAACCACAATGGCGGCCTGCCCGCCTTCCTGGTGGCGAACGGCGGCGTCAACAGCGGCTTCATGATCGCCCAGGTCACCGCCGCGGCCCTGGCCAGCGAGAACAAGGGCTTGGCCCACCCGGCCAGCGTGGACAGCATCCCGACCAGCGCCAACCAGGAGGACCATGTCAGCATGGCCACCTGGGCCGCCCGGCGGCTGCTGGACATGGCCGACAACGCCGCCGGCATCGTGGCGGTGGAGCTGCTGGAGGCCGCCCAGGGGCTGGACTTCCACCGCCCGCTGAAGTCCGCCGATCGGATCGAGGAGGCGCACGGCCTGCTGCGCTCCCAGGTGCCGTTCTGGGACAAGGACCGGTTCTTCGCCCCCGACCTGGCCGCGGCGAAGGAGTTGGTGAGGATCGGGGCCGTGGGCGCGGGGGTGGGGGCGTGGGTGTAGTTCCCTCTCCCTGGGGAGAGGGTGGCCCGAAGGGCCGGGTGAGGGAGACGGGAGCAGCGAAACCTCCCCCTCTCCCCGCCGGGGAGAGGGTTGGGGTGAGGGGGTGCCGGGAGCAGGCCAACGGTCGGTCCCTACGCCCACCTCCCCCCGCCTCCGCGGGGGCAGGCTCTCACCCGGCTCGCTGCGCTCGCCACCCTCTCCCCAGGGAGAGGGGACTTATGTCCCCAACGACCCCCGCAACACCTCCCCCACCCCGTCCATCCCCACCCCCGCCTGGCGGAAGCTCTGGCCGATTCCACGGGCCAGGATGAAGGTGATGGTGCCGTCCTTCACCTTTTTGTCCTTACCCATGTGGGCCATCAGGTTCCCGGGCGACCAATCCCCACCGGGCACCAGGGCCGGCAGGTGGGCGGCGGTGACCGGCAGGCCGACGCTGGACAGGTGCGCGCGCAGGCGGGCGGCGTCCCCCGCTGGGCAGAGGCCCAGCTTCACCGACAGGTCGAAGGCCATGACCATGCCGATGGAAACCGCCTCCCCATGCAGCAGGGCGGTGCCATAGCCGGCCTCCGCCTCCAGCGCGTGGCCGAAGGTGTGGCCGAGGTTCAGCAGCTCGCGCAGGCCGGATTCCTTCTCGTCCGCCGCCACCACGGCGGCCTTGGCCTCGCAGCTCACCCGGATCGCCTCGGCCCGTAACCCTGGGTCGCCGGCCAGCAGCTTCTCCCCGTTCGCCTCCAGCCAGGTGAAGAAGTCCGGCCGGTCGATCAGCCCGTATTTCACCACCTCCGCATAGCCGGCCAGCAGCTCCCGCCGGGGCAGGGTGTCCAACACGCCGGTGTCGGCCAGGACCAGCCGCGGCTGGTGGAAGGCGCCGATCAGGTTCTTGCCGTGCCTGGAGTTGACCCCCGTCTTGCCGCCGACGGAGCTGTCCACCTGGGCCAGCAGGGTGGTGGGCACCTGCACGAAGTCCAGCCCGCGCAGGGCCACCGCCGCCGCGAACCCGCCAAGGTCGCCGACCACGCCGCCCCCCAGCGCCACCAGCACGGTCTTGCGCTCGATCCCGCGGGATAAGAGATCGTCCAGCACGCCGGCCAGGGTGCCCATGTCCTTGGACGCTTCGCCTGAGGGCACGATGATGGGGTCCAGCACCTTGGCGCCGGAGGCCCGCAGGGACGCCATCAGCGGGTCCAGGTGCAGCCCCGCCACGGTGCTGTCGGTCAGCACCACCAGGGGCCGGCCGGGCAGCCGCTCGGCGACATGCCGGCCGGCGTCGGCCACCAGCCCCGGGCCGATCAGGATGTCATAGCCGCGGTCGCCCAGGGCGACGCGGACGCTCGTGGAACTCATGGGCTCGCCCTCCGGGCGTCAGGCGGGGTCAGGTGGTCGCGCAGGGCCGCCACCACCCGGTCGGTGGTCACGTCGGGCGGGCTGTCGTCGCTGTCCACGGTCAGGTCCGCCTCGGCATAGACGGGATAGCGCTTCTCCATCAGGCTGCGCAGCACCTCCCGCGGGTCGCCCTGGCGCAGCAGGGGGCGGTGGTCGCGCCGCGCGGTGCGGTGCACCAGCAGGTCCAGGTCCGCCCGCAGCCAGACGGACAGGCCCTTGTCCCGGATCAGGGCGCGGGTGATGGGGTCCATGAAGGCGCCGCCGCCGGTGGACAGCACCTGCACCGGCTGGTCCAGCAGCCGGGCGATCACCCGCCGCTCCCCGTCGCGGAATCCCGCTTCCCCGTACCGGTCGAAGATTTCCTGGATGGTGCAGCCGGCCGCGCGCTCGATCTCATGGTCGGCATCGACGAAGGGCAGGTGCAGCCGCGTGGCCAGCCGCTTGCCGATGCTGGTCTTGCCGGCCCCCATCAGGCCGATCAGCACCACGGTGCGCGGCGGGACGAAGGGGATGTGGGCATGGGCCTGGGATGGTGCCATTTTGGCTTCCCAGAAGTCTTAAGCCCGCCCGGGGGCAAGATTGCCAGCCGGGGGTGCGGGCGTTAGGATAGTGTGGGTCAGGGACAGCATCGTGCGTTTCCCATAGCACGGCGGACGCATCCTGTCCCAGCCCCCGATGTCATGCCGGCCCCGCCCGTCCCGCGCAGGGCGCGCCGGCCCTTCCCGCGTGCGGTCCGGTCGTTCATGAGCAAGCTTGTCCAGATCCTGTTCCTGCTGGTGCTGATCGTCCTGGTGGGGGCGTGGCCTTCCTGGCCACCTGGGACATGCCCGCCCCGACGGAACCCGTACAGCGGGTGATCCCGAATGACCGCTTCGGCTGACCGGCCCGCCCCGGTGCGCGCCGCCCTTCTGGCCGCCCTGTTGCTGGGTGCCGCCCCCGCCGCCCTGGCCCAGCCCATCCCCCTGACGCCGCAGGGCCAGGGCAACGCGCCCATCCCCCTGGGCCCGCAACCGGGTGCCGAGGCGCCGCGCGGCGAGTCGCTGCCGGCCCCCGGCGGGGTGGAGGCCGTGCCCCTGGGCGACCCGCTCCAGGACCGGCTGGTCCGGCCGGAACAGCCCAGGCTCGGCCCGTCCGGCGTGGAGGTGCAGGAGCTGAAGGCCCTGGACCCGCAGATGGCCGGGCCGCTGGACGCCAGCAACGGCGGCCTGCCCGCCGACCTCTGGTCCGGCACGCCGCGGGCAGAGGTGGAGCGGCTGCTGGCGGAACTGCCGGCACCCCTGCCGTCCGGCTCCCTCCGCGCCATCGCCCGCAAGGTGCTGCTGACCGCGGCCGACGCGCCGGAGGGGGAGCCGGGCCCCCGCAACCTGGCCGGCCTGCGGCTGGAGAAGCTGGCCCTGCTGGGAGAGCCGAGGGACGCCGACGCCCTGGCCCAGACCGCCCCGCCGGCCCTGGAGGATGAGGACGGCGCCCTGGCCTGGATGGCGCTGGAGCTGCTGTCCGGCGGGGAGACCGCCTGCGCCCAGGCCGCCGTGCTGCTGGCCCGGTTCAAGCACCCCACCTGGCAGAAATACCAGATCGCCTGCCAGGTGCAGGGCGGCCAGGCCGATGCCGCCACCCTGGGCATCGATCTGCTGCGGGAGCAGGGGGACAAGGACGACACCTTCTTCCGCCTGGCGGAGGCCGCGGCCGCCGGCCAGAAGGCCCCCATCAAGGGGGTGACGGAACCCACGCCGCCCCAACTCGCCCTGGCCATCGCCAGCGGGCGCGCCCTGCCGGCGGACGTGAAGGTGCTCAGCCCCGCCCATGCCCTGGGCCTCGTGCGCTCCGCCAGCCCCATGGCTGTCCGCCTCGCCGCGGCGGAGCAGGCGGCCCTCTGGGGGGCCATCGACAAGGACGGCCTGCTGAAGCTGTATGAGCAGGTGGAGCCGGCGGACGCCAAGGCCTTGCTGGCCCCGGGGCGCAAGCCCAACCCGCTGTACCGCGCCCAGCTGGTCCGCGCCCTGCGGGCGGAGCCGTCGGCCGCCGCCAAGGCCGGGCTGCTGAAGGCGGCGGTGCAATCCTCCGGCCCCGGCCTGCTGTCCGGCCCCTTCGGCGCCCTGCTGGCGGCGGAGGTGGGGGTGATGCAGCCCACGCCGGGCTTCGCCGTGGTGGCGCCCCACATCGCCCGCCTGCTGCTGTTGCAGGGGGAAGCCGACCGCTCCCGCCCCTGGGTGGCCCTGTCCCGCGACGATTTCCGTGCCGGCAAGGATTCCGGCGCCTATGCCCGGCTGTGGCCCCTGGCCGCGGCCCAAGGCATCGTGCGGGAGGGAGAGGTGGACATGGGCCCCTGGGTCCGCGACCTGGGCAAGGATCCGGCCGCGGCACGGGACCTGGCGGACAACGTGCTGCTGGTCCTCTCCGCCGCCGGCAACCCCGGCGGCCGGGGATCGCGCCCGCCCCCACCGGCAAGGGGGAGGCCGCCCTACGCGCCCTGTCCCTGCTGTCGGAGGCCGGGTTGCAGGACCCCGCCACCCTGGCCGACGCCCTGTCCCTGCTGAACGCCGCCGGCCTGTCCGCCGAGGGGCGCCAGGTGGCAGTGGAGGCGCTCGCCGGGATGTTGGGGGGTGAGGACGGGTATGCCGACCCCCTCACCCGGGCGCTGGCGCCCGACCCCGGATCGGGTCCGATGAGCGCTAAGATGGTAGCAATACGCGTCCAGCCGGTACAACCGTCTCCCCTGCGAAAGCAGGGGCCCACGGTTTTTGACCCGGTCAACCACGGCACTGTAGTCGAAGAACTGTGGGTCCCTGCTTTCGCAGGGGAGACAGAAAAGGCGTATTCTGGCCCGAACTTAGCGCTCATGGGATCGCGTCCGGGGTCGGCCCGCTCGCGGGCCGGTTGAGGGGCAAGCCCCCGCCATGACCACCCTCGACAAACCCGCCAAGGCCGCCCGCCCCGGCCGTCCCCGGAAGCCCCCCGCCCCCCTGCCCCCCTTCGTGGATGCCTTCCTGGACATGCTGGTGGCGGAGCGGGGGGCCGCGGCCAACACCAAGGACGCCTACAAGCGCGACCTGCTGGACGTGGCCGCCTTCCTGAAGGCGCAGCGGGGCGGCACGGCCCTTGACCAGGCCTCCAGCGACGACCTCCGCGCCTACCTGGACCACCTCTCCGCCGGCGGGGTGAAGGAAAAGGCGGCGGTGCGCACGGTGGCGCGGCGGCTGTCGGCCCTGCGCCAGTACTACAAGTTCCTGGTCAGCGAGAACGGCCGGGCAGAGGACCCGTCATCGGTCCTGGACACCCCCAAGCAGGGCCGGTCCCTGCCCAAGATCCTGACCGAGGCGGACGTGGGCGCCATGCTGGCCGTGGCGGCGGACCGCGGCGGGCCGGAGGGGCGGCGGCTGACGGCCCTGCTGGAAATCCTCTATGCCTCGGGCCTGCGCGTGTCGGAACTGGTGGGCCTGCCGACCAAGGCGCTGACCCGCGATGCCCGCGCCCTGCTGGTGAAGGGCAAGGGCGGGAAGGAGCGGTTGGTGCCCCTGTCCCAGCCGGCCCGCGACGCCTTGGCCGCCTATCTGCCCGACCGGCCCTATTTCATGGTCAAGGGGCGGGAGGCCAAGCAGCAGGCCTACCTGTTCCCGTCCCGCAGCGGCAGCGGCGTGCTGACCCGCCAGCGACTCGGCCAATTGCTGAAGGAACTGGCGCTGGAGGCCAACCTGGACCCGGCCAAGGTCAGCCCCCACGTGCTGCGCCACTGCTTCGCCACCCACCTGCTGGACCACGGCGCCGACCTGCGCAGCGTGCAGAAGATGCTGGGCCATGCCGACATCGGCACGACCCAGATCTACACCCATGTGGTGGAGGGGCGCCTGAAACAGACCGTCCAGGCGCACCACCCGTTGGCGAAGCGGAAGGGCTGATCAGGGGTTGGTGCTGCCCTCATCCTCCACGTCGCCCCGGGCGTCCCCGCCCTGGCTGGTGCCCTTGGAGGAGCCGATGGACGGATTGCGGTCCAGGTCATCCGGGCCGCGGGGCACGTCGGGGCTGTCGATATGCTTGCCGAACCCCTTGCGCTCACCCGGTTCCCGGCTGGCGTCCTTGCCGATGGGCTCCCCGGACTGGCGGGGCAGGGTCCGGTCGTAGTTCTTGGCGTCCGTCTCCCTGGGGTGGTCGCCACCCTCCGTCTGCGGGGTCACGCTCTGGTCGTGCTGGGGATGCTTGATCTGGGCCATGGGGCCTCCGCCTGGTTCCGGTGGATGCCGGGGCAACAGGCGGGGGCAGCGGGCGTCGCGGGTCAGGCCTGCCCGGGGCTGCGGTTGCCCGCCGCCCACCAGCCCAGCAGGCTGTTCACCGCTTCCGCCGCAAGGGCGCGGCGCCTGTCGACCTCCGCTGACAGGGCGGGCGGGAACAGGGCGCGCAGGGTGGGGGTGGAGGCCATGTCCACGGCCAGCACCACCCGGTCGGCGGGCGTGGCGTTTTCCACCTGGTGGGGGAAGCTGAAGTCCCCGGTCCAGGCTTGGCCCTCGGCATAGGCCGCGCGCTCATGGCCGATGCGGGTGGTGGCGCCGGCAGGGGCGTGGATCGGCACCAGCAGGCGCACGCAATCCAGGTGCAGGGCCTCGTTGTCATAGTGCCAAGCCAGGCAGCCCCTTGCCGGCTGGCGGAGCAGGTTGGCGCTCCGCACCGCCCAGCCGGGCGTGCCCAACAGGTCCCGGACCAGGGGCATGTGGTCCAGGGCCGGGAGCAGCTCCAGCCCCCGCCCCGGTTGCCGGGCGGGCAGGGCCAAAGGGATGGCGGTCCAGCCGGTGCCGGCCTGGGCGCCATAATGGGTGCGCGCCCTATCCGGGATGGCCGCGTCCAGGGCGGCGAACTCCGCCTTCAGCCGGGCGGGGTCCAGGCGCAGGGTGGCGGGCGCGTGCAGGGTCAGGCCGCAGCCGACGGTCACCTGCTCCCAAGGCAGGAGGGTCGTTTCCCCCGTGCCCGTCACGCCCTGTCCGGTCATCCCAGCCCCCCGTCCTGCCGTTCGCCGCTACCGATGCGGGCCTATGGCCTATGACCTTGTAGGTAGATGATCCGGTCGGGGGCGGTAAAGGGACTTCTGGCGGCGGGACTCACGTCACGCCGACGCCCACATAGCTGGTGATGCCGCGGATGTTCTCATCCACGGCCAGCCGGTGGTTCAGGGGCGGGAAGGCCCGCTGGGTGCAGTCCAGCCGGGGGCAGATGCGGCAGTTCATGCCGATGGGCGTGGCCGCGGCCAGGTTGGACAGGTCGATGCCGTCGGCATAGACCAGCTGCCCCGCATGGGCGATGTCAGTGCCCAAGGCGATGGCGAACTGCCGCGCCGGATTCCGCCAGCCGCCGCCCGGCTTCACGATGCGCCGGGCGATGGAGAAATAGGTGCTGCCGTCGGGCAGTTGCGCCAGCTGGGTCTGGATGGCGCCGGGCAGGCGGAAGGCGTCGTGGATGGTCCAGCGCGGGCAGGCCCCGCCGAACCGGGCGAAGTGGAAGCCGGGCGCCGCGCTGAACCGTTTCGAGATGTTGCCGGCATGGTCGATGCGCAGGAAGAAGAAGGGCACGCCCTTCGCCCCCGGCCGCTGCAAGGTCGTCAGCCGGTGGCAGACCTGCTCGAAGCTGGCGACGAAGCGGCCCATCAGCACCTCCACGTCATAGCGCAGGGCGCGGGCCGCCTGGATGAACCGGCCATAGGGCATCATCACGGCGCCGGCGAAGTAGCTGGACAGGCCGATCAACGCCAGCCGCCGTGCCTCCTCGCTGGCGAAATGGCCCTGGGCCACCTGGGCCTCCAGCATTTCCCGGTGCTTCAACAGGCCGATCTGGGCGGCCAGGTGGAAGGCCCGGCCGGACGGCGGCAGCATCTCCGAGATCAGCACCCGCTTGGAGTGCCGGTCATAGCGGCGCACCGCCTGGCCGATCACCTCCGACGGCATCAGCTTCACCGACACGCCGTGCGCCCGCTTCAGGTGGGCGGCCAGGCTGCCATACAGGTCACCCGAATCCAGGTCGCCATCGATCCACAAGGATTCAGCCACCGTCTCCACGTCGGGGAAGTGGTTCTGGTGGGACTGGAAGAATTCCCCCACATCCTCCTGCGGGAAGGCCTGGACCCCGGCCGTGTTGGCCTGCAGGCTGCCGCCGTCGGCCACGCTCTCCGCCAGCGCGCCAAGGTCCTCCCGCGCCTCCCGGTAGGCGCGGTAGAGTTGCACCACCGCCTGCCCCAGGGTGGGGGCCACGGCGGCCAGTTCCTTCATGTCCTGGTTCTTGATGTCGCCGGTCTCGAACAGCGGGTCGGCGAACACCTCCCGCAGGTTCGCCACCAGCCGCGTCTCGTCATCCTCCGCGAAGCTGGCCAGGTCGATGCCATAGACGCCGGCGATCTTCAGCAGCAGCGGCACCGTCAGGGGGCGCTGGTTCGCCTCGATCAGGTTCAGGTAGCTGGGGGAGATGCCGATCTCCTCCGCCATCTGCGCCTGGGTCATCTTCAGGTCCCGGCGCAACCGCCGGACCTTGTGGCCGAGCATGGCCTTCTTTTCGGACATCTTCACGTTCCCTCAGGCGCCCCCGGCTCGGGGCCGGGGCAGGCTCGCGGGCGCATCCGCGCCCTTGGCTTGCGCGGGCACGGGCCCGCGGGCCGGCGGTCGCCGGCCTTGGGTGCCTTTCCTGGCTACCCGGTATCGGCTCACAGACCGATGGCGCGGCGCAGCGTCTCGTTCATCCGGCTTTGCCAGCCGGGCCCCGTGGCGCGCCAAGCCTCCAGCACGTCGGCGTCCACCCGCATGGTGACGGACTCCTTCACTTGGTCCTGCCGGGGGCGGCCGCGGCGGCGGGCCTCGACCTCCCGCATGACCTCCGCATGGGGCGCATGCGGGCGAAGTCCTCCTCCGTCAGCTCCGGGTTGTCGGGGTCGGCGACGATCCCGGCGTTGATGGCCGCCTCCTCCTCGTCAGTGATGGCTTCCAGGGCCTGCTGGATCCGTGCCCGCAAGACGTCCTTGCTCGTTTGCCCATCCATAGATCCTGACCTCCCGTCGGTTGGCCTTCCTCAGGCTGATGATCCGGACCACCCCGTCAGCCCGCGGCGTCCAGACCAAGGCGTAAAGACGGTCCCTGATGAAGCCGAACGTCGTGTTTCGCTCCTCGCCATAGCCGAAGCGGGTATCCGGCACAGTCAGCGCCGTGTTCCACTCCAGGTCCGCTGCCAAGGCGAAGTCCACGCCGTGCTTGGCCAGGTTCGCCTGGCGCTTGGCCTCATCCCATTCATACGCCATGCCGCCCCCTCCGGCCATATTTTTTGTATGTACAGAAAATCGTCCGCCCTGTGATCTTCCCCCAACGGTGAATTTACAAACTTTACAGCATGACAAGCAAGGCCATTACAGCGTGTGACAAGCTGACCCTTTTTCTGGTGGTGCCCTGTTGAACCAAGGGCCCGCCTTGCGCATTGTCTACCTGTGTGCGCTGCACCAAACGCCGCCGACCGGGTGGTTGTAAACGACCAAGCAGCGCCGGACTGAGTTTTGGGAAGGAGTTACCACCATGGCCCCGCTCGACAACGGCATCTCCCTCAGCGCCACCGACCGTGAGGCGATCCACGCCAAGCGTTATGAGGGCATCCGCCGCGACTTCACCGCCGAGGACGTGCGCAAGCTGTCCGGCTCCGTGAAGATCGAGTACACCCTGGCCGAGATGGGCGCCCGCCGCCTGTGGGAGCTGCTGCACACCCGCCCCTACGTGCACACGCTGGGCGCCTTCACCGGCAACCAGGCCCTGCAACACGTGAAGGCCGGCCTGGAGGCCATCTACCTGTCCGGCTGGCAGGTGGCGGCCGACGCCAACCTGGCGGGCCAGATGTACCCGGACCAGTCCCTGTACCCGGCCAACTCCGTCCCCGCCGTGGTGAAGCGCATCAACAACGCCTTCCAGCGCGCCGACCAGATCCAGACGGCCGAGGGCAAGGGTGACACCTACTGGTTCGCCCCCATCATCGCCGACGCGGAGGCCGGCTTCGGCGGCCCGCTGAACGCCTTCGAGCTGATGAAGGCCATGATCGAGGCCGGCGCCGCCGCGGTGCACTTCGAGGACCAGCTGGCCTCCGAGAAGAAGTGCGGCCACCTGGGCGGCAAGGTGCTGATCCCCATCCAGCAGTTCATCCGCACCCTGAACGCGGCCCGCCTGGCCGCCGACGTCTGCGGCACCAGCACCCTGGTGGTGGCCCGCACCGACGCGGAGAGCGCGCAGCTGATCACCAGCGACATCGATGAGCGGGACCACCCCTTCATCGACCGCAACGACCGCACGCCCGAGGGCTTCTTCCGGATCAAGAAGGGCGTCGGCGTCGACTACTGCATCGCCCGCGCCCTGGAATACGCCCCCTACTCCGACCTGATGTGGTGGGAGACGTCCAAGCCGAACCTGGACGACGCCCGCCGCTTCGCCGAGGCGGTGCACAAGGTCTACCCGGGCAAGATGCTGGCCTACAACTGCTCGCCCTCCTTCAACTGGAAGGCCAACCTGGACGACGCGACCATCGCCAAGTACCAGGCCGAGCTGGGCGCCATGGGCTACAAGTACCAGTTCGTCACCCTGGCGGGCTTCCACAGCCTGAACCTGGCCACCTTCGAGCTGGCGAAGGGCTACAAGGAGCGCGGCATGGCCGCCTACTCCGAGATGCAGCAGCGTGAGTTCGCCGCCGTGGACAAGGGCTTCACCGCCGTGAAGCACCAGCGTGAGGTGGGCACCGGCTACTTCGACCAGGTCAGCCTGGCGATCTCCGGCGGCTCTTCCTCCACGACGGCCATGAAGGACAGCACCGAGACCGACCAGTTCCACTGAGCCGACGGTCAGGTGCGTTCAGTTTCCCCGGCTGGCTGAACGGCCGGGGAACCGGGGGGCGGCGCGCAGGACGCAGCCCCCCACCCGACCCGCGATGGGGTGACCCCCAGGCTTCCCGACCCTGCTGAAGGGGGTTCGGAAACCCGGGGACCGGGCCCGAAAGGGCAGGTGCGGCGCGCAGGATCGCCGTTCCGTCCGGCCGCCCCATCGCCGGGTTCTCTCTCCACCGGACAGCCGTACCCGCTGGATGGGCGGCGTCCGACGGAAGAAGGCAGGTTCCCGATGGATGGCTACCTCTGCCCCGACGGGCTCGACACCGAGTCCCTGGTCTCCACCCCCCTTCCGGCGCCGCTGGCCGCGCCGGACACCCCGGCCCCCGAACGGCACTGGATGGTCTACCAGTCCCAGGGCTTTGCCGTGATGGTGGAATGGGAAGGTTGAGGCCGCGCCGACAGGCGCACCAGACACTGCAACGGCGGCACCGGGCATGGTGCCGCCGTTTCGTTATCCGGCCTCCGGGCTGCCTCAGGCCTGTCCTGAATCCTCGCCCACCGTCTTGGTGGTGCCCGGTCCCTCGTTGGTGCGGTTGCGCGGGGTCTGCCCCGTCCCGCGGGAAGCGCCCATGCCCGTCCCGGCCCGGCCGGTCCCGGCATTCCCGCCGCCCATGGGGTCACCCCCCGGCGCCCCGGCGCCCGACGGGGCCGGCGGGATGTCGATGGGCAGCACGCCCTGCTTGTCTTCCTTCTTCGCCTGCTCCGCCATGGCCTTCCTCCATTGCCGATCCGCCTGGGCAACAGGGGGTGGGGAAGGGGGTTCCGAAAGCCGTAGGTCGGATTAGCGCCGATGGCGCGTAATCCGACAGGGTGGTGCGGGTGCGGGCAGACCGTCGGATTACGGAGCCTCGCGGCTCCTAATCCGACCTACGCGATCACCCCTTCAGCCCGAAGAACTCCAACTGCCACTTCATCTCGGCGTCGGTCATGGGGTAATGGGTGCCTTCCCGGGCGTTCAGCACGCCGGTGGGGGGGATGCCGGCCAGGCGGAGCTGGACCTGCCGGCAGAAGCGCATGGACAGCTTGGCCTTCCAGCACAGGGCGGTGACGCCGCGGGGGCTCTGGCCGCCGACGATCTTGTCCACCGCGTCCAGCGGGTAACCGGTGCGCACGGCCAATGCCGCCATGACCAGGCCCCGGTCACCGCGGGTCAGGGCGCTGGCGATGGCCTCCTCATCCAGCTTGCCCTCGGCGTGCAGCTTCTTCGCCCGGTCCAGGGGCCGCTCCTTGGGCGCCTCCTCCTCCGCCGTCTCGATCCCGCCGCCGGGGCGGGGGGCGGCGGCGGGGATGCGGGCCTTCACGGCGTCCCGCACGGCGGCGCGCACCTCCGGGGGCAGGTCGGCGCGGCTTTCCAGCACCTTCACCAACTGGTCGTTGACGAAGCCGGCGATGCGGGCGGCGGCCTGGGCCGGCAGGGCGGGCCGCCGCACCAGGGGGGCGTGCCAGGGCTCATGCCGCGGGGCCATGTCGATGATCCGGTCCAGCGTCTCCTCCCGGATCTGGGCGGAGGCGTTGCCCAGCAGGGCCGCCACCGCCGCCTCGCTGCCCGTGCGGGCCACGGCGTCGGAGACGGAATGGGAAACCCCCGCCCGCTCGGCGATGGCCACCAGCTTCCCATCCAGGGGCTGGCTGCCGATGATGGACAGCAGGTCGTCATCGGTCAGCAGCGGGCTGTGCCGCAGCACCGGGGCGCTGACCGACAGCTCCAGGTCCCGGGCCAGTTGCTGCACGATGTGCGGCGGGGCGTTGGGCGTGTCCTTCAGCGTCTCCGCCAGCACCTGGCGGACGGCCCCCGCCTGGTCCTTGGCCAGGGCCTCCAGGATGTCCAGGGCCATCTTCTCCAACTGGCCCACCTTGTCGGCGCCCAGGGACGGCACCAGGGCGGCGATCTTGCCGGCCAGGCCGGTGCGAACGCCCTCGTCCGGGTCCTGGACCAGCAGCATGTCGGCTTGGCGCGGGGTGGCGTTGTTGCGGGCGATCTCCCGCCGCACCTCCGCGCTCTGGTCGTTGGCCAGGTAGAACAGGATCTCCGGCCGCGTGTCGTCGCGGGACGCGATGAAGCGCCGTTCCGCCGCGTCCTCGCTGGCCGCCAGCTTCTTGGCCGTGTCGTAATCGATCCCGAAACCCATGATGCCCTGATCCCGTCTTCTACTCGGCCCCGAAGGCGGGGGCCAGGGACCGGTGGCCCTTGCCCATGCGCTTGGCCGCGTACATGGCGTGGTCGCCGCGGTCCACCAACCCCTTCACCGGCTCACCCGAGCCGCCGCCATGCACCGCCACGCCCACCGACACGCCCAGGGGCTTGTCGGGGGAGGCGGACAGGGGCCGCAGGAACTCCGCCGCCTCCCGTAGCAGCCGGTCGGCCACGGCCAGGGCCTGTGCCTCGTCCACCCGCTCGATCCACAGCACGAACTCGTCCCCGCCCAGCCGGCCGGGCAGGTCGCCGGGCCGGGCCAGCCGGGTCAGCAGGGAACCGACGGCCTTCAGCACGTCGTCCCCCGCCGTATGGCCGAGCTTGTCGTTCACCGCCTTGAAGTTGTCCAGGTCGAAATACAGCAGCGCCGAGCCGCCGCCCACCTGCTTGGACAGCCGCACCTCCAGCTTCTCGAAGAAGGTGCGGCGATTGTACAGGCCGGTCAGGCCGTCCCGTTCCGACAGGGTCTTCAGCCGCTCCTGGTAGCGGGCCTGGGCCACGGTGACGCCCACATGGTCGGCGATGGCCTGCACCATCTCCAGATCCTCGCCCACCCAGGGCTTGTCCGCCGCCCGCCAGACCAGCAGGGCGCCGTTCACCTCGTGCCGGAACAGGGTGCGGCAGGCCAGCAGGGCCATGTCGCCCGCCACTGCCGACACCGGCCCCTCGCTGGCGGCGGCCTGGGGCAGCAGCGCGTCGGCCACATCAGCCGCCTTGCCCTCCAGCTCCCCCTGCGACGCGGCCAGGGGGAAGGCGTCGCCGGCCTGGGCATGCAGGCGCACCCCCAGGGCCCCCGTGGCGTTCACCGCCACGCCGGCCGCGATCTCCAGCGTGCGGGACGGGTCCACGTCGTCGCGGGTGGAGCTGACGATATAGCCCAGGTACTTCTCCCGCAGCCGGATGCGGGCCAGCTCCATGCCCTTCACCCGCGCCTCGGTGATGTTGCGGCAGGCGCCGCGGGCCCCCCGCCACTCACCGCCCGGCCCCAGCAGGGGGACCGCACTGCTGATCAGGCAGGCGGCGGTGCCGTCCTTGGCCTTCAGCCAGACCTCCGTCCGCTCGATGGGCACGGGGGTGTCGAAGGGCAGGGCCTCATCCCCGAACTCCGCCAGGACCAGGGCCTTGGGGTCGCTGCCCACCAGCTCCTCCGCCGCATAGCCGATGGCCCCGCCGGGGAGACGAAGGCGAACAGCCCGTCCGGCCCCACCTCCCAGGCGAAGTCGCTGGAAATCTCCACCAAGTCCTTGTAGCGCTGGCGCGACTCGGCCAGCACGTTGCGCAGGCGCCGTTCCAGCGTGACGTTGCGCCCCAGGCACAGCACCCCGCCGTCGGCCAGGGGCACGGCGGTGAACTCCACCACCGGTGCTTCCCACTGGGGTTCCAGCAGCACGGAATGGGTGGCCTCCACCAACGGGCCGCCGCTGGCGACCCAGCGGCCCAGCTCCTCCCGCCAGCCATCATAGCCGGGGGCCAGGCCTTGCGCGTCCGTGTTGGCCTGCAACACGCGGCCGCCCGCGTCCAGCCACAAGGCGGGGCCGGGCCAGCCGGCCATCACCGACATCAGGCCGGGCCCGGTGTCCGCATCCGGGGAAGGGGGGCTGCCGTCACGGGAGAAGGCTTCCAATGGGTTGTGGTTAACCCCAAAGTCCTATCCTGCTTGTCGCCTGTCGTCCAGCGACCTTGCCCGTTGCGGCCCGACGCCCCATCCTTAGCCCATGAGCCACATCCCCACGCCCGGCCCCGAGGCCACCGACCCCGACAGCTTCCGCCATGTGGAGGCCTGGGTCTTCGACCTGGACAACACCCTCTATCCCGCCCACTGCAACCTGTTCGCCCAGGTGGACCGCCGGATCGGGGAGTTCATCGCCGAGCGCTTCGGTCTGAGCTACGAGGAGGCGCGGGCCAAGCAGAAGGCCTATTTCCGCACCTACGGCACCTCGCTGCGCGGCCTGATGCTGGAACACGACATGGACCCGGTGCCGTTCCTGGAATATGTCCACGACATCGACGTGACGCCCATCGGCCCGTCGGAACCCCTGGACCAGGCCCTGGCTGCCCTTCCCGGGCGCAAGCTGGTCTATACCAACGGCTCCGTCCGCCATGCGGAGAACATCCTGGCCCGGCTGGGCATCGCCACGCGCTTCGACGGCATCTATGACATCGTCGCCGCCGACTATGTGCCCAAGCCCGACCCGCGCCCCTATGCGGAATTCGTGCGGCGCTTCGAGGTGGACCCCTCCCGTGCCGTGATGGTGGAGGACATCGCCCGTAACCTGGTCCCCGCCGCGGCGCTGGGCATGACCACCGTCTGGGTCCGCAGCGAGGCGGACTGGAGCCGCCCCGACATGGGCGGCGTCGGCCATGGCGACCATATCCACCATGTGGTGGACGATCTGGAGGCCTGGCTGGGCGACCTGTCCACCGGGTTGGCCGGGCCACGGGCGTGATTTTCCACTCCCTTCGCTGTTGAACCCCTTGGTGCGCCCCCGACGGCGTGCCGGTTCAACGAAGCGGAGGTCCAACCATGCGTACGACCCTTCTCGCCGCCGCGGCGGCCCTGGCGCTGTCCGGCGCCGCCTTTGCCCAGTCCGGCGGCTCGGCCACGGGCACCGGGGCGGGGACCAGCACCACCGGCAGCGGCAGCATGGCCACCACCGGCCCCGGCACCTCCGCCGGCAACACGGCCGGCACCGGCGGCGTGGCGCAGGGCCCCAACTGGGTCAGCCTGAACAAGCTGATCGACCGCGACGTGGTGGACGCCCAGGGCAAGGAGCTGGGCGAGGTGGAGGACGTGGTGATGAGCCGCGACGGCTCCCGCATCCAGGCCATCATCGACATCGAGGATGATGAGAAGGACGTGGCCGTGGACGCCAACCGGCTCCAGGCCAAGCAGGGCAGTGACGACCTGGTGCTCCAGGGCATGGACCGCCAGCAACTGACCGCCCTGCCCGAATTCACCTATGACACCTCGCAGGTGGGCCTGTCGAACGAGCCCAGCACGCGCAAGTAAGGGATGCGGCGGGGGCCGCGGGGGCATCCTGCTAATGCACGCCGTCGCGGTCATTCCGGCTGAATGTGGGTTGAACGGCACGGTCCCGTCCCCTCTCCCAGGGGGAGAGGGACAGGGTGAGGGGTGGTGCGACCAGGACAGCAGACGCCACGTCGCAGGTTGCCCTTTCCGGAAAGGGCCCAACCCCTCTCCCTGTCCCTCCCCCTCTGGGGGAGGGTACGTAGTGGTGCCGTTCGACTCATTCTCCTATGGAGGGCTGCTGCATCGAGGTGCGCTGAGCAGGCTGTGATGGCGAGGCCACAAGCCCTTCACCCCGCCTTCGCCGGGGCCTTCCGGGCCTGGGCTTTCTTGTATTGGGCCAGCATCTCCGGCGTGACGTCCCCCGGGTAGCACAGGGGTGCGTAGCCGCCCGGCCTGCTATAGGCGCTGCGCCCGCCGCAGCGGGCCCCGTTGCGCATGGTGTTGTAAGGGCAGGGGCAGTTGCCGGGGTAGCCGGCGATGGATTCCTGGATGATCGCCTGCTTCAGCGCCTCATCCGACTGCGCCCGGACAGGCGGTCCAGGAAGGGTAGCCAGGAATACAAGTAAACCACAGAATACACTTGCGCGCATCTTTGACTCCCCTCGGCAAACAAGGGGAATCCCGACTCGATTTCGTGGTAGAGTCGAGTCAAAATTGCCGAATACTCTTGAACGGGCCGCCGTAATACTTGCCGGTTCCGGCCCCCATGCGGCAAGTGGTGCCACCCCCGCCCAAGGTGCCATCCCCCATCCGTTGACAGGGGCCGCCCGGCTGTCCCATGGTCCGGCGTCTTTCCCAGCCGCGAAGCCCCGACCATGAGCCACGCCGACCTCGAATCCGCCATCAACCAGGCCTGGGATGCCCGCGACGGCATCAACACCGGCACCAAGGGCCCCGTGCGGGACGCGGTGGAGCAGGCGCTGGCCCTGCTGGACCGGGGCGAACGCCGGGTGGCGGAACCGGGCGACGGCGGCTGGGTGGTGAACCAGTGGCTGAAGAAGGCGGTGCTGCTGTCCTTCCGCCTGAACGACAACCAAGTGATCGAGGGCGGCCCCGGCGGGGCGACCTGGTTCGACAAGGTGCCGAGCAAGTTCGCCGGCTGGGATGAGGCGCGCTGGCGCCAGGCCGGCTTCCGCGGCGTGCCGGGGGCGGTGGTGCGCCACTCCGCCTATGTGGCGCCGGGGGTGATCCTGATGCCCAGCTTCGTCAACCTTGGTGCCTATGTGGACAAGGGCACCATGGTGGACACCTGGGTCACCGTCGGCTCCTGCGCCCAGATCGGCAAGAACGTGCACCTGTCCGGCGGCGTCGGCATCGGCGGCGTGCTGGAACCCTTGCAGGCCGGCCCCGTGGTGATCGAGGACGACTGCTTCATCGGCGCCCGGTCAGAGATCGTGGAAGGCGTGGTGGTGGAGCGGGGCTCTGTCATCTCCATGGGCGTCTTCATCGGCGCCAGCACCAAGGTCATCGACCGCACGACGGGGGAGGTATTCATGGGCCGCGTCCCCGCCTATTCCGTCGTCGTCTCCGGCAGCTTGCCCGGCAAGCCCCTGCCGGACGGCAGCCCCGGCCCCAGCCTCTATTGCGCCGTCATCGTCAAGCGGGTGGATGAGAAGACCCGTTCGAAGACCAGCATCAACGAGCTGCTGCGGGACTGACCCCCACCATGGCCCTCGACCCCGTCACCCTGGCCCAGGACCTTATCCGTTGCGCCAGCGTAACGCCCGCCGACGCCGGCGCCCTGGACGTGGTGCAGAAGGCGCTGGAGGGGATGGGCTTCGCCTGCACCCGGCTGCCCTTCCAGGCGCCGGGGACGGATTGGGTGGACAACCTCTATGCCCGGCTGGGCACGGGCGGGCGGAATTTCTGCTTCGCCGGCCACACGGACGTGGTGCCGCCGGGCGACCGGGCCGGGTGGAGCGTGGATCCTTTCGGGGGCGAGATCATCGACGGCCGACTCTATGGCCGTGGCGCGTCAGACATGAAGGGCGCCATCGCCAGCTTCATCGGCGCCGTCAGCTCGTTCCTCGACCGCAACGGTCGTCCGGACGGCAGCATCTCCCTGCTGATCACCGGGGATGAGGAAGGCCCCAGCGTCAACGGTACCAAGCCGGTGCTGGACTGGCTGGCGGCGAGGGGGGAG
Organism: Aerophototrophica crusticola; assembly: GCF_012913305.1. NCBI lineage: Bacteria > Pseudomonadati > Pseudomonadota > Alphaproteobacteria > Rhodospirillales > Rhodospirillaceae > Aerophototrophica > Aerophototrophica crusticola. Next base: position 2,805,465 of record NZ_CP051775.1, on the reverse strand, counting down.
CGGCTGGATGCCTGCGTGGTGGGCGAACCCACCAACCCCCGCGCCCTGGGCGACATGATGAAGATCGGCCGCCGCGGCAGCGTGACGGCCACCCTGACCGCCCTGGGCGCCCAGGGCCACGTGGCCTACCCGCACCTCGCGGACAACCCGCTGCCGCGCCTGGTCAAGGCCCTGTCCCTGCTGGCGGAGAGCCCTCTGGACGAAGGCACCGACCATTTCCAGCCCAGCACCCTGGCCCTCACCACCATCGACGTGGCCAACCCGCCAGCAACGTGATCCCGGCCAAGGGAACGGCGCGCTTCAACATCCGTTTCAATGACCTGCACACCCCCGCCAGCCTGGAGGCCCATATCCGCGACGTGTTGGAAGAGGTGGGCGGGACCTGGGAGCTGTCGCTCCAGACCAGCGGCGTCGCCTTCCTGACCCCGCCGGGCCCGTTGGTGGAGGTGGTGGCGGGCGCCGTCACCGCCGTCACCGGCCGCGTGCCGGAGCTGAGCACCTCCGGCGGAACCTCCGACGCCCGCTTCATCAAGGACCATTGCCCCGTGGTGGAATTCGGCCTGGTGGGCCGGACCATGCACAAGGTGGATGAGAACGTGTCCGTTGCCGACGTGCGCGACCTGGCATCCATCTATGACCGGGTGCTGTCCTCTTACTTCGGGCGGCCCGCGGCATGAGTTTCGCCCGCGACGCGGCCTATGGTCTGCACGCCGCCCTGCGCTTCGCCCGGTTCGACGCGTCTGGTGCGGCCAGCCTGGACCCCAGCGCCGGCGCGGCCTGGCGCAGCTTCCAGGCCCTTTGGGTGGTGCTGCCGGCCTACTTGGTGCTGGCCTCCCTGGTCCGCACGCCGGAGGAACAGGCGGCGGGGCTGCTGCCGTTCCTGCTGCTGACCAGCATCGCCTTCGTGGCCAAGCTGGCGGGCATCCTGCTGCTGATCTGGCAGGTCATGGCCATGCAGGGCGATGACAGCCGCATGCCCGCCTTCATCACCGCCGGCAACTGGTCCAGCGTCGTCCAGGTGGGCGTGCTGGTGCTGACCGTGGGCCTGTCCGGCCTGGTGGGCCTGCCAGTGCCCATGCAGCAGGTCATCGGCCTGGTGGCCAGCGTCTGGGCCCTGGCCTATGGCTGGTTCGTCACCCGCACCAGCCTGGCCGTCAGCGGCTTGGCCGCCGCGGGCTTCGTGCTGCTGGACCTGTTCGTCGGCGCCATCGTGGACAGCGTGGCCCGCGGCATGCTGCCGATGGGGACCGTCGCGGCGGGATAGGGCTTGCCCGTCGTCGGTTTTACGCCCCTTGCCCGCGCCCCCACCCGCATGCGCGGGCTGCCTTCGGCACCCTATCGGACCGAGACTCCTCCCCGGGGAACCGCGGGGGGATGGGGGGATGGGCGAACGACCCGTTCTGGCCGGGCTGGCTTGGCTGCGGGTGACTGTCGGCGTCACCCTGGGGGTGTTCTGCCTGTTCCTGCTGGCAAGTTATGCTTCCCTGCTGGTGCCCGCTGACCGGGTGGCCGCTTCTCTGCGCGCATCCTTTGCCACCGGCGCCCTGGGGGATGAGGACTGGCCCGACTTCGGCGATCCCCGCGGGGCCAACCAGTACAATGACTGCCTTATCGGCCAGATGACCCTGTTGCGTGGGGAAAGCCGGCTGCGCGATGCCGTGACGCCCACGGTGATCTTCAATGACGCGCCGGTGACCCTGGCCCGTGGCGGGATGGTGGTCAGCGAATGCCGCATCCTCCGCATCCTGCTGGCGGAAGGCGTCCCGGACGATTTCCGTGCGTCCCTATACCCGTACCACCGCTACCTGCATGGCCACCGGGTGGTTGCCGCCGCCCTGCTCGGCTTCCTCACCATGGAGGAGGTGCGGGCCGTGCTGAAGGGCCTGGCCTATGGCCTGTTCGCCGCCCTGCTCGCCCTCGGCCTCGCCCGCGCCGCCCTGGCCGGGGCCAGGGGGGAACCGGTGCCGTCCCTCGCCCTGGCCGGCATCGGCGCGGTGTTGCTGGGCTTCTACGGCCTGCCGTTCTACGGCATGTCCCTGTCCCAGGCGCCGTCCGACATCATCCTGGCCGGCTTCCTGCTGTCCGCCCTGTTCCTTCGGCTGGAGGAGTTGCGGCCCGCGTCCCGCCACACCCTGATGGCCGGGTTCGGCTGCCTGGTCGCCTTCTTCGAGTTCCTGGTGGGCGCCCTGCCCATGGCGGTGGCGGCCATCATCGCGGTGGCCGCCATCCAGGCCGGAACCCGCAAGGGCCTGCGGGAGGTGCTCGCCTGGCTGGTGCCCGCCCTGGCCGCGTTCCTGCTGGCCTTCGCCCTGTGCTTCCTGTTGAAGCTCGCCCTGGCGGGCCTGCTGTTCGGGGACCCGGTCTGGACCAGCTTCGCCGCCAAGCTTACCGAGCGGACGGGCGGCGGCGGCTTCGGGGTGGGGGAGGTCGCGGACCGGCTGGAGAAGGCGCTGTTCGTCATCATCCCCCTGGAGAACGCCCGCCACCGGCAGCTCGCCCTGCTGGGCGCGGGGGTGATGCTGCTGGGCAGCTACCTGGCCTTGACCCTGGCCGGGCGGCCCGGTTCGGGGCCAAGGGCGCAGTTGCTGCTGGCCTCCGCCCTGGTGGTGCCCGTCTGGTACCTGCTGTTCCGCAACCACACGGCCCTGCACGCCCCTTGGATGGTGCGGCTGCTGGCCTGGGACATGGCCATCGCCCTGGTGCTGGCCCTGTTCGCTTTGCGCGATGTGGCATTGGCCCGGCTCAACCGGCGGCGCCCGGCCTGGGCGGGCTGAGCCTCAGTACCACGCCCCGGTGAAGTACAGCCCGTCCGCCGGGGCCGTGGGGCCTGCCTTGGCGCGGTCGCGGGCTTCCAGCGCGGCCGTCACGGCGTCGGCCGCCCACTTGCCTTCCCCCACCAGCTTCAGCGTGCCCACCATGTTGCGCACCTGGTGGTGCAGGAAGCTGCGGGCCGCGGTGGTGACGCGGATTTCCTCCCCCACCCGTTCCACGTCAAGCCGGTCCAGGGTCTTCACCGGGTCCTTCGCCTGGCACAGGCTGGCGCGGAAGCTGGTGAAGTCATGCCGCCCCACCAGCCTTTGCGCGGCCTCCTGCATCGCTTCGGCATCCAGGGGCACCGACACCTGCCAGGCCCGCCCCGCCTCCAGCGCCAGGGGCGCCCGGCGGTTGACGATGCGGTACAGGTAGGACCGGCCCCGGCAGGAAAAGCGGGCATGGAAATCCTCCGCCATCGGCTCTGCCGACAGGACGGAGACGGGGTGCGGCCGCAGATGGTGGTTCAGCGCGTCGCGCACCGTGTCGGGCCGGCACTGCTTCTCCAGGTCCAGGCTCGCCACCATGGCCAGGGCATGCACCCCCGCATCCGTCCGCCCGGCGGCATGGACCGTGGCCGCCTCGCCCGAGAAGCGCCGCACCGCCTCCTCCAGGCAGCCCTGGACGGACAGGCCATTGTCCTGCCGCTGCCAGCCCACGAAGGGCCGGCCGTCATACTCGATGGTCAGTTTCCAGCGCTGGGTCATGGGGAGCGTGGTTCCAGGGGACACGGACGGCACGGACGAGGACACGGACAGCCACGGACAAGAACTCTAAAGCCTGCGGCGCAGCCAGCCTTCAGGTCCTTGTCCAGGAGGACGGGTCAGGACGGGTGCATCCTGTCCGTGTCCGTCCGTGGCATGTCCGTGCCGTCCGTGTCAAAGGGCCCGAACCTCACGGCCCCTCGAACCCCCGGTCGTGGGTCAGGGACGGCACCATCCGGCGGGCTTCGGCCACCTTGGACAGGTCCAGGTCGGCGATGATGAAGCCCGGTTCCTCCCCGGCGTCGGCCAGCACCTCCCCCCAGGGGCTGATGATCAGCGCGTGGCCATAGGTGCCCCGGCCGCCGTCATGCACCCCCGTCTGGGCGGGCGCCAGCACGTAGCAGCCCGTCTCGATGGCCCGGGCCCGCAGCAGAACGTGCCAGTGTGCCCGCCCCGTGGGCACGGTAAAGGCGCTGGGAACGGTGATGATGCTCGCCCCCGCCTTGGCCAGCGCCCGGTACAGATAGGCGAAGCGCACGTCATAGCAGATGCTCATGCCCAGCCCGCCCCAGGGCGTCGGAGCCACCACGGCGCGGGTGCCGGGGCGATAGGTGGCGCTTTCCCGGTAGCTCTCGCCCCCGGCCAGGTCCACGTCGAACATGTGGATCTTGTCATAGCGGGCGACGATGCCGCCGGCCGGGTCCACCACGAAGGCCCGGTTGGCCACGCGGCCATCCTCCAGCAGGCATTGCAGGCTGCCGGTCATCAGCCAGGCGCCCGTCTCCCGCGCCAAATCCTGGAAGAAGGGCACGCCGGGGTGCTCGCCCTCCGGCTTCGCCAGCGGCAGGATCCTGTCCCGTCCCTGCACCATCAGGGCCACGTTCTCCGGCAGGCAGACCAGCTCGGCCCCCGCCTCCCGGGCCCGGCGGACCAGGGTGCCGGCCGCCTCCAGGTTGGGGGCGATCTCCGGCCCCGCATTGACCTGGACCACCGCCGCGCGCAGCATGCCCGCCGCCATGGCTCAGGCGCCCACGCCCAGCAGGGCGTCCAGCTTGCCCGCCTTGTCCAGGGCATAGGTGTCGTCGCAGCCACCGATATGCTGCCCGTCGATGAAGACCTGCGGCACGCTGGTGCGGCCGCCGGCCCGCTCCACCATCTCCGGCCGGCGGCGCGGCTCCGCCATCACGTCGATCTCCTCATAGGCCACGCCCTTGGCATCCAGCAGGCGCTTCGCCCGGGCGCAGTAGCCGCACCAGGGGCTCGTGTAGATCTCGACCTTGGGCATGGTGAATCTCGGTCGCTGTTGAAGGGACACGTCCCCAATATGACAACGCAAGGACGGTGGGGAAACCCTTCGCGGACGCAAGGCGGGTGTGGCATGCGGATCAGGGGTCACCCCAGGTCGGTTCCCACCGGCTTCACCACCCGGGCCAGGGTCAGCACGTCCACGGCCGCGGCGCCGGCCCGCAGCAGGGCCTTGGCGCATTCCCCCGCCGTGGCGCCCGTGGTGTAGACGTCGTCCACCAGCAGCACCCGCTTTCCCTTCACCCGCTCCTTGTACGCCGGCCGCACCGTGAAGGCCCCGGCCACGTTTCGCGCACGCCCCACCCTTGACCGCCCGCCCTGGTTGCCCGTGTCGCGGCGGCGGGCCAGCAGGTCGGGCGCCACCGTCCGCCCCGACAGTTTCCCGATCCCCAGGGCCAGCAGGGCCGCCTGGTTGTAGCGGCGGCGGAACAGGCGCCAGCGGTGCAGGGGAACGGGCGCCACGATGTCCGCGTCAGCCAGCAGCTCCGCCCCTGCCCGGGCCATCCAGGCGGCGAATCCGGGGGCGGCGTCGGTCCGGTCGGCATGCTTGAAGGCCAGCACCAGCCCGCGGCTGTCCGGATCATAGGCGAAGACGCTGCGGCAGCGGGCATAGGGCGGCGGCTTGCGGATGCAGCCGGCGCACAGGTCGCCCGCCAGGGCCGCCACCTCGAACGGCAGGCCGCAGCAGGCACACTGCGGCGGCCCCAGGAAATCCACCTTGGCCCAGCAGGCCCCGCACAGCGCCCCCGCCTGGGCCACGTCCGCCCCGCAGGACAGGCAGCGGGGCGGCAGGATCAGGTCGAGCAGCAGCAACGCCCCGGCGCGGAGGCTACGCGTGATGCCGCCAGGGCGTGTGGGAATGGTGCTTTCCATGTCCTTACACTAGCAGGTTCCCAATCGCCGCGACACGCCTGACGTCGTTTCCGGTTGAGCCCTGGCTGCCGCTGTCCTATGGGTCCCCCATGACCGACGCCGATTCCATGACCGTGTTCGACCGCCGGGTGGTGCGCCTGCACCGGGACCGGGCGGCACCCGCCATCGCCGCGCACGACTTCCTGTTCAAGGAGGTGGCGGAGCGGCTGGCGGACCGGCTGGAGATCATCCGCCGCAGCTTCCCCCGCGCCCTGGATTTGGGCTGCCATGGGGGGGAGATGGCGGGCGCCCTGCTGGGCAAGGCAGGCATCGAGACGGTGGTGCAGGCCGACCTGTCCCCCGCCATGGCCAGCACCGCCGCCGCCAACGGCCAGCCCACCCTGGCGGCGGATGAGGAGCTGCTGCCCTTCGCCCCCGGCAGCTTCGACCTGGTGGTCAGCAACCTGTCACTCCATTGGGTGAACGACCTGCCCGGCGCCCTGATCCAGGCCCGCCAGGCCCTGAAGCCCGACGGCCTGTTCCTGGCGGCCCTGCTGGGCGGGGAAACCCTGTTCGAGCTGCGCCGCAGCCTGTTCGAGGCGGAGCAGGAGGTGACCGGCGGCCTGTCCCCCGGATCAGCCCCATGGCCGGCCTGCGCGACGCGGCGGGCCTGCTGCAACGGGCCGGCTTCGCCCTGCCCGTGGCGGACATGGACAGCATCACCGTCAGCTACCCCAACCCAGTCCGCCTGATGCAGGATCTGCGCGGGATGGGGGAGACGAACGCCGCCCTGGCCCGGCTGAAGGCCCCCACCCGCCGCGCCGTCATCGCCCGCGCCATGGAACGCTATGCCGAGCTGTTCCAGGAACAGGACGGCACCGTCCCCGCCACCTTCGACGTGATCTTCCTGGCCGCCTGGTCCCCCGACCCCACCACCCAGCAGCAACCCGCCCGCCGCGGCAGCGCCAACGCAAGGCTGGCCGAGGCGCTGAAGACCACGGAGGTGGGCACGGGCGTAAAGCCGGGGGGTGACCTTCAGTTCCCTCTCCCTGGGGAGAGGGTGCCTCGCACAGCGAGGCGGGTGAGGGAGGTGGGCGTAGAGAATAACGCAAACCACCCCGGTTCGAGGAACCCACCTCCCTCATCCGGCGCTACCGCGCCACCTTCTCCCCAGGGAGAAGGAACGCAACGTCACCCCCAGACCTCTGGCCCCGGCGGGTACAGGGTCGTGCCCTCGAACCGCAGGCCCGGCTCCCGGTCCTTTGCCAGCAGCAGCGGCCCGTCCAGGTCCACGTACCGCGCCCCTTGCGCCACGTACACGGCGGGCGCCATGGCCAGGGACGTGGCCACCATGCAGCCCACCATCACCTCCAGCCCCGCCGCCTCCGCCGCCCGGCGCATGGCCAGGGCCTCGGTCAGGCCGCCGGTCTTGTCCAGCTTGATGTTCACCACCTGGTACTTGCCCCGCAGCCGCTCCAGGCTGTCCAGCCCATGGGCGCTCTCATCCGCCCCCAGGGGCAGGGGGCTGCGGAAGCCCAGCAGGGCGTCGTCGTCCGCCGCCGGCAAGGGCTGCTCGATCATCTCCACGCCCAAATCGGCCAGTTTGCCGGGCAGCACCTTCAGGTCGTCCAGCGACCAACCCTCGTTGGCATCCACCACCAGCCGGCTGTTGGGCGCATGGGTCCGCACTGCGGCGACCCGCTCCAGGTCCAGCCCATCCCCCGCCAGCTTCAACTTCAGCAGCGGCTTGTCGGCGCTGCCCGCCGCGGCCACCGCCATGGCCTCCGGCGTGTCGATGCTCAGGGTGAAGGCGGTGCTCAGCGGCCCCGGCGGGGCGGCCAGCTCCGCGTTCTCCCACACCGGCACCCCGGTCAGCTTGGCCTCCAGGTCCCAGAAGGCGCAGTCCAGGGCGTTGCGGGCGGCCCCCGCCTTCATGATGGATTGCAGCCCCGCCCGGTCCAGCCCGGCCGATACCTCCGCCGCCAGGGCCTGGATGTCGGCCGCCACCTGCTCCACCGTCTCGCCATAGCGGGCATAGGGCACGCACTCCCCCCGTCCCACCACGCCGTCATCGTCGATCTCCGCCACCACCACCGCGGCTTGCGTCTTGGCGCCGCGGCTGATGCGGAAGGTGCCGCGGATGGGGAAGCTCTCCACCCGGACCCGCAGGATGCGTTTCGCCTCAAGCGAGGGCATGGGCCTCGATCTCCTCCAACTGGTCCACCAGGGGGCCGACGCCCGTGCGCAACGGGTCAACCGCCGGCAGGCCGAACCGCTCCTCCAACTCCAGCAGCACCCGCTGGGCGTTGTCCTCCGACAAGGCCGAGGTGTTCAGGGAGAAGCCCACCACCTTGGCCCGCGGGTTGGTCAGGCGGGCCGCCGCCTCATGCGCCGCGATGCAGTCCGCCAGGTGCGGCAGGGGCCGGTGGGGCAGGCCGCGCATGTGGGGCCGGGTGGGCTCATGGCACATGACCAGCGCGTCCGGCTGGCTGCCATGGACCAGGGCCAGGGTCACGCCGCCATAGCTGGGGTGCAGCACGCTGGCCTGGCCCTCCACCACGTCCCAATGGTTGGGCGCGTTGGCGGGGCAGAGCTGCTCCACCGCCCCCGCCACGAAGTCGCTGACCACCGCGTCCACCGACACGCCCGACCCGGCGATCAGGATGCCGGTCTGGCCCGTGGCCCGGAACGTCGCCCGCATGCCGCGGGCCTGCATCTCCCGCTCCAGGGCCAGGGCCGTGTACATCTTGCCGATGGAACAGTCGGTGCCCACCGCCAGCACCCGCAGGCCCGGCCGCTTCTCCCCCGTCCCGATGGGGAAGGTCCCGGTGGGATGGCGCACGTCATGCACCTGCCGGCCCAGGCTGGCGGCCAGCCCGGCCAGGGCGGGGATGTCCGCCAGCTTCTGGTGCAGGCCGCTGGCCAGGTCCAGCCCCGCCTCCAGCGCCTGGATCAGCAGGGGAACCCAGGCCTCGTTCAGGTTGCCGCCCCGGTTGGCCGCCCCCACCACCAGCGTCCGCACGCCGGCGGCCCGCGCCTCCGCGATCCCCATGTCGGGCAGGCCCAGGTCGGCGTTGCAGCCGGGCAGGCGCATCTGGCCCAGGCAGTTTTCCGGCCGCCACTGGGCGATGCCGGCGGCGGTCTTGGCGGCAAGGGGGTCGGCCGCGTCGCCCAGGAACAGCAGGTAGGGGGTCTCGATCCGCATGGGGCACGGGCCTCCGCTCGGGGTCGCCGGGACCCCCATCCTAGCCCCATCCGGCGGTCGGCGCGCAAGCCTGGGCTCGCGGTTCCCCAGGCGCCCCCGGCCCGCGGGCCGGGGATCGGCGGCCCCGGTCGGTGGGCCATGCCGATGGGATGCCCCCCATTCGGGGATGGTTCGGAAGGGGGCGGGGGTTACATCGGAGGGAAAGCCCCAGAAATGAACGACGGAGCCTCCGCATGTCGTCCCGCGCCCGTTTGGCCGCCCTCCTGCTCGCCCCCTTGCTGGCCTCGGCCCCAGCCCTGGCCCAGACGGCCAAGACGCCGGAGGTCGGCGCCATCGGCTTCGGCATCGCCGTGGGGCCGGAGTTCGGCGTGGGCGGGGAATTCCACGGCGGCGGCACCGCCGGCATCGCGCGTATCGGCTCCCGCACCTGGACCAGCACCCACGAGTATTTCCTGGGGCTGGAGGGGGAGGTGACCTATGGCCTGTCCGACCTGTCGGAGCTGGCCCTGACCTTGGGCTACACCCGGTCGGAGGCCGAGTCCCTGGGCGTGGGTGAGCTGGCGGGCGTGCCCCTGCGCGCCAAGTTCGATGATTACGAGGCCTGGACCGCGCGCCTGTCCTATCGCCAGTACTTCCAGGTCAGCCCCGGCTTCTATCCCTATGTGGGCGTCACGGCGGGCGTGCGCCGGGTGGGCGCCATGGACGCGGAATTCCGCTCCGGCGGCTTCGCCCAGCTCACCCTGCCGGCGGAGCTGGGCTCCGACTTCTACAAGTCCAGCTGGGTGCCCACCGGCGGCCTGACCTTCGGCTGGCGCAGCCCCTATGCCGGGGTGGTGCTGGGGCTTGAGACGGGCATCTTCTATGATGGCGAGCTTCGCGACGACGACAGCACCCTGGCCGCCCTGGGCCTGAACAGCATCAACGACGAGGGCGGGCGCTGGTACATCCCGGTGAAGCTCAGCGTGAACTTCTGACCCATCCTTCCCATGGCGTTCGCCCGCCCGTCCCCCTATCTCTAGCCTGCCGACGGGACAAGGGGAGCAAGGTAAGCATGATCGCGGGCGCGGTGCGGGAGGCCTTGGCGGCCTATCTCCTGATGTTGTCGGACCCCGGCCGGGTGCTGCGGTTCGCCGGGGCGCCGGCCCTGGTCTTCGTCGTCTTCGGGCTGGTGCAGCTCACCGCCGGGCCGGGGTCGGGCACCCTGTTCATGCTGCTGTCCGTGGTGGCCCTGGTCTGGGTCCAGGGGCTGTGGGTGGTGCGCTGGCAGCGTTTCATGCTGCTGGGGGAGGACACGGCGAAGTTCTGGGACATGCCGGCGGAAACGCGCGTCTGGAAGATGGGCGGCCGGGTGCTGCTGATGTTCATGGCCGCGGGTCTGCTGGCCCTCATCGCGGCCTCGCTGCTGGTGGGCCTGTTCCTCACCGCCTCCCCGCCGGGGGAGGGGGAGGGGCCGAGCGTGGCCGCCGTGCTGCTGGCCCTGGTGCCGGTGGTGGGCATCGTCATGTGGCTGGTGTCGCGCCTGGGCCCGGGCCTGACCGGCGTCTCCGTGGACCGCCCGGCCCTGCTGGGGCAGAGCTGGCGGGCCACCTCGGCCATGGGGGGCCTGCCCGCCTTCGTGGCCTTCGCCCTGGTGAACCTGCCGCTGCAAATCATCCCCGGCCTGCTGATCTTCGCCAGCCTGGCCACGGACAACCCGCTGCTGGCGCTGCTGACCCAGCTCAGCCTCGCCGTGGTCCAGCCCTTGATGGCCGCCCTGATGGCCATCCTCTGGGCCCGCATCTGGTCCGCCGCCATCGACCAGCCCCTGCCAAGGCGGGTGGACCTGGAGGCGTGAGGCGCCATGGCTGGCGGTGTTGATGGATTCGGACACGGATGAACGGGATTGACGCCGGATCGTCCCGGATGGGGCCTGCTTCGGGGCCGTGGCTGCCATCAACACTCACGGACACCCACAATCACACGCACGAACACCCACAAAGAATTGAATGCGGCTTCGCCGCGGCGACAAAAGCGCCGCAGGCATCCAACTCTTTGCGCGTTGCCCAGCCCTCAGCCTGAAGTGCCGTGAATGTTCGTGTGTGTCCTTGTGCGTGTCCGTGAATGTTGACGGCACTCCGCCCGCCAAATCGCCCCATCCGGGACGATCCGTCCCTCATCCGCGTACATCCGTGCCCGAGTCCTTCCGCAACACCGCCAGACAGCCACGCCCGCCGCCTCACCCCGGCTGCCTCACCACCAGCGTCTGGCAAGGCTTCGGCCCTTCCACCACGGCCACGGTCCCGTCGGGCCAGCGGACTTCCACCTTCTCCACCTTGCGCTCGTGTCCCAAGCCGAAATGGGCCACCGGCTCCATCTGGCAGAGGTGGCCGGAGCCGCCGCAGATGGCGCGGCCCTGCACCCGGCCCCCCGCCCACAGCCGCACCTCCGCCCCCGGGCAGGCGCCCCGGCGCGGGTCAGGGGCCGCACCCGCAGCCAGTGGTGGCCCCGCGGTTCCGCCAGGAACAGGGCCAGCGGCTGGGCCTCCGTGTCGCCATGGGCCAGCAGCAGCTCCAGCTGCCCGTCCCCGTCCAGGTCCATCACGGCGGCGCCGGTGGCGGCCCCGTCGGGCAGGGCGGCGTCGCCGATGTCGATCTCCTGCCAGCGGTCCTCCCGCCAGGCGAACAGGCGGTTCTCCTCCCCGTGGCAGTGCAGGAAGATCTCCTCGAACCCGTCATTGTCGAAGTCGGCGACGATCACCGTCCGCACCGCCGCGGGCAGGGAGACATCCGCCGGCGCCACCTCGGCGAAGCTGCCGCCGGCCCGCTGCTGCCACAGCCTCAACGGCCCGTCTGCATTGCCCACCGCCAGGTCGGCCAGCCCGTCCCCGTCCAGGCGCGCGGCGGCAAGGCTGTCCTGCCGCGGGTCGGCCAGGTCCCAGTCCTCCCCCACCTCCTCGAAGGTGCCGTCGCCCAGGTTGCGGTACAGCAGGTTCGGCCCGCCCTCCATCCCGACGAAGATGTCCGGCTGCTCCCCCAGCAGCGGCGCGGCCAGCAGGCAGCCCACCGCCCCCTCCGCGTCCAGCCCGGCCTCCTCCGCCACGTCGGCCAGCTTCCCGTCGCGGCCCAGCTCCAGCAGGCGCAGCGGCTCACCCTCCGCCGCCACCAGGAAGCCGTAGCGACCGGTGCCCGACCGGTCCAGCACGCCCGCGCATCGCCCCGGCCCCGCCGCCGGGGCCAGGTCCGAGTCGGGCAGGGACAGCAGGTCCACCCAGCGCTTGCCGAACCCGGCGAACAGCCGGTCCGGCTGCCGCCGGGCGCCGCCGTTCAGCACATAGGCCTCTTCCCGCCCGTCCCCGTCCAGGTCGGCGCAGAGCACGGCCAGCGCCTTGCCCCGCTCGTCCGCCAGGGCAGGGTCGGCAGCGTCCACCAGCGCCTGCCCGTCCCATTTCAGCACCCGGTTGGGGCCGGCGAACCCGGCCACGACGATCTCGTCCTGCCCGTCCCCGTCCAGGTCCGCCACGCTGACCCCGCCATGCAGGGCCGCCGGGTTGCGCGTGATCAGGTTGGAGCACCGGATGAACATCACCGTCCCTCACCGCTGCGAGGCGGAGAGGATAGCGCGGGACCCCACCGTGGCGGAAGGACTCGGGCACGGATGAACGGGATGGATAACGGATCGTCCCGGATGGAGCCTGCCACGCGGCGGGCAGTGCGGGAAACACGCACGAACACACACACGGACACGCACAAGCGCTTTATCCCCCACCCACTACATCTAGTCCCAGGAGATCCGGCCGCCTGCGGCGCTCCCCCAACGCGGCGAAGCCGCATTCCTTCTTTTTGTGCGTGTTCGTGCGTGTGTTCGTGTGTGTCCGTGAATGTCCTTTTCCCCAATCCACCGGCCCCATCCCACCCGAAGCATCCCCCAGGCCATCCCCGTGCATCCGGCCTTCATCCCGTTCATCCGTGCCCGAATCCTTCCGCCCCGCCCGCCATGGGCCCCCGCAAACCCCCTATCACCCCGAGGCACCCCTAATGGACATAGGGCACAAAAAGCCGCTTGTGGCTGTTCCCGCATCTGGTACGATCCGCCGCCGCCGCCGCTAGATATTGGGCCGACACCCAACTTATCCACAGAAGCGGCTTGGTTCAGGGCCTGGGGAAAACGGGGATAATCCGATGCGTGACGGCGAAGTGCATGAGTGGACGCCGCAGGGTGGCGACGTGTTCGGCCAGGTCCAGTACGCCAAGAAGCCGGCGGTGGTTGTGGACCATTCCCGGGATGAGTTGCTGACCGCCTTCGGCAAGGAGACGCTGAAGGACCGGTACCTCATGCCGGGCGAGTCCTACCAGGACCTGTTCGCCCGCGTGGCCAGCTATTACGCCGACGACCAGGCCCACGCCCAGCGCCTGTACGACTATATCTCGCGCCTGTGGTTCATGCCGGCCACCCCCGTCCTGTCCAATGGCGGGACCGAGCGTGGCCTGCCCATCTCCTGCTTCCTGAATGAGGCCAGCGACTCGCTGGAGGGCATCGTCGGCCTGTGGAATGAGAATGTGTGGCTGGCGGCCAAGGGCGGCGGCATCGGCTCCTACTGGGGCAACCTCCGCTCCATCGGCGAAAAGGTGAAGGGCAACGGCAAGACGTCCGGCGTCATCCCCTTCATCCGCGTCATGGATTCGCTGACCCTCGCCATCAGCCAGGGGTCCCTCCGCCGCGGCTCCGCCGCCTGCTACCTCCCCGTCTCGCATCCTGAGATCGAGGAGTTCATCGAGATGCGCCGCCCCACTGGCGGCGACCCGAACCGCAAGGCCCTGAACCTGCACCACGGCGTGGTCATCCCCGACGCCTTCATGCGCGCCGTGGAGGCGGATGAGGACTGGAAGCTGACCAGCCCCAAGGACGGCGCCACCATCCGCATGGTGAAGGCGCGCGACCTGTGGATTCGCATCCTGACCGCGCGGGTGGAGACGGGGGAGCCCTACCTGCTGTTCATCGATCACGTGAACAAGGCCGTGCCGGAGCACCACAAGCTGGCCGGCCTGAACGTGAAGATGTCCAACCTGTGCAGTGAGATCACGCTGCCCACGGGCCTGGACCCCTGGGGCCAGCAGCGCACCGCCGTCTGCTGCCTGTCCAGCCTGAACCTGGAATATTTCCTGGAGTGGCAGGACCACCCCACCTTCATCGAGGACACGCTGCGTTTCCTCGACAACGTGATGACCGACTTCATCGCCAAGGCGCCGGACGACATGGCCCGCGCCCGCTACAGCGCCATGCGGGAACGCTCGGTGGGCCTGGGCGTCATGGGCTTCCACAGCTTCCTGCAAAGCCAGATGCTCCCCATCGAGGGGGTGATGGCCAAGGTCTGGAACAAGCGCATGTTCGCCCACATCAAGCGCCAGGCCGACGCCGCTTCCGTCAAGCTGGCCCATGAGCGCGGGCCCTGCCCCGACGCGGCGGAATACGGCGTGATGGAGCGGTTCAGCAACAAGCTGGCCATCGCCCCCACCGCCAGCATCTCCATCATCACCGGCGGTGCGTCGCCCGGCATCGAGCCCAACGCCGCCAACGCCTACACCCACAAGACCCTGTCCGGCTCCTGGTCCGTGCGGAACAAGCACCTGGAGGCGGTGCTGGACAAGTACGGCCGCAACGACGAAGACACCTGGTCCGACATCACCCTGACCGGCGGGTCCGTCCAGCACCTGGACTTCCTGTCCCAGGATGAGAAGGACGTGTTCAAGACCGCGTTCGAGCTGGACCAGCGCTGGCTGATCGAACACGCCGCCGACCGCACCCCCTTCGTCTGCCAGTCCCAGAGCCTGAACATCTTCCTGCCGGCGGACGTCCACAAGCGCGACCTGCACCAGATCCACTTCCAGGCCTGGAAGCGCGGCGTCAAGAGCCTCTACTACCTCCGCAGCCTCTCCGTGCAGCGCGCGGAGAGCCGCCAGACCCAGGAAAAGGCCGTGCTGGAGGCGCCGAAGGAGGCGAACAAGTACGAGGAGTGCTTGGCCTGTCAGTGAGTTTTGGAGAGCGGATTCTATGGTTGACAAGCTTTGGAAGAATTCTGAAACCGTTGCTGCAAATGCCCGGGAATCCGCTCTTCGCCTTCTGGAGTTATTGGGCCGGCTGGGGGAAACCTGTGCGATTACTCAGCAAACATTTGTGCGGTCATTTTCTGATATTTGCCGCCGTGCCATTCTTGCATCAGAAACAGTTCGGAGTGTTGCAAAAGGCGAGTCGAGGGCTTATCTGCTCATTCCATACAGCCAGGTAAAAGCGTTAAATTCACATTTTAGCGAAGTAAATAATAATTTGAAAGCTGCATTGAATAGTTTCAATTCAGCAATGCAAGCTGGACAGCCTGTTCGGTATGAGCCATCTAATCAGCATCTGTATTCTTCAAATGGCAATGCATATAATTTTGGAGAGTCGCTGAGGCAAGTTGAGCAGAATATTGATAACCTATTTGCGGCATTGGCTCCAGTTCTGGTCATATCTCGGCCAAAATCTGTTGCCGATTTTTCGGATGCTCTCGACAAAATTTCAAAAAACGTGGAGATGTCGGCGACTGCAGCGCGGGTCGCAAATGAGAAATCGTCAGAAGTCGCCGCGCATATTGCTGAGCTTGAGACCCTCAGGTCACGCAATTTAGCTTTAGCTGAAGAATTGAAGCTGCTGCATGAACAATGCGATCTATACAAACGACAAATAGATGATCTAGCTGGAAAGTCTAACGCTCAGTTCTCTAAGCTAGAAAACATCATTGAAAGAGCAATTGTCCTTGATGCCGATGCAAAAGCTTTGCATGAGCGCATGGTTGGATTCGACCGGAAGCTATCGAGCCGCGAGAAGGAAATTGAGTCCGGTCGAAAGACCATTGCTGAGGTATCGCAGATATTGAAAGCTACAGGCAAAGAAGCAGAAAATCTGGTGGTTCAGGCTAAAGAAGTTTTAGGAACGGCAACGGCAGCTGGCCTATCGGAGTCTTTTATCAAGGAGAAGGCGAGCCTTGATGAGAAGCTTGGAAGACTCAGGAAGTCTATTTATGTTTCCATAGGTTTCTTATTTCTGAGTGTACTCATTGCCACCAATTCTTTGCCTTTTCTGAAAGAAGTTATTTCATTGCCAAGCGTAGGTTCGGCAACCGGTGAAACTAACGAAGTTCTGAAGTTTATTTCTGGGATGGCAATCAGGATTGCCATAATGTTTCCATCTTTAGTGCTGACAGCATTCAACATCAACCAGTATCGTCAGAATTTTCTCCTTCGAGAGCAATACGCATATAAATACACAGTAGCCGCTTCAATAGATGGATTTAGAAAGCAAGCCCCCAACCATGACCAAGCAATGGCAGCAGCCGCATTTGAGGAATTGCTATTTAATCCTATTACGGCATTGAAGTCTATCCCGCAAAGGCAGAACACCTATATTTCGGAAATAATAGCGCCCATTACAGCCGCAGCTAAAGCAGCAATGAAGAAGCGATCTGATGAAACTGAAAGCTCCGAACAGGAGAACAATAAGGCTGCATAAACTCTCAAGAAATCTCTTGATTGCATGACTTTACCCCGCCAACGCACTCTCCAGCAGCAGGTAATCCGTAACCGCCGGGGCGTTGTCTGGGGGGAGGTCGCGGCGGAGGCGGGTCAGGAGGGTTTGGAGCTTGGCGGCGCTGTCGGCGGGGGACAGGGCTGGTTCGCGGGCGAGCCACAGGGTGGTGCGTTCCAGCTCCGCGGACAGGCGGTTGGACTCGTCGTCGCCGGCCGTCTGCATCCGGCGCTCGATCTCCTCCAGCTTGGCCCGGGCGGCGGCGATGGCAGGGCTGATCATGGCAAGGCGCCTCCGGTCCCGCCGGGCTTTGCCGCGGCGGGGCATCTTGGGTAGGGTGGGGGTGGGGCGGGGTTCTCCGCCAACTATTGTGATATGATCACAAGAAGGTTCCTGGTGTCAAGGCCCGCCACCCAATCCGGTCCCCGCTATTCCCTCTCCCCCGCCCAGTGCCGCGCCGCCCGCGCCCTGCTGGCCTGGACGCTGGACGAGCTGGCCGACCGTTCCAAGGTCTCCAAGAACACCCTGAACAACCTCGAGACCGGCAAGACCCTCCCCCAAGCCTCCACCATCGACGCCCTGCGCGCCTGCTTCGAGGCCGCCGGCATTGAGTTCATCACCGAACCCGGCCGCGAAGGTGCCGTGCGCCGCACCGGGCAGGACTGACCCTCCCCTCTCCCTGGGGAGAGGGGACGGGGGCGCCACCATGCAAGGAAACGCACCCCTCCGTGTCCTCTGCGGCCATCTGCGTCCTCTGCGTTCAAATACTCCCCTTACGCCTCAATCCAGGCATAGGACTTCCCGTCGCGCTCCGCCGCGCCTATCATCTGAAGCCGGAAGGGGACAGCCATGGACACCATCCTGCCCATCGAGCAGATACCCGACGCCGCGCGCTCCCTGGTCCGCCGCGTCGCCAGCGGGGAAACCGTCGTCGTCACCGAGGCGGGCGCGCCTCTGGTCGAACTGCGCCCGGCCGCCGCGGAGCGGCGTGTCGTCTCGCGGGAAGAGGTTGACGCCATCCAGGCGGAGGTCCGCCGCATCCGTGCCGGACTGTCCCTCCGCGGTCTGTCCATCAAGGACTTGATTAACGAGGGCCGGCGTTGAGCGTCGTGATCGATGCGTCGGTCACGTTGGCGTGGCTGTTCCCGGAGGAGAAGGACGACGCCATCGACACCCTATGGGACCGGATCATAACGGAAGGGGCCGTCGCCCCGGCCCTGTGGTCGCTGGAAGTCACGAATGCACTTCTGATGGCGGAGCGTCGCCGCCGGGTCACGGCCGACGAGGTGGCAGGATTCATCAGCCAGCTTGGCAGGGTGGACGTCACCTTGGTTGCCCCTCCGCTGCCTGCCGACACTCATCTTATCGTCATGTTGGCGCGCGCTCATCGGCTGACGATCTATGATGCCGCTTATCTGGCCCTGGCGCATAGTCGGGACTTGCCCCTCG
Organism: Aerophototrophica crusticola; assembly: GCF_012913305.1. Taxonomy (NCBI): domain Bacteria; kingdom Pseudomonadati; phylum Pseudomonadota; class Alphaproteobacteria; order Rhodospirillales; family Rhodospirillaceae; genus Aerophototrophica; species Aerophototrophica crusticola. Next base: position 2,787,603 of record NZ_CP051775.1, on the reverse strand, counting down.
CCAGCCTGGACGCGGAACTCATTGCCGCGGCCAAGGCCATCAGAGTCCCCGTGCTCCCGGCCTGACGCCCCCTGAGCTTGCCCCGCCTGGACAAAAATCCTATCCCATGCCACACTCCACCCCAGTGCCCCCACGGGCGCCGGGTCTTGGTCATCGTGCAGCATCGTCCGCCGTCAGCGGCCCCTTCATGCCCGACCGGGCGCGCTTAAGGAGACAAAGGTGACGTGGTGCCGACCCCGTCTCGTTAGTCTCCTTAAGGCGTAAGTCCCAGCATTCCCAGGCACTTGGAAGGTGACGCGTGTCACCTTAAGCGTCACCTTTGGTCACCTTAAGGTCTCGTTACGTCACCCAGCGTCACAGCCACGCCGCCGGCGTTTCCAGCGTGGTGGTGTCCAGGCTTTGCAGCAGCTTGGCCTGCGCCCGGATCTTGGGCAGTTCCCAGGCGTGGAAGTACCGGCAGGCCGCCAGCTTGCCGTTCAGATGGTCCGGGTCGCCGCGGCCCTCGGCCAGGGCCTTGCTCGCCGCCAGGGCCAGCCGCAGCCAGGTCCAGGCCAGCACCGTGTGGCCCACCAGCTCCAGATAGGCCACGGCGTTGGCCAGCGCGGGGGCCGCCTGGCCCCCGGCCATGGCCTTGCCAAGGGTGGCCGTCGTCTCCCCCACCAGGGCCAGGGCCTTGCCCAGCTCCGCCGCATAGCCCGCCAGGGCAGGCACCTCGGCCGCGGCCTTGATGGTGCCCTGGACCTCCTGCCCCAGCAGGGCCAGGGCGGCGCCGTCCTGCATGAAGGCCTTGCGGCCCAGCAGGTCCAGGGCCTGGATACCGTAGGTACCCTCGTGGATCGGGTTCAGGCGATTGTCCCGGTAATACTGCTCCACCGGGTAGTCGCGGGTGTAGCCGTAGCCGCCCAGGATCTGGATGGCCCACTTGTTGGCCTCCAGGCAGTGTTCCGAGGGCCAGGACTTGGCAATGGGGGTCAGCACCTCCAGCAGCAGGGCGGCCCGCTTCCGGGCCTCGGGCTCCTCGGCGGTCTTCTCCTCATCCACCAGCCGAGCGCACAGCAGGCACAGGGCCAGCGCCCCCTCCGACGCCGCCTTCTGTTGCAGCAGCATGCGCTTCACGTCCGGGTGCTCGATGATGGGCACCATGGGGCTCGCCGGGTCCTTGGCGTGGGCCGGCCGCCCCTGGGGCCGGGTCTTGGCGTATTCCAGGCTGTAGCGGTAGCCGGCATAGCCCAGCGCCGCCGCCCCCAGGCCCACACCGATCCGCGCCTCGTTCATCATCTGGAACATGTAGGACAGGCCCTTGTGCGGCTCCCCCAACAGGAAGCCCTGGCACCGCCCCTCCTCGCCAAAGGCCAGGATGGTGCTGGTGGTGCCGCGATAGCCCATCTTGTGCAGCAGGCTGACCAGCCGCACGTCGTTGTGGTCACCTAAGCTCCCGTCCTCGTTCACCCGGTAGCGGGGCACGATGAACAGGCTGATGCCCTTCACGCCCACCGGCCCGCCCTTGATCTTGGCCAGCACCATGTGGACGATATTCTCGGACAGCTCATGCTCCCCGGCGCTGATCCACTGCTTGGTGCCGGTGATGCTGTAGGACCCGTCCTCGTTGGGGACGGCCAGGGTGCGGATGTCGGCCAGGGAACTGCCCGCCTGCGGCTCCGACAGGGCCATGGTGCCGAAGAAGCGGCCCGTCAGCATATGGGCCATGTAGCGCTGCTTCTGCGCCTCGGTCCCGAAGCTGTCGATCAGGTTGGCGGCGCCGATGGTCAGGAACGGATAGGCCGCCGTGGCGATGTTGGCGGTCTGGAAGAAGCTGAACGCCGCCTGCACCACGGTCCAGGGCAGCTGCAACCCGCCCCGTTCCTCATCATGGTGGGCGGCCAGGAACCCGGCCTCGGCGAAGGCGTCCACCGCCTGCTTCACCTGCGGGATCATCACCACCTTGCCGGTGCCGCCCTCCCGGTCCGGTTCGTGCTTGTCGGCCTCGTGGTAGTGGGGGCCGAACTTCTCATCCGCCAGCTTGGCCGCCGTCTCCAGCACCTGGTCGATGGCGCCGCGGTCCAGGTGGGCGAAGCGCGGCCGGTCCAGCAGGCCGGGCACCTCCAGCACCTCGTCCAGCAGGAAAGCGATCTCGCGCGGGTCCATGCGGCTCATCGACGGTTCCTCCCCGGTGTTCTTGGTTCAAACAGATGTTTAAACCGGAGTCGGGGCTTCGTCGAGGGCTGTTAGGTCCGCCAGAAGTTGGGGCTCAGCATGACCAGCACGGTGAACAGCTCCAGCCGGCCCAGCAGCATCCCCAGGGACAGCAGCCACTTGGCCTCGTCCTCCAGGGTGGAATAGTTGCCCACCGGCCCGATCAGGCTGCCCAGCCCCGGGCCCACATTGCCCAGGGCGGAGGCGGCACCGGATATGGCGGTCACGAAGTCCAGCCCCGTCAGCCCCAAGCCGACGGCGATGATCAGGATCAGCGCCATGTAGACGAAGGTGAAGCCCATGACGGACACGATCACCTCCGCGTCCACCGGCTTCCCGTTATAGGCCAGGGGCAGCACCCGGCGGGGGCTGAACAGCTTGTGCACCTGGGTGCGCAGGGCCAGCCACAGGATCTCGAACCGGAACATCTTGATCCCGCCTGACGTGGAGCCGGTGCAGCCGCCCACGAAGGTCAGGATGAAGAACAGCGCCACCGGCCCCGGCCCCCACAGGGTATAATCGGTGCTGGCGAAGCCGGTGGTGGTGATCAGGGACACGCAGTTGAACAGGCTGTGCCGGAACGCCTCCCCGATCCCCATCTGCCCCGACCCCAGCAGGTACAGGGCCAGCACGGCGGACACGACCAGGCAGAAGACGGTGTAGTTCCGCACCTGGCTGTCCCGCCACAGGGCGGTGGTGTCGCCCCGGACCATGCTGATGAAGCGGACGAAGGGCAGGGAGCCCAGATACATGAACAGGATGGTCACCCACTCCACGCCCGGGCTCTTGTAGGCGCCGATGGAGGTGTCCTGGGTGCTGAAGCCGCCGGTGCCCAGCGCCGCCATGGCATGGCAGATGGCGTCGAACACGCCCATGCCCGCCGTGGTCATGCCCAGCACGCAGGCGATGGTCAGGGCCAGATAGACCCAGCCGAAGCCCAACGCCAAGTCCGCCGCCCGCGGCACCACCTTGTCCGACTTGTCGGAGGATTCGGCGCGGAACAGCTGCATCCCGCCGACCCGCAGGAACGGCAGGATCACGATACCCATGCCGACGATCCCGATGCCCCCCAGCCAGACCAGCAAGGCCCGCCACAGCAGGATGCCCGGCGGCAGGTCGGACACGGTGGCATAGACGCTGGCCCCCGTGGTGGTCAGGCCCGACATGGCCTCGAAGAAGCCGTCGGCGAAGCCCAGCTTGCTTTCCGACAGCATGAAGGGCAGGGAGCTGAACAGGCACACCACGATCCAGGCCAGCGTGGTCAGCACGAAGGTCTGGCGCAGGTTCAGGCTGATGCCGCGGGTGCGGTTGGTCAGCATCAGCAGCACGCCGAAGAACAAGGTCAGCGCCGCGGACACGGCGAAGGTCTGCCAGTCCCGGTGGCCGGTGGACAGGTCCACCAGCATGGGCACCAGCATCGCCGTGGCCAGCACCACCAGCAGGCTGCCGATCACATAGAAGATGGGGCGTACGTCCAGGGCGGACATGGCACTCCGGCACAACGGGGAGCCCGGCGAGGCCAGCCGGCACGCCGCGCGGGATCGGTCAGGCCAAGGCCGTCCCGACGTCCTATCCGCTACCGCGGTTGCGCCGACACGGCTTCCTGCCAAAGGGAGGTATATCTTTGCGGATAGGCCTGCAAGCTGAAAGGGGATATCGGGGCGTCATGGCCCCACCGGACACCCCCGCCGGCCCAGGCACGCCGGCATCCCGGGCCCGGTTCCCGGTCATTCGCCCCAATGGGGTGGGGGCGCGCCGGCGACCTTGGGGCCCTTGCCCCCGCCCGGCGCGCCCCGACGGGTCACTCCATGCCCAGGGCGGCCTTGTACAGCTCCAGCAGGGCTTCGCTCTCCTGCCGGTCGTCCTTCTCCATCTTCCGGAGGCGGATGATCTGCCGGATGGTCTTCACGTCGAAGCCGGTGCCCTTGGCCTCGGCGAAGATGTCCTTGATGTCGTCCTGGATGCCCTTCTTCTCCTCCTCCAGGCGCTCGATGCGCTCGATGAAGGAGCGAAGGCGCTCGGCTGCGATGCCGCCGACGTCGGTCGTGGTTGCCGCGTCAGACATGGGGGTGCCTCGTTCGGGTGGTCGTTCGGAAGGGCGCGACCATACCCACGCCGACGGGCCCGCGCAAGGGACGGGGAAGGGGCGGCACGCCCTTGTCCCCGCCCGTCATGCCGGGCCGATGCCCTCAGTGGCTGGCGGCGCTGCTCTTGGCGAAGGCGGCCTGCTGCTCCGGCGTGGCCTCCACCTGGTGCTTTGCCTTCCACTCCTCGTACGGCATGCCATAGACGATCTCCCGCGCCTCGTCATAGCTCATGGCCATGCCCTTTTCCTCTGCCGCGGCCCGGTACCATTTGGACAGGCAGTTGCGGCAGAAGCCGGCCAGGTTCATCAGGTCGATGTTCTGCACGTCCGTCCGGTCCCGCAGGTGCTGGACCAGGCGGCGGAAGGCTGCGGCCTCCAGTTCGGTACGGGTGGCGTCGTCCATGGTGGTGGCTCCTCGGGTGGATGGCTCTGTCTGGCCCAGGAGATGGCACCTCCGGCCCGGCCCTGGCAAGGGGGCGTCGCCATCCCTCCTATCCACAGGGATAGCGCGGCGAATCACCCCTCCTCCCCCTGGGCTTTTCTGGCACACTCGCTTTCGACCTATAACGAAAGCCAAGGGGATGGCGATCCCTTCGCACCTAACGCGGACTGGACCTCCGCGCCAGTCGGATTACCTCATAGGCTTATTACACGCATTCCATACCTGGACATTGAGGAGCCGTGACATGGTCATCGACATGCGGACCCGCCTCCCCTACGGCCACCTCGCCAGCCATGCCGCCACCATGCGCTTCCACGCGGAACAGCTCCGCCGCTGCGCCCAGCAACTCCAGGCCGTGATGGCCGACCTGCAGGCCCTGGATGTCGGCCCCCTGCTGGAGGCGGCCGCCCCGCGGGATTGAGCGGCTCAGTAGACCCTCAGACCATTCAGCCCGTCCCGGGCCAGGATGGGCCGGAACAGCCGGTGCAGCCGGTCGGCCCAGGCGTTGGCGCCGTCTGCGTCCCCGATCAGGTCCTGCCGGATCTCCAGCATGACGGACGGGATGCCCGCCGGCTCGCAATGGGTGTTGATGGTGTGGCCGCAACCGGTGCGGGCGGAGTAGGGCTCGTTGTCCCCCACCACCAAGTCCCCCTCCGCGGCCAGCGACTCCAGCAGGGGCACGGCCAGCCGCGGGTCGCGGTTCCACAGCACCCCCACATGCCAGGGCCGCGCGAAGCCCCGCATCACTGGCGTGAAGCTGTGGACGGAGATCACCGCCGGCACCATGCCCCGGTCCAGGCTCGCCGCCAGCAGGCCCGCCACGGTGTCGTGATAGGGCCGGAACAGGGCCGCCAGCCGCCGCTCCCGCTCCGCCGCCGTCAGGTTCAGGTTGCCGGGCACGATGGTGCCGTCGCTGATCTCCGGCATCAGGGTGGGGTCGTCCGGGCGGCGGTTGCAGTCCACCACCAGCCGGGAATAGCCGGTCAGCACGGCGGGCGCGTCCAGCAGGGCGGCCAGCCGTTCCGTCACCGCCGCGGCCCCGATGTCCCAGCCGATATGGCGGGACAGCTCCGCGTCCGGCAGGCCCAGGTCGGCCAGCGCGTCGGGCACGCGCTTGCTGGCATGGTCGCAGACCAGCAGCACCGGCGCGCGGCCTTGGCTGTTCAGGACGGTGACGGCGGGCGGCTCACCGGGGGTGAGCAGGGGGGCGGGGGCATCCATGGTGGCCCCAAGCTTTAGCCCAGCATGCCGCTGGGGGAAAGGTGGTTCCGGTTCGGAAACCGTTCGGCCCCTTGCGCTTCACGGCTTCCGTCCCGCCGCCGGCTGACGCATGATGCCGGCAACCGCCCGCCGGACGGGTGGATGCTGATGGCGGAGGGTCGTCTTGGGTCTGGAACCGGCAGCCTTGCTGCGTGCCCTGTTCGACGCGGCGGTGGACAGCGTCGCCGCCCACACGGTGGTCCCGCCGGCCCTGCCGCCCCCGCCCGCCGGCCGCACGGTGGTGGTTGGGGCCGGGAAGGCCGCCGCCGCCATGGCCGCGGCGGTGGAGGCGCATTGGCAGGGCCCGCTCTCCGGCCTGGTCGTCACCCGCTACGGCCATGGGGCGCCCACATCCCGGATCGAGGTGGTGGAGGCCGCGCACCCCGTGCCCGACGCCGCCGGCCAGCAGGCGGCGCAACGCATCCTGGAACTGGCGGCGGGTGTGGGGGAGGGGGACCTGCTGCTCTGCCTGATCTCCGGCGGCGGCTCCTCCCTGCTGTCCCTACCGGCGCCGGGGCTGACGCTGGAGGACAAGCGGGCCGTGAACAAGGCCCTGCTGCGCAGCGGGGCGAATATCGGGGAGATGAACACCGTCCGCCGCCATCTGTCCGCCGTGAAGGGCGGGCGGCTGGCCGCCGCCGCGTTCCCCGCCGCCTGCGTGACACTGGGCCTGTCCGACGTGCCGGGGGATGACCCCGCCACCATCGCCAGCGGCCCCACCGTGCCGGACCCCACCAGCTTCGCCGACGCCCGCGCCATCCTGGCCAAGTATGGCATCACCCCACCCCCCGCCGTGGCCGCCCACCTGGAGCGCGCGGCGGAGGAAACGCCGAAGCCCGGCGACCCGCGCCTGGACCGGGCGGAATTCCGCATGGTCGCCACCCCTGCCCGGGCGCTACAGGCCGCGGCGGACCTGGCCCGGCAGCACGGGCTGAACCCCGTCATCCTGGGCGACGACCTGGAGGGGGAGGCGCGGGAGCTGGGTGCCGCCCATGCCGTCCTGGCGCGGCAGCACCCCCCGGGCACCGTGATCCTGTCCGGCGGGGAAACGACGGTGACCGTGCGCGGGCAGGGCCGCGGCGGGCGGAACGTGGAGTACCTGCTGGGCCTCGCGCTGGCCCTGGACGGGGCGCCCAATGTCTGGGCCCTGGCCTGCGACACGGACGGGATCGACGGGACGGAAGACGCGGCCGGGGCGATCCTTACCCCCAATGGCTTGGCAGAGGCCCGCCAATCGGGTAAGAATCCTACCCAAGCCCTGGCGGACAATGACGCCTACACCCTGTTCAAGGCCATTGGGAGCCTTGTCGTGACGGGGCCGACGCGCACCAACGTCAATGACTTTCGCGCGATCCTGATCGTGTAATTCCATTACAGAAGGCCCGGCAGGGCCCGCCGCCCGGGACCCCCAGAAGGACACCGCCATCCATGAAGCGCAAGGCCGCCACCCTTCACCGTGAGCGCTTGACCAAGATCGTGGCCACCCTCGGCCCGGCCTCCTCCAGCCCGGAGATGATCCGGGCCCTGTTCCAGGCTGGGGCGGACGTGTTCCGCCTGAACTTCAGCCATGGCCGCCAAGAGGACCATGCCGAGCGACTGAGGGCCATCCGCGCGGTGGAGGAGGAGTCGGGCCGCCCCGTCTGTGTCATGGCGGACCTGCAGGGCCCCAAGCTGCGCGTCGGGACCTTCGCCAACGGGCCGGTGACCCTGACCCAGGGCCAGAAGTTCCGCCTGGACCTGGACAAGACCCCCGGCGACGCGACCCGCGTGGGCCTGCCCCACCCGGAAATCTTCCGCGCCATTGCCGAAGGCACCATCCTGCTGGTGGATGACGGCAAGGTGCGGCTGCGCGTCCTGCGCCACGGGGAGGACTTCGCCGAGACGGAGGTGGAGGCCGGCACCCGCATCTCCGACCGCAAGGGCGTGAACGTGCCCAACGCGGTGCTGCCACTGTCGCCGCTGACGCCCAAGGACCGGGACGACCTCCGCTATGCCCTGGAGATCGGCGTGGACTGGGTCGCCCTGTCCTTCGTGCAGCGGCCGGAGGACGTGGCGGAGGCGCGGCGCCTGATCGCCGGCCGGGCGGCGCTGCTGTCCAAGCTGGAGAAGCCCAGCGCCATCCAGCACCTGGAAGAGATCGTCGAGCTGTCCGACGGCATCATGGTGGCCCGCGGCGACCTTGGCGTGGAGATGCCGCCGGAAGACGTGCCCTCCCTCCAGAAGCAGATCGTGCGGGAGGCGCGCATCGCCGGGAAGCCGGTGATCGTGGCCACCCAGATGCTGGAAAGCATGATCTCCTCCCCCACGCCCACCCGGGCGGAGGCATCGGACGTGGCCACCGCCGTCTATGACGGGGCGGACGCGGTGATGCTGTCGGCGGAGACGGCCGCCGGCCAGTACCCCATCGAGGCGGTCACCATCATGGACCGCATCGCCAAGCGCGTGGAGCGGGACCCCAACTACAAGAAGATCGTGGACGCCGCCCACCCCGACCTGGAAAGCACCACGGCCGACGCCATCACCGCCGCCGCCCGCCAGGTGGCCCGCACCATCCAGGCGGCCAGCATCGTCACCTACACCACCTCGGGCTCCACCACCCTGCGCGCCGCGCGGGAACGGCCCGACGTGCCCATCATCGGCCTGACCAGCAACCTGAACACGGCCCGCCGGGTGACCCTGTCCTTCGGCGTCCACGCCATCCACACCAGTGACGTGCACACCTTCGCCGAGATGGTGCAGAAGGCCACCCGCCTGGCCCACGACCACGGCTTGGCCCCCGCCGGCAGCCGCATCGTCGTCACCGCCGGCGTCCCCTTCGGCACCCCGGGCAACACCAACATCCTGCGCATCGCGTGGGTGGAGGGGTGAGGAGGCTTGTGGTAGGTCGGATTAGGTGCGATGCACCGTAATCCGACGCCGACGGCGAAAGCCGTCGGATTACGCGGCGGACGCCGCTAATCCGACCTACGGGGGATGACCCGATGACCGCCCAGACCCTCCCGCCGCTGAAGGCGATGATCATCCCGGTCACGCCGTTCCAGCAGAACTGCTCCATCCTGTGGTGCACGGCCACGAACAAGGCCGCGGTGATCGACCCGGGCGGGGAGCCGTCGCAGGTGCAGGCCGCCCTGCGCCAGCACGGGCTGACGGTGGAGCGCATCCTGGTCACCCATGGCCATGTGGACCATGCGGCCGGCGTGGCGGACCTGAAGGCGCAGCTTGGCGTGCCCGTGGAAGGGCCGCACACGGCGGACGGCTTCTGGCTGGAGGATTTGCCGGTCCGCGGCCTGGAATACGGCATGCGCTACGCCAAGACCTTCACCCCCGACCGCTGGCTGGCGGAGGGGGACACGGTGACGGTGGGCAACCTGACCCTGTCGGTGCTGCACTGCCCGGGCCACTCCCCCGGCCATGTGGTATTCTACCACGCCCCCAGCCGCTTCGCCGTGGTGGGCGACGTGATCTTCCAGGGCAGCATCGGCCGCACCGACTTCCCCGGGGGCGACCACGCCACGCTGATCCGCAGCATCCGGGAAAAGCTGTTCCCCCTGGGCGACGACATCACCTTCCTGCCCGGCCACGGCAACCCGTCCACCTTCGGCCAGGAACGCCAGACCAACCCCTTCTGCGGGGACCGGGCGACAATGCGGGGGTGACATCGGGGTGGAGGGGGTGCGGAAGGATTTGGGCACGGATGAAAGGGATGGATGCCGGATGACACGGATTTAGCGGCTTGCCTGCGGAAGGGATGCCAGACGGGATGGGCGCCTGCCTGCGGCGCCTTCCCCTGGAAGCGCCGCAGGCATTGATGGCTTTCCGATAGTCACGTCAGGCGTCACCGCACCCCGGCATCCCTGACCATCCGGACATCATCCGGGTTCATCCGTGCCCAAATCCTTCCGCCACGCCTTCAAGCACGCGACACCCGCCGAACCGGGGGCATCACCTCACGCCCCCATCTCCGCGTCGGGCACGATGCTGACCAGGACCTTGTCGATGCGGCGGCCGTCCATGTCGACGACTTCGAACCGGTAGCCGTCATGCTCCACCACCTCGCCGGCGGTGGGGATGCGGCCGAACTTGAACAGCAGGAAGCCGGCCAGGGTGTGGTAGCCGCTGTCCTCGTCCCGCAGGGACTTCAGGCCCAGATGGGCTTCCACCTCCTCCACCGCCAGCATGCCGTCGATCAGGAAGGACCCGTCGGCCCGGCGGACCAGGTCGCTGTCGGCGTCGTCGCCCGATTCGGGCAGCTCCCCGGCGATGGCCTCCAGCACGTCGGTCAGGGTGACGATGCCTTCCACCGTGCCGTACTCGTCCACCACCACGGCCATCTGCTCGCCCGACTGCTTGAACAGCTCCAGCAGGCGCATGACCTCCGTCCCGTCATGCACCACCAGCGCGTCCTTGATGGCGTGGCGCAGGTCGAAGGGCTGGTCGCCCAGCAGGCTGTTCAGGAGGTCCTTGGTATGGACGATGCCCAGCACGTCATCGAACTCCCCCCGGCAGACGGGCAGGCGGGAATGGCCGCTCTCACGGATGTCCTGCTTGATGGCGGCGGGTTCGTCGTCCACGTCCAGCCACTTCACCTCCAGCCGGGGCGTCATGACCGAGCGGACGGTGCGGTCGGCCAGCCGCATGACGCCCTCGATCATCCGCTTCTCCTCCGGCTCGAACACACCGGACGCGGTGCCCTCCGCGATCATGTTCTTCACCTCTTCCTCGGTGATCACATGCTCGCTCTTCTCCGGCACCCGCAGCAGCCGCAGCATGGCCTCGGTTGAGGCGCCCAGCAGCCAGACGAAGGGGGAGGTGGCCCGGCTCAGCCCGTTCATGATCGGCGCGGCGAAGACGGCGATCCGCTCCGCGCTGTTCAGGGCGATGCGCTTCGGCACCAGCTCGCCCGCGATCAGAGACAGGTAGGTGATGGCGAAGACCACCAGCACCACGGCCACCGTGCGGCCATAGCCCGCCAGCAGGGGGTACGAATCGAGCACCGTGCCCAGCCGGTCCGCCAGGGTGGCGCCGCCCACGGCGCCGTTGATGATGCCGATCAGGGTGATGCCGATCTGGACGGAGGACAGGAACCGCGACGGCTCCTCCTGCAGCACCAGGGCGATCCGGGCGCCGCTGCGCCCCTCCTCGGCCAATTGCTGGAGCCTCAGCTTGCGGGCGGAGACCACCGCAAGCTCCGACATGGCGAAGAAACCGTTCAGCAGGATCAGCAGCAGGACGGCGGCAATTTCTAGATAGACCATCGGTCCGGACAGGTGGCACGGGCCAGGGGTGCGGCCCGCGCCCGCATCTTACGGCATCCCCCTGGAAATGCGAGGGGCACGGGACATGTTTTCCGGAGAAAGCGCACAGGTCCCCCTTTCGGGCGGAGAAGGGTGATGGCGGTCACTTTACTTTACTGACCGGTACATTATATCCCTCCGTGAACCCGGCCGCCCCGGCGGCGGGTCCCCCCTGAACGTCTCCCGGACGACGACCATGAGCAAGACCGACCTTTTCAGCCCCGTGCGGCTGGGCGACATCGACCTCGCCAACCGCGTGGTGATGGCCCCCATGACCCGCAGCCGCGCCGCCGCCGGCCAGGTGCCGAACCCGCTTTCCGTGGACTATTACCGCCAGCGCGCCTCCGCCGGCCTGATCATCACCGAGGGCGCGCAGGTCAGCCAGCAGGGCCAGGGCTACCCGGACACCCCCGGCATCTTCAACGAGGCGCAGGTGGAGGGCTGGAAGGCCGTGGTGGACGCCGTCCACGCCGCGGGCGGCAGGATCGCGCTCCAGCTCTGGCATGTGGGCCGCATCTCCCACCCCGTGTTCCAGCCGGGCGGGGCCCTGCCGGTGGCCCCCAGCGCCATCGCCGCCAAGGGCAGCGTCTATACCCATGAGGGGATGAAGGAATACCCGACCCCCCGCGCCCTGGAGACGGGGGAGATCGCCGGCATCGTCGCCCAGTACGCCCACGGCGCCGCCCAGGCCAAGGCCGCCGGCTTCGACGGGGTGGAGATCCATGGCGCCAACGGCTACCTGATCGACCAGTTCCTGCGCGACGGCACCAACAAGCGCACCGACCAGTACGGTGGAAGCGTGGAGAACCGCGCCCGTTTCCTGCTGGAGGTGACGGCGGCGGTGGTGGACGTGTTCGGCGCGTCCCGCGTGGGCGTGCGCCTCAGCCCCACCAACCCCTTCAACGACATCACCGACAGCGACCCCGCCGCCACCTTCGGCCACGCGGCGGAGCAGCTGAACCGCTTCGGCCTGGCCTTCCTGCATGTGATCGAGCCGGTGGTGCCCGGCCATCCCATGGCGGGCCCGGCCGGGGCACCCGGCGTGGCGGGCCTGCTGCGCCGGGCCTTCACGGGGCCCTACATCCTGAACGGCGGCTATGACCGGGACAGCGCCGTCCAGGCGGTGGAGTCGGGTGCCGCCGACGCGGTGGCCTTCGGCATCCCCTTCATCAGCAACCCCGACCTGGTCCGCCGCCTGCAACTGCGAGCACCCCTGGCCCCGGCCGACCGCGCTACCTTCTACGGCGGCGACGCCAAGGGCTACACCGACTACCCGGCGCTGGACATGGCGGCGGCGTGACCTTCCTGAAGGCGTGAAGGTTTTTCACGGACGTCACGGACAAGGGCACGGACGACACGGACAAGGAACAATGCCTCCGGCGGCACCCGACCCAAGCGGCGCAGCCAATCCTTTCTCGTCCGTGCCTGTCCGTGGCGTGTCCGTGCCGTCCGTGTGAATCCAACCCCGCCGCCGGACTCCCCCCCTCACCCCATCATGTCCGCCAGCTCGTTCCAGACGATGCGGGCGGGGGGCAGGGTCAGGGTGGCGGTGGTGCCCTGGCCGAAGACGCTGTCCAGGGTCAGCTTGCCGCCATGCAGCTCCGCCATGCCCTTGGACAGGGTCAGGCCCAGGCCCGTGCCCGGGTTGTTGCGGGCATAGATGTTGTCCACCTGGTGGAAGGGCACGAACACCTTGGGGATGTCCTCCGGCTTGATGCCGATGCCCGTGTCGGTCACCGCCACGGACAGGCCGCGGGCAGGGTCGATGCTGGTGATGACGGTCACCTTGCCGCCGGTGGCGGTGAACTTGATGGCGTTGGACAGCAGGTTCAGGATGATCTGCTTGAACTTGACGTCGTCCACCAGCACCGGCGGGATGCCCTGGGGCACTTCCACCGACAGGAGCAGCCGCCGCTCCATGGCGCGGGCGCGGACGATGCGCTCGCAGCCATGCAGCAGCTCCGCCACGTCGCAGATGCGCTCCCGCAGCTCCACCCGGCCGGCCTCCATCTTGGACACGTCCAGGATGTCGTTGATCAAGGTCAGCAGGTGCCGGCCGGACATGACGATGTCCTGGGCATAGCCGGAGCTGGCGATGGGGCTGTCGATGCGCTGCAGCTCCGCGTCCAGCACCTCCGCGAAGCCGATGATGGCGTTCAGCGGGGTGCGCAGCTCATGGCTCATGTTGGCCAGGAACTCCGACTTGGTGCGGCTGCCCAGCTCGGCCTCGGCCTTGGCCTGCTCCAGCTGCTCCGCCGCCCGCCGCCCGGCGATGGCCAGGGAGGCCAGGTGGGTGGCGCGGCGGGCCTGGCCCAGCTCCCAGTCCTGGGGCTGGCGCGGTTCCTTAAGATAGATGGCGAAGGCGCCCAGCGCCTCCCCCTCCGGCGTCAGGATGGGCAGGGACCAGCAGGCGCGCAGGCCGTGGGCCAGGGCGGCGTCCTTGTAGCGGGCCCAGCGCCGGTCCGTGGCGATGTCGGCGACGACCACCGGCTCCCGCCGGTAGATGGCCGTGCCGCAGGACCCGGCGTCCGGCCCCACCGCCACCCCCTCGATGGCGTCCAGATATTCCTTGGGCAGGCGCGGGGCGGCGCCGTTGGTGATGCGCAGCCCGTCCGGGGTCACCAGGACGATGGAGCACAGGGCCCCGTCGATCTGCTCCTCGATGCCGCGGCACAGGGCGGCCAGCACGGCCGCTAAGTCGGCGCCGGCGGCCGCCATCTCCAGGATGCCGCGCTCCACCGTCAGCAGCCGCTCGGCCCGGCGGCGTTCGCGGTTGTCCACGGCCAGCTGGTGGGCGGTCTGCTTGAACACGGCCAGGGCCTTGGCCATGGACCCCATCTCGCCCGAGCCGGACTCCTCCGGCACGGTGACCTCCAGGTTGCCGGCGGCCAGCTCCCTCATGGTGTGGGTCAGCTTCTCGATCGGCCGGGTCACCCGGCTGCGCACCAGCCACAGGGCGAAGGCCGCCGTGGCTAGGGACAGCAGCAACTGGCCCACCGCCAGGAACATGGCATTCCGGGTCGCCCCCTCCAGCCGGGTTGCCGCCTCGTCGGCCCGCTGCACGGCGTCGGCCACCAGGTCGGCGATGGCGTTCAGCGCGCCGACGCCCAGCCGCATCAGGTCCGCAGCCCCGTTGCCGCCCAGCGCCTCCGGCCCGCCCTCCAGATACTGCGCGCGCAGGCCCATGAAGCGTTGGAAATAGGCCGACTCCGCCTGGCGCAGCGCCTCGGCCATCACCTCGTCCCGGCTGTTGCCCACCCGGTGCCGCACGGCGTTCCAGGTCGCCTCCACCCGGGCCAGGGAAGCGGCGAAGCGTAGCCGCGCCGCCTCGTCCACCGGGCGCCCCGCCAGGGCGCCGGCATAAAGCCCGACCACGTCGTGCCCCGCCTCCGTCCGCAGGGACACGGCATCCAGGACCAGCATCTCCGCCGTGGCGGTGGCGGCATCGTCGTTGCCGCCGGGCTCGTTGATGGCGGCGGTCAGGGCCAGCAGGGCGCCCACATGCCGGTGGCCCACCTCCACCCACCGGTCCAGCAGGGCCAGCCGGGCGGGCCGGGCCGCCTCCTCCCCGTCCAGCAGGGCGTCCACCTCCGCCCGCAGCGTCATGACCTCGGCCCGGCTGGCGCGGACTTGGGCGATGGCGCCGACCAGCGCCCCATCGGGGGAGGCGGCTTCCAGGGACCGCAGCGCACCGTCCAGGATGGTGTCGGAAGATTGGCGGTGCCGGGCCACCTGCCCGCGGATGCCCTGGTCCCGGCCGGCACGGCCGATGGAGACGGCCACCAGGCCCCGCTCGAAGGAGAAATCCCGGACGCCATCCAGCAGGGCGCGGCTGATGCCCTTCTGCTCCACCCGCACGGTGGCAAGGCGGTATTGCTGCCATTCATGCTGGATGCCCAGCACCGCCCCGGCCAGTTGGACGGCGGCCAAAAGGATCAGGGCGCCGAACAGCGCTGCCCGCATGCAGTCAGTCCCCACACCGCCGGGTCGGTCGGGCCGCGGCCCGTCGTCACGTGACACTCTAGGCCAAGGCGGGTCCTACCGCAAACGGAAGGATAGCAAGGGGTAGGCCGGCTTCCCCGAACGGGCGCGGCGTCGGCCGGCCGGAATGGCTGTACCGTTGACCCCCGGCAGGACCGCCCCCACCCCCCCGAGGGGAACGGGGGCAGCGGGTCCGCGGCGACGGGAGGCTAGCATGGGCGGCGGTCACATCCTGATCGGTCGGGGCACGGGGGGTGGTGCCAAGGAGGCGCGGCTGGACCTGCGCTACGCCAACCGCCACGGCCTGATCGCGGGGGCCACCGGCACGGGCAAGACCGTGACCCTGCAATCCCTGGCCGAGGGGTTCTCCGACGCCGGCGTGCCGGTGTTCCTGGCCGACGTGAAGGGCGACCTGTCCGGCCTCAGCCAGCCCGGCAAACCCCACCCGAAGCTGGAGGCGCGGGCGAAGGAGTTGGGCCTTGCCCTGTCCTACCGCGGGGTGCCGACCCTGTACTGGGACCTGCTGGGCGACCAGGGCCACCCCATCCGCACCACCGTGTCGGAGATGGGGCCCGTGCTGCTGGCCCGGCTGCTGAACCTGAACGACACCCAGGCCGGCGTGCTGACCGTGGCGTTCCGCGCCGCGGACGACAACGGCCTGCTGCTGCTGGACCTGAAGGACCTGCGCGCCCTCCTGGCCTTCGTGGCCGACAATGCGGGGGAGCTGTCCACCCGCTACGGCAACGTAACCAAGGCCTCCGTCGGTGCCATCCAGCGCCAGTTGCTGGAGCTGGAAAGCCAGGGCGGGGACCGTTTCTTCGGCGAGCCGTCGCTGGAGCTGGCGGACATCATGCGCACCACGTCGGACGGGCGGGGCTATGTCTCCGTCCTGGCCGCCGACAAGCTGATGAACAGCGCCCCCAAGCTCTATGCCACGTTCCTTCTCTGGCTGCTGGCGGAGCTGTTCGAGGAACTGCCGGAGATGGGCGACGTGGAGAAGCCGCGCCTGGTCTTCGTCTTCGACGAGGCGCACCTGCTGTTCGACGATGCCCCCGCCGCCCTGGTGGACCAGGTGGAGCGGGTGGTGCGGCTGATCCGGTCCAAGGGGGTGGGCGTCTATTTCGTCACCCAGAACCCGTTGGACCTGCCGGAGACGGTGCTGGGCCAGCTAGGCAACCGGGTGCAGCATGCCCTGCGCGCCTTCACCCCCCGTGACCAGAAGGCGGTGCGGGCGGCGGCGGAGACGTTCCGCCCCAACCCCGCCATCGACACCGGCAAGGCCATCACCGAGCTGGCGGTGGGGGAGGCGCTGGTCTCCACCCTTGACGCCCAGGGCACCCCCACCCCGGTGGAGCGGGTGCTGGTCCGCCCGCCGGAGGCGCGGCTCGGCCCCGCCACGGCGGAGGAACGGGCCGCCATGCTGCGCGCCAGCCCCCTGGCCGGCCGCTACGACCAGGCCATCGACCGGGAATCGGCCCATGAGCTGCTGACCCGCAAGGTCCAGGCACCGCCGCCTTTCCCGGAGCCCCGCGGCGGCGACCCGCTGCCCCCGGCTGGCAGCGACCCGGGCCAGGGGCCGGGCAGCCCCTGGGGTGGGTTGGGCGGTGCTGTCTGGGGGAGCAACCGGCCAAGCCCGCCCGCGGCAAATCAGCCGGGCGCCGGACCGACAGCTTCGGGGAGGCGTTGGCCAAGTCCGTCGCCCGCTCGGTCGGCAGCAGCATGGGCCAGCGCCTGGGCAAGGAGCTGGTGCGCGGCGTGCTGGGGGCCCTGTTCCGGGGACGGTGAGTCACGGCGCTTTCGAATTCGAAAGATCCCTGCGCCCGTGCCGGATTCTTTCGAATTCGCAAGTCCCCTTTCCTGACCCTCTGGACACGCCAAGGCCGGGCCTGCCGTGGTAGTGTCCGCGACCATGTCGATGCCCGAATCCCCCACCGCCGCCCCTTGCGCCCCCTGCGCCCCCGCCGACGCGGACGGGCCCCTGTTCGACGACAAGTCGCGGGACGCGCTGCACATCCTGCCCATGGCCATGCTGCCGGTGTCCACGCCGGGGCTGCGGCGGTCCAAGCTGATCAAGAACGCCCGGCTGGAAACGGTGGTGGAGGTCTTCCACGACCGGCAGACCGGCAGCGGCCAGGTCAGCGCCGAGCACCTGGGCAGCCTGTTCCCCACCCACACCAAGGAACTGCGGGTGGACATGGTGCAGATCGCCAAGCTGACCCGCATCAACAGCTTCGACGTCTACACCCTGCGCAAGGAATTGCGGCGGCTTGGAATCGCCGTGAACAATGCCGACCACCTCAAGCTGTCCGAGGGCAAGCGGGGGGAACTGACGGGCTACATGAAGGACTTCACCCGCCCCCTGCTGCAGCAGGTCTATGGCGGGGAGGAACGGCAGGTCAGCGACGTGTCGGAGATCCTGGCCATGCTGGCCAACCCCGACCGGGAGGAGGCGCTGCGCAACCTGCGGCTCCTGTCGGAAAAGCTGAAGGTGAAGCTCCAGGACATCCCCGACTTCCTGGAGGAATATGGCGACGTCTTCCTGTCGCTAGCCTATTTCCGCAACTGCCTGGACGGGCTGGTGCCAGAGGTGCAGCGGTTCATGAAATGGGCCATGGACGCGAAGGAAAGCGACTTGGTCGCCCGTGACCGGCAGATGGTCAAGATGCTGGCCGACGTGCAGTCCAAGCTCACCTCCATCACCACCTCCATCACCGGGCGGTTCGAGGCCTTCGACCGGCGCAGCAAGGATTTCTGGAACGACATCAGCGCCGACAGCTTCCGCGCCGTCCGCCACGACATCGAAAGCCACCACGTCACCATCGGCGGCGTGCTCTGCGGCCTGGCGGTGAAGATGGCCCTCTGGAAGCAGCGCTTCCCCCAGGGCGGCGGCGGGCCCCAGAAGCGGGTCGAGTTCATCCGCTCCGAGATCCTCCCCGGCCTCGACCACATCGACAGCATCGAGAAGAAGGCGAGCGGGCGGTAGGGGCTATCCCCGCACCCCGTCCAGGCAACAGTCGCTGAAGTCCGCCCCCGACCGGTCCGCCCCCGTCAGGTCGGCACCGGTCAGGTCGGCACCGGCCAGGCTTGCCCCGTGCAGCGCCGCGCCGGCCATCCGGGCGCGTACCAGGGAGCTGCGCACCTGGCAGCCTTTGGCCGTCACCAGCAAGGCCAGGTTGGCGTTTTCCAGGTTGGCATCGATCAGGTTGGCCCGGTCCAGGGTGGCGCCCCGCAAATCGGCGAAGCGCAGGTCGGCGGAGCGGAGGTCAGCCCCCGCCAGCAAGGCGGCCTGCATCTGGGCGCCGCGCAGGTCGGCGCCGCGCAGGGTGGCGTTTGTGGCCTTCACCAGGGTCAGCACCCGGCCCGCCAGGTCGGCCCCGGTCAGGTCCAGGCCGCTGACATCCATCTGCCGGCCCTGCTTGCCCCCGCTGGCGACCCATTTGGCATGCCGGTCCAGCATGGTCGCCAGGGCCGCGCCGGACGGCCCGGCCAAGCCCGGCAGGTCTTCCGGCTCCTCCCCGCCATGGGCCAGGGCCCCGATGCGCGCCATGTCCCCGTCACAGCGGACGGCCACGGCCAGGGCCTCGGGTTCCACCGTGGCGCCGGTCAGGTCGGCGCCGCGCAGATCCGTGCCCTCCAGCGCGGCACCAGTCAGGTCGGCCCCCGCCAGGGTGGCGTCGCGCAGGTCGGCCCACAGCAGCCGCGCCCCGGTCAGGATGGCGCCGGTGAAGTCCGTGCCCCGGGCCACGCTGCCGCTCATCCGCGCCCGGGTCAGGTCCACCCCAGCCATGGTGCTGGCGCTGATGTCCGCGGGCCCGATCTCGAACCCCAGCAGGCGGAAGTCCGTGCGCGCACCGGCTGCCGGCGCGCCGTCGCGCAGGTCACATTCCACCATCCGGGCGCCCTGCAGCGTCGCGCCCTTCAGGCAGGCGGCGCGCAGGTCGGTACGGGTCAGGTGGGCCCCCGTCAGGTCGGCGTCCCGCAGGTCGCAGCCGAACAGGTCGGCATAGTCCAGGGTCGTCCCGGCCAGGGCGGCGCCGCGCAGCACGGCGCCGGATAGGTTGGCGTTGGTCAGGTTCCGGCCGTGGAAGTCCAGGCCGGACAGGTCGAAGAAGGGCAGGTTCAGCCGCGCCCCGCCCGACCGGCCGGACAGATAGGCATGATGCCGGTCGCAGGCGCGGTCCAGTTGGGCCTGGCTCAGGCGCACGCGGGGGCTGGGGGCGCCGTCGCTGCCCATGGCTCACCCGAACAGGGCGTCGATGTCCGCCTGCGACGCGGTCTGCCCCGGCTTCGGTCCCGCGGGCGGCGGGGGAGGGGGCGGCGGAGGCGGGGGTGGCGGCGGGGGAGGGGGCGGGGGTGGGGGAGCCGCCTCGGCCAGGGCGGCGCCCCAATCGTCCATGTCGTCGGCCGGCGGCTCCGGCATCTCCGGCTCGGGCGCCGGGGGCGCGGCGTCCATGGCGTCGAACAGGGCGTCGATGTTTTCCTGGCTGACGCCGTTGTCGCTGGGGCCGTGCAACAGGTGCTTGTCCGGCCGGTGGTCGTCCGGCCGGGTGGCGAACAGCCCGTCGGCCTGCGGCGGCGCCGGGCCGCCGCCCCGCTCCTCCACGCCCCAGATCTCGATCATGGTGTTCACGCGCTGCTCGATGTAGCGCAGGGTGTTGACCACCTTGGTCGTGCGCTGCCCGGTGATGTCCTGGAAGCTGCACGCCGTCATGATCTCGATGGTCTGGGCCTCGATGTCGTTGGTGATGTCGCTGGGCGGCAGCCGGCCCAGCAGGGCCTGGATGCGCTCCGTGGCGTTCAGGATGTCGCTGGTGGCCCGTTCCGTGGCGGTGACGATGGCGTCCAGCTCGTTGGTGGCCGCCATGATGCGGTTGGCGCCCGCGTCCAGGGGGCGGAGCTGGGCGATCTCCTGCCGCGTCTGCTCGATATAGTTGGAAAGCTGCTTCAGCTCCTCCCGCATGATGCGCAGGTGCGGGTTCTGGCCGGCGATGTCGGGCATGGCCGCGACGGCCAGGGGGGCTGCCCCGGCGGACAGCTTGGCCACCTGCTCCGTCAACTGGTTCAGCAATTGGCGCCAGTCGTCCTGGGCGACCAGGCGGGTCTGCCGGTCCCGTTGCCGCAGGAATGCCCGGCCGCGGGCAGAGGCCAGCAGGGCCTCCTCCAGGGCATTGTACTCCCGCTCTGACAGCTCCAACGGTTCCATCAAGCCTCCCCGCACGCCCGACCCGGCCCCCGGTGCGTACACCGACCGCCGCCCCCGGCGTATAGCGCCCGCGAAGGTGTTAACATCCGCCCAAAAGCGCACCCCTTTCGAATAAATCCATTCCAGGATTTACGCCAGTGCCAAACCGGGGCCGGGCGCGCGCTGCATAGGCCGAGGATCGTATTCCCGCCGCGGGGCCACGCGGGGTATACCCGTCAGCCCAGGGGAATTCGGGGTGGGGGATGATGGACAGTCTGCTGGTGGGCTTCCCGGACAGCCGGGCCTTCGCGCAGTCGCTGGCTCAGGCGCTGGGCATGTCCTGGCGGGAGGTGGCGCTCCACCGCTTCCCCGACGGGGAAAGCCTGGTCCGGCTGGAGGCTGCCCCGCGGGAGGCGGTGGTCGTCCGGTCCCTGGACCGGCCCAACGACAAGCTGGTGGAGTTGCATTTCCTCGCCTCTGCCCTGCGGGAGCGGGGGGCGGAACGGCTGACCCTGGTGGCGCCCTACCTCGCCTACATGCGCCAGGACATGGAGTTCAACCCGGGCGAGGTGGTGAGCCAGCGGGTGGTGGGGCAATGGCTGGCCGGCCTGTTCGACCGCATCGTCACGGTGGAGCCCCACCTGCACCGCACCCACGACCTGGCGGAGGTTTTCCCCGGGCGGGAAGCCCATGCCCTGAGCGTGGCCCCCTTGGTGGGCGCCTGGGCGCGGGCACAGGGGGCGGACGGGTCCTGGCTGGTGCTGGGCCCGGATGAGGAGGCGGAGCCCCTGGTGGCCGGCGTCGTCGAGGCCGCGGGCATCGAGGGCCTGTGCGGCCGCAAGGTGCGGCGGGGGGACCGGGACGTGTCCTGCGCCTTGCCGGTCGGCACCGACCTCACGGGCCGGACCGTGCTGCTGGTGGACGACATCATCAGTTCCGGCGGGACCATGCTGGACATCGCCCGCGCGGCCAGGGCCGCCGGCGCCGCCCGCCTGCTGGCCGCCACGGCCCACGCGGTGGGCGGGCCGGACATGGCCGACCGCTTCCGCGCCGCCGGCATCGACACGGTGGTCTCCGCAGACGGCGTCCCGCACCCCACGAATGCCCTTGCCCTGGCGCCCCTGGTCGCCGAGGCGGTCAGGGGCTGAGGGTCACTTTCTTACCCCGCCCCCTGCGGCTTCAGCGGCAGGGGCACGAAGACGGAGCCGTCTTCCGTCCGGCGCAGCACCACCACCGAGTCGCGGCCTTCCTTGCGGGCCTGCTCCACGGCGTTGGCCAGGTCGCGGGGGCTTTTCACCTGGTCGCGGTTGGCGCGGGTGATCACGTCGCCGGGGCGGAAGCCCCGCTCCGCCGCCGCGCTGTTCGGCACCACGTTGGTGACGACCGCGCCCTGCAACGCCTCCTCCAGCCCCAGACGCTGGCGCACGTCCGGGGTGATGGGGGCGAGCGTCAGGCCCAGGGTCCCGTCCTGGGACGGGGCCTGGTCGTTGGCGGCCACCTGCTCCCGCTCCCGCGGCAGCTCCCCCACCTGGGCGGTCACGGTGCGCTCCTGCCCGTCGCGCAGCAGGGACAGGCGGACGGACTGGCCGGGGTCCAGGTCGGCCACCCGGCGGGACAGGTCCCGCGGCCGCTCCACCTTCTGCCCTTCCACCCCGGTGATGATGTCGCCGGTCTGCACCCCGGCCTTCGCCGCCGGGCTGTCCTGGGAGATGCTGCTGACCAGGGCGCCGGTGCGGGGCTGGATGCCCAGGGCGTCGGCGATCTCCGGCGTCACCGGCTGGATGGTCACGCCAAGGTAACCGCGGGTGACATAGCCCTTCTCCCGCAGCTCGGCCACGACGCTGCGCACCATGGTGGCGGGCACGGCGAAGCCGATGCCGATGCTGCCGCCGGTGCGGCTGAAGATGGCGGTGTTCATGCCCACCACCTGGCCCGCCATGTCGATCAGCGGCCCGCCGGAGTTGCCGGAGTTGATGGCCGCGTCGGTCTGCAGGAAGTCGTCATAGTTGCCCGCCCCGATGTCGCGGGCGCGGGCGGAGATGATGCCTGACGTGACGGTGCCGCCCAGGCCGAAGGGGTTGCCGATGGCGATGACCCAGTCACCCACCTCGATCCGGTCGCTGTCGCCGAAGGCCAGGGTCGGCAGCTCGCCGCCATCCTCCACCTTCAGCAGCGCCACGTCCGTGGCGGGGTCGGTGCCCACCAGCTTGGCCTTCAGGGTGCGGTCGTCGTTCAGCGTCACCTCGATCTCCGTGGCGTTCTCCACCACGTGGTTGTTGGTGACGATGTAGCCCGTCTTGTCGATGATGAAGCCGGACCCCAGCGACCGGGTGGGCGTGGGCCGCGCCGGGCCTTGCCCGTTGGGCCCGCCCGGGCCGCCGCGGCCGAAGAAGTCGTTGAAGAAATCCTCCAGCGGGGACCCCGGCGGCAGGTTGAAGGGCGGGGCGCCCGGCTGGCCCTGGCCCGGTCCGCCGGGACCACCCGGCCCCCCGGGTCCCCCCGGCCCTCCCGGGATCCCGGGGATGACCTGACCGCCGGGGCCGGCCGTGGCCTCCCCGGCGGCGGTGATGGTCACCACGGCGGGCAGCTTCGCCTTGGCAAGCGCCGCGAAGCTGGCGGGCGCCGCCTTGGACGGCATGGCGGCGGTGGTGCTGTCCTGGGTGGTGGCCGGCGTGCTGCCCGGGGCCAGCTGGGCCTTGGCCGGCTGGGCGAAGGCGCACAGGGCCGCCAGCGCGCCCGCGGCGGCCAGCGTCACGGGGTAGGGCAGCGGCGTCCGTGCCGCCACGGCGCGGGCACGGGCTCTGGATCGCGCGGAAGCCATGGGCGGCGTCTCCTGTCGGCGTGCGGGGCTCATCCGGCAGTGTCAACGCCGCAAAGGGCGGATCGTCTCGGGGTGCCTCGGCGAATCGGGTCTGTTGGGGGATGGGGCACATCATGGAATGGCACGACCATTTGCCGGGCCGATCCACCCGGGCCATGTCCTGCGGACTGGGTTCCTGGAGCCGCTGGGCCTGTCCGCCTATGCCGTGGCCGAGGCCGTCGACGTGCCCGAAGGCCGCCTGACGGGCTTGGTGGAGTGGCGAAAGAATCCGTCCCGCCTCGGTTGACAGGCGGGGGTGCCGTCTGTATGGTCCGCGCCTCATTCAGGAAGCCTCCAGCGCCGAGCACCCTAACCATGAAGATCGTCAACTCGCTGAAGTCGATGAAGACCCGCCACAAGGCCTGCCGCGTCATCCGCCGCAAGGGCCGGGTCTATGTCATCAACAAGCTGAACCCCCGCTTCAAGGCCCGCCAGGGCTGAAGTCCGACAGGTTCGGCGTGGGGTCTTCAGCACCCCGCGAAACGTAAGCCGCGCCATCCGCCGCAAGGTGGGGCGCGGTTTTCGTTGTTGGGCCTGTGCTTGTCGGAGGCCACCCCGTTGGTTCGACTGCCGCTGCCGCGGGTGGCCTGACAACCGGGAAATCGCCGGTCCGGTCGGGTGATCCTGGGGAAGGCACTCCCACGGGGAAGGTGGCATCCCCCCCTGGTCGCCTGCGGCACCGCTTTTCCACGGGCCGGAACGCGTCTCCATTGAATGACGCCCCCGGGGCGCCCATCATCCATTCCGGACAAGGGATTCGGGGGAGGGACGACCCATGCGCATGCCGGAACCGGA
Source organism: Aerophototrophica crusticola (assembly GCF_012913305.1). Classification (NCBI taxonomy): domain Bacteria; kingdom Pseudomonadati; phylum Pseudomonadota; class Alphaproteobacteria; order Rhodospirillales; family Rhodospirillaceae; genus Aerophototrophica; species Aerophototrophica crusticola. Next base: position 2,763,510 of record NZ_CP051775.1, on the reverse strand, counting down.
CGCGCGGGTGCTGGCGAGCCGGGCGGCCCTGCTGGCCCGGCTGCGGGAGGCCGTGCCTGGCGGCGTGATCGCCGAGGACTCTGCCATGCGGCCGTTCGAGACGGACGGCCTGACCGCCTACCGCCAGATGCCGCTGGTGGTGGTCCTGCCCTCCGACACGCAACAGGTGGCGGCCGTCTGCCGGATCGCCCGGGAGATGGGCGTGAAGGTCGTGCCCCGCGGGGCCGGCACCGGCCTGTCCGGCGGGGCGCTGCCGCTGGCCGACGGCATCCTGCTGGGCCTGTCCAAGCTGAACCGCATCCTCGACATCGACTATGACAACCGGGCCGTCACCGTGCAGCCCGGCGTCACCAACCTGGCCATCAGCCAGGCGGTCGCCTCACGCGGCTTCTACTATGCCCCTGACCCGTCATCGCAGATCGCCTGCACCATCGGCGGCAACGTGGCAGAGAATTCCGGTGGGGTGCACTGCCTGAAGTACGGCGTCACGGCCAACAATATCCTTGGCATCGAGTTCGTCACCATCGATGGGGACATCCTGCGCCTGGGCGGCAAGCACCTGGATTCGGAAGGCTACGACCTGATGGGCGTGCTGACTGGGTCCGAGGGGCTGCTGGGCGTGGTGACGGAGGTGACCGTCCGCATCCTGCAGAAGCCGGAGACGGCCCGCGCGGTCCTGGTCGGTTTCGACAGCAGCGAGAAGGCCGGCGACACGGTGGCCGCCATCATCGCCGCAGGCATCATCCCCGGCGGGATGGAGATGATGGACAAGCCCGCCATCCACGCGGCGGAGGACTTCCTGAACGCCGGCTATCCCCTGGACGTGGAGGCCCTGCTGATCGTGGAGCTGGACGGTCCGGCGGCGGAGGTGGACCATCTGATCGCGGAGGTGGAGCGAATCGCGCTTGCCAACGACGCCGTCTCTTGCCGCGTGTCCCAATCGGAGGAGGAGCGGCTGGCCTTCTGGGCCGGGCGCAAGGCGGCGTTCCCCGCCGTGGGCCGGATCAGCCCGGACTATATGTGCATGGACGGCACCATCCCGCGGAAGGCCCTGCCCATCGTGCTGCGCCGGATGCAGGATTTCGAGAAGGAATACGGCCTGAAGATCGCCAACGTCTTCCACGCCGGCGACGGCAACCTGCACCCGCTGATCCTGTTCGACGCCAACCAGGAAGGCCAGTTGGAGGCGGCGGAAAAGGTCGGGGCCGCCATCCTGAAGCTGTGCGTGGAGGTGGGCGGCGTGCTCACCGGGGAGCACGGGGTGGGCATCGAGAAGCGCGACCTGATGGACGACCAGTTCGGGGAAGCGGACCTGGCCCAGCAGATGCGCCTGAAATGCGCCTTCGACCCGGACCATTTGCTGAACCCCGGCAAGGTCTTCCCCCAGCTCCACCGCTGCGCCGAGCTGGGCAAGATGGTGGTCCACAAGGGCAACCTGCCCTTCCCGGACATCCCGCGGTTCTGACGATGCCAAGAAACGATGTCACCCCGGGCTTGACCCGGGGCCCTCGGGATCGGTCGATGCAGCGCACCGAAAACCAACTTTCGAATTCGAAAGTCGAGATAGCTGGGGACTCTGAAGCCCGCTGCCGCGGCATCGGCACGACGGCTTTCCCAAGGGCCCCGGGTCAAGCCCGGGGTGACTTCAGGTGATTTGCAAGAACAAGAACAGAGAAGCCCCATGACCACCTTCACCCCCGAGACCGACGCCCAGGTGATCGATGCCGTCCGTTGGGCGGTGGCGGAGGGGCAGCCGTTGGAGATCGTCGGCCAGGGGAGCAAGCGGGGCCTGGGCCGGCCGGTGCAGGCCGCCCACACGCTGGACCTGTCCCGCCTGTCCGGGGTGGTGAGCTACGAGCCGGAGGAGCTGGTGCTGGTGGTCCGCCCCGGCACCCCGATGCTGGAGGTGGAGGCGCTGCTGGGCAGCCAGGGCCAGTGCCTGGCCTTCGAGGCGCCGGACTATGCCCCCCTCTGGGGCGGGCAGGCGGGGGAGGGGACCGTCGGTGGGCTGGTGGCCGCCGGCCTGTCGGGCCCGCGTCGGCTGAAGGCGGGGGCGGCGCGGGACCATGTGCTGGGCGTGACCGCCGTGTCCGGCCGGGCGGAGCTGTTCCGCGCCGGCGGCAAGGTGGTGAAGAACGTCACCGGCTATGACCTGCCCAAGCTGCTGACCGGGTCCCACGGCACCCTGGGGGTGATGACGGAGATCGTGCTGAAGGCCCTGCCGGCCCCGCCCCTGACCCGCACCCTGGTGCTGGCGGGGATCGACGCCGCGGCGGGGGTCAAGGCCATGGCCGACGCCATGGGCAGCCCGGCGGAGGTGGCGTCCGCCGCTTGGGTCCCGGCGGAGCTGCCCTTCACCGGCATCCCGCCTCGCACGCCCTCCGTCCTGCTGCGGTTGGAGGGGGTGGACGTCTCCGTCGATGCGCGGCTGGCGGGGCTGACCCGCTTGCTGGAGGGCCGGGCCGCCACGGCGGTGCTGGACAATGACGAGTCCGCCGCCCTGTGGGAGGAGCTGCGCGACGCCACGCCCTTCGCCCAGCGGCCCGACCTGGTCGTCTGGCGCCTGTCGGTGACCCCGGGGGAGGGGGCGGCGGTGCTGGAGAGGGTCCGGCAAGCCATCCCCGGCACGGTGGGTTGGCTGGACTGGGCCGGCGGGCTGGTCTGGCTGGGCATCCCGCCCGGCGACGCCCAGGCGGGGCTGGTGCGCGGCGCCCTCAGCGGCAACGGCCACGCAACCTTGTTTCGCGCCCCCGACCCGGTGCGGGCGGCGGTCCCCGTCTTCCAGCCCCAGCCCAAGCCCCTGGCGGACCTGTCGGCCCGGGTCAAGGCGCAGTTCGACCCGGCGGGCGTGCTGAACCCCGGGCGGATGGGGGGATGACCATGCAGGGTGACCGGCATGATGCCTGCACCACCCTGTACAACGGTGCCTGCCCGGTCTGCCGGCCGGAGGTGGAGCACTATGCCCGGCTGGACGCCAAGGCCGGCAACGGCAACCGCTTCGTGAACCTGTACGAGGCGGACGACCTGCTGGCCCGATACGGGCTGGACAAAGAGGAGGTGAAAAGGCGCCTCCATGTGATCGGGCCCGACGGCCGCCCATATGTCGGGGTGGACGCGTTCCTGCGGATCTGGTCGGCCATCCCGCGCTACCGGTGGCTGGCCCGGCTCGTGGGCGCCCGGCCGGTCAAGCCGGCGGCCCGGTTCGTCTATGACCGGGCCCTGGCGCCCCTGCTCTACGCCCACAACAAGCGGCGCGAACGCCGCGCAGCCCGAGGCTGACGCACCAGCATGCAGACCAACTTCACCCTGGCCCAGCTCGCCGACCCGGACGTGAACGAGTCCGAGAAGATCCTGCGCAAATGCGTGCATTGCGGCTTCTGCACGGCCACCTGCCCCACCTACCTGCTGCTGGGGGACGAGCGGGACAGCCCGCGTGGGCGCATCTACCTGATCAAGGACATGCTGGAGAACGGGCGGCCGGCCACGGAGGCCGAGGTCACCCATATCGACCGCTGCCTGTCCTGCCTGTCCTGCATGACCACCTGCCCATCCGGGGTGCATTACATGCACTTGGTGGACCATGGCCGGGCCCATATCGAGCAGACCTACCAGCGCCCCCTGCCGGACCGCATGCAGCGCAAGCTGCTGGCAGAGGTGCTGCCCTACCGCAACCGGTTCCGGGCCGCCCTGCTGGGCGCCAAGGCCGGGCGGCCCTTCAAGGCGGTGCTGCCAAAGCGCTTGCAGACCATGCTGTCGCTGGCCCCCGGCAAGGTGCACCCGCCGTCCCGGCAGGAGCGGCCGGGCGTGTTCCCGGCGGAAGGGCCGCGGCGGATGCGGGTGGGCATGCTGGTGGGCTGCGTGCAGCCGGTGCTGAACCCCGGCATCAACGAGGCCGCCATCCGCCTGCTGAACCGCCTGGGCGCGGAGGTGGTGGTCAGCGCCGGCGTGGGCTGCTGCGGCGCCCTCACCCACCATCTGGGCCACCATGAGCCTGACTTCGCCGGGCCGAACGTGCGGGCCTGGATGAGGGAGGTCGAAGGGGAGGGGCTGGACGCCATCGTCATCACCGCGTCCGGCTGCGGCACCACGGTGAAGGATTACGGCTTCATGCTGCGGGAGCACCCGGAGCTGGCGGAAAAGGCTGCCAAGGTCTCAAGCCTCGCCAAGGACATCACGGAGGTGCTGGCGATGCTGGGCCTGCCGGAGGGGGCGAAGGCGCCCCGGCCGCTCAAGGTGGCCTACCACTCCGCCTGTTCCATGCAGCACGGCCAGAAGCTGCACCGGCCACCCCGCGACCTGCTGAAGGCGGCCGGGTTCCAGGTGCTGGAGGTGCCGGAGGGCCATATCTGCTGCGGCAGCGCCGGCACCTACAACATCCTCCAGCCGGAACTGGCTGGCCAACTGGGCGCGCGCAAGGCCATGAACATCGAGAGCGTGCGGCCCGACATCATCGCCACGGGCAACATCGGCTGCATGACCCAGATCGGCCAGAACACCGGCATCCCCATCGTCCACACGGTGGAACTGCTGGACTGGGCCGCCGGCGGGCCGGAGCCGGAGGGGTTGGCGAGGGTAGGGGACAGGGTTCCGGCCTGAACTTGGGGTTGTCACTCTCAAACTCCCGATCATCCTGGGGCCGAGCCGTCAGGTACAGATAACTACCGCTTCCCCCGCGAAGGCGGGGGGCCACAGTTTTTTGACCCGCTGTATGCCGTCACCTTGGTTGAAGAACCGTGGACCCCCGCCTTCGCGGGGGAGGCAGAAAAAACCTCAACCGGGTTAACTTTGCGCCCCTGGGCTTGCGCCGGGATAACGAGGATACTGGACGGATAGAGTCATCCCACAGTTCCACAACTCCCCTATGACCCCCCCACCCGCACCGTCACGGTGCGCGTGCCCACGGCGCGGCCCTTCCTGAAGGCGGTGACCATCACCTTGTGCTCGCCCTTGTCCCAGTCCTTGGGTGCCAGGGCCAGGGTGTCGCCGCGCACCTCGATCCAATTCTTCATGGGTTGGCCGTTGGCCATGGAGACACGGTAGTTCAGCCCGGCCTCCCCCTCGAACAGGTCCTCCCGCAGCTTCACGCTGGCGAAGCCGTCCGGTGCCACGGTGATGTCCGGCCCGGTGCGGCGCGCCGGTTCCTCCGACCGGGGCACGGCCAGGGCGACGGTGGTTTCCCGGGCTTCCTCCCGCGCGGTGGGCGGCGGGGCGGGGCGGGGCGTCGGCTCGGCGTCCCAGGGGGGCAGCGTTTCCCCGGGGCTGCCGTCGAAGCCCAGGGTCAGCTTGATGTTCTCCGGCACCAGGGCCTTTGCCGACACCCCCGCCAGGGTGGCCAGGGTCACCGCCTTGCCGTCGGCCTGCACCAGCACCCTGGTGTCCTTGCCCGCGGCCTCCACCGTGAAGAAGCGCCGCGGGTCCTGGCCCGGCGCCACCCCCAGCCGCACCAGCAGGGCGCCCAGGTCCACCATGTCCCCGCCGGCCCCGGGCTTGAAGTCGGTGATGGTGTCCCCGCCCTCCGCCACGTCGTTGTAGAGGAACCGGTCCTGGCCCGGGCCGCCGGACAGGTTGTCAGCCCCCGGCCCGCCCCAGACGATGTCGTCGCCCCTGCCGCCGGCCAAGTCGTCGTCACCGTCGGTCCCCAGGCGCAGCCGCTCCTCGTCCCGCATCCCGGCCATGTCGTCGGAAAGCCCGATCAGCCGCACGCCCTGGCCGACGCCAAGGTGGTTGGGGCTCATGGACTCCAGCCGGGACTGGCGCACCGTGCTGTCCGTCACCTTGCCTGTCGTATAGACGGACCGGTCCTTCAGGCCGCGGAACTTCAACCCGTCCAGCAGCAGCCGCCTCCCGTCCCCGTCACCATACTGGAAAAGCTGGACGCCACGGCCAAGCCCCGCCCCGCCGCTGTTGACCATGCGGTTGTCCAGCCCGCGCAGAACGGCCATCTGCTTGCCGCCGAAGGCCAGGACGTTCTCATACAGGCCCAGGTTCGCCTCGGAGTGCCAAGAATAGGCGGAGGCGGTGGTGTCATAGGTGATGGCGTTGCGCACCACCATGCCGATGTCGCCGCCATAGCCGGCGGGCGGGGACTTGGCCGGGACCGTGCTGCCGTTGTTGTCGGTGGTGTGGCGCAGCCGCTCGCCATAGACGCCGTCCACGTGGGTCAGCAGGCTGGCATGGCTGTGGACCCCATAGCCGAAATGGCCGCGGTCCGTGTCGTCCTTCAGGTCGATGGCGGCCACTTCCGTCACCCGGGCGCGGACGGTATTCTCCAGCTCCAGCCCCGGCCCGCCGCCGCGGCGCAGCCAGACCCGGTCCACCCGCGGCTCCACGACGGAGGTTACCCGCAGCAGGGGCGACCCGGTGTCCCCGTCCCCCAACAGGGTCCCGCGCTCCACCGTGATGCTTCCCCGGGCGAAGGCGGCGGCGCGCAGGCCGGTGCGGTATTCCTCCTGCCCGTGCAGGGCGGGGGCGCAGATGGCGGTGTCCCCGTCGATGGCCAGCACCTTGGTGGCCTGGCCCAGCCGCACGGGGTTCCGGCCATGCTTGCCGCCGGGCAGCGGGTCCTCCGCCACCACCTTGATCCAGTCACCCACCGCCAGCCCCTTGGGCAGCTTGGCGAAGGTGACCTCCGTCTTGTCACCCCGGCGGCCCAGGGTCCTGACCTCCACCGCCGGACCCATGCCGCCCACCACCTTGACGATGCTGCCCTTGCCCGCCTGCTCCAGCGTCGCCCCGTTCAGGTCCAGGGTCAGCCGGCGATTGCCCGGCTCCACTTCGATGGTGCGGTCCACCTTCACCGTGGCCCCGGCGGGCAGCACCACCCGCGCCCCATCCGGCGCGTTGCCCAGGGCGCGGGCGATGTCGGCGGCCCGCACGCCCTTGGGGAGGGCGACCACCGGCCCCTCCGCCGCCGCGGCCGGAAGCAGGGTCGGCAGGGCAAGGGCGGCGCTGGTCAGCAGCAGGCGGGTCAGGGACCGCATGGCAGGGCACTCCGGGGCATCGGGCAAGGCCCCACTCTAACGCCCGGCGGCCCGCCACAGCCCCGCGCGGGTGGGGTAGCCCCGGCTGGCCTTGCCGGGTGGCGATGGGATGCGCATACTCAAGGATCATTAGCGCTGGAGATGGTCGTGCCGGACAATCCCTTGCTGAACCGTGAGGGCAGCCTTCCCAAGGCCAGCGTCGCCGTGGACAAGGCCTTGCTGGATAGGGCGAAGTCCTTGGGCATCGATATCGAGGGGGCTTGCGCGGCCGGACTGACGGCGGCCATCCGGAATGCCCGGGCAACGGACGAGCCGCTGGACCCTGAGGTGGCGGAGTCCTGGAACGCCTACGTGCGGAACCACGGTCTGCCACTTGGAAAGTACCGGACATTCTGATGGCCCGGTACGACGTCTACCGGCATGACGATTCCGGTACCCTGCTACTGGACGTCCAAGCGGACATTCTCGAACAGTTCGGGACGCGGGTGGTGATCCCGCTGCTTCCCCGCAGGCCAGGCCTGAAGCCTGACAACCGGCTTCATCCCACGGTCGAGGTTAATGGCAGCATCTACTTCCTGGCGACCCATTTGCTGAACGCCGTTCCTACCGCGGTGCTCCAGACACCCGTAGGCAAGCTGAGGCAGGAGCATTTCACGATCATCAACGCGCTCGACCGCCTGTTTGGCGGCATCTGACAGGAATGCTTGACCAAACCGCCCCCGGCACCGTTCCTATGCGGCGGGCGCGGAAATGCCCCCTTCCTGTCCCCATTCCCGCCACGAAGGCGCGCCATATCCTGCCCATGCGCACGACCAAGCCCCTCGCCGCCGCCCTCCTGGCCCTGACCCTGGCCCTCCCGGCCCTGCCCGCATCGGCGCAAGGCCCTGCCAGGCAGTCGGCCGCCCCTGTCGCCCCCGCCAAGCTGACCGCGGAGGACGCGGCGGAGGTCAGGCGGGCGGAGGAGTACCTGGGCGGCATCAAGACCATGCGGTCCCAGTTCCTGCAGGTGTCGGACGACGGCAGCGTCGCCCGCGGCACCTTCAGCCTGTCCCGCCCCGGGCGGATGCGGATCGACTTCGACCCGCCGTCCAAGAACTTCATCGTGGCCGACGGCTCCTTCGTCTATTTCTGGGACGCGGAGATGAAGGAGCAGTCCAACGCCCCCATCGGCAGCACCATGGCGGATTTCCTGCTGCGCCCGGACCTGAAGCTGTCCGGCGACGTGGTGGTGACGAAGGTGGAGAAGGGCCCGGGGGCGGTGGAGATCACGCTCGCCCAGGCCAAGGACCCCGGCCTCGGCCGCCTGACCCTGGTGTTCGAGGACAGGCCCTACTCCTTACGCAAGTGGCGGGTGCTGGACGCCCAGGGGCTGACGACGGAAGTGGCGTTGCAGAACCCGGAACTCGGCGTTTCGCTGGACAAGGACCTGTTCGTCTTCCGCAATCCGGAGCGCCGCAAGGAACGGGACTGACGCCCGCCGGTTGACTCCCCCGTTCCACGACAGGACAGGGGAGGACGGACCATGGCTAACCTTGGTGGGCTGCTGGGCGCCATGATGGCGACGGGGCTGGGCGGGCGCAGCGCCCGCGGGCCGGTGTTCGCGGCGGGCACCCGCACGCCGGGCGTCGGCGGCGATTTCCGCAGCACGGCCGGCGTGGCAGCACTCGGCTACCTGGCCTACAAGGCTTACCAGGACTACAAGGCCAACAACCCCGCCGGGGCCGGCGCCGGGCCGGGCGCCCACATGAACCCGCAGGCGACAAGCGCCCGCGGCACCGGCTCCTCCCTCGGTGACCGGATCGGCGACATGCTGTCCCGCGGGCCGGCGCCACAGGAACCGGCCATGGGTGTGGCCGACCAGAAGGCCCTGCTGCTGATCCGCGCCATGGTGGCCGCCGCCAACGCCGACGGCCAGATCGACGCGGACGAGCGCGCCCGCATCCTGGACACGGTCAACCAGGCCGGCGCCGGCGAGGAGGAGCGCCGCCTGCTGGAACGTGAGCTGGCCGACCCGCCCAGCATGGACGACATCGTCGCCCAGGCCCGCGACCCGGAGACGGCGGAGCAGGTCTATCTCGCCTCCCAGATGGCCATCACCCCGGACGGGCGGGCGGAGCAGTCTTACCTGCGCTACCTGGCCGACCGGCTGAACCTGCCCGACGGCCGGGCGGAGGAGCTGCGCCGGATCGGGTGAGGGGGGGCGCAGGTCCCATATCGTTTTTCTTTTACCGCTTCCCCGCGAAGGCGGGGGTCCACGGTTTTTGATGGGGGTCGCGCAGGCTCGCGGGTCAAGAACTGTGGACCCCCGCCTGCGCGGGGGAGGGGCGGTCGCGCTTAGGCGGACGGGGTGCTGCTTGCCCCCGCGACATCCGCCCCTGCACCCCCGCTTAATTTTTTGTAACCACACGGTAACGGCGCTTGCCTTGCCCTGGGGGCGGCGGCCTTCCATTTGCCCGGTCGGCGGCGGGTCACCGCGGCTGGAGAACGGTATCCGGAGGAAGAACGTTGAAATCTGCTTTGACGGCGGGCGTCTCGGCCCTGATCCTCACGCTGGTGGGTGCGGGCGGGGCCATGGCGGCCAACGGCAGCGCGCCCACCCAGAAGGCGGCCCCAGCACAGGCGACCCAGGCGAGCATGGACACGAACCCCTTCTTCACCCAGTGGCAGACCCCGTTCGGCCTGCCGCCCTTCGACAAGATCAAGCCGGCCCACTTCAAGCCCGCCTATGAGCGCGGCATGGCGGAGCAGAAGGCGGAGATCGCCGCCATCACCGGCACCAAGGAAGCCCCCAGCTTCGCCAACACCATCGAGGCGATGGAGCGTGGCGGCCGGCTGCTGGAGCAGGTGGACAAGGTCTTCGGCAACCTGACCAGCTCCCACACCAACGACGAGCTGCAGGCCATCCAGCGCGACATGGCCCCGGTGCTGGCCAAGCACCGCAGTGAGATCAGCCTGAACCCCGAGCTGTTCCAGCGCATCGACGCCGTCTACCAGCAGCGGGACAAGCTCAAGCTCACGCCCGAGCAGAAGCGGGTGGTGGAGCGCTACCACCTGGCCTTCGTCCGCGCCGGCGCCCAGCTGAAGCCGGAGCAGAAGCAGCGCCTGGCGGAGATCACCCAGCGCCTGGCCGTCATCTCCACCGCCTTCAGCCAGAACGTGCTGCAGGACGAGAAGGACTACATGCTGGTCCTGGAGGGGGAGCGCGACCTGGCCGGCCTGCCGGACTTCGCCCGCGCCGCGGCGGCCCAGGCGGCTGCCGAGCGGAACCTGCCGGGCAAGCATGTCATCACCCTGTCCCGCTCCTCCATCGAGCCGTTCCTGACCTTCTCCGCCCGCCGCGACCTGCGCGAGGCGGCGTTCAAGGCCTGGACCCTGCGCGGCGACAATGGCGACGCCCAGGACAACAAGAAGATCATCCAGGAGATCGTCGCCCTGCGCATCGAGCGGGCGAAGATCATGGGCTATGAGACCTTCGCCGACTACAAGCTGGCCGACACCATGGCCAAGACCCCGGCGGCGGTCAGCGACCTGCTGCTGAAGGTCTGGGGCCCGGCCAAGGAGCGGGCGGCGGAGGAGAAGGGGCTGCTGGCCGAGATGGCCCGGTCCGAGGGCCAGAACATCGACATCGAGCCCTGGGATTGGCGCTATTACGCCGAGAAGGTCCGCAAGGCCAAGTACGAGCTGGATGAGGCGGAGATCAAGCCGTACTTCCAGCTGGACAAGATGATCGAGGCGGCGTTCTACACCGCCAACCGCCTGTTCGGCGTCACCTTCACGGAGGTGAAGGGCCTGCCCCTCTACCACCCCGACGTCCGGGCGTGGGAGGTGAAGGACAAGGACGGCAAGCACGTCGCCCTGTTCATCGGCGACAACTTCGCCCGGCCCACCAAGCGCAGCGGCGCCTGGATGAGCACGCTCCGCGACCAGGAGAACCTGGACGAATCCATCCGGCCGCTGGTGCTGAACAACAACAACTTCGCCAAGGGCGCGCCGGGCGAGCCGACTCTGCTGTCCTTCGACGACGCCAACACCCTGTTCCACGAGTTCGGGCACGGCCTGCACGGCATGCTGTCCAATGTGAAGTACCCGTACCTGTCGGGCACGTCGGTGCTGCGCGACTTCGTGGAGTTCCCGTCCCAGGTCTATGAGCACTGGCTGGAGCAGCCGGAGATCCTCCAGAAGTTCGCCGTCCACTACAAGACCGGCGAGCCCATCCCCAAGGCACTGCTGGACAAGATCCTGGCGGCCCGCAACTTCAACCAGGGCTTCGCCACGGTGGAATACGTCTCCTCCGCCCTGGTGGACATGGAGTTCCACGCCCTGAAGTCCGCCGAGGGGCTGGACGTCAATGGCTTCGAGGCGGCGTCGCTGAAGAAGATCGGCATGCCGAAGGAGATCGTGATGCGGCACCGCAGCCCGCACTTCTCCCACATCTTCTCCGGCGACGGCTATTCGGCCGGCTATTACAGCTACATGTGGGCGGAGGTGCTGGACGCCGACGGCTTCAACGCCTTCAAGGAGGCTGGGAACATCTTCGACCCCGCTATGGCCAAGAAGCTGTACGACAACGTCTATTCCGCCGGCGGCACCTCCGACCCGATGGAAGCCTACATCCGCTTCCGCGGCCGCGAGCCCAAGGTGGATGCCCTGCTGAAGAACCGCGGCCTGGTGCCGGCGGGGGAACCGCGGGTGAACTGACCCAGCCCATTTGCTGGTGAAGGGAAGGGGCGGGCCGAAAGGTCCGCCCCTTTCTGCTTCCCGATCGGGAAGAATTGGTCTTGCCAAGCCGGAAATGGGCGCGCACCTTACCGATCGGGAAGACCACCGGCATGAGTCAGGGACTCATGCCGGTGGAGGCCGGCGACCGCCGGCCCGCGCCCTCATGGGCGCGTGAGCCAAGCCGCCGGATGGCGGCGCCCGGCGTCTGAGGGGGCCGTTGATCGGCCAGGATCAGTAGCCGCGGCATAAAGCGGAGGGCGCCATGGATGCGGCCGAGTTCGGCAGGTTGGTCCGGCAACACCGGGTGGCCAACCGGCTGACGCAGGAGGAGGTGGCCCTGCTGATCGGCTCCGGGCCGCGCTTCATCGTGGACCTGGAGGCCGGGAAGCCCACGGCGCACTTGGGCAAAGCGCTTGCGGCGGCCGAGGCAGTCGGGCTGCGACTGTTGCCAGAGGCAACCGGGCCGGCGCCGGTTCCCCCGGATGATCCCGGCGGCTACGACCTGCCCAGCACCGGGAACGGCTGATGGTCCCGGTCTTCTACGAAACCTTCCTGGTGGGGGAGATCGCGGCGGAAGCCGGGGGGCCGGTGTTCCGCTATGACCCGCGCTGGCAGCGGACCCGGGGGGCCTTCCCCGTCTCCGTCACCATGCCTTTGGCCGTGGACCGGCATGGGCCGGACAGGCTGGTTCCCTGGCTGGCCAACCTGCTGCCGGAGGGGGACATCCTGCGTACCGTGGGCCGGGCCATGGGCATCGCGGCGGAGGACGTGCTGGGCTTGGTGGGCCGCATCGGCCGGGACACGGCCGGCGCCCTGGCCATCGGCGCGCCCCGGGAGGGGGAGGAGCCCGACTACCTGGGCATCGCCGGCGCCCCCGACCTGGAGCGCATCATCAACGACCTGCCCCGGCGGCCCTTCCTGGTGGGCGAGGACGGGGTGTCCATGAGCTTGGCGGGGGCCCAGCACAAGCTGCCCGTGGCCTTGCAAGGGGACCGGCTCGCCATCCCGGTGGACGGCGCCCCCTCCACCCACATCCTGAAGCCCGACAACCCCAACCTGTTCGGCAGCGTGCAGAACGAGGCCCTGTGCATGGTCCTGGCCCGGCGCGCGGGCCTGGACGTGGCGCCCGTGACCACGGGCCGGGTGGGCGACCGCACCTACCTGCTGGTGCAGCGGTACGACCGGTTCCGCCACGGGGCGGTATGGCGGCGGCAGCACCAGGAGGATTTCTGCCAGGCCCTGGGCCTGCCGCCCGCCGCCAAATACGAGCATGACGGGTCCGGGACCCGGGCCACCGGCTTGCCCGCCCTGGCCGGGCTGCTGCGGCGGGAGGCGCGGCCGGGCGCCCTGTTGCCGTTTCTGGACGCGGTCATCCTGAACGTGCTGCTGGCGAACGTGGATTCCCACGCCAAGAACTACTCCCTGCTGTTCGACCGTGCGGGGGAGCCACCGCGCCTCGCCCCTCTCTATGACCTGATGTGCGCCGCCGCCTGGGAAAACATCACCCAGAACCATGCCCAGTCCATCGGGGGCGAGCGGCGCGGGCGGCAGGTGCGGGCGAAGCATTGGGCCCGGATGGCGACAGCGTGTGGCCTGAACGCCAGGGCCGTGCTCCGCCGGGTGGCGGACCTGGGGCATCGGGTGCAGGAAGGGGTGGATGCCGCCGTCGCCGAGGTCAGGGCCATGCCCGCCGGCGACCATGCCATGCTGCCCGTCTTCGCCGACGCCATCCGGCAGCGCTGCCGGACAGTGGTACTCAACGTCTCACGGGACCCTGGGGCAGGGGAGAACGGGCCGGATGACGAGGGGGAAGCGGGCCTGCCCATGGACCGACTGGCCTGAGCGGCCCGGTCACTTCCCCTCCACCCGCAGCCAGACATACCCGTACCCCTCCAGCTCCAGCCGGTCGGTGCGTTGCAGGCGGCCGTAATCCTTGTCCTCGAACAGGTCCACCAGCCGGGTGCCCTCCTCGCACAGGGGCTCCAGGGACACGGCCTGCTTGTCCGGGCTGAAGTTGTGCAGGGCGGCGACGCTATTGCCGCGCCAGCGGCAGCGGTGGGCCAGGACCTTGTCGTTGCCCAGGTCCAGCAGCTCTGTCGGGCCCCAGCCGAATTCGGGGCATTGGCGGCGCATCCTGGCGGCCCGCTCGAACCAGGTCAGCAGGCTGTCGCGGTCGCGGGCCTGGGCCTCCGCGTTCACCGTCTCGAAACCGTACTCCCCGCCGCTGTTCACCGGGCGGACCAGCTTGTCCTTGCCGACGGGGCTGAAGCCGCCGTTGGGGCCGTCGGACCATTGCATCGGCGTGCGCACGGCCGTGCGCTCTTCCAGCTCCAGGTTCTCGCCCATGCCGATCTCCTCCCCGTACCAGATGACGGGGGTGCCCGACAGGGTGAACATCAGGCTGTAAACCAGCTCCAGCTTGCGCCGGTCATTGCCGAGCATGGGGGCCAGGCGCCGGCGGATGCCGCGGCCATAGGCGCGCATGTGCTCATCCGGGGCGAACAGGCGGAAGCATTCCTCCCGCTCCTCCTCGGACAGGCGGCCCAGGTCCAGCTCGTCATGGTTCCGCACGAAGTTGGCCCATTGGGCCATCTCCGGCATGTCGGGCAGGGACCTGATGGCCTCGGCCAGCGGCTTGGGGTCCTGCCGGGCCAGGGCCAGGAACAGGCGCTGGTTGGTGATGAAGTTGAACATCAGGTGCATGCCGTCGCCGTCGCCGACGTAATCGCCCACCTCCTCCGGCAGCACGTTGGCCTCGGCCAGCAGCACGGCGTCGCCCCGGCGCCATTGCTGAACGGAGCGCATTTCCTGGATGTACTCGAAATGCATCTTACCCTTGTCGGGGCCAACGGGCGTCTCGATCACGAAGGGGGCGGCGTCGATGCGGAAGCCGGACACGCCCAACTGCAGCCAGAACCCCATGATCCGCTCGATCTCCTCGCGGACAGCGGGGTTGTCCATGTTCAGGTCCGCCTCATGGTCGTAGAAGCGGTGGAAATAGTGGGCGCCGGCCTGCTCGTTCCAGGTCCAGGTGGTGTGCTGAACGCCGGGGAAGACCATGCCCTCATGGGCGTCGGCCGGCTTCTCCTCCGACCACAGGTAGAAATCCCGGAAGGGGGAGTCCTTGTCGGCGCAGGCCGCCTTGAACCAGGGGTGCTCGGTGCTGCTGTGGTTCACCACCAGGTCGACGATGACCCGCAGCCCCTTCTCCCGCGCCAGGTGGGTGAACTCCACGAAGTCGCCGAAGGTGCCCAGCCGCGGGTCCACGGCGTAATAGTCGCTGACGTCGTAGCCATTGTCCCGGTTGGGCGTGGCATAGAAGGGCAGCAGCCAGACACAGGTGGCCCCCAGCCCGGCGATGTGGTCCAGCCGCTGGGACAGGCCGCGGAAATCCCCGACCCCGTCCCCGTTGCCGTCCATATAGGTCTCGACGTCCACGCAATAGAGGACGGCGTTCTTGTACCAGAGGTCCAGCATGTCCAGGCATCCCTTGCTTGTCGGGATGCCAACAGGCCACACGCGGAAATGGCACGACCGCTTCGTGAGATTCCAGTACTGCTCTCGGTCTACTGTCCCCCCACCCAGGTTTACCTTGGGCCGTCAGCCCACCACCGCCACGGTCAGCCATTCCGCCACCAGGGCCGGCTTGCCCAGCCCCTCGATCTCCACCGTCACGTCATAGGTGCTGGTGTACTGCTTCGGCGCCTTCTCCTCGAAGCCCTTCAGCACGAAGCGGGCCCGCACCCGGCTGCCGGTGCGCACCGGGGTGACGAAGCGCAGCCGGTTGAAGCCGTAGTTGAAGCCCATGACGCTCCCGGCCACCGGCGGGATCACCTTCGGCCCCAGCCCGCCCAGCAGGGCCAGGGTCAGGAAGCCATGGGCCACGGTGCCGCCCAGCGGGGTCATGGCGGCCCGGGCGGGGTCCACATGGATGAACTGGTGGTCGCCGGTGGCATCGGCGAAGGCGTCCACCAGGCCCTGGGGGATCTCCACCCAGTCGGAAACGCCCAGCTCCGTCCCCACCAGCCCGGCATAGTCCGCGGCGCTCACCGCCGGCTTGGCCATGTAGCCCTGGAACCCGTCCTGCACCGCGACCCTCCCGTTTTCGTTGGTGATGAAGGTTTACCGGGTCACCCGCCCGACGGCAACGGCATCCACCCCCGAAAGCGCAGGCCGGCGGTCGCTTCCCCTTTACCGATTCCTCACCATTTCAGGGCCTGATGCCCACGGCGGCGGTTGCCGCGGGGACTGCTCCTGTTTCCGGACTGCGACACTCACCGCGCGCGTAGCGGTCATGCTCGCCAGCCCCTTGGAATCCGGTGCGCGCCGCGTTAAATAGTCCGCCGCCGGGAGGTCGGGGCGTTTCGCCACCGCCTCCTGGTTTTTTTCATGCGGCCCGCTTTCCGGTATCGGGGTGTGGCCCGCCCCCGATCACCGACCTTGCCACGCCGGGTCAACGATCAAGACACGACGCTGGACGACGGAGCCTAGCTTATGCCCCGCAATACCCCGTTGGCGAACATCCGTAACATCGGCATCATTGCCCACGTCGATGCCGGCAAGACGACGACGACCGAGCGCATCCTGTACTACACGGGGCGCAAGCACACGATCATCGACATCCACGACACCAAGGACCTGAAGTCGTCCACGACGACCGACTACCTGGAGCAGGAACAGAAGCGCGGCATCACCATCCAGTCCGCCGCGGTGTCCTGCTTCTGGAAGGACAAGAAGATCAACCTGATCGACACCCCAGGCCACGTGGACTTCACCATCGAGGTGAACCGTTCGCTCCGGGTGCTCGACGGTGCGGTCGTGGTGTTCGACGGCGTGGCGGGCGTGGAGCCGCAGACCGAGACCAACTGGCGCCTCGCGGACAACTACAAGGTTCCGCGCATGTGCTACGTCAACAAGATGGACCGCTCGGGCGCCAACTTCCGGCGCACCGTGCAGATGGTGAAGGACCGCCTCGGCGCGCGCCCCATCTGCCTGCAGCTGCCCATCGGCTCCGAAGACAACTTCTTCGGCATGGTCGACCTCGTGGAGATGAAGGCCTACGTCTGGTTCTCCGACGAGAAGGACAGCAAGTGGGAGGTCTGGGACGTCAACGCCGACCTGGCCGACAAGCTGAAGATCACCAACGCCTATGACCGCGAGATCCTGAGCCAGGTGGAAACCTACCGGCAGGAGCTGGTGGAAGCCTGCGTCGAGCAGGACGACGAGGCGATGAACCACTACCTGGAGACGCTCGAGGCCCCCGGCGTCGACGTCCTCAAGGAGTGCATCCGCAAGGCCACCCTGTCCGGCGCCTTCGTGCCCGTGCTGTGCGGCTCGTCCTACAAGAACAAGGGCGTGCAGCAGCTGCTGGACGCGGTCATCTGGTACCTGCCGGCCCCGACCGACGTCGAGGCCATCAAGACCGTGGACCCGGACGGCAACCCGAACGGCGAGCGCATCTGCTCCGACGACGAGCCCTTCTCCGGCCTGGCGTTCAAGGTGATCAACGACAAGTACGGCGCGCTGACTTTCGTCCGCGTCTACTCCGGCGTGGTCGCCAAGGGCACCCAGCTGCTGAACACCACCCGCGGCAAGCGTGAGCGCATCGGCCGCATCGTGGAGATGTTCGCCAAGGACACCAACGACCTTGAGGAAGCCCGCGCGGGCGACATCGTGGCGTTCGTCTCCCTGGCCGAGACGGACACCGGCGACACGCTGTGCGACGCCACCGCCCCGGTGGTGCTGGAGCGCATGCGCTTCCCCGAGCCCGTCATCAGCGTGTCCGTGGAGCCGAAGAACCGCGGCGACCAGGACAAGTTCTCCGCCGCCCTGGGCAAGATGGTCCGCGCGGACCCCTCGCTCCGGCTGGAGACCGACAAGGAGACGGGGCAAACCATCCTGCGCGGCATGGGCGAGCTGCACCTGGAGGTGACGCTGGACCGCATGCGCACGGAGTTCGGCGTGGAGGGCATCATGGGCCGGCCGCAGGTGGCCTACCGTGAGACCATCACCCGCCCGGTCACGCACATCTACACCCACAAGAAGCAGACCGGCGGTTCCGGCCAGTTCGCCGAAGTGAAGATCATCTTCGAGCCGAAGGAGCGCGGTGAGGGCTTCGAGTTCGTGGACGAGGTGGTCGGCGGCACCGTGCCGCGCGAGTACATCCCGTCCGTGGACAAGGGCCTGAAGCTCCAGAAGGAAGACGGCGTCATCGCCGGCTACCCGACCGTGGACTTCAAGGCCACCCTGGTGGACGGCAAGTACCACGAGGTGGACTCCAACGCCCTGACCTTTGAGATCGCGGCCAAGGCCTGCTTCCGTGAGGCCATGAAGCTGGCCGGCCCGGTCCTGCTGGAGCCGGTGATGAAGGTCGAGGTGGTGATCCCCGAGGACTACCTGGGCGACGTCATCGGCGACATCAACCGTCGCCGCGGCACCGTCCTGGGCCAGCTGGAGCGCGGCAACAACATCGCCGTGGAGTCCAACGTCCCGCTGTCGGAGATGTTCGGCTACATCGGCCAGCTGCGCGGCATGACCTCGGGCCGTGGTTCGTTCACCATGGAGTTCTCGCACTACGACCCGGTGCCGAAGAACGTGGCGGATGAGATCGTGGCCAAGCAGGGCAAGGCCGCCTGATCTCCAGGCCAGCACTGAGTACGGAAGACGGCCGCCCCTCCCCGGGGCGGCCGTTTTTCTTTGGGGTCCGTAGGTCGGATTAGCGGCCCTGGCCGCGTAATCCGACGGCTCCCCGCCTATGCCTATCCACCCCCTGCCATTGCTTCTGCCGTCGGATTACGGTGCTGGCGCACCTAATCCGACCTACCAAGGAACCCGGATGCCCCCCGACTCCCCCTGGGCCCGCATGGCCCCCGCCTTGTTCGTGCTGCTGTGGAGCACGGGCTTCATCGGGGGCAAGCTGGGGCTGCCCTATGCCGAGCCGCTGACCTTCCTGCTGGTCCGCATGGTGCTGGTGGCCGCCCTGCTGGGGGGCGTTGCCTTGGCCGTCAGGGCGCCCTGGCCGAAAAGCCGGGGGGAGGCGGGCCGCATCGCCCTGGCGGGGCTGCTGGTGCACGGGACCTACCTGGGCGGCGTCTTCACCGCCCTGGAGCATGGGCTGCCCGCGGGCACCGTGGCCCTGGTGGTGGGGCTGCAACCGCTGCTGACCGCCGCGGTGGCCGGGCCGCTGCTGGGGGAGACGGTGACGGGCCGGCAGTGGCTAGGCTTCGGCCTGGGCCTCTGCGGCGTCGCCCTGGTGGTGTGGGAGAAGCTGTCCCTGGGGCCCGGCATGGTGGCCGGCCTGGGGTTGGCCACCCTGGCCCTGGTGGGCATCACGGCCGGCACCCTTTACCAGAAGCGCCATTGCGGCGGCATGGACCTGCGCAGCGGCACCGCCATCCAGTACGCCGCCAGCGCCGTGCTGTTCGGCATCCTGGCGCCGCTGACGGAGGACATGGCCATCGACTGGACGGGGGAGTTCGTCTTCGCCCTGGCCTGGCTGTGCCTGGTGCTGTCGGTGGGCGCCATCTTCCTGCTGTTCGCCCTGATCCGCCGCGGGGCGGCATCCCGCGTCGCCAGCCTGTTCTACCTGACCCCGCCGACGACGGCGATCATGGCCTGGCTGCTGTTCGGGGAGACGCTGGGCGCCTTCGCCCTGGCCGGCATGGCCGTGGTGGCGGTGGCCGTGGCGTTGGTGCTGAGGAAGGGGTAGAGCGTGTTTGCGCTGCCCGCAAACACGCTTCGGCGGCGACTGCCGCCGCGCGGGCCCATGCCCGCGTAAGCCAAGCCGCGGATGCGGCGCCGGCGACTGAGGAACACGAAGGGCTAGACCCGTTTCCAGTCTGCGGTAAACGGGTCTAAGGCCCTTCCTCACACCTTGTACGCGATGCGCAGCCCGCCCCAGTGCCGCCCCTGCACGATGATAGGGGCGGAGACGTCCTTCATCAGGGCGTACTGGCCGTTGCCCATGTCGCGGCGGTAGGCCTGCAGCAGGAAGGGCTTCTGGTTCCGCCCGGCCGCCAGGCCCACCCGGTCGTTGAACATGCGGCGGTTGCGACAGTTGGCGGCGTTCCAGGCCGTGTCGCCGGGCCGCTGCGGCTGGCTGAACTTGCGGTTATGGGTGGGCAGGTAGCCGTTGCGGTCCACGGCGGCGCAGAACACCACCCGGTCCGACAGGGCCAGCACCGGCTCCTGGATCTCCGGCAACAGGGCGTCGGTCAGCTCGGTGAAGCGGGTCAGCACCTGCTGCGGGCTGGTGCCCTCGATGGCGCGGTAATCGCCGTCGAACAGATCATCCAGCCGCGCGCGGCCCTGGGCCAGGGCCCGTTCGAAAGCGGCACCGATGCGGGCGGCGGCCTCCTGGGCGGCGTGGATGAAGGGGCTGTCCACCGTCTCCACGCCCAGGTCGGCAGTCAGGCCGATCAGCTTCTCGCTGGCGCCCAGCAACCCGTTCAGCCGGTCGCGGGCCGAGCCCAGGCTGCCCGCCGACTGGGTCACGCCCGCGGCCAGGTCCATGATCCGCGTCTCCACCGCCTGAATGCGGTCGCCGATGGCGCGGGTGGCCTCGTCGATGCGGTCCTGCTCCGTCCCAACCTGGGCCATGGAGGTGTCCACGGCGCGCATCACCTCGCCGATGCGGTTTGTGTCGCCGCGCACGCTGTCCGCCTTGGCCACGCCGGCGGCGCCCTGGGCGGCCAGGGTCTTCACCTGGGTGGTCAGGTCGCGCAGGGTGGAGTCGATCTCCTGCGTCGCCTCCGCCGTCTTGTTGGCCAGGGCCTTGACCTCCTGTGCCACCACGGCGAAGCCGCGGCCCGCCTGACCGGCCCGCGCCGCCTCGATGGTGGCGTTCAGGGCCAGCAGGTTGGTCTGCTTGGCAATGGCGTTGATGCCGCCGGCGACCTTGCCCACCCGGTCCAGGGCGGCGGTCAGCCCGCCCAACTGGCGCTCGATCCCGGCCACCGTGTCGGCCAAGGCGCGGATGTCGGCCAGGGCCCGTTCCACCTGTTCCCGGCTGCCGGCCACCTCACCCCGCGCCCGGCCCGTCACCTCCCGGGCGGCGGCGGCGGCCGAGGCGACGGCGGCGTTGCCCTTGGTCATCCCGGCCGCATCCCGGCGCAGGGCGTCGAACACGCCGGCCTGGGTGCTGATGCGTCCCGAAACGTCGTCGACATGGCCGGCCACGTCAGCAATGGCGACGCCAAGGCTGCCCACCTCTTCCGCCAGATCAGCAATGGCGGTGGTGCTACGGGACAAGCCCTTAATCGCCGTGTGGGATCCGTCCGCCATCCTCTTGCCTCCCTCCGGAGAAAGCCTTGCGGGCACAAGGTCTTTTCGTACTGGTCACTTTGGAGATTGGTCCGTTCTCTATGGTGCGGACCTGATCAAAGCCAGCATATACGCAATTTCGGGTAAATCCGATTAGACGAAAGGCGAGCCTAAGCCCCAAATGTTTAATAGTTCGTTCGCAGACGGTTGTATGTCCCTGCCGCCGACCGTCCCGGCCCCCCTTCCAAGCCGGCTAGCCATGCCGCCATGCCGCAGCAGGCAAGGGTTCCCGCGGGTGGACAGGGGCCCTTGCCATTGCCATAAACTTCGGCGCGAAACCCTCCCCAGGCCGGTCCCGGCCCCCACGAAGAAAAGCGGTTCACCCCCATGGCGGACACCCAATTCGACCTCGTCGTCATCGGCAGCGGCCCCGGCGGCTATGTGGCGGCCATCCGCGCGGCCCAGCTCGGCATGCGCACGGCCTGCGTCGAGATGCGGAAGACCCTGGGGGCACCTGCCTGAACATCGGCTGCATCCCGTCCAAGGCCCTGCTGACCGCCAGCGAGAAGTACCAGGAGGCCAAGCACCACCTGGCCGGCTTCGGCGTGAAGGTGTCGGGGGTGGAGCTGGACCTGGGCACGCTGCTGAAGCACAAGGACGGCGTGGTGAACGCCAACGTCACGGGCGTGGAGTTCCTGTTCAAGAAGAACAAGGTCACCCGCTTCACCGGCAAGGGCAGCATCCCCGCCCCGGGCCAGGTGCTGGTGACGAAGGAGGATGGCTCGACGGAGACCATCACCACCAAGAACATCCTGATCGCCACCGGCTCCGACGTCATGCCGCTGCCCGGCGTGGCCATCGACGAGGACAAGGTGGTCAGCTCCACCGGCGCCCTCTCCATGGACGCGGTGCCGGAAAAGTTCGTCGTGATCGGCGGCGGCTATATCGGGCTGGAGATGGGCACCGTCTATGCCCGCCTGGGCGCCCAGGTGACGGTGGTGGAGTACCTAGACCGCATCCTGCCCGGCATGGATGGCGAAGTGTCCAAGCAGATGCAGCGCATCCTGTCCAAGCAGGGCCTGACCTTCAAGCTGGGCACCAAGGTCACCGGCGCCCAGGTGGACGGCGCCACCGTGAAGCTGGCCGTGGAGCCCGCCAAGGGCGGGGCGGCGGAGACGCTGGAGGCCGACCGCGTGCTGGTGGCCATCGGCCGCCGCCCCTATACCGAGGGGCTGGGGCTGGAGCAGGCGGGCGTGGAGCTGGACGACCGCAAGCGCGTCAAGGTCGACCACCATTTCCGTACCAACGTGCCCGGCATCTGGGCAATCGGCGACGTGATCGCCGGCCCCATGCTCGCCCACAAGGCGGAGGAGGAGGGCGTGGTGGCCGCCGAGGTGATGGCGGGCCAGTCCGGCCACATCAACTATGACGCCATCCCGGGCGTGGTCTACACCTGGCCGGAGGTTGCCAGCGTGGGCAAGACGGAGGAGCAGCTGAAGGAGGCGGGCGTTGCCTACAAGGTCGGCAAGTTCCCCTTCACCGCCAATGGCCGCGCCCGCGCCATGCAGGCCACCGAGGGCTTCGTGAAGGTGCTGGCCGACGCCAAGACCGACAAGATCCTGGGCGCCCACATCATCGGCGCCAACGCCGGCGACATGATCGAGGAACTGGGCCTGGCCATGGAGTTCGGCGCCTCGGCCGAGGACGTGGCCCGCACCAGCCACGCCCACCCCACCCTGACCGAGGCCATCAAGGAAGCCTGCCTCGCCGTGGATGGCCGGCCGATCCATATCTGAGCGGCGGCGCCCGGTTCCGTCATGACAGAAGAAACCCCGCGGCATCCCGATGCCGCGGGGTTTCTCGCATGGAAGGCCAGATTCAGGCTTGGCTACCCCGTGCAAGGTCGCGCTTAATCTCGCCAAGTCGATCATAAATGCCGAACATGATGATCATGCCTTCGCAAAGGACGCGCCAGAACAGGACGCCAATCACAGTCCCCACGATGGCAGCGAGCAAATAGCTGATCCCGCCCCCGAAGCTGTAGCGCATGACCCCAAAGGCGGCGAACACTTGCGATATGGCGGCCAGTCCGCCCAGGATGATGCCGATCCAATAAACCAGCTTCACCAAGGATGAGGCAACCATTCGTTCAAATCCAAGAAAATCTTTCAACGTGAAGCCGAACATTCCAAAGCTCCCCTCTTTGCAATCCGGGTGCGATCAATCGACACCGAACGGTTATTCTTACACGAAAGGGGTAAATTGCAAGGGTGGGTCTGCTATGGTCGACACGCAACTAATTGTCTAGCACAGCGGCGCTTCCGCATTTTAATAGTCGCTTCAAAGCCACCGCCGCCACTTGAAATACAGGTACGGCAGCACCGCCGCGCCCAGCATCAGCGCCAGGGCGAAGGGGTAGCCGTAGGGCCAGTTCAGTTCCGGCATCCAGTCGAAGTTCATGCCATAGATGCTGGCCACCAGGGTGGGCGGCATGAAGATCACGGAGACGACGGAGAAGATCTTGATGATCCCGTTCTGCTCCACGTTGATCAGGCCCAGGGTGGCGTCCAGCATGAAGTCCACCTTGGCGGACAGCACGTTGTCATGCTCCGACAAGGACCCCAGGTCGACCCGGAAGGCTTCCAGCCGCGCCAGCGCCTCCGGCGGCAGCTTCAGGTGCGCCTCCCGCCGCTGCGCCACATAGGCGGCCATGCGGCCCAGCCCCAGCAGGCTGGTGCGTACCTTGGACACCACGTCATGGTGCTGTCCGATCCGCTCCAACACGACGCTGAGGTCCGCCCGGGGGGCGGAGGCGGTGGCCAACTGCCGGCGGTTGCCGCGGCGGAAGATGCGGCGGGTCAGGTCGTCCAGATCCTCGCCCACCTTTTCCAGCGTCTCCGCCAGCCGCTCGATCACCGTCTCCAGGATGCCCAGGAAGACGGTCCAGGGATCGCCCGACTCCAGCGGCTCCCGGTTGCAGCCCTGGACGAACAGGGCGAAGGAGCGCAGCTCGCAATATCGCAGCGTTACCAGGCAGCCGCCGCCCTGGCCGTCGGGCCGCAGCAAGAAGGTCACCGGTTCCACCCGCGGGTCCGGCCCGGTGGCGTTGGACACCAGGTCCACGGTCAGCACCAGGGCGCCCTTGTCCACATAAAGGCGGGACGACGCCTCGATGTCCCGCATCTCCGCCTTGGTGGGGATGTCCAGCCCCAGGCATTCCTCCACCTCCCGCTCCTCGGCCTCCGTCGGCGAGTGCAGGTCGACCCAGGCCACATGAGGGCAGCCGTCGGGCTTGTCGGTGGGGACCAGGCAGCCCTGGTCAAGGGTGTAATAGGTGAGCATCGGAAGTCGGCCAGTCCCTAACGCCGCGCCCGCGGATGGGCGTTCTCATAAACGGCCAGGAGCTGTTCCGTGTCCACGTCGGTGTAGCGCTGGGTGGTGCTCAGGCTGGCATGGCCGAGCAGGTCCTGGATGGCGCGCAAATCGGCCCCGCCGCCCAGCAGGTGGGTGGCGAAGCTGTGGCGCAGGGCGTGGGGCGTGGCACTGTCCGGCAGGCCCAGCAGGCCGCGCAGGCTCTGCATCTGCTTGCGCGCGACCGAGTCGCTCAACCGGTCGCCCCGCACGCCCAGGAAGATCGGCCCGCCCGGCCCCGGGTTGAAGGGGCAGGCCGCCAGGTAGGCGCGCAGGGCCTCATGCACCGCCGGCAGCACCGGCACCTGCCGCTGCTTCGACCCCTTGCCCAGCACCCGCACCGTCTCCGCGCCGTCGGGCAGGTCGTTCCGGTTCAGGGCCAGCCCCTCGCTGATGCGCAGGCCGCAGCCATAGAGCAGGGTGAACAGCGCCCGGTCGCGCAGGCCGACCCAGGGCGCGTCGGGCAGGCCGGCCGCCTCCTCCAGCAGGGTGCCCGCGTCGGCCACGGTCAGGGGGCGGGGCAGGGGGCGCTTGGTCCTTGGCCCCTCCACCACGCCGATATAGGGGTTGTGCATGCGGCCCGTGCGGTCCAGCCAACGGAAGAAGTTGCGCACCGCCGCCAGGCCCCGGTTGCGGGTGGCCGCGATGGCCCCGCCTTCCGCCCGCCAGGAAAGCCAAGCGCGGAAATCGGCCACGGACACCTTGGCCAACCGCTCCAGCGATGGCTTCGCCCCCTGGTACTCCGTCAGGAAGACCAGGAACTGGCTGAGGTCGCGGGTATAGGCCACCAGCGTCAGGTCGGAAAACCGCTTCTCACTGGACAGGTACGCCCGCCACGCCCCGACGGCGTCCGCCACGTCCGCCTGGCAGGAAAAGCCGAGGGTAGGGGTCATGTCCGGGTGACTTTCCGGCCAACACCGGTCGCCCGTCGGCCTGTGTCGGGAAAACGGATGAAAACGGATCGAAACGGATTGGAACGGTAAAGAAACGAATGCGGCGAAGCCGCCTGGAATCTCAATCCGCTATCAGAACGAAGCCGCGATGCCAGACCCATCCGTTTTCATCCGTTCTGATCCGTTCAAATCCGTTTTCCCCACACACGGCGCCGCCTTGGCGACGCCTGAAGGCCCCCCCTCACCCCGGCAGGTCCAGCCACCGACGGATGCTCCGTTCCACCACATGGGCCAGGAAGGCCAGCAACTCGGTCGCCTGGCCGGGGTGGAACATGTCCGGTTCCCGGCTGCCGAAGGCCAACAGGCCCACCGGCGCCTCCGGGCCCAAATCCAGCCGCACCAGCGCCTCCGACCGGACCAGGCCGGCGCCCTGGCCATAAATCTCAGGCAGCCCCTGGATGTTGGCCCGCAGGCCCACGTCGCGGCGGCCCAGCAGGCCGTTGACGAAGCCCGGCTCCAGCACCCGCACGCCGGACGGGTTGACGTGGGTGACCTCCCCCGTCACGCCTTCCACGCCCAGGGCTGCCACGTCCAGGTCCAGCAGCACCGCAAGGTCGGTGGTGATGGTCTGCACCAGGTGGGTGAAGCTGGTGGCGTCCAGCAGGAACAGGGCCGCGGCGTGGACCCGGTTCTGGTTGTTCAGGTTGGCGCGGGACGTGGCCACCAGCTCCCGCTGCTGGTCGGCCATGCGGGCCAGCTCCCCCCGCAGGCGCTGCACCATGAAGTACTGCATGTCGGCCACGCCATCCCCGAGGTCCGCCGAGGGCGGGACCAGATAGGGGATGACGTCCGGCCGCTGCACCAGGAAATCCGGGTTGTCCCGCAGGTAGGCCGCCACGTCCTCCGCCGTCAGCGCGTCCTCCGGGGCGGGGGAGGCCAGGATGTTGGCGGGCGGTCCGGGGTCGCGGAACATGCTGTGGCCTTCCTGCTGTGGACGCTCAGGCGGATTTGGTGGGGATCTTCTGGTCCAGGATGTTCTGGCCGGTCTTGGCCCAGTCGGCGACGAACTGCGACAGGCCCTTGTCGGTCAGCGGGTGGTTGAACAGCTGCCGGATGACGGACGGCGGCATGGTCGCCACGTGGGCGCCCATCTTGGCCGACTCCACCACATGGGTGGGGTTCCGGACAGAGGCCACCAGCACCTCGGTGGTGAAGTGCGGGTAGGCGGCATAGATGGTGCAGATCTCCTCGATCAGGGCCAGGCCGTTCTGGCCGATGTCGTCCAGCCGGCCGACGAAGGGGGAGACGAAGGCGGCGCCGGCCTTGGCGGCCAGGATGGCCTGGGCGGCGCTGAAGCACAGGGTCACGTTCACCATTGTGCCCTCGTTCGCCAGGATGCGGCAGGTCTTCAGGCCGGCCGGCGTCAGCGGCACCTTCACCGCCACGTTCGGCGCGATGGTGGCCAGGTACCGGCCCTCCTTCAGCATGGGCTCGAACTCGGTGGAGGCGACCTCCGCGCTCACCGGGCCGGAGACCACGTCGCAGATCTCCGCCACCAGCTCCACGAAGTTGCGGCCCGCCTTGGCCACCAGGGAGGGGTTGGTGGTGACGCCGTCCAGCAGGCCGGTGGCGGCCAGGTCGCGGATCTCGGCGATATCGGCGGTGTCGACGAAGAACTTCATGGCTCGGGTCCTCGGGGCGAAGGGGGATTGGCCGGTGCTTTACTCCCGTCCCCCGCCCCTGTCGAGCGCTGACCTTAGCCGAGCGGGGATGCGGGCGGAAGACGGGTGCCGCAGAAGCCACGCCCCCTGTGGCGCGCGGACGACAGGGGGGTGCCCCGGAAGGGGGTTCCCGGCCTGCCCCGGCATGGCAGCCCCTCCCTGCGGACAGGTTACCCGCGGGGTCGCCGATGGCTAAATGCTGCTGCCACCGAAGCAACAGGATTTCCCATGCCGGGACCGGACTTGTCTCAGGGCCAGACGGCCGATTCTTCCTTGGTGAAGGCCGGGATGGTTCCCTGGCTGATCCCCGTGCTGGGACTGCTGACCATGTTCGGCCCCATGGCCATCGACATGTACCTTCCGGGCCTGCCCGCCATCGGCCGGGACTTCGGCGCCGACCAGGCGACGGTGCAGCTCACCCTGTCCTGGTTCCTGGTGGCCTTCGGCTTCGGCCAGCTCGCCTGGGGTCCCCTGGGCGACCGTTATGGCCGCAAGGCCCCGGCGGCGGCGGGCATCCTGCTGTTCGTGGGCGGAAGCGTGGGCTGCGCCCTGGCGGGCAGCGTGGTCGGGCTGGCCGGCTGGCGCTTCGTGCAGGGGCTGGGGGCGGGGGCGGCCCCGGTGCTGGCCCGCGCCATGGTGCGTGACAGCTTTGACAAGGACCGGGCCGCCAGCACCATGAGCCTGATGATGCTGGTCATGGGCATCGCCCCCATGCTGGCCCCCCTGGCCGGCGGGCAGGTGCTGGCCCACAGCGGCTGGCGGACGATCTTCTGGGTGCTGGCCGGCTTCGGCCTGGTGGCGCTGGCCGGGCTGGCGACCCTGCGGGAGACGCTGCACCCCTCCCGGCGGGTGATGGGCGGCGGCGTGCAGGCTTTGCGCAGCTACCTGGCGCTGGCGCGGGACCGGCGGTTCCTGGGCTATGTGCTGTCCAGCGGCTTCGTCTTCGCCGGCATGTTCGCATACATCGCCGGCACGCCCTATGTGTATATCGAGTATTTCGGCGTGCCGCCGCAGCAATATGGCTTCCTGTTCGGGCTGAACGTGGTCGGCATGATGCTGGTGAACACGGTGAACAGCCGGCTTGTCCTGCGCCTGGGCACCGACCCGTTGATGCGCGCCGGGACGGCGGTGGCGGCCAGCATGGGCTGCGTGCTGCTGGCGGCGGGCGCCAGCGGCGTCGGCGGCCTGTGGGGCATCGTGGTGCCCCTGGTCGGCTACCTGGGCATGACCGGGCTGGTGGGGGCCAACGGCATGGCCGGCGCCCTGGCCAGGGTGCCGGAGCGGGCAGGGGCGGCCTCTGCCCTGGCGGGCACGCTGCAACTGGGGCTGGGGGCGGGCACCGGCTGGCTGGTGGGCCACTTCGCCGACGGCACGCCCGTGCCCATGTGCGCCATCATCGCCGCCTGCGGCCTGCTGGCCCTGTGCATCAACCTGACCCTGGTGCGGCGGGCCTGACCCTTACCCCGCCATCGGCCTCAGCCACAGCCCCGCCAGGGCCCACAGGCCCAGCGCCCCCAGCAGCACGCCGGTGCTCATGTTGATCCAGTGCACGGTCTTGGCCGTGACCCGGTGGCGCAGCAGGCTGATGCCGCCGCACAGGATGGACCACCAGGCCAGCGACCCCAGCAGGATGCCCGCCACCAGGGTGGTGGCGTGCAGGGTGCTGTCCGTGGTGCCGAAGCCCACCACCACGGCGACGATGCCCAGGATGGTCACCGGGTTGGTGAAGGTCAGGGCGAAGCCGCTGGCCGTGGCGGCCACCAGGTTTCCGGGCTCCGGCACGGCGGCCAGGGGCTTGGGGTCGCGCAGGAAGCTGTGGATGGCCACGCCGATCAGGAACACGCCCCCCACCAGCCGCAGGGCGCCGATGTGGCCGGTGATCAGGTCCAGGATGGCGGTCACACCAAAGGCGGCGATGGCGCTGAAGAAGGCGTCGGCCATGGCCGCCCCGATGCCCGTGGCGAAGCCGGCGGCCAGGCCCCGCTCCAGCGTCCGGCGGATGCACAGCAGGCCGATGGGCCCCACCGGCGCGGCGATGACCACGCCCAGGATGATGCCCCGCCACAGCAGTCCCAGCTCTTCCAGCAAGCCCCACCCCACCTTCCCGCACCGGTGCCGCGGCGCGAACCACCCCAACCGCACAGCCCTGACGGAATGGCGGAAATCCTTCGGCGCGGTTAGGATGCGCCGCCATGACCGCACGCCCCACCCCACCGACCGACCTGCTGGACGAGATCGGCCGCAGGCTTCTGGCCGAGCTGCAGCGCGACGCCCGCCGCCCCTTCACCGACCTGGCCAGGCTGGTGGGGCTGACGCCGCCCGCCGTGGCCGAGCGCGTGCGCCGCATGGAGGTCGCGGGCCTGATACAGGGCTACCACGCCCAGGTCAACCGGGCGGCGCTGGGCTGGGGCCTGACCGCCTTCGTCGGCATCCGCGCCTTCCCCGGCCAGGACGCCGCCATCGAGTCCTTCGCCGCGGAGGTGCCTGAGGTGCTGGAGTGCCATGAGGTGACGGGGGAGGACAGCTACCTGCTGAAGCTGGCCGCCGGCGACGTCCGCCACCTGGACCGGATCATCACCGCCCTGGCCCCCTTGGGCTCCACCCGCTCAGTCCTGGTGCTGAGCACGAAGGTGGCGGGGAAGGTTGTAGAGGGAAACCCGGTCCTGTCGTAAGATGCGGCCTCGAAACTTGGGGGCCATGATGGACCGCGAGAGACTGCCAGAAGAAGGCGAGACGGAAGCAGGACGGTATCTCGCCGCTCGGGCCATGATCCAGATCCAGGCCGAGGCCGAAGCATATCTTGCGGCTCGTGCCGCCCGGGTGCCTCGCGGCCGCGCCCTGGAAATCCTGGCCCGGGCCGGTACCCAGGAACCCATTCCCGAAGATCGGTTCGACGGGAATTGACCGCCGCCACCCTTGACCACCCCGCCGTCCGCCGGGCCACGCTGGTGGGGGCGTCGGCCATCCTGATGTGGGCGACGCTGGCGCTGCTGGCGGACCTGGCCGGGCCGGTGCCGCCCTTCCTGCTGGTGGCCCTGTCCTTCGGGGTGGGGGGTGTCACGGGGCTGGCCGTGCTGCTGGCCCGCGGCGGCGCGCCCTTCGCCGCGATGCGCCAGCCGCCCAAGGTCTGGCTGCTGGGGGTGGGTGGGCTGTTCGGCTACCATTTCCTCTATTTCCTGGCGCTCCAGACCGCCCCGGCGGTGGAAGCCAACCTGGTGAACTACCTGTGGCCGCTGCTGATCGTCGTCTTCGCCGGCTTCCTGCCGGGGGAGCGGCTGGGCAAGGCGCAGTTGCTGGGTGCGGCCGCCGGGCTGGCGGGCACGGCGCTGCTGGTCACGGGCGGGCAGGGGCTCCAGGTCCGGGCCGAGTACCTGACCGGCTACCTTGCGGCGTTGGCCTGCGCCATCACCTGGGCCGGCTATTCCGTCCTGTCCCGCCGGGTGGGTCATGTGCCGACGGAGGCGGTGGCTTTCTTCATCCTGGCCACCGCGGCCCTGGCCTTCCTCTGCCACCTGGCGCTGGAGCCGTGGGGGAGCTGGCCGCGGGGCACGGCCTGGCTGGCGATCGTCGCCATGGGGCTGGGGCCCGTGGGGCCGCCTTTTTCGTCTGGGACCATGGGGTGAAGCGGGGCGACATCCAGACCCTGGGCGCCATCAGCTATGCCACGCCCCTGATGTCCACCGCCCTGCTGCTGCTGGCCGGCCGCGGGGCGTTGAGCTGGACCCTGGCCGCCGCCGCGGCCTTGATCGTCGGCGGGGCGGTGATCGCGGGGCGGGGGTTGGGCAAGCGATAAGCCTAACCCTCTTTCCCCTCGCCCCGCTCCGCCGCCAGGCGGCCGAAGGCGGGTTGGGCGGAGGGGGACAGCAGGCCGGAGCGCTTGCGCGCCTTGGCCTTCCCGGCGTTGGCGTAGATCTGCTTCGACGCCTCGATCATGTTCACGCCGGCGATGGCCTTGAACCAGCGCTCCCCCACCTCCTCGATCGGCCCCGCGCTGGCCAGGAAGAAGCGGGAGCTGGTGGGCGGGATGAACAGGGCGCAGGCCTCCCGCTCCGGCACGAACAGGTTGGCCCGCAGCGTGCGCTTGAGCTGGGACGGGGAGAAGGGGCTGCCATGGCCGAAGGGGGTCCGGTCCGACCGGGCCCAGATGCCGCGCCGGTTGGGCGCCACCACGATCAGCCGCCCGCCGCCGGCCAGCACGCGCCAGACCTCCCGCATCATCGGGCGCAGCTCCTCCGTGCATTCCAGCCCGTGGACCAGCAGCACCCGGTCGATGGACATGTCGGGGAAGGGCAGTTCCGATTCCTCCCCCAGCGCCACCAGCCCCGGCCCTTCCGGCGGCCAGAAGGTGACGCCCTGGCTGGCCGGCATGACCGCCACCACCCGCTCCGCCTCCTCCCGAAAGGGGCGCAGATAGGGCGTCGCGTACCCAAGCCCCAGCACCCGCATGCCCGTGACATCAGGCCAGAGCTGCCGGATGCGCCGCCGGATCAGGCGGCGCACCACCTGTCCCAGGCTGCCCTGGTAGAACTCCCTGAGGTCGAGGACATCGCTGTACATGGCACCCAAGCTAGCATGTTTCCGGCGTGGGCCAAGCCGTGGCTGAGGGGTGGTTCCAGGACCCGGGGTGAAGGCACCCCCTTCACGACCCGGTGAGGGCGCACGGGAGGGGGATGCTTTACGCTCCGGGCCGTTTATGTTGCTGTTGAGGTTCCCCGATGGACGTATGCCCGCGCTGATGACCCTGGCCGCCCCCGCCCCCCTCGCGCTGAAGCCCCTGGACCCCGCCAAGTTCCGCGACGCGGACCGCACCGCCAAGGGGGAACCCCGCGCCAGGGTGGCCCTGAAACGGCTGGAGACGCTGTGGGTCAACACGGGCACCCTGTGCAACATTACCTGCCTGAACTGCTATATCGAATCGAGCCCGAAGAACGACCGTCTCGCCTATATCAGCCGGGCGGAGGTGAAGGCCTACCTGGATGAGATCGCGGCCCAGGGCCTGGGCACGCGGGAGATCGGCCTGACAGGCGGCGAGCCCTTCATGAACCCGGATGTCCTGGGGATCCTCGAGGACTGCCTGTCCGGCGGCTTCCGCACCCTGGTGCTGACCAACGCCATGCGCCCCATGCAGCGCCATGCCAAGGCGTTGCTGGCGTTGAGGGAGCGGTATGGCGACCAGCTCGCGCTGCGCGTCTCCATCGATCATTACGGCCCCGCCGTGCATGAGGCGGAGCGTGGCCCCCGCACCTGGGAACCGCTGATGAAGGGGCTGCGCTGGCTGGGCCAGCACGGCTTCAACCTGGCCGTGGCCGGCCGCAAGCTGTCGGGGGAGGCGGAAGGCGCCATGCGCGCCGGCTATGCCCGCCTGTTCGCCGAGCTGGGCATCCCCCTGGACACCCAGGACCCCAGCCGCCTCGTCCTGTTCCCGGAGATGGATGAGCGGGTGGACGTGCCGGAGGTCAGCACCGGCTGCTGGGCCATCCTGGACAAGCACCCGGACCAGATGATGTGCGCCAGCAGCCGCATGGTGGTGAAGCGCAAGGGGGCGGACGGGCCCGCCGTCGTCGCCTGCACCCTGCTGCCCTATGACCCGCGGTTCGAGCTGGGCGGCACCCTGGCCGACAGCCGGAAGGTCGTGCCCCTGAACCACCCCCACTGCGCCAAGTTCTGCGTGCTGGGCGGGGCGAGCTGTTCGGCGTGACCCCTGTTCCTTCTCCCTGGGAGAAGGCGGCGTGTAAGCGCCGGATGAGGGGGACGGGTTCTTCGAAACCTCCCCCTCTCCCCACCGGGGAGAGGGTTGGGGTGAGGGGGGCCGGGAGCAGAGCCAGGGTCAGTCCTTACGCCCACCTCCCTCACCCGCCTCGCTGCGCGAGGCACCCTCTCCCCAGGGAGAGGGAACCCTGGCATCACCCGCCCGCACCCGCGCCACGAAGCCCTCGACCTGGTTCCGCAGCACGCCCGATTCCTCCACCAGTTCGTTGGCGGCGGCCAGCACGTCGCCGGCCATGGTGCCGGTTTCGGCCGCGGCGCGGGTGACGTCGCCGATGGTGCCGCTGACGTCGTTGGTGCCCGCGGCGGCCTGGGCCACGCTCTGGGCGATCTCGCTGGTGGCGGCGCCCTGCTGTTCGACCGCGGCGGCGATGGTGGTCACGATCTCGTTGATCCGGCCGATGGTGCCGCCCACGCCGCGGATGGCCTCGGCGGCGCTGCCGGCGGCGGCTTGCATCTCCCCGATCTGGCCGCCGATCTCCTCCGTGGCCTTGGCGGTCTGGGTGGCCAGGGCCTTGACCTCTTGCGCCACCACGGCGAAGCCGCGCCCCGCCTCGCCGGCCCGGGCCGCCTCGATGGTGGCGTTCAGGGCCAGCAGGTTGGTCTGGCTGGCGATGTCGTTGATCAGGCGGACGATTTCCCCGATCCGGCTGGCGGCCTCCACAAGGCCCGTGACGGTCTGGTTGGATCGGGCGGCCTCGTTCACCGCCTCCGTGGCGATGCGGCTGCTCTCCGCTACCCGGCGGGCGATCTCATGGATGCTGGCTGACAGCTCCTCCGCCGCCGCGGCCACGGTGTTGACGTTCTGGGCCGCCTGCTCGGCAGAGCTGGCCACGGCGGCGGACTGGCGGTTGGTGTGCTCCGCCACCCCGGTCAGCCCCTGGGCCGTGCCACGCATCCGTTCCGCCGCCTGGGCCACGGACCGCACCACCTCGTCCATGCTGGCCTCGAACTCGTCCGCCAGCCGGCGCAGGGCGGCGCGCTTGTCGGCCTCCGCCTGGGCCTTCATGGCCTCCTGCTCCGACCGCATGCGGTCGGCGTCGCGCATGTTCTGCTGGAACACCGCCAGGGCACGGGCGTTGGCGCCGATCTCATCCTTGCGCTCGCCGCCGGTGACGGCCACGTCCAGATTGCCGTCGGCCAGGGCGGTCATGGAGCGCACCAGCCGCTTCAGCGGCCGGGACACGCCCACATGGGTCAGCCACAGGGCCAGCGCCAGGAACAGGGCCGTGCCGGTCAGCCCCACCGTCAGGGTCACCCGCAGGGCGTCGTCATAGAGCGAGGCGGCGGCCGCGTTCTCCTCCGCCGTCCGCTTCTCCAGCTCCCGGGTCAGGCCGGCCAGCTTGTCCAGCCCGTCGGTCATCTTCGGGTCGGCCACATCCACCAGCTCGCGGCCGGCCTCCTGGCCCTTTCCGGCCATGGCCAGCTGGCGGGCCTTCTCGATGATGGCCAGAAGCTCGGTAAAGTCGCCGCGCGCGCTGTCCAGGTCGTTCTTGAACTCAGGGACCAGCTGCTCCACCGTCGCCAGCTGCTTGGTCAGCCCCTCTGCCGTGACGCCGATCTCATCCTTCAGCCCCTCCAGGATGAAACTGTCCGATTCGGCGAGCATCAGGTAGGCGGTGCGGCCGATGGTGGACACGGCCTCGTTGGCGCGCAGGATGGCCTGGGTGGCGGTGACCTCCTCGGCGATCAGTCCCTGATACTCGTCGCCGACGGTCCGCATCTGCGACAGCGCATACAGGGAGGTGCCGACTGTCAGGCCCCCCATCAGCACGAGGGGGATCAGAAGCTTCTGCACGATCGGCAGATTCTTGAACGCCTGCATGTCGCCTCCCCGGTGGACCTTCCACTGGCCCGCACGGTAGCCAGCTATCCTTTATGGTTTCCTACAATGTGGTGGAACTCCCTGCACCGTCGCAAGGGGCGAAGCAAATCGGCGCCACCGAATTATCCGGTGGCGCCGATTCTTGTGCCCGACGGGACACACGCAATAATGGATAGGCCGTAACGTGCATCGGTCAGGTGCGCAAGGAAGCCCCCGTGGCCTTGGCCACCGCCGCCACAACCTTGCCGGCCACGGCCTCGATCTCCGCGTCGGTCAGGGTCTTGTCCACGGGCTGCAGGGTGACCGACAGGGCGACGGACTTCTTGCCCGGCTCCACGCCAGAGCCCTGGTAGACGTCGAAGACGAAGACGTCGGAGATCAAGGCCTTGTCCGCCCCCTTGGCGGCCTTCACCAGCTTGTCCGCCTCGATCCCGGCATCCACCAGGAAGGCGAAATCCCTGTCCACGGGCTGGAAGGGCGACAGGACCAGCAGCGGCTTGGCGGTGCCACCCTTCTTCTTCGGGGCGGGCACGGCCTCCAGGAACACCTCGAACGCCACCACGGGGCCGGCCACGTCCAGCGCCTCCAGGATGCTGGGGTGCACCTCACCGAATCGGGCAAGCACGGTGGGGCCCAGGCGCAGCACGCCCGACCGGCCCGGGTGGTACCAGTCCGGCGCGTCGCGGGTCACCTGCAGGTTGGCCGTCGGCGCGCCTGCCGCCTCCAGCACCGCCACGGCGTCCGCCTTGGCGTCGAACACGTCCACGGCCCGCGTCGGGCCTGCCCAGTTGCGCGACACCGCCGCCCCGGCGCGCACGCCCGCGGCCACCGTGTCCTGGCCCTTGTCCGTGGGGTCGCGGAAGGCGGGGCCCACCTCGAACAATCCCACATCGGGGAAACCGCGCGCGGCGTTGCGGCCCGCGGCACCGATCAGGGTCGCCAGGATGCTGGGCCGCATCACCGCCAAGTCGGTGCTGATGGGGTTCAGCAGCTTCAGGTCCGGGTTCACCTGCCCGAACAGGCCGGCCACCTCATGGGGCACGAAGGACCAGGTCACCGCTTCCAGCAGGCCGCGGGCGGCCAGGGCGCGCTTGGCCAGGGACACCCGGCGCTGGGTGCCGGACAGGGCGGGCTTCGGCGTGGTCACGTCACGGGGCAGGGGGGTGGCGGGGATCTGGTCGAAGCCGTGGACCCGCAGCACCTCCTCCACCAGGTCCGCCTCACCATGGATGTCGGCGCGCCAGGACGGGGGCACGCAGGCAAGTCGCCCGTCGTCCTGCCGGACCTCCACGCCCAGCGCCTCCAGGATGCGCACCTGCTCCGCCTCCGGCACGTCCACGCCGCCAAGGTGGGCAACGCGGGACGGGCGCAGGGGCAGGGTGCGGCGCCACTCGGGCTCGGCGCCGGCGATGAAGGTCTCCCCCGCCTCGCCGCCGCAGAGGTCCAGGATCAGGCGGGTGGCCTGCTCCACCGCCGCCACCACCCCAGCCGGGTCCACCCCGCGCTCGAAGCGGTAGCGGGCGTCGCTGTCGATGGCGAGCGCGCGGCCCGCCTTGGCGATCATCACGGGGTCGAACAGCGCCACTTCCAGCACCACGTCAGTGGTGGCCTCGGTCACGCCCGTCGTCTCCCCGCCCATGACGCCGGCCAGGGAGACCATCCCGCTGTCGTCATAGATGCCCACCAGCCCAGCGGGGCAGGCATATTCCTTGCCGTTCAGGGCCAGGAAGCTGTCGCCCTCCGCCGTCGGCTTCAGCAGCAGGTCGCCCCGCAGCTTGGCAGCGTCGAACACGTGCAGCGGCCGGGCCTGGTCCAGGCTGAACAGGTTGGTGATGTCCACCAGGGCGCTGATGGGGCGAAGCCCCACCGCCAGCAGCCGGTCCTGCAGCCAGCGCGGGCTGGGGCCGTTCTTGACGCCGCGGATCACCCGGGCGGCGAACTGGTAGCAGCCCGGCGTCTCCAGCCGCACCGTCACCGGGGCGGGGAAGCTGCCAGGGACGGGGCTGGTGTCCTGGGGCTTCAACGTGCCCAGCCCGGCGGCGGCCAGGTCGCGGGCGATGCCGCGCACGCCGGCGCAGTCGGCCCGGTCGGGGGTCAGGGCGATCTCGATCACCGGGTCGTTCAGGCCCCGCCACTCGGCGAAGCTGGCGCCCACGGGCGCGTCCTCCGGCAGCTCGATGATGCCGTTATGCTCATCCGACAGCTTCAGCTCGCGCTCGGAGCAGAGCATGCCCCGGCTCTCCACCCCGCGGATGGCGCCGACCTTCAGCACCGACCCGTCCACCGGGATGACGGCACCCGGCAGGGCGAACACGCCCTTGATCCCGGCCCGGGCGTTGGGCGCGCCGCAGACCACCTGCACCAGCTCCCCCGTGCCGGCATCCACCATGCACAGCTTCAGCTTGTCGGCGTTGGGGTGCTTTTCCGCGCTGACCACATGGGCGATGCGGAACGCCGCCAGCTCCCGCCCGCGGTCCTCCACCCCCTCGACCTCCAGGCCCAGGGCGGTGAGCTTGTCCGTGATGGTGTCCAGCGACGCATCCGTGTCCAGGTGCGCCTTGAGCCAGGAGAGGGAGAACTTCATGGGATGTGTCCGTCAGGCGGGAATGTCGGGATCACTCGGCCGCGGCGGGCTTGGTGAATGGGTTGTCCTGGGGGTGGGCGTCAAACCAGATCGCATCGGCGTCGATGTCGACATCCCCCGGCCACCGCAGCGACCGGCCGCGGGGGCCGATGGCCAGGGCCGAGAATATGGCGGGGTCATGCAATGCCGCAAACACGCCCCCCTGGGCGATGGCGGCGGAAAGGTCATAGGCCGTCTCCGACCCATCCTCCCAGGTCAGCGCGATGGTCCGGGTCGACGGGTCGGGCTTGGCCGTGACGATCCTGTTCTTCAGCAAGCCGGGCATCACGATCCTCACAATCGGTCCGGCGCCACGTGGCCGCGGCACTTCAACCAGTTCAGGGCCAGCGCGGCCTGCCGCGGCCGCGCCCAATCCAGGACCCGCCGCATGATACGGCTGGGCACCTCGCCATCAATCAGGCCCAAATCCGCGATGCGCACCAGGGCCTCCGCCTCCCCGTACTCCACATGGAAGTGGGCAGGTTCGTGGTCCCGATAATACATCAGCACCTTAATCCCGTCGAATTCGGCGATGGTCGGCACCGTAACTACCGCCCCAGCCCCTGGGCCAGGTTGGGCATGTCCAGCGGCACGAAGCCGTAATGCTTCAGCCAGCGCAGGTCCGCCTCGAAGAAGGTGCGCAGGTCGGGGATGCCGTACTTCAGCATGGCCATCCGCTCGATCCCCATGCCGAAGGCGAAGCCTTGCCAGCGGCTGGGATCCAGGCCGCAATTCTCCAGCACCTTGGGGTGCACCATGCCGCTGCCGCCGATCTCCAGCCAGTCGCCGAAGTTGCCCAGCTTCAGCTCCCCGCCCTTGCGGGAACAGCCGATGTCGATCTCGGCGCTCGGCTCGGTGAAGGGGAAGAAGCTGGGGCGGAAGCGCACCGGCAGGTCGTCGATCCCGAAGAAGGCGCGGGCGAACTCCAGCAGGGTGCCCTTCAGGTGGCCCATGTGGATGTCCTCCCCGATGACCAGCGCCTCCACCTGGTGGAACATGGGCGTGTGGGTCTGGTCATAGTCGGAGCGGTAGGTGCGCCCCGGCGCGATGATCCGGATCGGCGGCTTCTCCGCCAGCATGGTGCGGATCTGCACCGGGCTGGTGTGGGTGCGCAGCACCCGGTCCGTCCCGTCCGGCGCGGCGGGCAGGTAGAAGGTGTCGTGCATCTGCCGGGCGGGGTGGTTGGCCGGCATGTTCAGGGCGGTGAAGTTGTTGAACTCCCCCTCGATCTCCGGCCCCTCCGCCACGGTGAAGCCCATGGCGGCGAAGATCGCCACGATCTCGTCGATGGTCTGGGTGATGGGGTGGATGCGGCCCTGGGCCTCGGGCCGCGCGGGCAGGGTCACGTCCACCCGCTCCGCCTCCAGCCGCCTCGCCAGCGCCTCCTTGGCCAGCACGCCGCGCCGCGCCTCGATGGCGGCGGCCACCTCGTCCTTCAGGGCGTTCAGCTGCTGGCCCCGTTCCTTCCGTTCCTCCGGCGACAGGGCGCGCATGTCGCCCATCAGCCCGGTGATGCGTCCCTTCTTGCCCAGGGCCGCCACGCGGGCCTCTTCCAGCGCGGGCAGGTCGGAAGCACCGCTCACCAGGGACAGCAGGTCGGACTTCAGGGCGTCGAGGCTCGTCATCACAGCGGGTCCAGCAAAAGGAAGGCCGTAGGTTCTACCCAGCGCGGCGGGCGAAGGCCAGACGATTCCAAGCCCCGCGCCGGGGCGGAGACTGTGCCATCGCCGGCCCGCCGTTGGAATGCGGGGTGCCCGCGAGTCTGCCAGGACGGGACAGCATGGGATGGGGGTGGCTTGAAACACGCCCGCGGGACGCGCATCCTCAAGCGGATCGAGACGGAGGCACCCATGCCCGGCCACCCCGGTGAAAAGCTCATCACCGTGGAAGAGTTCCTGGAGTACGAGGGAGAGCCGGACGTGCGGTATGAGTTGGTCAATGGCCGGATCGTAGCCATGGCCCCACCAACTGCCGGGCATGGTGCCTTGGCCGTGAACTTGGCCAGCCTGCTGAGGGCCAAGCTCAGTCTGCCCTGCCGTCCCTATGCCCAAGCGGGGCTGCGCCTGCCCAACCGGGATGATGCCTTCTATGAGGCGGACATCGCCGTGTCCTGTCGCCCCCATGCCCGCGACGGCAAGTGGATCACGGGCCCGGCCCTGGTGGTCGAAATCCTGTCCCCCACCACCATGGCCCATGACCGGGGGCGCAAGGGCCAGGACTACCGGCTGATCCCCACCGTGCAGGAAATCCTGTTCGTGGACAGCCAGTCCCGGTGGGTCCAGCTCTGGTCCCGACAGGCGGAAGGCTGGTTCGTGCGGGACTACATCGGCGACGCGCTGGTCCCGCTGGAGACGGTGCCCGGCGGCCTCAGCCTGGATGACATCTACGACGGCGTCTGACCCGCCCCAAAAGCAGAAAGGGCGCGACCCGCAGGCCGCGCCCTTCCCGTACTTCCAACGACCTGTCAGCCGGATCAGGCGGCCTTCAGGGCGGCCTGGGCCTGCTGGCACAGGGCGCCGAAGCTCTCCGGCTCGCGGGCGGCGATGTCGGACAGGACCTTGCGGTCCAGCTCGATGCCGGCGCGCTTCAGCCCGTGCACCAGGGTGCTGTACTTCAGGCCGTGCAGGCGGGCACCGGCGTTGATGCGCTGGATCCACAGCTTGCGGAAGTCGCGCTTCTTGTTGCGCCGGTCGCGATAGGCGTAACGAAGGGCCTTCTCGACCTTCTCCAGCGCCACGCGGTAGCACTTGGAGCCGCGGCCGCGGTAGCCCTTGGCCAGCTTCAGGATCTTCTTGTGACGGGCGTGAGTGGTGACGCCCCGCTTGACGCGTGCCATGGGTCAGCTCCTCACTTTACCCGCAGGAAGTTCTCGGCGATCTTCTCGCCGTCGGCCTTGAACATGACGAAGGTGCCGCGCGCGTTGCGCTTCATCTTCTGGGGCCGCTTGCTCATGCCGTGGCGCTTGCCCTGGGCCTGCGCCTTGACCAGCCCGGAAGCGGTGAACTTGAACCGCTTCTTGGAGCCCGAATGGTTCTTCAACTTGGGCATTTTGGGTCCTTCTTCCTAATTGGGCGGTTGGGCATGCCCCGGGCACACCGGCCCGGCCTCGCCGCCCGATAGAGCGGCGGGTTATAGTGGGATGACCGGATGATTGCAAGCGCGGTTTGGCGGCTAGCGTTTCAGCTTGTGCGGCCCTGGGCAGCGGCCGTCACGCCCCGCGGGACTCCAGGAAAGCGATGATGGCCGCCTTGGCCCGGGGAACCACGGACACCGCGACCGGGACGTTCTCGGACGCTTTCTGGTAATGATAGCTCGTGTAGGCATGCCGGAACGCGTGGCGGAAGGCTCGAAGCCGATCAAGGTCGCGGGCAACCGACATGTCGTAGACGGTGGCCGATAGGGGCGGGGAGGCTCAGGGCCCGGACAAGCTCGGCGTGGTAACGTGCCCCGGACGGCAACCCGCCATCCACCGCAAGCACCAACTGCTCGAGGGCGCGTTCAACGGCACAATAAGCATTGTGCAGCAAGTAGCCGACATAGACTTCCCGCTGCACCCTATGCGCCGAGTCCGACGACGGGTCGTCAAGCCCTTCCGCTTGGGCTGAGGCTTCTGCCACAAGCGCCTCGGCTTGCGCGAAGCTTTCCGCGAGGTCAGGCCAGATCACCGGGAAGCCTGCCATCGCGCTCGATCCTTGCCTTCAGGGACGGGGACAGGAACCTCTCTTCCAGGACGTCGGCCTCAAAGCCGGCCAAGTTCAGGTGGCTCATCACCTCGGCCGCGACGGCGAGGTCCTGCCCAGGTGGGACCCCGTACAAGGCCACGTCAATGTCGGACCGCTCATGCAGGCGTCCGGTGGCAAGCGACCCGAACACCACGAGGTGCCCGCCACGGGCACGGGCCAAGCGCTCCGCGCCCCGTACGGCCTCGATCGCGGTAGCCCGCAGCTCCGCGAGCCGCCGGGCACGCAGCTCCTGGTAGGTCGGGTATTTGCGCTCAGCCATGGCCATGGGCGGACCTCCGCCTGCGCATCCTAGTTTATCCAAGGGATCGGGCCAAGGGCCGTCCCTTCACCCATTCCCGCCGCCACGCTACCCTTGCGGCCAACAACCGGGGAGGGGACCATGGACCTGTTCACCATCGGCTATGAGGGGGCGTCGCAGCCCGCGGTGATCGCCGCGCTGAAGGGTGCGGGGGTGCGCACGCTGGTGGACGTGCGGGACCTGCCCTTGTCCCGCCGCGCCGGCTTCTCCAAGAAACCTTTGTCCGCCAGCCTGGCGGAGGCCGGCATCGCCTATGTCCACCTGAAGGGCCTGGGCACGCCGAAGGAAGGGCGCGTCGCCAACCACAAGGGCGACATGGCCCTGTTCTGGCACATCGTGGAGGACAAGCTGGCCACGCCGGAGGCCGCCCACGATCTGGCCCGGGCCGGCGGCATCGCGGGGGAGGGGCCCGCCTGCCTGCTCTGCTTCGAGGCGAGCCATGAGCACTGCCACAGGAAACGGGTGGCGGAGCTGCTGGCCGGGCAGCATGGTTTCGGCATCCGCCACCTCAGCCCGGACCCCGCCTTTTGACCCCCGACGTTCCCACCCGCCTCACCGCCCTGGACTGGCCCGCCCTGCTGGCGGAGCTGGATGCCCGTGGCGCCGCCCTGACCCCGGCGATACTGACAGCGGAAGAGTGTGCCGCCCTGACCGCCCTGTTCGACCGGGACGCGCTGTTCCGCAGCACGGTGGACATGGCCCGGCATGGCTATGGCGAGGGCCGTTACCGCTACTTTGCCGACCCGCTGCCGCCGCTGGTGGCCGGGTTGCGGGAAGCCGCCTACCGCCACCTCGCCCCCTTGGCCCGGGATTGGGCGCCCAAGGTCGGGATCGGCCACCCCATCCCCGACACGTTGCCTGAGTTCCGGCAAGTCTGCGCCGCCGCCGGCCAGACGCGGCCCACGCCCCTGCTGCTGCGCTATGGGGCGGGCGGGTGGAACGCCCTGCACCAGGACATCTATGGCGGCGTGGTCTTCCCCATCCAGATAGCGATCCTGCTGTCCCGCCCGGGCGAGGATTTCACGGGGGGCGAGTTCCTGTTGACCGAGCAGCGCCCCCGGATGCAGAGCCGGGGGAGGCCTTCGCCCCCACCCAGGGCCAAGCCATCCTGTTCGCCACCCGCCACCGCCCGGCCCGGGGCGCCCGAGGCACCTACCGCACCAACCTGCGCCACGGGGTGGCGACGGTGCGGTCAGGCACCCGCCACACGCTGGGCATCATCTTCCACGATGCGGAATGAGCCGCAGGCTCATTCCGCAAGGCCGGCGACCGCCGGCCCGCGCCCCCATGGGCGCGTGAGCCAAGCCCGCGGATGCGGGCGCCCGGCGCCTGAGGGAACACGAACAAGGCCGGCGACCGCCGGCCCGCGCCCCCATGGGCGCGTGAGCCAAGCCCGCGGATGCGGGCGCCCGGCGCCTGAGGGAACACGAACAAGGCCCGCGACCGCCGGCCCGCGGGCCCATGCCCGCGTAAGCCAAGGGCGCGGATGCGCCCGCGAGCCTGCCCCGGCCCCCGAGCCGGGGGCGTTTGAGGGAACTTCACAGATCAGCTACCCGGCGGGCGGCGCACCGGGGGCATGGCGTTGCACACGTCGATGCGGCCGGCGGGCAGGATGAAGAAATCGTCCTTGCGCTGACGCCGCGCCTCCACCCACGCGGCATAGGTGGGGCTGTCGCTGCGCAGCACCTGCAAGGGCTCCCGCTCCGCCTCCGGCACGTCGCTGCCCAGGCGGACGGCGGTGATCGGCGCCTGCTGCTCCGGCTTCTCATAAAAGCCCAGGTTCCCCGTGCCGCGGGGCAGGGCGGCCAAGTGCTCCATGCCCTTCAGCACCCGGCCCGCCAGGGTGATGACCCGGTCCAGGGCGCGGGGGCTGTGGCCGATGACCACGTACAGCTCCGCCCCGCTGCCGCTGTCCAGGGGCAGGCCGCGGCCCACGCCGACGATGCCATAGCAATGGGCCATCCACGCCTCACCCGACGCCGGGTCGCGGGCGGCGGGGAAGCTGCCCACGGCCCCCACCTCCGGCGCATAGGCGTCCGGGTCCGGCAGCTTGGCGAAGGGCAGGGACTTGGCGCCGCCCTTCACCGTGAACTCCGGCGGCAGGGACAGCTTGCCCACCTTGGCCGGCTTTTCCCCCCGGTCCTCCGGCCAACCCCATTGGGTGACGTAGTTGTCCTGCACCCGGACCACCATCACACCCTCGTACCAGCCCTCCCGGGCCAGGACGCGGATGTTGGCCACGTGGTTGGGCGCGAACTGGGGCGCCAGCTCGATCACCACCCGGCCGCCGGGCAGGGTCATGTACAGCAGGTTCTCCGGCTCCGGCACCCGCCAGTGCTCCGCCGGGGCGGCCTTCAGCACTTCTGCCGGGGTTGGGCGCTTGGCCTCCTGCGCCAGGGCGGGCGCGGCCAGCAGGGTCAGGGCAAGGGCGGCGGCGAGGCGGGACATTATGGCCTTCTTCTTTGGTGTCTGATGCCAGGGAGTGTCCCAGAAGCCCATCTTGTCGGCAACTAGGGTACCCGCTTCCCCGTGAACGGGTTCCACCCCGTGGCGGCCAGCACGGCCCAGGCGGTGGCGCCCAGGTGGGGGTGGCGGTAGTACAGGAAGTCGGCGGTGGTGCTGTCCGGGCCGATGGCCAGGCCCGTGGTGATGCTGGGCTTGCGGGTGGCCCACAGGTAGCCGCCGGGGCTCCATTCCTTCGCCAACTCCGCCAGGAACCGCGCGGCCAGGTCGGCCTGCCCCACGGCTTTGGCGGACAGGGCCCCCTGAGCGGTTCCCTCCACCCACAGCCCGTCCCGGTCGTCGTTGAAGTCCAGCCCACCTTCCGCCCCATGCGCCTTGGCGGCATAGGCCAGCGCCGGTGTCCAAGCCGCGGGCGCCCCCTCCAGCAGCAGGGGCCAGAGCTGGGCGTCCAGGCCGGACGTCCGCTCGTTGGGCGTCACCCCGTCCGGCAGGGTGCCGGTCAGGAAATGGCCCGTCCCCGGCCGGAACATGGCATCCACGAAGGCCCGCGCCGCCGCGGCGTGCCGGTCCCACCCCCCGCCCGGGTCCAGCCGCGCCATCCAGCCGAAGGCGGCCACCAGGTCCACATTGTGCTCCGTGGACTTCCAGCCGATGCGTACCGGGGCATCCTCGAACCCGTGCACCCCACCGGTGAAGCCGCCGGGCTCCTTGGGATCGGTCGTGTTCGCCACCACCCAGCGCAGCAACTTGGCCGCCGTCTCCTTGTACGAAGCCTTTCCCGTCGCCTCGTGCAGGGTCAGCAGGGCCAGCGCCGCCCAGGCCACGTTTCCCGTGGCCGTGCCCACCTGATAGGAGTCCTCCTCCCACCGCCCCGCCTTGTCGTTCCACCAGCCGGGCGGCAGGGGTTCGCCCACCAGCCCGGCGCGATAGGCATTGCGCAGCCGCCCCCGCTCTCCCGCCCGGTCCTTGGCCACCGCCAGCACCAGGGCATCGCCCACCCGCTGCGCCTCGGCCTGTTTCCCGCAGGCCAGCAGGGCGATGGCGGCCAAGGCGTTGTCATAGGTGAAGGCCGCATCCTTCAGGGACGGTTCGGGCAGGGCCCCGCGCCCCTCCGGCCCGTCATAGCTGCGCAGCAGGACGGGTTGCGTGCCGGGGAAGGCCGCCACCCGCTCCGCCAGCACCCCGCAGCCGCGGGAAGCCACCTCTTGTGCCACATCGGCCCGCGCGGGCCGGCCAGGGCCAGGGACACCGACAGGGCGAGG
The DNA here is from genome assembly GCF_012913305.1 of Aerophototrophica crusticola. Taxonomy (NCBI): domain Bacteria; kingdom Pseudomonadati; phylum Pseudomonadota; class Alphaproteobacteria; order Rhodospirillales; family Rhodospirillaceae; genus Aerophototrophica; species Aerophototrophica crusticola. The sequence continues at coordinate 2,718,545 of NZ_CP051775.1, read as the reverse complement.
GCCAGCTGCCGCATCAACCGCCTCCCCGTATCCGCAGCCCCGCCACCAGCGTCCGCACCAACTCCTCCAGCAGCAGGTCCGGGTCGCTGCGGGTGACCCGGGCCAGGTTGCGGCTCACCGCCGCCTCGCACAGGCCGTTGACGCTGGTCCACAGCATGGTGGCGGCCCGTTCCAGGGCGTCCGCCTCGCCGGGGGCGAACAGGGGGGACAGGGCGCCCTCCACGGTGCGGCGCAGTGCCGCGACCTTCTCCAGGAACCAGCCCGGCACCGGGTCGTCGGTGGCCGGGGGGCGGTTGTCGATCAGGGCCAGGTACAGGTTCAGGTTCGACCGGGCGAAGCCCAGATAGGCCCGCGCCTGGGCCAGCAGCCGCGCCTCCGGCCCCGCATCCTGGCCCACGGCGGCGTCCGCCTCCCGCACCACCTGGAGAAGCCGGTCCAGCAGCTCCGCGTTCAGGTGCAGCCTTACGGTGTCCAGGTTTGGGTACAGGTTGTATAAGGTGCCGACGGAACACCCCACGGCTTGCGCCAGGTCCCGTGCCGTCAACCCGGCGAGGCCGTCCTTGGCCACCAACCGACGCGCCTCATGCAGGGCGGCCTGGGCCAGTTCGGGGCGGGGGCGGCGGGTGGTTGCGACCATGGTCGTTCTGTCCTGGCATAAGCCGCATCAGGCATTATCTGTAGCGTGCGGCGAGGCAAAGCTTTGCATGTAGTGCCCCAGGGCCCCCTACCTGCGCAACGGGCGGGAGGCAGCCACGGCGGCACTGCATATTGAAGCCCCTGAATCGCTGGCGTAAAACCTGACCGCTTTCCCAAGACCCGCCCGGCGCGACCCGCGCCAAAGGCCCCCGACCGGACAAACAAATGGCCCCCTACGACCAAGCACCGTCTGAGCGGCACTCCTTCCTGTACGGCGCCAACGGCACCTTCATCGCCGAGCTTTACGCCCGGTACCAGCAGGACCCCAACGCCGTTTCCCCGGATTGGCAGGGTTTCTTCGCCGAGCTGGGGGATGAGGGCCGGCAGGTCCTGGCGGAGTTGCAGGGCGCTTCCTGGGCGAAGACCGGCGCCAAGGTGATCGGCGCGGCCGACCCCGATGCCCCGCCCCCCGCGAAGCCCGGCAAGGGTGACAAGGCCGCTGCCCCCGCGCCCGCCGCGGCCCCCGCCGCCGGCATCACGCCGGAGCAGGTGCGCCAGGCGCAGCTGGACAGCATCCGCGCCCTGATGCTGATCCGCGCCCACCGCGTGCGCGGCCACCTGCTGGCCAAGCTGGACCCGCTGGGCCTTGAGAAGCGCGCCGACCACCCGGAGCTGGACTACCGCTCCTACGGGTTCACCGACGCCGACCTGGACCGCCCCATCTTCATCAACAACGTGTTGGGGATGGAGACGGCGACCCTGCGCCAGATCGTGGACGCGGTCCGCCGGACCTATTGCGGCCACATCGGCGTGGAGTTCATGCACATCCAGGACCCGGAGCAGAAGGCCTGGATCCAGGAGCGCATCGAGGGCATCCGCAACCAGACCGACTTCACCACGAACGGCAAGAAGGCCATCCTGCAGCGCCTGTCCGCGGCGGAGGGCTTCGAGAAGTTCCTGCAGCTGAAGTACACCGGCACCAAGCGCTTCGGCCTGGAGGGCGGTGAGGTGCTGGTCCCCGCCATCGAGCAGGTGATGAAGCGCGGCGGCCAGCTGGGCATGAAGGAGATCGTGCTGGGCATGGCCCACCGCGGCCGCCTGAACGTGCTGGCCAACGTGATGGGCAAGCCATTCCAGGCCATCTTCAGCGAGTTCCAGGGCAACGCCGCCCACCCGGAGGACGTGCAGGGCTCCGGCGACGTGAAGTACCATCTGGGCACCAGCTCCGACCGGGACTTCGACGGCAACGTCATCCACCTGTCCCTGTCCCCCAACCCCTCGCACCTGGAGGCGGTGAACCCCATCGTCTGCGGCCGCGTGCGCGCCAAGCAGTGCCAGGTGGGCGGCCAGATCCCGCCGACAGAGGAAAGCCGCGCCCAGGTGCTGGGCGTGCTGCTGCACGGCGACGCCGCCTTCGCCGGCCAGGGCCTGGTGCCGGAGACGCTGCTGCTGTCGGAGCTGAAGGGCTACCGCACCGGCGGCATCATCCACTTCATCATCAACAACCAGATCGGCTTCACCACCGCGCCGCAGTACGGCCGCTCGGGCCCCTACCCGACGGAGGTGGCGAAGTCCATCCAGGCGCCGATCTTCCACGTCAATGGCGACGACCCCGAGGCGGTGATCCATGTCAGCCGCATCGCCATCGAGTTCCGGCAGAAGTTCCTGAAGGACGTGGTGGTGGACATCGTCTGCTACCGCCGCCAGGGCCACAACGAGACCGAGGAGCCGGGTTTCACCCAGCCCCTGATGTACCGGGCGATCAAGAACCAGCCCACCACCCGGGAACTCTACGCCCGCCAGCTCGTGGCCGAGGGCGTGCTGAGCCAGGAGGAGGCGGACGGCATCGCCAAGGAGTTCCAGGCCCAGCTCGAGGCGGACTTCCAGGCCGCCACCAGCTTCAAGCCCAACAAGGCCGACTGGCTGGAGGGCAAGTGGCAGGGCCTGACCACCGCCGGCAACGATGACCGCCGCGGCCAGACCGCCGTGGGGTCCGACGTGCTGAAGGAGGTGGGGCTCGCCATCTCCAAGGTGCCGGACGGCGTGGCCGTCAACTCCAAGATCGTCCGCCAGCTCAAGGCCAAGCAGGAAGCCGTCGAGACCGGCGAGGGCATCGACTGGGCCACGGGTGAGGCGCTGGCCTTCGGCACCCTGCTGGTGGAGGGCACGCCCGTCCGCCTGTCCGGCCAGGACGTGGGCCGCGGCACCTTCTCCCAGCGCCACTGCGTGCTGGTGGACCAGGAGACGGAGGAGAAGTACGTTCCCCTGAACCACATCCGGCCCGGCCGCCAAGCGGTGTTCGAGGTCCATGACAGCCCCCTGTCGGAGGCGGGCGTGCTGGGCTTCGAGTACGGCTTCTCCCTGGCGGAGCCGCACGCCCTGGTGCTGTGGGAGGCGCAGTTCGGCGACTTCGTCAACGGCGCCCAGGTCATCATCGACCAGTTCATCAGCTCCGCCGAGTCCAAGTGGCTGCGCATGTCCGGCCTGGTCATGCTGCTGCCCCACGGCTTCGAGGGCCAGGGTCCGGAGCACAGCTCCTGCCGCATCGAGCGGTTCCTGCAGCTCTCGGCGGAGGACAACTGGCAGGTCTGCAACATCACCACGCCGGCCAACTACTTCCACGCCCTGCGCCGCCAGGTGCGCCGCGACTTCCGCAAGCCGCTGATCATCGCCACGCCCAAGTCGCTGCTGCGGCACAAGCAGGCGGTCAGCCCGCTGGCCATGTTCGCGGAGGGCCAGACCTTCCACCGCGTCCTCCCCGACGAGGGCGTGGAGGTGGCGGGCGAGAAGGTGCGCCGCGTCGTGCTCTGCACCGGCAAGGTCTATTACGACCTCTATGCCGAGCGGAAGGCGCGGAACGTCAACGACATCGCCATCGTCCGGCTGGAGCAGCTCTACCCGTTCCCGGCCAAGACCCTGGCGGCGGAGCTGGCCAAGTACCCCAACGCCGACGTGGTCTGGTGCCAGGAGGAGCCGGAGAACCAGGGTTACTGGTTCTTCACCGACCGCCGGATCGAGAAGGTGCTGGCCGACATCGGCCACAAGGCAGGCCGGCCGAAGTACGCGGGCCGGCCCGAGTCGGCGGCCCCGGCCACCGGCCTGCTGAAGCGCCACAACCAGGAGCAGGCGAAGCTGCTGGACGACGCGCTGTCGGCCTGACCTGCCCCTTAGCGTGCTGATTGACTGAAGCCCGGCCGGGAAACCGGCCGGGGAGCCTCACGGGAACGAGAAGAAGGCCTGATAACCATGGCGACGGAAATCAAGGTGCCCACGATGGGCGAGTCGGTGACGGAAGCGACCGTCGCCCGTTGGCTGAAGAAGGTCGGTGACACGGTCCAGGCGGACGAGGTCCTGCTGGAGCTGGAGACCGACAAGGTCAACGTGGAGGTCAACGCCCCCACCGCAGGCACCCTGACGGAGATCGTCGCGGACGAGGGCGCCAACGTGGCCGTGGGCGCCCTGCTGGGCGTCATCGGCGAGGGTGCCGCCGCCCCCGCGCCGAAGCCCGCCGCGGCCCCGGCCGCCGCGCCTGCCCCCGCCGCCCCGGCTCCCACCCCGGCCCCGGCCGCCGCGGCGCCGGCCGCCGGTGCCGGCGTGATGCCCGCCGCCCGCAAGATGGCGGAGGACAACAAGGTCGACGCCGCCTCCATCGCCGGCACCGGCAAGGACGGGCGGGTGACCAAGGGTGACGTGATCCAGCACCTGGAGACGCGCCCCGCCGCCCCCGCGCCCGCCCCGGCACCGCGTCCGGCCCCCGCCTCCACCGGCCCGCGCCCCCGCGCCGACCAGGAGGAGCGGGTGAAGATGACCCGCCTGCGCCAGCGCATCGCCGAGCGGCTGAAGCAGGCCCAGGACACGGCCGCCATGCTGACCACCTTCAACGAGGTGGACATGACGAACGTGATCGCCATGCGCAACCAGCTGAAGGACGCCTTCGAGAAGAAGCACGGCGTGAAGCTGGGCTTCATGTCCTTCTTCGTTAAGGCCGCCATCGTGGCCCTGAAGGAGCTGCCGGCGGTCAACGCGGAGATCGACGGCACCGACCTGGTCTACAAGAACTACTATGACATCGGCGTCGCCGTCGGCACGCCCCAGGGCCTGGTGGTCCCGGTGGTGCGCGACGCGGACAAGCTGTCCTTCGCCGGGGTGGAGAAGACCATCGGCGAGCTGGGCAAGAAGGCCCGCGACGGCAAGCTGTCCATCGACGAGCTGTCGGGCGGCACCTTCACCATCTCCAACGGCGGCGTCTACGGCAGCCTGATGAGCACGCCGATCCTGAACACGCCCCAGTCCGGCATCCTGGGCATGCACAAGACCATGGACCGCGCCGTGGTGGTGAACGGCAAGGTCGAGGTCCGGCCGATGATGTACCTGGCGCTCTCCTATGACCACCGCATCATCGACGGCCGCGAGGCCGTGACCTTCCTGGTGCGGGTGAAGGAGTGCATCGAGAACCCGGAGCGCATCCTGCTGGACGTCTGAACCCGTCCCGGACAGCACCAGTCCTGCCAAGCGCCCCGCCCGGGAAACCGGGCGGGGCGTTCGCTTTTCCGGACAGGGCGGGCCGATTACCACGGGAATGTCTAGAAAGTGGTAATTGTTTAGAACCGATTGAAAGCAATCTACCCCGATCTATTTCGCCCCTCGTGACCGGTACGGCCGGAGGCCCGTGGTGGGTTGGGGCCGTTCATGCCAACAGGATGGGGGCTTTTTCATGCTAGGCTTGGAAATGGTGGAGTTCGGCAAGGCCGACATCGAGAACGTGATGGCCGGCATGTCCAAGGCCGAGATCGACGGTTTGGCCTTCGGCGCCATCCAGTTGGACGCCAAGGGCACCATCCTCCAGTACAACATGGCCGAGGGCCAGATCACCGGCCGCGACCCCAAGGCTGTAGTGGGCAAGAACTTCTTCACCGACGTGGCGCCCTGCACCAACACCCCGGCCTTCAAGGGCGCCTTCGACGCCGGCGTCAAGGCGGGCACCCTGAACACCATGATCGAATACACCTTCGATTATGAGATGAAGCCGACCAAGGTGAAGGTGCACATGAAGAAGGCCCTGGTGGGCGACAGCTACTGGGTCTTTGTGAAGCGGCTCTGACCGGGGACAAGGCCATGGCCTGGTGGCGGGAGGACGGGGCCGTCCGGCGGCTGGTCGCCGACCTGTTGGCGGGGGAACTGGCGCGGCTGCGGCCGGGCCAACCCTTGCCGCCCGCCACCACCTGGGAAGACGGGCTGGAGATTGGCCCCGGCGGCCTGGGCGCCGACAGCCTTGAACTGGTCACCCTCGCCACCACCCTGGTGGAACTGCTGCAACTCCAGAACGCCGGGCTGGAGGATTACCTGCTTGCCCGGCGCACCCTGGGCGGCTGGGTGGGGGTCGCCGCCGCCTCCCTGGCCCGCTGTGACGGGGAACTGGTGTTCCGCACCTCCGGCTCCACCGGCACGCCCAAGCCCTGCCGCCACGCCCTGGCCGGCCTGGAGGGGGAGGCGGCCGTCCTGGCCGACCTCCTGTCCGCGCCGGAACCGCCACGCCGGCTGCTGGCCGCCGTTCCCTGCCACCATATCTACGGCTTCATCCACACCCTCCTGCTGCCGAAGCATCTGGGCATCCCCGTGCTGGACGTGCGCGGCAAGCTGCCCGGCAGCGTCGCTGCCCTGCTGCGGCCCGGCGACCTGGTCATCGGCTTCCCCGAGTTCTGGGCCACCCTGTTGCGCCTCGCCCCGGCCTTGCCGCCCGGCGTCACCGGCGTGACCAGCACGGCCCCCTGCCCGGACGCCGTGGCCGACGGGCTGCGGGCAAGGGGGCTGGCCCGGCTGGTGCAGGTCTATGGCTCCAGCGAGACCGCCGGCATCGGCTGGCGTGACGACCCGGCCATGCCCTACCGGCTGTTCCCCCGCTGGTCCGCCACCCCGGACGGCACGGCCCTGCGCCGCCAGGGCGGCGACCCGCTGCCCCTGCCGGACCAGGTGGACTGGGAAGGCCTCGACCTGTTCCGCGTGGGCGCGCGGCGGGACGGGGCGGTCCAAGTGGGCGGTACCAACGTCTTCCCCGACCGGGTGGCCGCGATCCTGCGCGAACATCCCGGCGTGGCCGATGCCGCCGTGCGCCCCTTCCCGGCGGGGGAGGGGCTGCGCCTGAAGGCGGCCGTGGTGCCCGCCGCCGGGCAGGACCCGGATGCCCTGCGGGCCGACCTGGACCGCTGGGCCGCTACCCGCCTCACCCCGGCGGAACGGCCCCGCAGCCTGGTGCTGCTGGACGCCTTGCCGCGCACCACCCTCGGCAAGCCTGCCGACTGGCCCCTGCCCGACCCCGGCTGAAACCGGCCGAGCCCTGGTCGTCTGGAAACCGGCACCACCGTGGTTCCCGCCGGCAGGCACCCCATGCCTGGTTGCATCGGAAAACGGGTCTAGGTGGAATGCCACTTTCGGAAGATATGCCGAGCCGAAAGTTCTGCGGCCTGTCGCTTCCGTCCCGCGCGAAACTGACGCACCATCCGATATATCGGGTTGCCCCTGCTCGCAGGGCAGGGGCACCACCGGCACGGTGACCGGGCAACAAAAAGCCCGGCACAGACCTGGGAGGTTCCATGCGGTCGCTCACCATCCGTGCCCTGTCCCTCTCCATCGCGGCCGCGCTTGGCCTCAGCGCCGCGCTGATGGTGGCGGGCTATGTGCTGATGAACCGGGCGCAGGGGGAAGTCGGCGCCGCCTACAAGTCCCGCTACGACAGCTACCTGCTGGCGGATGAGCTGCGGCAGAGCAGCGATGACCTCACGCGCCTCGCCCGGGTCTATGTGCTGACCCAGGACCCCGCCTATGAGCAGCAGTACCTGGACATCGTCGCCATCCGCAACGGCCAGAAGCCCCGGCCCCAGGAATACAACCGCATCTATTGGGACTTCGTCGCCGCCGACGGCAAGAAGCCGCGGCCCGACGGGGAAACCGTGGCCCTGCTGGACCTGATGAAGCGCGCCGGCTTCACGGAGGAGGAGTTCGGCCGCCTGCGCCAGGCCGCGGCCAACGCCGACGGGCTGACCAAACTGGAAACCCAGGCCATGAACGCCGTGAAGGGCCAGTTCGACGACGGCCAGGGTGGCTTCACCGCCAAGGGCGACCCGGACCCGGTGCTCGGCCGCCGGCTCCTGCACTCCGCCGACTACCACCGGTTCAAGGCCGAGATCATGCGGCCCATCGACGAGTTCTTCGTGCTGCTGGACAAGCGCACGGGTGACGCGATCCGCACGGCAGAGGCGCGGGTGAAGGTCTGGGCCAGCATCCTGGCGGTGGCGTCCCTGATGCTGGCCGTGTCCGTCGCCGCCACCGTCTGGGTGCTGCGCCGCCGGGTGGTGGGGCCCATCGGGCGCATCACCGCCACCCTGACCCGCCTCGCCGCCAACGACCGCGCCGTGGCCGTCACCGACACCGACCGGGCGGACGAGCTGGGCGACATGGCAAGGGCCGCGGAGGTGTTCAAGCGCAACCTGGAAGAGACGGAGACCCTCCGCCGGGAACAGGCCGCCGCCGACCAGCGGGCGCGTGAGGAGCGCAAGGCCACCCGCGCCCGCTTCGCCGAGGAGTTCGAGCAGATGGTGGCGGAGAAGATCAGCCACCTGGCCCGCGCCGTGGGCACCCTGCGTGAGGGGGCGCAGCACATGCTGGGCACCGCCGACGACACGTCCCACCGCTCCGGCGTCGTGGCCTCGGCGGCGCAGCAGGCCACCGGCAACGTCCAGACCGTGGCCGCGGCGGCAGAGGAACTGTCCGCCAGCGTGTCAGAGATCGCCCGCCAGGTGGTCGGCGCCTCCCGCGTGGCGGAACAGGCGGTGGCAGAGGCCACGGCCACCCGCGGCAGCGTGCGCGAACTGGCCGACGCCGCCCAGCGCATCGGCGCCGTGGTCCAGCTCATCCAGGACATCGCCAGCCAGACCAACCTGCTGGCCCTGAACGCGACGATCGAGGCGGCGCGGGCGGGCGACGCCGGCAAAGGCTTCGCCGTCGTGGCGGGGGAGGTGAAGAACCTGGCCACCCAGACCGCCAAGGCCACGGAGGACATCCAGGCCCAGATCCAGTCCATCCAGGCGGAGACGACCCGTGCCGTCACCGCCATCGAGGGCATCAGCCGCACCATCGGGGAGATCAGCGGCATGACCGGCGCCGTGGCTGCCGCGGTGGAACAGCAGGGCGCCTCCACCCATGAGATCACCCGCAACGTCCAGCAGGCCGCCGGCGGCACGCAAGAGGTCAGCCGCACCATCGCCGGCGTCAGCACCGCCGCCGCCGACACCCGCCAATCCGCCGGCACCCTGCTGCGCTCCGCCGAGGAACTGGGCGAACTGGCCCAGGCCCTGCGTGGCGACGTGGACGGCTTCCTGAAGCGCATACAGGTGGGGTAGGCAGCGTTACTGCAAGGCCCTGGAGGTCACCCCGGGCTTGACCCGGGGCCCTTGGGAAAGCGGACGTGCAGATGGCGCGGCAGCGGGCCTGAAGAATTTCACCAAGAAGACAAGAAGGACACGACGTAACAATCATCAGGCCGCTGACGGGTCGCGCAGCCGCCTCCGAAATCCCTGCGGGGCAGACAGAGACTTATCAGGAAGTTTCTTCGTTTACTCCCTTGGTGTTCTTCGTGTCCTTCGTGTTTCAAGCTCTTTCCGCCCCCGCTGCCGCGCCATCTGCATTGAGGCTTTCCCAAGGGCCCCGGCTCAAGGCCGGGGTGACCTCAGGTTCCTTGCAGGAAGGGGCTCACGCCCCGTGGCACTTCTTGTACTTCTTGCCGCTGCCGCAGGGGCAGGGGTCGTTGCGGCCCACCTTCTCCACCCGGCGGGGGCGTTGGCCCATGATGCCGTCCACGTACCACCAGCGGCCCTCCGCCTTCTGGAAGCGGCTGGTCTCATGGTGCACCAGGTCCTTGCCCTGCATGCGGAACTTGGCGACGAACTCCACCCAGCCTTCCGTGTCGTCCTCGCCGCCGCCCTCGGTGGCGCGCACGTCCAGGCCGGTCCAGGTGGCTTCCTTGGACCACTGGTCCACCTCGGCCTTGTTGAAGTCGGCCCGGGTCTCCGGCAGCAGGGTCTGCTCCAGGTAGTCGATGTTGTTGACCGCGAAGGCCGAATAGCGCGACCGCATCAGCGCTTCCGGTGTCGGCGGGACGGCCGCGCCGGCCAGGTAAGGCTCGCAGCACTGGGCGTAGGCGCGGCCGGAGCCGCAGGGGCAGGTATCCATGCTATCCACGGGAAGGGTTCCACTGGGAAGGGTAAAGCGTCTCACGCCCGGTTAGCCCATCCGGGCCGCTTCGTCAAACTCCCCAAGCCGGGGAGGCGAGGGGACGGGCCCCTCAGATCTCCAGCGCCAGCTCCACGCCCGGCCGCTGGCTGTGGTCATGCCAATGGGCGTTGCAGCGGGGCTCGTACAGGTCGGCCTGGCCCAGCTCCACCCGCCGGTCGTTGCGCTGCTTCTTGAAGGTCTTGGTGGCGTCCACGCCGCAGACGGCGCAGCGGGACCGCAGCTTGAACACCTTGTCGGCCATGGCCAGCAAGGCGGCGGTCACGGGGAAGGGGCGGCCCTGCCAATCCATGTCCAGCCCGGCCACCGCCACCTGGACGCCTCGGGCCAGCAGGCCGCGCACGTCCTCCACCAGGTCGCCCTCGTAATGGGGGGCGCAGCAGAACTGCACCTCGTCGATGAAGACGGCGGTCACGTCCGCCGGGACCTCCGGCATGCGGGTGACCGGGATGGCGTCGAAGCCGATGCCGTCATGGTTCACCACCTTCGTCTCGGAATAGCGCACGTCGAAGGCCGGCTTCAGCAGCATGATGCGTGAGCCGGTGCCATGGATGTGCCAGACGGCGTGCTTCAACATCTCCGTCGACTTGCCCGAGAACATCGGGCCACACACCACCTCAAGCTTCCCGTACGCCAAGACCCGCTCCCCCCAATCGGTCGAACGGGAGTCCTAGCGCAGGACGGGGCTTGGTGGAATGGCTTCGCACCGGTTTGCAGTTTTCCTGCTTCCCCTGCTTTCGCAGGGGAAGCGGGAGGGCCGGTTGAGAGCGGGTTGCTGCCATACCCGTGACTGAGCGCTTCTGCGGGGCACCCCCCTCACGCCGCTTCCGGCACCAGCTTGTGCATCAGCCGGTCGGCGGTGGCCCGGGTGGCGTCGTCCAGGCGGAACTGGACCCGCAGCAGGTGCTTGTCGCGGTTGATCACCCGGCCATCGACGCGCAGGCCGTTGGTCTCCAGCGTCACCTCGGCCCCGTCCGGGGCGTCGGCCGGACCTTCCAGGGCGCAGCCACCCATGCCCAGATCGACCAGGGTCATGGGGAAGTCCGTGGCGGCGCCGCGGCGGCCGCGGACGGTCAGGGTCGCCGCGGCCCGCACGGGATGGCGTTCGAACTGGCGGCGGTCGCCGGCCCTGGCCATGGCGGTCAGGAACTCCTCCACCTCCGCCCGCAGCCGCTCCGACTGCTGTGACAGCTCACCCGCGGCCGACAGGAGCTGGGTAGAGGCCACCTTGGTGAACTCCGCGCTTTCCTGCACCTGGTCCAGGGTGCTGGTGACCACCTCCGTCCGGCTGGCGGCCTCGCCCACGTTGCGGCTGATCTCTCCCGTGGCGGCGCCCTGTTCCGTGACGGCAGAGGCGATGGCGCCGGAGTTGCCGTCCACCTCGGCGATGGTGCGGGCGATCAGGCCGATGATGTCGATGGCATGGCCGGCCGCCGACCGCACGGCATTGACCTTGGACTGGATGTCGTCGGTGGCCTTGGCGGTCTGCATGGCCAGGCTCTTCACCTCGCCCGCCACCACGGCAAAGCCTTTTCCGGCGTCGCCGGCCCGGGCCGCCTCGATGGTGGCGTTCAGGGCCAGCAGGTTGGTCTGGGCCGCGATCTCATGGATGAACTCCACCACCTGGCTCACCCCGGCCACCACGCCGGCCAGCTCGTCCACCACGGTCTTGGCCCGGTCCGCCTCCGCCACGGCCTGGCGGGTGGTGCCGGCGGTCCTCTCCACCTGTGCGCCGATCTCCGCGCTGGCAGAGGTCAGCTCCTCCGCCGCGGTGGCCACGGTTTGGGCGTTCTGGGTGGCAAGGCGGGCCGTCTCGATGGCCTCCATGGTGCGCTCGGTGGTCTGGTCGGCCTGTTGCGACAGGCCGGCGGCGGTGGCCTCCAGCTCCGTCGCCGCGGCGGCCACGCTGCGCAACTGGCCGCTCACCGCCAGTTGGAAGTCGCGGGCCAGGGCCTCCAAAGCCTCCTGCCGGCGAGCGCGGGCGGCGTTCTCCCGCTGTTGCAGGGCCTCCAGCTCCCGGTTGCGCAGGGCGTTCGCCCGGAACACGCCCATGGCCCGGGCCATGGCGCCCACCTCGTCGGCCCGGCCCTCATGCTCCACCTGCACCGACAGGTCGCCCTCCGCCAGCCGGCCCATGGAGCGGGTCAGGCCGCCCAGGGGCGCCAGCACGCCGCGGATGACGAAGGCCAGCACCAGGCCGGCCGCCAGGGCGAACAGCACCAGGGTTACCAGCAGGGTCTGGAGCTGGTCCGCCCTGAACCCGGCGATGCGCTTGTCCAGCAGGCGGGTCAGCTCGGCGCTCGCCACGGCATAGAAGGCCTCCGTGTCCTTCAGCACGCCCAGCGCGTCCGCCTCCGCCAGGGCGGCCTTCTCCGCCTTGGCGGTAAAGGCCACGGCGGTGGCCTCGGCGCGCCTGTAGGCCGCGTCCAGGTTCTGCTTCAGGCTGCCGTCGGCATTGCCGCTGTAGCCCGACGCGACGGAGGCGGCGATGCCGTCCGTCACCGTCTTCAGCCCGCCCAGGTTGACATACAGCCCGACCTTCTCCTCCGCGTCGACGGCGCCGTCGGCGAAGATGGCTTTGGACAGGGCCTGCATGGCCGTGACCCGGTCCACCAGGTCCGGCAGCTTAAGCAGGACCAGGTCCATCACGTAATAGCTGTCCAGGTCCGGGTCGAGGATCAGGTTCGACTTGTCGCCCACCCTGGACACCAGCGCCCGCAGCGCCTCCCGCGCCGTGGCGTCATCCTTGCCGCCGGCCTTCTTCAGGGTGTCCAGCAGCGTCGCCACATGGGCGGCGCTTTCCATCCCCTCGCCATGGGCCGTTTCCAGCTTCTGAACCGCGCCCGCCAGCTTGGCCGTGTCCAGGGCGGCCCCGGCCACGCCGGCCCGCGCCATCTCGAACTGCACGGCGGTCAGACCTTTCAGGTAGGCGGCGCCATCCTCCTCCTTGCGGGCGAAATCGATGGCGACGTTCTGGGAGTTGACCAGGGCCACCAGCAGGAAGCCGACGGGAAACAGGAACAGCAGGGAGGCGAGCCCCAGCTTGTGCGCGATACCCAACGACCGAAGCATGGTGGAAGCCCCCTGACGGATGGTTACCCCTTTGTTACGCAAAAGGATTACCGATCCGTCAAGGACGACGCAATCTTTGCTGTTTGCCTCATTGGGATAGGTAGACCACCCGGTAGCCTGCCCTAGTTTTCGGCAGCCGGTGCCAAGGACTGCTACAAGATACCTGTCCCGCGACCATTCACAACTCAATGCCCAGCAAGTCGGCGGCGGCCCGCTGCACTTCCGGGTTCACGGGCGGCGGGCTGATGTCGACGCCCTCGCCCAGCACCTTCACCACGGACCGCAGCACCGCCACCCGCGCGTACCACTTGGCGTCGGCCGGGATGGCCATCCAGGGGGCGTAGGTGGTGGAGGTCTTGGCGAACATGTCGTCGATGGCGTCCTCATAATCCGGGCGGCGGTCCCGGTTGCGCAGATCCTCGACCGTCAACTTCCAGCGCTTGTAGGGGTTGTTCATCCGCTCCTTGAAGCGGTTCAACTGCTCCTCCGGCGTGAGGTGCAGGAACAGCTTGACGATGCGGGCCCCGTCGTCGGTCAGCAGCCGCTCGAACTCATTGATCTCATCATAGGCGCGGCGCCATTCCGGCTTGGTGGCAAAGCCCTCCACCCGCTCCACCAGCACCCGCCCGTACCAGGACCTGTCGAAGATGGAGAAGGTGCCGGGCTCCGGCAGCCGCTCCCAGAAGCGCCAGAGGTAATGCCGCCCCTGCTCGGACTTGGTGGGGGCGGCGATGGGCCAGACATGGGCGCCGCGGGGGTCCAGCTTCTCCGTCAGGCGGCGGATGGCGCCGCCCTTGCCGGCGGCGTCCCAGCCCTCGAACACGATCACCGCCCGCCGGCCCGTGTGCCAATAGGCCTGCTGCACGTGCAGGACCGTCTCCTGCAGCTTGCCCAGTTCCGACTCATAGGCCGCGCGGTCCACCATGCGGTGGGCCTTGGTGTTGATGGTTTTCAGCTTGGGCGGCTTGTCCACCAGGGTGATGGGCGTACGATGGGCCATGGCTCCCTTCCGTCTTGGTTTGTCCCCAGCATAGCCGGCCGGGGCACCCGGGGAATGAGCCACGTCAACACAGGTTCCCATCGCCGCGGCACGCCCGCCGCCCGCCGCTGTTGCCAGGGGAAGCCCCTTGCAGGAGAAGCCCCATGGCCAGCGACACCGCCGACGACCGCCAGCCCGCCATCCCCGAGACGCCCGCCACCCCGGCCGCAGGTGGCGCGGACCAGCCCGCGCCCCCCAGCCGCGTGCTGAACAACTCCCAACAACCCGGCTCCGTCGGCCGGGCGGACATGGACCAGATGGACCTGGACAGCCTGCGCCGCCAACGGGATGAGGACATCAACCCCAGCCGGGCGCGGGAGGAGGGGGTGGGGGAATAGCCTCCCCCCGTCGTAGCACGAACCGGCACCAGGGCTGGCCCTCCCGCTCCATCATCCCGGCCTCCCGGAAGCCCAGCTTTCGCAGCACGACGAGGGAGGCCGCGTTCCCCGGCCGCGCCCGGGCCACCACCTCCGCGAGGCCGAACCGGCCAAAGGCCAGGTCCAGGCAGGCGCGCGCCGCCTCCGTGGCGTAACCCTGCCCCCAGGCGGCGCGGAACAGGCGGAAGCCCAGGTCCACCTCGCCGGTGGCGTCGTCCCGGCTCAGCCCGCACCAGCCGATAAAGTTCCCCTCCGCCCTCCGATACAAGGACCAGCGGCCGAAGCCGTGCCGCCGGTACCGGTCATATCCGCGGATCAGCGCCGCCGCCTCCGCCACATCGGCAAAGGGCGCGTCGCCGGTATGGCGCAGCACCTCCGGGTCGGCGTTCAGCGCCAGGAACAGGGGCGCCTCCGCAAGGCTGAACTCCCGCAGGTCCAGCCTCGCGGTCCGGGCCATCACCATCCCCAAGGGCGAAGGGCCGGCGGGGTGTCCCGCCGGCCCTTTCTTGTCTGGCCCCGCCTCAGTCATCCCCGCCCACGGGCCGCAGGTGCGGCGTTTCCGGGCCGGGGTGCATGTCGTCATGGTGGGTCAGCATCCGGCCCAGCTTCGGGCCCAGCCACTTCTGGAAATCGTCCATGAAGGTGAAGGCCACCGGCACGAACACCAGGGACAACAAGGTGGAGGTGACCAGCCCGCCGATCACGGCCACGGCCATGGGCTGGCGGAACTCCACGTCCGCCCCCCAGCCCACGGCGATGGGCACCATGCCGGCGATCATGGCGATGGTAGTCATGATGATGGGCCGGGCGCGCTTGGCGCCCGCGTCCAGCAGGGCGGCGTGCCGGTCCAGCCCCTCGTCGCGGATGGAGACGATGGCGTACTCCACCAACAGGATGGAGTTCTTGGTCACGATGCCCATCAGCATCAGGATGCCGATCATGGACGGCAGGCTGATGCTCATCCCGCACAGCATCAACCCGCCCAGCGCCCCGCCCACCGACAGGGGCAGGGCCATCAGGATGGTGGGCGGCTGGAAGAAGTTGCGGAACAGCAGGATCAGCACGGCCACGATCAGCAACAGCGCCGTACCCAGGGCAATGGCGAAGCCCTTGAACAGGATCGCCATCTGCTCCGCGTTGCCCACGGCGGGCTTGGACACGCCCAGCGGCAGGTTCTTCACCGCGGGAAGCTGGTTGATCTGCTTCATCGCGTCGCCGAACTCCATGCCCTTCAGGTCGGCCTGGACGGAGACGCGGCGCGCCCGGTCGAAGCGGCTGATCTGCACCGGGCCGCTGCCCAGCTCGATGTCCGCCACCGACTTCAGCGGCACGGTGGCGCCGGCGTTGGTGCGAACCCGCAGGTTGGCGATCAGGTCCAGGTTGCCGCGGTAGCCGGGGTCCAGCTGCACCCGGATAGGCACCTGCCGGTCACCCATGTTGAACTTGGCGGTATTGCTGTCGATGTCGCCCAGGGTGGCGATGCGCGCCACCTGGCCGATGGCCTGGACGGACACGCCCTGCTCCGCCGCCCGGTCCAGGCGCGGCTTGATCAGGATCTCCGGCCGCTGCAACGCCGCCGTGGTGGTGACGTTGGCGACGAAGGGCAGGCTGCGCAGCTCCGTCGCCACCTGCTCGGCATGCTTGTCCAGCAGGGCGCCGTCATTGCTGGTGAGCGCGATGGAGATGTCGCGCCCGCCGCCGCCGGGGCCGGTGGCCTGGAAGAACAAGCGCGCCCCGGGCACCTGCCGCAGCAGGGGCTGCACGTCCGTCTCGAACTCCTTCTGGTGCAGGGCCCGCTCCTTGCGGTCCTTCAGCATGACGATGATCTGGCCGGACCGCACCTGCCCGCCGCGGCCGGCGCTGGTCCACACCGCCTTCACCTCCGGCCGGGTGGCCAGCAGGCCGGCGGCCCGCTGCGCCGCCGCGTCCGTGTCCGCCAGGGTGGCGCCCGGCGGCAGCTCGATGGTCAGGACGGAGAAGCCCTGGTCCTGGGCCGGCACGAAGGTGGTCGGGATGAACAGCACCGGCGCCACGGAGGCGATGAAGATGCCCAGCGCCATCAGCGCCGACTTCCACCGGTTCCGCAGGCACCAGTCCAGCACCCGCATGTAGCGGTCGGTCCAGGGCCCGCCATCCTTGTGGTGCGGCTGGGCCGGCGTCAGCAGGTAGGCGGCCATCAGCGGCGTGATCAGGCGGGCCACCGCCAGGCTGAACAGCACCGCCACGGCCACGGTGATGCCGAAGCTCTTGAAGAACTGGCCGGGGATGCCGGGCATGAAGGACACGGGCACGAACACCACGACGATGGTCATGGTGGTGGCCACCACGGCCAGCCCGATCTCGTCCGCCGCCTCCAGCGCCGCGGGGAAGGGTCTCTTGCCCATGCGGATGTGGCGGACGATGTTCTCGATCTCCACGATCGCGTCGTCCACCAGGATGCCCACCACCAGGGCCAGGGCCAGCAGGGTGATGCCGTTGATGGTGAAGCCCAGCCACTCCATCACCAGGAAGGTGGGGATGATGGACAGGGGCATGGCTACCGCGGCGATCAGGGTGGCGCGCCAGTCCCGCAGGAACAGCCAGACCACCAGCACGGCCAGCAGCGCCCCCTCGATCAGGGCGGAGACGGAGGCGTCATAGCTGTTCTTGGTGAATTTGGTGACGTCGATGGTCAGCTCGAACCGGACGTCCGGATAGTCCTTGCGCAGCTTCTCCACCACCTTGGCCACGCCCTGGGCCACGGTCAGCTCGGACGAGCCCGGCGACCGCTTGATGGCGAAGGTCACCGCCGGCTCCCCGTCCAGGCGGGCGACGGACCGCATCTCGCTGGTGCCGTCGGTCACCTCGCCCAGCTCCCGCAGCCGAACCTTGCGCCCGCCGGAGATGGCGATCTCCGTGTTGGCCAGGTCCTCCACGGTGCGGGCCGCACCCAGGGTGCGGATGGACTGCTCGGTGGAGCCGATGGTGCCGCGGCCGCCCGGCAGGTCCACGTTCAGCACGCGCAGCTGGGTGTTCACCTCGTCCGCGGTGACGCCGAAGGCCATCAGCCGGTTCGGGTCCAGGTTGACGCGGATCTCGCGGGACAACCCACCCCGCCGCTCGATCTCACCCACCCCCGGCACGCGCTGGATGGCGCGGGTGATCTCGTTGTCCACCAGCCAGGACAGCTGCTCCACCGTCCGCGTCTCCGACGCGACGGAATAGTACAGGATGGCGTCGCCGGTCACGTCCAGGCGCCGCACCTGCGGCTCATAGATGTCCTGCGGCAGGTCGGACCGGATGCGGCTGACCGCGTCGCGCACGTCGTTCACGGCGCGGTCGGTGTCATAGCCGATCTTGAACTCCACCGTCGTCGTCGTGCTGCCGTCGCTGACGCTGGAAGAGATCTTGTCGATGCCGGTGACGTTGGCGACCGCGTCCTCGATCTTCTTGGTGACCTGGGTCTCCAGCTCCGACGGGGCCGCCCCTGGGCGCGACACCGATACGTTGACCACGGGGAAGTCGATGTCCGGGTTGGCCGTCACGTCCAGCGACAGGAAGGACACGATCCCGGCGAAGGTCAGGATGATGAACAGGACGATGGGCGGGACCGGGTGGCGGATGGCGACCGCCGAGATGTTGCCGCGGCTCATGGGATGTGCCTCAGGATCGCTGGGATGGGGTACCGGTCACTTCTGCACGGGCAGCGGCTTCACCGGCACGTCCGGCATCTTGTCCGCCACGGTCACCGCGTCCCCGTCCTTCAGGTAGCCGGCCCCGGCCACCACCACGCTCTCCCCGGCGGCCACGCCGCGGGTGATGGCGATGAGCTGCCCGTCGCGGCCGCCCGTCTCCACATTGCGCATCTGCACCGTGTCGCCCTCGCCCCGGACGAACACCAGCGGCTTGGCGTCCTTGTAGACCACGGCCGCGTCAGGCACGACCAGGGCCTTGGTGCGGCCCACCTCCACCCGACCGGTCACGAACATGCCGGGCTTCAGGGCGCCGCTCTTCTCCAGATCCACCTTGATGATGCCCATGCGGGTCTTCGGGTCCACGGTGGGGGCGATCAGGCGAACGGTGCCCACCACAGCCTGTCCCTCAGCCCCGTCCACGCCCAGGGTCACCTTCTGGCCCACCGCCAGACCGAACAGGTCCAGCTCCGGCACCTCCGCCACCAGCTCCACCCGATCCTCCCGGATCATGCGGAACAGCTCCGTCCCGCCGGCGGCCATGACGGCGCCCAGCCGGGCGTTGCGCCTGGTGACGGTGCCGTCGGTGGGGGCCCGCACCTCCGTCTGGCGCAGGCGGGCCACGGCCTGGTCGCGGTTGGCCTGGGCCACGCCCACCCGGGCCTGGGCCGTGGCCGCGGTGGCCCGGCGGGCGTCCAGTTCCCGCGCGCTCACCGCCCCGGTGCGCGACAGCTCCTCCGCCCGGCGGACATTGGCCGCGGCCTCCCCGGCCACCGCCTCCGCCTCCCGCAGGCTGGCCTCCTTCTGGGCCAGGTCGGCCTTCAGCACGCTGTCGTCGAAGCGGGCCAGCAACTGGCCGGCCTTGACCGCGTCACCCTCATCCGCCAGCACCTCGACGATGGCCAGGCCGCTGACCTGGCTCCCGATGGGCAGCTCGTCCCAGGCGGCCAGCGACCCGGTGACCAGCAGGGTGCGCTGGATTTCCCGTTCCTGCACGGGGGCCACGGTGACGGTCAGGCCCGCCTGCGCCACCGCGGGTGCTGCGGCCTGCGGCGCCGGCGTGCCGGACGGCTTCAGCAGCAGGACGCCGGCACCCGCCAGGGCCACCAGCGCCACGCCGCCCACGACCCACTTGGCACTCCCGCCCCGCCGGGGTGGCGCCTGGACACTGCCCGGGAAGGGGGCGGTCTTCGGCTGCACCCGCTGCAGCGGCTCGACGGGCTGGATGCTCATGCAAGATCACCTTGGATAGGGTCCCGCCTAAAGGCGGGTGCCAATTGGGGTGGGGCGCCAAGGCCCGCGACAAGGCGCCATAATACACCTGGCCTATTCCACATGAAAGCCATGGGGTGTTTCGATTTGTAACGCGCCCTTGTCCTTGCACGGCCGGGCCGTGCATCCCGGTCGCGCTCACCCCCGTTTGGCCCGGCCCATGTCCCACCGGTCCAGGGAAGGGGGCTCCGCCGCCAGCCGGGTGGCGGGCAGGCAGTGCAGCTTCTCCTGCCCCAGCATCCAGACCTGGAAGCCCGGCTGGAACAGGCCGCGGATGGCCGGGTCCAGCACGTTCAGCCCGCCGGTGAAGCTGCCGAAGGCCGGCAGCGCCAGCCGCCGCCCGTCGCTGACGAAGCAGCGGGCGGTGACGCGGCGCCCGCGCGTGCTGACCGATGCCTTGGGATGGTAATGGCCGGACACCTCGCCGGGCCGGTCCAGGGGCACCACCGCCTCATGCCGGAACAGCAGCCCGCCCTCGTCCATCTGCGGTAGAACGGTGCCGCCCCAGCCCTCTGGCGGGGCGGGGTCGTGGTTGCCGGCGATCCAGACCCAGTCATGGGCCGCGGCCAGGGCGGCGATGCGCCGGCCCTCCGCCTCGCCCACCCGCTCCGCCGCCGTGCGGTCGTGGAAGCTGTCGCCCAGGCAGATGACCCGCGCCGGCCCCAGCCGGGCACAGGCGGCCTCAAGCCGCTCCAGCGTCATCGCCGTGTCATAGGGCGGCAGGAACTGGCCCTTGCGGGCGAAGGCCGACCCTTTCTCCAGGTGCAGGTCCGCCACCACCAGCCACCGCCGCGCCGGCCACCACAGCACCCCGGACAGGTCGGCCACCAAGCTCACGCCGTTCAACAGGATCTCGGACTGGGGCATCAGGACAAGGTTCTTATCAGCGGGGCGGGGCGGCCCGATAAGAACATAGAAGGAACATACCTTCAAGCACCCGTTCCCTCTCCCTGGGGAGAGGGTGGCCCGGCCGACAGGCCGGGACGGGTGAGGGAGGTGGGCGTAGAGAGAGTCGATATGGTTTCGCGGACGGCCGGCGGAAGGACTTGGACACGGATGAACGGGATGATTACCGGATCGTCTCGGATGAAGTGGGCCTGAGGTCTCTCCCTACGCCCACCTCCCTCACCCGGCGCTACCGCGCCACCCTCTCCCCAGAGAGAGGGAACAGGGACCGCCCCTGGAAAAAAATCCTATCCCATGCCACCTTTCCACCCGCGCCCACCCCGGCGCCGGCTCTTGGAACCATGCATCCCTCAACACATCCGGGACAATCCGGCATCCATCCCGTTCATCCGTGTCCCAATCCTTCCGCCAAGCCTGTCAACAGGTCAGCACCCCTGACGCAACCACCCCTTAAGTTGACACAAACCTCAACCCGGTAAAGTTAGTCACCTTAAGCCACAAATCTGAATGATTTCAGTCACATATAACTTAACCATGGTAAAGTTAAGCGTCACCTTTAGGTAACGTTAGTCAAGTTAAGGTCAACTTTGTCAAACGGCCAAGGCGGCCCCCGGCGCAAGGCACCGGGGGCCAAGGCCGGTCACTGGGCGATGCTGGCGCGCAGCATCCAGGCCGCCTTCTCATGGTAGCCCATGCGCTTGTTCATCAGGTCCTCGGTGACCGTGTCGTTGGCATCGCCGGTGATCTCCACCACCCGCTTGCAGGACCGGTTCACCACCTCGTTGTCGCGCACCAGCTGGGCCAGCATCTCTTGCTCGTCCGGCACCCCGTGCTCGTCCTCAATCTCGGTCAGCTTCAGGAACTGGGACAGGCTGCCGGGGGCGAAATGGCCCAGGGCGCGGATGCGCTCCGCCAGCTCGTCCACCGCCTCGGTCAGGTCCTCGTACTGGTCCTGGAACATCTCATGCAGGCTGTGGAAGCGGGCACCGGTGACGTTCCAATGGAAGCCGTGGGTCTTGCCCAGCAGCGTGTAGGTGTTGGCCAGCACCACCGCCAGCCCCTCGGCCAGCTTCTGGCGGTGCTCGTCGGCGATGCCGGTCCGCACCGGCAGCGCCTCGTGCGACGCCGGGGTCCGCTCGGTGTCCGTGGTCGGGTTGGGCATGCGCGTGTCCATGGGCAGGGTCCCGTCTTGGCAATGGAAAGGGGTGGGGCGCCCGCTTCTCCTGCGGGCGCCCCTGTCCTGGAACAGTCTCGACGGGCTTTTGTGCCCTCGGGCCTACTGCGCCGCCACAAGCGCGGCGCGCCCCTCCACCACCCGCTCGGCCTGCTTGCCCACCAGCTCGGACAGGTGGTCGAAGCTGGCGGTGAAGCTGCCCAGCCCCAGGGTCAGGGACCGCAGCTCCACGATCAGGTCGGCCATGTCGGACTGCGGGATATAGGCCTTGACCTCGTCCCACCCGGCCCAGCCGGGGCGGCCGTCATAGCCCAGGATCTGCCCGCGCCGGCCGCTGACCAGCCGCTGGACCCGGCTGGTATAGTCGGACGGGGCCACCAGGCTGACCAGCAGGATGGGCTCCAGCAGCACAGGCTCGCAGCGGGGCAGGGCCTCCGCCATGGCCATGCGGCCCGCGGTGCGGAAGGCCTGCTCGCTGCTGTCCACGGCATGGTACTGGCCGTTGGTCAGGGCCATGGCCACGTCCACCACGGGGAAGCCCAGCGGCCCGTGGGCCAGGGCCTCCTTGGCGCCTGCCTCCACCGCGGGGATGTAGGTCTTGGGCACCACGCCGCCGACGATCCGGTCCTCGAAGCGGAAGCCCTCGCCCCGGGGCAGGGGCCGGACCTCCACATGCACGTCGGCGAACTGGCCATGGCCGCCGGTCTGGCGCTTGAAGCGGGCATGCTGGGCGGTGCCCTTGCGGATGGTCTCCCGGTATGGCACCCGCGGCGCCCGCGACCGGATGGCCACGCCGAAGCGGTGCTTCAGCCGGTCCAGCGCCAAGGCCAAGTGCACCGGCCCCTGGCCGCACAGCACCATCTCGCCCGCGTCGGCCCAAGGCTCGATCCCCTGGCCGAAGGACAGGCTGGGGTCCTCGTCCACCAGCTTGGACAGGACGGCGGTCAGCTTCACCTCGTCGGTCTTCTGCTCCGCCTCCACCACCAGGGCATGGACGGGGGCCGGCGGGGCGGGCCAGGCGGGGGCGGTGCCCAGCGCCTGGGCGGGGCCCAGCAGTTCCCCGGCCCGGGGCTTCTCCAGCCGCCCCAGGGCGACGATGTCCCCGGCCTCCGCGGCGCCGCGCTTCACGGGCGTGCTGCCCACGAACTCGTACAGGCCGCCCACCCGCTCCCCGGCGATGGTCATGCCGTCGGACACGCCGCCCCGCCAGACGCGACACAGGGACAGCTTGCCGGTGTGGGCGGCGTGGACGGTCTTGAACACCTGGACCAGCGGCCCGCCCACCGCCTCCGGGATCTCCAGCCGGGCGGCGGCGTGGGTCACTTCCGGCGTCTCATGCCGCAGGGCCTTCAGCAGCCGGCGGACGCCATGGTCCCGGTCGGCGCAGCCCATGAAGACGGGCACGATCAGGTCGCCGGCCAGGTCGCGGCTCAACTGGCGGTACACTTCCTCCCGCCCCGGCGCCACGTCCTCCAGCAACTGCTCCAGCAGCGTGTCGTCGAAGTCGGCCAGGGCCTCCAGCATCTGCTGCCGGGCGTCCTGCTCCCGCTCCCGCACGGTGTCCGGCAGGGCCACCAGGTCGGACGCCTTGCCCGGCCGCCAGCGATAGGCCCGCTCGCTCACCAGGTCCACATAGCCCGTGACCGCCTGCCCCTCGCGGATTGGCACCTGGCGCAGCACCAGGGGGCGCTGGGACGCGGCCTGCAGGGCCTGCATCACGTCCCGCACCCGCAGCTCGGTGCCGGTCAGCTGGTCCATCTTGTTGATGAAGACCATGTGGGGGATGGACAGCTCGTCCAGGAAGCGGAACAGCGGCGCCAGCATGGCGGCCTTGTCGGGCGCCGGCTCGCACACCACCACCGCCACGTCGGCCACGGACAGGGCGCGTTGCGCCTCCGCCTGCAACTCCACCGAGCCGGGGCAGTCGATGAAGGTCCAGCGCTCGCCCAGATATTCGGCGGCGGCGAAGTTGGGCTCCGTGCTCATGTGGCGGGCGCGGGCCTCGGGGCTGGCGTCGCCGGCGCAGGAGCCGTCATCCACGCTGCCCTTGCGGTGCAGGGTGCCGCAGGCCAGCAGCAGGCTTTCCAGCAGCGTGGTCTTGCCGCTGAGATAGGGTCCGACAAGGGCCGCTACGCGCGGCCCCGACCTCGTGCCGTTCATCATTCTGCGCCTCCGGGTTCCTTGGTTCTCAGGCTCCCCGGGGCAGCGCCCATGCGGACGACCGGCCCAACGACTCTGGCCAAAGGGACCTTGGCCGAAAGGTCGGAAGCCCGCCGGGTGTGTCCCGACCCGGGGGGCCAATTCCTCCTGCCCCTATCGAACACCCCGCCCGCCGGGCCTGTCGAGCGGAAATCGCCCCCTGCGTCCTGTTACCGCCCTGAAACAAAGGGGTGGGTGCAAATCCCCACCGCCAGCGCTACATTCCCTGGCATGGAGACCACCGCCCCCGCCACACCCCCCCTGACCCGCGCCGCCCGGCGTGCCGCGGGGTTGCTGGGTTTGCCGGCCCTGCTGGCGGGCGTGCTCCACCTGGCCTTGTCCGCCCCGGCGGACCTGCAAGGGTCGGCCGGCGACTCGGCGATGTCAGCCCAGAGGATCAGCGCCGCGGACCCGCTCGCACCCTTCCCGGCGGTCGCCGACGGCGGCGCGGCGCGCGCGACTCCGGTCCCCGCCCGGCTGGAGTGCCACGTCACCAGCGTTGCCGGCACCGGCGGCCAGGGCCTCTGCATCCTCCGCGTCACCCCGCGGCAGGACATCTGACCCGGCCACATCCGGGCATCGGCCACTACCCGTATGGGCGATCCAGGCCCCGCGGACCCCAGGCCTTGATCTTTCCCTAGTCTTCCCGCCCAGTCCTCAATGGCTTGATTGCCTTGCCTACCCGGCAAGACTTTCCTCTTTTTTGCCTTGCCGGACTTCTTTACAGTATTCGAAGCGAGTTCTGCCCTCACGGGGGGTGCCGTGGGTAACGGGGTCCTGTCGATCCTGCAATTTGGCCTGTTCACCTTCCTGGCCGCGATGGGGACCAACATCCTGATCGCCGTGGCGTCGCACCTCCATGCCGCCATGATCCGCCACAACGCCCGGGAGGAGCAGATAAAGGACCGGATCGTCCGCTATTCCCGCATCGCCAACGGCCTGCAGACCCGGGTGGAGGCCCGCAAGAACGCCGCCACGGGCGCGGCCAGCCTGCTGTTCGGCTCCCAGCGGCAGGAAAAGACGCTGCGCGCCCGCTTGCGGGAGCTGGAGGGCGCCCCCCACCGCTTCGTCCGCATGGTGGGGGCGGAGGTGCAGCCCAACCGCCCTTATGAGTTCCTGGTGCTGAACAGCTCCGTCGCGCACCAGGTAAAGCGTGGTGAACGCCATCCCTTCTACGACTCGAGCTGGGCCCGGCCCTGCCCGGTGCATGTCTGGGCCAAGGGCCCGGAGGAGGCGAAGGCGGAGTTCGAGCGGGTCTTCCCCAAGGCGGCCGGCTTCAAGATCGTCTTCGCCCAGGCCCTGACGGCCGACGGCAAGCCCGGCAACCCGTTGGTCCTGGAAGGCGATACGGTGAAGGTGCCCGTGCGCGCGGCGATGGAGGGCGCGGGGTGAGCAACATGGCCTTCCTGATCGGGGCGGTGGTGGTGGCGCTCTCAGCCAAGCCCTCCTACCTCAAGGCCCAGCGGACTATCCGCGAGGCCCGCCAAGCCATCCTGGAGCTGAAGCGGCGCAAGCACGCCCTCAGCCAGAAGGTACGCATGCTGGCCAAGGAAAGCCTGGACCAGCGCCTGACCGCCGGCCAGGACCAGATGGAATCCGACGACCTGACCGGCCGCATCGCGGGCCTGCAACACCGGGTGCAGGAGCTGGAAGCCATCGACCGCCGCGTGCTGGTGCTGGACGAACGCCGCGGCCTGTCGGAGTCCGGCTGGATCATCCGCCTGCGCCGCCCGCCCGACCAGGCGCCGGCCCTGGAACCATCAGCCGTGACCCGGCTGTGGGAGGAGGGGCGCTACGTCTTCTTCTTCGCGTCCGACGTGGCCCGCGCCCGCCGCAAATCCCTGGTCCGCTTCCCCGAGGAACAGGGCTTCGAGATCCTGGAGGTCATCCCCCACGCGGACGATTTGTCCACCGTGTCAGTGCTCGGCCAGGTGGCACAAAAGGAAAGCGCCTAAGCGTCCGTGTCCCTCAGGCGCCCCCGGATCGCGGTCCGGGGCAGGCTCCGCCGAATCCGCGGCTTGGCTCGCGCACGCACGCCTGTGCGCAGCGGCAGTTGCCGCTGAAGCGTGCTTACGCTGGTCGCAAACACGCTTCAGCAAAAAAGAACGCCGCCGAGCCCAAGGGGCCGGCGGCGAGTTGAACAGGGAGGCTTCACGTCTGGGAGACGTGGGTCCGGAGACCCAACCCCGGGCGGGTATCCCGGGGCGAAACGCCGGATGCTGCGTCGCAGCAGCCGACGGCCTAAGAATTAAGCAGCCTCGACCAAGACACCAGGGCCGATCCCCGACGCGAGCTATGCGCCGGTCGCATGGCTTGCGGGGAACGTCTCGGCCACCTTCTTCACCAGGAAGTCGCGGAACACGGAGATGCGCTTGGAATGGCGCAGCTCCTCCGCATAGACGAAGTAGGCGTCGATGCGCGGGCCGCTGACGTCCGGCAGCACGCGGACCATGTCCGGCTGGCCATCCACCACATAGTCGGGCAGGGAGGCGATGCCGAGGCCGCTCTGCACCGCCCGGAACATGGCGTACAGGCTGTTCACGCGCAGGGCGGTGCGCCGCTCCCCGCCGGGCGGGTCGCCCACATGCAGGGCCCAGTTGATGTTGGCCACGGGGGCCCGCGCCTCATTCGGGTAGGCGATCAGGTCGTGCTGGTCCAGCTCGGCGATGCTGTTGGGCACGCCGCGCTTTTCCACATAGGATTTGTGGGCGTACAGGTGCACCCGCACGGTCATCAGGTGGCGCTGGATCAGGTCCGGCTGCCGCGGGGCCGACATGCGGATGGCGATGTCCGCCTCCCGCATGGAGAGGTCCAGCTCATTGTCGTCCAGCAGCAGGGTCAGCTGCACGTCCGGGAACAAGCCCAGGAACTCCTTCACCCGCGGCGTCAGCCAAGTGCTGCCGAAGGCGATCGTCGTGGTGACCTTCAACGGGCCCTTGGGATGCTCCTTCGATTCGGACAGCATCGCCTCGGTCATGGACAGCTTGGCGAACACCTCCCGCGCGGTGCGGTACAGCAGCTCGCCCTGCTCCGTCAGGATCAGCCCGCGCGCGTGGCGGTGGAACAGCGGCACGTGGAGGCTTTCCTCCAGCGCGCTGATCTGCCGGCTCACCGCCGATTGGCTGAGGTTCAGTGTCTCACCCGCATGCGTGAAGCTGCCAGCCTCCGCCACGGCGTGGAAGACGCGAAGCTTGTCCCAGTCCATGACCCGTCCCTACGAAACGCGGCCGGGAGGGATACCCCGGCCGCCCTGTCTTGGCCGGCCACGGATGCGTCCGGCGCATGGATGATATACCCTTGCGCGCTGCGATGCTAGGGCTTGTCAGTCCCTTTCGTTGCCATCGCTACCTGTCGTGAGGGTGGGGAAGGAAGCTTGCCACCATGGCGCAATTTCCTTCCCGCCCGGCTCAATCCCACGCCTGGATCATGTCCGGGCGCAAGGCCTCCTGCACCGCCTCCGTCAGGGGGGCCTGGTGCATGGCCAGCCACTTCTCCGCCTCCAGGGCCGCCATGCAGCCCATGCCGGCGGCGGTGACCGCCTGGCGGAAGATCTTGTCCTTCACGTCGCCGGCGGCGAACACGCCGGGGATGTTGGTCCTGGTGCTGTCGGGGGCGGTGACGATGTAGCCCTCGTCGTCCATTTCCACCTTGCCCTTGAAGACCTTGGTGGCCGGGTCGTGGCCGATGGCGACGAAGACGCCTTCCAGCGGGATGTCCGTCGTGGCCTCGGTCTTCACGTTGCGCACGCGCACGCCGGTGACGCGCTTGGGGTCGGTGAAGCTGCTGCCGCCCTCGCCCAGGATCTCCTCCACCACGCTGTCCCAGACCACCTCGATCTTCTCGTTGGCGGCCACGCGCTCTTGCAGGATCTTCTCCCCGCGGAAACTGTCGCGGCGGTGGATGACGGTCACCTTGCTGGCATGGTGGGTCAGGTACAGCGCCTCCTCCAGCGCCGTGTTGCCGCCGCCGACCACGGCCACCGGCTTGCCACGGAAAAAGAAGCCGTCACAGGTGGCGCAGGCGCTGACACCGGCGCCCTGGTAATGCTGCTCCCCCTCGATGCCCAGCCAGCGGGCCTGGGCGCCGGTGGCGATGATCACGGCGTCGGCCACATACTCGTCCCCGCTGTCGGCCTTGCAGACGAAGGGGCGCTGGGTGAAGTCCACGTCGGTGATGACGTCGAACTCCATCTTCGTGCCGTAGCGCTCCGCCTGCTGGCGCATCTGCTCCATCAGGTGCGGCCCCTCGATGGGGTCGGCGAAACCCGGGTAGTTCTCCACGTCCTTGGTGATGGTGAGCTGCCCGCCCGGCTGCAGGCCCTGGACCAGCGTCGGCGCCAAATTGGCGCGGGCGGCATAGATGGCCGCCGTGTAGCCGGCCGGGCCGGCGCCGATGATCAGGACCTTGGAACGGTGGGTGGCCATTGGAACTGTCCTTGTTGCACCGGGCGTGGCCCGGGGGAGGGGGCTACAGCTTGGGGGCGTCGGCCCCGTTTGAAACGATATCGGGTCTTGAGCCAGGGTTTGCGACCGTAGCCGCCCGCGGGCCTGGCATCAACTGCGGGCATGCGGGGACATGCCCAGCGGCTTGGGGTTCTACCCCAGGTCGCTGGAGGCCGGCGCCTGGGGGCGCACGCAATCACGTGCGTAAACAAGCGAAGGGCAGGGTGGTGCGCGGGGCCAAAGGCGCCTACATCTTGCAAGGAATCGTCCTGTCGGTCGCCAAACCGGGTCGCCCCATGCTGAAACAGGCCATCGCCGCCCTCGCCCTGTCGCTGTTCGCCGCGCTGCCGGCCGCCGCCAACCCGGTGAGGACGGAGAATGTGGAGGCCCAGCTCTCGGCCGAGCTGCCCGCCGCCGTGCCGGGGCAGACCCTGTGGATGGCGGTGACCCAGCGCATCCGCCCGGGCTGGCACACCTATTGGAAGAACCCCGGCGACAGCGGCATCCCGACAGAAATCAAGTGGACCCTGCCCCAGGGCTGGAGCGCCGGTGCCATCGTCTGGCCGGCGCCGGAACGCTTCCCCATCGGGCCTTTGGTGAACTTCGGCTACAAGGACGAGGTGCACCTGCTGGTGCCGCTGACGGTCCCCGCCGACGCCAAACCCGGCGACTCGGTGACCCTGAAGGCCGACGTGGACTGGCTGGTGTGCGAGGACATCTGCATCCCCGAATCCGCCAGCCTGACCCTGCCGCTGGCCGTGGCGGCTGAGGCTTCCCCGCCGACCGACGCCGCCAAAGTCATGTTCGGCGCGGCCCGGGCCAGCCTGCCCGTGCCCAGTCCGGTCCCCGCCACCTTCCTGGCCGGCAAGGACCGGCATGAGCTGGCCATCGCGCTGCCGCAGGCCGACGATGGCCGCCTGACCAAGGCTTTCTTCTTCCCGGAGGCCTGGACCGTCACCCCCGCCAACGCGGAACAGGCATTGAAAGTGGGCGCCGACGGCCTGCGCCTGTCCTTCCCGCCCGGGGGAGACCTCCCGGCCGGGCCGGTGAAGGGCGTGCTGGTGGTGGAGGAGAATTTGGGCGGTGGCACCCCCAGCCGGCAGGCGCTGGAGATCGCCGCCGAGCTGACGGGCAGTGCCCCTGCCGCCGCGGCCGGCACCACGGGCGGCACCGCCGCGACCCTGGGCGGGCAGACCGCGGCGGCGGCCGAGACGGCGGGCCTGGGCTTCGGCCTCGCCCTGCTGTTCGCGTTGCTGGGCGGCGTGATCTTGAACCTGATGCCCTGCGTCTTCCCGGTCCTGTCCATGAAGGCCCTGGCCCTGGTGCGGCACGGGCCGGAGCATGCCAAGGCCCACGGGTTCGTCTACACGGCCGGCGTGCTGGCCAGCTTCGCCGCCGTCGCCGGGGCCCTGCTGGCGCTGAAGGCGGGCGGGGCGCAGATCGGCTGGGGCTTCCAGCTCCAGGACCCGCTGGTGGTGGGCATCCTGGCCTATGTCATGTTCCTGCTGGGCCTGTCCCTGTCCGGCGTCTTCACCCTGGGCGGCAGCGTCATGGGCGTGGGGCAGGGGCTGGCGGGGCGCGAGGGCTATGCGGGCAGCTTCTTCACCGGCGTGCTGGCCACCGTGGTGGCCACGCCCTGCACGGCGCCCTTCATGGGCGCGGCCATCGGCTATGCCCTGCTGCAGCCCTGGTACCAGGCCCTGGCCGTGTTCCTGGCGCTGGGCCTCGGCATGGCGCTGCCCTTCCTGCTGCTGACCCTCAGCCCGGCCCTGCTGCGGCGCCTGCCGCGGCCGGGACTGTGGATGGAGCGGGTGAAGCAGGCCCTTGCCTTCCCGCTCTACGCCTCCGCCGCCTGGTTGGTCTGGGTGCTGTCCATCCAGGCTGGGCCCACCGCCGTGGCCGGGGTGCTGGCCGGCATGGTGCTGGTGGCCTTCGGCGCCTGGCTCTATGGCGTCACCCGCCACTCCCCCGGCGGTTGGCGGGTGGGCGGCGGGGCCGTGGCCCTGGCGACCCTGGTAGCCGCCATCGCCCTGGTGCGCCTGCCCGGCGGCCCGGCCCCGGCCCAGGCGGCCCTGCCTTCCACCGGCGCGCCCGTTGCCGCCGGCGAGGGATTCGAGGCGTTCAGCGAAGCGCGGCTGGCGGAGCTGACCGGCCAGGGCAAGCCGGTCTTCGTCAACTTCACCGCGGCCTGGTGCATCACCTGCCTGGTGAACGAGCGCACCTCCCTGTCCGGTGCCGCGGTCAAGCAGGCCATGGCAGAGAAGGGGGTCACCTACCTGAAGGGCGACTGGACCAACCGCGACGCCACCATCGCCAAGGTTCTGGAGCGCTTCGGCCGCAGCGGCGTGCCGCTGTATCTCGTCTATGTGCCGGGGGAGAAGGAGCCGCGGGTGCTGCCCCAGGTCCTGACCGAGGGCATCGTGCTGGACGCGCTGAAGGCTATCCCCGGCGGCAACGCCTGAGGGCGCTAAAAGAATCCCTTATGACGGAAACGTGACTCGCGCCGACAGGCCCTGTTGTCCCCCCACGGTTCAACCATGGGAGAGAGACGACATGGCCTTCAGCAGCCTGGACGTCGACCAGGTCCGGCGCATCGCCGAACTGGCCCGGACCGCCGCCGAGGCCCACCGCAAGGTGATCGGCGGCCTGAACGACATCGACTTGGGCGAGCAGACGCTGGAGCGGGGCAGCCGCAACCCCACCGACCTGGACACCCTGTCCATCCTGGACCAGGTGGGTCGGCCGGAGATCGGGGCCCTGCGCGACGCCATCGGCGGGCTGTCAGAGGAGCAGCGGCAGGAGTTGAAGGCCGCCATGCTGGTGGGCCGCGGCGACTTCGCGGCCGGGGAATGGGACCAGGCCATGGACCAGGCCGCCCAGGTGCCCGCCAGCAGCGACGTGGACTACCTGACTGAGAAGGTCAGCCTGAACGACTATCTGAACAAGGGCCTGTACGCCCTGAAATGCGTCTGACAACCGCTATCGCCCCGGGCCCAGCGTGCCCGGGGCAGGGGGGCGGCCCCTTCGTCGGGGTCGCGTCCCGCCGGAAAAGGTGCCGCGGCAAACCTTTCCTGCGACAAACCGTCCCGTTCCGCCCTGAACGCCATGAGATGGGGAGCCTCCCTGGGTGTTGGAACGGGGCATGGCAAAAAATTAATGTCCCACTGCGGCGCTGGGTCTTGCGCCGGGGCATGCGCGACCTTATCTTAGAACCGTTCCAAGAAAGAGCGGCAATCCCTTGATGCGCCCGGCGCCGATGCGCGGGCCGGGCCTTCGCGTCGCGCCGCGTCTCAAGGAGACATCAGCATGACGGCGTATTCCGACAGTATCGATATCCTGCGGACCTTCACTGCCCAGGCGAACCACTTCCCCATGCTGCGGCCCGAGGAGGAGCAGCAGTTGGCGGAGGCGTGGCTGGAGCGTCAGGACCGGCGTGCCTTCGACATGCTGGTCAAGAGCCACATGCGCCTGGCCGTGAAGATCGCAAGCAAGTATGCCCGTTCGGGCCTGCCCGTCGCCGACCTGATCAGCGAGGCCAACATCGGTCTGGTCAAGGCGGTGCAGCGGTTCGACCCGACCCGCGGTTTCCGGCTGGCCACCTATGCCCTGTGGTGGATCCGGGCGGAGGTGCAGTCCTACGTGCTGCACAACTGGTCCATGATCAAGGGCGGCAACACCGCCGCGCTGAAGCGGCTGTTCTTCAACCTGCGCCAGACCCAGCGGCGCCTGGGCATCCAGGACCGCATGATGACGGACGAGGAGGCCCGCACCGTGGCCACCACGCTGAACGCCAGCGTGGAGGAGGTGCGGGAGATGGAGCACCGCTTCGCCACGCCGGTCAGCTCGCTCAACACGCCCATGGGCGAGGAGGGCGACAGCGAGGCCATGGACCTGCTGGCCGACGACAGCGAGAGCGTGGAGTACCGGTTGGCCGAGCGGTCGGAGCTGGACGCCCGCAAGGCCCTGATGGTGGATGCCCTCAAGGTCCTGGGCGACCGTGAGCGCCACATCTTCGTGTCCCGCAACCTGACCGACCAGCCGGTCACCCTGGAGACCCTGGCCCAGCAGTACGGGGTCAGCAAGGAGCGCATCCGCCAGATCGAGAGCGGGGCCTACAAGAAGGTCGCCCGCCGGGTGCGCGGCACGGCCGAGGCATCGGCCAACCCCATCCTGCCCATGGCGTCCAAGCGCGCCAAGGGCGAGGTGCGGCTCGCCAACTGAAGGTCCCCAGGTACATCGGAACTCGCCGTCTGACGGAGGCCGCCGCGGAACGCCCGCGGCGGCCTTTTTGTTGGTCTGGTCCTGGCGCCATGGCCGGCGGCACCCGCCGTCGGCAAGGCCGGCGACCGCCGGCCCGCGGGCCCGTGCCCGCGCAAGCCAAGGGCGCGGATGCGCCCGCCCGGCGCCTGAGGGAACAAGGAGGGTCTCATGACCAAGGGCACTAAGGACACGCAGCAGGACAAGCATGACTCCGGCGGACCCGGCAAGGCGGCCCGGTCCGGCCACCTGGAGGACGGCAAGCTGGGCAACGCCCTGAACCAGAACCAGTCGCCCGCCGACAAGGAACGCCGCCCCCGGCCCGGCGACGACGACACCGTGGCGGATGCTTGAGACATTCTCCTCAATCGCCGGCGCCGCCTCCGGCGCCCATGGGGGCGCGCGGCGGCGGTCGCCGTCGGGGCGTGTTCCAGGTCGCCGGAAACACGCCCTGACCGTCACCGCAAAGGCACATGTGGCCTGCCGAACACCAAACGACCGGAACGCCGGTGGGGATGGGCGGTTGGGTAGGACAGTGAACTCGTAACTGCGGAGTACCTTCCCATGCGGACCTATGCCCTGATCATGGGTATCGTCTTCACCCTTGTCGGCATCCTGGGCTTCGTCCCCAGCTTCCTGGAAGCGCCGGCCGGTGACCCGCCGCTGGCCATCAGCGCCGGCCACGGCCATTTGCTGGGCCTGTTCCCGGTGAACATCCTGCACAACGTGGTGCACCTGCTGTTCGGCCTGTGGGGCTTGGCCGCCAGCCGCGGCTGGGGTTCCTCCCGCGCCTATTCCCGCAGCGTGGCGGTGATCTATGCCGTGCTGGCGGTCATGGGCCTGATCCCGGCCCTGAACACCACCTTCGGCCTGGTTCCCATCTATGGCAACGACGTCTGGCTGCATGGGCTGATCGCCCTGTCCGCCGCCTATTTCGGCTTCGTCGCCAAGATCCCGGCCGACACCGCGGTGAACACCAGCACCACCACGGGCGTGCGGACGTATTGAGTTGGCTTTCGTAGGTCGGATTAGCCGCGCCCGCGGCGTAATCCGACGGCCCCATATGCCGTGAGCCGTCGGATTACGGGGCTTTGCAGCCCCTAATCCGACCTACGGGCCTATCGCCAAGCGTAGTTGAAGCTGATCGACACCCGTTCCTCCTCCGCCTGGTTCAGCGGCACCTCATGCCGCAGCCAGCTTTCCCACAGCAACAGGGTGCCGGGGCTGGGCGCGGCGGACAGGTGGGACTGGAAATCCCG
The DNA here is from genome assembly GCF_012913305.1 of Aerophototrophica crusticola. Taxonomy (NCBI): domain Bacteria; kingdom Pseudomonadati; phylum Pseudomonadota; class Alphaproteobacteria; order Rhodospirillales; family Rhodospirillaceae; genus Aerophototrophica; species Aerophototrophica crusticola. The sequence continues at coordinate 2,684,956 of NZ_CP051775.1, read as the reverse complement.
CGGGGCCTTGGGCTTGCGGGGCGGGGTGGCCATCATCAGGGGCAGGCGCGGGTCCTCGAACCGGATGGCGCCGGCCCCCTTCGGCACGGAGACGTAATATGTGCCGGACAGCACGCTGTTGGGGTGGATGTGGCCGCTGTGGAAGCCGCCCGGCTCCAGCACGTTGATCCACAGCGCGTTGATCTCCAGCTTGCCGCCGCCAAGGTCCCAGTGCAGGGCCTTGGCGAAGGCCGCGGCATGTTTGTCCAGCAGCTTCTTCAGCTGCTTCACCGCCGGGTACCGCCAGGGCAGGTCGTCCAGCGAGGCGTAGGACGTATAGCCGGGGTAGCCGTGCTTCGCCGACCAGCGCTGCCCCGCCACATCGTCCGCCGCCGCCGACAGGCAGCAGGCCAGCAGCTCCTCGTTCAACCCATCCCCGCCGCCCAAATCCGCCCGGTACAGGCGGGTGGGGAACAGGGCCTCGATCACGGCGGCGCCGGGCGTGCCGGCGGGGGAGGGGGCTTCGTCGCTCATGCCCCCGGCACTAGCCTGGATGGGGCCGCCGGTCAACCTCGACCCAGGCCACACATTGTCGCGACCCACGCTTTGGTGTAGGCAAGCCGTAACGAGCGGTGCCGCACCGCAGCAAGGCCAGGGGATGGGACCATGAGCGCCACGGGTCAGGTGAAGCGCGTCAGCGTGCCGGAGATCGCCGCCCGCAAGGGCAAGGAGCCGGTCTCCATGCTCACGGCCTATACCGTGTCGGTGGCCCGCCTGCTGGACCCGCATGTGGACTGCCTGCTGGTGGGCGACAGCCTGGGCATGGTGCTGTACGGCATGGACAGCACCCTGCCGGTGACCGTGGACATGATGATCGCCCATGGCGCCGCGGTGGTGCGCGGCTCCTCCCACGCCTGCGTCGTGGTGGACATGCCCTGGGCCAGCTACCAGGAAAGCCCGCAGCAGGCCTTCCGCAACGCCGCCCGCATCCTGGCAGAGACGGGCTGCCAAGCCGTGAAGCTGGAAGGCGGGGAAGAGATGGCGGACACGGTGGACTTCCTGGTCCGCCGCGGCATCCCCGTGGTCGGCCATGTGGGGCTGACGCCGCAGGCCGTGAACGCGCTGGGCGGCTACAAGGCCCGCGGCCGGTCGGAGGCGGAGCAGCAGAAGATCCTGGGCGACGCCCGGGCGATATCGGAAGCCGGCGCCTTCGCCATCGTGGTGGAGGGGGTGGTGGAGCCCCTGGGCCGGCTGGTGACGGAGCAGGTGGGGGCCGTGACCATCGGCATCGGCGCGTCCGCCGCCTGCGACGGGCAGGTGCTGGTCAGCGACGACATGCTGGGCCTGTTCGGCGGCTTCACGCCCAAGTTCGTCAAGCGCTACGCCGACATCGGCCCCTTGGTCGCGGAGGCCGCCAAGGCCTACACCGACGACGTCCGCGCCCGCCGCTTCCCCGGGCCGGAGCATGTATTCGGGGTGAAGAAGCCCACCTGACCGGGATCGGTCGCCCGGGACACCACCTGATGCCTGCGGGTACTTGCAGGGGGTGGGGAAGGACCCCGGGCCGGACCGGGATCATCGCGGCAATTTGCGCCCTCGGGCGTGGGGCGCGGGCGCAGGAAGGCGTCAGCCCGTCATGGGCTGTCGGCCTGGCTGTCAGGATCGGGTGAAGCGGGGTCAGCTCGCCGCGGCCACCGGCTTGCTCGCCCCTTTGGCGGGGGTGGGCAGCTCCACGTTGACCTCCAGCATGGAGCAGCCGCTTTCCCGCTCCAGCTTGACCAGCACTTTCTCATCATCGATGGGCACGTACTTCTTGATCACGGCCAGCAGTTCCTTCTGCAGGGCCGGCAGGAAGTCCGGGCTGTTGCGGTCGCTCCGCTCGTGCGCCAGCACGATCTGCAGGCGCTCCTTGGCCTGTGAGGCGACGGTCGGCTCCTTGGATCGCCGGAAGAAATCCAACAGGTTCATGCGGTCCTCCGCAGCAGCCGGTCGAAGAAACCCTTCTTCTCGGGCTTCAGGAAGCGGTGCTCCACCTTCTCGCCCAGGAAGCGGGCAACCGCGTCGGAATAGGCCATGCCCGCGGTGGACTTGTCGTCCAGCACCACCGGCATGCCCACGTTGCTGGCCTTCAGCACGGCCGGGCTCTCCGGGATGATGCCCAGCAGCGGGATGGCCAGGATCTCCAACACGTCGTCCACCTTCAGCATCTCGCCCTTCTCGACCCGGTCCAGGTCGTAGCGGGTCAACAGCAGATGCTCCTGCACCGGTTCCAACCCCAGTTCGGCCCGGCGCGACTTGGCCTGGATCACGCCCAGGATGCGGTCGCTGTCGCGGACGGAGGAGACCTCCGGGTTGGTCACGATGATCGCGTGGTCGGCGAAGTACAGCGCCATCAGGGCGCCCTTCTCGATCCCCGCCGGGCTGTCGCAGAGGATGTAGTCGAATTCCTTCTTCAACTCGTCCAGGACCTTCTCCACGCCCTCCTTGGTCAGGGCGTCCTTGTCCCGGGTCTGCGAGGTGGGGAGGATGAACAGGTTCTCGACGCGCTTGTCCTTGATCAGGGCCTGGTTCAGCCGGGCCTCGCCGTTCACCACGTTGATGAAGTCGAACACGACGCGCCGCTCGCACCCCATGATCAGGTCGAGGTTCCGCAGGCCCACGTCGAAGTCGATGATGCAGGTCTTGAACCCGCGCATGGCAAGGCCGGTGCCAAAGGCGGCGCTGGAGGTCGTCTTGCCAACGCCGCCCTTGCCGGAGGTCATCGTGATGATCTTGGCCAAGTGGCGTCTCCTGAGTCTTGCGTCCGATGTCGGAAGTCGGTGGACAGTTTACAAGGTTTGGTTGGGCGCGGTCACACGGTGACCGGGTCGATGTGGAGGTACCCGTTGTCGAGATAGATCTGGACCTGGCGGCGCCGGATGTCCTTGTCCATGTCGTCGCTCACCCGGTACAGGCCGGCGATGGACACCAGCTCCGCCTCCAGGCTCTGGCAGAAGATGCGGGCCGTCTGGTCACCGCTGACGCCCGCCAGGGCACGGCCGCGCAGGGCGCCATAGACGTGGATGCTGCCGTCGGCCACCAGCTCCGCGCCCGGGGACACCGGGCCCACCACCACCAGGTCGCCGCCGGCCGCATAGAGCTGCCGGCCGGAACGAACCGGCTCCGTCACGATCATGGTGGTGCGCTGGACGATCACCTCCGGCTGTGGGGCCGGGGCGGGGGTTGCCGGTACTGGGGCGGGAGGCTCCGGCTGTGCCTGGATGTTGTGCACGCCCTGGGCGGGGCTGCGGCCCGTGCCGGCCAGGGGGTCGAACGTCTCCGCCTTGCCCTTGGCCTGGGGCAGCACGGCCAAGCCGGCCTTCAGCGCGGCCTGCTGCTGCTCCGGCGTGCCGCCCTGCAGGCCGATGGCGATCATGCCCAGGTTCCGCAGCAGGCCGGTGAAGTTATCGAAATCGAAAGGCACGCCCGCCGGCAGGTCGTCCAGGTCCAGGACGACGGGGGCGTTGCGGAAGAAGTTGGGCGCCTGCGCGATCTTGCCGGACAGGACGGGGAAGAAGTTCGGGTTGCGCGGGTCGCTGACGCGCAACACCATCATGGTGAAGTTCGCACCACGCAGTTGGAACGGCGCGTCCCGATAGGCCACCTGGGTGCTCATCGTCCTGACAATCCTGCCCCTGATCCCGCGCCTTGTCGCGCCCGTCGTCCCGGTCCTGGTTCCTGGTCCCGGCCGGTCCGGCGCGACGGCTCATCCAAGCCCGCCGTTCAAGCCCAGAACTTACCCTGCGTCAAGCCTTTCGTCGCCACATTTTGCGACAGATTTGGGCCTTCGCACAATATCTATTGGGGCATCCTTTGCCTTGTCCATGCCGCGGCAAGGCGTCCGCAAGCAAAGGACAGGACCTAACCCTGTTTCCCTTCCAGGGCCGCCCGCCGCGCCTCATACTCGGCCTTCGGCAACAGCCCGCGCTCGAACATGACCTTCAGGGCATAGAGCGACTTCCGCTTCTCCTCCGACAGTTCCGGGTTCTCGGTCCCGGACTCGGCGTCGGTGCCGGCCGCGGCGGCGCCGGGACGGCCAAAGGGCTGGGATCTGGGGTCGGATGGGGGCATGGCGGGCCGGTGGGTTGGGGGGCCGGGGCTTCCTGCGGCCCCAGCATAGTCGAGCGGTCTGCCGGCTGCCAGTCCTGCCGTGTCGGGCCTCTGCCCGTCAGATTACATACGCAAGATATAGCGTGAATCTTTCGTTGCAGACGCAACAGAAGCTGACGGGGGCTGTTTTCTCAGGTATTGTGCAATGCAGTGGTTCCAGACAGGACGGACACGGGTTTGACAACACCCCTGACCCCCGACCGCGCAGCAACCCCCGCCCTCGGCGGCCGGTCGCTTCGACCCTGCGAGCCACCCGGCAGCACCCCGGACATGCCAGACGCCCCGCACCGCACGCCTCGATCGAGGGTGCGGTTTTTTGTTGCCCGCGGGGCACCCTGGGCTGCCGGACCCCCTACCGGACAAACGATCCCCTCCATCCCGACCAGACCGTGAGGAGACGCCCATGGCCAAGCGCCAGACGAAAGCCGCCCCCGCTTCCGACCCCAAGGTCCACCCGCTGTTCCCCCGCCGCGCATCCGGCTGGGACCCGTTGGGCCATGAGGGGGAGGAGCGTCGGGACCAGAGCTACGTGCGCACGGTCAAGCCCCTCTCCACCGGCCAGGCGGCCCTGATGCAGGCCATCATCTCCCACAACCTGACCCTTGCCCTGGGGCCGGCCGGCACCGGCAAGACCTACCTCGCCATCTCCGCCGCCGTGGAGGCTTTGGAAAAGGGCAGCGTGGACCGCATCGTCCTGTCCCGTCCCGCCATCGAGGCGGGGGAGAGCATCGGCTACCTGCCCGGCGACATGAACGAGAAGATGGCCCCGTTCCTGCGCCCACTCTATGACGCGCTGGGGGACCGGCTGGGGGCCAAGCGCCTGCGTACCCTGATGGCCGAGGGCACGATCGAGATCGCGCCGGTGGGCTTCATGCGCGGGCGCACCCTGAACAACGCCTTCGTGGTGATCGACGAGGCGCAGAACTGCACCTATGCCCAGATCAAGATGCTGCTGACCCGCCTGGGCTGGCACTCCACCATGGTCCTGACCGGCGACCCCGACCAGTCGGACCTGCTGGAAGGCCTGTCGGGCCTGGCCGACATCGCCCGCCGGCTGGAGGTGGTGGAGGGCATCTCCGTCGTCCGGCTGGCGGAGACGGACATCGTCCGCCACCCGTTGGTGGCCAGCATGCTGACGGTGCTCTGACCGGCGGAGCCCCACCCGGCCCGGGACCGCCCGGGCCGGGCGCCTGCCCCATGGGTTGGGGCGGTGACGAAACGTGACTTTCGAATTCGCAAGTTCCGGGAGGGGCACCGGGGCCCCATGCCGCATGGGCGCGCGCAACCCCGATGCCCCGGCGGCTGTTCCGGCAGGGAGCCCACCCCAGCCGGAGCCAACCCCATGTCCGACCTGCCGCCGCGGGACCCCATGCCCCATCCCCCGCGGCCGCCGTCACCGTGGAACCGTCGGCCACGCCCGGCTTCGGCACCTCGAACGGGCGGATCATGTCCCTGGCCCGGAACTGGTGGGCCTTCCTGCTGCGGGGGCTGATGGCCCTGCTGTTCGGGGTCATCGCCCTGCTGCTGCCCGGGCCGACCCTGGTCAGCCTCGCCCTGCTGCTGGCGGCCTACCTGCTGGTGGACGGCACCTTCGCCCTGATCGCCGGGGTGCGGGCCATCGCCAAGCACCAACGCTGGGGGCACTTCATCCTGGAAGGGGTGGCGGGGCTGGTGGCGGGCGTCCTGGCCATCATGATGCCCGGGGCGACCATCCTGGCCCTGATCCTGATCATGGCCTTCTGGGCCATCCTCACCGGGGTGTTGGAGCTGATGGCCGCCCGCCGGGTGGGGCCGGGCGGCGGGCGGGCCTGGCTGCTGGTGGGCGGGGTGCTGTCCATCATCCTGGGCGTGCTGATGGTGGTCGTGCCGCCGGCCGGGGGCTATGCCATCGTCTTCCTGGTGGGGACCTACGCCTTCGCCTGGGGCATCCTGCTGGTGGCCTGGGGCTTCCAGCTCCGCCACCTGCACATCCGCCTGGAGCGCAGCAGCGAGGTGGGCGCCCTGGGCAGCACCAGGCCCGCTTCCAGTTGACTGGAAGCGGGCCTGGCTTGTCGTGTTCCTCAGGCCCCGGCGCCGCATCCGCGGCTTGGCTCACGCCCGCATGGGCGGGCGCGGCGGCAGTCGCCGCCGGGGCGTGCTCACGCTCCGCGCAAGCACGCCCTGATCCCCCGGTTCAGGGGTCACTGGGCGCGTGGCGCCACCCCGTCCAGGAAGGTGTCGATGTCGGCCCAGACCCGGTCGCGGATGCTATCCGCCTCCATCAGCAGCTCGTGCCGCCCCTCCGGGTAGGTCTTCAGCACGCCCTGGGGCAGCCGGGCCGCGGCCTGCTTCTGGCGGTCCACACGGACGATCCGGTCCTTGCCGGCGGACAGGACCAGCACGGGGATGCCCACCCGCTCCAGCACCCCCGGCCGCAGCAGCGCGTCCATGGAGCGGTAGGCCGCGTCCAGCCAGCCCCAGGTGACCCCGCCCATGGCAAGCGACGGGTCGGCATGGAACACGGCCTGGAACTTGTTGAACCGGTCCATGTCGCTGGTCAGCAGCGGCGCCTTGAAGGGTGGGGCGTCGGGCCGCCAGTCCGCCTGGCCGAAGGCGTAATCCTCCCCATGGCCGCGGCGCACCGCCTCCGCCGCCACATGCTTGGCCAGGATCTCCGGCGTCGGCCCGGCATTGATGCCCAGCATGGGGGCGCAGGCCACCAGCGCGGCGAAGGGGTGCCGACGCTCCGCCACATGGCGCAGCAGGATGTGGGCCCCCATGCTGTGGGCCAGCCCGATCACCGGGCCCGGCGCGCCGTCCAGCAGGCCGGGCAGGGCGGCGTCAAGGTCGTCCAGGAACGGGTCGAAGCTGGCCATGTGGCCCTTCTGCGGGTTGGGCAGGGGCCGCCAGCTGCCGCCCTGACCGCGCCAGTCCAGCGCCACCACGCGGAAGCCGCGGCCCGTCAGGTCCGCCGCCACCTCCGCGTACTTCTCCAGGCACTCCGCCCGGCCGGTCACGACCAGCACCGTGCCGCGGGCGTTCCCGTCCGATGGGGGCCAGTGGCCCAGGCGCAGGTGGGACCCGTCCGCCAGGTCCAGCCGGCGGAACGCCCAGCCGCCCGATCTTTCTTCGCCGTCCCGCAAGGCCGCCTCTCCCGTTATCCCGTGCAAGCGTACCAGCCCCATCCCCTGCGGCAAAGCGGCGGCGGGGCAGGGGCGGCCTTGCCGCGTCTCGGGCTGCCCCGGTACACTGTGCAGCGCAGCATAGCCTTAGGATGTTACGGATATGGACGTGATCGCCCGCCGCACCGGCCTCGACCCCGCCGACCTGACCGGCTTCTACCTGGAAGACCTGTATGTCGGCATGAAGGGCGTCTATGCCCGCACGATCACGGAGACGGACATCGTCATGTTCGCCGGCATCTCCGGTGACACCAACCCGATGCACCTGAACGAGGAATACGCCAAGGCGACGCCCTTCAAGGGCCGCATCGCCCACGGCATGCTGTCCGCCTGCTTCATCACCACGGTGCTGGGTACGCGCCTGCCGGGGCCGGGCACCATCTACCTGTCCCAGAACCTGCGCTTCCGCTCCCCCGTCCGGATCGGGGAGACGGTGACCACCACCGTGACGGTGAAGGAGCTGGTGGCGGAAAAGCGCCGCGCCATCCTGACCACCACCTGCACCGTGGCCGGAAACGTGGTGATCGAGGGCGAGGCCGTGGTCATGGTCCCCAGCCGCGCCGCCCTGGAGCGCAGCGCCGCCGCGGACTAAGCCGCCCCTATCTGGCGGACAAGCACCCAAGGCCGGCGACCGCCGGCCCGCGGGCCCATGCCCGCGCAAGCCAAGCCCGCGGAGCGGGCGCCCGGCGTTTGAGGGGACAACAGCGTGTGGTGCTGGACCGATGGGCCATCGCATGCCTATATCCCTGGCCCAGACCCCGAAGCTTGCGAGTGGCCGCCCGGCCGATGAAGCTGTTCCGCCATACCACCGACCTGCCCCCGGACGCGCGCGGCGTCGCCGTGGCACTGGGCAACTTCGACGGGGTGCACCGCGGCCACCGGGCCGTGATCGGCGCCGCGCAGGAAGCGGCCGCCAAGTTGGGCGTGCCGTCCGCCGTGCTGACCTTCGAGCCGCACCCGCGGGCCCTGTTCAAGCCGGACCAGCCGCCCTTCCGGCTGACGCCCTTCCGCATCAAGGCGCGGCTGGTGGAGGCGCTGGGGGTGGACGCGCTGTTCAGCGTGCATTTCGACCGCGCCTTCTCCCAGCAATCCGCCGAGGCCTTCGTGGAGTCGGTGCTGGTCCAGGGGCTGGGCGCCCGGCATGTGGTGGCGGGCTATGACTTCGTCTTCGGCCACAACCGGGGTGGCGACATGGCCTTCCTCCGCGCGGCGGGGGAGCGGTTCGGCTTCGGCGTGACGGAGGTCCGCCCCGTGGCCGACCCGTCGGGCATCATCTTTTCCTCCACCAAGGTGCGGGAGCTGCTCCAGGCCGGGGAGGCGGAGGCTGCCGCAGCCATCCTGGGCCATCCCTTCGAGGTCGAGGGCCGGGTGGAGCATGGCGACAAGCGGGGCCGCACCATCGGCTTCCCCACCGCGAACGTAGAACTGGGGGAGTATGTCCGCCCGCGCTTCGGCGTCTATGCCGTGCGGGCCGGGGTGGATCTGGGCGGGCAGACCGTCTGGCATGACGGCGTCGCCAACCTCGGCCGCCGCCCCACGGTGGGCGGCGCGGTGGAGCGGCTGGAGGTCCACCTGTTCGACTTCGACGGTGACCTCTATGGCCGGCACCTCAGGGTGCGGCTGCTGCATTTCCTGCGGCCGGAGATGAAGTTCGACGGCCTTGACCATCTAAAAGCCCAAATCGCAAGGGATGCAGGGGCGGCGCGGGCCTGGCTGGCCGCCGACCCGGGCGCAGAGGGAGTGACGTGACCATGGTGGGGGAGGCGTTGGCCCCGGCGGGCGTGCGGCGTCGCATGCTGGGCCTGGGCTTCGGGGTGGCCGCGGTGGCCTTCGTGCTGGACCAGCTCAGCAAATGGTGGGTCCTGGCCGTAGCGCTGCCCTGCCTGTCGGGCCCCTCCGGCCCCTGGTGCGCGGTGGAGACGCCGCCCATCACCGTCACCGGCTTCTTCAACCTGGTCATGGCCTGGAACCGGGGCGTCAGCTTCGGCATGTTCGCCCACGAGGCGGACTTCATGCCCTATGTCCTGATCGCCGTGGCCTTGGGCATCAGCGTCTTCCTGGTGTCCTGGCTGCGCCGCACGGACAGCACGTTCCAGGCCGTGTGCATCGGCCTGGTGATCGGCGGGGCCGTCGGCAACGTGGTGGACCGGTTCCGCTTCGGGGCCGTCGCCGATTTCCTTGACTTCCACGTGGCGGGGTGGCACTGGCCCGCTTTCAACATCGCCGACAGCTGCATCGTCGTCGGCGTGCTGCTGCTGCTCGCGGAAGGGCTGTTCGCCGGGTCGCGGCGGCGCTAGTCTGCGGCCGTCAATTCTTTCGGGTTATCCTGCGGAAGGGTCTCATGGGTAAGGGCAAGGTTTCGCGCAACGCTCTGCCGGTCCTGGCGCTGCTGGCCTCGGCCGCGGCGCTGTCGGCGTGCAGCATCTTCGACCGGTCCTCGCCGGACGAGTTCCAGGTGGTGGCCCGCGCCCCGCTGGAGGTCCCGCCGGACTACAACCTCCGCCCGCCGGCCCCCGGCACCCCCCGCCCGCAGGAGCTGGACCGCGACACCCGCGCCAACGCCAGCGTGTTCGGCGCCGCCGGCAGCACCGGCGGCCTGATCGACCCGCGCACCAGCCGGCAGCAGAGCAACGGCGAGGCGGCCCTGCTGTCCCAGGCCGGCGCCGACCAGGCCAACCCCGACATCCGCACCATCGTGGACCGGGAAAACCCCGGCGTGGTGGTGGGGGAGCGGTCCTTCCTCGACCGCCTACTGTTCTGGAAGGACGGGGAACAGCCGCAGCAGACGGTGCACCAGGGCGCCCCGCCCACCATCGCCCGCACCGGCAGCACCCAGGCCAACGCCCCGGCCCCCGCGGCGGACACGCCGCCGGCCGGCATCCCGGTCACCATCCCCGGCACCGGCCGCTGACCCAGGCGGTTCCCGGCAGGACAGTCCCAAGGGCGCCCCGCGAGGGGCGCCCTTTGTTGTTGCGCGGCAGGGTCAGGCCGGGACCGGGGACGCCAACGGTTGGTAAAGCAGGACGTGCGCATCGGGCCAGAACCGAAGCAGCCGGTCCAGGTCGGTCCGGTTGGCGCTGACCAGGCACGCCCCCTGCTCGGCGGCGGACAGGAACAGCAGCGCGTCGTTCAACAGCTTCCGCCGCAGGCCCTTCTGGCAGCAGTCCTGCTCCGGCGTCAGGCCCTTGCGCGGGCGGTTCAGTTGCTGGGTGCGGGCCAGGATGCCGGCGACCAAGCCTGCCTCGATGTGGGCCGCGGGGCTGGGGGAGACGGCTTTGCCCAAGGGAATGCCGCCGAGGATGTCGTGGATCGTCCCGACCGTGCCAGGAGTGCGGGGATCCGTGGGGTCTAGCAGGCCGATGGAGATCGCCAATTCCCCCAAGGCGACGGCGCTGTGGATCACGCGCCGGACGGCGACCAGCCTGTCGATAGACAGGGGAAGTCGACGCGCCGCCTTGTCGATATAGGCCGTGGTATCCAGCATCAGCGGCACCCCCTCGGGGATGCTGGCCGGATCGTAGGGCAATTCTGCCGTCGGCCGCTCCGGGATGGAGCGCAGGTAGCAGGCCGGATCGTGGCGGTCCAGGGCTTCCCGGACGAACCCCTCAGAGGGCACGCTCGAAATCCTCGGGCAGGGGGGCGCCGGGGTTCAGCCACCAATCCTTGAACGGGTCCGGTTCCGCCGCAAGCAGGATGGCGGCATTCACCACGTCGGACGGGTTGTCCAGCCCCAGCCGTTCCGCCGCGGCCTCAAGGGCGCCCGGGTCCACCCGCACGCTGAGCTTCCGCGACCGCACCCCGCTCAGCCGCCCATCGGCTTCCAATGCCGCCGCCGCCCGCAACAGGTCGCGCGCGATCCGCGCCGGCTTGCCGGACTTGGCGAAACCGAGGGAACCTAGGGTCCGGCCCTGCGCCGGGGTTGCGGTTTTGGCAAGCGCCGTCATGGCATCCTCCATGCTGTGGGACAAAGATAGCCGATCTGTCCCACAGGGTCCAGGGACGGCCCCGGACACTTCCGAATGGAATGGTCGGAACATGACAATGGTTTCAGTTGGCACTGGCGGCCCCAGCCGCCACATTGCTGTCCCGGGTGCCCGCGCGGCACCCCAACGATCCTGGCAGCGGAGGTTGGCCCCGTGCGCGTGAGGCTTCCCGTTCTCCCGTCCCCCGCCGGTTCAGGCGCGGCGCCCTGGCGCTGGCCGCGGGCGTGGCATTCACGGCGCTGGTGGCGCTGGCCCCGCCGGTTTCGGCCCGCGTCTTCGACCCGGAGACCTTCACCCTGTCCAACGGCATGCAGGTGGTGGTGGTGACCAACCGCCGGGCCCCGGTGGTCAGCCACATGGTCTGGTACAAGGTGGGCTCGGCGGATGAGCCGCGGGGCAAGTCCGGCATCGCCCACTACCTGGAACATTTGATGTTCAAGGGCACGGACGAGCTGAAGCCGGGGGAGTTCTCCCGCACCGTGGCCCGCAACGGCGGCCGGGACAACGCCTTCACCAGCTACGACTACACCGCCTATTTCGAGAACATCGCCCGCGACCGGCTGGAGCTGGTCATGAAGATGGAGGCGGACCGCATGGCCGACCTCCGCCTGACGGAGGAGGTGGCCCTGCCCGAGCGGGCCGTGGTGATGGAGGAGCGGCGCCAACGCACCGGCAACAACCCCGGCGCCCGCCTGTGGGAGATGATGAACAGCGCCCTGTTCATCCACCACCCCTATGGCACGCCCATCATCGGCTGGATGAACGAGATCGAGCAGCTGACCTACAAGGACGCGCTCGACTTCTACAAGACCTGGTACGCCCCCAACAACGCCATGCTGGTGGTGGCCGGCGACATCACGGCCGCCGAGCTGAAGCCCTTGGCGGAGAAGACCTTCGGCAAGATCCCCGCCCGCAAGGTGCCGGAACGGGTGCGGGTGGATGAGCCGCCGACGGAGGGTGCCCGCCGGGTCAGCCTGACCGACCCGCAGGTGCGCCAGCCGAGCTGGCAGCGGCTGTGGAAGGCCCCTTCCTATGCCGAGGCGGGGGAGAAGCCGGACGCCTACGCCCTGCAGGTGCTGCAGACCATCATGGGCGGCGGGGCCACCAGCCGCCTGTACCGCACCCTGGTGGTGGAGCAGAAGGTCGCCGCCAGCGCGTCCATGTGGTACTCGCCCACCGCGCTGGACCTGGGCACGCTGGGCCTCGGCGCCTCCCCCATGCCGGGGGTGGAGCTGGCCAAGGTGGAGTCCGCCATGGAGGCGGAGGTGGCCCGCCTGCTGAAGGACGGGGTGACGGCGGAGGAGGTGGAGACGGCGAAGACCCGCCTGCGCCGGGAGGCCGTCTTCGCCCGTGACAGCCTGCAAGGCCCGGCGGAAGCCTTCGGCTATGCCCTTGCCACCGGCCAGACGGTGGAGGACGTGGAGGCCTGGCCCGACCGTATCGGCAAGGTGACGGTGGAACAGGTGAACGCCGCCGCCAAGGCCGTGCTGTCCCAGCAGGACCATGTCACCGGCGTGCTGCTGCCCGACCCCAACGCCCCGGCCACGGGCCCCGTCGCGGCGGCCCCCGTCGGCCCGCCCCCGACCAGCGCCGGAGACCACAGGCGATGAGAGGCTTGCCCATGACCCCCCGTCGCCGCGCCAGGGCGCTCGCCCTCGCCCGCCCCGCAACGAACCCGGCCGCCGGCCTGCTGGCCTTCCTGCTGCTGCTGGCCGCCTTCGTCCTATCCGCCGCGCCCGCCCGCGCCATCGACATCGAGCGGGTGGTCAGCCCCGGCGGGATCGAGGCCTGGCTGGTGCGGGACGACAAGAACCCCATCATCTCCATCCAGTTCGCCTTCGATGGCGGGTCCGAACTGGACCCGGCCGCCAAGCTGGGCCTGGCCAGCATGACCATGTCCCTGCTGGACGAAGGGGCGGGGGACCTGGACAGCCAGGCCTTCCAGAAGAAGCTGGAGGACAATTCCATCGGCCTGGGCTTCAGCGCCGGCCGGGACGGCATCTTCGGCAGCGTCACCACGCTGAAGGAGACGAAGGACCTGGCCTTCGACCTGGCGCGCATGGCCCTGACCCAGCCCCGCTTCGACACGGAGGCGGTGGAGCGCATCCGCAACCAGATCATGGCCGGGCTGAAGCGTTCCCAGGCCGACCCCAACTACTGGGCCCAGCTCGCCTTCTCCCAGGCGGTGTTCCCCGACCACCCCTATGGCAAGCAGTCCCGCGGGACGCTGGAAACCATCCCCGCCATCACCCGCGACGACCTGGCGGCCTTCCCCAAGGCGCGGTTCGGCCGGGACAAGCTGACCGTGGCCGCCGCCGGCGACATCACGGCGGCGGAGCTGGCGGCCGCCCTGGACAAGATCTTCGGTACCCTGCCCGCCAAGGCGGAGCCCTTCACCGTGGCGGATGTGGCGCCCAAAGGGGCCGGTTCCGTCATCGCCGTGCCGCGGCCCATCCCGCAGACCATAATGGTCATGGGCACGCAGGGGCTGAAGCGCGACGACCCGGACTGGTTCGCCGGGGTGATCCTGAACTATGTGCTGGGCGGCGGCAGCTTCTCCTCCCGCCTGATGGAGGAGGTGCGGGAGAAGCGGGGCCTGACCTATGGCGTCAGCTCCAGCCTGCAACCCTTCGAGCATGCGGCCCTGCTGGTGGTGGGCGGCTCCACCGCCAACGAGAAGGCGGGCGACGCCGTCAAGGTCATCCGTGAGGTCTGGGCCGACGTGGGCCAGAAGGGCATCACGGCAGAGGAGCTGAAGAACGCCCAGACCTACCTGACCGGCTCCTTCCCCCTGACCCTGACCAACACCGGGTCCATCGCCGGTATCCTGCTGCAGGTGCAGCGGGATAATCTGGGCATCGACTACCTGAACCGGCGCAACGACCTGATCAACAAGGTCACCCTGGACGACGTGAACCGGGTGGCGAGGAAGCTGCTGGACCCGGCCAACCTGGCCACCGTGGTGGTCGGGCAGCCGGCCGGCGTCACGCCCACGGCGACCGCCTTCGGGGAGAAGGGCTGAGTTTCTCCTCGGTCGCCGGAGCTTGTCTCCGGTGGCCGCGAACACGTCTTACCCCTTTGGCATAGGGCTTGCTTCCTTCTTTTGTCACAGCTCAGAAGGAGGCAAGCCCATGCAGCAGAACCGGTTGCACCGTCCCGTCGCATCCCTCCGGCCCTCCCGGGCCAGCGCCGACAGCGACGCCGTGCCCCTGCCCAGCGGTCTCCGCCTGTTCGACACGGGGACCGGCGGCGTGGACCTGTCCGAGATCCTGGCCGCCATCTCCGCCGCTTCGCCCCAGGAACAGCCCTCCCGCCGGCGCTTGCTGGAGGACGAGATCCGCAAGCAATGGGCCGTGCTGCGCAATCTGGTGCGGGAGCATGCCGCCCTGGTCCATGCGGAAAGCGCCGCGGCTGCCGCCGACCCGGTGCCCGCGGCCTCGGTCGCGGCCCTGCCGCCCCGTGCGAAGAGCTTCATCCCGCCCCGCCGCCTCGCCGCGGCGGAGTGACCGGCGGAATCCCGGCGTTTGCCTTGGGTCTGGCCCGCGCCCGGGCCGACCGCGGCGGCTTGCCCCGGCCCGGCATGGCGCGTACAGTCCCGCGCCATGCCGACAGACGATTCTCCCAAGCCTTTCGACCCGCTCGCCACCCCCGCCGGGGAAGGTGTCGACGATCCCAATGCGGAACGCATTGCAAAACGCCTTGCCCGAAGCGGCGTCTGCTCCCGCCGTGATGCGGAACGCCTGATCGGGGAGGGGCGCGTCGCCGTCAACGGCAGGCGCTTGGACACGCCCGCCTTCCTGGTACGCCCCGGTGACCGCATCACCGTGGACAACCATGTGGTGCCGGACCCGGAGCCCAGCCGCGTCTGGCGCTACCACAAGCCCGACGGCTTGGTGACCACCGCCCGGGACGAGCTGGGCCGCCCCACCGTGTTCGAGCGGCTGCCGCCGGAGATGCCGCGCGTGGTCTCCGTCGGCCGGCTGGACCTGTCGTCGGAAGGGCTGCTGCTGCTGACCAACGATGGCGAGCTGGCCCGCCACCTGGAGCTGCCCGCCACCGGCTGGCTGCGGCGCTACCGGGTCCGCGTCTTCGGCACGCCCTCCGCCGACCATCTGAAGCGGCTCGCCGACGGGCTGGTGGTGGACGGCGTGGCCTATGGCAGCATCGAGGCCACGGTGGACCGCACCGTCGGCCACAATTCCTGGCTTACCGTCGGCCTGCGCGAGGGCAAGAACCGCGAGGTCCGGACGGTCATGGAGTATCTGGGCTTCCCCGTCAGCCGGCTGATCCGCACCGCCTACGGCCCGTTCCAGTTGGGCAAGCTGGAACGCGGGGCGGTGGAAGAGGTGCCGCGCCGCATCCTGCGCGACCAGCTCCCTGCGTTCTTCCCCAAGGAGGACCGCACCCGGGAGGCGGCTATCAGCGGCGCCTCCGCCCCCATCATGCGCTATGACCGGCTGCCCGCCAGCAAGGCCGCGGGGGCCGCCCCGTCCGCCACCAAGGGCGGCGCCCGTCCCTCCGCCCGCATCGCCCGGGAGTCGGCGGAGCGGTTCCTGCGCGGCGAACCGCGGCGGGAGGCGGCACCCGACCGCCCCCGTCCCCCCCGGCATGAGGAGCGCGCGGCCCGCCCCGTGGAGCAGGCGCCCGCGGCGCCCCGCGCCGGCCGCCCCTTGACCCCGGCGGAGGAGCGGGCCAAGCGCATGGCGGAGGAGATGGACCGCGCGCTGGACGGCCTGCGCGACGATGAGGATGAGGGCAAGCCACGCCGCCGGCCCGCGGCGCGCCGTCCCGCCGCCGCACCCCCGGAAGCCCCGGCCCGCACGGGTGCCAAGCCCTTCCCGGCCCGTGGCCGCGCCGAAGGGGCCGGGCCCCAGGGCGACCGTCGTCCGGCCCGGCCGCGGGCCGAGCAGCCGGCCGACCGGCAGGATCGCGGCTTCCAGGCCCGTGGCGACCGCCCGGCGCGGGGTGAGCCCCGCCCGGCCCGTGACGGTGACCGGCCTTCCCGCCCGAGCCGCGCCGGTGAGGATGCCCGGCCGTCCCGGCGGCGGGAGGAGGGTGGTTTCGAGGGGCGTGCGCCCCGGCGTGAGGGTGGTCCCGCTGACGCGCCCAAGCCGGCGCGCCCGGCCCGTGGGGCGAACAGCCGCTCGGCCAAGAGCGGCCCGCGGCCCAGCCGGCCGCAGCCGCCACAGGACAAGGGTCCGGGCGGCTCTGGCCCGACGCGACGCGGACCTGGGGGCAAGGGTGCGGATCGTCGGCGGTAAGCACCGGGGCCGCAGGCTGGAGGCGCCGCCGGGACTGGACGTGCGCCCCACCAGCGACCGCACCCGGGAAAGCCTGTTCAACATCCTGGCCCATGGCGACTGGGCCGCGGACGACGGCGACGTGATCGACGGGGCCGTGGTGCTGGACGCCTTCTGCGGCACCGGGGCCCTGGCGCTGGAGGCCCTGTCCCGTGGTGCGGGCAGCGCCCTGCTGCTGGACCGCTCCCGCGCTTCCCTCGACGCCGCCCGCCGAAATGCCGCCGTCCTGGGGGAAGAGGGGCGCTGCCGCTTCGTCCTGGGCGACGCCACCAAGCCCCAGCCGGCCCCGGCTGCCGCGACCCTGGCCTTCCTGGACCCACCCTACGCCCAGGATTTGGTTCCCGCCGCCCTCACCGCCCTGGCGTCCCGCGGCTGGCTGGCCGCCGGCTGCCTCTGCGTGGCGGAGGTGGGCGAACGCGACCCGCTGGCGGCCCCGGCGGGGTTCGAGTTGCTGGAGGAACGGGCGTACGGGAAGACCCGGGTGGGGTTCCTGCGCCATCTGGGCTGACGGGCCGGCCCGCTGGCGCGGGACCGGCCCTGCCGGACCCCCTTACCCGCCGCTGCCGGTCGTGGTTGCCTGGGCGGTGCGGCTGTCGCCGTCGGCGCAGACGACGCCCACCTTGACCCAGCCGCCATCGGCGCTGGTGGGGGCGTTGCCGCTGTCGGCCACCATCTCCTTGCGGACCACCCAGCGGTCGCCGGCATCCTCGGCCCAGGTGCGGAAGCCCTGGAGCGGGCCGGGTCCTTGCGTCATGCCGAAGGCCAGGGGCGTGGCATAGACCTGGGGCGACTGCCCGGTGGGGCATTCCGGCTTCGGCACCTCGGTGCCCGGCCGCACCCAGTCCAGGATGCGGTAGACGCGGTCCTCCGGCCGGATGGCCACGCCGTCGTCCAGGGCGGACTTGGTGGCGGGGACGCTCGGGTCCGATGCCGGGCCCGTGTCCTGGGCCAGGGCAGGCAAGGCGAGGCCGGCGGCAAGGGCCAGGCCGGCAACCATGGTCTTGATCATTCGGCTGTATCCTCTGTCGTGACAGCCCCCGACAGCCAACACGCGCAGGGGTGGCAGGGTTCCACGCCAGGGAGGCCAAGGGCGGTGCCGCCCGTTGCCCGAAGGGACGGCCCCGGCTATGCTGGACTCGCCCAAAAGGGCTGCCTCCATCGTCAAAACGACCAAGGAGCCGTCATGACCAGCATCGCCGCCGCACCCGCACCCGCGCCTGCCGCAGAGGCGCGCCGCAGCGAAGTCACCCCCGGCCGGGATCGCCAGGCCCTCGCGTCCGCCATCGCCGACGCGGAGGAGCGCATCCAGGCCCTGCGGGAGAAGATCCCCAAACTGGAGGAAGCGGTCCGCCAAGCCAGGGGGCCGGACGTGCCCAAACTCCAGATGGAGTTGGACAAGGCCCGCCGCGAACTGAAGGCACAGGAAGCCAGGCGCGACCAGTTCAAAGCCCAGCTCGCCGCCGCCGGGGGCAGCGACGCGGACGTGGCCAGGGAGGAGATGAAGCGCCGGCCCGTGGACGCGGCAGGCGATGCGAAGCGGGCCAAGGAGGCGCAGGAGGCCGCCACGGCCAAGAAAGGCCCCAGTGACCCGGTGCAGGGCCGCAAGACCGTCGACATCAAGACCTGAGTCAGCGCCGCCCGAACAGCCGCTCGATGTCGGACAGCTTCAGCTCCACATAGGTGGGGCGGCCGTGGTTGCACTGGCCGCTATGGGGCGTGGCCTCCATCTGGCGGAGGAGGGCGTTCATCTCCTCCATGTTCATGGGCCGGCCGGCGCGGACCGAGCCGTGGCAGGCCATGCGGCTGCAGATGGCCTCCAGCTTCTCCTTCAGGGCGTGGGCGTCGCCCAGTTCGGCCAACTCGTCCGCCATGTCCTGGACCAGGCCGCGGACGTCGGCCCGGCCGCCCAGCAGGGCCGGCACCTCCCGCACCACCACGGCCCCGGTGCCGAAGGGTTCCAGGGCCAGGCCCAGTTCCGCCAGCTCGTCCGACCGCTCGGCCAGGCGTTCGGCGTCGGCGGGGTCCAGCTCCACCACCTCCGGGATCAGCAGGAGCTGGCGCTTGACCACGCCGGACAGAAGGTCCTGCTTCACCTTCTCATAGACCAGCCGCTCATGCGCCGCGTGCTGGTCCACGATGACGATGCCGTCCGCCGTCTGGGCCACGATGTAGGTGGCGTGGAGCTGGGCGCGGGCGGCGCCCAGGGGGAAGCGCTGGGCATCGCCCTGGGGGGCGTCGGCGGGCAGCTCCGCCCTTGCCTGGGGGGCGAAGGTCTCATCCGCGGCCGGGGCGCCATAGGCGGGCGGGGCGTAGGTGCCGGGGCGGACGCCGATGGGCGCCTGGAAGGCCACCGCCGCCTCTGCCAGGGCGCGGGGCGGCGGGGTGGGCCCGTGGTGCTGCTGGCCCGGCGGGGGATAGGCGGGGCGCTGGGGTTGCCAGAGCAGGCCGGTGGCAGCGGGGGCAACCTTGGGCACCAGACTGGTGAGGGTGTCCTCCGCCACCGTGGTGCTGGCCCGGTGGCCGGCGGCGGCCAGGGCGTGCTTGATGGCGCCGACGATCAGGCCGCGCACCAGGGCCTGGTCGCGGAAGCGCACCTCCGTCTTCGCCGGGTGGACGTTCACGTCCACGTCCACCGGGTCGATGTCCAGGAACAGGGCCAGGACGGGGTGGCGGTCGCGGGCCAGGAAGTCCGCATAGGCGCCGCGCACGGCCCCAACCAGCAGCTTGTCCTTCACCGGCCGGCCGTTGACGAACAAATACTGCCCGGCCGAGGTGGGCTTGTTGTAGGTGGGCAGCCCCACATGGCCCGACAGGCGCACGCCCTGGCGTTCGGCGTTGATGGGCAGGGCATTGTCTTGGAACTCCCGGCCTAAGATGGCGCCCAGGCGTGCCAGGCGGGCCTGCTCCCCCTCCCCGGAACAGGCGGGCAGTCGCACCGGGGTGCGGCCATCCTCCGTCAGGGTGAAGGCAACCTGCGGGTGGGCCATGGCGAGGCGCTCCACCACGTCCACCGCATGCTCACACTCCCGCCGGCTGCCCTTCAGGAACTTCAGGCGGGCGGGGGTGGCGTAGAACAGGTCCCGCACCTCCACCCGCGTGCCCACCCCGCCGGCGGCGGGGCCGACGAGGCCCTTGGCCCCCCTTCCACCGTGATGCAGGAGGCATGGTCGGCGTCTGCCGTGCGGCTGGTGATGGTCAGGCGGCTGACGGCGCCGATGCTGGGCAGCGCTTCCCCCCGGAAGCCCAGGGTGCGGATGTGGGTCAGGTCGTCGTCTGGGAGCTTCGAAGTGGCGTGCCGTTCCACCGCCACGGCCAGTTGTTCCGGCCCCATGCCGTGGCCATCGTCCGCCACGCAGATCAGGG
The DNA here is from genome assembly GCF_012913305.1 of Aerophototrophica crusticola. Classification (NCBI taxonomy): domain Bacteria; kingdom Pseudomonadati; phylum Pseudomonadota; class Alphaproteobacteria; order Rhodospirillales; family Rhodospirillaceae; genus Aerophototrophica; species Aerophototrophica crusticola. Next base: position 2,665,021 of record NZ_CP051775.1, on the reverse strand, counting down.
CCTTGCCGCCGTCCCGCAAGGACACCTCGACCCGGCGGGCGCCCGCGTCAAGGGCATTCTCCACCAGCTCCTTCACGGCCGCGGCCGGCCGCTCCACCACCTCGCCGGCGGCGATCTGGTTCACCAGGGTGTCAGGCAGGCGACGGATCATGCGCATGCCCCACATTTAGCAGCAGTTGGGCCTGCTTGCCAGGGGAGGGGCCAGGGATTGTGCGTCGGTCCGTTGGCCTGCCTTGAGGTGACCATGGGAGACCTTAACGAGACTAAAGTGACCTAAAGGTGACGCTTAAGGCGACGGGTGTCTCCTTCCACAGGACTGAAAACGCTGGGGAAAGTGGCTTAAGGAGACAAAGGTGACCGGTTCCGCTTCGTGTCACCTTAAGGGCCCGATGGGTGGGGTGCGGGTGCCCGGTGGTGATGGGTGTTCAGGATGTCCAAGAGCCGGGCGCAGGCGCCTGACTGGGAGTGTGGCATGGAATAGGATCAAAGTCAGCAAACATCAAACCTGTACATGATGTACATCGTCCCCTATCTTTGTCGGGTGGCTGCACCTGGGAGGCAGGGATGATGCGGACGTGGCAGGTGAACGAGGCGCGAGCCCACATGCGGGATTTGCTGGACGCAGCCGAGGACGCGCCGCAACGTGTGACGCGGAATGGCCGGCCTTATGTCGTCATCAGCGAAGAGGAATGGAACCGGGTCAGCCGTCCTCCGCGCCGGAAAGGCCTTGGGAGCTTCCTGGCAGAGTGTCCCATTACCCCGGATCTTCTGCCACCCCGGCGACCTGCGCGGGTGCTGCGTGATCCCCTGCTCCCTGACCAGGAGTAAGCATTCTTGTACTTGCTCGACACCAACATCATCGGGCGTTGCGCCCCAGGGGGGCGGGACCAGAACGAGGGCTTGATCCGTTGGCTTGACCGTCACACCGACGACTGTTTCATCAGCGTGATCACAGTAGCGGAGCTTCAACACGGGGCTGCCTATGCCGAAGCGCAGGGGCATGCGCGCGTGGCCCGGGCCTTGAAGGGATGGATCAGCGGCCTGTTACAGGAATTCGGGGACCGCATCCTGCACCTGTCTGCCGCCGTGGCGTTGGGCACTGGGGAGAAGCTGGCACAAGCCAGGAAGGCCGGGCATGAGCCGCAATTCGAGGATGCGGCCATAGCGGCAACGGCCCAAGTTCATGGCCTGACGGTGCTGACAGCGAACACCCGCCACTTCCTGCCGTTTGATGTGCCGATCCTGAACCCGGACGGGGAGGAACTGCCGGAGCGGGGACCATGAACCCGCTTGTGACGGGTGTAGCCATCTTTCCGCCAAGCCCGCTGCCGCCCATTGGCAGGACGGCCTTCCCAAGGGCCCCGGGTCAAGCCCGGGCTGACATCAGGTGATTGGCAGGACGGGGCCCTATGGCTTCGCGGGGGGCCAGCCGATGACGTCGGTGAGTTGGTCCTTGCGGAGCTTGGCGCCGGAGAGTTTGGCGTTGGTCAGGTCGGCCTCACGCAGGTCGGCGTCAGCCAAGTTGGCGTAGGACAGGTCGGCGCCGGCCAGGTTGGCCTTGCGCAGGCGGCTGCCGGACAGGTCGGCGTAGCGCAGGGCAGCACCCGCCAGCTCGGCCCGGACGACGCGGGTGTCGTCGATCTTCAGGAAGGACAGGTTGGCGCCCTTCAGGTCGGCGTTGTTCAGCCGGGTGGCGGCCAGGTTGGCGCCGCGCAGGTCCGCCCCGGCCAGCGTGGCGGTGCGCAGGTCGGCCCTTTGCAATTGGGCGACCTGGAGCTGGGCCGCCGTCAGGTCCACCCCGTACAGCACCGCCTCCACCGCCATCAGCCGGGTCAGGCAGGCGTGGGACAGGGCGTGGGTGCCGCGCAGATCGATGCCGTCCAGGCGGAGGGGCATGCCCTCCTGCCCGGCGCTGCCCACCCAGAGGGCGTGGAGCTTCACCAGCTCCTCCAGCGGGCGGGGCAGGCTGTCCAGGGGCTTGCCGGCGGGCTTGTCGGTCAAGGCGCCGGCCAGGTCGGCCCCGCCCAGCTCCGTCAATGTCAGGGTGGCGCCGGTCAGCACCGCGCCCTTCAGGCTGGCGCCGCGCACGTCGGCGCCGGACATGTCCGCCCCTTCCAGGATGGCCCCGTCCAGGGTGGCGTTGCGCAGGTTCGCCCGCACCAGCTTGGTGCCGCGCATCACCGCGTCGGTGAAATCCGTGTGCATGGCGATGGTGCCGGACAGGCGGGCCTGGGACAGGTTGGCGTTGGCCAGCTTCGCCCCTTCCATGTCCGACGGGGTGGTGCCGCCGTCGGCCTGGATCACGCGCAGGGTGCCGTCCTTTTCCCGTGCGGCGATAGAGCCGTCGCGCAGGTCGGCGTTCACCAGGGTGGCACCGGTCAGGTCCGCCCCGCGCAGGCAGGCGCCGCGCAAATCCGCCTTCACCAGGGAGGCGCCCTGGAAGTCGGCCTGGCGCAGGTCGCAGCCGAACAGGGTGGCGCAGTCCAGGGTCGCCCCGGCCAGCTTGGTGCCCTTCAGCACGCTGCCGGTGAAGTCCGCATGGGCCAGGTCGCGGCCGGTCAGGTCCAGGCCCGACAAATCATAGAAGGACAGCACCGCCCGGGCCCCGCCCATGCGGGCGTTGCGGAACATCTCGTGCCGCCGCACGATCTGGTCCAACTGCTCCTGCGTCACCCGGTAGAGCGGGCGGGGGTCCAAGATGCGCGCTCCTCGGGCCGGTGGTCCCAAGGATCATGCCGGAAGCGGACCTGTCCTGGCAATGCCGGGCGGCTTTGGAGCGATCGAGGTGGTCGGACTTGGGGCGGCGTGGGGCCGTTCAACACGGACGACACGGACGCCGCTTCGCGGACACGGACAGACACGGACGGGGCTTGGGGAGGCCGTGGTGCTTACCCAAAGACCACCTGCCGCGGCGAAGCCGCAGAAATCCAAAGATCCCAGGAATGCCTGCAACTTTCAGCGGGAGGCATCATTGCGGCTACGCCGCGGGTGCCGGGTGCCACCGTACGGCCTCACAGCTGTCCGTGCTTGTCCGTGTGCCGCGAAGCGGCGTCCGTGTCGTCCGTGTTGACGGCACCAGAGCCAGCCCCAAGCCGAACCGCCTCGTCCCAGACGATACCCCGGTCACCCACCCCGGATCGCCGCCACCAGCCCCGCCGTGGACGCGTCGTGGTCCTTGGCCGGGCCGCCTTCCAGTTCCGGCAGGATGGCTTTGGCCAGTTGCTTGCCCAGCTCCACGCCCCATTGGTCGAAGCTGTTGATGTTCCAGATCACGCCCTGGACGAAGACCTTGTGCTCATACAGCGCGATCAGCATGCCCAGGGTGCGGGGGTCCAGCTGGTCCGCCAGGATCATGTTGGTGGGGCGGTTGCCGGGGAAGACCTTGTGGGGCAGCAGGGCCTCGAGCGCCGGGCCGGACTTGCCCTCGGAGGTCAGCTCGGCGCGGACCTCGTCTTGGGTCTTGCCGCGCATCAGGGCCTCGGCCTGGGCCAGGATGTTGGACAGCAGGATGGGGTGGTGGCGGCCCACCGGGTTCTGGGTCTTCACGGGGGCGATGAAGTCGCAGGGGATCAGGTGGGTGCCCTGGTGGATCAGCTGGTAGAAGGCGTGCTGGCCGTTGGTGCCGGGTTCGCCGAAGATGATGGGGCCGGTGGCGTAGTCGACGGGGTTGCCGTCCCGGTCCACGCCCTTGCCGTTGCTCTCCATATCCAACTGCTGGAGGTAAGCGGGGAAGCGGGCCAGGTACTGGTCATAGGGCAGGACTGCCTGGGCGCAGGCGCCCCAGAAGTTGCCGTACCAGACGCCCAGCAGGCCCAGGATGACGGGCATGTTCCGGTCCAGCGGGGCGGTGCGGAAATGCTCGTCCATCGCATGCCCGCCGGCCAGGAACTCGGCGAAGGCCTCCGGCCCCACCATCAGGGCGATGGGCAGGCCGATGGCGGACCACAGGCTGTAGCGGCCGCCCACCCAGTCCCAGAAGCCGAACATGTTGGCAGGGTCGATGCCGAACTTGCGCACCTCCCCCTCATTGGTGGAGACGGCGACGAAGTGCTTGGCGATGTCCGCCTCACTGCCGCCCTTCTCCAGGAACCAGGACCGGGCGGTGTGGGCGTTGGTCAGGGTTTCCTGCGTGGTGAAGGTCTTGGAGGCGACGATGAACAGGGTCGTCTCCGGGTCCACCTGCTTCAACGCCTCCGCGATGTGGGTGCCGTCCACGTTGGAGACGAAATGGGCCCGCAGGCGCGGGTGGTGCCAGGGGGTCAGGGCCTGGGTGGCCATGACGGGGCCCAGGTCGGACCCGCCGATGCCGATGTTGACGATGTCGGTGATGGGCTTGCCGGTGCGGCCCAGCCACTGCCCGTCCCGCACCCGGCGGCAGAAATCATACATCCGGTCCAGCACGGCGTGGACGTCCGGCACCACGTCCTGCCCGTCCACCTCGATCCGCCGGCCCTTGGGCGCGCGCAGGGCCACATGCAGGACGGCGCGGTCCTCCGTGGTGTTGATCCGCGCGCCGGAGAACAGCCGGTCGCGCCAGCCCTCCAGGTCCCGCGACCGGGCGAGGTCCAGCAACAGGGACATCGTCTCCCCCGTCACGCGGTTCTTGGCATAGTCCAGCAGCAGGCCAGGCACCCGGACGGAGAAACGGTCGAACCGGCCGGGGTCCTGGGCGAACAGGTCCCGCAGGCTCACGCCCTCCATGGCTTGGCGGTGCGCGGCGAGCGCCTTCCAGGCGGGGGAGGCGGTGAGGGCAGACATGCGGGGGCTCCGGTCTCAGGGCGGCGGACCGTGAATTGATAGCACGGCGCGGACGGTGCTCAAGCGCGCACAGGGTCTATCGAGGGGGGTAGGGCGGGATGCCTGCCGTGCCGTAAAGGCTTGAGGCGTAACGTGACAGGGGGTGCGGTAGGTCGGGGTGACCATCGGGAACCCCGACACTTCCCGGTGCCGTCGGTCGTCGGGGTTCGGCTTGCGCCTCACCCCGACCTGCGGGGCGTTACGCCCGGCCGCGGAAGTCCAGCTTCTCATTGTCGCCGGGGTGCGGGGGCTCCCCGGTCAAGGCGGCCTTGGCGTAGCCGTACAGGTGCACCATTGTGCTGGACGGGCTGTCCCAATATTCCGCCAGCTCCACGTCCACCGCCAGCACGGCGATGTCCGGGTCGTCGGTCCCCTTGGGGAACCAGGTGCGCATGGGCTCCTTCCACAGCTCCTTCACCAGGGCCTTGTCCTGCACCAGCCGGCCGCGGCCGGAGACGGAGACATAGTCCTGGCTGTTCGGCTTGGCGTAGGCGAGGCCGATGTGGCTGTCCTGGCGCACCTCCTCCACCTTGTGGGCGGAGGCGCGGGTGAAGAAGTACAGCGCGCCGTCGAACTTGTCCTGCAGGCACCACATGGGCCGGGCGCGCAGATGGCCGCCGTCCAGCGTGGTCATCATGGCGATGTCGATCTCACGGATCATGTCCCACAGCTTGGCGGTCTTCGGGTCGGCCGAGGGATCGGGGATGGCCGAACTGGCCATGGCACACTCCTGTCTTGCCGGAAGGAATGGCCTTGCAACAGGAGGGGGTGGGTGGGGGTTCCTGGGGGTGTTGTGCTTGCCAGGAACCGTGCCGGTTTGGATGCCGGTCGGCACCGGTGCGGTGTTCGGGGAAAACGGAATTAAACGGATCAGAACGGATGGAAACGGAAATTGGCCTTACCCGGAGGCCGGCAGCCTTTTTGGTTGCAAGTATTGCGCCGCAGGCGCGGAGAATTATTTCGGCGTTCGTTGATTTTATTAGAAGGCTTGAGATTTTATCCGTTCAATCCGCTTTGATCCGTTCAAATCCGTTTTCCCCAAACACATAACCGCTTGACCGATGGCCAGGGAAAACTCTCCCCGAACTTTCCTCACGCCCGCGGCGTGCCGGGGGTGTCGGGGCGGTAGCCGACCTTCACGCCGACCATCCAGCGGCCCACCTTGCCGTCGGCGACGCTGCCGCGCAGCTCGGTCAGCTCGAACCAGTCCACGCCGGGGACCAGGCTGGTGGCACGGGCCAGGGCGTTCTCGATGGCGTCGGGCAGGCTCTCGGCCGAGGTGGCGACCAGGTGCAGGGTGCGGTAGGTGCCGGTGGCCTCGTCCGCCAGGCCGGGGATGCCGGCGGGCGGGGTGGGGATCTGGCCCAGGGTGATCGGGTCGGCGTTCGGGGGGATGAGACGCGACATGGGCGGGGCCTGCGGTTCCGGGCGTTCGGTCATGGGGTCAGTTTCTCACACCCCGGCCGGGGGATGCCTTCGCGCGGAAGCGGCAGGGCTTGACGCGGAGGGGGTGGCGGCGCAGCCTCCGCGCGCCATGACCGACACGCCCACCACCCCCATGGACATCGCCTTTGCCGAGGCCCGCGCCGCCGCCGCGCGGGGGGAGGTGCCGGTGGGCGCCGTGGTGGTGGACCCGGGCACGGGGGCCGTGCTGGCCCGGGCCGGGAACCGGACGGAGGAACTGGCCGACCCCACCGCCCACGCGGAGGTGCTGGCCATCCGGGAAGCCTGCCAAGCGCTGGGGGAGCCGCGGCTGCCGGGGCTGGACCTGTATGTGACGCTGGAGCCCTGCGCCCTGTGCGCCGCGGCCATCAGCTTCGCCCGGCTGCGGCGGGTCTATTTCGGCGCCTACGACCCCAAGGGCGGCGGTGTGGACCATGGGCCCCGCTTCTTCCACCAACCCACCTGCCACCATGCGCCGGAGGTCTATGGCGGGCTGCGGGAGGGGGAGGCGGCCGACCTGCTGCGGGGGTTCTTCCGGGAGCGGCGGTAGGGTCCGGCCTGATACCGATGGTTCTTGACTATATTTCGGTATTTGGCAAAATAGCGAACATGAACCTGGTCTTCAAAGCCCTGGCCGACCCGACGCGGCGGCGCATCCTGGAACTGCTGCGGGAGCGGGAGATGACCGCCGGCGAGCTGGCGGAGCATTTCAGCCTCGCCAAGCCTACCCTGTCCGGCCACTTCGCCGTGCTGCGGGAGGCGGACCTGGTGGAGGCGGAGAAGCACGGCACGAGCATCACCTACCGGCTGAAGCTGTCCGTGCTGGAGGAGGCGCTGCTGGCGTTGGCGGGGGTGATGGGGATCGGGCTGGCGGAGAAGGGTACGGACGGGAAGAAGGGGAAAGGGCATGCGACCTGAGAGGATCCCGCTGGTGGGCGGACTGGTCCTGGCCGCCATGTTCGGCAGCGCCGCGGTGGCTTATGACGCGCTGCCGGCGGACACGCTGTTGCCGGTCCATTACGGGCTGGACGGCCAGCCGGACCGCTGGGGCAAGCCGGGCCTCGCCCTGTTCGCCATGCCGCTGAGCGCCCTGATCGTCTGGGCCGCCGCCCTGGTCATCCCCTTCATCGAGCCGAGGGAGGAGAACCGGGAGCGCTCGGCCAAGCCGACGGCGACCATCATCCTGGCCACCATGGGGCTGCTGGCCGCCATCCACGCCGTCACCCTGGCGAACGCCTTCGGCGTGGATCTGGACATGGGTGCGGTGGTGATGACGGGGCTGGGCCTGCTGTTCGCCATCGTGGGCAACCTGCTGGGCAAGCTGCGGCCCACCTTCACCGTGGGCATCCGCACGCCCTGGACCCTGTCGGACGACCGGGTCTGGGACAAGACCCACCGGGCCACGGGGCGGGTCTATGTGGCGGTGGGGCTGGCGGTGGCCGCCATGGGGCTGGGCGCCGTGCCGGAGGGTTGGCGGGTGCCGGGGATGCTGCTGGCCCTGGTGGTGGTGATCGGCTTCCCCCTCACCCTGTCGTGGGGGCTCTGGCGGCAGGCGCGCCGGACAGGCGGGTAAGGCCGCGGGTCAGGGCTTCAGCGGCGGGGGGCCGTCCGCGCGTTCCCGCTGGCGGCGCTCCACCTCCTCGGTGGGCAGGACGACGGTGCGCTTGCCATATTCGGGCTGGTCAGCGCAGGTGCGCGGGCCGTCATAGGCGCGGCCGGCCAGGTAGCCCACCGTGCTGCCGGTGGCGAGGCCGAGGACGGCGTTGCCCAGCTTGGACCAGCCGTCCCCGTCACCGATGACAAGGCCCGCCGCCACGCCGGCGGCGGCGCCCAGGGCCGTGCCCACATCCACGCCGGTGGTGCTGCGGCCCGTGCAGGGCGGGGGCAGGGGCGGGCTGTTGGCGGCGGCGATCTGTTCCCGGTCGGCCTGGGCGATGGGGCCGCGGGGGCCGGGGTGGGCGGCAGCAGGGTGAAGGTGTTGACGGTCTCCGCCTTGGCAGGGGCGGGCTTGCCGTCCGGCGCGCACAGGGCGGGCGGGGCGGCCAGCAGCAGGCCGCCCAGGGCGAGGGCCAGGGTCGGCCCCCGGCGCATCACTTCCGCCAGAAGTCGAGCGGCGCGCCCACCGAGGGCAGGCCGCCGATGTTGCCGCCATAGCGGTAACGCAGGTACGACTCGTTGTAGGCCAGCCGCGGCGTGCCGCCATAACCCCAGCCATAGTAGCTGTTGGCGATGCTGGGCTGGAACGCGTCGTTGTCGTAATAGCCGACGCCGTCACCCAGGTAGCGGGAGGCGCGGTCACGGGCGTTGGGGTTGCCGACGGTGCCCTGGCCGGTGACGGAGAAGCGGACGCCGCTGCTGCCGTCGCTGCCGCCATAGACATCCAGTTCCCGCGGGGTGGCGGCCATGGCCAGCGCCCGCTGGTCGCTCAACAGGGCGGGGCCGCCCTGGGCCATGGCGGCGGCCCGCTCTCCCGGCAGGGGGGCGCGGTCGATGCGCTGGAAGGTGTTGTAGGCCTTCTCCGCCGCGACCGCGGGCACGGCACCGGCGAGGCCGGCGGCGAGGGCGAGCAGGACGGCGGTGCGGGTGGGCGACATGCGAACGCTCCCAACGGGACGGGGCCAAACCATTCCCTGAAAGGTCGCCCCTCCCGCCGCCTTCGTCAAGGGGGAGGGGCCTTTCGTTCTCCCTCGGGTGCCGGGGCGCCCCCGAAGGATCGGGGTCGCCCTTGCCCCGTCAGCCGACGATGCGCCAAGTGCCGTCGGGTTGGCGGCAGGCGGTGCCGGTCACCGTCTCTGCCCGGCCGCCGATGGTGGCGCGGCTCTTGTATTCCCGGCAATAACGGCCGGGCTCGGGCTCATAGGTGCGGACGGGGGTGACCTGGTAGCGGGCGCCGTTGTCCGGGTTGTTCCAGACGACGGGCTGGCCGGTGGGCGCCCGCTCCAGCGCCTGGGTCAGGCAGCCCTGGTCGGCGGCATCCAACTGGCCCTGCACGGCGTTGCCCAGCACGGCGCCCAGCAGCACGCCGGCGGCGGTCATGGCCACCTTGCCGTCGCCCTTGCCGAACTGGCTGCCCGCCAGGCCGCCGGCGATGGCGCCCAGCACCGTGCCCACATTGGCCTGGACGAGGCCGCGGTCGCAGCGGCCCTGCTCGATCCCCACGGGCAGGCCGTAGAAGGCGGGCAGGCCGGCGGCGAGCTGCGGCGGGCGCTCCACCTCGCGGATGATGACGGTGCGGCGGTCGTCATCGTCCTTGTGCTTGTGCTTGTGCTTCTCCTCCTTCGCCCGGTGGCCGTGCGCCGGGGCCCAGGGGGGCGGGTCGGCATAGGCCGCTGCCGTGGGGCCGAGGGCGAGCAGGCCGGCCAGGGCGGCGGTGGCCACGGTGGCAGGCAGGGTGTGGCGGAACTTCATCGGTTCGCTCGTTCGGTCGTTGGTCGAGGCTCTCTCCAGGGGCAGGCTCGCCCCCGATCACGGCCAAGGTAGGGCATGGGGCCGGCGATTTGGTGTGGCCTCTTTGTGGGTATGTCCGGTGGGGAATGGGGCCTGGGCCGGGGCTACCGCCCGCCGCGGGGGCCGTGGTAGGGTGCGCCGCCCTTGCCGGGGAAGCGCCCGGCCCCCGGAAACCCCGCCCTGCCCGCCATGCTCGAGACCCTGTACCGCGGCCTGACCCACCTTGCCGGGCCGGCCGTGCGCCGCCTGCTGGACAAGAGGGCGGCCCGGGGCAAGGAAGACCCCGACCGGCGGGGGGAGCGGCTGGGCCATGCCGGCCTGCCCCGGCCGGCGGGCAGGCTCGCCTGGATCCATGCGGCCAGCGTGGGGGAGAGTCTGGCCGTGCTGCCCCTGGTGGACCGGTTGCTGGCCCGCGACCCCGACCTGTCCGTGCTGGTGACCACGGGCACGGTGACGTCCGCCGGGTTGATGGCGCAACGGCTGCCGGCCCGGGCCTTCCACCAGTATGTGCCGGTGGACCTTGCCCCCGCGGTGGACCGCTTCCTGGAGCATTGGCGGCCGGACCTGGTGCTGTGGGTGGAATCGGAGTTCTGGCCCAACCTGCTGGCCGGCGTCCGCCGCCGCCGCATCCCCGCCGCCCTGGTCAATGCCCGGCTGAGCGAGAAGAGCTTCCACGGTTGGCGCCGGGTGCCCGGCACGGCCCGGCGGCTGCTGTCCGTCTTCCGACTGGCCCTGGCGCAGACGGCCGCCGAGGCACAGCGGCTGAAGGCCCTGGGGATCGCCGACACGCGCACGGTGGGGAACCTGAAATACTCCGCCAAGCCGCTGCCCTGCGACGACGCGGAACTGGCCCGGCTGACCGACGACCTGCTGGGTCGCCCCCGCTGGTGCCTCGCCTCCAGCCACGCCGGGGAGGAGGAGCTGGCCCTGGCCGCCCACAAGGCCCTGGCGGGGGAATTCCCTGGCCTGCTGACCCTGCTGGCCCCCCGGCACCCCGCGCGGGGGGAGGCGGTGGCGGCGCTGCTGCAAGGGGGCGGGCTGACCGTCGCCCGCCGGTCCCTGGGCGAGGCGGTGACGGGCACGACAGACATCTACCTGCTGGACACGATGGGGGAGATGGGGCTGGCCTTCCGCCTGGCGCCGGTGACGGTGGTCGGCGGGTCCTTCGTGCCCGTGGGCGGCCACAACCCCATCGAGCCCGCCCTGCTGGGCAGCGCCGTGCTGCACGGACCCCAGATGTTCAACTTCGCCGAGGTGGCGGCCGAGCTGGCCGCGGCCGGCGGGGCCGTGACGGTGGCCGACGCCGACGGCCTGGCACGGGAGCTGCGCCGCCTGCTGTCCGACCAGGGCGCGCGGGAGGGCATGGCTGATTCGGCCCTGGCCGTGGCGGAGCACAACCGGCAGGCCGTGGACCGGGTGATGGAGGCGCTGGGGCCCGTGCTGGATGCGGCGGGGGTGGGGCAGGGAGGAAGGACGTGACGGGACGCTCAGGCCGCGTCGGCGATGTCCACCACCAGCCGTTTGCCCAGGGCGGCCAGGGCCGTCTCCACCTGTTCCAGCTTGGACGCGTGGGTCAGGTCCAGCAGCCGGTCCACCTGCGGCAGGTGACAGTTCAGCCGCCGCGCCAGCGCCGCCTTGCCCACGCCCTGGGCGCGCATGGTCTCATACAGCGCGGCCTTGGCCATGCCGAGGGCGGAGAGGGGCACCAGGGTCTCGCCGGGCTCGGCCGGCGTCGCCGTGGGCAGGTCGGCGCGGTCCTCCACATAGAGGGACAGCGCCGTCTCCAGCGCGTCCACCGCGTGCAGCTTGGCTTCCTCCAGCGTGTCGCCGCAGGTGATGGCCTCCGGCACGTCGCGGAACGTGACGGCGAAACCCCCGGTCTCCGGGTCCTGGTCAAGGCGGGCAGGGTAGGCGCGCATCCTGGTCCCTCACTTCAGCCCGAGCTGCTTCTTGATCGACTCGACCGTGCCCTTGGGCAGGTCGTGGGAACTGCCATGCATGGGAAGGACGGAGCGGCGGCCGCCCAGGAACACGATCAGGTGCCCGCCCTTGCCGGGCTTGAAGGTGGCCCCCTGACGCTCCAGCCAGCGCTTGAACTCCGAGCTCCGCATCCAGGAATGGTGGTGTCGTACCGATTCTTGGTCAACAGAAATGTTGCATGCGACAGGGGCGCGCGGTGAAGGCCCCCGCCTTCTGGTACCGCCCCCCAGCGTGGCGGCGGCGCTGTTGTCGCCCGTGGCGGCGGTGTGGGCCGCTGTCGGGCGGGCCAAGCTGGGGCGGGCCGGGTTCCGGCCAGGGGTGCCGGTGGTCTGTGTGGGAAACCTGGTGGCCGGCGGGGCGGGGAAGACGCCCGTGGTGCTGGACCTGATGGCGCGGCTGCGGGGCATGGGGGTGGCGGCGCACAGCCTGTCGCGGGGTATGGCGGCAGGCTGGAAGGGCCGGTGCGGGTGGACCCGGGATGCCATGGGGCGGCGGAGGTGGGGGACGAGCCCTTGCTGCTGGCGGCGGGTGGCCCGGCCTGGGTGGCGCGGGACCGGGCGGCGGGGGCGCGGGCCATGGTCGCCGCGGGGGCGCAGGCCATCGTGATGGATGACGGCTTCCAGAACCCGGCCCTGGCCAAGGACCTGTCCCTTGTGGTGGTGGACGGGGCCGTGGGCTTCGGCAACGGGCGGGTGATCCCGGCGGGGCCGCTGCGGGAACCGGTGGGTGATGGGCTGGCCCGGGCGCAGGCGCTGGTCCTGGTGGGGGAAGACCGGGCCGGGGTGGCGGGGACGGTTGGTGGGCGGGTGCGGGTCGTGCGGGCGCGGCTGGTGCCCGACCCGGCCGTTGCCGTGGGGCTGCGCGGGAAGCCGGTGCTGGCTTTCGCCGGCATCGGGCGGCCCGGCAAGTTCTTCGACACGCTGCGGGAGATCGGGGCGGACGTGGTGGAGGCGGTTCCCTTTCCGGACCACCACCCCTATACCGGGGCGGAGGTGGAAGGGCTGCTGGCACAGGCGGACAGGCTGGGCGCCGTCCCGGTGACGACGGCGAAGGACGCGGTTCGGCTGCCGCCGGGCTCGCGGGACCGGGTGGCGATCCTGCCCGTGGCCCTGGCGTGGGAGGATGAGGGGGCGGTGACGGCGTTGCTGGAACAGGCGGTGCGCCATGGCCAACCATAGCAAGGCCCGCCGCCGCTGGGACCGCACCGTCGGCTACCGGCTGGAGGCGGCGGGGCTGTGGCTGCTGCTGGGCCTGCTGCGGTCGCTGGGCATCGACCGGGCCTCGGCCTTCGGCGGCTGGCTGGCGCGCGGTTTCGGGCCGCGGTCGGGCGCGTCGAAGAAGGCGTTGCGCAACATCGCCCTGGCCTTCCCGGAGATGACGCCAGAGCAGCACCGGGACATCCTGGCCGGGGCCTGGGAGAATTTCGGCCGGACCATGGCCGAGTATGTCCATCTGGGCACCCTGGCGGCGGAGTGGGACCGGCGGGTGGAGCTGGTGGGCGGGGAGTACCTGGACCAACTGGCCGGGGATGGCCGCCCCGGCATCGCCATGACCGGCCATTTCGCCAACTGGGAGCTGTCGGCCCTGGCCTGCGCCCGGGCGGGGATGGAACTGACCTTCGTCTTCCGCCAGCCCAACAACCCCTATGCCGCCGCCCTGCTGGCGGAGGCGCGGCGGCCCCTGGGCGGCACCATGGTGCCCAAGGGGCGGGAGGCGGCGCGGGGCCTGATGACGGCCATCCGCAAGGGCGGCCATGTGGGCCTGCTGGTAGACCAGAAGCTGAACGAGGGCATCCCCGTCCCCTTCCTGGGCCGGGACGCCATGACCGGCACGGTGCTGGCGGACCTGGCCCTGCGCTACCAGGCGCCGGTGGTGCCGATCCGGGTGGTGCGGCTGAAGGGCGCGCGGTTCCGGGTGGAGGTGTTCCCGCCGCTGGAGTTCGCCAAGTCCGGCGACATGGCCGCGGACGTGCGCGCCGTGATGGGGCGGGTGAACGACCTGCTTGGCGATTGGGTGCGGGCCGAGCCGGGACAATGGCTGTGGCAGCACCGGCGGTGGCCGGATTGATCGAGTACGGAGACCCTGTCGCCTCACCCGCGAAGGCGGGTGTCCACAGTTTTTGGCTCGTTTCCCGGCAGCGTCGTCGTAAAACAACCGTGGGCCCCCGCCTTCGCGGGGAAGCGGGATTGTTCGAAGGACCTGTGAGCCAAGCCGGATGAGGGAGAAGGCATCATGACCAGCGTCACCAGCTTCCAGGACCCGCTGCCCCCGGCGGACAGCTACCGGCCGGACGCGGCCAAGGTGCTGGCCGGGGACCCGGTGCAGAGCGTGGCCAACCTGTTCGCCAGCGCCGACGGCCGCTTCAACTGCGGCGTCTGGACCGGCCAGCCGGGCACCTGGAGGGTCAGCTTCACCGAGAACGAGTTCTGCCATCTGGTCGAGGGCGTGGTGGTCGTGACCTCCGACAGCGGGGAGAGCCGGACCTTCAAGGCGGGCGACGCCTTCGTGATGCCATCGGGCTTCACGGGGACGTGGGCGGTGGTGGAGCCGGCGAAGAAGCTGTACGCGGTGTATGAGTGAGGGGCTGGAGGCCTCACGCTACCGCCTTCTCCTCCGCGTAGAACTGCCCATGGAAGTTGAACGGGGCCGCGTGGGGCAATGGGGCCCTGGCCAGCTCGTCCAGAGTGTCGGCATCCAGGACCAGCAGGAAGGAGCGGGCGGCGGCGGCGTCCAGGACCAGGGACAGCAGCACGCCGCCGGACCCGCCGGGCTGGGGGACCATGACGGGCTCCCCCGGGTAGGCGCCGGGTTGGTGCCAGAGGGCGGTGCGCTGGCCTTTCGCGGCGTCCAGGCGCAGCAGGCAGTCCAGGAAGCCGGACGCGGGGTCTGACAGGCCGGTGCCCCAAGCGACCGCGTGCTCCCGGCCATTGTCCCGGGCCTCATGGATGCGGGGCATCTCCATCAGCCCGTCCCACAGCACTTCCTGGATGGCGTCGTGCCCGTCCAGCGGCAGGCGGTAGCGCAGCACCCGGCCCGTGGCGAGGGACGGGCTGGCGCCGCGCAGCGTGTCCAGCCGCAAGCCGTCCAGCACGCCGGAATCCTGGTAGGCGCAGAGGTCGATCACCACCTCCCCCGGCCGCTCGAAGGCGTTGACCTGGTGGAAGGCGAAGCAGGCGGGACCCTCCAGTGTCCGCACCGACCCGCTGCGGCGGTCCACCATGTGGAAGCGGGTCCCCTCGCCCTGGCACCAGCGGTAGTTCGCGATGAAGGGCTTGCCGGACAGGCGCAGTTCCAGCGGGTTCACACGGAAGGGCGGCTCGAACAGGACGGCGAAGTTCTCCGTCAGGCCGAAGCTGTGCATGTAGGCGGGGGCCCGCATCTCCACGAAGGCGACGGTGCGGGGATAGGGCTTGCCCGGGGCCTGGGCGACGACGCGGCAGGTGCTGCGCCGGCCGAACTCCAGCAGGGTGTTGACCCATTCCTTGCGCGTCCCGTCCCATTGGGGATGGGCGGTGGTCAGATGGCCCGGCGGGGCGCGGCGGCAGGTCTCGGGCCCCAGCGTCTCCAGCGTGTCCGGGTCGATGCGGATGGGGCCCGGCACCTCCGTCAGGGCGAAGGTGCCGCGGTCGGTGCGGTGGATGTTGACGTTGGCGTTGTCGCTGGGCACGGCGCCCCGGAACAGGCCCAACAGGCGGTTGAACAGGGGGCCGTGGTCGGCCTTGGTGCCGAAGCCGTCCTGGGTGACGCGGCCGAAGCGGCGGGCGTCCTTCAGCCCCTGGCTCTGCAGCAGGCGGTTCCGGTACTCCACCCGGCCGCCGCGGAAGGCGAAGCGGTAGAGCATGCCCAAGCCATCGAACCAATGGCCCAGCGGCTTGCCCCGCACCTCGAACAGGGCAGGGCCGGTGCGCAGCAGCACCCCCTCCAGCCAGTCCGGGACGCGGCCCTGCACCGGCAGGTCGATACCCCCCACCTCCTCGCTCAGGCTCCGGAAGCCGATCCGGAAATCCGCCACGTCAACCCCGCTGCTTGCAATGCCATGGGGAGTTCAACGGGTGGGGGGCGTTCGAGTCGCGGGGCATTTGTGCGGGGCCCATCAGCCACCCCGGCTGTCGTTCGGCGGTCCTAATTCCGGCTGAACCGTCTGTGACAGGCACCACCGCATCCCCCGCGAAGGCGGGGGCCCACAGTTTTTGACCCGGTGTGTGCCGTCTATGTGGTTGAAAACAGTGGACCCCCGCCTGCGCGGGGGAAGCAGAAAACCCGCAGGCCAGTGTGCTCAGCACGCACGGGCCTTTGCCGGGATGACGGGGGAGGAAAGGGCAGCGAGACGCGCTCCTAGAAAAGGCTTTCCTGCTTCGCCGGCTCCGCCTTCCTTACCCTGGTGGGCTTGGCCGGTTTCGCGGCGGGCGGCGGTGGCGGGGCGGCGGCTTCCCCGGCCACCAGGGCTTCCACTTTGCCGTCCTGGAAGGCGATGGTCAGGCCCTGGCCGGGCTGGGTGTCGGCGGCGTGGGTGACGGGCTGGCCGGCGCCGTCGGTGACCAGGGCGAAGCCGCGGGCCAGGACGCCGCGGTAGCTGTAGCTCTCCAGCAACTGCCCCAGGGCCGCCAACCGGTCGGACGCCTGGGTGAGGCGGCGGGCATAGGCCTGGTCCAGCCGGGGCGGCAGGTCGCGCAGCTTGGTGCCGCCGTCGGTGAGCTGGCGGCGGATGGGCAGCAGGGTCAACCGGTCGGACACGCGGTGGTAGCGCCCCTCTTCCAGCCGCACGGCCTTGTCCAGGCCGGTGCGCAGGGCGCGGGTGGCGGCCTGCATGCGGGTCACGGCCAGGGCCAGCACCTCCCGCGGGTGGCGCAGTCGGCTGCCGGCCTGCGCCACGGCGGTGCGCCGCCGCTCTAGCTGGGCGGCCATGGCGAGGGTGAGGCGCTCCGCCCGGTCGTCCAGCCGCTGGACACAGCCCTCCAGGTGGGCGCGGGGTCGCCCAGGCCGCGGCCCAGCGCCTCCACGTAAGACCGCCGGTTCTCCAGGGCGCGGGACATGCAGGCATGCAGGCGCCGGCCGTCGTCCAGCACCTGGGACAGCAGCTCCGCCCGCACGGGTACCGCCATCTCCGCGGCCGCGGTGGGGGTGGGGGCGCGGCGGTCGCTGGCGAAGTCGATCAGGGTGGTATCGGTCTCATGCCCGACCGCGGAGATCAGGGGGATACGGCTGGCCGCCGCCGCCCGCACCACCACCTCCTCGTTGAAGGCCATCAGGTCCTCGAGGCTGCCGCCGCCGCGGGCGACGATCAGCAGGTCGGGGCGGGGGACCCTGCCGCCCGGCTGGATGGAATTAAAGCCCTGGATGGCCTTCGCCACCTCTGCCGCCGCCCGCTCCCCCTGCACCGCCACGGGCCAGAGCAGGACGTGGCGGGGGAAGCGGTCTGCCAGCCGGTGCAGGATGTCGCGGATCACCGCGCCGGTGGGGCTGGTGACGACGCCGATGACGTTGGGCAGGAAGGGCAGGGGGCGCTTCTTCTCCGGCGCGAACAGGCCTTCCGCCGCCAGGCGCTTCTTGCGCTCCTCCAGCATCTTCAGCAGGGCGCCCTCGCCCGCCAGATCCATGGTCTCGATGACCAGCTGGTACTGGCTGCGGCCGGGGTAGGTGGTCAGGCGGCCGGTGCAGACCACCTCCATGCCTTCTTCGGGGCGGACGGACAGGCGGGCCACGGTGCCCTTCCAGCACACCGCCTCCAGCACCGCCGACTCGTCCTTCAGGCGCAGGTACAGGTGGCCCGAGGTGTGGCGCTTGGGCTGGCTGATCTCCCCCCGCACGCGGACATAGGCGAACCGCTCCTCCACCGTCCGCTTCAGGTCGCGGGCCAGCTCGGAGACGGAGACCTCGGGCAGGTTGCTGCCCGTGCGGGGGGCGGCATCCGCGTAGGAATAGTCGGGGGCAGGTCGGTCATGCCCGCCAGCATAGGCATGGGCGGCGGCGGATGGAACCGCGAAGGCGGGGCGGGCCGGGGTTGGTCACGGGGGGCCGGCCGCCTCCCGCGCCCGGTAATGGGCGAGGACAAGGGGGCACAGCCGCTCCAGCTCCGCCTCCGCCGCGGGGTCGCGGGGCTTGTCGCGGTGGGCCTCGGTGACCGACCGGCCGCGGACATTGCCGAAGACCAGGTTCAGCTCCTCGAACAGGTGGGGCAGGTGGTGCCACAGGTCGGCGAAGATGGCCTCATGCCGGCGGGCATAGTCGAACTGGGCCGGCCCCACCGGCCAGCCCAGCTGCGTGACGCCCTCCAGCACGGCGGGGTCGCGGCGCACGAAATCCTCATAATGCACCACCAAGTCGAAGTCGGACCGGCGGGCGAACAGCCCGTCCAGCAGGCGGAACTTCTCCTCCATGCTGCCGGAGCCGTCGCGGTAGGGCTTGGTCGAGAGGCTTTGCCAGTTGTCCCGCGGGTCCCGCAGGAACAGGATCGTCCGGTCGGGACGGAACCGCTCCACATGGGTCGGCCAGGGATGGGCGACGGTCACCACCACCTTGGCCACCATGTCGGGGCCGGGATCGACGCATGGGGCCAGGTCGGTGTTGGCGATGTCCACCAGGGCCAGGGTGCCCGGCCGCTGGGCCAGGAACAGGGTGAAGGAGGTGGCGCCGCTGGACTGCATGCCGTGGACCAGGAGCTTCATGACGGCACCTCTCCCGGCGGGAACAGCCAGGGCGTGGCAAGCTCCGCCGTCATGAAGACGTAGCGGCGCAGGTGCGGCGTGGGCTGGCGCAGGCCGACCCCGTGCAGGGCATCAATCCCGTTGGGGAACATGACAAGCTGGTTGGCCCGGTAGGGGATGCGGGCCACCTCCTCCACCGCCGTGTCGGGAAGCTGGAAATGGCTTGTGTTCCGCGGGGAGTCCGGCTGCCAGCGGTAGAGCACCAGCTCCCCGCCTTCCGAGTCGTCGTCCGGGTGGCGGAAATAGAGCAGGCCGGTGTACAGCCGTTCCGGTCGGTCCAGGTGCGGCCCGCGGGAGACGGAGGCCGGGCCCGTCACCGGGGTGTTCACCTCGAACCGCGCGTCCAGGGCGATGCGGGCCGCGTCGAAGGCGCCGGGCCAGACCAGGCCCGTGGCATGGCCCAGCAGGGACCCGTCCAGCGCCCGCAGCAGCGCCTCCGGCCAATGGTCGCGGAACAGGGACACCACCTCCCCATAGAAGGCGGGGGAGGCGTGGTGGGCGAGGAATCGCTTCCAGGCCGGGGCGATCCCGTCATGCTCAAGGATCGCCTTCGCGTTCATCTCATACCGGCGGTTGCTGCCGTGCCGCCCGCCGGCCCAGGTCAGCGTCTCCAGCGACGGGAAGCTGTCCGCCAGGGCGGCGTAGAGGTCCCCGTCCAGGGCGTCGGGGACCAGGACATGGGGGAAGGGGTCCGGGCGGATGTCCGACGCCGTGATCCCGGAAAGCACTGACCGCATGATGCTCCGTTCCCTGGCGCCAGGATGCGCTTAGGTGAGGGGCATATTCCCAACCGTGTACCAAGCTCGCAAGAGTCATAAGCTGGTCGTTCCCGGCGCCCATTTGCCGCGTGGGAGGCTGGCGCTGCGGCCCCTTCCGTGCGAGCAAGGCAGGGACGATCCCGCACCGGAAACAGCCATGACCAACGACGAGCTTGCCGACCTGCGCGCCCGCTGCACCCGCTTCCTGAACGGCCATGGGCCGCGTACGGCGAAGGGTTGGGTGGAGCGGATGGCCGCCTCCCCCACCTGGGGGCGCGACTCGACGAGTATGGGGAGGGGCCGGCGGTGCGGGCGCTGGAGGAGCGTTGCGCCGGCCTGCTGGGCAAGCCGGCGGCCCTGTTCTTCCACAAGGGGGTGGTGGCGCAGCAGGCGGCGCTGCTGGCCCATGGGGAAAGGACGGGTCGGACCACGGTGGCCCTGCATCCCAAGTCCCACATCGCGCTGGATGAGGAGGACGCCATCGAGCGGCTGACGCCCCTGCGCCTGCGCCGGACCGGGCCGGACCACCGCCCCTTCAATGCGGCGGAGCTGGCGGCGGTGCGGGAGCCGCTGGCGGCGGTGAGCGTGGAGCTGCCCCTGCGCCGGGCGGCGTTCCAGGGCAATGGCTGGGAGGAGCTTGGGGCCATCAGCGGCTGGTGCCGGGAAAGGGCCGTTCCGCTGCACCTGGACGGCGCGCGGCTGTGGGAGGTGCAGCCCTGGCTGGGGCGGCCGCTGGCCGACATCGCCGGGCTGGCGGACACCGTCTATGTCAGCTTCTACAAGGGGCTGGGTGGCCTGGGCGGCTGCGTGCTGGCAGGGCCCGTGGACTTGATTGAGGCGACGCGGGCCTGGCGGACCCGGTTCGGCGGCAACCTCTATACCGCCTTCCCGCTGGTGGTCACGGCGCTGGACGGCATCGAGCGGCACCTGCCGCGGATGGGGGCGTACCATGAACACGCCAAAGCGTTGGCGGTGGCGCTGGCCGGGGTGGACGGCCTGCGGGTGAACCCGGGCGTGCCGCACGGGAACAGCTTCCAGCTTCTCTGGGACGCGCCGGCCGACCGGCTGGAAACCGTGTTGCGACGCCTTGCCGGCGACGAGGGCATCTGGCTGGCGGGCCGGGTGGGGGCGACGCCGGTGCCGGGCTGGAGCTCCACGGAGGTCAGCGTGGGCGACGCGACGCTGGCCTGGGACCTCCGCGACGTTGCGGACCTCTGCGCCCGGGTGTTACAGGCAGCGCGCACGGCGTGAACGGGGAGGCGGCGATGAAGGTGCTGGTGGTGGGCTCGGGCGGGCGGGAGCATGCCCTGTGCTGGAAGATCGCCCAGTCGCCCCTGTGCGGGGGACTGTGGTGCGCCCCCGGCAACGCCGGCATCGCCGACGTGGCGACCTGTGTGCCCATAGCCGCCAACGATGTGGACGGGATCGTCAGGTTCGCCAAGGACACCGGCATCGACTTCGTCCTGGTGGGGCCCGAGGAGCCGCTGGTTCTGGGCTTGGCCGACCGGCTGCGCGACGCGGGCGTGAAGGTGTTCGGGCCGTCCAAGGCCGCGGCGGCGCTGGAGGGGTCCAAGGGCTTCATGAAGGACGCGGTGGCAAGATTCGGCGTGCCCACCGCCGCCTATGGCCGCTTCACCGACCCGGGCAAAGCCAAGGACTTCGTCCGGGCGCAGGGGGCGCCCATCGTGGTGAAGACCGACGGCCTCGCCGCCGGCAAGGGCGTCATCATCTGCCAGAGCGTGGAGGAGGCGGAGGCCGCCATCGACGACATGATGGTGGGCCAGCGCTTCGGGGCCGCCGGAACCGAGCTGGTGATCGAGGAGTTCCTGGACGGGGAGGAGGCCAGCTTCTTCGCCCTGTGCGACGGCACGTCAGCCGTGCCCCTGGTGGGCGTGCAGGACCACAAGCGCGCCTTCGACGGCGACCAGGGCCCCAACACCGGCGGCATGGGCACCTACAGCCCCGCCCCGGTCCTGACGCCGGAGCTTGAGGCCCGGATCATGCGGGAGATCGTGGAACCCACGGTCCGCGGCATGGCCACCGACGGCAAGCCCTTCAACGGCGTGCTGTTCGCCGGCATCATGGTGGTGCCGGGCAAGGACGGGGAGCCGGTGCCCAAGCTGCTGGAATTCAACGTCCGCTTCGGCGACCCGGAATGCCAGGTGCTGATGCGCCGCCTGAAGTCCGACCTGCTGCCTGTGCTGGTGGCCGCGGC
Organism: Aerophototrophica crusticola; assembly: GCF_012913305.1. Classification (NCBI taxonomy): domain Bacteria; kingdom Pseudomonadati; phylum Pseudomonadota; class Alphaproteobacteria; order Rhodospirillales; family Rhodospirillaceae; genus Aerophototrophica; species Aerophototrophica crusticola. The sequence goes on along the minus strand of NZ_CP051775.1, from coordinate 2,643,677 downwards.
GGAGGGCAAGCTGGCGGGCACCGAGCTGGAATGGCATGACGACGCGGCCCTCTGCGTGGTCATGGCCGCCCAGGGCTATCCCGGCGACTACAAGAAGGGCACCGAGATCCGCGGCCTGGAGCAGGCGGCGGAGATCGAGGAGGCCGTGGTCTTCCACGCCGGCACCAAGCGGGCGGAGGATGGCCGTGTGCTGGCCACAGGCGGCCGGGTGCTGGGCGTGACGGCCATGGCCAAGACCATCATCGACGCCCAACGCCAGGCCTACACGGCCGTGGACCTGATCGACTGGCCGGAGGGCTTCTGCCGGCGGGACATCGGGTGGCGGGCGCTGCACCGGGCGTGAGGCCCGTCCTGTTGCCAGCGCTCATCGAGCTTGCAGGGCCGCCATCACCGTCTCGATAGGCAGGAACAGGATGCGGCTGTCCGCGGGATACTCGATGAACTCTGCGCAGGACAGGTAGAAGCGCTTCGCCCCATCATCCTTTGCTTGGACCAGCAGGGCGGCGATGCCGATTGCATCCGCCGCCCCCACGACACGCCGGAAGGCATCGGCCAGCAGGTCCTTGCCCAGGCCCCGGCCAGCATGGCCGCGGTCCACCGCCAGCCGCCCGAGAACGGAAACCGGGACGCTGTCCGGGGCGTTGCGGCGGAGCCTGCCCGGGGCTGCCGACCGGTCCACGGCCCCGGCCGCGAGGCAGTAGTAGGCGACCACGCGACCGCCGTCGCAGACCACATAGGTCCTGGAGAACCGGCTTTCGTTCTTGATGGCGCGGTGCCGCAGCCAGTCATCCAGGGCCGGTTGGCCACAGGCGAAGGCGCTGACGTCATGGTCCGGCCGCAAGGGGGCCGGGGGCGTCAACCCTCCCATGCTGGTTTCCGGCTCATCAGGGCGCGCAGCTTCGGGCCCGGCGGCGGCGGGTGGTCCAATAGTTGGACGAAGGCGTCGAACCGGTCAGGGTCCAGGGTGAACAGCCGCTGGTCCAGCAGGACGTCCACCGCGGCCTTGCGGGCGCTGTCCACCATGAACTCCGTTCGGGTCTTGCCCAGGATGGACGCGGCCTCATCGATCAGCTGGCGGGTCGGCCCCTCGATGCGCAGGTTGATGCTGCCCTTCGCCCCGCCGGACATGCCGCGGTCGCTGGCGTCGGCCGGCCCGTCGCCGGCGGTGTGGGGGGCACCAAGATCATCTGTCATGGCCACCATTCTGGCATTTGTATCCACAGTGTCAATACACCGGACCCATCAGATCGACGGGGCGGGACAATTTCGAGAAACATCCGACCTCGGATGCATTTTCCCTTGACCTCCGGGGAAAGCTGCCCAACTGTAGGGGCATTGGCGCAACCAACAGAAAGGAGGTGATCCGATGTCTCGTTCCCTCAAGCGGACCCGCGCGGATCTCTCCGTCAGCAAGGTCGTTCACGGCTGACCTGGCGGACATCCGTCGCGGACCACCCGCGAGCGGATCGTCTACGGCTACCGTAGGGGCAGGGCCGGTGTCTTCGGGCACCGGCCCTGTCTACGTTCGGGGCCGGGTGCCGGGGTTACCCTTCCCGTCTGGCGTGCGGGGGGTGGGGCTGCTATCAAGGCCTTCATCTCCAGTCCCAGTCCGGATGCCCGCATGAACCGCCGTGACCGCCGCCGCCAGCTTGCCGAGCTGCCCAAGGCGCCCGACCTGTCCGCCCGCTTCGCCAACGACGTCAAGATCGCCACCACCCTGCACAAGCAGGGCCGGCTGAAGGAGGCGGTGGACGTCTATCGCAAGGTCGTGAAGGTGTATGAGGGCCACCCGGACGTGCGCGTGGCCTGGTCCAACCTGGGTGCTGCCCTGCAAGGGCTGGGCAAGTTCGACGACGCGGTCATCGCCCTGAAGAAGGCCCGGGCCCTGAAGCCCGACCACCCGCCGCCGCACCACAATCTGGGCATGGCGCTGCTGCAGCAGAACAAGCTGGAGGAGGCGCTGGAAAGCCTGACCCGCGCCATCGAGCTGGACCCCAATTTCCACGACGCCTGGGTGGGCCTGGGCATCGCCTGCGAGAAGCTGGGCGACATGGGACGGGCGGAGGATGCCTGCCGCCGCGCCCTGGCCGCCGACCCGCGGTCGCTCCAGGCCCGCTTCAACCTGGCCAACGTGCTGCGCCAGACCGGCCGGCCGGACGCCGCCAAGGCGGAGCTGGAGGCCTGCCTGGCGCAGGAGCCCAACTTCGCCGAGGCCATCTACACCCTGGGCCGGCTGGAGGAGGTGGGCGGCAACCCCGCGGCAGCCGCCGAACGCTACCTCGCCACCCTGAAGCTGGTGCCGCAGGCGGAGCCGGTGCACAACCAGCTCGGCCAAGCCCTGCAAGCCCTGGCGGAACGGGACCCGGAGCAGGCCCGCAGGCTGGCCGCCACCTGGCGGGAAACCTACCCGGACAGCCCCATCGCCCAGCACCGAGCCGCCGCCCTGCTGGGGGAGGGCACGACGCGGGCCTCCGACGACTTCCTGGTCAACCAGTTCAACCCCTTCGCCGAGATCTATGACGAGGCCATGGCCGCCGTGGACAACCACGCGCCGGAACTGTTGCTGGCCGCCCTGGGCAAGGTGCTGGGCGAGCCGACGGGCGGGCTGTCGGTGCTGGACGCCGGCTGCGGCACCGGCCTGCTGGCGCCGGGGCTGAAGCCCTATGCCAAGGCCCTCACCGGCGTGGACCTGTCCCCCGGCATGGTGGAGAAGGCCCGCGCCCGGGGCCTGTACGATTCGTTGGAGGTGGCGGAGCTGACCGCCTGGCTGGCCGGGCAGGCGGGCCGGTTCGACCTTATGGCCGCCGGCGACGTGCTGCCCTACCTGGGGGACCTTGCGGGGCCGGTGTCCACCCTGGCCGGGGCGCTGGCCCCCGGCGGTACCCTGGGCCTGACGGCCGAACGGCTGGAGGAGGGCACCTGGACCCTGCTGCCCACCGGCCGCTACTCCCATTCCGAGACCTACCTGCGGCAGGTGCTGGAAAGCGCGGGGCTGACCGTCGCCACCCTGCATGAGGAGGTGCTGCGGCGCGAGGGCGGGGAGCCTGTGGTGGGGTATGTGGTGGTGGCGGGGAAAGCGTGATGCAGGGCACGTGAGGTCACCCCGGGCTTGACCCGGGGCCCTCGGGATCGGTCGATGCAGGTCACCGAAAGCCCTGTTTTTCTTTGTTCTTTGGCCCGCTGCCGCCCCTTGGCAGGTCCGCTTTCCCAAGGGCCCCGGGTCAAGCCCGGGGTGACCTCCAGTGATTTGCACGTCTGTTCACATCCCCGCCACCGTCATCCCCTCGATCCGCACGGTGGGGCTGTCGATGCCGTGGCGGAAGGTCAGGTCGTTGGCGGGGGTCAGGTTGCGGAACATGTCCTTCAGGTTGCCGGCGATGGTGACCTCGCTGACCGGGTAGGTGACCTGCCCATCCTCGATCCAGAAACCGCCGGCGCCGCGGGAATAGTCGCCGGTCACGCCGTTGACGCCCGAGCCCATCAGGCTGGTGACGTAGAACCCCTGTTTGATGTCGCGGATCAGCTCCTCCGGCGGCAGGCTGCCGGGGGCTAGGTAGACGTTGGTCGGGCTGGGCGAGGGCGGGCCGCCGGTGCCGCGGGAGGCGTGGCCGGTGCTGGACAGGCCGAGCTGCCGGGCGGAGCGCAGGTCGAGCAGCCAGGTGGTCAGCGTGCCGTCGTCGATGATGGCGCGGCGCCGGTTCAGCAGCCCCTCCGCGTCGAAGGGCTTGGAGCGCAGGCCGCGGCGGATGAAGGGGTCCTCCACCACGCTGATGCCGGGGGCGAACAGGGGCTGGCCCAGCCGGTCCTTCAGGAAGCTGGTGCCGCGGGCGATGGATGGGCCGGAGATGGCGCCGCACAGGTGCCCTAACAGGCCGCCGGCCAGCCGCGGCTCGAACACCACGGGCACGGCCTGGGTCATCACCTTGCGGGGGCCGAGCTTGCGCACCACCCGTTCGCCGGCGCGGCGGCCGATCTCCTCCGGCGCCTCCAGGTCGGTGCCATAGACGGTGGAATGGTAGTCATAGTCCCGTTCCATGGCCGTGCCGGACCCGGCCAGGACGGAGACGGACAGGGAATGGCGGCTGACCGAATAGCCGCCGACGAAGCCGTTGCTGGCGGCCAGGGTGACGCTGGACCGGCTCCACGACCCGTCGGCGCCGTCGGAGTTGCTGACGCCGGCCACGCCGCGGGCGGCCTCCTCACAGCGGCGGGCGGCCTCGATCAGTGCCTCGGCCGTGGGCTCGGAGCTGTCGCACAGGTCCAGGTCGGCCCAGTCGGTGGCGACGTCCCCCGGCTCGGCGATGCCGCAGAACGGGTCCTCCGGCACGGTGCGGGCCATGGCGACGGCCCGGTCCGCCAACTCCTGCAACATCTGCTGGCTGCGGTCGGTGGAGGAGACGACGGCCATCCGCTTGCCGATGAAGACCCGCAGGCCCAAATCGCCGGACTCCGACCGTTCCAGCCCCTCCGGCTTGCCCAGCCGCATGGAGAGGGAGAGGGAGGCGCTGTCCACCAGCAGGGCGTCGGCCGCGTCGGCCCCCGCGGCCTTGGCCCGGCGGATCAGGTCTTCCAGCAGGCTGGCGGCGGCGGGGTCGGGGGTGTGGCTGGGCATGGGGTTCCGCTTCGATTCGGGACGGGGTGCCGGACCCCAGGTCTAGCAGACGCCGGACACGGGTAGAAGCCCCCCGGTCGGGCGGTGGTTCCCTCGGGGCAACCGTCTGCTTCCATGAAGGAACCGCGCCCCTGCGGCCCTGTTGTGCGGCCATGACCCTCGCCCCGTCACACCTCCCCCCGCCGCCTGCCCCCGCCCGCCGCCGCGGGGTAGGGGATGGCGGATCGCCCGACGACCCCGGCGCCCGCGCCCTGGCGGCCCAGGTGGCGTTGCTGCGAAGCCTGTGCGGGCCCGGGCGACCAAGCCTGCTGCATGTGGGCTGCGGCACGGGCCAGGTACTGCTGGGGCTGGCGCCGGACCTGGGCCTGGGCATCGGCGTGGCGCCTGACGTGGAGGATGTCTGCCGCGCCCGGCTGGCCAGTGTCCGGCAGGGGTTGGGGCGGCTGCACTTCACCGTGGGCACGGCCGTGGCCTTCCGGGTGGACCAGGTGCCGCCCCAGGCCTTCGACCTGGTGCTGGTCCAGGCCATCGGCGGCCTGCGCGGCCTGTCCCGCGACCTGGGCGGGGCGCTGCGGCGGCTGGCGCCGGGCGGGCGTATCGTGGTGCTGGGCACGGATGACAGCCACCCCGCCGTGGTCTGGCGCCGCTGGTGCCGGGGGAGAAGCCGCCGCCCGGCCTGACGCCCCAAGTGGCGCGGGAGGCGGCCCGGCGGCTGGGGCTGGAACCAGTGGCCGACCACAGCCTGCCCTGGCAGCCCGGGCCCTTGCCGGAAGAGGCCGGCGGGTCCCGCCTGAAGCGCGCCATGGCCCGCATGGCCCCGGCACCCCGGGCCGGGGACTTCGCCCTGGTGCTCCGCCGGGCGGGGTGAGGCGCTTCCCCTGGGGACAGGCCGCCCTAGCTTTCCTGGCGGATGGCGAGGGAGGTGCCCATGGCGCGGCTGGTCCTGCTGATACTTGCCCTACTGCTGGCGGCGCCGGCCCAAGCCCAGGATGAGGCGAAGGCCTGGGAGGTGCTGCGCCGGGGCGGCGGCGTGGCCGTGATCCGCCATGCCCTGGCGCCGGGAATCGGCGACCCGTCCGGCTTCAAGCTGGACGACTGCTCCACCCAGCGCAACCTGTCCGAACAGGGCCGCGCCCAGGCCCGGGCACTGGGGGAGCGGTTGCGGGCGGAGGGGGTGGCGGTGTCGGCGGTGCTGTCCAGCCGCTGGTGCCGCTGCCTGGAGACGGCGCGGCTCGCCTTCGGCACGGTGACGCCCTTCCCGCCGCTGGACAGCTTCTTCGAGGACCGGGGGGAGGAGCCGGCCCGCACGGCGGCCGTGCGTGACCATATGAAGGCCTGGGACGGCAGGGGCACGCTGGTGATGGTCACGCACCAGGTAAATATCACGGCCTTGACCGGGGCTGTGCCTTCCTCGGGAGAGATCGTGGTCCTGGGGCCCAACCCTGACCGATCTTTCGCGCTGGTCGGCAGGATCAGGCTGGGCGATCCGTAAAAGGGTGGCGGGCGGCGAAACGTTGCATCCGCGACACAGGGTTCCAGCGTAACGATCCAGACAAAAACCGCCCAGGGGCGGACATGTTTCGGACACGAACCGCTGGTCTCCTGCCCCTCGAACGATTGTTCCAGCCCGACGGGAGGACGCGCCCATGACCAAGCACCGCACGACGGTGGCCTTCCAGGCCTTGCTGCTGCTGGCCCTGATCCTGGCCGCCATCCTGTCCGCGCCGATGCGCGCCGGCCATGCCAAGGCGCAGGAGGCCCCGCGGCCCCCGGTGGCCCAGCCGGCCCCGGAAGCCGCGTCCGACCGGCACTGAACGGGCCCGGTGCCTCAGGGCAGGTCGAACAGGTCCAGATCCACCCCGTCGCCGCCGCGCAGCCGGCCCTCCCCGGGGTTGTCATAGGCCACCAGCAGCCGGGGCGGGCCGTCGGGCCGGGGCAGCAGGGCGATGCCCTCCGCATGGTCGAAGCCGATGCCGTGGGGGATGTCCGTCACCCGCACCAGCTCCTTCCGGCTGACCAGCATCTGTTCCGTGGATTTGACGGCGCCCGGCCAGCGATAGATGAACACCGGCCCGTCCAGGTCCATGGTCGGGCCGGCCAGGATCAGCAAATCGTCCCCCTGCCGCTTCATGTCCCGGATGCCCAGCCCGTCCAGGTCGAGGAAGTGCTTGCGGTAGGGCGCGCCGTCCGGCCCGCACTCGTCCAGCTTCAGCCGACCCTTCTTCTCCGTCAGCTTCACCTCGATGATCGTGGCCCAGCCGCGCAGCACGGGGCCGCGCAGGCCCAGCCAGACCCGGTCGCCATAGGCCGCCAGCCCCTCGATGTCGAAGCCGTTCTCCTTGGCCGGCACCTCCAGGAAGCGGCCGATATGCTCATCCTCCGCCAGGGCCTTGGTCAGGGGGTTGCCGCCCTTGCCGGACATCTTCAGGCAGGCGGCGGTCAGGGTCTTGCCGTCCTTGCCCTTGCCCTCCTTGACCAAGTCGTACTCCCCGCCCTTGCCGGAGGGCACGCAGGGGATGCGGCCCAGCAGGTAACGGTTGGGGTCGCGGCGGACGGTGGTCAGCCGCTCCAGGCAGGCGGCGTCGTCATGCTCGTCCGGCTTGGGCCGGCGGCGGGCCAGGCTCATGGAGCCGGTGACCCAGACATAGCCGGTGCTGTCGTCATAGCCGAAGCCCTCGATGTCCACCTCGCCCCGCTCGGCCGCCTCATCCGCCTCCCCGGCGGCCACGTCCTCTTCGGTCGCCAGGGGCAGGTCGAAGAAGGCGCTCAGCCGCTCCGGCACATGGTCGCCATAGGTCCCGTCCTTCTGCCGGGTCAGCCGCTCGATGGTCGCCGTCTCATCCGACGCCACGAACAGGCTGTCCCCCACCGGTTCCACCACCGACAGGTCCTGGCGGACATCCTTCTCCCCCGGCAGGCCGCGGTGGGTGGGAAGGGTCACGCGGATGGTGGCGACGGGGGCGGGGGGCATGGGGGCTCCTTGGGTTGGTCAGCCTGTCAGGCTGGGACCAAGGGCTCAATGCCGTCAAGGTCATGCACGATGGCCGCCACCTCGGTGAGGTCGTGCAGCGCCTGGAGGTTCATCCAGAACTCCGGACCGGTCCGGAATACCCTGCCAAGGCGGAGGGCGAGGTCACCTGTGACCGGTGTCTGCCCCAGGGCAAACCGCTCAATCCGGGTACGGGAAGCCTTGCAAGTCCTGGCGAGCGCCGACGCCGTGAGGCCCATCGGCTTCAGGAACTCCTCGGTGAGGATTTCACCGGGGTGGATGGGCGGGGTAGGGCCGATCATGGGATATGCTTCTCGCTGACGGCCCAGATTACCACACTACCAGATCGCCTTCCCGCTCCCCGGCAAGCCCAGCTTCCCCCAGCGCTCCGTCACCCGGTCCACCACCTCCTGCTCCATCCGCAGCTTCACGCCCCATTCGCGGTGGGTCTCTGGCGGCAGCTTGTTGGTGGCGTCCAGGCCGACCTTGCCGCCCAGGCCGGATTCGGGGCTGGCGAAGTCCAGGTAGTCGATGGGGTGCCCTCGATCACGGTGATGTCGCGGGCGGGGTCCATGCGGGTGGACATGGCCCACATGACGTCCTTCCAGTCGCGGGCATTGATGTCGTCGTCCACGACGATGACCCACTTGGTGTACATGAACTGCCGCAGGAAGGACCAGACGCCCATCATCACGCGCTTGGCGTGGCCCGGGTAGGCCTTCTTCATGCTGACCACGGCGATGCGGTAGGAACAGCCCTCCGGCGGCAGCCAGAAATCCACGATCTCCGGGAATTGCTGCTGGAGCAGGGGGATGAACACCTCGTTCAGCGCCTCCCCCAGCACGCTCGGCTCGTCCGGCGGGCGGCCGGTGAAGGTGGAGAGGTAGATGGGGTCGCGGCGCATGGTGATGGCCGTGACGTTGAACACGGGGAAGGGCTCCACGCTGTTGTAATAGCCGGTGTGGTCGCCGTACGGCCCCTCGTCCGCGTACTCGTCCAGGGACACGTAGCCCTCCAGCACGATCTCCGCGTTGGCCGGCACCTTCAGGGGCACGGTCTTGCAGTCCACCAAATCCACCTTTTTCCCGCGCAGCAGGCCGGCGAACTGGTACTCGCTCAGCGTGTCCGGCACGGGCGTCACGGCGGCCAGGATGGTGCCGGGGTCGGCGCCGAGGACGGCGGCGGCGGGCAGGGGCTCGCGCTTGCCCGCACCCTTCCAGCGCTGGTGGTGCTGGGCGCCGCCGCGGTGTTTCAGCCAGCGCATGATGGTCTTGTCCCGCCCCAGCACCTGCATGCGGTAGATGCCGAGGTTGTAATTGTCCTCCCGCTTGTCGCTGGGGCCCTTCGTGACCACCAGGGGCCAGGTGATCAGCGGCGCCGGCTCCCCCGGCCAGCAGCCCTGCACGGGCAGGCGGGAAAGGTCGATCTGGTCCCCGGTCAGCACCACCTCCTGGCAGGGCGCGCGGGACACGTTGCCGGGACGCATGGCCAGCACGGTCTTGGCCAGGGGCAGCAGGTCGAACGCCTCCCGCAGGCCGCGGGGCGGTTCCGGTTGCTTCAGGAAGGCCAGCGTCTCCCCCACCTGGCGCAGCTCGTTCGGCTCCCGGTCCATGCCCCAGGCCACCCGCTCCACCGTGCCGAACAGGTTGATCAGGACGGGCATCTCGCTGCGGGTCCCGTCCGCCTTGATGACGTTCTCGAACAGCACGGCCGGCCCGCCCTCCGCCAGCAGGCGGGTGTGGATCTCCGTCATCTCCAGGTGGGTGGACACCGGCTCCCGCACCCGGACCAGCCTTCCGGCCTTTTCCAGCCGCTCGATGAACTCACGCAGGGAACCGTAGGGCATGGGGCGCACTCTCTAATGGGGAGGGGCCGATGGGGGTGCGCAGAAGATCGGGGAACATGTCCCCAGGTCAAGCTGCCGCTTGCGTCGCACCCTGACCGCCGGTGAAATGGCTTGCACCCACACCCCTGGCGGGAAAGCCAAGACCATGTACCACCTCGCGCAGGTCAACATCGCCAAGCTGCTGGCCCCCATCGACAGCCCTCAACTCCTCGGCTTCACCTCCCGCCTGGACATGGTGAACGCCATGGCGGAGTCGGCGCCGGGCTTCGTCTGGCGGCTGAAGGGCGATGGCAACGACGCCACCAGCCTGCGGCCCTTCCCCGACCCGGAGGTGATCGTCAACATGTCGGTGTGGGAGAGCGTGGAAGCCCTGTTCGACTTCACCTACCGCCAAGCCGACCACACCGGCGTGATGCGTGGCCGACGGGAATGGTTCGCCAGGCACGAAGGGGCCTACATGGCCCTGTGGTGGGTGCCCGCGGGGCATGAGCCCACCCTGGCGGAAGCGCGGGAGCGCCTGGACCATTTGGACCGGCACGGGCCCACCCCGGTCGCCTTCACCTTCAAGGAACGGTTTCCGGCACCGGTCCCGGCCTGACAATCCAGGCCGGGACGGCGCAGGACCTCAATACCCGCTGCTGGGCGCCACGCCGGGCTTGCCGTGGCCCAGCACGGCCAGCAGCGCGTCCAGCAGGCCGGAGGCGCCGAAGCGGAAGGTGGCAGGGCTGGCCCAGCCGGGGCCGCAGATTTCGTCCGCCAGGGCCAGGTACTCGGCCGCACCGGTCACATCGCGAATTCCGCCGGATGCCTTGAAGCCCACAGGGAGGCCGGCGTCCTTGCAGGCCTGCAGCAGGATGCGGGCGGCGCCGGGGGTGGCGCCCACCGGGACCTTGCCGGTGGAGGTCTTCAGGAAGTCCGCCCCGGCTTCCACCGCGATGGCGGCCGCCCGCTCCACCAGCACCGGCTTGGCCAGGGCGCCCGTTTCCAGGATCACCTTCATGGTGGTGGGGCCGCAGGCCTCCCGGCAGGCCTTCAGGTGCTCCAGGGCGCGGGTGCCGCTGCCCTGGTAGACGTCGGCATAGTTCATCACGACATCGATCTCATCCGCCCCGTCGGCCAGGGCGGCGGCGATCTGGGCGGCCACCTTCTCCGCCGGGAAGCTGCCGCCGGGGAAGTTCACCACCGTGGCCACCTTCACGCCCGACCCGGCCAGCAGGCCCTTGGCCTGGGGCACGAACTGCGGCCAGAGGCAGACCGCGGCCACGGACCCGGCCGGGGTGACGGCGCGGCGGCACAGGGCTGCGGTACTGTCGGCATCGTCCCCATCGTTCAGGCTGGTCAGGTCCAGCAACGGCAGGGCGCGGCGGGCGGTCGCGATTTCGGAGGCGGAATGATCGGTCATTGGTCGTTCCAGAGTCGGAATAAAGGTCAGAAGCCAAGGTTGTCCGGGCCGAAGCTGTGGGGCAGCAGCTCCGCCAGGGTGAAGCGCTGGCCCTGGCCCCCGGCGTCGAAGACATGGATGGGGGTGTCGGGGGACGCGAACTCCCGGATGCGCTGGCGGCAGCCGCCGCAGGGGGTGCAGAGGATGCCGGACCCGGCCTCCCCGCCCACCACCGTGATCTCGGCGATGCGGCCCTCACCGGCGGCCACCATCATGCCGATGGCGCTGGCCTCGGCGCACTGGCCCTGGGGGTAGGCGGCATTCTCCACGTTGCAGCCGGCGAAGACGGCGCCGGACTGGGTGCGGATGGCGGCGCCCACCTTGAAGCGGGAATAGGGGGCGTGGGCTTTTTCCCGCACGGCGCGGGCCGCCTCGAACAGGTCGGTGGTCATCTCTGTTGGGTTCCCCTGGGAAAGTCGCCGCAGCATAGGGGCAGGGCGTGCCCACGGCTAGACCATGTTTCCGGCCACCGGGGACATGGTCCGGCGGCGACTGCCGCCGCGCCCGCCGATGCGGGCGAAAGCCAAGCCGCGGATGCGGCGCCGGCGCTTGAGGAAGGCCACCTGGGCCGTTGCACCCTTGCCCTGGCCGCCGCGATGGTTACCCTGGGCGCCAACAGCCAAGAGCAAACCCGGGAGGAAGCACCATGATCGCCACCATCCTCACCCCCCGCATCATGGAGGTCGGCGGCGGCGCCGTGGCCCGCGTGGCCGAGGTGCTGGCCCGGCTGGGCTGCTCCAGGCCCCTGGTGGTGACCGACCCCTGGATGCGTGACAGCGGCACGGTGGAAAAGGTGCTGGCCCCCCTGCGCCAGGCGGGCATGGCCTTCGACGTCTTCGCCGACACGGTGCCGGACCCCACCACCGACGTGGTGGCCGCAGGCACGGAACGGCTGCTGTCCGGCGGCTTCGACAGCATGGTGGCGCTGGGCGGCGGGTCCCCCATCGACACGGCCAAGGCCATGGGCATCCTGGCCGCCAACGGGGGCGAACTGCGGTCCTACAAGGTGCCCAACCCCATCCCCAAGGCGGGCGTGCCCCTGCTGGCCATCCCGACGACGGCGGGCACGGGCTCGGAGGTGACGCGCTTCACCGTGGTGACCGACACGGGCACGGATGAGAAGATGCTGATCGCCGGGCCCATGCTGGTGCCCACCGCCGCCATCGTGGACTATGAGCTGACCTTGACCTGCCCGCTGCGGCTGACGGCGGACACGGGCATCGACGCCCTGACCCACGCCATCGAGGCCTATGTCAGCCGCAAGGCGAACCCCTTCTCCGACAGCATGGCCCTGGCCGCCATCCGCAAGATCGCCCCGAACATCCGCGCCGCCTGTGCCGAGCCGGGCAACCGGGCGGCGCGGGAAGCCATGATGCTGGGCGCCACCCTGGCGGGGATGGCCTTCTCCAACGCCTCCGTCGCCCTGGTGCACGGGATGAGCCGGCCCATCGGCGCCTTCTTCCACGTGCCGCACGGCCTGTCCAACGCCATGCTGCTGCCGGCGGTCACCGCCTTCAGCCTGCCGGCGGCGGAGGCCCGCTATGCCGATTGCGCCCGGGCCATGGGCGCCGTGGGGGAGGGGATGCCGGACGAGGCCGCCGGCCTTGCCCTGCTGGACGCGCTGCGGGACCTTAACGCCGACCTGAAGGTGCCGGGACCCAAGGCCTATGGCATCGACGAGGCCCGCTGGAACGGCCTGCTGGCCACCATGGCTGAGCAGGCCATAGCGTCGGGCAGCCCGGGCAACAACCCGCGGGTACCCGACGCCCAGCAGATCGTGGCGCTGTACCGGGAGGCGTGGGCGGCTTGAGGGCCCTCAGCCCCGGGAGAGGGTGGCGCCGGATGAAGGGGGGAGCGTAGGCCTAGGTTTCCCTGCTCCCGGCACCCCCTCACCCCGACCCTCTCCCCGGTGGGGAGAGGGGGAGTTCAGCCGAACACCGGCCGCTCGGCCGCGGCGCGGTACTCCGCCGCCAGCCGGTCCACCAGCTCCTGCACGGTGGGCACGTCATGGATGGTGCCGATGCCCTGGCCGGCGGACCAGATGTCCTTCCAGGCCTTCTTGGACGGGTTGTCCCAGTCGGACACGTTGGGCTTGCCCACGGCGGCGCTGATCTGGCTGGGGTCGATGCCGTTGGCGATGACGCTGTGGGCCAGGTAGTTGCCGGGGATGCCGCTGAAGACGGGGTATAGACGATGTCCGCCGCCGCGCCGTCCACGATCATCTGCTTGTAGGCCGGGCTGGCGTTCGCCTCCGCCGTGGCGATGAAGCGGGTGCCCATGTAGGCGAAGTCCGCCCCCATCACCTCCGCCGCGCGGATTGCGGCGCCGGACGACATGGAGCCCGCCAGCACGATGGGTCCGTCGAAGAACGCCCGCACCTCCGGCAGCAGGGCGAAGGGCGACAGGGTGCCGGCATGGCCGCCGGCACCGGCGCAGACCAGGATCAGCCCGTCAACGCCCGCCTCCAGCGCCTTCTTGGCGTGCTTCACGTTGGTCACATCGTGAAAGACCAGCCCGCCATAGGAATGCACCGCCTCAACGATCTGGGTCGGCGCGCCGACCGACGTGATGACCAGCGGCACCTTGTGCTTCACGACAAGGGCGAGGTCGTCCATCAGGCGGCCGTTGGACTTGTGCACGATCAGGTTCACCCCGAACGGCGCCACCGGCTTGTCCGGGTTGGCGGCGGCGTAGGCGGCAAGCTCCTCCGTCACCTGGCCCAGCCACTGGTCCAGCAGCTCGATGGGCCGGGCGTTCAGGCTGGGGAAGGTGCCGACGATGCCGGCCTTGCACTCCGCGACCACCAGCTCCGGGTAGCTGACGATGAACATGGGGGAGGCGATCACGGGCAGGGCGAGCTTGCCCTGGAACAGCTTCGGCATGGGCATGGGGTGGGAACCTCCCTGGGGCGATGGTTGCCGCCGCCGGGTCGTCCGCCCGGCTTGTCGCCCGCCTTTGTAGGCCATCGCGGGGGTGGGGGGAAGCGCGCACCGCTTTCCCAACCAGCGGATGGGTGCTTAACGCCGCACGCCTCGGCAAGCCTAGCGGTGGCGGCCCCGCCTCGTTTACCATGCCGGCCCGCACAGCCCGGGGGCATGTCAGCGTAACAAGGGGAGTTGGGGGGAATGGCCGGTACCGACACGCGCGTCACCGACGAAGAGGCCCTGCTGCTGCACAGCAGCGGGCGGCCCGGCAAGCTGGAGGTGACGCCGACCAAGCCGATGGGCACCCAGCGCGACCTGTCCCTGGCCTACTCGCCCGGGGTGGCTGCCCCTTGCCTGCGCATCCACCAGGACCCCAGCACCGCCTATGACTACACCGCCAAGGGCAACATCGTGGCGGTTATCAGCAACGGCACCGCCGTGCTGGGCCTGGGCGATCTGGGCGCCCTGGCGTCGAAGCCGGTCATGGAGGGCAAGGCCGTCCTGTTCAAGCGCTTCGCCGACGTGGACGGGTTGGACCTGGAGGTGGACACCCGCGACGTGGACGAGTTCATCAACTGCGTCCGCTTCCTGGGCCCCAGCTTCGGCGGCATCAACCTGGAGGACATCAAGGCGCCCGACTGCTTCATCATCGAGCAGCGCCTGCGGGAGATCATGGACATCCCCGTCTTCCATGACGACCAGCACGGCACGGCCATCATCGCCGCCGCCGGCCTGTTCAACGCGCTGGAGCTGACGGGCCGCGACATCCAGCAGAGCAAGATGGTGATCAACGGCGCCGGGGCCGCCGCCATCGCCTGTGCCGAGCTGTTCAAGGCCATGGGCTTCCCGCCCGCCAACATCACCCTGTGCGACACCAAGGGCGTGGTCTGGAAGGGCCGGACCGAGGGCATGAACCAATGGAAGTCGGCCCACGCCGTCCACACGGACGCCCGCACCCTGGCCGACGCCATGAAGGGGGCGGACGTGTTCGTCGGCCTGTCGGTGAAGGGGGCGGTCACGCCGGACATGGTGCGCTCCATGGCCGCCAACCCCATCATCTTCGCCCTGGCCAACCCCGACCCGGAGGTGACGCCGGAGCAGGTGCGGGAGGTGCGCGGCGACGCCATCGTGGCCACGGGGCGCAGCGACTACCCGAACCAGGTGAACAACGTCCTCGGCTTCCCCTACATCTTCCGCGGCGCCCTGGACGTGCGGGCCAGCACCATCAACGACGCCATGAAGATCGCCGCGGCCAAGGCCCTGGCCGCCCTGGCGCGGGAGGACGTGCCGGATGAGGTGGACGCCGCCTATGCCGGCCGGCGCCTGCGGTACGGGCCGGAATACATCATCCCCGTGCCCTTCGACCCCCGCCTGATCGTCACCATCCCGGCGGCGGTGGCCCAGGCGGCCATGGACAGCGGCGTGGCCCGCAAGCCCATCGTGGACATGGACGCCTACCGCCGCAGCTTGCGGCTCCGCCTGGATCCCACCTCCGACTCGCTGCAACTGATCTTCGAGAAGGTGAAGGCCGCGCCCAAGCGGGTGGTCTTCGCCGAGGGCGAGGAGGAGCGGGCCATCCGCGCCGCCATCGCCTACCGCGCCGCCGGCTTCGGCACCCCCATCCTGGTGGCCCGGGAGGAGGTGGTGCGGGAGCGGATGGAGGCCATGGGCCTGGCCAACCTGGAGCCGCTGGAGGTCTGGAACGCCCGCCTGTCCCGCCACAACGAACGGTACGGGCAGTTCCTGTACCAGCGCCTGCAACGCCGCGGACACCTGTTCCGCGACTGCCAGCGCATGGTGAACCAGAACCGCAACGTCTTCGCCGCCTGCATGGTGGCCAGCGGAGACGCGGACGCCATGGTCACCGGCCTGACCCGCAGCTTCTCCGTCAGTTTCGAGGACATCGAGCGGGTGATCGACCCTACCCCCGGCCATCTGGTCTTCGGCCTGTCGGTGCTGGCGACCCGGGCGCGCACCGTGTTCATCGCCGACACCACGGTGCATGAGCGGCCCACCTCGGAGCAGCTGGTGGACATCGCCATCCAGGCGGCCCGCACCGCCCGGCAGATGGGGCACGAGCCGCGGGTGGCCTTCCTGTCCTTCAGCAACTTCGGCCAGCCAATGCGCGACCGCGCCGCCCATGTGCGCGACGCGGTGGCCCTGCTGGGCGCACGGAACCCCGACTTCGAGTTCGACGGGGAGATGTCCGCCGACGTGGCCCTGGACCATGAGCTGATGAAGCGGCTCTACCCGTTCTGCCGCCTGTCCGGGCCGGCCAACGTGCTGATCATGCCGGCGCTGCATGCCGCCAACATCGGTGCCAAGCTGCTGCAGAAGTTCGGCGGCGGCACCCTGGTGGGCCCCTTGCTGATCGGCACGGACAAGCCGGTGCAGGTGGTCCAGATGGGCGCCACGGCCAACGACCTGGTCACGGCGGCCGTGATGGCGGCCCACGACGCCATGGTGCGGTGAAGGGGGGCGGGTCCTTCGTCCGCGGCTGATGTTAAATTTAGGTGACGCGGGCCTTCCCGGGACGGGGCTATGCTATGCCCGGCGATAACGAACCGTCATAGCCCCGGCCCCCATGATGCCGCGCGACCTGTACCCCTTCCGCCTTTTCCTGATCGGCCTGCTGCTGGTCGGGCCGAGCGGGGGCGTGCTTTTGTCGCTGGCGTGGCATGGGCACATCCATGCCGGCAACGCCCTGGCCCTGTTCGCCCTGGTGGCGGCGGTGTCCGGCGTGCTGCTGCGGCTGATCCACCAGGACACCCGCGCTATGGTCGCCTATGCGGACCGCCTGGCGGAGGGGGGCCCGCCCGTGCCCATGCCGCTGGTCAATTCCGTCTCGGCCGAGACGGTGGTCTCCGCCATGGCCCGCACCCAGTCGCGCTGGCTGGAGCGGGGGAGGCCGGGCAGCGCCGGGTGGACGCGGCGGAGGCCGTGGTGGACGGGCTGCACGACCCGCTGCTGCTGGTGGGCGCCGACCGGCGGGTGATCCGCGCCAACAACGCCGCCCGGGCCCTGTTCGGCGACCGCATGGTGGGCCGGGACCTGGCCGTGTCCCTGCGGAACCCGGCCCTGCTGGAGGCGGTGGACGCCGTGCGCAACGGCGGTGCCTCCCGCAGCGTCGAGTTCATGCTGCCCGTGCCGGTGGAGCGCACCCTGGAGGCACGGGTGAAGCCCTTCTCCCGCACGGACCCCACGGGGGGAGAGCCCGCGCCGGACGAGCCGCGGCTGTTGCTGACCCTGCACGACATCACCCTGCTGAAGCGCTCGGAGCAGATGCGGGCGGACTTCGTGGCCAACGCCAGCCATGAGCTGCGCACCCCCCTGGCCGCCCTGATCGGCTTCATCGAGACCCTGCGCGGCCCGGCCCGGGACGACACGGAGGCGCGGGACCGCTTCCTGGGCATCATGCACGACCAGTCCAGCCGCATGTCCCGGCTGGTCAACGACCTGCTGTCCCTGTCGCGGATCGAGCTGGACGAGCATTCCCCGCCCACCGACCGGGTGGACGTGGCGGAGATCGTCCGCCGGGTGGCGGCCACGCTGGAGCTGCGCGCCGCCGGCCGCAAGGTGCGGCTGAAGGTGGAGGGGGCGGAGACCCTGCCCGCCGTGGTGGGGGACGAGGACCAGCTGACCCAGGTCTTCCAGAACCTGATCGACAACGCCATCAAGTACGGCAAGGAACAGACGGAGGTGACGGTCAGCCTGTCCGTCAGCGACCCGGCATCCTCCGCCGCCAGCCTGGGCTTGCCCGTGCTGCCGGGCCGGGGGCGCGGCGGGCGCAACATCTGCGTCAGCGTGCGCGACCGGGGCGACGGCATCCCCCGCACCCACCTGCCGCGCCTGACCGAGCGGTTCTACCGGGTGGACCCGGCCCGGTCCCGCGCCCTGGGGGGCACGGGCCTGGGCCTCGCCATCGTCAAGCACATCGTCAACCGCCACCGCGGCCGGCTGACCATCGACAGCGAGGTGGGCAAGGGCAGCACCTTCACCGTGCACCTGCCCGCGGCGGAGGAGCCGGCGGCGACGGCGAAGGCGGACGTGGCGTAGGTCGGATTAGGTGCGAAGCACCGTAATCCGACGGCAAACGGTCCCGCGATCCCACGCGCGTATTCACGCGATGTCGGATTACGGTGCCTTGCGGCACCTAATCCGACCTACTTTTTCTGGAAGGCCCTTGTCTCGGGGTTGGTCAGTTCCCCGTCGCCGATGAACTTCCAGGAGCCGTCCTTCTGCTTGCGCCAGATGGTGACATAGCGGGTGGGGCCCAGGTCGGTGACGGTGCCGCCCGGCTTCTTCGCGGAATAGCGGGCCTTGCCCCAGGTGTAGCCCAGGGTGCCGTCGTCGGAGATGGCCCCGCCCTCCGGCGCCCAGTCGATGTCGAAGCCCGGCGGGAACAGGGCGGCCACCTGCTCCGGCGTCATCTCGGGCGTGGCGGTGCTGAACATCACCACCTTGTCGGCGGCGAACATCTGGAAGGCCTTGGCCAGGCCCACCTCCTTGGCCTTCACGGCAAAGGCGCGGTCGGCGTCCATCACCGCCTTGGCCGGGTGGTCGGCGGCGGCGGAAGTGATGGCGGACAGGCAGAGCAGGGCTGCGGCCAGGGCAAGGCGGCGGGGCATGGTCGTCTCCGGCAGGGGTGTCCCCCCAGGAGAAGCGCGGCGCGGCCCTTGGCGCAACACACGATCCCGGCCTTGCAAGCGGTTTTTGGCCGAACCGGGCATAACGCCGGAAAGGGCCGGGTGGTGACAGGGATCGGGCAGAAAGGGGGTCGCTGTCATCAAACCGTCATCGACCTGTAGTATTTAAGTCGCGCAGCAAAGCTATGGTCCGCCCACCCGAGACGGGTCCCAGCCGGCCCCCCGGGGGACTGCCCACGCAGTCCCCATCCCCTGCGGACCTTCCCGTCGGACCAAGGCCAAATACCGGAGGCAAAGTCGTGACCACCAAGAAGCTTGCCCTCGCCGCTGTGCTGGGTGCCGTGTCCCTCGTGGCGATGAGCGGCGCCGCCGCGGCCCGCGACCAGATCCGCATCGTCGGTTCCTCCACGGTGTTCCCCTTCAGCTCCACGGTGGTGGAGCGGTTCGCCCAGGGCGGCAAGTTCAAGGCCCCGATCCTGGAGTCCACCGGTACCGGCGGCGGCTTCCGCCTGTTCTGCACCGGCATCGGCGCCGACACGCCGGACGCCACGGGCGCTTCCCGCGCCATGAAGGCCAGCGAGTTCGACACCTGCCAGAAGAACGGCGTCGAGGGCATCACCGAGCTGGTGATCGGCTTCGACGGCCTGACCATCTCCCAGAACAAGAACGGCCCGAAGATCGCGCTGACCAAGGCCCAGCTGTTCCAGGCCCTGGCCAAGGAGGTCGAGGCCAACGGCCAGGTCGTGGCGAACCCCTACAAGACCTGGGACCAGATCGACCCCTCCCTGCCGAAGGTCCAGATCGAGGTCCTCGGCCCGCCCCCGACCTCCGGCACCCGTGACGCCTGGGTCGAGCTGGTCATGGAGGCCGGCTGCAAGGAGTTCCCGGCGATCAAGGCGCTGGACAAGGCCCGCCATGACGCGGTCTGCAAGACCATGCGCGAGGACGGCGCCTTCATCGAGGCCGGCGAGAACGACAACGTGATCGTGCAGCGCCTCGAGGGCAACCCGAACGCCTTCGGCATCTTCGGCTACTCCTTCCTGGAGGAGAACGTCGACAAGCTGCGCGGCGTGCCCGTCGGCGGCGTCGAGCCGAAGTACGAGACCATCGCCTCCGGCCAGTACCCGGTGTCCCGCCCGCTGTTCGTCTACTTCAAGAACCAGCACATGGGCGTGATCCCCGGCCTGAAGGAGTTCCTGGCCGAGTACGCTTCCGAGCGGGCCATGGGCGACGACGGCTACCTGGCCGACAAGGGCCTGGTGCCGCTGCCGGACGACAAGCGCAAGGCCGCCGAACAGTCCGCGCTGAAGATGAGCCCGATGGCCAAGCCCGCCTCGTAAGTCCCCCGGAAACGGGATATAGCAGGGCGCGGCGGCACCTCCCCCCGGGGGTGCCGCCGAACCCTTGTACCGTTCCCCCCAGTCCCAACCGCGACGGCCCCCGATGCCCATCACCTATACCGTCGGCACGCTCCTGATCCTCACCGCACTGGGATACCTTCTCGGCCGGCGCAAGGCGGTGACGGTGGCGGGCGGCAACATCGCCTCGCTGCACTCGGTCCCCTCCTATTACGGGTCCTTCTCGGCCCTGTGGGTGCTGCTGCCGACGATCTCGCTGGTGCTCCTGTGGCTGGCCCTCAAGGGGCCGGTCATCAACTGGGCCGTCGTGGACGGCATGGCGCCCGAGGCCGTGCTGGGCTGGGCCAACGCGTCCATCCCGCCGGGCGAGCTGGAGGCCGTGCGGGCCCGCGTGGCGGAGGGGGCAGGGGCCCTCACCGACATCCAGCGGCAATTGCTGCTGATCAACATTACCAACCTGGCCGCCGGCCAGGCGCAGTACGTGAACCCGGCCGTGGTGGACATCCTGCGCCCCGCCGCCGCCCACATGCAGGACCTGCGGTCGCTGACCGACTGGGCCCTGTTCGGCATCTGCGTCAGCCTGGCCGCGGCGGCCCTGTTCATCACCCGCGGCAAGATCGGCCCGGCCTTCCGGGCGCGGAACAACGTCGAGCGGATCGTCACCTTCCTGCTGATCATCTGCTCGCTGATCGCCATCCTGACCACGGTCGGCATCGTCCTCTCCCTGGTGTTCGAGAGCCTGCGGTTCTTCACCAAGGTCCCCGTCACCGAGTTCCTGTTCGGCCTGCAATGGAGCCCGCAGACGGCCATCCGGGCGGACCAGGTGGGTTCGTCGGGGGCGTTCGGCGCGGTGCCGCTGTTCGCGGGCACGCTGCTGATCGCGACCATCGCCATGTGCGTCGCCGCGCCGGTGGGCCTGCTCTCCGCCATCTACCTGTCGGAGTACGCGTCCGGCGCCGTGCGCAACGTGATCAAGCCGGTGCTGGAGATCCTGGCCGGCATCCCCACCGTGGTGTTCGGCTTCTTCGCCATCCTGACGGTGGCGCCCTTCATCCGCGACATGGGCGCCGCCATCGGCCTGGACGTATCGTCACAGAGCGCGCTGGCGGCGGGTGTGGTCATGGGCATCATGATCGTGCCCTTCGTCTCGTCCCTGTCGGACGACGTGATCAACGCCGTGCCCCAGTCCCTGCGCGACGGGTCCTACGGGCTGGGCGCCACCCGGTCCGAGACCGTGAAGCAGGTCATCCTGCCGGCTGCCCTGCCGGGCATCGTCGGCGCCATGCTGCTGGCCGTCAGCCGCGCCATCGGCGAGACCATGATCGTGGTCATGGCCGCGGGCCTGCAGGCGAACCTCACCGCCAACCCCCTTGCCAGCGTCACCACCGTGACCGTGCAGATCAAGTCGATCCTGGTCGGCGACCAGGTCTTCGACAGCGCCAAGACGCTGTCGGTGTTCGCCCTGGGCCTCGTGCTCTTCGCGGTCACCTTGGTGCTGAACGTCGTCGCCCTCCGCATCGTCCAGCGGTACCGGGAAAAATATGACTGAGATCACCGCCCCCCTCTCGGACAGGTCCGTCTCGTTCCACACCAGCGACGCCGCGGAGAAGCGGCTGCGCGCCCGGTACGCGGCGGAGAAGCGGTTCAAGGCCTATGGCGTCATCGCCATCGCCTTTGCCGTGTCCATGCTGGCCATCCTGCTGTTCACGCTGTTCCGGACGGGCATCTCCGCCTTCTGGCAGACCGAGATGCAGCTTGAGGTGACGTTCGACGCGGCAGTGGTCGATCCCAAGGGGACCGGCAACCCGGCGGACTGGGACCGCGGCGCCTTCCAGGGCCTGGCCAACGAGGCCCTGTACAAGGCTTTCCCGGAGGTCACCGGCCGCACCGACCGGCGCGAGCTGCGCGGCCTGCTCAGCCCGGTGGCTGGCGCCTTCCTGGTGAACTACGCCCTGGAGAACCCGGCCGTCGTCGGCCAGACGGTGAAGGTCTGGCTGCCCACCTCCGACGGCATCAACCAGATCGCCAAGGGCAACATCGACCGCACGCTGCCCGAGTCCAACCGGCCGGTGAACGACACCCAGCTCGGCTACCTGGACCGGATGGAATCGCAGGGCGCCATCCGCACGGCGTTCAACAGCACCTTCTTCTCCGCGTCCGACAGCAACTACCCGGAGCTGGCCGGCATCCTGGGCGCCACGGTGGGCACGCTGCTGACCATGGTGGTGACCATCCTGCTGTCGCTGCCCATCAGCGTGGCCGCCGCCGTGTACCTCGAGGAGTTCGCCCCGAAGAACCGGCTGACCGAGCTGATCGAGGTGAACATCAACAACCTGGCGGCCGTGCCCTCCATCGTGTTCGGCCTGCTCGGCCTGGCCATGTTCCTGAACTTCTTCGGGATGCCCCGGTCCTCGCCGCTGGTGGGCGGCATGGTGCTGGCCCTGCTGGTGCTGCCGACCATCATCATCGCCAGCCGCGCGGCGCTGAAGGCGGTGCCCCCCTCCATCCGCGAGGCGGCGCTGGGCATGGGGGCGTCGAAGCTGCAGACGGTGATGCACCACGTGCTGCCCCTGGCCATGCCGGGCATCATGACCGGCACCATCATCGCCATGGCCCACGCGCTGGGCGAGACGGCGCCGCTGCTGATGATCGGCATGAACGCCTTCGTCACGGCCCCGCCCACGGGGTTCCTGGACAGCTCCTCCGCCCTGCCGGTGCAGGTCTACATCTGGGCGGACAAGCCGGAGCGCGGCTTCGTGGAGCTGACCTCCGCGGCCATCCTGGTCCTGCTCACCTTCCTGGTGGCGATGAACGCGACCGCCATCTACTTCCGCAAGAAATTCGAGCGTCGCTGGTAAACGGGGAACAGAATGGACACCCAGACCATGACCAAGCCGGCCGCCGAAAACGGCACCAAGTCGGCGAAGATGAGCGCCCGCGGCGTGAAGGTCTTCTACGGCGAGAAGCGCGCCCTGCACGGCATCGACGTGGACATCTACGAGAACGAGGTGCTCGCCCTGATCGGCCCCTCGGGCTGCGGCAAGTCCACCTTCCTGCGCACCCTGAACCGGATGAACGACACCATCGACATCTGCCGGGTCGAGGGCCTGATCACCCTGGACGGGGCGGACATCTATGACCCCAAGCTGGACGTGGTGCAGCTCCGCGCCCGCGTCGGCATGGTGTTCCAGAAGCCGAACCCGTTCCCCAAGTCCATCTACGAGAACATCATCTACGGGCCGAAGCTGCACGGCCTGGCCACCAAGAAGGACGAGTTCGACGCCATCGTCGAGCAGTCCCTGAAGCGCGCCGGCCTGTGGAACGAGGTGAAGGACCGCCTGATGGAGCCGGGCACCGGCCTGTCCGGCGGCCAGCAGCAGCGCCTGTGCATCGCCCGCGCCGTGGCGGTCAGCCCCGAGGTCATCCTGATGGACGAGCCGTGCTCCGCGCTCGACCCCATCGCGACGGCCCATATCGAGGAGCTGATCGACGAGCTGCGGGAGAACTTCACCATCGTGATCGTGACCCACAACATGCAGCAGGCGGCCCGCGTCTCCCAGCGCACCGCCTTCTTCCACCTGGGCGACTTGGTGGAGGTGGGGAACACCGAGGAAATCTTCACCAACCCGCGGGACGAGCGGACCCAGGGCTACATCACCGGCCGCTACGGCTGAGCCCCGACCGGTCCAACACATTTCCCGACAGGCATATTTGAGCGAGAGGGCGAGCATGGCCGCCGAGCATACCGTCAAGGCGTTCGAGCAGGAGCTGCGGCGCCTGTCCAACCTGATTTCCCAGATGGGCGGCGTCGCCGAGGCGCAGGTGGAGGCGGCGGTCCAGGCCGTGGCCCGCCGCGACGTGGACCTGGCCGGCCGCGTGCTGCAGGCGGACAGCCAACTGGACGAGTATGAGCGCCAGATCGAGCAGGAGGCCGTGCGCATGCTGGCCCTGCGCCAGCCCATGGGCGTGGACCTGCGCGAGGTGCTGGCGGCGCTGAAGATCAGCGCCGACCTGGAGCGCACGGGCGACTATGCCGCCAACTCCGCCAAGCGCTCCATCGCGCTGGCCCAGCTCCCGGCCGTGCGGCCCGCCTCCGCCATCCCCCGCATGGGCCGGCTGGTGCAGGAGATGCTGAAGGACGTGCTGGACGCCTATGTGGACCGGGACGTGGAGAAGGCGGTCGCCGCCTGGCACCGGGACGAGGAGCTGGACGACCTCTACACCAGCCTGTTCCGCGAGGTCCTGACCTACATGATGGAGGACCCGCGTAACATCACCCCCTGCACCCACCTGCTGTTCATCGCCAAGAACCTGGAGCGGGCCGGCGACCACGCCACCAACATCGCCGAGACGGTGCATTTCCTGGTGGTGGGCCAGCCCCTGACCGGCGCCCGGCCGAAGGGCGACAAGAGCAGCTTCGCCGTGGTGGCGCCGGAGCCCGCCGCCGACCTGCCGGCCGGCCCGTAAGCGCCGCCCCGACCGATCCCGCCCCGACTGACGCAGCCGACACGGACGCCATGAACTCTGCCCTGAAGCCGTTGATCCTGGTGGTGGACGACGAGGCCGACCTGGTCACCCTGCTGCGCTACAACCTGGAAAAGGAAGGCTTCCGGGTGCAGACCGCCGGCGACGGCGAGGAGGCCCTGGTCGCCGCGGACGAGCAGACGCCGCACCTGGTCCTGCTGGACTGGATGCTGCCGCTGATGAGCGGGCTGGAGGTGTGCCGCCAGCTCCGCCGCAACCCCAAGACCCGCGACGTGCCCGTCATCATGCTGACGGCAAGGGGGAGGAGGGGGACAAGGTCCGCGGCCTGAACAGCGGGGCCGACGACTACATCGCCAAGCCCTTCAGCCCGACCGAGCTGGTGGCCCGCATCCGCGCCGTGCTGCGCCGCGCCTCCCCAGCGCTGGCGGAGGAGCTGCTGCGCTTCAGCGACATCACCATGGACCTGGCCGCCCACCGGGTGCGCCGGGGCGGCCGGGACATCCATCTGGGCCCGACGGAGTTCCGCCTGCTGCGCCATTTCATGCAGCACCCGGGCCGGGTGTTCAGCCGGGAGCAGCTGCTGGACATCGTCTGGGGCCACGACGTCTATGTGGAGCCCCGCACGGTGGACGTGCACATCCGCCGCCTGCGCAAGGCCCTGAACGAGACCGAGGAACAGGACGTGATCCGCACCGTCCGCTCGGCGGGGTATGCGCTGGACGAGAACACGGTGTGAGGCCGCCCGTAGGGCGGCCGGCCAGGGAGTCGGTGACCAAGCGAGGAAGTGGGGCCATTGCTCGCAGGAAAAGTATTGGACGACACTTGAAGCACGAACGGGCATTGTTGGTCTCGTCTCAATGCGAGGTGCTTCATGTCGGGAAAGAGGGTGCAAATCTTTTTATCGCCATTGGAAGTGTCTACGTTTCTAACGGACCCATTTGACAGAAACGACGTCGCTATTTGGATAATGAAGGGCAACGAACCAAATGGAGATGCACGGCTAGAGTTAGTGAATCCCAGCGATGCTTACAATCAGAGCCATATTCAAATTTTCTTTTCCCCATTGAAAGGCAGCACTAATCATACAAGATCATTACTGAATTGTGTTCAATTCATTTTACCAAAACACAAAGAAGACACTCTTTACGCGGCCTCGTTCGCTGTGAGACTGTCAAATCAATTATCAGATTATGTGTTCGGCAAGTATATACATTCGAGGCTTGTAAAATACTGCAATTCAAGGTTCAGGAAAGGAGTTATTGGTGAGAATGTTATTTCTGGCGCGTCATCATTCTACAAGGATATTTTCATTAGCGACGTGGCATTTGATTTGTGGAGGCAGGGGGTAACGCTGATGCCAACACCAGGTTTTGTCAAAATGCGGCCGATCGACGATTGTCGATAGCCGTACCAACCGCTGGCATCGGGTTGGCCGCGGTCATCGTTGGACCTCGCCCCCTTTTGCCGCGCCCGCTTCCGCTCAGGGTGCCTTGCGGCTATGGTGCGGCCCCATGAGCGAGACGATCCCCCCCAAGCCCGCCGCCGGCGAGGAAGGCCGCTTCTTCGGCTTCCGCGAGGTGGACCCGACCGAGAAGACGCCGCTGGTCCGCGGGGTGTTCTCCAACGTCGCGGCCAAGTATGACCTGATGAACGACCTGATGTCGGCGGGCATCCACCGGCTCTGGAAGGACAGCTTCGTCGGGCTGGTGAGGCCCAGGGCGGGGGAGGCGCTGCTGGACGTGGCGGGGGGGACGGGCGACATCGCCTTCCGCCTGGCCCGCGCGGCAGCGGGGGCCAAGGTCACCGTCTGCGACCTGACGGAGGCCATGGTGCGGGTGGGCCGCGACCGCGGGGTGGACCAGGGGGTGCTGTCCGGCATCGACTGGACCGTGGGCAACGCGGAGGACCTGCCCTTCGCCAGCCGGTCCATGGACGCCTACACCATCGCCTTCGGCCTGCGGAACGTCACCCGGATCGACAAGGCGCTGAAGGAGGCGCGGCGGGTGCTGAAGCCGGGCGGGCGGTTCTTCTGCCTGGAGTTCAGCCATGTTTCCATCCCCGTGCTGAAGGAAGCCTACGACCGCTATTCCTTCAGCCTGCTGCCCCGCATCGGCCAGCTGGTGGCCGGCGACCGGGACAGCTACCAGTATCTGGTGGAGAGCATCCGCCGCTTCCCCGAGCAGCAGGCCCTGTGCGCCCGGATCGAGGCCGCCGGCTTCACCCAGGCCCGCGCCCGCAACCTGTCCGGCGGCATCGCGGCCATCCATTCCGGGTGGCGGGTGTAGGGGAACGCTTGTGATCCGCACCCTCCGCAACCTGGCCCGGCTGGTCACCATCGGGCGGACGCTGGCCCGGCATGGGGCCCTGCTGGCCGACCCGATCCGGGACAGCTCCCCCGCCACGGCCTGGCTGGTGGACAAGCTGAACCGGCGGAATGCCCCCGGGCGGCCGGGGGAGCGGCTGGCCCGGGCGCTGCAAGAGCTGGGGCCCAGCTTCATCAAGCTGGGGCAGGTGCTGTCCATCCGCGCCGACCTGGTGGGCGACGCCGTGGCGGCGGACCTGGCCCAGTTGCGCGACCGGCTGCCGCCCTTCGACGGGCACCAGGCCCGCTGCATCATCGAGGCGGAGCTGGGGAGCCCCTGTCGGCCCTGTTTAGCCGGTTCGACGACCAGGCGGTGGCCGCCGCCAGCATCGCCCAGGTGCATTTCGCGGAGACGCCGGATGGCCGCGCCGTGGCGGTGAAGGTGTTGCGGCCGGGGATCGAGCGGGCATTCCAGCGGGACATCGACCTGATGCGCTGGCTGGCCCGGCTGTTCCTGGCTTTCCAGCCCCGGCTGAAGCGGCTGAAGCCCACGGAGGTGGTGGAAACCTTCGCCGATACGGTGGCGCTGGAGATGGACCTTCGCATGGAGGCCGCCGCCGCCGCCGAGCTGGGGGGTAACTTCGACGGGGATGAGAGCTTCGGCGTGCCGCCCATCGACTGGCAGCGCACGTCGAAGCGGGTCCTGACCCTGGCGCGGGTGGACGGGTTCCCGGTGGACCGGGTGGAGGAGATCCGGGCGGCCGGCATCGACCCGGACCTGGTGCTGCGCCACGCGGCCAACGCCTTCTTCAACCAGGTCTTCCGCGACGGCTTCTTCCATGCCGACCTGCACCCGGGCAACCTGTTCGTGGACCGGCAGGGCAACCTGGTTGCCGTGGATTTCGGCATCGTCGGCCGGATTGACCGGCAGACGCGCCTGTACCTGGCGGACATGCTGATCGGGTTCCTGAACCGGGACTACGACCTGGTGGCGAAGGTGCATTTCGACGCCGGCTTCGTGCCCGCCAGCCAGGACCAGGAACTGTTCAAGCAGGCCTGCCGCGCCATCGGGGAACCGCTGCATGGCAAGCCCCTGGCCGACATCTCTGTCGGCCGACTTCTGGCCCAGCTCTTCGCCGTGACCGAGCAGTTCCAGATGGAGACGCAGCCGCAGCTGCTGCTGTTGCAGAAGAGCATGCTGACGGCGGAGGGGGTGGGCCGCAGCCTGAACCCGTCCCTCAACATGTGGGAACTGTCCCGCCCCCTGATCGAGCGCTGGATGGTGGAGAACCGCGGCCCCGAGGCCCGGGTGGCAGAGGCGGCCGGGGCGCTCGCCGGCATCATCGGCCGCATCCCCACCCTGGTCCGCGACCTGGAGCGGGCCGCAGGGCAAGTCGCGACCACGGGCCTGCGCCTGGACCCGGAGACGGTGCGGCTCATGGCCGAGGCGCAGAGGGGCAGGGGAGCCGCGGTCACCCGGCCGCTGTGGGTCATCGCCGGGCTACTGGGCGCGATCCTGGGGGTTTTGCTGCTGGGCTAGGCCACGCCGGTCCGCGCGGTCCGCAGTTCCGCTTCCAGGGATGGAAGCCGGTCCGCCGTGACGACAAGGTCGATATCGCCGCCCCGGGCCCAGTCGTCGGCCCGGGACCCGAACAGGCGCATCTCGTCCGGGGTCAGGCGCAAGGCCGTTTCAGCCCCTGGCCGCCAGCGCCGTTTCCGCCCGGTCCAGCAGGCCCCGCAGGGTCTGGCTGGCGGCGGCGATCTCATTCAGCAATGTGGCCTCGGCCGCGGGCTCCGTGGGGAAGCCTTCACACAGGCGGGACCGCAGGGCGGACAAATGGGCCAGCACGTCGGGGGAGGGGACCAGGCCCGCGGCCGCGGCGGCGGCCGGCAGGTCATCCCGGGTACCGCCCAGGGCGGCCGGCAGGATGTGGTGGGACAACAGGCTGTGCAGGGTCAGGAAGCGGTGGAACAGGGCGTCCGCCTCCGTCCTGAACTTTTCCGGCATGTAGGCCAGCTCCGTGCCGGTGACCGGCAGCAGCTTGCGCAGCTCGTCGCTGGAATGGCCCAGGCGGCGGGCCAGGGTCCGGGCGGTGTCCAGCGCCCGGTCGGGGATGGCGTCCATGGTCGGTCCCTCCCGTTGTGCCTGGGCACAGCCTAGCGCAGACCGCCGCCTGCGCCTACCCGCCTTCGACCATCATGCCGCCGCGGGCAGGCGACGGCGGGCATGGGCGCGCAACGCCTGGAAGGCCGCAACCGACAGGACGATGCCCACCGCGTCGGCGACCCAGTCCTCCAGGCTGCCGACGCGGCCCTTGACCTGGCCCTGCGCCACCTCCAGCAGGGCGCCGACCACGGCGATGCCGGCCATGGACAGGAAGGGGGCCAGCTTGTGCCGCAGGGCGATGGTGCCCAGCACGGCCAGGAAACCGAAGGCCCCGGCGTGAAGGATCTTGTCGATGCCATAGGCGCTGGGCGGCGCCAGGCGGGGCTGCAACCCCGCCCAGAGCAGGGCGATGGCAAGGATGGCCAGCAGCACGCCGGCAAGGCGTCGGTCCATGTCAGTCGGGTTCACGAGTCGGGACAGCAAAGGGAGGCTCCGGGATCGGGGAGGATGGCCGCCCGGGGCAGGGCGACGAAGGTTCTCCGAACATGGTGACGGCGCCGTGACCTGTCAGTGACGCGGCAGTGACCTTGGCGGGACCGTTGGGGCTTGCCCGTCCGGGATATGCCATCCCCCTGTGGCGCGAAGGGGACACTCATTGCTGACCTGCGGAGATTACATGGTTGTCGCCGCTGAAATGACACCAGGAAGCGCATTATTAGACGGACGTCGGTGGCTTGTTGCCCCCGGCGAACCGCAACCCAGGGACCTTGCATGTTCCCCGTAGTGGCGACCGGAGCCCTCAATCCGGAATCCGGCCTGACGGCAGCCGTTTCAGCCGTCCCCGGCATCGCCTTCACCGGCCTGCCGTCTGATGTGAAGACCTTCACCGACCTCCCGCCCCTGCCCACCCCGCTGCCCCATGGCGCGGAGGTGCTGGCCCGGCAGATCCTGGACGCGGTATCCCGCGGCCGGACCCTGGGCCACCGCGGGCAGAGCATCACCCTGACCCGTCCAACCGCCGTGGCCGAGGCCGTCTATGGCCTGCTGCGCCGCGCCGGGCTGGAGCCCGCCCTGCGGCCCGCCAGCATCGGCGGCTGCTCGGTCCTCAGCCTGCGGCCCTGACGTTTCCCGCCCCCGCCTGACCGGCGGGGGCGGTTCGTTTTCCGGTAGGGAATGGCCCCGTGACAGGCGTGGGCCGGGCTCTCCGCGCGCCTTGAACCCGGCGGCGGATATGTTCATGATATGTACCATGAGCATCGCCGAGTCGCCCCTGCTGCCCCGCCCGCCGTCAGACACCGCCGCCACCATCACCCGCGGCGTGCGCCGCGCCCTGGCCGACCGGGGCGTCCGCACGCTGGTGGAGTTTTCCCTGGCCAACAACCGCCGGGCCGACATCTTCGGCATCGACGAGGGCGGGGACATCGTCATTGTGGAGGTGAAGAGCAGCGTCGCCGACTTCCGGTCCGACCACAAATGGCAGGACTACCTGGACTATTGCGACAGCTTCTACTTCGCCGTGGGCCCCGACTTCCCACAGGAACTGATCCCGGAGGAGTGCGGGCTGATGGTGGCCGACGCATTCGGGGCGGAGGTGCTGCGGGAAAGCCCCGTCGCGAAGCTGGTGGCGGCCCGCCGCAAGGCGGTGACCCTCCGCGCCGTCCTCTGCGCCGCCGGGCGCCTGCACCGGGTGGAGGACCCGGGGTTCGGGATGTGAGGCCTGCTGTTCGAGGAGTGGGGCATTAAACATTCACGAACACGCACAATACACTCACAACACGCACGAAAGAAACAGCCTGCGGCAGCAGTAGTTTTGTGAATGTTCGTGTGTGTGGTGGTGCATGTCCGTGCGTGTTCTTGGCACCCCAGGAGCGAAAACCGCACCTACTCCAACATCGGCAGCCCGGTCTCGATTTCCACCAGGGCGGCCAGGAAGGGGACGGCCACGTCGCGGCGGGTGGTGGTGGCGCTGGTCTTCTCGGCTTCGGACAGGGCGGCGACGAAGGGGGCGCGCCAGCGCTGGTCCTTGTACAGCAGCTTGTCGGCCCGGGCCCGTTGCACCAGCACCACGGGGTTGCGCGCCTTGGCCAGCAGGGCGTTCAGGCGGGCGGACAGGGTCTCGGCCTGCTGGCGGTCGCCGGCCTTCAGCGCGCCGGCCAGCAGTTCCACATAGGTCTCGGCCTTCAGCTCCTGGTCCTGGAGCTGGTCGGCATAGGTAAGGGTCAGGGTCTTCTCCCCCGGGCGCCCAGGCGGCCCAGCACCTGGGGCACGGTCCAGGGGCTTTCCTCCTGCACGGTACGCAGCAGGCCGAGGGCCAGGTTGGGGTCGCCAAGGTCGCCGGCGGCCACCGCCAGCTCCGGCGGGCAGCAATTGCCGCGCTTGTCCTTGAACCGGCTGAACTGCTCCTCCACCGTGTTCAGGAACAGGGTGCGGGCGCGGGCCTCGTTGCCCACATGCAGAAGGGCCTGGGCCACCAGCCCCAGTTCCCAGGCGCAGGACTGGGCCCGGGCATACTCCGCCGCCTCCTCCGCCAGCTCGGCGGCGCGGCCGGTGCTGCCCTGCCAGACCAGGGCCTCCGCGATGTCGGCCAGGTTGTAGACGCGGGTGGAGCAGTCGTTGATGCCGCGGGTGACCTGGAGCGCCAGCTCCGCCTCGCCGGTCAGCGCCAGGGCCCGCCCCACGAACAGGTCCTGGCTCGCCTCCTGCTTACCGGCCCCCCGGCGAAGGGCCTGCAGGAAAGGGGCGATGATCGGACGGACCCGCCCCTTGTCGCCCAGATGGTATTGCGCCACCGCCAGGGACAGCCAGTCCCAGCGGGGGGCGGCGATGGGATACTCGATGGGGGCGATCAGCCCCTCCACCCGGTGCAGCAGGCAGGCGTTGGCGGTGGCATCGTTGCAGGCGAGGCCCCGGATGCGGGCCTTGAAGTCACCATAGTCGAAGTCGCCCACGAACTGGTTGGTGATGAGCTGGACCGCCAGGTTGCTCTCGGGCAGGCGGGTGATGATGTCGGTCAGCAGCCTGTCCGCCTCCAGCAGCAGCTTGGCCTGCTCCTGGGCGTCATAGGTGCTGTCGGCCCGCTGCAGCACCTGCATGGCCTGGACGAACTGGCGGTTCGCCTGGGCCGACTGGTCCTGGGCCGCGGCGGGTGCCGACCAGCCCCAGACCAGCAGCACCAGCAACAGGATGCCGGCCCTACATCCGGACATGGTTCACCACCCGCCGGACCCGGCCGATCTCCCGCGCGTAGCCCTGGACACGCTCAAGCTCCTGGGGCGACCGCGCCCGGCCCAACAGGTAGACGGTCTGGTTCACCACCTCGATGGTGTAGTTCTTGGAGGAAATCTCCGAGTCGAACAGCAGCTTGGACCGGAGCTGGGTGGCGATCCACAGGTCCGTGGCCGTGTCCGACAGGCCGGAGCTGTCGCCCACCTGGACCTCGTTGATCACCTCCTGCACGCCCTCCACCTGCCAGGCGAGGCGGACAGCCTCCACCCGCTGGTCCGGGTCCCTGGCGTTGCCGGTCAGCAGCGCCCGACCGCCGGTGACGGTGACGTCCAGCCGGTCGTCGATGCCGCCGGCCTCCTTCCAGCGGCGCTCGATCTCCGCCCGGACGCCGGAATCGGAGACCTTGTAGGCCTGCTGCGCCGCGGCGCGGTCAGCCGCGCCCCGGTCGGCGGACTGACAGCCCGACAGCCCCGCCAGGGCGAGCAGCGCCAGCGCGGCGCCCGCCTTCCATTTGCCCTGCGCCCCGCGGCGCCGGCCCTGATGCGCCCGTGGGCGCCCGCTCCCCATCACCCTGCCTCCCGCCCGCTGCCCCGCCTGCGCGGTGGCCGCCGGTCCCTGTGGACCCTTGCCCCCGACCCACCCCCGCCCTCAGGCGAAGGGGGCCGCGTTCACCACCGCCGCCAGTTCCCGGGCCAGCACCGCGGCGATGCGCCGCCGTGCCGCCGGGTCACGCAGCAACTTCTCGTCTTCCCGGTTGGACAGGAAGCCCGTCTCCACCAACACCGACGGCGTCTCCGGCGACTTCAGCACGGCGAAGTTCGCGGAACGCTTCGGGTTTTCCAGCAACCGCAGGTCCTTCTCCACCCCCGCCACCAGGCTGTGCTTGGCCAGCAGGGAGGCGCGGTGGACATGCTGGGCCGCCAGGTCGCCTAGGATGGCGGCGACGGCATTGTTCACGTGGCTCATGTCCGCGCCGTCGGCCAGGTTCTCGGTCTTGGCGAGCGCGGCGGCGAACTCGTCGGAGGCGTTCTCCGACAGGGTATAGGCGGACAGGCCGCGCGCGTTGGCGTTGGGCGCGCTGTCGGCGTGGATGGAGATGAACAGGTCGGCCCGCGCGTCGCGCGCCGCCTGGACCCGCTGCGGCAGGGACAGGAACACGTCCGTCTCCCGCGTCAGGGCCGCCTTGGTGCCGCGGCCGCGGTCCAGCAGCCGCGCCAGTTCCTTGGCGATGTCCAGGGTGACGTCCTTCTCATGGGTGCCGCGGGCGCCGATGGCGCCGGGGTCCTTGCCGCCATGGCCCGGGTCCAGCATCACCAGCCGCGGCGGGCGGGGCTTGGACTTGGGCGCGCGGGCCTCCGCCAGCTCCTGCGCCAGGGCCGCGTCGGGCAGGCCG
Source organism: Aerophototrophica crusticola (assembly GCF_012913305.1). Lineage (NCBI taxonomy): Bacteria > Pseudomonadati > Pseudomonadota > Alphaproteobacteria > Rhodospirillales > Rhodospirillaceae > Aerophototrophica > Aerophototrophica crusticola. The sequence goes on along the minus strand of NZ_CP051775.1, from coordinate 2,610,349 downwards.
CCCAGCAAGGTGAACGAGACGCCCGCCACCGGCACGCCCAGCGCGACACGCAGCAACGCCCGACGATCCATCGGCTTACGATCCAACGGCCTGCGATCCATGGAGCCAACCACCACCCGGGCCCTGCCACCAAGGGGCCCTCTCCCGGGGGGTATGTTTGGACCGGCCATTTTGGTTCCGCAACAGGAACCTGTGGGGCATTTAGCGGTTGCGTCACACTGTTGCCACAGGCCTACAGTGCAAGGGCCGCATGGCCCCCGGTGGCGCCCCTCAGTGGCCGGGGTGGCCGCCCTGTCCCGCCAGGGCGGCGAGGGCGGGGGAATTGGGTTCCCGCGTCGGGGCGAAGACCGCCTGGGTGATGGCCCGCTCGATCTGCTCCCGGGTGAAAGGCTTGCGGATGACGGGGCCCAGATGCTCCAGCCCGCGGCGGGTCAGCTCGTCCCCAAAGGCGGTGACGAAGATGATGGGCAGCTCGCTGCTCTGCCGCAGCATCTGCGCCGTGGTGATGCCGCTGTCGCCGTGGGCGAGGCGCAGGTCCATGAGCGCCAGGGTGGGGCGGTTGCGCTTGGCCGTGGTCAGGGCGGCGTCCATGGTGGCCGCCGTGCCGCAGACATGGTGGCCCATGTTGCGTACCGTCTCCGCCAAGTCGAAGGCGATGACGGCGTCGTCCTCCACGATCATGATGTTGGCGATCAGCGCCTCGCGCAGCGCCTCCTGGGCCTTGACCATGCGGCCATGGGCCTCCTCCAGGGGCAGGCCCATGATGCCCGCGGCTTCGGCGAAGCCCAGCTCCTCCAGGCTGACCAGAAGGAACAGGCGGCGCTCCACCTCCGGCAGGGCGGCCAGCGCCTTCTCCATGGGATGGCCGTCCTGGGGCACGGGCTTGGGCGAGCCGGAGGCGTCATGCAAGCGGTTCAGCAGGGCATAGAGCGGCGAGCGGTCGCGGCCACCCAGGCCATGGCCCTCGGGGTCGTCCAGCGCCTCCTGGACGGCCTGGCCGACCAGCTCGTCACCCTTTTCCCCCGTGCCCGTCAGGGCACGGGCGTAGCGGCGCAGAAACGGCAGGTGCTTCAGTAGCTGTTGGGCGTAGGCGTCCATCGATCTTCCTTCCACGGCTGCACCCATGGCGAAGGGTGCGGCTGGCCGCGTGTCCGTCACTGGCCCTAATTGTCGGGAGTTTCGCGGGGAACGCCATCCCACTTGCGCGGTCGCCCGGTCGGCATGCCCATGCCCCCTCCGGTTCGTCAGGGAGTAGCGCCTAAGCCGCGCGGGCGGGTGTTGGGTAAGCCCACCTCATCCCTGGGGAGAGGGGATTTCGGCGGGAACGCCACTGCCTCCGGGCCTGTTTTCGCGGGCACTGGTGCGTTGCCTCCCTGAACCGCCAGAAACTTGGACGCGAGCCGCCGCGGACGGGCCCAGGGCCCCTCGGGCGGCTCGTTTTTTGTCCGGGGGTCAACGCAGGGGGTTAGCCGATGCCCCTTCCAGGGCGGCATGCCGCGTGCCGTCCCCGGCGGCGGGGGCATGGGCGATCTCCTTCACCAGCTTGGTCATGATCGCCTCCCCGAAGGTGGAGAAGTCCTCCGCCACCAGCAGGAAGGCGCCGGGGCCGCCGATGACGTGCTGCTGGTAATAATTGTCCAGGTCCAGGGGCGGCAGCCCGCCCCAGGGGTTCGGCCGGCTGTTCAGGATGGGCAGGCCATTGATGGTGATGCCCCGGGCGATGGCGTCGTCGCGTGCCTCCTCTGGCGGGCGGCCGCGGTTGCTGTAGCCGTCGCCGGAAATGTCGATGACCTTGCGCAGGCCCTGGTAGCCGTTGTTGTCGAACTTTGCGGCGCCATAGTCGATGGCCGTGCCGATGCTGGTCCAGAAGGCGGTGCTGACGGGGGCCTCCGCCAGCTTGGTGGCGAAGGCGCGGGCGCTGGCCTCCCCATCCAGGACCGACCAGTCAACCACCGTCACCTGGTAGGTGTCGTCGGCCCATTCCACATAGGTCACGGCGATCCGGCCATGGGGACCGGACTGGATGGCGTCCACCACCGACCGGCTGGACAGGGCATTGGCATAGCCGCGGCGCTGCAGTTCCGCCTCCTGCGCGTCCACGCTGCCCGACACGTCCACCAGCAGCACCAGCTCCAGGTCCACCAGTTCCTGCGCGCCGGAAGGTCCGGCCCAAAGGGCCAGGGCGGTGAGGCAGGCCGGGAGGAGGCGGGTCTTACGCATACGGATGACACCCCATCTGGCGGGACGCGTCACCCCAGGCTGCCGGACCCCGGCCCTGACCGCAAGGACGCGATGGTTATTGGCGCCTTGGACAACTGGCGGAACGGACTATGACCCGGGGGCCGGGCTACAGCCAGCCGCGGCGCTTGAACCAGACCAGCGGGACCAGCACGGACAGGACCATCAGGGCCAGGGCCATGGGGTAGCCCCATTCCCAGTCCAGCTCGGGCATGTGGTGGAAGTTCATGCCATAGATGCTGGCCACCAGGGTGGGCGGCAGGAAGACCACCGCGGCGACGGAGAAGATCTTGACGATGTTGTTCTGCTCGATCCCCACCACGCCCAGCAGCGCGTCCAGCTGGAAGGCGATGTTGCTGGACAGGAAGGCGGTGTAGTCGGCCAGGGATTGGGTGTCCTGGGTCAGGGTCTTCAGCCGCGCCCGCATGGCCTTGTCGCCCGCCACCTCCCTCACCGTTGCCAGGAAGGCCAGCACCCGGGTCAGGGTCACCAGGCTTTCCCGCGCCTTGGCGGTCAGGTCATGGGCGCGGGCGATGCGCTTCAGCAGCTGGTGCTGCATGTCGGACCCCAACGCCCCGCCATGCCCCTCGATCAGCAGGTGCTGGGCCACTTGGTTCACGTCGCGCCCCGCCCCTTCCAGCACGTCGGCCACCCGGTCCAGGATGGCGTCCAGCAACTGAGTGAAGGCGCCCACCCCATGGTCCAGCTTGATGCCGTTGCGGGCCGCCTGGTTGTGGAAGCCGTAAAAGGGCTTGGGGTCATCAAAGCGCAGGGTGATCAGCGTCTCCGCCGCCAGGACGAAGGTGATGTCCATGGTCTCCGGCACCGGCGCGTCGGCCCGGCAGAGGACGGTGGCGGTCATGAAGACGCCCGCCTCCTCCCGGTAGATCCGGCTGGACAGCTCGATCTCCCGCATCTCCTCGCGGGTGGGCAGCTCGATCCGGAAGGTGCGCTCCACCAGCCGCTGTTCCTCCGGGCTGGGGGACAGCAGGTCGATCCAGGCGGCGGCGCGCAGCAGGTCGCTGCCGGCGTCGTCGGGCAGGCGCTCATTGCGGCCCTCGGCCACGCGGTAGGCCCGGATCATCGGTACCTCCGTCCTGTCGCTGCGGGAAAAGGGGGAGACTTGAACGGTTTACCGCGGCCCAGGGGGTCGGTGGAAGGGGGATCGCGTGCGGTGTGTCTCCGGGGGACGGGTCACAGTCAACACGGACGACACGGACGCCAGCTTCGCTGGCAACACGGACGGACACAGACAAGGAAGAATGGCTGCGCCGCAGGCGCGATAAAGCCCGTTTCGCACGATTGGCCGGTGGGTCGAAATCCAGTCCGTGTCGTCCGTTTTCCCTGCACCGGCCTTGCCGGAAAGGACAACCCGCGGGACAACCGCCCCACACCCCCTGGCGCAACGGCGCCTGCCCCGCTACATCTGGGCGCATGAGCCCCTTCGTACGCCTCGCGCTGGAGGCCGGCCCGCTGGCCGTCTTCTTCGTCGTCAACAGCAATGCCGGCATCATGGCCGGCACGGCCACCTTCATGGTGGCCACCACCCTGGCCCTGGCCTTGTCCTGGAAGCTGGAACGGCGCATCCCGGTCATGCCCGTGGTGGGCTGCTTCTTCGTGCTGCTGTTCGGGGGACTGACCCTGTGGCTGCATGACGAGCTGTTCATCAAGGTCAAGCCCACGGTGGTGAACCTGCTGTTCGCCGTGACCCTGTTCGTGGGCCTCGCCCTCAAGCGCAACCTGCTGAAGACCGCGCTGGGCGCCGTGCTGGAGCTGGACGAGGCGGGCTGGCGTATCCTGACCGTGCGCTGGGCCTGGTTCTTCCTGCTGCTGGCGGGGTTGAACGAGGTGGTCTGGCGCAACTTCGACACGGATGCCTGGGTGAACTTCAAGGTGTTCGGCATCCTGCCCCTGACCCTGGTGTTCAGCGCATTGCAGACGCCCGTCATCCTGAAGCACCAGCTTGCCAAGGCGGAGGACGGCGAGCCCGCCCCGGCCAAGGCGCCGGAGGCCTGACGCCCATGGCCGGCGCCTTCAAGGGCCAGGTGGTCTGGATCACCGGCGCCTCCAGCGGCATCGGGGAGGCGCTGGCGAAGGAGTTGGCGGGGCAGGGCGCCCGGCTGGTCCTGTCCGCCCGGCGGCAGGCAGAGCTGGAGCGGGTTCGGGATGCCTGCGGCGGGCACAACGCCCCGGTGGTCCTGCTGCCCCTGGACGTGGCGGACACCGACTCGGCGCCCCAGGCGGTTGCCCGGGCGCTGGAGGCCTTCGGCCGGGTGGACATGCTGGTGAACAATGCCGGCATCAGCCAGCGCAGCCTGGCCCGGGACACCAGCCTGGAGGTGGACCGGCGTATCATGGAGGTGAACTTCTTCGGCACGGTGGCCCTGACCAAGGCCCTGCTGCCGCACCTCGTGACCCAGGGCTCCGGCCGGCTGGTGGCGATCAGCAGCATCGTCGGCAAGTTCGGGTCACCCCTGCGCAGCGCCTATTCGGCCAGCAAGCACGCCCTGCACGGCTTCTTCGACAGTTTGCGGGCGGAGCTGGCGGGGACGGGGGTGCAGGTCACCCTGGTCTGCCCCGGCTTTATCCGGACGGAGGTCTCCGCCAACGCCCTGACGGGCGACGGCAGCGCCCAGGGCTTCACCGACCCCGGCCAGGCCAACGGCATGGACCCGGCCGTCTTCGCCCGCCACATGCTGGACGCCCTGGCGCGGGGCGAGCGGGAGGTGGTGATCGGCGGCAAGGAGGCGCAGTACGTGCGCATCAAGCGCTTCTTCCCCGACCTGTTCGCGCGCCTGCTGGAGAAGGCCAACGTGCGCTGAGCGCGGCGAGGATTGTTGCCGCTACGTCAAAGGCTGTAACGGCAAGGTAACGAGAGTTGCGGCGTGGGGGCGGGTTGCTACCTTGGCGGAAGTTGACAATCGCTGTCGGGGCTTCCCACACCATGACGACCCGCACCCTGTGCCTGCTCGCCCTCGGCGCCCTGGCGCTGTCCGCCTGCTCCATCAACGTGGACGGGGACACCCACGGGCCGGGCTACAACCTGCCCCGCACCGCCACCGACCTGTGCCGGCGCGAGGTGGACCGTACCTATGACAGCCGCTACCGCATCGCCTATGAGCTGCCGGAGCTGTCCACCGACGGCCCCACCCAGACCGTCCGCCAAGCCTTCACCCTGGCCCTGCGGAAGGAGAACTTCGAGGCACCGGAACGCCGCGCCCTGCGCTGCGTCGTGAAGGGCGGGGAGCTGGTGTCGGTGACGGAGGTGCGGTGAGGGATTCCCGTAGGTCGGATAAGGGCCGCGGGCCCGTAATCCGACAGCAACCATAGTGGCGCGCGAGTTCGTCGGATTACGCGGCTGGTAGCCGCTAATCCGACCTACGGCGAGATGAGAAAAAGGCCCCGCCGTTGCCTGCGGGGCCCTTGTCGTTCCAGCGTCCGGTCCGGCTCAGCGCCGGGCGACCATCAGCTTCTTGATCTCCTGGATCGCCTTGGCCGGGTTCAGGCCCTTGGGGCAGGTCTGGGTGCAGTTCATGATGGTGTGGCAGCGGTACAGGCGGAACGGGTCTTCCAGGTCGTCCAGCCGCTCCCCCGTCATCTCGTCGCGGCTGTCGGCGATGAAGCGGTAGGCCTGCAGCAGCACGGCGGGGCCGAGGTACCGCTCGCCGTTCCACCAGTAGCTGGGGCAGCTGGTGGTGCAGCAGAAGCAGAGGATGCACTCATACAGGCCGTTCAGCTTCTCCCGCTCCTCCGGGCTCTGCAGCCGCTCCCGGCTGGGCGGGGCGCTCTGGGTCTGCAGCCAAGGCTTCACGGAGGCGAGCTGGGCGTAGTTGCGGGACAGGTCGGGGACCAGGTCCTTCACCACGGGCTGGTGGGGCAGCGGGTAGATCTTGACGTCGCCCTTCACGTCGTCGATGGGCTTCAGGCAGGCCAGGGTGTTGCGCCCGTCGATGTTCATGGCGCAGGACCCGCAGATGCCCTCCCGGCAGGACCGGCGGAAGGCGAGCGTGCTGTCCACGTCGTTCTTGATATGGATCAGCGCGTCCAGGACCATGGGACCGCACTTGTCCAGGTCGATCTCGTACTTGTCCTCGTGCGGGTTGGCGCCCGTGTCCGGGTCCCAACGGTAGATGCGGAACGTCTTCTTCCGCTTCGCCTCCGGGCCTGCGACGACCACCGTCTTGCCGGGCTGGACCTTGGAGTTGGCGGGCAGGGTGAATTCGGCCATGGGTTGGACGCCTGTCTGGGACGCGGGATTTCCCGCACACGCACAACGAAGCAGCGGGCGCCTGCCGGGCAGGCCGGCAAGCGGCGCCACAATATTGGCTCAACGCACAGAAATCTATTGCAGAATGACGTCGATGGAACGGCGGTGCGGTGCGGCAAATGGCACCGGCGGGGTGGGACTTCCCCCGTGGTGGCCGTCAGCCCTTTTCCGCTTCCATTTCCTCGATGTCGTGGGCGTCGTCGGTGCGGCGGCGCAGGAAGCGGTCCTCCTTCGCGGCCTTCCCCCCGTGGCGTCCCCCTCGTCCTTCAGTTCCCGGGCCAGCCGGGTCACCTGTTCCGTCGTGGCGCGCAGGTTGCGGGTCAGCACCCGGACCAGCAACCGGACCAGCGGGTCCGAGCCGTTGATCTTTTCCTGCATGGCGTATTTCGGCACCCGGATCAGGGTGGTGTCCTCTGCCGCGCTGGCATTGGCGGAGCGGGGTTGTCATCCACGATGGACATCTCCCCGAACAGGCCGTTGGGACCGATCAGGGCCAGGGTCACCTCCTCCTCCCTTCGCCCCTTGGAGATGCGCACCATCCCGCGCTGGACCAGGTAGACGCAGGACGCGTCATCCCCCTCGCTGAAGATGCGCTGCCCGGCGGCGTAGAATCGGCGGTCGAGGATCATGGGGCACCCGCTGGTCGGAACCCCCTTATCAATTCGAAAATCAGCCTGCGGATGCAAGCACCCGTTGCTGCGACCAAAGGGGCGGCCGGGGGGGCCGGCCGCCCCGGCCCGGTCAGGCCGGCAGGTCCGCCGGAACCTTGCGGTCGACGTCCTGGTGCCAGTCGATGTCGCGGGTCACGAACATCACCGCGCCCAGCGTGGCGAACAGCAGCAGGGACCCCAGCAGCAACGCCTGCTCCTCCGCCTGGAGGATGACGTAGAGCAGGGCATAAAGGGCGGTCAGCGCCGGTACCACCAGCAGGCTCTGCCGCCGGCTGCGGAGGACGGACAGGCTGTACAGCCCCACCATGCCGACGATCCCGGCCGAGGCCGCGGCATAGGCGAGGCCGAACGCCACCTGTTCCGACAGGGACAGCAGCAACAGGTAGAACAGGCAGACCGCCAGCCCCACCATGCCGTACTGCACCCAATGCACGCGGGCCCCGCCCACCGCCTCGCACAGGAAGAACATCAGCAGGGTCAGGGCCACGAACAGCACCCCATACTTGGTGGCCCGCAGCACCCCGGCATAATGGTCCATGCGGGTCACCAGCGACACGCCCACCCGTGCGGCGTTGGCATGGAATTGCCGCTCCAGCTTCCCACCGGCGGGTACCACCCAGTCAGCCGGGAAGTCGCGGGCCGCGAAGGGCACGGACCAGCGGGCGGCGAATCCGTCATCCCGCACCTCCAGGCCGGTGGGCAGGAAGCTGCCGATGGTGCTGGGGGAAGGCCAGGGGGCCGTGACGGCCACCGTCGTGTCGCGGCCCAGCGGGTGCACCGACAGGGACTCCGTCCCCCGCAGGGATAGGGCGACCTCAAGGTCCAGGCCCTGCTCCAGCCCCTGTGCCCCGGTCAGGGCGGTCAGGCCCATCAGGCCTTCGGGCATGCCTCCGCCGGCCTGGGGGGAGCGGTGCCAGCCCGGCCGCACCTCCACCGCCTTGTCCCCCAGCTTGACCGTGGGCGTGTCCCCCAGGCCGCTGGGGTCGCTGAGGCCCAGCTGCACGAAGGCGAGATCCAGGCGCAGCGCCTCTGGCCGGACCAGCAGGGACGGCAGGTCCGGCAGGGCATAGTGCCCGCGGATTCGGATGTCCCCGGTATAGAGCAGGGCCTGCCAGATGCCCCGGTACCGCACCTCCGGCGCCAGGGCGGCCCCCACCGACAGGGTGGCCGGGGCGACGTGCAGCATCCGGCCGATCTTGCCGTCCGGGTCCTCCACCGGAACCACCAGGATGGGCCCGCCGATGCGCTGGTCCCCGCCCCAGGCCTCCGCGATGCCGGCCACCGCCTCCGCCCCGCGGCTGCTCCGTTCCTCCACCAGCCCCTGTACCAGGGACAAGGGCACCATCAGGGCCAGGGTCAGCGCCGCGACCTGTCCCAGCTTCAGGGCCGACCCGCCGGCCAGCCCGTGCCACCAGCGCGGCTGTGGCGTCGCCGGCGGCCCGTCATTGAAGAGTGATTGCATGTTTCCCCTCCACCATCATGTTGGTCGAGGGGGCTTTGTCACGGGCGCCAATGGCAGGGATGGCCCGGGATCGCGGCCAAGTTGTGGAAAGCCGGGGGCACGGGGCGGGCGGCGCGGCGCCCGCCCCGCCCAGGGTCAGCCCGCGGCGGGCGTGGGGTTGCTCTGCTGCGGCACGTCCTTGTCGTTGATGGAGGCGTAGGGCAGCACGCCCGTTTGGCTGGAGATGAGCTGGTAGTAGCAGGGCATGAAGTGCTGCCACATCAGCATGGACAGCCCGTCCGTCGCCTTCTGGGCCAGGGTCTTCTTGCCCTCCAGGTCGGCGGTCAGGGCCGACAGCTCGGTCCCGGCAAAGCCGTCGGCCATGGCGGCGGCCAGCGCGGCCTGGTCGGCGGTGGGTTGGGTGGCAGTCAGGGGTGCTGGCTCCGCCATGTCCTGCAGCATCTCCAGGATGGTCTGGGACGGCGGCAGGCCGTTGGACATGGGCACCAGCCCGTTCTTCGGCCGAGTATAGTTCTGCAACAGGATCTCCGGACCCAGCGTGGCCGACAGCAGGGTCAGCACGTCGGGCGCGCGGGGACCCGCGGTGCCGCCGTTGGGCTGGTTCGTGGCCGGGTCGACGGAGCCGGGCGGCCATTTGGACTTCTGCCAGAGGGTGAAGATGGTGGCCAGGTTGGCGAAGCCGCAGGGCACCAAGTCCAGCTGGTTGAACCAGAAATGGCCGTAGGGGAACAGCGAGTCGTAATAGCTGGCGAAGCCCGCGTCGCCCGCCGTGGAGGGGGCGATGGCGTTGGGATAGATGGCCTGGGCCTTCGCCGTGTCGGTGTCGGACAACTGCCAGGCCAGGTAGGTGGCCATGATCTGGGTCTGGCAGCCGCCCAGGCTGTGGCCGGTCACCACCAGGGGCACGCCCTTGTAGAAGTTCAGGTTGGCCAGCAGGGCCGCGGCGATGGGGCCGGTGGTCGCGGTGTTGGTGGACGGGTCCACATAGCTGGACTGGAGCGCCGACATCCGGGTGAAGCCGGCGGAGGTGCCGATGGAGATACCGGCCAACTTCAAGGGCGGCAGCAGCTTCTTCGCCGGGTTGGGCACCAGCGGGTCGGCCAGGACCACGCTCAGCGGCACCTTGGTGACGGCGTCGAAATCCTGGAGCACCTGTTGCAGCAGGGCCAGCCGGCCGGTGCTGATGTCCGTGCCGCGGATGGCGACGGCGAAGAAATAGGGCGCGCCCTGCGCCCCGCCGGCTGCCGGGCGGGTGCCCTGGCGGAAGCTGACAAGGTAAAGCAGGTTGGAGTTGTCGGCGGTGATCCCCGGCCCCCAATCCACGTTCCAATAGCCCTGGAGCGGGGAACCGGCCCCCGTCATGCCCGCGGGTGTCGGCGGGTTGGGGATGTAGGTGTTGCCGTCGGTGGGGTTGAAGGCGAACTGGATGGTCCGGGCGATCACCCCGGTATCCGGCGTGCCCTGCTGGATGTAGGCCGCGTTGGCAAGGCCGAGCCAGACAAGCCCGTAATCGGTGCCTTGGAAGACGGAGGCTGGCAGCGACGGCAAGGATGACATGCGCAACTCCCTCAAGTCAGGTTGCGGCGCCCGGGCCGGCGCATCTGCCGGCTCCTAGGACCATTCCAAACTTTTGGGGTAAAACATTATATCCGTCTAGAGATGATTTTATTGCTGACGAATCGACTGTCCGGGGTTCCGGCAGCCCAAAAGCAAAGGGCCCCGCGGCGGAACCGCGGGGCCCTGGATAAGGCAGTCGCTGACCGGTGGTCAGTACACCCGCTTCTTCGGCGGGAAGGCCTGGACCTCGTTGGTCAGGGTGTAGAGGTGCACGGGGCGGTCGCCCAGGGTGACGGCGCCGTTGTCGTCCACCCAGACGGTGCTGTGCTTCATCCAGCTGTCGTCGTCGCGGTCCGGGAAGTCCTCGCGGGCGTGGGCGCCGCGGCTTTCCTGCCGGTTGGCGGCGCTGGTGATGGTGGCGACGGCCTGGACCATGAGGTTGTCCAGCTCCAGCGCCTCCACCAGGTCGCTGTTCCAGACCATGGAGCGGTCGGTCACCTGGATGCGCGGGCGCTTGGCCCACACTTCCTGCATCTTGCCCACGCCCTCGTTCAGCACCTCGCCGGTGCGGAAGACGGCGCAGTTGTTCTGCATGACCTTCTGCATCTCCAGCCGCAGGTGGGCGACGCGCAGGTCGCCCTTGGCGTGCCGGGTCTTGTCCAGCCGGTCCAGGGCCTTGTCGGTCAGGTCCTGGGGGATGGTCTTGTGGGCGCTGCCCTTCTCCACGATCTCCGCCGCGCGGATGGCGGCGGCGCGGCCGAACACCACCAGGTCCAGCAGGGAGTTGGAGCCCAGGCGGTTGGCGCCGTGCACCGAGACGCAGGCCGCCTCGCCGATGGCCATCAGGCCGGGGACGGTGCGGTCCGGGTCCTCCGCGGTGGGGTTGATCACCTCACCCCGGTAGTTCGTCGGGATGCCGCCCATGTTGTAGTGGACGGTGGGGAGCACGGGGATCGGCTCCTTGGTCACGTCCACGCCGGCGAAGATCTTGGCCGTCTCGGCGATGCCGGGCAGGCGCTCATGGATGATCTTCGGGTCCAGATGCTCCAGGTGCAGGTGGATGTGGTCCTTCTGCGGGCCGACGCCGCGGCCCTCCCGGATCTCGATGGTCATGGAGCGGCTGACCACGTCGCGGGACGCCAGGTCCTTGGCGGACGGGGCGTAGCGCTCCATGAAGCGCTCACCGGTGCTGTTGGTCAGGTACCCGCCCTCGCCGCGCACGCCCTCGGTGATGAGGCAGCCGGCGCCGTAGATGCCGGTGGGGTGGAACTGCACGAACTCCATGTCCTGCATGGGCAGGCCGGCGCGCAGCACCATGCCGCCGCCGTCGCCGGTGGAGGTGTGGGCAGAGGTGCAGCTGAAGTAAGCGCGGCCGTAGCCGCCGGTGGCCAGCACCGTCTGGTGCGCCCGGAAGCGGTGGATGGTGCCGTCGTCCAGGTTCCAGGCCAGCACGCCGCGGCAGGCGCCCTCATCGTCCATCAGCAGGTCGAGGGCGAAGTACTCGATGAAGAACTCCGCCTGGTGCTTCAGGGACTGCTGGTAGAGGGTGTGCAGGATGGCGTGGCCGGTGCGGTCGGCGGCGGCGCAGGTGCGGTAGGCCTGCCCCTCGCCGAAGCGGGTGGTCATGCCGCCGAAGGCGCGCTGGTAGATCTTGCCGTCCTGCGTCCGGCTGAAGGGCACGCCATAGTGCTCCAACTCGATGATGGCGGGGATGGCTTCCCGGCACATGTACTCGATGGCGTCCTGGTCGCCCAGCCAGTCCGACCCCTTCACGGTGTCGTACATGTGGTAGCGCCAGTCATCCTCACCCATGTTGCCCAGGGCGGCGGAGATGCCGCCCTGCGCCGCCACGGTGTGGCTGCGGGTGGGGAACACCTTGGTGATGCAGGCCGTCTTCAGCCCCTTCTCGGCCATGCCGAAGGTGGCGCGCAGGCCGGCGCCGCCGGCGCCGACGACGACGACGTCATACTCGTGGTCGATGATCTTGTAGGCCGTGGCCATGTCTCTCTACCCCTGTCCCGACCGTCTCTCGTTCAGCCCGCGAAGGCGATCTTCAGCACCGAGAAGGCGCTTGCCACCGCCAGGACCAGGCAGGCCCCACGGGTCAGCCCGATCACGGCGGTCTTCGCCAGCTTCCCGTGGATATAGTCCTCGTAGATTTCCTGCATACCGTAGGCGGCGTGGTGGAACGTCACACCGATCAGCAACAGCAGCAGCACCGCGTTCAGCGGCTTGGCTATCCAGGCCGTCACGGTGGCGTGGTCGGCGCCGGTCAGGCCCACCACGGCGATGATGAACCACAGCAGCAGCGGCACATAGGCCGCGCTCAGCAGGCGGTAGGAGACCCAGTGCTCGGCGCCCGTGCGGGCGGAGCCCAGGCCGCGGACCCGGCCCAGGGAGCTGCGGAAGCCGACGTCGGATTGGTTGGCGGCCATGGGTCCCCTCACTTCAGCGCGAAAGCGGCGATGAACGTCACGATGGTGAGGCCGACGGAGCCCCCCCACACCAGGAAGCCGCCGCGGTAGACGGCGCCCAACTCCAGCGCCCCGCCGGCATCCCAGACCAGGTGGCGGATGCCGTTCAGCGTGTGGTACCAGGTGGCCCAGGTGAAGCCGAACAGGATCAGCAGGCCGATGGGGCTGCCCAGCACGCCTTGCACCGTGTCGAAGGCTTCCGCCCCGGTGGCGGCGGCCACCAGCCACCAGGCGAACAGCAGCGTGCCCGCCGTCAGGCCGGCGCCGGTGATGCGGTGGGTGATGGAGGCGATGGCCGGCAAGGGCAGGCGGTAGACCTGCAGGTGCGGCGAAAGGGGGCGGTTCGGCCTCTGTGCGGTCGGGGCCGCCTGCGTGTCCGTCATGCGTCGCGCGTCCTGTTGGCCTCGGCCGGGTAAGCAGGTGCAGCACCCGGCCGATGGGGCGATGACATTCTTCGATCGTGGTCAAATACGCCTAACCCACGGGCAGGTCAACGCTTGCGCCTGCGCGCAGATGGCCGCACGCCCCCGATTTTCGGCCCCCCTGGCCCCGATTCTTGCCGCATGGCAGCATGGCTTTTCCGCAACCCCGGAGACGCCCCATGGATTTGGCCGAGATCGCCCGGCTCGAGGACCTAGCCCTCACCGCCTGGCCGGCGCCGCTGACGCTGCTGCATGACGGCTGGCAGGTGCGCGCCGGGGGCGGGCACACGGGGCGCGCCAACTCCGTCAACATCGTCGGGCCCGGCTGCCTGCCGGTCGCGGGTAAGGTGGATGTGGCGGAAGGGTTCTACCGCGCCCACGGCCTGCCGCCCTGCTTCCGCCAGACGCCCCTGTTCCCCGCGGGGCTGGTGGGGGAGCTGGACCGGCGAGGGTACCGGCACTACCAGCCAAGCCTGGTGCTGACGTTGGGGGAGTTGCCCCAGGCAGCGCCGGACCCGGAGGTGCGGGTGGGGCGGCGGTGGGATGAGGGCTGGCTGGACGGGTACCGCACCCTGGTCCCGATCCCGGAACGCGAGCTGCCCTGGCTGCACCGCATCCTGTCGGCCATCCCGGTGCCGGCCATCTATGCAGGGCTGGTGCTGGAAGGGACGCTGGTCGCGACGGCCATGGCTGTGGTCGATCGCGGCTGGGTCGGCCTCTACAAGGTGGTCACGCACCCGGATTTCCGGGGCAGGGGAATGGCGCGGCGGCTGCTCACCGCCCTGCTGGTTGAAGCCCGGACGCAGGGGGCGACGGGGGCCTACCTGCAAGTCGCGGCCGGCAACGGGCCGGCGGTGGCGCTGTACCGGGGGCTGGGGTTCCGGGAGGCGTATGGGTATGTGTACCGGGTGATGTAGGGGAAAGGCGCGCTGAATAGGTGCCAACCTCCCCTTCTCCCTGGGGAGAAGGGAAGTTGGCGTGGGGATAGGCCGTCGCCATGGCGTTTCGAGGAACCCACCTCCCTCACCCGTCCCGGCCTGGCGGCCGGGCCACCCTCTCCCCAGGGAGAGGGCACAAGTCACCCCCGATGGCCTCCGCCAGCGCCACGGTGCGGCGGGCGGTCTCCACATGCAGGGCTTCCACGAGCTTTCCGTCCACCACGGTGATGCCCTTGCCGGCGGCCATGGCTTCCGCATGGGCGGCGATGATCTTGCGGGCCTTCTCCACCTCCGCCGCCGTGGGGGCGAAGGCCTCGTTGGCGGCCTCGAGTTGGTTGGGGTGGATCAGGGTCTTGCCGTCGAAGCCCAGCGCCCGGCCCTGGCGGCAGGACGCGGCGAAGCCGTCGGTATCCTCCAGGTCCACATGCACCCCGTCCAGGGCGGCCAGCCCATGGGCGCGGGCGGCCAGCAGGGTGGCGGCCAGGCTGGCCTGCATGGGCAGCCGGTCGGGCAGGTCGCGGGCGTTCAGGTCCTTGGTCAGGTCCGACGTGCCCATGACCAGGCAGGTCAGCCGCCGGGTGGCGGACGCCACGGAGCCGGCATCCAGGATGGCCCGCGGCGTCTCCATCATCGCCCAGAGCTGGAGCGTGTCGGGGGCCCCGGCATTCACCAGGACCCGTTCGGCCATGCGCAGCGCCTCCCCCGACTCGACCTTGGGGACCAGCACCGCGTCAGCCCCCGCCGTGGCGGCGGCGACCAGGTCGGCATAGCCCCAGGGGGTGTCCAGCCCGTTGACCCTGATCACCAGCTCCCGACCGCCATAGCCGCCGGTGCGGACGGCTTCCAGCACCGTGGCGCGGGCCTGGTCCTTGGCGTCGGGTGCCACCGAATCCTCCAGGTCCAGGATCAGCCCGTCGGCCGGCAGGGTGCGGGCCTTGACCAGGGCGCGGGCATTGGCGCCGGGCATGTACAGGACGGAGCGGCGGGGGCGGACGGCCATGGTGTCCTCGGGCGTTGGGGCGGCTGGGCGCACGGTAGCGGACACACCCCCATCGGTAAACCACCAGACGGGAGAGGGATTTGGGGTTGCCGAAGCGGGCGCCCTCGCCCTAGCTCATGGGGCACACAGTTTCGAAGGCCTGCCCATGCGCACCATCCTGACCATCCAGTCCCATGTCGCCTTCGGCCATGTGGGCAACCGCGCCGCCGTGTTCCCGCTGGAGCGGCTTGGGCTGGAGGCCATCGCCGTCAACACGGTGCAGTTCTCCAACCACACCGGCTATGGCGCCTGGAGCGGCACCGTCTTCCCGGCGGAGCATGTGGCCCAGGTGATCAGCGGCGTGAACGACCGCGGCGCCCTGGCCGGGGTGGACGCGGTGCTGACCGGCTACATGGGGGCGGCGGATCTGGGCGACGTGGTCATGGATGCGGTGGCGCGGGTGAAGGGCCTGAACCCGTCGGCGCTCTATTGCTGCGACCCCGTGATGGGCGACGTGGGCCGCGGCTTCTTCGTGCGGCCGGGCATCCCCGAATTCTTCCGGGAAAAGGCGGTGCCGCTGGCGGATGCCATCACCCCGAACCAGTTCGAGCTGGAATACTTGACGGGCCGCACGGTCGGCGACCTCGCCTCCGCGCTCCAGGCCACGGCGGCGGCGCGGGCGCTGGGGCCCCGCTGGGTGCTGGTGACCAGCCTGTCCCGCCAGGACGCCCCCGCCGACAGCATCGAGATGCTGCTGGACGGGCCGGACGGCGCCTGGCTGGTGGCGACACCCCGGCTGGACCTGGACCCGCTGCCCAATGGCGCGGGCGACTGCGTCGCCGCCCTGTTCCTGGCCAAGCTGCTGGAGACGGGGGAACCGCCGGAGGCCCTGGCCCATGCCGCCAGCGCCATCTATGCCGTCTTTGCCGTGACCAAGCTGTCCGGCCAGCGGGAACTCCAGATCATCCGCGCCCAGGACGAGCTGGTGGCCCCCAGCCGCCGCTTCACGCCGGTGAAGGTGCGGTAGTCATTCCCTGTTCCTCAGGCGCCAGCGCCGCCTCCGGCAGCTTGGCTCACGCGCCCACGCGGGCGCGGGCCGGCGGTCGCCGGCCTACAGGGGCACAAGCTGCCTTTCATGCCCCTGCCCCGAAACGGAACGGGCGGCCCGACAGGGGCCGCCCGCGTCCGATTGAATCAGGTGGCGGCGGTTCAGGCCGCCGCGCCGTGGCAGTGCTTGTACTTCTTGCCAGAGCCGCAGGGGCAGGGGGCGTTGCGGGGCGTGTTCTTCCACAGCTCCGGGTCGTTCAGCGCCTGTTCCTTCGCCACCGGCATGGCCGTGGCGCCGAAGGCCTGGGGCATGGACCGGCGGACCATGCCGGCGGGCAGGGGGGCGTCGGGCGGGGGAAGCCGTCGCCGCCGGCACCCACCAGGGCCGGGTCCTGGCGGCCGAGCTGCAGCTCCGGCGGCAGCTCGGGCAGCGGCGGGGGCTCCTGCACCCGGACCTGCACCATCAGCAGCATCTGGGTCACCTGCTCCCGCAGGCTGCCCAGCATCTCCTCGAACAGGGTGAAGGCCTCGCGCTTGTACTCGTTCAGCGGGTCCTTCTGGGCATAGGCGCGCAGGTTGATGCCCTGGCGCAGATGGTCCAGGGACAGCAGGTGGTCCTTCCAGACCTGGTCCAGGATCTGCAGCAGCAGGCTCTTCTCGATGGACCGCATCAGGTCGGGGCCGAAGGCCTGCTCCTTCTCCGCCATGCGCTCGTCGGCGAACTTCAGCAGGCGCTCGGTGATCTCCTGGTCGGCGATCCCCTCTTCCTTGCCCCACTCCTTCACCGGCAGGTCGGCGCCGAAGATGCGCAGCACCTCCTCATGCAGCCGGTCCATGTCCCACTGTTCGGCATAGGCGTTCTCGGGGATGCAGGAGCGCACCTTCTCCGAGATCACCTCGAGGCGCATGGAGCCCACCAGCTCATGCACGTTCTCGCTCTCCATGATCTCGCGCCGCTGCTCATAGACGACCTTGCGCTGGTCGTTCATGACGTTGTCGTACTTGAGCAGGTTCTTGCGGATCTCGAAGTTGTGGGCCTCCACCCGCTGCTGGGCCTTTTCCAGCGCCTTGTTGATCCAGGGGTGGATGATGGCCTCACCCTCCTGCAGGCCCAGCTTCTGGAGCATGCCGTCCAGGCGCTGGCTGCCGAAGATGCGCATCAGATCGTCGTCGAGGGACAGGAAGAACTTGGAGGCGCCGGGGTCGCCCTGGCGGCCGGAACGGCCACGGAGCTGGTTGTCGATGCGGCGGCTCTCGTGCCGCTCCGTGCCGACCACATACAGGCCGCCGGCCTTCAGCACGATCTCCTTGGCGGCCTCGATCTCCTCACGGATCTGCTGGATGCGGGCGTCCCGCTCCGGCCCCTCGGGCATGTCCGCCAGCTCGACGGCGACGCGCATCTCCTCGTTGCCGCCCAGCTTGATGTCGGTGCCGCGGCCGGCCATGTTCGTGGCGATGGTCACCGCCCCGGGGCGCCCGGCCTGGGAGACGATGAACGCCTCCTGCTCGTGGTAGCGGGCGTTCAGGACGTTGTGCGGGATCTTCTTCTTCTTCAGGTACTCGGACAGCAGTTCCGACTTCTCGATGCTGACGGTGCCCACCAGGACCGGCTGCTGCCGCTCCTGGCACTCCTCGATCAGCTTGACGATGGCCTCGTACTTCTCCTCGGCGGTGCGGTAGACCTCGTCGTCCTGGTCCTTGCGCCTCACCGCCACGTTGGTGGGGATGTCCACCACCTCGAGCCCATAGATCTCCTGGAACTCCGCCGCCTCCGTCATGGCCGTGCCGGTCATGCCGGCCAGCTTGGGGTACAGGCGGAAATAGTTCTGGAAGGTGATGGACGCCAGCGTCTGGTTCTCCCGCTGGATCGTCACATGCTCCTTCGCCTCCAGGGCCTGGTGCAGGCCCTCGGAATAGCGGCGGCCCTCCATCATGCGGCCGGTGAACTCATCGATGATGACGACCTTGTCGTCCTTGACGATGTAGTCCACGTCGCGGGTGAACAGCTTGTGCGCCCGCAGCGCCTGGTTCACGTGGTGCACCAGGGAGACGTTGTGGATGTCGTAGAGGTCGCCGGTCTTCAGCAGGCCCATCTCCGTCAGGATCTGGGCCACCTTCTCCGTCCCGCCCTCGGTCAGGGAGACGGCGCGCGCCTTCTCATCCTTCTCGAAGTCGCCTTCCTCGATCCGCAGCATGACCTTGTCCACGGCCATGTACAGCTCGGAGCTGTCGGTGGACGGGCCGGAGATGATCAGCGGGGTGCGCGCCTCATCCACCAGGATCGAGTCGACCTCGTCCACGATGGCATAGTTGAAGGGCCGCTGGACCATGTCCGACAGCCGGTACTTCATGTTGTCGCGCAAATAGTCGAAGCCGAACTCGTTGTTGGTGCCATAGGTGATGTCGGCGGCGTAGGCCGCGCGCCGCTCCTCATCGTCCAGGCCGTGGACGATGACGCCGGTGGAGAGGCCCAGGAAATTGTAGAGCTTGCCCATCCAGCCGCTGTCGCGCTTGGCCAGGTAGTCGTTCACGGTCACCACGTGGACGCCCTTGCCCTGCAACGCGTTCAGGTAGACGGGCAGGGTGGCGACCAGGGTCTTGCCCTCACCCGTGCGCATCTCCGAGATCTTGCCGGAATGCAGCACCATGCCGCCGATCAGCTGCACGTCGAAGGGGCGCATGCCCAGCACGCGCTTCGAGGCCTCCCGCACCGTGGCGAAGGCGTCGGGCAGGATGTCGTTCAGGGTCTCGCCCTTTTCCAGCCGGTCCCGCAGCCAGTCCGTGCGCATGCGCAGCTCGTCGTCGGACAGGCCCTGCAGCTTGGGTTCCAGGGCGTTGATGGCCTCGACCTGCTTCCGCAAACCCTTCACAACGCGGTCGTTCGCGCTGCCGAACAGCTTGCGGGCAATGGCACCGAACATGGACAACCTCAGGCGAAAGACGACAGGCCGACCCATTCGGCCCCGCGGCAAGGGGATACCCGGCACGCGACGGTGGACAGATAGGACCGACGCGCGCCAGGGTCAACGCAAGCCTTCTCAGGCCAGCGGCGCGGCCGGGACCTTACCATGATGCGGCCATTTTCCCACTGCCTTGATGGCGGGACTGCGGTGCGCGGAGGCTTGCCCGCGGCCCCGGCCCATGCTTTAAGCGGGCTGGCCGACGCTGGCGCCAGGGCGTGACGGGAAGAACCGGCGCGGCCGCAGGACAACCCCAGGACTTGCGATTCCCCGGGCGGGGTTGCGAGCTGAAGATTTGTGAAGGATTTCTCGCTCATGGCTTCGAAGACGATGCGCGCCGCCCTGACCGCCGCGGCCCTGACCACCGCCGCCGGCATGGCGCTGTTCGCCGCCCACGCCCAGACCCCGGCCCCCGCCGGGAACAAGCCCGCCGCCAACGCGCCCGCCCCGGCCGCCGAGGACGTGACCGTGGCCAAGGTCAACGGCAAGGAGATCAAGCGGTCCGAGGTGATCAGCTTCCTGCAGCAGCTCGGCCCCCAGGCGCAGCAGATCCCGCTGCAGCAGGCCTATCCGCTGGTGATCGACCAGCTGGTCGCCACCCGCCTGGTGTCGGACGCCGGCTACAAGGCCAAGCTCCAGGACAGCGCCGAGGTGAAGGAGCAGCTGAAGCGCGCCGAGGAGCAGTTCGTGCAGCAGGCCTACCTGCGCAAGGAGATCGACGCTAAGCTGACCGACGCCGTCATCAAGAAGAAGTATGACGAGTACGTGAAGGCCAACCCGCCCCAGGACGAGGTGCGCGCCCGCCACATCCTGGTGAAGGACAAGGCCGAGGCCGAGGCCCTGATCAAGCAGATCGCCGGCGGCGCCGACTTCGCCAAGCTGGCGGGGGAGAAGGGCACCGACGGCACCAAGGACCAGGGCGGTGACCTGGGCTATTTCACCAAGGACCAGATGGTGGCGCCGTTCGCGGAGGCCGCCTTCGCCATGAAGGCCGGCGAGGTCAGCAAGACCCCCGTGCAGACCGAGTTCGGCTTCCACGTGATCAAGGTGGAGGACAAGCGCAAGCAGACCCTGCCGACCTTCGAGCAGGCCAAGGGTGAGCTGCGCGCCGCCGCCGCCCAGGACATCGCCGAGGAGGTGGTGGCCAACCTGCGCAAGACCGCGAAGGTCGAGACCTTCGACCTGGAGGGCAAGCCCCTGCCGGCCGCCCCGGCCCCGGCGGCCGACGCCCCGGCCGGCGGCCAGAAGCCGAAGCAGTAAGGACAAGTCAGTCACACCTGACGATAAGGGCGCCCCGGCAACGGGGCGCCCTTATCGTTTTGGGGTGTGGCGAACCCACTTGTACGCTATCGTGGGTCGGATCAGGCGCGGCGCGCCGTAATCCGACGGCAACCGCTAATGCCTTGTGAGTCGTCGGATTGCGCGCCTGTGGCGCTAATCCGACCTACGAATCGCCATGCGCCGCTTCCTGCCATTCATCCTTCTCCTCGCAGCCCCCGTCCTGGCGGAAGACCTGCCCATGGAGCTGAAGCCCGCGGGCGAGGGGGTGGTGGCGGAGGTGATCTCCGGCGACACGCTGCGGCTGGCGGACGGGCGGGAGGTGCGGCTGGCGGGGGTGGAGGCGCCCTGGCCGGGGTTGGGCGACGCGCCGGCCGGGCCGTTGGCGGACGAAGCCAGGGCGGCACTGGCCGAGTTGGCGGCAGGCCGGGCGGTGGCCCTGTTCTCGGCGGGCCAGGAACTGGACCGGCATGGCCGGACCCTGGCCCATCTGCGGCGGGACGACGGGGTCTGGCTCCAGGCGGGGCTGCTGCGCCGGGGCTGGGCGCGGGTGCGGGTCTGGCCGGAGACGCGGGCCGGGGCCGGGCTGCTGCTGGCGGCGGAGGGGGAGGCGAAGGTAGCTGGAAGGGGCCTCTGGGCCCATCCTTCCTATGCGGTGCGGGACGCGGCGGCCCTCGCGGAGGGGGATGTGGGCGCCGTGCAGGTGGTCCGCGGCACGGTGCGACGGGCGCTGAGGCTGGACGACCGGATCGTGCTGGGCTTCGGGCCGGACTGGCGGACCGACTTCACGGCGGAACTGGCGCCAGGTGACCTGCGGGCCTTCAGGAAGGCCGGGCTGGACCCGCTGGCCCTGAAGGGGCGGGTGGTGGAGGTCCGCGGCTGGGTGGAGTCCCGCGACGGGCCCTGTATCCGGCTGACCCTGCCGGAACAGCTCACCGTGCTGCCGGAATAGAAAGTCCGGCGCGGGGCCGTTGGGCCGCCGCGCCGGGGAGTTCACGCGCTTCGCCCCGAACCGATGAAGGGGCCCGGCCGCGCTGGTCCGGTGACGGTTCGCCTGAGGTGCCGGGAGGCCCAAGGCCGGCGACCGCCGGCCCGCGGCCCCGTGGCCGCGCAAGCCAAGCCGCCGGAGGCGGCGCCCGGCGCCCGGGGGGCGCGTGTCAACGCGCGGCGATGCTGACGGTGACGGTGTCGGCGTAGCTGCCGGCGATGTACTGGGCGGAGGCCGGGACGGTGACGGTCAGGTCGCGCTGGCGGCCGAACTGGGCGCTGTCGCGGTTCACCTGCAGGGCGGTGGACAGGCCGCCGGAAGCGCCGTCATAGCCCACGGTGTAGCTGATGGGGGTGGCGCCGGCGGCCGCGGAGGTCAGGGTGCCGGCGTTGGCCGAGGCGACGGTGATGGTGTAGCCGTTGCCCTTGTTGCAGGTCTCCACGATGCGGCCCACGGCGCGGGCGCTCTCGCCACCCGCCAGGTTCAGGGCCACGTTGTTGTCCGTCACCGCCACGGTGCAGGCGACCGCCACCGAACCGTTGAGCTGGATGGTGCCGGAGGCGGACTGCGCCAGGGCGGGCGCCGCGGCCAGCAGGGCCAGGGTGGAGGCGGCGAGGGCGGAAGCGGCGAGACGGGACATGGGAGAAGCTCCATCGGTTCGGCGGGGCGGCGCATGGGCCGGTTATGCCGAACGGAGTATGCATGCTGCGGGCCAAGTGTGACGATCTCGGGCGATTCCAAAAAACCTCATAATGAGAAGGGGTTGGTGTCGGAGGGTAGGCCGATGGGGTCTGGATTGATGCAGCGCCAGTGCGTATCGCAATGGCGAAGAGCAATGATCCTGGAACGGACCCCGGCCTTCTTGCAAACCGCAATGACCCTTTGTCCACGCCCCACCGCGCGGGGGCTTCACCCCGGCCGTCCCTTGTCCCATCATGCCGCCCGTCCCGGAACCCCCGGATCAGGCCGGGCGTTGACCGGATGGTGCCCCAAGAACAAGCCGCATGAAGAGGAACCGCCCCGTGCCGCCCCGCCGCCCCCGCTTGCCGGTCGCCGCTTGGCTGGCCGGCGCCCTTTTGGCCCTGTCCGCCTGCACCACCAACCCGGCCACGGGCGAGCGGCAGTTCACCGCCCTGATGTCGCCGGAGCAGGAAAAGTCCGTCGGGGCGGAGCAGCACAAACAGGTGATGGACGAGTTCGGCGGGCCCTATGACAACCCCGCCATCCAGGCCTATGTGGACAAGATCGGCCAGCGGCTGGCGGCCAATACCGAGCGGCCGGACGTGCGCTACACCTTCACGGTGCTGGACAGCGACATCGTCAACGCCTTCGCCCTGCCGGGCGGCTATGTCTATGTCACCCGCGGGCTGATGGCGCTGGCCAACAACGAGGCCCAGCTCGCCGGCGTCATCGGGCATGAGATCGGCCACGTCACCGCCCGCCACTCCGCCGAGCGCTACAGCCGGGGCACCCTGGCCCAGGTGGGCGCGGTGCTGGCCACGGTCCTGGGCGGGGCGGAGGTGGGGCAACTGGCGCAGCAGGGCGCCGCCGGCGTGCTGGCCGGCTGGAGCCGCGGGCAGGAGCTGGAGGCGGACAGCCTGGGCATCCGCTACATGGCCGGGTCGGGTTTCGCGCCGACGGAGATGTCCAGCTTCCTGGCCACCATGGGCCGGCACGCGCAACTCCAGGCCCTGCTGGCGGGCAAGCCGGGCGCGGCCGACCAGTTCAGCTACCTGCAGACCCACCCGCCCACGGGCGAGCGGGTGGAGCAGGCCGCCGCCGCCGCCAAGCAGCGGGCGCCCCAGGATTGGGAGACGGACGGCGCCGCCTACCTGCGCACCATCGACGGCATGCTCTATGGCGACAGCCCCAAGAACGGCTATGTGCGCGGCCAGGTCTTCGCCCACCCGTCCCTGGGCTTCCGATTCGAGGTGCCGGAGGGCTTCCGCCTGCTGAACGGGCAGAGCAACGTCACCGCCATCGCCCCCGACGGCAAGACCCTGATGGTGTTCGACGGCGCGCCCGGCCAGGGCGCCCGCAACCCGGCGGAGTTCATCGCCGGTGTCTGGGCCCCCAACGCGCCCCTGTCGGGCACCCAAACCCTGACGATCGACGGCTTGCCCGCCGCCACCGCCATCACCCCGGTGAACACCCGTTCCGGCCAGGTGAACGCGCGGCTGGTGGCGATCCGCTGGGACGCGGACAGCTATTACCGGTTCCTGTTCGTCACCCCCACCCTGAGCCCGGCCGCCGACCGGGCCTTCCAGGACACGGCCACCAGCTTCCGCCGACTGACCTCCGCCGACCGGGCCGGGCTGCGCCCCTACCGGCTGCGGGTCGTCCAGGTGCGGGCGGGCGAGACGGTGGAGGACCTGGCCCGCCGCATGCCCTTCCGCGACTACCCGGAGGAGCGGTTCCGCGTCCTGAACGACATCGCCCCCGGCACGCCGCTGCGGCCGGGCCAGTTGGTGAAGCTGGTGGTGGCGGATTAAGGGCGGCGACCGCCGCCCGGCGCCTGAGGGAGCGCTTGATCGGCAACGATCGAGGGCCACGGAATGGTCCCCCTAACCCCGAAGGCTGGGGCCGATCCGGGTCGGGGGACGGGCCGGCGGTTGCGGGCGGGGCAGCCCGCCTGTAGCTTGCCCGCCATGATGGCCGATACCCCTGCCGGCGAACCGCCCCTGGACTGCACGCCGTTCCGCCGGCCCTGGCGGCGGAAGCGCTTCCGGCTGCCCATCGCGGCGGTGCTGGTGGTGGGGTTCGGCGGGCTGGTGCTGCTGGCGGTGGCCAGCGTGCTGGTGCTGGGCCTCAACGTCTCCGGCCGGAACACGTCGGAACTGGTGGGCGACAAGGCCGACCTGGTCATGAAGATGATGGAGACCCGGGTCCGCACCCAGTTGGAACCGGCCCGGGCCCAGGCGGAGTTCGTCACCGGCCTGTTCTCCACCGGCCAGGTGGACCCGGCGGAGCAGGGGCGGCTGGCCGACACGCTTCGTGCCTCCCTGGCCGCGGCGCCCCAGATCACCGGCATCGGGTTCCTGGCGCGTGAGGGCGACTTCCACGTGGCCGTGCGCGACGGCAAGGGCGGCGTGCTCTACCGGGTGGAGCCGAAGCAGCCCTGGGGCCAGGAGGTGCTGGACGCGGCGCTCCAGACCGGCGGCGCCGTCTGGGCCGACCCCATCTGGGCGGAGGAGGAGAAGGCCACCATCCTCAGCGTGCGCGTGCCGGTGCGCCGGGACGGGCGGTTCCTGGGCATCATCGTCACGGGCGTGAGCTTCCTGGACCTGTCCCGTTTCCTGGACCGCATGGACCAGGGCACCGAGGCCCGCAGCTTCATCCTGTATGACGACACCTACGTGCTGGCCCACCCGGCCCTGCCGGCCAAGGCGCTGGACTATGCCAAGGTGACCGGCCGCCCGCCCCTGCCCACCCTGGCGGAGCTGGGTGACCCCGTGGCGGCCGGCATCTGGCAGAAGGCCGGGCCCGACGGCGCCTCCAGCCAGAAGGGGCCGGAGGGCATGCGGGTGCGGGCGGAGTTCCAGATCAGCGGCGACCCCGGCCTGGAACTGCGGGCGTCGGAGCTGGGGGACAAGAAGTATGTCTACCTGCTGAAGACCTTGAAGGACTATGGCAGCCACCCCTGGACGCTGGCCATCGCCTTCGACGAGGAGGAGGTGACGCCGGAACTGCGCCGCCTGGTGAAGCTGGCCGGGGCGGGATTCGTCATCCTGGTGGTGTCGGTGCTGCTGGCCCTGTTGCTGGGCAAGGCGATCAGCCGGCAGATCAAGCGGCTGGCCGGGGCGGCCGTGTCCTTGCGGGACCTGGACTTCCAGACGGTGCCGGAATTGCCGGACAGCCGCTTCCGCGAGGTGTCGGACGCGGCGGAGGCGTTCAACACCATGGTGTCCGGCCTGCGCTGGTTCGAGACCTATGTGCCCAAGGCCCTGGTGCTGCGCCTGATCCGGCGGGAGGCGCGCAGCGTCGGCGTCCGGTCGGAGGAGCGGGAGGTCACGGTCCTGTTCACCGACATCAAGAGCTTCTCCGCCCTGGCCGAGGCCATGAGCCCGCAGGAGACGGCGGACTGGCTGAACCGCCACTTCACCCGGATCGCCGCCTGCATCGAGGAGGAGGGCGGCACGGTGGACAAATTCATCGGTGACGCGGTCATGGCGTTCTGGGGGGCGCCGGAGGACCAGCCAGACCACGCGGCCCGCGCCTTGCGCGCCGCCATGGCCATCGCCCGCGTCGTGGAAGAGGAGGGGGCGGAGGCCCGCGCCGCCGGCCGGCCGGCCATCTGCCTGCGGGTGGGCGTGCATTCCGGCCCGGTGGTGGTGGGCAACATCGGGGCCCTGAGCCGCATCAACTACACCATCGTCGGCGACACGGTGAACACGGCCGCGCGGCTGGAGGCCCTGGGCAGCGAGCTGCTGGGGGACGAGTGCTGTGTCGCCCTGGTCAGCGCGGACACGGTACGGGATGCGGGCGACTGCGTCGTCGACATCCCGATGCAGGATATCGGCACCTACACGTTACGCGGGCGTACCGGGCCCGTCAGGGTCTGGCGGCTCAAGACCGACCCGGCCGGGAATAAGCTTAATTAGAGTGTGTATTATTATACTCCTTTCGGGTTATTGCGCAGGTTCGAAGAAAAGGGTGATCATACCTGCAATCGTATGTAGCGGACCGGCAGGGGGTACCATTGTCTCTCTGGCAGGAAATGGCAGATCCCCCGGCTTGGGCAGGCAATGGCGCATTGGTGGCGGCCGGGGTGGACCCGTTCCGCCCGGCGATGCCCCCCTCCCAGGCGGCCCAGGCGGCGGACCGTGTGGATGTCGGGGCCTTCTCCCTGGAACTCGACACCGGCTCCCTCGACCGGTCGGAGCGGCTGGACGACATCTTCGGCTTCCGGCCCGGCGAGGCCGGCCACCGGGTGGACGCGTTCTTCGCCCGGCTGCATCCGGAAGATGCCCGCAGGCTGTCCCTGCGCGCCCTGCGCGTGGTTCCGGACGGCCGGCTTGAGCGTCATGTCCGTCTCCGCTTGCCCAGCGGGGAGCAGCGCTGCGTCCTGGTGCGCGGCGACCTGCGCACCCATCCCCAGTCCCGCGCCCGCAGCCTGACCGGCGTGGTGGTGGATGAGACGGGCCGTGAGGGTCCCGGCTCCGCCAGCCTCTTCGCCCGCCTCGACCTGGCCACCGACCTGACCGGCCTGGGGTTCTGGGAGTGGGAACCGGAAGCCACCTACAGCGCCGGGCGCCTGCATGAGCTGCTGGGCCTGCCGCCAGGCAAGTCGGTCGGCTTCCGCGGGCTGCTGGACCGCATCCACCCGGAGGACCGGGCGGCGGTCACCGCCCTGTTCGGCCGGGCCTTCCTGCCCCTGGACGGCTTGCCGCTGCAGGCGGAGTTCCGGGCCGTGCGCAAGGACGGGGAAGTGCGGCGGGTCCGGTCCCTCTGGCGCACCCTGCGCGGCGATGACGGCACGGTCCGGCGGGTCGTGGGGGCGCTGTACGACGTGACGGCCCAGTCCGCCGCCCTGCCCCAGGAAGAGCTGCTGGCCCGCCACGACCTGATGCTGAAGGAGGCCAACCACCGCATCAAGAACAGCCTGCAGATGGTGGCGAGCCTGCTGGCCCTTGAGGCGGCGGTGTCCCCCTATCCGGAGGTGCGGCGCAGCTTCGACGAGGCCTGCGGCCGCATCCTCACCGTTTCCCGCATCCATGAGCGGCTGTACCGGGGGGAGCGGGCCGACGGGGTGGGCCTGCGGGACTACCTGTCCGGGCTGGTGGACGACCTTACCCGCAGCCTGGGCCTGGACGGGCGCACCATCCGGGTGTCCGTGACGGTGGCCGAGGACAGGATGCTGGCACCGGACCGGCTGGTGCCCCTGGCCCTGATGGTGAACGAGCTGGTGACCAACGCCGTCAAGCATGCTTTCCCCGGCAACCGCCCGGGGAGGTGAGGGTGGAGACACTGGCCGTGGGTGTCGGCGGGAGCCTGGCCGTCACCGTGGCCGATGACGGGATCGGCCTGCCGCGGGGTTTCGACCTGGGCCAGTCCACCAGCCTGGGCCTGCGGCTGGTGCGCGCCCTTTGCCGCCAGTTGGGCGCCAGCCTGGGGGTGGAGTGCGGGCCGGGCACCCGCTTCACCCTGGGCGTGCCGCTGGAATAGGGGCTCTCGCCCTTCCGAAACACATGGGTGGCCTGCCGCCGCCGCGGATTGCCGCAGGGGCGATGGGGCCATACGCTTCCGGTCCTGAACCATCGCCGGAGCGCACCCATGCCGTCCCGTGGCCCCTCCGCCCTGACCGTGCTGCTCTGCGGGTCGTTCGCCCTGGCGGTGGCCATGGGCATCCGGCAGATCTTCGGGCTGGTTCTGTTGCCCGTCAGCCAAAGCCAGGGCTGGGCCGTCACCTCCGTCTCCTTCGCCTTCGCCCTGCAGCAGATCGTCTGGGGCGTGGTGCCGCCCCTGTTCGGCGCCCTGGCGGATACCAAGGGCCCGCGGCTGGTGGTGGCGGGCGGGGGCCTGGCCTATGCAGCCGGGCTGGTGCTGATGGCCCTGGGCGGCAGCGTCTTCGCCTTCCAGGTGGGGGCCGGGTTGCTGGTGGGCACGGCGCTGGGGGCGCTGGGCTTCTCCATCGTCCTGGGGGCCGTGGCAAGGGTGACGCCGCCGGAAAAGCGCAGCCTGTATTTCGGCATCGCCAGCGCCGGCGGCTCCTTCGGCATGTTCGCCTTCGTGCCCCTGGGACAGTCGCTGATCGGGGACCAGGGCTGGCAGGTGGCCTTGATGGCCATGGCGCTGCTGGCCCTGCTGGTGGTGCCCATGGCCTGGCCGCTGGGCGGCCCGCCGCCCCGGCCCGCCGAGGCCGCGCCCGGCCCGTCCCTGCGGGAGGCGCTGGCCCTTGCCGGCCGGCATGAGGGCTACTGGCTGCTGTCCCTGGGGTTCTTCGTCTGCGGCTTCCAGCTCGCCTTCATCACCACCCACCTGCCCGGCTACGTGGCCAGTTGCGGCCTGATGCCGGAGGTGGGCGCCTGGGCCCTGGCCCTGGTGGGGCTGTTCAACATCATCGGCAGCCTGGCGGCCGGCCAGCTCGGCGGGCGGTACCGGCCCAAATACCTGCTGTCGGCCATCTACGGCCTGCGCGGCCTGCTGATCACCCTGTTCCTGCTGCTGCCCAAGACCCCCGGGGTGACCCTGGCCTTTGCCGCCTCCATGGGGCTGCTCTGGCTCAGCACCGTGCCCCTGACCACGGGGGTGGTGGCGGGGATCTTCGGGCCCCGGTTCGTCTCCACCCTGTTCGGCCTGGTCTTCCTCAGCCACCAGGTGGGGGCATTCCTGGGGGCGTTCCTGGGCGGCATCTCCGTCGAGGCCTTCGGGAACTACGACGCCGTCTGGTACGCCAGCATCGGCCTGTCCGTGCTGGCCGCCCTGGTACACCTGCCCATCCGCGACCGCCGGCTCGCCGCCTTCGCGAACGCCTGAGCCGTCCGTTCCCGGACAGTGTCCGCAGGCGGACAGCGGATCAGCTGAGGGGAATCCAGGATTTCCGCGGCTTCGGGTCGGGGTCCGGTTCTTGCTTTCCGTCGCGCTGACCGGTTCCGCCACGGGAAGCATGCCAGCATGGTCCACCTGCTCCGCCTGTTCCGCCGCCAGACCCTGTTCACCCTGATCAACCTGGTGGGCCTTGCCGTGGGGATCGCCGGGTTCCTGGGCGTCAGCCTCTATGTCCAGGGGGAATACGCGGTGGACCGCAGCTTCACCGCCGCTGACCGGCTGTACCGGGTGGCCAATACCATCACCCTGCCGGGCCGCGGCCCCATGGTGACCACCATGTCGGCGCCGGAGATGCTCGGTCCCCTGCTGGGGCGCTTCCCCGAGGTTGAGGCCGCAACCCGGGTCCGGCGACAGCAGGTGGGGCTGGACCAGGATGGCCGGGTGTTCGAGGCGGCGCTGCTCTGGGCGGACGCCAACCTGTTCTCCGTCCTGGACTTCCCCCTGCGGTCCGGCGATCCCGCCACGGCGCTGGCCCGGCCGGACGGGCTGGTCCTGTCGCCGACGCTGGCGCGCACGTTGTTCGGGGACCTGGACCCGGTGGGCCGCACGGTGTCCGTGAAGGGCGGCCCGGTCCTGACCGTGACCGGCGTGCTCGCCCCCGTGCCGGAAAGCCACCTGGACTTTGCCGCCATCGCCGCGGAGGCGGCCCTCGGCCCCCGCTCCTGGTCCAATTGGGCGTCAGAAAGCTGGAGCCAGGGCGGCGCCAGCACCTATGTCCGCCTGCGGCAAGGGGCCGACCCCGGCCGGCTGCGTGATGGCCTCACCGCCTTCGTGGAGCAGTTCGCCACCGGCCTGCCGCCCAAGGAATGGGCACCGGACTTCCTGCGCCTGCGCCTGGACGCCGTCACCGACATCCACCTGAAGGTCAAGGCGGTGGACGATGCCAAGCCAGGCGGCGACGTGGGCACCCTGCGGCTGCTGGTGGGGGTGGCCCTGCTGATCCTGGGGGTGGCGGTGGTGAACTACACCAACCTGGCCACGGCCCAGGCCATCCAGCGGGCAAAGGAAGTGGGCATTCGCAAGCTGGCGGGGGCCCGGCGACGCCAACTTGTCCTGCTGTTCACGGGGGAGTCGGTGGCCCTGGCCCTGGCCGGCACGATCCTGGCGCTGGGCCTCGTGGAGTTGCTGCTGCCGGCCTTCGAGGGGCTGGTGGGCCGGCAGCTCTCGGCCGCCTCCCTCTATGCCGGGCCGCTGCTGGCGGTAAGCCTGGCGGCGCCCCTGGTGGTGGGGGTGCTGGGCGGCCTCTACCCGGCCCTGGTCCTGTCCGGCTACCGCCCGGCGGAGGTGCTGAAGGGCCGGGCGGGGCCGCCGGGCTCCGGCCGGCTGCGCTCCGCCCTCGTGGTGGGGCAGTTCGCCATCTCCATCGCCCTGGTGGTAGCGACCCTGACCGTGCAGGGGCAGGTGGACCATGCCCGCGGCGCCGATCTGGGCTTCCGGCAGGAAAACCTCTATGTGGTCGGCAGCCTGCCCGACGGGCCGGAGGGCACGGCCCAGACCCTGAAGGCGGAGGCTGCGCGCATCCCCGGCGTGCTGTCCGCCACCCTCACCTCCATCGTCCCCGCCAACCCCAGCGAGACCATCAGCACCGTCCTGGTGGAAGGCCGCCGGAACGATGAGCCGGCGCTGATGTCCACCTTCACCGCGGACAGGGATTTCCTGGCCACCTACGACATCCCGGTCACCGCCGGGCCCGGGCTGCCCGGGCAGGCCCCCGACTGGCGTTACGGGTTGGTGAGCGAGGCGGGGGCGCGGCGGCTGGGCTTCGCCAACCCGGCCGAGGCCGTGGGTACCCGGTACTTCTTCCGCGAGGAGGATTCGGGCAACCCGACGGAGATCGTCGGTGTCATCCCCGACATCCGCCTGCGCAACGCGAGGGAAGGGGCGGAGGCCATGCTGTTCACCATCGGCCCGGCGGCGGACTTCCTGACGGTCCGCCTCGCGCCCGGCGACCCACGCCCGGCGGTGGAGGCCCTGTCCGCCTTGGTGGACCGGCTTTTCCCCGGTCTGGAACGCATCTGGCAAGGCTTCCTGGATGACAGGATCGACTCCCTCTACCGGAATGAGGAGCGCCAGGCACGGGTCTTTGCCGTGTTCGCAGCGCTGGCCATCCTGCTGGCCAACCTGGGGCTGTTCGGCCTGACCGCCCTGGCCGCCGCCCGACGGACGAAGGAAATCGGCATCCGCCGGGTGGTGGGGGCCGGAGTGGGGGACGTCTTGCGCCTGCTGGCGTGGCAGTTCACCCGGCCGGTGCTGCTTGCCAACCTGGTGGCCTGGCCGGTGGCCTGGTGGCTGCTGTCCGGCTGGCTGGAGCAGTTCACCGTGCGCATCACCCTGGGTCCGGAGCCCTTCATTGCCGCCGGGACCGCCGCGCTGGTGGTGGCGCTGGCGACGGTCAGCCTGCATGCCCTGCGTGTCGCCCTGGCCCCGCCGGCCCGGGCTTTGCGGTATGAGTGAGGGGGGCGGTGGGGTATGCCGGGGTTCCCGTTGGTCACCCCGACCTACGCGTGCGTCCCGTAGGTCGGGGTGAGCGCCAGCGAACCCCGACAACAAGCGAACATAGGTGCTTCAGTCCAGCGTCTGCCGGTACCGGTTCACGGCGATGGTGCTGACCACCAGCAGGAACAGCACCAGGGGCCACAGGTTGGGCCAGGCGTCCGGCAGGCCGTTGCCCTTCAGCATGACGCCGCGGACGATGCGCAGGAAATGGGTCAGCGGCAGGGCCTCGCCGATGGTCTGGGCCCATTGGGGCATGCCGCGGAACGGGAACATGAAGCCGCTCATCAGGATGGACGGCAGGAAGAAGAAAAAGCTCATCTGCATGGCCTGCAGCTGGTTGCGGGCCAGGGTGCTGAACAGGAAGCCCACCGCCAGGTTGGCGGTGATGAAGAACAGCAGCCCCACGACCAGGGCCACCGGGCTGCCCAGCATGGGCACGCCGAACAGCAGGCGGGCCGCGCCGATGATGATGGTCACCTGCACGGCGCCCACCAGGATGAAGGGGGCGAGCTTGCCCACCATCACCTCCAGCGGGCGGACGGGCATGGCCAGCAGGTTCTCCATGGTCCCGCGCTCCCGCTCCCGCGTCACGGCCAGGGCGGTCATGATGATCATGGTCATGGTCAGGATGGTGCCCACCAGCCCGGGCACGATGTTGTACTGGGTCAGCCCCTCCGGGTTGTAGCGGCGGTGGATGCGCAGATCGACCGGCGGCTGGGATTGCGCCAGTTCCGCCAGCGGCCCGGTCAGGTCATGGCGCAGGCTGTCGCGGACAATATTGTTCAGGGCGCCCACGGCGTTGCCCGTGGCGGCGGGGTCGGCGGCGTCCGCCTCCAGCAGCAGCACCGGCCGGTCCCCGCGCACCAGGTCCCGGCCGAAGCCGGCGGGGATGGTCAGCACGAACTGCACCACGCCCCGGTCCAGCATGGCGTCCACCTCAGCCCGCGTTTCCGCTACCCATTCGACCCGGTAATAGGCGCTGTTCTGCAATCCGGCCACGACACTGCGCGAAAACGGGCCCTGGTCCAGGGACAGGATGGCGGTGGGCAGGTGCTTGGGGTCGCTGTTGATGGCGAAGCCGAACAGCATCAGCTGGATGATGGGGATGCCGACCATCATGGCGAAGGTCAGCCGGTCCCGCTTCATCTGGATGAATTCCTTCACCACCATGGCCAGCAGCCGGGTGGGGGAGAAGCGGTCGCCGCTCATGCCGTGCCTCCCGTCGCCGTCCCGGGGGCGAAGTTGTCCCGGGACTGGTGCATCAAGTGGATGAAGACGTCCTCCAGCGACGGCTCCACCGCCTGCCAACGCAGGCCCGGCTGGTCCCGCCAGGGGTCGACGGCCTGGGCCAGCAGCACCGGGTCCGGCCCGCTGACATGCAGCCGCGAGCCGAAGGGCGCCACCATGCTGACCCCCGGCTTGCCCTCCAGGTCGCGGCGGACGGGGCCCAGCTCCTCCCCCTCTGCCGCCAGGCTGTGCAGGCCGGCCCCGGCGATGACCTCCGGCACGCTGCCCACGGTCAGCAGCTTGCCATAGGCCAAGTAGGCGATGCGGTGGCAGCGCTCCGCCTCATCCATGTAGTGGGTGCTGACCAGCACGGTCATGCCCTCCGCCGCCAGGGCGTGGATCTCGTCCCAGAACTCCCGCCGCGCCTTGGGGTCCACCCCGGCGGTGGGCTCGTCCAGCAGCAGCAGCTTCGGCCCGTGCAGGATGCAGGCGGCCAGCGCCAAGCGCTGCTTCCAGCCGCCGGACAGGGTGCCCGCCAACTGGTCCCGCCGGTGGGCCAGGCCCAGCCGGTCCAGCGCCGCTTTCACCTGCGCCTTGCGGTCGGGCAGGGCATAGAGGCGGGCGACGAAGTCCAAATTCTCCCCGATGGTCAGGTCCTCATAGAGGCTGAACTTCTGGGTCATGTAGCCGACCTGGCGCTTGATGGCCCAACTCTCCCGCACGATGTCGTGGCCGAGGCAGGTGCCCGTGCCCGCGTCCGGCACCAGCAGGCCGCAGAGCATGCGGATGGTGGTGGTCTTGCCGCTGCCGTTGGGGCCCAGGAAGCCGTGGATCTGGCCCCGGGTGACCTGGATGGAGAAGCCGTCCACCACGGTCTTGGCCCCGAACCGCTTGGTCAGGCCCTGCACGTCGATGGCGGGGGCGCCGGTCATGTCCCGGCCCCTGCCGACGCGGCCTCCAACGGCGCCACGTCCACCGGCTGGCCGGGCAGCAGGGCGAAGGGCCTGCCCTCCGGCAGGGCCTCCACCCGATAGACCAGCTTGGCGCGGTTCTCCACGCTGTACAGTACGGGCGGGGTGTATTCCGCCTCCGCCGCCACGAAGCTGACCCGGGCCGTCATGTCAGGCGGGCAGCCGTCACAACCCACGGACAGTTGCTTGCCCGGGGCCAGGGACGACCGCGCCCCCTCCGGCACGAACAGCACCAGCTTGACCTGCCTCGGCGGCAGCAGGGTGACCACGGCGCCATTGGCGGGCACCCACTCCCCCGGGCGGCGCAGCGTGTCGTCCACCAACGCCGCAACCGGGGCCACCACCCGGCGCTGGTCCAGGGACCATTGCGCCTGGGCCAAGGCGGCCTTCGCCGCGGCCACGGCGCCCTCCGCGGCGGCGATCTGGTCGGCGCGGGCGGGCAGGCGGGCGGTGGCCAGCTCCGCCTCCGTCGCCGCCACCTGGGCGCGGGTCGACTCGAACTCGGCGCGGGCTTGGTCCAGCCGCGCCTTGGCCGCCACATCCTGCCGGGCCAACTGCTCTTGCCGGCGCAGTTCCAGCTGGGCGAGGCGCAGCATGGCCTCATGCTGGTGAAGTCGCGCCTCCACCTGCGCGATCTCCTCCGGCCGGCGGCCCAGGCGAAGGTCGGCCAGGTTGGCTTCCGCCCGCGCCAGCTCGGCCCGGGCCTGGGCCAGGGCTGCCTGTTGGCGGCTGGACTCCAGGGTGAACAGGGGCGCGCCGGCCTCCACCCGTTGGCCGCGCGCCACGGACAGGCTCTCCACCCACCCGGCTTCCGGGGCGCCCATCCGCAGGTATTCCCCCTCCGCATAGCCCTGCCAGCGGGTCGGGCCCTCGTCCCCACAGGCCGCCAGCAGGGCCAGGGCGGCAAGCGGCAGGGCGCGGATGATCTCAGGCCGCATCGGTCCCTCCCTCCGGGGCCAGGCCCCGCAGCATGATGTCCACATGGGTGCGCAGATAGTCGTCCAGCTCCAGCGGCGCCCCGCCCACCGGCTCGAAGGTGGTCCGCCAGACCACGGCCAGCAGCAGGGGCGCGAACCACAGCTTTGCCACCGTGTCCGGCGCCAGGGGCCGGAACTCCCCCCGCTCCGCGCCGCGGCGCAGGATGCCGGAGATCAGACCCAGGCCCCGCTCCACCACCTCCCGCCGGTAAAAGTCGGCCATCTCCGGCTGGTTGCCCGCCTCCCCGATCACCAGCCGGGGGATGGTGACCACCTTCGGGTCGCGGACCAAGGTGGGGAACAGGGCCATGGCCTGCCGCAGCAGGTCCGCCGTGGGTCCCTCGTAGGCGGCGGCCATGGCCTCCAGCCGTTCCACGTTGGGCAGGATGGCTTGGCGCACCAGCGCCTCGAACACCGCCTGCTTGCTGGGAAAGTAGAGATAGACCGTGCCCTTGGACACGCCCGCCCGGGCGGCGATGTCCTCCATCCGGGCGGCGGCGAAGCCCTTGGCGGCGAAGACCTCCCGGGCCGCCGCCAGCAGTTCGGCAGGGCGGGCATCCTTGCGGCGGCGGATCGGGGTGTCTCGCATGGGGTCGATCGCTAGTAACTGACTGGTCAGTCAGTAAAGCGCTGCGTTGCCGATGATGTCAATGCTGCCCGGCGCAGGTCTTGGGGGGAAATGACCTGCGTCAGGCGCGGGGGAAGGGGGGCATCGGGTGCCAGCGCGGTCACCGGAAGTCCGGCACGCAAGGTGTGTTGGGAACGCAGAGGACACGGATGGCCGCAGAGGACGCAGAGGGACAGGGCCAAGTGTCTGGCCTGGGCCAATCGGTTGCCGTCCAGGTCCACGGTGCCGGAGGCGCAGACGGTCCGCCATCCACGGGGAAGCCGGCGGTTGGACGCAGGGCCGGACCGCTCTGTGTCCTCTGCGGCCATCTGCGTCCTCTGCGTTACTCTGGACCCGCCGCCATGGCCTGTCGCGGCGCGAACGACGATCCTCCCTCACCCCACCCGCACGGCCCTGACCCGGGTCACCAGCTGCTTGCCGCCGGGCAGCTCACCCCGCGGGGCCATGTCCCAGTCCCATTCCTCGCCCGGCGGCAGGGCCAGGCCGGCGAGGGGGTCTTCGTCCGACAGCAGCGCGCCGTCATGGCCATAGGCCCGGCGGCGCACGTCGGTGACCAGCAGGGCCGGGCAGTTGAAGGCGCGGAGGTGGGCCAGGTGCGCCTCCACCACCGCGCGGGCGAAGCGGTCCCCCTCCAGCCCCGGCCAGCGCGCCGAAGCTGCCGCCACCGGCAGCAGCGGCAGTTGCGACAGCAGGTTGGCGGAGACGACAAGCCCCACTCCCGGCCGGTCCAGCAGGGCCGTGCAGCCGGGTCGCGGCGGCGCCGGGGCGTCCGGGTCCAGCAGCCCCGCCGCCGTGCCCGTCAGGTCCAGGCTCACCAGCTCGATCCCGGGGTGCCGGCGGGCCAGGGCCTTTGCCGGCGGCGGGTGGGCCGCGTCGACCAGGACCAGCTTGGGGAAGCGGGCCAGCAACGCCGGCACCGGCAGGTCCAGGCAGGGGCCGGAGCCCAGGACGATGGCCGTGTCCCCCGGCCCGGCCCAGGCCAGCGCCGCGTGGATGGCGGCCTTTGTCCGTTCCTGGTGCGGGGCCCAGGCCTTGGCGCAGCGGCGGGCGCGGGCCAGACAGGCCACCGCGCCATAACGGTAGCCCAGCCGCCGCAGGTCCGGCGGGCAGTCGGTGCGCAGGCTGGCCCAGAGTTCCCAGAGCATGCCGCAAGGTAGCGGCAGGCCCGCCCCAAAGCAAACGGCCCGCCGGTTTCCCGGCGGGCCGTAGACTCATGCTATTCCCTCAAGCGCCGGGCGCGCGCCCGCGGGCCGGCGGTCGCAGGCCTTGGCTCCCGTTACCGCGCCTGGGCCGTCTGGGTGCGCTGGCGCAGGGCGTCCAGCAGGGCGTCGAAGCGGCCGCCATTGTTCTCGATCACGCTGGCGAACTCGCTGCGCTGGGTCTGGCTCATGCTGACATTCTCCACCAGCACGTCCACGATCTTGAAGGCGCCGTCGCGGTTGCGCACGCGCCAGGATACGTTGACCGGCGGGCCGTTGGGGCGGACCACCTGGCTGGTCACCAGCGTGTCGCGCTCACCCGTGGATTGGCCGCCGGTGACCTTGAAGGTCTCCCCCGCGTACTGGCTGAAGCGCTCGGCATACACGTCGATGATCATGCGCTCGAACAGCTGCATGTACTGCTGCTGCTGCTCCGGCGTGGCGGTGTTCCAATAGCGGCCGACCACGAAGCGGCCGATGGTGGTCAGGTCGAAGTTCTGGTTCAGCAGATCCCGGAAGACCTGCTTGGTCTGCGCCGGGTCCTTCTTCTGGGCCAGGGTGGCGATGGCCTTGTCGCCCAGGCCCTGCACGAAGTCCGTCGGGGCCTTGGCAGAGGGCTGGGCCGCGACCTGGGCCGGCGCCGTCTGCTGCGCGGTCGCCGGCAGCGCGAAGGCTGCCAGGCCGGCCATCAACAGGCCAGCGGCGGGGCGGAGGAGGGGGCGACGGTTGGTCAGCATGGCATCCACGGCTAAAATCCTTCAGTCCAAGTCAAGTATCAGGCGGCGCTAACAGTCCGACAGTGACGGGCGTCACGGTCCGGGGCCCTAGGACCCCTGGCCAGCCCGCACCGGCGAGGGCGGGGCGGCATCGCCGTCGTCGTAATCCGGAATATCCGGCAATTGCGACGGATCTGCGGCGCCGTCGCGAATCCAGTTGTCCCGCCGCTGGCGGTAGAGGGAGCGCATGGCGGCGTAGTAGTCGAAGCTGTTCCGCTTCAGGTCGTCGATCACGTCGATGTAGCCGGCGCGGGTATCCGCCACGGTCAGCCCGGCGCGACCATAGGTGAACCAGTCGGCGTCGTTGTTGCTGGCATAGTTGGATACCGGGTCCGCATAGAACTCCGCCCCGAATCCCACCGCGTCGCGGAGGGAGGAGGACCCGATCACCGGCAACACCAGGTACGGCCCCTCCGGCACGCCCCAGACCGCCAGGGTCTGGTCGAAGCTTTCATACTCATAGGGGATGCCGTTCTTCCCGGCCACGTCGATCAGACCGCCCAAGCCGACGGTGGTGTTGATGGCGAAACGCTTCACCACGTCGCCCGCCCCGTCCCAGTCCCCCTGCAGGGTCTGGTTGGCGAGGTCCAGGGGTGAGCGCAGGTTCTGCAGCACGTTGCGCACGCCGCGCTGCGCCGGGTCGGGCAGCACGGCCCGGTAGATTTCCGCCACCGGGCGGATCAGCACGGCGTCCAGCGCCTCGTTGAACCAGAAGATGCCCCGGTTCACCGGCTCCAGCGGGTCGTTGTTGTTCACGGGCACCACCGTGCCGGGCGCGCCCGATGCCTGGCCCGGCGGGCCGTCCAGGGTCGGGGTGGTCGCCTGCTGGGTGCTGGTCGAACAGGCAGCCAGGGCAGTCGCGGCGACCGCCAGCAGCATGAGCCGGGAAAGGGGACCAGGGCGCATGGGGGACAGACTTTCCAGGGTGGGGCGGCGGGGAACCGCCCGGTAGGCCATTGGCGGATATAATGTTGAGAATCGGTGACGCAATGATCCTGGACCTCCGACCAGCCATGCAGGGTTGCCGTCCCCAGTTCGGGGTAGACCATTCGGCGAGGTCGGATGGCGTGTGCAGCAGGAACGCAACCCAAGGGGAAAAGTTGCAAGTACCTGCCGGACCACGGACCAAGGTTTACAAGGCATAAAGATATCTTTATATATTGATCCAGCGGCTGACGTTGGCCCGATCCCTGGTGAAGGCTGGTGCCATGGAGTTTCTGCTGAATGCGTTGAAGGCCGCGGCTGAGCCTACGCGGCTCCGCCTGCTGGCCTTGTGCGCCCATGGCGAACTCACCGTGACCGAGCTGACCCAGATCCTGGGCCAGAGCCAGCCCCGTGTCTCCCGGCACCTGAAGCTGCTGTGTGAGGCGGGATTGCTGGAGCGCTACCGGGAAGGCATCTGGGCCTATTACCGCTTGGCGGAGCGTGGCCCCACGGCGGAGCTGGCCCGCACCCTGGTGGACGCGCTGCCCGCCGACGATTCGGGCCTCGTGCTGGACCTGGAGCGTCTGGAGAGCATCCGCGACAGCCGCCGCACCGCCGCCGCGCGGTACTTCAGTGAGAATGCCGGACGCTGGCATGAGATCCGCAGCCTGCACGTGCCCGAGGCGGAGGTGGAGCAGAGGCTCCTTTCCCTGCTGCCGGAGACAGGTGTGCAGGATTTGCTGGACGTGGGCACCGGCACCGGCCGGATGCTGGAGCTGTTCGGCCCCCGGGTGGGCCGGGCGCTGGGCATCGACAGCTCGCGCGAGATGCTGGCCGTGGCCCGGGTGAACCTGGAGAAGGCGGGCCTGCGCAACTGCCAGGTGCGCTTGGGCGACATGTACCAGCTGGCATTGCCGGGGCAGAGCCAGGATGCGGTGATCTTCCACCAGGTGCTGCACTTCGCGGAGGAGCCGGCGGAGGCGCTGGGGGAGGCCGCGCGCCTGCTGCGGCCCGGCGGCACCCTGCTGGTGGTGGACTTCGCCCGCCATGAGCTGGAAGCCCTGCGCACCGACCATGCCCACCGCCGCCTTGGCTTCGACTCAGGTGAGGTGGAGGGCTGGATGGCCAAGGCCGGCCTTGCCCCCGAACCCGTGGTGGCCCTGCCGGGCCAGCCCCTCACCGTCTGCGTCTGGCGCGGCACCCGCCCGCCCGCCGCCCAACCCGTTCCCACCCGCGCCATCGCCGGAGCCCTGTCATGAGCCTAGCCGAACTGCTGGACGCCACCACCGACCCGACCGCCCTGGTGACGACCCCGTCCGGCCTGTCCGTCAGCTTCGAGTTCTCGCCGCCCAAGACGGAGAAGGCGCACGAGAACCTGTGGGCCGCCATCCACCGGCTGGCCCCGCTGAAGCCGTCCTTCATGTCCGTGACCTATGGCGCCGGCGGCACCACGCGGGAGCGGACCCATGCCACGGTGACGGAGATCCAGGCCAAGACCGGCATCCCCGCCGCCGCCCACCTGACCTGCGTCGGCTCCACGCGGGAGGAGATCGACGAGATCGCCCGCACCTATTGGGACGCCGGCATCCGCCACATCGTAGCATTGCGCGGCGACCCGCCGCTGAAGGCGGACGGCACCGGTGGCCTGGGCGGCCTTGGGTATGAACCGCATCCCGGCGGCTACGCCTATGCCGCCGACCTGGTGGAGGGGCTGAAGCGGGTGGCGGACTTCGAGGTCTCGGTCGCCTGCTTCCCGGAGATCCACCCGGAGGCGCCCAGCGCCGACATCGACCTGGACAATCTGAAGCGCAAGGTCGACGCGGGCGCCAGCCGCGCCATCAGCCAGTTCTTCTTCGACCCGGCGGTGTTCCTGCGCTTCCGCGACAAGGCGGCGGACAGGGGCATCGACGTGCCCATGGTCCCCGGCATCATGCCCATCCTGAACTTCACCAAGACCGCGGAGATGGGCCGCAAGTGCAACACCTACATCCCCCGCTGGATGACCAACCTGTTCGAAGGGTTGGACGACTCGCCGGAGACGCGGCACTTGGTGGCCGCCACCGTGGCCATCGAGCAGTGCCGCTACCTGGCCAAGCACGGGGTGAAGGATTTCCACTTCTACACCATGAACAAGGCCGACCTGACCGTCGCCCTCTGCCACATGCTGGGCGTGCGGGCGAAGGCGAAGGTGGTCGCCTAAGGCCGGCGACCGCCGGCCCGCGGGTCCACCCTGTCCTTTTGGTCCTTTGCGCGAAAGGGTAAGTGGGATCACCCTCTGGGGGAGGGGAGGCCGGCCCCGGCCTTCCCGTCTTCTTGGGAGGGGGGCGGACATGACCCGTATCCTGCTGTCCAGCGCCAACCCGTCCGGCAAGCGGACGGAAGAGATACTATCCGAGATCCGGTCCGACCTGCTGGTGCGCATGGTCGGCTACGGCCAGGATCCCCGGCGCGAGATGCGCGCCATCCTGGACAACAACGTCCGTATCCTGGGACTGCTGACCGAAGCCATCCGGCTGGCGGAGGAGAACAGCCGCGTCCTGGACCAGGGATAGGCTGGGCTTGCGCCGACAAAGCGGCCTAAGCCATAGTAATATTAATGTTTTCTTGCTCAATCATTGACAGAAACTGAGCATCGCCATGAACGGATAGGGCACAGAGCAAGAAAGTCGGGACATTGGCCGTGAACGGACGGGGATCGTCCGGTTAGCCCGGATGTTCTCTCTCACTTAAGCCATAACTACTTCGGGTAGGTCTTGCGCCAGTGTGCGGGCCGGGATGCCCGCGACCGGGGCAAGCCGGGCGGGCACCCCTTACGGACGGTCGTTCCCGTCACTTTCCCCCGCATATAGTGGGGGCACCGGGCCCCTGATGGCCCGCGACCCCGTTGGAGCCGCCCCCGCCATGCGCCTTCCCACCCGCCCCACCCTGGCCGTGACCCTGGCCCTCGGGGCCGCGGCGCCCGCCCTGGCCGGCGACCTCAGCGTCTTCATCACCAACGTCGCCCCGCTGGCCGGGGCCAGCCAGCTCCGCGCCGCCATCTATGACAGTGAGGAGGCGTTCGAGAAGAACGGCGCCCCCGTGGCCGCCCTGGTGCTGCGCAACGCGCGTGACGGGGCCCATCTGGCCGTGGGGCCGCTGCCGCCGGGCAAGTATGCGGTACGCGTCTTCCAGGACCTGAACGACAACGGCAAGGTGGACACCAACCTGCTGGGGGTCCCGACAGAGCCCTTCGGCT
This sequence comes from Aerophototrophica crusticola, assembly GCF_012913305.1. NCBI lineage: Bacteria > Pseudomonadati > Pseudomonadota > Alphaproteobacteria > Rhodospirillales > Rhodospirillaceae > Aerophototrophica > Aerophototrophica crusticola. Next base: position 2,569,087 of record NZ_CP051775.1, on the reverse strand, counting down.
TTTCCAACGACGCCATCGGCACCCTGGGGCCGCCCAGCTTCGGCGCCGCCGCGGTGGTGGTGGGGGATGCGGGGGCCTCGCTGAAGATCAACCTCCGCCGCTAGGACGGTTTCCGGGGCCCGGGAGCCGTGCCGGCGTCGCCACCTTGCCCCGGCCGCGCCCATCGCCTGCCACAAAGTCCCCCCAGCTTGCAGGGGTGCCCGCTCGTCCGGGCGATGGATGGGAGCACCCCCGGGGGTGCCGCGTGGAGTGATGAAGCCGACCATTGCCATCCTGGGCCTCACCTTGGCCGCCTGGGCCGGTCCCGCCGCCGCCGGGTCGGTCACGCTCTTTTCCGAAGGCCACTTCCGGGGGGAGCGGCTGACCATCGACGGCGACATCTCCAACCTGTCCAAGCTGCCGCCCTGGAATGACCGGGCGCGCTCGCTGGTGGTGAACAGCGGTGTCTGGGAAGTCTGCAAGCACAAGAAATACAAGGACTGCGTCCAGCTCCGCCGCGGCGCCCGTGTCGCCGACCTGGGCCAGATCGGCTATTTCGGCCAGATCAGTTCCTTGCGCCAGGTGGGGGATGATTACGGCTGGCGTGGCCGCGACCGCGACCGTGACTGGGACGATGACCGGCGTTGGCCGCGCGACCCGGACTGGCGTGACGACGATTGGCGCCGCCCGCCCCCGCCACCCCCGCCGCCGCCCCGCTGGGGCGACCGTGACTGGGACCGTGACCGGGATTGGGGCGGGGACCGGGATTACGACTGGTCCAGCTGCCAGCGCCAGGTCTATGACGGGCTGATCCAGCGCTACGGCTATCGCGCCCGGGCGCGTTTCAGCGGCTTCCCCGACGAGGGCACGGTCTGGTTCGACGGCCAGCCCTGGCAGTTCCGCTGCCGCGGCGGTCGGGTGAACATCTGGCAGTAGGCCCGGCTCAGGACGGGTCCCGCTCCGTGGCCTCCACCGCCGACTGGTAGGCGGAGGCGACGGCGATGGCGGTGATCACCGCCAGGGCCTGGGCGCTTGCCCCCTCCAGCCCCGCGATGCCGGTCAGCAGCCAGTGCGCGGTCCCCCCAGCCACCAGGGCCAGCAGGATCGCCAGCAAATTCCGCAACATGGGCCAGTCCCCCTCCAGACACCCCCCATCCCCCTGGAACAAGGGGGCGCCCCGTTCGTCCCAACGCAGGGCCCCTGGGCAGGCTCCCGCGCGGACGATTCCCAGCGAGATTGTGCAGGTGCCCGGGTGGTCAAGCCGCGGTGGCAGGGCGCATCCGCGAGGGCCCTTGACGGCCGGGGCAGGGTCTGCCAGCCAGGGCGGGTAGCCCTTCCGAGAGGTTCGCATGCCCGCCCGCCTTGCCGCCGTCCTGTCGGTGCTCGCCCTGGCCGTCCCCGGTGCCGCCGCGGCCGACCTGACCGTCACCACCCCAGGCATAAGCGGGGCGGAGGGGACGGTGCGGGTCATGCTGTTCGACAATGACAAGGACTACCGCGACCTGGACCGGCCGAGGCTGACCCTGCGGGTGCCCGCCCTGGACGGGGTGCCGGAGTACCGGATCGGCGGGCTGGCGCCGGGCAGCTACGCCGTCGCCGCCCACCATGACCGGGACAATGACGGCGACGTGGAATACACGGTGGCCGACGGCATCGGTGACCCGCTGGCGGTCGGCGGCGGCCGGCCCCTGCTGAAGCGCCCGCCCATCCCTGCCTTCGCCGACGTCGCCGTCCCGCTGGCGGGGAAGGGGCCGGCAGCGGTGGCCCTCGCCCTCGGCCCCGGCGCCAAGCTGGAACGGCGACCCCAGGGCCCCACCCTGCGCCTGAGGAACCTGCCGACGGGGGAGGGGGTGCTGCGCCTGCGCCTGTTCGCGGACGGGAAGGGTTGGGCCCGGGCGGCGGAAAGCGGGCGCGACGCCACGGTGTTCCTGAACCGGACCGGACCCGCGTCGGCGGAGCTGACCCTGACCCTGCCGCCCCTGCCGGAGGGCCGCTACGCCGTGCTGGCCTTCTTCGAACCCATCCCCGACGGCCGGCTGGGCGAGGGGGAGCCGCGGGCCGTCAGCGGGGAGGCACCCGCAGGCGGGGCCCTGCCGACGTTCGAGGCGGCGGCCGTGCCGCTGCTCCCCGGCACGGAAACGGCGCTCACCCTGCGCTGAGCGGCTCCCGCCCGTTCACGCCACAACCGATGGGAACCCTCCTTCCCCCGGCCTGTTGTCGGGGGGAATTGCCAACCCGCCGGGTCAGCAACGGCGGCAACTTGGAGGGATTCCATGAGCAACTACGGCACATCCGGGCGCGGCTACGGCTACGGCATGGACGATGACGACGACTCCTACGGCGGCGGCTATGGCGGCCGCGGCGCCGGGAGCAACTATGGGTCGCGCTCCGGCGGGTCGCGGTTCGGCGGGTCCCGGATGGGGTCCTTCGGCCAGGGCGGCCGTGGCGGCCGTGGGCAGGAGCGTGGCACCCAGGGCACCGGCTCGGCCTACCAGATGGCGCCGCTGGTCGTGGGCGGCCTGATGGCGGCGCTGGGCGTCCGGCGTGGCGGCTGGCTGGGTTACGGCATCGCGCTGGCCGGGCTGGGCGTCATCCAGCAGGCCTTCAGTGGCAAGCCCGACATCGCCCAATGGGTGGGCATGGGCGGCCAGGTGGACCATGAGAGCCGGGCCAGCACCGTGTCCCACACGGTGACCATCAACCGGTCCGCCGAGGACCTGTACAGCTTCTGGCGGGACTTCTCCAACCTGCCGCAGTTCATGAACCACATCGACCGGATCGAGGTGATCGACGACCGCAACTCCCATTGGGTGGCCAAGGCCCCGGCGGGGCTGCGCGTCTCCTGGGATGCCCAGGTCACCGACGACCAGCCGAACCGCCGCATCGCCTGGCGGGCGGTCGAGGGGTCCGACGTGCCGAACTGGGGCCATGTGGAGTTCCGGCCGGCGCCGGGCGGCCGCGGCACCGAGCTGCACGCCGTCATCCGCTACGAGCCGCCGGGCGGCGCCCTGGGCCGCGCCGTCGCCAAGCTGCTGGGCGAGGAGCCGCAGCAGCAGATGATCGACGACCTGAACCGCTTCAAGCGGATGATGGAGACCACGGGCGCGGGCTCCGGCTCGTCCTCCTCGTCCATGGGCTCCACCTCCTCCATGGGCGGGTCCGCCACCGGTTCCACCTCCTCCGTGGGTGGCACCAGCGGCGCCACCCTGGGCAGCTCCACCAGCACGGGCAGCCTGGGCGGCGGCACCGGTTCCACCACCGGCAGCACCACCCGCACGGGGGCCATGGCCGGCAGCACCACGGGCACGGGTTCGTAACCCCACCCCGACCCGGACGTGACGCGAAGCCCGCGCGGGGGAACCCCCGTGCGGGCTTTCGCCGCTTGGGTGGGGGCGCCGTCCAACCTTTCCACTCAACAAACCTCCCACCCAAGAGGATGGTCGCTATGAGACGGACCCTTGCCCCGCTCCTCACCCTCGCCGCGCTGCTGGCCGGACCGCCGGCCTGGGCGCAGGTCACCACGGGTGGCGTTCCCGCGACGGGGGCGGAATCGAAGGCCCTGCCCAAAGCCGGCAAACCCTTGGCAGAGGCGGACCGCTCCTTCCTGGAAGGCGCCATCGGCACCGCCATCTACACGGTCGAGGCCTCCCGCCTCGCCGCCGAGCGTTCGGACAATGAAGAGGTGCAGCAGTTGGCGGAGACGCTGCTCACCTCCCAGAAGGGCCTGCATGACGACCTGACCGCCATCGCCAACGACCAGGGCGCCCTGCCGGCGGCGGAGCTGGACCCACCCCGCTCGGCCATGCTGGAGCAACTCCGCCAGGTGGGCGACGGCGGCTTCGACCAGCTCTGGCTGGAACAGCAGGTGGACAGCCAGCGCCGGGCGGTGGAGCTTTACCAGCAGGCCGCCGCCGGTTCCCAGGACGGGGTCCTGTCCAGCATGGCCCGGGACGCGTTGCCGACCTTGCAGGAAAACCTGGGCGCCCTGGAACAGGCTGCCGGCGCCGGCATGGCCCAGAACCAGGCGCCAAGATAGGGGAGGGGAAACCGATGCAGGTCGTCTATGTCTACCAGGGCGGTCGCGACCAGGCGCTGGAGGGGGAAGTGCTGGAGCTGTTCCCCGGCGCCCGCACCCTGGCCGCCACCCCCGGCATGCAGGGCATGACCGAGGTCACCTTGGAATTCCCCGGCGGGCCGGTGCCCGACGCGGTGGATCGGCTACGCGCCATGCCGCGCATCGTGGACGCCGCCCCGGGGTCGCTGGGGGAGGGGGCGTGAGCCCTGGCGTCGCCCCGATCCCGCTGGCCAGCCCTCCGGCTCCCCAATTCCAATCCACCCCCTGACGGTTCGGTGATCGGGATTGGGTTGAAGTCGCTGGAGCGGAGGTGTCAGCGACAACTCGGTCGGGTCCGGCGTCCACCAACGCCACTTTCGAATTCGAAAGTGGCTGTACGATTGCCCGATCGGGCCCCCAGCGATGCGCGGGGCGCATCATCGTGTGCTAGAGCCATGCCCGGCCGGACCAGATTTCGTGTGTCCCGGCAACCCTTCTCACAATCCCGCCGAAGACCATAAATTTCATGTTTCTAATCAGTCCCTTGTCCCGGCCGGATTCCGAGAAACCAGCTTTCGATTGAGGTTGAATCCTGGAAGGGGCCTCCCAATATGGAAGTCCAGTCCAACAGGAGTTTCGGGGACATCCATGGCTAACGGACCTTTCGGTCGCTTCGCGACATACGACCGGACGATCGACCAGGCCCAGTTCGACGCCGGTCTGCGCCAGCATATGCTGAGCGTTTACAACTACATGTGCATGGCCCTCGCGGTGACGGGCCTGGTGGCCTTCTTCGGCTCCCAGAGCCAGGCGCTGGTGCAGGCCATCTACGGCACGCCGCTGAAGTGGGTGGTGATGCTGGCGCCGCTGGCCTTCATCTTCTTCGGCTTCCGGCCGCAGACCATGTCGGCTGGCACGCTGCGCACCATGCTGCTCGTGTTCAGCGCCCTGATGGGCCTGAGCATGATGGCGATCTTCCTGGTGTTCACCGGGGCCAGCATCGCCCGGGTGTTCTTCATCACCGCCGGCATGTTCGCCGCCACCAGCCTGTACGGCTACACCACCAAGGCCGACCTATCGAAGATGGGCTCGTTCCTGGTGATGGGCCTGATCGGCCTGATCATCGCCGGCCTGGTGAACATCTTCCTGCAGTCCAGCGCGTTGCAGTTCGCCATCTCCGCCATCGGCGTCCTGGTGTTCACCGGCCTGACCGCCTGGGACACCCAGAACATCAAGGAGAGCTACGCCGAGTCCTACGGGCAGGAGGCGAACTCCCGCATGGCGGTCATGGGTGCCCTGTCGCTGTACCTGAACTTCATCAACCTGTTCCAGTTCCTGCTGCAGTTCATGGGCCAGCGTGAGGAGTAAGCGCGTCGGCCCCACCGGCCAGACCCGCGACGCCGCCCGGGGGCAACCCCGGGCGGTTTTGTTTTGGGGGCCAGGAGTCGATTGAAGGCGTTCCTGCACCCCGCAGGGACGCCACGGCGGCGACCGCCGCCGCGCGCACCCGTGTGCGCGTGAGCCCCCGCTGGCGCATGCCAGCATGCGCATGGGCCCGCGGAGCGGGCGCGAGCCTGCCCCGGCCCCCGAGCCGGGGGCGTTTGAGGGGGCAATAGGACGGGTGGGCTTGACCAGCCGCCATGCTCCCGCCATCTGCCGACCTTAGCCTCAGCGTATCCGCCAGCCGGAGACCGCCCTCGTGAGCGACAAGGAAGAACGGCGCCTCGACCGCCAGTTCGACAAGTTGGAACAAGCCCTGCCGGACCCCGTCAGCGTCCAGGTCAGCCGCCTGCGCCGCCCGCGCGCCGTCTGGATCCGCGTGCCCGTCGCCCTGCTGTTCATGGTGGGCGGGGTGTTCAGTTTCCTGCCGGTGCTGGGCGTCTGGATGCTGCCCATCGGCCTGCTGCTGCTGGCCATCGACCTGCCCTTCCTGAAGGGCCCCGTCAGCCGCATGATGGTCTGGGGGGAACGCAAGTGGAAGACCTGGCGCCGCCGCCGGAACGGCAGCCCTGCCTGACCGCCGTCACCCCCGAAGCACCATCGTGAACCGCGTCCCGCCCGGGCCGGTGCCGTCCAGGCGGATGTCGCCGCCATGGGCCCGCGCCACCTCCCGCGCGATGGCGAGGCCCAGGCCCGTGCCATTGGGCTTGCCGGATGAGGCGAAGGGCTGGAACAGCCGGTCCAGCACCTTGGTCGGCAGGCCGGTGCCGTCGTCGCCGACCGACAGCCGTACATGCCCGTCCTCCCCCACCGCCGCCACCGTCACCCGTGTCGCGCCCGCCTCCAGCGCATTGCGGCCAAGGTTGCCCAGGGCGCGGAAAAGCTGGCCCCGGTCCGCCTCCAGCACCAGCTCTTCCGGGATGTCCACCTGCCAGACCGGGGCGGCCGCCTGGGGCAGTTGGCTGTGCTCCACCAGCAGCGCCTCCCCCACCTCCTCCGCCAGCCGGGCCAGGGCCACCGGTTCCCGCCGGGGTGGGGCCACGCCGTCGCGGGTATAGTCCAGGGTCTGGCCGCAGAGCTGGGCCGCCCGTTCCAGCGCCGCCAGGATGCGCGGCCCGTCCCGCCGCACCTGCGGGTCCGGGCTGTCCAGCAGCCGCTCCGACAGCAGGGTGGCAGAGGACAGGATGCCCCGTATGTCATGGTTGATCTTGGTCACCGCCGTGCCGACCGTTGCCAGCCGCTCCCGCTGGCGCAGGGCTTGGCGGACGGCGGCCTGCATGGAAAGCAGCTCCCGATGGGCGATGCCCACCTCATCCTGCCGCCGGGTGGCGAGGCGGGCGGCCGGTTCCGCGCTTTCCGGGTCGCGCTTGAACGCCATCATCGCCTCCACCAGCCGCCGCATGGGCCGCACGGTGAGGACATGCAGGGACAGGAAGACGAGGCTGGCCGTGACCAGGGAGATGATGATGGACAGCCAGAGGATCCTGCCGGAAAACTCCAGCAGCGCCGCCCGCAGCGGCCCCTCCTGCACCAGCATGGCCACACCCACCGCCGGGTCCTTGGGCGAGGGGCCGGTGACCGTGACCACGCGGTTCCCCACCCGCAGCAGCAGGGCCAACGTCTCCCTGATCATGTCCAGCGGCCCGGATGCCGCCAGGTCATAGCGGGCCATGGGGGCGGGCTGGTCCGGCCGCATCAGCATCAGCACCCGCTTGTCCGCCAGGGTCACGTCCACGGCATAGGCCTGGACATGGCTCAGCAGCTCCGCCTCCAGCTCGTCCGTCACCATGCCCTCGGGTGCGGCGACCACCGACAGGGCCGCAAGGTGGGCGGAGGCCAGCCGGGCGTTCAGCCAGTCCACCCGGAACTTGGCCGCCGACGGCAGAAAGATCAGCACCTCCGCCAGCATGACGAAGGCCACCGTCAGCAGCAGCAGCTTGGATGACAGGCTGCGGGCGAAGGGGGGCAGGGTAAGAGCCATGTCTCCTGGTGGGGAAGGACGGGATCTGCGACGGGGTCAGGTCCCATGATGCGGGCCGTGGGGCAAGATACACACACGGACACGCACCAGACACGCACGAACATTCACGAGAAGAACTGCCTGCGGCGCTGCCTGGGCGGCGAAACCGCAATGATCTTGTGTGCGTGTCCGTGGGTGTGTTGTGCGTGTCCGTGGATGTTCTTGGCTCCGAGCTGGCAAGGTCCCCGCCGTTACCCCAGCCGCCTCAGCCGCTCCGTCAGCAGGTCGAAGAACCCGTCCGCGTCGGCCTTGCGCATGTACACGGCGTTGGTTGGGCGGCCGGTCTTGTGGAAATGGTCCACCACGGTCTGGCCGATGGTCAGGGGGCTGGACACCTCCACCTCCACGTTGACGCGCTTGCCCTCGAACAGCTCCGGCTTGATCAGCCAGGCGATGACGCAGGGGTCGTGCAGGGGGCCGCCGTCAGTGCCGTACTTCTTCTCGTCATACTGCCGGTAATAGTCCAGCATCTGGTAGGTCGCCTTTGCCAGCGGCGTGCCGATGGCGGCGATGGCCTCCATCCGCTTCTGGCTGGTCAGCACCTGGTGGGTGACGTCCAGCGGGAACATGACGATGTCCACGCCGGACTTCAGCACCACGTCCGCGGCGTGGGGGTCGACGAAGATGTTGAACTCCGCCACCGGGCTGCTGTTGCCGCCCTCCGACTGGGCCCCGCCCATCAGCACGATGCGCTTCAGCCGCGCCGCCACCCGCGGGTCCTTCATCAGCGCGCGGGCCACGTTGGTCAGCGGCCCCAGGGGGCACAGGGTGACGGTGCCCGGCGGCTCGTTCAGCACCGTCTCCACGATGAAGTCCACGGCGTGCTGCCCCTGCAGCGGCATGGCCGGGTCCGGCAGGTCCGGGCCGTTCAGGCCGGTGGGGCCGTGCACCTCAGGGGCCGTGTGCAGCTCCAGCAGCATGGGCTTGTCACAGCCGGCGAAGACCTTGATGTCCGGGCGGCCCGCCAGCTCACAGATCTTGCGGGTGTTGACCTCGGTCAGGTGCAGGGGCGCGTTGCCGGCCACGGCGGTGATGCCCAGCACCTCCAGCTCGGGGCTGGCCAGGGCCAGCAGGATGGCCACGGCGTCGTCCTGGCCGGGGTCGGTGTCGATGATGATCTTCTCGGGCGCCATTCTGTCTCTCCTCGGATGGGAGAGGACTTACCCGCAAAGCTATTGAGAGGAAAGCGCCGCGGGGGCTATTTTCACGCCGACCGTGCGCCGTGGGGTCTTTCCCGGCGCGCCGGCCCGTTTCTTTCGGAGGCCCGCCCTGTTCGCCCGTGCCGTCAACCTGGTCGCCAACGGCGTGCTGATCTACGCCATCTTCTATGGCGTCCTCTGGGTGCTGGCCGTGAAGGTGGGCCTGCTGGCCCAGGTGGCCCTGCGCTGGCTGGACGGCATCCCCGACCTGGTGGAAGGGGTGCTGGCGCCCATGGGGTTGAGCTTCCTGGCCGCCTTCCTGGCCCATGCCGGGCTGCGGCTGACCCTGAAGCACCTGCGCCTGAAGCTGTCCGTGCCAGAGGCCAACGCCAGTTGGGTGTTCCTGGCGGTGCTGACCCTGCTGGCCTTCTCCGGCGGGTTCGGCCGCTTCTTCGACACGCCGGAAACCATGCCCCTGACGGCCCCCGCCATCGTGCTGGGCGCCTGGGGCGGGGTGGCGCTGCGCCGGCGGGTCCGGCTGTGAGCCGGGGCATTGCCATCTTCGACTTCGATGGCACGCTGGTCCAGGGGGACAGCCTGGTGCCGTTCGTGGAACGGCTGGTCGGCCGCCGCCGCGCCCGCACGGCCTTCCTGCTGTCCGTGCAGCGCGCCCTGCGCCAGGCGGCGCGGCGGCCGGGGCCCGGGTTCGACATCCGCACCGCGGTGAAGACCGGCTTCCTGGCCCGCACCCTGAAGGGCGTCCCGGTATCCAAGGCACAGGACGCGGCAACCGGCCTGAAACCCTGGCTGCGCTGGCACCCGCCCTTGCTGGACACGCTGCGGCGCCACGCGGACAAGGGCGACCGGGTGGTGGTGGCCACCGGCGCCCTGGCCCTCTACATGCCGGCCCTGCTGGACGGCCTGCCGGTGGACGCCCTGCTGGCGACGGAACTGGAGTGCAAGGACGGCGTCCTCACCGGCCACCTGTCCGGCGGCAACTGTGTGCGGGAGGAAAAGGCCCGGCGCGTCACCGCCTACCTGGCCGAGCACGGCCCCTTCACCGGCACCTGGGGCTACGGCAACCGCCCCTCCGACCTGCCCTTCCTGGCCCTGATGCAGCACCCCACGGTGGTGAAGACGGTTCGGCGGAGATAGCGTGTGTCTTGACTTGGGTAAGGGCTGGCCTTAGTTTGGCATCGTGAAGATAGATTTCGACCCCGCCAAAAGTGAGAGGAACCTCAGGGAACGCGGGTTCGGCTTCCTGGCGGCTGCCCGTATCTTCCTGGGACATACCGTCGAGCGGGATGACACCCGGTTTGATTATGGGGAGCGAAGAATCCACGCCATCGGTATGGCAGACGGCATGTATCTAGCGGTCATCTACACATGGCGCATGGCAGAGGACGGCCCCTATCGCTGGATCATCTCCGCCCACATCGCAAACCGGAAGGAACGGAGGAAACATGCCGCGTTTTTCCCTTGAGGATGTGGAGGCCGCGCGGTTTGAGGATCGCGCGAAGATGGAGGCCACCACGGAAGAGGATATCCAGCGTCATATCGTCGAGGATGGCGGCATCGACCTTGGCGAACTGGACGAGGCCGAGTTCCGCGTTGTTCGTGCCTATCCCGATCCCAGATCACTTCGCCGCAAGTTGGGCATGACCCAAGAGGAATTCGCCAGCACTTTCGGACTGAACCTCTACACCCTACGTGACTGGGAACAGGGCCGTGCCCAGCCGGAGGGCACTGCCCGCACGCTCTTGCGGGTCATAGAGCACGCGCCGGAAACCGTCCGTCAGGCGCTGGCTGCCTGAACCAACCCAGGAACCCTGACCCGATTGGGCTGTTCCCCCACCGCTTGCACGCGGCCGGGGGCGCTTTATATGCTGGAATGCTCAACCGTCCGGACGGTGCGATGACCCAAGCCCCTGCCTTGCCCCGACGTCACCTGCTGGCGCTGGCCGCTTCCCTGCCGTTGGCGGGGGTTGCGCTGGCCGCGCGGGCGCAGGGCAAGCCGGCGAAGGTCCTCACCACCACGGCGCAGGTGGCGGAGCTGGTCCGCGCCGTGGCCGGCGACCGGGCCGTGGTGGAGAATTTGTTGGGGGAGGGGATCGACCCCCACACCTACAAGCTGACCCGCAGCGACGTGGCCCGCCTGATGGGGGCGGAGGCCGTGTTCTACAACGGCCTGCTGCTGGAAGGCAAAATGACCGACGCGCTGGAGCGGGTGGGCAAGACCGGCCGCCCGTCCGTGGCGGTGGCGGAGGGGATCGGCAAGGACAGCCTGCTCACCCCCGCCGGGTTCGAGGGGGAGCCGGACCCCCATGTCTGGATGGACGTCAGCCTGTGGCGCCGGGGGCTGGAGGTGGTGCGGGACGCCCTGTCCAGTTTCCGCCCGGCGGACGCCGCCACCTTCAAGGTCAATGCCGACGCCTATGCCAAGGAGCTGGAGCGGCTGCACGGTTATGCGGCGGACGTCCTCGCTTCCGTCCCGCAGGAGCGGCGGGTGCTGGTCACCGCCCATGACGCCTTCAACTACCTTGGCCGCGCCTATGCGGTGGAAGTGGTGGGCATCCAGGGCATCAGCACGGAGTCGGAGGCCGGCCTGCGCCGGATCGAGGAGCTGGTGGCCATGCTGGTTGACCGCAAGGTCCCGGCCGTGTTCGTGGAGACGTCCGTCACCGACCGCAACGTGCGCGCCCTGGTGGAAGGGGCCGCTGCCCGCGGGCACAAGGTGGTGATCGGCGGCAGCCTGTTCTCCGACGCCATGGGCGCCCCGGGCACCTATGAAGGCAGCTATGTCGGCATGATCGACCACAACGTCACCACCATCGCCCGCGCCCTTGGCGGCAACGCCCCGGCGGGCGGCTTCCAGGGCCGGCTGGCGCTGGCGCGGTAAGGGGGGACCATGCTGCAACGCCTGCGCTCCCTGGACTTCATCCCGCCGAAGGAGGCGGGGGTCAGCCCCTTGCTGGTGAAGGGGCTGACGGTGGCCTACCACCGCCGCCCGGTGCTGTGGGACGTGTCCTGGACGGCGCCGCAGCAGGGCCTCGTGGCCGTGGTCGGCCCCAACGGCGCCGGCAAGTCCACCTTCCTGAAGGCGGTGTTGGGCCTGGTCCCGCCGCTCGCCGGGACGGTGGAGGTGTTCGGGCGGCCCCTGGCGCGGCAGCGCCGGCTGGTGGGCTATGTGCCCCAGCGGGAAAGCGTGGACTGGGACTTCCCCGTGTCGGCCCTGGACGTGGTGGCCATGGGCCGCTACCGCATGATCGGCTGGGGCCGCCGGGTGTCCAAGGCCCACAGGCAAGCGGCGCTGCACGCCTTGGACCGGGTGGGCATGGCGGACTTCGCCAACCGCCAGATCGGGCAATTGTCCGGCGGGCAGCAGCAGCGGGTGTTCCTGGCCCGGGCCCTGGCGCAGGAGGCCCGGCTGTATTTCATGGATGAGCCGCTGGCCGGCGTGGACGCCGCCACGGAGCGGGCGGTGCTGGACGTGCTGCGCGACCTGGACAGCCAGGGCCGTACCGTCGTCTGCGTGCACCATGACCTCCAGACCGTGGCCGACGTCTTCGACCACGTGCTGATGCTGAACGTGAAGGTGGTGGCGTCCGGCCCCACGCGGGAGGTGCTGACCGACGCCAACCTCCGCGCCACTTATGGCCATAGGGCGAGCGACGCGCCGCTGCTGCCATGAGCCGGAAATGATCGGCGATCTGGGCTTCAACACCCTGGTGGTGCTGTTCGGGGCCACGGCCCTGGGCATCGCGTCCGGCGTGGTGGGCACCTTCATGCTGCTGCGCCGCCGGGCCCTGGTCAGCGACGCGCTGAGCCACGCCACCCTGCCGGGCATCGCCGGCGCCTTCCTGCTGGGCGCCTGGTTCGGGGTGGAGGGGCGGTCGCTGCCCCTGTTACTGGCGGGGGCCGCCGCCAGCGGGGTGTTGGGCGTGCTGGCCATCCAGGCCATCACCCGCTGGACCCGCCTGCCGGAGGACGCGGCCATCGGCGCCGTGCTGTCCTGCTTCTTCGGGCTGGGCATCGTGCTGCTGTCGGTGGTGCAGGGCCTGCCCACCGGCGGGGCGGCGGGGATCAAGACCTTCATCTTCGGCCAGACCGCGGCCATGCGCGCGGCGGAGGCGGCGGGCCTCGGCGTGCTGGCCCTGCTGGCGGCGCTGGTGGTGGCCCTGCTGTTCAAGGAACTGAAGCTGGTCGCCTTCGACGAGGGGTTCGCCAGGGTCCAGGGCTGGCCCGCCGGGCGCATCGACCTGGCCCTGATGGCCCTGGTCACCCTGGTGACGGTGGTGGGGTTGCAGACCGTCGGCCTGATCCTGATCATCGCCCTGCTGATCACCCCGCCCGCCGCCGCCCGGTTCTGGACCGACAGCCTGGAAAGCATGGTGGGCATCGCCGCCCTGATCGGGGGCTTGAGCGGCGGCATCGGCGCCTGGCTGTCCGCCAAGTATGAGGACATGCCCGCCGGCGCGGTGATCGTGCTGACGGCCACGGCCCTGTTCACCCTCAGCCTGCTGTTCGCGCCCAAGCGCGGCCTGCTGGCCCAGACCTGGCGGTACCGCCGGCTGCGTGGCGCCATCGCTCGGGGCGACGTGACCCTGGGGGAGGGGACGCCATGGGGGGCATGACCGGCTTCCTCTCCATCGACCTGCCGGCCATCCTGGCGGCCACCTTCGCCTGCCTGTCCTGCGCGTTGGTGGGCAACTTCCTAGTGCTTCGGCGGCAAAGCCTGATGGGCGACGCGGTCAGCCATGCCGTCCTGCCCGGCATCGTCGCCGGGTTCCTGGTCGCCGGCACGCGGGACACCTTCCCCATGCTGGCCGGCGCCCTGGTGGCGGCCCTGGTGGCCGGGGTCTTGATCGAGCTGGTCCGCCGGTTGGGCAAGGTGGAGGCGGGGGCGGCCATGGGCGTGGTCTTCACCGGCATGTTCGCCCTGGGCGTGGTGCTGATCGAGCAGGGCGCCGCCCGCGCCGTGGACCTGGACGCGGACTGCGTGCTGTACGGCCAGTTGGAGGCCGTGCTCTGGTTCGGGCCCACCGACCTGTCCTCCCTGGCCGACCCGGCGGTGTGGTCAACCCTGCCGCGGCAGGTGGTGCAGGTGGCGGTGGTGTTCTTCCTTTGCCTTGCCCTGATCGTGCTGTTCTTCAAGGAATTGCGGCTGGTCAGCTTCGACCCGGCCCTGGCGGACACGCTGGGCATCCCCGCCGGCCTTGTCCAGCACGGCATCGTGGCGCTGACCGCCATCGCGGCCATCGCGGCGTTCGAGGCGGTGGGAAGCATCCTGGTCATCGCCATGCTGATCTGCCCGCCGGCCACGGCGCGGCTGCTGACCGACGACCTGAAGGCCCAGGTGGCCCTGTCCCTGCTGGTCGGCGGGATCACCGGCGTGGGGGGTATGTCCTGGGCGCCTTCGGGCCGCTGGCCCTGGGGTTTGAGACGTCGCTGAACGCGGCAGGCATGATCGCCACCCTGTCGGGCCTTTTCCTTGCCCTTGCCATCCTGTTGGCCCCGCGCTACGGCGTGTTGGCCAAGCGGCGCCGGGCGCGCGCCGCGGCATTGGACCTGGCGGCGGAAGGCGTCTGAGGCGGCATGGACAGATCCGGCATCGTGGTGGCGGGCAGCGACGGCCCGGCGGCGGGGGCCGCTTGGGCCCTGAAGGCGGCAGGGGCCCGGCTGGTGGTGCTGGACACCGACATCGACCGGGGCCACCGCTTGGTCCTGGCGCTGAACACCGGCAATGGCGGCATCGCCGTCTTCCTTCCCGGCGACCCGTCCTCCCCCGCCGACTTGGCCGAGGCGGTGGCCGAGTGCCGCACCTGCTGGGGCCGCTGCGACCTGGTGGTGCAGGCGCCGGCTGTTTGAGCCAGGGGCACGGACGATTTACGGACGGGCACGGACCGGTACCTGCCCGGCGGAGCCGATCCTTGTCGTCCGCGGTTGTCCCGTGTGCCGGTCCGTGTCGTCCGTGTAGACTTGGCTGCCCTTCGGGCCTGAACCCGGGACCCCGTCCATGCCAGACCACCACGACCACCCCCATCCCCACCACCACACGCCTGCGGATGATTGCGCCGCGCGGGACCATGGGTTCCTGGGCGCCGGGCACCGGCGGAACGAGTCGCGGACCTGGTGGGTCATCGGCTTGACCGTGGTCACCATGGTGGCGGAGATCTGGGCGGGGACCGTCTTCGGCTCCATGGCCCTGGTGGCGGACGGTTGGCACATGGCGACCCATGCCGGGGCGCTGCTGGTGACGGCGGGGGCCTATGCCTTCGCCCGCCGCCACGCCCGCGATCCCCGCTTCAGCTTCGGCACCGGCAAGGTGGGCGACCTGGCGGGCTTCGCCAGCGCCGTGGCCCTGGGCTTCGTCGCCCTGATGATCGGCTGGGAATCGGTGGAGCGGCTGCTGGACCCGGGGCAGATCCGGTTCGGGGAAGCCATGCTGGTGGCGGTGCTGGGCCTGGTCGTCAACCTGGCCAGTGCCGCCCTGCTGCACGACAAGGAGCACGGGCACCACCATGGGCACGGTCACCATGACCACCACGACCATGACCATGGCCACCGTGAGGATGAGGGCCGGCACGCCCACCGGCGGGACCTGAACCTCAGCTCCGCCTATTTCCACGTGCTGGCCGACGCGCTGACCTCCGTCCTCGCCATCCTGGGACTGGCGGCGGGGTGGAAGCTGGGGTGGACCTGGATGGATGCGGCGGTGGGGCTGCTGGGCGCGGTGGTGATCGCCCGCTGGTCCTGGGGGCTGACGCGCGACGCCGGGGCGAACCTGCTGGACGCCGTGCCGGACACGAAGCTGGAGCACGCCATCCGCGGCCGGCTGCAGGACACGGGCGCCACCGTCACCGACCTGCACCTTTGGCGCCTGGGCCCCGGCCATTTGGCCGCCGTCGCCCACGTGACCGACCCGGCAGGCCGCCGCGCGGGCTTTTTCCGGGAACGGCTGGCCGGGCTGGAGGGCTTGAGCCACGTGACCGTGCAGGTAGAGTAGGTCGGATTAGCGGCGCCAGCCGCGTAATCCGACGTCCCCACGGGCTTGCCCCTTCATGTCGGATTACGCTTCGCTAATCCGACCTACGAGGGATGTCCGCCATGGCCTGGGACCCGGAACAGTACGACCTTTTCCAGGGCGCG
This sequence comes from Aerophototrophica crusticola, assembly GCF_012913305.1. Taxonomy (NCBI): domain Bacteria; kingdom Pseudomonadati; phylum Pseudomonadota; class Alphaproteobacteria; order Rhodospirillales; family Rhodospirillaceae; genus Aerophototrophica; species Aerophototrophica crusticola. The sequence goes on along the minus strand of NZ_CP051775.1, from coordinate 2,553,306 downwards.
CGGGAGCGGCCGGGGCAGGACCTGATCGCCGCCCTGCCACCGCTGGAGCCCGCCCGGATCGTGGACCTTGGCTGCGGTACCGGGCATTTGGCCCGGCGACTGGCGGATAAATGGCCCGACGCGCGGGTGGTGGGGCTGGACAGTTCCTCTGCCATGCTGGCCAAGGCGGTGGGCCAGTCCAGCCGGGTGGCATGGGAGCTGGGCGACATCGCCCATTGGCATCCGCCGGAACCCGTGGACCTGGCCTTCAGCAACGCGGCCCTGCACTGGCTGCCGGACCACCAGACCCTGTTCCCCCGGCTGTTGTTGGCGCTTGCCCCCGGCGGGGTGCTGGCCTGCCAGATGCCCCGCAACTTCGCCAGCCCCAGCCACGCCCTGATGCGGGAGGTGGCAGCCACCGGCCCCTGGGCGGCCAAGCTGGACGGGGCGCTGGCGGAGGAGCCGGTGCACCCGCCCGCCTTCTACTGGCGCCTGCTGCGCCCGATCTGCCGCAGCGTGCAGGTCTGGGAAACGGAATACCTGCATGAGCTGGACGGGCCGGACCCGGTGCTGGAATGGGTCAGGTCCACCGCCCTGCTGCCGGTGCTGGAGCGGCTGGAAGGGGCGGAGCGGGATGCCTTCATCGCCGCCTACCGCGACCGCTTGCGGGAAGCCTACCCGCCGGAAACGGGCGGCCACACGCTGTTCCCCTTCCGCCGCCTGTTCCTCATGGCAAGGGTGTGACCCGGCGGCGTGAGCCTGCGCCGGCGCGCTTGAACGGGGCGTTGGTCGCGGGCGATCGACGACCAACGATGTAACAAAAGTTTACCCGTGCGCCCGGGGGATTGCGCGGGCACCCCGGCATACCCTTATCTATGGTGGTGTCTTGGCGGTTTTGCGGGGAGTGCCGGCGTGAACGCCTTGGAAATCGCGGTGTATGCGCTTGTCCTGTCCGGCGGCACGGACGGCTTCACCTGCCGTACCATGGAGGCGGCGACGGGGGAGGTGGTGACCTGCACCAACGGCCGCAGCGCCCTGGAAGAGGACGGCCGGATCAAGTTCGAGAACGGCGTCAGCATCACCAAGCTGCCGGACGGCAAGCTCGCCTTCTCCAACGGCATCAGCACCCATTGGGGCAGCGCCGGCTGGGTGCAGTTCAGCAACGGCATCTCCGTCCGCCGCACCAGCGACGGCAGCTTCAAAAGCTCCACCGGCATGCGCTGCGCCCAGTCCGGGGCCACCGCCGCGGCTTGCCGGAAGGAGTAGCTGGGTCGGCCACCCGGAAGGGGTGAAGCATGGTCGCAACAGCCGTGGCGATTCCGCACTTTGACGCAGCTTCGCCTTTGACCGGACAAGGGGTTGGGGCGTTATGTCTGTCAATCGCGGCTGCTGCGGCGCCCTATCATGTCCTCCCTCGTCTGGCGTATCACCCCGCTAGTCCTGTTGGCCCTGCTGGCCGCGGCCTTGTGGCGCGTGCCCGACGTGCCGGCGGCGGAGGTCCGTTACCTGCGCATCGCCGCCGGCCCCACCGGGACCCTGGGGTTCCAGACGGGCACGGTCCTGGCGGGGGTGCTGTCGCGGCCACCCGGCCTGCCCCCTGCCGGCCGGGGGAGGCCTGCGGCGTGCCCGGGCTGGTGGCCCTGGCGCAGAGCCTGCCGGTCCAGGGTGACATCACCGCCGCCGTGGCCGGCGGGCAGGTGGACACGGGCATCGCCACCGCCGACGCGGTCCATGCCGCTCGCTGCCCCGCCGAACCCAACGCCAAGCCCGCCAACCTGACCCTGCTGGGCGACCTGTATGGGGAGACGCTGCATGTGCTCGTCCGCCCCGGCCTGGACATCACCACGGTGGAGGGGCTGAAGGGCCGCCGCGTCGCCATCGGCAAGGCCGCCTCGGCCGACCGGCGGCTGGCCGACCGGCTGCTGACCGCCCATGGCCTGCGCCGCCGCGACGTGCGCGCCCAGGAACTGGCGGGGGATGATGCCCTTGCCGCCTTGGCGGAGGGCAAGGTGGACGCCCTGTTCCGCATCGCCGCGGTGCCCGATCCCAAGGTGGCCGAGCTGGCCGCCGCCCAGAAGGTTGTGCTGCTGCCCGTGACGGGGGAGGCGGCGGGCCGCCTGTCCGCCCTGCATCCCTTCTCCGGCCCGGGGAAGATCCCGGCCGGGACCTATGGGGAGGCGGGGGCGGTGGAGACCCTGGACCAGCCCGTGGTCTGGATCGCCGGGCCGGACCTTCCCGCCACCCTGGCCGGCCCCATGGCCCAGGCCCTCTCGGCAAAGCCGAACCGTGACCTGCTGAAGGCGGGCGATACGATCCCCCTGGCCCTGGAACAGCCGGTGCCCGCCCGCCCGGTGGCCCCCCTGCACCCCGGTGCCGCCGCCGCCTATGGCCGCGATCCCGTCGCCATGCCCTGCCAGCAGGTACGGGCACGCTGAAACAGCTTCACCGGATTGGACTTTGCCCGAACTTTCGGGACAGGCTATCGGTAAGTCCGACTGAGACTACCGGCACGAGGTCCCATGTTCCTGCCCCAGGAAGTCATCCGTACCAAGCGCGACGGCGGACGGCTCGACCCTGACGCGCTGGCCCGCTTCGTCACCGGCATCGCCGACGGCAGCGTGACGGAAGGGCAGGCCGCGGCCTTCGCCATGGCGGTGTTCTTCCGCGGCCTGGACAGGGCCGAACGGGTGGCCTTGCTGCGCGCCATGACCAATTCCGGCAGCGTGCTGGACTGGACGCCGGAGGGGCTGCCCGGCCCCATCCTGGACAAGCACTCCACCGGCGGGGTGGGGGACAAGGTCAGCCTGGTGCTCGCCCCCATTGTCGCGGCCTGCGGCGGCTTCGTGCCCATGATCTCCGGCCGGGGGCTGGGGCACACCGGCGGCACCCTGGACAAGATGGAAAGCATCCCCGGCTACCGGGCGCAGCCGGATACGCCCCTGCTGCGCCAGGCGGTGCGGGAGGCGGGCTGCGCCATCGTCGGCGCCACGGCGGACATCGCCCCCGCCGACCGCCGGCTTTATGCCATCCGCGACGTGACCGCAACGGTGGAAAGCCTGGACCTGATCACCTGCTCCATCCTGTCCAAGAAGCTGGCGGCGGGCTTGCAGGGCTTGGTGCTGGACGTGAAGTTCGGCAGCGGCGCCTTCATGCCGGAACGGGACTGCGCGGAGGCGCTGGCAAAGGCCCTGGTGGATGCGGCCACGGGCGCCGGCCTGCCCACGGTGGCCTTGTTGACCGACATGGACCAGGTGTTGGGCCGGACCGCCGGCAACGCGCTGGAGGTGCGGGAATGCCTGGACATCCTCACCGGCGGCGCGCGGGAGGGGCGGCTGTGGGACGTGACGCGGGAGCAGACGGCGGAACTGCTGCTGCTGGGCGGCCTCGCCACCGACCTGGACGACGCCCGGGCCAAGGTGGATGCGGCGTTGGACAGCGGACGCGCGGCAGAGCACTTCGCCCGCATGGTCCGGGTGCTGGGCGGGCCGGCGGACCTGCTGGAGGAGCCGGGCAAGCACTTGGCCGCGGCGCCGGTGGTGCGGGCCGTGGAGGCGCCGCGGGCCGGCTTCGTGGCGGGGCAGGACGTTCGGGCCATCGGGCTGGCCGTCGTTGCGCTTGGGGGCGGCCGGGCCAAGGCCAGTGACCCCGTGGACCCGGCGGTTGGCTTCAGCGACGTCGCCGCCCTGGGCACCCGCGTGGGGCCGGGGGAAGCCCCGCTCTGCATCGTCCACGCCCGGACGGGGGCGGAGGCCGACGCGGCGGCGGAGGCCATCCGGCGCGCCGTGACCATCGGCGAGGCGGAGCCCGTCCCCCAAAATCCCGTTGCCGGGCGGGTCACGGCAGGGTAGAGCACGGCGCCATTGCAGCGTGGCGTGCCCATCCCGGGCATCGCCACAGGGTCGGGGCCCCATGATCAAGATCGTCCGCGCCAAGTTCCACGGCATCCGCGTCACCGGGGCCGACCTGAACTACCACGGCTCCATCACCCTGGACCCGGAACAATGCGCCCTGGCGGGCATCTACCCGCTGGAATTCGTGGAGATCTGGAACAAGAACTCCGGCGCCCGGATCAGCACCTACGTCATCTTCGGGGAGCCCGGTCCCGCTGCTGCGTGCTGAACGGCGCCGCCGCCCGCACCTGCCAGAAGGGCGACGAGGTGATCATCGCCGCGTCCCAAAGCATCGAGCCGCGGGACCTGTACACCGTGAAGCCCAAGGTCCTGACCTTCCACCCGGACAACCGGGTGGACCGGGTGCTGTGCTACGACGTCTACAAGGGCGAGACCCGCGACTTCGACTTCCGCACCCTGGACATCACCGACGGCGAGGCCGAGGCCACCCTGGTGCCCGTGCCTATCCAGGGGTGAAGACCTGGTTTCGGCGTCCCGCATCCCGTGTTACTGTTGCAGGCGGATGGGGGACAGCCATGCCTGACGATCCGGCCGGGACGCGTGTTGAAACGCCAGAGGAAGAGGGTCGGCGGCTGACGGAAGATGCCCTGCGCAAGGCTGACCAGGGCATTGGCATCCCTATTGAGGAGGTTGAGGCTTGGCTGGACAGCTTGGGGACCAACCGCGAACTGCCGCGCCCCCAAGCCCGCCAGTGTTTCTGATGGATGGACGGAGTGACGGGAGGGGAATGCGATGCCTGACGATCCGATCCGCAAGCGCCTTGAGACCCCGAGGAGGAGGACGCGCGCCTGACCGAGGAGGCTTGGCGGGAGTACTCGGAGGAGGGTATCGGGATTCCCGGCGAGGAGGTCCATGCGTGGATCGAAAGTTGGGGCACGGACAACGAATTGCCGCCACCGAAGGCACGCAAGCTTCGTTAAGAACCGAAATCATGCCCTATCGCCTATTGTACACGCCGCGAGCCGCGTCCGACCTGGAAGATATCAGACTCTACTATTCCCGTGGTGGACGAGCTGCCCTGAAACGGGCGAGCGCGATCAGCAAGGCATTGCGGATGTTGGCAGATGGTCCTTATCGATGGCCGATTGACGACAGGAATGCTGCGTATCGGATGCGCATCGTCGAGGGGCACCGTATTCGCTATAGGATCATCGAGGAAACCGGCGTCGTCCTCATCATCCGCGTGCGTGGCCCCTGGCAGGACCTTCCCTGAGGCTGCCGCACCCCCGCCTTGATCTTGCCGTGTCGCTCCCCTACCAAGGCGGGAGCTTTTCCTGATGCACGGCCCCGATGCCCACCCCTGATCCTGCCGCCCGCCCGACCCCGCCGCTGGTGCTGCTGGCGCTGGCCCTGTTCCCGCTGCTGGTGGCCGGCTTGTCCCTGGCCCTGGGCCAGGACGGGAACTGGGACCTGCGGAACTACCATTGGTACAACGCCTACGCCTACCTGACGGGGCGGGAAGGGTTCGACGTGGCGCCGGCCCAGGTGGCCAGCTTCTACAACCCCACCCTGGACCTGCCGGTCTACTGGCTGGCGCAGGTGCTGCCCGCCAAGGCGGTGGGGGCGGCCATCGGGCTCGTGCAGGGGCTGAACATCCTGCCGCTCTACGGCCTGTCGCTTGTGCTGCTGGCGGGCCTGCCGGCCGGGCGGCGTGAGGTGGCGGCCCTGGCCCTGGCGGCCATCGGCTTCTTCGGCGGCGGGCAGGTGGGGCTGGTCGGCACCACCTTCTATGACAACGTCATCAGCCTGTTCGTGCTGGGCGCCGCCTGGGTGGTGGCGGCCAAGGCGCATGTGGTCTGGGACGGCCCGCCCGGGCGCGCCTTCGCCACCGTGGCCTTCGGCGGGCTCCTGGTAGGCAGTGCCGTGGGCTGAAGCAGCCGACGCTGCCCTATGCGGTGGGGCTGTGCTTCGCCTTCCTGCTGGTGGCGGGCGGGTTCTGGCGGCGGTTCTTCCTGAGCTTCTGGTTCGGCATCGGCGTCATCGCCGGCATGGCCCTCTTCTCCGGCCATTGGATGTGGCACCTGTGGAGCCGGTACGAGAACCCGCTGTTCCCCTATTTCAACGACATCATCAAGTCGCCCTGGGGCGTGCCGGAGGCGTACCGGGACGACAAGTTCATCCCGCCGGGCCTATTGCCGAAACTGCTGTTCCCCTTCAGCTGGGTAGCCGATCCGAAGCTGGTGGGGGAGATCATCTTCCGCGACCTGCGGGTCCCCGTGGCCTATGTGGTGCTGCTGCTGACGCCCCTCCTGTTGCTCTGGGGCCGGTTGCGCGGTGCCGCCGCCCCGGCCGTGGGGGACCGGCGGCCACTGGTCTACCTGCTCGTGGCGGGGGCGCTGACCTACCTGGTCTGGTTGAAGCTGTTCAGCATCTACCGCTACCTGATCCCGCTGGAGATGCTGGCGCCGCTGCTGGTCGTGGCGGCCATCGCCCTCTGGCCCATCCCCGTGAAGGCGCGGGCGGCCATCGCGCTGGCCCTGCTGGCCCTGGTCACGGTCACGGCCAAGCCCGGCACTTGGGCGCGCATCCCCTGGTCCGACCGGTTCGTGGAGGTCCAGGCCCCGAGCCTGCCCAACCCGGACAACACCATCATCCTGCAGACCGGATACGCCCCCACCAGCTTCCTGATCACCGGTTTCCCCAAGCAGGTGCCGTTCCTGCGTATCCACAGCTACTTCATCCACCCGGACCACGGGACATCCTGCTGAACAAGGGGATGCGGGAGCGGATCGCCGCCCATACCGGCGACTTCTACCTGCTGGTCGCCCATTGGGAGACCTGGACCAACGACCACATCCTGCCCTTCTACGGGTTGAAGGCCGACCTGGACGCTTGCCAGCCGGTGACCAGCAACCTGGATGAGCCGATGAAGCTGTGCCCCGTGAAACGGGCGGGGTGACAATCCCGGGCGGCAAGGGCGGGTTGCACGGGAAAGCCCGGACGGCACCATCCTTTCGCCCCTTTTCGTGTTATCTATGGGTAGAAGTCATCTTCTTCCCCAGTCGGGACCCTGATCCAGATGTCCACGCCGCAGACCGCGACCCTTTACCCGATCCAGGCCCCCGCGGCCGTGGCCCAGCCGGCCACGCCCCGCATCGCCGTGCTGGTGCCCTGCTACAATGAGGAAGCCAGCATCGAGAAGGTGGTGGCGGACTTCAAGGCGGCCCTGCCGGGCTGCACGGTCTATGTCTATGACAACAACTCCAAGGACCGGACGGTGGAGCTGGCCAGCAAGGCCGGCGCCGTGGTCCGGCGGGAGCCGTTGCAGGGCAAGGGCAACGTGGTCCGCCGCATGTTCGCCGACATCGAGGCGGACGTGTACGTGATGGTGGACGGCGACGACACCTATGACGCGTCCAAGGCGTCGCTGCTGGTGGAGAAGCTGCTGGCGGAGCAGCTGGACATGGTCAACGGCGCCCGCGTGACGGATTGGGAGAACTACCGCACCGGCCACCGGTTCGGGAACGTGCTGCTGACCACCCTGGTCACCATGGTGTTCGGCAAGCGCACCCAGGACATGCTGTCCGGCTACCGAGTCTTCTCCCGCCGCTTCGTGAAGAGCTTCCCGGTCCTGGCCGGCGGCTTCGAGATCGAGACGGAGCTGGTGGTCCACGCGCTGGAGATGCGCATGCCCATCGGCGAGGTGGAGACCCCCTACAAGGATCGCGCCCCCGGCAGCGTCTCCAAGCTCAGCACCTTCCGCGACGGCTTCCGCATCCTCTGGATGATCGGCAAGCTGATCAAGGAGGAGCGGCCGATGCAGTTCTTCGGGCTGGTGGCCCTGGCCCTGGCCCTGGTCTCGGTCGTCATCGCTTGGCCCATCTTCACCTACTTCATGGAGACGGGCACGGTGCCCCGGCTGCCCACGGCGGTGCTGTCCACGGGCCTGATGATCCTGTCCTTCCTGTCGCTGGTCTGCGGCCTGATCCTGGACACGGTGACCCGTGGCCGGCGGGAGATGAAGCGCCTGAAGTACCTGGAGGTTCCGGCCCCGGACTTCGACCCCGCCACGGTCAAGGGCGCGGCCTGAGGCATGGCCGACGCCGCGTCCGCCCCCGCCGCCCCTGCGGGCGGCCTGCGCCGGGAACTGTTGAGCTTCGCCGTGATCGGCGGGGTGGCCCTGTTCGTGGACATGGGCGCCCTGTGGGTGGCGCTGAACCTGCTGGGCCTGGGCGTCTACAGCGGCGGCCTGTTCAGCTACCTGGTCGCCGCCACCTTCACCTGGTACCTGAACCGCACCTTCACCTTCCGCGGCGTCAGCCGCCGCCGCGCCCTGGCGCAATGGGCCAAGTTCCTGGCTGCCAACGGGGTGGGGGCGGCGGTCAACTATGCCGTCTACGCCGCCGTCGTCACCTTCGGCCCCCGCTGGCCCCCTGGCCCGCCGTGACCCTGCCCCTGCTGCCCTACTTGGCCAAGGCCGCTGGCAGCTTGTCCGGCATGGCGTTCAACTTCGTGGCGTCGAAGTTCCTGGTGTTCCGGCGGGGGTGATCCGGACAGCCCTCGGGTCCCCACCCACGCATCCCCGCCCTGACCCGCTGCCCGGTTTACCAACCCCGGCCGCTCGCCATATAAGGGCGCATCATGGCGCGCCGATTCCTCAAGATGCATGGGCTGGGCAACGACTTCGTTGTCATCGATGCCCGACACGACCCGTTGTCCCTGACGGCGGCGCAGGCGCGCGCCATCGGGGACCGGCGCACCGGCGTGGGCTTCGACCAGCTGATCGTGCTGGAGCGGGACGCGGGCGCCGACGTCTTCATGCGCATCCTGAACCCCGACGGCAGCGAGAGCGGGGCCTGCGGCAACGCCACCCGCTGCGTGGCCAGCCTGGTGGCAGGGGGCTTGGGCAAGGACGACCTGACCATCCGCACCATTTCCGGCCTGCTGGGCGCCACAGTGCACGCCAACGGGCTGGTGACCGTGGACATGGGGCCGGCCCGGCTGGGCTGGCAGGACATCCCGCTTTCCCGGGAAGAGGACACGCTGCACCTGTCCGCCGCCGCCGGCCCGCTGGCCGACGCGGTGGGTGTCAACATGGGCAACCCCCACGCCGTCTTCTTCGTGCCTGACGCGGAGGCGGTGGATCTCCCGACGCACGGCCCCGTGCTGGAGCACCACCCCCTGTTCCCCCAGCGCTGCAATATCGAGGTGGCAACGGTCCTGTCCCCCACCCTGGTCCGCATGCGGGTGTGGGAGAGGGGCGCCGGCATCACCCGGGCCTGCGGGTCCGGCGCCTGTGCCGTGGGCGTGGCCGCCATCCGCCGGGGCTTGGCGGAGCGCGCCTTGACCGTGCGGCTGGACGGCGGCGACCTGCATATCGCGTGGCGCGAGGACGGCCACGTGCTGATGACCGGCCCGGTGGCCACCTCCTTCGAGGGCGTGTTGCACCCCAGCCTGCTGGACGAGCGGGTGCCGGCATGAGCGACGCGCACCTTCGCGACCGCGACCAGGTCCATGCCGAGGAGGAGGCCGGCCCCCCGTGTTCAGCGGGGAGGAGGGCGGGCCCACCCTGGTCACCTTCGGCTGCCGCCTGAACACCTATGAGTCGGAGGTGATGCGCACCCACGCCCGCGCCGCCGGCCTGGGCGACGTGGTGATCGTCAATACCTGCGCCGTCACCTCCGAGGCCGAGCGGCAGGCCCGCCAGACCATCCGCAAGCTGCGGCGGGAGCGGCCGGGCGCCAAGATCGTCGTCACCGGCTGCGCCGCCCAGGTTAACCCGGACGGGTTCGCCGGCATGGCGGAGGTGGACCATGTGTTGGGCAACGACGCCAAGCTGACCGCCCAGCCCTGGGCCGATTTGGGCGCCGGGGCGACGGAGCGGGTGCGCGTCAACGACATCATGTCGGTGCGGGAGACGGCGGGCCACCTGATCCAGGGCATGGAGGGCCGCGCCCGCGCCTTCGTCCAGGTGCAGAACGGCTGCGACCACCGCTGCACCTTCTGCATCATCCCCTTCGGCCGCGGCAATTCGCGGTCCGTGCCCATGGGGGAGGTGGTGGCCCAGGTCCGCGCCCTGGTGGCCGCCGGCTACAATGAGGTGGTGCTGACCGGGGTGGACGTCACCAGCTACGGCCCCGACCTGCCGGGCCAGCCGACCCTGGGCCAGATGGTGCGCCGCCTGCTGGCGGCCGTGCCGGAGTTGCCGCGCCTGCGCCTGTCCTCCCTGGACGCGGTGGAGATGGACGACGACCTCTGGCGCTTGGTGGCGGAGGAGCCGCGGCTGATGCCGCACCTGCATTTGTCGCTCCAGGCCGGGGACGATTTGACCCTGAAGCGCATGAAGCGCCGCCACAGCCGCGCCGACGCGATATCCTTCTGCGAGAAGGCCCGGGCCCTGCGCCCCGACATGGTGTTCGGCGCCGACATCATCGCCGGCTTCCCGACGGAGACGGAGGAGATGTTCCAGAACACGCTGTGCAGCGTGGAGGAATGCGGCCTGACCTGGCTGCACGTCTTCCCCTACAGCCCGCGCCCCGGAACCCCCGCCGCCAAGATGCCCCAGGTCCCCGGCCCCGTCCGCAAGGAGCGCGCCGCCCGCCTGCGTGCCCTGGGCGAGGTGCAGGTGCGCCGCCACCTGGAAGGGCTGGTGGGCACCACCGCCGACATCCTGTTGGAAAAGCCCACCCTGGGCCGCACCCCCACCTTCGCCCAGGTCACCCTGGACCGCCCGGGCGAGCCCGGCGCCATCGTCCGCGCCAGGCTGGCGGGATTTCGGGCGACACCCTGACCGCCACGGTGCTGGACTGATGTTCGACTGGTTCCGCAAGAAGAAGCCCGCCGAGCCCGCCAAGACGGAGGAGGCGAAGGCGCCGGAGGTGGTGCCGGACGCGACCCCCGCGGCGGTGCCGGAGACGGTGTCGGACAGTGATTCCGCCATCCCCCCTTCCACCGTCATCCCCGCGGAAGCGGGGACCCAGGAGCCCCAGGCACCGACCCCTCCGCCTGCCCCGGCCGACGTTGACCCCGACGTCGATCCCCTGACCCTGGCTCCCGGCTTGCGCCGGGATGACAGGGAGGAGGATGGAGAGCCCACTCCCGAAGTCACCCCCGAACAGGCCGGCTTCGCCGCGGAGCCGGAGCAAGTTTCCCCCCTCCCGGCCGCCCTTGAGGCCGATGCCATCCCCGAGCTGGAGGACAAGCCGGAGAAGAAGAGCTGGTTCTCCCGGCTGAAGGATGGCCTGTCCAAGTCCACCTCCCGCCTGACGGAGGGGATCACCGGCATCTTCACCAAGAAGAAGCTGGACGATGAGGCGCTGGAGGAGCTGGAGGAGCTGCTGATCCGGGCCGACCTTGGCCCCACCACCGCGGCGCGGCTGACCGCCGGCCTCGCCAAGACCCGTTTCGGCAAGGAGGTCTCCCCCCAGGAGGTGCGCGAGTACCTGGCGGGGGAGGTGCAGAAGATCGTGGAGCCGGTGGCGAAGCCCCTCACCATTGATCCCGCCCGCAAGCCCCATGTGGTGCTGGTGGTGGGGGTCAATGGCACCGGCAAGACCACCACCATCGGCAAGCTGGCCCGCCAGCTCCGTGCCGAGGGCAAGACCGTGTGGATGGCCGCGGGCGACACGTTCCGCGCCGCGGCCGTCAGCCAGCTGAAGATCTGGGGGGAGCGCACCGGCTGCCCCGTGGTGGCCCGGGACACGGGCGCCGACGCGGCCGGTCTGGCGTTCGACGCCTTCCAGCAGGCCAAGGCTGCCGGGGCGGACGTGCTGCTGATCGACACGGCCGGCCGCTTGCAGAACAAGGCCGGCCTGATGGACGAGCTGCGCAAGGTGGTCCGCGTCATCAAGAAGCTGGACCCGGACGCCCCCCACACCACCCTGCTGACCCTGGACGCCACCACCGGCCAGAACGCCCATTCCCAGGTGGAGGTGTTCAAGGACATGGTCGCCATCAACGGCCTGGTCCTGACCAAGCTGGACGGCAGCGCCCGCGGCGGCGTGCTGGTCGCCCTGGCGGAGAAGTTCAAGCTGCCCGTCCACTTCATCGGCGTGGGCGAGGGCGTCTATGATTTGCGTCCCTTCGAGGCGAAGGCCTTTGCCCGGGCCCTGGTGGGGCTGGAATAAAGCCGGCCCCGTCGCCACTTCCATAGGCGGATGGCCCGCCCGCGGAGTGATGCCCATGCGCCCGACCCTCGCCCTCCTGCTGCTCCCCCTGGCCCTGGCCGCCTGCGCCAGCCCGGAACAGAAGGCGGCCCGCAAGGCCGAACTCCAGGCCGTGGTGGCCTCGGCGGAAAAGACCGGCAAGGACGATGCCTGCGCCTGGGCGACGCCCGTCTACAACTTCACCCGGTGGATGAGGAAAACCTGATCCTCCAGACGAACGAGGGGCGCTACCTGCTGCGCTTCGGCGGCTTCTGCCAGGCGAGGCTGACCGACGGCCTCGCCATCGGCCTGCAATCCACCGCCGGGTCCGTCTGCCCGGGCGACCGGGTCTTCGTCGAGGGGCGGCCCTGCCTGATCACCAAGATGTGGAAGGTACCGGAGACGGCAAAGGTGGCCGAGGCGGCCCGCTGACCGGCCCCATGGCGGCTTCTCCATGAAGCCGCCACGGCGGCGACCGCCGCCGCGCGGGCCCATGCCCGCGTAAGCCAAGCAGGCGGAGCCTGCGCCGGTGCCTGAGGAACATGAAAAGCTCTCCCACCTTCAACATATCGTCAGGAAAGCTTCAACATATCGGTGCTTCCCAGACGGGCGGTGATGCAGGCATATAGGCGTGCAAACTCGTAGGAGCTTGCATGATCCCGACATTGACGACCGATACCGAACCGGTGGAAGCCTTCGCCGACGCGGAGGGCGCTTACCAGCGCGTCCTGTCCCTTTACCAGACCGCCACCCAGTACCTGCGCGACCGGTTCCAGGCCTTCGCCAAGGGCGAGGCGATCCATGGCAGGGTCCGCGCCTGCTACCCCTTCGTACAAATCCGGGTGGATACGGAACCCCGCGTCGACGGTCGGCTGGCTTTCGGCTTCGTGGCCGGCCCCGGCACCTACCGCACCACCGTGACCCGGCCGGACCTGTTCGACCATTATTACCGGGAACAGCTCCGCCTGTTGGTGAAGAACCACGGCGTCGCCATCGAGGTGGGCACCAGCCGCACCCCCATCCCCATCCAGTTCGCCTATCCCGAGGGCATGCATGTGGAGGGGGACCTGACGCCGGAGCGGCTGTACCAAATGCGGGAGGTGTTCGACCTGCCCGACCTGGCGCTGATGGACGACAGCATCGTCAACGGCACCTTCCAGCTGATGCAGGGGGAACCGTCCCCGCTGGCCCTGTTCACCGCCCCGCGGGTGGATTACAGCCTGCACCGGCTGAAGCACTATTGCGCGACCAAGCCGGACCATTTCCAGAACTACGTCCTGTTCACCAATTACCAGTTCTACATCGACGAGTTCGTGCGCAAGGGGCTGGAGATCATGCAGCCCAGCGACGACCCGGCGGTCCAGGCCTATCGCGACCAGTATGAGGCCTTCATCGAGCCGGGCGACCACATCACCTGGAACCAGGCCCTGCACCCCGGCCGCGCCCCGGAAGGGGCGAAGGTGGCGCGCCTGCCGCAGATGCCCGCCTACCACCTGAAGCGCAAGGACGGGAACGGCATCACCATCGTCAACATCGGCGTGGGCCCGTCCAACGCCAAGACCATCAGCGACCACATCGCCGTGCTGCGGCCCCATGTCTGGCTGATGCTGGGCCACTGCGCCGGCCTGCGCGACACGCAGCGGCTGGGCGACTATGTGCTGGCCCACGGCTATGTGCGGGAGGACAAGGTGCTGGACGCCGACCTGCCCACCTGGGTCCCCGTCCCCGCCCTGGCGGAGGTGCAGGTGGCCCTGGAGAAGGCGGTGGAGCGGGTGACGGGCTTGGAGGGCTACGCCCTGAAGAGCCTGATGCGCACCGGCACGGTGGCCACCATCGACAACCGCAACTGGGAACTGCGCGACTACCGCGAGCCGGAACGCCGCTTCAGCCAGTCCCGCGCCATCGCCCTGGACATGGAATCCGCCACGGTGGCGGCCAACGGCTTCCGCTTCCGGGTGCCCTACGGCACGCTGCTCTGCGTCTCCGACAAGCCCCTGCACGGGGAGATCAAGCTGCCCGGCATGGCCAACGCCTTCTACCGGGAACGGGTGGACCAGCACCTGGCCATCGGCATGCTGGCCATGGAGATCATGCGCGACTACGGCCTGGAGAAGCTGCACTCCCGCAAACTGCGCAGCTTTGACGAGGCGGCGTTCCAATGATGTCGTAGGTCGGATTAGGCGCCGTGCGGCGCCGTAATCCGACACCGGCGGCCGCATGGCCGTCGGATTACGCGGCCGGGGCCGCTAGACCCGTTTTCCGTTGACCGGAAACGGGTCTAGCCTTTCGTGTTCCTCACACGCCGGCGCCGCATCCGCGGCTTGTACGCCCGCATGGGCGGGCGCGGCGGCAGTCGCCGCCGGAGCGTGTTTACGGTCTGCGTAAACACGCTCTACTCCGACCTACGGCACCCCTCACGAGTTGCTCGGCGCTTGGCTGATGTCGCTCTGGGCGGCGCCGGCCACGTCCTCGTCGTCGGATTTGGAGGCCACGTCGCCCAGGCTGACGACGCCTACCAGGCGCTTGTCCCGGCTCAGCACCGGCAGGCGCTTCACCGCCTTCTCGGCCATGACCTGGGCGGCCTCGGCCGTGTCCTGGTCCTCGAAGACATAGACAAGGTTGTCGGTCATGGCGTCGCTGACCTTGGCCTCCGCGGGGTTGGCGCCCTCGGCCACGCAGCGCACGGTGATGTCGCGGTCGGTCACCGTGCCAACCAGCTTGTCGTTCTCACCCACCGGGAGGAACCCGGTGTCCGCGTCGCGCATCTTCCGCGCGGCCTCCTGGAGCGTGGTGTTGGGCGACACCAGTTCCACGTCCTTGGTCATGATTTCACGGATCTGCATGGGTGTTCTCCCTGTGGCCGGCCCGGTCGCGGGCCTGTGCGCCACCCCAACCGTGGCCGGGGCAGGGGGTTCCGCCGCGGGAAAAGCAAGGGGCGGCCAGGAATTCCCGGCCGCCCCGCCAAATTGCCGATCCCCTGCCGGGATCGGTTCAGACCACACCCAGCTGTTGCTTTGCTTCCGCGACGACACCTTCAGAATCGGCGAAGACGTATCCCTTCTCCAGCAGCCGCTTGGTGTAATAGCTATTGTAGAGGAATGCCCAGACGATCATGGCAATGAAGGACCCAATGCCAAACGTCAGGGCCCCAAGAATAACGATGATGACGAACGCCCCGATGAATGTCAGGAAATCTCCGCGAAAAAGAGCCGGAAAGAACCCGAAAAAGAAAGTCGTCCAGGAGAAACCATAGAAACCACGCTTAATGATGCCGCTACCAGCGTGTTTCATCATAACGGTTTTGGCCATATCGTCCCCCACTTAAGCATTTAGCCGTGCTGAAATTGATAATACCACTTCCGAGATAAGGCAATAGGGGTATTAAGGTTTCCCGTGCCCGTGCCTCTGCCACAGGGCGGCCTACGGCACGGCCCGACGCTCTGGGGCGGGACTGGAAATGCCGGGAATTGACGATGCTGCGGCCCCGGCAGGGCGTGTGCGCACCCATGCTGACGGCACCTAACCTTACGCTTACGTCACCTCGCCATTGACGCGTGCATCCCGCCCCTGTCACTTTCGCGCCAACCGACGATGGGGCGGCGGAGACCGCCCGGCAGGGAGCCCCCAGGACCATGGCCGAGACTGAGACCCGCACCCCCGACCCCGCAAGCAAGCCGGAGCCGGTTCCGCCCCCGCGGCTGTTCGAGACCCAGCACACCGGCGTGTTCAACGGGACGGAGGTGGATTACCGCGCCGTCGCCGGGGAGCAGCACCTGCTGGACGAGAAGGGCAAGCCCCGCGCCGCCATCTTCTCCGTCGCCTACCTGATGGACGGGGTGGACGACCCGGCCCGCCGGCCCGTCACCTTCCTGTTCAACGGCGGCCCCGGGTCCGCCAGCCTGTGGCTGCACATGGGCAACATGGGGCCGAAGCGGGTGGCCGTGCCCAGCGACGCCACCTCCGCCGGCGCCCCGCCCTATGCCGTGGTGGACAACCCGCTCTGCCCCTGGACGTCACCGACCTGGTCTTCATCGACCCGGTGGGCACCGGCTACAGCCGCGCCGTGGGCGAGGGGAAGGAGGAGGATTTCTGGGGCATGGACCAGGACGGCGAGTCCGTGGCCCAGTTCATCCGGGACTGGCTGACCAAGCACCGCCGCTGGGCCTCCCCGAAATATGTGGGCGGGGAGAGCTATGGCACCACCCGCGCCGTCATCGTGGCGGACAAAGTGAACGGCAATTTCCGCGGCGTGACGCTGAACGGCCTGCTGCTGGTCTCCACCATCCTGGATTTCCACACCGCCCGCTTCAACAGGGGCAACGTGCTGCCGGAAGTGGCCTTCCTGCCCACCTACGCGGCCACCGCCCTCTACCATGGCAAGATCAAGCCGGCCCCGCGGGATGCCGCTTCCTTCCTGCGCCGGGTGCGGGATTTCGCGCTGACCGACTATGCCACCGCCTTGCTGATGGGCCAGCGCCTGCCGGTGAAGAGGCGCAGGCAGGTGGCCCAGGACTTGGCCCGCTACACCGGCCTGTCGCCGGAATACCTGGAGCGGGTGCGGCTGCGGCTGGAGCCCGCGCGGGTGCGCAAGGAGATGCTGCGGGACCGCGGCCTGACCTTCGGCCGGTTCGACACCCGCTACACCGGACGCGACCTGGACGACGTGGGCGCGGAGCCGGAGAACGACGCCTCCGCCTATGCCATCGACGGGGCCTATGTGGCCGCGGTGATGGACCACCTGACCCGCACCCTGAAGGTGGAGATGGACCAGACCTACCACGTCATCCGGCGGGAGGCCTTGGAGAAGTGGGATTGGCTGGGCAAGCGCCCGCCCGGCACCTTCAATTGGCCCACCGCCCCCAACGTGGCCCCCACCCTGGCCCGCATGCTGCGGGAACAGCCGGGGCTGCGGGTGCTGGTCGCCAACGGCATCTATGACCTGGCGACACCCTTCTTCGCGGTGGAGAACACGCTCGCCACCAACGACATCCCCGCCGACCGGGTGGAGATGACCTATTACGAGGCCGGGCACATGATGTATGTGCACGAGCCCTCGCTGGAGGCGCTGAACGCCGACATCCGCCGTTTCGTGGCGCCGTGGATTTCGTAGGTCGGATTAGCGAAGCGTAATCCGACAGCCGGGGCCTCGGATTACGGCGCTGACGCGCCTAATCCGACCTACTTCGACATCAGCCGCTGCGCCAGGGCGCGGACGTAGCGGCTGTCCTCCGCCGTGAACTCCCCGGCGGTCAGGTCGGCGCGCAGGTCGCGCAGCTCCTGCCGCGTGTCGTCGGACAGGGGCATGTCCAGCAGCCGGTCGATCAGGGCGGCGTCCTGCTCCTCCCCCGCGCTGAAGGCGGCGGGGTGGGGGGAGCGTTCCTCCGGCTCGTCCCCGTCCAGGCCGGTGGCCGGGGCCGCGCCGGGCGGCGGGACCAACAGGCTGTCCCAGCCCACCCCGGCCTCTTCCAGGCGGGCATGGATGGTGCGTGCCGCCGCCAGGGCGGTGGCGTCGTCCGGGTCGCCCAGCGTCTCCAGCATCCGGATGAAGCTGTCACGGTCCAGGAACGGCATCGTCTCCCCCTTTTGCCCCGATCTTTTGCCTTAGGTGGGGAGGGTTGGCCTGCCGTCAACCGTCGGCTGCCGCCTTTCCTGTCCCCGCCCGCTTGGCGGGGTGCTATCATCCGTCCCCGTCCCCCGAACCGGAAGCCGAACAAGAAAGCCATGCCGTCCTTCGACATCGTCTCCAAGACCGACACCGCCGAGGTCACCAACGCCGTTCTGGGCGTGATGCGGGAAGTGGAGAACCGCTTCGACTTCAAGGGCTCCAAGAGCACCATGGAGCACAAGGAGAAGGAGGGGGAGATCCTGATCCAGACCGAGGACCACACCAAGCTGGCCCAGCTGACCGAGATGCTGAAGGCCTATTTCGTCCGCCGCAAGCTGGACCCCGGCGCCCTGGACTGGGGCAAGGCGGAGAACGCGGCCGGCGGCACCCTGCGCCAGGTGATCAAGGTCAAGCAGGGCATCGAGCAGGAACTGGCCAAGAAGATCGTCAAGGCCATCAAGGACAACAAGATGAAGGTCCAGGCCGCCATCCAGGGCGACGAGCTGCGCATCACCGGCAAGAAGCGCGACGACCTGCAAGAGGCCATCGCCCTTGTGAAGGGCCTGAAGATCGAGCAGCCGCTGCAGTACGTGAACTTCCGGGACTGACGGCCGTGGTCTAGGGCGCGGGGCCGTAAGCACGCACGGACACGCACAAGAAGAAGGCTGCCTGCGGCGAAGCCACATCAATTCTCTTGTGAATGTTCGTGCGCGCCTGGTGCGTGTCCGCGAATGTTCCCTGGCACTCCCCGGGAAATCTCACCCCTCCGCCAAAACCCGCCCCGTCGCCTGCTCGATGGCCCGGCGCAGGCGGGCGGGGTGGACCGGCTTGTGCACCACGGTGATGTTGGCGGCCTTGGCCAGGGCCAGCGTGTCCGGGTGGGTGTCGCCGGTCAGCATCAGGGCGGGCAGGGCGGTGCCGTACCGGTGGCGCAGGGCGGCCACCAGTTGGGGGCCGGTCAGCCCCTTGGACAGGCGGTAGTCGGTCACCACCAGGCCCGGCGCCCGGTCGCCCAGACTCTCCAGCAACTCCGCCGTGCCGCCGCCCAGGGCCGCATCGCAGCCCCAGCCCCCCACCATGGATTCCAGGGCGGCCAGTTGCAGCCGGTCATCCTCCGCCAGGGCCACCAGCAGGCGGGCATCCCCGGTCGCGGGCTCGGGGCGGCAGGTTCCGGACCTGCCGCGGGCACCACGCCGTCCAGCGCCAACCCCACGAAGAAACAGGCCCCCCGCCCGGGCACGGTGCGCACACCGGTGGCATGGCCCAGCAGGTCGCCCGTGCGACGGACGATGGCAAGCCCCAGGCCCAGGCCGCCCTTGCGGTCCTTGCCCCGGTCATCCCCGCGGATGAAGGGCTGGAAGACGGCGTCCTGCCGCTCCGCCGGGATGCCCGGCCCCTGGTCCAGGACCTGCGCCTCCACCACGGCCCCGCGCCGCCGCGCACCCACCAGCACCTTGTCCCCGGTGCCGAAGCGGATGGCGTTGTCCAGCAGCGGGCGCAACATCTTTTCCAGCAGCACCGGGTCACTGCGCACGGCGGCCCTGGTCGCCACCAGCCGCAGGGTGATGCCCTTGGCCGCGGCCTGGGGCGTGAACTCCTCCACCAGCCGGGACAGCAGGGGGCCCAGGGGGACGGCGCCGAGCGAGACCTTGGCCGTGCCGGCTTCCAGCGTCGCCAGGTCCAGCAGCGCGTTGACCTGCCCCGCGCCGGCCTCCAGTGCCTCTTCCAGCCGCTGGGCGAGTTCCAGGTCCTTCGGCGCGGACAGCCGGCCTTCCAGCAGGTGCAGGAACAGCCGCATGGCCTGGAAGGGCTGGCGCAGATCGTGGCTGGCGGCTGCCAGCAGCCGGAAGGTCTGTTGCCCCGCCGGGTCGGGCGTGGCGGGCGGCGGCGGCAGGTCCCGCGCCTTGGCTTCCGCCGCGGCCAGGGCGGCCCGCAGGCTGGCGGCCTCCGCCCGTGCCGCCTGCAATGCCTGGCGGTCGGCGTCCCCCTGCCGGCGCGCCGCTTCCAGGGCCGCCTCGGTCTCGGCAAGCGTTTCCGCCGGGGCGGCACCGATCAGGTTGCGCAGCAGGTTGCGCACGGGGGTCTGTCCTCGGGATGTTGGGCAACGAAGGGCGGGCGGGCCGGGACGGCCCCCGGGCACCGCCGCAGATTAAGCCATGGTCCCGGCAGGGTTGGAAAGCCGTGCTTTCGGTGCACGCGACATCGCGTCGCCCTGCCCATCCGTGCGGCCCGGGGTTGTCTTCCGCCTAGGTCTGTGGCTTGGCCGGGGCATCGCCGGTGCAGAGGAACCGGCGCTCCGCCCCTTCCAGCACCAGGCAGGTCAGGCGGCCGGTGGCATAGGCGCCGGTGTCGATGCCGATTCGGTTGTGGCGGATGTCCGGCGCCTCGGTGATCGTGTGCCCGTGGACGACCACCGCGCCATGGTCGGCGGTGCTGGACAGGAACGGCTCCCGGATCCACAGCAGGTCCTGCTCCTCCTGCCGGTCCAGGGGCACGCCCGGGCGGATGCCGGCATGGGCGAAGACATAGTCGCCCACCTTCAGCCGGCCGCGCAGGGCGCGCAGGAAGGCCAGGTGCAGGGGGGGCAACTGCGCCGCCAGGGCATCCCGCGCCACCTCCAGCCACTCGTCATGGCTCAAGGACGGGTGGCGGTAGACCTCATAGCTCGCCAGGGTCGTCTGCCCGCCGAAGCGCAGCCAGTCATTGCCCACCGCCGGGTCCGCCAGGAAGGCCAGCATGGCCTCCTCATGGTTGCCCTTCAGGAAGATGGCACCGAAGCCCGGGGGCGGGTGGCCGGCCAGCAGGTCCAGCACGCCCCGGCTGTCCGGCCCCCGGTCCACATAGTCGCCCAGGAAGACCAGCGTGTGGTGCAGCCCGGGCGGCGCCGTGGCGGCATCGGCGCGGATGCTGTCCAGCATCTGCGCGGCCAGGTCCACGCGTCCGTGGATGTCGCCGACGACATACAGGCGCTGTCCCGCCGGTACCCGGGCCTGGCGCGGGGCGGCGGGCCTGGCGGCCGGGCGGGGGCGGAATCGGAGCAACGGCAATCGGGTCCGTGGGCGGTCTGTCTCGGGTCCTCAAACACTAGAGTTAATGGGTTGGCGGCAACGAATCCAGGATGGGCGCGAGGGATTGCAGGGGTACCACCACCTCCCGCCGCCCCAGGGCCGGCCAGTGATAGGGCTCGGGCTCCGACGGCGTCACCACATGGAAGGACAGGCGCAGCAACGACCCGGCGCGGAGCTGGGGCAGCAGCCGCGCCATGGCCTCGCAGGCCACGCCCAGGCGGCGGCTTTCCTTGATGCGGGCGAAGCGGGCCAGCATCTCCGCCGCCGCCGGCTCCCCGGCCGCCACCTGGCCGGCTGCGATCTCCGTCAGGAAGGCGGCGAAGCCCGGCTCGCCGAGGTTGGCGCGTTGGCCGGCATCCACCGCGTCGGCCAGGTCGTTGAGCTGCTTGGGCGTGTAGAAGGCCTGCACCGGCCCGTCATCCACCCGCATCAGCACCGGCCGGGACAGGTCGATGGCCCGATCGAAGCCCACATGCAGGCTGGTGCACTGGGCGTCGCGGCGCAGGCTGACGGTCACCCGCTCCCGCCCGCCGCGGTTGTCGCCATAGGCGGGCGTGGCGGTGATGGTGCAGAACCCGTCCGGGCCCTTGCGGGGGCAGACGGCGCTCCAGTCGGGGCCGGGCTTCTCCGCCGCCTCCGGCGCCTGGGGCGGGGCCGACCGGGCCGGGGCGGCCCCAGCAGCAGCGCGGTGGCAAGGCAGGCGGCAAGGGCGGCGGGACGGAAGGGCAGGGGGGCCATCGGGGCGTTCGACCGGCTGGGGAGGGGTGCGCCATAATCGCCCCTGTCGGCTTGCTGGCCGGTTAACGGGCGCCCCTGCGGTTGACCCGGCAGATGCGCGGGGCCATATCCGGGATCCGGCCGGTCCCCGGCCCGACAGCGACGGCCTTGACGACACGCCATGAGCCTGAACAGCCATCCCGAATCCCGGCCCTTCCCCCTCAGCCCCGTGGCCCTGAAGATCCTGGGCGACGCGGTGCTGGCCGCCACCCTGCTGCGGGCTGGCGACCTGCCGCCGGAATCGCAGGGGCAGGCCGTTGTCCTGGCCCTTCTGCTGGGCCTGGGCACCAGCATGGCCGCCGGGCTGATGCTGGTGCGCTCCGGCCAGGGCCAGTTGTGGGAGATCACCACCGTCGCCTGCCTGGTGGCCATGACGGTGCTGCTGGCCCTGCACGGGGTGCTGTTCTTCGCCCTGATGTTCGGCGGCATCGCCCTGTGGCGCTGGCGGCAGCTCAATGCCAAGCGGGCGGGGGGCTGAGCCCGCCCCATGCCGCGCACCCTGCTGCTCCTGCTGCTGGCGGCCCTGCTGCTGACCGGCCCCGCCATGGCCGGCGGCAAGAAGCCCACCCGCCCGCCGGACAACGTCCTGCGGATGGAACCCTTCATGATCCCCATCCCCAGCCGCGGCCCCTATGCCATGGCCCGGGTCCAGGCGGACATCGTGTTGCAGGACCCCACCCAGCGCGACCTGGCCCGCAGCCAGCAGCCCCGCATCGTCGGCAAGGTCATCGCCGAAAGCTGGGAGCAGCCGGTGGGCGAGGGCCGGATCACGGCGGAAGACGCCAAGGCCCTCAAGCAGCGCATCCTGGACGCCGCCCGCGCCGCCCTGGGCGACGTGGTGCTGGACGTGCTGCTGGTGTCGTTGGTGGAGCGCTGACCCGGCCCACTCAGGGGCTGGCGGGCCACAGCCGCTGCACGATCCCTTCCGCCACCAGCCCCACCGCCACCCCGGCGGCCACGTCGCTGGGGTAATGCAGCCCCGTGGGCATGCGCGCCGCCGACAGCAGGCCCGCGGCCAGGTAGGCGGGCAGGGCCGCCGCGGGCCAGGCACGGGCGACGGCCGCGGCCACCGCTGCCGCCCCGGCGGCGTGGCCGGAGGGGAGGGAGTGCCAGCTCTTGTCCTTCTTCCCGCGCAGGCGCACCCGGTGGATGCCCTTGTCGTGCAGCAGCACCGGCCGTGACCGGGCCACCGACCGTTTCATCCCGTCCTTCAACAGGGTGGCCGCCGCCAGGGCGCCCAGCACATGGGCCAGCTTTCGTGCCTCCGCCCGGTAGCCGCTGGCCCAGGCCAGGGCCATCAGGCCCGCCGCCCCGGCGAACAGCGGCTCCTGGTCCGTCAGCTCGCTCCAGTCGGCGGCGGCCTGCAAGAATCCGTGGTGGCGGTGGGGGTGGATGGCGCGGGCGGCCCGCAGGTCGGCCCGGGTCAGGGGATTGTCGGTCAGGTAAGTTCCCATGCCCTGGAAACCGTCCCGGGCCGGGAAAGTTGCCCGGGGGCCGCCCGTCAGCCCAACAGGCCCCGGGCTTGGGCGGCCATGCGCAGCACCACGCGCAGCGGCTCCCAGGCCACCAGGGCCTCCGCCTCCGCCAGGGTGGCCCAGCGGGCGTCCAGTACGTCGTCGGCGGCCTGCGGCTCCCCCGCCGCCCAATCCGCCACCACGTCCACGATGGTGTAGTGGAACAGGATGCCCCCGTCCGGGCCCGGCACGATGTTGTCCACGGCGGTCAGCACGCTGGTGGGCGTGGCGGTCACCCCCGTTTCCTCCAACACCTCCCGCGCCGCGGCCTGGAACAGGGTCTCCCCCAGCTCCTGGCTGCCGCCGGGCAGGGACCACTCGCCATAGCCCGGCGGCTTGCCCCGCCGCACCAGCAGCACCCGATCCCCCTTCCAGACGATGCAGCCGACGCCGACGCGGGGATGGGTGGGGTTGGTCATGGCTCGGGGCTCCCGTCACGGTGCCGCGACATTAACCCCTCCTTGACCCCGGTCAAGGCGGGGCGGCCAGATCCGGGATATGCTGGGAGAGTGAAGGAACAGAGGGAGGAAGGGGCCATGACCCAGATCCTCATCATCCAGGGGCATCCGGACCCGGCGGGCGGCCATCTCTGCCATGCCCTGGCGGATGCCTATGCGGCAGGGGCGCGGGCCGGCGGGCATGAGGTGCGGCGGGTGGATGTCGCCGGGTTGGATTTCCCCCTGGTCCGGTCCAAGGCCGAATGGGACGCGGGCCTGCCGCCGCCATCCGTCGCCGCGGTCCAGCCGGACCTGCTCTGGGCCGACCATTTCGTCATCCTCTACCCGCTCTGGCTGGGCTGCATGCCGGCAGTGCTGAAGGGCTTCCTGGAACAGGTGCTGCGCCCCGGCTTCGCCATGGAACGCAGCAGCCCCACCGCCTGGAAAAGCCGGATGAAGGGCAAGTCGGCTCGGGTGGTCATCACCATGGGCATGCCGGCCCTGGCCTATCGCTGGTGGTTCGGCGCCCATTCCCTGCGCTGCCTGAAGCGCAGCATCCTGGGCTTCGTCGGCATCAGCCCCATCCGCGACACGCTGGTGGGCATGGTGGAGGGCCTGACGGAGGCAAAGCGCGCAGCGATCCTGGGCAGGATGCGGGGGTTGGGGGTGCGGGGCGTCTGATCCCGCCGCGCTGGTGCCGTGCCGACGGGATGCCACCCCGTCGGCACGGCGGGTTGCCCGCTTGTCAGCTACCGAAGCTGGCGAAGGCGGTGGTCAGCGCGTCGATGGTGGGCGTCCGGGCCATCCGCCGGTCCAGCGGCACCACCGGGCCCTGGGTCATGCTTGTCGGGTCCACCGTCCAGGTGGGGGCGTCGTTGGGAAGCGGATAGTTCGTCGGGTTCGGGTAGGACAGGAAGCCCCGGCCGACGGCATACAGACCGAACCCGTCCTGGTCCCAGAAGCCGTTGGGGAATCCCGGCGCGGCTGGGCCGCCATACCAGGTGTAAATGTTGGGCGACCCGGCCTGGTTCCACCATTCGTCGCAATACTCGAAATAGAACAGGCCCAGGCACAAGGGCTGGGCCGACGGGGACGCTTCCGGGATGACGTTGGTGATGTTGGTCGCCGCCTTGGCCTCCGTGGCGGAATCGGCATAGATGGTGGACGGATCGTCCGCCACCTTGTGGCCGGTCGCCGGCACGCCCCATTCGGTCAAGATGACCGGCTTCAGGGCCGCCCCGGTCAGGCCGGCATAACCGGGGCCGATGTTCGGGATCGCCCCGAAGACCGGGTCGAAGTTGACCTGCTGGTAGCTGTTCACCCCCCAGAAATCCATGGAGGTGCAGCCGGCCATGTAGGTCGCGGCCTGGCCGCAGATGTTCGGGTCGTCATGCACCGCCATGCCGACCAGCTTCTGGTTCGTGCCCAGGGCCGCCTTGGCCGCTTGGGCCATGGCCTCCACCTGGTCCCACCAGAAGGTGACGGCGGTCGTGTCCGAACCATAGGTGACGACGCCGGAATCCCACTCGTTCTGGATGATGAAGCCCATCACCGCCGGGTGGCCGGCCACCTGGGCCACCGTCTCCGCCAGGACGGACTCCCAGAAGGTGATCTGCGACGCGGGCGTCTGGTCATGGACGGATTTCCAGAACATGGCCTGGGGCAGCGGGATCCCGACCAGGACATAGAGCGGGTCCTGGCCGCCGTTCCAACAGGCGTCCAGGAAGGCCGTGTGTTGGAACTCGTGGCCATAGGGCGGGGCGGGGTAGGTCCCGTCGGGGTTGAGCTGGCGCGACAGCATGGAATAGACGCGGATGGCGTTCACCCCCAGCGCGCGGATCTTCGGCAGGTCGTTCTGCCAGACCCCGGCCCAATCGTTGATGGTCCAGCCATTCGCGGTATAGCTGTCCCAGAACCAGTCGCCCAGGTTGGGCGCGCTGCTGTTCGCGGCGTTGATCGGGCACGGCGAGTAGCAGAGGCCCTTCAGGACCGTGGGCGCTGCCGTGGCGCCGTTCAGCGCCATCGTCAGGCTGGCAGTCGGCGCTGCCCCATCGCTGCCGGCCGTAGCACTGCATGACCAGGACGTTTTGTCGGTGTTGGTCATTTTCTCCCCCTGTTTTCATTGGGCATATGAAATTTGGGGGTAGTAGCCACTCTAAGTCAATGCCCCTTGGGCCATCGATAAACCAAAACGCGAACGGCCCCCGGGTTTCCCCGGGGGCCGTCCGTCGCGCTGACCCCGGCGGGGATCAGTACATGTGCTGGCCGCCGTTGATGGACAGGGTGGAGCCGGTGATGAAACCGGCATTGTCCGCCACCAGGAACAGCACGCCGCGGGCGATCTCCTCCGCCTCGCCCAGCCGTCCGACCGGGATCTTGGCGACGATCTTCTCCAGCACGTTCGGCGGCACGGCGCGGACCATGTCGGTGTTGATATAGCCGGGGGCGATGGCGTTCACGGTGATGCCCTTGGCGGCACCTTCCTGCGCCAGGGCCTTGGTGAAGCCGTGGATGCCGGACTTGGCGGCGGCATAGTTCACCTGGCCGTACTGGCCGGCCTGGCCGTTCACCGATCCGATGTTGACGATGCGGCCGAAGTTCCGCTCCCGCATGCCGTCGATCACGGCGCGGCAGGTGTTGAAGCAGCTGGTCAGGTTCGTCTGGATGACGGCGTTCCACTGCTCGAACGTCATGCGGTGCATGGTGCCGTCCTTGGTGATGCCGGCGTTGTTCACCAGCACGTCCACGGGGCCCAGCTCCGCCTCGATCTTCTTGACGGCTTCCTGGACGGCGCTGAAGTCCGACACGTCGAACTTGTAGGCCTTGATGCCCGTCCGCTCGGTGAACTCCTGTGCCGCCTTGTCGTTGCCGCCATAGTTCGCGGCGACCGTGTAGCCCGCGTCCTTCAGGGCCAGGCTGATCGCCTCGCCGATGCCGCGGGTGCCGCCGGTCACCAATGCCACTCGTGCCATAGTTTTCCCCCGTTGATGGTCTCTTACGGCCGTCGGTTGCGCCCGCCGTCCCGTCCGCTCAGGATAAGGTCGGGTCGGGTGCCGAGGCTAGCCCCGGGATGGGGGAGGGCTCCCCGCCCTGCCGCCCCCGGGAATTCCGGCCCCCGCCCCGGCACGCCGGCCGGGGCGGGGGGCCGTGTCAGGTCAGTCGCGCTGGACGCAGAGCGCCACGCCCATGCCGCCGCCGATGCACAGCGTGGCCAGGCCCTTCTTGGCGTCGCGCCTCTGCATCTCATGCAGCAGGGTCACCAGCACCCGGGCGCCGGAAGCGCCGATGGGGTGGCCCAGGGCGATGGCGCCGCCATTGACGTTCACCTTGGCCGGGTCCCAGCCCAGGTCCTTGTTCACGGCCATGGCCTGGGCGGCGAAGGCTTCGTTGGCCTCGATCAGGTCCAGCTCGTCGATCTTCCAGCCGGCCTTGCGCAGGGCCTCACGGCTGGCCGGGATCGGGCCGGAGCCCATGACCGCCGGGTCCACGCCCGCCGTGGCCCAGGACACGATGCGCGCCAGCGGCTGGACGCCGCGCTTTGCGGCGCTGTCGGCAGACATCAGCACCAGGGCGGCGGCGCCGTCATTGATGCCCGACGCGTTGCCGGCGGTCACCGTGCCGTCCTTCTTGAAGGCGGGGCGCAGCTTGGCCAGGGCCTCGGCCGTGGTGCCGTGCTTCGGGTATTCGTCCGTGTCGACGATCACGTCACCCTTGCGGCCGGCGATGGTCACCGCCGCGATCTCATCCTTGAACCTGCCGGCCTTCTGGGCGGCCTCGGCCTTCTGCTGCGAGGCGGCGGCGAAGGCGTCCTGCTCCTCACGGGTGATCTGCCACTTCTCGGCCACGTTCTCCGCCGTCTGGCCCATGTGGTAGCCGTGGAAGGCGTCGAGCAGCCCGTCCCGCAGCATGGTGTCCACCATGGCGGCGTCACCCATCTTGGTGCCGGACCGCAGGTGCATCACGTGGGGCGCCTGGCTCATGCTCTCCATGCCGCCGGCGACGATCACGTCGGCATCGCCCAGGGCGATGGCCTGGTAGCCCAGCGCCACGGTGCGCAGGCCGGAACCGCAGAGCTGGTTGATGGCGTAAGCCGTGCGCTCCACCGGGATGCCGGCCTTCACGGCGGCCTGGCGGGCGGCGTTCTGGCCGGTGCCGGCGGCCAGAACCTGGCCCAGCACCACCTCGCTCACCTCGGCGGCGTCGGTCTTGGCCCGGGCAAGGGCTTCACGGATGGCGACTTCCCCCAGGAAAGAGGCGGGGACGCTGCTCAGCGAACCGTTGAAGGAGCCGATCGGCGTACGCGCCGCACCGGCGATGACGACCTCAACCATGACTGTTCCCTCTCTCAAGCGGGCATTATGGGCCTGGGCAGGCGCCTGGGAGATTAGGCGGAGTCGTGCAGCATCCGCAAGGATTCGGGGGGCGCGTCCAGTGCCCGCGACAATTATTGCGGTAAGTCAAGAATGGCGGATCTTTGACGGTACCTCTTCGGCACCACTTTCCCTCTCCCGCGGCGGCGCTTTCAGGGCGAAGACAAGGATGAACTCTGCCTCACCGCCCATGGCCGCGGTGACGATGGTGGACACTTGGCGCCGGCCCGGCGCGGACCCGCCGCAGCCCGTCCCAGGCCTGTCCCCTCCCGGGCTGGCTGCCCCGAAGCAGTCGGGCAGGCAGGGCCGTTCGGGCCCGCGTCACCCCGCCTGGGGTGGCGCGGTGTCCCACGCCTGTCCCACCCCTTGCCCTGCACGCGCTGTTAGAGCAGAAGTCGTAAGGCCAGCTACCGCCTTTGGAGAGGATGATGTACCACGCCGAAGCCCTGCCGACGATGATCGACTTCCTCCGCGGGATCGGGATGGCTGTGGAGGTGGGGGCGGAAGGTGCCGCGGACGGCTTCCTGCCCGGGATCAACATCCATGGTGGGGTGATCCATGTGGACCCGGAGACCCTGGTCGGTTCCGGCGACCTGCTGCATGAGGCCGGCCACATCGCCATCGTGCCCCGCCGGTTCTGGCCCCGGCTGAACAAGGACCTGCACGCGGACATGCTCGCCGCCTTCGCCGCGGAGCCGGGCCCCACCCCGGACCCGGCCATCGCCGAGGCCACCAGCAACGACGAGGTGATGGCCCAGGCCTGGTCCTATGCCGCCGCCCTTGCCATGGGCGTCAGCCCGGAAAGCATCTTCTTCCCTGGTTCCTACCGGGTCGGACCCTATGAGGGCACGCACCCCATGCTGGCCTGGCTGGAACGGGGCACCCACCTCGGCCCGCTGGCCCTGGCCCGCGCCGGCATGGCCGGCTACCCCGCGCTCTTCTCCTTCATGGGCCACAACGGCCTTGCACCGTTCCCGACCATGGCGAGGTGGGTGCAGGAGTAATGCCAAGCGCATGGGTCGCTGACCGATGCGCTTGCAGGCCGGCGACCGCCGGCCCGCGCCCGATCCTTTTCACAACAGGTGGCGCGTAAGCCAAGCCCGCGGATGCGGGCGCCCGGCGCCCGATACCAAGCGCATGAGTTTTTGAATCATGCGTTTGGAGGCCGGCGACCGCCGGCCCGCGGGCCCATGCCCGCGTGAGCCAAGCCGCCGGATGGCGGCGCCCGGCGCTTGAGGGGCCGTTGATCGGCCACGATCAACGGCGGCTGGTATGAGGGGCCGTTGATCGGTCATGATCAACGGCGGCTGGTATAGGGCCTGGGCAAAGCAAAACCCCCGTCCCTTGCGGGACGGGGGCTTCGGCACTCAACCCTGGTCGAATGCTCAGCCGGCCTCGGCCTGGCGCTCGGCGCGCTTGCGGTCGTTCGGGTCCAGCAGCTTCTTGCGCAGGCGGATGGACTTGGGCGTGACCTCCACCAGCTCGTCGTCCTGGATGTAGGACAGGGCCTTCTCCAGGGTCATGCGGATCGGCGGCGTCAGGGTGACGGCCTCGTCCTTGCTGGTGGTGCGGATGTTGGTCAGCTTCTTGCCCTTGAGGACGTTGACCTCCAGGTCGTTCTCGCGGGTGTGCTCGCCCACGATCATGCCCTCATAGACCTTCCAGCCCGGCTCGATCATCATCGGGCCGCGGTCCTCCAGGTTCCACAGGGCATAGGCCACCGCCTCGCCGTCGGAGTTGGAGATCAGAACGCCGTTGCGGCGGCCGGGGATCGGGCCCTTGTAGGGGGCGTAGTCGTGGAACAGCCGGTTGATGACGCCGGTGCCGCGGGTGTCGGTCAGGAACTCCGACTGGTAGCCGATCAGGCCGCGGGACGGCACGTAGAACACCAGCCGCAGCTTGCCGGCGCCCGACGGCTTCATCTCCACCATCTCGCCCTTGCGCTCGTTGAGCTTCTGGACGACGACGCCGGAGAACTCCTCATCCACGTCGATCACCACCTCCTCGATGGGCTCCAGCCGCTGGCCGGTGGTGGCATCGGTCTTCATGACCACGCGGGGGCGGCTGATGGACAGCTCGAAGCCCTCGCGGCGCATGGTCTCGATCAGGATGCCCAGCTGCAGCTCGCCGCGGCCCGCCACCTCATAGGCGTCGGAATTGTCCGTCTCGCGGATGCGCAGGGCCACGTTGCCCTCCGCCTCGCGGAACAGCCGGTCGCGGATCATGCGGCTGGTGACCTTGTCGCCCTCGCGGCCCGCCAGCGGGCTGTCATTGACCGAGAAGGTCATGGCCAGGGTCGGCGGGTCGATGGGCTGGGCCGGCAGGGCCTCGTCCACCGCCATCTCGGCGATGGTGTCGGCCACGGTGGCCTTGGTCAGGCCGGCGATGGCGACGATGTCGCCCGCCTGCGCCTCTTCCACCGGCACGCGCTCCAGCCCGCGGAAGGCCAGCACCTTGGAGGCGCGGCCCTGCTCGATCAGCTTGCCGTCGCGGTCCAGGGCCTTGATGGCCATGTTGGTGCGGACCCGGCCGGACTGGATGCGGCCCGTCAGGATGCGGCCCAGGTAGGGGTTGGCCTCCAGCGTGGTGGCCAGCATCTTGAAGGGCGCGTCGGCGCTGTCGACCTTCGGCGCCGGCACATGGCGCACCACCAGCTCGAACAGCGGGGTCAGGTCCTTGCGCTCATCGTTCAGGTCCACCACGGCCCAGCCGTTGCGGCCCGACGCGAACAGGGTCGGGAAGTCCAGCTGCTCGTCGCTGGCGTCCAGGCTGGCGAACAGGTCGAAGATCTCGTTGTGGACCTCGTCGGGCCGCGCGTCCTGGCGGTCGATCTTGTTGACCACCACCATGGGGCGCATGCCCAGCTTCAGGGCCTTGCCCAGCACGAACTTGGTCTGGGGCAGCGGCCCCTCGGCGCTGTCCACCAGCAGGCAGACGCCGTCCACCATGTTCAGGATGCGCTCCACTTCACCACCGAAGTCGGCGTGGCCGGGGGTGTCCACGATGTTGATGCGCACGTCGTTCCAGACGACGCTGGTGCACTTGGCCAGGATGGTGATGCCGCGCTCACGCTCCAGGTCGTTGCTGTCCATGGCCCGCTCCGCGACCTGCTGGTTCTCGCGGAAGGTGCCGGACTGCTTGAGGAGCATGTCGACCAGCGTCGTCTTGCCGTGGTCGACGTGCGCGATGATGGCGATGTTGCGCAATTCCATAAGGGTCAGCCTTGGTCCGGGCGCGCTGCCTGCCAAGGCCGGGACCGGCCCAAAGGTGCGCGCATGAAAAACGCCCGGCAACTTTCCCCAAGGGGAAGGGAGCCGGGCTGTTCGTGTCGCGGCGCAATATAGCGATGGCGCCCCGCCCCGGAAAGGGTCGGGGCCGCAAGGCCGCCCCGCGTTTTCGCGGGCGGCCCAGGAATGTCGCAAGATCAACGTGCCAGCCGCCGCCATCCCCTGGCCGCGCAAGCCAAGCGGCCGGTGGCAACACCCGCCACAAGCACGCGGATGCATGCTCTAGAAGGAGTTAGCCCGTCCGTATAAACCAGAGCGGCGGGCCGGAATTCCCCGACCCGCCGTCACGGAGGAAAGTGGCATGACGAAGATGCCATTTCTCCTGGTGCTCCGGTTTCCGTTCTGGCGGGGGCGTGTCATCCACGTCACCGTCATGATCGGCCGGCCCTAGGAGCGGGCGGGGTGGTGTAGGAGCACCGCCCCGCCTACCTCCCGACTATACGCGGGACCGCCCCCCCTTTCAATGCAAGCGTAGGTGCCCTTCATGGCCCCTGCCGTTCGGGCGAGGGGTTTGTTCGTGCCATACCCCTGTCGTGCGTGTTGGAAGACGGTTGCCGCCCCGCTACGGTCGGGTGTGGTCAGGACCGGGGGTCGAGGAAGGGTTGCACCAGGCATGAAGCTGTCGATGTTCCGGCGCCGTCCCGCGCTGCTGGCCCTTGCGGCCTGCCTGGCACCCGCCCTGGCCTGCCCCGCCCCGGCGCAGGAACCCCCGGCCCCGGCCCCCGCCGACGAGACCGCCGATAGCCCGGCAGAGGCCACGCCCTACACCGTCGCCATCAAGGGGGTGGAGGAGCATGACCAGCTCACCACCCTGCTGGAGGAGGTTTCCCGCCTGGTGGCCCTGCGGGAACAGCCGCCGCCCTCGCCCGTGGGCCTGCGCCGCCGGGCGGAGGCGGACCGGGAGCGGCTGGCCGCCGCCCTGCGCTCCGCCGGCTATTTCGACGCGGTGATGGACATCGACGTGGACGTGGAGACCAGCCCCGCCCTGGTGACCATCACCATCGAGGAGGGGCCGCGCTACACCGTCTCCTCCGTCAGGCTGGAGGACGCCAAGGGCCAGCCCCTCCCCACCGACGTGCTGAAGGCGGAGGACCTTGGCCTGGGCAAGGGCGCCCCCGCCCGCGGGCCGGACGTGCTGGCGGCGGAGGACCGCATCACCCCCCGCTTCGCCGAGCGGGGCTATGCCTATGCCCGGGTGGTGGACCGGCGGCTGGTGGTGGACCACATCGCCAGGACCATGGACGTGACCTTCCAGGTGGACCCCGGCCTGCCCATCAAGTACGGCGACCTGAGCATCCAGGGCCTGGAGGACGTGGAGGCGAAGGCGGTGCGCCGCCGCATCCCCTGGAAGCCCGGCGACCCCTACCGCCCGCTCCAGCTGGAAGAGGCGCGGGAGGATCTGGCGGAACTGGGCGTCTTCTCCAGCGTCCGCCTGCGGCTGGCGGACCAGCCCATGCCCGACGGCACCGCGCCGGTGGAGGTGATCGTCCAGGAACGGGACATGCGCTTCATCGGCTTCGGCGCCACCTACGGCACCGACGACGGCTTCGGCGCCAACGCCTATTGGGGCCACCGCAACCTGCTGGGCGGGGCGGAGAACTTCCGGGTGGGCGCCACCATCGCCGGCATCGGCCGCAACAGCACGACCGACGCGGGGGAGTTCGACTACGACCTGACGGCCACCTACCGGGAACCGGATTTCCTCAGCCGCAACCAGTCCCTGACCCTTTCCAGCAGCGCCGTGCTGGAGCACCCGGACGCATACCGCCGGAAGGCGCTGGTGCTGAGCGGCATCGTGGAACGCCCCATCTCCGACGACATCACCGCCAGCCTGGGCGTCACCTTTGAGCAGAGCCAGGTGACGGAGAACGAGCAGCGGACCAACAACACCCTGTTCGGCATCCCGGCGGCCCTGACCATCGACAAGAGCAACGACCTGCTGAACGCCACGTCCGGCTGGCGGTTCAGCGCCGCGGCCACGCCCTACCTGGCGGCCTTCGGCGACAGTTCCAGCTTCACCATCGCCCGGTTCCAGGGCAGCGCCTATCTGGGCCTGGGCGACACGGACAACTACGTCCTGGCCGGCCGGGCCGTGTACGGCTTCATCGTCGGTGGCGGGCTGCTGGACGTGCCGGCGGACAAGCGGTTCTACGCCGGGGGCGGCGGTTCTATCCGCGGCTATGGCTACCAGAAGGTGGGCCCCCGCGACGCGGAGAACGATCCCCAGGGCGGTCTTTCCCTGTTCGAGGCCAGCATCGAGATGCGCATCAAGGTGGCGGAAAACATCGGCATCGTGCCCTTCATCGACGCCGGCAACGTCTATGAATCCGAGTATCCAAGCCTGTCCGACGGGCTGCGCTACGGCGCCGGCATCGGCGTGCGCTACTACACCCCCGTCGGCCCCATCCGGGTGGACGCGGCGGTGCCCCTGCGGCGGCAGTCGGGGGACAACAGCTTCCAGCTCTATGTCAGCATCGGCCAGGCGTTCTGAAGGGCCCCATCAGCATGTCCAGACCGTTGCGCATCACCCTTTACGTCATCGGCGGCCTGATCGGCCTCATCCTGCTCATCGTCGTGGGCGTCGGCGGCTGGCTTTCGACCGGCAGCGGTCGCGACTTCGTGGTCAGCCAGCTTGAGGCCAACGTGCCCGGCCTGAAGGTCGAGGGGGCCCAGGGCTCCGTCTTCGACCTGACCGCCGACCGCATCACCCTGTCCGACCGGGACGGCGTCTGGCTGACCATCGACAAGCCCCAGCTCGACTGGTCCGCCCTGGCGCTGGCCGGCCGCACGGTGGAGGTGAACCGCCTCGCCGCCGGCCGGGTGGAGGTGGCCCGTGCCCCGGTGTCCGAGCCCAAGCCGGAGGAACCGGACGACGGCCAGCCCTTCCGCCTGCCCGTCGCCATCGAGCTGGAACAACTCGACCTGCCCCGGATTGAGCTGGGCCCCGGCCTGCTGGGCGGGCAACAGGCGGTCCTGGCCGCCAAGGGGGCGGCGGAGATCCCGGCGGGGGAGGTTGGCGGCCATGTCAACCTGACCGTGGACCGGATCGATGAGAACCCGGGCCGCGCGGTGCTGGACGCCACCTACGTGCCCGGCAGCACCCTCGCCCTCGACCTGAAGGTGGAAGAGCCGGCGGGCGGGGTGGTGTCGGAACTGCTGGACATCCCCGGCCGGCCGCCGGTCACCGCCACCCTCACCGGCAAGGGCCCGCTCACCGACTGGACCGGCAAGCTCACGGCACTCGCGGGCGACGTGGCGAACCTGGAGGCGGAGGCCCGCATCCGCCCGGCCAATGGCCGCTTCACCTTCGGGCTGGAGGCCGACGGCAACATCCAGGCCCTGCTGCCCGACGCGGCCGCCGACCTGGTGGGGCCGAAGCTTGCCCTGGGCGCCGGCGGCCTGATCATCCCGGGGGAGCTGGTCAACCTGGACGGCATCGGCATGACCACCGCCGCCGGCCGCCTGTCCGGCGGCGGGCAGTACGCGCTGAACACGGACCGGCTGGACCTCGGCCTGGTGTTCGAGGCGGCGGAGGACTCCACCCTGCACCAGGTGGTGGCGGAGCCCGTGTTCCGGGAAGGGCGGGCGGAGCTGCGCGTCACCGGCACCACCCGCCTGCCCCGATTCGACCTGGAACTCGCCCTGCAGGACCCGGCCTTCCGACAATACGCGGCCCAGGCGCTGACCCTGGTCGCCTCGGCGGTGCCGCAGGGCAATGACCGGAACCGCATGCTGGTCACGGCCAAGGCGGCGTTCGATCGGCTGGGCGGCGACGACGTCCGCCTCGCCCCCGTGGCAGGGCCCAAGGCGGGGCTGGACCTCCAGGCCCTCATCGACGCCAACAATGGCGCCATCCGCCTGGACCGGCTGGTGCTGGACAGCGCCGGCCTCGATGCCACGGCCGAGGGCACGGCGCAGGATTGGGGCCGCGGCGCCCTGGACGCCACGGCCCGGCTCACCGCCCCCGACCTGGGCACCCTCAGCGCCCTGGCGGGCCGCGACCTGGGCGGGGCCCTGACCGCCGACCTGAAGGCCACCCGCAAGGACGGCACCCTGACCGCCCGGCTGGACGCAAGGGGCAAGGCCCTGGCCACCGGCACCCCGGCGGCTGACGCCCTGCTGGGGCCGGAGACCACCCTGGCCGGCACCGTCACCCAGGCCGGCGACACCACCCGCGTGCAGGACCTCGCCCTCACCAGCCCGCGGGCGGAGGTACGTGGCAACGCCACCCTGCGGGGTGACCGGCTCACCGCCGAAGGCAACGCCCGCCTGCCAGACCTCGCCCCCCTGGGTCAGGCGCTGGAAACGCCCATGGCCGGCAGCGGAAGGCTGGAGGCACGGGCGGAGGGCCCGCTGGACGCCCTCACCGTCAACGCCACCCTGAACGGCGAGGGGCTGGACATCGCCGGCCGGAACCTGGGCACGGCCCGGCTGGCGGTGGAGGCGGCGGAGGTGCCCCGCGCCCCCCGCGGCCGGGTGGACGGCGCCACCAGCCTGAACGGGCAGCCCGTCACCCTGGGTGCCCGCTTCTCCCTTGGCGAGCAACGCCTGGCCCTGTCCGACCTGGCCGCCACCGTGGGCCCCAACCGGCTGGCGGGGGAAGTGGCGGCGGACCTCGCCTCCGGCACCGCCGTGGGGCGGGTGGGGGCGGAGCTGCCGGACCTGGGCCCGCTGGGGGAGCTGGCGGGGCAGCGCCTCGCCGGCACCGGCGACGCCACCATCCGGCTGGAGGCGCCGGGCGGCCGCCAAGCCATCCTGGTGGACGCCACCCTCGCCAACCTGGTGCGGCGGGTGGAGGACGAGGCCCAGAACCTCGGCCGCCTGACCCTGACCGGCCGCGTGGCCGATGCCACGGGCACGCCCAACCTGGACGTGGCCCTGCGCGCGGCGGACATCAGCAGCGGCAGCTTCCGCCTGGACACGGTAACCGCCACGGCCAAGGGCCCCCTGACCAACACGGCCATCGCCCTGGACGCCGCCGGCCGCGGCGCGCGGCCCGTCAGCCTGAGCGGCGCCGGCACCCTGGCCCGCAATGCGGCGGGGGAGACGCGGGTGGCCCTGGACCGGCTGTCCGCCCGCATCCAGGACACCCAGTTCCGCCTGGCCCAGCGCGCCACCATCACCAGCGCGGGGGACCGGCTGGCGGTGGACGGCCTCGCCCTGGTCTCCGGCAATGCCCGGCTGGCGCTGGACGCCGACATCACGGGCAAGACGCTGGAGGGGCGGCTCGCCCTCACCCGCGTGCCCCTGGCCTGGGCCCGGCTGCTGGACCCGACCCTGACGCTGGAGGGCGACCTGAACGGCCAGGCCACCCTGGCCGGCACGGTGGCGGACCCGCGGGGCGACCTGGGCTTCCGGCTCAGCGGCTTCCGCATCTCCCCCGCCGCCCGCGGCGGTCCGGGCGCGCTGGGGGCGACCCTGGACGGCACCTGGCGCAACGGCCGCCTTGCCCTCACCTCCCGCGCCACGGCGGACGGCGGCGGGGTGGACCTGACGGCCAAGGGTGACATCCCCCTGATCCTGGCGGGCAGCGCCTTCGCGGTGGAGCTGCCGCAGGACCGGCCCGTCAGCGGCAGCGTGGACGGGCGGGTGGAGCTGTCCCGCCTGAACGACTTCCTGGCCGGCTCAGGCGACCGCATCCGCGGCGGGCTTGCCGTGGACCTGACCCTGGGCGGCACCCTGGCGGACCGGCAGCTGGCCGGCACGGTGCAGCTCCTGAAGGCCCGCTATGAGAACCAGCAGTGGGGCACCATCATCCGCGACATCGACGCCACCCTGGTGGGCGACCCGCAGGGGCTGGTGGTCCGCAGCTTCACCGGCCGGGCAGGGCAGGGGACGTTGGGGGCAAGCGGGGCCATCCGCTTCGACCCCGCCCTGGCCGAGCGCCAGATCGACTTGCGCCTCACCGCCGACCGGGCGCTGCTGGCCAACACGGACCTGGCCACCGCCACCGCCGGGGCGGACATCGCCGTCACGGGCAGCTTCCAGCAGATGCTGGTGGCCGGCCGGGTGGACGTGCGGGAGGCGCGGGTGCGCATCCCCGACAAGCTGCCGCCCCAGGTGGCCGACCTGAAGATCATCGAGAAGAACGCCCCGCCCCCGCCGCCACCGCCGGGGGAGCTGGCGGACAACCGGGCCCAGCCGCCGCCCGCCGTCACCACCGCCGGCAGCGGCGCCCAGGACAGCGGCTCCTCCGAGGGGCTGGGGACCCCCGGGGGCCTGCCCGTGTCCCCCACCGACCCGGCCGCCGCCCCGGCGGAGACGGTGATCGCCCTGGACCTGGACGTCACCGCCCCCAACCAGGTCTATGTCCAGGGCCGCGGCCTGGACAGCGAGTTCCAGGCGGACCTGGAGGTGAAGGGCACCACCGCCCAGCCGCTGGTGACCGGTGAGGTGACCCTGGTGAAGGGCGACCTGTCGGTCCTGGGCCAGACCTTCACCCTGGCCCGCGCCAACCTGACCTTCCTGGGCGACGGCACGCTGGAGCCCAACCTGGACGTGGAGGCCCGCACCCAGCGCGGCGACATCACCGCCATCATCGACGTGGAGGGACGGCCGTCGAAGCCCGTGGTCAAGCTGACATCCGAGCCGCCCTACCCGGAGGACGAGGTGCTGGCCCGGCTGCTGTTCAACCGCGGCGCCGGCCAGCTCTCCGCCTTCGAGGCCCTGCAACTGGCCCAGAGCGCCGCCCAGCTCACCGGCCTGATCGGCGGCGGGCCCGGGGTGCTTGACAAGGTGAAGCAGTCCCTGGGCGTGGACCGGCTGGAAATCCGCGGCAGCGAGAGCGGGGAAGGGCTGGGCACCGTCGCCGCCGGCCGCTATGTGGGCCGCCGCACCTATGTGGGCGTGGAACAGGAATTGGGCACCGGCCAGAGCAAGGCCACCGTGGAGTATGAGCTGACCGACAACATCAAGGCCCGCGGCGAGGTGGGCACCGAAAGCAAGGTCGGCGTGCAGTTCGAGTGGGATTACTAAGGCCGATGGAAGACGTCGCTCGCGAGTGGGATTTTTATAGCAATCCGATACGGATAGGTATATTTCTATAGTGAATTGCATGAAGCCTGAGGTGGCTGAGATGGATTATTCAAAAATAGCACCAGGTACTTTTACCGCAATCGAACATTTAGCGCCGAGCGGGAGTAATTTGCCCGGAGCGGCCAAGATGTTGGGAATGGTGGCATCTTCTGCCGGATCGCCCAAGACCTTACTTTTCCTTAGAACGCACGAGCACGCAGAGTTTTCTCAAATGCCTGCTCATGGCATAACAATAAATCAGAACAGCGGTCGTATAAGAACGGCGATTTGCCCGATTGAGAAAATAGGGGTGCTGGCTTCACATCCAGGCGTAAAATTCATTTATCCATCTGTGCAACTCAAGCCGAAGATGGATCGAGCGCTTAAATTGATAAATTTCCCATCGTTTCAAGTAAAAACCAATCTAACTGGAAAAGGAGTCATCATCGGTATAGTCGACTCAGGTATTGATGGAAGGCACCCTATGTTTGATGGGCGCATTGAAGCTGTTTGGGATCAAACAATTCCCGGCATCACTGTCGCTGAAGGTGATTATGGGCATGAACTTACCGGGCACGCTATATCTAAAGCCCGGGATGAGAACGGACATGGTACTCATGTAGCAGGTATCGCAGCCGGTGCGCACCTGCAGTACCAAGGTGTGGCACCGGAAGCAAAACTGGTAATCGTCAAAACAGATTTCCAAAATGCCCACATCGCGGACGGAATTCGCTACATTTTCCGCGTCGCAAAGTCTTTAGGAATGCCTGCTGTCGTGAATCTGAGCTTAGGGGGGCATTTCGACGCTCATGATGGAACAGATGCGTTATCGGAGTTGATTAATGACGTCTCCGGTCCTGGAAGACTGGTGTGCTGTGCTGCTGGAAATGAGGGTGACGATGACATCCACGCATTGACTGAATTGCGGGGCCACTCCCCCGACGCAATCCAGTTCCGCCTTCAGTCAAATGGGAACACGCCGGCAGAGGCGGTTCTGAACTGCTGGTATGGAGGCAGCGAACCGCTGGAGCTTGCAATCGAGTCACCGATCGGCCAAGTAACACCATGGTTTTCTGCTGACACTTCAGCGACTGGCGTAGAAACACTCTATCTGGCGGCAAACAGAATTATTATTGATGGTAGACGAGATATTGCCAATGGGGATTATCAGGTTTTAATTAGCATTCTACCAAGCAGCATTCAATTAGGAACTGTGTGGAGATTGCACCTTCGGAATCGGAGTTCAGCAAACGTTAAAGTGCATATGTGGGCAATGGCGGATGAAGGTA
Organism: Aerophototrophica crusticola; assembly: GCF_012913305.1. Lineage (NCBI taxonomy): Bacteria > Pseudomonadati > Pseudomonadota > Alphaproteobacteria > Rhodospirillales > Rhodospirillaceae > Aerophototrophica > Aerophototrophica crusticola. The sequence continues at coordinate 2,513,971 of NZ_CP051775.1, read as the reverse complement.
ACGTAACATTCCGCCCTCCTCATGCATATGACGGTTTTAAAATCGGGTCGCCGGGAAGTGCGTCCAGTGCCATCACGGTGGCCAGCATCACCAGTCGGGATAGTTGGACCGATATCACCAACACCCGCAGGAGCTCTGCGATGCCTCTTGGCGCGATTTCACCTTACTCCAGCCCAGGCCCACTCCGGAATGGAAAGCTCAAGCCGGATTTGGCGGCGCCAGGCGCGTTTCTGATTTCTGCGATGTCGGCTCAGTCTGGTGCGAATGTCGACGACAGTTACAAAATTGACACCTATCTGAGGGCGAATGCGGGAACCAGCATGGCCTGCCCTGTTATAACTGGGCTGTGCGGGCTCTTATTGCAGCGTGATCGGATGCTGGACCCGTATAGTGCTCGGCGTTTGCTCACGTCAGCGGTATCGCCAATGCCCGGGTTTGATCGACGTTATGGATTTGGGATCATTGACGCCGCGGCGCTTTGAGCTTAGGGTCTGTCGTGAGGTGAAAATGTTACCCGCTAAGATCGACTCGGCACTTGCTATTGAGCTGGCCTCATCGAGCGGCAAGGGGACTTTCCCTGTCTTCTTGCGCGTCGATCTTCCTACGCCTCGTGACGGCGTTGATATTCTCGCCAGGGCCGGGGTGAAGGGTGCTGGTGAGCAGCGAGTCTTGACGGCTGAATTGAGCAAGACAGAAATCGCAGCGCTGACAGACCAGCGATGGGTCCGATCGATAAGTCTCTCCAGGGTATCCCGACCATTGCGACGGATTGGTTAATTCAATCAAGTCATTGTGATTGTCAGGGGCGGGCGGGGATTGAACTATCGCCCCCGCCCCTGAGGCTCACGCCCGGCTGACGAAGTACGCGTTGACCGGGTCATGCTCCAGCCGGTGGCAGGTGATGTCACGGAAGCCGGCCTCCCGCAGCATGTTCTCCGCCAGCTCCACCCCCCACATGGTGCCCAGGCCCGCCCCGCCCTGGCCCAGGGACACGGGCATGCAGTGCAGGGTGGACATGGCATAGAGCAGGGGCGCGAACGGGTTCTCCAGGTTCCGCTCCAGGAAGCTGGACCCGCCGATGTCCTGCATCAGGTAGGTGCCGCCCGGCTTCAGCGACCGGGCGATGCCGCGCAGCAGGCCCGCCGGGTTCTTCTGGTCATGCACCGCGTCGAAGGTGGTGATCAGGTCGAAGGCCTCCGGCTCGGCGAAGTCGCTCAGGTCCCGCGCCTCGAAGAACACGTTGGTCAGGTTCCGCTCCCGCGCCATGCGCCAGCCGGCGTCCAGCGCGTCCTCGCACAGGTCCAGGCCCACGAAGCGGCTTTTGGGGAAGCGCTCCGCCATGGCCAGCAGGGCCCGGCCCTGGCCGCAGCCGGCATCCATCACGGCGATGCCCTGCCCCAGCCGTTCCAGGACCCCCGGCACCAGGGGCAGGATGGCGGTGAACAGGTGGGCGACGACGGACTGGGCGCTTTCCTCCGCCATGCAGGCGTGGAAGCAGGGATACTCGTGGTAATGGGTGCCGCCGCCCTTGTGGAAGCACTCCACCACCCGGTCCATGGCCCGGGTGGCCACGGGCAGCAGCTGGGCGGTGACCGCCAGGTTGGTGCCGCTGGCGTCGGTCAGGAAGGGCACGTGTTCCGCCGGCAGGCGGTAGGTGCAGGCGGCGGCGTCATACTCCACCACCCCGCCGTCACCATGACGGCCAGCCATTCCCGCACATAGCGCTCATCCAACCTGGCGGCGTCGGCCACCTGCTGGCTGCTGGCGGCGGGCAGGGCGGCCATGGTGTCGAACAGGCGGGTCTTGTGGCCGATGGCGGCCATCATGGAAACGGCGGCGCCGTTCATGAATTCCACCATCCGCCCCATGAACTGCTCGGACCGGGCCTGGTCGAAGGTGGTGGCGGTGGTACCGATGGTCTGTCGCGTTTCCGCCTGGATTTGGGTATCCGGCATGACTTACTCCCTATAACCGGGTCGAAACCGACCCGTTTTCTTGCCAAACTGGAATTGGCCGGACCGTGCCGGCGGCCCTGGACATACGCCCGCCGCGCAAGCCACCGTGAGGGACGGACCGGCCAGGACCGGGGCTCCCGTGCCAAAACCCCACTATCCTCATGGGGAATGGCCCAAGGGGGGGATGGGAGGTGCCGTATGGCTACCCCGCGCGTCACCATCGACCTGCTGGCCATGCCGGAGGCGGCGTCCTCCTGCCTCTACGGCCTGTTCGACATCTTCAGCTTCGCCGGCGTCCTCTGGTCCCAGATCATGGGGGAGGGGGCGTGCGAGCCGCTGATGGACGTGCGCATCGTGGCGGCGGAAAAGCGGCCCTTCCACTGCCTGGGCGGTGTCCCGGTGGAGCCGCAGGCCGGCTTCGCCGACGGCCTGTCCCGCGCGGTGCTGGTGGTCCCGGACATCCTGGTGCCCCTGGACCAGCCTTTGCCGGAGCGGCTCCGGCCGGAGGTGGAGTGGGTCCGGCGGAGTTATGAGAACGGCGCCATCGTCTGTTCCGTCTGCACCGGCACCCTGATGCTGGCGGCCACGGGCCTGCTGGACGGGGAGGAGGCCACCAGCCACTGGGGCTTCATCGAGCCCATCCGCCGCTTCTACCCCGCCGTGAAGCTGCGGCCGGAGCGCATCCTGGTCCCCGCCGGGGACGGGCACCGGCTGGTCACCGCCGGCGGTTCCGCCTCCTGGAACGATCTGGCCCTCTACCTCATCGCCCGCTTCTGTGGGGAGAGGCATGCCGTGCAGACGGCCAAGGTGCTGCTGATCTCCGGCCACCAGGAAGGCCAGCTCCCCTATGCCGCCATGGCCCGCAGCCGGCAATATGCCGACCCCGCCATCGCCGCGGCCCAGTCCTGGATCGCGGAGAATTACGCCCGGCCCAACCCGGTGGCGGGCATGCTGGCCTGCACCGGCCTGCCGGAGCGCACCTTCAAGCGCCGCTTCAAGGCCGCCACCGGCTTCACGCCCCTGGAATATGCCCAGACCCTGCGGCTGGAGGAGGCGAAGCAGGCCCTTGAGTCCACCGACGCCTGCATCGACCAGGTGGGCCTCTCGGTGGGGTATGAGGACCCGGCCTTCTTCCGCAGCCTGTTCAAGCGCAAGACCGGCTTGACCCCCAGCCAGTACCGTCGCAAATTCGCCGGCCTGCGCCCGCCGCCGGTGCCCCTGCCCCGGCGGGAAGTGGTGCCGGCGGGCTGACCGGATGACGCGCGGACGACCCTGACGATCGGCCGTCCTGTGATCGCGCGTATTAGGATGCTGCGTCGCAATAGGCCCAGCCTATCGTCATAATCGGAAGTTCCGATTTGAAATATCAAGGCGGTGGGGCCATTTCTGGAACCGTTCAAGGCGGTTGCCTTGGGCGCGGATGCTGCTGTGCCCACCGATGACCGCCACTGCAAGATCGCGATCCTGCGCAACATTCCCGGAGCTTCATAGCATGCTGACCGTCGGCGACAAGTTTCCCGCGTTCGACCTGAAGGCCGTCGTTTCCACCGACCCGAAGACCGCTTTCACCCAGATCAGCAACGAGACCCACAAGGGCAAGTGGCTGGTCGTGTTCTTCTGGCCGAAGGACTTCACCTTCGTCTGCCCGACCGAGATCGCTGCCTTCGGCAAGCTGAACGGTGAGTTCGCGGACCGTGACGCCCAGGTGCTGGGCGCCTCCACGGACTCCGAGTTCGTGCACCTGGCCTGGCGGCAGAACCATGCCGACCTGAAGGACCTGCCGTTCCCCATGCTCGCCGACATCAAGCGCGAGCTGTCCACCGAGCTGGGCATCCTGGACAAGAACGAGGGCGTCGCCCTGCGCGCCACCTTCATCGTGGACCCGGAGGGCATCATCCGCTTCGCCTCCGTCCATGACCTGTCCGTGGGCCGCAACGTGAACGAGGTGCTGCGCACCCTCGACGCGCTGCAGACCGATGAGCTGTGCCCCTGCAACTGGCAGAAGGGCGAAGAGGTCCTGAAGGTCGCCTAAGCTCCCCCGGGCGCGACCTTCCGGAAGGCGGGCGCCGCACCCCCCCAATCGCGGCGCCCGCCCCCCTCCATTCCCAAGACATTCCTGGTTTTCCTGATGCGGACGTGCCCCCGGGCACGCGTCCCCGGAGTCATCCCATGTCCATCGACGCGCTGAAGCAGACGCTTCCCGACTATGCCAAGGACCTGAAGCTGAACCTCGGGTCCGTCATCACCACCTCTTCCCTGACCCCGGCCCAGGCCTGGGGCACCGCCGTGACGGCCGCCATCGCCAGCCGCAACGACGTGCTGACCCGCGCCATCGTGGCCGACGCCGCCCAGCACCTGGACGCCGCCGCCCTGAACGCCGCCAAGGCCGCGGGCGCCATCATGGGCATGAACAACGTGTACTACCGGTTCGTGCACCTGGCCGCGAACAAGGAATACGGCAAGATGCCGGCCAAGCTGCGGATGAACATCATCGGCAACCCCGGCGTCGCCAAGGTGGACTTCGAGCTGTGGTCCCTGGCCGCCAGCGCCGTCAACGGCTGCGGCATGTGCATCGACGCCCACGAGCATGAGGTGATCCAGAAGGGCGCCACCAAGGAGAACGTGCAGGACGTGGTGCGCATCGCCGCCGTGATCCACGCCGTCGCCACCGTCCTGGACACCGAAGCCGCCCTGTCCGGCGCCTCCCAAGCCGCCGCGGCCTGAACCGGACCGGTTGCCGTCGCTGGTGACACTTGGACGGTGTCCCCCGATGCGGCGCCCACGGTGGCGAAGATACGGGTGACATGAGAGGCCCTGGGGTGGCGAGCCCCAGGGCCTTTCCCATGTGTGGAAGGTGGCAGGTCAGGGTCCGGCCAGCTTTCAGCCTCGGCCAAGCACGCGGGACTGCGACAGCATGTCCCCCCTGATTCGCCCTGCCGGCGGGAAGGGGTGCCGATATACCGGGAAAGCTGATCGTTCCACGGAGCCAGCCTATGGAAATGATCTGGTTCTGGCTGTTCGCCAGCTTGCTGCTCATCCATAACGCCGAAGAGTATGCCTTCATCAACCGACTGGCGGAGGCGCTTTCCAGCCGGGGGTTTCGCGTTCCCGTCCGACGTTTCCGCGTCGCCCTGGCGGTCATAACGCTTGCGGGCTTTGCCTTGGTGCCGTTGAAGGCGGCGGGTTTGGCGAGCGCCGACCAACTGCTGGCCGGTGCCGCGGTGGTCATGGCGATCAACGTCTTCTTTCCGCATGTTCTTCTGACCGCCGCCCTTCGTCGCTACACCGCCGGCGTCGTGAGCGCCGTTTTGCTAGTAGCGCCCACATCGATCCTGACACTTCGGGCGGCGCTTCACAGCGGCCTCACCCCGTCGCAGATCGCGGTGGGCACCCTGGCCGTCGGGGTTCCCCTCATCGCGTTCATCTGGCTGTTCATTGGCCATGGCCTCACGCGGGACCGCGATGGGACAGATGCGGGCGGCTTTCCCTTTTCATGAACAGATCCGCTGGCAGGGGTCGCGGGGGGCCGGCTTGACCATGTGTCGGGAACCAGCCCTTGGCCTCGCGGCTGACCAGAGGCTGGGCGGCGTCGATGGGGATGATGGGCAGGCTGGCCGGCATGTTCTGCCGCAGCCAGGGGACCTCCGGGTCCGGCAGGTCATGGGTGAGGTGCAGTCCCTGGCAACCCGGCACCATCAGGTGCTAACAACAGGGCTAGGTGCAGCAGGCGGGGTCAGGCGTGGACGGGTCGGAGTTCAGGTTGGTGGCGGAGGAACCGGCGGCGCCCGCGCGGCGGGTGCGGGTGCTGCTGCCCCTGCCGTTCCCGGAACCCTATGACTACCGCGTGCCCGACGGCATGGACCTGCCCGACGGGGCGTATGTTGAGGTGCCGCTGGGTCCCCGCCGGGTGTTCGGCGTGGTCTGGGGCGACGCGCTGCCCCGCGACCCGGACAACACCGTCCCCGACGCCAAGCTTAAGCCGGTGGCCCGCCGCTTCGACCTGCCGCCCATGCCGGAGGTCAGCCGCAAGTTCGTGGACTGGGTGGCGGCCTATACCATGAGCCTGCCGGGCAACGTGCTGCGTATGGCGATCAGCGTCTCCGCCGCGCTGGAAGAGCCGCGGCTGCTCACCGCCTACCGGCTGGGGGATGACCCGATCCCGCCGGACTTCCGCCTGACCCCAGCCCGCCGCCGCATCCTGGACCTGCTGGCCGACAGCCCGCCCCGCCTGCCCGCCGACCTGGCGGAGGAGGCGGGCTGCACCCCCGCCGTGGTGCGGGGCCTGGCCGATGCCGGCATCCTGGTGCCTGTGCCCATGCGCAGCCTGCCCCGCTTCGCCGAGCCGGACCATGACCGGCATGGGCCGACCTTTTCGGCTGAGCAACAACACGCCGCGGATTCGTTACGCAAGCGGGTGGAGGAGGGCGGCTATTCCTGCACCCTGCTGGACGGGGTCACCGGCTCCGGCAAGACGGAGGTGTATTTCGAGGCAGTGGCGGCGAGCTTACGCGCCGGCAAGCAGGCCCTGGTGCTGCTGCCGGAAATCGCCCTGTCCGCCCAATGGCTGGACCGGTTCGAGGGCCGCTTCGGCGTCCGCCCGGCGGAATGGCACTCCGACCTGAACGGCCCCACCCGCCGGCACACTTGGCGGGCCATCGCCAACGGGGAGGCGCGGGTGGTCGTCGGCGCCCGCTCCGCCCTGTTCCTGCCCTACCCGGACCTGGGCTGCATCGTGGTGGATGAGGAGCATGAGACCGCCTTCAAGCAGGAGGACGGCGTCATCTACCATGCCCGCGACATGGCGGTGGTGCGGGCGCACTTGGGAAAGATCCCCATCGTCCTGGTCAGCGCCACCCCCTCCCTGGAAAGCCTGGTGAACGCGGAGGCCGGCCGCTACGCCCGCATCGACCTGCCGGCCCGCCATGGCGGGGCGACCATGCCCGACGTCACCCTGATCGACCTGCGCAAGCCCGACGCCCAGCCCCCCGCCCGCCACTGGATCAGCCCCATTCTGAAAGCGGCGCTGGAGGAGACGTTCGCGGCCGGCGAACAGGCCATGCTCTTCCTGAACCGCCGCGGCTACGCGCCCTTGACCCTCTGCCGCGCCTGCGGCCACCGGCTGCAATGCCCCCACTGCACCGCCTGGCTGGTGGAGCACCGGCTGACCAAGCGCCTGCAATGCCACCATTGCGGCTTCACTGCCCGCACCCCGGAATCCTGTGAGAGCTGTGGCGCCGAGGGGAGCTTCGTCGCCTGCGGCCCAGGCGTGGAGCGGGTGGCGGAGGAGGTGGTGGCCCTGTTCCCCGATGCCCGCACCGCCATGATGACTTCCGACACCCTGATCGGCCCCCGCGCCATCCAGGAGGTGGTGGAGAAGGTGAAGGCGCGGGAGGTGGACCTGCTGATCGGCACCCAGATCATGGCCAAGGGCCACCATTTCCCCCTGCTGACCCTGGTAGGCGTGGTGGACGGCGACCTGGGCCTCGCCGGCGGCGATCTGCGGGCGGGGGAGCGTACCTTCCAGCTCCTGCACCAGGTGGCAGGCCGTGCGGGCCGGGAGAGTCGCCCCGGCCGGGTCTTCATCCAGACCCACATGACCGAGCACCCCGTGATGCAGGCCCTGGCCGCCCATGACCGGGACAGCTTCCTGGCGCACGAGGCGGAGGCGCGCCAGCAGATGGAGATGCCGCCCTATGGCCGCATGGCCGCCCTGATCGTGTCGGGGGAGGATGACCGGCTGGTGGACCAGGTCGCCCTGCGCCTGGGCCGCACCGCCCCCCGCGGCCGGCTGGAGCTGACCATCCTCGGCCCCGCCCCCGCCCCCCTGGCCATCCTCCGCGGCCGCCACCGCCGCCGCCTGCTGCTGAAGGGCCCGAAGAACCTGCCCCTGCAACCCGTCCTGGCCGATTGGCTCTCCCAGGTCGAGGTCCCGCCCCAGGTCCGCGTCCAGGTGGACATCGACCCGTACAGCTTCATGTGAGGGGAGGGAACCTTCCCCTTGACGGTGGCGACAGCATAGGTAAATATGCCTAGCAACAGGCCCGTCCCGCGTCCGCGCGGGGCGGGCTTTTTCGTTGCCGGGGGAGTTTGCCCATGTCGCTGCGCCTGACCCAACCCATCGGCCCGGACAGCCGGGTCGAGCCTGGGGATGCACGCGCCCTCCAGATCACCCTCAACCGGCTGGAGCTGTGGATGCCATCGCCGGACGCGGGCATGAACGGCATCCCGGATCGCCGCATCATCGTCGCGGTGCGCGACCTCCAGCGCCGCGCAGGCCTGCCCGCCACTGGGAGGATCAGCCCGGGTGACGCGACGGAGACCGCCATCAACGCCGCCCTGGCCGCGAAGGGCAAGGGCGGCAGCTATGTCTGGCGCACCATGCGCGACGAGCGCGTCCGCCCCAGCCATGCCGAGCGCGACGGTAAGGTTTTCCGCTGGTCCGATCCGCCGCAGGGCGGCCACCCCGGCGAGGCCTCCAACTGCCGCTGCTGGGCTGAGCCGGTGGAGGCTCCTGTCGAGGAGCCGGAGCCGCCTTGCTTTGATGACCCGTGGCGGGAAGAAGCCATGGCCATGATTGAGGAGTTCGAGGGGAACATTGAATGGCCCTACGGCGACACACGCGGCAACATCACGGCCGGGCCAGGATTGAATGTGGACCGGTGGTGGGATTTTCGTCGGCTTCCGTGGACCATAGACGGTGATCCATTCCGCCCTGCAACGGAAGCGGAGAAGCTGGAAGGGTATGGCAAGGTTTTGGATAGGATAATCGATCTGTTTGAACGGGCAAATTACATTGAAAGCGGAAATAGATCTGAGAAGAAGCCTGTGAAAATAATTAATGTTCCAGCTGTGGACTGGAAAATGCTGACTAGATTAAGGCTGACAAAAGAGGAAACGGAAAAGCTTTTCAGGGAAAAATTCCAGCAGTTTGAGAAGGAAGTTAAAGGGAGATTCTCTGCTTTCGACTGCTTTCCTGGGCCAGCTAAACAGGCATTGATGGACATGATGTACAATCTTGGCAGCTCGAAATTTGAGAAAAGTAAATGGCCGAAATTCTTTGCGGCTGTTGATCGACGCCGCTGGCGGGATGCTGCTGAGAATTGCCAAAGATCTGGAATTCCGCTGGAAAGAAACATTAACACTGAAAAACTATTTGAGGAAGCGGCGAAACAGGAAGAAGATGAAAAAGAAAAAATTGAAGAAGACTCAACAAACTGAGGCAGGTCTGGTCAATCGAGACAACGTGAGTTCGGGAGAGCGATACTATGGATCGAGCCGACATCCCCAAAACTGCTGCGTGCGTGATAACGGGGCGGAGGACCGAAAACCGCGCTGCTGGCCTGTCCTCTTTCGCCGCTCTTGCTCCTGGGACCGCCCAATGTCAAGGCAAGTATCCCGGCCATAGAGCCAGCGAGCCTCGGCACATTCTTCTGGTACCGTTGACCAATAATCAACCTCACCTGGGATGACGGCCGGCAGGCACTCCGCCCGGCGAACCCCAACGATGACCAAAGTCAATTCGCCGTTAGTCGCCGGTGGGACAAAGGTACGATAATATCCGGTCCACCTATCACCCCAGATATTCTCTTCCAAGCATTCAAACATGGAGTAGAAGTAGGTCTCCTGCCTGACTTCCCCCAGAACCCTACAGTCGGAAATGCTGCCGTTATTGTAGCTCAGGGACCGCGCCGTGACATGCATGTCTCCGCCGGCGTCGTGATAGGGCGTCCACGCCCCGCAGAGTTCCCAGTTGACCAGTCCGCAATCGGGCTCCGCCCAATCCATGGCCTGGACAGGGCCTGACACCAGTGCCAGCCAGACAATCGCCACAAAGACCACCCAGACCCGCGCCATCACCCGCTCCCCCGACATCTGGGGGAAAAGTGTATGCGAAGCGCCTATCCCCATCCAGGGTGGAATTTCACGCCGCCAGCGGCAGCCCCTTCTCGTGCACCGGGCGAAGGTTGGCCAGGAACTGCTCGGCCGCGGCCCGCCAGGAAAAGGTCAGGGCGTGGGCGCGGCAGGCGGCGGGGTCGATGTCCAGGGCGGCCAGGCAGGCGTTGCGCAGGTCGGTGTCCAGCACCCCCGGCCCGCCGGTCCCCACCACGTCCAGCGGCCCCGGCACGGGATAGGCGGCCACGGGAACGCCGCTGGCCAGCGCTTCCAGCAGCACCAGGCCGAAGGTGTCGCTCTTGCTGGGGAAGACGAAGCAGTCCGCCGCGGCGTAGTGGCGGGACAACTCCTCCCCGGACTTGGCGCCCACGAAACGGGCATTGGGATAGCGGGCCGCCAGCTCCGCGCGCTGCGGCCCGTCGCCCACCACCAGCTTGGACCCCGGCAGGTCCAGGGCCAGGAAGGCCTCCACGTTCTTCTCCACCGCCACCCGGCCCACATAGGCGAAGACGGGCCGGGGCAGGTCCAGCCACCCCTTGTCCTGCGGCCGGAACAGGGCGGTGTCCACCCCGCGGGACCAGCGGCGCAGGTTGGTGAAGCCGCGGGCGCGCAGGTCCGCCTCGATGCTGGCGGTGGCCACCATCACGGCACTGGCCGGCGCATGGAACCGCCGCACCAGGGCATAGGTCAGGGCCAGCGGCACCGGCGCCCGGTCGCGCACATACTCCGGGAAACGGGTGTGGTAGGCCGTGGTGAAGGGCATGCCCTGGCGCAGGCACCAGGCCCGGGCCGCGAGGCCGATGGGCCCCTCCGTCGCGATGTGGATGGCATCGGGCCGGAACCCGCCGATGATCCGGGCCAGGGCGCCGCCGGCATTCACCGCCAGCCGGATCTCCGGATAGGTGGGCAGGGGCACGGTGCGGAAGCGGTCGGGGCCGACCACCTCCACGTCGTGGCCCATCCGCACCAGCTCGTCCCGGGTCGTCGCCAGCGTGCGGACCACGCCGTTGACCTGGGGCTGCCAGGCGTCGCTGGCGACCAGCAGCCTCACGCCGCCTCCACGGCCGCCGGGCCCCGTGCGGCGATGGGGGCGGGCAGGGCTGGGGGCAGGTCCTTGGCTGCCGGGGCGGGGGCGGCGGCCCGGGCGCGGTCGCGGATCACGTCGGCCCAGTACAGGATCTCCAGCCGGCCATCCATGTGCTCCACCAGGGCGGTGCAGCTCTCCACCCAGTCGCCGTCGTTGACGTACAGCACGCCGCCCAGGTCGCGCATCTCCGCATGGTGGATGTGGCCGCAGATCACCCCGTCCACCTGGCGGCGGCGGGCCTCCTCGGCCAGCGCCTCCTCATAGGCGCCGATGAACTCCACCGCCTTCTTGGTCTTGTGCTTCAGGTAGGCGGACAGGGACCAGTAGGGCAGGCCCAGCTTGCGCCGCGCCTGGTTGAACAGGGTGTTGACCCGCAGCACGAACTCGTACGCGGCGTCGCCCACATAGGCCAGCCACTTGGCATAGCGCACCACCGCGTCGAACTGGTCGCCATGGATCACCAGGTAGCGCTTGCCGTCCGCGGCCACATGCACCGTGTCCTCCAGGATGGTCACGCCGCCGAACTGCATCCCGATGAACTCGCGGAAGGCCTCGTCATGGTTGCCGGGGACGAGGAACACCGCGGTGCCCTTGCGGGCGCGGCGCAGCACCTTCTGGACCACGTCGTTGTGGCTCTGGGGCCAGTACCAGCCCTTCTTCAGCCGCCATCCGTCCACGATGTCCCCCACCAGGTACAGCGTGTCGGATTCGGTGTGGCGCAGGAAGTCCAGCAGGTACTCCGCCTGGCACCCGCGGGTACCCAGGTGGATGTCGGACAGCCAGATGCTGCGGTATCGGGTGACCGTCGGCTCGCTCGTCATGGCCAGAACCCCCTCGGCTGGCCGCGGGCAAGGCACCATCCCCATCGGGCCTGGACCGCGGTTCTCGGGGGCCATATAGAGGACGGGGTATTAAAGGAAAAAGAACCAACGGCGGCTGGACTGTGCAGCCGCAAAAAATTCTTCCCCGTTTCATTGATCTGCAACGCGTTTCACGGAAGTGAAACGCGCCATTCATTTCACCGTCATGGTCCCAGTTCCTGGGCGGCACCAGAAATCCACCCCCGCAAGCCCGCCCCCGCCTTGCCGGACACCCCAGCCTCGAATCGGCCACAAGCCCTGGGCCGGAATGCAAAGGGCCGCCCCCAGCGGTTGGGGCGGCCCTCGGGAACGGGTCGGGGAAGGGGAAGGGGCGTCAGACCGTCTGCGCGTCCGCGGTCTGCTGCTCGGTGCGGGGCAGGCGGCCCTTCCAGACGGACAGGCACTCGGCGGCCGTCTGGCCGCTGCCGATCTCGTACCAGCCGCGCCGGTCGTTGAACAGCAGCCGGTAGGTGCCGCGGCGGTCCCGCTCGAACCGGAACACGGGCCGCTCCAGGTTGGGGAAGCGCACCACCAGCCGGTCGAAGTCGGGGCCGGTGGACCGCTCCACCGTCTCCCACAGGCCGCGGCTCAGCTTCGGCAGGGCCACCGAGTTCCACTCGGCAAGGTCGGCGGGGGAGAACCGGGCGGCGAGGAAGGGGACCACGGTCATGCGGGCAAACCACGGGTTGGGCGTTGCTATGGCCGGATGGTGGCCCGCCAAGGATTAAGGGGGGCTTAAGGGCGGTGGCCGAATGCACGGGCGGGAGCGGGCCGGGCCGCCGGCACCCCTTGTCCTTTAGTATGGCCTCGCCCACCTGATCGTCGGCGTCGTGCCGCACCGCACAAGCACCACCCCGCTTCTACCCTGCGCGGGGGGCCGCATCCCCGCCGCCGGCCCTACGACCAGCGTCTAGCTGCGCTGCAATAGCGCATGCCCGGAACGGATGTGTCGCAGTTGCACCGGGGTAGTGGCTGTGTTACATGCTCGCTCGCTCGACGCCGGGGGTTCCCTCCCGGTCCTCCCGCTTATTGCCAAAGTCCTGAAATCATTCAGGTCTACGGACGAACCGAGGTTACCAGGTGGCAACCGAAGGGACAGGCGTATCCGGACTTGCGGCGCGTTACGCGACCGCCATGTTCGACCTAGCCGACGACCAGAAGGTGCTGGACCAGACGGCCCAGGACCTCACCCTCCTCAAGCAGATGCTGGCGGAGAGCCCGGACCTGCGCCGACTCGTCGGCAGCCCGCTGCTCGCCCGCGCGGACCAGGCGCGCGCCATGGATGCGGTGCTGGCCTCGGCCGGCATCTCAGGCCTCGTGCGCAAGTTCGTGGGCCTCGTGGCGCAGAACCGGCGGCTGTTCGCCCTGTCGGGGATGATCGACGGGTTCCTGGCCGAGCTTGCCCGCCGCCGTGGCGAGCAGACCGCCCAGGTCACCGTCGCGCGGCCGCTCAGCCCTGAGCAGCTGGACGCGGTCTCCGACGCGCTGAAGCGGGCCCTGGGGGCCAAGATGGCCGTCTCGGTGCGGGTCGACCCCGCGCTGATCGGCGGCATGATCGTCAAGGTCGGTTCGCGCATGATCGACAGTTCCGTGCGCACGAAGCTGACCAAGCTGAAACTCGCCATGAAAGGGGTTGGGTGATGGAAATCCGCGCCGCTGAGATTTCCGCGATCCTGAAGCAGCAGATCGCGAACTTCGGCACCGAGGCCGATGTCGCCGAAGTTGGCACCGTGCTGTCCGTCGGCGACGGCGTCGCCCGCGTGTATGGCCTGGACAAGGTCCAGGCCGGCGAGATGGTCGAGTTCCCCGGCGGGGTGAAGGGCATGGCCCTGAACCTCGAGACCGACAATGTCGGCATCGTGATCTTCGGCTCCGACCGCGACATCAAGGAAGGCGATGTCGTGAAGCGCACGGGCGCCATCGTCGAGGTGCCGGTGGGCCGCGGCCTGCTGGGCCGCGTGGTGGACGGCCTGGGCAACCCCATCGACGGCAAGGGCCCCCTGCTGGACGTCGTCCGCCAGCGCGTGGAGGTGAAGGCCCCGGGCATCATCCCGCGCAAGTCGGTGCATGAGCCCATGCAGACCGGCCTGAAGGCCATCGACGCCCTGGTCCCCATCGGGCGCGGCCAGCGTGAGCTGATCATCGGCGACCGCCAGACCGGCAAGACCGCCATCGTCCTGGACACCTTCATCAACCAGAAGAAGGTCAACGCCGGCGACGACGACAGCAAGAAGCTGTTCTGCATCTACGTGGCCGTCGGCCAGAAGCGCTCCACGGTCGCCCAGATCGTGAAGCAGCTGGAGGAGTCGGGCGCGATGGAATACTCCATCGTCGTCGCGGCCACCGCCTCCGACCCGGCCCCGCTGCAGTTCCTGGCGCCCTACACGGGCTGCGCCATGGGTGAGTACTTCCGCGACAACGCCATGCACGCCGTGATCGTGTATGACGACCTGTCCAAGCAGGCCGTGGCCTACCGCCAGATGTCCCTGCTGCTCCGCCGCCCGCCGGGCCGCGAGGCGTACCCCGGCGACGTGTTCTACCTGCACTCCCGCCTGCTGGAGCGCGCGGCGAAGATGAACGACGCCAACGGCGCCGGTTCGCTGACCGCCCTGCCGGTGATCGAGACGCAGGCCGGCGACGTGTCCGCCTATATCCCGACCAACGTCATCTCCATCACCGACGGCCAGATCTTCCTGGAGACGGCCCTGTTCTACCGCGGCATCCGCCCGGCCATCAACGTGGGCCTGTCCGTGTCCCGCGTGGGTTCCGCCGCGCAGATCAAGGCGATGAAGCAGGTCGCCGGCACCATCAAGCTGGAACTGGCCCAGTACCGTGAGATGGCTGCCTTCGCGCAGTTCGCCTCGGACCTGGACGCCACCACCCAGCGCCTGCTGAACCGCGGCGCGCGGCTGACGGAGCTGCTGAAGCAGCCCCAGTTCAACCCGCTGCCCGTCGAGGAGCAGGTGGTGTCCATCTTCGCCGGCGTGCGCGGCTACCTGGACCGTATCCCCACCAACGACGTCAACCGCTTCGAGGCCCGTTACCTGGACGAGCTGCGGGCGAAGGCGCCGGACATCCTGAACGCCATCCGCACGGAGAAGGCGATCAGCAAGGACACCGAAGAGAAGCTGAAGACCTTCCTCGACGGCTTCACCAAGGTGTTCGCCTGATCCGTGACGCGGTAAGGGCCGGCCACTCCCGGCCGGCCCTGGCAGACAAGAAGAGCGCGAGTCCGGCATGCCGAGCTTGAAGGACATCCGAAACAAGATCGCCAGCGTCAAGTCGACGCAGAAGATCACGTCCGCCATGAAGCTGGTGGCCGCCAGCAAGCTGCGCCGCGCGCAGGAGCAGGCGGAGGCCGGCCGCCCGTTCGCGGAGCGCATGGGCCGCATGCTGTCCTCCCTGGCCGCCAACGTGGCCGGTGGCGCCGGCGGGCCCCGGCTGATGGCCGGCACCGGGTCCGACCGGGTCCACCTGCTGGTGGTCATGACCGGCGACCGCGGCCTCTGCGGCGGCTTCAACAGCACCGTGGTGCGTGAGGCGCGCCGCACCATCCTGCGCCTGCAGGGTGAGGGCAAGACGGTGAAGCTGCTGACCGTGGGCCGCAAGGGCCGCGACCTGCTGCGCCGGGAGTTCCCCAGCCTGATCGTGGCGAACTTCGAGGATATGGGCCGCAAGCGCCTGTCCTTCGCCGAGGCTGACAAGGTCGCCAACAAGATCCTGGAGCTGTTCGACGCCGGCGAGTTCGACGTCGCGACCATGATCTACAACAAGTTCAAGTCGGCCATCACCCAGGTGGTGACCCTGCAGCAGATCGTGCCGTTCGCCCCGGCGGCCGGCACCGTCGACGCCGTGGGCTCGGTCGGCCTCCAGGACGGCGCCAAGGCCGTCTACGAGTTCGAGCCGAGCGAGGAGCGCATCCTGGCGGACCTGCTGCCGCGCAACCTGGCCATCCAGATCTACTCGGCCCTGCTGGAAAGCGCGGCGTCCTTCTATGGCGCGCAGATGACCGCCATGGACAACGCCACCCGCAACGCGGGCGAGATGATCAAGAAGTACACGCTGATCTACAACCGCACGCGCCAGGCCGCCATCACCAAGGAGCTGATCGAGATCATCTCCGGCGCCGAGGCGGTCTGAGGCCGGTTACAGAGACTATCACCGAGACGTTGGTTCCGAGGGAGCTTACCCCATGGCTACGATGACCCAGGCGAACGCTGTCGGCCGCATCACGCAGGTGCTTGGCGCCGTCGTGGACGTGCAGTTCGACGCCGAGCTGCCCCCCATCCTGAACGCGCTGCACGCCCAGAACGAGGGCAAGGTCCTGGTGCTGGAGGTTGCCCAGCACCTCGGCGAGAACACCGTCCGCACCATCGCCATGGACACGACCGACGGCCTGGTCCGTGGGCAGGAGGTGGTGGACACCGGCGCCCCCATCGCCGTGCCGGTGGGCCCCGCCACCCTGGGCCGCATCCTGAACGTCATCGGTGAGCCGGTGGACGAGCGCGGCCCTGTCGTCGCCGACAAGACCTACCCGATCCACCGCCCGGCGCCCGAATTCGTGGAGCAGTCCACCGAGGCGGTGATCCTCGTCACCGGCATCAAGGTCATCGACCTGCTGGCCCCCTACCTGAAGGGCGGCAAGATCGGCCTCTTCGGCGGCGCCGGCGTGGGCAAGACCGTCACCATCATGGAGCTGATCAACAACGTCGCCAAGGCGCATGGCGGCGTGTCGGTCTTCGCCGGCGTGGGTGAGCGTACCCGTGAGGGCAACGACCTCTACCACGAGATGATCGAGTCCAAGGTCATCAAGCTGGACGAGCCGGGCTCCAAGGTGGCCCTGGTGTACGGCCAGATGAACGAGCCGCCGGGTGCGCGCGCCCGCGTCGGCCTGTCCGGCCTGACCATCGCGGAGTACTTCCGCGACGAGGAAGGCCAGGACGTGCTGTTCTTCGTGGACAACATCTTCCGCTTCACCCAGGCGGGCGCCGAGGTGTCGGCGCTGCTGGGCCGCATCCCCTCCGCGGTGGGTTACCAGCCGACCCTGGCCACCGACATGGGCGCGTTGCAGGAGCGCATCACCTCCACGAAGAAGGGCTCGATCACCTCGGTGCAGGCCATCTACGTGCCCGCCGACGACTTGACCGACCCGGCCCCGGCCACCTCCTTCGCCCACCTGGACGCCACGACCGTGCTGAGCCGCTCCATCGCCGAGCAGGCCATCTTCCCGGCCGTGGACCCGCTGGACAGCACCTCCCGTGCCCTCGACCCCCGCATCGTGGGTGACGAGCACTACGGCGTGGCCCGCAAGGTCCAGCAGGTGCTGCAGCAGTACAAGGCGCTCCAGGACATCATCGCGATCCTGGGCATGGACGAGCTGTCCGAGGAGGACAAGCTGGTCGTGGCCCGCGCCCGCAAGATCCAGCGCTTCCTGTCCCAGCCCTTCCATGTGGCCGAGGTGTTCACCGGCACCCCGGGCGTGCTGGTGTCCATCGAAGACACCATCAAGGGCTTCAAGGGCATCGTGAACGGCGACTACGACCACCTGCCCGAGGCCGCCTTCTACATGGTGGGCACCATCGAGCAGGCCATCGAGAAGGCCCGCAAGATGGCCGCCGAGGCCGCCTGAGCTGAGTGATCCCGGGGGAGGGGGCAACCCTTCCCCCGTCACGGGAACGTCCGGAGTCCGTCATGGTCGAGTTCGAGCTGGTATCGCCCGAGAAGCTGCTGATGTCGCAGTCGGTGCGCATGGTGGTGGTGCCGGGCGCCGAGGGGCAGTTGGGCGTGCTGGAAGGCCACGCGCCCATGATCGTCACCGTCCTGCCGGGCGTGATCGACGTCTATGCCGACGACATGGCCACCATCACCCGCCGCATCTTCGTGGCCGGCGGCTTCTGCGAGGTCACGGGCACCCGGGTGACCGTCCTGGCGGAGGAAGCCCTGGAGCTGGACGCCCTGCGCGCCCAGGACCGGGCCGGTCTGGAGAAGCAGCTCTCCGACCTGCGTGAGGATTTGGACGACGCCAAGTCGGACGCCGAGCGCAAGACCCTGGAAGGCCGTGTCGCGGTGCTCCAGGCCAAGCTGGAAGTCCAAGGGCTGCACTGAGCCCCAGGCCAGGGCCGCGGATGCCGGGCGCCTGAGGGAACAAGGTAAAGCGACTTCTTGGCAACAGACATAGCCCCCTTGGGGGAATGGTGACGGGGGCGGCAACGCCCCCGTTGCATTTTCATGACGATGCCCCAATCTCCAGGCCGCGAAACCCCGCCGGGGATCGGCAGCACAGCGTAGGGTACCATCATGGCGTACAAGCACTGGACGATCGAGGAGCTCCCCTGGGACCAGCTCGCGCCCGAGAAGGTCGCCCCGGAGACCCTGCGCGTCGCCAAGGCCGCGGCCCTGGTGGAGTATAACGGCCACATCTACGCCGACTATCTCTGCAACGTCTTCCATGACGACCCGATCTTCCAGCAGGTCGCCCGCGACTGGGCGGTGGAAGAGGTGCAGCATGGCGAGGCCCTGGGCCGCTGGGCCGAACGGGTGGACCCGTCCTGGGACTTCCAGGCCGCCGTGCAGCGCTTCCGCGACGGCTACAAGATCGACACCGCCGCCACCGACAGCAAGCGCGGCTCCCGCGCCGGGGAGCTGGTCAGCCGCTGCATCGTGGAGACCGGCACCTCCAGCTACTACACCGCCCTGGCGGAAAGCACCGAAGAGCCGGTGTTCAAGCAGATCTGCAAGCACATCGCCGCGGACGAGCTGCGCCACTACAAGCTTTTCTACGACCACCTGAAGCGCTACCTGGAGTCGGAGAAGCTGAACCGCGTCCAGCGGCTGATGATCAGCCTGTCCCGGATCAACGAGACCGAGGACGACGAGCTGGCCTACGCCTACTACGCGGCAAACCACTGGACCCGCCCCTATGACCGGGCGGAGAACCATGCCGAGTACACCAAGCTGGCCTACAGCTACTACCGGCCCCACCACCTGGACCGCATGGTCGCCATGGTCTTCAAGGCCAGCGGCCTGAAGCCCCAGGGCTGGCTCCACGACATGGCCGCCAAGTTCGCCTACAGCCGCATGCGCAAGAAGGCGGCATAAAGCGCCCTGCCAATCTCTGATGTCATCCCGGGCTTGACCCGGGACCCTCGGGAAAGCGGATGTGCAAAGGGGCGGCAGCGGGCCTGCGGAGAGGTAGCCAGGCTTTCGGTGCCCTGCATTGGCCGATCCCGAGGGCCCCGGATCGGCGCTCCGCTTCGCTACGCTTGTCCGGGGTGACCTCCAGCGCCCTGCATTTCCCTACGCCCGCACCAACGGCCCCAACTCCGCCACCACCCGCTCATAGATCGCCCGCTTGAACGGCACGATCAGCCCGACCAGTTCCGCCACCGGCACCCATTTCCAGGCGTCGAACTCCGGGTGCTCCGTCTCCAGGTCGATCTCGTCGTCCGCGCCCAGGAACCGGCACAGGAACCATTTCTGCTCCTGCCCGGCATAGTGCTTCATCCAGCCTTTGGTCCGCAGTTCCGGCGGGAAGTCGTAGCGCAGCCAGCCGGCCGTCTCTGCCAGCACCGCCACGTTGGCCGTGCCGATCTCCTCCTCCAGCTCGCGCAGGGCGGCGGCCCGCGGCTCCTCCCCCTTGTCGATGCCGCCCTGGGGCATCTGCCAGGCGTCCGGCGTGTCCTTGCGCCGCCCGACCCAGGCCAGCCCCTCCCGGTTCACCAGCATGATGCCGACATTGCGGCGATAGGGCAGGGGCTCTTTGCTCATCGTCCTCGGTTCCGCGAAGGGGGCACGGGGGCGCAGACTACAGAAATGCATGCAGGGATGCAGCCAGCCCGTTGCGCCGGCCGGGCTTTCCCACTACCTCACCCGCAAGAAGGGGGAAGGGGGCAGGCATGAAGCGCATCCTGGCCATGGCCTTGGTGGCCCTGGCGACCGTCACCGGCAGCGGGGTCGCCCAGGTGCCCGCCGGCAACCCGTCCGCCGACCTGGCCGCTACCCTTGAAGCGATCCGGGCAGAGGCGGGCCTTCCCGCCCTGGCCGGGCTGGTCGTGCATGCCGACGGCAGCGTGGAGGTAGCCGCCACCGGCAAGCGCCGGCTGGATGGCGGCGATCCCGTCACCCCGGCTGACCGCTGGCACATCGGCTCCAACACCAAGTCCATGACCGCCGTGCTCGCCGCCCGGCTGGTGGAGGCCGGTCGCCTGTCCTGGGGCACCACCTTGGCCGAGGCCTTCCCCGACCTTGCCCCGTCCATGCATGCCGATTGGCGCCCGGTCACCCTGGAACAGCTGCTGGGCATGCGGGCCGGCGCGCCGGAGGACATCGGCAACCTGTCCGCCTGGGGCGCTTTCTGGGCCAACAAGAAGCCGCTGCCGGCCCTGCGCAAGGAGCTGGTGGCGGAGGTCACGGCCAAGCCCCCGGTGGCCAAGCCCGGCACCGCCTGGGCCTATTCCAACCCTAGCTACGTCATGGCCGGCGCCATGCTGGAGGCGCGCACCGGCCAGCCCTGGGAGGAGCTGATGCGGGAGTACCTGTTCGCCCCCCTCGGCCTCGCCACCGCCGGCTTCGGCGCGCCGCCCGGCCCGGACCAGCCCTGGGGCCATGCCAGGCCGCTGGTGCCCGTGCTGCTGAAGCCCACGCCCATGGACCCGGCCGGCGGCAAGGCGGACAACCCGCCGGCCCTGGGCCCCGCCGGCACCGTCCACCTCAGCCTGGCGGATTATGGCACCTACCTGCGGGCCGTGGTCGACGGGGCCAACGGCCGCGGCACCTTGCTGACACCGGAAAGCTGGCAGCGGTTGCTCACCCCCGGCCTCCAGGACTATGCCCTGGGTTGGGGCGTGCGGGCGGCACCCTGGGCGGGGGACCGGCCGGCCCTGGGGCATGCCGGCTCCAACACCATGTGGTTCCTGAATGCCCGCGTCGCGCCCGCCCGCGGCTTCGCCGTGGCCGCCGCCAGCAACAGCGCCAGCGGTGGGGCCGAGGGGGCCGTGACCAAGGCCCTGGGCGCCCTCATCAAGCGGGCGGAGGCCAGGGCGCCCTGAACCCTCCTGGGGCGCCCCTGCCTTGCCCCGAGGGCCTGCTCAGCCCTCAGTCATGCCCCACCAGGTGCGTGCCGTGGGTCACGGCGGCCCCGGCGCGCAGGGCCGCCGCCAGGAAGGTGGTCTCTGCCATCTCCTCCTCGGTGCAGCCGGCCGCCAGCGCGGCCTTGCGATGGATCTCCAGGCAATAGGGGCACTGGGTGGTCAGGGCCACGGCCAGGGCCATCAGCTCCTTGTACTTCTTCGGGATCGCCCCGTCCGCCAGGGCCGCCTTGTCGAAGGCCCCGAACGCCGCCATGGCCTCCGGCGCCAGCTTGCCCAGGGTGCCCAGCTTCTTGATGTTCTGCATGTCGTACATGGCGCTTCCTCATCATTCGCGCGCCCGGTCTGTCGCCGGGCGCTTGCAAACAAAGGGTGCCACAGGAACGGCCTGCCGCCACCCGTCCCGGCATCCGACTTTCTGGCAATTCCGCGCCCCCGGAAGGTGCCCGGAAACCCCCGGAATCCGCCGCGTCCCATATTGCACCGCGATACCGCATTGCGGCAGCAACAATGCCCCAATCCTCGCCTCCCGCGGGTACGATCCGAGTCCGAAAGCCCAGCTTTCCCGACAAAAAATAAGTCAGTAGCATTGACCTATTTTCTTGGTTACCATCTCGCCCAGATAAGGTTGGGACGGGCCCGCCAGAATGGCGGGGCCAAGGGGGAGGGGACACCGATGGCACAGGCTGCCCGCACGCTCGCGACCGTGTCGCTGGACGACAAGTACGCGCTGGACCGTGGCCGGGTCTTCATGACCGGCACCCAGGCGCTGGTCAGGCTCCCCCTGCTGCAGCGGCAGCGGGACCAGTTGGCGGGCCTGAACACCGGCGGCTTCATCAGCGGCTACCGCGGCTCGCCCCTGGGGGCCTACGACCAGGCCCTGTGGCAGGCCCGCCGCTTCATGAAGAACGGCAACATCCACTTCGTCCCCGGCGTGAACGAGGAGCTGGGGGCGACGGCCGTCTGGGGCAGCCAGCAGGTGAACCTTTGGCAGGGCGCCAAGGTCGATGGCGTCTTCGGCATCTGGTACGGCAAGGGCCCCGGCGTCGACCGCTCCGTCGACGCGCTGAAGCACGCCAACTTCGCCGGCACCTCGCGCCATGGCGGCGTGCTGGCCATCGCCGGCGACGACCACGCGTCCAAGTCCTCCACCCTGCCGCACCAGTCGGACCACGCCTTCATGCATGCCTTCATGCCGGTGATCAACCCGGCGGGGGTGCAGGAGTTCTTGGACTACGGCCTGATCGGCTTCGCCCTGTCCCGCTATGCCGGCGTCTGGGTTGGCTTCACCGCCATCGCCGACACCATCGACACGACAGCCATCGTCCAGGTCGCCCCCGACCGGCTGAACATCGTGGAGCCCACCGACTTCGAGCTTCCCCCCGGCGGCCTGAACATCCGGCTGCACGACACGCCGCTGATCCAGGAAGCGCGGATGATCGACTGGAAGCTGGCGGCGGCCAAGGCCTTCGCCCGCGCCAACAAGCTGGACAAGGTGGTGTTCGGCCACGACCGCCCCCGCCTGGGGCTGGTCACCATCGGCAAGTCCTACCTGGACGTCCGCCAGGCGCTGGAGGAGCTGGACCTCTCCGAGGAGATGGCCCACGACCTGGGCCTCGGCATCTACAAGGTCGCCATGGCCTGGCCGCTGGAGCCGGAGGGTATCCGCGCCTTCGCCCAGGGCACGGAAGAGATCCTGGTGGTGGAGGAAAAGCGCTCCGTCCTCGAACTCCAGATCAAGGAGCAGCTCTATAACTGGGACCGCCGCCCCCGCGT
Organism: Aerophototrophica crusticola; assembly: GCF_012913305.1. NCBI lineage: Bacteria > Pseudomonadati > Pseudomonadota > Alphaproteobacteria > Rhodospirillales > Rhodospirillaceae > Aerophototrophica > Aerophototrophica crusticola. The sequence continues at coordinate 2,491,314 of NZ_CP051775.1, read as the reverse complement.
GCTGGGCAAGACGGATGAGACGGGCCGCCCCCTGTTCACCGAGAAGGCGGAGCTGAACCCCATCGACATCGCCCGCACCCTGGGTGAGCGTATCCTGAGGTTCGGCCCCAACCCCCACATTTCCGAGCGGCTGGCCCGCATCGACGCCCAGCTCCGCCGCACCACAGCCGCGGCCACCGTGGCCCGCACGCCCTTCTACTGCTCGGGCTGCCCGCACAACACCTCCACCAAGATTCCCGAGGGCTCCCGCGGCCTGGCCGGCATCGGCTGCCACTACATGGTCACCTGGATGGGCCGCAACACCGAGGTGTTCAGCCAGATGGGCGGCGAGGGGGTGCACTGGATCGGCCAGACCCCCTTCGTGGAGGACAACCACGTCTTCGCCAACCTGGGCGACGGCACCTATTTCCACAGCGGCATCCTGGCGGTGCGCGCCGCCGTGTCGGCCAAGGTGAACATCACCTACAAGATCCTGTACAACGACGCCGTCGCCATGACCGGCGGCCAGCCGGTGGACGGCACCCTGTCGGTGCACGACATCGCCCAGCAGCTGGACGCGGAGGGCGTGTCGCGCATCGTCGTGGTCAGTGACGGGCCGGAGAAGTACGGCCTGGGCCAGGGCCTGCCCCACGGCACCAAGATCTACCACCGGGACGAGCTGGACCAGGTGCAGCGGGAGCTGCGGGAGGTCCCCGGCGTCTCCGTCCTGATCTATGAGCAGACCTGCGCCGCCGAGAAGCGCCGCCGCCGCAAGCGCGGCAAGTTCCCCGACCCGGCCAAGCGCGTGGTGATCAATGAGCTGGTGTGCGAGGGCTGCGGCGACTGCTCCCAGCAATCCTCCTGCCTGTCCGTCACGCCTGTCGAGACGGAGTTTGGCCGCAAGCGCCAGATCGACCAGTCCACCTGCAACAAGGACTTCAGCTGCCTGAAGGGCTTCTGCCCCAGCTTCGTGACGGTGGAGGGCGGCCAGCTCAAGAAGCCGAAGCCCGCGGCCGGCGCCGGCGACGCCTGGGGCGACCTGCCGGAGCCGGCCCTGCCCACCCTGGACCGGCCCTGGAACATCCTGGTCACCGGCATCGGCGGCACCGGCGTCGTCACCATCGGCGCCATCCTCGGCATGGCCACCCACCTGGAGGGCCGCGGCTTCACCGCCATGGACATGGCCGGCCTGGCGCAGAAGGGCGGCAGCGTCACCAGCCACCTCCGCATCGCGGAGCGGCCGGACCAGATCCACGCCAACCGCATCGTCGCCGGTGGGGCCGATTTGCTGCTGGCCGCCGACATGGTGGTGGCCGCCAACGCCGACAGCCTGTCCAAGCTGACCGCCGGCCGCACCTCCGCCGTCCTGAACACGACGGAGACGATCACCGCCGCCTTCCTGACCAACCCGGACGCCCGCATCTCCACCCCGTCCCTGGCGCGCACCATCGCCAACGCCCTGGGCGGCACGGACAATCTCTCCACCCTGGACGCCAGCAAGATCGCCACGGCGCTGTGCGGCGACAGCATCGCCACGAACCTGTTCCTCCTCGGCTTCGCCTACCAGAAGGGCCTGATCCCCACCTCGGCCCAGGCCATCGAGAAGGCGATCGAGATGAACGGCGCCGCGGTGAAGATGAACACCGACGCCTTCCGCTGGGGCCGCCGCGCCGCCCTGGACCTGTCCCGCGTGCTGGAGGCTGCCTTCCCCGCGCCGGTGGGCGGCGACCTCTACGCCCACCGCAAGCTGTCCGAGACGTTCGAGGAGATGCTGGCCCGCCGGGCGGAGTTCCTGGCCGGCTACCAGGACGCCGCCTACGCCGCCAGCTACACCGCCTTCGTGGAGAAGGTCCGCGCCAAGGAATCCGCCGTCACCCCCGGCCGGGAGGAGCTGTCCAAGGCCGTGGCCAAGTACCTGTTCAAGCTGATGGCCTACAAGGACGAGTATGAGGTGGCGCGCCTCTACACCGACACGACCTTCCTGAAGCAGGTCGCCAGCCAGTTCGAGGGCGACTACAAGCTGAAATTCCACCTGGCCCCGCCGGCCACCGCCCAGCGCGACCCCGTCACCGGCCACCTGAAGAAGCAGGAATTCGGCCCCGCCATGCTGACCGCCTTCAAGGTCCTGGCCCGCATGAAGCGCCTGCGCGGCACCCGCCTGGACCCCTTCGCCCGCAACCCGGAACGGGTGATGGAGCGCCAGCTGATCCAGGACTACCGCAAGACCGTGGAGGAACTCCTCTCCACCCTCTCCCCCGCCAACCACGGCCTGGCCGTGGACATCGCCAGCATCCCGGAGAAAATCCGCGGCTTCGGCCACGTCAAGGAAGCCCACCTGGCCAAGGCCAAGGCCGAGGAATCCGACCTCCTGACCCGCTGGCGCAACCCGCGCCCCCCGGTGGCACGGGCGGCGGAGTAACCCCACCCCCCACGGCCCCACCCCCCCTCCCCACCGGGAAGGGGGTCGGGGCAAGGGGACCCTGCCAATCACCAAAGTCACCCCGGCCCCCGAGCCGGGGCCCTTGGGAAAGCCGCCATGCCAATGGCGCGGCAGCGGGCCCTTGTTCCCTCTCCTTGGGGAGAGGAGGGACCCACGGCCGCAAGGCCGTGGGAGGGTGAGAGCCTGCCCCCACGAAGGCGGGGGGAGGTGGGCGTAGAGACCCCCACCCCCTCCCGCTTTCCACCTTCCAGGCGCAACCTAAAGAAGGGAAGCTTGGCGAGGGTCGGCGATGGTCACCTTCGCGGCGTCCTTCTCCTTCAGGGCGCCGGCGGCGCGCAACGTCTCCTCCGTCAGCAGGGGGCCGGCACAAATCCTGTCCAGCAGGTCCTTCTGCGCCGGTTCCAGCTCGACCAACCGTCCAAGCACATGCAGGACGTTCAGCAGCTCCGCCGTGTACTCCGGCAACCACCGGTCCGGCTGGATGTCGCCCAGGGCCGACGGCTTGCGCCGCTCACCGATGATCGGCCGCTCCCGGTTCTTGCGGCGATAGCTGAACCATTGGGTCAAGACCTGCTTGCCCGAAACCTCATACAACCAGACGGCCCGGGGCACGCGCTCCACATATCCACGCCCGACATGAAGGCGGTTGGTGGCGGCATCATGGTCAATCTGATCCGGCATGTCCTCGGGCGTGTCGGGGATCGTGCCGCCTTTCGGGATCGTCGGGCCAATCTCCGACGACATCCGGGGAGGGCCAGGGGGGCGACCCGCTGCGGCGTCGACAAACCTTTCCCCGAAGGTGTGGAGCCAGATCACCTGCCTGCCCAGGGCTACGGCCTCTTCGAAAAGATCGGCACTGGCCGTGATCGGGATGCGAAGGCCGGGCTGGACAAGGTCGCCATCGAACCGCCGTACGTAGTCCGGATGGGCAGCGATAGCGGCTACATACGCCATGATGTCCGCTGCTGACACCGCGTATCCGAACCGATTTTTGAGGTCAACCAAAAGCTGGTTTGGAACGTTGGGGGTCACAGCTTGCTTATCTGACCACAAGGGAAATGCCCTGCCCCGAACGAACCTTTATAATGGTGCAAATCAGGTACCAAGCTGGTGAAGCTGATTGCAGGTCCACCAGTTGGCGAGTGCTGAACTAGCGATGTAAGGTAAACTTGTTCTTTGGAATGTGATCCCCACAGAGTCGGATTTGGCTGATTCAAAAGCCTGTTATCCGGGATAATCCACTGACGATCAAAAGTGCGGAATCCATACCGTGTTGGGGTGATAACTGGAAGTTCGTCATTCGCGACCTTTACATTCCTATACTCATGTCCAGGAAGTCCTTCACGGAGCAGTTTTTGTGTATGTTTGTCTCCCAATTGATTGTTGCGAATATGCGGATGGAACAGCGCCTCCTTCTGCGCCGGGTCTCTCTCGCCAATGAGGCACTTCCACCGCCGCTCCAGGGATTCGCGGTCCGGTGCGATGACCCAGGTTCGCCCAGGCATCACGCCGGAACCGTTGTAGATGAACAGGTCCTCCAGCCTGGGGAAGGTCCCCCATTCCCCTGTCGCCTTGGGCAGGAACGGGGCGCGCCATTCATCCGGGCAGTCCTGCCATCCACCGCCTTGCAACGAGATACTGGCGATGGCGGCAAACTTCAGTTCGCGCTTCCCCTCCGGCAGGGCCCTGAACCGCACCTTGGCCGGGACAGTGGGATCGGTCTTCCCATGGCGAGAGGCGAGCACGATGCAGACCGGCTGTTGCACGCCCTGGAAAACCCGGGTGGCGACCTCGGGCTGGTGCCCCTCCGGTGAACAGTCGATCACCCAGATATCGTCCGCGTCCCGCCGCAGGTCGGCGCGCATCTTCTCGAAACCCGGGCCGTTCAGGAACCCGGCCACGGTGATATAACAGACGACACCCTTGTGTCCCGGCAGGGCCGCGCCGGCAGGGGAGGCGCCAAAGACCTTCCACGTCGCCCACCGCCAGAAATAGACATACAGGTTCCGCAGGTGCTTCACATGCGCCGACACTTTCCACGCCGGCGGCGGAATCCAGGCTTTTAGCGGTGCGGGTGCCTTCGTGTTGTCACTCTCCTCCTCGACCCAGCCGCCCAGCCCCTTGGCTTTTTCCTTGTAGGGTGGGTTGCCGATCACCACCATGATCGGCTCCGCCCGCTTGATTTCGTTGGCCTTTCGCCGTGACTGCGCCAGCGAGCCGAGGAAGGAAGGCATCCATTCCTCTTCCTCATACGGGCTGGCCAGCGTGTCCACCACATGGAGCCGCAGGTCGATGGCTTCCTTGATTCCCTTGTTGTCCGGGTCGATCAGCTGCACCACCTCCGCCAGCAGCCGGAGCTGGGCCACCGCAAAGGGGCCGAACTGAAGTTCGAAGCCAATGAGCCGTTTCAAGGCATCCCGGATGACGCCTGGGACGGCGCCCTCGCCCATGTCCTCCCGCGCTACTTGGGCGATGCGCCGCAACACGCCCAGCAGGAAGGTTCCCGTCCCGACCGCCGGGTCGGCCAACGTCACCTCCGGCGATGCGATGCCGCCCGCGACCCCGAACCGGGTATAGTCCCGCAGCACCTCATCCACGAAGCGGACCATGGCCGTCACGATTTCAGGCGGGGTGTAATAGGAACCCGTCTGCTTTCGCAGGTCGCTGTCATAGACGCTCAGGAACTCTTCATAGAAGTAAAGCCAGGCATCCTTGTCGCCCTTGGCGATGGCCGACCAGGAAACCGCGTCCAAGACACGGACCAGGGTCCGAAGGGATGTGGTGAGCGTCTCGTCATTCTCGGCTTGGTCGGTCAACAGGCGCAGGGCTTCACCGATCAGCGAGTTCGTCTTCCGGAGCTGTCCCGCTACAACTGAAAGGCCATTCGCCAGCTTGACATCCCGAGCCCGCGCGATCAGCAGGCCGAAGGTTACGGCCTGGGCGTAGCCGTCAGCGAACTGGGAATTCGTGGCGTTGGGAAACAGCAGCTTGCGCCAGTCCTGGGCAAGGTTGGTCAGGGCGGGGCTGCCCTTGTCCAGTTCCTCCGTCACCTCATCCCGCAACAGCCGGCAAAGGCGGGCGGTGATGTCAGCAAGTTGCTTGGCATTCCGCGGCGGGACAGGTTCCCAATGGAAGAAGTCCTGGAACACCGCCCGCAGCATTTCCGGCGCCTTCAACGCGGCACCGGCTGTCTCAACGTCGCCGTCGAGACGGATCACCTCACCGGTCAGCTCACCATTGCGCCAAAGGCTGAACCCGGTGCCGTCGGTGTAGAGCAGGTTGGGCAGAGACTTCAGCTTCTCCCATTGCCCCTTGTCATGCTTGTCCGTGAAGCGCCGGGGATCGGGCCCCTTGCCGGGGGCCTTGACCTCAATGAAGCCGATCAGGGCCTTCTGTCGTGTGACCGCATAGTCCGGGCGGGTCTGAAGGTCCGCCAGGGAAGTCTCCCCCACCGTCACGATGGCACCGGCCGGCAGTCCGATGACGGCGGCCATGTCCTGGACCAACTGTTCAAGCGGCGCGCGAAGCTGGTCCTCCGGGTTGCCTGAGATGGCCGGGCTTTTCAGCTTGTCTTTGACCGAAGCCCCGAATTTTGAGACCGCGTCAGCCACAGACATCTTCACCAAGATGGACCCCGCTTGATCAACGGATGATGACTCTTCTCGCGATAGTCATTCTATCCCAACGGGAATCAGGGTGGGAGGGATAATTGCTTTTCGTCACCCGCAACCCTTCCCAAACTTCACCCCACCCCATCCCTGACACTCTCCGCCAGCATGTAGGTCCTCACCGCCTTGGCGTCCCCCACGTTCAGGTCGGTGCACAGGCGGGCGCACAGCAGGGTCAGTTTGGCGGGCAAGTCGGCGGGGGAGAGGTTGGGTTCCTCGGACAGGCGACGGGTCAGGGTCTCGCGGCGGTCCAGCAGGCGGGCGGTGGCGCGGTCCTCCAGGGCGGTCGCCGGGTCCGCGGGGCGCAGGGCCTGCTCCATCTCCCGGAGTTGCGACAGCAGCAGGCGGACGAGGGGGGAGGGTTCGCGCATGGGGCTCTATGGACGGTGGGGTCTGGTCGTCTGGATACGTAAGGCGCATCGTTGACCCCACGTGCCGGGTCGCAGCCTCTCCCCTGCCGCCACACCCTCCTTGTCCTCTGCGTGCCGGCCAACGGCCGGCCTCTGTGTCCTCTGCGTTCCCAAACCCCGGCGCGGCTCGCACCCCGGTTTCCGGTACCGCCGCGACCACCACGGGATGGACAAAATTCCTATCCCATGCCATGCTACCCGATGCTGTCCTGCGGGGCGGCCGGGTCTTGGCAATGGTGAAGCGGCACCACCCCCGACGGCGGGCGGGCACCGACATGCGCGACGGCGGACCCCTTAACGAGACACGAAGCCAACCCCGTCACCTTTGTCTCCTTAAGGCATTTTCCTTAGGCGTTTCAGGTACTTGGAATGTGACACGCGTCACCTTAAGCGTCACCTTACGGTCACTTTAGTCACCTTAACGTCTCCTCCCGTCACCCACCGCGCCGGCGCCACGGCGGCGCGGCCCCCCGCCTTGCCCCCGGTCATGCCGGGGTCGCTCCCGGCCCCTGCCCATTTCGATGGCAATCGGCCCCCTTCCGTGGCAGCAAAAGCGGGCGAGAATCCGCAGAACCTTTGGCTTGGGGAACCAGCATGACCATCACCGCCCAGCGCCCCGTCACCCTGGCCGACGTGCAGGAGGCGGCGGACGCCCTCCGCGACCATCTGGCGGCCACGCCCTGCATCCCGTCGCGTACCCTGTCCCAGATCACCGGCGCGCAGATCTGGGTGAAGTTCGAGAATTTGCAGTTCACCGCCAGCTTCAAGGAGCGCGGGGCCCTCAACAAGATCCGCAAGCTGTCGGCGGAGGAGCGGGCGCGGGGCGTGGTGGCCATGTCGGCGGGCAACCATGCCCAGGGCGTGGCCTACCATGCGGGCCGGCTGGGCATCCCGGCCACCATCGTCATGCCGGAGGGCACCCCCTTCATCAAGGTGGAGCTGACGGAGGGCCACGGCGCCCGGGTCGTGCTCCACGGCGCCACGCTGGTGGAAGCGCAAGCCGAGGCGGAGCGGCTGAGTCGGGAGGAAGGGCTGGTCTTCGTCCACCCCTATGACGACGCGGACGTGGTGGCCGGCCAGGGCACCATCGCGCTGGAGATGCTGGACGCGGCCCCGGACTTGGACGTGCTGGTGGTCCCGGTGGGCGGCGGCGGCCTGATCGGCGGCATCGCCACCGCCGCCAAGGCCCTGAAGCCGGGGATCGAGGTGGTGGGGGTGGAGGTGGCGGCCTATCCCGCCATGGTCCAAGCCTTGGCGGGCGAGACCATCCAGGTGGGCGGCGACACCATCGCGGAGGGCATCGCCGTCAAGAACGTCGGCAAACTCCCCCTCGAGATCTGCCGCCGGCTGGTGGATGAGGTCCTGCTGGTCCCGGACGAGGAGGTGGAGCGCGCCGTCGCCCTGTTCCTGAACATCGAGAAGACGGTGGCGGAGGGGGCGGGCGCCGCGGGCCTGGCGGCCGTGCTCTGCCACCCCGAGCGGTTCCGGGGCAAGAAGGTCGGGCTCGTGCTCTGCGGCGGCAACATCGACAGCCGCGTCCTGGCCCAGGTGATCATGCGCCAGCTGGTGCGCGAAAGCCGCCTGATCGCCATCCGCGTCGGCATCCCCGACCGGCCGGGCGCCCTGGGCAAGATCACCAGCCTGATCGGCGAGGCCGGCGGCAACATCATCGAGGCCGCCCACCAGCGCCTGTTCACCACCGCCACGGTCAAGGCCACCGACATCGACCTGACCATCGAGTGCCGGTCCAAGAAGCACGCGGAGAAGGTCATCGCCACCCTGCGCGACAAAGGGGGCTTCGGGGTCAAGGTGCTGGCCGGTGGGGTGGAATAGGGGTTTGAGCCCTTGCAGGTCGTGCATGGTTCCGGTGGCGCAACCATCATTGGACTCGCGCATAATTTCGCATAGAGGTGGCATGTCTCTTAATCGCATGCGAACTTGAGGGAGGCGGGGGTCCTGGGCTAGGTTCTGGTCATGGGGTGTGTGGGAAGCCGGTTCGGACGGCCCCGCCATCCCGCCCGATGACCGGACATCCGTAAGCCCAGGGGAACCATGTCCTTTCCAGCAAGGCCCGCGCCGGTACTGACCACGCGGTCCACCGCCCTGTCCCTCGCCGCCCTGCTCCTGCTCGGCGCCTGCGCCACCCCGCCCGCCAAGCCGCCTGCCGCTGTCCAGGCGCCGGCGGAGGTGGCGAAGGCCCAAGCCGCCCTCCAGGCCGCGCCGCCGGCCGTCAAGGCCCTGAAGCGTAAGATCGCCATCGGTCGCTTCACCAATGAGACCCGCTACGGCAAGGCGCTGCTGACCGCGGACCAGATCGATCCCCTGGGGCGCCAGACCGGCGACATGCTCAGCGCCCGGCTGGTGGAGTCGGGCCGCTTCCTGGTGCTGGAACGCCCGGACCTTGCCGCCATCAAGGCCGAGCAGGCGCTGGCCGGCGGCCCCGCCAACATCGTCGGCACGGACACGCTGATCGTCGGCTCCTTGACGGAGTTCGGCCGCTCCACGGAAGGGCAGTCCGGCTTCCTCAGCAACACCAAGCGCCAGATCGCCCGCGCCAAGGTGGAGATCCGGCTGGTGGACGTGCGCACCGGCCTCGTCTTCTTCTCCGCTGCCGGCACCGGCGAGGCGGCGCTAGAGAAGGGCACGGTGATGGGCTTCGGCAGCCAGGCCGAGTATGACCAGACCCTGAACGACCGTGCCATCGGGGCCGCCATTTCCGACGTGCTGAACAGCCTGATCACCAAGATCGAGGAGCGGCCCTGGCGCAGCGACATCCTGAAGGCGGAACCCGGCCGTGTCTTCATCAGCGGCGGCGCCCGCCAGGGGCTGAAGCCCGGCGACCGGCTGGCCGTCATGAAGGCGGGGGAGAAAGTGCGCAGCGGCCAGAGCGGCTTCGACATCGAACTGCCGCCCACCCAGGTGGCCGAACTGGTGGTGGACAGCCTGTTCGGCGACAGCGAGACGAACGAGGGCTCCGTGGCCCGGGTCGTCTCCGGCACCGTCCCGGCCAACACGGCCGGGCTGTTCGTCGCCGAGGTGAAGTGAGACCCGCCATGAAGACCCGCACGCTCTCCCTGCTGGCCCTGCTCGCGCTCGCGGCCTGCACCTATCCCACCACCACGGTCCGCACCGTGGATACCCGCCCGCAACTCGCCTTCGCCAACGCCAGCCCCACCGCGGTGCTGCTGGTGAACGGCGTGTCCATGGGGCCGGTGTCCAGCTTCGATGGCAAGAACCGCACCCTGCAACTCGACCGCGGCACCCACAAGGTCGAGGTCCAGGACGGCGGTCGGTTGGTCTTCTCCCAGTCGGTCTACCTGGGCGACGACATGACCAAGACCATCACACTTCCCAACTGAACCCAGGCCGCGAGGACTGACATGCGTGCTCGAGTGTTGCTGCCCATCGCGGCGGCGTTGGCCCTTTCTGCCTGCGCGCAGGGGCCCGGGACCAAGTACAACTGGGGCGGATACTCCCAGGCTCTGTACGACTACCACAAGGACGCCACCGAACGGGCCGACTACATGGCCACCCTGGTGAAGATCGTCGAGAAGGACGGGCCGACCTCCAAGGTGCCGCCCGGGATCTTCGCCGAGCTGGGCTACCTGAAGCTGGCCGATGGCGACCAGCAGGGGGCCATCGCCCTGTTCGAGCGGGAAAAGGCGGCCTGGCCCGAATCCGGGACCCTGATGGACCGGGCCATCGCTGGCGCCAGGGAAGGCAAGCTGCCGCCCAAGCCGGGCCTTGTGCCGGCCAGCGCCCCCGCCGACTCCCCCTCCACCCCCGTGAGCTGAGGCCCCCATGCGTCTGTTCGCCCGCGCGGCCCTGGCCGCCATCGCCCTGCTGGGCCTGTCCGCCTGCGCCACCCCGCCGGAGGTGCAGAAGAAGGACTACACGGCCTTCAAGGCCAGCCATCCCCGCTCCATCCTGGTCGTGCCTGTCACCAACAAGAGCACCCAGGTGGACGCGCCGGACAACTTCTTGACCACGCTCCCGGTGCCCCTGGCCGAGCGCGGCTACTATGTCTTCCCCGTCCACATGGTGAAGCGCACCATGGAAGATGAGGGCCTAGGCGACGCCGACATGGTGCATGGCGCCGACGTGAAGCGCCTGGCCGCCCTGTTCGGGGCGGATGCCGTTCTCTACGCCAATATCGAGCGTTGGGAGTCGGCGTACGCCATCCTGGCCACGACCACGACCGTGGCCATCACCTACACGCTAAAATCCGGCAAAACCGGGGAAACGCTGTGGGAGGAGAAGGTCCAGACCACCTACAGCCCGCAGGCGCAGAGTTCCGGTGGCGGGTTGCTGGGCCAGTTGCTTGCCCAGGCGGTCGTGGCGGCCATGGAACGCGCCAGCCCCAGCTATCTCCCGCTTGCCTACCAAGCCAACGGCATCGCCCTGTACGGCCCCGGCAAGTACATCCCGAAGGGCCCGTACGACCCGGAACACACCAAAGATTACTGACCCTTCAGGGTCGGCACGCCAAGGGCGGCCCTGGGGCCGCCCTTTCCGTTTTCCGGCAACGGCGCGATCACCGCCCCCGCACGATCTCCACGCCCACGCTGGCGCATGCCTCGAACGCGTCCAGCTTTTCCAGGCGTAGGGTCACGGACAGGACCCGGGCGTCTTCCAACAGGGCGGCCGCGATGCGTTCGGCCAGGGTTTCCAGCAGGTTGACGTGGCCCTCGCCGACTATGGCGGTGACCAGGTTCAGGGCGTCCTCATAGGACACGACCTCGCCGATCTCGTCCCGCGCGCCGGGGCCGGGCAGGGTGACGGCCATGTCCAGGTTCACCCGCAAGCGCTGGTCGGCCTGCTTTTCCCGGTCATAGATGCCGACCCGGGCGGACAGCAGCAGGTCGCGCACGAAGATGCGCCCCGTCGGCGCTGGGGCCGGGACAGGCACGGGCTTGGCCGGCCGCTCCGCCCGGTGCAGGGGGATGGCCGGGGCCGAGGGGGCGGTGACGGCAGCGAACAGGTTCTTCATGGAGCGGGCATTTACCATCGGGCCCGGCCCTGGACAAGGTACGGTCCCCCGGACATTTCGGCGCCCTGGGATGCGTTTGCGGCCCCCGGGGCGCTGGCAGCCCTATCTGGGGGCCCGCGGCAGGCTCGGCCCCTCACCCCGTTGCAGCAGCAGGGCCAGGTACAGCAGGAAGGTCAACGCGGTGGGGGCGGAGATGGCGTTGTCCGTCAGGCTGAACACCGCCAGTACCAGGGCGCCGGTCCAGGCCATCACCCGGATGGGCTTGGGCTTGCCGCGGGTCTGGCCGCGCAGCAGCGCCACGAAGCCGGCCAGGAACAGGGTCAGGCCGATGAAGCCGCCATCCACCAGCAGCCGCAGGTACTCGTTGTGCGGGGCGCGGATGTTGCCGGGGATCTTGGCATCCAGCATGAAGATGATGCCGGTGCCCAGGCCGCGGCCGATGATGGGGGAGGGCTCCAGCACCTCGGCGCCCAGCTCCCAATAGACCAGCCGGCCCATGAAGTTCAGCGCCTCGCCCTCGTTGCCCGGCGCGCCGCCGCCCAGGAAGCGGGTGATCAGCGCGTCGGCGAAGATGATGGCGAACAGGCCGACGCACAGGCTGCCGCCGATCACCAGCACCAGCCGCCGCCCCACGCCCAGGGCGCTGAAGGGCAGGAACAGCAGCATGGAGAGGGAGTACATCATGGCCAGGGCCAACGGCATGCGGCCCAGGGTGGCCAGCATCACCGCCAGGTTCAGAGCGGCCAGCACCCAGAAGACCCGGCGCTTGTCCAGGATCGCCTCGTTCACCGCGGCGATGAAGCCGGTCAGGCAGAGCGACGCCAGATAGGCAGGGATGGAGCCGGCCTGCAGGCGCTGCACGTTGCTGATGGGGTCGAATTCCAGCATCCGCCCCAGCCCGGCCAACTGCTCCACCAATCCGCCGACAATGCTGATCAGGGGGATCAGGGCGATGGCCCAGATCAGCCGGTGCAGGTCATGGGTGCGGTAATAGAGGGAGAAGACGGCGAAGCCGGCCGCCAGGCCGAACAGCGACTTGACGATCTGGAACTTGGTCAGGGTGGGATAGGGGTTCGGGTTGACGAAGCTGTAGAAGGCGATGGCCACCAGGGCCCAGACGGGCCAGTTCACGGTGCGCTGGGTGCCGAACCGCAGGGCATAGGCGACCAGGATGCCCACATAGGCCAGCTTGTACCAGCTGGAGCCCTCCACCCCGCCGATGGCGTCCAGGTACTCTTCCGGCCGGATCGCCATCACGGCGGTCAGCAGCAGCAGGAACAGGTCCGGCCGGACCAGCCCGGCAAGGCCCAGCAGGCCCAGGGTCACCAGCCCGTACAGCAGCAGGATGTACATGGGCATGGCGGCCGCCAGCACCAGCAGCAGCCCCACCGCCAGGGTGGCGCCGGCCAGGCCGAGGATCTTGGCGGTCTGCCCCGGGGGGGCACGGTTGAACAGTTCCTGGCTACTCATATCGATATCGTCGCCCTTGGCCAACATACCCAGCACGGAAGGTGAAGAAACACGGGCGCCGATCCCACAGCCAACAAAACATTCGGGCTACTCTGACCCTTGCACATCGGCTGAGCCATTGCCCCTATTCGCCCCTACCCGGCTACATTCGTGTTCTGCAACTTGCGACCCAATCAAAACGAATACACCGGGAGCCCCATGTCCTTGCAGACTACGCAGCAGCGCGTGACCGACCTGGACGGTCTGCGCGGCTGGCTGGCCCTGTGGGTGGTGAACGCCCATGTGGTCCAGTTCGCCCTCCTGCGCGAGAGTTTCCCCGGCAACGCCCTGTTCGGCCTGTTGGGCAATGGCGAGCTGGCGGTGGCGGTCTTCGTCATCCTCAGCGGCTATGTCATCGGGCGGCAGCTCCGCGTGGCGCCAGAGCCCTATGACGTCTTTATCCTGCGCCGCTTCATGCGGCTGTATCCGGTGTTCCTGCTGTGCTTCGCGGCGGGCCTGGCGGTGTACTCCAACCTGCCCATGTTCGACGGGGTGAAGGAGAACCTGCCCGACCATGCCTGGCTGCATGTGCTGATGCTGCATGGCGCGGTGCCGGACACTTGGCTGCCCAGCAGCTCCACGGCCTTCCTGAAGCCGGGCTGGAGCGTGTCGCTGGAGTGGCAGTTCTACCTGATGGCCCCCTTCATCGCCCTGGGCCTGTCCCTGAAGCGCTGGCGCTGGGGCGTGCTGCTGGGCGGGGCCGGGCTGGCGCTGCTCACGGGTGCCCTGCCGCTGGAATGGTCGAAGCCCAGCTTCGTGCTGCTCTGCCTGCACCTGTTCCTGCTGGGCATGCTCAGCGACCGCTGGCTTTCGGCGGTTGAGCGGGGGCGGCTGCCAGGGGATGCGGCGGTGCGCTGGGCCATCGTCGTGGCCGCGGGTGGCGCCATCGCCCTGCGCGACCTGCCCATCGCCTGCTGGCTGGTCGCCATGCTGATGCTGCTCCCCGACACGGCCAGGGCCTGGGGGCCGGTGACGACCCTGTGGCAGGGGGCGATGCGCAACGGGCTGGCGCAGTATCTGGGCCGGATCAGCTACTCCCTCTATCTCTGCCACTACCTCGTGCTGGAGCTGGTGGCGTTCCTGTCGGCCAAGTATCTCGGCCTGGTGGGCCCGAAAGCCCTGCCGGTGCTCTATCTGGCTGCCCTCGCCTGCGTCCCCCTCTCCGACCTGCTGTTCCGGACGGTGGAGATGCCGGGCATCCGTCTGGGAAAGCGGCTCGCCGCCCAGCGCATGGCCGCCCCGGGCCCCACAGCGTTGTCGTGATGCCAAGCCCCCGGTGACCAGCCGGGGGCATCCCATCGTCATAGGGTCCGCCGGGATGTCGTCCCCCCTCGTCTCCGTCATCGTCCCCGCCTACAACGCCGCTCCCACCCTGCGGGAGACGCTGGAATCAGCCCTCGCCCAGACCTATGGGAACCTGGAAATCATCGTCGTGGACGATGGCAGCCGCGACGCCACGCCGGACATCGTGCGCGAGCTGGCGGCCCGGGACCCGCGGGTGCGGCTGATCCAGCAGCCCAACGGCGGCTGCCCCATCGCCCGCAACACCGCCCTGAACGCCGCGCGGGGGGAGTACGTGGCTTCCCTGGACGGGGACGACCTCTGGCAGCGGGACAAGATCGAGCTGCAGGTCAGGTCGCTGGAGGAGGCGGGGCCGTCCGCGGCCCTCTGCTATTGCTGGTCCTGGGCCATCGACAAGGAAAGCCGGGTGATCCCCAACGGGATCATCCATGCCTTCACCTTCGCCGACAACCCGTTCCCGCCCCTGGTCATGTACGGCTTCATCGGCAACGGCAGCACCATGCTGATGCGGCGGTCGGCCATGCTGGCGGTGGGCGGCTACGACACCAGCCTGCCCCATTATGATGAGGGGATGATGGCCCTGCGGCTGGCGGAGCGTTGGCGCTTCACCGTGGTGCCGCGCTTCCTGGTGGGCTACCGCATCCTGCCCACCAGCATGTCCCATCGTACGCATGAGACGGAGCAGTTCCACCGCGACCTGTTGGACCGGTTGCACGGGGAGCACCCGGAACTGCCCGCCTGGCTGTTCCGCCTGACCAAGGCCAAGTTCGAACTGTACGCCGCCAAGCGCGACCTGAAGGTGGGCCGCCATGGCAAGGGCATCCGCCGATTGCTGAAAGCCATCAGCATGGACCCGCTGCTGCCCCTCACCCTGCGGCCCAAGGGCATCGTCGCCCAGCTCGTCCGCGTGTCCGGCAAGGAGATGGCGGGCACGGTGCCGCCGCTGCCCTTCCTGGAGGCCGGCCCCACCCTGGACAAGGCTGGCCCGCCCGCCCTGCCGGGGCTGGAGATGCGCCGCCGCGCCCGGGTGGCGGTGCTCGCCGCCCGCCAGCCGGATGGACCCTTGCGGCCGGCGGGGCAGGGGGCGTGAGTTTCGAATTCGAAAGTGCGTTTTGGTGGGTCGGATCGGGGCTAGGCCGGCAATCCGAGGGCCCCAAGCCGACCCGCCAGGCGTCGGATTAGGCGGGCTGGCGCCCGCTGATCCGCCCTACGATGGCCAACCTTTTCCCCACCATAACCCCCCACACCACCAGCCCCACCAGGGCGACGCCGAGGCTGGCCGTCGCCACCCAGGCCAAGCCGAAGGGCAGGGCGGCGGCCACGGCGGCCAGCTTCAGCAGGGTCAGGGCGGCGTTGGCACGGACCGCCACACCGCCGCCACCCAGGGCACGCAGGGCGGCGATCAGCAGCCAGGCCACGCTGGTCACCAGGCCTGCCAGCGCCAACACGGGCAGGAACCCCGCCAGGGCCAGCCAGTCGGGCCCCAATGCCAGCCGCACCAGCGGTTCGGACAGCAGGGCCAAGCCAAGGAACAGGGGTGTCGCGGCCAGCAGCAGGCGGCGCAGGTCGCGGGCCAGCAGGGCGGTTGCCCCACCGGGCCGGGCGTGGGCCAGGTCGCGGAACACCAGCCCGCTCGCCACCCCACCCAGGGCGAAGACGGCGTTGTCCACCAGCCGCCGGCCCAGACCGTAGAGGCCCAGCGCCGCCGGCCCGGCAACGGCGCCGACCAGCAGCCGTTCGGCCTGGAGATGCAGGAAGCCGGTCAGCTTCATCCCCGCCCCGTCCGCGGCGGCGCGGGCCAGGACCGCGACCTCCCCCCGGTCCAGCCGGGGCCCGGGCAGGCGGAACAGCAGGGCCAACGCCGCCAGGTCCAGCCAGCGCAGCAGCACCTGGGCCGCCACCAGGGCCAGCGCCCCCTCTCCCCTCCAGGCCAGCCAGAGGGCTACCCCCCAGGCGGGCAGCGTCACCAACAGGCTCCGCAGGGCCAGGCGGCGGAACCGGCGCTGGCGGCGCGCCAGGCCGTCCAGCACGGCGCCGGGACCGGTCGCGGGCAGGGACAGGCCCGCGAGGAGGAGCAAGGGGAGGAGGGCCGGCAGACCCGCCGCCCCGGCCAGAGCCGGGGCCACCAGGGCGGTCAGGCCGGTGCCGGCCAGGCCGATGCCGGCGGTGGCCCAGAATCCGGTGGACAGGGTGCGGCGGGACAGGTGCCGCTGCCGCACCACCGCGTCGCTGACCCCGTCCAGCAGCAGGCCCTGCACCAACAGCAGGTACAGCAGGGCGAGGGTGGCGGTGCCGAACGCCTCCGGCCCCGCCAGCCGGGCGATAGCCAGCGCGCCGACGAGCTGCCCGGCCTGCTGCCCCCATTTGTCCAGGTAGGCCCAGGCCCTGGCGTCCGGGCGCCGTGCCATGTGTTCAGCCCAGGGCGGCGGGGACGTCGCGGCGGGACAGGCGGCGGCGGACGGCGCCGACCAGGTGGACCAGCTCCCCCTTCACCTGCGGGTGCACCAGCAGGGCGGCGCCGACCCAGGCCGCGCCGCAGGCACCGGCGCCGGCGACCAGGCGGACCCAGTCGCCATGCTGCGCCAACCCATAGGCCACCGGCAGCATGGCCACACCGCACAGGGCCGTCACCACCAGGCTGGGCCACATGGCGCCCCAGACTTCCGCCCGACGGTAGCCCAGCTTCATCTTGATGGGTTTCTGCATGACGTAGGCCTTCACCGCCGCGTCCACGATCAGCCCCGCCGCCAGCCAGGTCAGGGAAATCTGCGCGAGCCCGATGGTCAGGCAGAGCCGCAGCCCCTCCGCGACGGCCAAGCGGCGCATGAACACGTCCAGCGTGCCGCAGATGATGATGAACTGGATGCTCAGGTGGATGAAGGGCAGGAACACGCCGCTGGCCGCCAGGATACGGACCACGGGCACCGCCTCCGCCCACTTGTCGCCCAGGACCACATGCACCAGCGGCTCGGCGAACAGGGCCACGAACAGGAAGAAGGGCCAGGCCGCCACGCTGAGGAAGGCCAGCTTGGTCATGTAGAGGGGCTTCAGGTCCCGGCCCTCCCGCGCCGCCTTGCTGAGGGCCGGCAGGATGACGGGGGAGACGGCCTGGAGGATGATGCGGTCAAACATGCTGGTGATGGCCTGGCCGCGGGACAGCAGGCCCACGGCCGCATCACCCAGGAACTTGCCACCCACCACCATGGTGCTCATCAGGCCGAACTCATGCAGCAGCCCGATGCCGGTGATCAGCTTGCCGAAGTTGAACACCTCCCGCCATGCCTTCAGGGTCGGGCGGCGCAGGGGGTAGCGGCGCAGCACGCCCACGGCGAACAGGGTGGCGACGAACTGCTCCGCCGCGAGGCCCCAGGCCAGGGCCAGGAACCCGTACCCCATCCAGGCCAGCAGGATGGCGACGCCCACATTGGCCGCCGCCTTGAACAGGCCGACATAGAACAGGGTGTCGAACCGCATCTCCCGCTGCAGCATGGCCATGGCCGGCAGGCTGACGGGTTGCAGCACCAGGTTCAGGCCCAGGATGCCCACCACCATGGCCATCTGGTCGTCCCAGAAGTCGCCCCGGTAGAAGCCCACGGCCAGGTAGACGCCGATGCAGGTCAGCAGGGTGGCGATCAGGGAGATGCCCAGGACGGTGCCTTCGCGCTCCGGCGTCAGGTCCTTTTCCTGGATCAGGTAACGGGTCATGCCGAACTCGGCCAGGACCGTGATGAAGTGGATGATGGCCTGGCCGGTGGCGAAGACGCCGAAATCCTCCGGCGTCAGCAGCCGCGCCAGCACCACCAGCGAGATGGTGCGGAAGGCGAGCTGGCTGTATTTCTGCGCGAAGGAGAAGAAGAAGCTGCGGCGGATCATCAGGCCAGCGCCCCCGGCTGGCGGACAGGGGCCGCGGGGCCTGCCTTGTCACGGAAGCTGTCGGCCAGCCCCCGGTACCATTGCTCCCGCCACAGCAGCCAGAACCGCTTGCGCGAGGGCGGCAGGGGACGGGCCAGGGCGGCGGCGGTGCGATAGAAGGCCTGCCGCGCCACCACGGGCAACGGCACCCCGTCCAGCAACGGCCCGTCGGTGGGCACGCGGCTCGGGTCGAAGCGGCGGATGCCGCGGCCGTGGCGATAGGCCCGGCCCAGCATCCACTCCACGCTCATCTGTTCCGGGCGGATCATGTGGTGGACGATGGCGGACTCGGCGAACCACGCCTTGTAGCCCGCCCGCTCCAGCCGCATGTTGAACTCGGTCTCGCTGCCCATGGCATAGCCGGGGCTGCCGTCGGGGCCGACCTGGTCGTCGAAGCGGTGGCCCGCGGCGAAGGCCTCTGCCCGGATGGCCATGTTGGGGCCCCAGACCAGGTTGGCCGACACCGGGCCTTCCTTCTCCGCCGTGATGCTGTACAGCACGTTCAGCGGCACCTTGAACCCGGCCATCCAGGCCGGCGGGTCCTGCGGCCAGAAGGGGCGGATGCTGCCGCCGAAGACGGCATGGTCCGGGTGCGCGTCCGCCGCCTGGCGCAGGCGGCGCAGCCAGTCCGGCTCGGGCACCGCGTCGTCGTCGGTGAAGACGTACAGGTCCCCCTCGCCGTGGGGAAGGGCGCGGTTCAGGGCGCGGTTCTTGCCCGCACCCGTCTCCCGCAGCAGGGTCAGGGGCAGGCGCGGGACGAAGCTGGACAGGATCGACGGCGTGTCGTCGGTGCTGGCGTTGTCCACCACCACCAGCTTCCAGCCCCCGGGACCGTGCCGAGCCGCGTGTAGGCATCCAGGACCCGCGGCAGCGTGCGGGCCCCGTTGCGGGAAGAGAAGAAGACGGTGAGCATGCCCTTGGCGGTTCCCTTCGACCCCGGATCGACCGCGGGTAAACGCGGGACATGGCCCCGTCGGGCAGGGTCCCGATCGGGTAGGCCGGTCGGGGAAGCTTAAGAAGCGCCGGCACCCCCTGTCCCGGGGGCGTCAGGGGCAGTGCTTCAGGGGTTCCCCGATCTTTCCGCGGCGGGGCAGGCGGGGGTTGACCCTTTGTCGCGGCCGGGCCGTGCTGCGGGCTGGCAGGGGCTAGGCAAGTTGCGTAATCTTGGGGTACGGACGTAACCGGGACGGCGGGCAAGATGCGCTATGAACAGGATGTGGCGCAGCGGGCCACGGTGCTGCGGCACCTGGCGCGGAGCCTGTCCGCCAGCATCGCCGCCTTCGAGAAGCAGGTAGGCGTACCCCTGCGCACCTTCCCGGAATACAAGAAGGCCCGTGCCCAATACCTGGAACTCCAGGCCCTGATCTTCACCATCGGCGACAAGGCGGCGGAGGGGAAGGGGAGGGGCGCCCCCCAGGACCTGAAGCCTTGGCTGGTGCGCATGCGGCTGCGGGCCATCGCCGCCTTCACCAGGATCAGCCTGCAGTTCTTCCGCGACCCGCCGGACCTGCTGGTGCAGGCCCTGGGCGCCTTCGAGATCCTGCAGATGGAGCAGGAGGCGTTCCGCAGCGTCCTGAACGACTTCGACATGATGCTCATGGAGTCGGCCGTGGACGACAAGACCTCCATGGAGCTGGACCAGGTCCGCACCGACATGGAGGAGATCCTGCGCTGGCTGGACCTGCTGCTCCAGACCGCCCCGCCGCCGCTGACGACGTTCGAGGGGTGACGGGGGTGCCGCGTGGTGCCGGATGCGGCACCCGGGCATCGGGTCAGGACGTTCCAATCAAAAAGGGCGGGAGCCGTGGCCCCCGCCCTTGTCGGTCCCCGCAGGGAGCGCGGCCGGTCAACCGGCGCGCTTCAGCTTGCGGAAGGTGGCCCACAGCTCGCTGGCGTTCTTGTCCAGGTCGTACGCCCGGGTGGTGTTCGGATCGCGGCCCTGGCGCAGGCATTCCACCGTGAAGAAGTTCGTGTTGGCCGGGTCAAGGCCCAGCTCGGCGCAGGCGTTGTCGAAGGTGGACTGGAGTTCGGCGGGATTCATCATCTCTCACCAGTGTTGGGGTCGGCCGTTTCGCCTGACCCGTCGTTGTGGGCACTGCACCATTGCACCGGATCATGACCGGATTGTGAAGCCTTTGATCCAGAACAATGGCCCTCTCACGATAAGAACACGGCAATCGTGATTTTGTTGCAACTGCGAAGGCGTGGGCGCCCCTTTGCCCGGGCGCGCAAGCGCGTTACTTCTGTCGCCCGGACCCCTCCCCAACCCGCCCGGACCCGCCATGCACGTCCCCGCCGCCTTCGAGGAGCTGGACTCGGTCTTCGCCGATGCCTGGGCGCGGCTGGCGCGCGGGCGGCGGACAGGAAATCCGCCCTGCACACCATGACCGTGGCCAGCCTTCGGCAGGACGGGTCGCCCACGGCCCGGACGGTGGTGCTGCGGGGTGTGCAGCCGGCGGACCGCATCCTGAGGTTCCACACGGACCGGCGGGCGCCCAAGCTGGCAGGGCTGGCGGCGGAGCCCCGGGTGGGGCTGTTGCTCTATGACCCCGGCGCCCGGTTGCAGCTCCGCCTGGACGGGGTGGCGGAGGTGGTCGGGGAAGGGGGGCTGCCGGACCGGCTGTGGGACCGATCCCACCCCGGCAGCCGGGCCTGCTACCGCCAACCCGTCGCCCCCGGCGCGTCGGTGGACGGCCCCCGAGTCGCCATCCCCCCGGCCGGGGAGCCGGCCCATGGGCGGGAGAACTTCGCCATCGTCCAGGTGCGGGTCCACCGCCTGGATTGGCTGTTCCTGAACGCCGACGGCCACCGGCGCGCCTGTTTCGACTTCTCCCCGGCCGGCGAAGGCCCGTCACCGGAAGGACATGGCGGCCAAGGGATCGCGGCCGGCTGGACGGGACGCTGGGTCGCCCCCTGAGGCGATCCGAAGGGAAAGCCGTGTCTTCGCCGTCTGTGTCGCAGACCGGCGCGGGTGCGTGGCTTTACGTCGGCGGGGAAACCGGTCATGCTTCTACTTGCTGCAGGGCAGCACCATAAAGGCAGGACCGCCAGGGATGTGCCGGACCGACACAGGGACGCGCCATTGGCGGGCGTCCGGTCGGCCTTGGCCCACCGGCAAGTCCGCCCCCCAAGGCGCCGGGACCCACCGCCCGCGCCTTCCCGTCCCCTGCGACCTGCGTGATCCCCGACGGTACGGCACGGCCCGGGGTGCGGAATGGGATTATCGGCCCGACCGGGCTTGTCCGGCCTTTTCCTCGCCTCAATTCGTTAAGACATTGGGGAGATCATGGTCTTCCGACATCGGCGAGGGGCATGACGTGACCGTTGCTGAGGCGCCAGGGCCGTCCACCGGCCGGCGGGTGATCCCGCCGGGGGGGAACGGTCGGGCCTCCGGTCGGACTGCCCGGCAGGACGCCTGCCGCGCCCCATCGCCCTTGGCCTTTCGTCCGGCTTCCCGACGGGGCGGCCGGCATGCCCAAATCGGGGTCAGCCGGGATGCCTCGGGTCCCGGCCCCGCCGACAAACAGAATGTCGCCCACCGCGGGAGCATAAGCCGCGCCACGGGGTTCCTCTTTCAAGGGAGACCCGAAGGCCAGGGCGGGATCGTCGCCAAAACTTCCTTCCGTCCCCAACGCCGCCGGGACTGCCCCGACCGCCGCGTCCCGACGGCCGTCGATGACAGGTCCGCCTGAAGGAGAGCGCTGATGAGTCCGGTCACCGACCTGTTCGCCAGCTATGCCAATTCCTACGAAAGCCGCCGCGACACCGAGATGTCGCTGATGGACTACCTTGAGGGCTGCCGCGAGGACCCGATCCTCTATGCCACGGCGGCCGAGCGCCTGCTGGCGGCGATCGGCGAGCCCGAGGTGGTCGACACTGCCCGCGATGCGCGGCTGGCGCGCATCTTCATGAACCGCACGATCAAGGTCTACCCGGCCTTCTCCGAGTTCTTCGGAATGGAGGAGACCATCGAGCGGATCGTCGGCTACTTCCGCCATGCCGCCCAGGGGCTGGAGGAGCGGAAGCAGATCCTGTACCTGCTGGGCCCGGTGGGCGGCGGCAAGTCGTCGCTCGCCGAGCGGCTGAAGGCGCTGATGGAGGAAAGGCCCATCTATGTGCTGAAGGCCGGCGACCAGGTCAGCCCCGTGTTCGAGAGCCCCCTGGGCCTGTTCCACCCGGAGACCATGGGCGCCACGCTGGAGGACCGCTACGGCATCCCCCGCCGCCGCCTGACCGGCCTGATGAGCCCCTGGGCCCTGAAGCGGCTGGACGAGTTCGACGGCGACATCCGCAAGTTCAAGGTCGTCAAGCTGCGCCCGTCCCGCCTGCGCCAGATCGCCGTGTCCAAGACGGAGCCGGGCGACGAGAACAACCAGGACATCTCCAGCCTGGTCGGCAAGGTCGATATCCGCAAGCTGGAGCTGTACAGCCAGAACGACCCCGACGCCTACAGCTATTCCGGCGGCCTGAACCGGGCCAACCAGGGCATGCTCGAGTTCGTCGAGATGTTCAAGGCGCCCATCAAGATGCTGCACCCCCTGCTGACCGCCACGCAGGAAGGCAACTACATCGGCACGGAGAACATCGGCGCCCTGCCGTTCCAGGGCGTCATCATGGCCCACAGCAACGAGGCGGAGTGGCAGAGCTTCAAGAACAACAAGAACAACGAGGCCTTCATCGACCGCATCTGCGTGGTGAAGGTCCCGTACTGCCTGCGGGTGACCGAGGAGCAGAAGATCTATGAGAAGCTGATCCGCGGCTCCGAGCTGGCGGAGGCGCCCTGCGCCCCGGCGACCCTGGAGATGCTGGCCCGCTTCGCCGTGCTGTCCCGCCTGCGGGAGCACGGGAACAGCAACCTGTTCAGCAAGATGCGGGTCTATGACGGCGAGAGCCTGAAGGAGACGGACCCCAAGGCCAAGACCCTGCAGGAGTACAAGGACGCCGCCGGCGTGGATGAGGGGATGAACGGCATCTCCACCCGCTTCGCCTTCAAGGTCCTGGCCAGCACCTTCAACTATGACAACACCGAGGTCGGGGCCGACCCGGTGCACCTGATGTACATCCTGGAGCAGTCCATCCGCCGGGAGCAGTTCCCCGACGAGACGGAGAAGAAGTTCCTGGAGTTCATCAAGGCCGAGCTGGCGCCCCGCTACGCGGAGTTCATCGGCAACGAGATCCAGAAGGCCTATCTGGAAAGCTACCACGACTATGGCCAGAACCTGTTCGACCGCTATGTGGACTATGCGGACGCTTGGATCGAGGACCAGGACTTCAAGGACCCCGACACCGGCCAGCTGATGAACCGCGAGCTGCTGAACCAGGAGCTGACCAAGATCGAGAAGCCGGCGGGCATCGCCAACCCGAAGGACTTCCGCAACGAGGTGGTGAAGTTCGTGCTGCGCATGCGGGCCAGCAACGGCGGGCGCAACCCGTCCTGGACCAGCTACGAGAAGCTGCGCGACGTCATCGAGCGGCGGATGTTCAGCCAGGTGGAAGAACTGCTGCCCGTCATCAGCTTCGGCAGCAAGAAGGACAGCGACACCGAGAAGAAGCACAACGACTTCGTCCAGCGCATGGTCGCCCGCGGCTACACCGAGCGGCAGGTCCGCCGCCTGGTGGAATGGTACATGCGGGTGAAGCAGGCGGGGTGATTTTCGTAGGTCGGATTAGCGGCCGGGAGGCCGCGTAATCCGACGGCAGACGGGAGGGTGCGGGGCCGTCGGATTACGGCGCTCCGCGCCTAATCCGACCTACGGTTCCTGACGGCACGGAAAGGATGTGAGAGCTTGTTCACCATCGTCGACCGGCGCCTGAACCCGAAGGGCAAGAGCCTAGCCAACCGGCAGCGTTTCCTGCGGCGGGCCAAGGAACAAGTCATGCGCGCCGTGCGGGACGCCTCCGGACGCCGCAAGATCCGCGACATCGAGGTGGGGGGTGACATCGTCATCTCCCCCGACGGCATCCGTGAGCCCACGCTGCACCGCTCCTCCAGCGGCGGCATCCGCGACATCGTCGTGCCCGGCAACAAGGAGTTCATGACCGGCGACCGCATCGCCCGGCCGCCCCAGGGCGGCGGGGGCGGGCGCGGCAACGAGGGGTCGGACGACGGGGGCGGGGAGGACGAGTTCCGCTTCGTCCTGTCCCGGGACGAGTTCATCGACCTGTTCCTGGAGGATTTGGAACTCCCCGACCTGGCCAAGCGCAAGCTGAAGGTCACGGAAAGCGTGTCCTGGCACCGGGCCGGCTATTCGGTCAGCGGGTCGCCGGCCAACCTGAACCTGGTGCGCACCATGCGCAACAGCCTGGCCCGGCGCATCGCCCTGAACCGCCCCACGGGGGACGAGATCAAGGCCCTGCGGCAGGAGATCGAGGACCTTGAGCGTTCCGGCCAGGACCGGGCCCGGTTGGAAGAGGCGCGGGAGGAGCTTGCCCTGCTGCTGCGCCGGACCCAGCGCATCCCCTACATCGACCCGGTGGACGTGCGCTACAACCGGTTCGAGGCGGTGCCCCGGCCCACGGCCCAGGCGGTGATGTTCTGCCTGATGGACGTGTCCGGTTCCATGACCGAGCACATGAAGGACCTGGCAAAAAGGTTCTACATGCTGCTCTACCTGTTCCTCTCCCGCCGCTACAAGCATGTGGAGGTGGTCTTCATCCGCCACACCCACCGGGCGCAGGAGGTGGACGAGGAGACCTTCTTCTACAGCCCGGAGACGGGCGGCACCGTCGTCTCCACCGCGCTGGAGGAGATGCAGCGGGTGGTGGAGGAGCGGTTCCCCGTGGATGAGTGGAACATCTACGCCGCCCAGGCCAGCGACGGCGACAACGCCCTGTCCGACAACGCCAAGACGGCCAGCCTGCTGGGCGACGTGATCCTGCCCATGTGCCAGTACTATGCCTATATCGAGGTGGGCCAGGACGGCATGCCCGCGGGCATCGGCTATGGCGGCGGCAGCCGCGAGTCCGACCTGTGGCGCACCTATAAGAACATCCAGGGGCCGGACCAGCCGCTGGCCATGAAGCGGGTCACCCACCGGCGGGACATCTACCCCGTCTTCCGCGAGCTGTTTTCCCGTGAGGGCGCCGCCCAGGGGGTCGACGCATGACGCTGCTCTTGGACGCCCCGTCGGGGCCGCTCTACACCGGCGCCGACTGGGATTACGACAAGGTCCGCAAGGTCTATGACGCCATCGAGCAGGTGGGCGTCAAGGAAATGGGCCTGGACATCTACACCAACCAGATCGAGGTCATCACCTCGGAACAGATGCTGGACGCCTATTCCAGCATCGGCATGCCGCTGCTGTACAAGCACTGGTCCTTCGGCAAGCACTTCGCCCGGGACGAGGTGCTGTACCGCAAGGGCCTGCGCGGCCTCGCCTATGAGATCGTGATCAACAGCAACCCCTGCATCAGCTACATCATGGAAGAGAACACCATGACGATGCAGGCGCTGGTCATCGCCCACGCCGCCTTCGGCCACAACCACTTCTTCAAGAACAATTACCTGTTCCGGCAGTGGACGGACGCGGACGGCATCCTGGACTACCTGTCCTTCGCCAAGGAATACATCTCCAAGTGCGAGGAGCGCTACGGCCTGGCGCTGGTGGAACGGGTGCTGGATGCCGCCCATGCCCTGATGAACCACGGCGTCCACCGCTATCCCCGCCGCCGCGGCCTGGATTTGCGTCTGGAGCAGCAGCGGTCGCGGGAGCGGCAGGAGCATGCGGAGCGCACCTTCAACGACCTCTGGCGCACCGTGCCCAGCAAGGCCGGCGGGCCCAGCCCCCTGTCCGACCGGGACCGGCGGCGGGCGCTGCTGGAACTGCCGGAGGAAAATGTCCTCTATTTCCTGGAGAAGAAGGCGCCGCGGCTGCAGGGCTGGCAGCGGGAGATCCTGCGCATCGTCCGCCACGTGGCCCAGTATTTCTACCCGCAGCGCCAGACCAAGGTGATGAACGAGGGCTGCGCCACCTATTGCCACTACCGCATCCTGCACACCCTGCATGAGCGGGGGCAGTTGACGGACGGGGCTTGGCTGGAGGCGCTGCACAGCCACACCAACGTGGTCTTCCAGCCGGAGTTCGACGACCCGCGCTATGGCGGCATGAACCCCTATGCGCTGGGTTTCGCCATGATGCAGGACATCGAACGCATCGCCACCAACCCCACGGCGGAGGACCGGGAATGGTTCCCCGACCTGGCCGGTAGCGGCGACGGCATGGTGGCGCTGAAGGATGCCTGGGCCAACTACCGGGATGAGAGCTTCATCCTGCAGTACCTCTCCCCGGCCATGATCCGCAAGTTCCGCCTGTTCCACGTCAAGGACGACCACCGGGAGCCGGAGCTGCGCGTCCAGGCCATCCATGACGAGCGCGGCTACCGCGAGGTCCGCCAGGCCCTGGCCCGCCAGTACGACATCGCCTGGGCTGAGGCCGACATCCAGATCGTGGACGTGGACCTGACCGGCGACCGCCGCCTGCTGATGGAACATCGGGTCATGAACCAGGTGGTGCTGGAGGAGGAGGAGACCCGCGCCGTCATCCAGCACCTGGCCGATCTGTGGGGCTATGAGGTGGTGCTGGAGGAGGTCGACGCCGCCAGCGGCGCCCGGCTGAAGAAGCACACGGTGGGGCCGAGGACGGTGCTGGGAGGGACGTTCGGGTAGGAAGTGCCCTGCCAAGCACCGGAGTCATCCCGGGCTTGACCCGGGACCCTTGGGAAAGCCGTCGTGCCAATGGCGCGGCAGCAGGCCTGCGGAGAGTTAGCCAGGTTTTTCGGTGATCTGCATCGACCGATCCCGAGGGCCCCGGCTCTCCGCTGCGCTACGGCCGGGGTGACATCCAGCGACTTGCATCACCCCCGCCCATGCGGCCGGTCCAGATCCAGCACTGGGCCCAGCGGGACGACGCCCGTGGGGTTGATCATGGTGTGGCTCTGGTAGTAGTGGCCCTTGATGTGCTGGAAGTTGACGGTCTCCCGCACCCCTGGCCACTGGTACAGCTCCCGCAGGTAGCCCGACAGGGCCGGGTAATCGGCGATGCGGCGCAGGTTGCACTTGAAGTGGCCGTGGTAGACGGCGTCGAAGCGGACCAGGGTGGTGAACAGGCGCCAGTCGGCTTCGGTTACTTGGTCGCCCACCAGGTAACGTTGGCCGGACAGCCGTTCCTCCAGCCAGTCCAGCGTCTCGAACAGGGGCCGCACCCCCTCCTCATAGGCGTCCTGGGTGGTGGCGAAGCCGGCCTTGTAGACACCGTTGTTGACGGTGTCGTAGACGCGGGCGTTCACCGCGTCGATCTCCGCCCTCAGGGCCTCCGGGTAATAGTCGCCTGATGTGGCGCCGATGCCGTCGAAGGCGCTGTTGAACATCCGGATGATGTCGGCGGACTCGTTGCTGACGATGCTGCCCGCTTGCTTTTCCCACAGCACCGGCACGGTCACCCGGCCGGTATGGTCCGGCTTGGCCGCCGTGTAGACCTGGTGCAGGAAGCGGGCATGGTTGATGGGGTCGGGCACCACGCCGGGGCCGTCATCGAAGGTCCAGCCCTGGTCGGCCATCAGCCAATGGACGACGGAGACGCCGACCATCCCCTCCAACCCCTTCAGCCGGCGGAAGATCAGGGTCCGGTGCGCCCAGGGGCAGGCGAGGGAGACGTACAGGTGGTAGCGCCCGGCCTCCGCCTTGAAGCCCCCGCTACCGGTCGGGCCGGGGCTGCCGTCGGCGGTCACCCAGTTGCGGAAGGCGCTGTCCATCCGCTTGAAGCGGCCGCCCGTGGACTTGGTGTCATACCACTGGTCCTGCCAGCGGCCCTCGACGAGCAATCCCATCGCATCCTCCTGCCTATCGTCCCAGTCCAACAGGAAGATGCGTCGCCCATGCCAACCATCATAGAGGAGAAGGTCGGGATGGTTTGTCCCACTGGGTAGGTCAATCCCGCGCCGGGACCCGCTTTTCCGACTGCCAGATGGACCAGGTCAGGCCGGCGCCCGCGCCGACGGTCCACTTCTCCCGGAACAGGGGGCTGTCCTCGTTCGCGGCGCCGCCATGGTAGCTGATCTGGGTGCCGGCGAAGAGGCGGACGTTCTCGGTGACCATGGTGCTGATGCCGATGTTGGCCCGGGTCCCCATGTAGCCTTCGTCGGCCTTATAGGCGGCGCGGCCCGGGCGGGCGAACCGGGGCTCCACCTCATAGAAATACTCGTTCACCCCGTCGAAGCCCCAGACCGGCCCGGCGGAGAGATACAGGCCCAGGCCCGTGCCCAGGATGTCCCGCTGCTGCACCGTCAGCTTCGGGTTCACGGCGATGCCCTGGTAGCCGATGTCGTCGAAGTCGAGGGAGATGACCGCCCGCGCCTCCAGCGACAGGACGGCCTGGAAGTCCGACTTGCGCGGGGTCAGGCGGAAGCTGACGGCCGGCCCGGCCTCCGCCAGCAGGTCCAGGTCCGGCATGCCCTCGCGGGCCTTGTTGTCCTTGCTGTCGCTGTCGAAGGAGCCGCTGAAGCCCAGGCTGAACTCGATCCGGTCGGTGATGTCCGTCTCCGCCCGGACGCCGCCGCCGTCGCCGATCTTGAACACGTCGCCGCGGTAGATGACATAGGGCAGCGGCAGGACGCGGGTCTGGCTCTGCCCGGCGGCGGGATAGTCCGGCAGCCGCGCCCCGCCCAGGAAGAATCCCACCTCCCACAAGGGTTTGGTGTCGCCGCCCGGCTGGCTGGACAGGACCAGCGAGGATTGGGCCTGCGCCGCGGGGGCGGCGAGCAGGGTGGCGAGCAGGGCAACGGTGGGGGCGAGCGGGGCGAGACGGCGCATGGGGCGGGGGACCGGGCTGTTGCGGGCCCGATCCCTCTACCGGATTACCCAAGGGCGCGCCAGGGGGTGGGACAGCTTACCGCTTGCCCTTGGCCAGGAAGGCCTGGAAGGCGGCCATGGCCTCCGGCGAGCGCAGGCATTGGGCGAAGACAGCCCCTTCCTTGCGCATGGTGGCGAGGATTTCCGCCTCGTCCGCCTTCATCAGGGCCTTGGACTGGCGCAAGGCGTTGCGCGGCTTGGCCGCCAGGGCCCGGGCCGTGCCCAGGGCGGTGTCCCGCAGGCTGCCCGCGTCGGCGGCCAGGGCGGTGACCAGCCCGGCCTCGAAGGCTTCCTCCGCCCCCAGCGGCTCGCCCAGTAGCAGCATGCGGGCGGCGCGGCGGGTGCCGAGGACCCGCGGCATCAGGATGGAGCTGGCCGCCTCCGGCACCAGGCCCAGATCGATGAAGGGCACGTGGAACCTGGCGTCGCGGGTCGCGTAGACGAAGTCGCAATGCAGCAGCATGGTGGTGCCCACGCCCACCGCCTGGCCCTCCACCGCCACGACCAGCGGCACCTTGGTGGTCGCGATGGCGAACAGGAAGCGGAACACTGCCGAATCGTCCCCCGTCGGCGGGTTGGCGACGAAGTCCATGATGTCGTTGCCGCCGGTGAAGAACCCGCCGCTGCCCTGGAACAGCAGGGCGCCGACACCGTCATCCTCCGCCGTGGACACGGCCTTGGCCATGGCCTCGTACATGGCGACGGTCAGCGCGTTGCGCTTGTCCGGCCGGTTCAGCGTGACGGTGCGGACCCCGTCCTGGTCCTGGACGAGGATATGCTCGGCGGTCATCTCGGTCCCTCCCTGGGTTTGTTCAGGGCAGGACGCCTGAAGCCGGGGAAACCGTCAAGCCCGGAAGCGCACGACCGTGCGGAAACTGGCGGCCCTACACAATGTCGAGGAAGCTGTTCCCGATGACGCCGGCCCCGAAGGCGACGACCACTTGGCCCATGACGGACGTGGTCCTGCCATAGACGTCGTAGAAGCGGGCAGAAGGTTTGCGGTTGGAGACGTTCAGTCGTCGCAGGACGATGGCGGCATAAACCACGGCGCCACCCATGACGATGTTGGAGACACCAAAGGCAACGTCGAAAAGCTGTTCGGGAGTCATCGCAGTCACAATCCCCGATCCGTGGATGGACCCGGACGAACAGGCCGCTCTGGAAAGGGTTTCTGTGGCTCCTTGTCCCTTCGCCGTCAGTTCTGCCCCGCCCTGCCTCACTTCTATGGCCTATGGGGGGCGTCCGGCCGATGTGCGGAGTGGTCCCTAGGCGGATCGGCTTGTGTACGGTCGTATGCAATGGGTGGGCTGCAGGACTCGGGCCCAGGTGTTTATCCCCTTGGTCCTGGCGCTGGCCGCCGGGCCGGGGAGGGGGCTTGGGGCCCCCTCCCACGGCGATCAGGGCTTCGGCTGGCGCTGGTGGCCCTGGCCGGCGTGGCCGGGGTTCAGGGGCTGGTCAGCCAAGTCATTGGCCTGGTTGTGGGCGCCTTCCCCGCGGGGCGGCTTCTGCTGCTCCTGGGCCTTCAACTGGTTCTTCAAGGTGTGGTCCTTCTTGGACATGGCCTTTGCCTCCTGTCGCGGGATGGTGCCCTTGCCAACCGGCCCGGCGGGCCACCCGTTCCCGGCAACGAAGCCGCATTTCCGCTGTTGTCCCCGGCATCCCGACCCATCAAGGAAGGACGACCGGCATGGCCGACCAGGACAAGCAGAAGCCCAAGGACACCCCCAAGCAGAACGACGCCGCCGAGGGCCCGGTGGGCGACGACGCCCTGACCAAGCAGTCGGAGGAGCAGTTCTCGGACGGCGGCAAAGTCGACCGCTCCAAGACCCCCGGCCGCGACTTCGACGTCTGACCGGAAGGCCCCGACATGTTGGAAAGCCCCGCCGCCGGCGTCACGCAGGCCTTGGACGCCCTCATCATCGGTGGCGGCCCGGCGGGGCTGACAGCCGCCATCTACCTGGCCCGCTACCGCCGGAAGTTCATGGTGGTGGATGCGGGGAACGCCCGGTGCGCCTGGATCCCCACCAGCCACAACCACCCTGGCTTCCCCGACGGCATCAACGGGGTGGAACTGCTCCAACGCATGCGCGCCCAGGCGGAACGCTATGGCGCCGTGGTGCAGCGGGGCCGGGTCACCACGCTGGAGCGGGACGGGGACGGGTTCCTGGCGCGAGAGGCGGACGGCGACGTCTGGCGCGCCCGCTACGTGTTGCTTGCCACCGGGGTGGTGGACCGGGAACCGGGGCTGCCCGACCATTATGACAGCGTACGCAATGGCTTGGTGCGCTATTGCCCCATCTGCGACGGGTACGAGGTCTGCGGCAGCCGGGTCGCCGTGATCGGCCATGGCGACCATGGCGTGCGGGAAGCCCGCTTCATCCATGACTATGCCAAGGACCTGACCCTGGTCACCCTCGGCCAGCCCCTGACCGACGAGCAGCGCGGCTGCCTGTCGGAGGCCGGCATCGCCTGGGAGGAGCGGCCCATCGAGCGGGTGGCCGTTAAGGAAGGGAAGTTCGAGGCCTTCCACCTGGCCGGTGGCGGCTGCCTGGACTTCGACAGCGTCTATTCCGCCCTGGGCAGCGACCCCCGCAACGAACTGGCCCGCCCCCTGGGCGCCGACCTGGCCGAGGATGGACGCCTGAAGGTGGACGGCCACAACCAGACCAGCATCGACGGCCTTTACGCCGCCGGTGACCTGGTCCCCGGCCTGAACCAGATCAGCATCGCCCAGGCCCATGGCGCCATCATCGCCACCGCCATCCACAACCGGCTGCGGGGGGGCTGACGGCCGCGGCCCGCGGTATCATCGGCCGCCGTGCTTTCGCCACCTTCGCCGGGCAGGCTTGCAGGCTGCGAGGATGTGTGAACAAAGGGACCGGACCCGCCATGACCGCGTCGCGCTTGCGTGCTGCCCCCGCCTTTGGCAAACAAGCGCTCCTGTCCCTCTCATCATGTTGGCGGTCCATGATCCGGCGCGCACTCCCCCTGTTGGCTTCCCTGGCCCTTGCCGCCTGCGCGGCGCAGAAGGCGCCGGATGCGCCCCCGCCGGCCCCGGCGGCCCCGCCCGAGCCCACCAGCATCAGCCTGACCCAGCAGGAGCGCGACGCCATCGCCGCCGCCCTGAAGGACATGGGTGCCAAGCCGGTGGACACGCCCGTGGCCTGGGCCACCCCGGCCGCCTCCGGCTCGGTCAAGGTGCTGCGGGACGGCTTCGACATCCAGAACCGGCCCTGCCGCGAGTTCCACTCGCTGGTCGTGCAGGGCAAGCTGTACCAGCACAGCACGGCTTTCCTGTGCCGCCAGCCCGACGGCGCATGGGAGGTGGTGCAGGCGCGGGAGTACCCGACCTACAGGCACGACAAGTCTGTCCCGGGCAGCCGGCCGACGCCGGTATCGGCCGCGCCGGCATCCTGACCGTCGGCCCCCGGCCGGGCCGGGAGGGTTGAGCATGCGCCGCATCCTGTTGGCCGCCACCATCCTGGCCCTCGGCGGCGTGGCCGCCTGGTGGGCCCTGTCCCCGCGGGAAGTGGCCCCGCCGCCCGTGCCGGAACTGGCCGCCCCGCCGCCGCCGGCCCCTTGCCTGCCATGGTCCCGGCAGAGGTGCCGGGCGGGGCGGGCGCCGTGCTGCCCGTGGCGGCGCCCGATTCCCGCAGCATCGGGGAGGACGGGTTGAAGGCGGCGCAAGGCTTGGCGGAGAAGGCGGGCAGCACGGCGCTGCTCGTCTGGCACCGCGGCGCCCTGCAGCTGGAATGGTATGCCCCGCAGGTCCGTCCCTTCGACCGCCTGCCCGGCGGCGGGCTGGAAGACGCCTTGATGGTCATGCTGACGGGGCAGGCGCTGAAGACCGGGCTGCTGCCCTCCATCGACACGTCCGTCGCCACCTGGCTGCCGGAATGGAAGGACGGGCCCCGCGCGCGGGTGACGGTCCGCCATCTGTTGGAAGGCAGCAGCGGCCTGGACGCCCCGGCCGAACCGCCCGGACCCGACGCCGCCGCCTGGACCCTGTCCGCCCCGCTGGCGGCGGAGCCGGGGACCCGCTTCCAACCCTCCGCCTTCGAGACCCAGGTTCTGGGCCTGGTCCTGTCCCGCGCGGCGGGCAAGCCGCTGCCGGCCTATCTGGGGGAGGGCCTGTGGCAACCCCTGGGCGCGCGGCCGGCGACCCTGATGGCCGACGGCAAGGGGACCGGCGCCTATGTCCATTGCTGTGTGGAGGCGGCGGCGCGGGACTGGCTGCGGTTGGGCCTGCTGGTGCTTGACCGGGGCGAGGCGGGCGGCGCCGGCCTGATCCCGGTGCATTGGCTGGACGAGATGCTGCGCCCCGTGCCGTTCAGCCGGCATGATGGCT
This sequence comes from Aerophototrophica crusticola, assembly GCF_012913305.1. NCBI lineage: Bacteria > Pseudomonadati > Pseudomonadota > Alphaproteobacteria > Rhodospirillales > Rhodospirillaceae > Aerophototrophica > Aerophototrophica crusticola. The sequence continues at coordinate 2,457,910 of NZ_CP051775.1, read as the reverse complement.
GGCGGGTGCGGTTCGGCTGGCCCTTCGAGCGGCAGGGCACGGTCCAGGCGAAGGAAGCCTTCGCCGACGGGGATACGGTGTTCTGGCAGGGGCGGGAAGGGGCGCGGCTGACCGTTTCCCGCGGGCAGGAGCTGGTGGTGCTGCGGCTGGGGCCGCCGGTCGCCGATTGGGACGAGTCGCGGCTGGCCAATTTGCTGTCCAGGGCCGTCACGACCCCGCCGCCGGACAACCGCAAGATCATGTCGCGTGGCAGCAGTACGGAACTGCCGCCCATCACCAAGCCCCCACCGGTGCCGAAGGTCGAGACGGTGCCCTTGGACCCGCTGCCGGCCAACCAGTGAACGCTGGTCAGGCGGGGACCGGCTCCGCGGTGGATGTGGCGCGCAGGGCCTCGGCGATGCGGGCCGCTGTTTCCACCAGGGGCGCCAGATAGCTGCCCACCACCTCCTTCGGTGTCAGGGCGGAGGCGATGTAGCGCATGGACAGGATGCCGACCAGGCCGTCGCTGCCGCGGTCGGCCGCCTGGATGGGAACGGCCACGGTGGCCTCCCGCTCCGGCGTGCGGTGGTGGATGGCGTAGCCCTGGGTCCGGATGATGTCCAACTCCCGCTCCAGGTCCGGCCGGTTGCGCGGGGCGTCGGCCTTGGGCAGGGAACGTTGCAGCACGTCGAGCAGGGCGGCCCGCTGGACCGGGGTGCTGAGCGCCAGGTACAGCCGCCCGCACGCACTGTGCGCCATGGGAAGCTGGCTGCCCGCGCTGTAGCGCTCCAGTGCCAGGGGGCTCTGCCGGTCCGTCGTCTCCCGCACCAGCATGGTCAGCCCCGCCGGGGTCACCAGCGATACGGGATAGAGCACCCGGCGGCCCAGGGCCTCCAATGCCGGCTTAGCCATCTCCCGGATCCAGGACTGGTCGCCGAACCCGTCGGACAGGGACCGTACCCGGATGGTCACCCGATAGCGTTCGTCGGAGGCGTCACGGACCGCAAAGCCCCCCTCGCACAGCGTTTCCAGGATGCGGTGGGCGGTGGTGCGGGGCAGCCGCACGGCAGCGGCCACGTCGGTCACGCTGGCCCCGTCGCGGCCGTTCAACACGGCAAGGCATTCCAGCCCTCGCAGCAGGGCACGGATGGGCCTGAAGGTGCCGCGGGGCGCGTCGGCGCGGGCACGGCCAGCGGTACGGGGAAACTCGGCGCGCGCATCCATGACGGCGCTTCTCCATAATTCACCTATGGATACTGCGCCATCCGCCGGCCGCCGTCCAGCGGCGTTACACAACCAAGAGTCAGAATCTTCTGACGGAAGCACCGGGCCCACGCCCCGGACGCCGGTGCACCCGCCCTGTGGTTTCAGCCGTATGGCTACTTCGTCTTAAAAGCCTTGAGCTGCTTGTTGAAGTCGCTCGCCAACTTCTCCATGCGCTCGGATGCCTCGTTGTAGCGCTTGGTCGTCTCACCGCTCATGCGGCCGCGGCTCTCGCCTTCCAGGCAGGCGAGGAATTCCTGCGTCTCGGTCACATAGGCCTTGATGGCCTGCTGCGCGGCCACCATGTCCGCTTCCGCCGCCGACTTGCCATCCGGCACGGCGGGCGGGTCCTTCAGGGTGCATTCCGCGAGCGCGCTGCCGGAATAGCCGAGTCCCAGGGCCAGCACGGCCAACGCGGTGAGCTTCTTCATCGCCAGTCGCCTTTCCTGTCCAACCCAATCCATCGACGTCGCAGCAATCCCCGCGCGGGCATCCGGGACGGGCTGCCCGGCTGTCCGGTGTGGCCAGGTGGCATGCAGGTGTCTTCTTGCGAAGACTGATCCGGATGCGCCAACCATGGCTACTATTTCGCTACGTCTCGGGCTATACCTATGCGAAAGTGTGGGTAGGCGGCAAGCGACATCACACGACTCCACTGGCGAACCCGCCGTCAAGCAGAAGCGGGACGCCGGACAGGCGCGTGTGGCGCGGCGCGGGCCGGGCGATAAAGGGACAAGTCCCGGCAGGCCGGGGCAGGGCGGGCGGTGGGCACCAGGCGCCGGACCCGCGACCGCCCCGCTTGCCATGGGGAAGGACAGGAGAGGTTTGAGACGATGACCTATGCCAAGCCGATGGCCCGGCTGTCGCGCAGCACGGGCGAGGCGGAAGGTTTTCTCGGGCAGTTCAGCCGCTGGACCATCAGCCGCAAGATCGCGTTCGCCATCGCGGTCCCCATCATCCTGGGACTGGGCGCGGTCATCGCGCTCAGCGCCAATGCCATGCGCGGCGCCATGCTGGACCTCTCCACCCGCTCTGAGCAGCAGGTGACGGAGATGATGGCCGCCCAGATGTCGGCGGCCGTGCGCTTCAAGCAGCAGGCTGCGGTCCAGGACAGCTATGCCGACCTGGCCAAGAAGGACGGCAGCACCCTGGCCAACCTGAAGGTGGTCGACAAGGAAGGGGAGGTGCTGGACGAGTATGCCTCCGCCACCGTCCCCACCTATGACACGAAGGCCGACAAGCTGACGGAAGTGGTGGCCGAGCTGAGGGTCGTGGACAAGGACAGCCACCTGGTGGTCCAGGTGCCGGTGCGCGCCGGTGCCAACCGTGACCAGGTGGGCACCCTGACCGTGGTGTGGAGCCGGGCCGCCCTGCAGTCTACCATCACGGCCACCGTGCTGAAGAACTCGGTGGTGGCGCTGCTGGTGCTGGGCGCGCTGATCGGCCTTCTGGTGGTGCTGCTGCACAAGATCGTCGGCTCCCCGCTGAAGACCTTGCAAACGGCCATGTCCAGCCTGGCCGGCGGTGACCTGACGGTCCAGGTGACAGGGACCGAGCGCGGCGACGAGATCGGCGCCATGGCGCAGTCCGTCCAGGTCTTCAAGGACAACGCCCTCGAGGTGGAGAAGCTGAAGAAGCAGCAGGAGGAGGCGGAGCGTCTGTCCGCGCAAGAGAAGAAGCAGGCCATGCACCAGCTGGCCAGCGACTTCGAATCCTCCGTCAAGGGCGTCGTGGCGGAGCTGAGCGGCGCCTCCGGCCGGGTACAGTCCACGGCGGAGGGCCTGTCCGCCAGCGCGGAGGAGAGCCGGGCCCAGACCAGCGCCGTGGCCGCCGCCACCCAGCAGGCCAGCGCCAACGTTCAGTCCGTGGCCAGCGCCACGGAGGAACTCGCCGGCTCCCTGGCGGAGATCAGCAACCAGGTCAACACGTCGGCCCGCATCGCCCGCGACGCGGCCAAGACGGCGGAGAAGACCAACGACACCGTGCAGTCCCTGGCCCAGCGGGCGCAGAGCATCGGCGACGTGGTCAAGCTGATCAGCGACATCGCCAGCCAGACCAACCTGCTGGCCCTGAACGCCACCATCGAGGCGGCACGGGCAGGTGAGGCGGGCAAGGGCTTTGCTGTCGTGGCCAGCGAGGTGAAGAGCCTCGCCAACCAGACCGCCAAGGCGACGGAGGAGATCTCCGCCCAGATCTCCACCATGCAGGACGCCACGAAGGAGGCGGTGGACGCCATCGTCGCCATCAGCCGCACCATCGCCGAGATCAACGGCATCTCCGAGATGGTGGCCGGCGCGGTGGAGGAGCAGGACGCGGCGACGAAGGAGATCGCCCGCAACGTGCAGCAGGCCTCCATGGGCACCATGGAAGTCACCCGCAACATCGAGTCGCTGGAACAGGTGGCCCACCAGACCGGCGAATCGGCCACGGACATGCTGACCGCCGCCCGCAACCTGGGCAGGCAGTCGGATGAGCTGTCCCGGCAGGTGGAGAAGTTCCTGGCCCAGGTCCGCACGGCCTGACGCCACGACCGTTACGGAAGCGGTTGCCTTCCGGCGACCCCCGTGCCACCCCGGCACGGGGGTCGTTCGTTTTCCGGAGTCAAGAAGGGGACTGTCCCATGAACCGTCGCGTCGCCATGCTCGCGGCCCTGGCCCTGCTGTCGGTCCCGGCGCTCGCCCAGCCGGTGCCACCGGTTGCGCGGGGCGAGGCGTTGCTGCGGGCGGAGGCTGCGGCGCTGGTGGCCGACCCGGTGGTGCTGGAAGCCCTGCGCCGGGCCAACCGTGAGCGGGAGGGGCTGACGCAAGGCGCCATCCAGGCCCTGGACCAGCGCTGGCGGGAGGAGGCCAAGGGCGGCCCGGCCCCGTTCATCCGGCTGCACCTGGACAGCCCCGCCTCGGACCGGCTTCGGCAGCGGCGGGAAGCCAGCGCCGGCCGTATCGCCAACCTGTTCGTCTATGACCGGCTGGGCCTGAACGTGGCCCAGACCTGGGTGTCCCACGATTACTGGCAGGGCGACGAGGACCAGTACCGCCTGACCGTGCCCAAAGGCCCCGGCGCCCTGCAGATGGGGCCGGAGGAGCAGGACGACGTGGTCAACCGCCCGGTCATCGCCGGCAGCATGACCCTCACCGACCCCGCCGACGGCGCGGTGCTGGGGGCGGTCACGGTGGTGTTCGATCTGGCGGGGTTGCGTAGGTCGGATTAGGTGCGGCACGCACCGTAATCCGACGGCACCAAGCCCGGGCTGTCGGATTACGCTTCGCTAATCCGACCTACGGCTCACGGCTCCTTGCCGCCGTTGGCGGCGGACCAGGCCTCCGGCGCGTGCAGGAACTTCTCCACCTCGTCCAGGGTGCGGCTGTCCAGGCCGCCGTCGGCGCGGGCCACGCGCAGCACGTCCCACCAGGTGGCCAGCGCGTGCAGCTTCACGCCCATGCCGTCCATGGTCTCCTTGGACTTGGGGTAGATGCCATAGTGGAAGACCACCCAGGCATGCTCCACCACCGCGCCCGCTTGGCGCAGGGCGTTGACGAAGTTGACCTTGCTGCCGCCGTCGGTGGTCAAATCCTCCACCAGCAGCACCCGCTGCCCCTCCGTCAGGTGTCCCTCGATCTGGGCGTTGCGGCCGAAGCCCTTGGGCTTCTTGCGGATGTACTGCATGGGCAGGTCCAGCGCGTCCGCGATCCAGGCGGCATAGCTGATGCCCGCCGTCTCACCCCCGGCCACGGCGTCGAACGCCTCGAAGCCCGCGTCGCGATAGAGCTGGTCGCGCGCCGCCTCGATCAGGAACCGCCGCGCCCGGGGGAAGCTGATCAGCTTGCGGCAGTCGATGTAGACGGGGCTGGCCCGGCCGGACGTCAGGATGAAGGGCTGGGCGGCGTTGAAGTGCACCGCCTTCGTCTCCAGCAGGATGCGGGCGGTCTGGGTGGCGGCGGTCTCGGCGTCGATCATGGCGGTCCTGGCACGTAGGTCGGATTAGCGGCTTCGCCGCGTAATCCGACAGCAATCGGTCGGGGGTCTGGTGGGGCCGTCGGATTACGCTACGCTAATCCGACCTACTTGGCAGGGTCTACCCTTCAACCACCCGCCAGTCCAGCCGCTCGCCGGAGCGGAAGGGCAGGACGGCGTCCTTGCCGTCAATGTCCAGCACGTCGGGCACCACCATGCCGCTGCGCTCCAGGGTGATGCGGTCCTCGTTGGGGGGCAGGCCGTGGAAGCGGGGGCCGTTCAGGCTGGCGAAGGCCTCGAGATTGTCCAGGGCCCCTTCCTCATCGAAGACCTGGGCGTACAACTCCACGGCCGTGGCGGCGGTGAAGATGCCGGCGCAGCCACAGGCCGTCTCCTTGGCACCGATGGGGTGGGGGGCGCTGTCGGTGCCGAAGAAGAACCAGGGCTCCCCCGACGTGGCGGCCTGGCGCAGGGCGATGCGGTGCTTCTCCCGCTTGGCGATGGGCAGGCAGTAGAGGTGCGGGCGGATGCCGCCGGCGAAGATGCTGGACCGGTTGATCATCAGATGGTGGGCGGTGATGGTGGCCGCCAACCGCCCTGACGGCCCATGCTCCCGCACCACGGCCACGCCCTCTTCGGTCGTCAGGTGCTCCAGCGTCACCTTCAGGGCGGGGAAGCGGGACAGCAGCACGGGCAGCACCCGCTCGATGAACACCGCCTCCCGGTCGAAGATGTCCACGGCGGGGTCCGTCACCTCCCCATGGATCAGCAGGGGCATGCCGATCCGCTCCATCCGCTCCAGCACCGGGAACACGTTCTCCAGCGAGGAGACGCCGTGGGCGGAGTTGGTGGTGGCGTGCTGGGGATAGATCTTCACCGCCCGCAGCACGCCCGCCTTGAAGCCGCGCTCGATGTCGTCCGGGTCGGTGCCGTCGGTCATGTAGGCGGTCATCAGCGGCTGGAAGCGGCTGCCCGGGGGCAGGGCCGCCAGGATCTCTTCCCGGTACGCCTCCGCCCGTGCCGTGGTGGCCACCGGCGGCACCAGGTTCGGCATGATGATGGCCCGGCCCAACTGCCGCGCGCTGAAGGGCAGCACCGCCCGCAGCATGGCGCCGGTGCGGATGTGCAGGTGCCAGTCGTCGGGTCGGCGGATGGTCAGGCGCTGGGGCTGGTCGGCGGTCTGGACGGTCATGGGGCGGGCATCCTGGCAGGGCGGTCGCCCCTTCCTTAGGCCCGTTGCCGCTGCCGCTCAAGGGCAAGCGGGACGCAGGGGTTCCACGGCTGTTGTGCCCAGTCTCGCTTCAGCAACCGGGGACAGGGTGATGGCATCCGCGGAATTGGACGGGCCAAAGGCCAAGCAGTTGGCGGTGCATCACCTGCTGTGCGAGGAATACCGCTGCCCCATCGCCTATTTCCACCGGACCGACCCGCTGAGCGAGTTAATCTCCGCCCTGCTGTCCCACCGCACCCGCAACGCGGATTCGGGCCGGGCCTACAAGGCGTTGAAGGCCCGCTACCCGGACTGGGCCGCCGTGCGCGACGCACCGGTGGAGGACATCCAGGCCACCATCGCGGGCGTCACCTGGCCGGAGCAGAAGGCGCCCCGCATCAAGGCCGTGCTGCAGGCCGTGGAACGGCTGGCCGGCACCCTGTCCCTAGACCATCTGGAACACATGGACGTGCCGGAGGCCCGGGCCTGGCTGGAGCAGATCCCCGGCATCGGGCCGAAGACCAGCGCCGCCGTCCTGAGCTTCAGCACCCTGCGCCGGGCGGCGCTGCCGGTGGACAGCCACCACCACCGGGTGGCGGTACGGCTGGGACTGATCCCCGCCCGCATGTCCGTCGGCCCCTCCCACAAGGCCCTGGCCGCCCTGCTGCCGCCGGAATGGGATGCCCAGCAGGTCTATGACAACCACGAGGTCATGATGCTGCATGGCCAGCGTTGCTGCTTCTTCCGCAACCCGGCCTGCCATCGTTGCGTCGTCCGCGGGATGTGCCCCACCGGCCAGGCGCGCCTGCATGGGCGCCCGGTGGACCCGGCGGAGGCGATCCCGGCCAGTGCCGCGTGGGAGGATGGCGACCCTATTCCGCCGCTTGCCGGGGCAGGGGCCTGACCTCCCGGTCCAGGCGGTCGCCGATGGTCTCACGGGCGACTTCCAGGTCGTAGTTGGTTTGGAGGTTGATCCAGGACTGGGCGTCGGTGCCGAAGAAGCGGCCCAGGCGCAGTGCCGTGTCGGCCGTGATCCCCCGCCGCCCCTCGATGATGGCGGTGATCCGGTTCACCGGTACGCCGATGTCCTTCGCCAGCCAATAGGCGCTGATGCCGTTAGGCTTTAGGAAGTCCTCCAGGAGGATTTCGCCGGGGTGAACGGGTGGGTAGTCCGCTGCCATCGGCTCAACCGCGGTGATAGTCGACGATCTCGACATCCTCGGCCCCATGGTCCGTCCAGGTGAAACAGATGCGCCGCGCTCGCCAATCGTAACCATGTTGGCGAAGTCCGCGCCAGCGGGTACACAGGCGAACCATCCACACCCTCGCCGCCCGTGAGTTTCCCCATGGCCCTGATCTCCCCCCGCACGCCCCCCGGCACCATGGAGCTGCTGCCGCGGCGGCAGGTGGCGTTCCAGCGGATGCTGGATACCATCCGCCGCACCTATGAGCGGTTCGGCTTCCTGCCCGTCGAGACGCCGGTGTTCGAGGTGGCGGACGTGCTGCTGTCCAAGTCCGGCGGGGAGACGGAGAAGCAGGTCTATTTCGTGCAGAGCACGGGCGGGATCGAGCAGGGCCACAAGCCGGACCTGGCCCTGCGCTTCGATTTGACGGTGCCGCTGGCCCGCTACGTGGCGGAGCATGAGCGGGACCTGGCCTTCCCCTTCCGCCGCTACCAGATCCAGCGCGTCTACCGCGGGGAACGGGCGCAGAAGGGCCGCTACCGGGAATTCTACCAGTGCGACATCGACGTGATCGGCAAGGACAGCCTGCCGGTGGCGTATGACGCGGAGATGCCGGCGGTGATCCACAGCGTCTTCACGGCGCTGGACGTGGGTCCCTTCACCATCAACTTCAACAACCGAAAGATCCTGCTGGGCCTGTTCGAGGCGCTGGGGATCAGCGAGCCGGAGCGCCGCGTGCTGGTGCTGCGCCAAGTGGACAAGCTGGACAAGCTGAGCCGGGAGCAGGTGTTGGAGCTGCTGGCGGGGGAGGGGATCGGGCTGGCACCCGACGTGGCGTCCCAGGTGCTGGACATGATCGGCTTCGCCGGGTCGGCGGACGCCACGCTCGCCCACCTGGACGGCCTCGCCCTCGACAACGACACATTCCGCCAGGGCGTGGCGGAGCTGCGGGAGGTGGTCACGGCACTGCAGGCCTTCGGTGTGCCGGAGACCCACTGGCGGGTGAACCTGTCCATCGCCCGCGGCCTCGACTACTACACCGGCACGGTCTACGAGACCTTCCTGACCAACCACCCCGGCCTCGGCTCCGTCTGCTCCGGCGGGCGGTATGAGAATCTGGCCGGGCTCTACACCAAGTCCAAGCTGCCGGGCGTGGGCATCTCCATCGGCTTCACCCGCCTGTTCTACGCCCTGGAACAGGCCGGCATCGTCCAGGACGGGCCCAGCACGGTGCAGGTGCTGGTGACCCAGTTCGACCCGTCCCTGATGGCCGACTACCTTGCCATCGGGGCGGAGCTGCGGGCCGCGGGGTGAACACGGAGATCCAGCTGGAACCCGCCAAGCCCAAGAAGCAGTTCGCCTATGCCGACAAGGCCGGCATCCGCTACGCCGTCATCATGGGCCCGGACGAGAAGGCCCGCGGCGAGGTGACGGTGAAGGACATGGTCAGCGGGGAGCAGCACGCGGTCGCTCGCGCCGCCCTGGCCGGCTGGTTCGCCGGGAAATAACGGCCGCGGCTCCCACCCCGCATGCCGCCTAGATCGGTCGAGGTCGCGGATTAGGTCGAACGGCGGCCACCGCGTCCCCTCCGCCAGAGGGGGAAGGACAGGGAAAGGGGTTAGGGCGTTTCCGGAAAGGGGAACCTGCGGAGAGAGTCCTGCTGTCCTGGCCGCACCACCCCTCACCCTGTCCCTCTCCCCCTGTGAGAGGGGACGGAACGGTGCCGTTTGACTTGGTGCGGGACCGGGAAGTCCTGCCGGAAACCTGGCGCGGTTCCCACCCCCGGCGTCCGCGGGGTGAGATTGTTCCGCGCCTCAGTCCTGGAACGGGTCCTTCATCAGGATGGTATCGTCCCGTTCCGGGCTGGTGGACAGCAGGGTGACCGGGGCCTCGATCAGCTCCTCGATCCGGCGGATGTACTTGATGGCCGTGGCGGGCAGGTCGGCCCAGGAACGGGCGCCGCGGGTGCTCTCCGACCAGCCCTCGAAGGTCTCATAGACCGGTTCCACGGCGGCCTGGGCCGTCTGGCCGGCGGGCAGGTGCTGGATCACCTGGCCGTCCAGCTTGTAGCCGGTGCAGACCTTCAACTCCTCGAACCCGTCCAGCACGTCCAGCTTGGTCAGGGCGATGCCGGTGATGCCGCCGGTCTTGATGGCCTGGCGCACCATGACCGCGTCGAACCAGCCGCAGCGGCGCTTGCGGCCGGTGACGGTGCCGAACTCCCGCCCCCGCTCGCCGATCTTCTCCCCCACCGCGTCCAGCAGCTCGGTGGGGAAGGGGCCGGAGCCCACGCGCGTGGTGTAGGCCTTGGTGATGCCCAGCACATAACCCACCGCCCCCGGCCCCATGCCGGACCCCGCGGCGGCGTTGCCGGCCACGGTGTTGGAGCTGGTGACAAACGGGTAGGTGCCGTGGTCCACGTCCAGCATGGCGCCCTGCGCGCCCTCGAACAGGATGCGCTTGCCCTGGCGCTTCGCCTCGTCCAGCCGGTGCCAGACGACGCCGGCATAGGGCAGGATCTTCGGCGCCACGTCCTTCAACTGGGCCAGCAGCTCGGCCCCGTCCAGCTCCGCGGCGCCCAGGCCGCGCAGCAGGGCGTTGTGGTGGAACAGCAGCTGCTCCACCTTGTCGGCCAGCACAGCTTCATCCGCCAGGTCGCACAGGCGGATGGCGCGGCGGGCTACCTTGTCCTCATAAGCCGGGCCGATGCCGCGGCCGGTCGTGCCGATCTTGTTGACGCCGCGCGCCTCTTCCCGCGCCTTGTCCACGGCACTGTGCAGCGGCAGGATCAGGGAGCAGTTCTCCGCCACCACGAGGGTTTCGGGCGTGATCTCCACGCCTTGGCCGCGCAGGGTCTCGATCTCCCGCAGCAGGGCCCAGGGGTCAACCACCACGCCGTTGCCGATGACCGACAGCTTGCCCGGCCGCACCACGCCGCTGGGCAGCAGGCTCAGCTTGTAGGTCACGCCGTTGATCACCAGCGTGTGGCCGGCATTGTGGCCACCCTGGAAGCGCACGACCACGTCGGCCCGGCTGGACAGCCAGTCGACGATCTTGCCCTTGCCCTCGTCGCCCCACTGGGACCCGACGACCGCCACGTTGGCCATGGTAGAACTCCTGCTCCTGGTTCTCGTAGGTCGGATTAGCGCCGCATGGCGCGTAATCCGACGTGCAAACAGCGGGTGTCGGATTACGGGCTGCGCCCTAATCCGACCTACGTCACGTCTAAACGGCTTCCGGCCCCTGGGCGCCGAGCACATGGCCGCAGCCCAGGCGGCGCGCCTCCTCGGCCAAATCGGCTACCGGTTCCAGCGCCGACACCGTCTGCCAGCCCTGCTCCCGCAGGTCATGGGCCCGCTTGTAGGGGGTGCCGGCGGGCAGCAGCAAGCGCAGGCCGGGGCCGGGCCCCGGGATGGCGCGCAGCACCGTGTCGGTATAGAGGGTGAAGCCCGTCGCGGGCTCCCCCGTTTCGGTCCGGTAACGGCCGCCGCGGCCCAGCTCCCCCCGCACGCCGCGGGCGAAGACGGTGAAGCTCAGGCCCGTCTGGTACTCGAAGCCGCGCTGCTCCACCGGGTCGATGGTGAGCGACAGGTGCGGGGCGGCAGCGGACAACAAGGCCACCACCTGGGCCAGGCGGGCGCGGTCCGGCTCCGCCTCTGTCGGCAGGGCGATGGCGGCCAGCCGCTCCACCGCCGCGGGGGCGGGGCCGCTGGCGGCCAGGATGGATTGAAGCAGGTCGCCGGCACCGCCCGCGGCGTCCCGCAGGGCCGCGGCGTCACGCTTGTCCAGGGCGGCGCGGACCTGGGCCATCTGCTCCGGCTCCAAGCCAAGGGCACGGCAGACGGCGGGGACGAGGGTGGGGACGGTCAGGTCGATGCTCACCCCCTCCGCCCCCACGGCATGCAGGGCGCTGGCGGCCAGCAGGATGACCTCCGCGTCGGCCTCTGCCACCAACGGCCCGATCAGCTCGATGCCAACCTGGCCGAACTGCCGCTCGGGGCGGAGGTGGCTGCCCTTCACCCGCAGGACCTGGCCGGCATAGGACAGGCGCAGGGGCGCGGCGCCTTGCGCAGGCGGGTGGCGGCGATGCGGGCCACCTGGGGCGTCATGTCGGACCGCACGCCCATCATGCGCTGGGTTACCGGGTCCATGACGCGGAAGGTCTGGTTGGCCAGGGCGGCGCCGGAACCGGACAGCAGGCTGGTCTCGAACTCCACCAGGGGCGGCTTCACCCGCTCATAGCCGTGGCGGTGGAACTCCTTCATCAGGCGGCCCACCACCTTGGCCTCATGCTCCGCGTCCGTCGGCAGCAGGTCGCGCAGGCCGTTGGGCAGGAGGGCCTTGGCCGCCAGGGCCTTGTCGGCGGTGTCGATCATGGGCCTTCGGAAGGTGAATGCGGGCCATCGGCGGGCCAGCCCCGCCACGGGTCGTTTCGTACCCCCGCCACCCCGCCCATGCAAACGGAATTGCCCGGCGGGCGGGGCAGGGCGGGCATGAGCGGGGCGTGCTTAGTAGGGAACAGCCGGGATGTCCGTCCGGGCGAAGTCGTCGCCCTTGAACAGCAGCGGCAAGCCGCGCGCCCGCGCCAGGGCATAGGCGCAGCAGTCCGCCATGTTGAGTTGGGCCGGATGGCCTTGGCCCTTGCCGAACCGCTCGAATGCTTGGAGCGCCAGATGGCCCTGGTGCCGGTTGAACGGGACGACCAAGGTCCCCAGCCCGTCCAGGAACTGGTCCAGCCGGGTGACCATCCCAGGACCGAACCGGCCGCGCAGGAGCAGGCGGGCCTCGAAGTCGTTCACGGCCGAGATCATGGTCAACGGCGCCTCGTTCATCGCGGCCCGCAGCCGGCCGGCTTCCGGCTCGTCACGCAGGACGGCGACAAGGGTCGAGGTGTCCAGGACGATCAATCGAACGCCCCGATGTCGTTGTAGCCGACGATCTCATCGTCGCCGCGGGGATCAAGGACGGGCAACCGGGCCGCCTCGGCGCAGATGGTCTCCAGTCGCCGCAGCCGTTCCGCCCTTTGCTCCGCGCCCAGGGGATGGGGCAGGGGCGCGCCGCCAAGCCGCTCGATCCGCTCGGCAAGCGCGCGCTCCACCGCCTCCTCGGCCGTCTCCCCGGTCAGGGCAGCCAGTTGCACCGCCAGAAGGTCCGCCCGCGTCTGGATGTGGCCCATGGCCAGCCTCCCTGTTCCGGCCCAAGGGTAGCGGAACGCGGCGGCAGGGTGAAGCCCGTCCCCACAAACGGAACGGGCGGGGATCGCTCCCCGCCCGTTGGTACTCTCACCAGACCAGTGCGGCTTCACGCCACCCGGATGTTCTTGAACTGCCAGGGGTCGCTGGTGTCCAGGTCCTCCGGGAACAGCTTGCCGCGGCCCTCCAGAGGGGTCCAGTCGGTGTAGGCGCCGACCACGGGGCCCAGGTAGGGCATGCAGATCTCCAGGCAGCGCTGGAAATCCATCTCGTCCGGCTCCACCACGCCCTGGGTGGGGTTCTCAATGGCCCAGACCATGCCGGACAGCACGGCGACGCAGACCTGCAGGCTGGTGGCGCTGTTGTACTCCACTAGGCCGCGCGCCTCCTCGATGGAGAGCTGGGAGCCGTACCAGTAGGCGCCCTTCTCGTGCCCGGCCAGCAGCACGCCCAGCTCGTCCACCCCGTCGATGATCTCGTCCATGATCAGGCGCTGGCGCTCCTGCTGGACGAAGTTCTTGCCGGCGAACTCGTGGATCGACTTCACCGCGTCGTCGCAGGGGTGGTAGGCGTAGTGGGCCGTCGGCCGGTAGACCACCTTGTCCCCCTCCTTCACCGTCAGATAGTCGGGGATGGAGATGGACTCGCCATGGGTGATCAGGAAGCCGTGGAACGGCCCCTCCATAGGGGTCCAGGTGCGTACCCGCTGGGTCACGCCGGGGCGGGCCAGGATGATGCCGGCGCCGCAGCCGAACTCGTGCCGGATGCCGTCGGGCGGGAAGGTCTTCTCATGGCTGCCCCAGCCCAGCTCCGCCGGCTGCGAGCCCTCGGAGATAAAGCCGTCGATGGACCAGGTGTTGACGAACTCCCCCGCCGCTTCGGCACGCTGGACACCTGGGTGTCCCGCTCGGCGATGTGGACCACCTTGATGTTCAAGTCCTTGGCCAGGGCGGCCCACTGGTCGCGGGTCTTCGGCACGTCCACGGTGCGGCCGGTGTCCTCCGCGATGTTCAGCATCGCCTGCTTGACGAAGTGGCTGACCAGCCCGGGGTTGGCGCCATGGGTCAGCACGGCGGTGGGGCCGTTGGGGAAACGCTCCCGCACCGCCAGGGCGGTCTCCCGCAGGGCGTAGTTGGAGCGCAGGGACAGCGGCAGGCTCGGGTCGGTGTAGCCGCCGGGCCAGGGCTCGATGCAGGTGTCCAGGTACAGGGCGCCCTTCTCGGCGCACAGCTCCACCAGCGCGACGGAGGAGACGTCCACCGACAGGTTCAGCAGGAAGTCACCCTTGCCCAGCAGCGGGTCCAGCACCGCGCGGTAGTTGTCGCGGGTCAGCGGGTCCTTCACGAAGGTGATGCCGAAATGGTCGGCCTCGTCATGGCCACGGTCGTCGGCGGTGACGATGGTGATCTGCTCGGGCTTGATCTCGATGTGACGCAAGATCAGGGGCAGGACCCCCTGTCCGATGCTTCCGAAGCCCACCATCACGAGGCGGCCGGGCAGGGCGCAGTGCTTCACATGGTCATTCATTTCATCGTGCTCCGAGCATGGTATCGCGCGTAAAAGGTCCTTTGACCTACGGCTTGGGGTTGAACAGACACAACGCGATCCCAAGGCCGCCTGTTGGGGGCGGCCCCGGGACGCGCTCAGGTTGGTCTCCCTAGAGTGGACTAGGCGGCCATTCGAGGCAACCGTGGCGACACGCCGTGGCCCGCCGTCTCCAGAAGGGGCGGGTCTACCACCTCCGCCAGGCGAGCCTGGTCGAAGCCGTTGAACTCCGTCCGAAGGGTCGCCCCATAGGCGCCGAGCTGGCCGATCTCGATCCAGTCCCCCTCCCGCACGTCGGCCGGCAGCAGGAAGGGCCCCCGCATCCGGTCGGCGCTGTCGCAGGTCGGGCCCAGAAGCTGAAGGGCAGCAGCGGGGCGTCGCTGTCCCCGGACGGGCGCACCAGCCGGCAGGGGAAGCGGAAGGCAGGCACGCCGGCATCGGACAGGCTGCCATACACGCCGTCATTGACGAACAGCTCATCCCCCGGCGGCGCTCCACCTGCACCACCACGCTGCCCCCGGCGGCCACCAGGGCGCGCCCCGGCTCGCACCAGATGCGGGTGGAAGCGGGCAGGGCGATGGCGCGGAGGCCTTCCGCGATGGCATCCATGAACAGGGACAGGTCGGGCGGCTCCATGTCCGGGTAGGAAACGGGGAAGCCGCCGCCCACGTCCAGCACGTCGACCTCCACGCCGGCCGCGGCCACCACTCCCCCCGCCATCAGGATCGCGCGGGTGTAGGCGGCGGGGTCCAGCATCTGGCTGCCCACATGGAAGCACAGCCCCACCCGCCGGCCCACCGCGCGGGCGCGGCGCAGCAGGGTGACGGCGGTGTCCTTGTCGGCGCCGAACTTGCCGGACAGGTCCATGGCGGCGTTGCCCTTGGGCATGGCCAGCCGGATGAACAGGCCCAGGTCCTTGGCACGGCCAGTCTCGGCCAGGATCTTCTCCAGCTCCTCCACCGAGTCCAGGCTGAAGTCGCGCACGTCATGGCCGTAATAGGCCTGCCGGATGGCGGCGCGGTTCTTCACCGGGTGCATGTAGTGCACCTCGGCCTCCGGGAACATGCTGCGGACGATGCGGATCTCCGCCGGGGAGGCGCAGTCGAAATGGCGCACGCCGCCCTTCCACAGGTTCCGCAGGAAGGCCGGGTCGGGGTTGCACTTCACGGCATAGAGGACGTCGCCGCCGGTGGCCGCGGCAAAGCTGTCCACGAAGCGGCGGGCCGTGGCGCGCAGCACCTGCGGCCGGATGCAGTGCAGGGGCTCCGCTGGGCGCAGCTCCGCCACCAGCGCGTCCACGGTGGGAAGCGCCGCGATGGTGCGGGTGGTGTTGCGGCGCAGGGGCGCGACGGCGGAACGGAAACGGGTCTGGGTCATGTGACGTCCCCCTCCAGTGACGGAGGGTCCCCGGCGGCCCGGGCGCTTGTGGGGCGGCCAGGGCGCATGAACGTGGCGAACGACCGGCGGGAAGCCGGAAGCGGCGGTGTGTGGGGATCGCTGGTCGGGCGCCGTGATTGCCGGGCATTGCCTGCTTTGCAGGATACCGCAAGGCGTCAACAGACGCGGGGGATGACCAGGGGCGACGTCAGCCTAACATGGGGCCCACCGCGCCAAGTGGCCGATGCGAAACGGCGTTCATCTCGACTATCCCTCTCGGGACCGGCCCACGGGTTGGCCGGTTCTGCCAAAAAGGACGCCTGACGTCGTTGCATAAACACCAGGGGCCGCCAACGGCGACGCCCAGGGCCAGGGGCACGTGCGGGTGCGTCTGAGCGTTTAATTAGGCATTTCGGGCCGCGACGCAAGGGGTAAGTTTGGGGGCGGGATTCGTAGGTCGGATTAGCGAAGCGTAATCCGACGGCAAGGCACCACCGTTTGGGATCGTCGGATTACGCGGCTGGTGTTGCTAATCCGACCTACGATGCCAACGCCACCCGGTGCGCCTCTGCGCTGTCGGCGTTGCGGCAGCAGAAGATGACCGTGTCCAGCGCCCCCGGGTTGGCCGCCACGAAGGCCCGCACGGCGGACACTGCCACCTGGGCGGCCTTGTCCCGGGGATAGCGGTAGGCGCCGGTGGAGATGGCGGGGAAGGCGATGCTGCGGGCGCCCAGGCCCGCGGCCACCTCCAGTGACCGGCGATAACAGTTGGCCAGCGTCTTGTCCTCCCCCAATGCCCCGGTGACGTAGACCGGCCCCACCGCGTGGATCACCCACTTGGCCGGCAAGTCGAAGCCGGGCGTCGCGGCAGCGTCGCCGCGCTTGACCGGGTCCATGGCGCTGGCAGCCTCGAACAACTGCGGGCCTGCCTTGTCATGGATCGCCCGGGACACGCCAGTGCCGCCGCCGAGGCCGGGTGCGGCGGCGTTGACGATGGCGTCCACGGCCAGGGTGGTGATGTCGCCCTCAAGGACGGTCAGGGTGGTCATGATGTCAGGTTCCGAAAAGGGTCAGGCCAGAAAGCGCCGATGCAGCGCGGCACTCTCCGCCCCGAAGCAGCAGAAGACGACCTGCTCCAGCAGGGTGACGTTGGTCCGCACGAAGTCCTGCACGGTGCCCACGGCGATGCGGGCGGCGGCTTCTTTGGGGTAGCCGTAGACGCCGGTGGAGATGGCGGGGAAGGCGACGGAGCGCAGGCCGTGGGCCACGGCAAGAGCCAGGGAGTTCCGGTAGCAGCTTGCCAGCAGGGCCGGTTCGCCGCCCGTGCCGCCCTGCCAGACGGGGCCCACCGTGTGGATGATGTGCCGGGCCTTCAGGCGGAATCCGGGGCTGATCACCGCCTGCCCCGTGGGGCAGCCCTGGGGGTAGGTGGCCCGCATATAGGCCAGCAGCTCGGCACCACCGGCCGCCCGGTGGATGGCCCCGTCCACCCCGCCGCCACCCGCCAGCTGCGGGTTGGCGGCGTTGACGATGGCGTCCAGGTGGAGGGCGGTGATGTCGCCCTCCACCACGGAAAGCGCGGCGCTCATCCCTCCAGGCTCCGCGCCACGATCTCATACACGTCGCGGGACAGGTTGGGTGTGTGGGCGATGCGCTCCAACTCCACCTTGGCTGCCGCCTGCCGCTCCCCGTCATACTTGCGCCAGCGGGCGAACGCCTTGACCATGCGGGAGGCGACCTGCGGGTTCAGGGCGTTCAGCTCGATCACCCGGTCGGCCAGGAAGGCATAGCCGGACCCGTCCGCCGCGTGGAAGCACACGGGGTTGCTGCTGAAGCCGCCCACCAGGGCATAGACCTTGTTGGGGTTGCGGATGCTGAAGGACGGGTGGGACAGCAACGCCGTCACCCGCTTCACCGTGTCCGGGTGGCTGGCCATGGCCTGGATGCTGAACCACTTGTCCATGACCAACGCCTCGCCCTTCCACTTGTCGGCAAAGGCGGCCAGGCAGTCCTCCCGCTCCGGCATGTCGCTGTCGGCGATCAGCATCAGGGCGGTGATGACATCGGTCATGCCGGCGGCGGTGCGGAACTGCTCCAGGCAGAGACGCCGCCCCTCCTCGTCCCCGGCCGCCATCAGGTAGGCAAGGCAGGCGTTCTTGCACGACCGCTTGCCGATGGCCTCCGGGCTGACGCTGAACGGGCCCGTGTCCGCGTTGTCGCGGTAGGCCTTCAGCAGGGCGTTGCGGTGGGTGCGGCCGATGGCGGCCTTCACCAGGTCGCGGGCGGCATGGATGCCGTCCACGTCAATCACCTCCATCAACTGGCCGAGGTAGGACTCCGTCGGCAGCGACAGGGCCAGGGCGGCGAAGCTGGTGTCCTCCCCCGCCCGGTCCAGGGCCTTGCCCAGGGCGGCGACGAAGCCCTGCGGCACCACCATGTCCCGGCCCGCGGCCCGGTCGGCCACCAGGCCCAGGATGATCTTGGCGGCCAGGGTCTGCCCCGCCTCCCACCGGTTGAAGGCGTCGCTGTCGTTGGCCATCAGGAAGGTCAGGTCCCCGTCCGTGTAGGCGAAGCGCAGCTTCACCGGGGCGGAGAAGCCCCGGAACAGGGACGGCACCGGCTTGGACGCCACGCCGGTGAAGGTGAAGGACTGCTCGGCTTCCGTCAGCAGCAGGACGCGCTCGGTGGCTGCGGGGGCGTCCTCGCCGGCGAGGCGGAGCGGCAGGTCCTGGCCATCCTGGCCCACCAGCCCCATGGCGACGGGCACCAGCATGGGGAGCTTTTCAGGCTGGCCCGGGGTGGGGGCCAGGGTCTGGCGCAGGGTCAGGGTGTAGGTCTTCGCATCGGCGTCATACCGGCCCTCGCCCTCAACCACGGGGGTGCCGGCCTGGGCGTACCAGCGGCGGAACTGCTCCCAGTCCACGGACACGTCCGGGTTGGCGTCGCGCATGGCGGCCAGGAAGTCGTCCGTGGTCACGGCCTGCCCGTCATGGCGGGCGAAGTACAGGTCGATGCCCTTCCGGTACCCCGCCGCGCCCAGCAGCGTGTGGTACATGCGCAGGACCTCGGCGCCCTTCTCGTACACCGTGGGGGTGTAGAAGTTGTTGATCTCGATATAGCTTTCCGGCCGCACCGGGTGGGCCGTGGGGCCCGCATCCTCAGCGAACTGCACCTGGCGCAGGCGCTGCACGTCCTGGATGCGCTTCACGGGGGCGGAGTTCATGTCAGCGGAGAACTGCTGGTCGCGGAAGACCGTCAGCCCTTCCTTCAGGCTCAACTGGAACCAGTCGCGGCAGGTGACGCGGTTGCCGGTCCAATTGTGGAAATACTCATGCGCCACCACGGCCTCGATGCCGAGGAAATCCATGTCCGTGGCCGTGTCCGGGCGGGCCAATATGTACTTCGTGTTGAAGACGTTGAGGGACTTGTTCTCCATCGCCCCCATGTTGAAGTCACCGACCGCGACGATGTTGAAGATGTCCAGGTCGTACTCCAGCCCATAGGCGTCCTCGTCCCACTTCATGGACTTTTTCAGGGACTCCATGGCATGGCCGCACTTGTCCTCGTTCCCTGGCTCCACATAGATGCGCAAGGTCACGTCGCGGCCGGAACGGGTGGTGAAATGGTCCTCGATATGGACCAGCTTGCCGGCCACCAGGGCGAACAGGTAGCAGGGCTTTGGCCAGGGGTCGTCCCAGCGGGTCCAGTGGCGGCCATCCGCACTCTCCCCCTGGTCCACCAAATTGCCGTTGGACAGCAGCACCGGGTACTTGGCGCGCTCCGCCTCAATCCGGACCGTGTACTTGGCCATCACGTCGGGCCGGTCCTGGAAATAGGTGATCTTGCGGAAGCCTTCCGCCTCGCACTGGGTGCAGTAGTTGCCGCTGGACTTGTACAGCCCCTCCAGCGCGGTGTTCTCCTCCGGCTTGATGCGGGTGACGATCTCCACCGTCGCCGTCTCTCCCGCCGGGGCGGGGATGGTCAGGCTCTCCGGCCCCTGGGCATAGTCGTCGGATGTCAGCAGCCGGTTGTCCACGGCCACCGTCAGCAGCTCCATGTCCTGCCCGTCCAACACCAGGGGCTGCGGCCCCTCGCCGGCGCGGGCGGGGTTGCGGCGGATGCCCAGGCGGGAGGTGACCAGGGTCGCCCCCTCGCGCAGATCGAAGGCCAGGTCTACGGTGTCGATCAGCCAGGCCGGCGGCGCGTAGTCCCTGAGGTGGATAGCCCTAGGCGAGCCCTTGTCCATGGTCGGCGTTTCCTGCGGTGTTCCGGTTTGGCGCGCAGGATAGGCGCGCTGCCCGCCGCCTGTCACGACCTCCGGCCGGAATTCGGGCAGTTTCGCAGGCCGCTCCGGCTCGTCGGCGGGGTACCATCGGGGCACGACCGGATAGGGGTTGCCCAACCCGAACGCGCCTGCGCGCGAAAAGATCGTTCGGCTTAACTTCCTTCTCCATTATAGTGGGCAGAAGCGGGGGTGGGGGGAGCGATGTATCTGGAGATCGCGGAATCGGACGTGGTCATCCTCTCCATCGCCGCGGCGCTGCTGGTGGCGGCGGTGATGCTGGAGATGCTGCGGCTCATCATCCCCGACGTGTATGAGTGGGTGGCCGACCACCAGAAGATCAAGCGGGAGATCAAGGAAGCCCGCTCCACCCTGGAAAAGCTGCTCGCCAGGAACCAGGACCAAGCCGCCGTCCGTGACCGCAAGAACGCCGAGCGGTTCCGCCTGAAAAGCCAGCTCAGCCGGGCAGAGGTGACCCTGGGCGCCCTGATCCGGGAACGGGTGGAGGTCTGGCATGAGCTGGGGGACCAGGTGGTGGGGGACCAGCTCTACATCGCCCGGGTGCTGCACCGGCTGAACGCCGACAAGTCCGCCAAGGATTTCGACAGCGCGCCCCTGATCTGGCGCTTCACCAACAATGTCCGCATCTGGGCCCAGGGCGAACGGGCAGCCCGCGCCCGGCTGCACGCCGCTTTCCCCGCGGCGGAAGGGTACAGCACCAGCGAGATCACCCTGGTGCAGGGCGCTTCCAAGCCGGCGGAGACCGCCGCGGCCGGTTCCATGGGGGCGGGCCGATGATCGTCACCTGGATGAACTTCTTCAGCCTCTGCGCCCTGGCCCTGACCGGGGCCGTGCTGGTGGTGTCCGCCCGCCGCATCTACTTGGTCATCAAGGCGACCGAGCGGCGGCTGGCCAAGACGGTGGATGAGAAGAACGCCATCGCCGCCGACCTCCGCGCCGCCCGCAAGGAGGAGGAGCAGACAAAGATCGCCATCGAGGAGGCCGAGTCGCACATCACCCTGATGACCAAGGTGGTCGCGCAGGTGGAGGCACAGGTCGAGCACCTGAAGTCGCAGCCCAGGCGTACGGTCAACATGGTCGATAACGAGTGGAAGCGGTTCGACCGTCTGTGGCAGGTTGCGGTGATGAACCCATCCATGCCAAATGCGCTGTCCCGCGGCCCCGGGGCGGGGGAACCGGGGCAGGGGCGGCTGGTGTACGGCTTCGCCCGGGTGGCGGATGAGTTCAGGAACAGGGTCGCCCAGCGCTACAGCCCCTCGGCGGGCTTCGTGCTGAGCGACGCGGAGATGGTGGACCTGCTGGCGTCGACGGCGCCGGCGCAGGCAGCGGCGGGATAGAGAGGACTGGCCATGCTCGCACAGACGGCAGGCATCTGCCTGGTGGGAACAGGCATCGACGATGGGGAACTCGCCAGGCTGGCGGAGGAGCTGGGCTTGGCGCCGGGCGGCAGCGGCGAGTCGGTGGAGGTCGTCGGGGAAGGCGAGTCGGACCTGCTGGTGGAGGCACTGGCCCGGTCCCCCCGCGCGGTGGTGGAACGGATCGAGGGCGCCGCCTTCCCGTCGCGGGAACTGGCGGCGGCACTGGGGCAGGGGGCATTCTTCCTGTCCCTGTCCACCCGGCTGGCCTGGACCCTGGACACCGCGGCCAAGTTCTGCGAGGGGCTGATCAAACGCGGGCTGATGCCCGACTATTTGCGCCACGACGTGGAGCTGAGCCTGCATGAGGCGGTGATCAACGCCGTGCTGCATGGCAACCTGGCCATGGGCGGGTCCCTGGTGGACGACCCGGCGGAGTTCGATGCCTTTTGCCAGAAGCTGAGCCGCCGGCTGGCGGAAGCCGACCGGGCCTGCAAGCGGGTCCATTTGTCGGCCCATGTGGCGGGGGACGTGCTGTCGGTCAGGGTCACCGACCAGGGGGATGGGTACGACCCGGCCCGTGTCCGCGGCCTGTCCAGCGTGGAGGCCAAGTCCGGACGTGGGCTGGAGATCATGCGCACCCTGGCCAGCGGCTTCCGCGCGGAGGATGGGGGACGCACGGCGGTGCTGACCTTCTCGGTTTGATGTTTCGGCGGCGACTGCCGCCGCGCGGGCTCGTGCCCGCATAAGCCCCGCTGGCGCATGCCAGCATGCGCAATGGGCCGCGGATGCGGCGGAGCCTGCCCGGACCCCGATCCGGGGGCGTTTGAGGAAAAAGGAAGGCTCGGGACGACCGGTCGCATTGTGCCCGAACGGTGCGGGGGCCACATGGGCGGCCATCCGTGACCATAAGGACCACATCATGCTCCGCCGTGCCTTCCTGGCCCTCGCCCTCCTGACCGCCGCCGGGCCCGCCTTGGCCCACAGCTACAAGGGCGGGGACGTGATGGTGGGGCACCCCTGGGCGGAACCGGCGGACGGCCCGCAGGCCACCGCCTTCGTCGCCTTGCTGAACGGCGGCAAGCAGGCGGACAAGCTGCTGCGCGCCAGCACCCCGCGGGCGGCCAAGGTGGAAATCCGCGACCTGGTCGGCGGCAAGCCCGCCGTGGTCCCGTCGCTGGAGGTCAAGCCCAACGCCCCCGTCGCCATGCGCCCCGGCGCCCGCGACCTGCTGCTGACCGGCCTCACCCAGCCCCTGAAGCTGGGCGACAAGTTCCCGCTGGTGCTGGAGTTCGAGAAGGGCGGGAAGGTCGAGGTGGAGGTGTTCGTGGAGACGGCGCCGGGGCATTGAGGCCCCCATGATGCAAGGCGCTTGGGGGGCACACCGGGCTTGGCGCCGTAGGGGCTAAGCTACCGGACATGAAAGCATTTTTGTGCTTCCCCCGCGGGAGCGGGGGTCCGCGGCTTTTCAAGCACAGGGACGGCGCGCACCGGGTCAAGAACTGTGGACCCCCGCCTTCGCGGGGGCAACAGTTGTGCTTGGCAGAGGCCTTCGGTCCTGACTTAGCGCCTATGGGGCCTGCCTCGGACCCTCGGGATTGGCCGAGGCAGGGCACCGAATGCTCCCTTTCGAATTCGAAAGTCGATTTTGGTGAAGGTCCTGCATCCCGCTGCCGCCCCTTGGCGCCACGGCTGCCCCAAGGGTCCCGGCTCAAGGCCGGGATGACTTCCAGTGATCGGCATCGGCCGGATCACACGTGGAAGCTCTCCCCGCAGCCGCAGCGGCCCTTCTCGTTGGGGTTCTTGAAGGTGAAGCCGGTCTGGAACTTGTCCTCGACATAGTCCATCTCGGAGCCCAGCAGGAACATGGTGGCGGCGGGGTCGATCAGGATGGTGACGCCCTTGTCCTCCACCACCTCCTCGAACCGCTTCTTCTCCTCCGCATACTCCACGAAGTAGCTCATGCCGGAGCAGCCGCGGGAGCGGACCCCCACGCGCAGGCCGATGATGGGCTTGTCCGCCTTGGCCATCAGCCGCTTCACCCGCTCGGCGGCGGCGTCGGTGATGGTCAGGGCCTTGGGGCGTTCCTTCAGGGTGGTCATCGCTCGCCTCCCTCCGCTCAGTACATGTTCAGGGCCACGCGGGCCTCGTCGCTCATGCGCGACGGGTCCCAGGCGGGTTCCCAGACGATCTCGACATTGACGCTGCGCACGCCCGGCACCTTGCGCACGGCCTCCTGGACCGTGCCCGGCATCTCCCCCGCCACGGGGCAGCCGGGGGCGGTCAGGGTCATCTCCACCTCCACGTCGCCCTCGGCGTCCACGTCGCAGCGGTAGACGAGGCCCAGCTCATAGATGTTCACCGGGATCTCGGGGTCATAGACGGTGCGCAGCGCCTCCACCACCCGGTCGGCCAGGGGCGCGTCGGGGGGCAGGCGCTCGTCCTCGGGGATCTCCACAGGCGCGGACATGGAGATGTCGGGGGCGATGGGGCGGTAGACGGAGCTCATCGCGTCCTCCTTAAAAACCGGCGTTCTCAGTGCTGGCCACGGGGTCCCCGTGCAGCGCGGCGTTCATGGTGTGCCAGGCCAGCGTGGCGCACTTCACCCGCATGGGGAACTCGCGCACGCCGGACAGGACCTGCAGCTTGTCCATGGCCTCCTCGTCCAAGGGGCCGTGGTCGGTCCACTCCTCCTCGTCCTTGGTGCACATGTCGTGGAAGGCGCCGAACAGGGCCTCGGCCTCCTTCGGTTCCTTGCCCTTCAGCATCTCGGTCATCAGGCTGGCGCTGGCCTGGCTGATGGCGCAGCCGCGCCCGTCGAAGCGCACGTCCGCGATCCGGCCGTCGCTGCCCAGGGTCAGGTAGACGGTGATCTTGTCCCCGCACATGGGGTTGTCGCCCCGGGCCGTCCGGTTGAATCCGTCGGGCTTGCCGAAGTTCCGGGGGTTCTTGCCATGATCCAGGATGACTTCCTGGTAGAGGTCGCGCAGGTCGTCGAACATGATCGTCCTTACCCGAAAAAGGCTTTGGTGGCCTTGACTGCTTCCACCAGCGCGTCGGCCTCCGCCTCGGTGTTGTACAGGCCGAAGCTGGCGCGGCAGGTGGCGCCCACGCCGAAGCGGTCCATCAGCGGCTCGGCGCAGTGCCGGCCCACCCGGACCGCCACCCCCGCCCGGTCCACGAAGGTGCCGATGTCGTGGGGGTGGATGCCGTCGATGGTGAAGCTGATGATGGCTGCCTTCTCCGGCGCGGTGCCGATGATGCGCAGGCCCTCGATCTCCCGCAGCCGCTCCGTCGCATAGGCCAGCAGACGCTGCTCATGCGCCTGGATGGCGTCCAGGCCCAGGGCGGTGACATAGTCGATGGCCGCCCCCAACCCCACCCCCTCGATGATGGGCGGGGTGCCCGCCTCGAACCGGTAGGGCGCCTCGCGGAAGGTGGTCTTCTCGAAGGTCACGGTGCTGATCATGTCACCGCCGCCCTGGTAGGGGGGCATGGCGTCCAGCACCGCCTTCTTGCCGTACAGCACGCCGATGCCGGTGGGGCCGTACAGCTTGTGGGCGGTGAAGACGTAGAGGTCGGCGTCGATGGCCTGCACGTCCACCGGCCGGTGGACCACGGCTTGGCTGCCGTCGAACAGCACCGTGGCGCCATGCTCGTGGGCCAGCCGGGCCATCTGCCTCACCGGGTTCACGGTGCCCAGCACGTTGCTGGAATGGGTGATGGCCACCAGCTTCACGGCCAAGGTCTTCAGCGCCTTCTCATAGGCGTCCAGGTCCAGGCTGCCGTCGTCCAGCACGGGCACCACCTCGATCCGGATGCCGGTCTGGTCGCGCAGAAGCTGCCAGGGCACGATGTTGGCGTGGTGCTCCATGTAGGACAGCAGCACCACGTCGCCCGTCTTCAGGAAGGTGCGGCCCCAGCTCTGGGCCACCAGGTTGAACGCCTCTGTCGCGTTGCGGGTGAAGACGATGTTCTCCCGGCTCGGCGCGTTCAGCAGCTTGGCCACCTTGTCCCGGGTGGCCTCGTACAGGTCGGTGCTGCGCTGGGACAGGAAGTGGACGCCCCGGTGCACGTTGGCATAGTCCCGCTCCAGCAGGCCCGACATGGCGTCGATCACGGCCCGCGGCTTCTGGGCGCTGGCGGCGTTGTCCAGGTAGACCAGCGGCTTGCCGGGCCGCCCTTTGCGCTCATGCACCAGCCGGGTCAGGATCGGGAAGTCCTGGCGCACGCGCTCCACGTCATAGGGCGCGTTGCTGGTGACGGGGGCATCGGACAACAGGGTGGCGGGCCGGGTCATGCGACCTCCGGAGGCGTCGAAGAGGGTCTGGAATGTCCTACCATATGGGTAGGAGATGGCGCCCGCGCATCGGGCCGGGACGGGAGCCTGGGGTGCCGACAAGTCATGCCGTCCCCCCGATTTCCCGCCGCATCCAGGTGCGGCCATGGCCCAGCAGGTAGTCGTCCACCCGCAGCACGGGCGCGAAGCCCAGCCGGGCCAGGACGTCCGGGTGCTGGTAGTCCATGGGCATCACGGTGGACCAGCGGCAGCCCAGGTGGGCCACGTGGGCGTGGGTCTCCGCCAGCAGGCGGCGGACCAGGCCCTTGCCGCGATGGGCCGGGGCGACGAACAGATCGACGATGGTGAACCAGTCCCCGTCCACCACACCGTTCAGGGCGGCAAGGGCGGTGCCGGCGTGGTCGCGCAGGGTGGTGGACAATTCCTGGTAATGGACGTCCACATGCTCCAGCCAATGGGCCGTCAGCCCATCATCCACCGCCTTCTCCTGCTCCGGCGTGGGATGGTCGGTCACCAGCAGGGTCAGGCCGCCGGGCAGGGCAGGCGCCTCTGCCACCACGGCCGCCTTGCGGAGATAGTGCCGGGCCTGGCCATAGACGAAGTCCGGCATCACGCCCACGCTCTCATAGCCGAAGCGCGGGTAGAAGCGGGGGCCCTGGAAATCCATGGTGTTCAGGTAGACACGGGTGCAGCCCCGGGCCAAACCCGCCGCCTCCGTCGCCAGCAGCAGGGCGGCCCCTATGCCGGTGCCGCGCCGCGCCTTCTCGACCCACAGCAGGTGCAGGTACAGGTCGCCGCCCTGGCGCAGGCAGACGGTGCCGCCGACGATGTGCCCGGCCCTGTCCAGGGCGAAGACGCCTAACCGCTTCCGCGCGACGCCAAGGGCGGCCTCCTCGGCCCGCAGCGACTCCCGCGCCAGCCAGCGCGCCACCTCGACATCCGCGGGGAAGCGGATGTCGGCGCGCGGGGCCGGGGACAGGAAGGCGCTGTCGGGCATCAGCGATGGCCCTCCAGCACCCGGTGCAGGCGCTCCCGGAAGTGGTCGCGCACCACCTCTACCTGGACCTCCTCCACCGCCTCATCCAGGAAGGCGCCCACCAGCAGGGCGCGGGCTTGGTCGATGGGGATGCCGCGGGCGCGCAGGTAGAAGAGCTGGTCGTCGTCCAGTTCCCCCGCCGTGGCGCCATGGCTGCACTTCACGTCGTCGGCATAGATCTCCAGCTCCGGCTTGCTGTTGATCTCCGCCTGGGGGGAGAGCAGCAGGGCGCGGTTCAACTGGTAGCCGTCGGTCTTCTGCGCGTCGGGGCGGACGATGATCTTGCCCTGGAAGACGGCGCGGGCCTGGCCGTCGATCACGCCCTTCACCACCTCGCGGCTGGTGCAGTGGGGCTTGGCGTGGTCGATCAGGGTGGTGAAGTCCGTGTGCTGGTTGCCCGCGGCCGCGTAGGCGGCGCTGACCCGGCAGGTGATGCCGGTACCGTCCAGCACGCTGCGCGCCTCATGCCGGGCCAGCCGGGCGCCGAGGTTCAGCACGAAGGTGTCATAGGTGGCGTCGCGGCCAAGGTGCGCCGTGGCGGTGGCTAGGTGGAAGGCGTCCAGGCTTTCCATCTGGATCTTGTAGTGGTGCAGCCGGGCGCCGGGACCCGCCACCACCTCCGATGCCACGTTGGACAGGTAGGTGGCGCCGGGCAGGCCAAGGTGGTGCTCCACCACCGTCGCCTCGGCGTTTTCCTCCGCCACCAGCAGCAGGCGGGGGTGCCAGGCGGCGGGGGCGGAACCGGGGGTGCCCAGGAAGACCGCTTCGATCGGGTCCGCCACGGTGACGCCGCGGGGGACGTACAGCAGCAGCCCGTCCGCCAGGAAGGCGGTATTCAGGGCCAGCAGCGGGTGGCTGTCGAAGGTGGCGGTACGGCCCAGCAGGCCGGCCACCCGGTCCGGGTCGCGGGCCAGCGCCTCGCCCAGGCTCTCCAGCACCACGCCCGCCGGCAGGGCGCCGGGCTGGGACAGGTCGGCGCGGAAGCGGCCATCCACGAAGACCATGCGGTGGGCCGGGCCACCCGGCAGCACGCTTGGGATCCGGTCGATGCTGACCGGCGCGCTCTCTGCCGCCGGGCCAAAGCTCACCTTCTCCAGCGGGCGCAGGCTGGTGAACTTCCAGGCCTCCTGCCGCTGGGTGGGCAGGCCGAGCTTGGCGAAGCGGTCCAGCCCGGCGGCACGCAGGTCCTTCAGCCAGGGCAGGCCCGCCCCGGGCAGGGTGGGGGCGAGGCCGGATGCCTGGGCGATAAGGGCCTGGACGGTGGTGTTGTCGGTGGTCATGGCGTCAGAGCCGCATCTGGAAGAAGGTCATGCCCATGCCCGGCACGTCGCTGGGCAGGTGGGCGATGGGCTGGAAGCCCAGCTTGGGGTAGAAGCGCGGGGCCTGGCAGTCCATGGTCTCCACGCCCGCGCGGGTGCAGCCCATGGCCCGGCCGGCCTGAAGGGCCGCGTCCAGCATGGCGTAGCCGGTACCGGTGCCGCGAAGGCTGTCGTCCAGCCAGACCATGTCCACCATGAAGTCGTCGCCCGCGGCATAGCACAGGGCGCCGCCCTTCACGGCACCGCCCTGGCGCACATAGGCGCTGGCCCAGCGGACGGGCACGCCCAGCCGGCGCTGGCGGCGCTGGTCGGTCTGGCGCCAGACATATTTGGCCAGTGGGCGGGACAGGGGCTCCCGCAGCTCAAAGGCCAGGGTGGCGGGCAGGGGCGCCGCCTCGCCCCCCAGGGCCTTGCTGAAAACGACGAAGTCGCCGCCGCGGATATGGTCGCGCACCCGCGCCGTGTCCCGGTATCCGCCGGCCAGATAGGGGGCGCGGTCATCATGGGCGCGGCTGTAGCAGCGCAGCACCCGGGCGCCGCGCCGGGCCAGGTCCCGCTCCGTGAAGGCCAGTACGGCGGGCAGGGCGGGGCCGCCCTCCGCCTCCGGGACGGACCAGCCGGCCCAGAAGCTCTCCGCCTCGCCCTTGTACAGGACGATGGAGATGCCGGCCTGCACCTCATCGGTCTCCACGTCCCGGGCCAGCACGGCGAAGCGCGATTCCGGCATGGGAAGCTTGGCCGCGTTATAGGCCATCAGCCCGGCCAGAACCGTTTCGGACGCGGACGTGTGCAGGTCCGCCCCGAGTTCCACCGTGATGCTGATGTCAGGGGGCAAGGCCATCATCCGCCTCAGGCCGCCTCGTTCACGCCGAACTCGGCATAGCCCTTGGCCTCCAGCTCCTGGGCCAGCTCCTTGCCGCCCGTCTTCTGGATGCGGCCATGGGCCAGCACGTGCACCACGTCCGGCACGATGTAGTCCAGCAGGCGCTGGTAGTGGGTGATGACCAGCATGCCGCGGTCGGGGCTGCGCAGCTTGTTCACCCCCTCCGCCACGATGCGCAGGGCGTCGATGTCCAGGCCGCTGTCCGTCTCATCCAGGATGGCGAGGCGGGGCTGGAGCACGGCCATCTGCAGGGCCTCGTTCCGCTTCTTCTCGCCGCCGCTGAAGCCCACATTGACCGCGCGCTTGATCATGTCCTCGGTCATGTTGAGGTCCTTGGCCCGGGCGCGGATCAGCTTCAGGAACTGCATCGCGTCCAGCGGGCCCTCGCCGCGGGTCTTGCGGACGGCGTTCAGCGCCTCCTTCAGGAAGGTGGTGTTGCTGACGCCGGGGATCTCCACCGGGTACTGGAAGGCCAGGAACAGGCCGGCCGCCGCGCGCTCCTCCGGCTCCATGGCCAGCAGGTCCTGCCCGGCGAAGGTGGCCGTGCCCTCCGTCACCTCATACCCCTCCCGCCCCGCCAGCACATAGGACAGGGTGCTCTTGCCGGACCCGTTGGGGCCCATGATGGCATGCACCTTCCCGGCCTCCACGGTCAGGTCGATCCCCTTGAGGATCTCCTTGCCGTCCACGGTGGCGTGCAGGTTCTTGATCTCAAGCAGTGACATCGTTCCGTTTCCCTAAGCGTCCTGCGGCGTGGCGTGGAAGGCCGCGACGACCTCGATCTGGCCGTGGATGGCGGCGTTGAAGGCCGGCAAGTCCTCGGCGGGTATCCAGTACTCCCGGTGCTGCCAGCCCCCGACCACCTGCACCGCGTAGGCGGCCAGGAAGTCGGCGCCGACCTCGAACCGGGTCACGTAGCCCACGCCGGTGGGCTCCCTCGCGTTCCAGTCGCGGGCGATCTGCTCCGCGTAGTCCCGGTCCAGCACCGGGTAGAAGATCGGCTGCTCCGGCAGGCGCGGCGGGAAGGCCCGGAAGTCGCTGGCCGCGACCAAGTCGTGCTCCGCCTGGCCGACCGGGCGATAGAGGGTGACCGTGTCCAGCCCCTTCTCCATGTAGCGCGCCTCGGGGTTGCCGGGGCGGGGGCCGGCATCGGCCCAGCCCTGCCGTTCATAGAAGCGGATGGCCGCCGTATTGCGCACCCCGACGCTCAGCCGCGCCCGGGCGAACCCTGCCGCCCGCAGCCGGTCGCAGGCCCAGGCCTCCAGCCGCTTGCCAAGGCCGAGGCCGCGGTGATCCGGATCCAGGTAGACCTGGTGGACGTACCCCAGGCTAGGCTGGCCCTCGACCCTCCCCAGCACCACCATGCCCACGGACGCCCCGCCCACCTCGACGATGGCGGCACAGTCCGGGTCGGCCGCCAGCTTGTCGCGTAACCAGTCCGCGAACCCCGCCCCATCGGCCCCGAAGTCGCGCACGAACCGCGACTCGTCGCCGAAGCCCAGGATGGTCGTCTCCCGCGCCCAGGCGATGGCGCGGGCCGCGTCCAGGTCCGGGTCGAGGGGGCGGAAGCCCTGCATCACCCCACGCTCCCCTCGAGGCTGATGGCCACCAGCTTCTGGGCCTCCACGGCGAACTCCATGGGGAGCTCCTTCAGGACCTCCTTGCAGAAGCCGTTGACGATCAGGCTGACCGCGTCCTCCTCCGACAGGCCGCGCTGGCGGCAGTAGAAGAGCTGGTCCTCGCTGATCTTGGCCGTGGTGGCCTCATGCTCGACGCGCGCCGTGCGGTTCTTGCTCTCGATGTAGGGCACCGTGTGGGCGCCGCACTTGTCGCCGATCAGCAGGCTGTCGCACTGGGTGTGATTCCGCGCACCCTCCGCCTTGGGCAGGATGCGCACCAGCCCGCGGTAGGTGTTCTGCGCCTTGCCGGCGGAGATGCCCTTGGAGACGATCGTGGACCGGGTGTTCTTCCCGATGTGGATCATCTTCGTGCCGGTGTCGGCCTGCTGCATGTTGTTGGTGATGGCGACGGAGTAGAACTCCCCCACCGAGTTGTCGCCCTGCAGGATGCAGCTCGGGTACTTCCAGGTGATGGCGGAGCCCGTCTCCACCTGCGTCCACGACACCTTGCTGTTCTTCCCGCGGCAGGCGGCGCGCTTGGTGACGAAGTTGTAGATGCCGCCCTTGCCGTTCTCGTCGCCGGGGTACCAGTTCTGCACGGTGCTGTACTTGATGGTGGCATTGTCCAGGGCCACCAGCTCCACCACCGCGGCGTGGAGCTGGTTCTCGTCACGCTGCGGGGCGGTGCAGCCCTCCAGGTAGCTGACGTAGGACCCCTCGTCGGCGATGATCAGGGTGCGCTCGAACTGGCCGGTGTTCTTGGCGTTGATGCGGAAATAGGTGGACAGCTCCATCGGGCAGCGCACGCCCTTGGGGATGTAGACGAAGCTGCCGTCCGTGAAGACCGCGCAGTTCAGCGTGGCGTAATAGTTGTCCGAATAGGGCACGACGGAGCCCAGGTACTGACGCACCAGCTCCGGGTGCTCCCGGATCGCCTCGGAGATGGAGCAGAAGATGATGCCCTTCTCCTCCAGCTTCTTCTTGAAGGTGGTGGCCACGGACACGCTGTCGAACACGGCGTCCACCGCGATGGCGGGCGTGTCGCCGGCGCCCTCCACCCCGGCCAGGATGGCCTGCTCCTTCAGCGGGATGCCCAGCTTCTCATAGGTGCGCAGCAGCTCCGGGTCCACCTCGTCAAGGGACTTCGGGCCTTCCTTCACCTTGGGCGCGGCGTAGTAGTAGGCGTCCTGGTAGTCGATGGGCGGGTACTTCAGCATCGACCAGTCCGGCGTGGGCATGGTCAGCCAGTGCCGGTAGGCCTTCAGCCGCCACTCCAGCAGCCACTCCGGCTCGTTCTTCTTGGCGGAGATGAAGCGGACGATGTCCTCAGACAGGCCCTTGGGCGCCATCTCCGACTCGATGTCGGTGAAGAAGCCGTACTTGTACTTCTGCTCGGTCAGTTCGCGGACCGTGTCCAGGGTCTGTTCCGTCGCGGCCATGGCCTTGTCCCTTCCCTTCGAATCCCGTCTCAACCCGCCAGGGCGGCGCCAGGGGCAGGGGCCCGCGGCGGCTCGAACCCGAATGGCGAGTGCGCGGCCATGTCGGCCGCCATGTCTGCCAACGTCACGTCATCCAGGGCCCGGCGCACCGCCTGGTTGACCTTGTCCCAGGTGCCCCGGCGGCTGCACAGGCTCTCCACCCCGCAGGCGCCGCTGGCCCCGTCCACGCAATCGGTCAGGGCGATGGGGCCGTCGATGGCCTCCACGATCTGGGCCACGGTCACCCGGTCGGCCCCGCGGGACAGGCCATAGCCCCCCGCGGCACCCCGGTGCGACTGCACCAGGCCGGCCTTGGCCAATTGCTTCAGCAGCTTCTGCACCGTGGGCACCGGCAGCCCCGTGCGGTCAGCCAGCGAGGTGGCGGTGTGCAGGGCGCCGGCGCGCGCCGGCGGCTCCGCCAACGCTGCCAGCACCACCACCGCGTAATCCGTCAGCTTGCTGAGCCGCAGCATGCGCCCGCCAACCCCTTAATCCGTACCAATCTGGTACGCATTAGGTGGTCCATCCCCGGGTTTCGTCAAGCCGGTAAGGAACTTAGGCCATGCATCCCCGGCGCGGGCGGCATGCGATAGCGCGGATCGAAAGGGGAGGGAAGGGAAAATCCACCCCGTTCTTGCTTCCCTTTTCCCAATCTTCTGTCATCCCGACGAAAGTCGGGACCCAGGTTCACGGGCGATGTGCTCGGGCTCCTGGGCCCCGGCTTCCGCCGGGGTGATGGT
Organism: Aerophototrophica crusticola; assembly: GCF_012913305.1. NCBI lineage: Bacteria > Pseudomonadati > Pseudomonadota > Alphaproteobacteria > Rhodospirillales > Rhodospirillaceae > Aerophototrophica > Aerophototrophica crusticola. The sequence goes on along the minus strand of NZ_CP051775.1, from coordinate 2,425,176 downwards.
CAATCAGATTGGTTAAGTGGGTCCGATCAGAACGGAAAAGGGGGCGGCACCCTGCGGCGCCGCCCCCGATCCTACGTCCTAGTCGGCCCGCTCAGCGCGTCGCCGCCCCGCCTGTGGTGGCGCCGGAGGCCGTGCCGGTGGCGAGGGTGGAGCCCATGCCCGTGCTGGTCCCCGACGTCCCCGCGGACGCGGCGGTGCCGGAGGAGGCCCCGCCATTGGAACCGCCCTGGTCGGACGACGCCTCGCCCACTTTCTCCCGCACCGCCTGCACGCCGGCCTGGGCCGCCTCACGGGCCGCCTGGCTGGCCCGGTCGAACTGCTCCCGGCCCTGGCTCCAGGCCTCGTCCATCAGCTGGTCGCGGTAATCGCCCAGCCACTGGTCTTCCATGCGGGTCGCCGGCAGGGTGGCGCCGATGGCGGCACCCAGGGCCAGACCCATGAAGCCCACGGCCATCGGGTGCTCGTCCACCATCTCCCAGAAGCCGCTGGACATGTCGGAGGCGCGGCTGCCCGCCCCTTGCAGCATGCCCCGGCTGCGATCCATCAGCGAGCTGCTGCCGGACCCGGAGGAATAGCTGCCGGATGCGGACCCGGTGCCATAACCGCTGGTGCTGCCGTAGGAGCTGCCGCCGCCATAGCTGGTGGTCTCGCGGTCGTAGGCGGACTCACCATAGGCCGCATAGTCGCTGCGGGCGTCATAGTCGGCGATGCGGTCATAGCCCGCCGCCGTGGCGTCCTGGTCGTCGCTGGAGCCGCGGAAGCGGCTGGTGGCCTCGTCCTTCAGGCTCCCGGCCCGCTGGGACACGCTCCGCCGTACGCCCCGGGTCCGCCGGGCTGCCCAGTCGGCGGCCTGGTCATAGGTCTCGGTCTTGCGGGCCTGGGTGAACAGCAGGGCGCCCAGCGCCACGCCGCCCAGGGCCAGCATCCAGCCATTGCCGCCGAAGAAGCCGCCATCGCCGCTGTCGTGCCGCTGCACGTCGGACAGGCTCTGGTAACCGGCATAGCTGTCGCCATAGGCCTGCCCGTAGGCGTCGTCCAGCGTGTCGGCGTCGCCGTATCCCTGGCCGTAGCCGGTCCGGCGATTATCGGACGTGTAAGACATGGGGCTCTCCTCCTGTCGCCGTTACTGGCTGATCTGGGTCTTGGCCCAGCGCGCGTCGTCCTTGACGGTCTCGATGGTGCGGGTGGGCTGCAGGCTGGTGGCCGACAGCTTCTTGCGGCCGGACTGGATCATCACGAAGCCGATGCCCAGGACCACCACGCCCACGACCAGGGCCGCGGCCCAGGACGGCAGGAAGGTGTCCAGCACCAGCACCAGGGCTGCCAGCAGCACCAGCAGCCCGCAGAACGCCACCGCACCGCCGATGGCGAGGCTGGCGACGCCCTTGCCCGCTTCCGTGGCCTTCTCCGACAGTTCGGCCTTGGCCAGCTCCACCTCCTTGCGGACAAGGGAGGTGGTCTCGTTGGCCAGATCCGCCAGGAGCGAGGTCAGCGGCTTCTCCTCCCGGGGGGCGCGCCCCCCGGTCCCGGCTCATAGGCGGTCATGCCTTCCCCCCGGTGCTGGAGCCCGTCCCCTCCCGCTTCGCCCCGTCGGTGGCGCTGGTGGAGGCGGTGCTGGCCTTGTCCCCCGTCGGGTTCCGGAAGTTTCCCTCCGGGCTGGCTGAGGTGCTGGCCCCGGTGGAGGAGGTGGCGGCCGTGCTGCGCGTCTCACCGCTGGACTGGTTGCCCATGCCCAGGTCGGAGCGGCCGGTGTTGCTGCCGGAGATGGTGGAACCGCCAGTCAGGCTGCCGGCGCTGCCTGTGCTGCTGCCGCCCACGCCATGGGTACCCAGGGCGCTTTCCGAGGGGGTGCGGTTGGCACCGCTGCCGCCCGCGCTGCCAGAGGTGACGGGGCTGCCCGCGGTCATGCCGGCGGTCGTGGTGGTGGAACCGGTGGGGGAGGCGCTGCCGGTGCCGCCGAAGGCACCCGCCTTGCCCGCGCCCATGCCGACCCCGACGGAGCCAGGCGTCCCGGCCGCGCTGCCCGTGTCGCCCAGACCCCCGGCACCCGTCCCGCCCGCAGCCGTGCCATAGCCGCCGGCCCCGCCGCCCATGGAGGCGCTCTGCGGCCGCTGGCTGCCGGTGCGGTTGATGTCCGTGGTGCTGGAGGTGGTGCGCATCTGGCGGCTGAGGTCGTCCATGCCGCCGGAGGAGCCATACTGGGTGACGGTGTCCTCGTTGTAGGAGGCGCCGCCGCCGCGGGCCCGGTCACCCCGGTAATAGTCGGCCGACATGCGCGAGGCCGAGCCGTAGCCGCGGCCCGTGCGGCTGCCGGTGCGGGCGCCGCCGAAGCTGGACTGGTTGTAGTTGGACTGGTCGTCCATGTCGTCGTCCAGCCCGGCATAGCCGCCGAAGCCCTGCTCCGCCCCGTAGGAGGAACGGGAGCCGCCGGAGGAATAGGACTGGCGGGAGGCCTCGCTGTAGACGTCGTTCTGCACCTGGCGGCGGTTGCTGGACGCCTTCAGGAAGCGGCCGAGGGCCACGCCGAGGAGGACCGCGCCACCCACGAACAGCTCCGGCTGGCGGCGGGCGAAGGTCTCGGTCTGGTCGATCAGCTCGTCGAAGTCGCGGGTGCGGACCTGGTCGGCGAAGCGCTCCACCCGGTCGGCGGCGCCGCGCACATAGTTGGCGCCGATGCCCTGGTTGCGGCCGCTCAACTGTTCCGCGGCCTCCCGCAGCGCGTCGGCGACGCCGGCGATCTGCTCCGCCACGACGCCCTGCTGCCGCTCGAAGGTGTCGCGAACCCGCTCACGCGCCGCGTCCACGAACTGCTCGCCCATGTCGCGGGCCTGCCCCTTGACCTGGTTGGCCACGTCGGAGAACTGGCCCTGCTGGTCGGCGCTGCCCTGCGGCCCGGAGCCGGTGGTGTCGCCCATCGCCATTCCTGGCCTCCTCGCATTTTTGGATGGTACCGGCCACGGGCGGGGCCCGGGCCGGGCTTGCCGGTCACAGCCGGCGAGTTCGGGCATTTCAACAAGGAGAAAAGGACATCGTTCCCTAATGCAGTCCGACGCGTGGGGTCTGTTCAACTGCCGTTAACCATGTCATGCCCTGAGGGGATGGGCGGCCCGGCGCGCCATGCCGACCCGGCAATTGACCCGTGGGGCCGGGGGGCGCACGCTCTGCCCATGGAGACGGGCTCGACAGCCACTCCTGACAGCGGCGCCGACCGGCACCCGTGGGGCCTGTCGGACTAACGGCCGGATTTATCGCGGCAAAGCCTCCGTCCCCCGTGACGCGACACGGCTTGTGCCCATCCGGCTGAGGCCAAACGGCCGTGGAGCGGCGGACCATGCCGAGGGCGTGGCCCGCCGTCTTCCGTTCCGGGCACCCCCTCCGGCGATGCTTTGAAATCGAACCGGCCAGCCATTCGGCGGGTCAGGCATGATCTCGTTGCGTACCCGTGACGATGCCGTTACCGTCCCTTTCCGGTCACAAAACGACCTGCTCTACCCCTTATTTGTCACGCCCGAAGGATGGTGTCCGCGAAGAAGGGGTAGGCCAGGTTTTTTTAACCCGTCCTTCACCATCCCGGCCATTTTTTGGCCTCAGAAAGCGTGCGGTAAGCAGCCTGTTTTTGGCATCCGGGCCAACCTTTTTCGGCTCCGGTCCAAATGCAGGCAGGGCAGAGCCAAGGGGAGCGGGCCGGTGGTCCATCTGGTGGAAAACGCGGGGATGATGGGACAAGGCGACCGCCAGGTCTCCGTGCCCCGCGCCGCCGCGGGCCCGTTGGCGGCCCAGGGGACGGACGGGCTGTTGGCCTGCGTCGTCGCCCTGCTGCTGGCGGCGATGTTGCTGGTGGCCTGTGCCGACCGGCAGCCGGTGAAGCCCACGGCCGTGCGGAAGCCGGCCGTGGCGCGGGTGGTGCCGCCCTCGGTGCCCGAGACGCCGATCCCCAAGACCAAGCCCACCCCGCCCCCGGCCAAGCCTGCTGCCGCCAAGCGGCCGGTGGAGGCCCAGGTGGCGGTGCTGCCCGCCCCGGTCCCCCGCCCGCCGTGGACGAGGCCCCGCGCTTCGACCCGGCCGGGCTGGTGGGCCTGACTGAGCAAGAGACCTTCCGCCTGTTAGGGAGCCCCGCCCGGGTCGAGGAGAACCCGCCGGCCAAGACCTGGCAATACGCCAGCAGCCGGTGCCAGCTCCGCGTCCACCTGTTCATGGACATGACGACGCGCAGCTTCCGGACCCTTTCCTACGAACTATCCAGCACGGACGAGCAACCCGATGTCGATCAGCAATGTCTTGCCGAACTCGTCGCAAAAGCCTGGCGACCGGCTGGCCAATGACCCGCCCGTCGCCCGCGTCGCCCTGGTCGATGACGACGACCTGTTCCGGGAGTCCCTGGGCCTGAACCTGTCGGACGAGGGCTACGAGGTGCTGCCCTTCGACCGCGGCCAATCGGCCCTGGAGTACTTCGCGGGCGGCGGCACGGCGGACCTGATCCTGCTGGACTGGCGCATGCCCCGCATGGACGGCATCGAGACCCTGCGCCAGCTCCGCGCCCGCAACATCGACGTGCCGGTGATCTTCCTGACCGTGCTGTCGGACCAGATCTATGAGGAGGCGGCGCTGGGCGGCGGTGCCGTCGACTTCGTGGAGAAGTCCCGCAGCCTGCCCATCCTGCTGAAGCGCATGCAGCTGATCGTCCAGGGCCGCAAGCCCGGCGGCGAGGACCCGGCGCTGGCGGTGGCGAGCGCGGTGGGCGCCAGCGCTGCCCAGGACCGGGCCGGGGCCGGCGGCACCATCTTCCGCCGCGGCGCGCTGGAGCTTCGGCTGGAGGTCGCCCGTGCCTTCTGGGGCGGCACCCGCATCGACCTGACCCTGACCGAGTTCAACATCGTCCGCCTGATGGCCACCAAGGCCGGGGAGGACGTGTCCTACCGCGACCTCTATGACCTGGTGCACGGCAAGGACTTCGTGGCCGGCTACGGCCCCGCTGGCTACCGCGCCAACGTCCGCGCCTTCATCAAGCGCATCCGGCACAAGTTCCGTGCCGTGGACAACGCCTTCGACGAGATCGAGAACTACCCGGGCTTCGGCTACCGCTGGTCGGACCGGCACCCCGGTGAGATGACGGGCGGCCCCGGCCGCGAGCGTGCATGACGGCCGGCCCGACAGGACGGCGGGCGACACACTGGCTGATGCGGTCCCTGGCCAGCCGGCTGGTGGTCGTCCTGCTGGTCTTCCTTGCCGTCCCGGTGCTGATCTACGAGCAGTTCCGCGCCGCGGACAGCGAGAAGCAGCTCCTGCTGTTGCGCAGCGCGCAGCAGCAGGGCCAGCTTGTGGCCCGGGCGCTGGAGCCGCTGCTGGCGGGGGTGGACGCCAAGTCCCTGGTACGGCTGGGCGACCGGCTGCAACCCTATGCCGACGCCCACACCAACGTGCGCCTGCTGCTGCGCCCGGCCACCGCGGCCGCGGGCAACGGCGAGGCGTTCTTCTACGTGGCCTCCGCCCCGGTGGTCCCCACCGCCATGCTGGACCTGGAGCGGGAGCGGCTGATCGAGCAGGGGGTGCTCCAGCGCCTGGGCGGTTCCTGCGCCGGCGACCAGCCGCTGGCCATCCCCGTGCCCCATGCGGACGGGGAGGGGCTGGACCTGCTGACCAGCATCACCCCATCAAGACGCCCATGGGCTGCTGGGCCATCGTCACGTCCCACGCCGCCGCCTCCTACCTCGGCCAGGGGGCGGGCAAGCCCTATTGGCACAGCCCGGAGGTGCAGGCCGCCGGGCTGATCTATGTGGCCATGGCGGCGCTGGTCATGCTGCTGCTGCTGGAGATCTGGCGCAACCTGCGCCGCTTCGGCGAGTTGGCCCGGGACATGGTCCTGCACCGCGGCCCCGCCGGCAGCTTCGTGGCCCAGAACACGGTGCCGGAGTTGCAGCCGGTGGCGGAGGATTTCGACCGTCTGGTGGGCACGCTGCACAACTCCGCCGCCAACCTCCGCCGCGCGGCGGAGGACAACGCCCACGCCTTCAAGACCCCCATCGCCGTCATCCGCCAGAGCCTGGAGCCGCTGAAGCGCCTGCTGCCGCCGGAGGAGAGCCGCGCCCGCCGCGCCGTGGAGATGATCGAGGGCTCGGTGGAGCGGCTGGACGGGCTGGTCAGCTTCGCCCGCCGCATGGACGAGACCACCGCCGACCTGCTGGAGCCGCCGCGCCAGCGCGTGGACCTGTCGGCCCTGTTGGAGCGGGTGCTGCTGGGCTACCGCGGGCTGATGGAGGAGCGGGGCGTGGACCTGGCCAGCCGCATCGAGCCCCATGTGGTGGTCCGGGCCGGCGAGGACCTGCTGGAGACGGTGATCGAGAACATCGTGGACAACGCGCTCAGCTTCTCCCCGCCGGAAAGCATCCTGCGCGTCAGCCTGAAGCGGGCGGACGGGGCCGTGTTCCTGGCCGTGGACGACGAGGGGCCGGGGGTGGACCCGGCCAACCTGGACAAGATCTTCGAGCGCTACTTCAGCCAGCGGAATGGTGGCGGGCAGGCCGTGGCGGTGCAGGGCGGGGGCGACGACGGCATGCCCCACTACGGCATCGGCCTCTGGATCGTCCGCCGCAACGTGGAGGCCATCGGCGGCAGGGTGGAAGCCGCCAACCGCCCGGCCGGAGGCCTGTCCATGCGCATTCGCCTGCCAGGGTGATGCCATAGATTGCGCATTTCCTGTTATCGACCTAACATGGCCATAGCAGGAGGCGACCCATGAACGTGTCCGTCGGCGAGCGCTGGGAAAAATTCATCGACAGCGTCGTGAAGGAGGGCCGCTACGGCTCTGCCAGCGAAGTGGTCCGCGAGGGGCTGCGGCTGGTGGAGGAGCGGGAAGCCAAGCTCCAGGCCCTGCGGGCGGAGATCGATGCCGCCATCGCGGAGGGGGGCGAATACTCCGACGAGGATATCTCCGCGATGATCGAGGAGACCGCGGCTGAACTTCGGGCCCAGGGCTACTGAGTGCGGCGGCTCGTCTACAGCGCGGCGGCAAGACGCGACCTGCGCGGAATACAAGTATATATTTCCCAGCAGAGCGGAAGCTCCGACATCGGCAGCCGCTTCGTCCGGCAGCTGCAAGCCAAATGTGAGAAATTCGCCAAGCTCCCGATGAAGCTTGGGCGGTCACGACCCGAGTTGCGACCTGATCTGCGCAGCTTCCCGGTCAAGGAGTACGTGATCTACTTCCGCTATCTCGCCGACACGGTCGAGATCGTCAAAGTCGTGGAGCGCCACCGGGACATCGGCCCATTAAGTTTCGACGACGTATGATTTCCCCATGAAGGGCCCTCACGCCGCCGGCGCGGCCGGGACGGGCGCCTGCCGCCGGGCGACGGTGGCGTCGATGTGGGCCTTCACCTCCGCGTCTTCCTCATAAAGGCGACGGAAGTCGCGGCGGTCCAGCACCAGGAGCTGGCAATAGGCGATGGCCTCCACGTCGGCGTTGCGGGGCTGGTCCAGGACCAGCGCCATCTCCCCGAAGAACTCGCCCGAGCCCAGCCGCACCGGCGTGCTCAGCCCCGGCAGCCGCACCGCCACCGCGCCGGAGGAGATGAAATACATGGCGTCGCCCCGGTCGCCCTTGCGCACCACCAGTTCCCCCGGGACATAGAGCCGGGGCTTCAGCAGCCGCTCGATCCGCTTCACCCGCTCCGGCGCCAGGCCGGCGAACAGGGGCACCTTGGCCACCAGCTCCTGGGTGGACAGGCCCAGGTCCAGCCTGGGCGGCTGCTCGGCGTTGCGGCGCCGCTGGTTCAGTTCGCGGGACAGGTCGCGCAGGATCTCCCGGCTGATCAGCGTCTCCTCGAACAGCTCCTGCAGGGTGCGCTCCTCGAAGCGCAGGCCCGCCCGCACCAGGTACCGGGCCTCCAGCTCCCGCAGATAGGCCGGGTATTGCAGGCGCAGGGCGGCCATGGCCTCCTCCACCGCCGCCAACCGGGCGGCCAGCAGCTCATGCAGGGTGGTGGCCGTGTCCCTGCCCAGCAGGGGCGACAGGCGCTGGCTGGTGAAATGCAGGAGCTGTTGCAGGGCGAAGCGCTGCACGGCCAGCTCGGCGAAGCGCTCCGACAACCCGTTGGCCAGCGGCCGCTCCAGCCCCAGCCGACGGTGCAGCCACAGCCGGGTCCGCATGCCCGGGCCGAAGCGGAGGATGGAGCGGGCCGCCGCCTCATAGCCCTTGCGGCCACGGGTCTTCACCCCGTCCTGCAACCGGCCCACCGCCGCCCCCAGGCTCTGCACCGTCAGGCGGGAGATGACGCCATCGCGGAAATAGCCCAGGTACAGCTCCTCCTCCCGCCGGGCCAGGGTGGACAGGCCGATATAGACCCGGTCCTCGGCGCTCAACGCGCCCATGCTGTCCAGGTCGAGCTGTTCCTGGGCCAGGCCGGCGCCCCGGTCCAGCAAGGGCTCAAGGGCTGGTTCCGGGTCCATGCGGAAGTCGCGGGCGATGCGCTCCACCTCCTGCCGCACGTCGGACAGGGACAGGCCCAGCACGCGGTTGCGCAGGGCCAGCTCCACCGGGGTCAGCCGGTCCAGCCGGAACAGCCGCATCAGCGGGCGCAGGGTGGTGCCCTGGACGAACAGGGTGAACAGGACGAAGCCGGTGACCACCACCGCGACCATGTCCTGGATGTCGTCCGGCACGCGCCGGTTCTCAGACACGGCCAGCGCCAGGGCCAGGGACACGGCGCCCCGCAGGCCGCCCCACAACATCACGGTCTTGTAAGCGCCGGAGATCCTGTCCGCGGCCCCCAGGGCCGTCAGCCCGGGGATCAGGCCGAAGATGACGAGGGCCCGGGCCGCCGTCGCGCCCAGGATCAGCGCCGCCAGCATGATCAGGTGGCCCCAGGTGGCGTTCAGCAGGGTGGGCGGGATCAGCATGGAGGCCAGCAGGAAGATCAGGCTGTTGGCCCAGAAACCCAATTGGGACCAGACATTCTCCAGCCCTTCCCAGCTTTCCGGGCTGATGCGGGTGCGGCCTTCCCCCGCCATGACCAGGGCCGCCGTGACCACGGCCACCACGCCTGAGACGCCCAGGTAATGCTCGCCGATGATGAAGGCCAGGTAGGCCAGCGCCACGGTCAGGGTGATCTCCGACTGGGCCTGGTTGCGCATGGGGGTCACCAGCCAGCCGATGGCCTTGCCCAGGCCCCAGCCCACCGCCAGCCCGCCGGCGAACTTCACCAGGAAGTCCCCGCCCGCCGCCACCGGGTCCATGCTGCCGCCGGCGGTCAGCATGCCCAGCAGCAGGGTGAACAGCACGATGGCCGCCGCGTCGTTGAACAGGCTCTCCCCCTCCACCAGGATGGAGAGGCGGCGGGGCGCGCCGATGTCGCGGAAGATGCCCACCACCGCCGCCGGGTCCGTGGTGGCGATGATGCTGGCCAGCAGGAAGCAGACCACCAGGGCCGTGCCCGTCGCCTCCCCGTGCCACAGGCCCCAGACCCCGTACATGGCCAGCCCCGCCAGGGCCGTGCACATCAGCACCGCCACCACGGCCAGCAGCAATACCGGCCCGAGGTCGTCCATCAGGCGGCGCACGTCCACGCTCAACGCCGCCTCGAACAGCAGGACCGGCAGGAAGATGTAGAGGAAGGCCTGGGAGCTGAGGTCCAGCTCCCCCACCGCCACCAGGAAATCCCCCGCGAAGCCGAAACCGCCTGCCTCCGCCGACCGGCCGGCCACGTGCAGCAGGGTGCCGATGCCCACCCCCGTGGCCGCCAGAAGCACCGTGTAGGGCAGCCGAAGCCGTTGGGCCAGCGGGGGCAGCAGGCTGACCAGGACCAGCAGGCCGGCGACGGCGAACAGGGTGTAGACGAGGCTGTCCATCCGGCGGTCTGCCCTTCCTTCGGTGTCACGCGCCCATGGTGGCCGCGCGACGGGGAAAAGCTATTCCCCCGCCCCGGCCGCGGCAAGCGGCAGCCAGACAAGCCCCACCATTGTGGCCCGCATGGGGCAGGGGGCGGCTTTCAGGGGAGGCCGTCTTGCCCCCGGTCAGACATGCCCGGGAAGGACGGCTGGGAACAATCGCCGTGAAAGTAGCCTGCAGCACACGGATTACGATACTCTGGGATAGGTATGGGGCTTGGGCTGCCATGGTGAAGAGCCCTTGATCACCGCCGCCGCTCAGCCTATCATCGTGACAGGTGATCATGGACCGCAAGAAGGCCGAGGCCCATATCAGGTTCCTGGCAGAGGTGGACCGGATCGCCTTGACGGCCCACGCGATGGTACGGAACCCCGGTGCCGGGAAACAGCCCCTGACGCGGGAACAGATCAAGCGTTGCCTGATCCACGGCTCGGTCGTCGAGGGTCCTGTGCCCGACCTGCGGGAGCCGAACGGGTGGAAGTTCACCATGCGGCGGTTCCGGACCGGTGAGGCGCACGAGGTTGCCGGGGTCTTGGTCGTCGAACGGAAAATCCTGGTGATCACCGGCTACGAGTGGGTGAAGCCGGGACGCGCATAGGCTGGGGAAGCAGGGATCATGGCGAAAGCGGTTGGCGCGGACCGGCACCATTACCTGGAAAGCGGCTTGGATTATGTCTGGCTGTCCACCGGCTTCACGCGGGAGGAGACGGCCCATGGCCCCGCGGTCATGGTCGAGAACGCGACGGCCCTGGACCGGGCCATTGCCCTCGTCATCATTCGGCGCCGGCGGCACCTGACGGGGCAGGAGGTGCGGTTCCTGCGGGGCCTGATGGACATGACCCAGGAGGAGTTGGGTACCCTCCTGGGCAAGGACGCCCAGTCCGTCGCCCGGTGGGAGAAGTCCAAGACCAGCATCCCGCCCACCGAAGACAGGGCCCTACGCCAGATCTTCCTCGAGCATGTCGGTGAGCGGCAGCCCTTCACGGAGACGGCCCGCCAAGTCTCTGCCATCCGGGATGATGTTGGCGCCCTGATCGCGACAGGCACCGGCAAAGGCCAGTGGGCCGTGACCGAGGCCTGATGGCCATGCCAGCGCCGGGCCCGGTCCCCTGTGCGTGGCCGTGCATGTATCCGCAAGCTTGGCCCGGTGTTGGCTGCCCCCCCTATGCCTTGCCCAGAAGGCGCAGGATGGAGTGGGTCACGCCGTAGAGCAGCAGGACCATGATGCACAGGTAAAAGACCTTCACCCCACGGTCGAGCTTGTCCTCCGGTGGGCGGGCGGGGGTCTTGGAGTCGGGTGGGGTGGGGGGCATCCGGCTGTCTCCTCCGTCCTCTGGTGATGCTCCAACAGCGCCGGCCCCCTCCCTTGGCAGCGGCATCTTGACTCTCCCCCTTTTGCGGTATGTTCTTGTTTTGTTCTGTTCTTGTTGAGGCTCGGGTCCCGAGGGGGCCAAGGGGGCCAAAGGGGGAAGTACCGCGCCATGTCGCCCGCCAGTCCACGCCGCATTCTGTCGCTCTGGCTGCCGTGCCTCGCCACGGACCGGTTGCGACGCCGCCTGGGCACGGACCCGGGCCGGCCGCTGGTGGCCGTGGCGGCGGAGCGGGGACGGCTGACCGTGGCCGCCGCGGACCGGCTGGCCCAGGCCGCCGGGGTGGGGCCGGGCCTGCCCCTGGCCGACGCCCGGGCGCTGGAACCCGGGCTGGCGGTGGCGGATGCGGACCCGGCGGGCGATTCGGCGGCGTTGGGCCGGCTCTGCGACTGGGCCCAGCGCTATACTCCCGTGACCGCCATCGACCCGGCGGAGCAGGTGGTGCTGGGGGCCGGCGGGCTGTGGCTGGACGTGACCGGCTGCACCCACCTGTTCGGGGGGGAGGCGGGACTGCTGGAGGACCTCGCCCTGCGGCTGGAGCGGGCGGGGCTGGAGTCGCGCGTCGCCATCGCCGACACGGCCGGCGCGGCCTGGGCCCTGGCGCGGTTCGGCGGGCCGGAGCCCTGGCCCCTGATCGCCCCGCCGGGGGACCAGGGGCTGCTGCTGGCACCCCTGCCGGTGGCCGCCCTGCGCCTGCCTGCCATCACCGCGTCCGGGCTGAAGCGGGTGGGGCTGCGCCGGGTGGGGAACCTTGCCGCCGTGCCGCGGGCCGCCCTGGCCGGGCGCTACGGGCCCCTGGTGGCGCAACGGCTGGACCAGGCCTTGGGGACGGCGGAGGAGGCCCTGTCCCCCCGCCGGGCCGTGCCGCCCCATGTCACCCGCCTCGCCTTCGCCGAGCCCGTCAGCACGCCGGAGGACATGCGCCGCTGCCTGCAGCACCTGCTGTCCCAGGTTTGCAAGGGGCTGGAGGCGGCCGGGCAGGGGGCCCGCCGGCTGGTCCTGTCCGCCTGGCGGGTGGACGGCGGCATCGACACCCCGCCCCAGCTGCTGGAGGCCGGCACCAGCCGCCCCAACCGCGACCCCGCCCACCTGCTGCGCCTGTTCGAGCCCAAGCTGGACACGCTGGAGCCCGGCCCCGGCTTCGAGGTCATGGCCCTCACCGTGCCCGCGGCCGACGACTACCACCCGGAACAGGCCAGCCTGCCCCCCGCCGCCCTGAAACCCCCGGCCCCGCCGGCCAACGTGGTGCGGTTCCCTCTCCCTGGGGAGAGGGTGGCCCGGCCACAGGCCGGGACGGGTGAGGGAGGTGGTAGCAGCAACAAATCCCCCTCTCCCCCCGGGGAGAGGGTCGGGGTGAGGGGGTGCCGGAAGCAGGCCGACTGTCCCCTCTCCCCAGGGAGAGGGAAAGGTGGCTGACCTCAACACCCTGCCCTGGACCGGGCCCCTGCGGCCGGCCAAGCCGGTGCGGGTGCGGCGGGTCTCCCTGGCGCCGCCGGTGCCGGAGCTGGTGGACCAGGTCGGCTCCCGCCTGGGTCTGGCCCAGGTGCGCCGGCCCCTGCCGCGGGAAAGCTGGTGGCCGGAGCGGGCGGTGGATTTGCGCCCGGCGGATGCCCCCGCCGACAAGGAGGACAGCCCCGCCGGGGAGCCCCGCCCCTGGCCTGCCGACCGGCCGCGCCCGGTCCGCCTGCTGCGCCGGCCGGAACCCATCCAGGTGACCGCCATGGTCCCCGACGCCCCACCCGCCGGTTTCACTTGGCGCGGCACGCCCTACCGCGTCCGCGTGGCGGAGGGGCCGGAGCGGCTGTCGCCCGAATGGTGGCGCCGCCTGAACCAGCCCGACGCCGCCCTGCGCGACTATTACCGGGTGGAAGAACAGGGCGGCCGCCGCTTCTGGCTATACCGCCTGGGCCTGTTCGACGACCCGGTGCCACCGACCTGGTACCTGCATGGCGTGTGGGGGTGAGGGCACTATGGCTCACGCCCGTTCCTGTCATGACTCCGGCACTTTGGTAGGCCGAACCGCCGTACGACCGTCCCCTCCCCCAGGGGGCAGGGCTATCGCATATGGCGCTCGACCCGCTTCCGCCCGGCAAACATCGAACTCTGCTAAGCGCGTTCCGGGCAGAATCGCTATCCGAAGAGCGGTTCCAAATGCACGGAACGTACTTGGGATTTTCATATGCGATAGCCCTGCCCCTCTGGGGGAGGGGACGCCTGTACGACGGTTCGACCCTTGTGATGATCGGAAGGCTGACAAGGGTGAGGGGCAAGCATGACCCCCTACGCCGAACTCCAGGTCACCACCAACTACAGCTTCCTCGAGGGCGCCAGCCATGCGGAGGAGCTGGTGCTGACGGCCGCTTCCATGGGCATGCGGGCCATCGGGGTGGCGGACCGCAACACCCTGGCCGGGGTGGTGCGGGCGCATGTGGCGGCGAAGACGACGGGCTTCCGGGTGGTGGTGGGGGCGCGGCTGGACCTGACGGATGGGCCGGGCCTGCTGTGCTTCCCGCGGGACCGGGCCGCCTATGGGCGGCTGTCGCGGCTGCTCAGCCTGGGCAAGCGGCGGGCGCCGAAGGGGGAATGCTTCATCGGCCGCGACGACGTGCGCGACCACGCGCAGGGCCAGGTGCTGGTCCTGCTGCCGCCCTGGGAGGCGGACGCGGGCTTCGAGGCGGACTTGGCCGATTACCGCCACCGCTTCGGTCGCGACCTGTACCTGGCCCTGACCCATCGCTACCAGGGCAGCGACGCGCGGCGGCTGGCCTGGCTGGCGGGGTTGGCGGCCCGGCACCGGGTGCCCACGGTGGCCACCAACGACGTGCTGTACCACCACCCGGCCCGGCGTCCCCTGCAGGACGTGATGACCTGCATCCGGGACGGGGTGACCATCCAGACGGCGGGTTTCCGGCTGAACGCCAACGCGGAGCGGCACCTGAAGCATCCGCGGGAAATGGCCCGCCTGTTCGCCGCCTATCCCGACGCCCTGGCCCGCACGATGGAGATCGCGGAGGCCTGCCGCTTCAACCTGGACGAGCTTCGCCACGAATACCCGGAGGAGGTCGCCCCCGGCGGCGACCCCCAGGCGGTGCTGGAACGGCTGACCTGGGAAGGGGCGGCGGACCGTTATCCCGACGGCGTGCCGGACGACGTGGCCGCCCAGCTTCGCCATGAGCTGAACCTTATCGGGGAGATGAGGTACGCGCCCTTCTTCCTGACGGTGCATGACATCGTGCGTTTCGCCCGCAGCCAGGAGATCCTCTGCCAGGGCCGCGGCTCCGCTGCCAACTCCGCCGTCTGCTACTGCCTGGGCATCACCTCCATCGACCCGGTGCGCTCGGGCCTGCTGTTCGAGCGCTTCATCTCCGCCGCCCGGAACGAGCCGCCGGACATCGACGTGGATTTCGAGCATGAGCGGCGGGAGGAGGTGATCCAATACATCTATGGGAAATACGGCCGCGACCGGGCCGGCTTGGCCGCCACGGTGATCTGCTACCGCGCCCGCGGCGCGATCCGTGAAGTGGGCAAGGCCATGGGCCTGTCGCTGGACATGGTGGGCCGGCTGGCCGGCTCCGTCTGGGGTTGGGGAAAGGAGGGCATCGACGTGGAGCATGCCCGCCAAGCCGGGCTGGACCCCGACGACCCCCTGCTGAACCGGACCATCGCGCTGGCGAAGGAGCTGGTGGGCTTCCCCCGCCACCTTTCCCAGCATGTGGGCGGGTTCCTGATCACCCGCGGACCTTTGTCGGAGATGGTGCCCATCCTGAACGCCAGCATGGAGGGCCGCACCAACATCGAGTGGGACAAGGACGACATCGAGGCGCTGAACCTGCTGAAGGTGGACGTGCTGGCCTTGGGCATGCTGACCTGCATCCGCAAGGCCTTCGACCTGATCGACCGGCATTACGGCCGGCGCTACGACCTGGCCAGCGTGCCGGCGGAGCAGAAGCCCGTCTACGACATGCTCTGCAAGGCGGACAGCCTGGGCGTGTTCCAGGTGGAAAGCCGGGCGCAGATGACCATGCTGCCCCGCCTGCGCCCGAGGAGGTTTTATGACCTGGTGATCGAGGTCGCCATCGTCCGCCCCGGCCCCATCCAGGGCGACATGGTCCACCCCTACCTGCGCCGCCGCCAGGGGATCGAGCCGGTAACCTACCCTTCCGCGGCGTTGGAGGCGGTGCTGGGCAAGACCCTGGGCGTGCCCCTGTTCCAGGAACAAGCCATGAAGATCGCCATCGTCGCCGCCGGCTTCAGCCCGGAGGATGCCGACCGGCTGCGCCGGGCCATGGCGACGTTCAAGAAGTATGGCGACGTCAGCAGATTCCGTGAGCAGTTCATCAACGGCATGCTGGAGCGCAACTACCCCCAGGACTTCGCTGAGCGCTGCTTCAAGCAGATCGAGGGGTTCGGCACCTACGGCTTCCCGGAAAGCCACGCCGCCAGCTTCGCCCTGCTGGTCTATGTCTCCGCCTGGGTCAAGTGCTTCCACCCGGACGTCTTCGCCTGCGCCCTGCTGAACAGCCAACCCATGGGCTTCTACGCCCCCGCCCAGATCGTGCGCGACGCGGCGGAGCACGGGGTGGAGGTGCGGGCGGTGGACGTGAACCTGTCGGATTGGGATTCGCGGTTGGAGGATGATGTAGGTCGGATTAGCGGCGGACGCCGCGTAATCCGACGGCAATCGGCCGCCCCCGGTGCGTCGGATTACGGCGCTGGCGCGCCTAATCCGACCTACGGCACGCTCCCCCTCCGCCTCGGCTTCCGGCAGGTCAAGGGCCTGGCCCAAGAGGAGATGGACCGCCTCACCCTGGAACGCGCGCTGCATGGCCCCTTCCGCGACCCGCGGGACCTGTGGCGGCGGGCGGGGCTGCCCATGGCGACGCTGGTGGACCTGGCCCGGGCGGACGCTTTCCGCTCCATGGGCCTGGACCGACGCCAGGCCCTGTGGGCGGTGGAGGCGCTGGGGGAGGCGCCCCTGCCCCTGTTCGCCAGCCTTCCCGACGGCGGCATCGGGCCGGAGCCGGTTGTGGACCTGCCCGCCATGCCGGTGGGGGAGCATGTGGTGGAGGATTACGCCACCCTGTCCCTGTCGCTGAAGACCCACCCGCTGGCCCTGCTGCGCGCCAGCATCGCGGAGGCCCACGCCCCCCGGGCCCGCCGCCACCCGCTGGTGCGGTCGGAAGAGCTGTGGACCTGGCCGGACAAGAAGCGCCTCGCCGTCGCCGGCCTCGTCCTGGTGCGCCAGCGGCCGGGCAGCGCCAGCGGCGTGGTGTTCATCACCGTGGAGGACGAGACGGGCGTGGCCAACCTGGTCCTCATGCCCGACCTGTTCGAGAAATACCGCCGCCAGGTGCTGGGCAGCCGCCTGCTGCTCTGCCTGGGCCGGGTGGAGCGGGTGGTAGCCACGGGCAAGGACGTGACCCCCGTCATCCATGTGCGGGTGGAGGAACTCCAGGACTTCACCCCCAGCCTGCGCCGCTTGGCGGAAGAACCCGAGGCCTTCCAGCCCCGGGTCATGGAAGGCGCCATGGCCAGGGCCGACGAGGTCCGCCGCCCCGGGATCGACAAGCGCAAGGACCCCAGGGAACGGGAGATGGTCGAGCGGATGGCGAGGGTATTCCCGGATGGGCGAAATTTCAGGTGAGAAGTCTTTTCCCAATTTGGGAAACGTGTTAGAGTGCGCCCATGAACATCATCAAGCGTGCCACGCTGGAAGCGTTCTGGACCCGCCATCCGGAGACGGAGCAGGCGCTGAAGGAATGGTTCCAGACGGCGCGGACCGCCGATTGGTCCCGTATGGATGACGTGATGCGGGCCTATCCACGGGCCAAGGTGCTGAACGGGGAGCGGGCGCGGTTCGAGATCTGCGGCGGCAACTACAGGCTCATCGTCGCGTTCAAATTCACCGCCCGCATCGCCTTCATCAAGTTCATCGGCACCCATGCCGAGTATGACCGGGTCGACGCCTTGACCGTCGACCAGTATTGAGGGGCCAGGAGATCGCCCATGACCGATGCCGTTAAGCCGATCCACACCGACGAGGAGCACGCCGCCGCCGTGGCCGAGATCGGGCGGCTGTGGGATGCGGAGCCGGGCACCCCGGAGCATGACAGGCTGGAGGTGCTTGGCATCCTGGTGGACACCTATGAAGCCGCCCGCTGGCCCATCGACCCGCCGGACCCGGTGGAGGCCATCAAGGCACGCATGGAGCAGGCCGGCTATACGCGGGGCCAACTGGCGGACCTGCTGGGCTCCCAATCCCGCGCCACGGAAATCCTTGGCCGCCGCCGCCGCTTGACCATGGACATGGCTTGGAAGCTATCCCAAGCCTGGAAAATCCCGGCGGAGACCTTGATCCGCCCCTACGAGACCCGGCCTGACTGATGCTCCCCATCACCCCCGCCATCGCCCTGGACGAGGCCGAGTTGCAGGAGAGTTTCCTGCGGGCCGGCGGGCCCGGGGGGCAGAATGTCAACAAGGTGGAGACGGCGGTGCAGCTCCGGCTGGACGTGGCCAACTCCCCCTCCTTGCCCGACTGGCTGAAGGAGCGGGTGCGCACCGTGGCGGGCAAGCGGCTGACCGCCGACGGGGTGCTGATCATCACCGCCCAGCAGTTCCGCAGCCAGGAACGGAACCGGGAGGACGCCCGCACCCGCCTCGTCGCCATCCTGGCCAAGGCCGCCGAGCGCCAAGCCCCCGCCGCCCCACCCGCCCCACCTGGTCCAGCAAGCAGCAGCGCATGGAGGGCAAGGCCGTGCGGGCGAAGGTCAAGCAGATGCGGGGGAAGGTGGAGTTCGACTGAGGCTTCGCCTATATGGTGGGCCGATGATCCCTCTCCCCTGGGGAGAGGGTGCCCGCGGCAGCGGGCGGGTGAGGGAGGTGGGCGTGGAGACCGCCGCCAAACCCCATCGTCCCCGCGAACCCGTCTCCCTCACCCGTCGCGGGCTGGCGCCCGCGCCACCCTCTCCCCAGGAGAGGGAAGACCAGGGCAGACCCCGTCCCCATGACCACCCATTTCGACGTGCTGATCATCGGCGCCGGCGCCGCCGGGCTCTACGCGGCCATCTTCGCCGGCCGGCGGGGGCGGCGGGTGCTGGTGGTGGACCATGCTGACAAGGCGGGGAAGAAGATCCTGATCTCCGGCGGCGGGCGCTGCAACTTCACCAACCTGCATGCGGACCCGAAGCGGTTCATCTCCAAGAACCCGCACTTCGCCATCTCCGCCCTGAAGCGCCATAGCCAGCACGACTTCATCGCGCTGGTGGACCGGCATGGCATCCCCTGGCACGAGAAGAAGCTGGGGCAGCTGTTCTGCGACCGCTCGGCCCAGGACATCGTCGCCATGCTGCTGGACGAGTGCGCCGACGCGGGCGTGGCGCTGCGGCTGGAATGCAAGGTACAGGCGGTGGGGCGGGGCGAGCCGGGGGGCTTCACCCTGTCCACCAGCCACGGGACCTTCACCGGCGACAGCCTGGTGCTGGCCACCGGAGGCCTGTCCATCCCCAAGATGGGCGCCACCGGCTTCGCCCTGGACGTGGCGCGGCAGTTCGGCCTGCCCATCGTGGAACCGCGCCCGGCCCTGGTGCCCTTTACCTTCCGGCCTGACGACCTGGCCCGGACCAAGGACCTGTCCGGCATCGCCCTGGACGGCACGGTGCGCTGTGATGGGGTGGGATTCCGGGAAGCGCTGCTGATCACCCACCGCGGCCTGTCCGGCCCTTCCGTCCTCCAGATCTCCAGCTATTGGCGGGAGGGGATGCCGGTCACGGTGGACCTGTCGCCCGACCAGCCCCTGGCCGACACGCTCAAGGCCTTGAAGCGCAGCCGCCCGCGGGCGGAACTGAAGACCGTGCTGGCCGAACTGCTGCCCCGCCGCTT
Organism: Aerophototrophica crusticola; assembly: GCF_012913305.1. NCBI lineage: Bacteria > Pseudomonadati > Pseudomonadota > Alphaproteobacteria > Rhodospirillales > Rhodospirillaceae > Aerophototrophica > Aerophototrophica crusticola. The sequence continues at coordinate 2,406,045 of NZ_CP051775.1, read as the reverse complement.
CGCCGAGCGGCTGTTCGAGGCGCCTGTCCTGGGCGAGGCGCCGCTGGTGAGCCGCCCCCTGGCCGACATGCGGGACGCGGACCTGGCCACCGTTGCCGCCCGCCTGCATGGCTGGACCGTGCAGCCTGAGGGTACCGAGGGCTACCGCACGGCGGAGGTGATGCTGGGCGGCATCGACACGGCGGCCCTGTCGTCCAAGACGATGGAGACCAAGGCGGTCCCCGGGCTGTACGCGGTGGGGGAGGCGGTGGACGTCACCGGCTGGCTGGGGGGCTATAACTTCCAGTGGGCCTGGAGCAGCGGCTACGCGGCGGGGATGGCGGCGTAGGGGGTGGGGCTTCCTTCTCCACGAAGGGAACCCGTTTCCCCCGCGAAGGCAGGGGCCCACGGCTTTTGACCCGGTTCTCGACGCTTCAGGGATTAAGAACTGTGGGCCCCTGCTTTCGCAGGGGAAACAAAAGCTAAGCTGATGGCATGCTTTGGCCCCCCTCAATCAGCCCCTTCCCTTGCCACCTCCGCCCGCTTGCCCCAGCCCTTGAACGGATAGGCGAGTTGGGCCAGGAAGCCGGTCGGCACGGCGTCGTCGCAGCCCACATTCACCGGGGGCCGGTGGGGCGGCAGGTAGCGGGTGCCGAACACCATGTCCCAGAGGATCAGGTTCTCCCCGTAGTTGGAGTTCCCCTCCGCCGGCACCCGGCTGTGGTGCCAGCGGTGCAGTTCCGGCGTGTTGAAGACCCAGGTCAGCGCGCCGTTGCGCATGTCCACATTGCAGTGGGTCAGGAAGCCCACATAGGTGGTGATGGCCAGCACCCACAGCACCACGTCCCGCGGCGCCCCCACCAGCAGGGCCAGGGCCAGGGCAAAGCTGGTCTTCCACAGGCTGTCCAGGAAGTGGAACCGGCCGGTGTTGACGAACCACAGCTTGGTCACCGCGTGGTGCACAGCGTGCCAGCGCCAGGCCAGCGGCCACTCATGCGCCAGCCGGTGGGCCCAATAAAGCCCGAACTCCGCCACGACAAGCCCCAGCACCACCTGGGCGGCCAGGGGCCAGTCCGATGGCCAGATCCCGCTGGCCGCGGCGGGGGTGGCTGCATGGGCGCCGGCGAAGGCGGCCATGGCGGCCAAGGCCTGGCCGATGCCCTTGTTCAGCGCGGTGTGCCCGATGTCGTTGAGCAACTGCCCGTCGCTCTCCATCCACGCCTGCTCGTATGGCATGGCCCGCTCCAGCAGCAGGAGGGTGAGCGCCAGGCCGAAATAGGTCAGGTTGAAGGCCAGCACGGCATGGCCGGCCTGCCAGCCCACCCAATAGCCGGCGATGCACAGGCTCAACAGTCCGGGCCATGCCAAGCGGGAGACGAGGGCACGCATGCGCCTTCCTTTCACCGAAATCGTAGTAGGGTTATTGCCCTGATCGGGGCAGGGGCGCAAGGCCGTGCCCCCGACCATCGGCAGTGGTGCCTAGGCCGGAGGGCGGGCGCGTTGACGCACGTCACAGTCAGTACGGGGAAAGCATGAAGATCGGGTTGGCGTTGGGCAGCGGCGCGGCGCGGGGCTGGGCCCATATCGGGGTGATCCGCGCCTTGTCAGAGATGGGCGTGACGCCGGACGTGGTCTGCGGCACCTCTGTCGGCGCCGTGGTCGGCGGCGCCTACCTGACCGGGCAGCTGGATGACCTCCAGGACTGGGCCAAGCGCGTGGGCCTGCTGGGCGTGCTGAAGCTGATCGACATCACCTTCAAGCGCGGCGGCCTGGTCACGGTGGAGCGGGCCTATGAGATGTTCCGCAACGCCGCCACCGACGTGCCGGTGGAGGGCCTGTCCAAACCCTTCGGCACCATCGCCACCGACCTTGCCACGGGGCGGGAGGTCTGGTTGCGGGAAGGGCCGTTGCTGGATGTGGTGCGCGCCTCCGCCGCCATGCCCGGCCTTTTCCCTGCCGTGCGCCACAAGGACATGTGGCTGGTGGACGGGGCGCTGGTGAACCCGGTGCCGGTGTCCCTTTGCCGGGCCATGGGGGCGGACATCGTCATCGCCGTGAACCTGAACGGCGACCTGTCCCAGCTGCCCCGCTTCTCCAAGGCCACCCTGGGACCGGTCAGCGTCTCCCTGGCCGACAAGGGGGACGCCGCGACACCCGAATCGCCCCCCACCACAATGTCCTGCCCGCCGCCCGGCCCCTGGCCCAGTTCATCGGCCGCCTGGGCGCCACGGTGGGGGAACGCACCAAGTTCCTGGCCGCCCAGATGCTGTCACCCAAGCAGCCCACCCCCAACGTGCTGGAGGTGATGGCCGGCTCCATCGACATCATGCAGGACCGGATCACCCGCAGCCGCTTGGCGGGGGAGCCGCCGGACGTGCTGCTGACGCCCCGCATCGGCCATATCGGCATCCTGGATTTCGACCGGGCCGCGGAGCTGATCGAGCTGGGCCGCACCGCCACCCTTGCCATGCGCCCGGCCATCGAGCTGGCGGTGGGGGGAGGCCGCTGGTTACCTGACCAGCATCCAGGTCAGCTCATGCTTGTTCTGGGACAGGTGGACCAAGCGGGAGCCGGGGATGGCGGCGAAGGCGCGCGCGGTCTCATGGTCCGTCTCCGCCTGGAACTTCAGGGTGCAGACGAAGTTGCGCGCGGTGCCGGCCTCCAGCCAGCGGCGCACCATGGACAGCAGGCGCGCGGGGTAGCAGATCACGTCGCAGCAAAGCCAGTCCACCGGGCCCAAGGCCTTGGGATCCAGGCCGAAGGCGCTTTCCTGTCGCTGCGTGACCTTGGGCAGGGCCGCGATCCTCGGGTCCAGCGGCGCCTTGTCCACCGCCACCACCCGGGCGCCGCAGGTCTGCAACACCCAGGTCCAGCCGCCTGGGCTGGCGCCGAGGTCCAGGCACAGCTCCCCCGGTTCCGGCGTGTGGCCGATCAGGGTGAAGGCTTCCCACAGCTTCAGGTAGGCGCGGTTGGGCGGGGTGGACTTGTCCTCCACGAACGGCACCTCCCCGTTCACGAAGGGGCTGGAGCAGCGCGGGGCGGCCAGGATCGTGTTCTCGTCCAGCAGCATCCATGATCCCAGCGGCGCTGTCGGCGGCGGGGTGAAGAACACCACCGGCTTGGCCGAGACATGGGGCAGGTTGTCCTGGATCAGCTGGGTGCGCCGGTGATGGGCCACCGCGTAAGGGGCCCAGTTGCGCTGGATGGAGCGCAGCGCCTTCGCCCCCTGCTTGATGGAGGGGACGGGGATGGTGACCGGATCGTACCAGACGTTCTGCGCCCAGGCCGCGGGCCGCGCTGGGCCGTCGGCCAGCACCAGCCGGCCGTGCACGCCGCGCACCTCCCCCAGTTCCTGCAACAGGGGTTCCAGGAAGCCGTCGGGGGCCAGATAGGCGGTGGCCCCGGTCGGGGTGCCGACCGGGGCCACGGGATCAGCCGGGTTGTCCACGGGTGCTCAGGGCAGCATGTCGGTAGAAGCGATGACGGCCTGGGTCCGGTTGCGCACGCCCAGCGACCGCATGACCGCGGTCACGTGGATCTTCACCGTGCCCTCGGACAGGCCCAGCTCATAAGCGATCTGCTTGTTGGACTTGCCTTCCCGCAGGCAGCGCAGCACGTCGCGCTGGCGCTGGGTCAGGGCCGGCATGGACGGGCCGCCGGACTGGGCGCCGCCGCCCCCGCCGCCGGAAGCGCTGGCCGACTCGCCCTGGATGGCCGCGGGCGGCACATAGATGCCGCCGGAAAACACCAGGTTCAGGGCGCTCAGCATGATCTTCACGCTGGAGGATTTGGGGATGTAGCCCGAAGCGCCGGCATCCAGGGCCGCGCGCACGTCGCTCTGCGACTCCGAGGCGGAGACGATGACCAGCGGGGTGCCCGCCTGCAGCTCGCAGATCTGCTGGATGCCGCTGAAGCCGGGCCAGCCCGGCATCTGCAGGTCCATCAGGATCAGGTCGAATTCCTGGTCGCCCTGGCACAGCTCCAGGGCTTCGTCGAAGGTACCCGCCTCGAAGAACTTGGCGTTCTCATCCAACTGCATCAGCAGCCGGCAGAGCCCTTCGCGAAACAGCAGGTGGTCATCGCCAATTAGGATGTTCATCGCCCGTCCTACAACCCGAGTCAATGGCCGGCCTAGCCACCAGGGTGATGCCGATATGCCTAAAGTGGTAAAGGGTTCAGGCATCTACGTGAATAACGCCTTACTAGTACAAAAGTTCGCCCCTGTCTGTCATCAGCTTCTCCTACCTAAAAAGAATTCTTTCCGTGCTTGCCTAAGCCGAGCCTTCCGTCCTGTGCCCATCCGGTCCGTTCGCCCCGGTTTTGCCCTGTCCGGACGGGGCGCATCCCTATCCGATCTATCATCCCGGGCTTAACCGCCCGGGCTTCCATGCGCCGCAACCTGGATCAGGCCGCCCCCTATGCTTATCTTCTCGGTGAGGGGCCATGCAAACCGGGATTGCCAATGACCGACCCCGACCGACGCACGCCGGCACCGGCCAGACCGGATGACTCCGCGGTGGACGCCTTCCTGTCCAGGGTTGCCGCCATGCCCCAGGGCAAGGCGGCCGGGCAGCGCGGGCAGCTGCTGTTCGCCCTGGACGCCACCGCCAGCCGCCAACCCACCTGGGACCGCGCCAGCCATCTCCAGGCCGACATGTTCTCCGCCGCGGCCGGGGTGGGCGGGTTGGAGGTGCAACTCGTCTTCTACCGGGGTTTCCGGGAATGCAAGACCACGCCCTGGATCAGCGACCCGGCCGACATGATCCGGCGCATGACCGGCGTCACCTGCCTGGGCGGCCAGACCCAGATTTACCGGGTGCTTTCCCATGCCTTGAAGGAAGGGCGGGCCAAACCGGTCAACGCGGTGGTCTTCGTCGGCGACGCCTGTGAGGAGGACCCGGACCCCATCTGCCACCTGCGCGGGGAGCTGGGGCTGCTGGGCGTCCCCGTCTTCATGTTCCAGGAAGGGCAGGACCCGGTGGCGCGCACCGTCTTCCAGCAAGTGGCCAAGCTGTCCCGCGGCGCCTGGTGCCCATTCGACGCCTCCAGCGCCCAGACCCTGAAGGACCTGCTGTCGGCCGTGGCGGTCTTTGCCGCCGGCGGGCGGAAGGCGTTGCAGCACTGGGGCAAGGGCCGGTCGGCGGAGGTGCTCCGCCTGACCCACCAGTTGGGCTGAGGGGGCGCCTTGCAGTATCTGGCCCTTGGCATCGTCATCCTGGCGGGCCTGTACGGTTTGGCACGCCTGTTCGCCACCGCCGATCCCCGCACGCTGGCCGTCTGGTTGAAGCGGGCAGGGATCGGCCTTCTCGCGGCGGGCGCGCTGTTCCTGGTGGTTACGGGGCGGGCCGGGGCCGTGCTGGGCCTGCTGCCCTTCGCCTTACCCTTCATCATCCAATGGCGGCGGCTGGCCGGGCGGTTCAAGGCCGCGGCGGGGCCCACGCCCGGCCAGCGCTCGGACGTGGAGACGGGCTGGCTGCGCATGTGGCTGGACCACGATAGCGGCACCATGGACGGGGAGGTGCTGCGGGGCGGATTCAAGGACCGCCGGCTGTCATCCCTGGACCGGCCCCAGCTCATGGCGCTGCTGCACATGATGTCGCGGGAGGATCCCCAGGCCGTGCGCCTGCTGGAAAGCTACCTGGACCGCACCCACCCGGATTGGCGCGACGGGGTGGACGGCGACAGCGGCGGATCGTCCCAGCCGGGCGGCAGCCGGGCCCCCGGCATGACGGAGGAGGAGGCGCTGGAGATCCTCGGCCTCTCGGCCGGGGCGGCTGAGACGGAGGTGCGCGAGGCCCACAAGCGGTTGATGCTGCGCAACCATCCGGATCAGGGCGGGTCTACCTATATCGCCGCCCAGATCAACCAAGCGAAGGATGTCCTCCTAAAACGGGGGCGCCGCCCCTGACCGAAAGCCCCCGGGAAAGGCCGATCCGGACAGGTTGTCAGCCCGTTTACCGCATGGCACAACGCCGGGACCCCGACTCGCCAAGGTGGCAAGGGGTGGCCGGATGGCGCCTGTTTCCATGGTTCCAGGGGACGTGATGGCAAGGAAGGTACGCAAGGCTGTGTTCCCGGTTGCGGGATTGGGGACGCGTTTCCTGCCTGCGACGAAGGCGATCCCGAAGGAGATGCTGCCTTTGGCGGACCGGCCGCTGATCCAGCACGCGGTGGACGAGGCGCGGGCGGCGGGGATCGAGCAGTTCTGCTTCGTGACCAGCCGGGGCAAGGGGGCGCTGGAGGACCACTTCGACCTGTCGCCGGAGCTGGAGGAGACGCTGCGCCGGCGCGGCAAGCAGGACATGCTGGACCTGCTGGCGCGGGCGCGGGTGGAGAGCGGGCAGCTGACCTACGTGCGCCAGGCCCAGCCGCTGGGGCTGGGCCACGCGGTGTGGTGCGCGCGCGAGTTCGTGGGCGGGGAGCCCTTCGCCGTGCTGCTGCCCGACGAGCAGGTGCTGGCGCCCACGCCGTGCCTGGCGCAGATGGTTGAAGCCTATGAACAGGTGGGCGGCAACCTGCTGAGCGTGTTCGAGGTGCCGCGCGAGCAGACCGACAAGTACGGCATCCTGGACACCGGGGCCGCCAGCGCCGACGGCCGCCTGGTGGAGGTGCGCGGGCTGGTGGAGAAGCCCAAGCCGGCCGAGGCGCCGTCCACGCTCTCCATCCAGGGCCGCTACATCCTGCAGCCGGAGGTGTTCGAGCACCTGGCGGCCTTCGAGAAGGGCGCCGGGGGCGAGATCCAGCTCACCGACGCCATGGCCAGGCTGGTGGGCCGCCAGCCCTTCCACGGCTTCCGCTTCGAGGGCAAGCGCTTCGACTGCGGCGACAAGCTCGGCTTCGTGCTGGCCAACGTCGCCTACGCCCTCGACCGGCCCGACATGGCCGACAAGGTCAGGGCCGCGCTCAAGGACATGATCTGACAACCGCGCGGGCGCGGCAGCGCCGACGCCCGCGCCAAGGGTTTCCTGAAGGGGGTTGGTACCATGCGGATCGCCGTGATCGGTACGGGGTACGTCGGGCTGGTGTCCGGGGCGTGCTTCTCGGAGTTCGGTGTCGAGGTCTGCTGCGTCGACAAGGACGCCGGCAAGATCGAGCGGCTCAGGCGCGGGGAGATCCCGATCTACGAGCCGGGCCTGGACGACCTGGTGGCGAAGAACACCCGGGCGGGCCGGCTGAGCTTCACCACCGACCTGGCCGAGGCGGTGCGGGGGGTGGACGCGGTGTTCATCGCCGTGGGCACGCCGACCCGCCGGGGCGACGGGCACGCGGACCTGAGCTACGTGTACGCCGCCGCCGAGGAGGTGGCGCTGGCGCTGGACCCGGCGCGCTACACGGTGATCGTGACCAAGAGCACGGTGCCGGTGGGCACGGGGCGCGAGGTGGCGCGGATCGTGCGCAAGGCGCGGCCGGAGCTGGACTTCGACGTGTGCTCCAACCCGGAGTTCCTGCGCGAGGGCTCGGCCATCGAGGACTTCATGCGGCCCGACCGGGTGGTGATCGGCACGGACTCCGACCGGGCGCGGGCGGTGATGCGGGGTCTGTACCGGCCGCTGTTCCTGATCGAGACGCCGATGGTGATGACCAGCCTGGAGACGTCGGAGCTGACCAAGTACGCGGCGAACACGTTCCTGGCGGCGAAGATCACCTTCATCAACGAGATCGCGGACCTGTGCGAGCGGGTGGGCGCCGACGTGCACGACGTGGCCAAGGGCATCGGGCTGGACGGGCGCATCGGCAAGAAGTTCCTGCACCCGGGCCCGGGCTACGGCGGGTCGTGCTTCCCCAAGGACACGCTGGCCCTGGTGAAGACGGCGCAGGACTTCGGGGCGCCGCTGCGGATCATCGAGGCGGTGGTGGACGTGAACGACAGGCGCAAGAAGGCCATGGCGGAGCGGGTCGTGGCGGCGTGCGGCGGGTCGGTGGCCGGCAAGCGGGTGGGCGTGCTGGGCGTGACGTTCAAGCCGAACACGGACGACATGCGCGACGCGCCGGCGCTGGACATCGTGCCCGCCCTGCAGGCGGCGGGGGCCACGGTGTCGGCCTATGACCCGGCGGGCATGCACGAGGCGGAGAGGCTGCTGCCGGGCGTGGAATGGGCCAAGGACGCCTATGCCGCGCTGGAGGGGGCGGACTGCGCCCTGGTGCTGACGGAATGGAACGAGTTCCGCGCCCTGGACCTGCGCCGGGTCGCCAAGCTGCTGCGCGCGCCCGTGCTGGTGGATTTGCGCAACGTCTATGACCCGGAGGCCGCGGAGATGGCCGGCCTCGAGTACTCCTGCGTCGGCCGGTGCTCACGCCTGGGCAAGCCGGCGGCGCCGGTCCAGGTGCGGGAGCCGGTGCAGGCCTGACCGGCACCTGTTGGACGCAGTGACCTAACGCAGGGCGGCCGGGCGATCCGGCCGCCCTTTTTCCATGCCCAGCCAACCCTTCCCGAAGCCCAGGTACAGGAAGACCCCGCGGGCAGGCAGAATGCCGCCAAGTTGCCCAGGATCGCCGCGGGATCGTCCGGCAACACCGCCAGTTCGGACCTTCCCGCCAGGTTGGGGATGGCTTCGCCACCCGCGCCCAGGACGAAGACAGCCAGCATGTTCTGGGCAAGGTGGATGCCGACCGCCGGCTCCAGCCGCCCTGCCTTCCAGGTGACCAGGGCCAGGAAAAGGCCCATGGCCGCGATCTGGACCCGTAGGCCCCAGGGATCGCTGGCTTGGTTTCCCTCATGCAAGGCCGTGAAGACGAGTGTCGTCACCAGGACGGTGGTGACCGGTGACCCCGTGAGGCGGGCACAGGCCTGGGCCAGGTAGCCGCGGCAGAGCATCTCCTCCGCCGTCACCTGGGCCAGCACCAGAGGCAACCCGATGGACGCCACCAGCAGGACCCTGGGCCAGTCAGGAGAGAGAGACATCTCCCCCGAGGCGAAGCCCAGCGCCACCAGGGGCAGGAGCACCCCGGCCCACAACCCCGCACCCCGGGCCAGCAGGGCCCAGCTTACCCGGCCGGTGGCATTGACAAGGCTGGCGGCCGTTCGGCCGTGCACGGCCCTGACCACCACGGCCATGGGAATGATCGCCGACCCGACCACTGGGAAGATGGCCAGCCCCTCGACGACCTGTCGCGCCGATGGACCTCCCAAGGCATCCGCCAGGAAAGCGACACCCATCATCACCATGAATGCCAGTGGGGCGACCATCAGGATGCCGACCACCAGCGCGATGATGCCCCCGACATAATGGCGACGGGCCTCCTGCCGCGTCAGGCCAAGGTCCCAGAGGGTCAGGCAGGGCGGGGAGTCCGGTCGGGGGGCCATGGGCATCCATGCTGGCTCGGCTGCCCCCAAGCCCTCCCACATGGGGCATGGCCGCGCAAGGCCGGTGCATCAGCCCAAATGGAAAGGGCGCCCGGACCTGCCGGGCGCCCTCCATCATTCCACGACGGGGTAGGGGTTCAGAGCCCTGCCTGGGGCGGCACCGTCAGGCAGCCATGACCGGTCTTGGCCAGCCGCGAACAGGCTTGGCGGGCGGTCTTCTCATCCATGCCCATCAGGCGGGCGCGGTAGATGGGGCCCTTGGCGGTGGAGACCTCCAGCACGTGGGGGATCGCCTTGTCCAGCAGCGAGCCGGCCCGCTGCGTGGCGGCCGAGACGGCGCGCTGGCCGGCGGCACGGTCGTTGAACGCGCCCACCTGGATGCCCCAGCCGCTGGGACGGCCCTTGGGGACCGCAGCCATGGGGGCGGCGACGGCGGTGCGGGGCAGCACCAGCTCGCCGGCGCCAGACGCGATGCTGCCGGCGGCCTTGGCGGCAGCGGCGACCACCTTCGGCGCGACGTCCTCGTCATCACGCTCCACCGGGCGGTTGCGCTGGTTGGCCTTGGGCGACCGGGCCCGGTCGGCGGAGGCCACCAGGACGGGCGTGCTGCGGCCGGCGAAGGCCTCGTCCAGCAAGCCGGCCATGTGGTTGTCACGCCAGCCGGCGGTCTGGCCGCCGAACACGACGCCAATCAGGCGACGGCCATCACGCACCGCGGAGGACGCCAGATTGAAGCCGGAGGCCCGGATGAAGCCCGTCTTCAGCCCGTCCATGCCGGGATAGCGGTACATCAGCCGGTTGTGCCCGGCCACGGTCACGCCGCTGAACTCGAAGCTGCGCTCACCGAAGTAGTGGTAATATTTGGCGTGGTCGTAGATCAGCGCCTGGGACAGCCGCGCCATGTCGCGGGCCGTGGAAAGCTGGCCGGCGTTGGGCAGGCCGGAGGCGTTGCGGAAGGTGGTGCGGGTCATGCCGAGCTGGCGGGCACGCTCGGTCATCATGCGGGCGAAGTTGGCCTCCGTCCCGCCGATCGCCTCCCCCACCGCTGCCGCGCAGTCGTTGGCGGACTTCACCGCCATGCCCAGGATGCAGTCCTCCAGCTTCACCGTGGAGCCCGCGCGGAGGCCCAGCTTGGACGGCGCCTGCCCGGCGGCGTGGGCGGACACGGGGATGCGCTGGTCCAGCTTCAGGCGACCCTTCTCGATGGCGTCGAAGGCCATGTACAAGGTCATCATCTTGGTCAGCGACGCCGGGAAGTTCCGGGTGTCCGCGCCGGCGGCATGCAGGACCTGCCCCGTCTCCGCGTCGATGACGATGGAGGCGTACTTGGCAAGGGCGCTGGCCGGGGCGGCCATCGCCAGCGCCAGCAACCCCAAAAGTGCGAAGACCTTCCGCGTGCGGCGCGTCGCTACCCCCACCGGTCGGATGCCCCGCGTGCCCACCATCATGAGATGCCCCCTGGAATCAGCCTTGCCCCGGCTGCTGCTTGTCAGCGTAAATGCGAACGGAATCAGTGTCTAGCGCAGATTCGTTAATCTGTTGACTACACGACGGGCCTGTGGCTTCGCCGTCCTAGCCGAAGGGGTTATAGCCAGGGGCAACCGGGGCAGGCTGTGACAAGGAAGTCGGGTCGGCGGGAACTCACCCCAGCAGCTTGCCCACCCAGGGCCCGTCGGGCAGGCGGGTTGCCAGGTCGGTGATGTGGCGGTTCCACCACTGCCGCTGCTCCACCAGGTCGTCATAGTCGAACTGGGCTTCCCGCCATTGCTGGTCGGCCTGGCGGTAGGTGATCAGGTCGATGGGATAGCCCACGTCGGAGGAGGAATAGCGGCTGCTGTCGAAGGACAGGTACGCGATCTTCAGGGCTGTCGCCATGGGTGTGTGGGGCTTCAGCGCCCGGTCCAGGATGGGCTTGCCATAGGCGGTGGAGCCGATGGACAGGTAGGGCGTGCGCTCATCCACCTCGATCCAGTTGCCCTCCGGGTAGACCAGGAACATGGTCGGCTCCCGGTCCTCCGCCAGCCGGCCGCCCAGGATGGCGTGCAGGTTGAAGGGCAGGTTGGACGCTTCCAGCGCCTCCTTGTCCTCTGCCGCCACGGCGCGCAGGCACTTGGTGAAGGCGCCCACCGCCTCCAGCATCGTGGCGAAGGGCACTGTCCCCGGCGCGGCCCCGGCCCGCGCCATGTCGCGGCGCAGATAGGCCAGGGTCTTGTCGCGTACGCTGCGCAGGCCTGACGTCATGATGAACAGACGGTCGGCCTTGTCCCCCACCATGGTCACCTTGCGGGCCACGGAAACCTGTGTCCCGGCCGTGATGCGGCCGTCGGACAAGCCGATCAGCCCGTCCTTGATCTTGATGCCGAGACAGTAGGTCATCCTGGGGGTCCGCGCGGGGCAGGGGGTGGGGGAAGGGCGCGCATCGTGGCACGCGTCCCGGCCAACGTAAAGCGGCAGAAATCCTAAGGATCGGTAGCCATGCGGGCGGCGAACGGTTGCGATTTCGTCGTTGTGCAGTGCACAAAAATCCCTTGACCTGTCCCGTACCGTGCCGATATAAACGGCACATGCTGCACCGCAGCATAAGGCTCCGGGCGGCCGACAGGTTGACCGGACAGAGCGGCACCCGGTGCCGGGGCTGCTTTGTGCAGGCCGGCACCCATCGCGCGCAACCCTGAAGGAGACTACCCATGGCCACCGCGCCCCGTACCCCCAAGGCCCCAAGGTCGAGACTGTCCCCGCCGACGTGAAGGACACCATCGAGGCCACCGTCACCGCCGCCCAGGACGCCGCCACGAAGAACGTGGAGCAGGCCGTCGCCTACACCAAGGAGCAGGTGGAGAAGGTGTCCAAGCAGGTCTTCACCGCCTATGACGAGCTGGCCGGCCTGCAGAAGGAGACGGTGGACGCCGTCCTCGCCTCCTCCAACATCCTCGCCAAGGGCTTCGAAGCGCTGTCCAAGTCCGTGATCGCCTTCACCCAGTCCCAGCTGGAGCAGTCCGTCTCCGTCGCGAAGGCCGCCATCGGCGTGAAGACGCTGAAGGAGCTGGTGGACCTGCAGACCGAGTATGCCCGCAGCAGCTTCGACGCCCTGGTCGCCGAGACCACCAAGGTCTCCGAGATGACCGTGAAGGTGGCCAACGAGGCCGCGGAGCCGCTGACGGCCCGGGTCAACGCCACCGTGGAGAAGCTGTCCAAGGTGAAGCTCGCGGCCTGATGCCGAGGGGCGAAAGCCTTGACCCTCGGCATCCGCGCCGACCGGCGCGGCGGCGGCCCATGCCGCCGAAGCCCGGAACCCTGACGGGTCAGGGTATCGGGGCCGGGAAAGGTTTCCGGCCCGACCCCGACCTTGGTCGGGGCCCGTATGATGGAAGGACCCGGTGGCCCCAGGGCTGCCGGGTCTTTTTTCTTTTCCGGCTGGCGCGCAAGGCCTTCCACAAGCCCTTGGCGGCCTTATCTCTCCTTATCTGGGGAGGGGCGGGAAGGCGGCCGTCAGGGGCGGTAACCCCGGTGGCATCCCGGCCGGGCGCGTGACTTGCGTGACGGAGCCGTGTTCTCCTTGGGACGTGAATATGGCCCCTTCCAACCGGGCCTCCGGATTTCATATGATCGAGGGATGCGGACCCGCGTGATGGCTTCCTGAACAGACATGGCCGACGACGACAAGAACGGGGACGAGGGCAATTCGACGGGCGTGGTCGTACAGGCCAAGCCGAAGACGAAGAAGCCCTCGATGTACAAAGTGTTGATGTTGAATGACGACTACACCCCCATGGAGTTCGTCGTTCACGTCCTGGAGCGCTTCTTCAACAAGAACCGCGAAGAGGCGACGCGCATCATGTTGCATGTGCACCGCCGGGGGGTCGGGGTCTGCGGGGTCTTCACCTATGAGGTGGCGGAGACCAAGGTGACGCAGGTCATGGACTTCGCCCGGCAGCACCAGCATCCTTTGCAATGTACCCTGGAGAAGGATTAGCCCCGAATGCTCTCGCGTAACCTCGAGCAGACGCTCCACCGGGCCCTTGCCAACGCCAACGAGCGACGCCACGAGTACGCTACCCTTGAGCACCTGCTGCTCGCCCTCACGGATGACCAGGACGCCGTCGCCGTCCTGCGCGCCTGCGGCGTGGACATGCAGAAGCTCCGCGCCGAGCTTGTCGAGTACCTCGACAACGAGCTTTCCAACCTGATCACCAACCGGCCCGACGATGCCAAACCGACTGCGGGATTCCAGCGCGTCCTGCAGCGGGCGGCCATCCACGTACAAAGTTCGGGCCGTGAAGAGGTGACGGGAGCCAACGTGCTGGTTGCCTTGTTCTCCGAACGCGAGAGCCATGCCGTCTATTTCCTGCAGGAGCAGGAGATGACCCGGTTCGACGCGGTGAACTACATTTCTCACGGCATCGCCAAGGCTCCCGGACGTACCGAGACGAAGCGGGTTTCCGGAGCCGACGACGACGCCCAGGCGGAGAAGGTCGTGAAGAAAGGCACCGAGGCCCTTGAGGCGTACTGCGTCAACCTGAACAAGAAGGCGGCCAGCGGGAAGATCGACCCGCTGATCGGCCGGGAGCAGGAGGTGGAACGCACCATCCAGATCCTGTGCCGCCGCTCCAAGAACAACCCGCTCTATGTGGGCGACCCCGGCGTGGGCAAGACCGCCATCGCCGAGGGGCTGGCCCGCCGGATCGTCCATGGCGAGGTGCCGGAGATCCTGAAGAACGCCACCATCTATGCCCTCGACATGGGTTCGCTGCTGGCGGGCACCCGCTACCGCGGCGACTTCGAGGAGCGGCTGAAGAGCGTGGTGTCGGAGCTGGAGGCCCTGGACGGCTCCATCCTGTTCATCGACGAGATCCACACCGTGATCGGCGCCGGGGCCACCTCCGGCGGCGCCATGGACGCCAGCAACCTGCTGAAGCCGGCGTTGGCCAGCGGCTCGCTGCGCTGCATCGGCAGCACCACCTACAAGGAATACCGGAACTACTTCGAGAAGGACCGGGCGCTGGTGCGCCGCTTCCAGAAGATCGACGTGAACGAACCCTCCATCGAGGACGCGATCAAGATCCTGGAAGGCATCAAGTCCTACTACGAGAAGTACCACAAGGTCCGGTACACCAAGGACGCGGTGCGCTCGGCCGTGGAGCTGTCGGCCAAGTACATCGGCGACCGCAAGCTGCCGGACAAGGCCATCGACGTGATCGACGAGGTGGGCGCCGCCCAGGCCCTGCTGCCGGACAGCAAGCGCAAGAAGACCATCACCCAGAAGGACGTGGAGGGCGTGGTCGCCAAGATCGCCCGCATCCCACCGAAGTCCGTCAGCCGTGACGACAAGGAAGTGCTCCTGAACCTGGAGCGCGACTTGAAGACCATGGTCTTCGGCCAGAACCAGGCCATCGAGACCCTGGTCGCCGCCATCAAGCTGGCCCGTGCCGGCCTGCGCGACGCGGAGAAGCCCATCGGCAACTACCTGTTCTCCGGCCCCACCGGCGTGGGCAAGACCGAGGTGGCCAAGCAGCTCGCCCGCACCCTGGGCATCGAGCTGACCCGCTTCGACATGTCGGAGTACATGGAGCGCCATACCGTGAGCCGCCTGATCGGCGCGCCCCCGGGCTATGTGGGCTTCGACCAGGGCGGCCTGCTGACCGACGCCATCGACCAGCACCCGCACTGCGTGCTGCTGCTGGACGAGATCGAGAAGGCGCACCCGGACCTGTACAACATCCTGTTGCAGGTCATGGACCACGGCAAGCTGACCGACCACAACGGCAAGACGGTGGACTTCCGCAACGTCATCCTGATCATGACGACCAATGCGGGCGCCGCCGACATGGCCAAGCCGGCCATCGGCTTCGGCCGTGAGCAGCGGGTGGGTGAGGACTCCGAGGCCATCAACAAGATGTTCACCCCGGAGTTCAGGAACCGCCTGGACGCCATCATCGCCTTCGCGAACTTGGCCCCGGAGACGGTGACCCGCGTGGTGGACAAGTTCGTGATGGAGTTGGAGGCGCAGCTCAGCGACCGCGGCGTCACCATCGAGCTGACGGACGCGGCCCGCGACTGGCTGGCCAAGAAGGGCTACGACCCCGTCATGGGCGCCCGCCCCCTGGCCCGCACCATCCAGGAGCACGTCAAGAAGCCGCTGGCGGAGGAGCTGCTGTTCGGCAAGCTCACCAAGGGCGGCGCCGTCAAGGTCACCCTGGACGAGGCGGCGGACAAGCTCGGCTTCGAGTATGCCGAGGGCAAGCGCCGCGACGACAAGGACGAGGCGGTGGAAGAGATGGTGGACGCGGACTGAGTGGCCGCGCTCCCCTGACGACCAAGGAGGCCCCGGGGTGACCCGGGGCCTTTTCCTTTTTTGCTGGCCGTGGGTGCCAGGAACATTCACGAACACGCACCATGCACGCACGAACATTCACAGAAAAGGGTTGCCTGCGGCGCCACCTGGGTGAGGCGAAGCCGTGGTCAGCTTTCTTGTGTGCGTGTTTGTGTGTGTCTCGTGCGTGTTCGTGAATGTTCCTTGGCACTCGGCCGGGTGGATATGCCCCTCCCGTCCTTGCCCTCGCCCCCCGCCCTGTGCAATCTCCCGCCCTGACCAGAGACGGACCGGCGGGCCACGCCGGCCAGGGGGAGGGGAGTGACCATGCCGGCCTTGACCACGTCCATCGACACGCGCGACGCCGCCTTCGCGGACAACGTGCGCGCCATGGAGGCCCTGGTGGCCGACCTGAAGGCCACCGTCGCCGACATCAAGCTGGGCGGCGGGGAGAAGGCGCGGGAAAAGCACCTGGCCCGCGGCAAGCTGCTGCCCCGGGACCGTGTGCGCTTCCTGCTGGACCCCGGCACCCCCTACCTGGAGTTCAGCCAGCTCGCCGCCCATGAGGTTTATGAGGACAAGGTGCCGGCCGCCGGCATCCTGACGGGCATCGGCCGCGTCTCCGGCCAGGAATGTGTGGTCGTCGCCAACGACGCCACGGTGAAGGGCGGCACCTACTACCCCCTGACCGTGAAGAAGCACCTGCGGGCACAGGAGATCGCGCGGGAGAACAACCTGCCCTGCGTCTATCTGGTGGACAGCGGCGGGGCCAACCTGCCGAACCAGGACGAGGTCTTCCCCGACCGCGACCATTTCGGCCGCATCTTCTACAACCAAGCCACCATGAGCGCCGCCGGCATCCCCCAGGTGGCCGTGGTCATGGGCTCCTGCACCGCGGGCGGCGCCTATGTGCCGGCCATGGCGGACGAGAGCGTGATCGTGAAAGGCCAGGGCACCATCTTCCTGGGCGGCCCGCCCCTGGTGAAAGCCGCCACCGGCGAGGTGGTGAGTGCTGAGGACCTCGGCGGGGCGGAGGTGCATACCCGCACCTCCGGCGTGGCCGACCACTACGCCCTGGACGACCGCCATGCCCTGTCCATCGCCAGGCAAATCGTCGGCAACCTGAACCGCCGGAAGCAGCCCCAGGTGACGGTGGCCGAGCCGCGGGAGCCCCTGTTTGACCCGGCGGAGCTGTACGGCGTCATTCCCGCCGACACCCGCAAGCCCTTCGATGTGCGCGAGGTGATCGCCCGCATCGTGGACGGGTCGGAGCTGGAGGAGTTCAAGGCCAACTACGGCACCACCCTGGTCTGCGGCTTCGCCCGCATCTGGGGCTATCCCGTGGGCATCATCGCCAACAACGGAATCCTGTTCAGCGAGAGCGCGCTGAAGGGCGCCCACTTCGTGGAGCTGTGCTGCCAGCGCGGCATCCCGCTGGTCTTCCTGCAGAACATCACCGGCTTCATGGTGGGCCGGAAGTATGAGAACGCCGGCATCGCCAAGGACGGGGCCAAGCTGGTGACGGCGGTGGCCTGTGCCGCCGTGCCCAAGTTCACCGTGGTGATCGGCGGCAGCTTCGGGGCCGGCAACTACGGCATGTGCGGCCGGGCATACTCACCGCGGTTCCTCTGGATGTGGCCCAACGCCCGGATCAGCGTCATGGGCGGGGAGCAGGCGGCCAACGTGCTGGCCACCGTCCGCCGCGACGGGCTGGAAGCCTCTGGCAAGGGCTGGAGCGCCGAGGACGAGGAGGCCTTCAAGGCTCCCATCCGCGCCCAGTATGAGCGCCAGGGCCATCCCTACTATGCCAGTGCCCGGCTGTGGGACGACGGCATCATCGACCCGGCGGAGACCCGCACGGTGCTGGCTTTGGGCCTCAGCGCCAGCCTGAACGCGCCGGTGCCGCGGACCAACTTCGGCGTCTTCCGGATGTGAGCGGGTCTGGACTCGGCAGGGCTGGCTAAGGATTGGCGGCCTAAATGCGCCATGTCCTGAAGGGACGTGGCCAGGCGTCACTCATCATCCTCATCCACCACCGGCAGCACGGCACCGGTGGTGATCGCGCCCTCCAGGTTGGCGCCGCGCAGGTTCGCCTCGGTCAGGTTGGCGTTGGACAGGTCCGCGGCGCGCAGGTCGGCGCCCGACAGGTTGGCGCCGCGCATCCAGGCCCGCACCAGGCTGGCATTGCCCATCTGGCTGCCGGACAGGTTGGCCGGCCATTTCCGGCCGGTGGGACGCCCGTCCGGGCCCTTGATCTCCACCGATCCCACCTTGGCCGCGTCCAGCTTGATGCCGGTCATGTTGGCCTCGCGCAGGTTCGCGCCGTCCAGGGTGGCGCCGGATAGGTCGGCATATTGCAGGCTGGCCTTGGACAGGTCGGCCATCACCAGCAACGCGTCCCGCAGCTTGGCGCCGGACAGGTTCACCCCGCGCAGGTTGGCCCCGCCCAGGTTGGCGCCAGCCAAGTCGATGTGGGACAGGTCCTGGCCCGACAGGTCAGCCCGTTCGCCCTTGGCGCCGTTGCTGGTGATCCAGGCCTGGTGCTGGGCCAGCAGCTTCTGGATGCTGGCGGAGAAGGTTTCCGCCGACCGGCTGAAGTTCGCCCCCAGCAGGTCCACCCCGGTCAGGTCCACCCCGTCCAGGTTGGCGCCTTGAAGGTCGGCGTTGCGCAGGTTGGCGCCGGACAGCACGGCGCCCGTCAGGTTGCAGCCTTGCAGGTTCGCCCCGGTCAGGTTGGCACTGGCCAGGTTGACGCCCCGCATGTCCGAGCCCTTGAAGCTCGTGTTCTTCAGCACGGCCCGGCTCAGGTTCGCGCCGGTCATCTGCGCGCCGGAGCAGTCCGCCCCCACCATGCTGCACTCGCTGAGGTCGGCGCCTGCCAGGTTGGCGTCGGACAGGGTGGCGTCGTCCATCTCCGCCCCGCGCAGGTCCGACGGCTCCATCTTCAGCGTGTTGGGGTTGCGCCGGTCCAGCAGGGCCCCGCCGCGCAGGTCGGCCCCGCGCAGGATGGCGCATTTCAGCCGGGCACCGCGCAGGTGGGCGCCGCGCAGGTCGGCATTGGTCAGGTTGGTGTTGACCAGCACGGCCCGGGTCAGCCGGGCGGCGAACAGGTCGGCCCCGGTCAGGTTGGCGCCGGTGAAGTCCGCGTCCGTCAGGTTGGCGCCGGACAGCTTGCAGCTTTGCAGGTTGGCGCCGGTGAAGGACATGCCCTGGAGTTCGGCCAGCGCCAGCATGGCACGCGTGCCGCCGGTCAGGCGCTTCAGCCAGCGCTCATGCTTCTCGATGACCGCGATCAGTTCGTGGGGCGTCATGATCCCGGCGTGGCCGTGCAAGGGGTTGGACCCATAGGCTGCCACAAAGCCGGGAGGATGTGTTAGACCGTTATGGCACCTTTCGCGACACGGATTTGACTTTGGGGGACCGACGTGGACGACGCGAAGACGACGCAGCCGACGCGCCATATCGTCAATGCCTATGACGTGGAGCTGCGGCAACTGCATGCCCTGATCATGCAGATGGGGACCCTGGCCGTGCAGCAGATCGACGACTCCATCCAGGCCATGGTCCGGCGGGACGTGGAGGCGGCGGAAGCCGTCATGCAGCGGGATGCCGAGCTGGACGCCCTGGAACGGAAGGTGGAGAACCAGACCATCCGCCTGCTGGCCCTGCGCCAGCCCATGGCACGGGACCTGCGCGACATCGTGGGTGCCCTGCGCATCGCCAGCAACCTGGAGCGCATCGGCGACTTCGCGGCCAACGTGGCCAAACGCTCCCTGGCCCTGCAATCCCTGCCGACAGTGGAGCTGACCGGCTCCCTGGCCCCCATCGGCCGGACCGTGGCGGACATGCTGAAGTCCGTCATCCAGGTCTACGAGTCGGACGACCTCGCCGGGGCCCTCGCCGTGCGCGACCGGGACGAGGAGGTTGACCGCGCCTACACCGCCCTGTTCCGGGAACTGCTGACCTACATGATGGAATCACCCCAGCGGATCACGGCCTGCACGCACCTGCTGTTCGCGGCCAAGAACCTGGAGCGCATCGGCGACCACGCCACCAACATCGCCGAGACCATCGTCTTCCGCATCCAGGGCCGCCTGCCAGAGGAGGAGCGGCACAAGGGCGACGATTCCAGTTTCACCGTGCTGGGCACGGACCGGGTCTAGGCTTTCGATTGCCTCAGTCGCCCCCGGCCTGGCGGCCGGGGCAGACTCCGCCGGCGTGTGGTTACGGTCGGCGTAAACACGCCTGGGGCCTGGCGGAACCCGGCACCCCCGCCCCCTGTTCCGCAGGCAGACAGGGGGAACCGAATGATCATCACCTGGATCGAGGACGACCACCGTGCCGGCGGCGCGCTGTTGCAGGATGTGGGCAACGCCGCCGAACCCGGGACGGAGGAGAGGCGGAACCGGCTGGAGGCCTTCGCCCGCCTCTGGACCGCCCATGGCGACATGATGGCCGCGGCGGTCCACCCGCGCCTGGGCAGCGTCCAGGCCTGGCCCGACCCGGTGGCCGCAGCGCTCGACCTGCAGCAGGAGGTGGAGACCCTGGCCGTGGATCTGGCAGAGCGGGAAGCGCAGGGGATGGGCACTGGCAGCCCGCGTTCCAGCGCCTGCTGGACGTCTTCGCCCGCCAATGCCGGGTGGAGGAGACGGACCTCGTCTCCGCCCTGAAGGCCCTGCCGCCGGAGCAGGTGGCCGAGGCGACCCGGACGGCCGAGCAGCTGCGGCGCTGAGGCCGGCCCTCAGCCCGATTGGATGATGCTGAACAGGCTGTAGAAGAACAGCCCCACCACGATCAGGATTCCCACCAGGGGGCCCCAAGGCAGGCCCTCGCCCGGACCATGGCCGGCCTGGTGGCCGGCGTGGCCGTGGTCGGGCGGGTGCTCGGTTCCGTCCATGCTTGTCTCCCTCCGTCGCGTGGCACCCCGTTTCCCCAGGGATGGCCCGGCTGGAGGTGAACCCCGCGCGCGGGGCCGGGTTCCCCGACGGGAAGCCATTGCCGTCCCCCCGGATCGCGTCTAGGCTGAATACAAACGTGGTCGCCGCATCGTACGGATGCCACCAAGGGGAGGACATCGTGGAACCGGCCTTCACCCTTGGCCCGGTCACCAGCCCAGCGGAGCTGCGCGCCGAGCCCCTTCGTCGCCTGTTCCTGATATGGCAGGCCGCAGGGCCTGGGTTGCCCCTTGGCGCCTCCTTGTCGATCCCGAAGACGGACCCGCTGCACGGGCTGCTCTGGCAGTTCGAGGTGATGGGGCCTTGCGAGGATTTCCGCTGCGTCATGATGGGGGAGGGGACGGCCCGGACCTATGGGATCGACCCGACCGGTCAACCCGTCACCAGCCTGGCGCGCAGCCCGTTCGTCGGGCGGGTGATCAGCATCCTCCGCCTGACCTGCCGGGATATGGCACCGGTGCGCTTCGCCTCGGAATCCTCCGTCATCCCCGGCCGGGACCTGTATGACATCGAGGCCCTGTCCCTGCCCTTGGGCGGGCCCGGCGGCGGCGTGGCCGGCATCATCGGCGCCACCGTCGCCCGCGACCGGTAGGCTGGCATGCGGGTTGCTTCGGCTCCGGCAGCCCCGCGACCCGCCGGAAGCCGCCCCATGACCCGCCACCCACGCCCCCGCACCGCCCTGTCCCGCGCCGGCCTGCTGCTTGCCGCCGCCCTGGCCGGCCTGTCCGCCTGTTCCAGCCGCCCGCCGGCGGTACCGGTGGCCCTCCGCCCGCAGCCGGTGCTGCAGTCCGCGGCCCATTGGCAGGTGGTCGCCACCGATGTGGCCTCGGCAATTTCCGCCCACCTGGAGTTCCAGACCGGCAAGAAGGTCCCCGTCCAGGTCTACATGATGCGCAACGCGTCCTCCCCCTTCGGCACGGCCTTCGCCAGCGCGGTGGAGACCCGGCTCGTCGGCCTTGGGCATCTGGTGGCGGTGGACCCCCGGCCCGACGTGGTGGCGGTTGGCATCGACATGCAGATCGTCCGCACCGACCCGACCCGCGTCGCATCCCACACCACGCCCGGCCCGCTGACCGTGCTGGCCAGCGGCATCGGCGTGGCTGGCGTGTTCATGGACCGGTTCCCCTGGGGCATCTCCGCCATCGCCGCCGGCCTGGGGTTGGATTACGCGGCGAATCGGCCTTTGGAGACGGACACGGAACTGGTGCTGACCCTGTCCATGGAGCGGGGCGGCTTCTACACCTTCCGGACCACGGGCGTGTACTACATCAACGGCTGGGACATCGACCTGTATGAGGGGGCCGACCCGCGGCGCGCGCCCAACCTGAACGACGTGCCACAACGGGCCATCGCCTATGACCTGGCCGGCATGCCCTATGTGGTGAAGTAAGGGGTCTCCACGGAGGCCGTTAGAGCGTGCCCCGGGCCGGGGGCGAACAAGCCGGGACAAAGGAAAACCCCCGCCGGATCGCTCCGGCGGGGGTCGTCACAAGGTCCAGGCGTTCCGGATCAGAACTGGATCTGGGCGCGCATGGTGAAGGCGTCGGCCTCCGTGTCCACCAGGACCGGACGCTCGATCTTGATGATGTTGTAGTTGGCCATGAAGCGGATCGCCGCGTTGGCGTACCAGTTCACGCCCAGGGTCCAGATCTTCTGCTTGCCCTCGGTGGCGTTCGCGACGTCGTCGCGGGTCAGGTCAGCCTCGGAGTAGCGGGCGGCCAGCTCGAAGGCGCCGGGGCCGTAGCTGGTGGTGGAGAACGGCCACTGCACCCGCGGCGCGCCGAAGGCGCCGGTGGCGACGTTGTAGGGGCGGCGCTCGCCGGTGACCAGCCAGCCGGCGGCCACGTACCAGCTGTCGAAGTCCACGTCGGGCAGGCCGCCACGCTGGCTGAACTCATGGCGGAAATACTCGGCCATGGTCCAGAAGCTGCGGTAGGTGGCGCCGAACTCGCCGCCATACACCGCGTAGTCGTCGGTGTTGATGCTGCCGGTGTTGAAGTTCAGGCCGCTGCCGCCCAGGCCGCCGATGCGGGTCTCGGGACGCTCGGACAGGGAGTAGTTGCGGGCCGGCACGCCAGCGTCGGCGCCCGCCTCGTACATGTAGCCGCCGGAGGTGCCCAGGTGCACGTCAAAGGTGGGGCCGGTGGCGGCCAGCACGCTGGCGCGGGCGATGATGGAGGCCTGGTCGTCGCGGGACGCGGTGCCGACCTGGTCGCCCGTGGCGTAGACGGAGACGCGGTACCGCTCACCCCAGTGGCGGAAGCCGGCGGACAGGCGGGCCTCGTTCGCCACGATGCTGACCGCCAGGTTGTTGGTCTGGGTGCGCTCGATGAACGGGATGTCGTTGGAGCTGATGCTGTCCATCAGGGTGAAGGACGGCTGGATGGCGCCGATCTCGAACGCCCAGTTCTTGATGCCGTTGTAGGACAGGCCGAAGTTCTGCAGGCGGCCGGAGCTGTTGGCGCGGCCGGAGAAGTCGACGGTGACGTCGTAGCCCCAGTCCTTGAACACGGTGCCGTTCAGGCCCAGGAAGACGCGGCGGAAGTTGAAGCCGTCCGGCAGGTCCGTGGTCAGGCCCTGGTCGACGAACCAGTAGCCGTAGTCCAGGTGGACGCGGGAACGGATCGCCACGTCGAAGGCCTTGTCGGCGGACTGGAAGCGCGGGCGGCCATTGGCCAGGGTCACGGTCGGGGCGTCGGCCACCTTCTTGTCGACGGCCTTGATGTCCTTGCCGACCTGCTCCTTCAGGCCCTCCAGCTGGCTCTGCAGGGCCTGGATCTGCTTGTTCAGCGCGTCCACCTGGGCGGCGGTCACGGCCGGGGCGGACGGGGTCGCGGCCGGGGCGGTCGTGCGGGCGGTGGTCTGCGCCAGGGCCGGCGCGGACACCAGCGCCGCGACACCCAGGACAGTGCCGGCGAGCAGGGTGGTCTTGAACGTCATGAGTCTCTCCTCGGTCGGTGGCTTTTTTGTGCGCCGACTTCTCGAAAGCGGGGATGTCCTGCCCGCCGGAACGACGACCAGGGCCACGCGTGGGGGTACCAGAGAGTTCGTGACGCTAAGATCACCGCCAGATTGCACATTTGTGACGGCCGGCAGTGCCGCGGCATGTGTGGCAAAGCTGCGACAGCAGTGGTGATGAAAGCCGACCGATCGCGCCAAGCCGGGCCCGGCCGGTTGCGCGGTCTCATGACCGGGGAGTGATGAAGGCGGGGGGTGTTGGGGCTGGTGCCGGCTGTCAGGATTGAACTGACGACCTACCGCTTACAAGGCGGTTGCTCTACCGCTGAGCTAAGCCGGCGATCCAGGGGCCGGGGGTGGGGACCCCCGGCTGGCGTGGGGCGGCAGACTAGCGCCGCCGCGCGACCTCGTAAAGCGCCACGGCAGCGGCGTTGGAGACGTTGAGGCTGCCCACGGGGCCGCCGGTGGGCAGCTTGGCAACCTCGTCGCAACGTTCCGCGGTCAGGCGGCGCAGGCCTTCGCCCTCGCTGCCCAGCACCACGGCGGTGCGGCCGGTCAGGTCCACCTGGTGCAGGGGGCGGGCGCCGCCCTCGTCCAGGCCCACGGACCAGAAGGCGGCCTGCTTCAGCTCGTCGATGGCACGGGCCAGGTTGGTGACGCGCACCAGCGGCACCACCTCCACCCCGCCGGACGCGGTCTTGGCCAGGGTGCCGGTCAGCGGCGGGGCGTGTCGGTCCTGCACCACCACGGCCTTGGCGCCGAAGGCGGCGGCGGAGCGGATGATCGCGCC
Source organism: Aerophototrophica crusticola (assembly GCF_012913305.1). Taxonomy (NCBI): domain Bacteria; kingdom Pseudomonadati; phylum Pseudomonadota; class Alphaproteobacteria; order Rhodospirillales; family Rhodospirillaceae; genus Aerophototrophica; species Aerophototrophica crusticola. The sequence goes on along the minus strand of NZ_CP051775.1, from coordinate 2,381,749 downwards.
CACATTGTGCGGATCGGTCACCTGGTCCAGAACCACCACCAGGGCGTTGGGGTCGTTCTGCGCCGCAATGACGATGTCCTCGATGGCCACCTCCGGCAACGGCGCGCAGTCCAGGGCCACACCCTGGTGCACCGCGCCGGGCGGAAGCAGCTTGTCCAGGGTGTCCTTCTCCACCAGGGTCGGCTCGGGCCGGTCCAGCTCGGCCTCCATGGCCTTGCCCATGGCATCGTCCAGCGCCTCCAGCCCCGATTCGGTCACCCAGAGGGTCCGGCAGGTGCGGGTCGGGTTGGCCCAGGCGGCGGCCACGGCATGGATGCCGTAGAGCAGGTGGTGCTTGTTCACCGGGCGCCCGGCGGACCGGACGACGGGCGAATCATCCTCCAGCCCCAGCTCGGACGCCGCGCTGCGCCGGGCCGGCGCCTGGGAGCGTAGGGGCCGGGACTCCTGCCGTTCCTGGCGCTGGGCGCCTGTACGGGTGCCCATGCGCTCGCCCTCGCGGGCGGGGCCGCGCTTGGGTCCGCGGGCATCCCCGCGGGCATCGTTGGTCTTGGTGCCATAGGCGGGCTTTCCGCCGCCCGAACCAAAGCCGGGCTTGCCGCCGGCGGGGCGGGCGGGACGGCCGCTTGGCTTGTCGCCGAAAGCGGGCTTCCCCCGGCAGGTTTGCCGCGGGTGGGCTTGCCTGGGGCGGCGGGACGACCCTCGGGGCGCGAATCACGCCCACGGGGGGAGGAGGGGCCACGGCCACCGGAGCGGGGACCGTTCGATCTGCTGTTCTTCATGGGCGCCATCCTTGCCGAAAGTTTCGTTCCGGTGCCATGGGATTCAGTCCCCGCAGAAAACATGACAGACAGGTGTTGACAGCCGATCGGCGATTTGCATAGTGCGCACACCTCGTTCCGGCCCCGGCCGGGGCAAGGTCCCGCGGAAGGGTGGCCGAGTGGCTAAAGGCAGCAGACTGTAAATCTGCCGGACTCAGTCCTACGTAGGTTCGAATCCTACCCCTTCCACCAGTTCAGGCGCGCCCCAGATGATGGGGCGCGCCGTTCTGCTTGTCGGGGCCGTGCCACGTTGGGAACGGGCGGGCAAGCCGTGCGGGTGTAGCTCAATGGTAGAGCAGAAGCCTTCCAAGCTTACGACGGGGGTTCGATTCCCCTCACCCGCTCCAGTACATTCTCCCACCGGCGTCTGAAGTCGGACCAGGCAAGGGCAACAAGGCTATGGCGAAGGCTAAGTTTGAGCGGACGAAGCCGCACTGCAACGTCGGCACGATCGGTCACGTTGACCACGGGAAGACGTCGCTGACGGCGGCGATCACGAAGGTCCTTGCCGAGACGGGCGGGGCGACGTTCACGGCGTACGACCAGATCGACAAGGCGCCGGAGGAGAAGGCGCGCGGGATCACGATCTCGACGGCGCACGTTGAGTACGAGACCACGAACCGGCACTACGCGCACGTGGACTGCCCGGGCCACGCGGACTACGTGAAGAACATGATCACGGGCGCCGCGCAGATGGACGGGGCGATCCTGGTGTGCTCGGCGGCCGACGGCCCGATGCCGCAGACGCGCGAGCACATCCTGCTGGCGCGCCAGGTTGGCGTCCCGGCGCTGGTGGTGTTCCTGAACAAGATGGACCTGGCGGACCCGGACCTGGTTGAGCTGGTGGAGCTCGAGGTGCGGGAGCTGCTGAGCTCGTACGGCTTCCCCGGCGACGACATCCCGATCGTGAAGGGGTCGGCGGTGTGCGCGCTGAACGACACGAACCCGGAGATCGGCCGGCAGGCGATCCTGCAGCTGATGGCCGAGGTGGACCGCTACATCCCGCAGCCGGAGCGCCCGGTCGACAAGCCGTTCCTGATGCCGATCGAGGACGTGTTCTCGATCTCGGGCCGCGGCACGGTGGTGACGGGCCGGGTTGAGAAGGGCATCGTGAAGGTGGGCGAGGAGGTCGAGATCGTCGGGATCAAGCCGACGGTGAAGACCACGGTCACCGGCGTGGAGATGTTCCGCAAGCTGCTGGACCAGGGCCAGGCGGGCGACAACATCGGCGCGCTGCTGCGCGGCACCAAGCGCGAGGACGTTGAGCGCGGGCAGGTGCTGGCGAAGCCGGGCTCGATCACGCCGCACACGGAGTTCGAGGCGGAGACCTACATCCTGACCAAGGAGGAGGGCGGGCGCCACACGCCGTTCTTCGCGAACTACCGGCCGCAGTTCTACTTCCGCACCACGGACGTGACCGGCATGGTCACGCTGCCGGAGGGCACGGAGATGGTGATGCCGGGCGACAACGTCCGCCTGAAGGTGGGCCTGATCGCCCCCATCGCCATGGACGAGGGCCTGCGCTTCGCCATCCGCGAGGGCGGCCGCACCGTCGGCGCCGGCGTCGTCTCCAAGATCATAAAGTAAGTCCGCCGCGGCTTGCCGCGGTGACTGGAAGGGCCGCCCCCACGGGGCGGCCCTTTTTCTTTGGCCACTGCCCGTCCCCGTCGCCGCCACCCCCTTGTCTTGGCTGGGATGGTTAACCCTTCCGGTGTAAGAAGGGTGGAAGACCCTGTCAGGCCGCCCCCATGTCCAAACCGCTCGACATCGCCGTCATCAGCCTTCCCCGGGCCGGGGAGCGCCGGGCGCACATGGCCCGGCAACTGGATGCCCTTGGCCTGCCCTTCCACTTCTTCGACGCGGTGGACGGCCGGGCTGTCGGCGCGGAGGGCTTGGCCCGGCTGGGCCTGTCCGTGGGGGAACCGCTACGCAGCCGCGTGCCCCTGAACCCGGGGGAGGTGGGCTGCTACGCCAGCCACCTGTCCCTGCTGGACGGTTTCCTGGCCAGTGGGTCGGAGGCCCTGCTGGTGCTGGAGGATGACGCCATCCTCGACCCCGACCTGCCGGACGTGATCCGGGCCGTCCTGGACCTGCCGCACCCCTGGGACGTGGTGAAGCTGGGCGGCGTTGCGACCGTCCCCATGGACCCCGTGCGGACCCTGGGGGAAGGCCGTACCCTGGCCCGACCCTGGAAGCCGGCCTACGGCTCCCACGCCTATCTGGTCTCCCGCGCCGGTGCCGCCTTGCTGACGGACCGGCGGCACCGGTCCATGCGGGTGCCCTATGACGCCCTGCTGGACTGGTACTGGCACAGCGGCGCCGACCTCTATGCCGTCACCCCCTGGGCGGTCACCACGGCGGAAAGCCTTGTCTCCAGCATCCAGGATGCCGGGGGCCGCTGGCTGCACGAACCCAACCGCCTGGACCGGCTCCGGATAAGCCTGGACAAGGCGCGCTCCAAGCGCCACTGGCGCCGCCTGGACCGGGACCGGACGGCCTGAAGCGACTTTCGAATTCGAAACCGCGCGTCAGACCCCGCCCCGGCGCCACGCCCAGATCTGTTGCTCCAGATCATTGGCAAGCCGCCACGCCTTGCGCCGAAGCTTGGCCAACGGCGACAACCGGCGGCGGTCATAGCCCGCGATCCGCACCGTCTCCCGCGGGCCGGCGGGGGCCTGGGCCAGCTCCGCGGCGAAGAAAGGGAAGAAGGCCCAGCGTGCCAGCACCTGCCGCCTAGCCTCGGCGATGGCTTCCAACCGACGGTGCCACTGTCCCGAGGCTACGGCTTCCCGCATCAGCGACTCGGCGCCCCCCGGGTCGGACAGGTCGATGCGGATGAAGGACTCCGGCGGCACATAGTCGGGCAGGTTGGGGCAGCCGGCATAGAAGGGCAGGGTCCAGGCCAGCCAGCAATCGGCCACCTTCTCGGTCCAGTAATCCGGGCTGGCGCTGTTCTCCACGGCCACCGAATAGCGCAAGGGCGCCAGCGCGTCCCACTTGTCGGCCACGGGCCGCACGCCCTTCCCATAACGCTCCAGCAGGTCGGCGGAGAGGGCGTCGGCAAAATCCAGCCGCTTCCGGTGCCCGCGGTAGAAGCTGGCCTTGCTGACGATCATGGAGATTGCATCGGCCTTGTCGGGCGGCTCCATTCCGTGCAGCGCGTCCCAGGATCTGCCCACATGCCAGGGCAGCGCCGGGTGCGACCGGCGCCACGGCGCCTGACGCACCGGATGGTGGGAGTAGATCCGCCCGATGCCGGCATTCGCCCTGGTGATCCACTCGGTGGAGCCGGGCCACCAGGGCTCCTGCACCACGGACCAGACATTGGCCGGTGGGCAGCGCAGCTCCACGTCCTCAGGGCTATGGTTGCAAATGATGACGGCGTCGCATTCCGCCACCGGCGCGTCGGTGAAGGTGATGCCGCCCAGGGTTCCCGTCCCGCCGGGACATTGCGCCCGCCAGCCGGGGTCGGGATAATTGCGGATCAGGCGGACCAGCATGGCATTCCTGGCGGCGGGGGTGGGCGCTCCCTCCTTTAGGGGTAGCGTGCCGGCCCGGCAAGCGCCGGCGCGGGCCGTCGGCGGGGCAGGACAGGCCTGCACCTGACGGGGGTCAGAAAGTGGCCCCGCCGCCATTGGCGGGTCCGGAAAGGTGTTGCGTTGGCGGCGGTCCTGGGCTAAACACCCGTCCTCCCCGACGCTGGTTCGGGCGAGGGTGCCTATTGCCTGCGCGACGCGCTGCTTCGGTGCCCTGGCCGGTGTCCTCGCCGGGGGTCGTGCGTGAAGGAGTGTAGCTCAACTGGTAGAGCACCGGTCTCCAAAACCGGGGGTTGGGGGTTCGAGCCCCTCCACTCCTGCCACCGCCCGCAAGGCTGTGGCATTGCCCGAGCAGGGCCGCACAGGGAAGCATCCCAGTAACGCGTAACCAGGAACGATGGCCCCAAACGCCATGGCGAAGACGAGTCCCGCAGAGTTCGTGCGCGAGGTGCGCCGCGAGGTGGCCCGGGTGACCTGGCCCACGCGGAAGGAGACCACCGTGTCCACCGCCATGGTGTTCCTGATGGTTATCCTGGCCTCCATCTTCTTCCTGGTGGTGGACCTGGCACTGTCGTGGGGCGTGCGCCTCATCCTCGGGATCGGAGGCTGACCCATGGCCATGCGCTGGTACGTCGTGCACGTCTATTCCGGCTTCGAGAAGAAGGTCGCCCAGGCGATCCGCGAGAAGGCCGCCCAGAAGGGTCTCGAAGAGAAGTTCGAGGAGATCCTGGTCCCGACCGAGGAGGTCGTGGAGGTGCGCCGTGGCGCCAAGATCAACTCCGAGCGCAAGTTCTTCCCCGGCTACGTGCTGGTGAAGATGGAGCTGCAGGATGAGACCTGGCACCTCGTGAAGAACGCGCCCAAGGTCACCGGCTTCCTGGGTGGCGGCGGCAAGCCGCAGGCCATCAGCGAGGCCGAGGCCATGCGGATCCTGAACCAGGTGAAGGAAGGCGTGGAGCGGCCGAAGCCCACCATCACCTTCGAGGTGGGTGAGCAGGTGCGCGTCACCGACGGCCCCTTCACCAGCTTCACCGGCCTGGTGGAAGAGGTCGACGAGGACAAGTCCCGCGTCAAGGTGGCGGTGTCCATCTTCGGCCGCGCCACCCCCGTCGAGCTGGAATACACCCAGGTCGAGAAGGTCTGACCAGTTTCCGCCGGTGCCCAAGGGCCCCGGCGGTTCCGTGTGGGAGGCGTCGCCCGCAAGTCCAAGGGCCGCCGCACCACGCAATCCCACCGGCCCCCAACCTCGGGGCGGGGCCGGAGCAGCAGGGCGGCATGACCCGCCGCCCGTAGTGAGGATGAGATGGCGAAGAAGATCGTCGGTTACATCAAGTTGCAGGTGCCGGCCGGCAAGGCCAACCCGTCGCCGCCCATCGGCCCGGCGCTGGGCCAGCGCGGCCTGAACATCATGGAGTTCGTGAAGCAGTTCAATGCCCGCACCGCTCAGATGGAGCAGGGCATGCCGATCCCGGTGGTCATCACCGCGTTCGGTGACCGTACCTTCACGTTCGTCACCAAGACCCCCCTGTCACCTACTTCCTGAAGAAGGCGGCCGGCATCGACAAGGGGTCCTCCACCGTGGGCAAGGGCGCCTCGGTCGGCAAGGTGACCACCTCCCAGGTCCGTGAGATCGCCACGACCAAGATGCAGGACCTGAATGCCAACGACGTGGAGGCGGCGATGACCATGATCATCGGTTCCGCCCGCTCCATGGGCATCGACGTGGTGGAGGGCTGATCCAATGGCCAAGCTTGGCAAGCGCCTGAAGAAGGCCGTCGCGACCATCGACCGCGACAAGTTCTACGCCCTGACCGAGGCGGTCGCCGCGGTGAAGGGCAACGCCACGGCGAAGTTCGATGAGACCATCGAGATCGCCATGAACCTGGGCATCGACCCCCGCCATGCCGACCAGCAGGTCCGCGGCGTGGTGCAGCTGCCCAACGGCACCGGCAAGACCGTCCGCGTCGCCGTGTTCGCCCGCGCCGGCAAGGCCGACGAGGCCCGCGCCGCCGGTGCCGACGTGGTGGGCGCCGACGACCTGGCCGAGCAGATCCTGGCCGGCAACATCAACTTCGACCGCTGCATCGCCACCCCGGACATGATGGGCGTGGTGGGTCGGCTGGGTAAGGTGCTGGGCCCGCGCGGCCTGATGCCGAACCCGAAGCTGGGCACCGTGACCCCGAACGTCACCGAGGCCGTGAAGGCCGCCAAGGGTGGCGCGGTGGAGTTCCGGGCCGAGAAGACCGGCATCGTGCATGCCGGCGTCGGCAAGGCCAGCTTCTCCGCCGAGGCGCTGGAGGAGAACATCCGCTCCTTCGTGCAGGCCATCAGCCGCGCGAAGCCGGCCGGCGCCAAGGGCACCTACATCGAGAAGGTGTCCCTGAGCAGCACCATGGGCCCCGGCGTGAAGCTGGACATCCCGGCCCTGGTCGCCGCGGTGAACGCTTAAGGCATCCCGAGTTTCCGGCCGGTGGGGTCCGCCCCGCCGGCCGGGCCGGGCCCGACGATCCGGGAAACCGGGGAAGGCGGGCCCACCCTGTCCGAGACTGCAGGTGCCGCGCGGGGTTTCTCCGCTACGCTTAATCCCCTGCATAGACAGCAGCGCAGCAAGAGTTTCCGGCGACGGCTTTCCCGCCCGAGCCCGGACATGATGGCAACGCTTCTGGGACAGGTGAACCTACGGCCGCACGCCGACCGGGCAGTCCGGGCGGAACGGCGGCCGATCCGTGAACCGGGAAGACCGGCGCCGGGAAACCGGAACCGATTTGTCCCACGTTTGGAGGCGAACCGTGGATCGTACACAGAAGGAAGCGACGATCGCGGCCCTTAACACCCAGCTGCAGCAGGCTGGCCTCATCGTCGTGACCAAGCAATCGGGCATGACGGTGGCAGAGGTCAGTGACCTGCGGCGGCGGATGCGGGCCGCGGGCGCCAGCTACAAAGTGACGAAGAACCGGCTCGCCCGCATCGCCCTGAAGGGCACGCAGTTCGAGAACACCGGGGACCTGTTCAAGGGCCCGACCGCGATCGCCTATTCCAAGGATCCGGTCGCGGCCGCCAAGGTCGCCATCGAGTACGCCAAGGCCAACGACAAGTTCCAGGTCGTCGGCGGCGGGCTCGGGACGCAGCTCCTGGACGCCAAGGGCATCGAAGCCCTGTCCAAGCTGCCGTCGCTCGACGAGCTGCGCGCTGGCCTGCTCGGCATGATCAAGACGCCCGCGACCCGCATCGCCGGCATCCTGCAGCAGCCGGGTGGCCAAGTGGCCCGCGTTCTCGCGGCCTACGCCAAGAAGGACGAGGCGGCCTGAGCCGCATCGATCAGTACCAGACCATAGAGTCCCCTTAGGAGACCATCATGTCCAAGCTTGAGAAGCTGGTTGAAGACCTGTCCGCCCTGACCGTCATCGAGGCGGCCGAGCTGTCCAAGATGCTCGAGGAGAAGTGGGGCGTGTCCGCCGCCGCTCCGGTGGCCGTGGCCGCTGCTCCCGCCGCCGGCGGTGGCGCCGCTGCCGCTGCCCCCGCCGAGGAGCAGACCGAGTTCACCGTCATCCTGGCCGATGGCGGCGACAAGAAGATCAACGTGATCAAGGAAGTCCGCGCCATCACCAACCTGGGCCTGAAGGAGGCCAAGGACCTGGTCGAGGGCGCTCCGAAGACCGTCAAGGAGGGCGTGTCCAAGGACGAGGCCGCCAAGATCAAGAAGCAGCTTGAAGAAGCTGGCGCGAAGGTCGAAGTTAAGTAAGACTGTTGACCAGAGCGGTTTGACAGGTGGCGCCGGACGGTGGCCGACCCCCGAAGGGGGCGCGCCCCGCCCGGCGTCGTCTGCCTTTTCCGGCCAAGGCGGCAACGCCGGCAGCCGGCAAGTAGAACGGGGGGAGGGTCCGAGAGGTCCCGACACCCGCAAGCACAAGGCGGACCGCCCCGCGTACGCGGCGGGGGGCGGGAGCCAGGACGAGGTTCAGGACGCGGACAGGCGGCGGCCCGCAAGGGCCGCTGCCCGCGTCCATTCGCGCATCTTGGGAAGGGGGCCCTGCCTTCAACCCGTGGTGCCGAGAAGTGTTGCGCGCGCACTGATCCGGGCGAGTTCACGAGAGGCACTCTATGGCCAAGTCGTTCACGGGACGTAAGCGTATCCGCATGAGCTTCGGGCGTATCCCCGAAGTCACCCGCATGCCGAACCTCATCGAGGTGCAGCGGAGCTCGTACGACCACTTCCTGCAAATGGATGTGGCGCCCGAGAAGCGCGCCAACGTGGGTCTCCAGGAGGTCTTCAAGTCGGTTTTCCCGATCAAGGACTTCTCCGAGCGCGCGGTGTTGGACTTCGTGCGTTACGAGCTGGAGCAGCCGAAGTACGACGTGGAGGAGTGCCAGCAGCGTGGCATGACCTTCGCCGCCCCGCTGAAGGTCACCCTGCGCCTCACCGTCTTCGACGTTGATGAGGACACGGGCCTGCGCTCCATCCGCGACATCAAGGAGCAGGACGTCTACATGGGTGACATGCCCCTGATGACGGCCAACGGCACCTTCATCATCAATGGCACCGAGCGCGTCATCGTCTCCCAGATGCACCGCTCGCCCGGCGTGTTCTTCGACCACGACAAGGGCAAGACCCACAGCAGCGGCAAGTACCTGTTCGCTGCCCGCGTCATCCCCTACCGCGGCTCGTGGCTAGATTTCGAGTTCGATGCCAAGGACATCGTCTATGTCCGCATCGACCGTCGCCGCAAGCTGCCCGCCACCACCCTGCTGTACGCGCTGGACGGCGCGGACACGGCCGAGGCGCGCGCCGCCCGCAAGGCCCAGGGCAAGGACCTGCTGCCCTATGAGGCGCAGGGCATGGCCAAGGAGGAGATCCTCGGCTCCTTCTACGAGACCATCACCTACCAGCGTTTCGCCGACGGCTGGAAGACCCCCTTCGTGGCCGACCGCCTGAAGGGCCAGAAGCTGGCCAACGACCTGGTGGACGCCGCCACGGGCGAGGTGCTGCTGCAGCGCGACACCAAGGTGACGCCGCGCGTGCTGAAGCGCCTGACCGAGCAGGGCCTGTCGGAGATCAAGGTCGGCGTCGACGAGATCATCGGCCGCTACCTGGCGATCGACGTCATCGACGAGAAGACCGGCGAGGTCATCTACGAGGCGGGTGACGAGATCACCTCCGCCGCCCTGGAGCGGCTGGAGCGGATGGGCGTGGACGAGCTGCCCGTCCTGAACATCGACCACCTGAATGTCGGCCCCTACATCCGCAACACCATGGCGGCGGACCGGAACGCCAGCCGTGAGGATGCGCTGATCGACATCTACCGGGTGATGCGCCCGGGCGAGCCGCCGACGCTGGAGTCCGCCGAGGCCCTGTTCACCGGCCTGTTCTTCGACCAGGAGCGCTACGACCTGTCGGCCGTGGGCCGGGTGAAGATGAACGCCCGCCTGAACTTCCAGACGGACGACCAGGTGCGCGTGCTCCGCAAGGAGGACATCCTCAAGATCCTGAAGATCCTGGTGGAGCTGAAGGACGGCCGGGGCGAGATCGACGACATCGACCACCTGGGCAACCGTCGCGTCCGCTCCGTCGGCGAGCTGATGGAGAACCAGTACCGCGTCGGCCTGCTGCGCATGGAGCGCGCCATCCGCGAGCGCATGTCCAGCGTCGAGATCGACACGGTCATGCCGCATGACCTGATCAACGCCAAGCCGGCGGCGGCCGCGGTGCGCGAGTTCTTCGGCTCGTCGCAGCTCAGCCAGTTCATGGACCAGACCAACCCGCTGTCCGAGATCACGCACAAGCGTCGCCTCTCGGCCCTCGGGCCGGGCGGCCTGACCCGTGAGCGTGCCGGCTTCGAGGTGCGCGACGTTCACCCGACGCACTATGGCCGCATCTGCCCGATCGAGACGCCGGAAGGCCCGAACATCGGCCTGATCAACAGCTTGGCGACCTACGCCCGGGTGAACCAGTACGGCTTCATCGAGAGCCCGTACCGCAAGGTCATCGACCAGCGCGTCACCTCCGAGGTGGTCTACCTCTCCGCCATGGAGGAGGGCCGCTACATGGTGGCCCAGGCCAACGCGCCGCTGGACGGCGAGGGCAAGTTCGCCGAGCCGCTGGTGTCCTGCCGCAAGGGCGGGGAGTACCTGCTGGCCCGTCCGGACATGATCGACCTGATCGACGTGTCGCCGAAGCAGCTGGTGTCCGTGGCCGCGGCGCTGATCCCGTTCCTGGAGAACGACGACGCGAACCGCGCGCTGATGGGCTCCAACATGCAGCGGCAGGCGGTGCCGCTGGTGAAGGCCGACAGCCCGCTGGTGGGCACCGGCATGGAAGCGACGGTGGCCCGCGACAGCGGCGTGACCATCGTGGCCAAGCGCGCCGGCATCGTCGACCAGGTGGACGCCACCCGTATCGTGGTCCGCGCGACCGAGGACACGGACCCGGCGGCCCCCGGCGTCGACATCTACAACATGCTGAAGTTCCAGCGCTCCAACCAGAACACCTGCATCAACCAGAAGCCGCTGGTGAAGGTGGGTGACCGGGTGCACAAGGGCGACATCATCGCCGACGGCCCCTCCACCGACCTGGGCGAGCTGGCCCTGGGCCGGAACGTGCTGGTCGCGTTCATGCCCTGGAACGGCTACAACTTCGAGGACTCCATCCTCATCTCCGAGCGCATCGTGCGCGATGACGTCTTCACCTCGATCCACATCGAGGAGTTCGAGGTGATGGCCCGCGACACCAAGCTGGGCCAGGAGGAGATCACCCGCGACATCCCGAACGTGGGTGAGGAGGCTCTGAAGAACCTGGACGAGGCCGGCATCGTCTATATCGGCGCCGAGGTCCGCCCGGGCGACATCCTGGTGGGCAAGGTCACGCCGAAGGGCGAGAGCCCGATGACGCCGGAGGAGAAGCTGCTCCGCGCCATCTTCGGCGAGAAGGCCTCCGACGTGCGCGACACCTCCCTGCGGCTGCCGCCGGGTGTGTCGGGCACGGTGGTGGAGGTGCGCGTCTTCTCCCGCCGCGGCGTGGACAAGGACGAGCGCGCCCTGGCCATCGAGCGGGCCGAGATCGAGAAGCTGGCCAAGGACCGGGACGACGAGAAGGCGATCCTGGAGCGCTCCTTCTACACCCGCCTGCGCGAGCTGCTGGTGGGCCAGCGCGTCGTGTCCGGGCCGAAGGGCATCAAGGCCGGCGACGTGGTCTCCGAGGAGATGCTGAAGGGCCTGACCCGCGGCCAGTGGCGGCAGGTCAGCCTGGAGAACGACCAGGTGATGGAGCACATCGAGCAGACCGGCAAGGTCTTCGATGAGTCCGTCCAGCGCCTTCAGGAGCGGTTCGAGAACAAGGTCGAGAAGCTGCAGCGCGGCGACGAGCTGCCGCCCGGCGTGATGAAGATGGTCAAGGTCTTCGTCGCGGTGAAGCGCAAGCTGCAGCCCGGCGACAAGATGGCCGGCCGCCACGGCAACAAGGGCGTCATCTCCCGCATCACCCCCATCGAGGACATGCCGTACCTCGAGGACGGGCGGAACGTGGACATCGTCCTGAACCCGCTGGGCGTGCCCTCGCGCATGAATGTCGGGCAGATCCTCGAGACGCACCTGGGCTGGGCCGCGGCCGGCCTGGGCCGCCAGATCGGGGAGATGCTGGACCGGATCCGCTCGCAGACCGCCGACGCGGCCATCAAGGCCAAGACGGTGACGGACCTGAAGGCCCGCCTGCGGGAGATCTATGGCGAGGAGGTCTATGAGGCCGACATCTCCACCATGTCGGACGCGGAGCTGACCGAGCTGGCCACCAACCTGCGCCGCGGCATCCCCTTCGCCACGCCCGTCTTCGACGGCGCGCGGGAGGAGGACATCGTCCGCATGCTGGAGAGGGCAGGGCTGGATCGCTCCGGCCAGTCCACCCTGGTGGACGGCCGCACCGGCGAGCCGTTCGACCGCAAGGTGACCGTCGGCTACATCTACATGCTGAAGCTGCACCACCTGGTGGACGACAAGATCCACGCCCGCTCCATCGGCCCGTACAGCCTGGTCACCCAGCAGCCGCTGGGCGGCAAGGCCCAGTTCGGCGGCCAGCGCTTCGGCGAGATGGAGGTGTGGGCGCTGGAAGCCTACGGCGCCGCCTACACGCTGCAGGAGATGCTCACCGTGAAGTCGGACGACGTGTCCGGCCGCACCAAGGTCTACGAGGCCATCGTCCGCGGGGACGACAACTTCGAGGCCGGCATCCCCGAGAGCTTCAACGTGCTGGTCAAGGAGCTGCGCTCCCTCGGCCTGAACGTCGAGCTGAACCAGAAGGCCTACTGACCGCGCTTGAACCGGCCGGGCTGGGGGACCACCTGATGGCCCCTTGCCCGGTCTTCAGCCGCGCGTGCCGAGCGCCGCACGAATTTTACGAGACGCCAGGGCCAGCGTTCCCGGCCCACCCCGAGGGGAGACGGCACATGAATGAGTTGATGAACATCTTCGGCCAGCCGCAGGGGCCGCAGAGTTTCGACCAGATCCGCATCTCGATCGCCAGCCCGGAGCGCATCCGCTCCTGGTCCTTCGGCGAGATCAAGAAGCCGGAGACGATCAACTACCGGACCTTCAAGCCGGAGCGCGACGGCCTGTTCTGCGCCCGCATCTTCGGTCCGATCAAGGATTACGAGTGCTTGTGCGGCAAGTACAAGCGCATGAAGTACCGCGGCATCATCTGCGAGAAGTGCGGCGTCGAGGTGACCCTGTCCAAGGTCCGCCGCGAGCGCATGGGCCATATCGAGCTGGCCTCGCCGGTGGCGCACATCTGGTTCCTGAAGTCCCTGCCGAGCCGCATCGGCCTGCTGCTCGACATGACGCTGAAGGACCTGGAGCGGATCCTCTATTTCGAGAACTACGTCGTCGTCGAGCCGGGCCTGACGGACCTGAAGCAGCACCAGCTGCTGTCTGAGGACGACCTGCTGGACAAGCAGGACAAGTTCGGCGAGGACGCCTTCACCGCCAAGATCGGCGCCGAGGCCCTGAAGGACCTGCTCACCTCCATCGACTTGGTCGAGGAGATGGACGTCTGCCGCGACGAGCTGAGGGAGACCGCCAGCGAGGCCAAGCGCAAGAAGCTGGTGAAGCGGCTGAAGCTGATCGAGGCCTTCCTGGGCATCCCCCAGGAGGTGGAGGACGAGGGTGCCTTCCACCGCTTCGAGGGCTACAAGCGCAAGATCGAGCGGCCGGACCAGCGCCCGCTGTTCAAGGTCTACCCGGAGGCCACCCGGCCTGAGTGGATGATCCTGGACGTGGTGCCGGTGATCCCGCCCGAGCTGCGCCCGCTGGTCCCGCTGGACGGCGGCCGCTTCGCCACGTCCGACCTGAACGACCTGTACCGGCGCGTCATCAACCGCAACAACCGCCTGAAGCGGCTGATCGAGCTGAAGGCGCCGGACATCATCGTGCGCAACGAGAAGCGCATGCTACAGGAAGCCGTCGACGCGCTGTTCGACAACGGCCGCCGCGGCCGCGTCATCACCGGCGCCAACAAGCGTCCGCTGAAGTCCATCAGCGACATGTTGAAGGGCAAGCAGGGCCGCTTCCGCCAGAACCTGCTGGGCAAGCGCGTCGACTACTCCGGCCGTTCGGTCATCGTGGTGGGCCCGGAGCTGAAGCTCCACCAGTGCGGCCTGCCCAAGAAGATGGCGCTGGAGCTGTTCAAGCCCTTCATCTACGCCAAGCTGGAGCTGTACGGCCTCGCCTCCACCATCAAGGCGGCCAAGCGCATGGTGGAGAAGGAGCGGCCGGAGGTCTGGGACATCCTGGAGGAGGTCATCCGCGAGCACCCGGTCATGCTGAACCGGGCGCCCACGCTGCACCGCCTCGGCATCCAGGCGTTCGAGCCGACCCTGATCGAGGGCAAGGCCATCCAGCTGCACCCGCTGGTCTGCACCGCCTTCAACGCCGACTTCGACGGTGACCAGATGGCCGTGCACGTCCCGCTGAGCCTCGAGGCCCAGCTGGAGGCGCGCGTGCTGATGATGTCCACCAACAACATCCTGTCGCCCGCCAGCGGCCGCCCCATCATCGTGCCGTCCCAGGACATCGTCCTGGGCTTGTACTACATCACGATGGAGCTGCCGGCGATGAAGGGCGAGGGCATGGCCTTCCACTCCATCGGCGAGATCGAGCACGCCTTGCAGGAGAAGGTGGTCAGCCTGCACGCCCGGGTCCAGGCGCGCTACAGGACCGTGGACGACGAGGGCAAGCCCATCACCGTCCGCGTGACCACGACCCCGGGCCGCATGCTGCTGTCCGAGATCCTGCCGCGCCACCCGGCCATCAAGTTCGACATGATCAACCGGCTCCTGACCAAGAAGGAGATCGGCAACATCATCGACATCGTCTACCGCCACTGCGGTCAGAAGGAGACGGTGATCTTTGCCGACCGGATGATGAAGCTGGGCTTCACCAACGCCTTCAAGGCGGGCATCTCCTTCGGCAAGGACGACATGGTCATCCCCGCCGAGAAGGAAGGCCTGATCCGCGAGGCGCAGGAGCGGGTGAAGGAGTTCGAGCAGCAGTACCTGGACGGCCTGATCACCCAGGGCGAGAAGTACAACAAGGTGGTCGACGTCTGGTCGGAGACGACCGAGAAGGTCGCCACCGCGATGATGAAGGTCATCGAGCAGCCGAAGCCGGGCGTGGGCGTCAACTCCGTCTACATGATGGCCCACTCCGGTGCCCGTGGCTCGCCGGCCCAGATCAAGCAGCTCGCCGGCATGCGCGGCCTGATGGCCAAGCCGTCGGGTGAGATCATCGAGACGCCGATCATCTCCAACTTCAAGGAAGGCCTGACGGTGCTGGAGTACTTCAACTCCACGCACGGCGCCCGCAAGGGCCTGGCCGACACCGCCTTGAAGACGGCGAACTCCGGTTACCTGACCCGCCGCCTGGTGGACGTGGCGCAGGACGCGATCATCACCGAGATCGACTGCGGCACCAAGAACGGGCTGACGGTGAAGGCCGTGGTGGACGGCGGCGACGTGGTCGTGCCCCTGGGCGAGCGCCTGCTGGGCCGCACCGCCACCTTCGACGTGATCCACCCGCTGACGGGCGAGGTCATCGTCCCCGCCAGCGACCTGATCACCGAGCGGGAGGTGGAGTTGATCGAGCGGGCGGGCATCGACCAGGTGCACATCCGCTCCGTCCTGACCTGCGAGACCCAGGACGGCGTCTGCGCCCACTGCTATGGCCGTGACCTGGCCCGCGGCACGCGGGTCAACATCGGCGAGGCGGTCGGCGTCATCGCCGCCCAGTCCATCGGTGAGCCGGGCACGCAGCTGACGATGCGTACCTTCCACATCGGTGGTGCCGCCCAGCGTGGCGCGGAGCAGTCCTTCATCGAGGCGACCCTGGACGCCAAGGTGATCGTCCGCAACCGCAACCTGGTGCTCAACTCCGAGGGCGTGCCCGTGGTGATGGGCCGCAATTGCGAGCTGGCGCTGCTGGACGAGCAGGGCCGCGAGCGGGCCAAGCACCGGGTGCCCTACGGCGCGAAGCTGAACAAGGCCCTGGCCATGGACGGCGCGCCCATCAAGAAGGGCGACCGGATGGCGGAGTGGGACCCGTACACCCTGCCGATCCTGACGGAGAAGGAAGGTACGGCCACCTACGTCGACCTGGTGGAGGGCGTGTCCGTCCGCGAGGTCATGGACGAGGCCACCGGCATCTCCAGCAAGGTCGTCATCGACTGGCGGCAGCAGCCCCGCGGCGCCGACCTGCGTCCCCGCGTCACCCTGACCGACGAGAAGGGTGAGGTGGTGAAGCTGCCGAACGGGCTGGAGGCGCGCTACTACATGAGCGTGGACGCCATCCTGTCCGTGGACAACGGTGCCAAGGTGCGGGCCGGCGACGTGCTGGCACGTATCCCGCGCGAGTCCTCCAAGACCCGCGACATCACCGGCGGTCTGCCCCGCGTGGCCGAGCTGTTCGAGGCGCGTCGTCCGAAGGACTTCGCCATCATCTCGGACATCGATGGCCGGGTGGAGTTCGGCAAGGACTACAAGACCAAGCGCCGTATCGTCGTGAAGAACGACGAGACGCAGGAGGAGAAGGAGTACCTGATCCCCAAGGGCAAGCACATCTCCGTGCAGGAGGGTGACTATGTCCAGAAGGGTGACCTGCTGATGGACGGCAACCCGGTGCCGCACGACATCCTGGCGGTGATGGGGGTGGAGGCGCTGGCCAACTACCTCATCAACGAGATCCAGGACGTCTACCGGCTGCAGGGCGTGAAGATCAACGACAAGCACATCGAGGTGATCGTCCGCCAGATGCTGCAGAAGGTCGAGATCACCGAGCCCGGCGACACCACCTTCCTCACCGGGGAACAGGTGGATCGCGTGGAGTTCGAGGAGGAGAACCGGCAGGTGCAGCGTCGCCTGGACGAGGGGGAGCTGGACCTCCGCTTCGCCCAGGGCAAGCCGGTGCTGCAGGGCATCACCAAGGCCTCGCTGCAGACCCGGTCCTTCATCTCGGCCGCGTCGTTCCAGGAGACCACCCGCGTCCTCACCGAAGCCGCGGTGCAGGGCAAGGTGGACAACCTGGAGGGCTTGAAGGAGAACGTCATCGTCGGCCGCCTCATCCCGGCCGGCACGGGCTCCGTGGTCAACCGCCTGAAGCAGATTGCGGCGGAGCGGGACAAGGCCCTGCAGATGGCCGAGGAGGGTGGCGACACCCCGGCCCTGCCGGACGCCCAGCAGACGGCGGCCGAGTAAGGCTTGTCAGGTTAGCGTGCGAGGGGGCCGCCCGGGTGACCGGGCGGCCCTTTTCGTTTATGCTCAAGCGCGTGGCAGCGGAGGGGAGGTGGCCATGGGCTTGCCGGCCAGGAGGCGCATGACGGTGGAGGAGTTCCTCGCCTGGACCCCGCCGGACGACGGCCTGCGCTATGAGCTGGTGGAGGGCTTCCCCGTCGGGCAGGCTTGGCCGAGCACGCCCCACGGGCGGATCACGGCCAACCTGGGCATCGCCATCGGGACCCGCCTGCGCTCTGGCGACCGCCCTTGCGCGCCGGAGCAGGGGAGCACCCTTCGGATTGACGCCAGGGACACGGTGCGGGCGCCGGACCTGCTGGTCCGTTGCGGCAAGTCGGAACTCGAGGCAAATGACCCGGTGTTGGCCATCGAGGTGGTCTCGCCCTCCAACACGGCGCGCGAGCTCTCGCGACGCCGCCGGGACTATGCCCTGGCCGGCATCCGGGAAGTGCTGGAGGTCGAACAGGACACGGCGGAGGTTCGGGCCTACAGGCTGCGAGGTGAGTTCTGGGTGGAGGAGGGGACTGTCCGCGACCTCGGCGGCGAGGTCCGCCTGGAAAGCTTGGACCTCACCATCCCCATGGCGGAGATCTACCGCGCTATTCCGCTCGACGAGCAGGCCTGACCGACCGGAACGCGCCGGCCCCTTTCGCGTTCCGCCTACCGGCAGACTCTACCGGGACTGTTGTTGACAACCCTGGGGACTCTCCCTATAACCCCGTGACCGTTTTTCGGGGGCAGGCTGTAGTCTGCCCGCGTGCAGCCTAGACGCTGTCCCCAAGCGGCTTTCCGGCCCCTGAACCAGGCCGGGCGGTCCGCGCCAGGAACCCCCCGAGACACAGATAGCCGCACCCGAGTCCTTGTTCGGACGGCGTTTGGCAGGTGCCCGCGCGGAGCACAACGCTTCGCCCGCGGGCGCTTTCGTCATTACGCAGCGGGTCGGCTGGGGTTTCAAGCGCTCCCTCCGGGGGCACGGTTAGGCGCCCCCTTTGGGGGCAAGGCATGGCGAAGGGCGTCGCGGCCAGCGGTGGCAAGGCGTCCGATTGAAGGAGAGTGCTCGATGTCTCGTCGTCGCAAGGCCGAGAAGCGTGAAGTTCTGCCCGACGCGAAGTTCGGCGACGTCGTCCTGACGAAGTTCATGAACTGCCTGATGTACGACGGCAAGAAGTCGGTGGCCGAGTCCATCGTCTATGGCGCCCTCGACCGGATCGAGGCGAAGGCCAAGGCCGACAGCCTTCAGCTGTTCCATGACGCGCTGAACAACGTCCGCCCGTACCTCGAGGTCCGGTCCCGCCGCGTCGGCGGCGCCACCTACCAGGTGCCGGTCGAGGTGCGCACCGAGCGCGCCCAGGCGCTGGCCATCCGCTGGATCATCGCCGCCGCCCGCAACCGGTCTGAGAACACCATGACCGAGCGCCTGTCGGGTGAGCTGATGGACGCGGCCCAGCAGCGTGGCTCCGCCGTGAAGAAGCGCGAGGACACGCACCGCATGGCCGAGGCCAACAAGGCCTTCTCGCACTACCGCTGGTAACCCGAACGGAGGCGGCGCCGTCGCGCCATCCCAGCCATGTCCCGGTCCCACCCACTCGATCGCTACAGGAACATCGGCATTGCCGCGCACATTGATGCCGGCAAGACGACGACCACTGAGCGCATCCTGTATTATACCGGGAAGTCCTACCGCATCGGCGAGGTGCATGAGGGCACCGCGACGATGGATTGGATGGAGCAGGAGCAGGAGCGGGGGATCACCATCACCTCCGCCGCCACGACCTGCTTCTGGCGGGAGCACCGCATCAACATCATCGACACCCCCGGCCATGTGGACTTCACCATCGAGGTGGAGCGCAGCCTTCGGGTGCTCGACGGGGTGATGGCGGTGTTCGACGGCGTCGCCGGGGTGGAGCCTCAATCGGAGACGGTCTGGCGCCAGGCCGACCGTTACCGGGTGCCCCGGCTCTGCTTCGTGAACAAGATGGACCGGCCCGGCGCCGACTTCCTCCGCACCGTCCAGATGGTGCGGGAGCGGTTGGGTGCCGAGCCGCTGGTCCTGCAATTGCCGATCCTGACCGAGGCCGGCTTCCAGGGCGTTGTCGACCTGGTCGCGAACCATGCCCTGGTCTGGAACGACGACCGGCCGGGCACCGCCCCTGCCGTGGCGGAAATCCCGGCCGACATGGCCGAGCAGGCCGCCCGGTACCGCCAGGACCTGGTGGAGCGGGTGGTGGAACTGGACGACACGGCCCTAGGTGCCTTCCTGGCCGACGGGACCGAGCCGGACACCGACGGGCTGAAGGCGCTGGTCCGCAAGGGCACGCTTGCCCTGTCCGTCGTGCCGGTGATCTGCGGCGCTGCCTTCCGCAACCGGGGTATCCAGCCCATGCTGGACGCCATCGTCGATTACCTGCCGTCCCCCCTGGACGTGCCGGCCGTCTTCGGCCAGGGCGTCCAGGGTGAGACGGTGGCCCGTGCCACGGCGGACGAGGCACCCTTCGCCGCCCTGGCCTTCAAGGTGATGAACGATCCCATCGCGGGCCCGCTCACCTTCGCGCGCATCTACTCCGGGACCCTGTCCGCCGACGGCCACGTGCTGAACGCCGGCAAGGGGGAAAAGGAGCATGTGGGCCGTATGCTGCTGATGCATGCGAACATGCGCGAGGACATCGAGAAGGCCTTCGCCGGTGACATCGTGGCCCTGGCCGGCCTGACCCACACCACGACCGGCGACACCCTCTGCGACCCCAACGCGCCCATCGTGCTGGAGCGCATGGAGTTCCCGAGCCGGTGATCGAGGTGGCGGTGGAGCCGAAGACCTCCCTCGACCATGACCGCATGGCCGTGGCCCTGGGCAAACTCGCGTCGGAGGACCCGTCCTTCCGCGTGGGCCGCGACCCGGAAAGCGGCCGCACCATCCTGCGCGGCATGGGCGAGCTGCACCTGGAGGTCATCGTCGACCGCATGCGGCGCGAGTTCAAGGTGGAGGCCAGCGTCGGCACCCCGCAGGTGGCCTACCGGGAAACGGTGGCCGCCCGCGCCGAGGTGGACCACACCATGAAGCGGACCATCGGCACCACCGGGCAGTTCGCCCGCGTGAAGCTGGCCGTGGAGCCGCGGGAGCCCGGCCTGGGCTTCAAGTTCGAGAACCGCATGCCCGCCGGCACGGTGCCGAAGGAGTTTGCCGCCGCCGTCCAGCGCGCCGTCGAGGCCGCGAAGGAATCGGGCGTGGTGGCTGGCTTCCCGGTCATCGATGCCCGGGTGGAGCTGCTGGATGCCGGTGCGCACGACGTGGACTCGTCGGCCCAGGCTTTTGAGATCGCCGGCCGCGCGGCCCTCCGCGAGGTGCTGGCCAAGGCACGCCCGACCCTGCTGGAACCCGTGATGCGGGTCGAGGTGGTGACCCCCGAGGAGTATGTCGGGGATGTCATCGGTGACCTGAACAGCCGCCGCGCCCAGGTCACGGACCTGGACGTGCGCGGCAACGCACGGCTGGTCGGGGCCAAGGCCCCGATGGCCACCATGTTCGGTTATGTCAACGCCCTGCGCTCCCGCAGCCAGGGGCGGGCCCATTACAGCATGAAATTCGACCATTACGAGCCGGTGCCCCAGGCGATCGCGGACGGCGTCCGCGCCAAGATCGCTTGAAGACACGGGACGAGGAGAGAGGACGAGACCATGGCGAAGGCTAAGTTTGAGCGGACGAAGCCGCACTGCAACGTCGGCACGATCGGTCACGTTGACCACGGGAAGACGTCGCTGACGGCGGCGATCACGAAGGTCCTTGCCGAGACGGGCGGGGCGACGTTCACGGCGTACGACCAGATCGACAAGGCGCCGGAGGAGAAGGCGCGCGGGATCACGATCTCGACGGCGCACGTTGAGTACGAGACCACGAACCGGCACTACGCGCACGTGGACTGCCCGGGCCACGCGGACTACGTGAAGAACATGATCACGGGCGCCGCGCAGATGGACGGGGCGATCCTGGTGTGCTCGGCGGCCGACGGCCCGATGCCGCAGACGCGCGAGCACATCCTGCTGGCGCGCCAGGTTGGCGTCCCGGCGCTGGTGGTGTTCCTGAACAAGATGGACCTGGCGGACCCGGACCTGGTTGAGCTGGTGGAGCTCGAGGTGCGGGAGCTGCTGAGCTCGTACGGCTTCCCCGGCGACGACATCCCGATCGTGAAGGGGTCGGCGGTGTGCGCGCTGAACGACACGAACCCGGAGATCGGCCGGCAGGCGATCCTGCAGCTGATGGCCGAGGTGGACCGCTACATCCCGCAGCCGGAGCGCCCGGTCGACAAGCCGTTCCTGATGCCGATCGAGGACGTGTTCTCGATCTCGGGCCGCGGCACGGTGGTGACGGGCCGGGTTGAGAAGGGCATCGTGAAGGTGGGCGAGGAGGTCGAGATCGTCGGGATCAAGCCGACGGTGAAGACCACGGTCACCGGCGTGGAGATGTTCCGCAAGCTGCTGGACCAGGGCCAGGCGGGCGACAACATCGGCGCGCTGCTGCGCGGCACCAAGCGCGAGGACGTTGAGCGCGGGCAGGTGCTGGCGAAGCCGGGCTCGATCACGCCGCACACGGAGTTCGAGGCGGAGACCTACATCCTGACCAAGGAGGAGGGCGGGCGCCACACGCCGTTCTTCGCGAACTACCGGCCGCAGTTCTACTTCCGCACCACGGACGTGACCGGCATGGTCACGCTGCCGGAGGGCACGGAGATGGTGATGCCGGGCGACAACGTGCGCCTGAAGGTGGGCCTGATCGCCCCCATCGCCATGGACGAGGGCCTGCGCTTCGCCATCCGCGAGGGCGGCCGCACCGTCGGCGCCGGCGTCGTCTCCAAGATCATAAAGTAACGCGTAGCAGGAATGTCATCGGCCGGTCCCTTTTCGCTTGGGGCCGGCCGCCTGCTTGGCTATACAAGGCCTCTTTTTCGGGGTTAAGCTCATGGACAACCAGAATATCCGGATTCGCCTGAAGGCGTTCGACCATCGCGTGCTCGACCAGAGCACCAGCGAGATCGTCAACACCGCCAAGCGGACCGGTGCCCGGGTGCGCGGCCCGATCCCGCTTCCGACGCAGATCGAGAAGTTCACGGTCAACCGCAGCCCGCACATCGACAAGAAGTCACGCGAGCAGTTCGAGATCCGGACCCACAAGCGCCTGCTGGACATCGTCGACCCGACGCCGCAGACCGTGGACGCCCTGATGAAGCTCGACCTGGCCGCCGGCGTCGACGTCGAGATCAAGATCTAACTTCTTTGTGTAGTACGGGACCTCTCCCCCTGAGGATGTCCCGAGTGAGGAGATGCCAAGTATGCGATCCGGATTGATCGCGCAGAAGGTCGGCATGACCCGCGTCTTCACAGATGCGGGCGAGAGCGTGCCGGTGACTGTGCTGAAACTGGACTCTGTCCAGGTCGTTGCCCAGCGGACCGAGGAGCGTGACGGGTATACCGCCCTGCAGCTCGGCACCGGCAAGGCGAAGGTGAAGAACGTCGCCAAGGCCCAGCGCGAGATGTACGCGCGCGCCAAGGTCGAGCCCAAGAAGAAGCTCGTCGAGTTCCGTGTGGACCCGAAGAACCTCATCGAGGTGGGCGCCGAGCTGACGGCCGACCACTTCGTCCCGGGCCAGTACGTGGACGTGCAGGGCACGACCATCGGTAAGGGCTATGCCGGCGGCATGAAGCGCTGGAACTTCGGCGGCCTGCGCGCGACCCACGGCGTGTCCGTGTCGCACCGCTCCATCGGTTCGACCGGTGGCCGCCAGGATCCGGGCAAGACCTTCAAGAACAAGAAGATGCCTGGCCAGCTGGGCGTCGAGACGGTCACCGTCCAGAACCTGAAGATCGTGTCGGTCGACGCCGAGCGCGGCCTGATCCTGGTGAAGGGCGCGATCCCCGGCCATGACGGCAACTGGGTCCTGGTCAAGGACGCGGTGAAGAAGAAGCTGCCGGACGGCGTGCCCTTCCCGGGTGCGTTCCGCGCCCCGGCCGAGGCTCCTGCGGCGCAGGAGGGCTGAGCACCATGAAGACGAACGTCATCAACCTGAAGAACGAGACCGTCGGCGAGATCGAGCTCTCCGATGAGGTCTTCGGCCTTCCGCTGCGCACCGACATCCTGCACCGGATGGTCCAGTGGCAGCTGGCCAAGCGCCGCGCCGGCACGCACAAGACCAAGGGCATCTCCGAGATCTCCGGCACCACGAAGAAGCCGTGGCGCCAGAAGGGTACCGGCCGGGCCCGCCAGGGTTCGCTCCGCTCGCCGCAGTTCCGCGGCGGCGCCCGGATCTTCGGGCCGGTCGTGCGCAGCCACGCCCACGACCTGACCAAGAAGGTCCGCAAGCTGGCGCTGAAGACGGCCCTGTCCACGAAGGTCGCCGAGGGCAAGCTCCTGGTGCTCGACGCCGCCACGGCCGAGACGCACAAGACCAAGGCCCTGGCCGCCCAGTTCAAGGCCCTGAACCTCACCTCCGTGCTGATCATCGATGGTGCGAACCTGGACGAGAAGTTCGTCCTGGCCGCGCGCAACATCCCGCTGGTCGACGTGCTGCCGGAGCAGGGCGCCAACGTCTATGACATCCTGCGTCGGGACACCCTGGTGCTGACCCGCAACGCGGTCGAGCAGCTGGAGGCTCGCCTGAAATGAGCACGACCAAGAAGCCGACGGTGTCCGCCGAGCGCATGTACGACCTGATCGTCGCGCCGGTCATCACCGAGAAGTCCACCCGGGGTTCGGAGCACAACAAGGTCACCTTCAAGGTGCCCCTGGACGCGACGAAGCCGGAGATCAAGGCCGCCGTCGAGGGCCTGTTCAAGGTCAAGGTCACGGCCGTGAACACCCAGGTGGTCAAGGGCAAGACGAAGCGCTTCAAGGGCGTCACGGCCATCCGGTCCGACTGGAAGAAGGCCGTGGTCACGCTCGCCGAAGGCAGCTCCATCGACGTGACGACGGGCGTGTGAGGGTAAGGCGATGGCACTGAAGACATTCCGGCCCATTACGCCGAGCCAGCGCCAGCTTGTGCTGGTCGACCGCTCGGAGCTGTACAAGGGCAAGCCGGTGAAGATGCTGACCGAGGGCCTGATCGGCACCGGCGGTCGCAACAACACCGGTCGCATCACCGCCCGCCGCATGGGCGGCGGGCACAAGCGCGTGTACCGCATCATCGACTTCAAGCGTCGGCGTTTCGACATGCCGGCCACGGTGGAGCGGCTGGAGTACGACCCGAACCGGACGGCGTTCATCGCCCTCGTCAAGTACGAGGACGGGATGCTGGCCTACATCATCGCGCCGCAGCGGCTCAAGGCCGGCGACGTGGTGGTGTCGGGCGAGAAGGTGGACGTGAAGCCCGGCAACGCCATGCCGCTGCGGAACATCCCCGTTGGCACGATCGTGCACAATGTGGAGATGAAGCCGGGCAAGGGCGGCCAGCTGGCGCGGGCCGCGGGCACCTACCTCCAGATCGTCGGCCGCGACCAGGGCTATGCCCAGCTGAAGCTGCCGTCCGGCGAGCTGCGCGTCGTGCGCGGCGAGTGCATGGCCACCATCGGCGCCGTGTCCAACCCGGACCAGGCCAACGTGGTGATCGGCAAGGCCGGTCGTAACCGCTGGCTGGGCCGTCGCCCCGCCGTCCGCGGCGTGGCGATGAACCCCATCGACCACCCGCACGGTGGTGGTGAGGGTCGCACGTCCGGTGGCCGTCACCCGGTCACCCCGTGGGGCAAGCCCACCAAGGGCAAGAAGACGCGTCAGAACAAGGCGACGGATAAGTTCATTATCCGCCGTCGCTCGAAGTAAGGAGGCGGTGCCGTGACCCGTTCCGTGTGGAAGGGGCCGTTCGTTGACGGCTACCTGTTGAAGAAGGCAGACAAGGCGCGCGCCTCCGGTCGCAATGAGATCATCAAGATCTGGTCGCGTCGCTCTACGATCCTGCCCCAGTTCGTCGGCCTGACCTTTGGCGTCTACAACGGCCAGAAGTTCCTGCCCGTGCTCGTGACCGAGAACATGATCGGTCACAAGTTCGGGGAGTTCTCGCCGACGCGGACGTTCTACGGCCATGCGGCCGACAAGAAGGCGAAGAGGAAGTAATCATGGGAAAGCCTGCTGCAGAGCGGCGCCTCAGCGAGACTGAGGCCATGGCGTTCGGCGGGATGATCCGCTCGACGCCGCGCAAGCTGAACCTGGTTGCGCAGCTGATCCGCGGAAAGACCGCTGGTGAAGCCCTCGCGTTGCTCACATTCTCCCGCCGCCGCGTCGCCGGCGAAGTGAAGAAGGTGCTGCAGTCCGCGATCGCCAACGCCGAGAACAACCACCAGCTGGACGTCGACCGCCTGGTCGTCAGCCATGCCAGCGTGGGCAAGGCCCTCACGATGAAGCGTTTCCACGCCCGCGCCCGCGGCCGTGGCGCCCGCGTCGAGAAGCTGTTCAGCAACCTCACGGTGATCGTGCGCGAGCGCGCTGAGGAACAGGCCGGGGAGGCCGCGGAGTAATGGGTCAGAAAGTCAATCCGATCGGCCTGCGCCTGGGCATCAACCGGACCTGGGACAGCCGCTGGTTCGCTGGCAAGGACTATGCGGACCTGCTGCACAAGGACCTGAAGCTGCGCAAGTACCTGCACGGCAAGCTGCAGGCGGCCGGCGTGTCCCGCGTGGTGATCGAGCGTCCGGCGAAGAAGGCCCGCGTGACGATCCACACCGCCCGCCCGGGCGTGGTGATCGGCAAGAAGGGCGCCGACATCGAGAAGCTCCGCGGCGAGCTGGGCAAGATGGCGGGTGGTGAGGTCAACCTCAACATCGTCGAGATCCGCAAGCCGGAGCTGGACGCCCGCCTGATCGCCGAGAACATCGCCAGCCAGCTGGAGCGCCGCGTGGCCTTCCGGCGCGCCATGAAGCGCGCCGTGCAGTCCGCGATGCGCCTCGGCGCCCAGGGCATCCGCATCAACTGCGGCGGCCGCCTGGGTGGCGCTGAGATCGCGCGGCTCGAGTGGTACCGTGAGGGCCGGGTTCCGCTGCACACGCTGCGTGCGGACATCGACTACGGCACGGCCACCGCCAAGACCACCTACGGCACCTGCGGCGTGAAGGTGTGGGTGTTCAAGGGCGAGATCCTGGCGCACGACCCCATGGCGCAGGACAAGCGCGCCGGGGACCAGGCGCCGGTCCGCTGACATCCGCCGGATACTAGCAGGGATAGAGAAGGCAATTAGCCATGCTGAGTCCGAAGCGAACCAAGTATCGCAAGGCGCACAAGGGCCGTATCCACGGCGCCTCCAAGGGCGGCACCGACCTGAATTTCGGCGCCTTCGGCCTGAAGGCGCTGGAGCCGATGCGCATCACCGCGCGTCAGATCGAGTCTGCCCGTCGCGCCATCACCCGCCACCTGAAGCGCCAGGGCCGCGTCTGGATCCGGATTTTCCCGGACCTGCCGGTCTCCAGCAAGCCGGCCGAGGTCCGCATGGGCTCCGGTAAGGGCTCGCCGGAATTCTGGGCGGCCCGCGTGGCGCCCGGTCGCATCATGTTCGAGGTCGATGGCGTCCCGGCCGAGCTGGCCACCCGCGCCTTCGAGCTGGCGGCTGCCAAGCTGCCGATCAAGACGCGCATGGTCACCCGTCTGGGTGAAGGGGGTGAGGCATGACGAAGGCTACCGACCTTCGCGTGAAGAGCGTGGACGAGCTGAACGATCAGCTCCTCCAGCTCAAGAAGGAGCAGTTCAACCTGCGTTTCCAGAAGGCCTCCGGCCAGCTGGAGAACACGGCGCGGGTCCGTGAGGTGCGGCGCGACATCGCCCGCATCAAGACCATCCTGGGCGAGCGGGCGACCGCTTCGCCCGCGTCCTGAGTGGGGGAGTCAGATGCCCCGTCGCATCCTGCAGGGCACGGTGGTGAGTGACAAGGAAGACAAGACGGTCACCGTCTTGGTCGAGCGCCGCGTCATGCACCCCGTCTATAAGAAGTTCATCAAGCAGTCCAAGAAGTACGCTGCCCACGACGAGAACAACACTTTCAAGATCGGGGACACTGTCCAGATCGAGGAGTGCCGTCCGATCTCGAAGCGGAAGCGCTGGACTGTCGTCATCGAAGCAGCCGCTCCGGCTGCATCCGCTGAATAAGGAACGCATCCCATGATCCAGATGCAAACCAACCTGGAGGTCGCGGACAACAGCGGCGCGCGCCGGGTGCAGTGCATCAAGGTGCTGGGCGGCTCCATGCGGAAGTTCGCCACGATCGGCGACGTCATCGTCGTCTCGATCAAGGAGGCCATTCCGCGGGGCCGCGTGAAGAAGGGTGACGTGCATCGCGCCGTCATCGTCCGCACCGCCAAGGAGATCCGTCGTGAGGACGGCTCCATCATCCGCTTCGACCGCAACGCCGCCGTGCTGATCAACAAGCAGGGCGAGCCGATCGGTACCCGCATCTTCGGGCCGGTGACCCGTGAGCTGCGCGGCAAGAAGTTCATGAAGATCATCTCGCTGGCGCCGGAGGTGCTCTGATGGCTGCGAAGATCAAGAAGAATGACCGCGTCATCGTCATCGCCGGCAAGGACAAGGGCAAGACGGGCGAGGTCATCGAGGTGTTCCCTGAGGCCAACCGGGTGAAGGTCCGGGGCGTCAACCTGGTGAAGAAGCACCAGCGCCAGACGCCGATGCAGCAGGGCGGCATCGTGGAGATCGAGGCTGCGCTGCACGTGTCCAACGTGGCGCACATCGACCCGAAGACCAACAAGCCGACCCGCGTCGGCTTCAAGACGCTCGAGGACGGCCGCAAGGTGCGGTTTGCCAAGGCGTCCGGCGAAGTGATCGACAGGTGAGGCCCTCCATGGCTGCCCGACTGAAAGAGCGTTACGACGCCGAGATCCGCGGCAAGATGAAGGCGGAGTTCAACTACGCCAACGACATGCAGGTGCCGCGCCTGGAAAAGATCGTCATCAACATGGGCGTCGGCGAAGCCGCCGGCGACGGCAAGAAGATCAATGCCGCCGTCGCCGAGCTGACCGCCATCACCGGCCAGAAGCCCGTGGTCACGAAGGCCCGCAAGTCCATCGCGCAGTTCAAGCTGCGTGAGGGCATGCCGATCGGCTGCAAGGTGACCCTGCGCCGCGAACGCATGTACGAGTTCCTGGACCGCCTGGTCACTATCGCGCTGCCCCGCGTCCGCGACTTCCGTGGCATCCCGGGCAACAGCTTCGATGGCCGTGGGAACTACGCCATGGGTCTGAAGGAGCAGATCATCTTCCCGGAGATCGATTACGACAAGATCGACGAGATCCGGGGGATGGACATCATCTTCGTGACCAC
This sequence comes from Aerophototrophica crusticola, assembly GCF_012913305.1. Taxonomy (NCBI): domain Bacteria; kingdom Pseudomonadati; phylum Pseudomonadota; class Alphaproteobacteria; order Rhodospirillales; family Rhodospirillaceae; genus Aerophototrophica; species Aerophototrophica crusticola. Next base: position 2,353,335 of record NZ_CP051775.1, on the reverse strand, counting down.
CGCGAAGAGCGACAAGGAGGCCAAGGCCCTCTTGAAGCACTTCGAAATGCCGTTCGTCGGCTGAGGGGCGGGAACCGATCATGGCTAAGAAGAGCGCCGTCGAGAAGAACAAGCGCCGGACTCAGATGTCCGCGCAGCAGGCTGAGAAGCGGGCGAAGCTGAAGGCGATCGTGCGGAACCGCACGCTGCCGCCCGAGGAGCGTTTCCAGGCTGTCCTCAAGCTGGCCGAACTGCCCCGCAATGGCAGCAAGGTCCGTATCCGGAACCGGTGCGAGATGACGGGGCGCCCCCGCGCCTACTACCGCAAGTTCCGTCTCTCGCGCGTCACGCTGCGTGACCTGGCCAGCAACGGCCAGATCCCCGGCATGACCAAGTCCAGCTGGTAAGGAGGGTCGGGTATGAACCTGAGCGATCCCCTGGGCGATATGCTGACCCGTATCCGTAACGGTCAGAAAGCCCGTCAATCGGTCGTCCTGAGCCCGGCGTCCAAGCTCCGCACCAACGTGCTGGAAGTGCTGAAGCGTGAAGGCTACATCCGCGGTTACGACCTCGAGGACGTCCGCCCCGGTGTGCGCAACCTGCGCATCGAGCTGAAGTACCACGAGGGTGAGCCGGTGATTAAGGAGATCCACCGGGTCTCCAAGCCGGGCCGCCGGATCTATTCGAAGATCGCCGACCTGCCGCGGGTCTACAACGGCCTCGGCATCGCGATCCTGTCGACGCCCCGCGGCGTCATGTCGGACACTGAGGCCCGCGCTGCCAATGTCGGCGGCGAGGTCCTCTGCAAGGTGTTCTAAGGAGCACGGCCATGTCGCGTATCGGAAAGCATCCGGTGCCGGTCCCGGCCGGGGTGACCGTCCAGGTCACCGGCCAGACCCTCACCGCCAAGGGCAAGCTGGGCCAGCTCAGCCTGACCCTCATCGAGGACATCGCGGCCGAGCTCCAGGACGGCAAGGTCGTCGTGAAGCCGCGCAACGAGGGCAAGCTTGCCCGTGAGAACTGGGCCACGGCCCGGACCAACGTCTTCAACCTGGTCACCGGCGTTGACAAGGGGTTCACCAAGAACCTCGAGATCAACGGCGTCGGCTACAAGGCGATGGTCCAGGGCAATGACCTGGTGCTGAACCTCGGCTTCAGCCATGACGTGAAGTACCCGATCCCCTCGGGCATCACGATCAAGTGCGACAAGCCGACCAGCATCTCGGTCAGCGGCTTCGACAAGCAGAAGGTCGGCCAGGTGGCCGCGGAGATCCGCGCGTACCGCGGTCCCGAGCCCTACAAGGGCAAGGGCGTGAAGTACGAGAACGAGGTGATCGTCCGCAAAGAAGGCAAGAAGAAGTAAGGCAGGCGACCATGAGCAAGCAGAAGGATCTCAACGCGAGGCGCAAGCAGCGCGTTCGTACCCGGATCCGGAAGTTCGGCAGCGGTCGTCCCCGCCTGTCGGTCTTCCGGTCCTCCCAGCACATCTATGCGCAGATCATCGACGACGCGGCCGGGCACACCCTGGCCGCTGCCTCGACCCTCGAGAAGGACCTCCGCGAGGCCCTGAAGACCGGGGCCGACATCGAGGCGGCGAAGGCGGTCGGCAAGCTGATCGCCGAGCGCGCGGTGGGCAAGGGCGTGACCTCGGTCGTGTTCGACCGCGGCCAGTACCTGTTCCACGGCCGCGTGAAGGCCTTGGCCGACGCCGCGCGTGAAGCCGGCCTGCAGTTCTAAGGGGTGTACCATGGCTCGTAATGAGAACAGCGGCGCCGGCGGTGAGGGTGAGCGTCGCAACCGGGACCGCGGCGAACGCCGCGACCGGGGTGATAACCGCGATCGGCGTGAGGACCGGGAAGGCGACGACCTGGTAGAGAAGCTGGTCGGCATCAACCGCGTCGCCAAGGTGGTGAAGGGTGGCCGTCGCTTCGGCTTCGCCGCCCTGGTCGTGGTGGGTGACGCCAAGGGCCGCGTCGGCGTCGGCGCCGGCAAGGCCCGCGAGGTCCCGGAGGCCATCCGCAAGGCCACCGACCAGGCCAAGCGCTCCATGATCCGCGTGCCCCTGCGCGAGGGCCGGACGCTGCACCACGACGTGCACGGCCACTTCGGCGCCGGGCGGGTGCTGCTCCGTGCGGCCCCGGCGGGTACCGGCATCATCGCCGGCGGCCCGATGCGCGCCATCTTCGAGGCGTTGGGCGTGGCGGACGTGGTGACCAAGTCGGTCGGCACCTCCAACCCGCACAACATGATCAAGGCGACCTTTGACGCCCTGCAGAAGTGCGTCAGCCCGCGCGCCGTCGCCGCCCGCCGCGGCCGTCGCGTGAGCGACATCCTCGGCAAGCGGGAGACCGCCGCCGGTGAGGGCAAGGAGGCTGCGTGATGGCCGAGAAGAAGACCGTCGTCGTCACCCAGATCGGCAGCCCCATCGGCCGCCGCCACGACCAGCGTGAGACGCTGATCGGCCTGGGCCTCAACAAGCTGAACCGGACGCGCGAGCTGGAGGATACCCCGGCCGTGCGTGGCATGATCGCCAAGGTTCAGCACCTCGTGCGCGTCGAGTCGGCCTCCTGAGGGGGCCGGCCCGATACGGCTTGAAGGATCAAGACCATGAAGCTCAACCAGCTCAGTGACAATCCCGGCGCCCGCAAGTCGCGGACCCGGGTCGGTCGCGGCATCGGGTCCGGCAAGGGCAAGACCGGTGGCCGTGGCGTGAAGGGCCAGAAGTCCCGTTCCGGCGTCTCCATCAAGGGCTTCGAGGGCGGCCAGATGCCGCTGCATCGGCGCCTGCCGAAGCGCGGCTTCTCCAACGTGCAGTTCGCCAAGGACTACGCGGTCATCAATGTCGGTTCCATCCAGAAGGCCATCGACGATGGTCGCCTGGGGATCACCGAGGTGATCACCGCCGAGGTTCTGGTCAACGCCCGCCTGGTGCGCGCTTCCCGTGACGGCGTCCGCCTGCTGAACAAGGGCGAGATCAGCGCCGCCCTCACCTTCGAGGTGGCCGGCGCTTCCGCCGCCGCCATCGCGGCGGTGGAGAAGGCCGGCGGCAAGGTCACCGTGACCGCGCCGAAGGCCGACGCGGCCGCCGCCGAGTAAGCGGTAGTTTTCGGGGCCGGCGCTTGTCCTCAGGCGCCGGCCTCCCCTTATTTGGTTTGTCCCTTTTCACGCACGACGAACGCCGTTAGGCGACCAAGGATTACCGGCCATGGCATCAGCCGCCGAGCAGCTTGCCGCAAACATCAATTTCGGCGCCTTCGCGAAGGCAACGGAACTCAAGAAGCGCATCTGGTTCACCCTGGGTGCGCTTATCGTTTATCGGCTTGGCACCTATATCCCGCTCCCCGGCATCGACGGCGCGGCTTTCGCGCAGATCTTCGCCGGCAGCTCGGGCGGCATCCTGGGCATGTTCAACATGCTGGCCGGCGGCGCGGTCGAGCGCATGAGCATCTTCGCGCTCAACATCATGCCGTACATCTCAGCGTCCATCATCATCCAGCTGATGACGGCTGTCTCGCCGACGCTGGAGACGCTGAAGAAGGAAGGCGAGTCTGGCCGCAAGCGGCTGAACCAGTACACCCGCTACCTGACCGTCGCCCTCGCCCTGGTGCAGTCCTACGGCCTCGCCATCGGGCTGGAGGGCATGAACGCGCAAGGGGGAGGGGTGGTGATCGAGCCCGGCTGGTTCTTCCGGATCAGCACGGTCATCACCATGGTTGGCGGCACCATGTTCCTGATGTGGCTGGGTGAGCAGATCACCGCCCGGGGCGTGGGCAACGGCATCTCGTTGATCATCTTCGCCGGCATCGTGGCGGCGTTCCCGAAGGCCATTGCCCAGATCCTGGAGCTTGGCCGCACCGGGGCCATGAGCACCTGGTTCATCATCCTGCTGATTGTGATGGCCATCGGCATCATCTTCTTCATCGTGTTCTTTGAGCGCGCCCAGCGCCGGCTGATCGTGCAGTACCCGAAGCGCCAGGTCGGCAACCGGCAGTTCGGCGGCGAGGCGTCGCACCTGCCGCTGAAGCTGAACACGTCAGGCGTGATCCCGCCGATCTTCGCCAGCTCGCTTCTGTTGCTGCCGTTGACGATGGTGAACTTCTCCGGCCAGGGCGGGCCGGAATGGCTGACCACCATCAGCAGCTACCTGGCCCACGGCACGCCGCTGTACATGATCCTGTACGCGGCCCTGATCATCTTCTTCTGCTTCTTCTACACGGCCATCGTCTTCAACCCGACGGAGACGGCCGACAACCTGAAGAAGTATGGCGGCTTCATCCCGGGCATCCGCCCAGGCAAGAACACCGCCGACTACTTGGACTTTGTGCTTACGCGGCTGACCGTGATCGGCGCCGCCTACCTCACCGTGGTCTGCCTTTTGCCCGAGTTCCTCATCGCGGAGTACGGGGCGCTCTTCTACTTTGGTGGCACGTCGCTGCTGATCATGGTCACCGTGACCATGGACACAGTGGCGCAGATACACTCGCACCTCTTGGCGCACCAGTATGAAGGGCTTATCAAGAAGGCCAAGCTACGGGGGAGACGCGGATGAACTTGATCCTGTTGGGGCCGCCAGGCGCGGGTAAGGGCACCCAGGCGCAGCGGCTGGAGAAGGCCTATGGCATGGTGCAGCTGTCCACCGGTGACATGCTGCGCGCCCTGGTGAAGGGGGGCAGCCCCCTGGGCCAGAAGGCCGACGCGATCATGAAGGCCGGGCAGCTCGTGCCCGACGAGGTCATGATCGAGATGATCTCCAACCGGATCGATGAGCCGGACTGCAAGCCCGGCTTCATCCTGGACGGTTTCCCCCGCACCGTGGTGCAGGCGGAGGCGCTGGACCGGATGCTGGAGCAGAAGGGCCTTAAGCTCGACCACGTCATCGAGATGAAGGTGGACGACGCCGCCCTGACGGAGCGCATCACCGGCCGCTTCACCTGCGCCAAGTGCGGCGCCGGCTATCATGAGACGTTCAAGCGCCCGGCCAAGGATGGCGTCTGCGACAATTGCGGCAGCACGGAGTTCAGCCGTCGCGCCGACGACAATGCCGAGACGGTGACCAAGCGCCTGGACGCCTACCATAAGCAGACGGCACCGATCCTGCCCTATTATGCGGGCCGGGGTGTGCTGAAGCAGGTGGACGGCATGGCGGAGATTGATGAGGTCACCAGCCAGATCGAGGCGATCCTGAAGGCCTGACGCCTTCCGGACGTAAGTGGATGGAAGGGCCGGTCCGGTTGGGCCGGCCCTTCTGCTTTGGGGCACGCGCATGAGGTTCGGCCTTGACGCCGGGGCGCGCGTGGCTATACTCCGCGCCCTTGATCCCGGAAGGGGTTGAGCAGGTCCGGCCTCGGTCTCCCAGGTGCTCAGGCGCATGGGGCGGCTGCGGTCGTACATGCATTTGGAGATCCGGTACCAGTACCAGGATTTCTTCGGATGAGATGCCCTGAAGCCGCCCGACCTCCCCGCCACGGGAGCCGGGACCGGCAGGCAGGGCGTGGACGAAGATCGCACCGTCCGGGACATCCCGGCGGGCATGACATGGAGAGAACGCGTGGCGCGTATCGCTGGCGTCAATATCCCCACCGCGAAGCGGGTGGAGATCGCCCTTCAGTACATCCACGGCATCGGGCCGAAGTTCGCCAAGGACATCTGCGCCAAGGTCGGCATCCCGACCGAGCGCCGGGTGCACCAGTTGACCGACGAAGAGGTCCTGCGCATCCGTGAGGTCATCGACGCCGACTACCGCGTCGAGGGTGACCTGCGTCGCCAAGTCGCCATGAACATCAAGCGGCTCATGGACATGGCCTGCTACCGCGGCCTGCGTCACCGCCGGAACCTGCCGGTGCGCGGCCAGCGCACCCACACCAACGCGCGCACCCGCAAGGGTCCCGCCAAGCCGATTGCCGGCAAGAAGAAGTAAGGTAGGGACCCGACCATGGCCAAGCCGAACGCCAACGCCGCGCGCCTGCGTCGCCGCGAGCGCAAGAACATCACCGCCGGCGTCGCCCACGTGAACGCCACCTTCAACAACACCATGATCACGATCACGGACGCCCAGGGCAACACCATTGCCTGGTCGTCCTCCGGGACCATGGGCTTCAAGGGCTCCCGCAAGTCCACGCCCTACGCCGCCCAGGTCGCGGCCGAGGACGCGGGCCGCAAGGCCCAGGAGCACGGGATGAAGACCCTGGAGGTTGAGGTGAAGGGCCCGGGTTCGGGGCGCGAGTCCGCGCTGCGCGCCCTGCAGGCCGTCGGCTTCCAGATCACCTCCATCCGCGACGTGACGCCGATCCCGCACAACGGCGTCCGCCCGCCGAAGAAGCGTCGCGTCTGATCCTGCTTCATTGACAACGGCGAGGCCCTCCGGGGCCTCGCCCGGCGGCACGTGCCGCCGCCGCGCCAGTCGGCGCGGTTTGCCCAGGTCCAGGAAACCTGGTACTGGGCAAGACAGAACCCACACCGGTTCCCCGCCACCCCGGGACAGGCTGCCGCCCGCCATCGCGGCAGCCCAGCATTGGGGTGGAGTGGGGGCCGGTGTGATCTTTGACCCGATGGCAAGAGGCTACTTCCTTGATCCAGAAGAACTGGCAGGCGCTCGAGAAGCCCAACAAGCTCGACATCACTCCCGGCGACAATTCGCGGCGTGAGGCGACCATCGTCGCCGGCCCGTTGGAGCGCGGCTTCGGCCTGACGCTCGGCAACGCCCTGCGCCGCGTGCTGCTGTCCTCCCTGCAGGGTGCCGCCGTCACCGCCATCCACATCGACGGCGTGCTGCACGAATTCTCCTCCATCCCCGGCGTCCGTGAGGACGTGACCGACATCGTCCTGAACATCAAGGCGATGGCGCTGAAGATGGGGGCCGAGGGCCCGCGCCGCATGCGGCTGCGCGCCGAGGGCCCCTGCGAGGTCACCGCCGGCATGATCGAAACCGGCGCCGACATCGAGGTTCTGGACCCCGACCACCTGATCTGCACCCTGGACGCCGGCGCTCGGCTGAACATGGAGCTGACGGTCCATAGCGGGAAGGGCTACGTCCCGGCCAGCCAGAACCGGCCCGAGGATGCCCCCATCGGCCTTATCCCGGTGGACGCCATCTACAGCCCGGTGCGCAAGGTCGCCTACAAGGTGGAGAACACCCGCGTCGGCCAGACCACCGACTATGACAAGCTGTCCCTGAACGTGGAGACCAACGGCGCGGTCACCCCGGAGGACGCGGTGGCCATCGCCGCCCGCATCCTGCAGGACCAGCTGCAGATGTTCATCAACTTCGAGGAGCCGCAGGCCGCGGTCGCGGAGACGAAGGCGGACGAGATCCCCTTCAACAAGAACCTGCTGCGCAAGGTGGACGAGCTGGAGCTGTCCGTCCGTTCCGCCAACTGCCTGAAGAACGACAACATCGTCTATATCGGCGACCTGGTGCAGAAGACGGAGGCGGAGATGCTCCGTACCCCGAACTTCGGCCGCAAGTCCTTGAACGAGATCAAGGAAGTGCTGGCGCAGATGGGCCTGCACCTCGGGATGGAGATTCCGAACTGGCCGCCGGAGAACATCGAGGAGCTGGCGAAGCGCCTCGAGGAGCCGTACTGAGCACCCGTGCCGTCGGGCCTCGGCCCTGCCTCGGCACCGACCTACGGCGTCATTGCGGTAGGTCGGCGCTGAGCGAAGCGAAGCCCGACACCCAGGTCACCCGCTTACCCCGGGCATCCAGCCCACCCCCGCCGTACCGGCCCGACAGGGCGTGCGGGGAATACCATCGGCTCCCCACGGGGGGCCAAGCCATGAAGGAGCAACGCCATGCGTCACGGTTACGCCGGTCGCAAGTTCAATCGCACCACCTCCCACCGCCTGGCCATGTTCTCCAACATGGCCAACGCGCTGATCAAGCATGAGCAGATCAAGACGACCCTGCCGAAGGCCAAGGACCTGCGGCCGATCGTCGAGAAGCTGATCACCCTCGGCAAGAAGGGCGGCATCGCCAACAAGCGCCTCGCCTATGCCGAGCTGCGGGACCACGCCATGGTGGACAAGCTGTTCACCACCCTGGCTGAGCGCTACAAGGGCCGTCCCGGCGGCTACACCCGCGTCCTGAAGGCCGGCTTCCGCTACGGCGACGCCGCCCCCATGGGCATCATCGAGCTGGTGGACCGCGATGTCACGGCCAAGGGCCAGGACAGCGGCCCGGTCGAGGTGAAGGAGGAGTCGGAGGAGGCCTGAGGCATCCACCGAACCTCCTGAGGTAACGGACCGCGCCCCGGCACCCGCCGCGGGCGCGGTTTCCGTTTGGGCCAGTGTGAAGGGTTTGCACAGGCCGGTGTTTCAGCCTATCTTTGCAGGGCAAGGCGGGCCGGGGGTCTAGACCCGACCCGCCCGGCTCCTAGGCCCGGCCCAGGGTGATGACGACGTGGATCACACGCCGGCGCCACACCGGGAGCCGGAACACCAGGAGAAACGGCATTTGCGTCATGCCAGTTCTCCCTTATGCGGCGGGTTCGGGGCCAATCCCCGGCCCGCCGTTTCTCTTTCTAGTGCGGACTACGCAATTAGGAAAAGCGGGATTGTGAAATCACATACGCCCTCTCGCCTGGGTGGCGGAAGGGCTTCGGCTATGTCGGTGAATGCTGGCGGGGATCAGCGCTCCCGTGGCGTGACCGTGTTGGAGCCGGCCTCCCGCGGGTCCGGGGCCGGGGTCCCGCCGGGCGGGGCGGAACGGCCTTTGCGTCCCTTGGCCGAGCGCATGACGGCATAGGCCATCACCGCGATGAACAGGATGGGCCCCAGGACGATGGCCACCATGTAGTACCAGTCCGAACCGCCTGTCTCTGTCATCGCCGTCGCTCTCCGTCAATTGCGTCACGGCATGCAACCCGGAAGGGGGCGTGTGGGTTCCGGTCGATTGCCGCCTTGCCTTGCCGGGCCGGGGGGATAGGATGCCCGCCACGCCCGCAACCCGGATGTCCGCCATGAAAGCCTTTGCCGCCTCCCTCGCCCTACTGATGCTCGCCGGCTGCATGGCGCCACCTGCCAAGCGGGAAGGGCAGGAGCGGGTGCTGGACCCCCGCAAGGCCTGCCTTGCGCAGTGCGCGCGGCAGAACGATATCTGCGGCGACCAGCGCTCCGCCCAGGACGGCAACACCACCTATGGCATGGGCCGCACTTGCCAGGCGGAGTTGCAGGCCTGCCAGGCCGGCTGCCGTTGATCCTCCCCCGCCGTCGTCGATGCCCGATCCCACCATGCTGATCCGTCGCCCGACCCTCCCCGCCGCGCTTGCCCTGGCGCTCCTCATCCTGCCCGCCGCCCCGGCTTCGGCCCAGCGCACCGTGCCGGACAGCCGGGAGCAGATCACCCTGTCCTACGCCCCCCTGGTGAAGCGGGCGGCACCGGCCGTGGTGAACATCTACAGCCGGCGGGTGGTGCAGCAGCGCGTCTCCCCCCTGCTGGAGGACCCGCTGTTCCGTCGGTTCTTCGGCGACGTGACCGGCGGCATCCCGCGGGAGCGGGTGGAGCAGTCCCTGGGTTCCGGCGTCATCCTGGCGGCGGACGGGCTGATCGTCACCAATGCCCACGTGATCAAGGACGCGGACGAGATCACCGTGGTCCTGGCCGACCGGCGGGAGTTCCCGGCCAAGCTGGTCAGCACCGACGACCGGGTGGACCTGGCGGTCCTACGCATCGACCCGGGCCGGGAGCGGCTGCCCTTCCTGGAGTTCCACGATTCGGACGACATGCAGGTGGGCGACCTGGTGCTGGCCATCGGCAACCCGTTCGGCGTGGGCCAGACCGTCACCAGCGGTATCGTCAGCGCCGTGGCGCGCACGGCGGTGGGCATCTCCGACTACAATTTCTTCATCCAGACGGATGCCGCCATCAACCCCGGCAATTCAGGCGGGGCGCTTGTCGCCATGGACGGGCGGCTGGTGGGCATCAACACCGCCATCTTCAGCCGCTCCGGCGGCAGCATCGGAATCGGCTTCGCCATCCCCGCCAACATGGTCCGCACGGTGATCGAGGCGGCGGGTACCGGCGGCAAGCTGGTGCGGCCCTGGATCGGCGCGGCCGGGCAGACGGTGACGGGCGACATCGCCAACAGCCTGGGCCTGACCCGCCCGGCAGGCGTGCTGGTCAACCAAGTGAAGCCAGGCGGCCCCGCGGCCCAGGCGGGCCTGCGGGTGGGCGACGTGGTGACGGCGGTGAATGGCCGCCCGGTGGACGACCCTGACAGCCTGCGCTACCGGGTGGCGACCCTGCCCATCGGCGGCACGGCCAGCCTGACCGTGCTGCGCCAGGGGCGGGAGCAGCAGCTTTCCCTGCGGCTGATCGGCCCGCCGGAGGACCCGCCCCGCCAGCAGACCACGATCCCCGGCCGCACGCCCTTGAGCGGGGCAGAGGTGGCGAACCTGAACCCGGCCCTGGTGGAGGAAATCCGCTTCAACGGGGCGGGGGAGGGGGTGGTGATCCTGAATGTCCAGCGCGGCACCCCCGCCGCCTCCCTCGGCTTCCGGCCGGGGGACATCGTGTTGCGGGTGAACGACACGGAGATCGGCCGGGTGCAGGACCTGCTGTCCACCCTGCGGGAGGGCGCGCGCCGTTGGACCATCAGCATCCGCCGCGGCGACCAGACGCTGACCACGACGGTGGGGGGCTGACCCTAGGTCGGGGTGAGCGCATGCGAACCCCGACGACCAACGGCGCTCGTGAATGTCGGGGTTCCCGGTGGTCACCCCGACCTACGATGCCCTGCGCCGCTCAGTACCCCGGCGGGCGCTTGTTCGGGGCGGTGACCTTCCTCGGCAGGGCCATCTCCGCCTTCTGGCGGGCATAGGCCACGGCGATCTGCCCCGCCACGCGGGCGTTGTTCAGCAGCAGGGCCCGGTTGGCGGCCAGGCTGGCGCCGCCGGTCAGTTCCTCCAGCCGCTTCAGCAGGAAGGGCGTCAGCTCCTTGCCGCGCACGCCCTGGTTCTCGGCCTCATCCACCGCCTGGCGGATGGCGGCTTCCACCGCCTCGGCGTCCAGGGCGGCTTCCTCCGGGATGGGCACGCCGATGACCACGCCGCCCTTCAGGCCCAACTGCCACTTGGCGCGCAGCATGCGGGCCGCGTCGTCGGCGCTGTCCACCCGCCCGTCCACGGGCAGCGGCAGGCTGGCGGTATAGAAGGCGGGGAAACGGTCGGTGCCGAAGCCGATCACCGGCACGCCCTTGGTCTCCAGATATTCCAGGGTCTTCTGCAAATCCAGGATGGCCTTGGCCCCGGCGCAGACCACGGCCACGTCGGTCTGTGACAGCTCCTCCAGGTCGGCGGAGATGTCCAGGGTCGTCTCCACACCCCGGTGCACCCCGCCGATGCCGCCCGTGGCGAAGACGGAGATGCCGGCCAGTTCCGCGGCGATCATGGTGGCGGCCACCGTCGTGGCCCCGTCGGCGCCGCTGGCAAGCACCAGGGGCAGGTCGCGGCGGCTGACCTTGCGCACCCCCGGCTGGGCCAGCCGCTCCAGATCCTCCGCCTCCAGGCCGACGCGGATGCGCCCGTCCAGCACGGCCACGGTGGCCGGCAGGGCCCCGGCCGCCCGCACGGCCGCTTCCAGCGCCAGCGCCGTCTCCACATTGGCGGGGTGGGGCAGGCCGTGGCTGATCAAGGTCGATTCCAGCGCCACCACCGGCTGGTTCGCCCGCAGCGCCGCCGCGACGGCCGGATGGATGGAAAGGAAGTCGTGCATGGCCTGTCTCTCCCGGGGATCGGGCGCGAGAATGCCCGTGCCGCGGGGCGGGCGCAACCCACAGGTCGGGTAGGGTGATCGCACCCTGGATCAGACCGGCCCTTGCCAAGCGGCGTCCGCCTTGGCACGAAGGGCGCAACGGTTCCATCAGGAACGATACGAACAACGGGCGGGGGTTTGGGAATGGGGACAAGTCAGGGCTTCGGCGAGCGTATCCTTGCCGGGATCGAGCGGGCGGGTAACCGGTTGCCGGACCCGGCCACCCTGTTCCTGATCGCCATCGCCATCGTGGTGATGCTGTCGCTGCTCTTCGCCTCCCTGGGCACCAGCGCCGTCCACCCGGGCACGGGCAAGGAGATCACCGCCGTCAGCCTGGCGGACCCGGCCAACATCCGGCGCTTCTTCACGGAGCTGCCGACCATCTTCACCAGCTTCCACCCGCTGGGCGTGGTGCTGGTGGTCATGCTGGGCGTGGGCGTGGCGGAGCGGGCGGGCCTGATCGGCGTCAGCCTGGCGGCCCTGGTGCGCGCCGTGCCGTCGCGCCTGCTGACCCTGACGGTGGTCTTCGCCGGCGTCCAGGCCAGCCTGGCGGCGGACGCCGGCTATGTGGTGCTCACGCCCCTGGCCGCGGCCCTGTTCCATTCCATCGGCCGCCACCCCATCGCGGGCCTGGCCGCGGCCTTCGCCGGCGTGGCCGGCGGGTTCAGCGCCAACCTGCTGGTCACCAGCCTGGACCCGCTGCTGGGCGGCATCAGCACCGCGGCGGCCCAGCTCTATGACCCGAATTACGTGGTGGCCCCCACGGCCAACTATTTCCTGATGATGGCCTTCGTTCCCCTGTTCACCATCGTGGGCGCCATCGTCACCGACCGCATCATCGAGCCCCGCCTCTGGGCCTCCGCCCCCCTGGGGACCGACATCCCCGGAGGCGCGGTGGATGAGCCCACGGCCGAGCAGAAGGCGCTGGAGCGTCGTGGCCTGAGGGCGGCGGGTCTGGTGGTGCTGGCCAGCGTCGCCGTGATCCTGTGGCTGGTGCTGCCGGAGGATGGCGTCCTGCGCGACCCGAAGAACGCCAACAACCCGCTGGCGCCCTTCTTCGGCAGCATCGTCACCCTGCTGTTCGTCGTCTTCCTGCTCTGCGGCATCGCCTATGGCGTCGGCGCCCGCACCATCCGGTCCGACAAGGACGTGGTGGGCATGATGGGCAAGAGCATGTCGGACATGGGCGGCTACCTGGTTCTGGCCTTCGCCGCCTCCATCTTCATCGCCCTGTTCGGCTGGTCCAACCTGGGCACCATCCTGGCCATCAACGGCGCCGCCTTCCTGCGCGCCGCGGGGATCGACGGGCTGCCGCTGCTGCTGGCGCTTATCCTCGTCGGCTCCATGATCAACATCCTGATCGGCAGCGCGTCGGCCAAGTGGGCCATCCTGGCCCCCGTGATGGTGCCCATGCTGATGGGCGTCGGCATCAGCCCGGAGGCGACCCAGGCCGCCTATCGTGTGGGTGACGCCTTCACCAACCCGATCACCCCGCTGCTGCCCTACTTCCCGCTGATCCTGATCATGTGCCAGCGCTATGTGCCCAGCTTCGGCATCGGCTCGCTGGTGGCCACCATGCTGCCCTACTCGGTCTGGTTCGGCATCAGCTCCACCGCCCTGTTCAGCGTCTGGTACCTGCTGGACCTTCCCCTGGGGCCGGGGGTGAGCGCCAGCATCCCCGTTCCGGGTATCGCGCCGCCCGCGGGAGGCTGACGACGGGACCCGGCTGACGGCTGGTCGCGTTGCCTCCAGGAACCATATCCTGGGAAGCATGACCGACCTCGCAGCCCCCGCCCTGAAAGCCCCCTTGCCGGAAACCTGGGTCTACCCCTGCGCCGTGGAGCGCGGGGGTGGGCTGTGGGTGGAGCCCGGGGGCTTCCACATCGACCCGGTCCGCGGCGTGGACCGCGCCGTCATCACCCACGGCCACAGCGACCACGCCCGCGGCGGCCACACCCACGTGCTGGCCACGCCGGAGACCCTGGCCATCATGGAAAGCCGGCTGGGGGAGGGGAGCGGAACCCACAAGCAGCCCTTGCCCTACGGCCGGCCCCTGACGGTGGGGGAGGTGACGGTCACCCTGGTCCCCGCCGGCCATGTGCTGGGCAGCGCCCAGGTGGTGGTGGAGTGGCGGGGCAGCCGGGTCGTCGTGTCCGGCGACTACAAGCGCCGCCGTGATCCCACCTGCGCCCCGTTCGAGCCGGTGCCCTGCGACGCCTTCGTGACGGAGGCCACCTTCGGGCTGCCCGTCTTCCGCCACCCGCCGGCGGAGGACGAGGTGGCGAAGCTGCTCCACTCCGTCGCCCTGTACCCCGACCGCTCCCACATCGTCGGCGCCTATGCCCTGGGCAAGGCGCAGCGGGTCATCGCCCTGCTGCGGGAGGCCGGGTGGGACAGGCCCCTCTGGCTGCACGGCGCCCTGATCCCCCTGTGCGAGCTGTATGAGCGGCACGGCGTGCCCTTGGGCGAGCTGCGCCCCGCCACTGGCGCGTCGAAGGAGGACCTCAAGGGCCAGATCGTCCTCTCCACCCCCTCCGCCGTCCAGGACAAGTGGAGCCGCCGGATGCCCGACCCGGTGGTGGCCTATGCCTCGGGCTGGATGCGGGTGCGGCAGCGGGCCCGGCAGAAGGGCGTGGAGCTGCCGCTGGTCATCTCCGACCATTGCGACTGGGACGAGCTGTGCCAGACCCTGATGGACGTGCAGGCGCCGGAGGTCTGGGTCACCCACGGGCGGGAGGAGGCGCTGGTCCACTGGGCCACGGGCCAGGGCTTCCGGGCGCGACCCCTGCACCTGGTGGGGTTCGAGGAGGAGGATACGTGAACCGCTTCGCCGCCCTGATGGACGCGCTGGTGTTCACGCCAGCCCGCAACGGCAAGATCCGCCTGCTTACCGACTATTGGCAGACCACGCCGGACCCGGAGCGGGGCTGGGCGCTGGCGGCGCTGACCGGCAGCCTGACCTTCGGCGCGGCCAAGCCGGCCATCGTGCGCAACCTGGTGATGACCCGGGTGGACCCGGTGCTCTATGGCTGGTCATATGACTTCGTCGGCGACACGGCGGAGACGGCGGCCCTGATCTGGCCGGCCCGCCCCGGCACCAACACGCCCCCGCCGCCCCTGTCGGAGGTGGTCCACGGCCTGACCAGTGCCAAGCGGTCGGAGGTGCCGGCCCTGCTGGAGGGCTGGCTGGACGCGCTGGACAGCGACGGGCGCTATGCCTTGCTGAAGCTGATCACCGGCAGTTTGCGCGTCGGCGCCTCCGCCCGCCTGGCCAAGACCTCCCTGGCGGAATGGGCCGGGGGCAACGGCGTCCAGGCCAGCGTGGATGAGATCGAGGAGCTGTGGCACGGCCTGCGCGCCCCCTACCTGGACCTGTTCGGCTGGCTGTCGGGTGCCGGCCCCAAGCCCACCGTGGCGGCCACCGGCGGCTATCGCCCCACCATGCTGGCCCAGCCGCTGGAGGATGAGGACATCGCCGGCCTGGACCCCGCCGCCTATAGGGCGGAGTGGAAGTGGGACGGCATCCGGGTCCAGGTGGTCGCCCGCACCCTGGGCGAGAGCCGCCTGTACAGCCGCACCGGGGAGGAGGTGGGCGCCGCCTTCCCCGACGTGGTGGAACGGCTGGCCTTCGACGCGGTGCTGGACGGGGAGCTGCTGGTGGTCCGCGACGGGGAGGTGCGGCCCTTCAACGACCTGCAGCAGCGCCTGAACCGCAAGCAGGTGACGCCCAAGCTGGTCAAGGAGTATCCGGCCCACATCCGGCTTTACGACATCCTGTTCGACGGCGACGAGGATCTGCGGGCCTTGCCCTTCGACGCCCGCCGCCAGCGGCTGGAGGACTGGTACGCCCGCACCCGGCCCCCCGCCATGGACCTGTCCCCCATGGTCCCCTTCGAGACGTGGGAGGAGCTGGCAGCGCTGCGGGCCGGTGCCCGCGACAACGCCATCGAGGGGCTGATGCTGAAGCGGGCGGACAGCACCTATGTCTCCGGCCGGCCCAAAGGGCCCTGGTTCAAGTGGAAGCGCGGGCCGCTGACCCTGGACGTGGTGGTGATGTACGCCCAGCGCGGCCACGGCAAGCGCGCCAGCTACTACGGCGACTTCACCTTCGGCGCCTGGACCGGCGACCCCGAAAACGGGGGGGAGCTGGTGCCCGTGGGCAAATGCTATAGCGGCTACACGGACGAGGAGCTGGTCCGCCTGGACCGCTGGATCCGCAACAACACGGTGCGCCGCTACGGCCCCGTGCGGGAGGTGCCGCCGGGCCTGGTGCTGGAGGTGGCCTTCGACAGCGTCCACCGCTCCACCCGGCACAAGAGCGGCGTCGCCATGCGCTTCCCCCGCGTCCACCGCGTCCGCTGGGACAAGCCCGCGGCGGAGGCCGACCGGCTGGCCACGCTGGAGGCGATGATCGTGGAGTGACGGTCCCCTATCGGATCGTGACAAAACCCTTCGAGGGCTGAAATAAAGCCTGCCCCCCGCCCATTCCCTGACACAATCCCCCACCACTTTGGGGTGATCGATTTGGGGTGAGGGGGAAGCGACCATGAAAAGGTTGAACAAGGGCTCCGTGTTCCTGCTGCTCGGCGGTGTCGCCCTGGTGGCGGTGGGTTGCGCGCCCATGAAGCCGGCAGACCAGGAGATCGGCGGCTTGGCGCCCGAGCCCGTGCCGACCATGGCGCCGCCGCCCCCCACCCCGCCGCCGCCGCTGCCAAGCGCGCCGCCCCCCGGCTATGCCCCCGCCGCCCGCATGGCGATGGCCCGGCCCCCGGTGCCGGTGCAGCAGGGCGACAGCTACCAGGCGGTGGAGGAGAATGCGGTCAAGGCCGTGGCGGAGGCGCCGGTCTCCACCTTCTCCGTGGACGTGGACACGGCCAGCTACGCCAACATCCGCCGCTTCCTGGAACAGGGCTCCCTGCCGCCGCCCGACGCCGTACGGGTGGAGGAGGTGGTGAACTATTTCCGCTATGACTACCCCGTCAGCAAGGTCAAGGCGAAGCCCTTCAACCCGGTGGTGGCGGTCTACCCGTCGCCCTGGCGTCAGGGGGCGGAGATCGTCCATGTGGGCCTGGCCGCCTATGACGTGCCGGCGGAGGCGCGGCCGCCGGCCAACCTTGTGTTCCTGGTGGACGTCTCCGGCTCCATGGACGCGCCGGACCGGCTGCCGCTGGTGAAGCGGTCGCTGCGCATGATGCTGGACGGGCTGCGGGACGATGACCGCATCGCCCTGGTCACCTATGCCGGGGAAAGCAGGACCATCCTGCCCCTGACCCCCGGCAAGGACCGGGCCCTGATCGCCGACGCCATCGACAAGCTGGGGGCCGGCGGCGGCACCGGCGGGCAGGGCGGCCTGACCGCGGCCTATGCGCTGGCGGAGGGTGCGGCGGGAGAGGGGCGGGTCAGCCGCGTCATCCTGGCCACCGACGGCGACTTCAACCTCGGCATCAGCGACCCGAAGAAGCTGGCGGAGTTCGTGGCCGGCTACCGGGAGAAGGGCGTGGCCCTGACCGTGCTGGGGGTGGGGCGCGGCAACTACCGGGACGACGTGGCCCAGGCCCTGGCCCAGGCGGGCAACGGCCAGGCCGTCTATGTGGACACGCTGCATGAGGCGCGGCGGGCGCTGCGGGAACAGCTCGGCGGCACGCTGCTGACCGTGGCGAACGACGTGAAAATCCAGGTGGAGTTCAACCCTGCCCGGGTGGCCGAGTACCGGCTGATCGGCTACGAGACCCGGATGCTGCGCAACCAGGACTTCAACGACGACAAGGTGGATGCGGGCGACGTGGGCGCCGGCCACCGGGTGACGGCGCTGTATGAGATCGTCGCCCCGGACAGCAAGGCCCGGCTGCTGGACCCCAGCCGCTACCAGCCGGAAGGCAAGGGCAAGGCGGCCCCGGCGGGCGCCGGCAACGAGATCGCCTTCCTGAAGCTGCGCTGGAAGGCGCCGGGGGCGAAGGACAGCCAGCTCGTCACCCGGCCCATCACGTCCAAGGACCGGGTCCCCAGCCTGGACCAGGCAGGGACGGAGGTGCGCTTCGCCGCCGCGGCCGCGGCCTATGGGCAGAAGCTGCGCGGCTCCAGCTTCGTGAAGGATTATCCCTGGGTGGCGGTGGAGGCCCTGGCATCCGGCGCCCGCGGCACCGACCCCAACGGGGAACGGGCGGAGTTCCTGCGGCTGGTGAAGCTGGCGGGCGCCCTGGACAAGCGTTGAACCCTGCCGGAAGCGGTATACATGGACGGCGCGGTGGCTTATCACCGCGCTGTCCGCCCTTTACGCCGTTCGGCTTCCCGGAGCCCTGATGCCGCGCCTGTTCCTGTCCCTGCTGATCCGCTTCGTCGCCATCGTCATCGGCGGCCTTATCATCACGTCCTTCGTCTTCGGCAGCCAGACCGTGTTCAAGGCCATTGAGCCCCTGTGGTGGCCGGAGGACAAGCCGGTGATGATCCTCGCCCCGGCGGAGGTCAGCGACCCGGCGAAGGAGAAGGAGGCGGCGGCCAAGACGCAAGTGGACGCCACCGCCCCGCCGCAGCCCGCCGCCGTCGAGGCGCCCGCGCCCATTCCGGCGCGCTGAAGACTTTCGAATTCGAAAGTGCTTCTGGCCCGGCTCAGAACCTCAGCCCCACCCGGAGCCCGGCAGTGTCGATGCCCGGGTTGATGTCGTCCAGGTTGGCGTTGGAGACGTGGTCGAAATAGGCGCTGAGGCTGAGGCGCTGGTCCAGCCGGAAGCCCACCTCGACGGGCACGTGGAACAGGAACCGGCTGCCCATCTGGCGGCGGCGGCCATAGCTGTCCGGGTCGTTGGTCTTGCCGTTGTGCACCGCCACGCCCAGGCCCAGCCGCAGGAAGGCCCGGTCGGCGGAAAGCTGCCAGTTCAGCCCGGCATGCAGCCGGTCCAGCTCCTTCCCCGGCGCCCAGGTGCCCCCGGCGAAGGGGATCAGCTCGCCGCCGATCACCCGGCCCAGCGGGTCGGCCGCCCATTCGGCGTTCAAGGCCCAGGCGCGCTCGAAGTTGCGGCCGGCGGCCCAGAAGCTGGTGAAGTCCTGGCGCAGCAGGCCCAGCCGCAGTTCCCCCGCCCCCGCCATCCCGGGTATCGCCAGCAGCAGGGCGGCCAGCGCCGCCATCCTGGGTATCCTCATCCCGACAGTCCCCCCATTTCGCATCCCCCGATCGGCGGCGCCTAGCCCGATGGCCTGAGGTGCCGATGGCGGCCTGCCCGAACCGGCCATTTACCCGTTTGCTTCCCCAGGGGCAGCAGGCGGGTGGAGCCGGCATGATGACCGTAACGACGGGATGGGCGACCGGGTCCCTGCGGGCCGCATCGCGGGCGGCACTCCTGTCCCTGGGACTGCTGACGGCCTGCGCCGGCGCGCCGGAGGATGAGGTGGCCATCGCCTCCCTGGCCGCGCCTTTGGACATCCCCTTCACCCTGGATCGGCACCGCATCGTGGTGGAGGCGGCGGTGAACGGCCAGCCCGGCCATGCGTTCCTGTTCGACACCGGCCTGACCGACATCCATCTGGTCACCCCGGGCACGGCCAGGGACCTGGGGCTGGAATGGCAGGGCGGGGCGGTGGCCTATGATTCCGCCGGCCGGCCCTTTCCCATGGGCAAGGCGCGGCTGGACAGCCTGTCCGTCGGGCCGGTCACCCTGCGCGGGCAGAAGGTCGCGGTGATCGACCTGCCGCCCCAGGCCCTGGCCCGCAACGACGGCACGGTCCTGGCCGGTGTGCTGGGGGATTCGCTGCTGCACAGCTTCGACGTGCTGCTGGACTTCGACCACGGCGCCCTGCGGCTGAACCCGGTCCTGCCGGAACCGGGGCCGGACACGCTGGTGCTGCCGCTGGCCTGGAACGACAACCTTCTGACCACCACGGTCCTGGTGGCGGGGCAACCCTTGTCCCTGATGATCGACACGGGCGATTTCGGCGCCGTCACCCTGTTCGAGGACAGCGCTGCACGGGTGGGCGTCAAGCCGCTGGCGGGGCCCATGGGCGTGGTCCCGGTGATGGGGGCGGCCGGCCCCTACATGCTGCGCCGGACGGAACTGCCGGCCTTGGCGCTGGCCGGCCGGGAGCTTGGCCCGGTGGAGGCCACCATCGGCCCGCGGGGGGAAGGGATGCCCCGCGCCCTGGATGGTCGGCTGGGGTTGGGCCTGCTGTCCAACTACCAGGTGGTGATCGAGGCGGGGCGTGGTCGGCTGCTGCTGATGCCGCGGGACCCGGACCTGCGCCAGGCGAACCTGATCATCCCCCCGGCAGCCTTCGCCGCGCCCGCCGCAGCGGCGGAGTGACGGGTCTCAACGGTTGCCGCCCGTCCGGTCCGGAACCTTGCCCCGGCGGCAGGCGTCGGAGCAGTACTGCACCGCGTCCCACACCTTCTCCCACTTCTTCCGCCAGGTGAAGGGACGGCCACATTGCTTGCAGGGTTTGGTGGGCAGGTCGGCCTTGCGGCGCATCTTGGGCATGGGTCAAAGGTCCAACGCCAGTTGCCCGGCCGGCTTCTTCCGGGCCTTCGTCGGGTTGCTGGGCTTCAGGCCGGACTTGCGGGAGCCGTGCCGGTCCTGGATCGCGTCCGCCAAGGCGTGGAAGTCGGGCCCGCGGCGGGCGGCCCAGACCTTGTCCCGCGCCGCCCGCGCCGCTTCCTGGTGGTCCACCAGGGGCAGGGGATAGTCGCGGCCCAGGATGCAGCCGGCCCGCTCCTGCTCCGCCGCGTCCATCTTCCAGGGTTCCTGCAACAGGTGGCCCGGCACGCCCGCCAGCTCCGGCAGCCAGCGGCGGGTGAAGGTGCCGGCGGGGTCGTGGTCCTCCGCCTGCTTGACTGGGTTATAGATGCGGATGGTGTTGATGCCCGACGTGCCGGACTGCATCTGGCACTGGTTCCAGTGGATGCCCGGCTCATAATCCGTGAACAGCCGGGCCAGGTGCAGGCCCGTCTCCCGCCAGTCCAGCCACAGGTGATAGCTGGCCACGGCCATCAGCATGGCCCGCATGCGGAAGTTGATCCAGCCGGTGGCCACCAGGGCCCGCATGCAGGCATCCATGAAGGGCCATCCGGTGCGCCCCTCCGCCCAGGCCGCCAGCCGCGCCGGGTCGCTGCCGCGCAGGCCGTCATAGGCCGGGTGGGCGTTGCGGAACTCCAGGTCCGGCTGGCTTTCCAGCTTCTGCATGAAGTGGCAATGCCAGTGCAGCCGCTCCACGAAGGAGCTCAAGGACCGGCGGAAGGGCGCGTCCTCCAGCCCCGCCATCCGCGCCCGCGTGGCCTGCACCACCTCCCGCAGGGACAGCGTGCCCCAGGCCAGGTGGGGCGAGAGGCGGGAGCAGCTGTCGAAGGCCGTCACCGGGCTGGACAGGCCGCGCTGGTACAGCCGCCCCCGGTCGTCCAGGAAGCTCGCCAGGGTACGCAGGCCCCTGGCCCGCCCACCGGGTTGCCGGCCGGGGCAGGGGTCGGGGAACAGACCCAGCCCGGTGGCCGTGGGGATCGGGCCGGGGTCGATGCCGGCCAGCGGCGCCAAGCCCGCCGGTGCCACGGTCACATCCGCCGCCATCCGGCCTTCCCAGCGCCGGGCCCAGCCGTCCCGGTCCTTCAGACGGCGGACCACCCCGTTCTGCGGCAGCTCCGTCCAGGGGATGCCGTGCGCCCTGGCCCAGGCGGCGACTCGCCGGTCCCGGGCGTAGGTCCAGCCATTGCCCGTTTCCTCATGGCTCCACAGGCCCTTGATGCCCCATTTGCGGCGGACCCGGTCCAGGATGTCCACCGCGTCCCCCACCCGCACAACCAGCGGCTGGCCCCGCCGGCCCAGGTCGGCCCGCAGCTCGGCCAGCCCCTCCGCCGCGAAGCCCCACTGCCGGGCGCTGGCGTCGGGCTGCGCCCACAGCTCCGGCTCCGCCACATACAAGGGCAGCACCGGCCCGCCCGCGCCAGCGGCGGCGGCCAGGGGGACATGGTCATGGGTGCGCAGGTCGCGCTTGAACCAGACGACGTGCAGGGCGGTCATGGCCGGGGAGATAGGGCGCCCCGTCGAACCCTCAAGCCGAGGGGTATGAGCGCGTCCGCCGCCCCGCCAACACCTGCGCCACCAGGGCGCCCAGGCCCAGGCAGGTGGCGATGCCCAGGGCCAGGCCGCCCACCACCGGCACCAGTCCCACCAGGGTCAGCAGGACCGCGAACAGGGCGAAGCGCTTCATCGGCTGGTCCTTACCCTGGGGAACCCGGCCCCGCCGCCGCGCCGCCCACTCCGCCAGCCCGAACCCCGCCACCGCCAACCCCAGCGGCAAGGACACCAGGTACAGCCCCAGCAGCAGCAGCCCCAGCGGGATGCCGACCAGCGTCACCATCAGCAGCACGGCGAGCAGCGGCGCCAGCAGCAGGGCCGCCAAGCCCACACCGAAGGAATGGCCGGGGCGGAGCCGCAGGTCCTGGCTGGCCCGTGCCACCAGCCCGGGGAACAGCCACAGGGCCACCAGCCCCAGCAGGAACAGGGCCAGCGCCTCCCCCAGCGTCTCCAGCAGGGTGGGGCCGGTGTCCACGTGGCTGTCATCCTCCCGGTACTGCACCGTGCCGCCCACGGTCACCCCCGCCGGCACCTCCACCGTGCGGGGGCCGGCGTGGCGGATGTTGCCCAGGATGCGGGCGCCGGGCTCCAGCCGCAGTTCCGCCGCCGCCACGTCCAGCGTGCCGTTCACCGTGCCGGACACCACGACCCGCGCCCCGGCAAGCTGCGCGTCGCCAGCCACGGTGCCGGCCAGCACCACCTCCTCACCGGTGGCGGCAAGGTCACCGGCGACGGTGCCGGACCGTTCCAGCCTCACGGTGGGTGAGGCGACGCGCACATCCCCCGCCACCCTGCCGTCCAGGATGAACTCCCCCGCCACGGCCATCACGTCCTTGGCCACGACGCCGGAGACATGGACATGGTACCCGGCCAGCATGGCATCGCCGCTGACCGCCCCGGTCAAGTCCACCTGCATGCCCGCCACGAACACCGTGCCGTCGATGGCGGCCGGCATCGCCACGGACTGGCCGGCGGCGAACAGCGTGTCCGACACCGCGCCCGACACCTCCACCGTCTGGCCGCTGCGGAACTCCGCCGCGTCGGCGGGCGGGGCCAGGGCCAGGGCAAGCAGAAGGGATTGCAGCAATCGGCGCATCAGGGGACGTACCCGGTTCGGCGGAGACATGATTAACACTGTCGGCGTTTCCGCCCCGGCAATGCAAGGGCTGGTCGAGAATACCCCGCATTGTCGCCTGTCGGCGGCCTTGCGCGGCGCTGGTGCCAAGCCTATCAACATGTGGTACAAGCTGCGCGATCACGCCCCCATATCGCCACGATACACAACAAGTCTGGACGTCCCATGGCCGGCCATAGCCAATTCAAGAACATCATGCACCGCAAGGGCGCGCAGGACGCCAAGCGGTCGAAGATCTTCAACAAGCTGGCGCGCGAAATCACCGTCGCCACCAAGTCCGGCCTGCCCGACCCGGCCATGAACCCCCGCCTGCGCGCCGCCATCCAGGCCGCCCGGGCGCAGAACATGCCGAAGGACCGCATCGACCGCGCCATCAAGCAGGGCACCCCCGGCGGCGGCGACGACTCCGTGTATGAGGAGGTGCGGTATGAGGGCTATGGCCCCGGCGGCGTCGCCCTGATCATCGAGGCGCTGACCGACAACCGCAACCGCACGGCGGGGGAGGTGCGCTCCGCCTTCACCAAGTTCGGCGGGACGCTGGGGGAGACGAACTCCGTCTCCTTCATGTTCAACCGGGTGGGGCAGGTGGCCTACCCGGCCTCCGCCGCCAGCGCCGACGACATGCTGGAAGCCGCCATCGAGGCGGGCGCCGACGACGTGCAGTCGGATGAGAACGGCCACTCCGTCCTGACCGCCACCGACAGCCTGGGGGAGGTGCGTGACGCGCTGGAAGCCAAGTTCGGCCCGCCGGAAAGCGCCAAGCTGACCTGGATCCCCCTGAACACCGTGCCGGTCACGGCCGAGGACTCGGCCCAGAGCCTGATGAAGCTGCTGGACTTCCTGGACGACAATGACGACGTCCAGACCGTGCTGGGCAACTTCGACATCCCGCAGGACCTGATGGACAAGCTGGGCGGCTGACCCCCGCCCCGCCCGGCCGCCGGAACATTGTCACGGGCGGCCGGGCTCCGGTCCTGTAGGAAGGTCGCCCCGCCGGGACCGGCGGGCATGTTTGCGCAGGGGGCGGGGATGGCGTTGGCTGGATCGGTGCGCACGGTGCGGGTGCTGGGGCTGGACCCCGGCCTGCGGCACATGGGCTGGGGCGTGATCGACGTGGCCGGCAACCGGCTGACCCATGTGGCCGACGGCACCATCAACACCAACGAGAAGCAAGATCTGGCTACCCGCCTGACCACCCTGCATGACGGCATCATGGAGGTGATCCGCCTCTGGCAGCCCGACGAGGCCGCCGTGGAGGAGACGCTGTCCAACAAGAACCCGTCCTCCACCCTCAAGCTGGGCATGGCCCGGGGCATCGCGCTGCTGTCCGCTGCCAAGGCGGGCCTGCCGGTGGAACAGTACCTGCCCATGCTGGTGAAGAAGTCCGTGGTCGGCACCGGCCACGCGGAAAAGGAACAGGTGCAGCACATGGTGAAGATGCTGCTGCCCGGGTTCCAACGCTCCACCGCCGACGCGGCGGATGCTCTGGCCGTCGCCATCTGCCACGCCCACCACGCCCAGACGCGGCGGAAGGTGGATCTGGCGGTGCTGGGGGTGAGGGTGTGAGGGGTGTGCCCAATCCCAGGTTGGTGTAGATTTCTTCCTGGCCCGGACGAAAGGAAGAAGCGATGGCCCTGAACATCAAATCCGACCTTGCCGACCAGCTCGCCCGCCGTGTCGCCGACAAGCTGGGGGCGAGCATCACGGAGACGGTGATCCAAGCTTTGCGGGAATTGGACGAACGCATCGAGGATGAGCAGCGGCAGTCCGAGGAAGCCAGGCAATCCGAAATCCTTGCCCTGATTCGACGCATCCAGGACATGCCGGACCTGAACGATCGGAGTGTCGAAGACATCCTCGGCTACAATGAGCGGGGGACTTTCGACTGATATGGAAAGTGTTGTCGATAGCTCCGCCATTGTCTGCGTGATGCTTCATGAGGCAGATGCGCCTGTTTATGCTCGGGCCTTGGCTGTGGCGAAGTCGCCTCTGATTTCGGCCTTCACGCTATTCGAGACCAAGACGGTGCTCCAATCTCGGAAGGGTCAGGCTCCACTTGCCGTGCTCGACAGGATGTTGGCGCGGATGGAAGCCCGGATCATCGCGTTCGACCTGGACCAGATTGAGCATGCCTTGGCAGCATATCGATTGTACGGCAAGGGTTCGGGGCATCGTGCCCAATTGAACTTGGGCGATTGTGCTTCTTACGCCTTGGCATCAAGCCGGGGCTTGCCCCTCCTCTACAAAGGCGACGACTTCGCCGCGACCGACATCCGACCGGCTTTGCCGCTGCTGCTGCCCCATGGGCGCGGCGATGCGTGACGGTGGTTGATGTTGCCCTTTTGTTCTAAAATGCCCATCTGTCCAGACCTATCGGAACGAGGGTCGGGACCATGGGATACATCCAACAGGCCGGCTGGGCACACGCGCCCACGCCGGCGGCGTTGCAGCTGGCGGCGGCCGGTGTCGCGGCGTCCATCCAGCCTACCGGGAGGGCGGGCATGATCGCCAAACTGTCGGGTTTGCTCGATAGCACGGGGCTCGACTGGGCCATCATCGACGTGGGCGGGGTGGGCTATATGGTGGCCGCCTCCGCCCGCACACTGCGGCGGCTGGGCAGCCCGGGCAATGCCGTCTCGGTCCTGACCGACATGTGGGTGTCGGAGGACAAGATCGCCCTCTACGGCTTCGCCGACGCGGAGGAGCGGGACTGGTTCCGGCTGCTGACCACGGTACAGGGCGTGGGCGCCAAGGTGGCGCTGAACCTGTTGTCGGCCCTGTCCACGGATGAGCTGACGGGCAGCATCGCCGCCCAGGACAAGACCAGCCTGTGCCGCGCGGACGGGGTAGGCCCGAAGTTGGCTGCCCGAATTTTGAACGAATTGAAGGATAAGGTCGCGCAGTTCGCGCTCTCCACCCCGGTGTCCCTGCCGCAGAAGGGCGGCGCGGCGGCCCCGGCCCCCGGCGGCACCGCCGTGGCCGATGCCGTCTCCGCCCTGGTCAACCTGGGCTACCGCCGGCTGGAGGCCTTCACCGCCGTCAACGCGGCCCAGCAGAAGCTGGGGCCTGAGGCCAGCATGTCCGACCTGATCCGTACCGGCCTGAAGGAACTGAGCCAGTGAGCCCCGCCCCCGAACGCCCTGGCCCTGATAGGTTGGTGGAGCAGGACCGCATCGGCATCGACGCGGGCGAGGGCTCCATCCGCCCCCTGAGCCTGGCCGAGTTCATCGGCCAGAAACAGGCGCGCGAGAACCTGGCCCTGTTCATCCAGGCCGCCCGGTCCCGGAACGAGGCGCTGGACCACGTCCTGCTGTTCGGCCCGCCGGGCCTGGGCAAGACCACCCTGGCGCAGATCGTGGCGAAGGAGATGAATGTCGGCTTCCGCGCCACGTCGGGCCCGGTAATCGCCAGGGCGGGTGACTTGGCGGCGCTGCTGACCAACCTCCAACCCAACGACGTGCTGTTCATCGACGAGATCCACCGCCTGTCCCCGGCGGTGGAGGAAATCCTGTATCCCGCCATGGAGGATTTCCAGCTCGACCTGATCATCGGGGAGGGGCCGGCGGCGCGCAGCGTGCGCATCGACCTGCCGCCTTTCACCCTGGTGGGCGCCACCACCCGTTCCGGCTTGATAACGAGACCGTTGCGGGAGCGGTTCGGTATCCCCCTGCGGCTGCAGTTCTACGAGCCGGAGGAACTGCAGCTCATCGTCAGCCGCGGCGCCAGGCTGCTGGGGGTGGACATGACCGCCGACGGGGCGCTGGAGGTGGCCCGCCGGTCCCGCGGCACCCCCCGCATCGCCGGCCGCCTGCTGCGCCGTGTGCGCGACATCTGCGGCGTGCAGGGGCTGGAGGTGGTGGACGCCCGCGCCGCCGACTCCGCCCTGCTGCGGCTGGAGGTGGACCGCATGGGCTTCGACAGCATGGACCGACGCTACCTGCGCTGCATCGCCGACAATTACGGCGGCGGGCCGGTGGGGGTGGAGACGCTGGGCGCGGCGCTGGGGGAACAGCGGGACGTGCTGGAGGAGACGATCGAGCCCTTCCTGATCCAGCAGGGCCTGCTGCAACGCACGCCGCGCGGGCGCATGCTGACGGACACGGGCTACCGCTACCTTGGCCTGAACCCGCCGGCCACGCCGGCGCGGCAGTTGGACCTGCTGGGCGGCCTGCCGGAGGCGGCGGATGAACCCTGACCGGCAGGCGGGGCAGGGGCCGGCCATGGGCTGGCTGGACGGGAAGGCGCATGTCTATCCCGTCCGCGTCTATTACGAGGACACCGACGCCGGCGGCATCGTCTACCACGCCAACTACCTGCGCTTCATGGAGCGGGCGCGGAACGAGTTCATGCGCCTGCTGGGCCAGCCCCACGCCCGCATGGTGGCGGAGGACGGTGTTGCGTTTGCGGTACGGCATTGCGAAATCGACTTCCGCCAGTCCGCGCGGCTGGACGACGCGCTTGAAGTGGTGACAACCATCCCTGATATCGGCGCCGCCACGCTGGATGCCGTCCAGACCGTGCGCCGTGCCGGACCATCCGCCGAGTCGCCCCAACCGCCGGGCGGCGGCGATTTGGTGGTGGCGCGGCTTCGGCTGGCCTGCATTAACCAAAATGGAAGACCCGTGCGTCTACCCAAGCCTCTGCGCACGGCGCTGATGGATTTCCTCGCGAGGCCGGACCAGGACTGACCCCATGAACCCGACCATCCTTGATGCCCTGGGCGTCGCCGCCGTGGCGGCGCCCGTCCATGATTTGTCCATGTGGGGCCTGTTCTGGCAGGCCGACGCCGTGGTCAAGCTGGTGATGCTGGGGCTGGTGGGCGCCTCCGTCTGGACCTGGGCGATCATCTTCGACAAGGCCATGAAGCTGCGCCGCATGAAGGCCGCCGCCGCCCAGTTCGAGGAGCGGTTCTGGTCCGGCGGGTCCCTGGACGCGCTGTTCGACGAGGTGTCGGCCAACCCGGCCGACCCCCTGTCCGCCACCTTCGCCGCCGGCATGCAGGAATGGCGCATGGCCTCGGAGAAGGGGCTGGGCGGCAACTCCTCCCTGCGCACCGGCCTCGCCCAGCGGGTGGAACGGGTCATGTCCGTCACCGTGGGGCGCGAGATGGCCAATGCCGAGCGCTACATGACCGTGCTGGCCTCCGTCGGTTCCGCCGGCCCCTTCGTCGGCCTGTTCGGCACGGTGTGGGGCATCATGCGCGCCTTCACCAACATCGCGGCGCAGCAGAACACCTCGCTGGCCGTGGTGGCGCCGGGCATCGCGGAGGCGCTGTTCGCCACGGCCATCGGCCTGGTGGCGGCCATTCCGGCGGTGCTGGCCTACAACATCTTCTCCAGCGACCTGGCCCGCTTCGGCGAGCGGCTGGACTCATTTGTGACAGAATTCTCCGCCATCCTTCAGCGGCACCTCGAAGAGCGGGGCTGATCAGATGGGCGCGGCACTTCCGGGTAAGGGGTCTGGGCGCGGCCGCCGTCGCGGCGCGCGCCCCATGTCGGAAATCAACGTGACGCCCCTGGTGGACGTCATGCTGGTGCTGCTGATCATCTTCATGGTGGCGGCCCCGCTGCTGACCGCCGGCATCCCCGTCAACCTGCCCAAGGGCGCGGCACAGGCGCTGGACACGCAGGAGGACCCGCTGTGGGTCAGCGTGACGGCGGACGGCCGGGTGTCCTTCAAGGACAAGAAGGACTTCGACAACGAGGAATACAGCATCGCCGAGCTGCCGGCCCGCTTCGCCGCGGTGGCCGCCAAGGCCGCCGACCGCAAGGTAATGATCCGCGGCGACCGCGACGTGCGCTATTCCACCATCATCGACGTGCTGAGCGACGCGCGCCGCGCCGGCCTGACGGAGGCCAAGCTCATCATCGAGTCTGACCCCGCGCCTGCCCGCGCTCGCTGACCGGACGGGGTAGACCCAGCCACCATGCGCACGCCCCTGATCCTCTCCGCGGTGCTGCACGTCGCGATCTTCCTGATCGCGGTGCTGGGCCTGCCCCTGCTGCGGGACGAGCGGGAGATCATTCCGTACCAGGAAGTCCCCATCGAGGCCGTGCCCGGCCCGCTGACCACGGCGGAGGCGCCGAAGCCGCGGCCGACCCCGCCCGCACCGAAGCCGGCCCCGCCGAAGGAGATCCCGCCTCCGCCGCCCGAGGCGAAGGAGGAGCCGACCCCTCCGCCGCCGGTGAAGCTGCCGGAGCCGCCGAAGCCCGAGCCCAAGCCCGAGCCCAAGCCCGAGCCCAAGCCCGAGCCCCCAAGCCGGAGCCGCCGAAGCCGGAACCCAAGCCCGAGCCGAAGCCGGAGCCTCCCAAGAAGGAGGAGCCGAAGCCCGAGCCGCCGAAGCAGGTGGCCGAGAAGCCGCCCGAGCCCAAGAAGGAAGAGAAAAAGCCCGACCCGCCCAAGCCGGAGCCGAAGAAGGAAGAGAAGAAGCCGGACCCCCCGAAGAAGGAGGATCCCCCGAAGCGCGACTTCTCGTCCGTCCTCAACAACGTGCTGAAGGACAAGCCGGCGGAGAAGCCCGAGCCCCCCGCCGCGCCGTCCAAGCAGATCAACGCCGCCAAGGACCGGGAGACCCGCGTGCCGACGCCCGGCACCGGCCAGGACGCCACCCTGTCCCCGGGGGAGGAGGACGCGCTGCGCCGGCAGTTCGCCGCCTGCTGGAACGTGGACGTGGGCGCCAAGGGCGTGCAGGAGATGAGCGCGGAGTTCCGGGTCTTCTTCAACCCGCAGATGGAAGTCATCGACTCCCAGTTCATCAAGGGCAGCGGCAACCTGTCCGACCCGCGGTTCCGCTCCTTCGCGGAGTCGGCCAAGCGGGCCATCGACAACCCCAGATGCAAGCGCCTGGACCTGCCGGCCGAGAAGTACGGCAACCAGGGCACCATCGTGATCAACTTCAGCCCGAGGGACATGTTCTGATGCTGGCTCTTTCCCCCATGCTTCGCCTCGGCCGCACCCTGGTGGCCGCGCTCGCGTTGCTCCTGCCCGGGGTCGCTCTCGTGCCGACGGCCCGGGCGGAACTCCGCCTCGACCTGTACAAGGGGAATCAGCAGCCGCTGCCCATCGCCGTGACCACCTTCACGGCCGACAACCCGCAGGCGGCGGCCACGGGGCAGAGCATCACCAGCGTGATCTCCGCCAACCTGGAGCGGTCGGGCCTGTTCCGCCCGCTGGACCCCAAGACCTTCCTGCAGACGCCGGAACAGCTCCGCGCCAGCCCGCTGCCGCGCTTCGCCGACTGGCGGGTGATCCAGGCCCAGGCCCTGGTGACGGGCACGGTCTCCAACCTGCCGGACGGCCGTATCCGCATCGAGTTCCGGCTGTTCGACGTGAACGCGGGCCAGCAGATGACCGGCCTCGCCTACAACGTCCAGCCGGACGGCTGGCGGCGGGCGGCGCACATCATCTCCGACGCCATCTACAAGCGCATCACCGGCGAGGACGGGTACTTCGACACCCGCGTCGTCTACATCGCCGAGTCCGGCCCGGCGACGCAGCGGGTGAAGCGCCTGGCCATCATGGACCAGGATGGGGAGAACAACCGCTTCCTGACCGACGGGCGGGTGCTGGTGCTGACGCCGCGCTTCTCCCCCTCGACCCAGGAAATCACATACCTGAGTTACTTCAACAACAGGCCTCGGGTGTATCTGTTCAATATCGACACCGGCCGGCAGGAAGTTTTGGGTGACTTCCCCGGCATGACCTTTGCCCCGCGCTTCAGCCCGGACGGCAACCGGGTCCTCATGTCGCTCGCCCAGAACGGGAACACCGACATCTACTCCCTCGACCTACGGACGCGGCGGCAGACCCGGTTGACGGACAATCCCAGCATCGACACGGCCCCGTCCTTCTCCCCCGACGGAAGTAAAATCACCTTCGAATCCGATCGCGGCGGCACCCAGCAGATTTATACGATGAATGCTGATGGCAGTGACGTGAAGCGGATTACTTTCGACAAGGGCCGCTATGGCACGCCGGTCTGGTCGCCGCGTGGGGACCTGATCGCCTTTACCCGAATTTTCGAGGGTCGTTTCTACATCGGTGTAATCCGCCCGGATGGGACGGGTGAGCGCATGCTGGCCGAGGCCTTCCATGCCGAGGGCCCCACCTGGGCCCCCAACGGCCGCGTGCTGATGTACTTCAAGGAGCGTCCGAGCGGCGACGGCGGGCGCCAGCGTACCGCCAAGCTATTCTCAATCGACTTGACAGGGTTCAACGAAAGGCAGGTCTTGACGCCGACGGATGCTTCGGACCCGGCTTGGTCGCCCTTGATTCCCTAAAGGGGTCACATTATTTTCGCATCGCAAGATCGGCGGAAAGACTTACCAGTCTTGAACATCGAGTAACGATGGCGACTGGATGATGTCCGCGCCGCTCGTGGGGCAATCTTCCGACCATAAACACACGACAGAGTCCAAGTAGGGGGTCTCAAAAACATGCGCACTCAGATTATCAGCCTGTTCGCGGCTGCGCTGCTGGTCACCGCCTGCAGCTCCAAGCCGACCGAGACGGCGACCAACACCGGCGGCGGCACCGCCACCACCGCCACCGCTCCGGCCAAGACCGGCCCGGTCCCCGGCTCCGCCGAGGACTTCGTGGTCAACGTCGGCGACCGCGTCTTCTTCGGGTTCGACCGTTTCGACCTGACCCCGGAGGCGACCGCCACCCTCGACCGCCAGGCCGCGTGGCTGAAGCAGTACCCGCAGGTCACCGTGTCCGTCGAGGGCCACGCTGACGAGCGCGGCACCCGCGAGTACAACCTGGCCCTGGGTGAGCGCCGCGCCAACGCGGTGAAGAACTACCTGACCGCCCTGGGTGTCGAGGGCGCCCGCGTCGAGGTCATCTCCTACGGTAAGGAGAAGCCCGCCGTGCTCGGTTCCAACGAGGCCGCCTGGGCCCAGAACCGCCGTGGCGTGACCGTCATCAAGTGATGACGGCCTGACCGGCCAAATGGTTGGAGGGGGGCGCCGCCGGGCAACCGGCCGGCGCCCTTCTTCTTTTTGGGGTGTGGGGCGCTCCTCCACGGGCTGCCCTGAACTGGACGACTCCTGCCAGCCATCCACCGGATTCCCGGGCACCCCCCGCTGTGTCCCCCGCGAAGGCGGGGACCCACAGTTTTTTATCCACATCCCCGTGCCGCCGTGGTCAAGGAACCGTGGACCCCCGCCTTCGCGGGGGAAGCAGGATCGGGCGGAGAATGGTTGGACCTAACCCCGCCCCCGAGTCCCGAGTGCCAACTTTGCCACACTTCTGCCGTCCGACCGTTGCACCCTTTGCGCCGCGGGCGAAGGTGGTTAACCTGCGCGCCGTCCCGTCGCCCAACTGCCGGCCCCATCCCATGACGCTCCGCCCCGCCGCCTTCCGCCGTCCCCTGATGGCCGCCGCCGTCGCCCTGTTGGCCGCCTTGCCCCTGGCGGGCGGCGCCTGGGCGCAGAGCGCGGACATGCGCGACCTGTTCAACCGGCTGGACCGGCTGGAGAACGAGATGCAGACCCTGAACCGCGAGGTCTATCGCGGCGGGGGACGCAGCGGCGGCTCGTCCGCCCCGGCGGGTGTCGCCAGCGCCAACCCCGGCGTGGTCGCCGGGCTGGAGGCGCGGATGACGACGCTGGAGAACAACATGCAGGTCCTGACCGGCCGGTACGAGGAAGCCTCGTTCCAGCTCGGCCAGATCCGTGAGCAGCTCACCAAGATGCAGCAGGACATGGACCTGCGCCTCAGCCGGCTGGAGCAGGGCCAGGGCGGCGGCCTGGGCGGCCCGCCGCCTTCCTCCGCGGCCGCGGACGCCGCGGGCCAGTCGCGGGAGCAGCTTGCCGCGGCCGGTACCACCGCGCCCAAGCCGACCCTGCCGACGGAGACCATCCCGGACGCCAGCGCCGGCACCCTTCCCGGCGGGACGGAGGCGGAGCAGTACGACTATGCCTTCAACCTGATCCGCCAGGGCGATTATGCCAACGCGGAGAAGGCCTTCGCCCAGTTCGTGAAGCTGCACCCCAACCATTCCCTGTCGGGCAACGCCCAGTACTGGTTGGGGGAGACGCTGTACGTCCGCAACAAGTTCAAGGAAGCGGCCATCGCCTTCGCCGAGGGTTTCCAGAAATACCCGAAGAGCAACAAGGCCCCGGACAACCTGCTGAAGCTGGCCATGGCCCTGGGCAACCTGAACCGCCGTGAGGACGCCTGCGCCGCGCTGGACGAGCTGAACCGCGGTTACAAGGAAGCTCCCGCCACCATCAAGCGCCGCTCCGAGCAGGAGCGTGCGCGCCTGAAGTGCAAGTAGGGGCGGAAGGTCCGGCCTCCCCTCTGACGGCCGGGGCCTTCGCCCGGCTGATGGATGCCCTTGGCCCGTTCGAGCCGCGGCCACGCGTGGCGGTGGCCCTGTCCGGCGGCTCGGACAGCTTGGCGCTGGCCTTGCTGCTGGACCGCTGGGCCCGGGACCGGGGCGGCTCGGTCCTGGCGCTCACCGTGGACCATGCGCTGCGGCCGGAGTCGGCGGCGGAGGCGCGGCAGGTGGGGCGGTGGATGGAAGCCCGTGCCATCCCCCACCGCATCCTGCGCTGGGAGGGGCCCAAGCCCGCCACGGGCATCCAGGAAGCCGCCCGCGCCGCCCGCTATGCCCTGCTGGAGCAGGCCTGCCGGGAGGAAGGGATCCTCCACCTCGCCCTTGGCCACCAGGCGGACGACCAGGCGGAAACCGTCGCCATCCGCCAGGCCCGCGACAGCGGCCCGGACGGGCTGGCGGGCATGGCCCCCATCCGGGAGCTGCGCCATGTCCGGCTGTTGCGCCCGCTGCTGGGGGTCAGGCGCGCCGCCCTGCGAACAGTCTGCGAAAAGTTCGGCCAGCCCTGGGTGGACGACCCTTCCAACCTGTCCGACCGCTACGCCCGTGGCCGCCTCCGCCTGTCGGGCCGCGTGGACACCGATCATGCCGCGATGGTCCCGGATGCCGCCCGCGACAGGGCGGGCAGGGAGGGGGAGATCGCCCGCCTGCTGGCCCGCCACGCTGCCTTCTACCCGGAAGGCTGGGTGGAGCTGGGACGGGCGGCCCTGGCGGATGCCGACCCCGGCATCGCCGAAGGGCTGCTTACCCGGCTGGTCCTTGCGGTGGGCGGCGGAACCTACCGGCCGCGGCGGGAGCGGGTCCGGGGCCTGCTGGGCCGGATGCGCGCCGATGTCACAACCAGCGGGACCCTGGGCCGCTGCCTTGTGGATGCCACAGCCGGGGGCTGGCGCGTCATGCGGGAACCGGGAGGGTCGGCCCGCCAGCCACGCTCCCCACGCATGGGGAAATGGTCTGGGACGGGCGTTTCCTGCTGCGCTGCCAAGGGGTTGCGGGTGCCGCCGTCGGCGCGTTGGGGGACAAGGGTTGGGGCCAGGTGCGGGAAAAGCTTCAAACTGTTGGGCCCCCGAACCTGCCCGCGGCGGTCCGCCGCACGTTGCCGGCAGTATGGGGGGGCGACTTGGTCCTTGCCGTACCCCATCTGAGCTATGTGTCGTCCGGAACGCTTACCGTACGGTGCGATGTTCTTCCATTTGTGCCGGAGCCGGCGGCGGGACCTCGCTTCCCTGTTGTCAGCCCCGCTGGTGAGATTATCTAATGGGAAGCTTCCCGTGTGGGAATGTGCCGACCCGGCCCGGGCGGCACGCGGGGCCCACGGGTCGGTGACGAAAGGTCCGCGACGTGAACAACTTCGGTAAGAACCTGGCGCTCTGGATCATCATCGGGCTGCTGCTGGTGGCCCTGTTCAACCTGTTCCAGACGTCGTCCACCCGGACGCCCCAATCCAGCTTCGCGTACAGCGACCTGCTGAACGAAGTGGACAAGGGCAACGTGGGCTCGGTCACCATCAAGGGCAACCAGGTGTCCGGCACGCTCAGCAACGGACAGGCCTTCTCCACCTACGTGCCGCCCGGCGCGGATCTGGTGAACCGCCTGACCGAGAAGAGCGTGCGCGTGAACGCGGTTCCGGAGGAGGGGCCCAACACCCTGTTCCAGATCCTGCTCAGCTGGTTCCCCATGCTGCTGCTGATCGGCGTCTGGGTCTTCTTCATGCGCCAGATGCAGTCCGGCGGCGGCAAGGCCATGGGCTTCGGCAAGTCCCGCGCCCGCCTGCTGACGGAGAAGGTGGGCCGCGTCACCTTCGACGACGTGGCCGGCATCGACGAGGCCAAGCAGGAGCTTGAGGAGATCGTCGAGTTCCTGAAGGACCCGCAGAAGTTCCAGCGCCTTGGCGGCAAGATCCCCAAGGGCGTGCTGCTGGTGGGCCCGCCGGGTACCGGCAAGACCCTGACCGCCCGGGCGGTCGCGGGTGAGGCGAACGTGCCCTTCTTCACCATCTCCGGCTCGGACTTCGTGGAGATGTTCGTGGGCGTCGGCGCCAGCCGCGTGCGCGACATGTTCGAGCAGGGCAAGAAGAACGCCCCCTGCATCATCTTCATCGACGAGATCGACGCCGTCGGCCGCCACCGTGGCGCCGGCCTGGGCGGCGGCAACGATGAGCGTGAGCAGACCCTGAACCAGCTGCTGGTGGAGATGGACGGCTTCGAGGCGAACGAGGGCGTCATCCTCATCGCCGCCACCAACCGGCCGGACGTGCTGGACCCGGCGCTGCTGCGCCCCGGCCGCTTCGACCGCCAGGTGGTCGTCCCGAACCCCGACGTGCTGGGCCGCGAGAAGATCCTGAAGGTCCACATGCGCAAGGTGCCGCTGGCGCCGGACGTGGACGCCAAGATCATCGCCCGCGGCACCCCCGGCTTCAGCGGCGCCGACCTGGCCAACCTGGTCAACGAGGCGGCCCTGCTGGCGGCCCGCGCCGGCAAGCGGGTCGTGGGCATGGCCGAGTTCGAGGCCGCCAAGGACAAGGTCATGATGGGCGCCGAGCGGCGGTCCATGGTGATGACCGAGCAGGAGAAGAAGCTGACCGCCTACCATGAGGCGGGCCATGCCCTGGTCGGCCTGCACATGCCGGCCAGCGACCCCCTGCACAAGGTCACCATCATCCCCCGCGGCCGGGCCCTGGGCGTGACCATGAACCTGCCGGAGCGGGACAAGTACACCTACTCCAAGGTCGAGCTGGAGAGCCGGCTGGCCATGATGTTCGGCGGCCGCGTGGCGGAGGAGCTGGTCTTTGGGCCGGAGGCGGTAACCACCGGCGCCGGCAACGACATCCAGCAGGCCACCAACATGGCCCGCCGGATGGTCACGGAGTTCGGCATGTCCGACAAGCTGGGCCGGGTGCGCTACAGCGCCAACGAGCAGGAGGTGTTCCTGGGCCACAGCGTGACCCAGCAGCAGAACATGTCGGAGGCGACGGCCAACCTGATCGACCAGGAGGTCCGCCGCATCATCGAGGAGGCCGAGGGCCACGCCCGCCGCATCCTGACCACCGAGCGCGACGGGCTGGAGAAGATCACCCTGGCCCTGCTGGAGTACGAGACCCTGTCCGGCGACGAGGTCCGCGCCCTGCTGCGGGGTGAGGCCATCGTCCGCACCGATCCCCCGGCCCGCCCGCCGGAGGCCAAGGCGGAGCCGCCCAAGTCGGGCCGTCGCTCCTCCGTCCCCACCTCGGGCAAGGAGTCCGGCGGCTTCGAGCCGGAGCCCCAGCCGGGCGTGTGACGCGCGAGGCTGTGCCGTAAAGACGAAGGCCCCCGGGGAAGCCCGGGGGCCTTTTTCGTTGGTCGTGGAATGATGGCTTTAGCATTTACATCCGGCTTCCGTGTATCAGCGCTGAAGAGTTCCTGAGGTTTGCTCTTCCTGCTTCTCCTGCGAAAGCAGGAGCCCACGGTTTTTGACCCGGTAAACACGGCATCTGGGATTTAAGAACTGTGGGCCCCTGCTTTCGCAGGGGGAGCACTGGGGGTGGCTACGAGCGGCTCTCAATTACCTGAGCGCCTACACGCATTCACTGAGATGATGCCCCCCTCACGTCCCCGCCGCCACCAAGCTCCGTGACGACCGCAGGAACAGCCGGTCACAGGCCCCCAGCACGTCCACCAGGAAAGCCATGTCGGCGGGGCAGCGGCGCCGGCTGTGGACCGAGCCGCCGCCCCAATCGTCGGCATAGAACACGTAGTCCCGGCCCTCCAGGCTGAATTCCAGCCGTTGGCCCGCCGCCACATAGGCCTGGTCCTGGATGCGCCCCGCCCGGTTTTCCCGAAGCATCTGCCACAGCAGGAAGAAGGGGATGGCATAGCCGAAATCCGGCAGTCGGACCGAGGGCTCCCCGTCCGCTGCCACCAGGAAGTCGAAAGGGAAGCGCTCTGTCCCGTTGAGGAAGCGGCGCGTCCTGGCCATGTCGCAGGCCCCTTCCAGGTCGCCGAACCCGCCCTGGTCTGTCTTGTCCGCGACCATCGTCATCCCCCGGTTGCATGCGGGCAGATCAGATGCCCCGGGGGCCGGAACGTCAACCATCCGGTCGTATATCGTCCAGCAAGTCCGCCAGATAACTGTCCGGGTCGCCCAGGAACCGCTTGTAGACCCGGGCGTGCGGCGTGGAGCGCCAGTCCCGCGGGCTGATCCCCTCCTCGTCGAACCACAGCAGTCGCGCCCCCGGCACCGCCATCAGGATGGGGGAGTGGGTGGCCAGGATCACTTGGCAGGCCTTGGACTGCCCCATGGCATGCAGGATGCGCAGGAAGGCCAGCTGCCGGGTGGGCGACAGGGCCGCCTCCGGCTCGTCGAACAGGTAGATGCCCGGCCGCTTGCCCACCGTCTCGAACACGGCCATGAAGGCTTCCCCATGGGAACGGGCATGCAGGCTCTGCCCGCCGAACCGCTCCAGCCAGTCCGGCCCCCGGCGGTCCAGCGTGTCGGCGAAGCCGGACAGGCTCTCCGCCCGCAACAGGAAGCCGTCCGTGACCCTGGTCGACCAGGAAAAGCGCATGGCCTGGGTCAGCGGCTTCACGTCAACCGACTCCGGCTCGTCATACCAATGGTCGCGGTTGCCCCCTTCCATGGCGAAGCCGCAATGGAGTGCGATGGCCTCCAGCAGGGTGGACTTGCCCGACCCGTTCTCCCCCGCGAAGATCGTGACCGGGGTGGTCAATTCCAGCGCCAGCCCGCCGCGCAGGTAGGGCAGGGTGAAGGGATAGCGGTCCCCGCCCCCCGCCGGGGGGCAGGCCAGCCGGACGTTGCGCAGGAACGGGGCGGGGGTGCCGCGGGACATGGGCGGGACTCGGTTGGGGGACACCGGTCAGGCTAACCGTCCTGTGAGCCGGGCCGCAAGCGGCCGAACCTTTGCCTGCCCTTCCCGCTGGGCTACGGTGGGGAATCACGGCCGTCCCAACCCGCCCGGTGCCATGACCCCAACACCCCTCCCGCGACCCGCCCGCCCCGCCGACCTCTATCTGCGCCCCGCGGGGCTGCTCTCAGGCACGACGGCGGAGGAGGCCGTGGTGGCGGGGCAGGCGGCGTGGCTGGCCGGCGGCCCCTATGCCTTCCCCCTGGTGGAACTGGCGGTGCGGGAGCGGGAAGCCACGGCCCGCGCGCTGATGCCTACGGCGGAGGTGGAGGGTTGGGCCGCGGCGCTGGGCGACGGCTTCGCGGCCCGGGCGCGGCGGCTGCTGTTCGATGCCATCACCCCGCGGCCCGCCTGGGCCGGGCTGGGGCTGGACCGGCCGTTGGTGATAGGCGTGGTCAACGTGACGCCGGACAGCTTCTCCGACGGCGGCGACCATGCCGACCCGGCCGCCGCCGTCGCCCATGGCCTGTCCCTGATGCAAGCGGGGGCGGACATCCTGGACGTGGGCGGCGAGTCCACCCGTCCCGGCGCCGATCCGGTGGACCCGGAAGAGGAGTTGGCCCGAACCCTGCCCGTCGTGCGCGGGCTGGTGGAGAAGGGGGCCGTCGTCTCCATCGACACCCGCCATGCCCGGGTGATGGGGGCGGCGCTGGAGGCCGGCGCCCGCATCGTCAACGATGTCACTGCCCTGACCGGCGACCCGGACAGCCTGCCCCTGGTGGCCAAGGCCGGCTGCCCCGTGGTGCTGATGCACATGGTGGGGAACCCGCGCACCATGCAGCAGGACCCGCGCTACCACGACGCCGCCCTCGACGTGTTCGACGCCCTGGAGGAGCGGGTGGAGGCGGCACGCCATGCCGGCATCCCGCCGAGCCGTATCGCCGTGGACCCCGGCATCGGCTTTGGCAAGACGGTGGAGCACAACCTGCACCTGCTCCGTCACGCCGCCCTGTTCCATGGCCTGGGCTGCCCCATCCTGGTGGGCGTCAGCCGCAAGCGCTTCATCGGCGCCCTGTCCCGCGGGGAACCACCGAAGCAGCGGCTGGGGGGCTCCCTGGCGGCGGGGCTGGCGACGCTGGGGCAGGGAGCGCAGATCCTGCGGGTGCATGACGTGCCGGAAACGGCCCAGGCGCGTTCCGTCTGGGCAGCATTGCAGGGCTGACGCGGGCACCCGCCGGTGTCCCATGGTGCCGCGGGGCCGGCGTGCTATAAACGGCTTAAGCCGGATAATCGAATAATTTGCGGGGATTTTTAGGAAATGGGTCGTAAGCTTTTCGGCACCGACGGCATCCGCGGGACCGCCAACACCGAACCCATGACGGCGGAGACGGCCCTGAAGGCCGCCATGGCCGCCGCGTTGCAGTTCCGCCGTGGCAGCCACCGGCATGTGGTGGTCATCGCCAAGGATACCCGCCTGTCCGGTTACATGCTGGAACCGGCGCTCGCCGCTGGCTTCACCTCCATGGGCATGGACGTGGTGATGGTGGGCCCCATGCCCACCCCGGCCGTGGCCATGCTGACCCGCTCCATGCGGGCGGATCTGGGGGTGATGATCTCCGCCTCCCACAACCCGTACCAGGACAATGGCATCAAGCTGTTCGGCCCCGACGGGTACAAGCTGTCGGATGAGATCGAGGCAGAGATCGAGGCGCGCATGGCGCAGCCCTTCGGCCCCGACTTGGCCGCCCCCGGCGCCCTGGGCCGTGCCCAGCGGATGGAGGACGCGTCCGGCCGCTATATCGAGGTGGTGAAGTCCAGCTTCCCCCGCGACCTGCGGCTGGACGGGCTGAAGGTGGTGGTGGATTGCGCCAACGGCGCCGCCTACAAGGTGGCGCCCCGGGTGCTGTATGAGCTGGGGCGGAGGTGGTCCCCCTCGCCGTCGCACCCAACGGCACCAACATCAACGCCCAGTGCGGCGCCACCCACACGGAGGCCATGCGCGCCGCCGTGGTGGCTCATGGCGCCCATATCGGCATCGCCCTGGACGGCGACGCCGACCGGCTGATCCTGGCGGATGAGACGGGAACCCAGATCGACGGCGACCAGATCATGGCCCTGATCGGCGCCTCCTGGGCGGAGGACGGGCGCCTGCGCGGCGGCGGCGTGGTGGCCACCGTCATGTCCAACATGGGCATGGAACTGCACCTGCGCGGCAAGGGCCTGACCCTGGAGCGCACCCCCGTGGGCGACCGCTATGTGGTGGAGCGCATGCGCCAGCAGGGCTTCAACGTGGGCGGGGAGCAGTCCGGCCACGTGGTCCTGTCCGACTTCGCCACCACGGGCGACGGGCTGCTGGCAGCCCTGCAGGTGCTGGCCTGCGTCAAGCGGGCGGGCCGGCCGGCGTCGGAAGTGTTGAAGGTCTTCACCCCGCTGCCGCAGCTCCTGAAGAACGTGCGCTACGATGCCTCCTCCGGTGTGAAGCCGCTGGACGCGGCCCCGGTCCAGGCCGCCATCAAGGCGGGTGAGGGAAAGCTGGCCGAACGCGGCCGGGTGCTGATCCGCAAGTCCGGCACCGAGCCCCTGATCCGCGTCATGGCGGAGGGGGAGGACGAGGCGCTGGTCCGCACGGTTGTGGACGACATCTGCGCCGCGGTGGAGGCGGCCGCCAAGGCCCCGGCCCAGGCGGCGGAGTAACAGGGGGAGACTGCCGTGAAGGGGCGCGTCCTGATCATCGCCGGGTCCGACAGCGGGGGTGGCGCCGGCATCCAGGCGGACATCAAGGCGGTCACCGCCCTGGACGGTTATGCCATGACCGCCATCACCGCCCTGACCGCCCAGGACACACGCGGCGTCCATGGCGTGCTGCCGGTGCCGCTGGACTTCATCCGGCAGCAGATCCGCCTGGTGCTGGACGATCTGGGCGCCGACGCGGTGAAGACCGGGATGCTCGCCACCTCCGACGTGATCGAGACGGTGGCCGCCGGCATCGCCGCCTTGGGCGGCCGGGTGCCCATCGTGGTGGACCCGGTCATGGTGGCCAAGGGCGGGCATGCCCTGCTTGACCCGCACTCCGTCGGGACCGTCACCACCCGCCTGCTCCCCCTGGCCGACCTGCTGACCCCCAACGCCCGGAGGCGGAGGCCCTGACCGGCCTGCCCGTCCGCGACCTGGACAGCATGCGCGCCGCCGCCGCCAAGCTGCGGGAACTGGGCGCCAAGGCCGTGTTGATGAAGGGCGGCCATATCGATGGGGCGGAGGTCACCGACCTGCTGGTCACCGCCGCGGGTGAGCATGTCTGGGCCAGCCCGCGGGTGGAGACAAGGCACACCCACGGCACCGGCTGCACCCTGGCCTCCGCTATCGCCTGCGGCCTGGCCCAGGGGCTGGGGATGGCCGACTCGGTGGACCGGGCCCGGCGTTATGTGGGGGAGGCGCTGCGGACCGCCCCCGGCTATGGCCACGGCCATGGTCCCCTGAACCACAGCCACACGGTGCGCCCCTTCCCATGAGCGACAAGAACAAGCCCAAGAGCCTGGCCGAGGTCCGCGCCCCCTATGAGGCGACCGACTATGTCGCCATGGACGGCAAGAAGAAGGTGGTCGCCCGCGTCCACCGCATGAACCCCGACCTGGACGCCTTGCTGGAACGCCACGGGGCGGCGGAGGCCATCTTCGTCACCGCCTGGAACCCCCGCAGCCAGGTGAAGCCCAAGGCGGAGAACGACGCCGCCCACGCCCGCCTCCAGGAGATCCTGGAGGAGGAGGATCTGGAGTTCCTGCCCCATGAGGGCCGGTCCCAGACCGGCGACTGGGCCGAGCAGGGTTTCCTCGTCCTCGACCTGCCACCCCTGGACGCCCTGGCCCTGGCGGAGATGTTCGGCCAGAACGCCATCGTCTGGCAGCCCTTGGGCCAACCGGCCCACGTGCTGTTCACGCGGCTGGCGGTGGAGTGAGGGCCGTTCCCCCCTCTTCGTCCTGGCGCGCCTTCCCCGCTTTGCGCCGTTGGGCTCGACGTCACACGGGTGATGGGAACCCTGGCGCGGATCAAGCGCCGGTGATGGGGGCCGGACAGGCTTGACCCGCCTCCAGGCAACTGGAAGCGGGCCAACCCGCTGCTCAAGGCTTCGAAATCCCAAGGCTCGCCGCGATATGCGGCGGGACGTCACCGCCAGGCCAGTTGTCCAGCATCCACCGCAAGGCGGTGATCGCCTCCTTGTGGGCCAGGACCAACTCGTCCACCAGCTTGGAGCGGTCGAGTTCCTGCAGCCTTGGGATGAGCCGGCCTGTCGGTACCTTGGCAGGCCGCCCATCGGGGCCGGAGCCCCACAGGTATTCGGGCTGCATCTCATCCTTGCGGCCCGTCACCACATGGGGATACAGGCCTTGCACCTCATGGGCCAACAACATCGGCCGTTCGCTGCCCTCCGGCTCGTCGATCATCCGGCCCTGGTGGACCGGCAGGCGGGCAAGCCGCGCACAGGCACCTGACGCCTCGCCCGACAGCGCTTTGGCCCGGTAGTCGGAAACGGAATTGTAGCTCGTGGTCGCACCCGAAATGGTGATGCTGCCGGCCGTCGCGGTTCCCCCGCCGTTGGTGTCATAGAAGCCGATGAGGATCCCGGCCGTGGGCCTGCCCAAGTAGAGCTGGTCCGTCAGTTCTGCCATCCCGTAGTCGCGGCTGAACTCCCAACCCCGCCCCATGGTCCCGGCGGACGTCGTCTTGCGGACCATCAGGGAACCATCCTGCAACCCCATGCCCTGCTGGGCGGTTACCTGCTGTGCGGTCAGTTGCGGGGTGGTCACCTGCGGCGCGGTGAAGGTACCCGTGCGCTGGGTTATGTTCCCGTTCGCTTGCAGGTTGAGGGTGTGCAGGCATCCCGCGGCGGCGACTTGTGGCTGTCCGGCCGATTGGTCGATCTCAACCGACAGGTTCGTGAACGCATTGCCGGCGACCACCAGGTCGTGGTCGGCAGTCGAGGTCTTGATGCCGATCCGGTTGCTCGGGGAAGCGTTCCCGTTCCGGAAGGCATTGCCGGTGATGCAGACGCCTTGGCTGCCCGCGGGCCCGCTGAAATCGATCGCCGTCGCGTCGTCAAGCACTTCGAACTTGCACCCGGAGATGCTGGCACCTTCGATGATACCGGCTTTCCTGATGCAGAAACCCGTATGTCCTTCGAAGTAGCTGCCGACGATGGACACGCCTCGGCAAGCGCCAAGGACGATGCCCGTGGTATTCGGCTGAGGGCCCGTGGAGATGTCACAGCTCACGAAGGAATGGCCTGAACCCGTGACATAGAAGCCATTGCGGCCGGCACTGCGGCAATTGATGGCTGTCAACGCGTTTGGGTTGTCATTGCCCATGTAGAGCGCGAAGCTGTCCATGTCTGCACCCGCGCTGTCGCCCATGGTGCAGTTCAAGAGTGTATTGCAATAGCTGTACTGGTAATAGATCCCTGCCCGGACGGTACCACCTGGCAGCGCCGTCTGGCGCCACCGTCCGGAAACGGACATCCGCTCCACCAGCCATTCCACGGCATGCTCCATGAGCAGGCCATGGTCGTAGGCGTGGATATGCAACGGGTTGACGATCCAGGTTCCTCCCGTCCAGCTGATGCCGCGGGTTGACGTGATGGCGCCGACGGCTCCCCCCCTGGCGACCCAATCCCGGTAATTCGTCGTCTTGATGATGGCCAGCCCAGGCTCGCTCGGGGTCGCGGTCCCGACCAGGACGACGCTCCCGCCGGCACGCATGGCGACATTGCTGACCCCCGTCAGGTCCAACTCACGGAGCCGATAGAAGCCCTGTGGCCAGAACAGCTCCCGCCCGAAGTCCGGACCACCCTGCTTCGCCCAGGCAACCGCGTTTGCCAGAAAGGGCGCCAAGTCTGTGGTGTTTGTGTTGTTCCGTATGCCGGGGTGCAATTGGGATGGGATGAAGTCCAGCACGCTGGTCGACTCGCCCAGGACGGCTTGCAGCTTGCGTGCTTCCAAGCCCCCGGAAGCCTGGTGGAAGACGTTTTCTGTCGTCGTGCAGACACTCCCCGGCGTGAAGCTGGTTGGCTTGCCCTCCGCGTCGGTGCCGAGGATGCGCATGGGCGACGGCACCCCGCCGCTGAAGTGCTGGCGTAACGCCATCTCTCCCAATCGCTGGACTTCCAGGGCCGAGGCCCCTGCGCCAACCCTTTCGATCCGAAGCCGATCATTGGCACCGATCTGGTCAGGGGTGATCTCCGGCAGGTCAGAAATCGACGGCCAATCAATACAGGTCATAATTTCCCCCAGATACTATGATTGTTTCACTCACTGGGGGAGGGTACGTATATCATATTCCATATGTCTAGTTTTAAGATCATACAATTGGGTTGCTGCTCCTTCCCCGAGATAGGTTTGGGCAGAGACTCGTTGCAATGGAACGTGACCAACCTGTCCTCGTCACACCAACGCCGCCTCGACGCTCAGCGGGCTGTCCAGCAGGGTGGCCAGGGGGCGCAGGCCTTGTTCCAGCGTCTCCGCCCGGTCCACGGAGCAAAGGCAGACGCGGACGGCGTTCGGCACCTCTGCCTTGCCGGCGGCGAAGGCGTCGGCGGGGGTGACCTTGACCCCTTGTTCCAGCAGGGCGCGGGCGAAGGCGTCGCGGCGCCAGCTTTCCGGCAGGGTCAGCCACAAATGGGTCACGGCAGGGTCGGAGCCGCCCAGCCGGTTGCCCAGGATGCTACGGGCCAGGGCCTGCCGCTCCGCCACCAGACCGCGGCGGCGCTCGGCGATGCGCAGGGCCTCACCGCTCTCGATCAGTTCCGCCGTCACCA
Source organism: Aerophototrophica crusticola (assembly GCF_012913305.1). Classification (NCBI taxonomy): domain Bacteria; kingdom Pseudomonadati; phylum Pseudomonadota; class Alphaproteobacteria; order Rhodospirillales; family Rhodospirillaceae; genus Aerophototrophica; species Aerophototrophica crusticola. The sequence goes on along the minus strand of NZ_CP051775.1, from coordinate 2,308,436 downwards.
CGGCACCCAAATGGGCGGGGGTCAGGATGGTGGCGCGGGTCACGGCGGCCAGCCGGTCCAGCAGGGGGCGGGGGGCGATGACGTAGCCGGTGCGCAGGCCGGGGAACAGGCTTTTCGACACGCTGCCGATATGGATGGTCACCTCCGGCGCCAGTTCCGCCAGGGTCGGCTCCCGCGTGCGGGCCAGGAAGCCGTAGACGTCATCCTCCACGATGACCAGCCCCAGCCGCCGGGCAACGGCGGCAATGGCCTCCCGCCTTGCCCGGGGCATGGTGGCGGTGGTGGGGTTCTGCAGGGTGGGCATGCAATACAGGGCATGGGCGCCGTGGCCGCGGGCCGCCTGTTCCAGCGCGTCGGGCAGGATGCCGTCCCCGTCCATGGCCACCGGCACCAGCCGCAGGCCCAGTTGCAGGGCCAGGGTCTTGATCCCGGGATAGGTCACCTGCTCCACCAGCAGCACGTCCCCTGGCCGGGTGGTGGCCGACAGGGCGGCGTGCATGGCGCCCTGGCCGCCGGTGGTCAGCAGCACCTGGTCCTCCGGCACCGACAGGCCGGACGTCGCCTCCGCCCAGGCGGCGATGGCGGCGCGCAGCCGCTGCGGCCCTTGCGGCGGCTGGTAGCCCATCAGGGACAACAGGTCTCCCCGCCCGGCCACCGCCTGCACCGCATCCCGCAGGCTGTCGGCGTCTGGCCACAGGGCGGTGGCGTTGACGGACAGGTCGATGATCCCGCCGGGTAGCGTCTCCACCGCCCCCTCATTGATCCGCCGCGGGTCGCGCACGAAGGTGCCGCGCCCCACCTCCCCCCGATCAGGCCTTGCCGCTCCGCCTCCTGGTAGGCGCGGGTGACGGTGCCGACCGTGACCTTCAGGGTCCAGGCCAGGTCCCGGTGGGTGGGCAGGCGGGTGCCGGGCGGCAGGGTGCCGTTGCGGATGTCATCATGCAGGGCCGTGGCGATGGCCCGGTACAAGGGGCCGGGCCGACCTGACAGATCCGGTTTCCAGGGAGCGATGGGGATGCTTGTCATGGGGACAATGTTCCGTTTGACCGGATATGGGGCCCAGTGTAGCCGGATTGTACCCGCAGCACAACGCCACAAACAGCGGTGAGCATACGTGCAGCGGTAATTGTACCAGTACAATTTCAGGCAGGGCTCCCATGATCCCCCAGGATGTCCCCCTTCATCCCCACAACCGCATCGACACGGCACCCCTTACCTTGACCGGGCGGCATGTGCGGTTGGAGCCCCTGCGGGCGGAGCATGCGGCGACGCTGGCGGAGATCAGCGCGGATACGGACGTCTTCCGCTGGTACCCCGCCCCGGTGCGGGACCGGGCGGGCATGGAGGCCTGGGTTGCCCTGGCCCTGGCGGAGCAGCAGCAGGGCAAGGCCTTGCCCTTCGTCACCGTCGATGTGGCCACCGCCGCCATCGCCGGCTCCACCCGTTTCGGGGCCATCGACAGGGCCAACTGGCGGGCGGAGATCGGCTGGACCTGGCTCGCCCCCCGCTTCCAGCGCACGCCCCTGAACACGGAAGCCAAGTTCCTGATGCTTGCCCACGCCTTCGAGGGCTGGGGCTGCACCCGGGTGGAGTTCAAGACCGACCACATGAACGCCAAGTCCCGCGCCGCCCTGGCCCGGATCGGCGCGGTGGAGGAGGGGACCTTCCGCAACCACATGGTCCGCGCCGACGGCACCCTGCGGCACAGCGTCTATTTCTCGATCACCGACCGGGAGTGGGCGGGGGTGAAGGCCCGGCTGCTCGCGATGCTCGACCGCCCCTGACCGACTGGAGACAGACATGCCCCGCCTTCCCCTGTACCAGGTGGACGCCTTCGCCGAGCGTCCCTTCACCGGCAACCCGGCAGCGGTGGTGCCGCTGGACTCCTGGCTGCCCGACGGGCTGATGCAGGCCATCGCCCTGGAGAACAATTTGTCGGAGACTGCCTTCCTGGTGCCGGAGGGCGATGGGCTGTGGGGCCTGCGTTGGTTCACGCCGGAGGTGGAGGTGGACCTTTGCGGCCACGCGACCCTGGCCTCCGCCTTCGTCCTGTCCACCATCCTGCACCCCGGGCTGGAACGGATGCGCTTCCGCACCGTGAAGGCGGGGGAGCTGGGCGTGACGCGGGACGGCGACGTCTTCACCCTCGACTTCCCCAGCCGCCCGCCGCAGCCGGTGGAGGTGCCCGCTTCCCTGGTCCCCGCCCTGGGCGGCCCGGCCCCGCAGGCGGTGCTGGCCTCCCGCGACTACTTCGTCGTCTATGAGACGGCGGACCAGGTCCGGGCCCTGGCGCCCAATTTCTTCGACCTGGCCGGTGTGGACCGCATGGTCATCGTCACCGCCCCCGGCGGCGGGCCGGACGGGGACGTGGATTTCGTCTCCCGCTTCTTCGCGCCGAAGGAAGGCATCCCGGAGGACCCGGTCACCGGCTCCGCCCACTGCACCCTGATCCCCTATTGGGCGGAGAAGCTGGGCAAGACCCGGCTGGAGGCGCGGCAGGTTTCCGCCCGGTCCGGGCGGCTGCACTGCGCGCTGGAGGGCGACCGGGTGAAGATCGGCGGCCGGGGCGTGCTGTACCTGGAAGGCAGCATCCATGTCTGACCTGGTCCCCTTGCCGGTCCTGGCCGGCTTCGCGGCCCTGTGCCTGGGCATGGTGCTGACGCCGGGGCCCAACATGGCCTACCTGGTCTCCCGCTCCGCCTGCCAGGGGCGGGCGGCCGGGCTCGTGTCCCTGGCTGGCGTCGGGGTGGGGTTCTGCGTCTTCCTGCTGCTGACGGTGGGCGGGTTGACGGCCATGCTGGCGACCTATCCCGTGGCGTTCGAGATGATCCGCTGGGCGGGGGCCGCCTATTTGGGCTGGCTGGCCTGGAATGCCTTGAGACCCGGCGGGCAATCCCCCTTCCAGGTGCGGGACCTGGCCCCGGACAGCCCGCGGCGCCTGTTCACCATGGGGCTGCTGACCAACCTGCTGAACCCCAAGGCGGCGCTGCTCTACCTTTCCCTGCTGCCCCAGTTCATCGACCCCGGCCGCGGTTCCGTCCTGGCCCAGGGCCTGCTGCTGGGCGCGGTGCAGATGACCATCAGCCTGTCGGTCAATGCCTGCTACGTGCTGGTGGCGGGGGAGGTGGCGCGTTTCCTCACCGGCCGGCCTTTCTGGGCCAAGGTGCAGCGCATGGTCATGGGCTCCGTCCTGGCCGGGCTGGCCGTCCACATGGCGGTGAGCCGGTGAGGGAAGGGATGTTAGAGACGATCCGCGAGGAACGCCGCGCCGACGGCTTTCTCGCCTCCACCGACCGGGACCGGCTGGACTTCGCCCGCATCCACGCATGGCTCAGCGGCAGCTACTGGTCGCCGGGCATCGCGCGGGAGCGGGTGGAGCGGGCCGCCCGCCACGCCTTGCCCATCGGCCTCTACGCCCCCGATGGCGTGCAGGCCGGCTACTGCCGCGTCATCACCGACCGGGCCACCTTCGCCTACCTGGCCGATGTCTGGGTGGACGATGCCTGGCGGGGCCGGGGCTTGGGCAAGTTCCTGGTGGGCTTTGCCTTGTCCGACCCGGAGTTGCAGGACCTGCGGCGCTGGATGCTGTTCACGGCGGATGCCCACGGCCTGTACCGCCAGTTCGGCTTCGGCCCGCTCGCGGACCCGTCGCGGGTCATGGTCCGGCCGGGTCCCCGTATTTAAGCCGCTCCATGGCAGGCTTCCGGCCGACACGCCAAGTGCTCAGCTTTCACTGCCCGAAGCCACCGAAACCATTTGCGTCTCTCCCAACTGTAACGCTGTTGTCAACGGTCAGAATCAATCAGCTTCTTACCGTTCTCAATTAGGGAGAGGAGATCTTCCAAATCAATAGTTGCTGAACAAATTCCACCATGAAAACAAATTTCTATCACATTATTGTCAGACAAGCCCATGTCGAGAAGAATTGCGCTGTCATGGACGAGTTCGAAGACGGCGTGCTGCCGTTTAATGTCGGTTGTTTTGCGCCATAGTGCGTTTCTTGAGATATCCATGCTTGGCTCATTCCCGCGTTAAGGTTCATTTCGGCCAACATGGCAACCCCATGGAGCCGTCACAAGCCTTTATGCTTGACCCTACACACAGGCCTGTTTGTCAGGATGGGTGTTTGGGGCGCGGTCGATGGCTTGTGCACCCGTTCGGCTTCGGCCCGCTGGCGGACCCGTCGCGGGCCATGGTGCGGCCGGGTCCCCGTATTTAAGCCGCTCCATGGCAGGCTTCCGGCCGACACGCCAAGTGCTCAGCTTTCACTGCCCGAAGCCACCGAAACCATTTGCGTCTCTCCCAACTGTAACGCTGTTGTCAACGGTCAGAATCAATCAGCTTCTTACCGTTCTCAATTAGGGAGAGGAGATCTTCCAAATCAATAGTTGCTGAACAAATTCCACCATGAAAACAAATTTCTATCACATTATTGTCAGACAAGCCCATGTCGAGAAGAATTGCGCTGTCATGGACGAGTTCGAAGACGGCGTGCTGCCGTTTAATGTCGGTTGTTTTGCGCCATAGTGCGTTTCTTGAGATATCCATGCTTGGCTCATTCCCGCGTTAAGGTTCATTTCGGCCAACATGGCAACCCCATGGAGCCGTCACAAGCCTTTATGCTTGACCCTACACACAGGCCTGTTTGTCAGGATGGGTGTTTGGGGCGCGGTCGATGGCTTGTGCACCCGTTCGGCTTCGGCCCGCTGGCGGACCCGTCGCGGGCCATGGTGCGGGCGGGCCCCGTCGCCTGACCGTCGGGATGCTTTCTGTCCGAACATTAACCCACGCGTGCAATATTACTGGGTTTACCCCGAAAGGAGATTTCAGCAAGATAGCGGCCGCTTTCCCGCGCCCGATTCCGCCGATGCGCGGACCGGTCGTGCCGGGGTCCAGGAGCTTGGGTCGGGGACGTGGACGGCAAATCGCTGATCGGCACCGTCGAGACGGTCTATGAGCTTCACAGCTTCCACGGCGACACGTGGCTGCTGGTGAAGGACAGCCCTGACCTGCGGCAGCTTGAGCCTTCCGCCGCCCTGCTGGTGCAGCGGAACGAGGTGGACGGCATCCGGCTCGTCCGGCGGATGGATTACCGGGACCACGGCTTCTCCACCACCGTCACCATGGTGAAGCGCCTGCGCTCCGGCGTGCAGGAAACGGACCCCCTGGCCCGCGCCAACCCGGGCCGCGACGCCTCCTGGTGCGACAAGCCGGAGGATCTGCTGGGCGACGTGCAGCGCCAAGTGATGCGCGCCTTCCTGGCCAAGTACCTGGACGAGCGCCGCCTGACCCCGCTGGAGGTGTTGACCTACGAGGTGCATGCAAAGGCCCTGGACAATGCCGGCACCACCCTCCAGGGCGCGCTCCAGCGCATCGCCAGCGTGCAGGTGCGCGGCACCAAGCAGACCGCCGTCGCCCGCATGAAGGAACTGATGGCGGTGATCGAGGCCGGCGTCACCAAGCTGCTCCAGGCCTCCCGCAACAACCCCCCGCCGCCCATCCCGGCAGACGGGCTGCTGGCCCTGTCCAAGACCCTCGGCAACGGGCCCGAGGTGGGGCTGAAGCTCTGCCGGGCCGTGGCCCACCACTTGGCCGACGCCAAGACCTGGACGGAGAAGCTGGACCGGCTGTTCCGCCTCTGGGCCCCCGACCTGACGGTGCGGGAGATGCGGGTGCTGGACAGCATCGGGGCCGAGATCCTGGCCTCCCCCTCGCCCTGAAGGAGCTGGCGGGGGAGGAGAAGACCCGCATGGACCTGGTGCTGAAGGCCATCGACCTCTATGTCGGCAACCTGGCCAAGCCCGGCAGCGCCACGGAGCACCCGGGCGGCATCAAGGCCCTGTCCACCCTGCTGTCCCGGGGTGTGCTGCCCCGTTCCCTGGCGGAGCTGCGCCAGGGCCTGCTGCGCCACCTGCATGCCCGCCTGCCGCTGCGCAGCGACCGCGGCCTGCGGGATGAGATGAAGGCGACGGTGGAGGTGCTGCATTACCTTCGCGCCAACGCCCCCGGCCTGGCCCGGGACGAGGAGGTCTTGGAGGCGCTCGCTTCCCGCGCCGACCGGCTGATCCAGCCCGAGTCCATGGCGGAGCTGATCGCCGGCACCCGCAGCGTGGTGACCAAGGCGGAGATCGTCCTGTCCCTGGCGGAAGAGGCGCCGGGTGAGCCGCCGAAGGCCAAGATCGCCCCCTACCTGCGCAGCTTCATCGTGCCGGAGGACATCATCCGGGAGCAGGGAAGCCGGATGGAAGCCATCAAGACGCTGACCGGCCTCGCCCGCCGCATCGCCCAATCCGGCATGCCCACGGCGCACCGGCGGGAGATGGTGGAGATCCTGGACGCCGCCATCTTCGAGTCCATCCGGACGGAAATCCTGGCCAACCAGTCCATCCCCTACACGGACCGGATCATCGCCATCGTCCGCCTCTGCTCCGGCCTGCCGGAGGGGCGGGCCCGCCAGCTCGCCTCCGACCAACTCACCCAGGCGCTGAAGCGGCCGGAATTCATCCTGAACTACCTGGAACGCTTCCCCGGCGCCGGCGAACGCCGCGACGCCTACTTCAAGCTGTGCAACGCCATGATGGAATCGGGGCTGGTGGAACGGTCCCTGATCCCGACGGCGGCGTGAGGGTGGCTGCATCGTAATAAAGTGTCGCACCCAGCCCGCGCATGGCAGAAATCTGTCTGGGGTAGGGCTTCTGGCGATTGACGCCCAACACAACTTTCCATACGGTCGGCGGCGGGTCACGCCCCCCAACGGGGCGCTACTATTCTGGAAGGAATAGCCATATGCTGGCTCCGCCGAAGCCCGCGGTTCGCCCCGCGAATCCGCAATTCTCGTCCGGCCCCTGCGCCAAGCGCCCGGGCTGGACCATCGAGGCGCTCAAGGGCGCCCTGGTCGGCCGCTCCCACCGCTCCAAGCCCGGCAAGGCCAAGCTGGAGCAGGTGATCTCCCTCTCCAAGGAAATCCTGGGCATCCCCGCGGACTACCGCGTCGGCATCGTGCCCGCCTCCGACACCGGCGCCGTAGAGATGGCCCTGTGGTCCCTGCTGGGGGCCCGCGGCGTGGACATGCTGGCCTGGGAAAGCTTCGGCAAGGACTGGGTCACCGACGTGGTGAAGCAGTTGAAGCTGCAGGACGTGCGCAGCCTGACCGCCGGCTATGGCGCGCTGCCCGACCTGGCCCAGGTCGATTTCAGCCGCGACGTGGTCTTCACCTGGAACGGGACCACCTCGGGCGTGCGGGTGCCCAACGGCGACTGGATCGCTGACGACCGCGAGGGGCTGACCATCTGCGACGCCACCTCCGCCACCTTCGCCATGGACCTGCCCTGGCAGAAGCTCGACGTGGTCACCTGGTCCTGGCAGAAGGTGCTGGGCGGGGAGGCGGCCCACGGCATGCTGGTGCTGAGCCCCCGCGCCGTCGCCCGGCTGGAGAGCTACAAGCCCGCTTGGCCGCTGCCGAAGATCTTCCGCATGACCAAGGACGGCAAGGTCGTCGAGGGCATCTTCAAGGGGGAGACGATCAACACCCCCTCCATGATCGCGGTGGAAGACGCCATCGACGGCCTGACCTGGGCCAAGTCGGTGGGCGGGCTGGAGGGGCTGGTCGCCCGCTCCGAGTCCAACCTGAAGGCCGTGGCCGACTGGGTGGCGAAGACGGATTGGGTTGACTTCCTGCCGGTGGACCCGGCCACCCGCTCCTGCACCTCCATCTGCCTGAAGATCGTGGACCCGGCGGTCACCGCCCTCCCGGCCGAGGCGCAGGCCGAGGTGGCGAAGAAGCTGACCGGCCTGCTGGAGAAGGAAGGGGTCGCGCTGGACGCCGCCTCTTACCGCGACGCGCCCCCGGGCATCCGCATCTGGGGCGGCGCCACCGTGGAGAACGCCGACATCCAGGCCTTGCTGCCCTGGCTGGACTGGGCCTTCGCCCAGGTGAAGCCGGCTTGAGCCTTTTGCATCCGCTGACCTGACCCGATCGCCGGGGACCCCCTCACCCTCCCGCTGCGCGGGCCCCTCCCTCTCCCCGTCGGGGAGAGGGGGCTTGTCGGCCCCACCGCGATTTCCCCCTCTCCCCACCGGGGAGAGGGTCGGGGTGAGGGGGAAACCCCGCCTCAGACCCAAGGAACCCGTCCCATGCCCAAGGTCCTCATTTCCGACAGCCTGTCCCCCCGCGCCGTTGAGATCTTCCGCGAGCGTGGCCTCGAGGTGGACGTCAAGACCGGCCTGAAGCCGGACGAGCTGAAGGCCATCATCGGTGAGTATGACGGCCTCGCCATCCGCTCCGCCACCAAGGTGACCAAGGACATCCTGTCCGCCGCCACCAACCTGAAGGTGGTCGGCCGCGCCGGCATCGGCGTCGACAACGTGGACGTGCCCGCCGCCACGGCCCGCGGCGTGGTGGTGATGAACACGCCCTTCGGCAACTCCATCACCACGGCGGAGCATGCCATCGCCATGATGTTCGCGCTGGCCCGGGAAATCCCGGCCGCCAACGCCTCCACCCACGCCGGCAAGTGGGAGAAGAACCGCTTCATGGGCGTGGAGCTGTACGGCAAGGTGCTGGGCGTCATCGGCTGCGGCAACATCGGCGGCATCGTGGCCGACCGGGCCGTGGGGCTGAAGATGAAGGTGGTCGCCTTCGACCCCTTCCTGTCGCCGGAGCGGGCGCAGGAGCTGGGCGTGGAGAAGGTGGAGCTGGAGGACCTGCTGCGCCGGGCCGACTTCATCACCCTGCACACGCCCCTGACCGAGCAGACCAAGAACATCCTGGACGCCAAGGCCCTGGCCAAGACCAAGCCCGGCGTGCGCATCATCAACTGCGCCCGCGGCGGCCTGATCGTGGAGGAGGCGCTGAAGGCCGCCCTGGACGCCGGCCACGTGGCGGGCGCGGCGCTGGACGTGTTCGCGGTGGAGCCCGCCAAGGAGCACCCGCTGTTCGGCAACGAGAAGGTGATCTGCACGCCCCACCTGGGTGCTTCCACCACCGAGGCGCAGGAGAACGTGGCCCTGCAGGTGGCGGAGCAGATGTCCGACTACCTGATGACCGGCGCCGTGGTGAACGCGCTGAACATGCCGTCCGTCAGCGCGGAGGACGCGCCGAAGCTGCGCCCCTACATGAAGCTGGCCGAGCAGCTGGGCAGCTTCGCCGGCCAGATCACCGAGACGGGCATCAAGGCCGTCACCATCGAGTATGAGGGCCAGGCGGCGGAGCTGAACACCCGCCCGCTGACCGCCATCGTGCTGAAGGGGCTGCTGTCGCCCCTGATGGAGTCGGTGAACATGGTCAACGCCCCCGTCATCTGCAAAGAGCGGGACATCAAGGTGAGCGAGACCAAGCGGGAGCTGGCGGGCGACTACCAGACCCTGGTCCGGGTCATCGTCCAGACGGAGCAGCGCACCCGGTCCGTGGCCGGCACCCTGTTCGGCGGCGACAAGCCGCGCCTGGTGGAGATCGAGGAGGTCCCCATCGAGGCGGAAGTCACCCCGAACATGCTGTTCATCCGCAACGAGGACAAGCCGGGCTTCATCGGCAAGCTGGGCACCACCCTGGGCGACGCGGGCGTGAACATCGCCACCTTCCACCTGGGCCGCACCGCCCCTGGCGCCAACGCCATCGCGCTTGTGTCCGTGGACCAGGCCATGGGCGAGGGCCTTCTGGGCACCATCCGCGGCCTGCCGAGCGTGGTGCGGGCGAAGGAGCTGAGCTTCTAATTCGCGTTCCCTCAATCGCCGGGCGCCCGCTCCGCGGGCTTGGCTTGCGCGCACACGTGTGCGCGGGCCGGCGGTCGCCGGCCACCGATGGCTGCCGCCACCGGGTTGGGGTGCGACCGCTTAGCCCGTTCGGTTAGGCTTGGGTGAAAATCATCACAAAGAAGGCAACGACTTTGTGGTAAGACGTTGGGCGCCGCGCCGGTCGGGTGCGGCGCCCAATTGACTCCAGACCACCCCAACGGACGCAGGTGTTCGGCGATGAAGTACGGCAACGATCCCAATATCGCGAGCGTGAGCAAGAGCGACCTCGCCTCCTCCCTGCAGGAGATCAGCCGTGAGCTGGAAGGCCTGCGCACCGAGATCGAGAAGGTGGGCACCGTCGCCCAGCAGATCGACGCCATCGCCAAGCAGACCAACCTGCTGGCCCTGAACGCCACCATCGAGGCCGCCCGCGCCGGTGAGGCGGGCAAGGGCTTCGCCGTCGTGGCGGGTGAGGTGAAGAACCTGTCCGGCCAGACCGCCGCCGCCACGGCGGAGATCTCCAACGTGTTGCAGAGCCTGACCAAGCGCACCCAGCACCTGGGCCAGCTGGTCGAGCGCGCCATCACCAGCGCCTGACGCGCATGCCCGGGCTTCGGCCCGGGCCCTCAGTCGCCGGCCTTGTCGGCGTCCAGTTCCTGGCCGCCGACATCCTGCTTTACAGCGGCTCCGCGCCCGCCTACCTGATGCCTCCGGGTCTCGGGTTGGCGGGCGTTGGCATTTCAGATGGACGACAAGCGCAAGAACGTCGCCGTCATCGGCGGCGGGCCGGCCGGGCTGATGGCGGCAGAGGTGATGGCCGCAGCCGGGCTGGCGGTGGACGTCTATGACTCCATGCCGTCGGTGGGCCGCAAGTTCCTGATGGCCGGCCGCGGCGGCCTGAACATCACCCATTCCGAACCGCTTGACCGCTTCCTGTCCCGCTATGGCGAGGCACGGCCCCTGTTTGAGAGGCTGTTGCGGCGCTTCACCCCCGCGGACCTGCGGGCCTGGTGCGAGGGGCTGGGCGTTCCCACCTTCGTCGGCTCGTCCGGCCGGGTGTTCCCCAAGACCTTCAAGGCTTCCGTCCTGCTGCGCGCCTGGCTGAACCGGCTGGCGGGGCAGGGGGTGCGATTCCACCTGCGCCACCGCTGGCTGGGCTTCGGGCCGGATGGCACCCTGCGGCTGGAGTCGCCCGAGGGGCCGAAGGAAATCCGCCCCGCCGCCACGGTCCTGGCCCTGGGCGGGGCGAGCTGGCCGCGCCTCGGGTCCGATGGCTCCTGGGCGCCCCTGCTGGCCCGGTCCGGCGTGGGGATCGCGCCCTTCCGCCCGTCCAACAGCGGTTTCGACCTGGCCTGGAGCCCCGGCTTCCTGGAAAAGGCGGAAGGGGAGCCGCTGAAGCGCATCACCCTCACCTTCGCCGGCCGCACCGTGCCGGGGGAACTGGTGGTGACAAGGGCGGGGCTGGAGGGCGGTCCCCTCTACGCCCTGTCTGCCCCCATCCGCGACGCCATCGAGCGGGAGGGCCAAGCGGTGGTGAGCCTGGACCTGAAGCCGGACCTGACCCTGGCCCAGGTGCAGAACAAGCTTGCCCGCTCCTCCCCCTCCGACAGCCTGGCCAACCGGCTGCGCAAGGGCCTGTCCCTGGCCCCACCCGCCGGGCCCCTGCTGCGGGAATTCGCCGACGGCCAGGACCTGTCCCGCCCTGCCACGGTGGCCGCCCTGGTCAAGGCGTTGCCCATCCCCCTCACCGGCGTGCGTGGCCTGGACCGCGCCATCTCCAGCGCCGGCGGCATCCGGCTGGGGGAGCTGGACGAGGGACTGATGCTGACGAAGCTGCCAGGCGTCTTCGCCTGTGGGGAGATGCTGGATTGGGAAGCGCCCACCGGCGGGTACCTGCTGCAGGGCTGCATGGCCTCCGGTGTCACAGCGGGTGAAGGCGTGCGAAAGTACGTGGATTCTTCGATGACTGTCCTTTGACAGCCGAAAGGGGTAGGTCTAGCCTGTCCCGATGATGCTGCGCGCGGGCCTCGTCCTCCTTCTTGCCTTCCTGATGTCGGTGCCGTCCGCCCGCGTATCGGCCTGGACCCTCCGGGCCGTATCGGCCGATCCCGTGGTCCTCGCCTATGAGGCGGCGCCGGAAGGCCAGGGCCTGGGGCTGGAGCTGGCCCGCATGCTGCTGGACCGGCTGGGCGCCGACGCGGCCCAGTTCCGGGCGGAACCGATCCCCGGCACCCGCCGCGCCCGCCTGTTCGAGGAAGGCAGCACGCCCCTCTGCTCCTTCTTCCATGTCCGCAGCCCGGCCCGGGAAGCCGCCCGCCATTGGGTGGCGGAAATGTCCTATGGCCAGACGGTGCTTGTCCGGCTGGGCGATGGGCCCGACCTGCCCGGCCCGGGTGAGCCTGTCCTGGTCTTCGCCGGCTCCCATTACGAGGCCATGGCCCGGCAGGAAGGCTGGATGGTAGAGCCCATGCGGGTCCGCGACCATGCCGGCCGCATGCTGTCCACCGGCCGGGTCCAGTGGTGGCTGGAGGAACTGTCCGTCGTCCGCCAGGCCGAGGTGAAGGGGCTGGTCCCGCCCGTCCGGGTCACCAAGGCGTTCGCGCCGATCCCGGCCTGGCTGGCCTGCTCCCTCTCCGTGCCGGAACCGCACCTCCTGCGCCTGCGCGCCGCCTTCAACAGCCTGCTGGCCGACGGCAGCTATGCCGCCCTGCTGGCGCAGGTGAACCTGCCGATGCCGCGGCCGGAAGGGGGCGTGCCGGGGCAGTAGCGGTCACGCCCTCGGTACCGGCACCACATGGGTGCTCTTCACCTCTTCCATCACCATGTAGGTATGGGTCTGGGCGACGCCCTGGATGCTGGACAGCTTGTCCCCCAGGAAGGCGCGGTAGGCGGCCATGTCGGCGACCCGCACCTTGATCAAATAGTCGAACCCGCCCGCCACCATGTGGCATTCCTGGATTTCGTCCAGCCCTGCCACCGCGTCGGCAAAAATCTGGAACACGTCCGGCGTCGTCCGGTCCAGCCGCACCTCGATGAAGGCCATCAGCGCCCGGTCCAGCTTTTCCGGGTCCAGCAGGGCCACGTACTGGCGCACATAGCCTTCCCGTTCCAGCCGCCGGACCCGCTCCAGGCAGGGGGTGGGGGACAGGTTGACCCGGCGGGCCAGCTCCACATTGGCGATGCGCCCATCCTCCTGAAGGATGCGCAGGATGTTCAGGTCAACCTTGTCAGGTTTGTGGCCATTGCCCCCGGTCACCGGATTTCCTCCGCCGATCTGGCTTTCTGATAGGAGAACGTACTGCAAAACCGCGGAGAATGGCGAGAAATCCGCCAGTGTCTTTGCCATACTCCGGCCAATTCCACCTGCTGCCCTGGGGTATCCCATGTCGCTTGCCACGGTCGACCTCCCGCCGGCCCAAGACCTTGCGTCCCTGCGTGCCACGCTCCGCGCCACCAAGCACCAGCGGGAGGAGCAGGCCGTCACCGCCCTGCTGCGGGGCCACGGCCTTTCCGGCGGGGAGCGGCAGGCCATCCATGACCGGGCGGTGGCGGTGGTGAACGCCGCCCGCGGCCGGCGCAAGGAGCTGGGCCCGTTGGACGCCTTCCTTCAGGAATTCGGCCTGTCCAACCAGGAAGGCATCGCGCTGATGTGCATCGCGGAGTGCCTGCTGCGCATCGCCGACCCGGAGACGGCGGACCGGCTGATCGCGGAGAAGATCGCGCAAGGGCAATGGGACAGCCACCTGGGCCGCAGCGACAGCGTGTTCGTCAACGCCGCCGCCTGGGGCCTGATGCTGACCGGCAAGGTCACCGGCCTGGAGACGGGGGAGAAGGACGCCAAGGGCTTCCTGAAGCGCATGGTCGCCCGGTCGGGGGAGACGGTGATCCGCGCCGCCATGGGCCAGGCCATGAAGGTGATGGGCGACCATTTCGTCATGGGCAAGACCATCACGGAGGCCCTGGCGGAGGCCCGCAAGGCCAAGCCCGCCGGCACCCTGCACAGCTACGACATGCTGGGGGAGGGGGCCCGCACCTGGGAACAGGCGAAGCGCTACCTGGAAGCCTACAAGAACGCCGTGGACAAGGTGGGGGCGGAGGCCGGTGGCAAGGGCCCGACGGCCGCCCCCGGCGTCTCCATCAAGCTCAGCGCCCTGCACCCGCGCTATGTCCAGGCGCAGCATGCCTCGGTGATGGCGGAGCTGGTGCCGCCGGTGAAGGAGCTGTGCCTCCAGGCCAAGCGCTGGGACATCAACCTGACCATCGACGCGGAGGAGGCGGACCGCCTCGACCTCTCCCTCGACGTCATCGCGGCGCTCGCCCATGACCCGGACCTGAAAGGCTGGAACGGGTTGGGCCTGGCCATCCAGGCCTACCAGAAGCGCACCGTGCACTTGGTGGACTGGCTGGCAGCGCTGGCCCGCTCGGCCGGCCGCCGGCTGATGGTGCGGCTGGTGAAGGGCGCCTATTGGGACAGCGAGGTGAAGTGGTCCCAGGCCGCCGGCCATGCCGACTACCCTGTCTTCACCCGCAAGGCGGCCACGGACCTGTCCTACCTGGTCTGCGCCCGCAAGATGCTGGGCCACCGCGACGCCATCTACCCGCAGTTCGCCACCCACAACGCCTATACCATCGCCGCCATCCTGCACTTGGCGGGCGACAACCGGGACCTGGAATTCCAGCGCCTGCACGGGATGGGGGAGCTGCTGTTCGCCGCCGCGCGGGACGTGCTGCCGTCCATGCCGCGGGTCCGCGTCTATGCCCCCGTGGGCACGCATGAGGATTTGCTGCCCTACCTGGTCCGGCGCCTGCTGGAGAACGGGGCCAACAGCAACTTCGTCAACGCCTACATGGACCCGGACGTGCCGGTGGCGGAGGTGGTGGCCGACCCGGCCCGCACGCTGGAGGAACAGGGCACCCTGCGCCACCCCCGCATCCCCCTGCCGGAGGGGCTGTATGGGGAGGAGCGGTCGAACAGCAAGGGCTATGACCTGAGCGCGCCGGACAAGCTGGCCGACTTGCAGGCCGGCATGGCCAAGGCGCTCTCCCGCCCCTGGACCGCGGGTCCTATCGTCGGTGGCAAGGAACTGCCGGGCCCCGCCAACCCTGTGACCGACCCCGCCGACCGCAAGCGCAAGGTGGGCACCGTCACCCTGGCCACGTCAGAGGCGGTGGAGGAGGCCCTGTCCCGCGCCGTGGCCGCCCAACCCGCCTGGGACCGGACCCCGGCCGCGGAGCGCGCCGCCTGCCTGGACCGGGCCGCCGCGCTGATGGAGGAGAACCACCAGGCCCTGTTCGCCCTGCTGGTCCGTGAGGCGGGCAAGACCCTGCCCGACGCGGCGGCGGAAATCCGGGAAGCGGTGGATTTCTGCCGCTACTACGCCGCCCGGGCGCGGGAACAGTTCGCCGCTCCGGTGCGCCTGCCGGGTCCTACGGGGGAGAGCAACGAGCTGTACCTGACCGGCCGCGGCGTCTTCGCCTGCATCAGCCCCTGGAACTTCCCGCTGGCCATCTTCATCGGCCAGGTGGTGGCCGCGCTGGCGGCGGGCAACGCCGTGGTGGCCAAGCCGGCGGAGCAGACCCCCCTGGTGGCGGCAGAGGCGGTGCGCCTGCTGCACCGGGCCGGCGTGCCGGCGGACGTGCTGGCCCTGCTGCCCGGCGACGGGGAAGTGGTGGGGGCCGCCCTGACCCGCGACCTGCGCGTTTCCGGCGTCTGCTTTACCGGCAGCACGGAGACGGGCCGCGCCATCAACCGCACGCTGGCCAACCGGGACGGCGCCATCGTGCCGCTGGTGGCGGAGACGGGCGGCCAGAACGGCATGATCGTCGATTCGACGGCCCTTCTGGAACAGGTGGTGGATGACTGCGTCACCTCCGCCTTCCTCTCCGCCGGGCAGCGTTGCTCCGCCATGCGGGTGCTGTTCGCGCAGGAGGAGGTGGCGGACAGGCTGGCCCACATGCTGGCCGGCGCCATGGACCTGCTGCGCCTGGGCGACCCCATGGACGCCAGCACCGACGTGGGCCCGGTGATCGACGAGGGGGCGCGGACCATCCTGCGCGACCACGCCGCCCGCATGGACCGGGAAGCCAAGCTCATCAAGGCCGTTCCGGTGCCGGAACACCTGAATGACGGTACCTTCTTCGGCCCCCGCCTGTATGAGGTCGCCAGCCTGTCCCAACTGCCGCGGGAGGTGTTCGGCCCCGTCCTGCACATCATCCGCTTCAAGGCCAACGCCCTGGACAAGGTGGTGTCGGACCTGGCGGCCACCGGCTATGGCCTGACCTTCGGCGTGCATACCCGCTTGGAAAGCCGCTCCATCGAGCTGTTCCACCGGCTGGGGTGGGGAATACCTATGTCAACCGCAACATGGTCGGCGCCGTGGTGGGCGTGCAGCCGTTCGGCGGCCAGGGTCTTTCCGGAACCGGTCCAAAGGCGGGCGGCCCGCACTACCTGCTTCGTTTTGCTACCGAGAAGACCCTGACCATCAACACCACGGCGTTCGGTGGGAATGCTTCCCTGCTCGAACTGGGCGGCTGACCCGAAAGGATTGGGGGCGGGATGGGCGACCGGGGTGCCCATCCCACTTCCAAGCACACGCGAAAAGGGTTTTTTGCGTGCCATGATATGGTTTACTTAATAAGTGAAGTCCCTCCCATTCACGGCGGGGCGCCGGGCCCCCCGGGGTCGGCAGCAACGAATATGGTCCGGTGCTTGATGGCGGAAATTGCGGACGCCCCCCTGGTTCTCATCGTCGAGGATGAGCCGGCGACCAGGGCCCTCCTTGCCGGATACTTCCACCAGGCCGGTTTCATCGTGGTGGAAGCGGAGAACGGTCGGCAGACCCGTGACGCTCTGCTTCGCCAGCCACCCGACCTGGTGCTGCTGGACATCGAGCTTCCGGATGAGGACGGCTTCACCCTGGCCCGCAGCATCCGGGACATCTCCAACGTCGGCATCATCATCGTCACCAACCGCGCCAACGAGGATGACCGCGTCTTCGGGCTGGAGACGGGCGGCGACGATTACGTGACCAAGCCGCCCAACCCGCGGGAACTGCTGGCCCGCGCCCGCAACCTGCTGCGCCGGACCCACCCCAGCAAGATGCGGCTGGCGGAGGGCATGGTGCGCCGCTTCGGCGGCTGGACCATGGATCTGGCCCGCCGACGCCTGATCGACCCGCAGGGGCGGGAGGTCCGGGTGACCCGGGGGGAGTTCGAGCTGTTGGCCCTGCTGGTCCGCTCCGGCGGCCGGGTGGTGACCCGCGACCAGCTGATCGACGCGGTCAGCGGCACGGACCGGAACCCCAACGACCGCACCATCGACGTGCTGGTCAGCCGCCTGCGCAAGAAGATGGCGGATGAGAGCGGCCAGACAAACCTGATCCTGACGGAAAAGGGCCTGGGCTACCGGCTGGGCGCCGACGTGGGCTGACGGTCGGGTCCGGGGCAACCGGGCCGGGTGCCGTTCAGAGCGTGTTTACGGTCAGCGTAAACACGCTTTAGGTCCCCAGCTTGGCCTTGTACTGGTCCAGCGCCCGGGTCCCGGCGGCATAGGCCGGGGCAATCTTAGCAGCCCGCTCCAGGGCGATCTCCCGCTCCCCGCCGTCGGCCTTGGCTTCCGTTTCCCGGCACAGCCTCGCCAGGGCGGGCAGGCCCACCGTCAGGGCGCCGCTGCCCAGCTTGTGGGCCGCCCGGCCCAGGGTCTTCAGGTCGCCGGCGGCCAGGGCGGCTTCCACCGCCGCCACCGTCACCGGCGCGGTCAGCAGGAAGCTGTCCACCACATGGGCCACCCGGACCGGTCCCAGGATTTCCCGGTGCCCGTCCAGCACGCTGCTGTCCAGCACCCCGGGGTCCGGCTCCGCCGGGGCGGCCGGCTGGCCGGGGGCCGCGGGGGCAGGGGACGGCGACTTGGCTGCCACCCCCGCCAGCACGGCGCGCAGGCTTTCCCGTTCCAGCGGCTTCTGCAGGGTGCCGTCCATCCCGGCGTCCCCATGCTTCGCCTGGTCGGCACCGCTGGCATTGCCGGTCACGGCGATGATTGGCACGGCGGCCCGGACCGGGTCGGGCAGGGCGCGGATGCGGCGGGCGGCGGCCGTGCCGCTCAGCACCGGCAGCCTGATGTCCATCAGCACCAGGTCGAACCCGCCGGCAGCGGCCTTCTCCACGGCCTGTTGCCCGTCCAGGGCCTCCGTCACCCGATGGCCGTCGCGCTCCAACAGGGTGCGGGCCAGCAGGCGGCTCACATCGTCATCCTCCACCACCAGCACGGACAGGGGCCGCGCCGGAGTCGCGGCCGGCGCCGGGAAGGTCGCCAGGGACAGGGGGCGCTTCGGGGGGGCCTTGGTCGCCGCGGGTGACAGGCGCTCGTCCAGCAGGCGCCGCAGCCGCTCGGCGGAGACGCGGATCTGTTCCAGGTGGGAGGCCTGCTCTGCCGAAAGCGGGGTCCCGGCCAGAAGCTGCGCGAAGCCCAACAGCCCGTTCAGCGGCGTCCGCAGGTCATGGGCCAGGGCGCGCAGGTCAGGCCCCGCCACCGCCGGCGCTTCCACCGTCGCCGGGACGGCCGGCGCCGGTTCCGCCGGGGGCGCGGTGGCGGCTGGGGCCGGCTCCCGCCCTTGCCGGGCGGCCAGCAGCATGAAGCCTGTCAGGTTCAGCGCCGCCACGGCCAGCACGACGCCGGCATGGGGGAATGGCTCGGGCGCGGGGCAAAGCCAATAGATCGCGAAATGGCCGACCGTCAGCAGGCTGCCCAGGGCCAGCGCCACCGGGGGCCGGTTGGGTGCCAGCAGATAGACCAGCATCAACAGCAGGATGGCCATCAAATGCCCGGGCAGCGTCTCCGACCACAGGCTGAAGGCCAGCACATGGCCGGCCACCAGCAGCCCCTGCCACAGGGCCAGGGGCAATCCTGCCGACTCCAGCCCCCGCGACAGGGCCAGCCGGGCCACGCCCAGGGCCACCAGCACCGCCAGCACCCGCACGGCCAGCAACCCGGCTAGGGCGGGGCCGTCGGGGGCCAGGCCTACGTCCAGCCCGATCAGCAGCAACGACCCCAGCCCGCCGACGGCCAGGGTCCGCCACAGGCGTGCCGCCTCCGGCCCCGTCGGGCCTGCTGTTGCAGCGAAGCCCCGGTCTTCGGATTTCAGGGGGGCGGGATGAAAAATGGTCATGGCATCCGCATGGTAACCGCCCGATTTATAAAGCCTTGAGGGTTGCGGGTCCATGACAGGACTGTCCGCCCCCCGGTGTCCCGAGGTCCGTCCATGCCCAAGCCGTCCGCCCGCCTGATCCTGCCCGCCCTCGCCGTCGCCGCCTGCTGCCTGGTTTCCGCCCCAGCGCCGGCCCGGGATGCCGAACCCAACGGCGCCACCATCCAGTGGGCGCAGCAGATCCTGGACGACAAGGGTTTCTACCAGGGCCGGGCCAGCGGCAAGCTCGACTCCGCCACCGCCGCCGCCATCAGCGCCTACCAGAAATCCGTCGGGCTGAAGGCCACCGGCCGGCTGGACAAGGCCACCGTGGACAGGCTGCTGGCCGAACGGTCGGAAAAGCAGGCCCCCACCGTGGGCAACCTGGCCGACCCCAACAGCCGTGCCAAACCCTCCAGCCCCATGCTGCGGGAGGAAGAGGTGCGCCCCCAGGCTGCCCCCACCATCCGGGGCGTGGAGCGGGGGGAGGGTGGTGAGCAGACGCTCCTGAACACCGCGCCGCCGGACATCGCCCGCCCCGCCGCCGGCAGCCCGCCCGGCGCCACGCCCCGGGCCGCCCCCCCGGCCGCCCGGGTGGAGCCCTCGCCCGGCGCCGCCCCGGCCCCGTCCGTCACCGCCGGTGACCCCGCCGGCCCCAGCGCCGCCCCCCGCGCCAGCGTGGAGGCGGAGGGCGGGCCGGAGGGCGGCTTCGACCTGTCCGCGCTCACCGCGTCCAACGGGGTCCGTTATGGCCTGCTCGGTGCCACCGGCCTGATCGTGCTGGGCATGCTGTTCGCCTGGTGGCGGGGCGGCCGTGTCCCGGCGGCGCCCAAGCCCGCCCCCCGCGCCGCCGCGGCCCCCGCGCCGACCGCTACCCGCCGCGCCCCCAGCCTGGGCGGAACGTCCCAGCCGGGTCGCCAGGGCCCGACCCTGACCGCCACGCCGCGGGCCGGCATGCGGCCGAACCGCTGAGGTCTGAACGCGCGATTCCAGTAATCCGGGTCGGAACAAGTCATCTCATTACTTGGTTGGGCAGCCATCATGTCCGATTCGTGCAAGGTTCGGCGAAACAACGAAATCGACCCAAGACCCTGCCGTCCCTAAGCTTTGCCCCCGGAAATCCCGCGATGAACGGGAACGCGGACCGGCCGGACCTCGCGCGACGGGACACCGGCCCCGCCTGGCAAAGGCAGGAGACGCAGCATGGCGATGGTGTTTGACGCCCCGGATTTCGACAACCACGAGCTCGTGCTGTTCGGGCGCGATGCCGACACCGGCCTGAGCGCCATCATCGCCGTGCATTCCACGGCCCTGGGCCCCGCCTGCGGCGGCTGCCGCATGTGGCCCTATGCCAGCGAGGGCGAGGCGGTGCGCGACGTGCTGCGCCTGTCCCGGGGGATGAGCTACAAGAACGCCATGGCCGGCCTGCCGCTGGGCGGCGGCAAGTCCGTCATCATCGGCGATAGCCGCAAGGACAAGTCGGAGGCCCTGTTCCGCGCCTTCGGCCAAGTGATCGACAGCCTGGGCGGCCGCTACATCGCGGCGGAGGACGTGGGCATCACCGTGGCCGACGTGATGGCCATGGGCAAGTCCACCAAGCATGTGGCCGGCCTGTCCAAGGGGCACGACGCCAGCGGCGACCCGTCCCCCTTCACCGCCTACGGCGTCTATCTGGGCATCAAGGCGGCGTTCGCGCATAAGTTCGGCAACGACAGCCTGAAGGGCGTGCGGGTGGCCGTGCAGGGCCTGGGCAATGTGGGGTCCCACCTCTGCCAGCGCCTGGCCGATGACGGGGCAGTGCTGCTGGTCAGCGACATCCATGCCGACAACGTGAAGCGCGCCATGGACCGGTTCGGGGCCATCGCCGTGGACCCCGCGGCCATCCATGCGGCAGAGGCGGACATCTTCGCCCCCTGTGCCCTGGGCGCGGTGCTGGATGAGCGGACGGTGCCCCAGCTCAAGGCCAAGGTGGTGGCCGGCGGGGCCAACAACCAGCTCGCCACCGACGACATCGGGGAGCTGGTGCGCCAGGCGGGCATCCTCTACGCGCCGGACTATGTGATCAACGGCGGCGGGATCATCAACGTCTCCGCCGAGGTCACCCAGGCCTATGACCGCGACTCGGTCCTGCGCCAGGTGGAGCGCATCCCCCACACCCTGACGGACATTTTCCGCCGCGCCGACCGCGAGGGCCGCCCCACCAGCGCCATCGCCGACCAGATGGCGCGGGAGCGGCTGTCCGCCGCCCGGCAGACCCGCCTCGCCGCGGAGTGACCGGCAGGCCGGGACGGGCGGCCCCACCCGGGTTTGACCGTCCCGGCCTTCGCTGCCCGGCGCAACATTCGCCGCGAGCCGATGGTTCTATTCCCGAACCATCGGGAGCAGGGCCTTGGACGGCAGCACCATCGACCGGGATATCATCGCCGAAGCCCAGGCCTCGGCCGAAGCGGCGGACCTGCGGTACGTGAATGATGACGAGCCCGGCATCCGCCGCCGGAAGTCGGGCAAGGGGTTCACCTACAAGGGTCCGGGCGGGCAGACGGTCAAGGACCCCGACACCCTGGCCCGCATCCGGGCACTGGCCATCCCGCCCGCCTATACCGACGTCTGGATCTGCCCCGACCCGGACGGCCACATCCAGGCCACGGGCCGTGACGCCAAGGGCCGCAAGCAGTACCGCTACCACCCCCGCTGGATGCAGGTGCGCGACGCCGACAAGTTCGAGCGGCTGATGGCTTTTTCCCGCGCCCTGCCGGAAATCCGGGCCCGGGTCGACGCGGACATGCGCCTTCCCGGCCTGCCCAGGGAAAAGGTGCTGGCCTGCGTGGTGAAGCTGCTGGACACCACCCTGATCCGCATCGGCAACGACACCTACGCCAAGGAGAACAAGAGCTTCGGCCTGACCACCCTGCGCGACCGCCACGTCAAGGTGGAGGGCAGCGCGGTCCGCTTCAGCTTCAAGGGCAAGAGCGGCAAGGACTGGGACCTGAAGCTCACCGACCGCCGCCTGGCCAAGCTGGTAAAAGCCTGCCAGGAGGTGCCCGGCCAGCGCCTGTTCCAGTTCCTGGAAGCCGACGGCAGCCGCCACTACGTCACCTCCCAGGACGTCAACGCCTATATCCGGGAGGTTGCGGGCGCCGACTTCAGCGCCAAGGATTTCCGCACCTGGGCCGGCACGGTCCTGGCCGCCTTCGCTCTCCACGAGATGGAGCGGGTGGACAGCCAGGCCGCCCGCAAGCGCAACCTGACCAGCGCCATCCGCAAGGTCTCCAGCCGCCTGGGCAACACCCCCACCGTCTGCCGCAAATGCTACGTCCACCCCCAGGTCATGGACGCCTACCTGGAAGGCAGCGTGGTGGAGCAGGTCCAGGCCGAGGTGCGCCGGGAACTGTGCCACGACCTCTCCGGCCTGACCCCGGAAGAGGTGGCCGTCCTGGCCTTCCTGGAACGGCGGTTGGGGGAGGAGGTGAAGCAGGCGTGAGGCGGGCATGCCGGGCCATCTCCCCGCCCCCTCTCCCCACCGGGGAGAGGGTTGGGGTGAGGGGGATCGCAAGACTCGCGAAGCGCTGACATGACCTTCCGCCTGCTGGCGGCGCGCCCCCTCACCCTGCCTCTCCCCGGTGGGGAGAGGGGATTTTACCCCAACTCCGCCCGACCGGGCCCCAGCACCCGCACTGCCTCCTCCCCGCCCACCTGGCGCAGGTGGGCGGCCATCTCCCCCTTGACCCACGCCACGAAGGCGGACACCTCCGGCCGGCGGAAATGCTCGGGCGGGGCGACCAGGTGGAAGGCGTCCTGGGGGATCTCCACGGGGAAGGGGCGGACCAGCCGTCCTGCCGCCAGCTCGTCGCCGGACAGCACCAGGTCCCCCAGGGCGATGCCCTGGCCGTCGGCCGCCGCGTCCAGCGCGTGGGCGGCCTCGAAGAAGCGGGGACCTTCCAGCCGCGTGACCCCCTCCACCCCCGCCGTGGCCAGCCAGCGATACCAGGGCTCGTCCGGGTATTCCAGCAGCAGGGGCCGGCCCAGCAGGTCCCGCGGCTCCCGCAGCCCCTCCACCAGGGCGGGCGTGCCCACGGGGAAGGTGTGCACCACCGCCAGCACCTGCGACCGCAGCCCCGGCCAGGGCCCACGGCCGAACCGGATGCCGAGGTCGGCATCGGCGTGGAAGTCCGCCTTGGCGGGGGTGGCGTCCAGGCTGGCCTCGATGCCCGGATGTTCGATCTGGAACCGGGCCAGCCGCCGGGCCAGCCAGCGCTGGGCGAAGGACGGGTCCACCGAAAGGCGCAGCCGCCGCCGCTCCGCCCCCGCCGCCAGCTCCGCCGTGGCGGCGGCCACCATGTCCAGGGCGGCGGTCAGGGTGTCGCGGTACCGGGCCCCGGCGTTGGTCAGGCGCAGGCCCCTGTTGTGCCGCTCGAACAGGGGGCGGCCCAGCCAGGCCTCCAGCTCCTTCACATGGCGGCTCAGGGCCGGGTGGCTGACGTTCAGCTCCGCCGCGGCGCGGGTCAGGCTCTCGTGCCTCGCCACCGCCTCGAAGGCGCGCAGGGCGGTCAGCGGGGGCAGGCGGCGGGCCATGGCGGGGCGGTTCTGCTGTAATCCAGGGTTACAGCCACTGTAACGAGACGGTATTCGACGTCAACCACCGGCCGGTGCAGACTCCGCGGCAAGACGTGACGCCAGGAGGCACCCATGACCCGCCCGATCCAGCCCAACCCCCTTGCCCGCCTGCTGGGGGAGGTCTTCTCCCTGTTGCTGCTGCTGCCCGGCATCGGGCGCGACGGAACAAGCGTGCGCCCGCCCCGTGCCCGGCATTGACAAGGCGGCCCGGCTTCCGGCAGTTGGGGGCACCACAATTGGCGGGAGCATTGAAGGCATCCCGCCGCAACAGTCTGGGACGCCCTTCTGATGACCGACGTCGCGAACGCCGCCGACACGCCTGTGTTGCCCCTTTTCTACAACAACCCCGTCGCCGTCAGCGCCCAGCGCCACGGCTCCTGGAAGGTGCGGCAGGACCGTGACTTCAGCTATGCCGCCGGCACCCATGCCGTGCCGGTGATCGTGGATGAGATCCCGGCCCTGCAGGGCCACTACCCCATCGTCTTCTCCGGCGGCGAGAACCCGGGCGTCATCGCCCTTGTGGGCCTGCGCCAGGACGAGAACCTGATGGTGGACGCCGACAACAAGTGGCGCCAGGGCTACCCGGTGCCGGCCTATGTCCAGCGCTACCCGTTCCTGCTGGTGGAGATCCCGCAGGACCAGCGCTTCGTGCTGATCATGGAGGAGGACGCCCGCTGCGTCGGCCCGAACGGCCAGATGGCCCTGTTCGAGGACGGCAAGGGCACCAAGTTCGGCAACGACCTGATGGACTATTGCGTCGCCTTCAACAACTCCGCCCAGGTCACCGCCCAGTTCTGCGAGGCGCTGAACGCCCAGGGCCTGCTGGTGGAGCAGCGCGCCGACGTCATCACCCATGACGGCAAGCGCCTGTCCCTGTCGGGCTTCAAGGTGGTGGACGAGCAGAAGTTCAACGCCCTGCCGGACGAGACCTTCCTGGAGTGGCGCAAGCGCGGCTGGGTCGGCCTGGTCTATGCCCACATGATGTCCCTGGGCCGCTGGCAGTCCCTGATCGACATCATGCGCGAGCGCGACACCCGCGCCGCCTGATAGGGCTTCGCCAAGCCGACGGCCATCCCGTGGTCGTCGCCAGGCCGGCGACCGCCGGCCCGCGGGCCCGTGCCCGCGCGAGCCAAGCGGCCGGAGGCCGCGCCCGGCGCCTTAGGGAACACGAAGAGCCACGGCCCCGACGCTCCCGCGTCGGGGCCGTAATCTTTTGTTCAGGCGGATCGGGGTGGACCCCGCGCATGGGGGCGCTATAGTCGTCCGGTACCTCTCCCGCACAGACGGTGGCCGAAGATGAACCTGGAAATCCGCACCTTCAGCATCCGTGACGCCGCCAGCGAGGAGGATGAGGGCCGGCTGGCCGCCTTCCTGCGCACGGTGGAGGTGGAGCGGATCGACACCGCCTATGCCGACGGCGGCTGGCGGGTTCTGGTGCATTTCCGCGACCTGCGCCGCAAGGAGGAGCGGGCCCAGATCGAGACGGCGATCCAGGCCGCCCTGAACCTGTGGCGCGCCGACATGGCCCGCAACCTGGGCATCGACCGTGAGGCGGTGCTGCCCTCCGCCCTGGTGTCGGAGGTGGCCCGCTACGCCCCGACGACGGAGATCGAGCTGTCCGTCATCGCCAACGCCGTGGGCGTCAACGTCCGCGAACGCGGCGCCGACATCGTCCGCGTCGTCCGCCAGACGATGGAAGAGCTGACGGGCGAGGATCTCTGACGGGGGTTGGTTCCCCCTCCCCCCCGTGGGGAGAGGGGGCAGTGTCACGATCCCGCCGGTTCCACCCTCAACACCACCCCGTCCGCCGCCACCACCCGCACGGCCGCCCCGGCGGGCAGGTCCCGGGTGCTGCTGACGGTCCAGAGCGAGTCGCCCACCCGGGCACGGCCGCGGCCGTTGACGACGCCGCTCTCCAGCACCACGGTGCGGCCCACATACTGCTCCGCCCGGCGGTTCAGGCCGGGCTCGTCCGTGTCGCCCGGCTTGCCCCGCGGGATGAAGCGGGACGCGGCGAAGGCGATGATGCAGAGCAGGGCGAACAGGCCGAACTGGGCCTGCCAGCCCAAATCGGGGAACACCACCAGCACCATCCCCACGCACGCCGCCGCCACCCCCAGCCAGAGGAACGCCGCCCCGGGGGCGAAGATCTCCACCGAGGCCAGCACCACCGCCAGCACCCACCAGTGCCAGAACACGAGCTTCAGCGACTCCATGGCGCCCTCCCGTCAGGCTTGGTCGCCACCCGCCGGGCCCCAGGGGCCGGCCGGGGGCTGGGGGGCAGGGGGAAGGTTGGGGCGGGGCGCCGGGGCCTTCGGGGCTGCCGCGCCGCCGCCGTCCTTGCCGGGGAAGGCGTCCCTGGCCAGCTCGGCCAACCCGCCCAGGGCGCCGATGATGCCGGTGGCCTCAACGGGCATGAACAGCAGCTTCTGGTTCGGGCTGTGGGCGAACTCCTTCCAGCTCTCCAGGTATTTCTGGGCGACGAAGTAGTTGATGGCCTGCACGTTGCCGCCGGCGATGGCGTCGGACACCAGCCGCGTCGCCGCGGCCTCCGCCTCCGCCGCCCGCTCCCGGGCCTCCGCGTCGCGGAAGGCGGCCTCCCGCCGGCCCTCCGCCTCCAGGATCGCGGCCTGCTTCTCGCCCTCGGCGCGCAGGATGGCGGCTTGGCGCAGGCCCTCGGCCTCCAGGATCACGGCGCGGCGGTCGCGCTCCGCCTTCATCTGCCGGGCCATGCTGTCCACCAGGTCGCGGGGCGGCTGGATATCCCGGATCTCGATGCGGGTCACCTTCACGCCCCAGGGCTGGGTGGCGTCGTCCACCACGTGCAGCAGCTGGGCGTTGATCTTGTCCCGCTGCGACAGCAGCTCGTCCAGGTCCATGCCGCCCATCACGGTGCGGATGTTGGTCATGGTCAGGTTCAGGATGGCGGTCTGGAGCTGGTTGACCTCATAGGACGCCTTGGCAGCGTCCAGCACCTGGAAGAAGACGACGCCGTCCACCGTGACCATGGCGTTGTCCTTGGTGATGACCTCCTGGCTGGGCACGTCCAGCACGGTTTCCATCATGTTCATCTTGGCGCCGACCCGGTCCACGATGGGGATGATGAAGCTCAGCCCCGGCCGCAGCGTGTGGGTGTACCGGCCGAACCGCTCGATCGTGTACTCCATGCCCTGCGGCACCGTCTTCACCCCCGCCAGCAGCAGGATCACGGCAAAGACCACCACCGCCAGCACGAACAGGCTCACCGCCTCCATCCCCGCCCCCCTGTCAGTTCCTTGGGCGCAAGTATGTCACAGGGGCACTGCCGATGCACGCGGTGCGGGTAGGCGGGAATATGCAGGCCGGCCCTGGGAAACTATCCCCGATCAGCGCCCCGATGGTGCGGAGCTGCGGGGTGGCGTCGCACAGGATCTTGAAGACGGCCAGGATGGGCACGGCCAGCAACGCCCCCGGCACGCCCCACAGCCAGCCCCAGAACAGCACGGTGGCGAAGACGAAGATGGGGTTCAGGGTCAGCCGCCGCCCGATGATGGCGGGCGTCAGGAAATTCCCCTCCACCGCGTGCAGCAGCAGGAAGGCGGCGGAAGGCGCCAGCACCTGCCACCAGATGTCGAAGGTCAGGGCGGCGACCACCAGCATGATCGCCGCCATGATGAAGGGGCCGATGAAGGGGATGAAGTTGGCGATGCCCCCAGCATGCCGAACAGCACCGGGTTCGGCACCCCCAGCGCCCAGAACACCCCGGCGGCCACCAGCCCCAGCAGGATGTTGATGATGGTGATGGTCACCAGATAGGCGCTGATGTTGATCTGCACCGTGTTGACGATGTCGGCCAGGTGCAGCCTGTCCCGCACCCGCGGCATGGAGCGCAGCACGCTTTCCAGCGTGTGCCGCCCGAAGGCCAGGAAGAAGAAGGCCAGCGCCACGGTCAGCCCCGCCTGGGCCAGCACCACCTGGGTCTGGGTCAGGATCGTGTCGGCCAGGGTGGGGCCGCGGACGACCACCTCCCGCGGGCCCCTGGCGTCGTTGCCCATGTCCTGGATTTGCTCCGTCGCCTTGCGGGCGTGGGCGATGCCGGCCTGGATGTCCTTCAGCTTGACCTGCAACTCCTTCATCACCCGGGGCGCCCGGTCCACCCATTCCGCCGCCGGCCGGGCCACGGACAACAGGCCCCAGCCCAGCGCCGCCACCAGGGCGAAGACCACCAGGGCCGCGCCCAGCGGCTCCGGCACGCGGATGCGCCGCAGGCGCTTCACCAGCGGCCGCAGCAGCAGGGCCAGCAGGAAGGCCAGGAAAACCGGCAGCAGGATGTCCTGGGCGAAGTACAGGGTGTACATGACCGCCAGCGCCAGCAGGCAGCACAACACTACCTTCTGGGTCCGGTCGGGGTCATGGCGGGGCAGGGCGGCCTGTTCGGCCTTGGCCTCGGCGAAGGTGCGTTCGACCGCCGTCTGCTCGGGCATGGTGGTGCCGTGGGTCGCTCATCTGTGCGGGGACATGGGCCAGAACACCGCAGCCCGCCCCAGGGGTCCCGGGGTGCCGCGGAAGGGCGGGCCGTTGCCCTTTGGCCTCCCGGGCCGTTACCCTTGCCAGGACGAACCCAGACCCGGGACGGAGTTTCCCATGCGTGCCTTGTTCACCCGCCTGCTGCCCGCCGCCTGCCTCGCCCCAATGCTCGCCCTTGCCGCCCTGCCGGCCGCGGCGGAGGAGGTGGGCTCCTTCAGCAACGACTGGACCGGCAACGGCCTGGTGGTGGAGGCGGTGAGCGATCCCAAGATCCAGGGCATCACCTGCCATGTGGTCACCTTCGACCGCTCCGTCATCGACCGGCTGTCCAAGGGCAACTGGTTCGAGGACCCCTCCAACTCCTCCATCGCCTGCCGCCAGACCGGGCCGGTCACCATCGGCGACATCGACACGGACAAGGGCGGGGAGGAGGTGTTCTCCCAGCGCCAGAGCCTGATCTGGAAATCGGTGGCCGTGCGGCGCATCTATGACCGCAAGAACGACACGCTGGTGTATGTGGCCTACAGCCGGCAGGTGAAGGACGCCTCGGCGAAGATGAGCATCTCCACCGTGCCCCTGTTCGCAGCGAACCCCACCTGGACCAAGGGCAAGCCGACCGGTTGAGGTCGGGGGCGGCAACGGCGCCGGGCAACCATTCCGATCGCCCGGGCCGGTGTTCGGCCGAATGAGTTAGGTCGAGATTAATTCTGGATTCCATGCAATATTACCCCGAATGCGCAATCAGATTGCCCGTTCGGGGGTTTGGGCATGTGGCTGAACGATCTGGTAGGGGGCAGCGGGGCCAAGGGCCGCCGCCAAGCCTTCGAGGTCCAGGTGTTCAAGACCGACCATTGGGTCATCGAGGCAGTCTGCACGACGGAGGCGGAGGCGCGCGAACTCGCCCGGAAGCTGCTGCCCAACCGCGAAGGCGTGCGCATCGTCCGGGAATACAACGGCAGCAGCCGCGACGGGACCAGCGCCGAGACCATCATCTTCTCCGAGATGCGTCAGGTGAACCCGAAGGCCGTGGTCGTCCCGGCCATCGAGGAGGCGCCGCTCTGCACCGACCCCAAGCAGTACCTGGGCGGCGACAGCCGCCGCATCGTGACCAGGCTGCTGCGCCAGTACCTGGAGCAGCGCGGCCTGACCGCGTCGGAGGTGCTCTGCCACCCGGCGGAGATGAAGCGGGCCATGAACTTCGAGGACATGGTCCCCGCCGCCGTCTCCCGCGTCGCGACGGTGCAGGCCAAGGCGGCCGGGTTGGACGTGCGCGACCGGCGGGAATCCATCTATGACAGCCTGTCCGACCTGCGGGTGCGGGCAGAGGCGGCGGCGAAGCTGAACCTGCCGAGTGCCGCCAAGGACGGCCTGCCCGCCCTGCTGGCCCAGGTGGAAAAGGTGGCGGCCGGCGATCCGGTGGAGGCGGACTATCTGGCCAAGGTCGCCCTCTGCCGCGACACGATGCAGGTCCGCAACCTGCTGGGCAAGGTGGAGTGGCTGCTGGAGACCTGCGGCGACAGCCGGCCTTTCGCCGCGGTGGACGCGCTGGTGGCGGACGCGCTGGGCTTCCCCGCCGTGGTGCAGGACCTGCTGGCCCGCCAGCCCGACCTGGGGACCGCCCTGTCCCGCCTGGTCGACATCCTGGACGGCACCTTCGAGGGGCAGAAGCACGAATCGGCACCGGCGATCACCACCCTGCTCAGCCGCTGGATCGGCAGCGGCGGCGCGCCGGAGACGCGGGGCGTGCTGCTGGATTTCCTGTTGCGGTCACTCCGCGGCACCAACCCGCTGGCCCGCGACCCGGAACAGCAGCGGGCCCGCTTCCGCACCCTGCTGGAACGGCTGGTCCGACAGGACGGCGTGCTGGCCGGGGGGAGGGGGCGGAGGCGATGACCTCGGGCTACCTGCGCTTCATCGAGCAGGGCGGGGCGGAGGGGCGGCGCCTGTCCATCGACGGGGTGCTGCACATGATGGCCCTGCCGCGGGACCGGCTGGTCTACCTGATGGCCCTGTCCGCCTCTCCCCTGGGCCAGCGGGAAGCCGGGCTGGTGCTTTCCCGGGCGCAGGCGCTGTTGGCACCCGGCCAGGGCGTCAACAGCCTGACCACGCCGCAGACGCCGCTGAAGCAGAAGATGCAGATGATGGCCGGCCTTTACCGCGCCACCCTGGCCGCCGGCTTCGATTCCGCCGACCGGGACGCCCTGGCCGACCGGGTGGACGTCATGGTGGCCGACTACATCGTCCAGGCCCAGGTGATCGAGAAGCTGGACGACCCGTCGGCGTCCCTGCGGGTCCGCGCCACCCGCCTGATGCAGTTCGCCGCCGCCGACGTGCTGTCCAGCCCCAAGGCCCGCCGCATCGTCCGCGACCAGATCATCGGCCACCTGCGCCAACCCAACTTCGACGGCAAATATGTGGAAGGCCTGACCACGCCAGAGGAAAAAACCGCCGCCATCAAGGGCTTCTACGAGCTGTTGCGGCAGGCGAAGTTCGTGTGAGAGTTTTTCTGTCCTGGTAGCGTGGGGCCATCAACATTCACGGACACGCACCAAACGCTCACAAACACGCACAAACGAAAATGCCTGCGGCGCATCGTTGTGCATTGCGGCGCAGCCAATCTTTCTTGTGAATGTTCGTGCGTGTATTGTGCGTGTTCGTGAATGTTGATGGCACCGACCCGTCCGGGACGAGAGCCCTCACCCCACCAACCGACCCAACCTCACCGCCGTCTGGCCGCGGTACAGGCGCTTTGACGGCATGATCAGGATACAGTCGTCGTACGACGTGCGGACCGGGTGGTCGCCGTCGTTGGCGATGACCGTGCCGGCGCGGGGGATTATCTCCATGCCCCGGAAATCGTCGGTGAAGCGGAACCGGTCGCTGCCCACGGTCACGGCCTCCGTCACCTCCACCACCCGGGGCGGGGCCGGCGCGTCGGGCGGCAGCCAGGGCGCCAGGTCTTCCGCCGCCACGCAGCCGGTGACCGCCAGGAAGCGGGCGGCCACCCGGAGGGCATATTCGGCCGAGCGGGGGTTCCAGTGCTGGCCGCACTCCACCAGGATGGCGGCGGCCCGACCCTCCGGGTCACTGAAGCGGCCATAATCGATCAGGCGGGGTCCCGCCAGGTGGCCGGCGTCCGCCACCACCCAGCCCGGCTCCCCCAGCGCACGGCCCAGCTCCCGCCCCGGGCCGTGCGTCCGCACAGGGTCAGGGGCGGGCTCTCATGCTGCATGGAGTGCAGGTCCAGCACCAGGTCGGCCGTGTCGAACAGGGGCCGCAGCTCCCGCGCGCGGCGCAGCTCCGCGCTCTGCCGCGCCCCTTCCAGCAGGGACGGGGACCAGATCCGGTTCATGTCCTCGTCCACGAAGCGGGACATGGCGGGGGCCATGGGATCGAACCGGTCGAAAGCCGCCAGGTTGCACAGGGCGAAGGTCAGCCGCCCCCGCCGCGGCCGGACCCCGGCCCGCAGCAGCGCGTCCACGGCATGGGCGCCGGACAACTCGTTCCCGTGCATCAGGGCGGAGACGACCACATGGGGCCCGGGCTCGGACGCGGTGAAGCTGGTGACGGCGGGAATGCCGGTGTTGCCCGCCCGCCAGCCCGACAGATCAGGTGCCTGCAACTCCGCCCGCTCCATCGTGCCGCCCCCTGCTACCATCTGCCGGCCCCCCCCATGCCATACGCCTGTGGGATTCTGTCGACCCCGGGCGCCCCAGCTTGTATACGGAATTGTGATGGTTTCATAAACGGCCAGTGACAGGGTCCGCCCGCCGGACCCCCAACACGGGCCACGGGAGGGGGAATGCCGGGAGCCATCCTACCCGCAGTGAGAGGCCGAGTGAGCAGCCGATGAGTCTGGTCATCGACGATGTGGTGGTGCGGCACGATCCGGTGGGCATGCCCGTGCCCCTGCTGTTCGACAGCCCCCACAGCGGTACCCGCTATCCCGCCGACTTCCATTTCATCTGCCCCCTGCCGGTGCTGCGCCAGGCAGAGGACACCCATGTGGACGAGCTGTTCTCCCCCGCGCCGGACCATGGCGCGGCGCTGGTCTGCGCCCTGTTCCCCCGCAGCTACATCGACGCCAACCGCGCCCCGGACGACATCGACCCTGTCATGCTGGCCGACCGCTGGCCGGGCCCGCTGACCCCGTCGGACAAGTGCAACGCCGGCATGGGCCTGGTCCGCACCCTCTGCCGCCCGGGCCTGCCCATGTATGACGGCAAGCTCTCCGCCGCCCAGGTCATCGACCGGATCGAGCGCTACTGGCGCCCCTACCATGAGGTGCTGGCCCAGTCCCTGGACGCGCTGCACGCCCGGTTCGGCAGCGTCTGGCACGTGAACTGCCATTCCATGCCGTCGCTGGCCACCGGCTCCGGCCCGGCGGTGGACTTCGTCGTGGGCGACCGCGACGGCACCACCTGCGACCCCGGCTTCACCCGGCTGGTGGCGGAGACGCTGCGCGCCATGGGCTACAGCGTCCGCCTGAACGACCCCTACAAGGGGGTGGAGATCGTCCGCCGCCACGGCCGCCCGGCCCAGGGCCGGCACAGCCTGCAGCTGGAGATCGACCGGCGCCTCTACATGAACGAGGAGACGCTGGAGCGACATGACGGCTTCGAGGAGCTGCGCGGCAACCTGACCCGCCTGGTCCGCCGCCTGGGTGAGTATGCCAAGGACCGGACGGCCCGGGTGGCGGCGGAGTAGGCCTGCCGCAGGCCCGGCCCTTTTCCCGCCATATTGGCGCGATACGTCTTCCGGTATGGGTATCCGGGGGGAGGGGGCGATGGCGCGTCAAGGGTTGGTGCTTCTTGCGGCGGCCGCCGCTTCCCTGTGGGCCCTGCCTGCCGCGGCAGAGGTCACCAGCAGCACGGGCAGCGGCTCCAGCCGCGCCTATGCCTGCCAGGCCGCCAAGACCGCCGCGGGCATCGCCGCGGGCCGCGCCGGCTCGGTCCAGGAGTATGGCCGCTGCGGTTGCGACGACAACGGCTCGGAGGGCTCCTCCTACCGTTGGAGCTGCACCGTGGACGCCTATTACGAACCCTACAAGTATTCCGGCGGCTATGGCTCGGGCGGCTATGGCACTGGCGGTTACACCCCCCGCGGCTACTCTGGCGGGTACGGCGGCGACGGCTATGGCGTGAACATCCATCCCCGCTACCAGGGCTACCAGCCCTACCCGCCGCCCGGCTACTCCCCCTACTATTCCGGCCCGCCGCCCCGTTCCTACAACCCTTACCCCTACCACAATCCCTACATCCGCCGGGACAGCAGCACCTCCGCACCGGGGATCAAGTAGGGCAGTTCAAATCCGCTTGCGCCGCTGTTCGCCAATAGCGATACTCGTTCAATGAAGCTTGTGATCGAAAGCGCGGCGTTGAAGGCTCTTCGGAAACTGCCGAAAGCTGATGCCGATGCCCTTCGTGAAAAGCTGAAGGCCTTTGCGGCCGACCCATATTCAAAGCACGGCTGGGCGAAAGCTTTCGCCCCGGGAATCGGCCGCATACGTCATGGGGATTGGAGAGCGATCTACAGAATTGATGGCGGTGTCCTAACCGTTTTCGTTCTGAAGATCGGAAACCGGCGGGAGATCTACCGATGAGCTATCAGCCGATCCGTCCGATTGCCGAAACGGCAGAGTCGGTGACGCTCAGCCGCGCTGATTTTCTGAGGCTGTCTGAATTGCTTGAGGACGCCCGCGACCTCGCGGAGGTTGAGCGGATCAGTGCGAAGCTGGCTGCCGGAGAGACGGAGGTCTTCCCGTTCGAGGTGGCCGAGCGGCTGCTGGACGGCGACCATCCCGTGACCGTCTTCCGTGAGCACCGGGGCCTCACCCTGCGGGCGCTGGCTGAGCGGGCGGGGGTGTCCGCATCCTACCTGTCGGAGATCGAGGCCGGGAAGAAGCCGGGCAGCTTCGACGCCATGGCCCGGCTGGCCGGGGCGTTGGGCATTTCCCTCGACCACTTGGTTCCGTCGCGCGAGGATTAAAGCCCCTCAGCCCGCTTCCTCCTCCCCCTGCTGGCGGCTGAAGCGGATGGAGGCGACCTCGTCGAACATCTGGGTCTCGCGGCGGCGCCGGGCTTCCTTGGCGGCAAGGTCGCGCTGTTCCTGGACCTGCTCAAACTTCTTCAGCTCGCGGAATGCCTCGGTCACCGCCTCCTCGGCGCGGGCCACCTCGGCCTGGAGCATGGCGTCGCCCCGCTCGAACTGCTCCCGGCGCTGGATCACCTGCTTGGCGAAGCCGTGGTAGGTCAGGCCGGCCATGGTGGGGTCGCTGCCGGCCACCCGCTTCTCCGCCACCACCTGCTCCTCGAACCGCTGCCGCTGGGCGCGCAGCTCCTCCAGCCGTTCCCGCGCGGTGGCCAGGGCGCGGCGGCGTTCGTCCACCTCCCGCTGGTGCAGGCGGATCAGGGGTTTCAGGTCCTTCATCCGGCACCCCCGCCGCCCAGGATGGCGGCAAGCTCGGCATAGCAGGTCTCCAGCGGCGCCCGCTCATCCTTGCGCTGGCGCAGGAAGCCCTCGATGGCCGGGTTGAAGTGGATGGCCTCGTCCACCGACGGGTCGCTGCCGCGGCGATAGGCGCCCAGGCGGATCATCTCCTCCATGTCGGCATAGCTGGCCATCAGGCGCCGGGCGCGGGTGACCAGGGCGTTCTGCTCCTCATTGTTGCAGCCGGGCATGGTGCGGCTGACGCTGCGCAGGATGTTGATGGCGGGATAGCGCCCGCGCTCGCCGATCCGGCGCTCCATGACGATGTGGCCGTCCAGGATGCCGCGGACGGCGTCGGCGATGGGCTCCTCCATGTCGCCGCCCTCCACCAGCACGGTGAACAGGCCGCTGATGGTGCCCTGGCCGGTGCCGGGCCCGGCCCGCTCCAGCAGGCGCGGCAGTTCGGCGAAGACGGTGGGCGGATAGCCCTTGGTGGTCGGCGGCTCGCCGGCGGACAGGCCGATCTCCCGCTGGGCCATGGCGAAGCGGGTGACGCTGTCCATCAGGCACAGCACGTCTTGTCCCAAGTCGCGGAAGTACTCGGCGATGGTCAGGGTCATGTAGGCCGCTTGCCGGCGCATCAGCGGCGGCTCGTCGCTGGTCGCCACCACCACCACGCTGCGGGCCAGGCCCTCGGGGCCCAGGTCATGCTCCAGGAACTCCTGCACCTCGCGCCCGCGCTCGCCGATCAGGCCGATGACGCTGACCCCGGCCTCCGTATATTTGGCCAGCATGGACATGAGCACCGACTTGCCCACGCCCGACCCGGCGAAGATGCCCATGCGCTGGCCGCGGCAGCAGGTCAGGAAGGTGTTGATGGCCCGGACACCCAGGTCCATCTTGCCGCCCACCCGCCGGCGGGCATGCGCCGGGGGCGGGTTTGCCTTGACCAGCATGGGCACCTCCCCCTGGGGCAGGGGGCCCTTGCCGTCGATGGGCTGACCCAGGGCGTTGACCACCCGGCCCAGCCAAGCCTGCGTCGGGAAGATGGCGGCCTGGCCCTCCGCCACCTCCGCCTGGCAGCCCAGGCCGATGTCGTCCAGCCCGCCGAACGGCATCAGCAGGGCGCGCCCGGCGCGGAATCCCACCACCTCGCAGGGAACAGGCTTGCCGCCGCGGGTGATCACCCGGCAACGCCCGCCCACGGACAACTTCTTCTCCACCCCGCCCACCTCCACCATCATCCCGAGGACGGAGGTCACCCGGCCGAACATCCGGGTGTCTGGCAAGGCGTCGATCTCGGCCACCAGGCGGTCAGGGTCGTGGATCAAGGCGGCTCCCGGCGGAAAATAAGAGGTGGGACCGACTGTGACCTGTCGGTGTTAACCATTGGTAACACTCGGCGTGCATAGCATAAGCGGCTACCCTCTGTTAACCTAGTGGTGTCGAGCGGACGGGCAGCCGGTCGTGCGCCACTCCCGTCGGGGCTATTCCCGATGGACACACCCCTGCAACCACCCCGACCTTTCGGGGCCAAGCGGCAAGGAATGTGCGATGAGAGTCCTGCTGGTCGAAGACGATCCGATGATGCTGAAAAGCATCGAGCTGATGCTCGGCTCCGAGGCCGGCTATATCGTCGACAGCACCGCCATGGGCGAGGACGGTCTGGAGATCGGCAAGCTGTATGACTATGACATCATCATCCTGGACCTGATGCTCCCGGACATCGATGGGTATGAGGTGCTGCGGCGCCTGCGCTCGGCCAGGGTGACCACCCCGATCCTGATCCTGTCGGGCCTGTCCGACCTGGATGCCAAGATCAAGGGCCTGGGATTCGGGGCGGATGACTACCTGACCAAGCCCTTCGACAAGCGGGAACTGCTGGCCCGGGTGCAGGCCATCGTCCGCCGCAGCAAGGGCCATTCGGAAAGCGTGATCCGCACGGGCAAGCTGACCGTCAACCTGGATGCCAAGACGGTGCAGGTGGACGGCGCGCCCCTGCACCTGACCGGCAAGGAATACGGGATCCTGGAGCTGCTCTCCCTGCGCAAGGGCACGACCCTGACCAAGGAGATGTTCCTGAACCACCTGTATGGCGGCATGGACGAGCCGGAGCTGAAGATCATCGACGTCTTCGTCTGCAAGCTCCGCAAGAAGCTGGCCACCGCGACGGACGGGGATAACTACATCGAGACCGTGTGGGGCCGCGGCTATGTGCTGCGCGACCCGCCGGAGGACGCGAAGGCCCAGCCCCAGCGGGCCTCCGCCTGAACCGGGGTTCCTGCCGCCCATGGCCAACATCGTCCTGGTGGGCGCCGGCCACGCCCAACTCCACACCCTGAAGCACCTGTCGGGCTTCACGGCGCGCGGCCATGCGGTGACGCTGGTCGCGCCCGGGCCCTTCTGGTACTCCGGCCTTGCCACCGGGGTGCTGGGCGGCCATTACCCTGAGACGCTGGACCAGGTGGACGTGGCCCGCCTGGCCGTGCGCGGCGGGGGGACCTTCATCCAGGACCAGGTGACCCGCATCGACACGGCCGCCAAGCGGCTGGTGCTGGCGGGCGGCGACAGCCTTTCCTACGACCTGCTGTCCCTGACGACAGGCAGCGAGGTGCCCGCCCTGCCAGGGACGGAGGGGCATGCCCGCTGCTTCCCCGTCAAGCCCATCCCGCGGCTGATGGAGCTGAAGACCGCGCTGGAACAGCGGTTCAAGCGCCACCCGGCGCGGGCCGTGGTGGTGCTGGTGGCCGGCGGCGGGGTCACGGCGTGTGAGCTGGCGGCCAACATCCTGGCCCTGGCCGCTTCCCGCGGCGGCAGCGTGCTGGTCACCGTGCTGGCGGGCGGGGAACCGCTGTCCCAGCTCCCGCCCAAGGCGGCCAAGCGGGTGGTGGCGGACCTGGAGCGGCGGGGCGTGGTCTTCCGCGTCGGCGACCGGGTGAAGCGGGTGGAGGGGGTGGAGGCGGTGATGGAAGGC
Organism: Aerophototrophica crusticola; assembly: GCF_012913305.1. NCBI lineage: Bacteria > Pseudomonadati > Pseudomonadota > Alphaproteobacteria > Rhodospirillales > Rhodospirillaceae > Aerophototrophica > Aerophototrophica crusticola. The sequence goes on along the minus strand of NZ_CP051775.1, from coordinate 2,270,999 downwards.
GGTGACCGGCTGCCCTTCGACCTGTTCCTCAACGCCACCGGCCTGCGCCCCAGGCCCATCGCCCGGGGGAGCGGCCTGCCCATGGACCGGGACGGTGCCCTGGTCGTGGACGGCACCCTGCGCAGCCCCGCCGACCCCTCGGTCTTCGGCGCCGGGGACGGGGTGGCCCTGGACGGGCATGAGCTACCCAAGGTCGGCGTCTACGCCATCCGCCAGGCCCCGATCCTCTGCCACAACCTGCTGGCCGCGGCGGAGGGCCAGCCCCTGCGCCGGTTCGTGCCGCAGAAGGATTATCTCTGGATCATGAACCTGGGCGACCGCACCGGCCTTGCGGTCCGCGGCAGCTTCTGGTGGGCGGGTCGAAGCGCCTGGTGGCTGAAGGACCGGATCGACCGGCGGTTCCTAGCAGCGTATGCGGGGTGACGTATCGGGGTTCGCTGGCGCTCACTACGCGCCCGTAGGTCGGGGTGACCAACGGGAACCCCGACAGATCACGCCTCATACCAGCCGCCGTTGAGCGTGACCGACCAACGGCCCCCCAGGCGCCCCCGGCTCGGGGGCCGGGGCAGGCTCGCGCCGCCATCCGGCGGCTTGGCTCACGCGGGCCGGCGGTCGCCGGCCTCCAAGCGCATGGGTCAGAATCTCATGCGCTTGGTGTCACGCCCTTACCGGCACCCCGGCCAGGGTGTACAGGCCGCGCTGGCCCTCCATGGGCTTGAACTTCTCGGTGATGCCCAGCACCGTCTCGGCACCGCCCAGGTACAGCACGCCGTCGGGCGGCATCTGCTTGGCCATGGCCTCGAGCACCTTGCCTTTGGTCGGGCCGTCGAAATAGATCAGCACGTTGCGGCAGAAAATCACGTCGAACTGGCCCAGCGGGGACAGGTCGCTCAGCAGATTGTACTCCCGGTACTGCACCCGGGACCGCATGTCCTCGGTGATCTGCCACTTGTCGCCCACCTGCTTGAAATACTTGACCAGCAGGGTGATGGGCAGGCCGCGCTGCACCTCGAACTGGGTATAGATGCCGGCCTTGGCCTTGTTGACCATCTCACCGGACAGGTCGGTGCCGATGATCTCGATCCGCCAGCCGGCCAGCCGCGCCCCTTCCTCGTTCAACAGCATGGCCAGGCTATAGGCCTCCTGGCCGGAGGAACAGGCGGCGGACCAGATGCGGATGGTCTTCTTGGCCGCCCGGCTCTGCAACAGCATGGGCAGGACGACGGCCTTGAACTGGTCGAACGGCTTGGTGTCACGGAAGAAGGAGGACTCGTTGGTGGTCATCGCCTCCGTGACGTCGCGCAGCAGCGCCTCGTCCCGCTTGGCGCGGATCACCGCCGCTAGGTCTTCCAGCCCCTTCAGGTTCCATTTGCGGGCCACCGGCATCAGCCGCGACTCCAGCAGGTAGGCCTTGTCCTTGGTCAGGACCAGGCCCGAACGCTGCCGCAGCAGGGTGCAGAACATATCGAAGTCTTCGACCTTCATGCCGCCTGCCTCGTCGCCTGCTTACGGATGTAGGGACCGATTTCCTTCAGGGGCAGGACGGCGCTGCACAGGCCGGCCGTGGCGACGGCCCCCGGCATGCCCCAGACCACGCTGGTGGGCTCGTCCTGGCCGACGACGGCGCCCCCGGCCTGCACCACATGGTCGCAGCCCTTCTGCCCGTCATGCCCCATGCCGGTCAGGATGACGGCCAGCACCTTCCGCCCATAGGCCTTCACGATGCTGCGCAGCATCGGGTCCACCGCCGGGCGGCAGAAATTCTCCGGCGGGTCCTTTGTCAGGGTCAGGGTGTTCTGGCCGTTCTTCTGCACCACCAGCATGTGGAAGTCGCCCGGGGCCACATAGGCGCGGCCACCCATGATCACCTCCCCCTCCTTCGCCTCGGCGCAGGGCACGCCGCACTGGCGGGTGATGTGCTCCGCCAGGATGGTGGTGAAGGTGGCGGGCATGTGCTGGGTGATCAGGATCGGCTGCTTCAGCTCCTTCAGGTTGCCCAGCACCTCGAACAGGGCCTGGGGGCCGCCGGTGGAGCTGCCGATGGCGATCACGTCCGGGCGGAACTCCGGCGCGGCGCGCAGCACCACGGGCCCCGGCTCCGGCCGGGTCCGGATGGGCGTGGGCAGGGTGAAGCCGCTGGTGGGCTGGGCCGGCGCCCCCGGGGCGGGGCGGGCCACGGCCGGGGTCGGCACCGCCTTGCGCGGGTCGGCCTTGCGGGCCGCCTGGCCCAGGGCCTTCACCTTCTCCGTCAGCTCGCGCTTGAAGGTGTCGGCCCCCGTCAGTTCCCGGGTGGAGGAGGGCTTCGGGATATAGTCCGCGGCACCCGCCCGCAGGGCCCGCAGGGACACGTCCGCCCCCTTGGCCGTGAGGGTGGAGGCCATGACCACCTTCACGTTGGGATCGGCCTGCAACAGGTGCGGCAGGGCGGACAGCCCGTCCAGCACCGGCATCTCGATGTCCAGCACGATCACGTCGATGGGCTGGCGCGGCAGGGTGTTGATGGCCATCTGACCGTTGGCCACCGACGCCACCACCTTGATCTCGGGGTCCGTCTCCAGCGCGCGGGTGATCAGGCCGCGGATGACGGCACTGTCATCCACCACCATCACCCGGAACGGGTCGGGCGTGCTGGGTGTCGGGGGTGCGGCGGCTCGGCCGGCATACTCGGTCATGGGGGCGCCTCGGCCGGCCTCAGAGGAGGCCGACCTGCTGGAACTTGGTCTCGATGATCTCGCTGTCGAACGGCTTCATGATGTACTCGTTGGCGCCGGCCGACAGGGCCTCCTGGATATGGGCCAGGTCGTTCTCGGTGGTGCAGAACACCACCTTCGGTGCCTGGCCGCCGGACATCTTGCGCAGGCGGCGCAGGAACTCGATCCCGGTCATGACCGGCATGTTCCAGTCCAGCAGGATGGCGTCGGGCATGGCCTTGGCGCACTGGTCCATGGCCTGCTTGCCGTCCTCGGCCTCCGAGCAGGAGAAGCCCAGTTCTTCCAGGATCTTGCGCGCGACCTTGCGGACCACGCGGCTGTCATCGACGACGAGGCAGGACTTCATCAAGGGACCTCGATCAGGGGCGCCCCGGCGGGGCCGTCGCGGCGGCTCACGCCGCCTCGATGTTGGCGAAGTTCAGCAGGCGCGACACGTCCAGCACCACCAGCAGCGTTTCCTTCAGCCGGTAGATGCCAGTGGAGACCTCGCGCCAGCGCTGGTCCATGGTGGCGGGGTGCCGCTCGAAGTCGTCACCGGACAGGCTCAGCACCTCGCCCACGCTGTCGACCATCAGGGAGTACAGCTCCCCCTTGTGGTCGACGACGATGCTCATGCCCTTGCTCTCCTTGGTCGCCTTGGGCAGGCCCAGGCGCAGCCGCACGTCGATGGCGGTGACGATGCGGCCGCGGAGGTTCAAGGACCCCGCCACCTCGGGCGGGGCCAGGGGGATGCGGGTGATCTTCTGCGGCCCCAGAACGTCCTGCACCTGCAGCACGGGGATGCCGAACAGCTGGTCCGCGATCGTCGCGGTCACGAAGTCCTCGTTCTTGGCGACGGAGACCTCGGTGGCCTGGGTCCTCTTGGCGGGGAGGCGGGCACTCATGCGGCACCTTTGCTTTCGGTGATGGTCTGCTGCAGGGCGAACAGCAGGGCGTCACGGTCGAACTTGGCGACATAGTCGGTGAAGCCGGCCTGCCGGCCCCGGTCCAGGTCGCGGGGCGTGGCGTGGCTGGACAGCGCCACCAGGGGCACGCCGGACCAGCGGGCGCTGCCCCGGACCGCCTGGGCGAACTCCAGGCCTGTCATGCCCGGCATCTCGATGTCGCTGATGATGACGTCGTAATCCTCGCCCGCCTCGTGCAGGGACAGGGCCTCGTCCGCGCTGTCCACCGCCGTCACGTCATAGCCCGACACGCTCAGCAGCGGGGTCAGCAGGTTGCGGAAGAAGGGGCTGTCGTCCACCAGCAGCACCCGGTGCTGCCGCTCCTCCTCGAAGCCCGTGTCCCGGCCGTTGCCGAACCAGTCCTTGAAGGCGCGGGTCAGGTAGAAGCCGGCGTCGATCACGTCGGTGGCCTTGCCGGCGATGATGGCGCTGCCCAGGAAGCCCGGCCGCTCCGTGCCCAGCTCCACCTGCAGCTTGTCGTCCACGATGTCGACGATCTCGTCCACCACCAGGCCCATGGAGCGGTCGCCGTCGGCGAACACCACCACCGGCTGGCGCTTGCCGCGGACGATGGACCAGTTGGGGTCGATGGGCACCAGCGGCATCAGCTTGCCGCGGTACTGCACCACCGGCTCCCCGTTGGACAGCTCCACCTGGTTCAGGTCGATGTCCTCCAGGCGGGCCACCAGCGACAGCGGCACGGCCTTCGGCCCGCCCTCGCCGGCGCTGAAGATCAGCAGCGCCATCTTGTCGTCCTCGCGGCGCGCCTTGGCGGCGGTCTCTGCGGCCTGGGCGGCCGTGTCCTGCACCGCGGTGGTGCCGGACGCGGTGGCGATGCCGTTGGGGTCCAGGATCATGATCACCGAGCCGTCGCCCAGGATCGTGTTGCCGCTGAACAGCTCGATATGGCGCAGGATGGGCGCCACCGGCTTCACCACGATTTCCTCGGTGTCGAACACCCGGTCCACAATGATGCCGAAGGTGTAGTTGCCCACCTGGGTGACGACGATGAAGGTCTCCCGCTTGTCCTCGTCGTCCGCGCCCAGCTTCAGCAGGCGCTGCAGGCTGACCAGGGGCAGCAGGCGGTTGCGCAGGCGCAGGACCGGGGCGCCGTTGATGCGCTCGATCTTGTGCTCGCTGTCATCCGCCGCGCGGACCAGCTCCACCACGCTGATCTGCGGCACGGCGAACCGCTCCCCGCCGCACTCCACGATCAGGGCCGACACGATGGCCAGGGTCAGCGGGATCTTGATGGTGAAGGTGGTGCCGCGGCCCTCCACCGACTTCATCTCGATCGTGCCGCCGATCTTCTCGATATTGGTCTTCACCACGTCCATGCCGACGCCGCGGCCGGAGACGCTGGTGACCTTGGCGGCGGTGCTGAAGCCCGGCTTGAAGATGTATTGCTGGATCTGCTGGTCCGACATGGTGGCCAGCTCGGCCTCCGTCGCCAGCCCGTTCTGGACGATCTTCGCCTTGATCTTGTCCAGCGGCAGGCCTTTGCCGTCGTCGCTGATCTCGATGATGATGTGGCCGCCCTCATGGAAGGCGTTCAGGGTGATGCGGCCCGTCTCCGGCTTGCCCTTGGCCACGCGCTCCGCCGGCGTCTCCAGCCCGTGGTCGCCGGAGTTGCGGACCATGTGGGTCAGCGGGTCCTTGATCAGCTCCAGCACCTGCCGGTCCAGCTCGGTCTCGGCGCCCAGCATCTGCAGGTCGATCTTCTTGTGCAGCTCGTGCGCCAGGTCACGCACCAGGCGCGGCAGCTTGGCCCAGGCGTTGCCGATGGGCTGCATGCGCGTCTTCATGACGCCTTCCTGCAGCTCCGACGTCACGTGGTTCAGGCGTTGCAGCGGGGTGGCGAACTCGCTGTCCTTTTGGGACCGCAGGATCTGCAGCAGCTGGTTGCGGGTCAGCACCAGCTCCGAGACCATGGTCATCAGGTTTTCCAGCAGGTCCACGTTGACGCGGATGGTCTGCTGGGCGACGGCGCTCTCCTTCGCCTCCCCCATGGGGCCGTGGTCGGCGACGTCCATCTTCGGCGCGGGCGGCGGCGCCTCGGCCGGGGGCGGGGCCTCGGCCACCGGGGCCACTTGGCGGGACTGCACGGGCTCCGGCGGGGTCGCCTTCACCACGGCGGGGGTGGCCGGCACGGGCGGGGCAGGGGGGCGGCCGCGGCGGCAGCCTCGGCGGCCACGGCGGCGGCCATGGCGGCGGCCGTCACCGGCTCGAAAAGCTGGTCCGGGTCGTTCTCGGCGGGGGCAGGTTCCGGCTCCGGCGCGGGTGCGGGGGTGGCCGCCTTCGGCAGCTCGCGCCCCTCGGCCATGGCGTTCAGCCGCTTGATCAGGTCCTCGTCGGTGCCCGGGGGCTCCGCCTCGGTCTGTTCCAGGACCGACAGGATCGCCTTGATCGTGTCCAGCGATTCCAGGATCAGCGACACGGCATAGGGGCTGACCTCCAGCTCCCCGTCGCGGAAGCGGCCCAGCACGTTCTCGGCGGCGTGGGCCACCGACTCGAGCCTGGGCAGCCCCAAGAACCCGCAGGTGCCCTTGATGGTATGCACCAGCCGGAAAATGTTGCTGAGCAGCCCCGGGTCGTTGGGGTTCTGTTCCAGCCTCACCAGCTCCACGTCGAGGACCGCGAGGTTCTCGTTGGTCTCCGTGAGGAATTCACTCAGCAGGTCATCCATGGTCCCTCGCCCGTCACGGGATAGTCTGGCGCCGCGAACACACATCAAGACGGCTGGACCGGGACCCCCATGGCCCCCATCCAGCCAGCCGGACGATGGCAGTCTGGCGGTATTGTCTTAAATCCGCCTTACCACGATCGAATTGATGGCGCGGCCTGTCCTCCCTGGCAAGGGGGAGCATACCTTTTTCGAGAGGGGCAGGACTATCCCTTTCGAGCGGACATCCGGGTTCGTTCGGTCAGGTGTCAAATCCGGGGCGGACACACACGGGCCAGGCGCCTGCCCGCACGAGTGCGGGGGCGGGGGAAACTTGCCGGGTTCAGGCCTGGGCGATGGCCAGGGTGAAGCGGCCCTCCGCCTCCTCGCCCAGGGCCAGGGTGAAGCCATAGGCCAGGGCCATCCGCGCGGCCACATGGGCCACGATGCCGCGGGGGTCAGCTCCGCGTCGGGCTGGTCACCGCCCAAGGCGACTCGCACCTCCGGCCGCAGCGCGGCACCGGTGCCCTGGGCGGCCAGGGTCAGCCGGCCGGCATCGCCGTCCACCCGCAGGCTGCCGCCCCGGGGCAGGCCTTCCTCCGCCAGCACGCCGGCGGCCAGCAGCAGCTTGAAGAAGCCCGGCGGGGCGGTGGGCAGCGTGGCGGTCCAGGACAGGGCCACCTTCCCGCCGCGGAACCAGCCCTCCAGCACGGCCCGCGCGTCCGCGGCACTGATTCCGTCCTGGCCGCCCGCGGCCCCGAAGGCCAGGCGGAACAGCTTCAGCCGCTTGGCGGCGGCATCCGCGCTGTCGGCGATGAGGTCCAGCGCCTCCCCGCCGTCGGCGAGGCCCGTCTCCTCGATCAGCTCCACGCCGTTGTTGATGGCGCCCACCGGACTGACCAGGTCATGGCAGAGGCGGGAGCACAAAAGCTCCACGGCGCGGACGGACAGTGTCACCGGCATTCCCCCGACTCCCGAGTTTTCTTGGCCGAAGCCACCCTGGCGCCCAATGGCACGGAAGGGTAGCATTGGTTTCCGTAACAAATGGTGAATGGTTTCCATCCCGGAACCAAGTGCATCGGAAGGCCGCCCCATGGATGACACGCTGGTACCCGGCGCCATCGTGCGCCACCCCGGCCAGCCGGATTGGGGCCTGGGCCAGGTCCAGTCGGTGGTGGGCAACCGGGTCACGGTGAATTTCGAGCATGCCGGCAAGCTGCTGATCAACGCCGCGGTGGTCAGCCTGTCCGTGGTGGACGAAGACGACCCGGCGCTGCGCTGAGGGAAAGATACTCAGGCCCCCGGCTGCGGGCGCCTAACCCTCATAGGGGTGGGTGTGGCCCTTGGGGTCGGTGACGGTCCAGGCGCCGTCGGCCCCCGGCTCCAGATATCCCGGCCCGATGGGCACCTTGCCGTGGCCGCCGGGGATGTCCAGCACATAGGTGGGCTGGCACAGGCCCGACAGGTTGCCCCGCAGCGCCCGCATCAGCTCCTGGCCCCGCGCCACCGACGTACGGAAATGGCCGGTGCCCAGGGCCAGGTCGCCCTGGTGCAGGTAGTGGGGCTTCACCCGCGCCGACGCCAGGGTGCGGAAGGTCTTCGCCAGGGTCTCCACGTCGTCGTTCACCCGCGCAGCAGCACCGTCTGGGCCAGCATGGGGATGCCCGCGTCCACCAGCCGCCCGCAGGCCGCCCGGGCCTCCGCCGTCATCTCCTTCCAGTGGTTGGAGTGCAGCATGATCCAGGTGGGGGCCCGCTCCCCCGCAGGGCGCGCACCATCTCGTCCGTCACCCGGCCCGGGTCCACCACGGGCACGCGGGTATGGATTCGCACCAGCCCCACATGGGAGATGTCGTTCAGCCGGCCGATGATCTCCTGGAGGCGCCGCGGCGACAGGATCAGCGGGTCGCCGCCGGTCAGGATGACCTCCCACACCTCCTCATGCCCGGCGATATAGGCCAGGGCCGCGTCCAGCTCCGCCGGGTCCAGGGCCTCTGACCCCGGGCCCACCATCTCCCGCCGGAAACAGAAGCGGCAATAGACCGGGCAGGCATGCACCGGCTTCAGCAGCACCCGGTCCTTGTAGCGGTGGGTGATGCCCTTGACGGGGGTGAAGGGTTCGTCGCCGATGGGGTCCGCCCGCTCCTCCGGCCGCACCTCCAGCTCCCGCGCGTCGGGGATGAACTGGGCGGCGATGGGGTCGCGCGGGTCGGTCGGGTCCACCAGCTCCGCCATGTCCGGCGTCACCGCCACGGCGAAGCGCTGGGCCACCGCCTCCAGCGCCGACAGGGCTTCCGGCTGGACAAGGCCGGCCGCCGCCAGGTCGGCGGGGCGGCGCAGGGTCTTCACTTGCTTGATCGGGTCACGCGGCATGATGGGGCGGATAGGTCGGCCGCCGAAGCGGCCCTGTCAAGGCTCCTCACCCCATGCCAGCCATAACGACAAAGCCCCGCCGCGGGTGATCCGGGCGGGGCAGTCGTCGGGAGAACCGATGGGAATGCGAAGGCCTTACTTGGCGGCGATGGTGACCGTCAGTGTGTCGGCATAGTCGCCGGCGATGCGGGAGGCGGAGGCCGGGACCGTCACGGTCAGGCTGGACTGCTTGCCGAACTGGGCGGTGGCGCGGGCCACGACCAGGTTGGCGGTCGGGTTGCCGGCCTGGTTGTCGTAGGCCAGGGTGTAGGCCACGGGCACGCTGCCGGAGGCATTGCTGGTCAGGGCCTTGTTGGCGGAGGCCACGGTGATGTTGTAGCCGGTCCCGGAATTGCAGGTCTCCACCACCCGGCCGACCTCACGGTTGCTCTCGCCGTTCACCAGGTTCAGGGACTGGTTCATGTCCTGGACCTGGATGGTGCAGCTCTGGGCGACGGAGCCGCGGAGCTGGATGGTGCCGGTGGCGGACTGGGCCAGGGCGGGGGCGGAAGCCAGGGCGGCGAGGGCGACGGCGGCGGCGAGGGTGGCGGCGATCTTGGTCATCTGTCTCTCCATCGGTTCGGCGTTTGCGCCTTTGCCGAGGAAGGTTTGCAGGCCCTGTGCCAAAGGGGTAGGGGTGGGCTCCCGTCAGCTAAGTTGTTGGAAATGCTTGGGATGAAGGGGTTGGTCGCCTAGGGTTGAGACGTTGCATTTCGCAAGGGATTGCAAAATGCAATTTGCAGAGTGCATGTGTTGCATTCTGCAAGATGCTGGTTGTCAGCCCGGGCGTGACCCGGGACCCTTGAGAAAGCGGACATGCCAAGGGGCGGTAGCGGGCCATCTTGTGGGCGCCGGCGCGGTGGTCAGGGGGCTTATGAACGCAGAGGACACAGTTGGCCGCAGAGGACGCAGAGGGGAGACCAACCTAGGGGAACAGTGATGACGGTGATGGCCAGGGATGACGGTGATGGGTTCGGCTTGTAATCGGCGTGGTGCCCGGATGTCGGCGTGAACCATCATCGGCCTGCGGCGCACTGTTATAGTTGCCATGGCAAGCAAAGCCCAACGGCAGGGCCGCACCGACAGCCTCCGTGTCCTCTGCGGCCATCTGCGTCCTCTGCGTTCCCCGAACAGGCCAGTCACTGGTGCGAAGAATCGGGAAGCAGCGACGCATCACTGTCATCCCTGGCCATCCCTGTCATCACCGTTCCCGTAAGTTTCCCCGGGCTGCCCGTTGGGCTTCCGGTGCCCTGCACGACCCGATCCCGAGGGCCCCGGGTCAAGCCCGGGGTGACAGCAAGTGCTTGGCAGGAAACAAAAAGGGCGCCGGCGAGCCTCCCCGCCGGCGCCCCCTCCTGGCAACGTCCGTCCTCAGAACCCGGCCGCGTGCCCGTCCACCCGCATCTCGGTGCCGCCGCGGTAGACGCCGTTGGCGTGGTCGCGTTGGATGGCCTCGTAGCTGCCGTAATGGGTGCCGGGCTTGTAGATCGCGTTGTGGCCGCGGCGCTTCAGCTCCTCCAGCACCGACGGGGCGATGCCCTGCTCCAGGAACAGGGTGCCCACCCCCTCCGCCGGGGCGCCGGTTGGCTCGGCGCTGCCGTCATGCTGCCAGCGGGCGGCGTCGCCCGCCTCCTGCACGTTCATGCCGAAGTCGATCATGTTGACCAGCACTTGGACATGGCCCTGGGGCTGCATCGCCCCGCCCATCACGCCATAGGCCAGCCAAGGCTTGCCGTCCTTGGTCACGAAGCCGGGGATGATGGTGTGGAAGGGCCGCTTGCCGGGCGCATAGACATTGGGGTGCTGCGGGTTCAGGGCGAACTGCTCCCCCCGGTCCTGCAACATGAAGCCCAGCCCGTCCGGCACCAGCCCGCTGCCCATGCCGCGGTAGTTGGACTGGATCAGCGCCACCATCATCCCGTCCTTGTCGGCGGTGGACAGGAAGATGGTGTCATGGCTTTCCGGCATCTTGCCGGGGTCGGGCGTGCCGGCCTTGGCCATGTCGATCAGCGGCCGCCGCTCGTTGGCATAGTCCTTGGAGATCAGGCGCTGGAGCGGGACCTTCACGAACTCCGGGTCGGCGTACCAGCGGGACCGGTCGGCGAAGGCCAGCTTCTTCGCCTCCACCATCACATGCACAAAGTCGGCGCTGTTGTGGCCCATGGCCTTCAGGTCATAGCCCTCCAGCAGGTTCAGCATCTGCAGCGTGGCGATGCCCTGGCCGTTGGGCGGGATCTGCCAGACGTCGTAGCCGCGATAGTTGGTGCTGACCGGCTCCACCCAGGTGCTGGTGTGGTCGGCGAAGTCCTCGAACCGCAGGGGCCCGCCGATCCGCTTCATGTAGGCGTCGACGGTCTTCGCCACCTCGCCCTTGTAGAAGGCATCACGCCCGCCCTTGGCGATCAGGGAATAGGTGCGGGCCAGGTCTGGGTTGCGGAAGACGCGGCCCGCCTCCGGCATCCGGCCGTCGGGCAGGTAGGTCTTCTTTAGGTTCTCCACCTCCTCCACGTCCTTCTGCTCCAGCAGGCGCTTGATGTTGCGCGCCATGCCCTGGCCGATGAAGGGGGACAGGGGGAAGCCGTCCTGGGCATAGGCGATGGCGGGGGCCAGCACCTTGTCCATGGGCAGCTTGCCGAACTTCTTGTGCAGGTCGAACCAGCCGCCAACGGCGCCCGGCACGGTCACCGACAGGGACCCGAAGCTGGGGATGGCGTCCCGGTCCGCCAGACGCTGGCGGAGCTGTTCCAGCGTCTGCCCCTTGGGCGCGCGGCCAGAGGCGTTCAGGCCGTACAGCTTGTTGGTCTTGGGGTCCCAGACCAGGGCGAACAGGTCGCCGCCCACCCCGCTGCCCGTGGGCTCCACCAAGCCCAGCATGGCGTTGGCGGCGATGGCTGCGTCCGCGGCGCTACCGCCCTGTTGCAGGATGGTCACCGCCACCTGGGTGGCCAGGGGCTGGCTGGTGGCCGCCATGCCGTTCTTGGCGATCACCTCCGACCGGCCGGCGAAGTTTGCGCCCACCAGCCGGTCGCCGCGGCCGGGTTGGGGGTTGGTGTCCGCCGCGGCGACGGTTTCTGTCATCAGCGGCATGGCCGCCACCGCTGCCACCAGCAGCGCTCCCAGCGTCTTGCGCATCCGTCCTTGGCCTTCCCTGGCATCGGCTTGTCGTTCTTCCCTCAAGGCGGTGCCCCGCCTCCTCCCCGACCATCTAATGCCAAGCGCATGCTTCGGCAACAAAGCGATGCCGGGCTGGCGGCGTGGCCGCTGGGAATGCTAGGACGGGGCAGCTTTCCCGCAATAAAGGTGCATCCATGCAGGTCGCGGTCAACGGCATCCGGCTCTGGTTCGACGTGGAGGGCCCCGGCCTGGTGCCGGACGGGGAAGGGATGCGCCAACGCCCCACCCTGGTGCTGCTGCATGGCGGCCCGGGCTTCGACCATGCCACCTTCAAGCCGGCCTTCGGCGCCCTGGCCGACACGGCGCAGGTGATCTACCTGGACCACCGGGGGCAGGGGCGCAGCGGGGGCGAGGACCGCTCCACCTGGACCCTGGCCCAATGGGCGGACGACGTGCGCGCCTTCTGCGACGCGCTGGGGATCGAGAAGCCGGTGGTCCTGGGCAACAGCTTCGGCGGCTTCGTCGCCCAGGAATATCTCCGCCGCCACCCGGACCATGCGGCGGGCGTGATCCTCTCCTCCACCGCCGCCCGCATGTGCCCCGACCTGATCGCCGCCGCCTTTGAACGCCGCGGCGGCCCGGCCGTGCGCGATGCGGCCATGGATTTCTGGAACGATGTGCGGGCAGAGAAGGTGGAAGCCTTCAGCCGTACCTGCATGCCCTACTACACGGCGCAGCAGCCCGCCGACGGCGTCCCCGGCCGCCGCCGCTCCCTCCAGAAGCCGGAGGTGCTGGAGCATTTCAGCGGCCGGGGTGGGGAGATGTGGCAGATGGACTTCCGCGACAGCCTTCGCGGCACAAGGGTGCCGGTCCTGGTTCTGGCCGGCGATTTGGACCCCATCACCCCCTGGGAATGCGCGGAGGAGCTAGTGGCCCACCTGCCGCCCCACCTCACCACCTACCACCGCGTCCCCCATTGCGGCCACGGCCTCTGGCGCGACGACCCGGACGGCTGCTTCGCCGTGATCCGGTCGTTCCTGGACAAGGTGGCATGAGCCGGGGAAGGAACCGGCTCCAGTGGACAGGTGTCCTAGGCCATGACATGCTGGGCCCGCCGCGCTTTCCGGGCGCGGCGGGTCTTGGACATGGTGAATGGCAGGAAGCCTAGGGAGATCGGCGCTTAAGGTGACACAATTCGAACCGCGTCACCTTTGTCTCCTTAAGCGCAAATTCCTATATCGCCCAAGTGCTTGGAAGGTGACACGCGTCACCTTAAGCGTCGCGTTAAGGTCACCTTACGTCACCTTAAGGTCGCCTTTGGTCACTCACCGCATGCCGACGGCCATGGGGACGCTGCTGTTGAATGCCTCGATCTCGCTGGCAAGCCTTTGGACATCAGGCAAGGTCGATATCCTAAGGTATGCCAAGTGCTCGGCCATCGCCGCGGTCAGGTCCCAGGGGCCAAGCACCTCCTGCAAGAAGGGCCGGGCAGCCCGGATTTGCAGGAAGTCGCCATGCAGGTCCTGGGCGATGAAGGTACCGGCCTCGTCCAGGTAAATCCGTGATGACAGCTGGAATCGCCCGTGCAGGGCGTCGGCCAGCGCTTCTGTTGTCGGGTATCGGTAAACCACGTCGTGGGCCGGCTCGGTTGGCACGCAGCCAATGCAGTAGATCGCGTCGATGCCCCTGGCCCGCAACGCCGCGAACAGCCCTCGCAGGTGATTGTGGATATTGCTGTCTGACAGGGGCAGAACCACTTGGCCCGACGGCATGCCCGGCAGGCGGGTCATGTCGACCTCATCTGACGGGCTCTCCAGGAGTGGATAGGGCCGCAGCCCCTCGACCCGTTCGGCCAGGGCTATCGGCATGGGACAGGCCGTGATGCCGAGGGAAGCCGCCTCGGCCGACCCCAGCAGATCGCCAAGCCAGAACGGGATGGCCAGGTCGGACATGGTCACCGCCCGCTTCCCGCCGGGGGCTTCTGCCCGCCCAGCAACCCCTCCAGCACGCCGCGCACGGCCTCTTCCGGCTTCGGCGCGCTCTGGGGTTGGGTCCCGTCCGGGGCCGGCTGGCCGCCGCCGCCCAGCAAGGCCCCGGGCAGGTCACGCAGCTCCTTGGCCTTGTCGCGCAGGGCGGCGGGGTCGCGGATGGCCTCCTGCACCACGCCGGACAGGTCGGGCTTGAAGCTCAGCGCGTCGAAGCTGCCGGTGACCAGGATGGGCACGGACAGGCCCTTCTGGTCGGTGCTGCCGGCCCCCTGGCCCTCGATGCTGGCCACCAGCCGGGGCACGATGCGGAAATCCACGGTGCGGGGCTGCAACTGCACCGTGCCCGACCCAGCCACCCGCAGCAGCGGGGCGATCAGGCGGAAATCCTCTGTCTTCGCCACGCCGTCCTGCACGGTGAAGGCGCCGCCCATCTCCGCGAAGTCGGTCTGCTGCGGCCCGTCCGTGGCCCCGCCGGTGACGGAGCGGACCAGGGCCGCCACGTTGATGCCCTTCACGGCACCGTCGCGGAAGATCACCTGGCCCTGGCCGTCCAGGCTGCCCATCAGGTCGTGCTGGCTGCGCCCCTGGCCCTTCATGTCGAGGGTCGCCTCCGTCGTGCCGCTCAGCCGCTCGAAGTTGGCGAAGCGGCGCAGCACCGGTTCCGCCTGGATGCCCTTCAGTGTCGCCTGCACGGCGACACCCGGCGTGGCTGCCGCCGCGTCCAGCCCCAGCTTGCCCTGGACACTGCCGCCGAACAGCTGCATCGGCGCCAGCGCGGTGTTCAGCTTCCCATCCTTCAGGTCCAGCCCCAGGGTGGTGGCCCCGGCCTCCACCCCCGCCACCAGCAGGCCGGCCAGCTTCACGTCCAAATCCAGGTCGGCGGCCTTCAGCCCCGACAGGTCGATGGGCTCCCGGCTCCAGCCCGTGGCCTGGGCCGACACGGGTGCCCCTGCCGGGGCGGGTTGGGCGGGCGCCGCCGCCGGGGTGGCGGGGGGCATCAGCCTGTCCAGGTCCAGGCGCGACACGGCCAGCGCCCCCTTCACCGCCGGCCGCACCCCGCCCAGGGATGCTGCCAGGTCGCCGGTCACGGCGATCTCATCCGCCTTCAAATCCATGCCGCTGAGCGCTACGCGCTGCGGCGTGGCCTGGAGCTTGCCGGTCAGGTCCAGCTTGGAGACGGGCAGGTTGGCCGGCGCCTGCCCGGTCAGGGCCTTCAGCGTGGCGGGCAGGGACGCCACCGCCGCCTGCAGGTCCCCCGCCACCGACACCTCACCCCCCGCGGGGCGGGTCAGTTGCCCGTCCAGCGATGCCTCCGCCCCCTCGGTGGACAGGGTGGTGACCAGCTTGGCCGTGCCGCCCTCCACCAGCGCGCGGGCCGGGTTGGCCTGGGTGCGGACGGAAAGGGGCTTGCCGTCCACGCGCATGTCGGCGGTCAGTTCCAGGGGCGCGTCCAGGCGGGCCATGGACAGCTCCAGGTCCAGGTCCTCCGCCTTGTGGCTGCTGCCGGTGCGGGCGTCGGCATAGGTCAGGGTGCCGTCGCGGATCTCCACGTCGCCCAGGGACAGCTCGCTCACCGGGCCGCCGGCGGGTTGGTTCGGGTCGGCCGGGGCGGGCTGCTGCGGCTGTATCTGCCAATTGGCGCGACCCTGCTTGTCCACGACCAGGTTGATGGTCGGCCGGTCCAGCACGAACCGGTCCACCTTGGCCTCGCCGGACAACAGGGGCCAGAGTTGCAGGCGCACATCCATGCTGCCCAGGTTCAGCAGGTCCGGCCCGCCGGGCAGGCCGGCGAAGGTCACGTCCCGCAGGGTGACGGCGATGTTGGGCAGGACGGACACGTCCACCGGCCCCTTGATGGACAGCTCCCGCCCGGTCCTGGCCTCCACTTCCCGCTCCAGCCGGGCGACCAGCGCCTCCTTCGGCACCAGGAAGGGGATGGCCACCAATGCGGCCACCAACAGGACCACCACGACGCCCAGACCGACCAGCAGCTTGCGCATACCGTCCTCCCCGTCCCGTTCCGTCAACAGGGTCCCAACCCCGGGCGGCGAAATCAAGGCGGCAGGGGAGGGGGGACCCGTCGCTGTCACTTGGCCCTGCGCCCTTGCCTCGCTATATCCTGATGTACACCGCCCCGGGACGCCGGGGCCGACTGCACAAGGCGGTATCATGACCAGCGCCGACGGGACGTTCCCCGCCGCTTCCCGGACCCAGCCCCTGGTGGACCCCTTCGGCCGCGCCATCAGCTATGTGCGCGTCTCGGTCACCGACCGCTGCGACTTCCGCTGCGTCTATTGCATGTCGGAAGACATGGCCTTCCTGCCCAAGGCGGACATCCTCAGCCTGGAGGAGCTGGACCGCTTGTGCAGCGCCTTCGTCCGCATGGGCACCCGCAAGCTGCGCCTGACGGGTGGGGAGCCGCTGGTCCGCCGCAACATCATGGAGCTGGTGCGCAGCCTGGGCCGCCACCTGCGCGACGGCTCGCTGGAGGAGCTGACGGTCACCACCAACGGCAGCCAGCTCGCCAAATATGCCGACGACCTCCGCGCCGCCGGGGTCCGGCGCATCAACGTCTCCATCGACACCCTCGACCCCGACAAGTTCGCCCGAATCACCCGCTGGGGCCGCCTGCCCCAGGTGATGGAAGGGCTGGCCGCGGCCAAGGCGGCGGGGCTGGAGGTCAAGATCAACGCCGTGGCGCTGAAGGGCGTCAACGACGGGGAGTTCGATGACATGCTCCGCTGGTGCGGGGCACAGGGCTTCGATCTGACCCTGATCGAGGTGATGCCCCTGGGCGACATCGACGGCACCGGCGGCGGGGAGACACGGGCCGAGCAGTTTCTGTCCCTGTCGGAGGTGCGTCGCGACCTGTCCAAGCGCTGGACCCTGGAGGACATCGACTACCGTACCGGCGGCCCCGCCCGTTATGTCAGGGTCAAGGAGACCGGGCAGCGGCTGGGCCTGATCACGCCGCTGACCCACAATTTCTGCGAAAGCTGCAACCGCGTCCGCATCACCTGCACCGGCACGCTCTACATGTGCCTGGGCCAGGAGGACGCCGCCGACCTGCGCGCCCCGCTGCGGGCCAGCGCCGACGACGCGCTGCTGGACCAGGCGATCCGCGCCGCCATCCAGCGCAAGCCCAAGGGCCACGACTTCGTCATCGACCGCCGCCGCGCCCCCTCCGTGGGCCGGCACATGAGCGTTACCGGCGGATAAAGGCTAGGTGGTTGTTGCCGCCTGCGCTACCTTCCGGCTGCCATGACGACCCTGACGCCCCCCATCCCCCAGGCCTCCGCCCGCAACGGGGTGGGCCACCTGCCCGCCCTGGCCTTCGTGGCGACGGAGACGGCGGAAGCCCAGGCCTCCAAGGACCGGCTCTGCGAGCGCTATGGCTGCGTCGCGCCGGAGAAGGCGGACGTGATCGTCGCCCTGGGCGGCGACGGCTTCCTGTTGGAAACCCTGCACGCCTACCTGGAGCGGGAAGTGCCGGTCTATGGAATGAACCGCGGCTCGGTGGGCTTCCTGCTGAACAATTACTGCGAGGACGGGCTGCAGGACCGGATCGCCCGGACCCAGCGCGTCTTCCTGAACCCCTTGCGCATGGTGGCCCGCACCGCCGACGGGCTGATGCACCAGGGGCTGGCCTTCAACGAGGTCTCCCTGCTGCGGGAGACGCGGCAGGCCGCGAAGCTGCGGATCAGCGTTGACGGGGTGGTGCGCCTGCCGGAACTGACCTGCGACGGGGCGCTCGTCTCCACCCCTGCCGGCAGCACGGCCTACAACCTCTCGGCCCACGGGCCCATCCTGCCCCTGGGGGCCGACATCCTGGCCCTGACCCCCATCAGCGCCTTCCGCCCCGCCGCTGGCGCGGCGCCCTGCTGCCCCACGGCGCCCGCATCCTGTTCGAGGCGCTGGAGGCCCAGAAGCGCCCGGTCAGCGCCGTGGCCGACTTCACGGAGGTACGCGACGTCACCTGCGTGGAGGTGTTCGAGGACCGCACCGTCCGCTCCACCCTGCTGTTCGACCCGGAGTTGAACCTGGAGGAGCGGATATTGAAAGAGCAGTTCGCGCCTTGAGCGCGTCTTGTCGGGGTGGACAACGGCAACCCCGAGACCCCGGGTCTCACGCCCTGTCCACCCGCGCCGCGTAACAGCCACGCCGGGCAAAGTGGATGTGGACGTACGCCGTGCGGCTGTCGGCCAGGAACCGCTCCAGCAGCGATTCCAGCTCCGTCCCCGGCACCACCTCCGCGTCGGTGATCAGGTCATCGCCATCATAGGCGCGGACGGAAAGCAGGCGGGTGCGCAGGTAATCCGGCACATGGCCCAACACCTCGGTCCCCGCCGCCCCCTCCCGGACGAAGATCGGCCCGCTGGCCTGGTAGGGGCCGTCGGCCGGCTGGTGGGTGTGGGACAGCAGCAGCACCCTTTCCCCCGGCTCCGCGTCGGCCAGGGTGACGCGGCAGGGATAGCCGGGCTTGGCGTCGGCCACGTAGCGCCTGATGCCGCGGGCGGCCAGTTCGGCATCGGGCAGGCCGGCCAGGGCTAGGAATTGCTCGCCGGGCAAACCGGTGATGCGGAAGGGGGTCATGGCGGGTCTCCGGCTGGTAGGGTTGCCGGAGGATCGGGCATCGGGACGGGGGACGACACCCGCTTCTTGCGTCCTCAGCGCTTCTTGCGCTTTCCCGCCGCCGCCCGCCGGGCCACCTCCAGCGCGGGGCGCGCCCAGGCCATCAGTTCCTCCGGGTCGTCGAAGGCGGTGTCCGGCGGTGGGCAATAGTTCATGGCCTTTTCCGGCTGGTCCGCGAACGGCACGAACCGCTCCAGCCCCAGCGCCTCATAGGCGGGTAGGGTGGTGGCATCCACCTTGAGGTACAGCACATCGTCTGCCACCAGGGCGAAGGTCAACCCGTCCAGGGACAGGCCCCAGCCCCCGAACATGGCCCGCGCCTTCACTTCCCCCAAGGGGGCCAGCAGTTCCAGCACATGGTCAACATAGGCGCGGGACTTGACCATCATGCATCTCTCCCAGATTGCCGGACTGATGCTGTTGCGTGAGCGCAACAGGTGATCGCTGCCTCTTTCGTAGCCAGAACACACCACTTTTGCGCCACGATCCAGGCCCTATATGAGCGGCGTTGGCAACAACAACTGCAACCTACGGAATATGATGACCACGAAGAAGATCCTCGCTGCCACCGCCGCCGCCCTGGCGATCTCGGCTGCCGCGGCTGTCCCGGCCCTGGCGAAGGACGGCTTCTATGTCGCCCCCAGCCTGGGCCTGCTGGTCCCGCAGAGCCAGGACTACGATGACGGCGTCGACACCGGCAAGGTCGAGTTTGACAATGGCTGGACCATCGGCGCGGCGGCCGGCTACCGCTTCGGCCAGTTCCGCGTCGAGGGTGAGCTTGCCTATGGCGAGGTGTCCGGCGGCGACTTCACCTTCAATGGTGCCAAGTCATCCTTCGACGCCGAACAGACCCTGTTCAGCGGCACCCTGGCCGGCTACTACGACTTCGGCGCCGACGGCATCCAGCCCTATGTCGGCGGCGGCATCGGCTTCCTCAGCGCCGACATCGAGAACGTCTCCGCCTTGGGGATCAACGCGGGCGACTTGGGGTCCGACACCAACCTGACCTTGTTCGGCGAGGCCGGCGTGGCCATCCCGGTGGGGGAGAACCTGGCCATCGTCCCGTCCTACCGCTACATCTGGGTGGATGATGGGGGTGACGGCTTTGACAACAACACCGCGCACAATTTCCGCGTGGCGCTGCGCGTCGGGTTCTGATCCCCGCGCCTGACATGACAAGGGCCGGTCCCATGGGGGCCGGCCCTTTTCTTCATCCGATGACGCCGCGTGGTGCTATTTCTTGCGGAAGGCGTCCAGGGCCACCACGGTGGCGCCTGCCTTCGGGGCCTCGGGTTCCGGTGCCTCGGCCACCTCTTCCTCCACCGCCTCCGGCTCTTCCTCCGGCAGGGCGTCCGGCATGTCGTCGGGCTGGAACTGCAGGACGAAGTTCACCGACGGGTCGGCGAAGGTGGTGATGGCGGCCAGCGGGATCACCAGCCGGCGGAGCACGCCGCCGAAGCTGAGGGTGACCGAGACCGATTCGTTGGTCGCCTGCAGGTCGTAGAACTGGTACTGCAGGACGATTGTCATCTCCTGCGGGTACTTGGCCTTCAGGTAATCGGGCAGGTCCACGCCCGCCACGTCGGTGCGGAAGGTGATGTAGAAATGGTGCTCCCCCGGCAACTCACCGCCGCGGTTCACCACCTCCCGTAGGGCGGCGCGAACCACGCTGCGCTTGGCAGCCTCGACCATGCGGTCGTAGCGGAGCAAATCCTTAGACATCCCGTTCCCAACCGATCCGGCGACCCCCATGCCGCCTATTGGCCCAAGACAAGCCCATTATGCCCCAACAATCAAGGGGCGCCGATGGCACAGGGGTAACGCGACGACGCGTGCCTGTCGATGGGCTGGGATGAAGTGGGGGGATTCTGTTACCCGGCTCCCCCGGGCCGTGTTCTGCGTTAACCGCTAACTACCCTGAAGGGGGTAATTAGGCGGCCACGCGCAGATCAGACGCAACGTTATCGTTGGCATCTGTGAGTATGGCCCGATAACGGCGGTACCATGCCGGGAGAAGACCGTACCTTTACTACGCGTGTCGATCCTGTTTCGCCCCCATGGACCCATCCCCTGGCGGGGAGGGGTGATGGTGGAGGCGCCGGGTACCGCCCCCGGGTCCACTACGCCTATTCCGTACAGCGTTTATCCCCATAGCCGGGTTGCCCCGGCACGGACTCATATAGGCCTTTTGCCGGCGGGATGGAAGGGGGCAACCGTGCCCTCCCCTTGGGGAGAGGGAACAACTGGATTCCCCCGCGGACCCCGCCTATCTTCCCTCCCCACACCAGATGTCGGGGGCCCGGGGATGCGCCAGTACCATGACCTGATGCGGCACGTGCGCGACCATGGGGTCACCAAGCAGGACCGCACGGGCACCGGCACGCGCTCGGTCTTCGGCTACCAGATGCGCTTCGACCTGTCGGCGGGCTTCCCCCTGGTCACCACCAAGAAGCTGCACCTTAAGTCGATCATCCATGAGCTGCTGTGGTTCCTGAAGGGCGACACCAACATCCGCTACCTCAAGGACAACGGCGTCAGCATCTGGGATGAGTGGGCGGACGCCGACGGGAACCTGGGGCCTGTCTATGGCTACCAGTGGCGGTCCTGGCCGGCACCGGACGGTGGCAGCATCGACCAGATCAGCAACTTGGTCCGCATGATCCGGACCAACCCGGACAGCCGCCGCCTGATCGTCAGCGCCTGGAACCCGGCCCAGGTGGACCAGATGGCCCTGCCGCCCTGCCACTGCCTGTTCCAGTTCTACGTGGCGGAGGGCAAGCTGTCCTGCCAGCTTTACCAGCGCTCGGCGGACATCTTCCTTGGCGTGCCCTTCAACATCGCGTCCTACGCCCTGCTGACCATGATGGTGGCGCAGGTGACGGGCCTGGAGGCGGGGGAGTTCGTCCATACCTTCGGCGACGCCCACCTTTACCTGAACCATCTGGAGCAGGTGGACACCCAGCTGGCGCGGGAACCGTACCCGTTGCCCACCATGCACCTGAACCCGGAAGTGACGGACCTGTTCGCCTTCCGGTACGAGGATTTCCGGCTGGAAGGCTACCAGGCCCACCCGCACATCAAGGCGCCGGTGGCGGTGTGACCATGGCCAGGCTCTCCCTCATCGCCGCGGTGGCGCGGAACGGGGTCATCGGGGTGGACAACCGCCTGCCCTGGAAGCTGTCCGGCGACCTGAAGTTCTTCAAGCGCACCACCATGGGCAAGCCCATGGTCATGGGCCGCAAGACCTGGGAAAGCTTCGGCGCCAAGCCCCTGCCGGGCCGCCCGCATATCGTGCTGACCCGCGACATGGCCTATGTGGCGGAAGGGGCCACGGTGATGCACGGGCTGGAAGCCGCCCTGGCCGAGGCCCGCCGCCTGGCCGGGCCAGAAGGGGAGGTGATGGTGATCGGGGGGAGGCCCTGTTCGCCGACACCCTGCCCCTGGCCGACCGCCTCTATTTGACCGAGGTGGACGCCGAGCCGGAGGGCGACGCGCGGTTCCCGGCTTTCGACCGGGCAGGGTTCACCGAGACGGAACTGGACCGGCAGCCGCCCGTAGGGCCGGACAGCCCGGCGTACCGGGTGCTGCAACTCGACCGTCGGTCGGGCTGGAGCGGAGCGTAAGCCCGACAGCAAGACCCTACAGCAATCCCTGTCGGGCCTCACTGCCGCTCTGCACCGACCTACGGGGCGCGACTGCCGAGCTTCTCCATCACCATCCCCGCTACTTCCTCAGGCGTCAGGAACCGCCCGCCAGGAGCCGCGGCGCGGGCGCGGTCGATGAACAGGGCGGGGAAGGCCTCCAGCATGGGTGTCTCGATATAGCCGGGGCTGACGCTGTCCACCCGCAGCCCCGCCGGGCCCAGCTCGGCCTTGGCAGCTTCCAGCAGGGCGGCGAGCCCCCCCTTGGCCGCAACGTACCCTGCCATGTGCGGTGCCGCCGGGGGGCCGAGGGCGGCGGTGAGCACGCCCAACACGTGCCCGCCGCCGCGGGGGCGGAAGCAGCGGCGCCACAACTCCGCCAGCAGCACCTGGTTGCCGACGACGTTCACCTCGAACTGCACCCGGAGCTGTTCCGGGGTCTGCTTGAAAAAGGGCGCCACGTCAGGCGGCGCGGCGGCGCACAGCACCACCGCGTCGGCCGGCTCATCCGCGGCCAGGGCGATGGCTGCCTCCCGGATGCCGTCCGGGTCGGCCAGGGGAACGTGCAGGGCGCTGGCCCAGCCGCCGACCCGGTTGATCTCCACCGCCAGCGACTCCGCCCTGTCGGCGCCGTTGCCATACCCGACCCAGACCTTCCAGCCCGCCGCGGCGGCTTGCCGGCAGACAGCCGCGCCCACGCCGCCGCTGCCGCCGGTGACCAGGACCGTGCCCGCGCTCATGCCCGCCCCCGCGGCAGCAGGGCCTGCGCCTCCCCTCCGCCAGCTTCCGGCCGCCCGACGTGATGGCAAGCGCCAACCTCACGACGCCCACATCGGCGTTGCCATGGATCACCGTGCCCGTCACCTCCGCCGCCTCTCCCACATGCAAAGGCTGGCGGAAGCGCAGGTTCAGGGATTGCCAGACGCAGCCATGGCCCGGCAGCCGGGTGCCCAGCAGCCGCGACACCTGGGCCACCAGCAGCCCGCCATAGACCACCGGCCCCTTGAAGCCCCGCGCCGCCGCGAAATCCTTGTCGTCATGCAGCGGGTTGTCGTCCCCACTGACGGTCCGGAAGGCTTCCATCATGCCCTCCGTCACGGTGAAGGGCAGGGTCACGGCATGGCCTGGCTCGAACAGGGCTTCGGGTGCCGAAAGCGTGTCCGTCATCGTCTTTCCCATGGCATCGCTCAGACCTTGCCTAACACCAAAGGGCGCCCTCCGGTCCGGTGCGCTCGACGTACGGCAAGGGGGAGCGGCAAAATACGCAAGGGGATATGCAGGCCCGTTCGCCTATCTTCCCGCGCCATGCAGCTCACCACCATCCCCGACGACCAGCTTCCCCAAGCCATCGCCAGCGTCCGCGCCAACTTGGCCCCGGACTCCATGGCCCTTGCCGTGTTCGAGCGGATTGCCGCTACCCGCGACCTGATCCCCTGGGTGTGGACACCCCGGCCCACCGACAGGCCGGGATCGAGTTGGCCCGCCGCTTCGGCATCGGCACCATCGACGAGGCCCCGCAGGACGCCTGGAGCTATGACGGACGCAGCATCCGCACGCGCTCCGAGGCCTATGTGCTGATCCATGAGGTGGGGCACTGGCTGGTGGCCAGCCCGGAGCGGCGCACCCTCTTGGATTTCGGCCTTGGCGCCGGGCCGGAGAGCGGGCGGGTGGCGGAGGCGGACGCCCAGCTCTGCGTGGACAAGGACACCCAGATCGAGGAAGAGGCGCTGGCCAGCCTCATCGGCATCCTGTGGGAGGTGGAGCTGGGCCAGCCCGCCATCCTGGCCTTCCTGGAGCAGAACTGGCTGGAAGGGTGGGAGCGGCCGGCCTGCGCCGCGAATCTGGTGCAGAACCTGGAGCTGCTGTATCAGCGCGGACTGATCGATGCGGCGGGGCGGCCCGTACCGCCCGAATCTTTCCGGGAATGCTCATCAGAGGCAGCTTGATGTCGCGAGTCGGAACGTCCTTGCCCCGGCTTCCCGAATAGTTTTCCCTGCCCGGCAAAACCAGCTTTTCCGGGGGAAACATGCCTGCCACCGCCCATGCGGCGCCCGCCATCCTGTCCATGATCGGCGACACGCCGGTCGTCCGTGTCACCAGGTTCGACACGGGCCCCTGCGAGCTTTACCTGAAGCTGGAGAACCAGAACCCCGGCGGCTCCATCAAGGACCGCATCGGGCTGAAGATGGTGGAGGCGGCGGAGGCCGAGGGCCGCCTGAAGCCCGGCGGCACGGTGATCGAGGCCACAGCCGGCAACACCGGCCTTGGCTTGGCCCTGGTCTGCGCGGCCAAGGGCTATAAGCTGATCCTGGTCATCCCGACAAGATGGCGGTGGAGAAGATCAACCACCTGCGGGCTTTGGGTGCTGAGATCCACATCACCCGGTCCGACGTGGGCAAGGGCCATCCCGACTATTACCAGGACATCGCCGAGCGCCTGTCGAAGGAGATCCCCGGCAGCGTCTATATGAACCAGTTCGCCAACCCGGCGAACCCGCGGGCGCATGAGGAATGGACCGGGCCGGAGATGCTGCGCCAGATGGGCGGCGACATCGACGCGGTGGTGGTGGGCGTGGGCTCCGGCGGCACCCTGTCGGGCCTGGGCGCCTTTTTCGAGAAGGCCAGCCCGAAGACGGCCATGGTCATCGCCGACCCCGTCGGCTCCATCATCGCCGACCTGGTGAACAAGGGCACCCACGAGGACCCGGGTTCCTGGGTGGTGGAGGGCGTGGGCGAGGATTTCGTGCCGCCGGTCTGCGAGCTGAAATATGCCAAGGCCGCCTATTACTGCTCCGACGCGGAAAGCCTGAACGCGGCCCGCGACCTGCTGCGCAAGGAAGGCATCCTGGGCGGCAGCTCCAGCGGCACGCTGTTCGCCGCGGCGCTGAAGTACTGCCGCGACCAGACGGAGAAGAAGCGCGTCGTGACCTTCGTCTGCGATACGGGCAACAAGTACCTGTCCAAGATGTTCAACGACGCCTGGATGGAAGACCAGGGCTTCACCCCGCGGGAACGCCACAACGATTTGCGCGACCTGATGACCCGTCGCTGGGACAAGGGCCAAGTGGTCACCGTCGGGCCGGAGGACACGTTGCTGACCGCCTACAAGCGGATGCGGATCAGCGACGTCTCCCAGCTTCCCGTCATGGAAGGGGACCGGGTCATCGGCATCCTGGACGAATCCGACCTGCTGCTGCATGTGGAGCGGAACCCCACCCGATTCCGCGACAAGGTCTACACCGCCATGGTCAACCGGCTGGAGACCCTGCCGGTGACGGCGCCCATGTCCGAGCTGACCCGGCTGTTCGACCGCAACCTGGTGGCCATCATCATGGACGGGGACAAGTTCCTGGGCCTGCTGACCCGGGTGGACATGCTGAACCACCTGCGCCGCCAATTGGGGTGAGGCCAATGGGAGGCGGGGCTGGCGCCCGTGCCTCCCGCCGCCCTACAACGGTCTCCCCCGAGCTGACAGGTTTGCCCAATGACCGACCGCCCGAACCGCCAAGGCTTCTCCACCCGCGCCATCCATGCCGGGCAGCAGCCGGACCCCACCACCGGCGCCATCATGGTGCCCATCTACCAGACCAGCACCTACGTCCAGGACAGCCCGGGCGTCCACAAGGGCTATGAGTACGCCCGCAGCCAGAACCCCACCCGCAACGCCTATGAGGCCTGCGTGGCGGACCTGGAAAGCGGCCACCGCGGCTTCGCCTTCGCCTCCGGCCTGGCGGGGGAGGCGACAATCCTGGAATTGCTGGATGCCGGCAGCCATGTCATCGCCATGGACGACCTCTATGGCGGCAGCTACCGGCTGTTCCACCGGGTGCGCCAGCGTACGGCCAACCTGTCCTTCTCCCTGGTGGACCTGTCCGACCTGAAGGCGGTGGAAGCCGCCATCCGGCCCGAGACGCGGATGCTGTGGGTGGAGACGCCCACCAACCCACTGCTGAAGCTGGCCGACCTGGAGGCACTGGCCGCCCTGGGCCGCAAGCACGGCATCATCACGGTCTGCGACAACACCTTCGCCAGCCCTTGGGTGCAGCGCCCGCTGGAGCATGGCTTCGACCTCGTCTGCCACTCCGCCACCAAGTACCTGAACGGCCACTCCGACATGGTGGGCGGCATGGTGGTGGCCCGGGAAGCGGGGGAGATTTCGGACAAGCTGAAGTTCCTGCAGAACGCCGTGGGGGCCATCCAGGGGCCGTTCGACAGCTTCCTGGTCATGCGCAGCCTTAAGACCCTGGCCCTGCGCATGGAGCGGCACTGCGCCAACGCCCAGGTGATCGCCGAGTGGCTGGAGAAGCACCCGGCGGTTGCCCGGGTCCGCTATCCCTTCCTGCCCAGCCACCCGCAGTTCGATATCGCGAAGAAGCAGATGCGGGCCGGCGGCGGCATGATCACCATCCACCTGAAGGGCGGGCTGGAGCCGGCCCGGCGCATGCTGGAACGGTGCGAGCTGTTCAGCCTGGCGGAGAGCCTGGGCGGGGTCGAGAGCCTGATCGAGCACCCCGGCATCATGACCCACGCCTCC
Source organism: Aerophototrophica crusticola (assembly GCF_012913305.1). Lineage (NCBI taxonomy): Bacteria > Pseudomonadati > Pseudomonadota > Alphaproteobacteria > Rhodospirillales > Rhodospirillaceae > Aerophototrophica > Aerophototrophica crusticola. The sequence continues at coordinate 2,244,363 of NZ_CP051775.1, read as the reverse complement.
GTCCCGCCGGAGCAGCGGGCGGCCCTTGGCATCGACGACGGGCTGGTGCGCCTGTCCGTGGGCGTGGAGGATTTGGACGACCTGCTCCACGACCTGGACCAAGCGCTACGCTGACAGGCCAAGCACAAAGGGGCGCCGGGGTCATGTGCTCCGGCGCCCTTTTTCTTTGCCTAGGAAGATGACGGGAAATCCCGTGAGCATGCTTGGCAAATCGCAAGGATCAATGACGTAATTCAGTACATTTGAAAGCGCCGCTCCCGGAACGCCATACTTCCTCATCCAAACGATCGGGGAAGGCGGCGATGAGGACTATCTTTGGGACGGATGGGGCTGACAGCATCACCATCAGCAATCCGGCCGTGTTCGACTGGGTCCCGGACCTGGGCCAGTCCGGCAGCGCCTATCTCCGCTGGTATCTCTCCGGGGAGGAGGAGCGCTGGACCTATGAGGGCAAGGGCACCGGGTCCATGAGCTTCGACGGGAAGACGTTGGAGCAGGGCTTCACCGGCCAGCCCTTGGGATGGATGGACGTGTACGGGATCGGCCCGAACCATCTGGATTCGGTTTACATTTACAACGAAGGGGCTTGGGATTGGGATCCGGCCGACGGGGCCTTGAGCGGCTGGTCCTATGCCTACACGGGCAATCCCTATGCCTGGGGGCTCGTGGGCGGCGATGTCATCCAGGTGGATGGGGTCGGCCCGGCCCCCTCCACGCCCGAGGACATGTGGTACAGCTTCACCCATGTGGACCGCGGCCGGTGGGTGCCAAGGGCGGAGGCCGCCTTCGTCAGCGCCGGGGCAGGGGATGACACGGTGCTGGGCGGCTATGGCACGCTCACGGCCGACGGGGGCGACGGCAACGATACCCTGACCGCCCGCTGGGGCGCGGCGACCCTGCTGGGTGGCAGGGGGAACGACGTGCTGGCGGGCGGCACGGGACGGGCCGTGCTGGACGGGGGCGATGGCCGCGACCGGCTGGTGCTGGGCAGCGGCGGCGGCCTTGCCGACGGGGGCCTGGGCGACGACACGCTGGTGGCGGGCGGCGGCGACCAGGTGCTGACCGGCGGGGCGGGCCGCGACAGCTTCGTCATTGGCACCGCCACGGGCCGGGTGACCATCACCGACTTCCGGCTGGGCAGGGACTCGCTGCTGCTGGACGGTTGGGGCGCGGAGGGGGAGCCGGCGCCGCTGGTCACCAGCGACCATGCGGGCGGCAGCGTCCTCACGCTGGCCGGCGGGCCGACGGTGATGCTGCTGGGCATCCCGCCGGACGTGGCGGCAGGCCTGTTCACGCCGCTCGCCTGACCAAGGAAAAGGGCCGCCATCCCGGATGGCGGCCCTTCATTATTCAAGTCGTGGGTCGGTGCCGAGCGGCAGCGAGGCCCGACGTTACCGACGGCTCAGCCCAGGCTCAGCGCCAGGAACTGCAGCTCGCCGCCGCGCTCGATCAGCAGCAGCACGGCCTTCTGGCCGGACTCCTTGGCCTTCTTCACCCGGTCCTGCACGTCGGCGGGCTTTTCCACGGCCTGCTGGCTCACCTCGACGATCACGTCGCCGGGGCGGAGCTGGCGGGCCTGGGCGGGGCTGTTGGGGTTGACCTTGGTCACCACCACGCCCTTGGCCGCCTCGGTCAGGTTGAACTGCTTGCGCAGCTCCGGGGTCAGACCGGAAACGGTCATGCCCACCGCCTCCACGTTCGCCTGGCCCTGCTCCTCCTGCGGGCCGCCGCGGCCGCCCGGCAGGGCCGCCTGCACGGTGGGCTGCTCCGGGAACTCGCCCAGGGTGACGGACACGGTCAGCCGCTCCCCCTTGCGGAAGACGCCGACACTGACCTTCTTGTTGATGGGCGTCTCCGCCACCATGCGGGGCAGGGCGCGGTTGTTGGCCACGTCCTTGCCGTCGAAGGTCAGGATCACGTCGCCGGGGCGCAGGCCTGCCTTGGCGGCGGGGCTCTCCGGGGTGACGGTGCCCACCAGGGCGCCCTTGGCTTCCTTCAGGCCCAGGGCCTCCGCCTCATCAGGGTTGACGTTCTGGATCTGCACGCCCAGCCAGCCGCGCTTCACCTTGCCGCCCTCGCGGAGCTGGCCGATGACGTTCTTGGCCATGTTGGCGGGGATGGCGAAGCCGATGCCGATGCTGCCACCGGTCTGGCTGAAGATGGCGGAGTTGATGCCCACCACGTCGCCGTTCAGGTTCACCAGCGGGCCGCCGGAATTGCCGCGGTTGATGGAGGCGTCGGTCTGCAGGAAGTCGTCGAAGCGGCCGGCGCCGATGTCGCGGGCGCGGGCGGAGATGATGCCGGCGGTCACCGTGCCGCCAAGGCCGAACGGGTTGCCAATGGCCACCACCCAGTCGCCCACCTTGATGCCGTCGCTGTCACCCCACTTCAGGGCGGGCAGCGACCGGCCGGCGTTGACCTTCAGCAGGGCAAGGTCGGTCTCCTTATCGGTGCCGATCAGCTCCGCCTTCAGCTCCTGCTGGTCGGCGCCCTGGAAGATGACAGTGATCTCGTCCGCGCCCTCGATCACGTGGTTGTTGGTGACGATGTAGCCGCTGGCATCGATGATGAAGCCGGAGCCCAGGGACTGCGCCCGCCGCGGCGGGGCATTGGGGTCCTGCTGCTGCCGCTCGAAGAAGTCGCGGAAGAAGTCCTCGAAGGGGGAGCCGGGCGGGAACTCCGGCATCGGCACGGGCGAGCGCCCGCCGCCGGGCCGGTTCTGCTGCACGGTCTGGCTGGTGGAGATGTTCACCACCGCCGGCAGGATACGCTCCGCCAACGGCGCGAAGCTTTCCGGCGCGCCACGCTGGGCATGGGCCGGCTGGACCGCCGGCGTGCCGGTCAGCAGCAGCGCGGCCGCCACCGGCGCGGCAAACAGCCAGCGGGCCAGCCTCCGGGGTGCCGGGGCCGGTGCTGCTTGGGCAAGGGCAGGGCGGAGTCGAACGGGAATAGTCACATGAGTCTCCATGGGCCTTCTTCACTGCCGGCTTGCCGCCGGTGCCACCCCGCCGCGCGGGCGAAGGGAGGGGAGCGGCGCCGTCCCCCGCGGCACCTGTCCCGATCCTCAATATAGGATGCGGCATTCCCGTGGCGAAGCATTCCTTCGTGCCAAGCGGGATTTGGTTCCGTTCCGACGGTCCGGAACGGCCCCGTGCGGGGTTCAGCCCCGGATCAGCCAGACCAGGAAGACGCCCAGCGCCAGGGCGACCAGGCCCATCTGGCGCAAGGTCTGCTCCGGCAGTTCGGCCGCCTTGGCGGCCAGGGACTTCATGGCCGACGGGGCGGCGGCATAGGACAGGCCCTCGATCGCGACGACAAGGGCGAGGGCGGTCAGGAAATCGGTCACGGGGATTCCGAATCGTCAGGGCCTGGACGGCAGAACGGCCGGACCAGGGGGAACCCGGTCCGGCCGTCCGCCAGTCTAGCACCGAATGGCTTACCGGTTCACTGCCCCGGTGCCGCGGCCCGGGGACCCGGCGCCGGGGGCTTCAGCGCGCCCATGCTGTCGAAGTAGCGGAAGAACTCGCTGTCCGGCGACAGGACCATGGTGGTGTTGTCCTGTTTCAGGGCGGCCCGGTAGGCCTCCAGCGAGCGGTAGAACTGGTAGAACTCCGGGTTCTTGGTGCCCGCCTCCGACAGGATGCGGATCGCCTGGTTGTCGCCCTCACCGCGCAGGATCTGGCTGTCGCGCTGGGACTCCGCCAGGATCACGGTACGCTCGCGCTCGGCGCGGGAGCGGATCTGCTGGGCCTGCTCCTGGCCCTGGGCGCGGGCCTCGGCCGCCTCGCGGACACGCTCGGAGCGCATGCGCTCATACACGGCCTGGGAGGTGGCTTCCGGCAGGTCGGCGCGGCGGATGCGGACATCCACGATCTCCACGCCCAGCCGCTGGGCCTCCTGGTTCACCTGGGACTTGATCTGGTCCATGATCCTGGCCCGCTCATCCGACAGCACCGCCAGCAGCGTCACGCTGCCGAGTACGCGGCGCAGCGCCGAGTTGACGTAGGATGACAGCTGGGAGGCGGCGTTCTGCTCCGTCCGGGCGGACTGGTAGAACTGCTGCGGGTCCTTGATCCGGTAGCGGGCGAAGGCGTCCACCTCCAGCCGCTTCTGGTCGGCCAGCAGCACCTGCAAATTCTCCGGCGACACGTCCAGCACCCGCTTCTCCAGGTAGACCACGTCCTGGATGAAGGGGATCTTGAACTTCAGGCCGGGTTCGGTGACCACCCGCTGGATGGAGCCGAACTGCAGCACCAACGCCTGCTGGGTCTGGGCCAGGGTGAAGAAGGCGCCGGAGAAGATGACCAGCGCGGCGAGGATGACGACGCCGAGGACGGAAAGCTTCCTGTTCATGTCCCGTCCCCCTTACTGGCGCGGCGCGGCCGGCTGGCCCGGCGCGCGCGGCAGCATCTCGTTCAGCGGCAGGTATGGCACGGTGCCCTGGCCGCCCTGCTTCTCGTCGATGATCAGCTTGTTCGTGCCGCTGAGGACCTCCTGCATGGTCTCCAGGTACAGGCGGCGGGCGGTGACCTCCGGCGCCAGCTGGTAGGCCTCAAGCACCTTCTGGAAGCGCTGCGCGTCACCCTGGGCCAGGTTGACCACCTGCTCCCGGTAGGCGCTGGCCTCCTGGATCAGCCGCTCGGCCTCGCCGCGGGCGGCGGGGATGATGCCGTTGCGGTAGGACTCGGCCTCGTTGCGCAGGCGCTCCCGGTCCTGGCGGGCCCGCTGCACGTCGTTGAAGGCGTCCACCACCTGGGCCGGCGGGTCCACCTTCAGCAGCTGGACCTGCTGCACCTCGATGCCCGAGCGGTAGTCGTCCAGCATCTGCTGCAACAGGGTGCGGGTGGCCTGCTCGATCTCCTCGCGGGCCTCGGTCAGGGCCGGCTGGATGTCGGTGCGGCCGATCACCTCACGCATGGCGCTCTCGGCGGCCATCTTCACGGTGGAATCGGGGTCGCGGATCTCGAACAGGTAGTTGCCCGCGTCCTTGATGCGCCAGAACACGGTGAAGTCGATGTCGATGATGTTCTCGTCACCGGTCAGCATCAGGCTTTCCTGGCTGTCCTCCTGCGGGCGCAGGGCGCCGCCGGACCGGTAGCCGACCTCGATGCGGTTGACGCGGGTGACCTTGGGCAGCTGCACCGTCTCGATGGGGGAGGGGATATGGTAGCGCAGGCCCGGCTCCTCCGTCCGGACATACTGGCCGAAGCGCAGCACCACGCCCTGCTCGTCCGGCTGCACGCGGTAGAACCCGCTCAGCAGCCACAGGCCGGCCAGGATGGCCAGGACCAGCGCGATGCCCTTGCCGCTGCCGAAGCCGCCGGGGGCGAAGCGCTTGAACCGCTCCTGCCCCTTGCGCAGCAGCTCCTCCAGGTCGGGCCCGGGCGGCTGGCCGCCGCCCCCGCCGGGCGGGCGCCCCACGGGTTGCCGCCACCGCCGGGAGGTGGCCCCCATGGTCCCCCGCCACCACCACCGCTCTGATTGTTCCAGGGCATGTGCACCGACCCCTTGTTATCGCTATTTCTTCCCGGGACAGGCGGATGACCGTCCCCCCGCCTTTCCCGGCCGGGGCGCTTTCCAGCGCCTGCCGGGCACCGTATATATCCGGGCGCTGGCAGGAAAGGCTCTCGGCCGAGAGATGACTGCCAATATTGGGAAGGGGATAGGGATTTCAACCATGGCCGAGGTCACTGAAGCACTTGTGCTGGACGCGCTCCGCACCGTGAAGGACCCTGACAAGGGGGCGGACATCGTCAGCCTGGGCATGGTGTCCGGCCTGGTGGTGAAGGGCGGCAACGTGGGATTCTCCATCGAGGTGGACCCCAAGCGTGGCCCCGCGCTGGAACCGCTGCGCCAAGCGGCGGAGCGGGCGGTGGACGCGCTGCCCGGCGTCTTTTCCGTGACCGCGGTGCTGACCGCCCACCGGGCGGGCCCGCAGATGCCGGCCCGTAGCGGGCATGGCCATGACCACGGGCACTCGCACGGCGCTCCCCAAGGGCAGGGCGGGGGTGCCAAGGCCGCCGTGCCGGGCGTGAAGGCCATCGTCGCCGTCGCCTCGGGCAAGGGCGGGGTGGGCAAGTCCACCACCGCCGCCAACCTGGCCCTGGCACTGGCTGCCAACGGGCAGAAGGTGGGCCTGCTGGACGCGGACATCTATGGCCCCAGCATGCCGCGGATGATGGGCATCTCCGGCAAGCCCAACAGCCGCGACGGCAAGACCCTGGAGCCCATGCAGAATTATGGGATCAAGGTCATGTCCATGGGCTTCCTGGTGGCCGAGGACACGCCCATGATCTGGCGCGGCCCCATGGTGATCAGCGCCCTGCAACAGATGCTGCGCGACGTGAACTGGGGTGAGCTGGACGTGCTGGTGGTGGACATGCCGCCGGGCACGGGCGACGCCCAGCTCACCATGGCGCAGAACGTGCCGCTGGCCGGTTCCGTCATCGTCTCCACCCCCAGGACATCGCCCTGCTGGATGCCCGCAAGGGGCTGAACATGTTCCGCCGGGTGGACGTGCCCGTGCTGGGCATCGTGGAGAACATGTCCTATTTCTGCTGCCCGAACTGCGGACACCGCACGGACATCTTCAGCCACGGCGGCGCCCGGGCGGAGGCGGAGAAGCTGGGCGTGGACTTCCTGGGCGAGGTGCCGCTGGACATCGCCATCCGGGAGACCAGCGACGGCGGTGCCCCCATCGTCATGTCCCAACCGGACAGCCCCCACGCCAAGGTCTACCGCGCCATCGCCGCCCAGGTCTGGGCAAAGGTGGGCGGCGCCGGCGCCCGCCGCGCGGGGCCGCGGATCGTGGTGGAGTGAGGGGAGTCGGCGCGATGGAATGCTGCACTGCGCACGGCGCATGTGACTTTTCCTTTCGCGCCGACGTTTCCTTTGGTACATATCGTTCGCGATCCGATGCAGGACGGACATCATGTACCAGGAAGAGCCGATCAAGGTTGCGTACGCGTTCCGGAACGGGGCCCACAGCTTCCGTGCCGCCGACCCCCGCACGGGGGAGATCGCGGTGGCCCACGGGGTGCCGGAGGTCGCGTATGAGGAGGTGACGCGCACCCTGACGGAGCGGGTGGCGGACCGTCTGGGCGCCTATGCCCAGGCCCGGCCGCAGCTCGCCTTCAAGGACTTCTGGACTTGGCTTCAGATGAACCCCATCGCGGCCATGCCCAACGCGCCCTGCCATGTGGAGTTCGCCTGGGAGGTCCGGCACTGACCTGCCAGTGAGTTTAGCCCCAGTTCGTTCCCAAGAGCCTTGAAGGCCCGCCCCGCCGAACAGCCGGGCGGGCCTTTCCTTGTCTGTCGGCCCCTTACCCTAAGATCGCCGCCACGCCCGTCACCACCAGCACGCCAATGGCGATGGGCCGGAAATGGGCGCCGCCCGCCTTGCGGAACAGCCGCTCCCCCCACTTGGCCGCCAGCATCAGCGGCACGCACAGCACTGTGCCCCAGACCAGCACCTGCCCGTCGATCAGGCCGTTCCACGCCAGCAGGGCCACGCTGGTGAAGTTCAGGCAGGTGAAGAACAGGATCAGGCTGGCCCGCTGCACCGCGGCCGGGATGGGCAGGGCGAGGAGCAGCAGGATCACCGGCGGCCCGCCCATGCCCACGGACCCGTTCATCAGTCCGGCCATGGCCCCGGCCCCCAGCTTCAGGGGCAGGCCCGCCCGCTCCAGCCGGAACCGCGGGCGCGACAGCAGCAGGCTGGCGACGATGACGCTGGCGCCGATGGCCTTTTCCAGCACCTCCGCCGGCAGGACCAGCAGCAGGTACACGCCGAAGGGCAGGGCCGCGAGGCAACCCAAGTAGAAGACGGCCACGGTCCGCCCGTCCGCCTCCTTCCACGCGCCGGTCAGCAGGGGGATGTTGGTGGCGGCGATGGCCACCATGCTGGTGGCGACGGCATGGGCCGGGTCCAGGAACAGGGACAGCCCCGGCACGATCACCAGCGCCGCCCCGAACCCCGTCAATCCCCGGATCACCCCGGCCACCACACCCACGAGGATGAGGCCGAGGGCCTGCCAGACATTCGGCAGGAGCGGCAGCAGCCATTCGGTCAAGATGCGACCATCTCCGCCGCGCGGTAGCCCTGGATGTACAGCAGCGCCGTCAGGTCGCCATGGTCCACCCGGGCTCGGGCCTGGGCGGCGACGGTGGGCTTGGCATGGAAGGCGACGCCGGTGCCGGCCCCTTGCAGCATGGGTAGGTCGTTGGCCCCGTCGCCCACCGTCATGGTGGCGACCAGGGGCACGCGCCGCGATCCTGCGATGCGGATCAGGGCCTGGAGCTTGGCGTCCTTGTCCAGGATGGGCTCCAGCGGCTTGCCGGTCAGCTTGCCGTCCGCCACCTCCAAATCGTTGGCCTGGTCCTCATCGAAGGCCAGCCGGTCCCGCACATGGGCGGTGAAGGGCTTGAACCCGCCGGACACCAGGGCGCAATAGGTGCCGTGCTTCTTCAGGGTCGCCAGCAGCGTGGCCGCCCCCGGCATCAGGGTGATGCGGCCCATCATGTCCGCCAGCACCGTCCCCGGCAGGCCGGACAGCAAGGCCACTCGTTCCCTGAGAGCGCCCTTGAAATCGATCTCCCCATTCATGGCGCGGGCGGTGATGGCGGCGATCTTGTCGCGGGCGCCCACCAGCTCCCCCAACTCGTCCAGCATTTCCTGCTCGATGATGGTGGATTCCATGTCCGCCACCAGCACGGCCTTGCGCCGCCCCTCCGCCACTTGCGCCACCACGTCCACCGGCTGGCCGGCCAGGGCCTTGGCGACGGCGGCCTGGGCCTGGTCCGCGTCCAGGCCGGAGAAGGCCACGTCGCAGGCGATACCTTCATGCAGCCAGTCGGGGGCGCCTGCCTCCGCGCCCAGGTCCCGAAGGGCGGTGCGCGCCAGCCGCGCCGTGCTATCGTCCAGCCCGCCCTGCGCCGGGTCGGTGATCAGGGTCATCACATGGGTCATCGGGAATGTCCGGAAGCACGGGGTCGAGGCAGCGCCTTTATGCGGATGCGGGAGAGGGGACGCAAGCGGCACAACCCGTGCTCGTCATCGGCGGCCCCACCGCGTCCGGCAAGTCCGGCCTGGCGCTTTCCCTGGCGGAGCGGGCGGGCGGCATGGTGATCAATGCCGACAGCATGCAGGTCTATGGGGTGCTGCATGTCGTCACGGCCCGCCCCTCGGCCGCCGACGAGGCCCGCGCCCCCCACCGGCTGTACGGCGTCGTCCCCCCGTCGGAGCGGATGAGCGCCGCCCGCTGGCGCGACTTGGCCCTCGCTGAAATCCGCACCGCCCACGCGACCGGTCACCTGCCCATCGTGGTGGGCGGCACCGGCCTGTACTTGCGTACCCTGATGCAGGGCATCGCCGACATGCCGGACATCCCGGTGGCGGTGCGGGAAGCCACCCTGGCCCTCCAGCGGGACATCGGCAGCCCCGCCCTGCACGCCCTCCTGGCGGAGCGGGACCCGGAGACCGCCGCCCGCCTGAACCCGGGCGATACCCAGCGGCTGGTGCGGGCTTGGGAGGTGCTGGAGGCCACCGGCCACGGCATCACCTGGTGGCAGCGCCACGCCACCCCGATCCCCCCGCCGGCCTGTCCTTCCTGCCCCTGGTGGTGGAGCCACCGCGGGACCGGCTCTATGCCCAATGCGACGCCCGGTTCCTGGCCATGCTGGAGCAGGGCGCGCTGGATGAGGTGCGGCAACTGGCCGTCCTGGGCCTGGACCCCGACCTTCCCGCCATGAAGGCCCTTGGGGTGCCGGAGCTTCTCGCCCATCTGCGGGGAGAGGTTCCCTTGGCGGACGCGACGGCACGGGCCCAGCAGATGACCCGCAACTATGCCAAGCGCCAGCTCACCTGGTTCCGCCACCAGCTTGCCGCGGCGCGGCGGGTCGATCCCGGCGCGTGGGCGCATCATTCGGCAATCGAGCAACTTTATGACAGTGTCATGGGTGATATGCAGAAGAAGATTTCCGGACGGGGTTGACCGGCATTCCAGATTTGTCTAGCTTCCGGCCCAAGGCCCCATCCCGCACCTGCGAGAGGGGCTGTTTCCGCCTCTAGGGACCGATTTCAGGGAAAGTGTGCTGCCATGTCGACGGGAACGAAGCTGACCGGTGCCGACATCGTCATCAAGGCGTTGCGGGACCAGGGCGTGGACACGATCTTCGGCTATCCTGGCGGCGCGGTACTTCCCATCTACGACGCGCTGTTCAAGCAGAACGACATCAAGCACATCCTGGTCCGGCATGAGCAGGCGGCCGTCCACGCAGCGGAAGGGTACGCCCGCTCCACCGGGAAGGTGGGCGTCGTCCTGGTCACCAGCGGCCCCGGCGCCACCAACGCCGTGACGGGTTTGGTGGACGCGCTGATGGACAGCATCCCGCTTGTCTGCCTGACCGGGCAGGTCCCCACCCACCTGATCGGCAACGACGCCTTCCAGGAGTGCGACACGACAGGCATCACCCGCCCGGCGACCAAGCACAACTACCTGGTCAAGGACGTCAACAACCTGGCCCGCACCCTGCACGAAGGGTTCTATGTGGCCAAGAGCGGCCGCCCCGGCCCCGTGGTCATCGACATCCCCAAGGACGTGCAGTTCGCCGAGGGCACCTACCGCACGCCCGGCGAAAGCCAACCCAAATCCTACCGCCCCCAGGTCAAGCCCGACCTGAACCGGGTGGAGGAGGCGGTGGAGCTGATCGCCAATGCCAAGCGGCCGATCTTTTATGTGGGGGGCGGCGTGATCAACGCCGGCCCCATCGCCAGCCAACTGCTGACCCAGTTCGTGCGGATGACCGGCTATCCCTGCACCAACACGCTGATGGGCCTGGGCGCCTACCCCGCGTCGGACCCGCAGTTCCTGGGCATGTTGGGCATGCACGGCACCTACGAGGCCAATCTGGCCATGCATGGCTGCGACGTGATGATCAACATCGGCGCCCGGTTCGATGACCGGGTGACCGGCAAGCTCAGCGAATTCTCGCCGGGCTCCAAGAAGATCCATGTCGATATCGACCCCAGCAACATCAACAAGAACGTTCCGGTAGACATCGCCATCGTCGGCGACGCGGCCTATGTGCTGGAGGACATGATCCGCATCTGGAAGGCGCGGCAGAAGCGCCCCGACCAGAAGGCGCTGAAGGCTTGGTGGGACCAGATCAACCAGTGGCGGGCCAAGGATTGCCTGCGCTACGACCGCACCGACCAGGTGATCAAGCCGCAATACGCGTTGGAGCGGCTGCGCGACGCGGTGAAGGGCCGCGACGACGTGTTCATCAGCACGGAGGTGGGCCAGCACCAGATGTGGGCCGCCCAGTTCCTGCCCTTCGACAAGCCGAACCGTTGGCTGACCTCCGGCGGGCTGGGCACCATGGGCTACGGCCTGCCCGCCGCCATCGGCGCCCAGATCGGCAACCCCAAGGGCCTGTGCATCGACGTGGCCGGTGAGGCCAGCATCCTGATGAACATCCAGGAGCTGAGCACCGCCGCCCAGTACCGGCTGCCGGTCAAGGTCTTCATCCTGAACAACCAGTGGATGGGCATGGTCCGCCAGTGGCAGGAGCTGCTGCACGGCTCCCGCTACTCCCACAGCTACAGCGAGGCCCTGCCGGACTTCGTGAAGCTGGCGGAGGCCTTCGGCGGCGTGGGCCTGCGCGCCACCAAGGTGTCGGAGGTGGACGACGTGATCCGCACCATGATCGAGACGCCGCGCTTCGTGGTGGTGGACATGTGCGTCGACCCCAAGGAAAACTGCTTCCCCATGATCCCCGGCGGCAAGGCCCACAACGAGATGCTGCTGGGTCCCGAGGAACGCGTGTCCGAGGCGACCCCGGAGGAGGGGATGGTGCTCGTCTGATCCCTCTCCCTGGGGAGAGGGTGCCCCGCAGGGGCGGGTGAGGGAGGTGGGCGTAGAGCGCCACGCAAACCCACCCGCTTCGCGGAACCCGTCCCCCTCACCCGGCGCTGCCGCGCCACCCTCTCCCCAGGGAGAGGGGAAACAAACAAGAAGCTCTCGTCGGGAACCCTCCCATGGCACCGCAAGACACCATCCGCCGCCACACCATTTCCGTCCTGGTGGACAACGAGCCGGGCGTGCTGGCCCGGGTCATCGGCCTTTTCTCCGGCCGAGGCTACAACATCGAGAGCCTGACGGTGGCGGAGGTGAACGAGAAGGACAGCCTGTCCCGCATCACCGTCGTCACCTCGGGCACGCCCATGATCATCGAGCAGATCAAGGCACAGCTCGACCGGCTGGTGCCCGTGCACAAGGTGAAGGACCTGACCCTGGCTGGCCCCTTCATCGAGCGGGAGATGGCGCTGGTGAAGGTCAGCGGGTCGGGGGAGAAGCGGGTGGAGGCCCTGCGCATCGCCGACATCTTCAAGGCCCGCGTGGTGGACGCCACCATCACCAGCTTCGTCTTCGAGATCACCGGCACGGCGGAGGAGCTGAACCGCTTCGTGGAACTGATGGACCAGCTCGGCCTGGTGGACATCAGCCGCACCGGTGCCGTGGCCATGAGCCGGGGGGCGGCGGGGCTCTGAGCGTCTTTCCCCCTGTGGTAGTTTTGTAGGCACGGATCACAGGGGGCAGGCATGGCCCGGACAGTGACGGCCCGCGAGGCCGAAGAACACGTCGCTGACCTTCTCGCCAGCGCCGAGGCGGGGGAGGAGACCCTTATCCTCAAGCACGGCAAGCCCGTTGCCCGGCTGGTGCCCGTCCCGGCGGGAGAATGTCGTGCCGACGCTGGAAGAGCGCATGGCCGCATTCGAGGAAATGGCTGCAGAAATCGAGGAGCGGAGGGCAGCCGTCGAGGGCTTGTTGAGCCATGCCCAGGCGAACTTGGGTTCGCCGGAGCCCGGTTGGCGTTTCAGCCGGGACGAACTCTATGATGACCGCCTCAATCGACGCTAACGTCCCGATCTACCTGTACGACTCTCGCCCGGAGAGCGCCGCCAAGCGGCAGCGGGCCGGGGAGTTGGTACGGCGGTTGGCCCTGGCTCCGGTGGTTGTCCCCGCCCAGGTCCATGCCGAGTTCATCCATGTCCTGTAGCGCAAGTTCAGGCTTGGCCGGGCGGAGGCGGTGTTCGCCGCCCGGCAAATACGCGCCATCACGACCATCGCTTTCTTGGACGAAGGCGCGTTCGATAACGCCATCACCGCGCACTGGGAGCATGGCTTGTCGATCTTCGACGCCCAAGTCTGGGCTACCGTCCGCCGGGCCGGCTGCACCCACTTGCTGACCGAGGACTTCCAGGACGGCCGCTCCCTCGGCGGCATCACCTTCGTGAACCCGTTCGATCCGGCCAATGCCGCCCTGGTGGACGGCCTTCTGCCTGTCGCCTGACCCGCTGCAAAGTGTCGCCCCGGGCCCGCCACGGGGGGTCAGACCTGCCCTGCGGGATTTTCATGTTGCCCTGCGGCAAGGCATTGGGTAAGGAAAGTTCACGTTATTCGTTCGTACGGGAAAGAATCATGCGCGTTTACTATGACCGCGATGCCGACGTGAACCTGATCAAAGGCAAGAAGGTTGCCGTCGTCGGCTATGGCAGCCAGGGCCATGCCCATGCCCAGAACCTGCGCGACAGCGGCGTGGGCGAGGTGGTGGTGGCGCTTAAGGCCGGTTCGGCCACCCGCGCCAAGGCGGAGGGCGCCGGCTTCACCGTCAAGACCCCGGCGGAGGCCGCGGCCTGGGCGGACGTGGTCATGATCCTCACCCCGGACGAGCTGCAGGCCGACCTGTACGCCAACGAGCTGGCCGCCAACCTGAAGCAGGGTGCCGCCATTGCCTTCGGCCACGGCCTGAACATCCACTTCCGCCTGATCGAGCCGCGGCCCGACCTGGACGTCTTCATGGTGGCGCCCAAGGGCCCCGGCCACACCGTGCGCGGGGAGTACAAGAAGGGCGGCGGCGTGCCCTGCCTGGTCGCCGTCCACCAGGACGCGTCCGGCAACGCGCTGGAGGTCGCCCTGTCCTACGCCTCCGCCATCGGCGGCGGCCGGTCCGGTATCATCGAGACCAGCTTCAAGGAAGAGTGCGAGACCGACCTGTTCGGTGAGCAGGCGGTGCTCTGCGGCGGCCTGACCAAGCTGATCCAGGCCGGCTTCGAGACGCTGGTGGAAGCCGGCTACGCCCCGGAGATGGCCTATTTCGAGTGCCTGCACGAGGTGAAGCTGATCGTGGACCTGATCTACGAGGGCGGCATCGCCAACATGCGCTACTCCATCTCCAACACGGCGGAGTATGGCGACTACACCGTCGGCCCCCGCATCGTGACGGACGAGACCAAGGCGGAAATGAAGCGCGTGCTGGAGGACATCCAGTCCGGCCGCTTCACCCGCGACTGGATGCTGGAGAACAAGGCCGGCCTGCCCAGCTTCAAGGCCACCCGCCGCCGCCAGGCCGAGCACCCCATCGAGGAGGTGGGCGCCAAGCTGCGCGGCATGATGCCCTGGATCGCTGCCAACAAGCTGGTGGACAAGGCCCGGAACTGAGCCGGGCAACCGGACCGAACCAAGCGCTGGCGCCGCCTCCCAAGGGAGGGGCGCCAGTTCGCTTTCTGGGGTGTCGCGGCGTCCAGACGGGCGCCGCGCGCCCGGTCAGTGGTCGTAACTTGCCCGGATCTTCTGCAGAGTGCCGTTGGCCGACAGCTTCTTGATTGCCGCGTTGATGCGGGTCATCGTCGCCTCGTTCGCCGGGCCCTTGGCCATGACCATGTAGTTCGGCAGCAGGGCGATGGGCGTGGGCAGGGCGGAAAACTCACGCATGTCCAGGCCGGCGGCCTTGGTGCCCATTGCCAGGGCGCCCAGGCCCGGGTTGATGATGGCGGCGTCAAGCTCCCCGTCCAGCAGGCGCTTCAGCCGGACCTTGGGATCATTGTCGGTGACGGAGGTGAAGCTCTTCACCGCATCCTCGAATTCCTGGCCGAAGCGGGCGCCTTCCTGGTAGCCCACCCGCTTGCCCGCCAGGTCGGCGGCCGTGTTCAGCTTGAACTCCTTGCCCTTCTTGACGACGACCAGCACCGTGTCATCCACTAGGTTGGTGCTGAAAAGGTACTTCTCCGCGCGTTCTTTGGTGTGGAAGACGCCGGTGACGACCCCGCCCTCCGTCAGCGCCAGTTCCATGGCCTGGGCGAACGGCGCGAGCTTTACCTCCGCTTGCAACCCAGCCTCTTGCAGCACGGCGATGGCGGCCTCGACCGCATAACCGCGGGGCGTCGAGCCATCCTGCCACGCCTTCGGCGCGACGTTGTTGTTCCCCCGCAGGGTGATGGTCTCGGCGTGGACGGTGCCGGCCAGCAGAAGCGCGGCGATTGACGCAAGTACGCGGAACATGTCTCCCCCCAAAGTTGAATTGTTTTGTGTTTATTGATCGGTATGCGATTGCGTGAATGCCATGATTTCCCTACCCGCGCAATGGTTTCCTGCGACCTGTAGGGGAGCAGGCGCGCACGATTCCGTAAGGAAATCCCGAATGCCCGCAGGGCGCACCCTTCCAGGTGGCAAATGCCGGTCGGCTCTTCTGCTGCCCGCAAGGACGCCCTGCCATTCGGTGCGGGGCTGTTGCCGCCCATTGCCGGCTTGTGAGGGCTGGCATGCGCCCTGCGACGGTTCATTGCGTCGACAATGCACTTGCCGCTAACGGCATTGCGACCTACTCTCCAATCCAGACAGGGCCTTTCCGTTCGGGCCTTCGCGCAACCAAGGACAGGACCGGACCCCGTGTCTGCCCCTCGCCGCCGCACCCGCACCACCGCCCGGGCCATCGCCCGTGAGAATGGTTTGCCGGTCGCGAACGCGCTGTCCCTTGGCCTGCTGCTGCTGAGCCTGCTGGCACTGGCCGGCCTTCGACTAATCGGCCCCTGAGCGCAGCCGCCCGGCCTTTCCGGCAACCGCGTTCAGGGGACTGACGCGGCGGAGCCCGCGTACCCAGCCGATATCAGGATCAACGCATACGGTGGCCCATGGCCCTTTGGCCCGCCGCCGGCATCCCCGAAGAGCTTGAGCCATGACCAGCACCGCCACCCGCGACCCCAACCAGGTCATCATCTTCGACACCACGCTCCGCGACGGGGAACAGGCCCCCGGCTGCTCCATGAACCTGGAGGAGAAGCTGCGCATCGCCACGGTGCTGGAGGAGATGGGCGTCGACGTGATCGAGGCCGGCTTCCCCATCGCCAGCAACGGCGACTTTGAGGCCGTGCGTGAGGTGGGGCGCTTGGTAAAGAATAGCATCGTCGCCGGCCTCGCCCGCACCAACCGGGCTGACATCGAGCGCGCGGCCGAAGCCTTGCAGTTCGCCGAGCGCCGCCGCATCCACACCTTCATCTCCACCAGCCCTGTGCACATGCGGCACATGCTGAAGATGACGGAGGAGGAGGTGCTGGCCCGCACCGTCGAGTATGTGAGCCTGGCCCGCAACCACACCGACGACGTGGAATGGTCGGCCCAGGATGCCAGCCGATCCGACATCGACTTCCTCTGCCGCTGCGTGGAGGCGGCGATCAAGGCCGGCGCCACGACCATCAACATCCCCGACACGGTCGGCTACGCCATGCCGCAGGAGTACGCGGCCCTGTTCCGCACCCTGATCGAGCGTGTCCCGAACAGCGACAAGGCCGTCTTTTCCGCCCATTGTCACAACGATCTGGGCGTGGCCGTCGCCAACTCCCTGGCCGCCATCGGCGCCGGGGCCCGGCAGATCGAGTGCACCATCAACGGCCTGGGCGAGCGGGCCGGCAACGCCTCCATGGAGGAGGTGGTGATGGCCATTCGCACCCGCCACGACCTGATGAAGGTCCATACCGGCATCAAGACGGAAAACATCACCCGCGCCTCCCGCCTCGTTTCCACCATCACCGGCTTCCAGGTTCAGCCGAACAAGGCCATCGTCGGCGCCAACGCCTTCGCCCATGAGAGCGGCATTCACCAGGACGGCATGCTGAAGCACGCCGAGACCTATGAGATCATGACGCCGGAGAGCGTGGGCCTGCATCGCTCCTCCCTGGTCATGGGCAAGCATTCCGGCCGCGCCGCCTTCCGCGCCAAGCTGAAGGAGCTGGGTTATGAGGACATGGGCGAGAACGCGATCAACGACGCGTTCGGCCGCTTCAAGGACCTGGCCGACCGGAAGAAGGACATCTATGACGAGGACGTGATCGCCATCCTCGACGATGAGGCTGGCCGCCAGCACGACCGCATCCGTTTCCTGGCCCTGCACGTGGTCGCCGGCTCCCGCGGGCCGCAGCACGCGGTGTTGGAGCTGGAGGTGGACGGCAAGCCCATCCCGCCCGTGGTGGCCTTCGGCAACGGCCCGGTGGATGCCGTCTTCAACGCCTTGAAGCTGGCCTTCCCGCATGAGGCGCGGCTGCAGCTCTACCAAGTCCACGCCGTCACCGCCGGCACCGACGCCCAGGCCGAGGTGACCGTGCGGCTGGAGGAGCAGGGCAAGACCGTCAACGGCCAGGGTGCCGACGCCGACACGCTGGTCGCCAGCGCCCGCGCCTATGTCCACGCCCTGAACAAGCTGCTGACGAAGCGCCTGAAGACCGCCCCGGTGGCGCTCAGCGCGTGACGCCCGTAGGTCGGATCAGGCGCCGCGAGGCGCCGTAATCCGACGGCCCCAGGGGTGGTCATGGCTGTCGGATTACGCGGGCGCACGCCCGCTAATCCGACCTACGATGATGTTAACACCGTCCCCGCCCGCGAACTGTTGCTGCAATGCCGCGGAATCATCCCTGCGGTGGCGACAAAAACCGGGGCGGGGACTTTCCGCCCTTGAGGACCGTCACCCGAATGGTCTATGGAACAGGCGCGGTCCGGCACATACCGGTGGCCGGGCGCGGAGCGGCCTGAAGACACCGGCATCCAGAGAATTCCCCACACATGTTCCCGAACCTGCTCGGTATGTTCTCGGCCGATATGGCGATCGACCTGGGAACGGCCAACACGCTCGTCTATGTGCGCGGCCGTGGCATCGTGCTGAACGAGCCCTCGGTGGTGGCCATCGCGAACTCGCGCGGCCGCAAGCAGGTGCTGGCGGTGGGGGACGAGGCCAAGCTGATGCTGGGCCGCACCCCTGGCAACATCCAGGCCATCCGCCCGCTTCGGGACGGCGTCATCGCCGACTTCGAGGTGGCGGAGGAGATGATCAAGCACTTCATCCGCAAGGTCCACAACCGCCGCAGCTTCGCCAGCCCGCAGGTGATCATCTGCGTGCCGTCCGGCAGCACCGCGGTGGAGCGCCGCGCCATCCAGGAGAGCGCGGAGGCCGCCGGCGCCCGCCGCGTCTTCCTGATCGAGGAGCCCATGGCCGCCGCCATCGGCGCCGGGCTGCCGGTGACGGAGCCGACGGGCAGCATGGTGGTGGACATCGGCGGGGCACGACGGAGGTCGCGGTCCTGTCCCTGGGCGGCATCGTCTACAGCCGCTCCGTCCGCGTCGGCGGCGACAAGATGGATGAGGCCATCATCGGCTACATCCGCCGCCACCATAACCTGCTGGTGGGTGAGGGCTCGGCCGAGCGCATCAAGAAGGAGATCGGCTCCGCCTGCCCGCCGGAGGATGGTGAGGGCCGGGTGATGGAGATCAAGGGCCGGGACCTGATGAATGGCGTGCCGAAGGAGCTGATCATCAGCGAGCGGCAGATCGCCGAGTCCCTGGCCGAGCCGGTCAGCCAGATCATCGAGGCCGTGAAGGTCGCCCTGGAGCATACCGCGCCGGAGCTGGCCGCCGACATCGTGGACAAGGGCATCGTGCTGACCGGCGGCGGGGCCCTGCTGTCCAACCTGGATTTCGTCCTGCGGCATGCCACCGGCCTGCCTGTCTCCATCGCCGACGACCCGCTGTCCTGTGTCGCCCTGGGCACAGGCCGCGCATTGGAAGAGATGAAGACCCTGAAGAACGTGCTGATTAGCCCATATTGAGCTAGTTTAACCACGTGTTGCCATTGCCGGGGTCCTGGTCCGCAGGCCCCGTGGCCGGCGCACAGGGATGGGTTGGGCCCGTGAAGACTCGCAACGGCGGCGCGGTGGTACGAGTGGCAGCGCCCCTCTGGGCGCTGGTCCAGCGGTTCTACTTCCTGCTGCTGGTCATGGCCGCCATCGCCCTGATGATGCTGGCGCGGATGGAACCGGTCCTGGTGGACCAAGCCCGCACCCGGGTGACCGACGCCTTTTCCCCCATCCTGAACATCCTGTCCCGGCCGGCGGCGGCGGTGGCCCAGGTGATCGAGTCCGGCCGCCAGTTGCTGGACATCTATGAGGAGAATGCCCGCCTGCGGGATGAGAACGCCCGCCTGCAGCAATGGCAGCAAGCCGCCCTGCGGCTGGAGGCGGAGAACCGGTCCCTGCGCGGCCTCTTGTCCTTCCGCCCCGACCCGCCGGCCACCGTGGTCACGGCCCGGGTGATCGGCGATCCCGGCGGGGCCTTCGTGCGCACGGTGGTGGTCACGGCCGGCCGGCGCGACGGGGTGCAGCGCGGCCAGGCCGCCATGGCCGGCACCGGCCTGATCGGCCGCGTCGTCCAGGTGGGGGAATGGTCGGCCCGCGTGCTGCTGATCACCGACATCAACGCCCGCATCCCCGTGGTCCTGGAACAGAGCCGCCAGCGCGCCATGCTGGGCGGCGACAACTCCGACCAGCCGCGGCTGCTCTACGTCCCCCGCGGCGCCCAGGTCTCCCCGGGTGAGCGGGTCTTCACGTCGGGCCATGGCGGCCTTTTCCCGCCGGGCCTGCCCGTGGGCATGGTCCATCTCTCCCCCGACGGGGAGCCCCGCGTCGCCCCGCTGGTGGACCTGTCGCGGGTGGAGCATGTGCAGATCGTCGATTTCGGGGGCGCCGGGGGCCTCGCCGCCGAGGCCGTGCAGCCCGGCGCCATGCAGTGAAGGCGACGCCCATGGCCGTGGGGGTCTGGAACCGCTTGGACCAGACGGCGCGCAACATGCTGCCGTCGGGGATCACCGTGTTGCTGCTGCTGGTGGGCATGGCACCCGTGCCGCTGGCGGGGTGGAGCCAGGTCTCGCCCCCCTACATGCTGGTCAGCATCTTCTATTGGGCGGTGCACCGGCCGGACCTGCTGCGCCCGTCGCTGGTCTTCCTGATCGGGGTGCTGGCCGACCTGCTGGGCGGCACGCCGCTGGGCTTGACCCCGCTGGCCCTGATGCTCAGCTACTGGCTGCTGCTGACGCAGCGGCGCTTCTTCCTGGGCACTTCCTTCCTGATGCTGTGGCTGGGTTTCACCCTGGTGGCCGCCGGTTACCTGCTGGTCCAGTGGCTGACCTTCTGCGTCATCCAGGCCAGCCTGGTGGAGCCGAAGCCCGTGGTGGTCCAGGCCCTGCTGACCGTGGCCCTGTTCCCCCCGCTGGCGGCGCTGATGCAGAAGCTGCACCGCTCATACCTGAGCTGAGGAGCCCCTGGCCGTGCTGTCCTCCTTCGACCGTGACACCGAACGCCAGCGGCTGCTGACCCGCCGCACGCTGGTGCTTGGCGGCATGCAGGCGGCAGCCGTCTCGGCCCTGGTGGCCCGGCTCTACTACCTCCAGATCCTGGAGGCCGATCGCTACACCATGCTGGCGGAGGACAACCGCATCTCGCTGCGGCTGCTGTCGCCGCCCCGCGGCCTGATCGTGGACCGCTACGGTGTGCCCCTGGCCCTGAACGAGCAGAACTTCCGCATGATGATGGTGCGGGAGCAGGCGGGCGACGTGGAAGCCATGCTCCAACGCCTGTCCAAGCTGGTGCCGTTGACAGAGCTGGATATCCGCCGGGTGATGCGCGACGTGCCGCGCACCCGGCCCTTCGCGCCCCTGACGGTGAAGGAGAACCTGAGCTGGGACCAGGTCTCCGCCATCGAGCTGAACACCCCCGACCTTCCCGGCGTGTCCATCGAGGTGGGCCAGGTCCGCGCCTACCCGTTCGGCGAAACCATGGCCCATGTGCTGGGCTATGTGGGCGTTGTGTCGGAAAAGGAGCTGCAGGGGTCCGAGGACCCGCTGCTATCCCTGCCGGGCTTCCGCATCGGCAAGAACGGGCTGGAGAAAGCCCATGACCTGGCCCTGCGTGGCCAGGCCGGCACCCAGCAGCTGGAGGTCAACGCCGTCGGCCGGGTGGTGCGGGAACTGTCCCGGCAGGAAGGCCAGCCGGGCAAGCAGGTCACCCTGACCCTGGACGCCAAGCTCCAGCATTATGCCCAGCAGCGGTTGCAGGAACATCCCAGCGCGGCCGCGGTGGTGATGGATGTCCGTTCGGGCGGGGTCCTGGCGCTGTGCTCCAACCCCAGCTTCGACCCCAACCAGTTCGCCATGGGCATCGGCTATGACGCCTACCAGGCCCTGTTGGCGGATGAGCGTGGGCCCCTGACCAACAAGGCCATCGCCGGCCAGTACCCGCCGGGCTCTACCTTCAAGTGCCTGGTCGCCCTGGCCGCGTTGGAGGCCGGGGTGGTGTCGGCGGAACACCGGGTCTATTGCAACGACCACATGGAGCTGGGCGGCCACCGCTTCCACTGCTGGAAGAAGGGCGGCCACGGCGCCATGAACATGCATGACGCCCTGAAGCACTCCTGCGACATCTACTTCTACGAGGTTTCCCGCCGCCTGGGCATTGAGCGCATTGCTGAGATGGCCCGCCGCTTCGGCCTGGGGTCCAAGACGGGGCTGGAAGTGCCGGGGGAGCGCGCGGGGCTGGTCCCTGACGGCAAGTGGAAGCGCGCGACCCTCAAGGAGCCCTGGTACGACGGCGAGACGCTGATCAACTCCATCGGCCAGGGCTACATGCTTGCCACGCCCTTGCAATTGGCCGTGATGACCGCCCGCATGGCCAATGGCGGCTACGCGGTGGAGCCACACGTCACCAAGTCGGTGGAGTCCGCCTATGAGGAGCGGACTGTCTGGCCCGCCATCGGCGTGAAGCCGGAAAATCTGAGATTGGTCATCGACGGCATGAACGGCGTGGTGAACGAGCAGGGCGGCACAGCCTATGCCTCCCGCATCACCCAGGTGGGCATGGAGATGGTGGGCAAGACCGGCTCCAGCCAGGTCCGCCGCATCACCATGGCCGAGCGCGCCACCGGCGTCCGCAAGAACGAGGACCTGCCCTGGAAGGAGCGCGACCACGCGCTGTTCATCAGCTTCGCGCCCATCCAGAACCCGAAATATGCCTGTGCCGTGATCGTGGAGCATGGCGGCGGCGGTTCCAAGGTGGCCGCCCCAATCGCCCGCGACATCCTGCTGGAATGCCAGATGCTGGACGCCGCCCGCGCCACCGTGGCGCAACAGGCGGAGGCGCCGGCCGAACCCGTCGCGCCGGGGACCAAGCGATGAGCAGCCTCGACCTAGGCGCCGCCGACACCATGTCCCTGGGCGAGAAGCTCGCCCAGATCAGTTGGAGCCTGGTGCTGCTGATCTGCGTGGTGGCCTCCGTCGGCTTCGCCATGCTCTATTCCGCGGCCAACGGCAACTTCGACCCCTGGGCATCGCGCCAGATCGTGCGCTTCTGCGTCGGCATGGTGATGATGCTCACCATTGCCCTGGTGGACATCCGGGTGTGGATGAAGCTGGCCTACCCGCTGTACGGCATCGTCTTCCTGCTGCTGATCGCGGTGGAACTGGTGGGCGACGTGGGCAAGGGCGCCCAGCGCTGGATCGACCTTGGCTTCATCCAGCTCCAGCCGTCGGAGGTGATGAAGGTCACCCTGACCCTGGCGCTGGCCCGCTATTTCCATGGCGCGACGCTGGAGGACACGGGCCGCATCCCGTTCCTGTTCATCCCGCTGCTCATCATCTTCGCCCCCGTGGGGCTGGTGCTGATGCAGCCCAACCTGGGCACGTCGCTGATCCTGGTCATGATCGGCGGTGCCATCTTCTTCCTGTCCGGCGTGCGCCTCTGGAAGTTCGGGCTGGTCATCGGCAGCGTGCTGGCCGCGATCCCCATCATCTGGCAGTTCATGCATGACTACCAGAAGCGCCGGGTGCTGACTTTCCTGGACCCGGAGAACGACCCCCTGGGCATGGGCTACCACATCACCCAGTCCAAGATCGCCTTCGGTTCCGGCGGGCTGTTCGGGAAGGGTTTCCTGATGGGGACCCAGAGCCACCTCAATTTCCTGCCGGAAAAGCAGACCGACTTCATCTTTACCATGCTGGCGGAGGAGTTCGGCATGGTAGGGGCGGTGGGCTTCCTCGGGCTCTACTGCCTGCTCCTGCTGTTCGGCTTCGTCATCGGCCTGCGCTGCCGTCACCAGTTCGGCCGGCTGGTGGCCCTGGGCCTGACGGTGAACCTGTTCCTCTACCTCTTCATCAACGTGGCCATGATCATGGGCCTGATCCCAGTCGTCGGCGTTCCCCTGCCGCTGATCTCCTACGGCGGCACGGCCACCCTGGCGGTGATGATCGGCTTTGGCCTGCTGCTGTCCGTCCATGTCCACCGCGACGTGCGCATGTCCAAGCGGGGCATTACGGATTTCTGACCGGGAAGTAGGTCGGATTAGTGGCCGCAAGGCCACGTAATCCGACGGCTGGGGACGCCGGTGACGCCGTCGGATTACGCCGCGCCGCGGCTAATCCGACCTACTCACGCCGCCAAACTCTCCGCCACGGCCAAGTCCACGGAGACAAGCTGGCTCACCCCGCGCTCCATCATGGTGACGCCGAACAGGCGGTCCATGCGGGCCATGGTCAGGCGGTGGTGGGTGACGATCAGGAAGCGGGTGTTCCCACCCTTCGCCATCTCCTCCACCAAGTCGCAGAAGCGGCCGACATTCGCCTCGTCCAGGGGGGCGTCCACCTCGTCCAGCACGCAGATGGGTGCCGGGTTGCACAGGAACACGGCGAACAGCAGGGACAGGGCGGTCAGCGCCTGCTCGCCGCCGGACAGCAGCGACAGCACCTGCAGCTTCTTGCCCGGCGGGGAGGCATAGATCTCCAGCCCCGCGTCCAGCGGGTCCTCCGCCTCCGTCAGCTTCAAATGGGCCCGGCCGCCGCCGAACAGCTTGGTGAACATCTCCTGGAAATGGGCGTCCACCTTGCCGAAGGCGGCCATCAGCCGCTCCCGCGCCTCCCGGTTCAGGCCGGAGATGCCCTGGCGCAACCTGCCGATGGCGGCGACCAGATCCTCCCGCTCGCCCTTCATCACGCCGATCTGCTCATCCAGCTCCTTCACCTCCTGCTCGGCGCGCAAATTGACGGGGCCCATGTTCTCCCGCTCGGCCAGCAGGCGTTCCAGCCGCGCCTCCACGGCCGCCGGCTCGGGCAGCTCCTCGCCCTCGTCGATGCCGGCAACCTCCAGGATCTTCTCCGGGGCGCAATCCACCCGCTCGGCGATGCGCTCCGCCACGGTCTGCTGGAGCTGGAGCGCCGCCCCCACGGCAGCCTCGGCCCGGGCGCGGGCCTCGCGGGCGTCGGCCAAGCCGTTCTCCGCCTCCTTCAGGTCCTTCTCAACGGTGGCGACCTGGGCCTCCAGGGCCGCCAGCTCGTCACCCGCCCGCTTGCGGACGCGCTCCGCCTCGGCGATGCGGTCCAGCAGGTCGGTGCGCTCCAGCTCGATCTCCGCCGGGCGCCCGGCTAGGGTCTCCAACTCGGCCCGCGCCTCCGCCGCCCGCTCCGCCAGTTCGGCCAGCCGTCCGTCGGTGCCGGCCATGCGGCTGGCCCAGGACTGCTCCTCCTGCCTTATGGCTTCCAACCGGCGCCGCCGCGCCTCCGCCTCCCGCACCAGCCGGTCGGCGGCGCCCTGCCGCTCCGCAAGGCGGGTGCGCTGCTCCGCCAACCTGCCGCGCAGCTCCGCCACCCGGGTCCGGCCCTCGGTGGCGTCGGGCATCTCCTCCAGCGTGGCGCGGGCCTCCGCCCATTCCTCCTCCGCCACCGCCCGGTCGGCGGCCAGCTGGCCCACCGCCTCTGCCAGGGCCTGGAGCCGCGAGGCCGTGGCCGCCGCCGCCTGGGCCAGTTTCGACACTTGGTCCCGGGCCTGCCCGGCCTGGGTGAAGGCGGTGCGCACCGCCTCCCGCGCCTGCCGGTCGCGGCCGGCGGCCTGCTCCACGGCGCCGCGGGCCTCCGCCACCCGCTTCTCCCCGGCGAGACGCGCCTCCTCCAGCAGCTCCCGCGCCTCGGCCAGCCGTTCTTCCGCCGCTTCCAGCTCGGTCGCCACCTCCGCCAGCCGGTTGCGCTGGCGCAGGCGGATGGCGGCGGCGGTGGGGGCGCCGGCGGCGGTGGTCAGCCCGTCCCAGCGCCAGGCGCCGCCATCCCGGGTCACCACCACCTGGCCGGGCTTCAGGCCGGGGGCCAAGGCAGCACCGGTGGCAGCGTCCGCCACCATCCCCACCAGGGACAGGCAGCGCGCCAGGGCCGCCGGGGCTTGCACATGGGCGGCCAGGGGCTCCACGCCCTGGAGCAGGGGCGCCGGGTCCGGCAGGGCGGGCAGGGCGCGCCAGTGCACGGGTGCGGCCTCATCCAAGGGCGCGGTCAGGTCGTCACCCAGGGCCGCCGCCAGGGCCTGCTCATAGCCGGGGTCCACGGTCAGCGCGTCGATCAGGGGCGGGAACAGGTCGCCCTTGTTGGCCTTCAGCAGGTCGGCCAGGGCGTCCCGCTCGGCCTTCAGCTTGGCGCGGGCGCTGTCGGCGGCCTGCACGGCTTCCCGCGCTCGGGCCTGGGCCACCTGGCCCTCCGCCCGCACCTGCTCCGCCGCATGCTCCGCCTCGGCCTTCGCCCGCTCGGCGGCCTCCGCCTCTTCCCGGGCAAGCTCCAGCCGCTCCTCTGCCTCGGCCAGGGCGGCCTCCGCCTCCGCCATGTCACCGCGGCCGGCCACCTCCCGCTCCAGGGCGTCCTTCTGGGCCTGCTGCTCCTCCAGCCGGCGGCGCAGGGTGGTGGCGCGCGCCTCCAGCTCCCGCACCTGCCGCTCAAGAGAAGCGCGCTTGGCCTCGTCGGCGGCCACGGCTTCCATGGCCCGGGCCAGCTCCCGGTCCAGGGCCTCCACCACGTCCTTGGCCTCCAGCAGGGCGGCCTGCGCCTCCTCCTGCTCCAGCCCTTCCTCACCCTGGGCCTCGGCCAGCATCTGGCGTTCCTCGGCCAAGCGCTCCAGCGCCTGCCGGGCATCGGCGGCAAGCCCGGACTCGCGGGACAGGTCGCCCTCCACCTGGGCCAGGCGGCGTTGCAGGGCCAGGAAGGCCTCCTTGGCCCGCCGCTCCTCCTGGTCCAGCTGTTCCCGCGCCAGGACCAGCCGTTGCAGCGCCGCCGCCGCCGCGGCCTCCGCTTGGCGCTTCGACGGCAGGCCGGCGGCCTGCTCCGTGCGTTTGGTGGTGGCCTGGGTCACCGCCAGCATCAGGCCGCGCACGGC
Organism: Aerophototrophica crusticola; assembly: GCF_012913305.1. NCBI lineage: Bacteria > Pseudomonadati > Pseudomonadota > Alphaproteobacteria > Rhodospirillales > Rhodospirillaceae > Aerophototrophica > Aerophototrophica crusticola. The sequence continues at coordinate 2,218,034 of NZ_CP051775.1, read as the reverse complement.
GTTCTCCGCCGCGTCGAACCCGGCGCGGGACCGCACCAGCGCCCGCTCCGCCTCGCTCCACTTCAGGTGCAGCAGGATGGCCTCGGCCCGGCGGATATGCTCCTGCAAATTCCGGTAGCGGCTGGCCTGGCGGGCCTGCTTGCGCAAGCCTTGGAGCTGCTGCTCCATGGTGCCCAGCACGTCGTCCAGCCGGGTCAGGTTCGTCTCCGCCGCCCGCAGGCGCAGTTCCGCCTCATGCTTGCGGGCGTGCAGGCCGCTGATGCCGGCAGCCTCCTCCAGCAACTGGCGGCGGTCGCCGGGCTTGGCGTTGATCAGGGCGCCCACCCGCCCCTGGCTGACCAGGGCGGGGGAGCTGGCGCCCGAGGCATTGTCCGCGAACAGGATCTGCACGTCGCGGGCGCGGACCAGCTTGCCGTTGATGCGGTAGTCGGAGCCCGACCCCCGCTCCAGCCGCCGCGTCACCTCCAGCTCGTCGAAGTCGTTGAAGGGCGGCGGTGCGGTCTTGCTGGCATTGTCCAGGACCAGCGTGACCTCGCAGATGTTGCGCGCCGGCCGCGTGGCCGTGCCGCCGAAGATCACGTCGTCCATGTCCTCGCCGCGCATCTTCTTGGCCGAGGTTTCCCCCATGGCCCAGCGTAGCGCCTCGACAAGGTTGGACTTGCCGCAGCCGTTGGGGCCGACGACCCCGGTCATGCCGGGCTCGACCAACAGCTCGGTGTTGTCCACGAACGACTTGAAGCCGGACAGGCGGAGCTTGGTGAACTGCACGGGCGCCGCCCCGGCTCAGCAGGGCAGAGGGCGGCCGGGGCGCGCGCAGCTCCCGGCCTTGGTATCCAGACCCACCATCCCCCTGTCCCCCATCTCTAACCCGCCCCTCAGCCCTGCGGCTTGCGCTTGGCGCCGGCCTTGACCATCGCGTCGATCAGCGCCTGTTCGTTGGCGCCCTCGATCTTCGCCGCCCCGTCATTGATGATGAAGGTGGGGGTGGAGTTCACGCCATATTTCTGGGACGCGACCTGCTGGCTCTGGATGACCGTGTCCTCCAGCGGCTTGTTGGCCATGCAGGCGTCGAAGGTCTGCTGGCTGACGCCCGCCAACTTGGCCGTCTGGGCGATGTGCTTCAGGAAATCCTGGTTCAGCCAGGCGCTCTGCGTCTTGAACAGGGCGTTCTTCAGCGCCTTGCCCCGGTCCCCGCCGACGCAGTGCACCAGCATGGAGGCGCGCAGGCCCGGCGCGTTCAGGGGATAGTCCTTGAACACCAGCTTCACCTGGCCGGTGTCGATGAACTCCGCCTTGATCTTCGGCAGGATGGTGTTGTTGAAGTCCGCGCAGTGGGAGCAGGCGAGCGACGCGTACTCCACCACCGTCACCGGGGCCTTCGGGTCGCCATAGGTGATCCCCTCCATGGCCGACTTCACCGCGTCCTGCGGCGAAACGGCCGTGGTCTGCGCCAGCGCGGCGCCGGCGAAGGGCAGGGCCAGCAGGGTGGCGCCGGCGGCGGCCAGTAGGGTGCGGCGGCCCAAGGGATTGCGGGTAGAACGGGGCACTCCAGCCTCCTCGACACTAGATGTTGGATCATAGACGTTGTGGTCCGGGCGCTTCAAGCCCCTCACCCCGGCGGGGGTCCCCCTCCACCGCGCGGCCCAGCCGCTCCAGCGAGGCCCGCAGCTCCGGGTCCTCCACCGTGGATGTCTTGGCCGCCAGGGCCTGTTCCTGCTCCGGCGTCAGGCGCTTGGGCCGGGGCGGCACATAGCTGCGGGTCTTGAGGACCGGCGCGCCATGCACCAGTTTCAGCCGTGCCACCGCGCGCCAGCCCATGAAGGCGTTGATCCGTTCCAGGATGAGGGGTTCCTCATGCTGGATCAGCAGCGCTGCCGGGGACGTCACGCGGAGGTGCAGCACCGCCTCCTCCCGCTTGCCCTTGGGGAAGACGAGCTTGAGCGGCGACGTCTGGTCGGCAAGGCGCGAGCCCACGATGCTCGCCCAGTCGGCCAGCAGCGCGCCGAAGGCCAGCCCGTGCTTGCCCAGCGCCTTGCCGGCGATGGCGGAGAGCTGCCGTCCTAATCTCTGGGGTCCGTAGTGCATGGCGAAGCGTCCCGGTTCCGGCCGACCCGTTAAAGCAGAAGCGCCCGCCGCGGGCCAGACCAATCCCGATCCCCGGGCGGGCGCCATGGCAGGGGTCCTGCTCGGCTGGTACGACCGCCACGCCCGGGTGCTGCCCTGGCGGGCCCCGCCGGGGCGGCGGATGGACCCGTACCGGGTCTGGCTGTCGGAGATCATGTTGCAGCAGACGACCGTTGCCACGGTGGGACCCTATTTCCAGGAATTCACCCGCCGCTGGCCCACCGTCACCGACTTGGCGGCGGCGGAGCTGGACGACGTGCTGCGGGCCTGGGCCGGCCTGGGCTACTATGCCCGGGCCCGCAACCTGCACCGCTGCGCCCGCGTCGTGGCGACGGAACTGGGCGGCAGCTTCCCGGAGGATGAAGCGGGATTGCGGCAGCTTCCGGGCATCGGCGCCTACACGGCCGCCGCCGTGGCCGCCATCGCCTTCGACCAGCCCGCCGCCGCCCTGGACGGCAACGTGGAACGGGTGCTGGCCCGCATCTATGCCGTCGCCGACCCCTTGCCCCAGGCCAAGCCCGCCCTCCAGGCCCTGGCCGCGGGCCTTGTGCCTGACCAGCGCCCCGGCGACTACACCCAGGCCCTGTTCGACCTGGGCGCCACCATCTGCACCCCGCGCAAGCCCCGCTGCATGCTCTGCCCCTGGGCGCAATGGTGCGAGGCGCGGAGCTTAAGCATCCAGGAGGAACTGCCGGCCAAGGCGGCCAAGGCGGCAAAGCCCCTCCGCCGCGGCGTCGCCTTCTTCGTCACCGACGGCACCGGGTCCATCCTGCTGCGGAGGCGGGCAGAGACGGGGTTGCTGGGCGGGATGATGGAGGTGCCGTCCACCGGTTGGGGGGCGGAGGTGCCGGATTTGGACGCTGCCTTGGCCCAGGCGCCGGTGCAGGCCGCATGGCGCCTCCTGCCGGGGATCGTCCGTCATACTTTCACCCATTTCGAGTTGGAATTATCCGTCCTGGCGGGTCGGGTCCCGGCGGCCGTCCCGGTGCCCGACGGCACCTGGGTGGCGCCGGACCGGCTGGGTGGGGAGGCGCTGCCCACCGTCATGGCCAAAGTCGTGCGCCACGGCCTCGCCCACGCCACCTGACGGGAGGGCGGGCCGCAAAGGCGGGAGGTCCTGTCGTGCCTGTCAATCGTCGGTCCGTGCTGAAGGGGTTGGGGGCGCTGGCCGCAGCACCCTTGCTGGGCCCGCCCGCCCTGGCCCAGGGGGTCGGCCGGGTGCCGGTGGATTTGCAGCTTGTCCTGGCCGTGGATGCCTCCGCCAGCGTGAACAAGGACCTGCTGGACTTCCAACTCCGCGGCCACGCGGCGGCCTTCCGGCACCCGGCCGTGGCCCGGGCCATCCAGGATGGGCCACGGCGGCGCATCGCCGTGATGCTGGCCCAGTTCGCCGGGCCAGACACGCTGGCAACCCTCGTCCCCTGGCGGGAACTGGCGGGGGAGGCGGACTGCCAGGACTTCGCCGCCACCGTGGACGGGCTGCCCGGCATCGCCATGGGCGGCAGCACGGCCCTGGGCAGCGCGGTGGTGGGGGCGGTGCAGCTGCTGGAAGCAGCCCCCTTCGCCACCCACAAGCGCAAGATCGACCTGGTCTCCAACGGCTTCAGCAACGCCGGCATCGACCCCGCCACGGCCAGGGGCTATGCCGCCGCCGCGGGGGTCACGGTCAACGCCCTGGCCATCCTGGACGAGTATCCCTGGCTGGAATCCTACTACGCCGACAGCATCATCGGCGGGGAGGGGGCCTTCGTCCGCAGCGCCGACAGCGCGGAGAGCTTCGCCGAGAGTTTCCTGCAGAAGTTGGTCACGGAAATCGCCTGACCCGAACGGCCCCTTCCCGTCCCTTCTCCCCTCTGACCTGCCCGGCTGGGCAGTGGCGCCCTGCAACGAAGTGGCGCAGGATGGCCCTGGGCTCCCGTTGCCCATTCGGGGGTCCCGCGCGACCGCCTCGCAACTTGGCGTGCCCACGCTTGTTCCTCCCGGGCAGGAGGACCGATGATGCGTCACTACGGTGTGATCGATGAGGACCGCAACGGCTTGGCCGCCGTGGTGGGGTTGTTGTTCGGCATCATCCTGGGCACCGGGACGATCGTCTGGTCCGAGCCGCCCGGGCTGTCCACTTTCCCGACAGCGGCGGTGGCGGATTCGGGGCCGGCCGACCCGGGGCAGGGCGCCTGAACCTCAGCGCGCCGCGATGGTGACCGTGACCGTGTCCCGGTAGCTGCCGGCATGCGCCTGGGCGTTGGCGGGCAGGCTGACATAGAGGTCGCGCCAGGGCTCGTTGGTCTGCTTGTTGTTGCGGGTGACCACATAGGGCACGGACAGGGCCTGCCAGTTGCTTGTCCCCGCATAGCTGATGCTGTAACCGGCCCGGAAGCCCGATTCCCCCACCAGCGCCCCGCCGTTACTGGAGGTGAAGGTCAGGGTCAGCCCGTCCTTGTCGTTGCAATATTCCCTGATGCTGCCGACCCGCACCAGCGTGCTGCCGCCGGTGATGTTCAGGGTGGCGCCCAGATCCTGGACCTGCAGGTTGCAGTTCGGGTTCACCGACCCGGCCAGCCGCACCGTGCCCTGCGCTGCCACCTGCCCGGCGGACATCAGCCCCGCCAACGCGACGAGTGACAGGAGGGCGGGGCGGGACAGGGTCATTGCATCCTGCAAGGGCGCGAAGGGGCGGGGACGTGTCCGGTGGGACGATGCAATCCGGGGGCCAGCCGTCTTAGAGCGTGTTTGCGCCGACCGTAAACACGCTCCGGCGGCGACTGCCGCCGCGCGACCACATGGTCGCGTAAGCCAAGCCGCGGATGCGGCGCCGGCGTGTGAGGGACACAAAGGGCTAGACCCGTTTCCAGTCTGCGGGAAACGGGTCTAGCGCGCCTCGATGGTCAGGGTCAGGGCGTCGCTGTAGGCGCTGGCCAGCACCTGCTGGGCGGCGGGGATGGTCACCATCAGCGTGCGCTGCTTCCAATTGGTCTGGGCATGGTTGGCGATGACGGTTCGGGGGCAGAGAGCTTGGCAGCCTCCAGCGGGCCATAACTCACCAGATAAGACAGGACATCCCCGTTCTGGCCCCGCAGGAAGCCGTTGTTGCGGGAGGTCAGCACCACCCGGTAGCCGTCGCCGTCATTGCATCGCTCCCCCACCGTGGCGATGGGCACGTCCCGAACACCGCCCAGCACGTCCAGGACGGTCAGGTTCTCCATGACCTGCAAGGCGCACTCCGCCTGCACCAGGGCCCCCAGCCGCAGGCTTCCCGTCCCCTGGGCCGCCGCGGGGGCGGCGCACAGGGCCGGTAGGGCCAGGATCGCAAGGGTCAGGCGGCCGGGGCCGCGCCGGGGGCACATTGTCGGGTTGCTGTCGGTTCGATCAGGCGGTTTTCCGCCACGGCCGGCGCTTCTTGCGCTTGCCCCTGACATAGCAACCCTGGTGCCAGCAGTTCGCCGACCAACCGTTTACATGCGGCCGGGCAATGTTAATGGCACTTGCCCAATGCAAAAGCGATCAGGGGCCGGGGGTGTCGCGTATTGCATAACGCAATGCCACATGCAGATGAACGCAATTCGAATGTCCCGGGCCGGAAAGCGGATTTGGGGTCGGGGAACCAACAGGATGAACACGGACACAAGTAAAGTTCAGGCGGACAGGCCAGTTCCAGGCGAACCGCGGTGAAACCACGATAGTCCCCAGGCTGCGGCATCCAGCTGTTTTCTTCCCTTCTTCATCCTTGCAACCCCTTCAATCCGTCAAATCCGTGCTCCCTGAACATCCCACCCCAGGCCCTGACAGCTCCGGCACACCCTCACTGCTCCAGCTCCAACACCAGCGTCCCCAGCGGCGGCAGGGTCAGGTTCAGGCTGAAGGGCCGGCCGTGGGCGGGGATGTCACCGGCGTCCACCGCCCCGCCATTGCCCACGTTGGACCCGCCATATTGGGCCGCGTCTGTGTTCAGCCGCTCCACATAGCGGCCGGGGGCGGGGACGCCCACCCGGTAGTTATGACGGGGAAGGGGGGTGAAGTTGCACACCGTCACCACGCTCCGCCCCTCCCCATCGGTACGGCGGAAGGCTAGAACGCTGTTCTCCGCGTCGTTGCCCTCCAGCCACTCGAAGCCCTCCGGCTCGCAGTCCAGCCGGTGCAGGGCGGGGTTGTCGCGGTATAGGATGTTCAGGTCCCGCACCAGGTCGCGCAGGCCCTGGTGCTCCGGCAGGTCCAGCAGGAACCAGTCCAGGCCCCGGTCGTGGCTCCATTCCCGCTCCTGGGCGAACTCGCCGCCCATGAACAGCAGCTTCTTGCCGGGGTGGGTCCACATGAAGCCGTAATAGGCCCTTAAGTTCGCGAACTTCTGCCAGCGGTCCCCCGGCATCTTGTTCAACAGGCTGCCCTTGCCGTGCACCACCTCGTCATGGCTCAGCGGCAGGATGAAGTTCTCGCTGAAGGCATAGAGCAGCCCGAAGGTCAGGTTGTGGTGGTGCCAGCGCCGGTGGATCGGGTCCTGGCTCATATAGTTCAGGGTGTCGTGCATCCACCCCATGTTCCATTTGAAGCCGAAGCCCAGGCCGCCCAGGTATGTGGGCCGCGACACGCCGGGCCAGGCGGTGCTTTCCTCCGCCACGGTCATGGTGCCTGGATGGTGGCCATAGGCCAGTTCGTTCATCCGGCGCAGCACGTCGATGGCTTCCAGGTTCTCCCGCCCGCCGAACTGGTTGGGCACCCACTCACCGGCCTTGCGGCTGTAGTCCAGGTACAGCATGGACGCCACCGCATCCACCCGCAGCCCGTCCAGGTGGAACCGGTCCATCCAGTACAGCGCGTTCCCCAGCAGGAAGTTGCGCACCTCCCGCCGGCCGTAATTGTAGATCAGGGTGTTCCAGTCCTGGTGGAAGCCCTGGCGCGGGTCCGCGTGCTCATACAGGTGCGTCCCGTCGAACAGGCCCAGCCCATGGGCATCGGTGGGGAAGTGGCCGGGCACCCAGTCCAGCAACAGGCCCAGCCCCGCCTTGTGGCAGGCCTCCACGAAGTACTTGAAGTCCTCCGGCGTGCCGAACCGGCTGGTGGGGGCGAACAGCCCCACCGGCTGGTAGCCCCAGCTCCCGTCGAAGGGGAACTCCGTGATGGGCAGCATCTCGATATGGGTGAAGCCCATCTCCTTGACATAGGGGACCAGCTGGTCCGCCAGTTCCCGGTAGGTCAGGTAGCGATTGCCGTCGCCCCGCTTCCACGACCCCATATGCACCTCATAGATGCTGATGGGCGCCTTGCGGTCATTGGCGGCGGCGCGGCGATCGCGCCAGGCGGCGTCCGACCAGTCCCAATGTGGCAGGCCGTGGACCACGCTGGCCGTGGCCGGCGGGTGCTCCGCATAGAAGGCCACCGGGTCCGCCTTCCAGGGCAGCATCTCCCCGCGCGGGCCCTTGATCTCGAACTTGTAGCGGTCGCCATGGCTGACATGGGGCACGAACAGCTCCCACACGCCGATGCCCTGGTGCTTGCGCATGGGCAGGCGGCGGCCGTCCCAGGTGCAGAAGTCGCCGACCACGCTCACCTTGCGGGCGCTGGGGGCCCAGACGGTGAAGACGGTGCCGCCCACCCCGTCATGCTCCACCACATGGGCGCCGAGCCGCTCCCAGATGCGCTCATGGTTGCCCTCACCCATCAGGTGCAGGTCCAGCTCCCCCAGCCAGGGGCCGAAGCGGTAGGTATCCTCGAACTCCACCGGGCCGTGGCCGAAGTCCAGGCGCAGCTTGTAGTCCCGCCGCTCCTCGTCCAGCTCCGCCAGCCAGAACCCGTCCGGGTGGACCAGCCGGCCCTCCGCCAGAACCTCGCCGCCTTCCCGGGCGATGATCTCCAGTCTGGTGGCCCCGGGGAACAGGGCCCGCACCTGCCAGGTGCCGCCAGGTCCGGGGTGCGGGCCCAGCACGCTGAACGGGTCGCCATGGTCGGCATGCACCAGCGCCTCGATGGCGGCGCGGAAGGGGCTGTCGATGGTGTCGGGCATGGTTCTCGTCCCTGGGGTCTCGTTCATGGTCGGGGGTCTTGGTCCCCGCCCGGTTTGCCCCCTCACCCCAACCCTCTCCCCGTGGGGGAGAGGGGGAATGTGGCGGGCATCGGCAACCGGATCGTCAATGGTACAACCCGCCCCCTCTCCCCACCGGGGAGAGGGTCGGGGTGAGGGGGAGACCCGGCTGAAGGATCAGGCCACCGGCTCCACCCCCGCCTTGTCCAGCACATGCAGGGCCCCCCGTACCGGGATCGGCAACCAGGCCGGGCGGTTGCCGGCCTCGTAGACGATTTCGTAAAGGGCCTTCTCCAGCTCGAACAGGGCCACCAGCCGGTCGGCGTCCTCCTCGCCCGGCGGGTGGGCGGAGCAGCCGCCGATGGCGCTGCGATAGCCCTCCAGGAATGCGGCGCGGGTCGCCTGTTCCCATTCCTCCGCCAAGGGGCGCAGGCGGGGCAGGGCGTCGGCATGTACCTCGGCGATCTGGAACAGGGCCGCCCAGGCGGCATAGTCGAAGCTGCGCAACATCCCGGCCACGTCGCGCAAGGGGCTCTGCTTGGCCCGGCGCTGGGCGATGCCCTTGGCCGGCTCCCCCTCGAAGTCGATGATGAACCAGTCGGTGGCGGAGCGCAGCACTTGGCCCAAATGGTAGTCGCCATGGATCCGGGTCTTGCTCACGTCCATCTGGCCGCGCACCAGCCGCGCCAGCCGGTCATGCACCTCCGCCTCGCGGGCCAGCAGGGTATCCACCGCCTGTCCGGCCTCCTCGGTCAGGTTCGGCCTGGCCAGGCGCAGCGCCTGGAAGGCACGGTCGGCTTGCCGCCGGGCGTTGTCCAGGATGGCGGAACTGTCCTCTGCCGACAGGGGCTCCGGGTCGAAGTCGGGGTGCCGGTGGCCGTGGCCAGGGCACAATGCATCTGCGCCGTCCGCTCGCCCAGGGTCCGCGCCAGGGTGGTGTACAGGCCCCAATCGTCCGCCCCGGCTGCGGCCATGTCGGCCAGCACCGGGCTGTCCGGGGTGGCCGCCGCCGCGGACAGGCGCAGCCGGCGGTCCTCCAGCTCACGGGTCAGGTAATCCAGGGTGAAGCGCCAGCCGTCGCCCTGGTTGCGGACAAAGCCCTGCAGCACGGCCAGGGCGGTGCAGCCGTCGTCAGCGTGGTATTCCACGCTGCCCAGCAAGGGCGGGGTGTTCGCGAAGGGTACCTTCTCCGTCAGGAAGCGGGCGATCTCCAGCTCCGGGTGGGTGCCCGGTTCCAGCCGCCGGTAGATCTTCAGCACCATGGCGTCGGCCAGCAGCACGCTGGTGTTCGACTGCTCCACCCCAGGGTGCGTGTCTCCATCTCCCCCTCTGGCAATTGCACGTCCGCCAGCCGCTCGGTGGGGCGGAACCGCAGGGTGCCGCGGCCGGCGGGCATCTCGGTTCCCCGCCGGATGGCATCCACCAGGACGCGGGCGAAGGCCGGGGCCTGCATGGCGTCGAACGCCGCGCCCACCTTGGGTCCCCGGCGTGCCTTGGCCAGGGTGTAGGGCAGCAACGGCCAGCCCGTGCCGCCCGCATTCTCCCCCCAATCCAGCGCCAGCGGCAGGAAATAGGGCACCGGCTCCGGCGCGCCCGTATGGCTCACGTCGATTCGGGCCAGCAGGTATCCCTCGCCCGGCCCGGGCAGCACGGTGCTGCCGACGATCTTCACCCCCGTCACCTGCGCGTCCTTGGCGGCGAACCAGCGTTGCTTGGCGACGAAGGCCGGCAGGGCCGCCTCTTCCAGGTCGCGGGCGCCGCGGCCCTGGGACACATCCTGCCAGCCGGACTTCAGCACCAGGGTGATCAGGTCGGGCAGGGGCTCGGGGATGGGCTCGTGCCAGCTCGGCTGGACCGACTGGGTGGTCAGCAGGAACCAGTAGAAGCCATAGGCCGGCAGCGTCAGCAGATAAGGCAGGTCGCCGATGGGCGGGAAGACGCTGCGCCCGATCATCTCCATGGGCACGCAGCCGCGCAAGGTCCTCAGGTCCAGCTCCACGGCCTGGGGGGCCCGCGACAGGTTGGCGACGCACAGCACCGTGTCGCCCTCATGCTCCCGCAGGTACGCCAGGACCTTGCGGTTGCCGGGGTAGAGGAACTTCAGCGTGCCGCGACCGAAGGCCTTGGTCTGCTGCCGCACGGCCACCAGCCGCCGCATCCAGTTCAGCAGGGAGGAGGGGGAGCGCGCCTGCGCCTCCACGTTCACCGCCTGGAAGCCATAGACCGGGTCCTGGATGGCCGGCAGGTACAGGCCCGCCGGATCGGCACGGCTGAAGCCGCCATTGCGGTCCGGGCTCCACTGCATGGGCGTGCGCACGCCGTCCCGGTCGCCCAGATAGACGTTGTCGCCCATGCCGATCTCGTCGCCGTAATAGATCACCGGCGTGCCGGGCATGGAGAAGAGCAGGCTGTTCAGCAGCTCGATCTTGCGCCGGTCATTGTCCATCAGTGGGGCCAGCCGCCGGCGGATGCCAAGATTGATCCGCGCCCGCCGGTCGCCGGCATAGAAATTCCAGAGATAGTCCCGCTCCTTGTCGGTCACCATCTCGAGCGTCAGCTCATCATGGTTGCGCAGGAAGATCGCCCATTGCGAGGTGCTGGGGATCTCCGGCGTCTGGCGCATGATGTCGGTGACGGGGTGCCGGTCCTCCATGGCCAGCGCCATGTACATGCGCGGCATCAGGGGGAAGTGGAAGGCCATGTGGCATTCGTCGCCGCCCACCTCGGGGTTTCCGAAATAGGGCAGCACGTCCTCCGGCCACTGGTTGGCCTCCGCCAGCAGCATGCGGTCGCTGTAGCCCTTGTCCAGCTCCGCCCGGATCTTGCGCAGGATGTCGTGCGTCTCCGGCAGGTTCTCGCAGTTGGTGCCTTCCCGCTCGATCAGGTAGGGCACGGCGTCCAGGCGAAGCCCGTCCACCCCCATGTCCAGCCAGTAGCGCATGACGTTCAGCACTTCCCGCAGGACCTTCGGGTTGTCGAAGTTCAGGTCCGGCTGGTGGCTGTAGAACCGGTGCCAGAAATAGGCCCCGGCCTCCGCGTCCCAGGTCCAGTTGGACTTCTCCGTGTCCAGGAAGATGATCCGGGTGCCCTGGTATTTCTGGTCGCTGTCGGACCAGACATAATAATTCCGGTGCGGGTGGCCCGGCGGGGCCTTGCGCGCCCGCTGGAACCAGGGGTGCTGGTCGCTGGTGTGGTTCACCACCAGCTCGGTGATCACGCGGATGCCGCGGTTGTGGCACTCCCGCACGAAGGTGCGAAAGTCCTTCAGGTTGCCGTACCGGCCGTTGACGTCGCGATAATCGGCGATGTCATAGCCGTCGTCCCGCAGCGGGCTCGGGTAGAAGGGCAGAAGCCACAGCGTGTTGACCCCCAGCTCCTGGATATAGTCCAGCTTGCTGGCCAGCCCGGCGAAGTCGCCGATGCCGTCATTGTTGCCGTCGAAGAAGGCCTTGACGTGGGTCTGGTAGATAACCGCGTCCTTGTACCAGGTGCGGTCGCTGCGGTCGATCATGCTGGGGGCCGTGGCTTGCGGGCGGGTCACCCCCATGAACAGGTCCAGGCGGCATTAGGTTTCTGGGATATGCGCGGATTGCTGCCGAGCGCGGCTTGAATGGTCGCTGGTGGTCGCCTATACCGTTCGGCTTAGCCCGATCCAGCCAAGGTGCAGCATGACCGCCTCCCGACGCTTCATCCTGGTCAGCGGCGGCGACGCGAACTACTTCCCGCTGATGCGGGAACTGCTGGCATCCATCCGCCGCTTCAAGACGGTGGACGAATGCCCCGTGGGCATCCTGGACGTGGGCCTGAAGCCGGAACAGCGGGCGGAGCTGGAAGCCGCGGGTTGCCGGCTCGTCACCCCCGGTTGGGAATACGACCTGTCGCCCTTGCGCACCATGGGCCAGGACCATGTGCGGGCAGAGATCGCGAAGCTGTTCCTCGACCGGCATTTCCCCGGCTATGGCAGCATCGTCTGGATAGACGCCGACGCCTGGATCCAGGACTGGGCCGCCATCGACCTGTTCCTGCGGGCGGCGGAGAAGGGCAAATTCGCCAGCGTCGCCCAGACCGGCCGCTTCCGCCCGACGGAGGTGACGGTCAAGTGGCTGTTCCGGGACGTGGTCCGGGTGCGCTCCATCCTGTACAAGGCCGCCGCGAAGGCCCGGCTGCCCCAGGCGATCCGCCAGTCCCTGGCCCTGCGGCCGACCCTCAATGGCGGCGCCTTCGCCCTGCGGACGGACGCGCCCCACTGGGATGCCTTCCGCCGCTGGCATGCCCAGGTGGTCAGGCATTGCCGCCTGTTCAGCTCCGTCCAGCTCGCCATGGCATTGGGCATCTTTGTCGATGAGATGCCGGTGGAGCTGCTGCCCGAATGGTGCAACTACCTCGGCCCTTGGCGCTACGACGCCCAGCGGGACTGCCTGGTGGAATACTACCTGCCCAACCGCCCCGTGGGCGTGGTCCACATGGCCGGCGCCGATGCCATGCGCCGCGACCCCACAGTCACCACCCCCATCCTGGACCTGGACGACCGCCCCCACGACCTGTCCCTGCGCTACCCGCATTGGGAGCGGCGGGCGGCAGTGGTACGCAAGGTGGAAGAACTGGAAATGGTGTGATGGCGGTGGCCGGGGGGGCCGGTCAGGTCACTTCCCCCCGAACCGGAACCGCAGGCCGGCCAGGGCGGACCAGCTCTGTACCCCGTGGGCGGAGTTGTCGGTGCTGGGGGTGAGGGCGAAGTCACCCGTGCGCATGTAGCGCGTGTCGGCGAAGAAGGAGAGCTGGTCGCTGAACGGCACCGACAGGCCGACGATGCCTTGCAGGGAGATGGCGTCGCCCTTGCCGTCCACCGGGGTCAGGCCGGCGGCGATCATCCGGTCGGCGTCCACCCGGGTCCAGCCCACGCCCAGGCCGACATAAGGCGTCAACCAATCCGTGACCTTCAGGTCCACCAGGGCGTTGGCCATGACACTGTGGGACCCGACGGTCCCATCCGCCGGGCCGGTGACCACGGCGCCCGCGTCATTGGCCCGGTAAGCGTATTCCAGTTCCAGCCGCAGGCTTTCCAGGGGCTGCCAGCCCAGCGAGGTGCTGGAGGCGCCACCGCTGCTCAGCGCCGTGCTGCCGGCCACGGGGGGAAGGTTGACGCCCAGGGAACCCGCCGGCGTGCCCAACGCATCCGGGGCCACGCGCCCGCCCAATCCCTGCACATACAGCCCGCCCGCCGTCCCGTCCGCCGGGATGCCCTGGGCCAGGGCGACGGCGGGGACGCTGATCAGTGCTGCAAGGGCAAGGGCGGTTGTCGTGAACGCGTTCATCTGGCCTTCTCCACGGCCCCACTCTATATGAGCAGCAACGCAGAGTCATGCGACCACGATTGAGGATTAAGGCCTCGCCCGTCGTGTCACGGCGGGGTGTGTCGCAAAGGACACGGATTCGAGCCCGTCATCTCAGCTTGGCAGCGGGACCGCGTTACCTCCCACTAGATACACGGTTACTTGACCCTAGCACTGGTGGTGCCCCACTGATTTGTGGAACAGGGCTGCCATGCGGGAAAGGAGTCATTAAGCATCGCAGCCCGTCCCCTCAGGCCCCGCGCGGGGCGCTGATTCGCCAGAGACCCGCTGGGTTCACCCAAGGCTCCAGCGTGATGTGCTGCCACTTGCCATACCAGAACCAGCGGCCGCCGGTGAACAGGTCCTCCACCTCCACCACGCCGTCATCGGGTAGGCCGAACTCCCACAAAGGCACCTCGATGGCCACCTGGTAGGCGCCCTGGTCCCCGTCCAGGTTCACGGCGGCCAGCACCATCTCCCGCCGGTTCTGGTCCAGCTTGCCGTAGTACAGGACCTTGTCGTTGTAAGCGTTGTAGAAGCGAAGGTTGGTCAGTTGCTGCAACGCCGGGAACCGGTGCCGCACCTTGTTCAGGGTGCGGATATAGTCGCGGATGTTCCTCGGGTCGTCCCAGTTCCAGGCGCGGATCTCGTACTTCTCGCTGTCCAGGTATTCTTCCTTGCCGGGCACGGGCGTGCCCTCGCACAGCTCGAACCCGCTGTACAGGCCCCACACGCTGGACAGGGTGGTGGCCAGCACCGCCCGGGCCTTGAACATGGCCGGGTTCTCGGAATGCAGGTAGGGCGGGTTGATGTCCGGCGTGTTCACGAAGAAGTTCGGCCGGTAGTACTCCTTGGCCGGCCCTTGCGTCAGCTCCGTCAGGTACTCGGTGAACTCCCCCTTGTGCTGGCGCCAGGTGAAGTAGGTATAGCTCTGGGTGAAGCCCAGCTTGGCCAGCCGCTTCATCATCTTCGGCCGGGTGAAGGCCTCCGCCAGGAAGATCGTATCGGGGTGCCGGTCCTGCACCTCGCGGATCATCCATTCCCAGAAGGGCAGGGGCTTGGTGTGCGGGTTGTCCACCCGGAAGATCTTCACCCCCTCCCGCGCCCAGAACAGCACCACGTCCCGCAGCGTGAACCAAAGGTCCGGGATGGCCTTGCGGTAGAAATGGACGTTGACGATGTCCTCATATTTCTTGGGCGGGTTCTCTGCGTACTTGATGGTGCCGTCGGGCCGCCAGTCGAACCAGTCCGGGTGCTGCTTGATCCAGGGGTGGTCGGGGCTGCACTGGATGGCGAAGTCCAGGGCGATCTCAAGCCCGTGCTCTGCCGCCGCGGCCACCAGCCGGCGGAAATCCTCCAGTGTGCCCAACTGCGGATGGATGGCGTCGTGGCCGCCGTCCTCCGACCCGATGGCATAGGGGCTGCCGGGGTCGTTGGGGCCGGGCGTCAGGCTGTTGTTACGGCCCTTGCGGTGGCTCTTCCCGATGGGGTGGATGGGCGGGAAGTACAGCACGTCGAAGCCCATGTCCCGCACATAGGGCAGCTTCCGGATCACGTCGTCGAAGGTGCCATGCCGGTTCGGGTCGTCGCTCATGGACCGCGGGAACAGCTCGTACCAGGAACTGAACCGCGCGGCCGTGCGGTCCACGATCAGCTCATAGGTCTTGCCGTGGCTCTTGTTGGTGCGGACGCCATAGCGGGCCATGTCGGCGGCCAGCGTCTCCCCGATCATGACCGAATAGGCCCGGTCCTTGTCCCAATCGGGGATGCCCTTCACATGGTCCCGGTGGGCGACCAGGGTCTGGCGGGGGCGGCCCTCCTCGGCGCATTCCACCGCGTTGTCCAGCAGCCGCCGGCCCTCCTCGATTTCCAGCGCGATGTCGCGGCCGGCCTCCTTCTTCTTCACCACCTCAGCCCGCCACGTGGCCCACAGGTCGCGCCAGGCCTGCACCCGGTATTCCAGGCGGGCGTTGCGGGACAGGGGCACGGACGCCCGCCAGCGGTCATTCTCCAGGAAGGTCATGGGCGCCTCGGCCCATTGCTCCTCGCCCAGGGCCCGGATCTGCACGCAGGCGGCGATCTTGTCGTGCCCGTCGGCGAAGACGTCGGCCCAGACCTCCAGCAGGTCGCCCACCACCCGCTTGGCGGGGAACCGGCCATCGTCCACGGCGGGATAGACATCCTCCACGGCCACCCGGTCCTGGGCCAGGGCCTGCAACCGCTCCAGCGACTGCTCATGGGTGGGCTCGGCGCGGGCCACCTGGGCCCGGCCGCGGAACACCCGCAGGGCCAGCGGCTCCAGGTGCAGCCGCGCCCCCGGCGCCAGGGACAGGGGCGCCGTCCCCGGCGTCACGTCGTCGAAGGCAAGGCCGCCCGCGGATA
Organism: Aerophototrophica crusticola; assembly: GCF_012913305.1. Taxonomy (NCBI): domain Bacteria; kingdom Pseudomonadati; phylum Pseudomonadota; class Alphaproteobacteria; order Rhodospirillales; family Rhodospirillaceae; genus Aerophototrophica; species Aerophototrophica crusticola. The sequence continues at coordinate 2,202,182 of NZ_CP051775.1, read as the reverse complement.
GCAGCAGCGGCCCCGCTTCCACCGACCGGGCCTCATGGGTGGACGTGTTGGCCAGCAACAGCGCCGCCTCCCCCGACCCCGGGTCGCGGCGCAGCAGGGCGGTCACGGCCGGGTCGCTGGTGGTCAGCCGCGCCAACGGCCCCTCCACGTTCAGGGCCGGCAGGGCCGCCTTCATGGCGTTGGCCTCGGCGATGAAGCGGGACAGGTCCAGCCTGGGTTGCGCCGCTTCCCGCTGCCAGTCCTCGGGCCGGGTCTTCACCACGTCCAGCTTGCCGGTGAAGGCGTACTCAAAGCCCGCGGGCGCCATCACGCCGGTGCTGATGCTGGCCGCCAGCAGGTAGCGCTGCCGTGTGACGGCGGCCAGCCGTTGCGGGTCGTCGGTGCCCACCTCCGCCGCCAGCCGGTCGGTGTCGTGGCTTTCCGGGAAGGCGATGGTGGGCGCGATGGAGCGGTACAGCTCATACTGCTCCAGGAACCAGGGCTCCTGCAGGTCCCACCATTTGGCGGAGTTGAACAGATAGTCGAAGCCCGCGTCGCCCAGCGCCTCCACCTGCCGCGGGGTGCAGCCCAGCGTCTCGGCGAAGAACTGCACCTCCGGGTCCACGCTGCGGGCCGCCTCGATCAGCGTCCGCCAGACCCCCGCCGGCACCTGGTAGGCCGCGTCGCAGCGGAAGCCCTTGGCGCCCAGGCCCACCTGGTGTCGCACCCAGTCGGCGAAGTAGCGGATCAGCCCCTCGCGGCCTCGGGCCGCTCATAGTCCAGCTCGGCCAAGTCGCCCCAGACCGTCACGTTGGTGGGGTTGGTGGGGTCCACCGCGCGGGGGCTGCGCAGGGTCCCGTCATACTCGCGCTTGTACCAGTCGGGATGCTCCTGGGCCAGGATGGCGTCCTTGGAGGTGTGGTTCACCACCAGGTCCAGCATCACCTTCAGCCCCTGCGCCCCTGCCCCCTGGAAGAAGCCGCGCAGCAGGGTGTCGTCATCCTCGCCCGCGTCGCCGCGGACCAGGTCGTGCAGCCGCCAGTAATCCTTGATGGCATACAGGCTGCCGCTGAAACCCGGATACTGCACCGGGTTCACATACAGCCAGTCGAACCCCATGCCGGCAATGTGCGGCAGCAGCCGGTCCCAGCCCTTGATCGGCCCGGCCAGCAGGGGGAACAGGTTGTAGATGCGGGGGCCCGGCCTGCGGCTGGCCGGGCGGGCGTCGCTGCGGGGGGCCGCGTCGGCCGGGAGGGGGCGGGCGAGGGCGCTCTCGGGCATGGGACGGCCATGTCTGTCGGGAAGGGCGGGGCGAATGTCCCTAGAACCCCATATCGGCTTCCCCGGTTCCCCCGCCGCGCGAGCCGTCCCACCCGCACACGCCCCGAAAACGGAAAGGGGAGGCCGGTTGCCCGGCCTCCCCCTCGCGCCACCCGTGCCGGGTGCTCCCTTACTGACCGGCCGGCTTCGGCGCGGCGGCCGCCGGCTTGGCTTGGCCCTGCTGCGGGGCCTGACCCTGCGGGGCCTGGGCCGTCGGCAGGGGCTGCTTGCCCCGCTCCTGCAGCACCTTGTAGATGCCCTGGTTGGCGCTGTCGGCCCTGGCCTTCTCCGCCTCCACGGTCTCGTGGGTATAGACGTTCAGCACGCGGACCTGCTTCTCCTGCCCCTGCTGCTTCGGCACGGGGATGAGCTGCATGGTCATGGCCACGTGGATCTTGCCCTCCTTGCTGTCGCATCCGGCGGTGCCGGTGCGCAGGCCATAGGCGGTCAGGTTCTCCACATTGCCGAAGTTGGGCGTGAAGTTGCCCTCGCAGCTCTGCTTCAACTGGTCCAGGTACTTCTGGCTGATGGCGCCGAAGTCGCCGGCCTCTTCCGACAGGGGGAAGCTGCGGACGGAGCCCAGCACCCGCTCACCCAACTGCCAGGCGAAGTCGCCGGGCCGCTGCTGCGGCGGGATCTTGTCGATGGGGATGGCGCGGGCATCCTTCAGGCCCGCCTCCACCAGCATCTTCGCCAGGGCCGGCGGGATGGGCGGCTGGGCCGGGGCGGGCAGCTTCAGGGTGCCGGCCTTGGCCTGGTCGATGCAGGCGCCCAGGTCCTTCAGGGCCTTGGTGGCGCCCTTCATCTGGAAGGTGGCGGTGTCGCCGGGCACCTCGATGCTCAGCACGTTGCCGGCCGTGATGGCCCGCACCAGGTCCGGGTCGTCCGCCAGGGGGATGGCGATGGCCTCCGGCTGGCTGATGACGGCGCCCTTCTCCTTGGTGACCTTCCCGTCCACGGAAACCTTGACCATCACCTGCTGGCCGGCCGGCATCTGTGCGCCGGGCACGCCCAGGATCAGGTTGGTCTTCTTCTCGGGGTTCTGCAGGAACAGCAGGTGCAGGTTGTTGTCGAACTGCGCCGCGGCGGCGCACAGCTTGAAGCTGCCGTCGCTGAACACCTGCGGCACGATCTCCCAGGCGCCCTTCGGCGCGGCCGGCTTGCCGGGCGCGCGGCTGGCCGCGGCCGGGGTGGCCGGTTGCCCGCCGCCCTGGGCGGGGGCGGGGCGGGGGCGGCCTGCTGCTGGGGCGCCGCCTGCTGCGGGGCCGGGCCGGCGGCCGGCGGGGCCGCCTGCGGGCGCTGCTGTGGGTTGATGGTGCCCGCGGCGGTGGAGCCGCCGGGGCTGGTCTGCACCTGTCCGGGCAGGACGAGGCCCCCGGCCGCGGGCGGTTGCTGCTGGGTCGGAAGGGTACCGGCGGCGGGGCCGGACTGCGCCACGGCGGCGCCGGCCAGGGGGATCGCGGCACTGGCGAGCAGCAGGCAGGCGATCGTACGCGACACGGGACGGGAAACCACGGGACAGCTGATCCTTGCTAAAGACGGCGCGCGCGGACCCTAGGCCAGCCACGCCCTTCACGCAAGGGCCAAGGCCTCGCGGAACCGTTAACGCCAAACCCCCGTTGCCCCTGCGCACGGAACCCGGACAGGTTGGGGGAACGCCACCAGGATGCGCGCCAAGGAATTGCCCGGCCGGCTGCTGCCGCGCACGGCGGAGCGGGTGCCCGCCAACACGCCGGAACCCGTGCTCCGCCGCATCCACGCCCAGATCGTGGACAGCGTCCATTACTATGCCCGCAACCGCCACCTCATCTCCGAACGGTTGGCCGAGCTGGACCGGGAATGGGACCTGGAACGGGCGCTGGAAGCCAACGCCGCCGGGATCATCCTGGGCGGCCTGCTGATGGCCGACCGCGTGGACCCGCGGTTCCGGTTCCTGTCCCTGGGGGCCGCCGGCTTCCTGTTGCAGCACGCGCTCCAGGGCTGGTGCCCGCCCATGGCGCTGCTGCGCCGGCTCGGCGTGCGGACGGCGGAGGAGATCGCGGCCGAGCGGATGGCCCTGCGGGCCTTGCGGGGTGACTTCAACCGGATGGTCCGGGGCGGCCAGGACCCGGACGAACGGGCCCGGTCGGCCCTTGACGCGGTCGGCTTCCCCTCGGACGTGACCTGGCCGCTGCCTTCGCCGCGCAGAAGGCCCTGGCGCCGGTGGGGACTTGGGTCGTCCGGATAGAATACTTAAAATGCTGCGGAAATTGTTCCAATTACGCTGCATATCACTTCAGGACGTACGCACTTTAAGTACTCCGTAAACCAATCCCGTTGTATAAGGGGGCATCCCCATTCGGATGGCCCTTTCGGGCACCCCCACACGGGCTTGGACCATGCGCGCGGCAATCCTCCTGTCGTTGATGGTGATCCTTTCCGCCCCGGAACTCGCCCGGGCCCCGCTGGACCCGGCAGAGGCCGGCCGCTTCGTCGCCGCCGTGTCAGAGGCGTCGGGCGCCCCGGGGGCGCTTCCCATCGACGCGCCGGGGCGCATCGCCTTCCTGGCCGAGTCCTCGCCGGACCTGCTGGCCCGCCACGGCTTCACGCCGGAGCGGTGGCGCGTCGTGGGACAGCGCATGCTGGCGGCTTACCAGGCCCAGCGATTCGTCGACCAGCCGGTTCCGGCCAAGCCCAAGGCGCAACCCGTCGCCCAGCCGACCCCCACCCATTGGGAACGGGCCGCCATGCTGGCCATGGCCCGGGAACAGCGCGCCGACCTGGCCCAACTGGCAGAGGAGACGGAGGCGGACCGCGCCGCCCTCGCCCCGCTGCTCCCCACCCTGCACGGCCTGATGAGCCGCTGACCCGACCTACACCCCCGCCAGCGCCTGCTCCAGGTCGGCGATCAGGTCGTCCGCCGATTCGATGCCGCAGGACAGGCGCAGCAGGTCGGGCGGGCAGGGGCTGTCCGGCCCCTCCACGCTCGCCCGGTGCTCCACCAGGCTTTCCACCCCGCCCAGGGACGTGGCCCGGGTCCACAGCCGCAGCCGCGCCGCCGCCTCCACCGAGGCCGGGCCGCCGCCCGCCACCCGGATGGACAGCATGCCGCCGAAGCCGCCCGTCATCTGGCGCGCCGCCACGGCGTGCCCGGGATGGCTCGGCAGGCCCGGGTACAGCACCTCCGCCACCCTGGCATGGCCGTGGAAGTGGTTGGCCACCTTCATGGCCGTCCCGCACGCCCGCTCCACCCGCAAGGCCAGGGTCCGCATGCCGCGCAGCAGCAGCCAGGCCTCGAACGGGCCCGGGATGCCGCCGATGTCCCGCCGCACCGCCTTCATGGCCTGCCAAGCCGGGTGGTCGGCGCGGGCACAGGACAGGGTACCCATGACCACGTCGCTGTGGCCGTTCAGATACTTGGTGGCGGCGTGCATGACGATGTCCGCCCCATGCTCGATGGGCCGGGTCAGCAGCGGGGTCGGCACCGTGTTGTCCACCGCCAGGACGGCCCCGGCCTTGTGGGCGATATCCGCCGCGGCGGACAGGTCGGTGATGCTCCAGGTCGGGTTCGCCGGCGTCTCCACCCAGACCACCTGGGTCTTGCCAGGCACCACGGCCGCGGCGATGGCGTCGGTGTCCGCCATGTCCACCAGGGTCAGGGCGATGCCGAACTGCTCGCAATAGCCCTTCAGCCAGCGGCGAAGGGCCCAGTACATCACGGTCGGCCCCACCACATGGTCGCCGGGGCGCAAGGTCTGGAACACCGCCGTGGCCGCCGCCATGCCGGACCCGAACAGGATGCTTTCCTGCGCCCCCTCCAGCTGGGACAGCAACTGCTCCGCCGCCGTGAAGGTGGGGTTGTCCGGCCGGGCATAGACCAGGCCCGGATAGCTCAGGTCCCCCTCCCGCAGGAAGGTGGTCGCGGGGTGGATGCCGGGCACCACCCCGTGGGTGGCCTCGTCATGCCGCCCCAATGCCCGCGCCAGCCACGTCTCCGGCGACACGCCCTGATTTTCCGCCATCTGGAACCCTCCTCACGACCGGGCCGGCAGGGGACACCCTCAAGCCCTTGTCCGGCAAGGGGCAAATGCGGCTGAGGGGCATGCGGCCCAGGCACCCCGCCCTTCATCATCATTGATGAACGTCTGGTGTCGGAACCATCCCGGAGTCGTGACGTTTACCCCAGGTACATACGTCGAAATCGAAAGAACCGGTCACTCTCCCAGACCAGAAGCAGCCGCCGTCCAGTGCCACCTGATCCCTGCCCAGACGAGCCGCGTCGTGGGTGCGGGTAAGGTGTGTCGGGCCGCGACGGACACTCGAGGAATACATGGCGAAGACCATCCTCATAACAGGCGGAGCGGGATTCATCGGCTCGCATCTTGCCGATGACCTGTTGCAGGCAGGTCACCACGTGCGTGTCCTGGATTGCCTGTCGCCCCAGGTCCACCCGGACGGGCGGCGCCCCGACTACCTGCACAAGGACGTGGAGCTGCAGAAGGGCGACGTGCGCGATGCGGAGGCCGTGGCCAAGGCGCTGCGCGGCGTGGACATGGTTTACCATTTCGCCGCCATGGTGGGCGTCGGCCAGAGCATGTACCAGGTGGCCGACTATACCGGCGTGAATGACCTTGGCACCGCCGTGCTGCTGGAGGCGCTGATCAAGCGCCCCGTCCAGCGCCTGGTCGTGGCCAGCAGCATGAGCATCTATGGGGAGGGGCTCTATCGCGGCCCCGACGGGCAGGCGGTGCTTGCCGGCGACCGTGGCCGCGCCCAGCTTGAGAAGGGCGATTGGGAGCTGCGCACGGCGGAGGGCCAGGCCCTGGCCCCCCTGCCCACGCCGGAATCGAAGCAGCCGGCCCTGGCCAGCATCTACGCCCTGGGCAAGTACGTGCAGGAACGGCAGTGCCTGCTGATCGGCGCGGCCTATGGTATCCCCACCACGGCCCTGCGCTTCTTCAACGTCTATGGCACACGCCAGGCGCTGTCGAACCCCTATACCGGCGTGCTGGCGATCTTTGCGTCGCGCCTGCTGAACGGGAAGCGGCCCTTGGTCTTTGAGGACGGGCAGCAGATGCGCGACTTCGTCCATGTGAAGGACGTGACCCGCGCCTGCACCCTGGCCCTGGAAAAGCCCGCCGCGGCGGGGGAGGCCATCAATGTGGGCAGCGGCAAGGCCATCTCCATCAAGGCCCTGGGCGACCGGGTGGCGGCCAGCGTCGGCCGCCCCGACCTGACGCCGGAGGTGACCGGCCGCTACCGGGTGGGCGACATCCGCCACTGCTTCGCCGACATCGGCAAGGCCCGCGCCCTGTTGGGCTATGAGCCCAAGGTTGCCCTGGAGACGGGGCTGGAGGAACTGGCCGACTGGCTGTCCGGCCAGATCGCCGTGGACCGGGTGGAGGAAGCCTCCCGCGAGTTGGCCAGCCGGGGGTTGACGGTATGAGCGGGGGCGTCTCGCAGGGCCCCGCCTGGGCCGATGGCAAGCCCGTGCTGGTGACCGGCGGTGCCGGCTTCGTCGGCACCAACCTGGCCGACCGCATCGTCCGCCAGGGCGGCACGGTCATCATCTATGACAACCTCAGCCGCGCCGGGGTTGAGCGGAACCTGGCCTGGCTTCGGCGCACCCACGGCAGCAGGATCATCGCCGAGGTGGCGGACATCCGCGATGCCGACCGCCTGGCCGGCGCGGTTGCCCGCAGCGGCGCCGTCTTCCACCTGGCGGCCCAGGTGGCGGTGACCACCAGCCTGACCGACCCGCGCACCGACTTCGAGGTCAACGCGCTGGGCACGCTGAACCTGCTGGAGGCAGTGCGGGCGCAGCCCCTGCCGCCGCCGGTCATCTTCAGCTCAACCAACAAGGTCTACGGCTCCCTGCCCGACCTGGCCCTGGCGGAGGAGGGGGAGCGGTACCAGCCCACCGACCACGCCCAGGCCGTGGGGGTGGGGGAGGGGCGGCCCCTGGACTTCCACAGCCCCTATGGCTGCTCCAAGGGCGCCGCCGACCAGTATGTGGTGGACTATGCCCGCAGCTACGGGCTGAAGGCCGCCGTCTTCCGGATGAGCTGCATCTACGGGCCGCACCAATTCGGGACGGAGGACCAGGGCTGGGTCGCCCACTTCCTGCTCGCGGCACTGGAACGCAAGACGGTCACCTTGTTCGGCACCGGCCGCCAGGTGCGCGACATCCTGCACGTGAACGACCTGGTGGATGCCTTCGTCCTGGGCATGGCCAACATGGACAAGCTGGCCGGTCAGGCCTGCAACATCGGCGGCGGGGCGGACAATGCCGTCAGCCTGCGCCAGGTGCTGGACATCATCGGCCGCCTGGACAGCCGCCCGGTGGAGGTCAGCTACGGCCCCTGGCGGGTGGGCGACCAGCCCTGGTACGTGGCCGACAGCGCCAAGTTCCGCGGCCTCACCGGCTGGGAACCCGCCATTTCCGCCACCGAGGGCATCGAGCAGCTCTACTGGTGGCTCAAGTCCAACCGGATCGACACCGCCCCGGACCTGCCGGCGGCCTGGTCCATCCCGGCGGTGGGGTGAGGGGGGCAGATGATCCGTCCTTACATTGCCTCCGCCCAAAGAGAATTGCCTCCCCTGCGAAAGCAGGGGTCCACTTTTCTTGACCCGCTCTCCGCTGCCCACCCCGTCAAAGAACTGTCGGCCCCTGCTTCCGCAGGGGAAGCAGGCTTTGACCGGGCGTGCTTGGTCCCAGTGAGGCCGAACCTCGCCACCGCGTCCCCTCCCCCTGAGGGGGAGGGACAGGGAGAGGGGTTAGATGGTCTCCGGTCAGGGAACCTGCGGCCAGGGTCCTGCTGTCCTGGTCGCACCACCCCTCTCCCTGTCCCTCTCCCCCTGGGAGAGGGGACGCGACGACGCCGTTCGGCCCTCCAAACCCCCGATACGGCCGCCTTTCACCACCCCGACGGAGCCCCCTGATGCGCGTCGCCCTGGTGAACCCGAGCTGGAGCTTCGGCGGCTCCATCTATTTCGGCTGCCGTGAGCCGCACCTGCCGCTGGAGTTTGGCTATGCCAAGGTCCTGCTGGAGCGGAAAGGCCATGTGGCGGAGATCTTCGATGCCCAGCTCCTGGACCTCTCGCCGGACGGGTTGAGGGACGCGGTGGCGGCCTTCGCCCCGGACATGACCGTGGTCACCACGGCCCCCAGCTACCTGTTCTGGCGCTGCTGTCCGCCGGAGCTGCGGGTGCCGCAGGAAACCGTCGCCCTGCTGCGGCCAGTGACCAGGGGTGCCATGGTCGGCGTGGGCCCCCACGCCTCCACCACCCCCCGCGCGGCCCTCGCCAAGATGGGCACGGACGTGGTGGTGATGGGGGAGTGCGAGGAGATCATCGCCCGCTTGGCCGACGAGCCGTGGGAGCAGATCCCCGCCCTCTGCTACGCCCGCGACGGCGAGGTGCGCGTGCAGGGCGGCCCCTACGCCAGCACCTTCACCGACCTGCCGGCCCTGGAATGGCCGGACGAATGGGTGGCCCGCCACCACCACCACCACCACCGCTTCGACGCCCCGCCCAAGGGCCCAGGGGCGGAGGTGGAGGCCAGCCGCGGCTGCCCCTACAAATGCACCTTCTGCGCCAAGGAAAACTTCCGCGACAAGTACCGTCGCCGCCCGGTGCCGGTGCTGATGCAGGAGATCGACCGCCTCATCGCCCAGGGGGTCGAGTACCTCTACTTCATCGATGAGATCTTCCTGCCCAACAAGGAACTGCTGGAGGCGCTGGTCACGCGGCCCGTGACCTTTGGCGTGCAGACCCGCATCGACCTTTGGAAGCCCGACATGATCGAGCTGCTCGGCCGGGCCGGCTGTGTCTCCATCGAGGCGGGGGTGGAAAGCCTGACGGAGGAGGGGCGGCAACTCCTCGACAAGAACTGCCGCATGTCCACGGATGAGCTTACCGAACGGCTGATCCTGGCCAAACGCCATGTGCCCTTCGTCCAGGCCAACCTGATCGAGGCCGGGACGGACGACCCCGAATACGTCACCGCCTGGCGCGACAGGCTCCGCGCCCACGGCGTTTGGGCCAATGAGCCCGTGCCCCTGTTCCCCTACCCTGGCAGCCCTGACTACCGGAAGCTCTGGGGGCTGCCGGACGACAAGGCCTGGGAACGGGCGCTGGACTGGTACCTGGATCGGCATGGTCGGTTTTCCGACATCCAGGATGACCGGCCCCGGCGCCTGCACGAACTGGAGGCGGCGCATGGCTGAATTCGCGGGGCGACCCCTGCGGCGCGTGTTGATGACGGCGGATTGCCTAGGCGGCATCTGGGACTATTCCCTGACCCTGGCAAAGGCCCTGTCGGAACGGGGGGTGAAGGTCTATTTGGCCGTGCTCGGCGGCCCCCTGGCCGACGACCAACGGTCGGCAGCCTCCAGCATCTTCGGCCTGTCGCTGGTGGAGAGCGAGTGGAAGCTGGAATGGATGCCGGACTGCGGCGACCATGTGGTCCGCTCCGGCGAATGGCTGTTGGACCTGGAGCGGACCCTCGACCCCGACATCGTCCATGTGAACGGCTATGCCCACGCCGCCCTGCCGTTCAAGGCGCCGGTGGTCTGCGTCGCCCATTCCTGCGTCCCCTCCTGGTACGCCGCCGTCTGGGGTGAGGAGCCGCCGGAGGAGTATGACTCCTACCGCGCCCGCACCCGGGCCGGCTTGGCCGCGGCGCAGATGGTCATCGCCCCCAGCCGGGCCATGGCGGCCCAACTCGCCTTCCACCATGGCCTGGGCACCCCCGCCCATGTCATCCCCAACGGCCGCGACCCGCAAGATTTCGCGGCCGGGCCGAAGGACGACCTGATCCTCTCCGTCGGCCGGGTCTGGGACGAAGCGAAGAACATCGCGGCCCTCGATGCCATCGCCCCCACCCTGGGCAGCCCGGTGGCGGTGGCCGGCACTTGCGTCCACCCGGACGGGCAGGAGCGCCGGCCCCAGAACATCGCCGTCCTGGGCCGCCTGCCCACGGCGGAGCTGCGCGACTGGTACGCCCGTGCCGCCGTTTTCTGCCTGCCCGTGCGGTACGAGCCCTTCGGCCTCGCGGCGCTGGAGGCGGCCCTGTCCGGCTGCGCCCTGGTCCTGGGCGACATTCCCAGCCAGCGGGAGATCTGGGGTGAGGCGGCCGTCTATGTCAGGCCTGATGACCACGAGGGCCTGCGCCGCGCCCTCAACAGCCTGATGGCCGACCCCGCCCGCCGGGCCGACCTGGCCCAGCGCGCCCGCATCCGCGCCCGCCGCTACACGGTGGCGGCTATGGCCGGGGCCTACCTGGACGCCTACGCCGCCCTGCTGGGCCAGACCCGCCGCTTGGCCGCCGAATAGGGACCTGACGGAAACCATGCGCTTCGTCCTGTTCGTCCACTCGTTGCTGTCCGATTGGAATCACGGCAACGCCCACTTCCTGCGCGGCATCACGGCGGAGCTGCTGGCCCGCGGCCACGACGTCCGCGCGTTCGAGCCCGCCGGCGGCTGGAGCAAGGCCAACCTGCTGGACGGCCACGGCCAAGCCGCCTGGGACGACATCGCCAGTGCCTTCCCCGGCCTGTCGTCCACCGAATACGACCTGGACAGCCTGGACCTGGACGCCGCCCTGGACGGGGCGGACGTGGTCATCGTCCATGAATGGAACGACCCCGCCCTGGTGGCCCGCTTGGGGCAGCGACGGGCGGCGGGCGGCCGGTTCCGCCTGCTGTTCCACGACACCCACCACCGCAGCGTCACCGCCCCGGCGGAGATGTCCCGCTACGACCTCTCCGCCTATGACGGCGTGCTGGCCTTCGGGGAGGCGGTGCGCCAGCGCTACCTGCGCGAAGGCTGGGCGAACCGCGCCTGGACCTGGCATGAGGCCGCCGACACCCGTCATTTCAGGCCGATGCCGGAGATGGCAAAGACCGGCGACCTGGTCTGGGTCGGCAACTGGGGTGACGATGAGCGCACGGCGGAGCTGCACGAATACCTGCTCGGCCCCGTCAAGGCCCTGGGCCTGTCGGCAGACGTCCATGGCGTGCGCTACCCGGACGAGGGGCGCCTAGCGCTGGCCGCAAGCGGCATCAAGTACCGGGGCTGGCTGCCCAACCACCGGGCGCCGGAAGTCTTCGCCCGCTACCGGCTGACCGTCCACGTCCCCCGCCGCCCCTATGTGGAGGCGCTGCCCGGCATCCCCACCATCCGCGTGTTCGAGGCCCTGGCCTGCGGCATCCCCCTCGTCTCCGCCCCGTGGCAGGACGCCGAAGGCTTGTTCCGGGTCGGCAAGGACCTCCGCATGGTCCGTTCCGGCAAGGAAATGACCGCCGCCCTCAAGGAACTGCTCAACGATCCCGCCGCCGCCGCGGAGCAGGCGCGGTGCGGCCTTGAGACCATCCGCAGCCGCCACACCTGCGCCCACCGGGTGGATGAGCTGCTGGCCGTCTGTGCCGAGCTGGCGGCGCCCGGCTCCTTCCTCGCCCTGGCGGAGGTGCAGTGACCATGGGCCTCTCCATCTCCTTCTACGGCTCCAGCCTCGTCTCCGCCTATTGGAACGGGGCCGCCACCTATTATCGCGGGATCGTCAAGAACCTGGCCCGCCGCGGGCACAAGGTCACCTTCTTCGAGCCCGACGCCTATGACCGGCAGAAGCACCGGGACATGGCCGACCCCGACTGGGCCAAGGTGGTGGTGTATGAGGCGACGCCCGACGGCATGTCCCGCGCCGTGGAGCAGGGCCGCAACGCCGACGTGGTGGTGAAGGCCAGCGGCGTCGGTGTCTTCGACGCGGAGCTGGAAGCCGCCGTGCTCTCCAGCCGCCGCGCCGACGCCCTCGCCATCTTCTGGGACGTGGACGCGCCGGCGACGCTGGACCGGATGCGCAACGACCCGCTGGACAGCTTCCGCCCCCTGGTCCCCGCCTATGACGCGGTCTTCACCTATGGCGGGGGCCAGCCGGTGGTGGACGCCTACGCCGCCTTCGGCGCCCGGCTCTGCGTCCCCGTCTACAACGCCGTGGACCCGGACACCCACCACCCCGTGCCGCCCGACCCCCGCTTCCAGGCGGATTTGGGCTTCGTCGGCAACCGCCTTCCGGACCGGGAGAAGCGGGTGGAGGAGTTCTTCCTGAAGGCCGCCAGCCTCGCACCCGGCCGCCAGTTCCTGTTGGGCGGGGCCGGTTGGGGCGACAAGCCCATGCCCGGCAACGTGCGCTACCACGGCCACGTCTACACGGCCGACCACAACGCCTTCAACCGCTCCTGCCTGGCTGTCCTGAACGTCAACCGGGACAGTATGGCCAGCTACGGCTTCTCCCCGCCCACCCGGGTGTTCGAGGCGGCGGGGGCCGGCGCCTGCCTGGTCACCGACCGGTGGGAGGGGATCGAGCTGTTCCTGGACCCCGGCGCGGAGGTGCTGGTGGCCGACGACGGCGCCGCCGTGGCCGCCCACCTCGAAGCCCTCACCCCCGACAAGGCACGCGGCATCGGGGAGGCAGCGCGCAAACGTGTCCTCTCCGCCCACACCTATGCCCACCGGGCCGCCCAGGTGGAAGCGCTGCTGGCCGGCGCCGACCTGCGGCCCTCCTCGCTGAGGCTGTCGGCATGACCAGCGGCATCCACATCGTCATCCTCGGCCTGTCCATCACCTCAAGCTGGGGCAACGGCCACGCCACCACCTACCGCGGGCTGGTGCGGGAACTGGCGGCCCGCGGACACCGGGTCACCTTCCTGGAGCGGGACGTGCCCTGGTACCGGGACAACCGGGATTGCAAGGCGCCGGAGGGCTGCGAGACCATCCTCTACGCCACGCTGGAGGAGCTGTACGACAGCCACGCCGCCCTGGTGCGCGACGCGGACGCGGTGATCGTCGGTTCCTACGTCCCCGACGGCATCGCCGTGGGCGACTGGGTGCAGGCCACGGCCAAGGGCCTGCCCGCCTTCTACGACATCGACACGCCGGTGACCCTGGCGGCCCTGGCGGGGCAGGGGACCGGCTACCTGGCCGCCCGGCAGATTTCCGGCTACGGCCTCTACCTCTCCTTCACCGGCGGCCCGACCTTGCGGAAGCTGGAGCGGACCTACGGCTCCCCCATGGCCCGCGCCCTCTACTGCTCCGCCGACCCCACCGTGCACGGGCCGGAGCCGGCGGAGGCCGAATGGGCCCTCGGCTATTTGGGCACCTACAGCCCCGACCGCCAGCCGGTGCTGGACAGGCTGCTGGTCCAGGCCGCCCACGCCTTGCCGGACCAACGCTTCGTCGTGGCCGGCCCCCAATACCCCGCAGACATCGCCTGGCCCGACAACGTGGAGCGGATCGAACACCTGCCGCCGGGGGAGCATCGCCGTTTCTACAACGCCCAATCCCTCACTCTGAACGTCACCCGGGCGGACATGGTGCGGGCCGGCTGGTCCCCCAGCGTGCGCCTGTTCGAGGCCGCGTGCTGCGGCACGCCCATCATCTCCGATCCCTGGGACGGGTTGGACAGCCTGTTCCGCCCGGGCCGGGAAATCCTGGTGGCCCGCGACACCGCGGACGTGGTCAACGCCCTGCGCGACATGACGCCGGAGGCCATCAAGGCCCTTGGCCACCGTGCCCGCACCCGCGTCCTGGCCGCCCACACCGCCGCCCACCGCGCCGCTGAGCTGGAGAGCTACCTGGCGGAGGCGATGGCCCGCCGCCGCGCCGCCCCGGCCCGCGCCCCCCGGCAGACGGTGGCGACGGCCCGCGCCTGACAGCCATCCCCGCTTTCCCCCTCGCCCCCGGCGCGCCGCTCGCCTATATGGGCGGGGGATTTCGGGGTGTGCGGGACGACGATGCACAAGGACGCGGCCAAGGCCCTGGTGGTGGAAACGAAGCGGGCCCTGTTCGGCCGCTACGTGAACAGCCTGTTCAAGGACCATGCCTTCATCCGCATGGCCTATAAGAACATGTTCCAGATCTCGCCCAAGATGTGGCGCTCCAGCCAGCCGACGCCGGCCCACGTGGCCGCCGCGGCGAAGATGGGCATCAAGACCATCATCAACCTGCGCGGCCGGCGGGACGATTGCGGCAGCTACTACCTGGAAAAGCGCGCGTGTGAGAAGTACGGCATCACCCTGGTGGACTTCCCGGTCAACAGCCGCGACGCGCCCAAGAAGGAAAAGATGCTGGAGGCGCGGGAGATCTGGTCCCGCATCGAATACCCGGCCCTGATGCACTGCAAGGCCGGCTCCGACCGTGTCGGCTTCATGTCCGCCCTCTACCTCTATGTCCATGAGGGCGTGCCGATTGAGCAGGCGGTGAAGCAGCTCCATTGGCGCTTCGGCCACCTGAAGCAGGCCAAGACCGGCATCCTGGACCATTTCTGGGAAACCTACCGGGCCCATGACAAGGCCACCCCCACCGAGTTCTTCGAGTGGGTGGAGAAGCATTACGACCCCGTCGCCTTCAAGGCCGGGTTCATGGCGCAATGGTGGGCCAATGTCCTGACCGACCGGATCATCCGTCGGGAATAGCACTTTACCCATCTTCTTCGGCACATCGGGGCGGATGGTGCGTTAGTCCGGGTGACAACCAGAAGCCGGGACCCGCCGCCATGCCCAATGCCGCCGACCAGCGCCTGAAGAACCTGCGTGTCCACCTGTCCGCGGAGAACCCGGACCTGGTACCGTTGGTCGATGCCTATTCCCGCATGGATGCCATCCTCCGCCGCATGCGCCTGATCGGGAAGGAGGAGACGCTGACCAACCGCATCGGCTGGTGGCCGGTGGTCTCGGCGGTGGGCCTCTTCTCCTCCGGCAAGTCCACCCTGATCAACGATTTGCTGGGCCAGAACGTGCAACGCACCGGCAACCAGGCGGTGGACGACAAGTTCACCGTGCTCTGCCACGGCACCGAGCTGCGGGAGCTGCCGGGCACGGCGCTGGACGCCGACGCCCGCTTCCCCTTCCACGCCATGGGCGACGAGATCGAGCGCGTCGCCCCGGGGGAAGGCAAGATGGTGGACCGTTACATGTCGCTGAAGACGGTGCCCAGCGACCGTCTGCGCGGCCTGATCATCGTGGACAGTCCCGGCTTCGACAGCGACAAGTACCGCGACGCGACCCTGCGCCTGATCGACCACATCCTGGACCTGTCGGACCTGACCCTGGTCCTGTTCGATGCCCGCAAGCCGGAACCGGGCGTCATGCGCGATACGCTGGACAAGCTGGTGGCCCGGGTGAAGGACCGGTCCGACGCCGACAAGTTCATGTTCATCCTGAACCAGATCGACGCCACCAGCCGCGAGGACAACCTGGAAGAGGTGGTGGGCGCTTGGCAGCGGGCCATGGCCAGCGTCGGCATCGCCGGTGGCCGCTTCTATGCCGTCTATAGCGAGAAGGCGGCGGACGGCATGGCCGTGCAGCCCCGCCTGCGGGAAATCCGCAACCGCGACATGCAGGACATCACCCGCCGCATCCAGGAGGTGCCCAGCATCCGCGGCTACCGCGTCGCCAACGGGCTGGAGGCGGTGACCAAGGACATCCGCGAGGAAGCGGTGCCCATGCTGACCCGCGCCGTGAAGCGCTGGCGCTCCGTCGTCAACGGGGTGACCCTGGCGGCCCTGGTGGCGGCCGCGGCGCTCGCCATCGTGCTCTGGGCCTGGTCGGCCATACCGGTGGACCTGCTGTTCGAAAGCCCCTGGCCGTCCCTCGTCATCCTGCTGCTGTTGCTGGGCGTGCTGCTGGCCCGCCATTTCACTGGCCGCTTCATGGCCCGGCGCATCGCCCGCGACCTGCCGGTCAGCCTGGGCGGCTTCGGCCTCAGCGTCCGCAACGCCTTCCTGGCCGCCACCCGCTTCAGCCTGTTCCGCCGCGGCCCCATCGGCTGGTCCCGCCGCACGGACAAGAAGCTGGACCGCATCCACGACATCGTCGCCGCCGAGATCCGCAAGCTGAACGACCGCTTCGCCCGCCCCGGCGCCGGCCCCGTCCGCCCCGGCGAGATCCCCCAACCCGGCATCTCCGTCATCCGCCCCGAGCCGGTCCCGCCGGAGGGCAAGCCGGCTGCGGTGTGATTAGCAGCCATCCCAGCTCGGCCAGATCGGCACGGCATCCAGTCAGGAAACCTGCAAGGCACTTGACGTCATCCCGGGCCTGACCCGGGACCCTCGGGAAAGCCGTCATGCCAATGGCGCGGCAGCGGGCCAGCGGAGAGGCCATAGAGCTTCCGGTGCCCTGCATCGACCGAACCCGAGGGCCCTGGATCGGCGCGCCTGCGGCGCTTGTCCGGGGCGACATCCAGTACCCCGCATAGCGGTGACTCACCCCCCATACAACCACGTCATCCCACGAGCTGGTCCCGCCGGAGAGCAAGCTGGCGGCGGCCTGAGCGACGAGGTTGGCCGGTCAGCCCGCGCGCTCCTCGCTGTCGAGGTACCGGCGCAGCGCGTCGCTGACGACGGTGTTCAGGTTCATGCCTTGGCGCTGGGCATAGAGCATGGCGCGCCGGTGCAGGTCGCGTCCGGGCCGGACGTTGAAACTGCCCTTCAGCGGCACGTCGGGCTTCCGTCCCTCCGCCGCGCAAAGCTCGAGGTAGTCGTCCACGGCCTCATGAAATGCCGCCTTCAGGCCCTTGGCGTCCGCCCCCTCATAGGTCACCAGGTCACGGATGAACTCCAGCCGGCCATGCAGGACCTCATCCTCGTCGCTGTACTCGACCGAGCCGAGATATCCCTTGTATTCCAGCAGCGTGCTCATATCAGGCCTTCCTCGGTCAGCACCCGCACGACGTCCTCGATGACATAGGATTTGACGATGTTGCCGGGGTGCGGCTTGTGCAAGGCGATGGTCGGGGCGGTCGCGTGGATGAAACGTCGTCGGGACCCGCCCGTCTTGCCGGTGGCTGCCTCCCTGTAACCCAGCCCTTCGAGCAGCCTGACCAGCTCGTCCCAGGTGAAATCCTTCGGCTTGCCCTTGAGCCGGGCCACCAGCTTGTCCCGCCGAGTCACGTCAGCCTACCGCTACGGTCACTGCACCAGTATGGGCTGCCCGCCCCCGGCTTGCAACCAGATACAGTCGCACAGATCTCGCCTCACCCCCCGTACAACCACGTCATCCCATGCACGAACCCCACCGGGAACGTGGTCTCATGGACGGTGCCCTCGATCACGTCGGCGCGGACCTTGAGGCCCGGGTACTTCCGGGAGCCCAGCCGCCGCGCCATCGCTCCTTGCGCACCCACCATGTCGTTGGTCTTGTTATAGCGGGGGTCCTTGGCGCCGGGCTTCACCGTCTCGAACCCGCCGGTCGCCATATAGATACGGGCCTTCAGGTCCTTGTGTCTGGCGGCATGGGCGGCCTCCAGCGCGTGCAGCGCCTCGTCGGCGTACCAGAAGGACGGGCTGGTCAGGATGTAGCTCTCGAAATGCCCCGGCTCGGTGAATGCTACCCACAGGCCGAACAGCCCGCCGAAGGACTGGCCCACCAGGGTGCGGCGCGCCGGGTCGGCCCGGTACTGGCGTTCCACCAGCGGGATCGCCTCCTTGGTGATGAAGTCCAGATAGGCCCGCGCCCCGCCGGTGGGGGAGGGCAGGGAGGGGTTGGGCCAGGGCGTCAGGTCCCGCCGGCGGGACACCATGCCGTCCTCCCCTTGCGCATAGGACAGGCCCACCAGGATCACGTGCTCCAGCTTGCCCGCGTTGTGCGGCAGCCGGGTGACACCGGACGCCACCTGGAACGTGTAGTCCCCGTCCGTCAGGTACAGCACGGGATAGCGCCGCCCCGCATTGGCCGGGTCGCCATAGCCCGGCGGCAGCTTGACATACAGTTGGTACGTCCGGCCCACCGCCTTGGACACGACCGTATGGACGGCGCTGCGCTCAAGCTGGAAGGGCGGGGCGTCTTGCGCCGGGGTGGGGCGGGTCCCTAGGATCGCCAAGGCGAGGGCGGCGACGACCGCGGCCCGGCGGAGGAAGGTCGGCAAGGCTTGCATACTCTCACGAAGGTTGTGCCCGGCGGTGGTACACGGCGCCCCAAGGCCGGTCAATTAAGGGACCACCGCGGGACCTGGATACTGGACGTTGCCGCCAACGGGGCAGCGATCCGCCCCCAGCCAGACCAACCGCCTCCCCTGCGAAAGCAGGGGCCCACAGTTCTTGTCCCCCCGCCCAACGTCCCCAAAGCTCAAGAACCCTGGACCCCTGCCTTCTCAGGGGAGGCAGGGAAGCTCAAGCGCGGACACTCGATTGCAGCCATCGGCATGCTGCTCGCCCTGCTCCTGCCCTGGCCCGCAGCCGCGTCGGGCAGCCAGCTTGCCTGCTCCCTGCTGGTGGACGCGGCCGACGGCGCGGTGCTGGACCGAAGCGGCCCCGACTGCGACCGGCCCAACAGCCCGGCCTCCACCTTCAAGATCCCCCTGGCCCTGATGGGGTTAGAGTCCGGCCAGCTCCAGGACAGCCACGCCCCAGCCCTGCCCTACAAGCCCGAATACCCGGCTTGGCGCGACGCCTGGAAGACCACCACCGACCCGGCCTACTGGATGAAGGAGTCCGTCGTCTGGTATTCCCAAGAGCTGACCAAACGCCTGGGCATGGACGCCTTCCAGGCCTGGGTGGACAGGCTGGACTATGGCAACCGCGACCTGTCCGGCGACCCCGGCCAGGGCAACGGCCTCACCCGCGCCTGGCTCAGCTCCTCCCTGAGGATCAGCCCCGCGGGGCAGGCCGCCTTCCTCCGCCGCTTGGTCCGCGGCGACCTCCCCGTCTCAGCGGAGACGGTGCGCAAGACGGAGGCCCTGCTGCGCCGCGACGATCTCCCCGGCGGCTGGACCAGCTTCGGCAAGACCGGCGCCGGTTCCCTGCCCGGCCCCGACGGCAAGCCAGATCCCAACCGGCCCTTCGGCTGGTATGTGGGCTGGGCCCGCAAGGGCGACCGCACCCTGGTCTTCGTCCGCCTGGTCAAGGACGACGCGCGCTCCGACACCCCCGCCAGCTTCCGCGCCCGCGACGCCCTGCTGGCTGAACTGCCCGGGCTGTTGGGCAAGGCGGATGCACCCTGACAGAACTGGACAGTATTCCTATAATCTGCGAAGCTTCCATCACGCCCACGTCGGCGTCGGATCTTGGAAAACGTTCATCTCGTCCGCAAATTGGGCGCCCCCTCGATGGCATCCATCGTCCGATGCCTAGCGGCGGAGCCCCCTTAAGGAGACATAAGTCCCAACCCGGTAAAGTTAGTCAACTTAAGGGCAAAAGCCCAACCAAATCAGCCACATATAGCTTTACCGTGGTAAAGTTAAGCGTCACCTTAAGGTAAAGTTAGTCAAGTTAAGGTCGCCTTTGTCAAACACGGCCAAGGCACCGCCAGCCGTAGGTCAGGCTGGAGCGGAGCGGAAGCCCGACAGCAAGACTCTTCGGCAATCCCTGTCGGTCCGGCGCCGACCGACGCCGGTCAATACACCAGCTCGTCCTCGCCCTTGCCGCTGGCGATGACGATCTCGCCGCGGGCGGCCATATCCTTGGTCAGCTGCACCATGTACATCTGCGCCTCGTCCACGTCGCGCAGGCGCACAGGCCCCATGGCGGCCATGTCCTCGCGCATGATCTTGGCGGCGCGTTCGGACATGTTGGTGAAGAACATGTCTTTCAGCGTGTCGCTGGCGCCCTTCAGGGCCACGGACAGCTTCTGCTTGTCCACGTTGCGCAGCAGGGTCTGGATGCCGCTGGGGTCCAGCTTCGCCAGATCCTCGAAGGTGAACATCAGGGCGCGGATGCGCTCGGCGCTGTCGCGGTTGCGCTCCTCCAGGGCGGCGATGAAGCGGCTCTCGGTGTTGCGGTCCAGGCTGTTGAAGATCTCCGCCATCATCTCGTGGGCGTCGCGGCGGTTGGTGCGGGCCAGGTTGGACATGAACTCGGTCCGCAGGGTCCGCTCGATGTCGTCGATGACCTCCTTCTGCACCGCTTCCATGCGCAGCATGCGCATGATGACCTCCATGGCGAAGCTCTCGGGCAGTAATTGCAGCACGCGGCCGGCATGGTCGCCCTTGATCTTGGACATGATCACGGCGACGGTCTGCGGGTATTCGTTCTTCAGATAGTTGGCCAGCACCTGCTCGTTCACGTTGGTCAGCTTGTCCCACATGGTTCGGCCGGCGGGACCACGGATTTCCTCCATGATCTGGTCGACCTTGTCCTTGGGCAGGACCTTGGTCAGCAGCCGCTCCGTGCTGTCGAACGAACCGACCAGCGAGCCGGTGGAGCTGATCTGCTCCGCGAACTCCACGAACAGCCGCTCCACCAGGTTGGAGCTGACCGAGCCCAGGTTCGCCATGGTCTGGGACAGTTCCTTGATCTCGTCGTCGCCCATCAGGGCGAACAGCTTCGACGCGATCTCCTCACCCAGCGCCAGCATGAGGATGGCGGCCTTCTCCGGCCCGGTCAGGCCGCGATAATCCTCACGAACGCGCATCGCCATGGCGGCAACTCCCGGGGTGCTCAGTCGGTCAAGACAGGGGCGATCAAGGCATGGGACAGGCGGACCCGTTCGGAGTCCGGAAGGAATCTAGCACGTCCGGTCGGATAGGTGAATCCCACCCGTGACACTTTCGCGCCCGCCCCATCACCCGTCAGGATGGACCGGACGTGGTTGCCGGCCGGTTAAGGAAGGGGTTCGAGCGGCCTTGCAAGCGGCAAGCCGTTGCGGCCATGATCCTGGCGGCGGCCCCCGCCTGCCCAAGACCTGCCCGGAGGAATTCCCCCATGCGTGCAATGGTTTCCGTGAAGCTGCCGGCCCTCCTCGGGACGCTCGCCCTGCTGGCCGCCGGCCCCGCCCTGGCCCAGGCCGCCAAGCCAGCCGCCCCCGCCCCGGCCGCGGCCCCTGCGGCCCCGCCCAAGGATGTGGGCCCGGCGGACATCAAGAAGGCCGTCACCTGCCAGAGCCTGGTCACCCAGTTCGATGACCGCCTGACCGCCTCGAAGGCCGCCGACGACGTGAAGGCAAAGGCCCGCGACCTCCGCGCCGCCGGCAACAAGGCCTGCAACGCCAAGGACTATGACGCCGGCATGGAGCAGGTCCGCCAGGCCCTGAACACCATCGAGGTGAAGCCGATGCTGTGAGGGCCGTCGGCGGGCGGATGACGCCATGATGCACCGCCCGTTGACCCTGGCGGAGGCGCAAGCCCGGCTCGACTCCCTGGCTCGGCCACCGGTGGCGGAGGCGGTGCCGCTGGCCGCCGCTGTGGGCCGGGTCCTGGCCGCGAACCTCCACGCCCCCGGCCCGCTGCCCCCTGCCGACCGGGCCTTGGTGGACGGCTGGGCCCTGCGCGCCGACGACACGGTGGGCGCCAGCGCCTACAGCCCCCTTTTCGCGCAAGCTCTGGCAGTGGGGGCGGCGGTCCTCCCCGGCACCGCCGCCCCCCTCTCCGCCGGCGACCCCCTGCCGCCGGGTGCGGACGCGGTCCTGCCCCTGCATCTGGTGCAGGAAGCGGGCGGGATGCTGGAACTGCTGGGCCCCGTCGCCCCCGGCCAACATGTGGAACGGGCCGGCCAGGACTGCGCCGCCGGCTCGGTGCTCATCCCCGGCGGCCGCCGTCTCCGGTCCATGGATACGGCCTTGGCCGCCGCGATGGGCCTGGACAGGTTGCAAGCCACCCGGCAGCCCCGCATCCGGCTGGTCCCCATCGGGCGTGGGGGCGGGGTGGACTTGGCTGGCCGCCTCTACCCCGACCTCATCACCCGGGACGGCGGGGTGGCGGACCCGGTGGCTGACCGCGCTGCCGACCCGCGCCAAGCCCTCACCGCGCCGGGCGCCGACCTGATCCTCCTGGTGGGCGGCACCAGCCCCGGCGCGCCCAGGGGGGCGGTGCTGCTGCGGGAACTGGGCCGCCTGGACTGGCACGGCCTGGCCCTCGACCCGGGGGAGGCCGCGGGGGCCGGTCTCGTCGGCGACACCCCGGCCATCCTGCTGCCCGGCGGCCCCGCGGCCGGTTGGTCGGCCTATGAGATGCTGGCCGGCCGGTTGATCCGCCGCCTTGCCGGCCTGCCCCCGGGCCTGCCGCACCCGGTCATGCCGGTGCCCCTGGCGGTGAAGCTGGTGGGGGAAGTGGGGGCGACGCGGCTGGTCCCGGTCAGGCTGTCGCCGCAAGGGGCAGTACCCTTGCCGCCTTGCCCCGGGTTGGCGCAGCTTGTCCGGGCGGATGGGTTCGTGCTGGTCCCGCCTCACGTGGAGGGCTGGCCTGCCGGGACCGAAGTGGCCGTCCGCCTGTTCGATTGTTTTGGGACCCGTGATGCCGACCACTGACCCGCCCTTCCTGCGCCGCGTCGCCAGCCAGGACCAGTTCCTGGAAGTGGTCCCGCGGGAAGAGGCCAACCGCCGCTTCCACGCCCACCTGACCCTCGCCCCCTTGCCAGCGGAGCATGTCCCCCTGTCCGCCGACCTCCTGGGCCGGGTGCTGGCGGCGGACGTGGTGGCGCCCCTGGACGTGCCCCAGTTCGACCGCTCGGGCGTGGATGGTTTCGCGGTCCGCGCCACGGACACGTCAGGCGCCACCGACCACAGCCCTGTCACCCTGCGCCTGAACGGGGAGGTGCTGGCCTGTGGCGTCGCCCCGGTTCAGGAGGTGCTGCCCGGCACCGCCACGGTCATCGCCACCGGCGGCATGGTCCCCCGCGGCGCCGACGCGGTGGTGATGGTGGAGCACACGGACTATCGGGAGGGGCCGGACGGCACCCCCCTGGTGGACATCCGCAAACCCGCTTCCCCCGGCAGCTTCGTCGCTTTCGCCGGCAGCGACATCGGGCGGGGTGAGGTGGTGCTCCGCCGCGGCACGGTGCTGACCAGCCGGGAGCTGGGCGTCCTCGCCGCCCTGGGCCTGACCCGGGTGGGCGTCGTCCGCCGGCCCCGGGTCGCCATCCTGTCCACCGGGGATGAGCTGCTGGCACCGGGGGAGCCCATGCGCCCCGGCGCCGTCTATGACAGCAACGCCGCCATCCTGGCCGCCGCGGTGGCGGAGGCGGGCGGGGAGCCGGTCCCCCTCGGCATCGCCCGCGACCGGGAAACCGAGATCGCGGCGAAGGTGGAACAGGGCCTGGAAGCCGACATGCTGGTCCTGTCCGGCGGCACGTCGAAGGGCGCCGGCGACATCAGCTACCGTATCATCGGCGGGCTGGGGGAACCGGGGATCGTCGTCCATGGCGTGGCGATCAAGCCGGGCAAGCCGGTGGCCCTGGGCGTCGTCCGGGGCAAGCCGGTGGTCCTGCTGCCGGGCTTCCCCACCTCCGCCATCTTCACCTTCCATGAGTTCGTGGCCCCCGTCATCCGCGCCCTCGCCGGGCTGAAGCCAGCCGCTGCCGACACGGTCCAGGCCACCCTGCCGGTGCGCGCCCTGTCGGAGCGGGGGCGGGCCGAGTATGTGATGGTGTCGCTGGTGGACACCCCCGCCGGCCTCGCCGCCTACCCCACGGCCAAGGGCTCCGGCGCCGTCACCAGCTTCGCCCAGGCGGACGGCTTCTTCTGCGTGCCCCAGGGGGTGGAGGCGGTGGAGGCGGGTACGCGGGTTACCGTCCAGCGCATCGGCCGCGACCTGGAACCGGCGTCCCTGTCCATCATCGGCAGCCACTGCGTCGGGCTGGACCTGCTGGTGGGGGAACTGGCGGGGCAGGGGATCGGGGTGAAGCTGCTGAACGTGGGCAGCATGGGCGGCCTCGCCGCCGCCCGGCGGGGGGAGTGCGACATCGCCCCCATCCACCTGATGGACCCCAGGACCGGCACCTACAATACCCCCTTCCTGGCCGAAGGCCTTACCCTGGCCCGCGGCTATGGCCGGCGGCAGGGGATCGTCTTCCGCAAAGGCGACGGGCGGTTCGAGGGTAGGGCGGCGGCGGAGGCGCTGGCCGCCGCCCTGGCGGACCCGGACTGCCGCATGGTCAACCGCAACGCCGGCGCCGGCACCCGCATCCTGCTGGATCGGCTGCTGGCCGGGGCGAAGCCGCCGGGCTATTGGGCGCAGGCCAAGTCCCACAATGCCGTGGCCGCCGCGGTGGCGCAGGGGCGGGCGGACTGGGGCATGGCCATTGACACGGTGGCGGAACCTTACGGGCTGGGCTTCCTTCCCGTGCAGCCGGAACGATATGATTTCGCGATCCCCGCCGACCGGCTGGACCGGCCGTCGGTGCGGCGCTTCCTTGACCTGTTGGCGAACGCGTCCGTGCGCCGACGCCTGACGGAACTCGGCTTCGACCTGACGGAGGATGCATGAACGACGATGTCTTCAACATGGAGCTGCGCAAGTTCCTGAAGCAGGTGGGCGTCACCAGCCAGCGTGCCATCGAGCAGGCGGTGCAGAAGGCCCTCGCCGATGGCAAGCTGACGGGCACGGAGGTGCTCCAGGCCAAGGTGGTGCTGACCTTGGAGCCCCTCGGCGCCATCCATGAGGTCACCGACAGCATCGCCCTGGAGTAGTCGCCCGTGCGGTCCCTGATGGTCGGCCTGCTCGCCGCCGCGCTGGGTGCCGGCGCGGCGTGGGGGGAGTTCGTGGGCCATGGCGGCCCTGTGAAAGGCCTCGCCGTCTCCGCCGACGGGGCGGAGATGGTGAGCACCAGCTTCGACTATTCCACCATCCGCTGGAGCCTGCGGGACGGCTCGGCCCTGTCGGTCCTCTACGGCCATGATGCGGCGGTGAACGCGGTGGCCTGGCTGCCGGGAGGCAAGGGCTTCGTCACCGGCAGCGATGACGGCAGCCTGGCCATCTGGACCGCCGGGGCGGAGAAACCTTCCGCCCGCCTCAACGGCCATGCCGGGCGGGTCTCCGCGGTGGCCGTGTCGCCTGACGGAAAGCTGGCGGCCTCCGCGGCCTGGGACCGCACGGTGCGGCTCTGGGATCTCACGACAGGCAAGCCCCTGCGCACGCTGGAAGGGCACAAGGACAACGTCAACGCCGTGGCATTCACGCCCGATGGCGCCACGCTGGCCAGCGCCGGCTATGACGGGGCCCTGAAGCTCTGGCGGGTAGCCGACGGCACGCCCTTGCGGGACGTGGTGCCCGGCGGCGCCCCCATCAACGGCCTCGCCCTCTCCCCCGACGGGACCCGGGCCGCCACCGCCGGGGCGGACGGCAAGGTGCGGGTCTGGGAACTGGGGGCGGAAAAGCCGGCGCTTCCCCTGGCGACCCTGGCCCCGGTGCCCCTGCTGTCCGTGGCTTGGGGCGCGGACGGAAGGACCATCGCCGCCGCCGGGATCGACGGGGCCGCCACCGTCTGGCGCCTGCCGGACGCGGCGGTGCTGTACCGGCTGGGCGGCGACCGCGGCCCGATCTGGAGCCTGGCCTTCACCCCCGACAGCCGCACCCTGCTGGCCGGGGGTAATGACCGGATGATCCGGCAATGGTCACTGGAGACGGGCCGCGAACTGGATGCCCCCACCCCCGTCCGCACTGTCGCCGCTGACGTGCAGCCGGGCGGCGACCCGGTGGGGGAGCGGCTGTGGAAGCGGTGTTCCGCCTGCCACACCCTCACCCCGGATGGCGGCCACCGGGCCGGGCCCACCCTTTATGGCGTCATGGGCCGCAAGATCGGCACGGCCCCCGGCTATCCCTATTCGGACGCCCTGAAGAACGGCAGCATCGTCTGGGATGAGGCGACCATCTCCGACCTGTTCGACCGCGGCCCCGACAAGGTCACCCCCGGCACCAAGATGCCCGTCCAGACCATCCCCAATGCGCAAGAACGCGCCGCCCTGGTCGCCTACATCCGGCGGGCGACTTCAGCGCCGTAGGTCGGATTGGCGAAGCGTAATCCGACGCGGGCGGCACAGGCCGTCGGATTACGCGGCTCCGCCGCTAATCCGACCTACTCGTAATCCTCCGCCGTCCGCGGCCGCGGGCGTGCCGGTCCCGCATAGGGGTCCAGGGTGTGGCTGGCCTGGGCGACGACGCGGCAGTCGGCGCACATGCGGATGCGGTCGATGGGGTTGGCGCCCAGGGCCGCCGCGCCGCCGGCGTACATCCAGTGCTGGCCCTGGAGCTTGGCGACGATGCGCTCCACCGTGCTCTTGGTGCCGAAGGCCTTGCCGCAGGTGATGCAGTGGGCGGGTTCCTCCTCCTTCACCACGCGGGGGGTGCGGGCGGCATCGGTGAAGTCCAGGCGGGGGACGAGGCTGATCACCTTTTCCGGGCAGGTGTTCTTGCACAGGCCGCACTGGACGCAGGCATCCTCCGTAAAGGAAAGCTGCGGCTTCTCCGGGTTGTCCGACAGGGCGCCGGTGGGGCAGACCTGCACGCAGGCAAGGCACAGGGTGCAGCCATCGACATTGATGTCCAGCCCGCCGAACACGGCCCCTGGCGTCAGCGGCAGCACGGGCACGGGGGCCGGGGCGGCCGCGTGCATCTGGCGGAGCGACAGCTTCATCAGGGCGCGCTTGTCGCCCATGGGCAAGAAGCTCTTGGCGGCCACGCCCGGCCGGCGGGTAAGCCCGGCCAGCAGGAAGGCCAGTTCGTCCGGGTCGTCGGCCTCCAGCAGGCCGCAGCGGCCGGAACCGTAGCCCAGGCCGCTGGCCACCGTCTCCGCCAGCCCCAACACATGGGCCAGGGCCGCCCGGTCGGACCGGCTGCGCTTGGCCGTCACCACCCGGACCTCCGCGGCACCATAGGCCAGGGCGCTGGCGAAGAACTCGATACCCAACTGGGTGACCTCATTCACCGCCACGGGCAGCACCCGGGCCGGAAGCCCATCGCCCACCCTGGCCAGCAGGTCCAGCAGGGGCAGGCCATGTTCCCCCTCATGCACCAGCAGCACGGCATCCTTGCCACCGGCCTGGTGGTAGGTGGACAGCAGCACCCGCAGCCGCTCCAGGATGGCGTCCGCCGGGGGCAGGGCATAGCTGGCCGCCCCGGTGGGGCAGACGGCGTGGCAGGAACCGCAGCCGGCGCAGACGAAGGGATCCAGGGCCACATGGTCGCCGTTCGGCGTGATGGCGCCGGTGGGGCAGACCTCCAGGCAACGGGTGCAACCGGTGCGCCGGTTGCGGCTGTGGGCGCACAGGTCGGCGCGGTAGTCCACGTAGCGGGGCTTGTCGAACTCCCCCACCAGGTCCGCCGCCTTGAACAGCAGGGCCTGCACGGCCGCTGGGCTGTTCGGGTCGGCGCGCAAATAGCCGTCGCGCTTGTGGTCTGCCGGGAACAGGGGCGTGCCGCCGGTCAGGTCGATGATCACGTCGCAGCGGCTGCTGGCGCCGTTGCGGGGAGGGCCGAAGTCAAGATGGCGGCGGCTGGACGGGGCGGGGACGGCATAATCGTCCACCACTAGCTCGAACGCGCCCAGGTAGCCCTTGGCCGCGCGGATGGTGCCCCGCAGGATGGGGAAGTCGGTGGCGCGGGGGGAACCACCTCCCCCGGGCGGGACAGCAGCACGGTGACATCCAGCTTGTCCGCCAACTGCCGGGCGGCTTCCACCGCCGTCTCATCCCTGCCATAGACCAGGGCCACGCCCTCAGACTTCAGCCCCACCAGGGGGGTGCCGGGCAGGGGCAGGGTGGCTTCGGCCAGCAGGGCGGCGATCTTGGGTGTGGCGGACCCGACCTCCGCCGACCAGCCGGCCCGTTCGCGGATGTTGACCAGCTGGATCAGGTCGGGGTCGCCGCCGGCTTCCTCCACCGTCTCCTCGAACACCGCCCGCTCCTGGGTGCAGGCGACGAGGATGGGGCCGCCGCCGCTGGCCGCCGCGGCCAGCCGGTCACGCTCCGCCCGGCAGAGTTGGTGGTGGATGCGGGGAGGGGCCGTGCCCAGCGCCTTGCCCAGCGCTGCCGCGTCCAGCGGCATGGTGCCCTCGCAGGAGCAGAGGACCACCGTCCGGCCGTTGACTTCCATGTTCCTGGCGTTCCCTGTCGCGTTCACCTGCGCCGGACTGGTGGGCCGGCCGTTCTTGTCAGGTTTGATTAGAAAACAGATATTCCGCCGACCGGCAATCTAAAGGCCGGGGGCTCAGAGAAGAGGGACCCATGTCCGACGGTCTGGAAGATATGGCAACGCTCAGCGTGCCGCCCCCGTTCCACGCCGTCTGCTCCGGCCCGTCCGACGCCTTCCTGCGCGCCGTGGTGGAAGCGGAGGCGGAGGCCGGCGCCGCCACCCTGGTCTGGTCCAGCCGCCCGGACCTGGTGGACCTGGCTGTGGTGTTCGAGCCGGAGATGCCCCTGCGCCAAGCGCGGCTGGTGGGGCCGGTGCTGATGCTGGCCATGGCAGACGCGCTGGCTGCCCTGGGCCCGCCGCAGAAGGATTGCCGCTTCGCCTGGCCCGGCACCCTGGAGGTGGACGGCGCGGAGGTGGGGTCTGTCTCCGTCACCGCCCCGGCCTTCGCGGAGGAAGAGTCGGTGCCGGAATGGCTTGTCGCCGGCGTGAAGCTGCGCCTGTCCTTCCCGCCCGATGTTTCCGATCCAGGGAAGACCCCGGAGCGCACGGCCCTGTATGAGGAAGGGTTCGGCGACGTCACCGGGGTGGAGATCGTGGAGAGCTTCAGCCGCCACCTGCTGCACTGGACCAACCGCTGGCTGGAAGAGGGCGGGGAGCCGGTGGCCCAGGAATGGCTGGACCACCTTGCGCCCCGGCTGCTGGGTGGGGCGGTGAAGCACGGGCTGGACCCCAGGACAGGCGACCTGCTGCTGTTGGACCCGGGCTCCACCAAACCGCGGCGCATGGACCTGGCGGCGGCGCAGGCCGACCCCCAGGCCTAATGGTCACTACCAGCCCTTCGAATTTTAGGTAATCCTTCCGGTGTAACGACCCGGGAGGATGTGGATGCGTGCCGCTGCCCTTGCGCTGACCCTGTGCTTGGCCCTGGCAGGGGGAGCCGTGGCGACCTCGCCCCCGCCCGGTGGCGGTACATCCCTGTCCTATCCCAAGGCCGGGCTGACCCTGCCGCGGAGCATCGGCGGGCTGCCCATGGTCAGCCAGAAGGACTCCAACGG
The DNA here is from genome assembly GCF_012913305.1 of Aerophototrophica crusticola. NCBI lineage: Bacteria > Pseudomonadati > Pseudomonadota > Alphaproteobacteria > Rhodospirillales > Rhodospirillaceae > Aerophototrophica > Aerophototrophica crusticola. The sequence continues at coordinate 2,173,017 of NZ_CP051775.1, read as the reverse complement.
TGACGGGCTGGACAACGTCATCCGGTACGAGGCGTCCGGCATCTGGGCCACGATCTATCTCTACCGCCCGCCCCTGGCCGACCCCAACCTGCTCGCCCTGGTGCTGGAGAAGATCCTGCGGGAAAAGCATGGCGCCGCCCTGACGGTGCAGGACGACCGGCTGGTGGCCGTGGCCGGCTCCCGCCCGAACGCGCGGCGGGTGGTCTATGCCGGTGTGGATGGCGGCAAGCTCGCCTCTGCCCTGGTGGTGGCGCGGACCGGGGAATGGCTGGTGAAGGTGCGCGTCAGCGGCCCGGCGACCCGGCAGGCGGAGGTGCTGTCCGTCGCCGACGCGGTGCTGCCCGCCATCGGCTGGGGCAAGGCCGGCGGGCCGGACCCGCTGGCCCCGTGGAAGCCGGTCCCCTGCCTGACGGAGCCGACCGGCGCCGCCCCGGCGGAGCTGGAGGTGAAGGGCAAGCTGGCCGACATGGCGAACGGCCTGAATGCCAAGCCCTTCCGCGGCATCGCCTGGCCGGCGGACGGCAAGGGGGTCTGCGTCGACAAGCCGGTCCGGATCGGCGAGGACACCCGCATGGTCCTGCGCGGGCCGGTGGGCGAGGGAGCCTACCACACAAGGTTCCTGATCCTGATGGATGATGCCGGCACCCTGGTCGAGGTCGGGCAGGCCAAGGGGGAAGGCCGCACCCTTGGCGTGGTGCGCCAGCACAACACCACGGGCAGTGCCCTGGTGGGCTGGCTGGAGATGGTGCCCACCCGCCCGCAACTGGAGCCGGTCTTCGGCCTGCAGTGAGCGGCCGTTCGCCGGCGACGCCTTTCCCAGTTCTGTTGCGGGGGAAGCGGAAAATGCCGTAACAATCGGGCATGCCAAAGCTGCCCCGCACCATCCGCCTGGACCCGTCCGACCTGCACGTGTTCGAGCGTGCGGCGGAGCCGGGGGAATGGGCCGTCTCCGGCGCCTTCGTCTTCCTGGCCGGGGACCCGGCCGTCCTGTCCGGCAAGCGGAAACAGGCATTTGCCAGCGGCTTCCTGGGCCTGGGCAGCCTGGGCTGGTCCACCTTCGTCAGCGTCGCCAGCGCCACGGAGGCGGAGGTGGAGGCAGTGGTGCAGCAACTGGCCACCCACCTGGAACAGAGCTTCGGCGCCCCCACCCGGCAGCAGGCCGTGGACGCGGCGCGGACAGAGGTGGACTTCGCCCGGGAACTCTGCGCCGAGCATCCGGTCAACACCCTGCTGGCCATCCGGCGCGAGCTGTCGGAGGACGGCGGCATCCGCGAGGGCTACCGGGTGGTGGAGCCGCCCGGCGGCAAGAGCCACGCCCGCATCTGGGACTTGGTGGCGGACGATATCGGGCCGGATGATGTTGGGGAGACAAGGCATTGAGCCGTGACTTCTGGGTTTCCTCCGGCCACCATCTGCTGGACCGGGCGGACAATGGCGGGCTGTTGGTGACGCCGGACTTCCTGCGCGCCTTCCTGGCCCGGCCGGAAATGGCGCCCATCCCGGAGTCGGGCCCGCGGGAACGGGCGCTGCACCAGGCCCTGCTGGCCGACCCCACCCTGGCCGTGACCCCCGTGGGCATCATCGGGATTGAGGACCGCGACGCGCGGGAGAACTACGAGGTCTGGCTGGGCTTCCGCGACCGGCTGCTGGCCCAGCCGACGCTGGAGGCGGCGTACCTCTCCCTGATGCGCAACGGCGCCCAGCGGGTGCCCCACCTGTTCGTGGACCAGCTCGTCCACCTCATCCTGCGCAACATGCTGGACGGGGAGACGGACCCCCTGCGGCTGCGGGCGGCGGAGCTGCTGTTCCGGCCGCAGCGGGTGACAATCCAGGAAGGCGGCATCCTGCTGGCCGATGAGGAGACGGTGGAGCAGCGCGCCACCACGGGCGGCTTCGGCAGCCTGGGCAATCTGCTGGCGGAGGCTGGGACGGCCCCACGGGTGGTGGATTTGGACGTCATGTCCGCCGACAATGCCGAGCTGTATTGGGACCGTAGCGATCGGTTCGACATGGTGCTGGACATCGCCTTCACCCGCCCGGGCCTGGACGCCCTGGCCCGGGTGCTGGAGCGGTGGGTGGCCCACTTCACCCGGGTCAAGGTCTCCATCCAGCCGGTGCAGACCATCAGCGACCAGCGCTGGGTCTGGCATGTGGGGTTGGACGCGGAGGCGACCCGCATCCTGAACGCCCTATGGAACGGGGAGGAACCGGGGGAGGAGGCGCTGGCCCAGGTGCTGTCCCTGTTCCGCCTGGAGTTCGCCGACCCCGGCGACATGCTGGAGCGGGTGGCGGGGCGGCCGGTCTACCTGGCCCTGGCGATGGGCAAGGACAAGAAGCTGCGCCTCAAGCCACAGAACCTCCTGCTGAACCTGCCGTTCCGCGAGGGAGGGGTGAATTGATCGTCGAACGTCGGCCCGTGGGGGTCGTGGTGGAGCGGCGGCCCTCCAACAACCGGTGGGAGCCGTGGGTCTGGCGGGCCGTCGGGGTGCTGCCCGGCGCGCCGGAGACGCCGCCCTGGACCGTGCTGGGGGAGGCGGGCGGGATTACCACCTATTACGCCGGCACGGCGGAACTGGTGCTCTATGAGAAGGAGACGGAGACCTACAAGCCCAACGTGGAGAGCGAGATGCCGTCGGTCTACATCGTCCTCCGCCGGGCGGAGACGGTGAGCGGGTACGAGCTGCTGCTTGCTACTGTGGATGTGGGCGAGGCGCAGGCCCATGCCGATAGCGGCGATGACCTGTTGGAAGCCGTGCCCATGCCGGACCCGGTCCGGTCCTGGGTGGCCGGCTTCGTGGCGACGCACCATGTGGAGCGGGCTTTCTACAAGCGCAAGCGCGACCGCGCCGACCCGGAGGCGCTGGCCACCGGCCCGCGGCGGGAGCGCCGGGGCCCCCGTGGGCCGGAGGAGCTGGATGACTGACGACGGCAATTTCCTGTCCCGCTGGTCCCGCCTGAAGCGCCGGGTGCGGGAGGAGGAAGCCAAGGCGGTGGAGCCGACGGCCCCGGCTGAGGGAGTCGCGCCAGAGACCGCCGCCGGTACGGAGGAGGCGGAGGGGTTCGACCTGTCCCAACTGCCGTCGCTGGACAGCCTGGGCCCGGGCAGCGACTACGCGGCCTTCCTGCAGAAGGGCGTGCCGTCGGCCCTGCGCGTGGCGGCGCTGCGCAAGCTCTGGGTCACGGACCCGGATATCCTGAACTACAAGACCCTGGCCGACTATGACTGGGACTTCAACGCCCCCGGTTATGGCAAGCTGCTGCCCACCGACCAGGTGAAACAGGCGGTGGACCGCATCCTGGGACACCTGGAAGAACATCTGCCGAAGAAGGCATCCGACGCCCCACAGGCGTCCGCTGAGTCGGCAACCGACAGCGTGGAACCGGCGGAGGTGCAGGGGGAACCCGGCCTTCCCGCGCTTGCTGCCCCCGTGCCGGAGGCCTCCCCCATAATCGCAGCCTCTGATGTTCCCGAGGCGGCAACCCCCACAAGTGACGCGGGCAAAGCGGAAATGCCGATACGTCGCCGGCGCCATGGTGGGGCCATGCCGGTTTGAGACGCGGAACTGCGGGACCGCAGAGTTTCTGAAGTTCACGGCCAATTGCGAATCATTTGCATTTAGTGAGGACTTGCCAAGTCCCATTTGCAGGAATTCCTGCATAGCTATATCATTGCAATGCAATATGTTGATTTCTCAGCGGGACTTGACCGATTGCGCTTGCCGCCAAGTTTTTTCTCCGCATAACATGCCCGCCAGGTGGTCAAGGACCTCATCAGGGCCTGCCGCCTTCCGCAAGAAGGGATTGGGGAGCGTGTCAGGCGTACCGAACGATCGCGCCGGGAGCGGCAGCCAGGGCATCGCCCTGGATGAGGCCGACCTGTTGCGCGCGCGTCTCTGGTCCCTGCTGGGCACCCTGCTGGCCCGCCCGCCGTCGGCGGAGCTGCTTTCCCAACTGTCCGGCCTGTCCGGCGACGCATCGCCCCTGGGCCAAGCCCTGTCCGCCCTGGCCGCCGCGGCCGCGGCGACGGAGGAGAGGCGGGCGGAACGTGAATACCACAACCTGTTCATCGGTGTGGCCCGGGGGGAGCTGGTGCCCTACGCCAGCTTCTACCTGACGGGCTTCCTGAACGAAAAGCCGCTGGCGCGGCTGCGCGGCGACATGGCGGATCTGGGCATCGCCCGCGCCGAGGGCGCCTCCGACCCGGAGGACCATATCGCCAGCATTTCCGAGATGATGGCCGGGCTGATCGCAGGGGACTTCGCGGTCCCGCTCGCCCGGCAGAACCAGTTCTTCACCCGGCATATCGCCCCCTGGGCGGGCCGGTTCTTCTCAGACCTGGAACAGGCGGGGGAGGCAGCCTTCTACCGGCCCTTGGGCACGGTGGGGCGGCTGTTCGTGGAGATCGAGGCGGAGGCCTACCGGCTCGCCGCCTGACAAACGACACCGGGCCGGCTTGCCCCTGCCAAGGGGGTGGGCACCGGCCCGGGGGCGGTTCAGGGAACTTCTTACCCTCCCGCGGGCCATGGGGCCTGCGGGCGGCATGGCATTGGGGAGGGTACGCACCATGGCGTCGGAAAAGTCTGGAAAGGACGCGGTCGGCACCGGCCGCCGCGGGTTCCTGCGCGTGCTGGGCACCACCGCCGCGGGCGCGGCCGTGGCCGTGCCCCTGGTCGCGGCCGGTCCGGCCGAGGCCAAGGAGTCGGAAGCCGACCGGGTCAAGGCCCGGTACAAGGAAACCGACCACGTCAAGACCTACTACCGGACCAACCGGTACTGATCCCCAGGGGAGGCCTGCCATGCTGACCAAGCGCGCATCCGCGTCGCCCAACCGTGCCCGCCTGACCGAGGCGTTGGCATCCGTCGCCTCCGGCGCCCTCGACCGCCGGACCTTCCTGCGCCGCTCCGGCCTTGCGGCCGGTGGCCTGGCCGCGGTGTCCGGCCTGTCGCTCACCACGGTGCGCAAGGCAGAGGCCGGGCCCCACACGCCCGGCGTACCGATTGAGCTGAAACGCAACATCTGCACCCATTGTTCCGTCGGCTGCACCGTGCATGCCGAGGTGCAGAACGGCGTCTGGGTGGGGCAGGAGCCCGCCTATGACAGCCCGATCAACGTGGGCACCCACTGCGCCAAGGGCGCCTCGGTGCGTGAGCTGGTCCATGGCGACCGCCGGCTGAAGTACCCGATGAAGCTGGAGAACGGGGAGTGGAAGCGCATCTCCTGGGACCAGGCCATCGACGAGGTCGGCGCCAAGCTGCTGGACATCCGGGAGAAGTCGGGCCCGGACAGCGTGTTCTGGCTGGGTAGCGCCAAGTTCAGCAATGAGGGCGCCTACCTGTTCCGCAAGATGGCGGCGCTGTGGGGCACCAACTCGGTCGACCACCAGGCCCGCATCTGCCACAGCACCACGGTCGCCGGCGTGGCGAACACGTGGGGCTACGGCGCCATGACCAACAGCTACAACGACATCAACAACGCCAAGGCCATCCTGATCATCGGCGGCAACCCCGCGGAGGCGCACCCCGTCTCGCTGCAGCATGTGCTGCGCGGCAAGGAGGTGAACCGGGCCCAGATGATCGTGGTGGACCCGCGCTTCACCCGCACCGCCGCCCATGCCACCGAGTATGTGCGCCTGCGCCCCGGCACGGACATCCCGCTGGTCTGGGGCATGCTCTGGCACATCTTCGAGAATGGCTGGGAGGACAAGGAGTACATCGCCCAGCGCGTCCACGGCATGGACCAGATCCGCAAGGAGGTGGCCAAGTGGACGCCGGAGAAGGTGGCGGAGGTCACCGGCGTCCCGGGCGAGCAGGTCAAGCGCGTCGCCGAGATCATGGCGAAGAACCGCCCCAGCACCCTGATCTGGTGCATGGGCGTGACCCAGCACACGGTGGGCACGGCCAACGTGCGGGCGCTGTCCATCCTGCAGCTCGCCCTGGGCAACATCGGGGTCGAGGGCGGCGGGGCCAACATCTTCCGCGGCCACTGCAACGTGCAGGGCGCCACGGACCTGGGCCTCGACGTCACCACCCTGCCGGCCTATTACGGCCTGACGGAGGGTGCCTGGAAGCACTGGGCCCGCGTCTGGGACGTGGATTATGAGTGGCTGCTGAACCGCTTCGGCACCGCCACTATGGACCGGGCGGCCAAGAAGAAGCTGATGGAGACCAAGGGCATCCCCACCACGCGCTGGTTCGACGCCACGCTGGCCGATGCCAAGGATGTGGACCAGCCGGCCCCGCTGAAGGGCATGGTGGTGTTCGGCCACGGCGGCAACACCGTCACCCGCATGGGCGAGAGCCGCAAGGGCCTGGAGGCGCTGGAGCTTCTGGTCGTCGCCGACCCGCACCCCACCACCTTCGCCAGCCTGTCGGGCCGCAAGAACGGCACCTACCTGCTGCCCATCTGCACCCAGTTCGAGTGCGCGGGCTCCCGCACCGCCTCCAACCGCTCCATCCAGTGGGGTGAGCAGGTGGTGAAGCCGATCTTCGAGTCCAAGAACGACTACGAGGTCATGTACCGCCTGGCCGGCAAGCTCGGCTTCCAGAACGAGATGTTCAAGAAGATCGAGGTCAACGGCGTGGAGCCGACGGCCGAGAGCATCCTGCGGGAGATCAACTACGGCACTTGGTCCATCGGCTACACCGGCCAGTCGCCGGAGCGGCTGAAGCTGCACATGGCCAACCAGGAGCATTTCGACAAGATCACGCTGAAGGGCGCCCCGGGCTCCCCTGTGGCGGGCGAGTATTACGGCCTGCCCTGGCCCTGCTGGGGCACGGCGGAGCTGAAGCACCCCGGCACCCACGTGCTCTATGACACCACCAAGCACGTGATGGAGGGTGGCGGCACCTTCCGCGCCCGCTTCGGCGTGGAGCGGGACGGCCAGACCCTGCTGGCGGAGGGCAGCTTCTCCAAGGGCTCGGAGATCGAGGACGGGTATCCCGAGTTCACCATGGGCCTGCTGAAGAAGCTGGGCTGGGACAAGGACCTGACCGAGGCGGAGCTGGCGGTCATCAACAAGATCGGCGGGGCCAACAACGACGGCGTGTCCTGGACCACCGACCTGTCCGGCGGCATCATCCGGGTGGCGTTGCAGCATGGCTGCTCGCCCTTCGGCAACGCCAAGGCCCGCGCCGTGGCCTGGAACCTGCCCGACCCGGTGCCCGTGCACCGGGAGCCCATCTACAGCCCGAACCCGAAGCTGGTGGCCGAGTATCCCACCCGCGACGACAACCGCGACTTCCGCGTCGCCAACGTCGGCAAGTCCGTGCAGACCAAGGCCGTGGAGGCCAAGCTGCATGAGAAGTTTCCGGTCATCCTCACCTCGGGCCGCCTGGTGGAGTATGAGGGCGGCGGCGAGGAGACCCGGTCCAACAAGTGGCTGGCCGAGCTGCAGCAGGACATGTTCGTCGAGGTCAATACCGAGGATGCCGGCAAGCTGGGCGTCAAGGATGGCGGCATGGTCTGGGTCTATGGGCCGGAGGGGGACTCCAAGGTCAAGGTCAAGGCCTTGGTGACCAACCGGGTGGGCAAGGGCGTGGCCTTCATGCCCTTCCACTTCGCCGGTTTCTGGGAAGGGGAAAGCCAGCGCGACGCCTATCCCAAGGGCACCGACCCCATCGTGCTGGGCCACAGCGTCAACGCGGTGACCACCTACGGCTACGACCCGGTGACCTTCATGCAGGAAACCAAGGTCACGCTGTGCCGCATCGAGGCCGCGTAACGAGAAGCGCCGGGAAGGGAGGGTAATTCTATGGCACGCATGAAGTTCCTCTGCGACGCCGAGCGCTGCATCGAGTGCAACGCCTGCGTCACCGCCTGCAAGAACGAGCACGAGGTCCCCTGGGGCATCAACCGCCGCCGCGTCGTCACCATCAAGGACGGCGAGCCGGGGGAGCGCTCCATCTCCATGGCCTGCATGCACTGCACCGACGCGCCCTGCGCGGCCGTGTGCCCGGTGGACTGCTTCTACACCACCGCCGACGGCGTGGTGCTGCACAGCAAGGACCTTTGCATCGGCTGCGGCTACTGCTTCTACGCCTGCCCGTTCGGGGCGCCGCAGTACCCGCAGACCAGCAACTTCGGCAGCCGCGGCAAGATGGACAAGTGCACCTTCTGCGCCGGCGGGCCGGAGGATGACATCACCCCGGTGGAGTACCAGAAGTACGGCTCCAACCGCCTGGCGGAGGGCAAGCTGCCGCTCTGCGCGGAGATGTGCTCCACCAAGGCGCTGCTGGCGGGCGACGGCGACATCATCGCCGCCATCTACAAGGAGCGTGTGGTGAAGCGTGGCTATGGCACCGGCGCCTGGGGCTGGTCCGTGGCCTACAAGGACAGCTCCGCGGCCTGAGGCCCGGGGGAGGAGGGATGACCATGACCAACCGCCTTACCCGTCTCGCCGCCGCCGGGCTGCTCGCCCTGCCGCTGCTCGCCGGCGGTCCCGCCTTCGCGCAAGGTGCCGGCCCGGTGGGCCAGACCCCGTCCGGCCAGCAGCCGCAGAACATCTCCGAGCAGGAGGTGCAGCTCTTCCAGCAGCTCCAGGGCAACGTGGCCGGCCGCGTGTCGATCCCCGACGCCAAGGCCAGCCTGCTGATCCAGCCGGAAGGCAAGTCCTGGCGCGACTTCCAGCGCGAGGAGCTGAAGCTGATCGGCGGTATCGCCATCTTCGGCATCCTGGCCGTGCTGGCGATCTTCTTCGCCACCCGCGGCCGGATCAAGATCGAGGGCGGCCCGGCGGGGCGCACCATTACCCGCTTCAACGGGCTGGAGCGTTTCGCCCATTGGCTGACGGCCAGCTGCTTCATCGTGCTGGGCCTCAGCGGGCTGAACATCGCCTTCGGCCGGGCGCTGCTGCTGCCGGTCATCGGGCCGGAAGCCTTCACCGCCGTCTCCCAGGCGGGCAAATATGCCCACAACTACCTGTCCTTCCCCTTCACCCTGGGCGTGGTGCTGATGTTCCTGCTCTGGGCGAAGGACAACATCCCGAACAAGCTGGACATCGACTGGCTGAAGGCCGGCGGCGGCCTGGTCGGCAAGGGCCACGCCCATGCCCACCGCTTCAACGGCGGCCAGAAGATGATCTTCTGGAGCACCGTGCTGGGCGGCGGCGCCATCGCGGCCACCGGCTATTTCCTGATGTTCCCCTTCACGGTCACCGACATGGCCGGGATGCAGCTGGCCCACATCGTCCACGCGGTGCTGGGCGTCCTGCTGATCGCCATGATCCTGGCCCACATCTACATCGGCTCCGTCGGCATGGAGGGCGCCTTCGCCGCCATGGGCTCCGGTGAGGTGGACCTGAACTGGGCCCGCGCCCACCACGACCTCTGGGTCCAGGACATGATGGGCACCCGCCATGAGGGCCGCGGCCACCCGGTGGCGGCGGAATAAGCTTCGGTTCAAGGAAGAGCGAGAAGGGCGCCGGGGGACAACCCCGGCGCCCTTTTCGTTTCGTAGGTCGGATTAGCGATGCGTAATCCGACATCCATCCATCGGCGACGGGAGTCCGTCGGATTACGCGGGCTGGCGCCCGCTAATCCGACCTACTAAACTCGCTGGATGACAAACAGGCACAAAACCTTCGGCCTTGCCGGGTGGAGCGGCAGCGGGAAGACGACGCTGATGGCGAAGTTGATCCCGGCGGTCATCGCCCGGGGCTTCACCGTCTCCACCCTGAAGCACGCCCACCACGCCTTCGACGTGGACCAGCCGGGCAAGGACAGCTATGTCCACCGCATGTCCGGCGCGACGGAGGTGCTGGTGTCCTCCGCCAACCGCTGGGCCCTGATGCATGAGAACCGCGGCGCGCCGGAGCCGACTTTGGCGGAGTTGCTGGGCAAGCTCTCCCCCGTGGACCTGGTGCTGGTGGAGGGGTTCAAGCGCGACAGCCATCCGAAACTGGAGGTCTGGCGCGCCGCCAACGGCAAGCCCCTGCTGCACCCGGACGACCCGCACATCGTGGCGGTGGCCAGCGATGAACGCATCCCCGGCTGCCCCCTGCCGGTGCTGGACCTGAACGACGTGGACGCCATCGCCGGCTTCATCCTGGGCCATGTCGGTCTGGTCCGTGGGGAGGGCGGGGCTGATGGCCCAGCTCAGCGACGACTGCTTCGCCTTCGGCGGGCCGCTGCTGCGGGTGGACGACGCGGTCGCCCTGGTGCGGGAACGGCTGGCCCCGGTGGCCGGGGTGGGGGAGCTGCCGCTGCTGGCCGGGCTGGGCAAGGTGCTGGCGGCAGATGTCGTCGCGCCCATCGACGTGCCCGCCTTCGACAATTCCGCCGTGGACGGCTATGCGGTCCGCTTCGACGACCTGCACCCGGAAGCGGACACCACCCTGCCGGTCCAGGGCCGGGTGGCCGCGGGGCAGCGGCTGGGGGTGCCGGTAGCCCCGGGCGTTGCCGTGCGCATCTTCACCGGCGCGCCGATGCCGCCGGGCTTGGACACGGTGATGATGCAGGAGGATGCGGTGCTGGGCGACGGCACCGTCACCCTGCGCCCCGGCCTGAAGCGCGGCGCCAACGCGCGGGCGGCGGGGGAGGATGTGGCGAGGGCAGCGTGGCCTTGCCCGCCGGCCGGGTGCTGCGGCCCCAGGACATCGGCCTGGCCGCCAGCCTGGGCCTGACCAGCCTGCCCCTCAGGCAGGCCCTGCGGGTGGCCGTCTTCTCCACCGGGGATGAGCTGGCGGAGCCGGGCGGGGAGCGGGCGCCCCAGGCCATCTATGACAGCAACCGCTTCACCCTCCAGGGCCTGTTGGCCAAGCTGGGCTGCGCCGTCACCGACCTCGGCATCCTGCGCGACAGCCGTGACGCCATCGGCGCGGCGCTGGCCGCCGCCGCCCCGTCCCATGACCTGATCCTCACCTCGGGCGGCGTCTCCACGGGGGAGGAGGACCATGTGAAGGCGGCCGTGGAGGCGCACGGATCGCTGCATTTCTGGCGCCTCGCCATCAAGCCGGGCCGGCCTGTGGCCCTGGGCCAGGTGGGCAACACACCCTTCGTCGGGCTGCCCGGCAACCCGGTGGCGGTGATGGTCACCTTCCTGCGACTCGTCCGGCCGCTGGTCCGGCGGCTGCAGGGGGCTGAGCCGGAGGCGGTCCCGGCCTTCCCCGTCCGCGCCGCCTTCGCCTATAGAAAGAAGAAGGACCGCCGTGAGTATGTGCGCGCCCGCCTCGTCCGCGCCACCGACGGGACCTGGGAAGCCCACAAGTCCGGGCGGGAGGGGGCAGGCATCCTCTCCAGCCTGGTGGAGGCCGATGGCCTGGTTGAGTTGGGTGAGGAGGTAACCCGGGTTGCCCCGGGCGATACCATTGATTATCTGTCCCTGGGTCTGTTGATCTAAGGGCTGGCGCGGCAGAAGCCCGCCCCGTCTCCCAGGGTTCCCACATGGTCGCGTTCCAGGACTCCGACGATTGCTTCCGCTACCTGATGCGTGTCCGGTACGGGGAGTGCGATGCCCAAGGCATCGTCTTCAACGCCCGTTATGGTGACTACATCGACATCGCCGCAACGGAGTTCGTCCGCGCCGTCTGGGGCGGGCCGAAGCAGCTGCTGGCGGTGGGCTATGACTACCAGGTGGTGAAGCAGACCAAGGAATGGCTGTCGCCCGCCCGGTTCGACGACGTGCTGGAGGCGCGGGTGAAGGCCGGCCGGATCGGCACCACGTCGTTCACCCTGGCCATGGAGTTCAGCGACAACGGCACCGGCCGCCCCGTGCTGTTGGCCGAGACGGTCTATGTGCTGGTCTCGGTACCGGACTATGCCAAGGTGCGCGTGCCCGAGGACATGCGCGCCAAGCTGCTGGACGGGGCGCCGGGCCGGGTGGTGGACCACGCCGGCGCCGGGCCCATGCCCGCCTTCCGAAAGATGCTGTCCGGGGTGTGAAGCTTCCCGGCAGGAAGGGTCAGAGCCGCACGCCCTGGGTGGTGAAGGCCTGCTCGGCGGGGGTCTGCACCTCACCCAGGATCACGGCCGCGCCCAGCGCCATCCCCAGCGCGACGATCACGGCGGACAGGAACGCCTTCATCTCCATACCTCCCGGCAAGCGGTTGTTCTTGATGCCGATTTTAGGGGGTAGGGAGGCCGTCCGCAAGGCGCTCGCCATGCTTGCCAATGCCATTGCGGTGGGGACGGGTGGCTCGCACTCCATTGTTTCCCCCGCGAAGGCGGGAGCCCACAGTTTTATGCCACGATGCCATGGGGTGGCGGGTCAAGAACCGTGGACCCCCGCCTGCGCGGGGGAAGCAGGAAAGCAGCGATAACCTTGGTGACAAACGCCGCCGTGCCGACCGACGGCCATCACCGTACAAAGGGCAGAAGCGGCGGTCAGGCCGCCTTGGCCTCGGCATTGTCCTCCGCCACCATGCCCTGCAGGCGCTCGCCGATGCGGGACAGGGTCTCGGTGCGGCGGCGGCGCTCCGCCTCCACGGTGCGCAGCAGGGCGGACAGCAGGTCGCGCATCTGCTGGTTCTCCTCCACCAGCCGGGCCTTCTCCGCCTGCATGCGGGCCACGCTCTCGCGGGCGGCGGCCACTTCCTTTTCCTGCTCGGCGTGGCGGGTGGACAACTCGTTGATGGTCCGCATGACCTTGTCCAGGGCGCGGGCCTCATCCTCGCCCGGGGGCTGGGTCAGCACGGCGCGGGCCTGGGCGATGATCGGCTGCATGGGGCGGGGCTCCTGGGTGGCCGTGGGGGCGTGGGTGTCCGGGGTGTCGGTGGCGGCCGGCTCGGCCTTGGCGGCATCGGCCGCGGGGGCCAAGTCGGTCAGGGTCAGGGGCTCGCCCTCCCCGTCGGCGGGGCCGGTGGGGGCGGGGGTCAGGCGCAAGGGCGGAGGCACCGGGGCCGGGCCGCGGCCAGCGGCGGTCAAGGCCGCGCGCAGGGGGGACTGTTCCGGGTCGGGCTGGGCCTCGCGGCCGAACCGGAACCCAAGCTTGTTGTCGGACATGAACATGGGGGGAGCCTCCGGCGGACAAGGATGCGCGTGCGCAACCGTTGGCCGGGGCTGGTGAAGGCAGGGTTAAGGCAGGGCCGCGGCCCCCGTGACCTTATTGGGCCGGCCGGCGGGCACAGTGCTCCAACACCCGGGAAATCACCTGGTCCGCCCCCTTGGCGGCCAAGGCCTGGGTGGGGCCGTCACCCACCCGCAGTTCCAGCCGCCGCAGCCGTGCGGCACCCAGGGCGGCGAAGGCGCCTTCGTTCCCCGCCAGCGGGATGGCGACGGTGGGCACGTCGGACATCTCGTTCACGTCGCCGGTGCCCTTGAAGGACAGCGGCCTGCCGTCGGCCAGCAGGGTGACGGCGCAGGCCTGCCCCTCGGGGCAGGGGGCCTCCAGATATAGCACCGTCGGCCGGCCCCCCTCGCAGGTCAGGAAGGCCACCTCGAAGAAGTCCACGTCGGGGCAGAGCATGCCGCCCTTGTCCGGCGGCCCCTCCGTCGGCAGGGACCAGGGGCAGGTGTCGTCCGGCGAGCCCGGCGCCAGCAGGTGGTAGGCCTTCACCGCGCCCAGCAGGAGCAGCAGCAACAGGAACAGGGGCAGGGCGCGGTTCATCCGGGCGGCGCGGTGGTGGACGCTCCCCCCACTCAACCCGATCCCTCCGGCCGCGTAAATGCCAGTGTTTGTGGGGTTACCGGCTCGGGTCGCTCTTCATCAGCCGGGCGGCGGCCTGGTCGTCCTGGCGGTCCAGGTGGCGGCGCAGCAGGTCCATGTTCTTCTTGTTGGCCTTGAAGGCCACGTCGAAGATGGTGCCCAGCACGGGGATGCTGCCCACGGCCCAGTCCAGCCCGGTATTGCCCACCATCCGCACCAAGGTGCTGGTGGGCACGCCCACACGTCGCGCCTCCATGATCAGGTAGGCGGAGACAAGGGCGGTCAGCGTGTCACCCGCCACCGGCACGATGCTGGCGATGCCGTCCAGGCCGAAGCGGATGCCCGTGCCAGGGATGCGCCAGCGGCTGTCCAGCAGGTCCGACAGGTCGCGCAGCCGGGCGATGGTGGCCGGGTCAATGGGCTTGGGCGTGTGCCGGGACAAGGCCGCCCCCGTCACTTGTATTTGATGATGACGTACAGGGCGTGGATGATGCCGGGGATGTAGCCCAGGATGGTCAGCAGCACGTTCAGCCAGAACTGCCCCCGAATCCCACCTGCAGGAACACCCCCAGCGGCGGCAGCAGGATGGCGAGCAGGATGCGGACGATGTCCATGGGACCGGGCCTCCTTGGTCTTGGATGTGTTGGGGGAATAACCCTGGGGGAAGGTGTTCGTTCCCAAGCCGGCTATGCTGCGGGCAGGTGTTGGGGGAACGCGGATTTAAAGGATTGAAAGGATTATGCGGGCCCCTTTGTCCTGGCCTGTCGAGTTTGGCGTTCCGGCAGTTTTTAACTGGAGACGCCGCGGGCGCGTTCTATGAAGTTATTTATCGGGAGCTTGCTATGGTTTGTCTGTGCAGGCGTCTGTTCATGTAATTCTGTTGAGTTCTGGAAATCCGTGTTCCCAACACACCGTTCCCCAAGCCGCATGGCCCACGGCCCCTTGACACCCCGCCGCCCCCAAACTAGAACATAACAGGAACAAATACCCTGTTGAGACCAACCCCTGAAAGGCGCCCGCCATGGACGGATTCGCGTCACGCCCGCCCTTTGCCCCGGACAAGGCCCGCCTGCTGGACGAGCTGCGGGAGCGGGTGCGGAGGATCGAGGGGGTGGGGGGCAAGGATGGCACCGCCGTGGTGCCGTTAGGCTTGCCGGAACTGGACGCGGCCCTGCCGGGCGGTGGCCTGCCCCTGGGCGCGGTGCATGAGGTGATCGGCCCCGACGCGGTGCTGGACAGCGGTATCGCCACCGCCTTCAGCGCCGTGCTGCTGGGCAAGCTGGCGGCGGGCCGGGGACCGGTGCTGTGGGTGGCCCGCACCGACGACCTCTACGCCCCCGCCTTGGGCCAGTACGGGCTGCTGCCCCAGGATGTGCTGCTGGTCCAGGCCGCCCCCGGCCGCAAGGGGGAGACGGACGTGCTCTGGGTGCTGGAGGAGGCCTTGCGCCACCCCGGCGTGGGCGCCGTGCTGGGGGAGGTGGGGGAGCTGGACCTGGCCGCCAGCCGCCGCCTGCAACTGGCGGCGGAGGCGGGGGGCGTTCCGGGGGTGCTACTGCGGCTGGGGCCGCGCCGGTTGGAGGCCAGCGCCGCCGTCACCCGCTGGCGGCTAGCGCCCCTTCCCACCCTGGCCCTGGAGGTCACCCGTGACCCCATCCTGCCGGACCTGCCCCGGCTGGGTGCCGTTGCTTGGCGGGTTGAGCTGCTGCGGTGCCGTGGTGGCCGGCCCGGCCTTTGGGACCTGGCTTGGCTTGGCCCGGGTTCCGGGCCGTTCACCGGGCTTCAGGGTCGCCCCGCCCTCACCGAGGCGGGGGAGCCGCTCCAGCGTGCCGGGCAGGGGCTCGGGCCGTAGCGTGTCGTCCAGCTTGCGGTCGTTCAGCGCCGGCTCCAGCGGCCGGGTCGGCGTCCGCACCACCTGATCCAGCCGGTTGGCCTCCCCGCGTAGCTCCCGCGTCTCCCGTTCCGCAAAGGGGTCGAGGCGACCCTGCGCGTCCAGCACCTCCCGCTCCCGCAGGGGGTCGCTCAGGCTGTCGCGGGTGGCCCGCGCCTTTTCCTGCTCCAGCGGCGTCAATGACCGCGGCGCCGGGGAAAAGCGCGTGGAGGTGGACGGCGCCGGTGACAGCAGCGGGTTGTTCTGCGCCGAGGCCGGGACGCTTCCCGCGACCAGCAGGGCGGCGATCAGGGGGATTACCTTGCTCATGACAGGGATATGGGGCTGGGGTTGGGCGATTCGAAGGGCTGATGCCAAGCGCATGAGCCGTTCACTCATGCGCTTGGAGGCCGGCGACCGCCGGCCCGCGGGCTCATGCCCGCGTGAGCCAAGCCCGCGGATGCGGGCGCCCGGCGCCTGAGGGGCCGTTGATCGTTCACGATCAACGGCGCGTGCTATGAGTCATAAACCCGTTCACCTGGTCCCATCCGCCGCAGGCGACAGCCGCCCGTGCCTCTGCTAGAAGGAGAAAGGGGATATCGCCGCTGGGGTAGGGGTGGTGGAGGGGGTATCGGACGAGGACATCGTCTTCGCCGACGAGGATGGGGAAGCGTCGCCGGCCGCCAGCCTGCCATCCTGGCTGGTACTGGTGGTGGACGACGACCCGGAAGTCCACCATGTCACCCGTTATGCCCTGCGCGGCCTGTCGCTGCTGGGCCGCCGCTTGAGCTTCCTGGAGGCCCGCTCCGCCGCCGAGGGCCTCGCCCTGCTGCGGGCCAACCCGGATGCCGCCCTGGTCCTGCTGGATGTGGTGATGGAAACGGACGACGCCGGCCTGCGCATGGCCCGCGCCATCCGGGAGGAGATGGGCAACCACCTGGTCCGCATCATCCTGCGCACCGGCCAGCCCGGCCAGGCGCCGGAGCGGGACGTGGTGGTGCAGTACGACATCAACGATTACCGCTCCAAGGATGAGCTGACGGCCCAGCGGCTCTGGACGTCCGTCGCCACCGCCTTGCGTGCCTATGACCAGCTCCGCGCGCTGGAGGACAACCGGCACGGTCTGGAACAGATCCTGGACGCCTCCACCCGCCTGTTCGGGGAGCGGTCCCTGGACCGGTTCACGGAAGGGGTGGTGCTCAGCCTCCGGTCCCTGGTCGGGGGCGCGCACGGGGTCTTGCTGGCCCGCTGCCCCCTGGTGGCGGGGGAACCGACGGGGGAGCCGCGGGTGCTGGCGGGCTATGGCCCTTTCGGCCCGTCCGGGGCCATGGTCACCTCCCTGCTGCCCGGACCCCTGTCCCATGCGGTGCCGGCGGAGGTCTGCCAGCGCGTGGCCCGGGCCATGGCGCAGGGCGCCAGCGTCAGCGGGCCGGACTGGCACGCGGTCCACGTCGCCGTCTCGCCCACCCTGGCGGTGGTGGTCTATGTGGCCGGGCTGGACCGGCCCTTCGGCCTGGACCCGCGACTGGTCCAGCTCTTCACCCGCACCGTGGCCATCGGCCTGGACAATGTCCTGCTGTTCGAGCAGTTGGCGGAGGACCGCACCCACGACCGGGCCACGGGCCTGCTGAACCGCACCGGCCTCGTGGCGGCGGTGGAGGACCGGCTGGTGGTGGGCAAGGCCGCCTTGCGCCCCCTGGCCGTGGCCAGCATCGACCTGCGCCGCTTCCGCGACATCAACCAGGAGCTGGGCGTGGTCTGGGGTGACCGGCTGCTGGCGGAGACGGCGGTGCGCCTGTCCGCCGCGGCGGGGCAGGGGGCCTGCTGCGGCCGCATCGGCGGCGACCAGTTCGCCATCCTGCTGCCCGACCTGACCCTGGACGACGCCAAGGCCCGGGTGCGAGACATCGTCACCGCCGTCGCCGCCCCCATCCTGCTGGCCGGGCGGGAGGTGCAGCCCCTCGCCACCCCCGGCCTCGCCTGGTGCGACACGGGCCTGGTGGACGCGGAGGAGCTGCTGGCCCGGGCTGAGGAAAGCCTGCAACGCTCCAAGCGCGCCCATGGCCGCCTGCAGGAGGTGGTGGTGGGCGATGAGCCGACGACCCCCGGTCGCCTGAACCTGTCCATCGAGCTGAACGCCGCCCTCAGCCAGAAGCAGTTCGAGCTGTACTACCAACCCATCGTCGCCGCGGACACGCGGGAGGTGGTGGCCTTCGAGGCGCTGGTGCGCTGGCGCCACCCCACCCGCGGCATCGTCACCCCCATCGCCTTCATCCCCACGGCGGAGGAGACGGGCCTGATCGTCCCCATCGGCGCCTGGGCCATGCGGGAGGCGGCCTTGCAGACGGCGGCCTGGACCCGGGCCGCCGGAAAGCCGGTGTGGGTCAGCGTCAACATCTCCGCCGCGCAACTGTCGGAGCCGGGCTTCCTGGAGCATGTGGCCCAGGTCATCGCCGAGACGGGCGTGGACCCCACCCTGCTGAAGCTGGAGGTGACAGAGGGCACCATCATCGGCGACCCGGAGCTGGCGGCGGAGATCCTGACCGGCCTGCGCGACCTGGGCATCCGGCTGTGCATGGACGATTTCGGCACCGGCTATTCCAACCTGTCCTACCTGCAGACCCTGCCCTTCGATTTCCTGAAGGTGGACCGCGCCTTCGTGAAGAGCATGATCGACCGGTTCGAGAGCCGCACCATCCTCCGTACCATGATGGCCCTGGCCCAGCAGTTGGAGCTTGAGGTGGTGGCCGAAGGCGTGGAAAGCCCCGAACAGGCCGACGAACTGGCCCGCCTTGGCTGCCATTTCCTGCAAGGCTTCCTCTACGGCAAGCCCATGCCCGCGGATTTGGCGGGCGCGCTGGTGATGGGCACCCCCTGACTGCCAATAAATGAGGCACCCCGGGCTTGACCCGGGGCCCTTGGGAAAGCCGACGTGCAGATGGCGCGGCAGCGGGGCCGAGTTGTGTGAAAGACGAGCGGCAGCAGGTGTGAATTTTATGAAACACGAAGGGCACGAAGAACACGAGAATTAAGAAGACAACAGCCTTATACTCTCAGACACCGGACTGTTACTTTTTTCTAATGTCCTTCGTGCCCTTCGTGTTTCCAAATTTCCTTCTCCAAAGATCCATCCCTCGATATCCGCAAAAGAAACAGGGGCTTTCGGTGATCTGCACGAAGGGTCCCCGAGGGCCCCGGCTCTCCGCTGCGCTGCGGCCGGGGTGACATCATTTCTTGGCATACACGAAGGCCTTGGAACCTCTCCACCCCCGCCGACGTTCTTCCGCCCGTCTCTTCGGAACCCTTGGCGGAGTGTCGGGCATGTGGGCGCGGGTCCTTGGGCTTGTCTTCATGGTGATGTTGTCCGCCTGCGCCTCCCGCCCGCCGCCGGCCCCGCCGCCCGTGGCCGCCCCGGCCCCGCCGCCGGGCCCCAGCCCGCAGGAGCTGGCCTTCCGCGCGCAGGAGATCGAATGCCTGGCCCAAGCGGTCTATTTCGAGGCGCGGGGCGAGTCGGAGAAGGGTCGCCAGGGCGTGGCGGCGGTGGTGATGAACCGTGTCGGCCATGGCAGCTTCCCCGACACGGTCTGCGGCGTCGTCCGCCAGGGCGGGGAGACGCCGCCCTGCCAGTTCTCATGGTACTGCGACGGCAAGCCGGAACAGGCGAAGGAACCGGAGGCCTGGGCGGAAGCGAAGCGCATCGCCGAGCTGGCCTTCGACAAGAAGCTGCCGGACCCCACCAACGGCGCCCTCTATTTCCACCATCTGGACGCCAAGCCGGACTGGAAGGAGGTCTTCGACCAGACCGCCCGCATCGACGGCCACCTCTATTACAAGCCCCGCAGCCTGGCGCAGATTTAACCTGATCCCCAGCCGCCCCTGGCTCGGGGGCCTGGGCAGGCTCCGCCACATCCGCGGCCGTGGTGGTTCCGGCTAGCTGGCGCCACCCTATAGCTCCAGCCGCATCTCGCTGCCGGGCACGAAGCCCAGCCGCTCATACACCCCGCGTCCCGCCTGGGACGCGTGGAGCAGGACGCGGGAGCAGCCGATCCCCCGCAGGTGTTCCACGGCGCGGGTCACCAACAGGCGGGCAAGGCCCCGCCCGCGCCAGTTTGGCTCCACATACACGCTCCAGACATAGCCGGGGTTGCGCCGGGTCGGCTGGATGACGTCGGGGTAGGGGGTCTGGAAGCGTTGGCAGCAGGCGGACCCCACCGCCTGCCCGTCCTCCTCCGCCAGGAACACGCCCAGGCCTTGCTGCGCCCGCGCCTCCGCCAGCCAGGCCAGCACCAGGGCCCCGGCATCGGCGCGGTAATGGTCCGCCGGGGTGCCATAGCTGTCCCACACCGCCAAGTAATGCCGGACCACCAGCGGATCGTCTTCCGGGATGGCGGCACGGATCGGCATGGTTTGGGGCTCCGGGAGGGAGGCGGGGGCAGATCCCCAACAGCTCCCGGCGCCGTCCCCTCACGCGTGGGCCACCAGCCAGTCCCGCAGGGGTGTCCAGACCCGTTGCTCCGCCCCGCCGCTGACGATCATGCCGATATGACCCAGGGAAGGTGTCCAGCGCTCCGCCCGCGGCACGGCGTCGGCCAAGGCGTTGGCGCTGGCGGGGGGCACGATCCTGTCCTTGGCCGGGACCACCACCAGCGTGGGCAGCTCCACCTCCCGCGGCTCCACCGGCCGGCCGGCGACCAGCCAGCAGCCCCGCCCCGTCTCATTCTGCCCGTACCAGGCGCCCAGGCATTCCCGGGCGATGGCCGAAGGCAGGGTGATCCCGTCATTCAGCCAGTCCTCCAGCGCCACGAAGTCCTCCACCTCCGGCGACCCTTCCGGCAGCAGGGCGAAGCGGCTGAACTTCTTCAGGGCGAGTTGCGGGTCCAGCTGGGCGAACAGGGTCTGGATGGCGTCCACCGGCAGTTCGCCCAACAGCCGCATGGTGGGCTCGAACGGGCCCAGGAAGGCGGCGGTGCGCAGGGCGCCCGGCTTGTCGTCGGCGTGGAAGTCCCACGGCGTGGCCAGCGCCACCAGGTTGGCGAAACACTCCGGCTGCCGCTGCGCCGCACCCAGTGCCAGCAGCCCGCCCATGCAGTACCCGACCAGGCCCAGCTTTCGGCCCCCCGCCGCCTTGCTGGCCGCCACCGTAGCGCGGCAAAGCCGGCCGGCGACGATGTCGGTCAGGGTGAAGCCCCGCTCCAGCGGCCCCGGCGCGCCCCAATCCAGCAGGAAGGGCCGCACCCCGTTGCCCGCCAGCCAGCGCACCAGGCTTTTGCGGGCGGACAGGTCCAGGATATAGCCCCGGTTCACCAGCGACGGCACGAACAGCACCGGCGGGGCGTCCGCCGGGGTTTCCGCCGTGCCATAGTCCAGCAGCCGGGCCGACCCTTCCTGCCACAAGGGCTCGGGGTCCGCCACGTCGCGCCGGTAGGGGTGGTGGCGATAGCGCTCCAGCCCGGTCAGGAACCGGTCCAGCCGCCGCCGCATCTCCCGGTCCACCTCCCGGGCCAGGGCATCAGCCGGGACGCTTGCCGCGTCGCGGGCGAGGGCCGCCGCCCGTTCCGCCAGTTCCGGCCGCCAGCGCGGTGAGGCGCTCCTCAAGCTCTGCAACCCGGCGGGCGAGCTCAGCAACACCGTCAGGCTGGCCGCCAGGTGCAGGCCCAGCGGCCGCGGGCCCTGGCGTCGGGGATGGGGTGGGCTTCGGCGGCTCATGGGGTGCCCCGTCGTGGTCCACGGAGTCGGCCAGGTCCCGGCCGCTGCCATGAAGGGATTGAGCATCAGGGCCGACTGGCCCAGCATCCCCAACGAGCGCGTGATCGCGTCCGCCACGCCCGGGTCGGCGCTGACCGCAGCCCATTGGTCCTGCCATAAGTCCAGGTAACGCCTTGCCAACTCTTCGGGGAGGGGGGCTCCCGCTTCTCCATGGGGGCACCTTCCATTCGGGGATGCTGATTTTGCGGCGCCATACCCTTTGCGAGCGAAGATTTCGGCGCCGCGGGATACTTGCGTTGCGGGTGCGTGATGACGTACTTCTACCAAATACGAAACCGACATCGCCGGGAAACGTCCTCGATGGCTGAAAAAGATGAGACCAGACCCGCGCCGGTGACCATCAAGAAGTACGCCAACCGGCGTCTCTATAACACCGCGACCAGTAGCTACGTGACCCTCGACCATCTCTGCCAGATGGTCAAGGACGGAACCGACTTTGTCGTTTACGACGCGAAGACCGGTGACGACATCACCCGCTCCGTCCTTACCCAGATCATCGTGGAGGAGGAGTCGAAGGGCCAGAACCTCCTGCCCATCCCCTTCCTGCGCCAGTTGATCAGCTTCTACGGCGACAACATGCAGTGGATGGTGCCGCGGTACCTGGAACACAGCATGCAGTCCTTCACCCGCAACCAGGAAAAGATGCGGGACTACTTCACGAACACGCTGGGCGGCGTCTTCCCGTTCGGCACGTTCGAGGAGATGAGCAAGCAGAACATCGCCATGTTCGAGCGGGCGATGCGCATGTTCAGCCCCTTCGGCGGGCCTGAGGGCAAGGACAACCTCCCCACCGCCCCGACCGCGACCCCCGCCCCGGCGGAGCCGCGCAAGGCCCAGGACGACAAGTTCGGTGAGCTGCAGAAGCGCCTAGACGAGCTGCAGAACCAGCTCGAAACCCTGACCAAGCGCAAGCCGGACTGAGCGGTTCCTACCTCGATATTTCAGTGAGACGGGCGGCCTTCCACGGCCGCCCGTTTTGCTTCCAACGCCCGTCGCCGTTCCCCGTCCGCTTCCGCGCCGCGGTGCCCGCGTGCCCTTAGCCTCGGGGGTATGACCCGCGCCCTGATCCCCTACCGCGCCCCCGACCCGCCGGCCGTCCCGGAGCCGCCGGAACCCCGGGCCCTCGCCTTGCTGCCCACTCCGCCCGACCGCGCCGCCCACGCCCGCGCCTGCGCTGCCTACCGCCTGCGGATGCTGAATGAGGATCTGCGACGGGGGGAGGTGGCCTGACATCCCCCTCTCCCCAGGGAGATGGCTAAGCCACCTCAAACGCCCGTTTGAATTTCCCTTCCCACGCCTGTCCCCCTCCGCTATCCTCCCCGGCAACCAACAACGTCACCAGGGAGGATGCCCATGGCCGGGCGCATGCAGGACAAGGTCGTGATCGTCACGGGTGCCGCCTCGGGCATCGGCCTCGCCACGGCGAAGCGCCTTGCGGAGGAAGGGGCGCGGGTGGTCATGACCGACCGCAACCCGGCGGGGGAACAGGCTGCGGCCGGCATCCCGGGGGCTGAGTTCCTGATCCAGGACGTGACCAAGGAGGACCGCTGGGTCGAGGTGATCGGCCACACGGTCTCCACCTATGGAAAGCTGGACGGGCTGGCGAACAATGCCGGCGTCGGCTCCATGAACAACATCGAGGAAGAGACGCTGGAGCAGTGGCGCTTCGTCCACGCCGTGAACACGGAGGGCGTGTTCCTGGGCTGCAAGCATGCCGTCCGGGCCATGAAGCAGACCGGCGGCGGCTCCATCGTCAACGTCTCCTCCGTGGCCGGCCTGATCGGCGCGGCCACCCTGCCGGCCTATTGCTCCTCCAAGGGCGCCGTGCGGCTGCTCAGCAAGTCCGTGGCCGTGTGGTGCGCGGAGCGGGGCTACAACATCCGCTGCAACAGCCTGCACCCCAGCTTCCTGGAGACGGCCATGGTCCAGTCCATGATCGACCTGGCCAAGGACGGGGACAAGATGCGCAAGGGGCTGGAGCGCGCCTCCCCCATGGGCCGCATGGGCAAGGCGGAGGACGCGGCCAACATGATGCTGTTCCTCCTGTCGGATGAGAGCGTCTTCGTCACCGGCGCGGAGTTCGTCGTGGACGGCGGCACCACCGCCCGCTGACACTGGCCCTTTCCCCAGGCACGCCCAGAAGCAACGATAACCAGGGACGGACACCCATGGCGCAGAACCCGCTTTTCGACCTGACCGGCAAGGTCGCCCTCATCACCGGCTCCTCCCGCGGCATCGGCCGCTCCATCGCGGAGGAATATGCCCGCGCCGGGGCCAAGGTGGTCATCTCCTCCCGCAAGCAGGATGCCTGTGACGCGGTGGCGGCGGCCATCAACGCCGAGGTGGGGGAGGGCACGGCCATCGCCGTCCCCTGCAACATCGGCCGCAAGGAAGACCTGGAGCGGCTGGTGCAGGCGGTCATGGGCCAGTGGGACCGGATCGACATCCTGGTGGCCAACGCCGCCATCAACCCGGTCTATGGTCCCCTCGCCACCGTGACGGACGACGCCTGGGACAAGATCATGGGCACCAACCTGCGGAGCACCTGGCAGCTCTGCAACATGGTGATGCCACAGATGGCAGAGCGGAAGGACGGGTCGGTCATCGTCCTGTCCAGCATCGCCGGCCTGCGCGGCAATCCGGTGATCGGCGCCTATGGCGTGTCCAAGGCGGCGGAGGCGGCGCTGGTCCGCAATCTTGCCGTCGAGTATGGCCGCGCCAACGTGCGGGTGAACGCCATCGCCCCCGGCATCATCGAGACGGACTTCGCCAAGGCCCTGACCGACAACCCGGATATCGCCAAGGCCGTGATGCGCCGGGCCCCGCTGGGCCGCTTCGGCAAGCCGGTGGAGATCGCCGGCGTGGCGCTGATGCTGGCCAGTGCCGCCGGCCGCTTCATGACCGGACAGTTGCTGGTGGTGGATGGCGGCGCCACAGTCGGCGACCCGACCATGGCCTAGGGCGTGCCTGCGGGCACGGGCAATTGACGAAAACAAACAAGGGGGAGGAAAGCGCCATGACCGGGGCCGTCCTGATCGACGTCCTGCCGCAGCACCGCTTCGACGAGGCGGCCCTGTGGCGCTACCTGGCCGACCATTTGGACGGGTTCGCCGAACCGGCGACCCTGCAACAGTTCCAGGGCGGCCAGTCCAACCCCACCTTCCTGGTGACATCAGGCGACGGCCGCCGCTATGTGCTGCGCAAGAAGCCGCCTGGCAAGCTGCTGCCCTCCGCCCACATGGTGGAGCGGGAGTTCAAGGCCATGAAGGCCCTGGCGGGCACCGCCGCGCCCGTGCCCACCGCCCGGCTGCTGTGTGAGGACGCGACCGTCATCGGCACGCCCTTCTATGTCATGGACCATGTGGAGGGCCGGGTAATCTCCGACGTGGCCCTGGCCGGCATGGACCCGGCGGAACGGGCGGCCACCTATGACGCCATGAACGCCACCCTGGCCGCCCTGCACCAGGTGGATTGGAAAGCCGCCGGCCTCGGCGACTTCGGCAAGCCGGAACAGTACGTGGCCCGGCAGGTGGAGCGCTGGTCCAAGCAGTACGTGGCCGCCAAGACCGACGACATCCCCGCCATGGACAAGCTGATGGAGTGGCTGCCCCGCCACGTCCCGGCGGGGGACGAGACGACCATCGCCCACGGCGACTACCGCCTGGGCAATTTGATGCTCCACCCCACGGAGCCGCGGGTGGTCGCCATTCTGGATTGGGAGCTGGCAACCCTGGGCCACCCCCTGTCGGACCTGGCCTACAACTGCATGGCCTACCACCTGCCCGCCGGGATCAAGGAGTTCCCCGGCCTGAAGGGCCTGGACCTGCCCGCCCTTGGCATCCCGACGGAGGAGGAATACGTCGCCGCCTATTGCCGCCGCACGGGCCGCGACGGCATCCCCGACTGGCCCTTCTTCCTGGCCTTCAGCTTCTTCCGCATCGCCAGCATCTGCCAGGGCGTCTACGCCCGCGCCCTGGCCGGCAACGCCGCCGACCGCCGCGCCAAGATGTACGGCCAGGTGGCCCAGGCGACGGCGGAGGTGGGATGGGGCTTCGTGAAGTAGGTCGGATTAGGAGCCGCAAGGCTCCGTAATCCGACGTCACGTCGGCCGACCGTTGGGCCGTCGGATTACGCGGGCGATCGCCCGTTAATCCGACCTAAGCCAACTCCTCCTCGAAGATCGGCACGCTGCCGAAGTCCCGCACCGGGCGCAGCACGATGTTGCTGGTCACCCGGCTGACGCCCAATTGGGGGTCGTCGATCCAGCCCTGGGTCAGTTCCTGGTAGGCGGCGATGTCGCGGCAGACCAGCTTGGCGATGTAGTCGTGCTCCCCCGACACCTCGAAGCACTCGATCACCTCGGGCGTGTCGCGCAGGGTGCGCTCGAACAGCTGGCGGGACTCGCGGCCCTGGCGCTCCAGCGATATCTGGGCCAGCACCTGCACGCAGGATTGCAGCCGCCGCACGTCCAGCAGCGCCTGGTACCGGACGATGTAGCCGTCCTTCTCCAGCTTGCGGACCCGCTCCAGGCAGGGGCGGGCGGACAGGCCCACCTTCTCCGACAGGGCCTGGTTGGTGATGCGCCCGTCGGCCTGCAGCTCGCGCAGGATCTTCAGGTCGATATGGTCGAGTTTGCGACGCATGGGTCGGCTCTATCGGGGACGGCGGCCTGGGTCAAGCACCGTCCCCGACAAACATCGTCAAGCCACCCGCACCGCCAAGGGCTCCACGAACAGCCGCCGGTCGGCTCGCAGGAAGGCTTGCAGCAGCTCCAGGGCGGACTGCACGGTGCGGGAACCGCCCGCCTCCCGCACGGCGGCCAGCTCCACCAGGTCGAAGGAGCCGGTCAGGCCGGACTCGCCGACCAGCCGCAGGGCCGCGACGGACTCGTCCAGGGTCAGGCCACCCGGCACCGGGGTGCCCACGCCGGGGGCGTGTTCGGGGTCCAGGGCGTCCATGTCGAAACTGACATGCAGGTGGGCACCGGCCCGCTCCGCCCGCTCCAGCGCCTCCGCCACCAGGGACACCAGCCCGGCGCGTCGCACCTCCGGCATCTCATGGAAGCGCACGCCATGGCGCAGCAGGTGGGCACGCTCCCCATGGTCCACGTCGCGGATGCCGAACTGGGTCAGGTCGTGGGGGTGGAGCAGGGGGGTGAAGGCCCCCACATCAAGCATCTCCGGGTGGCCCATGCCGCAGGCGGCGGCCATGGGCATGCCGTGGGTGTTGCCGGACGGGCTGGTGTCCGGCGTGTTGAAGTCCGGGTGGGCGTCGAACCAGAAGACGTGCAGCGGCTTGCCCAACTTGCGGGCATGGGCCGACGCGGCGGCGACGGAGCCCAGCGCCAAACTGTGGTCGCCGCCCACCATCAGGGGCGTGCCCCCATCGGCCAGCACCTGCCCGCAGCCATCGCGCACCGCCCGGCACCAGGCGGCAGTGGCCTCCACATGGCGGATGCCGTGCTCCCCGATGCCGGTGCCCTCCGCCGGGCCCTCCGCGTCGCCCATGTCGCGCACGACGATGCCCTGGTGCCGCATCCGGTCCAGGAAGCCACCGGCCCGCAGCGCGGCCGGGCCGCTGGCGGCGCCGCAACCGAAATTGCCGATGTCCGTCGGCGCGCCCACCAGGCCGTACCAGTGGCGGGCGTTCATGAAGGCGGTCATGCCTGCTCCTGGGTCAGGGCGCTGCGGTCATGGTCACGTCGGCCGGGGTGCATGGCGGCCAGGGTGTCTTCCAGCCGGTCGATGGCCCAGTCCAGCTCCTCCCGGCTGATCACCAGCGGGGGGGCCAGGCGGATCACCGTCTCGTGCGTCTCCTTGCTCAGCACGCCCCGGCGCATCAGCTCCTCGCAGACGGCGCGGGCGGTCGCAAGGCCCGGGTCGATGTCCACCCCCACCCACAGGCCCTTGCCCCTGACTTGTCTCACCAGCGGGCTGCCGATGGCGCGCAGCCGATCCATCAGGTGCCCCCCCAACTCGGCGGAGCGTTGGACCAACCCTTCCTCCTCGATCACCCGGATGGCTTCCAGCCCCACGGCGGCGGCCAGCGGGTTGCCGCCGAAGGTGCTGCCATGGTTGCCCGGCTTGAAGCTGGCGATCAGCTCATGGGTGCCGACGAAGGCGGACACCGGCATCACCCCGCCGCCCAACGCCTTGCCCAGGCAAAGCCCGTCGGGGCGGATGCCCTCATGCTGGAAGGCGAACCACTTGCCGGTGCGGCCCATGCCGGCCTGGATCTCGTCCAGGATCAGCTTCACATTGTGCTTGTCGCAGATCTCCCGCACCGCCTGCAGGTAACCGGCCGGCGGCACGACGATGCCCGCCTCCCCCTGGATGGGCTCCAGCAGCACGGCGGCGGTATTCGGGGTGATCGCCTTCTCGATGGCGGCGGCGTCGCCATAGGGCACCAGGGTGAAGCCCGGGGCGAAGGGGCCGAAGCCGTCCCGGTACTCCGGCTCGCTGCTGAAGCCGACGATGGTGGTGGTGCGGCCGTGGAAGTTGCCTTCCGCCACGATGATCTCCGCCCGGTCGGCGGGCACGCCCTTCACCGTATAGGCCCAGCGTCGGGCGGCCTTGATGGCCGTCTCGACAGCCTCGGCGCCCGTGTTCATGGGGCAGGCGCCGTCAAGCCCGGTGACCTGGCACAGCTTGGCCAGGAACGGCCCCAGCCGGTCCGTGTGGAAGGCGCGGGAGACGACGGCCACCCGCTCCGCCTGCTCGGTCAGGGCCTTCAGGATGCGGGGGTGGCCATGGCCGGTGTTGACCGCCGAATAGGCGCTCATCATGTCCAGGTACTTGTGCCCGTCCGCGTCCCATAGCCACACGCCCTTGGCGCGGGATATCACCACGGGCAGCGGCTTGTAGTTCCGGGCGCACCAGCGCTCCTCGACGGCGATGGCGTCCGCTGCCAGCGTCGCGCGCATGTCCATGGTTGTCTCCCCGACGCAAGTTCGTTGTTCCCAGCATGCCAGGAGCGCGCAGCCGAAATGGCTGAAGTGGGCGGCGCGGGCGACAGCTTCGGTTGTGGCCGTGGCGATCCGCAGCCGGGCCCGGCACAGGGGCGGCCACGCGCGGTCGGGGGAGGGGCACCCCGCTTGCGCAAGGGTCGGCGGGGCGGCGGGAAAGCTCCCGTTAACCAAACCGGTCGCTTGATGGGGGTGCCAAACAGGTCACGGACAAGCGGACCCGCGGCCGGGTCCCGGAGCGGCATCGACGGACGGCTTGCCGCGCCCTAGTATCACCCCTGGGATGTGCGGGCGCCCGTGCCCACATGGCCCGCGATTTCGTGACGTAGCCGGAGGAAGACCGCCCCGCCCATGCCGCCCGCCCCCCGCGCCATAACCGCCGCCACGGCGGTGGCGGCCGCCCTGATCGGGTCGCTGCTGGCGCTCGCCCCGGCCCTCCCGGCCGCGGCGCAGGGCACTGCCCCGTCCGACCCCGCCGCGGCCGGCCAGAAGTTGCGGGAGGTGGAGCGGAACCTGGAGCAGGGCACCGCCCGCCAGAAGGAGCTGGATGCCCAGGCGGAGGCGCTGGAGCGGGAGCTGGTGGAGCTGCGCGCCCGCCTGATCCAGTCCGCGGAGCAGGCCCGCGCGCAGGAGCAGGAACTGGCCCGGCTGGAGCAGGCCCTGGCCGACCTGTCCCGGCAGGAGGGCGAGCGGGTGGCCCGGATCGACGCCGACCGAGCCGCCCTGGCGGAGCTGCTGGGCGCCCTGCAACGGCTGTCGCGCCTGCCGCCGGAGGTGCTGCTGGCCCGGCCCCAGCCGCCGGCGGACACGGTGAAGAGCGCCTTGCTGCTGCGCGCCGCCGTGCCGGAGCTGCGCGACCGCGCCGACGCCCTGGCCAAGGAGCTGGAGGGGCTGGCCGCCCTGCGGCAGGATCTCGCCCGCCAGCGCGGCGTGGTGGAGGCCTCCGCCGCCACCCTGGCCAAGCGGCAGGACGATATCCGCGGCCTGGTGTCCCGGCGGGAGGAACTGTCCCGCGCCACCGACGCGGAGCGGGACAAGGTGACGAGGCAGGTGGCCCAGCTCGCGACGCGGGCCTCGGACCTGAAGGACCTGCTGGAGAAGCTGGAGACCCAGCGCAAGGAGGCCGAGGCCCGCCAGAAGGCGGCTGAGGCGGCGCGGCGGGCGGCGGCCGAGGCGGAGCGGGAGCGCAAGGCCAAGGACCGGGTCGCGGCCCTGGGCACCGGCAAGGGCCTGCCCCGGCTGGGCGGCATGGAATTCCCGGTGGGCGGCGATGTCGTCACCCGCTATGGGGAGCAGGACGAGCTGGGCACCACCAGCCGCGGCCTGACGCTGAAGGGGCGGGCCGGCGGGCCGGTCGTCGCCCCCTATGACGGGTCGGTGATGTTCGCGGGGCCCTTCAAGGGCTACGGGCTGATCTTGATCCTGGAACACGCGCATGGATATCATTCCCTGCTGGCAGGCTTGGGAAAGATCGATGCGCAGGTGGGTCAGCGCGTGCTGACCGGTGAACCCGTGGGTAGCCTGGCCAAGGAGGGGACGCCCACGATGTATTTCGAGCTGCGACGGGCGGGTCAGCCGATCAACCCCCTGCGTGGCCTCGCGGCCCCCGACGGCAAAGGACAAGGTTGAACATGACGAAGCTTTTCTCCACGGTCGCCACCGCCGCCCTGCTGGTCCTGGCCCCCGCCGCGTCCTTCGCCCAGGCGAAGCAGCCGGTGAAGTCGGACACCTACAAGCAGCTCGACCTGTTCGCCGACGTGTTCGAGCGGGTGCGGTCCGAATATGTGGAGCAGGTCTCCGACCAGCAGCTGATCGAGGCGGCCATCAACGGCATGCTGACCTCGCTCGACCCGCACTCCAGCTTCATGGACAAGAAGCACTTCGCCGACATGCGGGTGCAGACCCGGGGTGAGTTCGGCGGCCTGGGCATAGAGGTCACGCAGGAGAACGGCGTCGTCAAGGTCGTCTCCCCCATCGACGACACGCCCGCCTTCCGTGCCGGCGTGCAGCCCGGCGACTTCATCACCCACCTGAACGACGAGCAGATCGTCGGCCTCACCCTGAACGAGGCGGTGGAGAAGATGCGCGGCCCCGTGGGCAGCGAGATCAAGGTCACCATCCGCCGCCAGGGCGTGCAGGAACCCATCGAGATCAAGCTGGCCCGCGCCGTGGTGAAGGTGCAGTCCGTCCGCTACCGGGTGGAGGACAATGTCGGCTACATCCGCATCAGCGGCTTCAACGAGCAGACCCAGCCGGGCCTGGACAAGGCCATCAAGGCTATCCAGGAAAAGCTGGGCGGCAAGCTGATCGGCTATGTGCTGGACATGCGCAACAACCCCGGCGGCCTGCTGGACCAGGCGATCAGCGTCTCCGACACCTTCCTGGAGCGGGGGGAGATCGTCTCCACCCGCGGCCGCGACCCCAAGGACGGGGAGCGCTACAACGCCAAGGCGGGCGACGCCGCGGGCGGCCTGCCCATCGTGGTGCTGATCAACGGCGGCTCGGCATCGGCGTCGGAAATCGTGGCCGGCGCCCTGCAGGACCACAAGCGCGCCATCGTCCTGGGCACCCAGAGCTTCGGCAAGGGCTCGGTCCAGACCATCATCCCGCTGTCCGGCGACGCCGGGGCCATGCGGCTGACCACGGCCCGCTATTACACCCCGGCCGGCCGCTCCATCCAGCAGCTCGGCATCACCCCGGACATCGAGGTGCAGCCCGCCAAGGTGGAGCAGATCGCCCAGGCCCAGCGCCGGCGGGAGGCGGACCTGCCGCATGCCCTGCGCAACACCGACGCCAACGCGCAGCGCAACGCGACCCAGCCGAACGTCTCCGGCACCCCCACCACCCCGGCCGCCCCACCCGCCGGCACCGGCACGCCGGGTGCGGGTGAGGTCTCGGCCCCCCAGGCGCCGCAGCAGCCCACCGCCACCGCCCCCGGTGCCAACGGGGAGCAGCCCTTCGACTACCAGCTCGCCCGGGCGCTGGACCTGCTGCGCGGCGTGTCGCTGTTCGCCGGCGCCAAGCACACGAACTGACGGGAAGGCGGCGTAGGCGATCGTGGCGCGTTTCCAGTTCCGGTCCAAGAAGGCCGCCGCCCCTGACGGGGAACTGCCGGAGGGGGCAACCCCCGCCGGCAGCGCCGCCGTGCTGGCCGCCCGCTTCGGCGTGGCGGGCGGCGCGGGTGGGGAGGGCGCGCCCGGCGGCAAGGCCGGGTGGCTGCGCGGCCTGAAACTCCCCCTGCCGTTCAAGCGCAAGCCCAAGGGGGCGGACGGCTTCACCGTGGCCGACCCGTTCGCCGACCCGCCGCGGCGGACGGTGGACAGGAAGGCGCTGGCCTTTCCCGTGGCCGCCGCTGCCGTCGCGCTGACGGTGGCGGGCACGGCCGGGTGGCTTGCCATCCGGGCGCCGCATACCGCGGCCACCCTTGCGCGGGTGGGGGAGCCGTCGGGCCAGGTGCCCGTTCTGCTGCCCGACGGCAGCAAGCGTTTTCCCGACGCGGTGCCGCCGGAGGCCGCCCCCGTGGACCCGGTGGACCTGCCGGTGGAGCTGGCGCCCTCCCGCCAGGACGCGTTGCTGGAGCGGGGCCGTCCGGGCCTTCTGCCCAAGGTGGGGGCGGACGGGACCAAGCCCTGGCAGGCCTATGCCCGGCCCTTCCCGCAGGACGATCCCCGCCCGCGCATCGCCATCGTGGTGACGGAGCTGGGCCTGTCCGACGCGGCGACGGAGAACGCGGTGGCCCGCCTGCCCGGCGCCGTGACCTTCGCCTTCATCCCGGGCCTGCCCGGGTTGCAGGAACGGGTGGACGCCGCCCGGAAGGACGGGCACGAGGTGCTGCTGTCCGTGCCCATGGAGCCCCTGGGCTATCCCCGCAACGACCCCGGCCGAGGCACCCTGCTGACCCGCCTGTCGGATGAGGAGAACCTGCGCCGGCTGGAAGACGTGATGGCCTCCGCCACCGGCTATGTCGGCCTGACCAGCCGCACCGACACCGGCACCCGCTTCCTGACCCAATCCGCCAGCCTGACCCCGGTCCTGTCCCAACTCCAGCGCCGCGGCGTGTTGTACCTGGACCTCTGGCAGGTGGCGGAAAGCCAGGCCACCCGCATCGCCACGCGCCTGGGCCTGCCCCGCGCGGTCAGCGACCTGCAGGTGGACCGGGTCGCCAGCCCCAACGGCATCGATGCCCAGCTCGCCGAACTGGAGCGCCTGGCCAAGGCCAACGGCGTGGCCGTGGGCTTCGCCGAAGCCGCCAACCCCGTCAGCATCGACCGCTTGGCCGCCTGGAGCGCCACCCTGAGGGACCGCGGCATCGTCCTGGCCCCGGTGACCGCCGTGGTGAACCGTCAGGCGGACCGGTGAGGGGCATGGGCTTTCCTGATGGGGAAGGAAGATATATCTTGCCACCCATGAACCCGCTCCTCGACCGCGCCATCTCTGAAGTGTCCCGCCTCCCCGACGATGTTCAGGAGGCGATCGCCGCCTCCATGCTCGAGCAGGTGGAGGCTGAGAAGGGCTGGGCCGAGCGCTTTGCCAAGTCGCCGGGCGTGCTGGCCGGATTGGCGGCTAAGGCACGTGACCGGATTGCCAGGAGTGAGGTCCGGCCCTTGGCGGCACCTGCCCGGCGTTGATGCGGTTGCTGACTTGTCTTCTGAACGCAGAGGACACAGATGGCCGCAGAGAACCCAGAGGTACTTACTGTAACAGTGATGACAGGGATGGCCGGTGATGACAGTGATGGGTTCGGTTTGGCAATGAAGCCGGTTCTTTTATAAGGCATGGTGCCTGCGGCGCTTGATCTGTAGGTCCGCCGACGTCCGGGCCCGACAGAACCGAGGCCTCAAACCCTCTGTGTCCTCTGCGGCCATCTGCGTCCTCTGCGTTCCAAGATCAAACTGGCCATGGGCGCTACGGCCTGACGGGCAGCGACCCATCACTGTCATCACTGGTTATCCCGTCATCACTGCTCCTGTTTATCGACCCCATTGCCGCCTTGCTGGCGATTGGGCTATCGGCGCCCCGCGTCCTCCCAGAAAAGCTGACGCCCGGCGGCTCGGGCGGGGCCGCCGGGCGTCTGGCCCGCGTCCGGGGCGGGGACTTTGCCCCCGGGCGGGGTTCCGTCAGGGTCTCTTGCCCAAACGTGCCACCAGGGGGCTGTCTTCCGGCATCAGGGCCATGGCCTGCTGCATGTCGGTCTTGGCGAGGTCGCCCTTGCCCAGCCTTTCATAGGCCTTGCCGCGGTTGTAGTGGGCCAGGTCGGGGGTGGTAGGATTGTTCGCCAGGGCTTGGCCGTAGCAGTCCACCGCGTCCTGGTAGCGGCCAAGGGCGAACAGGGCGTTGGCCTTGTTGAAATGGGCGTCGCCATAGTGCGGCGTCAGCTCGATGGACTTGTCCAGGTCCTTGATGGCGGCCTGGATGTCATGGGTCTTCAGGTGGACAACCCCCCGGTGCATGTAGGCGACAGAGCGCTCGTCGATGCTGCTCTCGGCCCGGCGGATGGCCCGGTCGCACCAGTAATAGGCTTCGGAGATGTTGTCCCGCTGGGTCTCCATCACGCACAGGGCCGTGTCCGACAAGCCGATCACGACGCTGGGCCCGACGCTGTCCAGGGAACGGGTGCCGCCGGCGGCCATGGCAGCCAGGGGGACGGTGGCGGCAATGCCGGCCAGCAGCAGGGTCCGAAGGATCATGGTCAATCTCCCGCGACGAGAGGGCGTCTGTCACAGGGAGATTAGCGCCAGCCCGGCCCGCGCCGGTACCGGTTTCGATTGCGGCCGTGAAACGAAGGCCGCAAGCTTCCCACGCCAGGGCAAGTATTGATGTCAGGCCCGGTGGTAAGGGTGCCCGGCGAGGATTTGCTGGGCCCGGTACAGTTGTTCCG
The DNA here is from genome assembly GCF_012913305.1 of Aerophototrophica crusticola. NCBI lineage: Bacteria > Pseudomonadati > Pseudomonadota > Alphaproteobacteria > Rhodospirillales > Rhodospirillaceae > Aerophototrophica > Aerophototrophica crusticola. Next base: position 2,138,963 of record NZ_CP051775.1, on the reverse strand, counting down.
CCAGCATGCCGCGGACCAGCATGTGCGGCCAGGTCATGGGGCCGAAGGCGAGGACCAAGGCGGCCCGCCGCCGCACCTCCTCCGCCAGCCCGTCGGCCCCGCCGATGACGAAGGCCAGGTCCTGCACCCCGCCGTCGCGCCAGGTGCCGACCTTGCGGGCGAACTCCTCCGACGGGAAGACCTTGCCCCGCTCATCCAGGGCCACCAGGGTGGCCCCGTCGGGGATGGCGGACAGGAGAAGCTCGGCCTCAAGCCGCTTCAACTCCTCCCCTTCCACCCGCTTCTTCGTCTCGACCTCCTTCAGGGTCAGGGGCCAGGACATGCGGCCCCTGTACTCCTCGAACAGGTCGCGCGCGGGACCCGGCCGGGCCCGGCCGACGGCGGCCAGCCAGAGGCGCATGGTCCCGCAGGCCCCCGGTCAGGAGGGCTCGTAGGGCGAGGCGTCGGCCATGCTGGCAGCGAGCGCCACCGATGGCGGCGGCTCCACGCCCCACATCTTCTCGATGTTGTAGAAGGCGCGCACCTCCGGCCGGAACAGGTGGACGATCACGTCGCCGGCATCCACCAGCACCCAGTCGGCCTGTGGCAGGCCTTCCGCGTCCAGGCCGGACAGGCCGAGGTCCTTCAGCTTGCGCAGCAGGTGGTCGGCCATGGCGCCCACCTGGCGGGCGGAGCGGCCTGACGTCACCACCATGTAATCGGCGAAGCTGGTCTTCCCCTGCAGGTCGATCAGGACCGTGTCCTCGGCCTTGTCCTCGTCCAGGCTCTGCAGGATCAGGTCCCGGATGCGCGCGGGCATGTCGGGATCATTGGCGGTGGGCGCCGGGATGGGCGCGGCCTGCGGCCCGGTGGCGCCGTTGGGGGCGGCGGTAGTGATGGTGGTCACCTCTGGTCCTTGTCTCGTGTACGCCTGGGTTCTTGGCACTGGGATACAATCAAACTCTGTCCGCCGCATCACGATCGCCCGCAACCCAGGCAAGCGAATCGCCCCGCGCACGGATATCCGTGGCAGAGGCGGGATGCAGCGGTCCACCGATGAAGGTCCAGGCCGGCGGTTCCATCGTCGGCAGGGCCTGCGCCTTGGCCGCCCCCACCCGTGCCCGGGCGAAGCGTCGGGCAGCCTTGCCGCCCAGCGCCCCGATAGAATAGGGACGGCGGGGGAAGACTGCAACGGGCACCATCCCGAATATTCCGGTCCAGTCTTTCCAGCGGGGGATCTGGGACAGGTTGTCAGCCCCCATCAGCCAGACGAACCGGGTGCGCGGGAACCGCCGCGTCAGTTCCCCCAACGTCTCGGCGGTGAAACGGGTTCCCAACTCCCGCTCGATGTCCGTCACGACGATACGCGGGTGGGATGCCCGGGCGCGGGCCGTACGCAGGCGCGTGGACAGGTCGGCCATGCCGGTGGCCGCCTTCAACGGGTTCTGCGGGCTGACCAGCCACCAGACCTGGTCCAGGCCAAGATGGCGCAGGGCCTGCAGACTCATGAACCGGTGGCCCCCATGGGCCGGGTTGAAGGACCCGCCCAGCAGGCCCACCACCATCCCGTCCCACAGCTTTCCGGCCAGGGGGCGGGGGAGCGACCGGGTCATGCGGCCCTCACGGCCGTACCTGCCCGTCGCCGCGGACCACGTACTTGTAGCTGGTCAGCTGGTCGGCGCCCACGGGCCCTCGGGCATGCAGCTTGCCTGTGCTGATGCCGATCTCCGCCCCGAAGCCGAACTCGCCCCCGTCGGCGAACTGGGTGCTGGCGTTCCACAGCACGATGCCGCTGTCCACCCGGGACAGGAACCGCTCCGCCGTGGCGGGGTCCTCGGTGATGATGCTGTCGGTGTGGTGGCTGGAATGGCGGGCGATGTGATCGATGGCGCCGTCCACCCCGTCCACCACCTTCACGGACAGGATGGCGTCCAGGTACTCCGTGTCCCAGTCCTCGTCGCTCGCCGCCTTGACCCGGTTATCCAGCGCTTGCACCTCTGTGTCGCCGCGGACCTCGCAGCCGGCGGCGATCAGCTTGTCCAGGATGGCGGGCAGGTGGGTGGACAGGACAGGCCGGTCCACCAGCAGCGTCTCCGTCGCCCCGCAGATGCCGGTCCGGCGCATCTTGGCGTTGAAGGTCACCGCCAACGCCTTCGCCGGGTCCGCCGCCCGGTCCACATAGGTGTGGCAGATGCCGTCCAGGTGATAGATCACCGGCACCCGGCTCTCCGCCGCCACGCGGGACGTCAGGGACTTGCCGCCACGGGGGATCACCACGTCCACATGGGCCGTCATGCCCAGAAGGTGGCCCACGGCGGCCCGGTCGGTGGTGGGCACGGACTGGACGGCATCCTCCGGCAGGCCGGCGGCACGAAGGCCCTGGTGCAGGCAGGCCAGGATGGCGCGGCTGCTGTGGAAGCTCTCCGACCCGCCGCGCAGGATGGCGGCGTTGCCCGATTTCAGGCACAGGCCCCCTGCATCCGCCGTGACGTTGGGCCGGCTCTCATAGATGATGGCGATGACGCCCAGGGGCACCCGCACCTTCTGGATGCGCAGGCCGTTGGGCCGGGTCCAATCCTCCAGCACGGCGCCCACCGGGTCCGCCCGCTCGGCGATGTCCTCCAGCCCCCTGGCCATGGACTCGACCCGCTTCGGGTCCAGCAGCAGACGGTCCAGCAGGGCAGGGGACAGGCCCTTGTCCCGGGCTGCCACCATGTCCTTCTCGTTGGCCGCCAGGATGTCCGACAGGTTCGCCCGGATGGCCGCGGCCGCCGCGCGCAGGGCCGCGTCCTTCACTTCGGTCGGCGTCACCGCCAACACGCTTGCCGCGGCGCGGGCCCGCCGACCCATCGCCTCCATCTCTTCCGCCAGCCCGGCCACCATGTCACCCATCTGTCACCTCCGCGATGGACGATAGCCGACAGGCCCAGGCCCCGCACCCCGCAATCGCCGCACCCCACACCCTAGCCGCCGGAAAGCCGCGCCAGCCGGTAGGGGGTGCCGGTGGGCGTCTGCTCGAACACTGTCCCGTCCGCCTTGGTGGTCCGGTCCAGGTGGGTCAGGTTGCTGGGGTCCACGGTCCAACGCTCATGCCGGGTCAGCGTCGTGCCCAGCCAAGTTGCCTCCACCCGGCAGGTCCCCGGCGCCATCTCCCCCACCCAGGCCGCGCCCGTCCGCCGCCAGGCCAGATCACAGCCGGGCTCCGCGGGCAACAGGTCCCGCTCCCCCAGCGTCGCCAGCGTGGCGGCATCCGCGTCCAGCCAGCGGTCCGGTTCCCTCAGCCGCAACTGCTCCATCAGCACCGACCCGCCCGCTTGCCTCAACACCAGCACCGCCTGCCGGTACACATGGGGGGCGAAGTTGTCCTGGATCTGCTGGATATACAGCGCCGTCCCGTCCACCAAGGCCCCGTCCGGCAGCGGCACCACCCGGGCGTTCATCCGCAGGTGCCCAGCCCCCTGGCCCGGTCGCGACCTGCCCCCGTCCTCCCACTGGGCCGGGTTGTCATAGCTCCCCGCCAACAGCCGCGCCAAGTCCGCCGGCCGGTCCTGCGCCTGCACCCCTCCACCCGCCAGCACCATCGCGCCAAGCGCCACCATCATCCCCCGCCGCACGCCAACGTCCTCCCGCCGTCCAGCCCTGGCCGAAAGATTGGGCACGTCCAGCCTGGCCGCAATCCCCCGGTGCGCCGGGCCCCGCCCCGTGCTACGCTACCCCTTATGAGCAGCATCGCCGCCACCGCCCAATCCCCCCTCGCCATCGGCATCCAGGGCTTCCAACGCGCCCAGGAAGCCACCTCCGACGCCGCCACCCAGATCGCCGGCGGCAGCCTGGACCCCGAGGTCATCGTCTCCCTCTCCCAATCCGCCCTGGCGGCAGAGGTGAGCGCGGCCGTGATCAAGCTGGCCGACCAGAGTTTGGGGACGTTGTTGGACGTGATGGCTTGAACCGGGGGGCTCTTTTGGAATGGGCGGCCTGCTCCCGGCCTGTGTTGGGAAAACGGATTTGAACGGATCAGAACGGATTTTAACGGAATGGTTCAGTAGATAAGGCGTTTGTACTCAAGCTCTGAACTGCCAAAGTTGAACAGCAACCCGATGTGCAAGCCGCTGGCGCGTAGGTAATTGATCACTTGCGCTTTATGTTCTGGTAGCAGCGTGGAAACAGCCTTCAATTCCACGATCACCCGTTTTTCCACGACCAGATCGGCGACGTAGTCGCCAACGACTGTTCCTTCATAGCGAACCTTGAACGGCACATGCGCGGTTGCTGACAAACCTCGCCGCCCCAACTCTACCAGCATGGCTTTCCGGTAGACCGCCTCCAGAAAACCATGCCCGAGGGCATTGGAAACCTTCATGGCGCCACCGATGATGGTGGCGGTGAGGTCCTGGGTCTCAGGATCAAGCGAAACGCGATCCGTTTTCATCCGTTCTGATCCGTTAGAATCCGTTTTCCCCACGCACGCAGCCACCTTCGCGATGGCTGGGACGGAGCACCGGACCCTACGGGATTACGCAGGCCTAACGCAGAAAGATCAACTTACCCCACCCCCTCACCCCTGGGTCCTTCCTTCACCGGCTTGGGCGGCTTCGGCGGGGCGGTCAGGTGGGCGATGCGGCTGGCGTATTTCTCGGCATCGCCCTTTGCCATCAGGGGGAATTCCTTGGACAGGGCGTCCAGCAGGGCGGGCAGCCACGCCTCGTCCGCCTTGGCGAAGTTGGACAGGACCCAGCCATGGACCTGTTCCTTCGACCCGGGGTGGCCGATGCCGACGCGCACGCGCCAGTAATCCTTGCCCACATGCTCGTCGATGGAACGCAGGCCGTTGTGGCCGCCATGGCCGCCGCCCTGCTTGACCCGGACCTTGCCCGCGGCCACGTCCAGCTCGTCATGGAAGACGATGAGCTGCTCCGGGATCAGCTTGTAGAACCGCAGCGCCTCCCCCACCGATTGGCCGGACAGGTTCATGAAGGTCTGGGGCTTCAGCAGGTACAGCTTCTCCCCGTTGATGCTCCCCTCTGCCACCAGCCCCTGGAAGCGCTTGCGCCAGGGGGCGGTGCCGTAGCGGCGGTGCAGCTCGTCCACGGCCATGAAGCCGACATTGTGCCGGTGGCGCTCATATTCCGGGCCCGGGTTGCCCAGGCCGACGACCAGCCGCATGACCCCTCACCTCGATCTTGAAGCTTATCCCACAAACACGAACGGCACGGGGGTGGGGCCCCCGTGCCGTCGATGCGGGATGGCAAGGCGCCACCCCAGACACTGCCACGACCCGGATCAGGCCGCGGCGGAATCCTCCGCCGAGCCCGAGGGGGCGGCGATGGTGGCCACGGTGAAGTCGCGGTCGGTGATGGTCGGCCGCACGTTCTCCGGCAGGGTCACGGCGGAGATGTGGATGGAGGCACCCACGTCCACGCCCGCCAGGTTCACGGTGATCTTCTCCGGGATCGCGGCGGCGCGGCAGGTCACCTCGATCTCGTGGCGGACGATGTTCAGCACGCCGCCCTTCTTCAGGCCGGGGCACTGGTCGTTGCCGACGAACTCCACCGGGATCTTCACGACGATCTCGGTGGTCTCGGACACGCGCAGGAAGTCCGCATGGATCGGGCGGTCGGTCACCGGGTCCAGCTGCACGTCACGGGGCAGCACGCGGTGCGTGGCGTCGCCAAGCGTGATGTCGAACAGGTGGGTGAAGAAGCCCTTGCGGTGGATTTCCTTGTTGAACTTGTTGAAGTCCAAGGAAATCATCACCGGCTTCTCCTTGTTGCCGTAGATGACTGCCGGGATGCGGCCTTCGCGACGGGTGGACCGGGCGGTCCCCTTTCCGGCCCGGTCACGCGCCTCGGCGGCGAGCGTGATGATCTCAGTCATGGGTGTTCTCCTCAACGACAAAGGGCCCGGGGGATGATGGTCCCCGGGCCCGGAATGGGCGGCAGCCTCCAGGGGTGCTGCCCGCCCGCAAAACCGATGCGCGCGTGTAGGCGAAACCGCGCGGGAAGTCAAGGTCCGGGAAGCCTGCGGCCAACATGGTTGGCCGCAGGAGGCCGGCGACCGCCGGCCCGCGGGCCCGTGCCCGCGCCCGGCGCTTGAGGGAACAGGAAAAGCTCAATCGAACAGGCTGGACACCGACCGCTCGTTGCTGATGCGCTCGACGGCGTCGGCGATCAGGCGGGCGATGGAGAGCTGGCGGATGTTGCGGGCCTCCGCCACGTCCTTGGTGGCCTGGATGCTGTCGGTGGTGACCAGCTCGTCCAGCGGGCTCTCGCTGACGCGCTTCACGGCACCGCCGGACAGCACCCCGTGGGTGACATAGGCCCGGACCGAGCGGGCGCCCCGCTCCTTCAGCGCCACGGCGGCGTTGCACAGGGTGCCGGCGCTGTCCACGATGTCGTCGATCAGGATGCAGTCGCGGCCCGTCACGTCACCGATGACGTTCATCACCTCCGACACGCCGGCCCGCTCACGCCGCTTGTCGATGATGGCCAGGTCCGCGTCGATGCGCTTGGCGATGGCACGGGCGCGCACCACGCCGCCCACGTCGGGGCTGACCACCATCAGGTTGCCGCCGGGCAGGGCGGCCTGGATGTCCTTGGTGAAGACCGGGGCGGCCACCAGATTGTCCACGGGGATGTCGAAGAAGCCCTGGATCTGCCCGGCATGCAGATCCATGGTCAGCACCCGGTTGGCCCCGGCGGTGGTCAGCAGATTCGCCACCAGCTTGGCGGAGATGGGGGTGCGGGGGCCGGTCTTGCGGTCCTGGCGGGCATAGCCGTAGTACGGGATCACCGCCGTGATGCGCCGGGCAGAGCCGCGGCGCAGGGCGTCGATGGTGACCAGCAACTCCATCAAATGGTCGTTTGCCGGGGCGGAGGTGGACTGCAGCAGGAACACGTCCTCGCCGCGGACATTCTCCTGGATCTCCACGAACACCTCGGCGTCCGCGAACCGGCGGATCAGGGCCCGCGTCAGGGGGATCTCCAGGCAGGTGGAGATGGCCTCGGCCAGCGGCCTGTTGCTGTTGCCGGCGATCAGCTTCATGGGGGCGGGCCCGTCGTCTGGGGTGGTCGGGGCGGCCCGGCCCCGCGGCCCCTCTGGGCTGGCAGGTGTCGCCGAACCGTCACAAAAGCGCGCGCACCATACCCAAGGGGCTTGCCCCTGTAAACCTTGTGACCTTCGCATGCGCACAAGAGAGGCATGCGAATGCAGGCAACAAGGGTCGCGAGCGCCGGACGCGCGGCCAGTGCCGCGGCCGGGCCGGTTCTGCTAAGCTCCGTCCCATGACGGAAGAGCTGCCCCATATCCTGGTCGTGGATGACGACACCCGCCTGCGGGAGGCCCTGCGCCGCTACCTCACCCAGAACGGGTTCCTGGTGAGCACGGCCAGCGACGCCGCGGACGCGCGGGCCAAGCTGTCGTCCCTGGCCTTCGACCTGCTGGTGCTGGACGTGATGATGCCGGGGGAGAGCGGGCTGGAGCTGTGCCGGTCCCTGTCCGCCGGCCCGCGGGTGCCGGTGCTGCTGCTGACCGCCCGCGGCGACCCGGGGGACCGCATCGCCGGGCTGGAGGCCGGGGCGGACGATTACCTGGCCAAGCCGTTCGAGCCGCGGGAGCTGGTGCTGCGGCTGAACGCCATCCTGCGCCGCCTGCCCAAGCCGGCGGCCCCCGCGCCCAGCGAGATACGCCTGGGCCGTTGGGTGTTCGACCCGGTGCGGGAGGAGCTGCGCGCGCCGGAGGAGACGGTGCGGCTGACCAGCGCCGAGGCGGGCTTGCTGAAGGCGCTGGCGGCGGAGCCGGGCGCGGTCTTCACCCGGGAGCGGCTGGTGGAGATGGCAGGCGCCGACGCCGCAAACGAGCGCACCATCGACGTGCAGGTGACCCGCCTGCGCCGCAAGCTGGAGGAGGACCCGCGGGAGCCCCGCTACCTCCAGACCGTGCGCGGCGAGGGCTATGTGCTGCGGCCGGACTGACGGGGGGACCCTGACCCATGGCCCTGCCGGACGCCCTATCCCGACCGCCCACCGCCTGGCAGCGGCGGCCCCGGCCGTTCCGCTGGGTGAAGCGCTTCCTGCCGCGCACCCTGTTCGGCCGGTCGCTGATGATCATGATGACGCCCGTCGTCCTGGCCCAGGCCATCGCCACATTCGTCTTCTATGACCGGCACTGGGAGACCATGACCAACCGCCTGGCCTTCGGCGTGGCGGGGGAGATCGCCATGGTCATCGACCAGATGGACCGCACCGCCGGCGAGGAAGGGCGCAACGGCGTGTTCGTGGCCGCGGCCCGGACCATGGACATATTGGTGACCTTCAGCCCCGGGGAGCGCCTGCCTGAGGGGCGGCAGCGGCTGCGCGGCATCCTGGAGACAACCCTGGCCAAGGCCCTGGACGAGCGGGTGCGGCGGCCCTGGTGGCTGGACACCAACGTGGCCCATGAGTGGATCGAGATCCGGGTGCAGATGCCGGACGGGGTGCTGTCCGTGCTGTCGCCGGAGCGGCGGCTGTTCAGCTTCACCAGCTACCTGTTCATCCTGTGGATGATCGGCAGCCAGCTGGTGCTGTTCACCGTGGCCATCCTGTTCATGCGCAACCAGATCCGCCCCATCCGCCGGCTGGCCGTGGCCGCGGATGCCTTCGGCAAGGGGCGCGACACGCCCGAGTTCAAGCCGGAGGGCGCGTTGGAGGTGCGGCAGGCGGCCCACGCCTTCCTGGTGATGCGGGAGCGCATCCGCCGCCAGATCCGCCAGCGGACGGAGATGCTGGCCGGGGTCAGCCACGACCTCCGCACCCCTCTTACCCGCATGAAGCTGCAGCTGGCCATGCTGCCCGACCACCCGGAGGTGGAGGAGCTGAAGGCCGACGTGGCGGACATGGAGACGATGGTGGAGGGCTATCTGGCCTTCGCCCGCGGCGAGGGCGGCGAGGCGCCCCAGCCGGTGGAGCTGGGCAGCCTGTTGCAGGAGGTGGCGGGCAACGCCCGGCGGGAGGGCGGGACCGTGGCGCTGGACCTAGGCCCCGCCGCGGAGGACGAGGTGGTGCTGCCCCTGCTGCCCGCCACGTTGAAACGCTGCCTGGCCAACCTGGTGGGCAACGCCCTGCGCTATGGCCGCCAGGCCTGGGTCACCCTGCGGCCGGCGCCAGGGGCCTGGGAGGTGGTGGTGGACGATGACGGGCCGGGCATCCCCCGACCCAGCGGGAGGCGGTGTTCCGCCCCTTCCAGCGGCTGGACCCGTCCCGCAACCCGGAGACGGGCGGCGTCGGCCTGGGCCTGACCATCGCCCGCGACGCGGCACGGCGGCATGGCGGCGACGTGGTGCTGGAGGACAGCCCGCGGGGGGGATTGCGGGCGGTGGTGCGGCTGCCGGTGTGAGGCCCTGAAACAAAAAGGGCCGCCCCGTCGCCAGGGCGGCCCTTCCGGCGTCAGGCGTGATGCCCGGCGCTTACTTCTTCGGGGTGATCTTGGCGAGCTGCGCCTTGACTTCCTCGATGCTCTCCTTCACGCGGCCGGAGAGGACCTCGGCGGCCTCGCTGTTGGACTTGGCGACGATCTCAGCCAGTTCCTTCATGTTGGCGATGGCCTTCTCGAAGGCGACCTTCACCAGCTCGGCCTGCTTGGCGACCTTGTCCTCGGGCGTGCCGGCGGCCATCAGCTCGGACACCATGGAAGAGCTCTCCTCCATGGTCTGGCGCAGGATCTCGGCCTGACGGCGCAGGACGGCCTGGAAGCCCTCGGCGGCCAGCTGGTTGGCGGCGGTCAGCGCCTCGATGTTGCGGCGCTGGGAGGCCAGCAGGGACTCCACGTCCATGCCGGGGACTTTGAAGTCGCCGAAGCCCTTGGCCATCTCGGTGAACTTGGTGGGGTCGAAGAACTTGGTCGGGTCGAAGTCCAGGAACGGGTTCTTGGCAGCCATGGTCGTTTCCCCTGATGACAAAGACGTTTCGGCGAAGGCCACGGCGCGCGACCGGGTTACCCCGTTTGTTGCGCCGCAACATAACTGGTCGAGATAATGGGGGCTGCCTGTTTTTTCGTCAATAGTTTTTGTGCACCGCACAAAAGCGTCGACTTATGGAACGGCGGCTTCGGCGGTGTCCGCAGTGGGCGCGCGGCGGCCGGGCAGGCTGTTCCAGACCTCCTCCGCCCGGCGGAGGTTGGCGTCCAGGGCGGCCATGGTCCGGGCCAGGTCCTCGCTGTCATCCTCGAACCAGGTGCGCAGGGTGGCGACCCAGACGGCCGTCAAGCCCTTGGAAAGCAACAATCCCCGGAAGCCCGGCGCGGACAGGCCGGCGGCCTCCAGCATCCAGGCCATGGAGCGGCGGAGCTGGGCGGCGGTGGCGAGGCCGGGCAGCGGGTTGCGCCTCGTCTCCTCCCAGATCACCCGCAGGCCGGGCTTGTAGGGGGCGAGCGCGTCGAAACGGCGCATCAGCACGTCGAACAGCCGGTCCCGCGGCCGCTCCTCCATGTCCGGCTCCCCGCCGGACAGCACGGCCGCATCCACTTGCCGGGCCAGCCCCTCCAGGATGGCGGTACGGCCGGGGAAGTGGCGATAGACCTCCGCCAGGGACAGGCCGGCGCGCTGGGCCACGGCGGCCAGGCTGGTGTTGCGCCAGCCCTGCTCCGCCGCCAGTTCCAGGGCCGCGTCGATCACCTTGCGAGCGTTGTCCGCCTTCTTCGCCATTCCGGTCTCCACACCCACGTTCCAGTGCTGAACAAGATGGTGTGGCGAGGGGTCCCCGGCCATTCCCATGCGTCAGTGAGTTCCCGCCGGGCGTGAGCCCACCTTAAGTCACCGTCTCCACCGTGGCGCCGATCAGGTCCCGTAGGCTGCCGGGGGCGATGGGGAAGACGGTGTTGGGCGTGCCGGCCGCGGCCCAGACGGTGCCGTGCTCCAGCAAGTCCCGGTCGAACAGCACGGCCAGGGGCGGCACCTCATGACCCAAGGGCGGCACGCCGCCGATGGGATAGCCGGTGCGGCTGCGCACGAAGTCCGCGTCCGCCTTGGCCAGCCGGTCGCCGCCCAGCACCCCTGCCAGGTGCCGGGCCACCGCCGCCTCGTTCACCCGGTTGGACCCGCTGGCCACCACCAGGACCGGCTGGTTGCCGTCCCGGGTACGGAAGATGACGGACTTGGCGATCTGGCCCACCTCGCAGCCGATCACCGAGGCGGCCTCCGCCGCCGTGCGGGTCAGGGCCGAGAACTCCACCACATGGATGGGGTGGCCGGCATCATTCAGCAGGTCCTGGATCTTCTGGGCGGAGGGGCTGAGCGGGCCCGGCATGGGGTCACCCCGCCAGCTCGCGGGAGCGCCGGGTGGCCGCGTCCACCGCCCGGCCCAGGAGCTGGACCAACCCGCCCTCCGCCATCAGCACGTCCAGGGCGGCCTCCGTCGTGCCCTTGGGGCTGGTGACGTTGCGGCGGAGCTGTTCGGCCGATTCGAAGCTCTGCCGCATCAGCTCCCCCGACCCGGCGACGGTGCTGCGGGCGAGGCGCACGGCCAAGTCCTGGGGCAGGCCCTGGGCCATGCCGGCGGCGGCCAAGGCCTCCGTCAGCAGGAACACATAGGCCGGGCCGCTGCCGGAAACGGCGGTCACCGCGTCCATGTGCGATTCGTCGGTGGTCCAGGTGACCTCCCCTACGGCGGAGAGCAGGCGCTGGGCCAGGTCCTTCTGCGGCTGGCTGGCGGCGGCGTTGCCGATGCAGACGCTGATGCCCCGGCCCACGGCGGCGGGGGTGTTGGGCATGGCGCGGACGATGGCCGCCCCCGCCCCCAGGTGCTTCTCAAAATAGGCGATGGGCTTGCCAGCGGCAATGGAGACGAAGACGGCAGAGCCAGCGAAGCGCCGGTAGGCCGGCAGGGCCGCATCCATCATCTGCGGCTTCACAGCCAGGATCACGGCGTCCGGCTTGAAATCGGCGGGGATTTCCGCGGCGTCCTTCACCACGGTGGCCCGGGCCGGCAGGCCCTGGGGCACGCTGTGCGGCTCCACCACCACGACGGAGCCGGCGGCACCGGCCGCCTCCCACCCGGCAAGCATGGCCCCGCCCATCTTGCCGCACCCGACCAGCAACAAAGCTGCGCTCATCTCGACCCACTTCCTCCCCGGCGCACACCCCCTCGCGGCGCCGGGGTCCGGTGTGCGGATGTCAGGCCTCTCCGACCGTGTCCAGGATGGCGGCGGCGACCGCCTCCTGCGCCGTCTTGCCGCCCCAGATGACGAACTGGAAGGCGGGGTAATAACGCTCGCACTCCGACAGCGCGATGTCCACAAGGTCCTCGAGCTGCTCCACGCTGGCGGCGCGGGCGCCGCGCAGCAGGGTGGTCTGCCGGAACATCGGCGTATGCTCGTCCGGGTTCACGTCGAAGTGGCCCAGCCACATCTTGGCGTTCACCTCGCCCAGCAGCTCGTTCACCGCGGCCTTGCGGGCGCCGGGCACCTTCATGTCGAACTGGCAGGAGAACTGCATCGCGCTGACTTCCGTCTGCCACAGGAAGAACAGGCGGTAGTCGCACCAGCGGCCGGTGATCTCGACCACCATCTCCTCCTCGCTGACGCGCTCGAACGGCCACTCATTGGCGACCACGATCTCCTCGAGCATGTCGAGCGGGTTGTGGGTGTTCGTCGAGGTCTCGACGGTCATGTCCGTCATGCTGCGCCCTCCTCTCGCGCGCGGTGGGAAGGGGTCCCCTCTCCCCCTCCTGGGCCCGCGCCCACTTTCTCTCTTAAACCCATATCTGGTGGGCTCGGACCACGGGGCTACAAGGAATACGCTGCCAGAAGCCGGACAGCCGCCGCAACCGGGTTTTCCCGGGCGCCCCGTTACCTTTCCATGAACCGGACCGGGCGGGGGGCGGAAAGCCTTGCCCCGCCTGCCTTTCAGCCGCCGTCGCTCAAGGCCCCGTCAGCCGGCGCCGCGTCCCGCGCCGGGGCGGCCGCGGGGGCCGGCAGCTCCACCCCGGCCTTGTCCGCCAGGATCTTCAGCAGGGACTCGAGCCGCGACACCTCCGCCTGGAGGGCGGCGACGGTGGCCAGCGACTCCGACAGCTCCTCCTGGGTGGTGCGGGCCTGGGCGGCCACGGCCTTCACCGCCTCGAACTCCTCCCGGCTGGGCACGTCCATCTGCGCCAGGATGCGCTCGAACTGCTGGCGGACCTGCCCCTCGACCTCCGTCCGAATCCCGGTCAGGGCACCCACGGCCCCCGTCGCCACACGGGCAAGGTCATCCAACAGCCTGTTCTCGACCTGCATCGGTCCCACTCCAGCCAGAAAGCGCGGCATTATGGGTAGGGAGGGGGGACGAGTCCATGGCCGTGGCGTCGCGGGGGTGGGAGGCTGGCATGCCACGGTGCGTCTTGGGGCCCAGGATGAGGGCTGGCGTGCGCTTGGCAGGCGGTGGGGCCGTTCAACACGGACGACGCGGACGCCGCTTCGCGGCAACACGGACAAACACGGACGGTCCTATGGGGGCCGCACGGCCGACCACGCACCGACATCCCACGGCGAAGCCGCAGTGAACCCATCGTTTAATTCCCGGCATCGCCGACAAACAAGGCCAAGCTTGGTTGCGGCTTCGCCGCGGTCTCCGGCCCGCACCATCGGGCCCCACAGCGGTCCGTGTCTGTCCGTGTCCCGCGAAGCGGGTCCATGTCGTCCGTGTTGAACGGCACCGTCCCCACCCCCAAGCCCGACCGCGCCGGTCCCGCACCGGAAATCGCCGCACCCCATGGCGTCCAGGCCCTCCGCCCCCTATGATCCCGCCCGGCAGACAAGAGGTGCGGGAATGTTGGTGGTGACAGGCGGGGCCGGGTTCATCGGGTCGAACCTGGTGGCGGCGCTGGAGCGGCGGGGGTTGGGGCCCATCGTGGTCTGTGACCGGCTGGGCAGCGAGAACAAGTGGCGCAACATCGCCAAGCGCGCCCTGTGGGACCTGCTGACGCCGGAGGCCCTGTTCCCCTTCCTGGAGCGGCATGCGGGGGAGATCGCGGCCGTGTTCCACCTGGGCGCCATCTCCGCCACCACGGAGACGGACGCGGACGCCGTCGTCGCCAACAATTTCCGCCTGAGCCTGGACCTGTGGGAGTGGTGTGCCCGGTCGGAGACGCGGTTCATCTATGCCTCGTCCGCCGCCACCTATGGTGACGGGTCCGCCGGGTTCGACGATGATCCCCGGCCGGAGTCGCTGGCGAGCTTGCGGCCCCTGAACCCCTATGGCTGGTCCAAGCATCTGTTCGACCGGCGGATAGCGCAGGGGCTGGCCCTGGGCGGCCGACGGCCGCCGCAATGGGCAGGGTTGAAGTTCTTCAACGTCTATGGCCCCAACGAGGGACACAAGGGCGACATGCGCAGCGTCGTCGCCAAGCTGTACCCGCAACTGGTCGCCGGGGAGCCGGCCCGGCTGTTCGCCAGCGACCGGCCGGATTATGCCGATGGCGGGCAGGTCCGCGACTTCGTCTGGGTGGGCGACTGCGTGGACGTGATGCTGTGGCTGCACGACCACCCGGAGGTGAGCGGGCTGTTCAACCTGGGCACCGGGCAGGCGCGGAGCTGGAACGACCTTGCCACGGCGCTGTTCGCCGCCGCGGGCCTGCCCAACCGGATTGAGTATGTCCCAATGCCGCCGCATTTGCTGGGCAAGTACCAGTACTTCACGGAGGCACGGATGGACCGGCTGCGCGCGGCGGGCTATGACCGGCCCTTCACCAGCCTGGAGGACGGGGTCGGCCGCTATGTGCGCGACCACCTCGCCACCCCGACCCTTACGTCTGAGCTGACCTAGGCCATGGCCCTGCCCTTCCCCCAGATCGACCCGGTGGCCGTCGCCATCGGCCCCTTCGCCATCCGCTGGTACGCCCTGGCCTATCTGGCCGGGTTCCTGTTCGCCTGGTGGTACTGCATGCGCCTGGCGCAGCGGCGGGGCGGGCGGCCGACGCCGGAGGAGGTGTCGGACTTCGTCACCTGGGCCATCCTGGGCGTGATCCTGGGCGGCAGGCTGGGCAGCGTGCTGTTCTACCGGCCCGGCTATTACCTGGAGAACCCGCTGGAGGTCCTGATGGTCTGGCATGGGGGCATGAGCTTCCATGGCGGGCTGCTGGGCGTCATCGCCGCCATGTTCCTGTACAGCTGGAAGCGCGGCTTCTCCCCCGTCGCGCTGGGGGACGTGGTGGCCTGTGCGGCCCCGGTGGGGCTGTTCCTGGGCCGGCTGGCCAATTTCATCAATGGGGAACTGTACGGGCGGGCGACGGACGTGCCCTGGGCCATGGTCTTCCCCTATTCCGACGGGCAGCCCCGCCATCCCAGCCAGCTCTACCAGGCGGGGCTGGAGGGCATCGTGCTGTTCGTGGTGCTATTTCTGCTGTCCCGCCGGCCCGGGGTGCTGGAGCGGACGGGCACCCTGGCGGGCAGCTTCCTGGTGGGCTATGGCCTGGCCCGCATCGTGGGGAGTTCTTCCGCGAGCCGGACGCCAACCTGGGCTTCCTGGCCTTCGGCGCCACCATGGGGCAGTTGCTGTCCGTGCCGATGGTGCTGGCCGGCTTGTTCCTGATCCTGCGGGCGCCGTGGGGACGGCGCGCGGCGGAGGCGTGACGGGACAGGGTCCATGACGACGGCTCTCCAGGACATCATCGCTCGGCGGATCGCCCTGGCGGGGCCGCTGTCGGTGGCGGAGTACATGGCCCTCTGCCTGGGCCACCCGCAGCACGGCTATTACATGACCCGCGACCCGCTGGGGGCGGCGGGGGACTTCACCACCGCGCCCGAGATCAGCCAGATGTTCGGGGAGCTGCTGGGCCTGTGGGCGGCCCAGTGCTGGATACAGATGGGCCAGCCCGGGTCCGTGCAGCTTGTCGAGCTGGGGCCGGGCCGCGGCACCCTGATGGCGGACGCGCTGCGCGCCACGGCGCGGCTGCCAGGGTTCCACCAAGCGGTGCGGCTGCATTTGGTGGAGACCAGCCCGGTGCTGCGGCAGCGGCAGGCGGCGGCGCTGGGCAAGTACGGCCCCAACTGGCATGACCGGCTGGCGGAGGTGCCGGACGGGCCGATGCTGCTGCTGGCCAACGAGTTCTTTGACGCTTTGCCCGTGCGCCAGTTCCAGAAAGGCCCCCGTGGCCGCTGGGCGGAGCGGAAGGTGGGGCTGGACGATGCGGGGAACCTGTCCTGGAAGCTGGACCCCACGGCGGGGGACGCGCTGGTGCACCCCTCCCTGCGCGCGGCACCGGAGGGCAGCATGGTGGAGATCTGCCCGGCGGGCGTGGCCATCGCGGCGGAGATCGGGGCGCGGCTGGCGGCCCATCCGGGGGCGGCCCTGTTCGTGGATTACGGCTATGCCGGCCCGGCCGTGGGGGACACGGTGCAGGCGCTGCGGCGCCATGCCTTCGTCCCTGTGCTGGAGGCGCCGGGTGAGGCGGACCTGACCGCCCATGTGGACTTCACCGCCTTGGGCGAAGCCGCGGCCACGGCGGGAGCGGCGGCCTATGCCCCTGTTCCACAAAGGGATTTCCTTATATCCTTAGGGATCGAACAGCGTGCCGCGGCCCTGAAGCGGCTTGCGACGCCCGTTCAGGCAGGGGATATTGACGCCGCGCTGCACCGTTTGGTCGGGGACGTGTCCATGGGGCGGCTGTTCAAGGCGCAGGCCTTGGCCAGCCCCGGCCTGCCGGCCCCCGCCGGTTTCGAGCAGCAGACCTGACCAGAGGCGAGAGCAGCGTTCCCGTGATCACCCTAGGCGCCCTGAACGACATCCCCGCCATCCGCCACGGATTCTTCACCCGTGAGGGCGGCGTCAGCAGCGGGCTGTATGACAGCCTGAACTGCGGCTTCGGCAGCGGCGACACGCCGGAGGCGGTGGCGGAGAACCGGGCCCGCGCCATGCGCTTCCTGGACCTGCAGCCGGAGGGGCTGGTCACCGTCTACCAGGTGCACAGCCCCACCGTGGTGACCGTGGACAAGCCCTTCGCCCCGAAGGACGCGCCCAAGGCCGACGCCATGGTGACCAGGCTGCCCCGGGTGGCCCTGGGCATCCTGACTGCCGACTGCGCCCCGGTGCTGTTCTGCGACCCGCAGGCGGAGGTGATCGGTGCCGCCCATGCCGGCTGGAAGGGCGCCATGGGCGGGGTGGTGGAGGCCACCGTGTCGGCCATGGAGGCGCTGGGCGCCAAGGCCGATCGTATCGTGGCCGCCGTAGGCCCCCACATCGCCCACCGCTCCTATGAGGTGGGGGCGGAGTTCCGGGACAGGTTCCTGGCGGAAGCCCCGGCCAACGACTACCACTTCGTCCCCGCCCGCCGGGCCGGGCACTATCTGTTCGACCTGGGCGGCTATGTGGAGCAGCGGTTGGCCAATGCGGGGGTGCAGTTCGTCCACCACTCCCCCCACGACACGCTGGCGGAGTCCGACCGCTTCTTCAGCTATCGCCGCGCCACCCTGAACGGCGAGAAGGACTATGGCCGCGGCCTGTCCGCTATCGCGCTCGCCGAGTAGCGCCGTGCACTACGTGTGGATGTTTGTCCTGTTCTTCCTGGTGCTGGCCGTGCTGGCCATGTGCACGGTGGCGTAGGGTTGGTTGTGTAGGATTGGGGGTGTGGTGCCGTTGGGGACGTGTTTGGGGAACACGGATTCGACGGGATTAACAGGATGGACACAGATCGGGAAAAGATCGGGACAAGATTTGAGGAACTGACGGGCACCATCATTGGTGCGGCCATGCGGGCCGCCACCCTCAGCGCTTCGTCCCCGGCGCCCGGGGCGGGGGGAACTTGGCCCGGTCGGCCTCGTCCATGATGCCCAGCATGACGGTGCGGAACCCCTCCACCGCCGCGGCCCCGGCGGCGCGATAGGCGCGGGCGATGCGAGCCCGCTGGGCGTCGGACAGTTGCCGCTCCAGCTCCTGGCCCTTCTCCGTCAGGGCCAGCAGCCGCTGGCGGCGGTCCTTGGTCCCGGTCCGCTGCTCCACATAGCCTTCGGCCACCAGCTCCGACAGCACCCGTGACAGGCTCTGCTTGGTGATCTGCAGGATGGCCAACAATTCGCTCACCGTGATGCCGGGGTACCGGCCCACGAAATAGACAACCCTGTGGTGCGCCCGCCCCAAGGCGATTTTTGCAAGCATTGCGTCGGGTTCGGCGGTAAAGTCACGGTAGGCGTAGAACAGCAGCTCCATTCCCTGGCGCAGGTCTTCCTCGCGCAGGAAAAGGGGGTTCGGGCCGGTTTTTACGTCAGTCATGTTGACTTGTTTCCGCCAGTCCGGCCCATTGGTCAAGCGATGCGTGGCGGCAAGGTGGTGGCCGCGCCGGCAGGACCCAGGGCGGTACCGCCCGCAAGGCGGGGGCGGTGGCGCCAGCCAAAGAAAGAGGATGCGTTCGAGATGTCCCTGATCCCCTTCCATGACCGTGACGGCGTCATCTGGTTCGACGGCAAGCTGGTGCCCTGGCGGGACGCCAAGGTACATGTGCTGACCCACGGCCTGCATTACGGCTCCTCGGTCTTCGAGGGGGAGCGAATCTACAGCGGCCGCATCTTCAAGTCGCGGGAACACTCGCAGCGGCTGATCCGCTCGGGTGAGATCCTGGGCATGAAGATCCCCTACACGGCGGAGCAGATCGACGCCGCGAAGGAGGAGACCTGCAAGGCCATGAACCTGACCAACGGCTATATCCGGCCGGTGGCATGGCGCGGCAGTGAGATGATGGGCGTCTCCGCCCAGAAGAACACCATCCACCTGGCCATCGCGGTGTGGGAGTGGCCGAGCTACTTCAGCCCCGAGGCGCGGATGAAGGGCATCGCCCTGCAATGGTCCAAGTGGCGCCGCCCCGCGCCGGACACGGCACCCACCGCGGCCAAGGCGGCGGGCCTCTACATGATCTGCACCATGTCCAAGCACGCGGCGGAGCAGGACGGCTTCCAGGACGCCCTGATGCTGGATTACCGCGGCCAGGTGGCAGAGGCGACGGGCGCCAACTTCTTCATGGTCAAGGACGGGGCCATCCACACCCCCACCCCCGACTGCTTCCTGGACGGCATCACCCGCCGCACGGTGATCGACCTGGCCAAGCGCCGCGGCTACACCCTGGTCGAGCGGGCCATCTTCCCGGAGGAGCTGGCCGGCGCGTCGGAGATCTTCCTGACCGGCACCGCGGCGGAGGTGACGCCGGTGGGCCGCATCGGCGACCTGACCTTCACCCCGGGTGAGGTGTGCAAGACCCTGATGACCGACTACGACGACCTGGTGAACGGCCGGCTGACCCTGGCCCAGGCCGCGGAATAATCCCCGTCACCATCGGTCCTGTCGCAAGCCCCCGGGCCACCCGCCCGGGGGCTTTTCTATTCGCCCTGCACAGAATGCGTGTCCTTGTGGACAGCGGCCTGTTGCCATCCCGGCACATGGCCCTATGACGCACCATATCTAGACGGAAGACGTATCCGGCCGAGCGTCTTGACAATATCGTGTTCCCCAGAACCTGTGGATAAGCCTGGGAGTAACCCGAAGGAGAGTGGCCGGGGAGCCTTGCCGCCCGCGGGACTCCGCTGCCCTGCACAAAAATCGGGCAGCCGCCCAGGCGCGCGGGAACGCTGGCGACTCGGGGTAGGGGGAGGGGGAGCCCCCACCCTTGCCTGGACCATGGCGGACGATACTTCAGGACACATGCCCACCTGTCCCGGCGTGTCATGCATCAGGACGATCCCATGGCCCCTGGCCTCAACCGCCGTGCCGCCACCCTGGCCTTCGCCGTGGGGCAAGTGGCCCTGCCGGGTCTGCTGTTCGCCAACGGGTTCGAGCCCGCCCAGGCACCGCGGCCGAGCGCCGGCCCGACCCCGGTGGAACCGGCGGGCTATGCCTTCATTATCTGGGGACTGATTTACCTGGGCGCCCTGGCCTATGCCCTCTACCAGGCCCGCCCCACCCTGGCCGGCGACCCATTGCTGGCCCGCATCGGTTGGCTGACGGCCGGGGGCTACGGACTGACCTGCCTGTGGCTGGTGGTGGCAAGGGTCGGCCCCCTCTGGGCCACGGTGCCTGTCATCACCGGGATGCTGTGCCTTTTGGCAAGGGCCTTCCTCATCGCCTGCCGCTGGCCCGGGCGGGCCTCGGCCGGGCGGCGCTGGCTGGTCACGACGCCGCTCGCCCTGTTCGCGGGCTGGCTGACGGCAGCGACCTTCGTCAACGCGGCCGAGGTGCTGCCCCTCTATGGCTTCGGCCGGTTCGGCCTGTCGGTGGAAGCCTTCTCCCTCGGCATCGTGGCGGCCGCGTCCCTGCTGGCCCTCGTCATCCTGCGCCTGTCCCGCTGGAACCTGGCCTATGGCCTGACGGTGGCCTGGGCCCTGGGCGGGATCGTCGTCGCCAACCTGCAACGGGACCTCAGCACGGCCGTGGCGCTCCTGGCCGGGGGCATCGCCCTGGGGCTGCTGGTGGCCCTGGCCATCATGGCCGCCCGCATGATGACCACCCGGCGGGGAAGGATGGCGTGACCTCCCCCCCAGGGCCCGAGCCCATCCCAGCGGGTCCGATTTCCCCCTGATCCCCCAACCTCATCCCGGCTTGCGTCAATAAGCAGCCACGACGTTATGATGGCAGGGGGCCGACCCAGCAGGCAGGGGAGGGGACAAATGCTCGAGGGCACATGCCATTGCGGTGCCGTCCGCTTCACGGTGGCGGCGGTGCCCGACCGGCTCACCTCCTGCAATTGCTCCCTCTGCCGCCGCCTGGGTACCCTCTGGGCCTATTACCGGCCCGGGCAGGTGACCTTCACCGCCGGGGCCGGCAGCACCGTGCCCTATGTCCAGGGGGACCGGACCCTGGCGACGCACCATTGCCCCACCTGCGCCTGCGTCACCCATTGGGAAAGCCTGGAAGCCGGAACCGACCGCATGGGCGTCAATGCGCGCCTGTTCCCGCCCGCGGCCCTGGACGGCATCCCCGTCCGCCGGTTCGACGGGGCGGACAGTTGGACATTCCTGGATTGACGCAGGACCCCCCTCACGCCACCTCGGCCTGGGGGATGCCGCTGCCCTGGGGGGCGGTGGCGGGCAGGACGACGCGGACCATGGTGCCCTTGCCGGGCTGGCTCTCGATCTCCAGCCGGCCGCCCAGCAGCTCCACGAAGCGTTTGGTCAGGGGCAGGCCCAGGCCGGTGCCCTTGGGGTGGGGGCGGTCGGGGCGGCGGACCTGGCCGAAGGGGCGCAGGGCGGTGGGGATGTCCTGGGACGACATGCCGATGCCCGTGTCGCGCACCACCATGATGATGGCGCCGTCGTCGGGCGCGCGGGTCACCTCCACCGTCACCGTCCCGCCCGACGGGGTGAACTTGATGGCGTTGGATGCCAGGTTCAGCACGATCTGCCGCACCTTCTCCGGGTCGGTGCGGATTCGCAGGGGCGTGTCCGGCACCACCACCTTCAGGGTCACGCCGCTGCCGTCGGCCAGTTGCCGCAGCATGCGCACGCTGTCCTGGACAGCGCGGCCGATATCCACCTCGCGGATGTCCAGCCCGTCCGCGCCGGACTCGGCCCGGGCCAGGTCCAGGGTGCCGTCCACCAGATCCAGCAATTGCCGAGCGGCCTGGTGGATGTCGTCGGCATATTCGGCATAGCGGGGGTCGCCCACCTTGCCATAGGCCTCCTGCCGGATCAGGTCGGCGAAGCCGATGATGGCGTGCAGGGGCGTGCGCAACTCATGCGCCGCGTTGGCCATCATGTCCGTGCGCTGGCGCAGCTTGCCCTCGGACTGGCGGGCCAAATCGGACAACCGCCGCTCCGCCGCCCGCAGCAGGTCCATGGCGTCGGCCAGCCGCTGGTTGCGGTCGTTCAGCCCGGCTTCCAGCTTCTGCACCCGGCCCACCAGGGCGCGCTGCTTCAGCCGGGCCCGCAGGCACAAGGCGATCCGCGCCAGCAGGGTCGCCCGATCCACTGGTTTGGCCAGCAAATCCCAGGCCCCAGTCCCAGGGCTTGGTCGCGCATGCGCCCGTCCGGGTCGTCCGCCACCAGCAGCAGGGCCGGCGGCCAGGGCAGGTCGGCCGCTGCCACGTCGGCCAGCAGGCCCAGCGGCCCGGCCACGGCGGGGCCGTCGATCAGCACCAGGTCGGGGGACAGCCGTCGGCAGGCGGGCAGCACTTCATGCGACTCCGCCACCCCATGCAGGGCCAGCGACATGCCATCGGCGCACAGCCCTTCCGGCACCAGCAGCGGGGATTTGCCCCGCCGACAAGCAGGATGGAAGGGGAACTCTCGGCGTACGGCATGATCAGCGGCACCAGCCTCAACGACTGGGTGAAGTCTATGCCTCAAAAAAGGATTTGTCCCGCGATTCCTTGGCCCGTCGGGGTTACTCATGCAAGGCGGGCAGTAACGCGACCGTATGTACTCTAAGGAATCGCTTTCAGCCCTGCCAGCGTTCCGCCGCCGCCGTGTCGCTGTCCCGGGCCTCCACCCAGCGGCGCCCCTCGGGGGTCTCCTCCAGCTTCCAGAACGGCGCCTTGGTCTTCAGCCAGTCCATCAGGAAGCGGCAGGCCTCGAAGGCCGCGTCCCGGTGCGGGCTGGCGCAGGCCACCAGCACGATCCGGTCACCCGGCTCCAGCCTTCCATAACGGTGGATGACCAGGCAGTCCTCCAGCGGCCAGCGCGCCCGGGCCTCCGCCTCGATGGCCTCCAACTGCCGCTCGGTCATGCCGGGGTAATGTTCCAGGGTCATGGCAGAGACAGGTTGCCCGTCCCCGTCCACATGCATGTCCCGGACAAGGCCGACGAAGCTGGCCAGGGCGCCCACCCGCCGGTTGCCCGCCGACAGGGCGGCCAGCTCGGCGCCCATGTCGAAGTCCGCCTCCTGCACCCGCACGGCCATGGCGGGGCCCCCCTCAGCCGCCGGTGACGGGCGGGAACAGGGCCACCTCGTCCCCCGGCCCGACCGGGTGGTCGAAGGGCACGTACTCCTGGTTCACCGCCACCTTGACCACGGCCAGGTTGGCCAGCGCGTCGGCATAGCCCGGCCCCCGGCCGCGCAGCCATTCCACCAGCCCGGCCACGTCCGTGACCCCGGCGGGCGGCTCCACGCTTTCCTCGGCCAGCCCGATCTTGCTGCGCAGCCAGGCGAAGTACAGCAGCCTCATCGCTTCTCCCCCACCAGCCCCGACGCCGGTCGCGCCGGCGGCGCAGACGTCGGGGCCATCATGTATTTCAACCCGGCACGCAGGTAATCCCAGCCCGTCACCAGGGTCAGGGCCGCGGCGATCCACAGCCCCGCCTCCCCGATGGTCGTCACGGGCAGCCAGGCCGGGCCGTCGTCGCCGACGATGACGATGCCAATGGCCACCATCTGGATGGCGGTCTTCCACTTGGCCAGGTTGCTGACCGGCACGCTCACCTGCAACCCGGCCAGGAACTCCCGCAGGCCGGACACCAGCACCTCGCGCAGCAGGATGATCACGGCGGGGATCACGGCCAGCCCGTCCACCTTGTCCACCGCCACCACCATCATCAGCACGGCGGCCACCAGCAGCTTGTCGGCGATGGGGTCCAGGAACTTGCCGATCAGGCTTTCCTCCTGCCAAGCCCGGGCCAGGTAGCCATCGAACCAGTCGGTGATGCAGGCGGCGGCGTACAGCCCCAGGGCCGTCCAGGCCGGGGCGGGCCCCGGGAAGAACAGCAGGGCCACCACGACGGGGATCACGACGATCCGCGAAAGGGTCAGGATGTTGGGCAGGCTGGACAGCATGGCGCTCGATGAACCCGGAGTGGCGGCGGCATCCTAGCCGCCCGCCCGCCGCTTTGGTACCGCGAACTCTGGGGTGCAGGGTTCCATGTCTCCCCAGGCACCCAAGGCCGGCGACCGCCGGCCCGCGCCCCCGTGGGCGCGCAAGCCAAGCCCGCGGATGCGGGCGCCCGGCGCCTGAGGGAACACGAAAGCCCAATGGCTGGCCCGGCCACGGGCTAGCCGTTGGGGTGAAAATGGTCGTAGATGCGCTTGGCGACCGCCTCGCTGATGCCCTCCACCGCAGCAAGGTCCTGGAGCCCTGCGCGGGACACGGCGCGGGCGCTGCCGAAATGGTGCAGCAGGGCCTTCTTGCGCTTCGGGCCGATGTTGGGGATCTCGTCCAATGGGCTCGCCCCGATCGCCTTCTCCCGCTTCGCCCGATGGCCGCCGATGGCGAAGCGGTGCGCCTCGTCGCGCAGGCGCTGCAGAAAGTACAGCACCGGCGACTTGGGGTCCAAGCCGAAGGGCGGCCGGTCCGGCAGGAAGAACCGCTCCCGCCCCGCCTCCCGGTCGCTGCCCTTGGCGATGGCGGCGAAGGGCACGTCGTCGATGCCCAGCTCCCCGAACACCTCCACCGCCACCCGCAACTGGCCCTCGCCCCCGTCGATCAGCACCAGGTCGGGCCAGCCCTCGCCGGTCCGCTCCGGGTCCTCCTTCACCTGCCGCTCGAAGCGCCGGGTCAGCACCTCGCGCATCATGGCATAGTCGTCGCCCGCCGCGCCGGGGGTCTTGATGTTGAACTTGCGGTAGGCGTTCTTGATGAAGCCGTCCGGCCCCGCCACCACCATGCCGCCGATGGCGTTGGTCCCCTGGATGTGGGAGTTGTCGTAGACCTCGATCCGCTTCGGCGGCTCCGACAGGCCGAACACCTCCGCCACCCCGGCCAGCAGCTTGGCCTGGCTGCCGCTTTCCGCCAGCCGGCGCCCGTGCGCCTCCCGGGCGTTGTTCAGGGCGTGCTCCACCACCCGCCGCTTGTCGCCGCGCTTCGGCGCATGCAGCTCCACCCGCGACCCGGCACGGATGCCCAGCGCCTCCTCCAGCAGCTCGTGCTCCGCCAGCTCCTCGCTGACCAGCACCAGGGGCGGGGCGGTCTTGTTCTCATAGAACTGCGCCACGAAGGCGGCCAGCACCTCGCCCACCTCCTGCCCCTTGTCATGGCTGGGGAAGTAGGCGCGGTTGCCATAGTTCCGCCCGCCGCGGAAGAAGAACACCTGCACGCAGGTCAGCCCCCCCTCCTGGAAGGCCGCCACCACGTCCGCGTCCTCCACCCCCTCCACATTGATGTCCTGGTGGGCCTGGATGGCGGTGAGCGCCCGGATACGGTCGCGCAGCTTGGCGGCGCGCTCGAACTCCAGGTTCTCGCTGGCCTCCATCATGGCCTCGGCGATGCGCTGCTGCACCTCGCTGGTCTTGCCGGCCAGGAAGGCCTTCGCCTCCCGCACCTGCTCGGCATACTCGTCCTGGCTGACCCGGGCGACGCAAGGGGCGGTGCAGCGCTTGATCTGCCATTGCAGGCAGGGCCGCGTGCGGCTGCTGAACACGGCGTCGGCGCAGTTGCGGATCATGAAGGCCCGCTGCAACGCCGTCATCACCCGGTTCACGCTCCCGGCCGAGGCGAAGGGCCCGTAATAGCTGCCCGCCTGATCGCGGGCGCCCCGATGCTTGGTGAGCTGGGGATAGGGGTGGTCGCCGGTGATCAGGATGTGCGGGAAGGTCTTGTCGTCCCGCAGCAGCACGTTGTACCGCGGCATCAGCCGCTTGATCAGGTTCGATTCCAGCAGCAGCGCCTCCACCTCGGTATGGGTGGTGACGAACTCCATGGTGGTCGTCTCCGCCACCATGCGCTGGAGCCGGATGGGCAGCTTGTTGACCTGGGTATAGTTGGTGACGCGGCGCCTCAGGTTCCGCGCCTTGCCCACATACAGCACGTCCCCGTCGTCATTCATCATGCGATAGACGCCCGGCGTCTCCGGCAGGGTGCGCAGGTATCCCCTGATGGTCTCCACGCCCCGTTGCAGGTCGGCGGCCGAGCGTCGGCGGCGGCCCGGCGGCGCCTCGGCCGGGGCGGCGGGGGAGGGGGGCTGTAGGTCGGTGCTGTCATCCACGATCATGGCCCGACATGTGGCCGATGCGGTGCCGCCGGTCAATGCAGCCTGACACCCAGAAAGCGACGGCGATAGCCGTCGCAGGCCGGCGACCGCCGGCCCGCGGCCTCGTGGCCGCGCAAGCCAAGCCCGCGGAGCGGGCGCCCGGCGCCTGAGGGCGAAAGCATAGCGAATCGACGGGGCTACCCCTTTGTGCAAAGGGCCGTTGGAGTCTTCCACGATTCCTGTGGATAACTCTGCGGACAACCCTGGGCGGACCTTGTGCGACCCCAAGCGTCCCGCGGCTTTGGCGTCTCTGCCCAATTTTTAGGCAGAAAACACCGAGCCATTGATTTCATTCACTTTTTTCCCAGTCAAGGGGTCACACGCCTGTCACATCGAACATTTCGGCCCTTGACTCCAGGCGTTCTGCGGATTCGGGCGATTGTTCCGCATCTATGTGCAAAACTTAGGCGGGATGGGTCATTTCCGTTCGCACCCTAATCGGCGCTGGCGGGGCTGGTGGCAGGCGCCTGGGGGTACCCCGCCGGTCCGGCCCAATCCGAACGCGCGGTGCGTTCCAGCACCGGCCAGCCCAGCGCCTCGTTCCCGTCCAGGGCCAGCACCTGGCCCGTCAGGCAGGGCGTCTCCAGGATGAAGCGCAAGGTGCGGCAGATCTCCGCCGCCGGGTCGCCTGTGGGCAAGGTCACCTCGCTGCCGGGCACGGGGGCCGCGGGGCCGAAGCCGTTGACCCGCACCCGCGGCGCCAGCCCCAGGGCCAGCGCCCGCACGCACGCCAGCACCCCGGCCTGGGCCAGGCCATAGCTCAGGAAGTGCGGCGCCTCCAGGGCGGCCCGCTGGTCCACCAGCAGCAGCACATGCCCGTCCTCCCCGGCGGGGAGCTGCCGGGCCAGCCCCTGGGCCAGCAGGAAGGGTGCCCGCAGGTTCACGGCCATCTGCCGGTCCCAGGTGAACCGGTCCGCCGTCTGGGCCGTGTCGTCGATGGCCAGGGCCTCCGCATGCACCACCAGGTGCAGCGCCCCCAGCCGCTCGGACACGGTGGGCACCAGCCGCTCGGCCTCCGACTCCTGCGCCAGGTCACAGGCGAAGGTCGCGCCATGGGCGCCGCCGCGCTGCATCTCGCCCAGCACGGCATCCGCCGCCGCCCGCCCGCCGGTCGAGTATTGCAGGCCCACGGTCCAGCCCAGCCGTCCCAGCTCGACGGCCACCCAATGCCCGATCCCGTGTCCCCCGCCGGTGACCAAGGCCACCTTCCGCGTCACAACCGCCATCACCCGATCCTCACCCGACCCGTCCACAACCGGCGGCAAGCCGTTGCGTCACCGGGATATTTAGGGGCGATGACGGTTCCGTGAAGCTCGGGCTTGATCCTGAGGCATGCATCCAGAAGGCACGGATGAACCCGGATCAATGCCGGATCGTCCCGGATAAGGCCACAAGGTCTCCCGCCGCGAAAGCGCCGCAGGCAACCTCCCCCAAGCCCCGGGCGCCCCCTCACCGACCAAGCCCGATCCGCGCCAATCCGTCATCATCCCTTTCATCCGTGCCCTCATCCTTCCGCACCGGCTCCGCAACGCCCCTCAGCTCCCCGCGAACTTGCCCGCCGTGTCGCCCCACAGCTCCTTCAGCCGAGCGTCCCGGCCGCAGCCATAGCGATAGTATTTATACTTCAGCGAGTTCACCTGGTAATAGTTCTGGTGGTAATCCTCCGCCGGCCAGAACTGGGTCTCCACCCGCACCGGCGTCACCACCGGCCATTTCAAAACCTTGCTGGCCTCCAGGGCGGCCTTGCTCTCCTCGGCCGCCTTCTTCTGCGCCTCGTCCTGGGCGAAGATGGCGGTCTGGTAGCTCTCGCCCCGGTCACAGAACTGGCCGCCGGCATCGGTGGGGTTCACCGTGCGCCAGAAATAGTCCACCAGTTGCCGATAGCTCACCACCTCAGGGTCGAAGGTGACCTTCACCACCTCCAGGTGGCCGGTGCCGCCGGCGCTGACCGACTTGTAGTCCGGGTTCTTCGTCCGCCCCCCGGCATAGCCGGAGACGGTGTCCACCACCCCGGCACCTTGTCGAAGTCGCTCTCCACGCACCAGAAGCAGCCGCCGGCAAAGACCGCCACCTCCGTCTTCGCGGGCACCCTGGCCGGCGCCGTCTCCGTCGCCCCGCCCACACCGGCCACCCAGGCCAGCCCCAGCGCACCCACCCCCGCCAACACCACCCGCCGCAGCATAAGGACCTCCATCCCCAATCCATGTCTGTCGTCTGTCACGCAGGCACGCCAACGTCCGTAAGCCCCAATGGAAGGCACCCGGCCACACCGAACGCCGCCATAGCGTCCCCTCCCCCAGAGGGGGAGGGACAGGGAGAGGGGTTAGGACCTTGCCGGAAAGGGGAACCTGCGGGCAGGCGCCTGCTATCCCGATCGCACCACCCCTCTCCCTGTCCCTCTCCCGCCGGGAGAGGGGACGCCACGGCCCCCGTCCGTCTTGAAGTTTGGTCGTCGGCCACACCGCCGCGATGCTCACCCCACCGCCGGCTTGAACCCCATGGCCACGCCGTTCATGCAGTACCGCAGCCCCGTGGGCTTCGGCCCGTCGTCGAAGACGTGGCCCAGATGCCCGCCACAGTTGGCACAGTGCACCTCCGTCCGCACCATGAAGAACTTGCGGTCCTCCGACGTGCCGATGCCGCCCGGCAGGTGGTCCCAGAAGCTGGGCCAGCCGGTGCCGCTCTCATACTTGGTCTTGGCGTCGAACAGGGGGTGGTCGCAGCCGGCACAGTGGAAGATGCCGGGCCGCTTCTCCTGGTTCAGCGGGCTGGTTCCCGCCCGCTCCGTCCCATGCTCCCGCAGCACCTCATAGGCCGCGGGCGACAGCCGCTTCTTCCACTCCGCGTCCGGGAGTTGGAACGGGAAGGCTTTCCCCGCCGTCCCCGTGGCCTGGGCCTCCCCGGCCGACAACCCACCCTTCACCGCCGCCCCGGCCACCCCGGCCGCCAGCAGGCCCAAGAATCCACGCTTGCTCATCACCTGAAGCCTCCCACGAAAGGGATTTCCCTGGCCCCTAATGTGGTCCACCCCCCACCCCTGACCACTCACAGCGCACCACGCCGGGTCACGAGGGCGTGAGAGCGGCGTGTGCATCGAGATGTCTGAGGCCTGGGTGGCGTCAGGGGCGCTCACCAGGGGCCGTCCTACCGGGACCGACCTGTGGAATCCGAACGCAGAGGACGCAGAGGGCCGCAGAGGACACAGAGGGTCGGCGCGGTGACGACGTCATCCCCTCTCTTTACCCCCGGAAAGCCTTGCGCGCCGAGGCGCGCGATCAATAGGGATTGGGATCGAAGGCACGCTGCCGCCCGGACGGCACCCTCTGCGTCCTCTGCGGCCCTCAGTGTCCTCTGCGTTCCCAAGCACCCGTCACGTCGCGCACGGCGGCAAACCCGGGCGCCGCCGCTTGCCCGGACCGCACCCACCCCCGAAACGAAAAGCGCCCGCCCCCACACCGGGGGACGGGCGCCCATCACGCGCTCAAAGGCGCCGTGTCAGCAGCAGCCACCCAGGCCGCAGCAGGACAGCACCATCTCGCAACAGGCCTCCACGGCCCTCACCACCGCCCCCGGCGCCGCGGCATAGGCCGAGGCAGTGGCGGTCAGCATGGCGGCAGAGGCGAACAGCACGATACGCTTCATGATCAATCTCCAAGGGATGGTTGTCGGTCACGTCGGGAACGCGGGCACATCCCGCGGCGGCGGCTCCTCCACCTCCACCAACCGCCCCACCAACAGGGCCACCACCCCGGCCTCCCATCCCGCTTGGGCGAGCCCCAGCGGACCCACCGGTGCCGAGGCCAACGGCACCCCATGGCACAGCACGGCACAGGCCGCCGGGCAAGGCACCGCCACCGGGTCACAACACCCGTGCGCCTCCCCCGCCTGGACAGCCACGCTGGCCGCCACCGCGGGCGCGACCCACCCGCCCACGCCCAACACCATGGCCACCACCACGGCCACCCACCGCAGCACCCGGGTGCTTCTGCGCAAGCCCTTGATCATGCCCTGAGGCTATAGCCGGGCAGGGGAGGGGGCAAGGTGGGGCGGGGTCACGAGGGCGTGATTAGGCTCTTTGCCTTGGGGTAAATGGAACGACTACACCGGTCCCCTTTGTGCTGGCAGTTGTTGCGTTAGGTTGAAGGGTAAGAATAACTCCTGATCCTTTGTCGAACCAACCCTCATCGAAACCAAATAATTCTTCAATGTCATGGCCATATATGGTGAAATCATTGTCGAGAAAATCTTGCTTTGTTCGCATGCCTGCCTCTACTACCATGCGGATTGCTTGATAAACCAGTTTAGGCTTTGCGGGTTGTACATCTCGATCCATTGGCTCTTCCCTTGACCATCCCTTTGCGCTATAATATTTATAGAGTTGCCGCTCGTAATCTTCGTCAAACAGTTCAAGATCACGGCAGCGCCTAATCATTGCTTTGATTGAAACTCTCCATTTTTCCTTTAAAAGCAAAAGCTTGGAAAGTGTTGGCACCCCAAGTTCAAGTGAGAAATTATCGGCAGGCATCAGAAATGCGCTCGCAAGTCTAAATGCCTGATTTTCTATAAGCTTGAAGTTATTTTTCAATTCGTCATGGGTTGCATTTTTGTGAAGCACCGCATGGGCGAGTTCATGAGCAGCGTCCATTTGTCTTCTGAAAAAAGACATCTTATCATTCGCAAGCAGGATGTAGGGTCGATAATCATATTCTGACCAATTGCAAAGCCCATCAAGAGCTGATGTTCCCATCTCATCGCAGCAAACGACGACACCATTCTTCTCACAAACCTCTATCATGTTTGTGATTGGACGGTCTCCAATTTTCCAATGTTCGCGCATGCTCTTTGATATATTCTCTAAGTCATCATCTCGCAAAGATTTATAGCTGGCACCATTCAAGAAATCCGGAAGATTGAGCGCTGGGAACTTCACATAATGCTGAGCAATATAACTGACTTCTTGGGCCCAACGCAGCCTAGCACGTTGGCGCGCCAAGTCGCGCTTCCGTGCACTCGCCAATGATCGGAAGAAAAATGGATTGCTCCCATGAACAAATAACGGACGTAGAAAGTAGCTCGGTCTGACCTTCAATGCATTTGCAAGTTCAATAAGCTTCTCTGGCGTGGGTGTTGAGTCTCCATGTTCCCATCTAGAAATCGTGCTAGTGTGGACGTTCAGAAGGTCAGAAATTGTTACCAAGGTCGAAATTCCGCGCGCGTCCATCGCTTCACGCAACCTCTCTTTAACGAATCGCGGAGTTCCGGTTTTCATGGAATTCCTCCCACACACCAAGCAGCCAATACGCCCTGCATACATGAAGGGCGTGGCTCAAGCAGTATAATTTTGGTTGGTCAGCTATTATTTTGCCGCTATATCAAGTTGATCTTCAGAAGCGTTTTCTGCTCCGACGAAAGGCGGCACATCTACCCGAAGTTCCAAAGTGAGTTCTGTAATTGAAGTTTCAGTCAATGCGGGTTCGATTGCTTCAACCGCGTAACCCGCAATAAAGCTGTCCATTTCTTCATAGAGTATGAAATCGGAAAAATCCGGCTCAATGACTGCAATAGCGACCTCATGTAGCTTGAGTACATCTTTCCGATCTCGGCATGTTAGGATCAGAACATAGATAGCCTCACTTTCTTCGAATTCGTCTTCGAAGGTTGGAAGTGCCAACTGCTTACTGTACGGTTTATTCAATAGTGCGCCATTGGCGCGCGTCATGTTCGCCGTAGGGAGCGTGCGAGCATCTCCAATGCTCGCACAGCCAATCACAACTTGTCCAAACTTGCCGAGTACTTGGTAATTTCTCAGCGATGTGCCGGGAAAATACTCTCCAAGTATCGTAATTCCACCATTATTCTCGATTGTTTCTGGTAAGTTAAGCAGCATCATTTCATAAGCGGATAGGCCGGTAATCCGAGCGAGTCCTGAACCTTTCAGCCCAATGCTCAGCGCACCAGTGCCCGCCTTTGTGCGAATGGCACGAAGCGCTTCAACCATTTCCAGAAGTTGCTCACGCGCAACATTCTTTCTGATGATCTGCTTGCACCTTTTGGCGGACATCGGGGTCTCCTGGGCCATAATCGTCAGGAAACGTACCCCGAAATTTTGCATTATACAAGGCCTGACTAGCCCTTTCGCGCATACGGATCGGGTGCCGATGTGGAGCGAGGAATCACCCCCACGCCGATAAAGCCGCTTTCGTCGAAAGAAAAGCTAACTCCCTGATCCTCCAACGCCTTCCTTAAATCCCTGAGTGTCCGCGGCTGGAGCTGCCTGTCCATCTCCCGCTCGAACTCCGCGATGGTCGGCACGGATATTCCGCTCGCCTTCGCGAGGTCTGTTTGGGACCAGCGGATCAGGGCGCGGGCGGCGCGGCACTGGGCGGGCGTAATGTTTTTATGATTATCCACTGGATTACCAATTGCGTTTAGGCGTGACCCTGCTACATTGATCATAGTCATCTCAGGCCCAATCGGATAGCCCGCGCCAGCCTCGGCGCGGGGAAGGAGGAGTCATGGCGGAGGGTGGGCAGGCGGCGCAGGTGTTGGGGACCTTGATGCCCATGTATGCCCGGGACACCTGGGGCATGACGGATGAGGAGCGGGATGCCTTCCTGGACAAGCGCTCACAACTGACCTGGCTGTTGGCCCAGCTCCCGGCGCACGGGCCGGCGCAGCTCCAGGCCAAGCTGGAAATCCTCTGCCGCCGCCTGCGGCTGGACCTACCCCAGGGTGGGGTGACCACGGACTATTTGCTGGCCGAATCGGCCCGGGCGGACGCGGCGGCGTTGGCGGGGATGGGGGGGTGACCTGACGGGGTTTCCCCCCTCACCCGGTTCTCCGGAACATGCCGGCTCGGTACTGCCTTCGTCGGCGAAGGATTTTTTGCTTCCCCCGCGAAGGCGGGGGTCCACTGTTTTTCAGCGCGGGCAACGGCTGACAAGGGGTCAAGAACCGTGGGCCCCCGCCTTCGCGGGGGACACAGGAGTGCTTGGCGGACGCCGACCAGCCTGAACTCTACGCCCTTACGGGAACGGTTCCGGGGCAGCCTCTCCCCAGGGAGAGGGAATGTCTGTCGTGTTCATCCGTTGTGATCCGTGTCCATCCGTGTTCCCGACCATGCCCGCCGCGGCCGTGCCGGGGCTGGGCCATCCCGACCCCTCTGCGTCCTCTGCGACCATCCGTGTCCTCTGCGTTCCCCAAACCCGACCCCCAGAAAGTGGACAAAATTCCCAGAACTTGGTACCCTCCCGACACTGCCCAACCGGGCGGCGGGTCTTGGGACAAGTGGGGTGAGGGGGAGTTAAGGAGACAAAGGAGACATGGTTTCGACCCCGTCACCTTTGTCTCCTTAAGCGGAAAAGTGCGGTCTTGTCAGGCACATGGAATGTGACACGTGTCACCTTAAGCGTCACCTTACGTCACCTTAAGGTCTCGTTATGTCTCCCGGCGTCTCCTGGTTCAGCCCAGCGCCCCGGGCTTGAACCGCACGGCTTCCAGTCCCACGGCGGCGCAGTCGGGGTACACGTCGGGCTTCTCGGTCCGGACCCGGGCGCCCAGCACGGACGGGGGCGCCAGGCACAGGGACAGGATGCCGTCCAGCAGCGTCTCTTGCAGGTTGAAGTGGCCGCGGCCGGCCAGGTCCATGATCTCCCGCCGCAGGAAGTCATAGTCCAGAACCTCGGCGATCTCGTCCGCCCCGGGGCTCTCGGGCTTCAGGAACAGCTCGATGTTCACCAGGATGCGCTGCGGTCCGCGCTTCTCGAAGTCGTGGATGCCGATGTTCACCTTCAGGGCGAAGTCGCGCAGATAGATGGCCCGAACCTCGCCCCAGCGGGACAGCAGCATCAGCCGGGGCAGGTCCAGGCCCGGCGTACCCGAAGCGGGGGTCACGGTCATCATCACTCCTTGAAGGGTTGGCGGATCTCGAACATCACGTCGCGGGCGCGGGGCTCCAGGTGCTGGCCGCCATCCACATACAGCAGCTCGGCCCGGGCGCTGGGGGTGTCCAGCAGGTACGCTACGGCGCGGGCCAGGTCTTCCGGGTCGCTGCCGCGGCGCAGGGGGTTCATGCGGTGGGTCCGCTCGAACTCCTCCGCCGTCTGGTCGGCGGAGGGCAGGGTCAGCCCCGGGGCGATGCCGTGCACCCGGATGCGCCCGGCCCAGGTGACTGCCAGCAGCCGGGTCAGGCCGGCCAGGCCCAGCTTGCTGACGGTATAGCTGAAGAAGTCCGGGTTCAGGTTGCCCACCTTCTGGTCCAGGATATTGACCAGCACCGGGTCGTCCTCAGGCTTGGTGACGGCGGCGAAGCCCTGGGCCAGGAAGGCGGGGCCTTGCAGGTTGGCGGTCAGGTGGGCGTCCCAGCTCTCCGGCGTGGCGGACTCCGCACTGTCCTCCACGAAGCGGCTGGCGTTGTTGACCACCGCGGTCAGGCTGCCCAGGGCCTTGGCCGCGTCCTCCGCCAGGGCGCGGGACGCGGTGGGGCTGGACAGGTCGGCCCCCAGCGCCACGGCCCGCCCGCCACCGGCGTTTAGGCGGGCCGCCAGCTCCTCGGCCGGCTTGGCGGAGTGGTTATAGTGGATGGCCACGGCCCAGCCCCGGGCCGCCAGATGCTCCACCATGCAGCGCCCGATGCGCTGCGCCCCGCCGGTGACCAGGACAGTACGACGACGGGGCTCGGTCATGGGACGGCCAGGGGGTTCCGGGGCGGGCAGGGCAGGGGAGATATAGCCCGAACAGCCGTTTCCTCAATGACTTACCAAAAGGGGAACCGGCGAATGGCCCAGCACATACTTGCTGACGCCACCCAGGATGCGGACGCGCAGGCGGTTGTGGCCATAGACGCCCATGACGATCAGCCCGGCGCCGCTGGCCTTGGCCTCCGCCAGGATGGCCTCGCCGGTCTGGCCCTCGCGGGCGGTGATGCGGGCCAGCTCGACCTTCACGCCGTGCTCCGCCAGGAACCGGCCGATGCCGCCGCCGCGGATCTCGTCGTCGCCCTGTTCCTGCACCGTGACGACCCGGACCTGCTCCGCTTCCTTCAGCAGGGGCAGGGCATTGCGCACGGCGGTGGCGGCCTCCTTGCCGGATTTCCAGGCCACGGCGACATAGGCCGTGTCCACCGGCCCCCGGAAGCCGCGGGGCAGCACCAGCACCGGGGCGCTGGCGGCAAAGGGCAGGTACTCCGTCAGGTCGGAATGGAAGTCGGCGAAGGCGGTGCGCGGGGCGTCCTGGCTGACGGCGATCAGGTCGGCGTAGCGGCCATGCTCGGCCAGGTGCTCGGCCGCGTCGCCCAGCTCGAAGATGAAGTCGCCGCGGATGCCGTGTTCGGCGCAAACGGCCTCGAACGCGGCCTGCTCCCGGTCCGCCAGGTCGGCGGCCACGTCCCGGGCCTGGTTCAGCCCGTCGCCGATGGCGACGCCGGGCACGTCCATGGGCAGGATCACGTACAGGCCCAGCAGCCTTGCGTCCTGCCGCCGCGCCATGTCCGCCGCCACGGCCAGTCGGTGCGGCGACTCCGGGTCCGGTCCCAGATGCACCAGGATGGTCTTCACGGCCATGGTTCTTTTCCTCCCCTTTCGCTCGGGCAACGGTTCGGCCCGCACCCTGCGCCGCCAAGGTCCGGCGGTCCTTGACCTGGGTCAAGGGCGTTCACACCATGGGAAGATCGGAACCACATGCGGTGACCAGGATGCGCCTCGCCCCCCTCGCCATGCTCGCCCTGCTGCTGGGCACCCCGGCCCTGGCCCAGATGGGCGGCCTGCCCCCCTCGGTGGCCGCCACCTCGCCGGAGGGGGCGCTCTACGGGCTGGTGCTGGAGGAAAGGCAGCGGGTCGGCGTCGCCGGCCTCACCCGCCACCCCCTGCTGGACGCCGTGGCGGCGGAGCAGGCGCGGGCCCTGGCGCTCGGCGGCGGGCGGCCCGACGGCAACGCGGTGCAGGCCGCCCTGCACCGCCAGCGCTACATCCCCATGCAGGACGCGGTACTGGCCGCCCGGGCCGGCGACGACCCGCTCCAGGTGCTGGACATCCTGGTCCGCGACCCGGAAACGGGCTTCGCCCTGACCAACCCGGTGTTCCAGGAAATCGGCCTGGCCCGCGCCCCCAACCCCCGCACGCAGGGCCCCAACGATGCCCAAGTCTGGGTCCTGGTCCTCGCCAAACCCCTGCGCGCCGCGCCGGAGCAGTGACCTGATTTAGCGGAGGTTCCCACAAGCCCGCTGGATGCGGCGGCAGGCTTCCTCCAGCACGTCGGTGCTGGTGGCGTAGCTGATGCGGAAGAAGGGCGACAGGCCGAACGCCGCCCCCTGCACCACGGCCACCCCCTCCGCCTCCAGCAGGTAGGTGACGAAGTCCTCGTCATTGGCGATGGTCTTGCCGTCGGGCGTGGTCTTGCCGATCACCCCGGCGCAGGACGGGTAGACATAGAACGCCCCCTCCGGGTTGGGGCAGTGCAGGCCGGCCGCCTGGTTCAGCATGCCGACCACGAGGTCGCGGCGCTGCTGGAACACCTTGGCCCGTTCGCGGATGAAGTCCTGCGGCCCGTTCAGCGCCTCCACGGCGGCGGCCTGGCTGACGCTGCTGGGGTTGCTGGTGCTCTGGCTCTGGATGATGCCCATGGCCTTGATCAGGGCGGCGGGACCGCCAGCATAGCCGATGCGCCAGCCGGTCATGCTGTAGGACTTGGACACCCCGTTGACCGTCAGCGTCCGGTCATAGAGCGCCGGAACCACCTGGGCGATGGTGGTGAAGCGGAAATCGTCGAACACCAGGTGCTCGTACATGTCGTCGGTCATGACCCAGACATGGGGGTGCCGCAGCAGCACCTCCCCCAGCGCCTTCAACTCATCGGCCGTGTAGGCCGCGCCGGTGGGGTTGCTGGGGCTGTTCAGGATCAGCCACTTGGTCTTCGGCGTGATGGCCTTTTCCAGGTCGGCGGGCTGCAGCTTGAAGCCCACCTCCGCCGGGCATTCCACCGGCACGGGCGTGCCCTCCGCCAGCAGCACCATGTCCGGATAGCTGACCCAATAGGGGGCGGGGATGATCACCTCATCGCCCAGGTTCAGGGTGGCCATCAGGGCGTTGTACAGCACCTGCTTGCCGCCGGTGCCGACGGTGATCTGGTTCGGCTCATAGGCCAGGTCGTTCTCCCGCCGGAACTTGGCGGAAATCGCCTTCTTCAGCTCCGGCGTGCCGTCCACGTCGGTGTAACGGGTCTGGCCCTTGTCGATGGCGGTCTTCGCCGCCTCCCGGATGTTCTCCGGCGTGTCGAAGTCCGGCTCCCCGCGCCAAGGCCGATCACGTCCCGCCCGGCCGCCTTCAGGGCGCGGGCCTTGCTGGTCACCGCGATGGTGGGCGACGGCTTGATTCGGGACAGGCGGTCGGCAAGGAACGGCATGGTTGATCCCCAAGTCAGGACGGAAAATGACCGGGGCGCAGGGTATTTCGGCGGCAACCGGCCCGGCAATCGCGCCTTTGTCGGGTCAAGGTCCCGTTTTCGGCAGGGCGGGGCCGGATTTGCGGGGCCGGCCGCCCCCGTGACAATCTTCCCGTGCTGGGGTAATCCATCGGGAAAGGCAGGCTTGGGACGGGATGAAGCTGGACGTCGCACAGATCGTGACCTATGGGGCCGCGGGCGCGGTGGTCCTGGTATTCCTGCTGGTGCTCATCCTCTCCCTGCGCCCGCGCCGGCCCAAGCGCCTCTCCACCCGCCAGTACAATGCCGAGCTGTTCAAGCGCCGCATGGCGCTGGAGGAGCTGCCCTATGCCGTCCTGCATGACGTGCGGCTGAAGGACACCAAGGGCGGCATCATCGCCATCGACCAGGTCATCCGCCTCCCGGCCTCTATCCTGCTCATCACCTCGGCCCCCAGGATGTGGGCGGGCAGGTCATGGCGTCCCCCTCCGCCGGGCAGTGGAAATATGTGAACGGGCAGGGGGCCGTGTCCGTGATGCTGAACCCGGTGGTCCAGCTCCACCCCCTGATCCACGCCATCCGCGCCCGCTATCCCCTGGTGAAGGTCCGGCTGCTGACCGTCTTCCCCGCCTCCGCCGACTTCCGCGGCAAGCCGCCCCGCGGCTGCTGCCTGGGCGACGGCGTGGTCCCCGCGGTGAGGGAGTTCGCGGCGGAGGACGGGGTCGAGAGCCCGGTCATCGAACAGGCCTGGGAAAGCCTGTCCACCTCGCTCCAGAAGGCGACGGCGGAGGCGAAGGCATAAGGGAGGGCACTTCCCCAACCGCGGGGAACAAACGCGGACCAAACCCCCTAGCCCCCGGCTTCCGACACGCCTATGTTACGGCCATGCCGCAGGATGCCCCCCACACCGCCGCCACCTATCCCGTCCTGAACCCCGTGGTGATGCCCTGGCGCACCCGCACGGTGTCGCCGCCCATGCGCACGCCGCTGAAGGTGGTCAGCGAGTTCCAGCCGGCGGGCGACCAGCCCAAAGCGATCCAGGAGCTGGTGGCCGGCCTGCGCGCGGGGGAGAAGGACCAGGTCCTGCTGGGCGTCACCGGGTCGGGCAAGACCTTCACCATCGCCCACATGATCGAGCAGGTGCAGCGGCCCACCCTGATCCTGGCGCCGAACAAGACCCTGGCCGCCCAGCTCTATGGCGAGATGAAGAGCTTCTTCCCCGAGAACGCGGTGGAATACTTCGTCTCCTACTACGACTATTACCAGCCGGAGGCCTATGTGCCCCGGACGGACACCTATATCGAGAAGGAATCCTCGATCAACGAGCAGATCGACCGGATGCGCCACGCCGCCACCCGGGCACTGCTGGAGCGGCGGGACGCCATCATCGTGGCCTCCGTGTCCTGCATCTACGGCATCGGCTCGGTGGAGACCTATTCGGAGATGACGGTGGACGTGGCGGTGGGGCAGACCCTGAACCGCCAGCAACTGCTCCAGCGCCTCGTCGAACTGCAATACCGCCGCAACGATGCCGGATTCGGCCGCGGCTCCTTCCGGGTGCGTGGCGACACGATCGAGCTGTTCCCCGCCCACATGGAGGACCGGGCTTGGCGCTTCTCCCTGTTCGGGGATGAGGTGGAGGCGATCCTGGAGATCGACCCCCTGACCGGGGAAAAGCTGGGCGGGATGAAGGAAGTCCGCATCTACGCCAACAGCCACTATGTCACGCCCAAGCCGACCCTGTTGCAGGCGGTGGAGCAGATCAAGCGGGACCTGAAGCTGCGGCTGGAGGAGTTTTACGCCCAGGGCAAGCTGCTGGAGGCCCAGCGGCTGGAGCAGCGCTGCACCTTCGACATCGAGATGATGGTGGCGACGGGCAGTTGCGCCGGCATCGAGAACTATTCCCGCTACCTCTCCGGCCGCCAGCCGGGGGAGCCGCCGCCGACCCTGTTCGAGTATCTGCCGGAGGACGCGCTGCTGATCGTGGACGAAAGCCACGTGATGGTCCCCCAGATCGGGGGCATGTTCAAAGGCGACTTCATGCGGAAGACGACGCTGAGCGAGTTCGGCTTCCGCCTGCCGTCCTGCACCGACAACCGCCCCCTGAAGTTCGAGGAGTGGGAGGCCATGCGCCCGCCCACGGTCTTCGTCTCCGCCACCCCCGGCAACTGGGAGCTGGAGCGCACCGGCGGCGTCTTCGTGGAG
The DNA here is from genome assembly GCF_012913305.1 of Aerophototrophica crusticola. Lineage (NCBI taxonomy): Bacteria > Pseudomonadati > Pseudomonadota > Alphaproteobacteria > Rhodospirillales > Rhodospirillaceae > Aerophototrophica > Aerophototrophica crusticola. The sequence continues at coordinate 2,099,480 of NZ_CP051775.1, read as the reverse complement.
CAGGTGGTCCGCCCCACCGGCCTGGTAGACCCGGAGGTCATCGTCCGCCCGACCGAGACGCAAGTTGACGACGTGATGGCGGAGGTGAAGGAAGTGGTGGCCAAGGGCCTGCGCGTCCTCGTCACCACCCTGACCAAGAAGATGGCGGAGGCGCTGACGGAGTACATGATGGAGGCGGGCATCAAGGTCCGCTACATCCACTCCGACGTGGAGACCTTGGAGCGCATCGAGATCATCCGCGATTTGCGCCTCGGTGTCTTCGACGTGCTGATCGGCATCAACCTGCTGCGCGAAGGCCTGGACATCCCGGAATGCGGGCTGGTGGCCATCCTGGACGCGGACAAGGAAGGTTACCTGCGCAGCCGCACCTCCCTGATCCAGACCATCGGCCGCGCCGCCCGCAACGTGGAAGGCCGCGCTATCCTCTACGCCGACAAGGAAACCAACAGCATGAAGGCGGCGCTGGAGGAAACGGCCCGCCGCCGCGCCAAGCAGCTCGCCTACAACGCGGAGCACGGCATCACGCCGGAGTCGGTGAAGAAGAACATCGCCGACGTGCTGATGAGCGTCTATGAGCGCGGCGACCGGGTGGAGGTGGACACAGGGGAAGCGGGTATCAGCCTGGCCGGCAAGGACATTAAGGCTGTCATCGCCGACCTGGAGAAGAAGATGCGCCAGGCCGCCAGCGACCTGGAGTTCGAGACCGCCGCCAACATCCGCGACGAGATCCGCCGCCTGGAAGCCATGGACCTGGGCCTCGCCCCCGGCCCCGGCAGCACCCCCATCCGCGCCTCCGCCCAAGGCGAACGCCGCAGCCCCGGCCGCCCCAGCAGCGAGAACCGCGGCGGCAAGGGAAGCCGCCAACCCAAGGCCGCCCACAAGACCCGCGACGGCGGGCTGGAGGTGGGCGGGATCGAGTTCGGGGGGAAGAACACGAAGCGGCGACGGTAAAGAGCGATTCCCCTCACCGGTATTAGGGATAAAGCAGCCTATCTTTGTGTCGGGAATGGCCGCATTCTGCCATCACTCCCCGGGTATCCCCCGGTATACCCGGGTGCCGGCGAGCATGTCATGGAAGGCAGTCTTCTCTGCCGTGAAGGCGACGGCAAGGTAGCCGATCCCCAGGGTCAAGGTGCTGACCCCGGTCGCGAAGTATCGCATCACACATCGGACCAGGCCTGCCTGGCTGCCGTCCCGGCGCGCGACATAGAGGCCGAAGCATTTCTTGCCCACGGTCGCTTGCCAACTGCTGGAATGGAAAATGGCAAAGTAGGACGCGCACAGGGCCGTGAGGACAATCTGGAGGATTCCCCGCTCTGGCCCGCGCACCGGGTCGCCGCCGAACAGGTCGATGGCGACCAGGCCGATGAACATGTAGACGCTCGAAAAGACGAACAGCACCAGGATATCGACCAGATAGGCGGCAACCCGGATCCAGAACCCGGCATAAGGCGGGTCCAGGGCGGCATCTGCCGGCGTGACCCGGAAGCGCCCAATCCCCGGTGCGGCCTGCTGGCCCAGGCGCATTGCGCCGACCCCAATGTTCCCCGACATCCCCATCCCCCATCGATTTATCCGGGGCGCAGGATGTCCAGGCGGTGTGGCCCGCTGCAATGGCACAAGTAGCTGTTCCCATTAAGGAAAAAGGCCGCCCTGTTGCCAGGGCGGCCCTATTGTCGATTACCCCGGCCAGTTTCACTTCCGCGTCGTCGTGCCCGACGTGCCGGTGGTGGCGCCGGTGCCGCCGCTGCTGGGGGTGCTGCCCAGGTCGCTGACGGCGTTGCTGCCAGAGGCGGTGTCGCCCGTCCGCACCGTGCTGGTGCTGCCGGTGCCGCCGCCCATGGAGCCCAGGCCGGCGCTGGCATTGTTGGTGCCGCCGATGCTGCCCGTGCCCTCGAAGCTGCTGCCGGTGGAGCGGTCACCCGTCCCGGTGCTGCCGCCGCTGTTGTTCAGCGCGCCCATCCCGGCGTTGGAGATGCCGCCGCCGGTGCCGCCCGACAGGCCGCCGGCGCCCAGGGCACCGCTCATGCCCGCGGCGCTGGTGCCATAGCTGCTGCTGCCATAGCCGCCGAAGCTGGTGGAGCTGCCGCGCTGCTGGACGCGAAGGTTGTTCTGCACATGCTTCACGCCCATGACAGCCTCGGCCACGTCCTCGGCCCGGCGCTTCTCCTCCCGGCTGTTGACGGTGCCGGTCAGGGTGACCTCGCAGCCGCTCACGGCCACGTCGATCTCGCTGGCGTCCACCCGCGGGTCGGCGGTCAGCCGGTCGCTCACATCCTCTTGGATGCGGCTGTCGGAGCGCTGGTAGTTGCGCGGGCCGCGGCCCACATGGTGCTGCGCCCCGTCATCGCCCCGGCGGGCGTCCATCTCGCGCCGGCGCTCGGCATCGTCGGAGCCGAACCAGCTCTTCACCTCGTCCCCCGCGCGGGAGAAGAAACCGCGCTCATTGTCGTCCCGGCCACCGCCGGAGGAGGAACCGTAGGAGGAGCCGTAGCTGCCCCCGCCATAGCCGCCGCGGCTGACGTTGGGGCTGCCGAAGTTATAGTCGCGGGCGCCGAAGTCCCGGTCCACCCGCTCCCGGAAGCCGCCACCCAGGGCGCCGCCGCCGCCATAGTTGGAGCCATAGCTGCGGGAGGAATAATCCTCGCCGGACCGGCCGTAGTCGCGGTCGCCATAGGACCGGCTGCCATAATCCCGCGAGCCATAGTCCCGTTCCCGCGAGCCGAACTCCTGCCGGTCATAGTCGCGGTTGCCCATCAGGCGGGAACCATAGTCGCGGGACGATTCGTTGTAGCTGCCGCCCATGCTGCCCGAGCCATATTCCCGCCCACGGCCGAAGAACCGGTCCTCGTCGCCATAGCCGCGGCTGCCGCCGGAGCCGGACTGCTCGGAATAGCCGCGCATGTCGTCGCGCATGCCCTGGGCATAGTCGGTGCGGCCATAGTCGCGCCCCTCACGGGAATAGTCCGCGCCGCTGCGGCCATAATCGCGGGAGCCCTGGTCGCGGGCGCCGTAATAATCCCGGTCGCCGCGGTTATAGCCCTCACCGGTGAACTCGCGCCGGAACTCCTCGGCATAGCCGCGGAGGCCCCGGTTGTCGCCGCGGGATCGGTCACCGCGGTAGCGATCGTCGTGGTCCGCCATGGTTGTGCGCTCCTCGTCTTTGCCTTTTCGGGAAGGATGGGCCGGCCACGCGGCCAGCGCCTCCCCAACAGGCGGGGCGCCCGAACATCACCCTTGGTTGACGCTTTATCGCGGGGCGCCCCCGCGCTAAGGTCCCGGCCGACTCATCCGAACGCCGAGGGGACCCCCACATGGCCTTCATCCTGGAATGCCTGGACAAGCCGGGCGCGCTCGACACCCGCTTGGCCAACCGGCCGGCCCACCTGGCCTACATCGAGGCCAACATCGCCAAGGTCATGATCGCCGGCCCGATCCTGACGGAGGAGGGCAGCCCCATCGGCAGCCTGCTGGTGCTGGATTTCGACACGAAGGCAGAGGTTGAGGCCTTCGCCGCGGCCGACCCCTATGCGCAGGCGGGGCTGTTCGCCAGCACCACCATCCGACCCTTCCGCAAGGTCTTTCCGGCGGCTTGAGCCGCCCGATCCCATGCCCGTGCAACGCAAATCGGAGCCCACCATGGCCTTCTGGCTGGTGAAGTCGGAGCCCTTCAAATACTCCTGGGACAAGTTCGTGGCCGACGGCCGCACCCATTGGGACGGGGTGCGCAACCACCAGGCAGCCAACAATCTGAAGGCCATGCGGGTGGGCGACCAAGCCTTCTTCTACCATTCCAACGAAGGGCTGGAGATCGTCGGCATCGCCGAGGTGGTGCGGGAGGCCTATCCGGACCCCTCCGATGAATCCGGCAAGTTCGTCATGGTGGATCTGAAGCCGGTGACCCCGGTAAAGGTGCCCGTGACGCTCCAGCAGATGAAGCAGGACCCGGTCCTGTCGCAGATGCAGTTGATCAAGCAATCGCGCCTGTCCGTCTGCCCGGTGACGCCGGAGCAGTGGGCCCACGCCTGCCGCCTCGCGGGGGTCGAGCTTGCCGGTGCTTGATCCGGGCACCGTCCTCTGCGCCCTTTCCGACATCCCCGACGGCCAGGCCAAGGGGATCGAGGGCGGGCAGGGGGAGCGGAAGGTGAAGTTCCTGGTGGCCCGCCGTGGCGACCAGGCCTTCGGCTATTTCAACGCCTGCCCCCATGTGGGCGTGCCCCTGGACTGGGGCGACGACCGGTTTATGAGCCTGGACGGCCAGCACCTGCAATGCGGCACCCATGGCGCCCTGTTCCGGGTGGAGGATGGCTTCTGCGTCTCCGGCCCCTGCCAGGGCCGGCGCCTGCGCCCGCTGGCGGTCTCCGTGGACGCCGACGGGCAGGTCGTCGCCGACTGACCCCACCTTGGCATCCCGTTCACCCAGCGCCATATCAGGCCCATGACCAACACCGACACCAAGCCCCAGGCCACCGAGGCCACCCCGCCCGCCGCCGACCCGCCAAGAAGCCGGCCGCCCAGCCGCCCGGTGAGATCGGCGGGCCTGCCGGCCCGGAGCCCACGCGCTATGGTGACTGGGAACAGGGCGGCCGGTGCAGCGACTTCTAATTCTAGTGTAGGTAAGCGCGCCTATTATCCCCCTGGCGCGTGCAAAATGGTCTATTCCTGCGGGATATATAGGACCATCATCCCGATTGCGCTTCATCGAGACCGGGTTCTGGGGTATGGTCAGACCATGATCCCAAGGCCGACAGGTCTCCCGTGCGCACCGTCCTAAGTAGCGTTGCCCTCCTGGCCCTGCTGTCCGCCCCCGCCGGGGCGGTGGAGCGGCTGTCCGGCCCCGTGCCGGCGGAGGTGCTGGAGGTGGTGGACGGCGATACCCTGGCCGTCCGCGCCACCGTCTGGCTGAACCAGGCGGTGGAGACCCGGGTGCGGGTGGACGGCATCGACACGCCGGAGACCCGTTCCCGCTGCAAGGCGGAAAAGGAACTGGCCCAGGAAGCCAAGGCGCGGCTGAAAGCCCTTGTGGCCCGGGGCGATGCCCAGGTGCGCCTGCTGGACGTGCAGGACGACAAGTTCGGCGGGCGCGTCCGGGCCCGGGTGGTGCTGGCCGACGGCACGGACCTGGCCAAGACCCTGATCGCCGACGGCTTAGCCCGGCCCTACAAGGGCGGCAAGCGCCTGCCCTGGTGCGGGGCGGGCGGCGTGCTGAAGCGGGATATCGGGTAGCGCAGGGGAACCCGTGACCCCTGTCCGCGTTCCGTCCTTACCGACGCGACGGAGGACAGCCCTTGCGAACCCTTAAGTTTGCCCGCGCCGCGCGGCTTTCCCTGCTCTTGGCGACCTCGGCCCTGCTGGCGATGCCGGCCCTGGCGCAGCAGCCGGCGGAGCCGCCGCCCCAGCCGCAGGTGGTCCCTGTCCAGCCCAGCACCCCGGCGAGCCCCGCGCCGGCCCCCGACTCCCCCCTGCCGCCCGGCAACCCCGGCTTCGCCCTGGTGGTCCAGGGCAACGTGCCCGGCATGGAGCCCGCCGCCTTCGCGGAATCGGTCATGAAGGCCCTGCCGGAGCAACTCACCGACCCGACCCGCAACTTCACCCGGGGCGAGGGCTTCGACCCGAAGGCGGAGCACCGCATGGTCATGGTTTTCCATGGCGACGACCAGCTGGACCCGCGCGGCCTGTGCGCCACGGTGGCCAAGGAACAGGCCGCGCCCGCCGCCAACGCCGGCTTCCTGGACCTGAAAAGCACCGTCCGCGTGGCGGGCGCCTTCTGCAAGGGGGAGGAGGCGCTGAGCACCGCCACCAACCAGGTCAGCGGTGAGCTGCGTCCCGACCAGGCCAGTTTCCGCTTCTTGGTGTCCGACGTGGCGAAACAGCTCTTCCCCAGCGGCTTCGACGTGCTGCCCGGCATGGGGGCGTCCGCCTCGACCCGCACGCGCTGAGGGGCCTGGACCGGCGGCGGGCTTCCGGCTATGCAGCGGGTGACCTGCCGCCGGGAACCCGCCCATGACCGCCGAGCCGCCCATCCGCCTTCACCCTGACCTGGAACGGCCGGAAGCGCGGGCCGCCATCGCGGAAAGGCTGCGCCAACACGGGCGCGCCCACATCCCCGGCATACTCGACCCCGCCGCGGCCCAGCGGCTGCACCGCTGCCTCGTCTCCGAGGTGCCCTGGAACGTCATCTTCAACGAAGGGGACAAGGTCCACGCCCTGGCGCCCCAGCAATATGCCGCCCTGACCCCGGACAAGCAGGCCTGGCTGGCCAACCTGATCCGCACCAGCGCGCGCCAGGGCTTCCAGTACATCTATTGCAACTACCCGGTCTGGGACCTGTACCAGCGGGACCCGAACCAGCCGCTCTACGTGTTCCGGCTGCTGGAGTTCCTGAACAGCGAACCCTTCCTGGACTTCGTGCGGGAGATCAGCGGCGTCCCGACCATCGCCATGGCCGACAGCCAAGCCACCCTGTTCAAGCCCCACCACTTCCTGACCGGCCACACCGACCTGGGCACGTCAGCCCAGAAGCGCAAGCTGGCCTATGTGCTGAACCTGACCCCGGAATGGCGCACCGAGTGGGGCGGCATCCTGGAGTTCACCGACCCGGCCGGCAACGTGCTGGAAGGCTTCATCCCCAGCTTCAACGCCCTGAACCTCTTCCACGTGCCCACCCCCCACCATGTCAGCTACGTCACCCCCTTCGCCGGGGCGGGGCGCTACAGCATGACCGGGTGGCTGCGGGAGAGGTGAGGGGAGGGGCCATGCCCGACGCGATCCGCCGCCACATCCGCGCCGTGGCCGTGGTCCGCCAGGGCGGCCGCGTCCTGCTGCATCGGCAGGACGGGGACGGCTTCTGGTCCCTGCCCGGCGGCGGGATCGAGCCGGGGGAGACCAGCGCCCAGGCCGTGGCACGCGAGCTGCGGGAGGAGCTGGGCCGCACCGCCACCGTGGGCTCGCTGCTCTGGGTTGTGGAGAACCAATTCACCTATGCGGGCACGGGTTTCATCGAGGTGGGCTTTTGCTACGATGCCACCATCCCCGACCTGCCCACCAACCCGTTCCGTGGGGTGGAGCCGCGGCTGGAGTTCGCCTGGTTCGACCTGGACGGGCTTGAGGGTGTGGACCTGAGGCCGGCGGTGCTGAAGGAGTGGCTGCCGTTGCCGCCGACGACCGTGCGTCACCTTGTGGCAACGGCCGATTAGGGGCGCGACGCCCCCGCCTCGACCAGTTCGACGGGATCGGCCGCAGCGATGCCGGACGCGGCCAGCTTTCTCACGGCCGATCTGTCGAAGCTGGCAAAAACAACCCCGCCGCTTTGTTGTCCCTGGAAGGCGATGACGCCATCCGCGAAGTCACCGCCCTGCCTGAGGAGGGCCAACCCGGCTTCGACCGACGGCGTGTCCGTCTCGACGGTCCCGGCCTCCAGTAGGCGCTCGATGGCTGCGGCAATATCCGCCGCGGGCAACCTGTAACCCCTACCCAACACCCAGGCCATCTCGCACAAGGCAGGCACGGGGATGGATACGATCTCCGCCTGATCCAGCATCAGCCGTGCCACCGCGGCCTGGGCGGGGTCGTCCTCGGTGATGACGCGGACCAGGATGTTCGTGTCCGCGGTGACCCTTAGCCGCCTCATCGCTCTCCGGCCCAACCTGCCGCGATGATGTCGTTCATCTCCTCGACGGTCAGGGTCGGCTGCCCGGGCCGCTTCAGCATGCCGAACACGTCGGAGATCGGCCGGGTCGGCTTGGCGCGCACCTGCATCCGCCCCCCGGGCAGGAGGTCGATCTCCAGCTTGTCACCAGCCTTGGCCCCGAGGTGCTCCAGCACCTCCTTGCGGAGGGTCACCTGGCCCTTGGCCGTCACCGTCAACATGATGCCCATGGCGCCAATCCCGCAAGGGTTCCGTGCCTTACAAGCTAACGGCCTGCCAGCGCATCGGCAACACCACACCCAACGAAAACGGCGGCCGGGTTGCCCCGGCCGCCGTCTCTCACTCCACCGAACCGGCCGTTCAGCCGCGGTTCATGCGGTTGCCCACCAGGTCGGTGACCACGTTGGGGTCGGCCAGGGTGCTGGTGTCGCCCAGGGCCTCGTACTCGTTGGCGGCGATCTTGCGCAGGATGCGGCGCATGATCTTGCCGGAACGGGTCTTGGGCAGGCCCGGCGCCCACTGGATCAGGTCCGGTGTGGCGATGGGGCCGATCTCCTTGCGGACCCAGGTCACCAGCTCCTTGCGCAGCTCGTCGCTGGGCTCCTCGCCGGCGTTCAGGGTCACATAGGCATAGATGCCCTGGCCCTTCAGGTCGTGCGGGTAGCCCACCACCGCGGCCTCCGCCACCTTCGGGTGGGCGACCAGGGCGCTCTCGATCTCCGCCGTGCCCATGCGGTGGCCGGACACGTTGATCACGTCATCCACGCGACCGGTGATCCAGTAGTACCCGTCCTTGTCGCGGCGGCAGCCGTCACCGGTGAAGTACTTGCCGGCGAAGGTGCTGAAATAGGTCTGCACGAACCGCTCATGGTCGCCGAAGACCGTGCGCATCTGGCCGGGCCAGCTGTCGGCGATGCAGAGGTTGCCCTCCGTCTCCCCCTCCAGCAGGTTGCCCTCATTGTCCACCACCACGGGCTTGACGCCGAAGAAGGGCAGGGTGGCCGAACCGGGCTTCTGGCCGATGGCGCCGGGCAGCGGGCTGATCAGGATGCCGCCCGTCTCCGTCTGCCACCAGGTGTCCACGATGGGCAGCGGCCGTCGCCGACCACGTTGTAGTACCAGAGCCAGGCCTCGGGGTTGATGGGCTCACCCACGCTGCCCAGCACCCGCAGGGAGGCGCGGCTGGTCCGCTTCACCGGGCCCTCGCCCTCGCGCATCAGCGAGCGGATGGCGGTGGGGGCGGTGTAGAAGATGTTGACCTTGTGCTTGTCGATGACCTGCCAGAACCGGCTGACGTCGGGGTAGTTGGGGATGCCCTCGAACATCAGCGTGGTGGCGCCGTTGGCCAGCGGGCCATAGACGATGTAGCTGTGGCCGGTCACCCAGCCCACGTCGGCGGTGCACCAGTAGATGTCGCCGTCATGGTAGTCGAAGACGTACTCGTGCGTCATGGACGCATAGACCAGGTAGCCGCCCGTGGTGTGCAGCACGCCCTTGGGCTTGCCGGTGGACCCGGACGTGTACAGGATGAACAGCGGGTCCTCGGCCCCCAGCTCCTCCGCCGGGCAGTCGCTGGACACGCTGGACATCTCGTCGTCGTACCAGAGATCGCGGCCCTCGGTCCAAGCCACGGCGCCGCCGGTGCGCTTCACCACCAGCACGGACTTGACCACGTCCAGCCCGGCCACGGCCTTGTCCACGTTGGCCTTCAGCGGCACCTTGCGGCCGCCGCGCAGGCCCTCGTCCGCCGTGATGACCAGGGCGCTCTCGCAGCCCTCGATGCGGTCCTTCAGGCTGTCGGGGGAGAAGCCGCCGAAGACGATGGAGTGGATGGCGCCGATGCGGGCGCAGGCCAGCATGGCGTAAGCGGCCTCCGGGATCATCGGCAGGTAGATGGTGACCCGGTCACCCTTCTTGACCCCGTGCTTCTTGAACACGTTGGCCAGGCGGCAGACGTTCTGGTGCAGCTCGGCATAGGAGATGTGCCGGCTCTCCTCCGGGCTGTCGCCCTCCCAGATGATGGCCGTCTGGTCGGCGCGGGTGGCCAGGTGCCGGTCGATGCAGTTGTAGGCGACGTTGGTCGTGCCGTCCTCGAACCAGCGGATGTGCACGTCGCCGGTATAGGAGGTGTCCTTGACCTTGGTGTAGGGCTTGAACCAGTGGATGCGCTTGCCGTGTTCGCCCCAGAAGCCCTCGGGGTCCTTGATGGACTGGTCGTACATGGCCTGGTACTTGGCCGCGTCGACCCAGGCGCTGCGGGCGACGTCCTCTTGCACCGGGAAGAACGTGTTGTTGCTCATGGGCTGGTTATCCCCCCGCGGGTTCTGGTTTGATCCATGGTCGGCACCGGAAAGAGGGGCGCCGCCGATCCCTAGCGTTTCCTGATTATCCCGCGGCGCGGTCGGTTGCTCAAGCCGATCCACCTCCACGGCGGCCTAGACCTTAGTAGGCCGGTCCCCAGGCCTTGCGGCCAGACATATCAACCGGGGGCCGGTTCCGGGACACGAAAATTCATCCGTCCTCCCCGCTGCGACATCTATGCACGGTCCCCCGTCACGGTCGTTGATCCATCTCAACCTGTTGCTCATCCTTTAGTGGCTGTCCGGGACCGATTCGACCGTCCGTTCGGCTAGGACATTGGCCGGTCGCGCCCATCCCATGGGTGCGGAATCCGACCATACGTGTTAGTCTGCTCCCGACAGCGAAAAGCGCCGACACAAGGCGCACCGGACGGGACCGAGGGGAACCCATGTCAGACGAATGGCAAGGCGGCGGGCTGCCCAGCGGGCGCCGCGGACCGCAGGAGGAGGTGCCGGGCAGCCCGGCCCATCTCAGCCGCATCGCCAACCGCACGACACTGATGTCCATCGACGCGCTGCTGGCCTCCCTGCCGAAGCAGGACCACGGCTATGTCGATGCCGCGATGGAGGCCCGCATCCTTGCCCGCCGGCTCCAGGCCACGTCCGACGACCTGCGTGCCGCCATGCCGGGCTGCCTGTCGCGGGCCTGAAGGCAAGGCACCCCGCTGTTCGCTAATGCTCTCGCCACGCAGAGGGGGCGGGGCCACCCCGCTTCCCCGGCGCGATGCCCGCTCGGCCCATCCTGTTCACCCGGTCCCTTCCGGCCCGTGTAGCCGGGATCGAAGAACAGAGGGAGAGACAGCATGGCCAACAGCAGCCAGCAGGGCACGGGAAAGCACCCGCACAAGAGCGCGGCCGAACCCTATCCCCACACCAAGGACGACGGGGGCGGCCGCCAGTCCGCCAGCGACAGCAGCCGATCCGAGAGCCACCAGTCCGACAACAGCCGCCAGTCGGCCTCCGGCAATGACGGCAAGCGCTCGGACAACAACCGCTCCGACAGCGGCAAGTCCGACACCGGCCGCCAGTCCGCCAGCGGCGGCTCCCCCAGCACGGGGCAGGGGGCCGACGACCTGAAGAGCCGGGAATACAAGGACGCCGACGGCAACGTCCACCACCACACCCGCGCCTACATGGAGCAGCACAAGGGCGAGAAGTAAGCCCTGTCGCGGATGGCCGGGGCGGGCATGGCACCCGCCCCGGCCGTACCCGTCACGATGCCCGCACCAGCGCGTGCTTCTTCTTGCCCAGGGACAGCTTGGCGGCACCGTCGCTGACCAAGTCCGCTGCCGTCACCTTGGCGAACTCGTCACTCACCGGCTGGTCGTTCAGCTTCACCGCCCCCTGCTTGATCTGCCGCCGGGCCTCGGCGTTGGACGCCACCAGCCCCGCCCTGGCCAGCAGGGAGAAGACGGTCACTCCGTCCGCCAGCTCCGCCCCCGCCACCTCCACGGTGGGCAGGCCCTCCGCCAGAGCCCCCTGCTCGAAGGTGCGGCGGGCCGTCTCCGCCGCGGCCTCCGCCGCCTCGGGGCCGCGGACCAGCTTGGTGATCTCCGTGGCCAGGATCTTCTTGGCCTCGTTGATCTCGGCCCCTTGCAAGGCTTCCAGCCGGGCGATCTCATCCAACGGCAGCTCGGTGAACAGCTTCAGGAAGCGGCCCACGTCCGCGTCCTCCGTGTTGCGCCAGTACTGCCAGAAGTCCCAGTCGGACAGGCGGTCGCTGTTCAGCCACACGGCCCCGGCGGCAGTCTTGCCCATCTTGGCGCCCGACGCGGTGGTCAGCAGCGGGCAGGTCAGGCCGAACAAATCCTTGTTGGCGATGCGCCGGCCCAGATCCACGCCGTTGACGATGTTGCCCCACTGGTCGCTGCCGCCGGTCTGCAACACGCAGCCGTAGCGCCGGTTCAGCTCCACGAAATCATAGGCCTGGAGGATCATGTAGTTGAATTCCAGGAAGGTCAGCGGCTGCTCCCGGTCCAGCCGCAGGCGGACGCTGTCGAAGGTCAGCATGCGGTTGATGGTGAAGTGCCGGCCCACGTCCCGCAGGAAGGGGATGTATTCCAGCCGGTCCAGCCAATCCGCGTTGTTCACCAGCAGGGCGCCGTTGGGGCCGAAGTCGAACAGCCGGTCGAACGCCGTCTTGATCTTGGCGATGTTGGCGTCGATGGCCTCGTTGGTCAGCAGCTGCCGCGTCTCGTCCCGGCCGGAGGGGTCGCCGATCTTGGTGGTGCCGCCGCCCATCAGCAGGATGGGCTTGCCGCCGCACTTCTGGAGCCAGCGCTGCATCATGGTGGGCAGCAGGTGCCCCACATGCAGGCTGTCCGCCGTGGCGTCGTAGCCGTTGTAGGCCACCAGCCCGCCCGCGCCCAGGGCCTTGTCCAAGGCCTCCACGTCCGTGGCCTGGTGGTAATAGCCCCGCTCCAGCATCACGCGCAGGAAGTCGGACTTCACGGATGAAGGCAGGGGCGTGGTCATGTCACGGAACCTGTTGAGCGTTGCGTAAGGGCGTGTCTGTTATCATGTCGGATGCCCCCGGACAAATCTGACGGATCCCACGCATGCCAGACACGACCCTCGCCATCGGCTTGATGAGCGGCACTTCCCTGGACGGGATCGACGCCGCCCTGCTGCGCACGGACGGGCGCGGGGTGGCAGAGGCGGGTGCCTTCCTGACCGTGCCCTACCGGCGGGCCTTCCGCGACAGGCTGCGCGCCGTGCTGGGCGGGCAGGGGGACGTGGCGGGGGTGGAGCGGGAACTGACCGAGCTGCATGCCGCCGCGGTGGACAGCCTGTTGGGCATGGCGGGCGTGGAGCGGGAAGAGGTCGGCCTGGTCGGATTCCACGGGCACACCATCCTGCACGCGCCGGAGCAGCGCCGCACCTGGCAGATCGGCGACGGCGCCTTGCTGGCCACCCTGACCGGCATCCCCGTGGTGAACGATTTCCGCAGCGCCGACGTGGCGGCGGGCGGGCAGGGGGCGCCGCTGGTCCCCCTCTACCACCAGGCCCTGGCGACGGACCTGGACAGGCCCCTTGCCGTGCTGAACATCGGCGGCGTGGCCAACGTGACCTGGCTGGGGGCCGGGGAGCTGGACGTTGCCGCCTTCGACACCGGCCCGGGCAACGCCTTGGTGGACGATTGGGTGCTGCGCCACACGGGCGATCCCTTCGACGATGGCGGCCGCATCGCCGCCAAGGGCACGGTGGACGAGGGCATCCTGGCCGCCCTGCTGGCCCATCCCTATTTCACCGCGCCGTTCCCGAAGAGCCTGGACCGGGACGCCTGGTCGGCCGACGCGGTGGCCGGCCTGTCGCTGGAGGACGGGGCCGCCACCCTGACCGCCTTCACCGCGGCTTCCATCGCGGCGGCGGCCGAGCACCTGCCCAGCCGCCCGGCGCGCTGGCTGGTCACCGGCGGCGGGCGGCGCAACGACACGCTGATGTGGATGCTGGCCCGACGCCTGCGCGCGCCCGTCTCCCCTGTGGACGCGGTGGGCTGGAACGGGGATTCGCTGGAGGCGGAGGCTTTCGCCTACCTGGCCGTCCGCAGCCGGCTGGGCCTGCCCCTTTCCGTCCCGGGCACCACGGGCGTGCCGCAGCCCATGACCGGCGGGCGCTATTGGGCGGCGTGAGACCCGTAGGTCGGATTAGCGGCCGCAAGGTCGCGTAATCCGACGCGCCGAAGGCGGTCGTCATGGATGTCGGATTACGGCGCGCCGCGCCTGATCCGACCTACGATTTACCGATTTTGGGGAGGGGGAATGGTGCTGCCGATTGGAATCGAACCAACGACCTCGTCCTTACCAAGGACGCGCTCTACCGACTGAGCTACGGCAGCAACCTTTCGTCACCCCGGCGTCCGTCCGCCGAAGTGGCGCGCTATGTGCCACAGGGTTTCCGGGCTTGCAACACAAATCGCCCGGCTCGCCACAGTTTTTCCGCCGACTTGACGGGAAGCCGCGGAAAGCCTGGAATCCGGCCAACGGATGCCACACGCCACTCCCCGGGAGCACCATGACCACCCCGCCGAAAAAATCCCCGCCCCAGAAGGACGACCGCAAGGACCGCCTGGCCCAGGCCCTGCGCGACAACCTGCGCAAACGGAAAGAACAAGAGCGCGGGCGGGAAGTGACGGACCCGGCGCCCGTCACCCCGACGGAGGGGGCGGCCTAGGCATCCCGTCCCGCTTGGCAGGACCGTACCCGGTGGGCTACCAAGGATCGTGCGTCACGCGCCACCGATCCCCAACCCGCTGACCCCAACCCGCCGAGGTCCCCATGCCCATCATGCCCGACACCTGGATTCGCGACATGGCGACCACCAAGGGCATGATCGAGCCGTTCACGGAGGCGCAGAAGCGGGAAGGGGTGATCTCCTACGGCCTGTCCTCCTACGGCTACGACGCAAGGGTGGCGGACGAGTTCAAGATCTTCACCAACGTGGACAACGCCGTCGTCGACCCCAAGCGGTTCGATGAGACGAGCTTCGTGGACCGCAAGACCGACGTCTGCGTCATCCCGCCCAACAGCTTCGCCCTGGCCCGGACGGTGGAATATTTCCGCATCCCCCGCGACGTGCTGGTGGTCTGCCTGGGCAAGTCCACCTATGCCCGCTGCGGCCTGATCGTGAACGTCACCCCGCTGGAGCCGGAGTGGGAGGGCCATGTGACGCTGGAGATCAGCAACACCACGCCGCTGCCGGCCAAGGTCTATGCCAATGAGGGGCTGTGCCAGTTCCTGTTCTTCCAGGGCGCGACCCCGTGCGAGGTCTCCTATGCCGACCGGGCCGGCAAATATATGGGCCAGAAGGGCGTGACCCTGCCGCGGCTCTGAAGGTTTCCTGCCGCAGGCATACCCCGCGTTAACCATGCTTCGGCCATGGTCCCGGCCGACAGTCCCCGCCCGTCCCCACCCCCGAGCCTCAGAACCTGCCATGGACAAGCTCCGTATCCGCGGTGGCCGCACGCTGAAGGGCGAGATCGCCATCAGCGGGGCCAAGAACGCCGCCCTGCCGCTCCTCGCCGCCTGCCTCCTGACGGAGGAGACGCTGACGCTGCGGAACCTGCCGCACCTGGCGGACATCGTCACCATGTCCAACCTGCTGGCCCAGCACGGCGTCGGCGTGGTGGTGAACGGCAAGGGCACCAGCTATGAGGGGCGGGATGTCCATCTGGACGCCGCCAACATCACCAACCTGACCGCCCATTACGACCTGGTCCGCAAGATGCGCGCCAGCGTGCTGGTGCTGGGCCCCCTGGTGGCCCGGTTCGGGGAGGCGAAGGTGTCGCTGCCCGGGGGCTGCGCCATCGGCCCCCGCCCCGTCGACCTGCACATCAAGGGCCTGCAGGCCATGGGGGCGGAGATCGATATCGAGGGTGGCTACATCCTGGCCAAGGCTCCCAAGGGCGGGCTGAAGGGGGCGGAGATCGTCTTCCCCCAGGTCTCCGTGGGCGCGACCGAGAACCTGATGATGGCGGCGGCCCTGGCAGACGGGGAGACCACCCTGGTCAACGCCGCCCGGGAGCCGGAGATCGGCGACCTTGCCCGCTGCCTGATCGCCATGGGGGCGGACATCGACGGCGTGGGCAGCGACCGGCTGCGCATCCGCGGCAAGAAGACCCTGCACGGCGCCACCCACGCCATCCTGCCGGACCGGATCGAGGCCGGCACCTATGCCATGGCCGCCGCCATCACCGGCGGCGACCTGGAGCTGCTGGGCGCCCGGCTGGACGACCTCCGCGCCATGGCCAAGATCCTGGCCGGCGCGGGCGTGACCTTCACGGAGACGGAGCGCGGCCTGCGCGTCGCCCGCACCGGCGACCTGATCGGCGTGGACGCCATGACCGAGCCGTTCCCCGGCTTCCCCACCGACCTCCAGGCCCAGATGATGGCCCTGATGTGCGTGGCCAAGGGCGCCAGCATGATCACGGAGACCATCTTCGAGAACCGCTTCATGCACGTGCCGGAACTGGCGCGCATGGGCGCCAACATCACCGTGCACGGCGCCTCCGCCCTGGTGCGCGGCGTGCCGAAGCTGACCGGCGCGCCCGTCATGGCCACGGACCTGCGCGCCTCGGTTTCCCTGGTGCTCGCCGGCCTGGCGGCGGAGGGGGAGACGGTGGTCAACCGCATCTACCACCTGGACCGGGGCTATGAGCATTTGGAAGAGAAGCTCATCGCCTGCGGGGCGGATATGGAACGTCTGCGGGACGCTTCCTAAATATGGGGCCGTGGCGGTCCCGTGCGGGACCGCCGGGGCTTGCCAAGGGGTGGTCGGGGCGATGGCGACGGGTCTCAAGCTGCGCGCGCAGGACGCGGATGATCTGAAGGTGGTCTCCGCCATGATGCAGGACGCCATCATCCCCATCTGCGACGTGGGCTATTTGCCTGACGAGCAGGCCTTCGTCCTGGTGGCCAACCGCTTCAAGTGGGAATGCGCCGAGCGCAACGGCGCCAAGGCCGCCACCGGCCCCACCCCTGACGAGGATTGCGGCTTCGAGCGCACCAACTGCGCCATCCGTTTCCACAACATCACCCGCGCCAGCTACCGCAACCTGGACCTGCGCGACCGCACCCAGATGCTGAGCCTGCTGTCCATCGAGCCGGGGGAAGGCGCGGTGCTGCTCCATTTCTCCGGCGGCCACTGCGTCCGGCTGGAGACGGCTGCCCTGGACGTGCGCCTGGAGGACATCGGCGAGCCCTGGCCCACGGGGGCCCGGCCCTGCCATGATGGGCAGGCGGCGACGGCCTGAGCGGGGCCACGGCGCATCTGGACCCTCTGACATCCGGGCAGGGTTGCCGCCCGCGTATCGCTCACGGCTGGACGCACGCCCTTTGCCATGCCAAGTAAGGGCGCCCGGCGGCCGGGCGTCTTCTGGCCGTCGGCCTGTCGAGACGCCGGAGCCTGTATAGACATGTCGCCGCCCGCCAACGACCTCCTGGTCCTGGCCCTGCCCAAGGGCCGCATCCTGGACGAGGTGCGCCCGTTGCTGCGGCATGTGGGCATCGAGCCGGAGCCGGACTTCGACAATCCCAAGTCCCGCGCGCTGCGCTTCGCCACGAATCGGCCCGACGTGCAGATCATCCGGGTGCGCAGCTTCGACGTGGCCACCTTCGTCGCCTTCGGCGCGGCCCAGCTTGGCGTCTGCGGCAACGACGTGCTGATGGAATTCGACTACCCCGAGATCTACACGCCGCTGGACCTGGGCATCGGCAAGTGCCGCATCGCCGTGGCCGAGCCGGTGGCCCTGGTGGGGAGGACGACCCCAGCCGCTGGTCCCATGTCCGCGTCGCCACCAAATACCCGGAGATCACCCGCCGCCACTTCGCCGCCCGCGGCGTGCAGGCGGAATGCATCAAGCTGAACGGCGCCATGGAGCTTGCGCCCAGCCTGGGCCTCTGCCGCCGCATCGTTGACCTGGTCTCCACCGGGTCCACCTTGAAGGCCAACGGGCTGGTGGAGATCGAGCACATCGCCGACATCAGCAGCCGGCTCGTCGTCAACCGGGCGGCCTTCAAGACCCGCCATGAAGAGATCCAGGGCTGGATCGACCGATTCCAGGAGGCAGCATCCCATGCCGCTTAGGCTCTCCACCGCCGACCCCCGCTTCGAGGACGGCTTCCGGGGCCTGCTCCATGCCAAGCGGGAGACGGCCGAGGATCTGAACGCCGCCGTGGCCGACATCCTGGCAGACGTCCGCGCCCGCGGCGACGCGGCGGTGCTGGACTACACCAAGCGCTGGGACCGGCTGGACCTCACCGCCGATACCCTGCGCGTCACGGCCGCGGAGGTGGATGCCGCCGTGTCCGCCTGCGACCCGGCCACGCTGGACGCGCTGCACCTGGCCGCCGCCCGGATCGAGGATTTCCACCGCCGGCAGGTGCCGGACCGGCAGGACTATGTGGATGCGGCCGGCGTGCGCCTGGGCGCCCGTTGGACGCCCGTTGGCGCCGTGGGCATCTATGTGCCCGGCGGCACGGCGGCCTATCCCAGCTCCGTGCTGATGAACGCCATCCCCGCCAAGGTGGCGGGGGTGCCGCGCATCGCCATGGTGGTGCCCAGCCCCGACGGGGTGCTGAACCCCCTGGTCCTGGCCGCCGCCCGCGCGTCGGGCGTGACGGAAATCTATCGCATCGGCGGGGCCCAGGCCGTGGGCGCGCTCGCCTATGGCACGGAGACCATCGCCCCCGTGGACAAGATCACCGGGCCCGGCAATGCCTATGTGGCCGCAGCCAAGCGGCAAGTCTTCGGCACCGTCGGCATCGACATGATCGCCGGCCCGTCGGAAATCCTCGTGGTGGCCGATGGGCAGAACGACCCGGCCTGGATCGCCGCCGACCTGCTGTCCCAGGCGGAACACGACACCTCGGCCCAATCAATCCTGATCACCGACGACGCCGCCTTTGCCGATGCCGTGGCCCGGGCGGTGGAGCTGCACTTGCAGACCTTGCCGCGGACGGAGATCGCGGGGCAGAGCTGGGCCGAGCATGGCGCCATCATCCTGGTGGACAGCCTGTCCCAGGCCGTGCCCCTGGTGGATCGGCTGGCGCCGGAGCACCTGGAACTTGCCGTGGCCGACCCGGACGCCCTGGCGGCGGAAATCCGCAATGCCGGCGCCATCTTCCTGGGCCGCTACACGCCGGAAGCCATCGGCGACTATGTGGCCGGGCCGAACCATGTCCTTCCCACGGCCCGGTCCGCCCGTTTCTCCAGCGGCCTCAACGTGCTGGACTTCATGAAGCGCACCACCCTGGTGGGCTGCACGCCCGATTCCCTGCGCGCCATCGGCCCGGCGGCGGTGACGCTGGCAGAGGCGGAGGGGCTCGGGGCGCACGCCTTGTCCGTGGCGATCCGGTTGGGGCAGGGGACGTGACGTACCTGAGGGCGGGCACCCCCACTGATACGGCTTGCCATACCCCCCCGGGGTTGGGGATCATGCGCCTGCCATGACCCACCAGCCGCACCACCGCGTCACCCACGTCCAGCTCGTCGAGAAGCATGTCGTCCGCCGCAACCCGGAGGTCGAGCATGAACGGGCCGTGGCCCTGTTCGACCTGCTGGAGGAGAACCGGTTCCGCCTGGCGGAGCTTCCGGACCAGGGCCCGTTCCGCCTGTACCTGTCCATCGAGGACAACCGGCTGGTGTTCGACG
Source organism: Aerophototrophica crusticola (assembly GCF_012913305.1). NCBI lineage: Bacteria > Pseudomonadati > Pseudomonadota > Alphaproteobacteria > Rhodospirillales > Rhodospirillaceae > Aerophototrophica > Aerophototrophica crusticola. Next base: position 2,080,322 of record NZ_CP051775.1, on the reverse strand, counting down.
TGCGGGGGGAGGATGACGGGGAGGTGGCCAAGGTGGTGCTGCCCATCAGCCCGTTCCGCACCATCGTCCGGGACTATTTCCTGATCTGCGACAGCTACTACAAGGCCATCAAGACGGCGGCCCCCAGCCAGATCGAGGCCATCGACATGGGCCGCCGCGGCCTGCACAACGAGGGGTCGGAACTGCTGCGGGAACGGCTGTCGGGCAAGATCGACCTGGATTTGCAGACGGCGCGGCGGCTTTTCACCCTGATCTGCGTCCTGCACATCCGGGGCTAGGCAAGGCGATGGCCGAAATCCACCCCACCCGGATTTCCAGCGTCCTGTTCGCCTGCACCCACAACGCTATCCGCTCCCCCATGGCCGAGGGCTTGCTGAAGAAGCTGCAAGGCACCCGGCTGTACGTCGATTCGGCCGGGGTGCGGGAAGGGGACCAGGACCCGTTCGTCACCGCCGTGATGGCGGAGCTGGGCGTGGACATGTCCCGCCACCGCTGCAAGACCTTCGACCAGCTGGAGGACACCAGCTTCGACCTTGTCATCTCTCTCTCGCCGGAGGCGCAGCACCGGGCGGTGGAGATGACCCGCACCATGGCCTGCGACGTGGAGTTCTGGCACACCTTCGACCCCTCCATCATCGAGGGCACGCGGGAGACGCGGCTGGACGCCTACCGTCAGGTGCGCGACGCCCTGATGCGCCGGCTGAAGGAGCGGTTCCCGGCGTAGCGCGTGTTTACCTTCATTGTAAGAACGTTCCGGCGGCGACTGCCGCAGAGTCTGCCCTGGTCCCCGAGCCGGGGGCGCCTGGGGAACACAAAATGCTAGGCCTGTTTCCAGTCTGCTGGAAACAGGCCTAGGGCGCGGCGGCCATCACGTCGGCGGGGATGCGCACCCGGACGGCGGTGCCCTGGCTCGGTTGGCTTTCCACCTCGATGCTGCCGCGCAGGCGCTGGGTCACCTGGTTGAAGGCCACATGCAGGCCCAGCCCCATGTTCCCGGCCGCCCGCCGGGTGGTGAAGAACGGGTCGAAGACCTTGGGCAGGATATCGGCGGGGATGCCGGCCCCGTCGTCGGCCACGGTGATCTCCACCCCGCCGTCGGGAAGGGCGTCGGCGGTCACCCGGGCGGTGCCGGCCTTGCCCGGCGGATAGGCATGGTCCGCCACGTTGGCCAGCAGGTTGGTCACCACCTGGGCCAGGGCGCCGGGGAAGGTGTCCATCTGGATGGGTGGCGCGCCGTCGAATTCCACCCGCACCCCCGCCTGCACCAGCCGCGGCCGCACCAGCCCCAGCAGCTCCTTCAGATAGTCGCCCAGGTCGAAGATGCGGCGGTCATCGTTGCTGCGGTCGACCGCCACCTCCTTGAAGCTGCGCACCATGTCCGCGGCGCGCACCACGTTCCGCTGGGCCAGCCCCGCCAGCTCCACCCCGGTCTGCAGGTGCTCCGCCAGGCTGGTGCGGGTCAGCACGCCACCGTTCAGGGTCTCCTGCATCTGCCTCATGCTGTCGTGCAGCAGCGAGACGGCCGACAGGGTGACGCCCAAGGGCGTGTTCACCTCATGCGCCACGCCGGCGACCAACTGGCCCAGGGCGGCCATCTTCTCCTGCTGCACCAGCCGGCCCAGGGCGTCGCGCAGGTCGGTGACGGCCCGGTCCAGTTGCCGGTAGGCTTCCGCGTTGGCCAGGGCGATGGCCCCATAGGCGCAGAGCGTGCGGAACACCTGCAACTCGCGCGGGCCATAGGCGGATTCCCGGTCGGACTGCACCGACAACACGCCCAGCACCCGCTCCCCCACCACCAGGGGCCGGTAGAGGGCGGTGCGCATGGGCCGGGTGCCGGGGATGGTCAGGCGCGGCTCGTCCTCCCTGAAATCCTTGTGGATCTCCCGGTTCTCCCGCACCGCCTGGGCCGCCAGCGTGTCGGATGTCAGCAGGTCATGACGGGGCGGCAGCCGCCGCCCGTCCTCCATGCGGAAGCGGACATCCAGCTTCCCGCCCTCCTTGTCCAGCAGGCCGATGAACAGGCTGGGGGCGTGCAGCAGGTCGCCGATGTGGCGGTACAGGGCCTGGAACACCGACTCGCTGTCCAGGGTGGCCGTGATCTCCTGGCCGATGCGGCCCAGCAGTTCCAGCGTGGTGTTGGCGTGGTCCAGGGCGGCGGCGCGGGCGGCCTCGGCGCTGGCCAGCAGGCGGTGGTGCTCCGCGTCGGCCCGCGCCCGCTCCGTGTCGAAGCGCACCTGCATGGCCTGCACGCGGTTGCGGCCCTGGCGCTCATACAGGTTGCCCAGGGCGTCGCGGGCCCGCCGCTCATAAGCGAGGGCCTTGCGGAGGTCGCCTGCCAGCTCTTGGTCGTGGGACAGCTCGGCGAACAGGTCGGGCGGCAGCTGGTATCCCGCCATCTCCTCCCCGATCGCCACGGCCCGCTCCAACAGGCCGGCGGCGGCGCGGACGTCGCCTTGGGCGCGGTGGATGCCGGCCAGCACCTGCAGCACCCGGATCTGGTGGAACCGGTCGCCCCGGTCCGCGAACAGGGAGAGCGCCCGCTCCGCCGCCGCCTTGGCCTCGTCCAGCCGGTCCAGCGCCAGCAGGGCCGCGGCCATGCCGCGCATGGCCGAGTGCTCCGTGTCCGGGTGGCCCAGCCGGACGGCCCCGGTGCAGGCCTTCTCATACCAGGGCAGGGCCGTGCCCGCGTCGCCCATGGCAAGGCAGAGGTCGCCATAGGCGATGCAGGTGATGACATAGCGGCGCACGCCCTGCACCTTGGCCAGGTATGTCAGCGCCTCCTCGAACAGGTGCCGGGCGCGGGCATGGTGCCCCAGGCTGGTGGTCGTCTCCGCCATGGAGGAAAGCGCGGTGCCCAGGGCCTCCGGCCAGCCGGTCGGCTCCGCCAGGGCGAAGGCCTTCTCCTTCCACTCCAGGGCCGTGGGCAGGTCGTTGAGGTTGGCGTAAGCGGCACCCGTCGTGGCGGCCAAGGTGATGCTCAGCCAGCGGCAGCCGGCCACCACGGCGTTGTCGAAGGCCTCCTGCCAATGGGTGATGCAGCCGGTGAAGTCGCTGCGCTGGAAGGCGATGCCACCCAGGAAACAGGCCACGTGGGCCCGCACCGCCGGATGTTCCAGGGTGTTGGCCTCCCGCAGCGGCGCGGTCCACCGGACCTCCGCCTGTTCCAGGGTGCCATAGCTCTCAAGCCGTCCCAGCCAGGCATCGGCAATGGCCGCCCGCACCGGGTCGTCACCGCGACGGTAGAGCTGTCGGGCTTCCTCCAGCCGCCGGGTGGCGGCGGGCATGTCCCCGCGCAGCAAGGCGATGTCGGAACTGCAGAAACAGGAATCACCCTCGCCTACCGGGTCGGCCAGGGCGGCGAACCCGGCCCGGGCGGCGGCGACCAGCCCCTCGGCGGCGCCAAGGTCGACATGCAGGCGGGCCACGCATTCCGCCCGGGTCAGGGAAGCGCGGGCGCGGGCCAGGGCAAGGGTGTCTTCGGACAGGGGGGCCATGTCCAGCAGCCGCTCCACCTCCCCCAGCAGGGACAGGCAGCGCTGGGTATCCCGCTGGCGCAGGTACCAGGCCAGGTGCAGCAGGTCGGACAGCCGTCCGGCGGTGTCACCGTCCTGGCGCCCGCACCGTCCTTCCAGCTCGGCAACCCTGGCAGGCAATCCGAAAAGGTCGACCATGAGATCCCGCACGTGGCCCCCGCCACCTCTACCACGTTCGAGTACGGGCGCGCGATAATCTTGACGACGGCACGCGCCGTCCCGTTGCCAGCGCGCCCCGGGCCCGTCACCGGGCCCGGGGGTGGCTGCCGTCACTCCTTCGTGTCCGGCTCCGTGGAAGACAGCTCCGCGGCGTCCTGCTCGGCAGAGGACAGCTCCGCTGACGACAACTCCGCTGACGACAACTCCGCAGAGGAAAGCTCCGACGTGGACAGTTCTGCGGTGGACAGCTCCGCCGCGTCCTGTTCGGCACTGGACAGTTCCGCGGCATCCTGCTCCGTGCTCGACAGCTCCGCGGCGTCCTGTTCGACGCTGGACAGCTCCGAGGAGGAGAGTTCCGAAGTCGACAGCTCCGCCGCGTCCTGTTCGGCGCTCGACAGCTCAGCAGCATCCTGCTCGGCACTGGACAGCTCCGCCGCGTCCTGTTCAGCGCTGGACAGCTCCGAGGAGGAGAGTTCCGATGTCGACAGCTCCACCGTGGTCACGCTGCTGGACAGTTCCGCGGCATCCTGCTCCGGCCCGGACAGCTCCGCCGCGTCCTGTTCGTTGGACGACAGCTCCGCCGCGTCCTGCTCGCTCGACGACAGCTCGGCGGCATCCTGCTCGGTGGAGGACAGTTCGGCGGCGTCCTGCTCCCTCGGCCCTTCGGCCTTAGTCACCTGGGCGGACACGGCGTGCAGGGCACTGGATGTGCGGCCCACCAAGGCCTTGCGCTCCGCCTCGGTCAGGCCGGGGTACAGCAGGGTGAAGGCGGCCGGATCGCCGCGGAACGCGGTCTCCAACGCCGGGCTGCCGGCCATCTGGGCCAGCACCCGGTACAGGGCCTTGGACACGCCGCGGTTCCGCATCGTGGGCTTCTGGCTGTCCAGCTTGGCGATGGCCTCCAGCTCGAAGGTGCCATATTCGTCGCCGCGCCGCGGGGCCGGGGTGCCGCCCTTCAACAGGGCGGACAGGCCCAGCTTCTCCGCCATGGCCGGGTCGATGGCCAGCGTCTCCTTGGGCGGGATATATAAGCTGCAGGCATAATGGATGCCCGCCAGCACCTTCGGGTCCCGATAGGCGCCCAGGGGGCGGCGGGTCACCTGCGGGTCGGTGCCGGGGAAGGTGGCGCCGACGTAATGCACGCAGGGATGGTCGGGGCCGTACGTCTCGATCAGCCGCTCGAACAGCACCGCGCGCTTGGAGTTCTTGAAGCCGCCATAGGAGAAATAGGCGTCACCGACGGAGCCCACCTGGAGCAGCACCACATGGCCGGACGTGACCAGCGGCCGGTCACGCAGCAGGTAGTCCGTCGCCTCCAGGATCTGGCAGCCCTGGAAGCTGGGATCGATGCGCAGGTCGGCAAACAGGCAGTCGGTGGAGGAGATGCCCGGCAGCATGGCCGTGGCATGGCCCTCCTTGCGGGCGATGGTCAGGGCACGGCGGGCCGGGTTCACGAAATAGCCGGGGTGCCCGTAGAAGACGGCGACCACCGTCTTGCCCTGGCGCACGGCGCGCAGGATCACCTCGGCCATCTGCACATAGGTCACGCTGCGGCGCTTGTCCTCCCCGTACAGCACGGACAGGTTGGTGGCGTTGGGGTTCAGGTCACGGATGTAGGCGGCGGTGATGCCGTCCGGCACGCTGTAGAACACCGCGTCCGCATCCCGGATGTGGCCGATGGCTTCCTGCGTCAGGTGTGACACGGCCCGGATACCGGTGCCGACGACCGTTAGGCTGCCCAACCGGGTCCCGGCAGCGACCGGGCGCACGGACTCGATGGAATTCGGCATGTGCCTTCCCCCCTACGTTGCAGATCTCCCACGCGTATGGCCTGTGCGGCCCTACGATGGTGATCTTAACCACTTTAGGGGTAGTTGTCCTATCCCTTGGGATAGGGCGGCAGGAAATTTTCATGCGGGTCCGCAAGGCCGGCGTATCGCACGGCCAGCCTCGTTGGACTTCACGATCCTAATTTGCCGGAAAAGGGGAAAGGCTCAGGTCTCGACCTGGGGCCGGTAACGGCTGGGCACCAGGCCGAAGGTCCAGGACACGCCGGCATGGGCGCTGGGCGTGGCCGGCGGGACGCGCAGCCAATAAGGCTTGTAGCTGCCGTCCGGCTCGGGGGAGGAGTTGATGACGCGGACCATCACCAACGGCTCCCCGTCGAAATCATCCACCCGCCACAGCTCGCCGGTGCCGTCCTGCCCCACCTTCCGGCCCAGTTCCCGCATCACCTTGTCCGGGCCATAGGTCTGCAACAGGGCGCGGCGGATGCCGGGGTCGGGCTCCTGGCGGATGTGGAAGATGGTCAGCTCTTCCGTCCCCAGCAGGATGGCCGGGTCGGCGGCGAAGCGGCCGTCCACGGCGAACAGAGTGGACCCGTCCTTCCAGCATAGGGCCGGGCCGTCGGTCCGGTGGAAGCGACCGAACTCGTCCAGGTGCACCTCCGACGGCGGCTCCAGGGCCACCGCCACCTTGGCGAAGGCCCACAGCCCGTCCACCCGGTAGACCAGGTCGGTGAAGGCGGCCAGCTTGCGCTCCGCGTCGCCGCCGGCCTTGGGGTCGGGGGCGACGCGGACCAGCCGGTCCACGGCATAGAAGGCGATGGGCGTCTCGAAGCTGGGCGGGCAGGCGATGGCCAGCAGCCGGACGAAGGCCGCCAGCCGGTCACCCAAATCCAACCCATAGGGCCGCGGCCGGATGGCCGGCCGGGCCTTGTCCAAAAGCACGTGGAAGGTCCGGCTCAGCCGCGGCGCCACCGACCGGCCGAACAGGAAGGGTTGGCCGACCCGGCTTTCCCCCCGCTGCGCCGCCAGCAGGATGGAGGCGGGCAGGGCCAGCAACCCGCCCAGCATGGCCAGGGGGGAGACCTGCACCATGGGGCCGCTGCTCAGCAACCCCACCGCCATCAGGGCCCCGGCGATGGCCACCGGAACCCCCACCAGCACCAGGGGCGACTTGGCTTCCTGCAAGGCGCCCGACAGCATCAGGGCGAAGGTCCAGAAGGCCACGAAGGCCAAGCCCAGCACCACGAAGGCGCCCCGCGGCAACTCCACCGCCGCCACCCCCTCCCGCGCCGGCAGGCCCAGGGTGGAGGCGACGATGGCCAGCAACGCGACCAGCATCAGCAGCCAGGGACCGGCCCGGCGCCAGCCGGTCCGGCTCAGGATGCCGCGGGCCTCCCGTGGGCCGCCGGCCCACAGGATGGTGCGCGGCGGGGGGAGTCCGGCAGCCTCATAGGCGGCCCGGATGCTTTCCTCCGCCTCCGCCTTCTCAAAAGGTTGCCGCCACGCCAGGCGCTTCCGCCAGTCGTCATGGCTGGGCCAGGGGACGGCCTCCCCCGGCAATCCCCCGCGCGCCATGGGCGTCAGTCCGCGATGGCCCGGGGCCGCGCCTTGGGCTCGTACTCGCGCTGGCGCACCACCTCATAGGTGCCGGGCGGTACCTCGATGGTGTGGTGCTCCTCATGGCTCAGCGCCGTCGGCTGGTCGCCCAGCACCTGGATGTAGCTGCGGCCGCCGCCATCGTCGCGGAACATGACGACCCGGTTGGGCGACATGGCGTGGGCGTGGCCCGTCACCTCACCATAGGCCAGCACGACGCGGCCCTCGTCGGGGCGGACCGGAAGCGCCGTCGGCGGCAGGCCGTCTACGGCAGTGATCAGGACGTCACCTTGGCGGAACTGGACAGGCATGGCCATGACGCATCTCCCATGGGATGGACGGGCGGAACGCTTGTCGGCCGGCATATCGGTCGGACACAGGAACAACAGCTTGGGGCCCGTTCGGTGACAATGCCCACCGGTGCACTGTGGGTAAGCCCGTCGCCTGAACGGGCGGGCTGCCGGAACCGCCAAAGGTCTTGCCGGGCCTAGGTCGGGCTGCGGGGGCGTAGGACGGGGTGGCAACCGGTCCTGCTGCCGGGAACCTCTCGCCCCTCACGTCCCGTCCGCTCTCACTGTTTCCCCCGCGAAGGTGTTTTCCTTCGCGGGGAAACGGTAGGGTTTGCCCGACGCGGTGAGCTATCGACTGCGGTATCAGCTAGGACAGCATATCGGGCTCGTCGTCCCGATCCGCTCACCGACGGCCAACAAGGGCGGGCAAATCATGGACAAAAATCCTAGCCTCTGCCATTCTACAACCGTCGCCCATCCAAGGGCGCCAGTTCTTGCACATCGTGAATCCGGCCAATCCGCCTGTCCAATCCGCACCCCTTAACTTTACCCGGCCCGAACCCGGCAAAGTTTGTCACTTTAAGGCGCAAAATCCAGCATTTTCAAACGCATATAACTTTACCATGGTAAAGTTAGGCGTCAACTTAAGGTAAACTTAGTCAAGCTAAGGTGAAGTTTGTCAAGCGGCGCCGGGGGTGTCCCGGCGCCGCTTGCCATGTCTCAGGCCGCCGCGATGCCCGGTTCCACCGCCTGCGGGCGGGCCAGGTGGGGTTCGGGGATCGGCAGGATGAAGGTCCCACCCGCCTCGGCATAGGCCCGCTGCTGCTCCATGATCTCGTCGGCGAAGTTCCAGGCCAGGACGACCAGGTAATCCGGCCTCTCCTCCAGCAGCGCCTCCACCGGGCGGATGGGAAGCTGGGCGCCGGGCATCAGCTTGCCCTGCTTGTGGGTGTTGCGGTCCACGACGAAATCCAACTCCTTCGCCGTCAGCCCGGCATAGTTCAGCAGGGTGGCGCCCTTGGCCGCCGCGCCATACGCGGCGATGCGCTTGCCCTGGCCGCGAAGGCTGTCCACCAGGGCCAGCAGAGCCTCCTTCACCCCCGCCACCCGGCGGGCGAAGTCCTGGTAATAGCGGGCCTCGTGCATGCCCAGCGCCCGCTCCTCCGCCATCAGGGCGGAAAGGCGCTCCGACTTGCCCGGGTTCTTGCTGACGGTCAGGCGCAGGGACCCGCCATGGATGTCCAGCCGCACCACGTCGTTCAGGTGCAGCCCGTGACGGGCGAACAGCGGCTCCAGCGCCGTCAGGGAATAGTAGAAGACATGCTCATGGTAGATGGTGTCGAAGGCGCATTCCTCGATCAGGTCGCGCAGGTAGGGGAACTCGAACTCGGCGATGCCGTCGGCCTTCAGCAGGGCCGCGAAGCCCGCCACGAACTCGTTGATCCCGTCCACATGGGCCAGCACGTTCTTGGCCAGGATCACGTCCGCCGCCTTGCCTTCGGCGGCCAGCCGCTCGCCCAGGGTGCGGTTGAAGAAATCCTCCACCGTGGGGATGCCGATGGCCCGGGCCGCGGCGGCCGGGCCGCTGGCGGGGTCGATGCCCAGCACGGGGATGCCCGCGGCGGCGAAGTTGCGCAGCAGGTAGCCGTCGTTGCTCGCCACCTCCGCCACCAAATTGTCCGGCCCCAGTTTCCGGCGCTCGATCAGCTCCAGCGCGTGGCTGCGGCTATGGGCCAGCAGGGCGGGGGAGAAGCTGCTGAAATACGGGTAGTCCCGGCCGAACAGCACCTCCGGCGGCACCGTCTCCGTCACCTGCACCAGGGCGCAAGTACCGCAGAAGCAGACATCCAGCGGGAACAGCTCCTCCGGCTGGCCGGCCTTGTCCGGCTCCACCAGCGCGTTGGCCAGGGGCTGGGCGCCCAAATCCAGGATGGGCGTCAGGTTCGGGCTGCCACAGGACCGGCACTCGGTGATACGGCTCATTGGGTTCCTCGTCGGATTGACGTCAGTGGTCGGTAGTGTGGGTCGGTTCGCTCTACCTGCGTCCCCAGCGAAAGCAGGGGCCCACAGTTCTTCACCGCCAGTCCCGCTGGGTTCGGGTCAAAGAAAAGTGGGCCCCTGCTTTCGCAGGGGAGGCAAACTCTTCATCGGCGCGTATCGGGGACAACCTCCAACAACCCCGCCTCTTCGCAAGCCCTCGCCGCAGCCCTGACCTTGGCGAAGGGCATCCTGGCCCGCTCCGCCATGTCCAGCAGGCGGTGCTTCCCATCCGCCAGGTTCAGCACCCAGAGCACGGCCATCTGGTCCAGCCCGCCCTGGTCCTTCTGCCCGGCGATCTGCCGGTACAGCCCCCGGCGGCCAAGCTGGGGCTCGCCCTTGCCGCCGTCGGTACGGGCGTAGGTCACGTCCGCGTCCAGCAGGTCCAGCACCTCGGCCAGCACGGACAGGCTCTCCGCCAGGGCCTCGGGCCGGATGAAGTCCAGATTGTCGGCAGAGGTGTGGTACTCGGGGAAGGTCCCATGGACGCCCCGCATGAAGCACCCCACCGGCAGGTCATAGCCGGGGGAACAATATTGCCGCTCGTCATAGCCATAGGGGCTGAAGGGCAGGATGCCGTGCTCCACCCCGCGGGCCGCCAGGACATGGGCCACGGCCCGGTCGATGGCGGCGTCCTCCCGCCGGCTGCGCTTGTAGTGGAAGGGCCCGGGGTCGCCGATGCAGCTCAGCGTCAGCCCGTGCCGCACCCGGTCCACCGCCGCCTCGTTCCGGGCCAGCCAGGTGATGGCCCCGATGGTGGCCGGCAGGAACACGAACCGGACCCCCAGCCGCCGCTTGGGCCCGTTCAGCAGCCGCTGCGCCAGCGCGGTCGCTACCACCAAGCCCGACAGATTGTCGTTGGCCAGTTGCGGGTGGCAGACATGGAGGGAGACCAGGATGTCCCCCTCCGTCGTGCCGGGGACATGCAACTCCCCATAGGTCAGCCGCCCCGGCTCCAGGGTACTGTCCACCACCACCCGGTATTCCGGGTCGGTCATAGCTTCCCAGGTTCGGTGGGCCATGCAGAAGCCCCAGGTGTCCGCATAATAGGCGGTGCGGTAGGGGATCAGGTCCGGCTGCTGCGGCAGGGTGTGGACATGCTTCGCCAGAGCCTCCCGCGACACGACCATGTCGATGGGGCGGCTGTAGTTCAGGATGTGCAGGGCGTGGTCGGCAAAGTCCACCACCCGCCGCCCGTCCAGGGTCTCGATCCAGGCGGCGCGGATGTTCCACTCCCGCGGCACCTCCCAGTCCAGCACGGGCGTGCCGGTGGGAACCTCCACGATCTCCAGCGGCACCTCCCGCGCCACCCTGGCCAGGGTGCGGCGGACGCCGTCGCCGGTCAGGCTGCGGCAGATGGGGTACAGCTCGGCGGCCAGGGCGTGCATGCCCTCACCGGTCAGGGGCGGCTTGGCGAAGCTTCCGTCCATGGCTCACCCCGCCGACACGCCGAAGCCCGGCATCCGCCCGGCCAGCGGCGGCCAGGACAGGTCCTTGGGCGAGATGCGCTCCACCGGCAGCGGCCAGGCCAGGCCCAGGGTCGGGTCGTCGAAGCGGCAGCCGTCATAGAGGTCGGGCACATAGGCCGCCCCCATCAGGTACTCCACCCCGGCCTCCTCGCCCAGCAGCTGGAAGCCGTGGGCCAGCCCCGGCGGCAGGTACAGCATCACCCCGGCCTCCGCCGACAGCTCCATGGCGAAGCTCTGGCGGAAGGTGGGGCTGTCGGGTCGCAGGTCGGCGATCACGTCATGGACCCGGCCCGAGGTCAGCCGCACCACCTTGGCGTCCTGCTGCGGGGCCCGCTGGAAGTGCATGCCCCGCAACGTGCCCCGGCCATGGGTGACGGAGCTGTTGCCCTGCACCGGGGTGAAGTCGATGCCGGCCTCCCGGAAACTGTCGGCGCACCAGGTGCGGGCGAAGCCGCCGCGCTCGTCCCGGTGCACCGTCAGCCGGACCAGCTTCGCCCCGTGGATGGGCAGGTCCTCGAACTTCATTCCGCGGCCTGCCGGCTGGCCGCGGCGGCCGGGGTCTCCGGCATGTCCAGCCAATGGAACAGCGGGTCGAGCTGGCCGGAGCCCACCAGCAGCTTCAGGGCATTCAGCCGGGTGAAGGCCGGTGCCTCGAACATCTCCCGGGTCATGCCGATGCGGCTGAACACCTGGTAGAGCTGCGCCGCCCCGCGCTCCGCCGACCATTGGCACCGGAAGTCAGGCAGGTGCTTGCGGATCTTGGAGAAGTCCACGCGGTAGCTGCGGTTGTCCGGCCCCGGCGCGCCGAAGCTGATGGTGCAGCCCGGGAAGGCGGCGGCGACCATCTCCGCGATCTCCGACACGCGGTAGTTCTGCCGCTCGTCGCCGACGTTGAAGATCTGGCCCTTCACGTCCTCCTTCGGCGCACGCAAGGTGCACTCGATGGCCTGGCAGATGTCCAGCACGTGGACCAGCGGCCGCCAGGGCTTGCCGTCGCTGGTCATGGCGATCTTGCCCGTGGTCCAGGCCAGGCCCGACAGGTTGTTCAGCACGATGTCGAAGCGCATGCGCGGGCTGGCGCCGAAGGCGGTGGCGTTGCGCAGGCAGGTGGTGACGAAGCTGTCCTCCACCAGCTCGGCAAGGCCCTGCTCGCAGCGGACCTTGCACTCGGCGTACGCGGTCTGCGGGTTGGGCGCCGACTCCTCGGTCTTGATGTCGTCGTTGCCGGCCCCGTAGACGGAGCAGGAGGAGGCATAGACGAACCGCGGCACCCCCGCCTTCTTGGCGGACTGGGCCACGTTCATGCTGCCCCGGAAATTGATGTCGTAGGTGATCTCCGGGTTGTGGGCGCCCAGCGGGTCGTTGGACAGCTCCGCCAGATGGACCACGGCGTCGAAGCCCTCCAGGTCCTTGGGCGTCACCCGGCGGATGTCGCGGGTGATGACCCGCGGCCGATCCTCCAGGTCGTCGAACAGCCAGCCGCCGCGATAGAAGCCTGCGTCCAGCCCCACCACGTCATAACCGCGCTTCATCAGGTAGGGGGTCAGCACTGCGCCGATATAGCCGTCGGCCCCGGTCACCAGGACTTTCACGGGGAATGCTCCCTTCGTCATCACATGCGTGTCGGTGGGGAAGGGGGGCGTCAGACCGCCCGCATCCGGGGGGCTGCTGCCGGCATGGCCGGTTCCTTGCCCCAGACCTTCCAGGGCGCGTCGCCGCCCTTCCACAAATTCTCCAGCACCATCTTGTCCCGCAGGCTGTCCATGGGCTGCCAGAAGCCATGGTGGCGGAAGGCCTGGAGCTGGTTGGCGGCCACCAGCCTCTCCAGCGGCTCCCGCTCCCAGACGGTGCTATCATTGTCGATGAAGTCGATCACCTTGGGCTCCAGCACGAAGAAGCCGCCGTTGATCAGGCCACCATCCTCCGGCCCCTTCTCGCGGAAGCCGTGGACGATGGGGTCGTGGGGCAGCAGGTGCAGGGCGCCGAACCGGCCCGGCTGCTCCACGGCGGTGACGGTGGCCCAGCGGCCGCCCTCCTTGTGGTGCCGCACCAGGGTGCCGATGTCGATGTCCGCCACTCCGTCGCCATAGGTCAGGCAGAAGGTGTCGTCCAGCAGGTGGGCGACGCGCTTCAGGCGCCCGCCCGTCATGGTCTCCTGGCCCGTGTCCACCAGGGTGACACGCCAGGGCTCCACCTCCCGAGGGACAATCTTCATGCTGTTCTGGGCCAGGTCGAAGACCACGTCACCCGTCGTCAGCATGAAGTCGCGGAAGTACTGCTTCAGCATCTCGCCTTTGTAGCCACAAAGGATCACGAAGTCATTGAAGCCGTAATGCGAGTAGATCTTCATGATGTGCCAGATGATCGGTCGTCCGCCGATCTCCACCAGCGGCTTCGGCCGCACCTGGCTTTCCTCGCTGATCCGTGTGCCGTAACCACCGGCCAGGATGACAACCTTCATAATGTCCCCCGGAGTCTTCCCGTGTTGGGCGTATCCCGCTACATAGCTCAAGGTCAGGGCCGCGCGAACGCCGTGAAAGCCGTAACACCCTTCGCCAAGCGGCACTTCTTCACTTACGAACTCACTGATAAAACCGATGCCAGATCGGTGGTATTACTCAGTTGATACTTATGCGCGGTGACTGATGTGTTGGTCCCGCGCTCGGAAGGGGGTGCCCGGTCGGCCATTCACCCCTTCCCGTCGCGAAGCATGAACGCGACGGCCCCCGCGGCGGCACAAGCGCGGCCGGGTGTGGGGTCCATGATTTGGAATCACCCCTTCCGGGCGGGGTGGCATGTCCGGCTGGCGAGTTAGGCCCATTCCGGGGCTTGCCCGATCGCCCCTGGCCGTCCAATCTCCTCGCGGGGTCACAGAAAGTGCACAAAGGGCGCAGAAGCGCCGCGGGGAGGCGTGGGTGGAAATGATGCTGCTGGCGGCGCTCGCCCTGCTGGGCGTCGTCTATTGGGTCTGCGCGGAATTGCGGGCCGCCATCGTGGTGGAAGACAGCCACACCATGTTCAGGCCCAGGCCCACCAGCCGGGTCAGCGGCCCTCCGCCGCCCGTGGGGGGCTCGTTGCCGTTGCAGCGGTCCGGACGGGCGTGACCCCCACCGCGGGGCCGTCCAGCAATCCCATCGCCATGTTCCGCAGCTCCCCGGCCGTGCGGCGGCCCTTCAGGGACCAGCGCTGAAGCCGGCGCTGCATGCGCGTCTCCATGGGCGGGTTCACCGGGAATTCCGCCAAGCCGCGGCCGGCCAGGGCGATGGCTTGGCGCTGCACCGTGCCCGTGCGCCGGTCCTCCAGCGGGGCGGCCAGCATCAGGTCGTGGTGGTAACCGCAATTGACCACCTGCAGGGCGCAGCCCTCCAGCATGTCCGACGACTGCTCCGCCGCCGACAGCCAGCCCGCCAGGCGCTGGTCGCGGTAGAACTGGTTGCCCAAGCCATAGGGCCGCGGCCCGTCCACCGCCCAACGCAGCCAATCCCGCATCTGCGTCCTCAGCCAGGGGCGGCTGCCGAAATCGCCGTAAGACTCCAGCAGCCCGTCCGGGTCGGCCAGCGCCTCCTCCCAGCCCAGGCCGCGCAACCGGTCCTCCATCCGTTCCCGCCCCACCTCGAAGCCGCCGCCGCGGACCAGGGCGGTGCCGGGGCCCATCCAGTCATACATGCCGCGGGCATAGAAGCTGCGGTCCGCGTCGCCCATGTTGCGGAACGTGTGGGCATCGAACCGGCGCTGGCGTGACAGGTTGAAGGCCCCGCGGGGCACCGCGTCCCAGCGCAGCCCGCAATGGCGGGCGATCTCCGGCGGCAGCACCTTGTCCGCCAGGGGCATCAGGGGGAAGAGCTGGATCATGGTGTCCACCCGGACCCCCACCTCCAGCGCCGCCGCCAGCAGGGTGCGGCTGTCCAGGCCCGCCGTCAGGGCCAGGGCCAGGCGGTCCTGCACGGACGCCGCCGACTTGAAGCACTGGCCCAGGGAACGCAGCAGCATCTCCGCCAGCGCCCCCACCGGCTTCCCGGCGAAACGCTCCGGGTTCCAGCGGCTTACCCTGTGGACAGTGCCGTCCGACAGGCGCAGGGCCTGGTCCGGCAACAGCTTGCGCACGCCGACGATGCGGCTGTGGGGCGGCGGGAACCAGTTCATCCCATACCAGCCGATCCGCCGCTTCAGCACCGGCAACTCCGGCCGCAGCCCGTGGATCAGCGCCAGGCTGGTGGACACCAGGGTCCGACCGCCCGGGCCTGGCTGGTAGAAGATGCTCGCCAGGTTGGTGCTGTCCGCCAGCAGCCAGTCGCCGGTGACCAGCGTCCAGCGCCCCGACCAGGCATAGGCGGCGTCGGCCAGATCCTGCGCCGCGCGCGCTGGGGAAAGCTGGAAATCGTCCTGGTCCGGGTCCGCCAGAAGCGGTGTCCCCAGCAACAGGGCCGTGCCGCCCTGGCCGTCCGGCAGCCGCCGTACCCGCAGCCGCGGGCAGTGGGACAGCCATAGCCCGTTGCCCAGCCGTTCCGCCATCCACCCCTCCGCCTCACGGTGGCGATCGGTGTCGATGATGAATTGGCGCCGGTGGATGGGACCGGCGTCGGGCGGCGTCGGCATGGGTGTTCTTCCCCTGTTGGCTTTCTGCTTCTCCGGAAGGTGCCGCCGGCGCCCCGGCCGCAGGGGCGGGGCGGGCAGGCGCCCCCACAAACAGGCGACACCCGGTTTTGGGCAAGGGGACCGGCGTGGTAGCCCGGCCGCGCCCCGGGGCGCCCCCAAGCCCCCGCCGCTGCCCAGGCGGGCACGGCTATGATGCCGGCGCCGGATGTTTCGAATTCGACCCGAAATGCGTTCCCGGCTGTTAGGGCGGGGACGGGGTGTGCCCGTCCGGTTGGAAGGGTCCCCGATTGGACGGGGGAGGCATGGGGAACGGAATGAGCAACCAGGTCGCGGCGGTCGTTGTCACCTACAACCGCAAGGCCATCCTTTGCCAATGCCTGGCCGCCATCCACGGCCAGACACGGCGGCCCGATCGCATCATCATCATGGACAACGGGTCAGCCGACGGCACTTACGAGGAGTTGGCCGCCCAGGGCCTGCTGACGGCGGACACGGTCTTCGTGCGCTTCCCCAGAACCGGGGCCCCGCCCGGGCCTTCTGGCAGGGCATGAGCCAAGCCTATGCCGACGGTGCGGACTGGATCTGGGTGATGGACGACGACATCATCCCCGACCCCACGGCGCTGGAGGTGCTGCTCTCCACCGCGGGCACGGAGTTCCCGGACCCCGAGAAGCTGGCCTTCCTGTCAAGCCGGGTCCGCGGACCCGAGGGGCAGCCGATGAACACGCCGGAGGTGGCCTGGCGGGCGGCCCTGCATGACGAGTACGCCACCTGGGAGGAAAAGCTGGACTTGGGCCTCGTCCAGATCCGCCGCGCCTCCCTGACCTCCACCCTGTTCCCCCGGTCGACGCTGCGGGACGTGCCGCCCTCCGCGCCGGATTTCTGGATGTGGGGCGAAGACTCCGACTTCACCATGCGGGCGACGAAGAACCGGCGGGCCTATCTGGTATCGGGCAGCAAGGTGGTCCACCTGCGGGCCATCTCCCGTCCGCTGCACCCGCTGACGGAGACGGACCCATCGCGGCTGCGGCGCATGTTCTTCATGTACCGCAACCTGGTCTACCTGCGCCGCCACCATTACCCGCCGGCGGAGGTGCTGATGAGCCTGATCGACGGGGTGCGGCTGACCGTGAAGGCGGTGTTGTCCGGCAAGTTCGCCGCCGCCCGGGTGGTCTTCACCGGGACATTGGCCGGCTTCTGGTTCCGCCCGTCCATCCCCGCCACCGCCGAACCGTCCCTGATGCGGGAGGCTGAGGTGCTGCATGCGGAGGGACAGGGGCTTTACCGCCCGCAGGAGGTGGGGGAAACGGGGGCCGCGCCCCCGGCCTTCACAAGGGCGGCCGGCGCCTACGCGCGCTGACACCCATCCAGAGTACTGCGGCCTGAACGGCCCGGCGCCTCCGCGCCGGGCCGTTTTCGCATCTGGGTACCCCTGTTCGCGCGGAGGACCCCGTAACCCCGGTGCAGGGGGCCCGTGCCCCATTTCTGTCCCCACCTATTCCGAACGTAAGGGATGCTACCCCCCTTGCGCGACTGGCCTAGCTGCCTGCGCCCCTGCCCGAGAGGCCCGTCCAGGCCGTTAATGGGGGCATCGGATCCCGTGATCCCGAACCATCGAACGGGCAGATCGCCATGCAGGGACAGACCGCCAGCCGAGTGACGCCGCCCTGAAGGGCCGCTGACCGCTGACCGTCCCGGTGCCGCCAGCCAAGGGCGCGGTGCCGCCGTCCCTCCCTGCCCGCACGGCAACCCGTCACCACGGCGACCCCTTGCCATGATCCTCCCGGCCCATGCCCTGCATTGGCTCCCCCCGTGTCCGGACCTCGACCGCCGCCTCGCCGCCTTGAAAGCCGACCATGGTCGGGCGGACGGGCTGGCGGAGGCGATGGCCCTGGCCAACACGCGGCTGGACTTCCTGCAGACCCGCCGCCTGGACGGCATTGTCCAGAAGCTGCCGGAAGAGGTTTGGAGCGGCCGGCCGCGGCTGCGCGTGACGCTGCTGGGCACCGGCACCATGGAGCACTTGCCGCCCGGCATCCGGGTCGCCGCCCTGCGCCGCGGCCTGCGGGTGGACTGCGCGGTATCCGGCTATGGCCAGTGGCGGCAGGACATCCTGGACCCCGGCTCCCCCTTGGCCGCTGCCAAGCCGGACGTCCTGCTCCTCGCCGTCGATCCCGCCGAGTTGCTGCCGGAGCTTCCCCTCTCGGCGAGCGCGGAGGATGCCGCCCAGGCCGTGGAGGCGGTGGCGGAGGAGGTGGTGGGCCTGTGGCGCCGCGCGCGGGAGCGCACCGGTGCCGCCATCATCCACCAGGCCATGCCCCTGAACGAGCCTGCCACCTTCGGCCACCTGGAGCGGCTGGTGCCGGCCTCCCGCGGGGCCCTGGCCGCCGCCCTGGATGCCAAGCTGGTGGAGGCGGCGGCGCGGGAGCGGGTGCTGCTATTGGACCTGCGGACGGCTCTGGCGGAGATCGGTGCGCGGGAGGTGGGGGACCTCCGCCTCTGGCACCATGCCAAGCAGGCCATCTCCCCCGCCGCCACGCCCTGGTACGGGGAGCAGGTGGGGCGCATCCTGGCGGCCCTGCGCGGCCTGTCCAAGAAGGTGCTGGTCCTCGACCTGGACAACACCCTTTGGGGCGGGGTCATCGGCGATGACGGGCTGGCCGGCATCGTGCTGGGGCAGGGGAGTGCGACGGGGGAGGCCTTCGTCGCCTTCCAGCGCCATGTCCACCGGCTGTCGCGGCGGGGCGTGGTCCTGGCCGTCAGCTCCAAGAACAACCTGGACACCGCGGAGGCCGTGTTCCGCGACCACCCGGAGATGGTGCTGAGGCGGGAGGACATCGCGGCCTTCGAGGCCAACTGGGAGGACAAGCCCAGCGCCCTGCGCCGCATCGCCCGCGACCTGGAACTGGGCATCGACAGCCTGGTCTTCTTCGACGACAACCCGGCGGAGCGGGAGCTGGTCCGCCGCACCCTGCCCGAGGTGGCGGTGCCGGAGGTGCCGGACGCGCCGGAGCTGTATGTCCAGACCCTGGCCGACGCCGGCTATTTCGAGGCCGTGGCCTTCACCGTCGACGACGCCAAGCGCACCGACCAGTACCGCGCCAACGCCGAGCGCAAGCAGATGGCGGCCGGGTCCACGGACATGGACGGGTTCCTGCGCGACCTGGGCATGGTGCTGGAGGTGCGGCGCTTCACGCCCGTTGACCTCCCCCGCATCACCCAGCTGATCAACAAGACCAACCAGTTCAACCTGACCACCCGCCGCTATACCGAGCCGGAGGTGCAGGAACTGGCAGCCGACGCGCAAGTGCTGGCCTATGCGGCGCGGCTGCGGGACCGGTTCGGCGACAACGGCATCATCGCCATCATCATCGGCCGCCGGATAGACGCCGGGGGACGGCCCGCCCTGGACCTGGACACCTGGCTGATGAGCTGCCGCGTCCTGGGCCGGACGGTGGAGCAGGCTATGCTCCGCGTGGTGGCGGAAGACGCCCGCGTCCACGGCATCGGCCTGCTGCTTGGCACCTACCTGCCGAGTCCCAAGAACGGGATGGTGCGGGAGCACTACCCCAGGCTGGGTTTCGCCCCCGACGGCGACGAGGGGGAGGCGACCCGCTGGCGCCTGGACCTGGAGGCCGCCGACCTGCCGACCGCGCCCCACGTGGCGCTGGACCTGCACCTGACCCCGCAACAACGACCGGAGGCATGATGACCGACCAGGGGATCTATGACGGCCTGACGGAGATTTTCCGTGACGTCTTCGGCGACGACGACATCGTCGCCACGCCCGAGCTGACCGCCAAGGACGTACCCGGCTGGGACAGCTTCAACCACATCAACATCATCGTCGCCGCCGAGGTGCGCTTCGGCGTCAAGTTCCGGGCAGCGGAGATCGAGTCCCTGCGCAATGTCGGCGACTTCGCGCGGCTGATCGCCGAGCGCAAGGCCGCGTAACCGGGGGAGGCCGCGGCCATGTTGTTCAACGCGCCGGAATTCATCCTGGCCTTCCTGCCCGTCACCCTGGCCGTGTTCTTCCTGTTGGGGCGGCTGGGGCTGACGCGGCTGTGCGTGGTCTGGCTGGTCCTGGCGTCGGTGTTCTTCTATGGCTGGTGGAACCCGCCCTTCGCCGGCCTGCTGCTTGGGTCGCTGGCTTTCAATTTCTGGGCGGGCCGGCGGCTGCTGCGGGCGCCCACCAAGGGCATGCTGGTCTTTGCCATCGGGGCGAACCTGGCGGCGTTGGGCTGGTTCAAATATGCGGGCTTCCTGGCCCTGACCATCGACCAGCTCACCGGCCTGGGGCTGCCGATCCCCGAGGTGATCCTGCCGCTGGGCATCAGCTTCTATACCTTCCAGCAGGTGGGCTACCTGGTGGACGCCCATGACGGGTTGGCCGAGGAGGCGGGGTTCTGGGACTATGCCCTGTTCATCAGCTTCTTCCCGCAACTCGTGGCCGGGCCCATCGTCCACCACAGGGAAGTGCTGACCCAGTTCCGGAAAGAGGAAACCTTCCGGCCGAACTTGGAGCTGATCGCCGTCGGCCTGACCGTCTTCGTCATCGGCCTGGCCAAGAAGGTGCTGCTGGCCGACAATCTGTCGCCCATCGTCGCCGGTGTGTTCGGCCCGGCGCAGGACGGGGTGGCGCCGGACATGGTGGATGCCTGGGTGGCGTCGCTGGCCTATGCGCTGCAGCTGTACTTCGACTTCTCCGGCTATTCCGACATGGCCATCGGGCTGGGGTTGATGTTCGGCATCCGGCTGCCGATCAACTTCTTCAGCCCCTTCAAGGCCGCCAGCATCATCGAGTTCTGGTCCCGCTGGCACATCACCCTGACCAGGTTCATCACCGCCTATATCTACAACCCCTGACCCTGCGCGCGACCAAGGCGCGGATGTTGGCGGGCAAGCCGCCCCTGCGGAAGAACGCGCCGAAGGCCGGGCCCTTCCTGGCGCTGCTGGCCTGGCCCACCATGGCCACCATGACCATCGCCGGCATCTGGCACGGGGCGGGGTGGCAGTTCCTCATCTTCGGCCTGCTCCACGGTGCCTACATCACCATCAACCATGCCTGGCGGGCGGTGCGGCAGGTGCGGAAGATCGGGCCGGAGCAGGGGCGGCGCTTCCGGGCGCTGGGGGTGGGGCTGACCTTCCTCTGCGTGCTGGTCAGCTTCGTCTTCTTCCGGTCGGCCAGCGTGGAGCACGCGCTGACCATCCTGGGCGCCATGGCGGGGCTGGGTCCGCACGGCTTCATGACGCCGGCCAACATCGCCCACGTGCCGAAGCTGGAGGCGGTCCAAATCCTCACCGCCTTCGCCATCGTCTGGGGCCTGCCCAACACGGTGCAGTGGCTGGGCCTGTCCCGCTGGGGGATCGAGGATCCAAGCGGGGCGCCGCCGGCCGCGGCCCGCCGCCGGTACCTGCCGACGCCACGCTGGCGGCCGACCCTGGCCTATGGGGCGGCGCTGGGGGTGGTGCTGTGCCTGACGCTGGTCCGCGCCTTCTCGGTCACGCCGACCGAGTTCCTGTACTTCACCTTCTAAGGGGGGAGGGAGAAGATGCGGCGATACCTGTACGGGCTGGCGGCGGGGGTGGTGGGGACGCTGCTCCTGCTGGTCGGCGGCATCCAGGCCCTCAGCCTCGTCGCACCCCAGCACATGCCGGCCCCGGCCATCAGCCGGCTGGACCACCTGGACGAGAAGCTGCAGTTCCTGCGCCAGCACCCCGGGCTGGACCCGCGGGTGCTGGCGGTCGGGTCCTCCATCACCTGGCGGCAGTTCGACGGGGCGGCCTTCGCCCATCTGGCCGGTGGCGGCAGCCATGTGCTGAACGGCGGCACCGCCTTCCTGAAGACCCACCAGACCCAGTTCGTGACCGACTTCTACCTCAAGCAATTCCGCAACGTGCACACCCTGGTCCAGGTCACCAACGTGCCGGACTTCCGCCGCTGCAACTCCGAGCCGGCGGAGATGTTCGACCCCACGGACGCCGCGGCCTATGCCTTCAAGGGTGAGCCGGCGCTGCTGTTCTACCTGCGCTACTTCGCGCCCGTGCGGTACCTGCGCACCCTGAAGGATTTGCCGGAGCAGCGGCGGCTCGGCTCCGGGGAGCTGGCCCTGGACGATTACGGCGCCGGCCCCATCGGCGGGACCCCAGGGACCACCCAGAAGGCAAGGGGCCTGTTCTATGGCCGGATCGCCGTGGAGCGGGACTGCCTGGAGCCGTTGGTGGCCCTTGCGCGCCAGGCGGCGGGCCGCGGCATCCGCTACGTGGTGGTCTTCGCCCCGGTCCATCCCGGCTATTTCCAGCGGTACCCCGACATGCGGGAGGAGACCGTGGCCCTGGCCGGCGCCCTGCGGCAGCGGCTGGCCCCCCTGGGCGGGCTGGTGCTGGAGATGCAGGAGGCGCCGGGTTACGCGTCGGCGGACTTCTACGACGCCTTCCACCTGCATTGGCCGGCGGTGCGCCGGTTCTCGGCGGAGGTGGCGGACAGGCTGGGGCACACCCTCTCCGTCGGCCTTCCCCCGGTCGTGCCCCCCCAAGAGGCTGAGTTGGCCGCCCATCGGGGCCGCTGACGGGGGCGGGCCCCGAAGGTACCGTCACGGCCGCGATAACCTGCCCCGCCCCCGCCGCCATGCGCGGGGGGAGCGGGAACCATGCCGGGAGTGGGACGTGCACGCCGACAGGATCGACTACCAGGACCTCCGCGGCCGGCGGGTGATGGTCATCGGGGCCAGCGGCTTCCTGGGCGCCCATGTGGCCCGGCGGCTGGACGCGCTGGGCGCCCAGGTATTCGCCCTGTCCCGCAGCGTCCCCGACCTGGGCGGCGGCATCACGAACCACCGCTGCGATGCCAGCGACGAAGGGCAGGTCCGCGCCGCCTTCGCGGACATCCGGCCGGACGTGGTCTACCACCTGACCAGCGACAGCCGCGGCGGGCGGGAGGTGGAGCTGATCCCCGACAGCCTGCGCAACGACGTGGCCGCAACCCTGAACGTGCTGCTGGAGGCCCACCGTCAGAAGACGCCCCGCATCGTCCTGACCGCGTCCATGGAGGAGCCCATGGGCGACGCGGGCACGGCGGTGCCGTCCTCCCCCTATGCCGCGGCCAAGTGGGTGACCGCCGGCTATGCCCGCATGCTGGCCGCCCTGCACGGGCTGCCCGTGGTGGTGCTGCGGCTGATGATGACCTATGGCCCGGGCCAGAAGGACTACAAGGTCATCCCCGCCACCATCCGCGCCCTGCTGAAGGGCGAGGCGGCGACCCTGAGCAGCGGCGTCCGCCCGGTGGACTGGGTCTATGTGGACGAGGTGACCGATGCCTTCGTCCGCGCCGCCCTGGTGCAGGGGGTGGGGGCGGAGAGCATCGACGTGGGCACCGGGCGGCTGGCCACCGTGCGCGACGTGGCGAGCCTGATCGGGGAGATCACCGGCCGCCAGGACCTGCTGCGCTTCGGCGCCCTGGGCGACCGGCCGATGGAGATGGTCCGCGCCGCCCAGACCGAACCGGCGGAGCGCCTGCTGGGCTGGAAGGCCAACACCGACCTGCGGGCGGGGCTGGAGAAGACGGTGGCCTGGTACCGCGACCGGCTGTGAGGCACCGCAGGGTGACCAAAGGAGACCTTAAGGTGACCAAAGGTGACGCTTAAGGTGACACATGTCACATCACAACCCATTGAGAAAACAGGGTGTTTTTGCTTAAGGAGACAAAGGTGACGTGATTCGCGTGGCGGTCTCCTTTGTCTCATTGCCAGGGCGCGATCCCCGGCCCGCCACGACCTGCCTTCACAATGTCAAAGACCTCGGCGCCGCTTCGGACACCTGGTCCAGGATGCTACGGCATAGGAAAAAAGTCCAGAACCGGTCATGACCGGGGGCTGGGTTCTGTCGGGGTTCCCCTTGGTCACCCCGACACTGCCCCATTCAATACGCGCCCTTGCTCGCCAGCATCACATAGGGGGTGCTGGCCATGATGTGCAGGTCCAGCCAGAGGGACCAGTTGCGGATATAGTAGGTGTCCAGCGCTTCCTGCACCCGCAGGTCACCGTCGCTGCGGGCGGAGATCTGCCAGTAGCCGGTGATGCCGGGCCGGGCCGAGTTGCGCAGCCGCTGGAAGGCGGGCGGGAACTGTTCCAGGTGGTAGGCCGGGAAGGGGCGCGGGCCCACCAGGCTCATGGTGCCGTTCAGCACGTTGAAGAGCTGCGGCAACTCATCCAGGCTGCTCTTGCGCAGGAAGCTGCCGACACCCGGGATGATGCGGGGGTCGTTCTTCAGCTTGAAGTAGGTTTTCCACTCCGCCATGGCCTCCGGGTTGGCGGCCAAGTATTCCTGCAGGCGCTGCTCGGCGTCCAGCACCATGGTGCGGAACTTCCAGACCCGGATGGGCTTGCCGTCCTGGCCGACGCGGATCTGGCTGTAGAAGGCTGGGCCGGCGCTGCCCAGCTTGATGGCCAGGGCGATGGCCAGGATGGCCGGCAGGAAGGCCAGCAGGGCGACGCCCGCCACCAGCTTGTCGATGCCGTACTTGGCCGCCAGTTGCAGCGGGTGCGGCTTGTGCTGGCGGTAGACCAGGCCCAGGAAACCGCCAAGGTCGTGCAATTCCAGCTGGGTGCCGTCGGCGCGGCCGGGGGCGGGGACGATGAAGGCTGCCTCCTGCCCGGGCGCCAGGCCGCGGCCACGCCCGGTCCAGCCGGGCACCCCGGCCCAGGGCACCACCACCCCGTCGGGGTCCGGGTCTGCCGGCGACAGGCCGCCGAAATCGGCGCCGGCGCGCATCATCTCCGCCGTCAGTTGGCGGAAATCGGCGTCCCCCAGCACCAGGGCCGGCAGCCGCGCCTTCAGCTTGCGCGACAGGAAGGGCCGCACCAGCCCCTCCATGACCAGCCCGACCATCAGGGTGGTGACCAGCAGGTAGCAGAGCAGCAGCATGCTGGACAGGCGTGGGGCCAGCAACAGCGACTGGGCGCCGATGAAGCAGAAGGCCGCCCCCACCGCCATCACCCGGCGCTGGATGCGCTTGGCCGCGACCGGACCGCCGCAGCGGTACAGGCCCTGGCCCAGGTACCAGACGGGAAGCAGCAGGAAGGCCGCCTCCACGCCGGCGCGCACGGCGGCCACGTTGGGGCCGGAGCCCGGGATCAGCCAGCTTTGCAGCATGCCCAGGCAGAGCATGGCCAGGAACTCGCCACCGAACTGGGTGGCCTGGAACCCCCACTGCCCGGGCAGCCGGGGCTGCGCCAGAGGCGGCACTTCGACGACATGGTCGATCGCGCCCGTGGGCTTCTCACTGGATAGCGCTTGCGTCATTCACCCGTCCCCGCGGGTATCGGAATGCAGGGCGGGTAGCCGCCAGCCCGGTAACAGGCGACGGCCCGAGTCCTCCCCGCCCGTCTCGTCATCAGCGGGTGGCGACCTTGCCCAAAGCCGGGGTCGCGACGGCCGGGTTCCCGATCACTTCCTGGAAGTACCGGATGGTGCGGCCCAGCCCCTCGTCCAGGGGGACCCGCGGCTGCCAGTCCAGCAGGCTGCGGGCCCGGCTGATGTCGGGGCAGCGCTGCATGGGGTCGTCCACCGGCAGCGGCTTGAACTCGATCCGGGAGTTGGACCCGGTCAGCTTCAGCACCCGCTCCGCCAGTTCCAGCACCGTCGTCTCCACGGGGTTGCCGATGTTGATGGGGCCGGTGACCTCGTCCGGGGCGTTCATCAGCCGGATGAAGCCCTCGATGAGGTCGTCCACGAAGCAGAAGGCGCGGGTCTGGCTGCCGTCGCCATAGAGGGTGATCGGCTCGCCCGCCAAGGCCTGGATGATGAAGTTGCTGACCACGCGCCCATCCGCCGGGTGCATGCGGGGGCCGTAGGTGTTGAAGATGCGCACCACCCGGATGTTCACCCCGTTCTGGCGGTGGTAGTCGAAGAACAGCGTCTCGGCGCAGCGCTTGCCCTCGTCATAGCAGGCGCGCGGGCCGATGGGGTTCACGTTGCCCCGGTATTCCTCGGTCTGGGGGTGCACGGTGGGGTCACCATAGACCTCCGACGTGCTGGCCTGGAAGATCTTCGCCCCGGTGCGCTTGGCGAGGCCGAGCATGTTGATGGCGCCGACGACGCTGACCTTGGTGGTCTGGACCGGGTCGTGCTGGTAGTGCACGGGGCTGGCCGGGCAGGCCAGGTTGTAGATCTCGTCCACCTCCACATAGAGGGGGAAGGTGATGTCGTGGCGCATCACCTCGAACCGCGGGTTGTCCAGCAGGTGCGCGATGTTGACCCGGCTTCCGGTGAAGAAGTTGTCCACGCACAGCACCTCGTGCCCCATGGCGAGGAGCCGCTCGCACAGGTGGGAGCCCAGGAACCCAGCTCCTCCGGTCACCAGACAACGCTTCCTGCTGGCGAACTTGGAGAGCAACTGCTTGCGGTTCATGGGACCTCCATCTCAGGCAGCAAGGTGGCCGGCTTGTGTCGGCACTGTTTCGGGGCCGGCGGCTTCGACGCCGGCGCAGCAAGGAACGGGGGGCAGGGCCGTTTGATCCGCCCCGGCCGGGTGATGCTTGGGACTTTCAAAGAACCAAGACGGGCCATTTTTTGGGCAGTTCAAAAGAAGGCGGGCCATGACACAGTAATGGTTCTGCTGTGTGCGCTGCATCACCAATAAGGGCGTGCTTCCACGGACCCTTGATGGCTCCCCGTTATCAACCGCAGAATCCTTGTTACTATCCTGTCGAACGGGGTGATTATGGGGTGGCAGCTAATCCCGATGGGCGGATGGGCCAATGCACCCCTTGTTCGGGTGTAATCCGACCGGGGTGGTTGCTACCGTGGATGTCTCGGCTCCGCAGCCGGGGTAGCGAGGCCGGTGGGGACGGCTTCCACCGCCGCGACGGGCCTGCTGTCCACCAGGAGCGGGCGCAGGATGTCCAGCCAGGCGGCGGTTGCGACCTCGGTGGAGAAATCCGCCGCCCGCCGGCGCAGCAGCTCTGCCTCCGGCGGGGAGTCCAGGCTGGCGGACAGGGCCACGGCCAGGGCGGCGGGGTCTCCCGGCGGCACCAGACGGCCATACCGGCCCCCGCCCAGCACCTCAGACGGGCCATGGGGGCAGTCCGTGCTGACCACGGGGGTGCCGCAGGCCAGCGCCTCCACCAGCACGAGCCCGAACCCCTCGAACCGGGAAGACAGGGCCAGCAGGTCCGCCCCGCGGATGAAGGGCAGGGGATTGCGCTGGGCGCCGGCGAACCAGACATCCCCCGCGATGCCCAGCGACCGGGCCAAGTCCTCCAGCATCTCCCGGCGGCTGCCGTCGCCCACCAGGACAAGGCGGGCTTCCCGCTGGTCGCGTAGGATGCGGAAGGCCTGGAGCAGGGTGGGGATGTCCTTCTGGTCCTCCAGCCGGCCCACCGCCACCAGCAGGGGGGCCGGGCGGTCCCGGTACCAGGCATGGTCCACGGTCCCGGCGGCGCGGTCCTGGAAGCCCGCGTCGATCACCGGGTTGTAGATGGTGGCGATGCGGCGGCGGGGGATGCAGGCCGCCGCCGACCAGTCCGCCGCCACCCCTTCGGACACGGCGACGAACCCGGCGGTCCAGCGCTGGGTCATGCGGTAGAGCCGGGGCAGCACCCGGTGGCTCCAAGTGCCGGTGGCGCTGGTCTGGGCCGACAGGGCGTTGTGCTGGCAGGCCACTACCTTCGTCCCCGTCCCGGCGGCGGCCAGCACGGCCATGATGTTGCCGTGCCCCAGGTGGGACACCAGCACCCGCGGCCGCTCCGCCCGGATGAACCGGGCCAGCCTCGGCAGGGCCTGGAGCTTGCGCCCGGCCCCGAGGGAGGTGACGGGGATGCCGGGGGCACCTCCTCCCGCAGGGGGCCCGTGTCTCGGTCCACCACCAGCCGGGTGGGCAGGCCCGCCCCGGCAAATCCGGCCGCCAGCCGCAGGGCCACGGCCGCGACGCCGCCCATGGCGAAGTCCGGCAGGTACATGGCGATGGGGGTGGGATCGGGTGCGCGTGCCATCCGGCGGCTCCAGGCGTGGTGTCCAGGCCTAGCGGAAACAGCCGAGAGGCGGCGACGGCGCAAAGGCCGCTTCCCCAAAAGCGAAAGCCCCGGCGGAGGGCTGCTCCGCCGGGGCATCGCGAGGGACCTGGTCCTGGATTTATCCCAGGGCCGGCGTCAGATGAGCCAGTTGCTGGCGCCGGTCACCGTCAGGGTGAAGCTGTCCTGGCCGACGGGGATGGAGCCCTCGTAAGCCGTGACCACCAGCTCATGCTGGCCGATGTCCCAGGTCTTGGGATTGGCGATCAGGGTGTCCCCGGTCAGGCCCATCCAGCTTTCCAGGGGGGAGCCGTCGGCCATGGTGGCCTTAAAGCTGACGGAGCCGTCGCCGAACTTCTCCTCCGGGAAGGTGAACTTCAGGAAGCTGCCGGCCTTCACCGCCTGGTCGGCGATCAGGTCTGGCAGGACCTTGTCCGGCAGGGGGGTGTTGGCGTCCGGCAGGGTCGGCCGGACCGGGGCCGCCGGGCTGGCCTGGGTGGTGGGCTGGGCCGGCGCGGCAGTGGCCAGGGCGGTGGTGCCGCCGCTGGGCAGCAGGCCGCTGTCGCTCACCACCAGCTTGAAGCTGTCCACCACCTTGGTGCCGTCGGCGTCGGTGACCGTGGCCTTCAGCTCCACCGTGCCCTTGTCCCAGCTCTTGGGCTGGCCGGACAGGGACTTGCCGTCGAAGTTCAGCCAGTTCGGCAGGGCCGAGCCGTCCGCTTTGGTGATCACCACCTTGGGCGCGCCGTCCAGGGCGCCCTGGTTGGCGTAGCTGGGGACGGCGGTCTTGAACCAGGCCCCGACCTTCAGCCCCATGTCCTTCAGCAGGTCCACCGGGCCCGCCACCGGCGGCTTCGGAGTCGGCGTGGGAGTGGGGGTGGGGGTCGGAGTCGGCGTTGGCGTGGGTGTAGGCGTCGGGGTCGGGGTGGGGTCGGGGGTCGGGACCGGGATGACGGCGGGGCCGCCGCTCACGCCCAGGGTGACCTTCAGGTTGTCGCCGGTGACGGCGCTGGCCGCCACGCCCTTCAGGGTGGCCAGGGTGGTGCCGGTGCCCGCACCCTTGCCGTCGGCATCCCAGATGACCTTGGTGTCGGCGCCGGACTGGGCCACCTTCAGGTAGCCGCCGCCGATGATGTCCTTCTGCATCAGCCCGGCCCGGACCACCAGGGCGCCCACGTCGATCACGTCGCCGCCCTTGCCCGCCTGGAAGTCGGTGATGGTGTCGCCGCCCTCCGCCGCGTCGTTGAACAGGAAGCGGTCACGGCCCGCGCCGCCGCTCAGCGTGTCGGCGCCCATGCCACCCCAGAGGGTGTCGTTGCCGCCCAGGGCGGTCAGGCTGTCGTTGCCGTCGCCGCCCAGCATGATGTTCAGCCCGTCGGTGCCGGTGAACTTGTCGTCACCCACGCCGGTGGTGGTCTGCTTCGTGTTCGTCACGGACACCCACTGGCTGCCGTTGAACACGTACTGGATCTTGCTGTCGAAGGTGCTGTTCGTCACCTTGCTGTCGCCGACGGCGCGGGCGGTATAGACCGTCTTGTCCTTGATGTCGTTCAGGGTGACGTTGTTGACGGTCAGCTTGCGGCCGTCGCCCTCGCCATACTGGAACAGCTGGATGCCGCGGCCGGAATTGTTGGCGCCGCTGTTCTGGATCACGTTGTTCAGGCCGCGGATGACCGCGAGCTGGCTGCCGTTGAAGGCCAGCACATGGTCGAACACCGCCCAGTTGGCCTCCGAGTGGGTGGAGTAGTGGCCGCTGGTGGCGTCATAGGACACCGCGTTGGTGACCTTCAGCCCGATGTCGCCGCCATACTTCGCGATGTCGGAGTTGGCCGGGTCGCTGCCGCTATTGTTGTCCACGGTATGGCGGGTGCGCTCACCATAGATGCCGTCCACGGTGGTGCCGTAGGACTGGGCGGAGTGGACGCCATAGCCGTAGTGGCCGTTGTAGATGTCGTCCTTCAGGTTGATGACCGCGACCTCGGTCGCCTTGGCGTTGACCGTGTTGACGAAGTCGATGCCCGGCCCGCCGCCGTCGCGCACGGTGACCTTGGTCACCTCGGGGTTCACGGTGGAGCGGATGCTGACCAGGGCGGCGCCGCTGTCGCCGTTGCCCTTGATGGTCCCGTTCTCCAGCACGAACTTGCCCGGCTCATAGGCCGCGGCGCGGATGTTGGTCTTGTACAGGCCCTGGTCGTTCAGGGGGGGCTCGCAGACCACCGTGTTGCCATGGATGGCGACCACCTTGGTGGCCTGGCCGATGCGGACCGGGTTGGTGCTGCTGTGGGTGCCGCCGGGCAGCTTGTCATCGGCGGCCACCTTGATCCAGTCGCCCACCTGGATGCCCGCCGGGGCGGACTTGAAGGTCACGGCGACCTTGCCGTCCTTCGTGGCCAGGGAGCTGACGCCGAAGGTCTGCTCCATGCCAGGGTCGACCTTGATGACGCTGCCCATGCTGGCGCCCTGCTGCAGGGTCGAGCCGTTAAGGTCCAGGGTGATCTTCCGACCATTCAGGTCAAAAGCCAGACTCTGATCGATACGGATCATCTCTCCCTTCGGAAAGACAATCCGCGTGTCACTTCCGGCACGGGCAATCGTCGCAAGGATTTCCTGCGCGCTCACCCCGGAACGCAAAGTGATCACGTCGGTCATGTCAGCTCCTCCGCTGTGTCTCTCAATACGCGGTCAAGCTATTTGGCTTAGCCTTTCCGATGTTGTGATCGATAAGAGGTAACCCCTCCTAAGAGGTAGGTGGTTTGGAAATCAAGGGTTTAGGCCAGTCTGCCCTAAAAAAGGTGGCATCAATGCCACAGGGAAGGCGACTTCGGCTGTCTCCAACCGGGTGTGACATCACAGACTTGCGCCTGAGGTAACCCTATGGCGGGCAGGGAATTGGCCGTTAATTATTTATAAATACTTAACCGCACGCCCCGCTGGTCCGGGCGTTAATCCGCAAGCGGCGTTGAGGGGGCGGGGTAGACCGGTTCAATGGGGATCGGTCGGGGCACCAAAGCACCCCGTGGCGCGTTTGCAGCCTGACCCCGCCGACCGACGGCGGGGCAAGACCCAGGGTACCTTTAGGAAGGAAGCCGTTCATGGCGGAGCTTGGTGCGCCCCGTGGCGAGGTCACGCAGGCCGAGGGTTTGGCGCCGCTGGATGTGGTGGTCCTGTGCTGGGACCGGGTTGACGACACGATCGAGACCCTGGACAGCGTGCTGGCCCAGGAAGGGGTGGACGCGCGCGTCTATGTGGTGGACCAGGGCAGCAAGCCGGCCACCCTGGAGAAGATGCGGGCCTATGCCGCCGCCCATGCGGACCGGGTCGTCTACCACGAGGTCGGGCGCAACACCGGGGTCCCGGGCGGGCGCAACATCGGCACGCGGCTGGGCAGCCGCCCCCTGGTGGTGGCCCTGGACAATGACGCGGTGCTGGAGGACGCGCACCAGCTCCGCCGGATGGCCGAGCATTTCCGGGCCGACCCGGGGCTGGGTGCCGTGGCCTTCCGGGTGGTGAACTATTTCAGCGGCGACTTCGACCGGCGCACCTGGGTGTCCAAGCGCCCGCTGGAGCAGTGGGAGCGGCG
The DNA here is from genome assembly GCF_012913305.1 of Aerophototrophica crusticola. Lineage (NCBI taxonomy): Bacteria > Pseudomonadati > Pseudomonadota > Alphaproteobacteria > Rhodospirillales > Rhodospirillaceae > Aerophototrophica > Aerophototrophica crusticola. The sequence goes on along the minus strand of NZ_CP051775.1, from coordinate 2,049,267 downwards.
GGAGCATGCCGTGCCCCGCTTCAACGGCACCGGCCACGCCTACCGGCGCGAGGCGTTCGATCGGGCCGGCGGCTATGACGACGCCTTGTTCTTCTGCTGGGAAGAGCTGGACATCTGCCTGCGCATCGTGAACCTGGGCTACCAGATCCGCTACGTGCCGGACGTCACGGTCCGCCACAAGGTGGCGCCGGAGGCCCGGGTGAACTGGGCGGGGGACCGGTTCTACTACCTGGTCCGCAACCGGCTGTACGTGACTTACAAGTACGACCGGGAGCCGGCCCGCATCGGGCTCTACGCCCTGGGGTACATCGCCAAGGGCGCCTACAACGGGCTGCTGCCCCAGACCTTCCGCGGCATCAAGGATGGCTTGCGCCTCTGCTTCGGGCTGAAGGGCAAGCCGCGGGACCCCAACACGAAGCTGGAGCCATCCACCCGGACCTACTTCCGGGACACCGACCTGGCGCACCGCGGGCCGCTGCTGCGCCGCGTCCGCCAGGAAATCTTCACGCGCCTGGGCTGATGCCCGGCGCCCCGACCCTACGCGACAGGAAAGCCTGATGGCCCTGCCTTCGATCCTGATCTTCGTGGAGAACCAGCCGGTCCCCTATGACCGCCGCGTCTGGCAGCACGCGACGACGCTGCAGCGCGCGGGGCATGCGGTGACGGTCATCTCCCCCGCCGCCCGCCAATGGACCAAGCCCCATGAGGTGCTGGAGGACGTGGACATCCGCCGCTACAGCCAGGGCATCGAGGGCGAGGGCAAGCTGGGTCTGATCGCCGAGTATGTCTGGAGCTTCCTCTGCTTCCTCTGGCTGACGCTCGTGGTCGCCGTGCGGGGGCGCGGGTTCGACGTGATCGTCCTGTGCAACCCGCCGGAGATCTATTGGCCCATCGCCGGCTTCTGGCGGCTGATGGGCAAGACCATCGTCTTCGACCACCATGACCTGTCGCCGGAGATGTACACGGCGAAGTTCGACCGGGACGACGGGGCCTTCCTGGCCATCCTGCGCTGGATGGAGAGGCTGACCTTCGCCGTCGCCCACAAGGTCATCAGCACCAACGAGAGCTATGCGGAGATCGCCCGCGGCCGGGGGAGGAAGAAGCCGGAGGACGTGGTCGTGGTGCGCAACGCGCCGGACCCCAACCGCTTCAGCATCCTGCCGCCGGAGCCGGACCTGCGCCATGGCGCCAGCTTCATGGTCGCCTTCCTGGGCGAGATCGGGGAGCAGGACGGGGTGGACGTGCTGATCCGGTCCCTGATCCGGGTGCGGCAGCAGATGGGGCCGCGGGCCGTGCATTGCGTGCTGATGGGCGGTGGCCCCGCCTTCGAGCGCATCCGCGCCTATGCCGCGACGGAGGAGGTGGACGACATGATCACCTTCACCGGCCGCGTGGGCAACGACACGATCAGCCGGGTCCTGTCCAGCGCCGACCTGGCCGTGGACCCCAACCCCTATACGCCCTACGCCGACAAGAGCACGGCCACCAAGATCATGGAGTACATGCATTTCGGGTTGCCCATCCTGGCCTTCGACCTGACGGAAACGCGTCGGTCAGCCGGACCGGGTGCCGAGTATGTGCCCCATGGCGACGAACGCGCCTTCGCCGACACGATGGTGGCGCTCCTCCAGGATCCGGGGCGGCGGGAGGAGTTGGGCCGTTCAGGGCGCGAGCGCCTTGAGCGCGACATCGCCTGGCGCCACAGCCGTGACCGGCTGCTGGCCCTGTTCGCCACGCTGGGCCCCAAGGTCCAGGCCGATAGCAAGGTCGAGAATCCCTCACGGAAGCAGGCATGACACAACAGACCTCCAGCCCGGTTCCATCGCCGCGCCTGGCCCCGGTGGGGCCTGGCGGGCCGGCCCCCGTCAGCGTGCTGCGTGGCGACAGCCCACGCGCCATCGGGGACAATTTGGACCTCGACCTCACCGGCCTGCTGCGCATCTTCCGCCGCCGGCTTCCCTGGTTCGTCATCACGGCCGCGCTGCTTGCCATCACCGGCCTGGTGGCGATCATGAACCTGACGCCGCAATACACGGCGGACAGCGTCATCTTCATCGAGAACCGGCGCCCCAACATCGTCAACCTGGACGAGCTGGTGCAGAGCGTCGGCGGCACGGCCGAGGCCATCCAGTCCGAGGTGGAGATCCTGAAGTCGCGGGAGATGGCGGCCAAGGTCGTGGACCGGCTGAAGCTGACCGAGCATCCCTTCTTCAACCAGCCCTCCCGCGCCCAGAAGGTCTGCGCCTTCTTCAGCGGTGTCTCCGGTCTGCGTGACACGGTGCTGCGGGCCTTCGGCACGGAGGAACCCTGCGTCTTCCCGCCCGACCCGAACAAGGCCCAGGGCATCGCCATCTGGATCGCGCAGAACCTGACCGCCACCCAGATCGGCCGGTCCTACACCATCCTGCTGGGCCTGCAGGCCAGCGACCCGGTGCTGGCAGCGGACGTGGTCAACACCGTGGCCGACCTGTACCTGACCGACCAGTACGAGGCCAAGTACCAGGCCACCCAGCGGGCCACCAACTGGCTGGAAGACCGCATCCAGGAGCTGCGCGCCTCCGTTTCCGAGGCCGAGAGCAAGGTGGAGCAGTACCGCGCCCAGGCCGGCCTGGTCGCGGGCAAGGACGACACCACGATCATCCAGCAGCAGATCAGCGAGTCCAACGCCAACCTGTCCCAGGCCCGCGCCACCCTGGCCGACGCCCGGTCGCGCCTGAACGAGGCGCAGTCGGCCGCCGGTTCCGGCAGCCGCAACGTCTCGGCCCTCGCCGCCATCGCCTCGCCGCTGCTGAGCGAGTTGATCGGCAAGGAGGCCGAGCTGCAGCGCAAGCTGGCCGACCAGGGCCAGTCCCTGGGTGACCGCCACCCCGCCATCGTGGCGCTGAAGGCCGAGCTGGCCGGGGCCACCAGCCAGGTGAACGCCGAGATCCAGCGCCGCCTGTCCGGCCTGCGGTCGGAGGTCAACGCCGCCCAGGCCCGTGTCAACGCCCTGGAAGGCAACCTGCGCGGCGTGGAGAAGCGGGCCGAGGGCCTGACCGGTGACTTGGTGAAGCTGCGGGAGCTGGAGCGTGAGGCCGCCGCCAGCCGCACCCTGCTGGAAACCTTCCTGACCCGCTCCAAGCAGGTGGGCGAGCAGGGACAGATGGTGGAGGCGGACGCCCGCGTCATCTCGCGGGCCACCGTGCCCACCGACCCGGCCGGGGCCGGCAAGAAGCTGATGTTCCTGGCGGTCCTGGTGGTTTCCACCCTGGCGGGCATCGCCGTGGTGGGCATCGTGGAGAAGCTGGACGCCGGCTTCCGCGACGTGCGCCAGGTGGAGGCGACCACCGGATCCCCGGTCATCGCCCTGGTGCCCGACCTGAAGCGGGCGGCCAAGGGTGACCGGGCGGTGGCGGACTATGTCATCCAGAAACCCCTGTCCCAGGCGGCGGAGGCGATAAACGCCTTGCGGTCCCAAATCTGGCTGGCCACCCGCGGCGGCCGGACCCGGACCGTGGTGCTGACCTCCTCCCTGGCCAACGAGGGCAAGACCACCCTGAACGTCTGGCTGGCCCGGATGTCGGCGATGCATGGGGAGCGGGTGATCCTGATCGATTGCGACTTCCGCAACCCCAACGTCCACAAGCACCTCGGCGGCGAGAACAAGGTGGGCACGGTGGACCTGATGCTGGGTCGCGCCGACCTGGCGGATTGCGTCCAGACCGACGCCGCCACGGGGCTTGCCTATATCTCTGCCGGGCGCGGGGCCTTCGACGGCAGCAACCAGCTCCGCACCCCCGCCTTCCAGCGGCTGCTGATGCAGCTGTCCCAGAACTATGACCTGGTGCTGATCGACGGCCCGCCGGTCATGGCCCTGTCGGACAGCAAGATCATCGCTGCCGCGGCCGACCAGACCGTGTTCGTCTGCCGCTGGAAGACCACCAACCGCAAGACCGCCACCCGGGCACTGGAGGAGCTGCGCGCCAGCGAGGCCCATGTGCTGGGCGTGATGTTCAGCGTGGTGGACGTGGAGAAGAACGCCCTGTTCACCGACTATTACACCAAGGCCTACCTCCGCGGGACCAACAAGTACTACGCGGACTGACACTGTGCCTGTTGGGGTTCGGCCGCGCCTCACCCGTGACCTACGTAGGTCGCGGGTGAGCGAAGCGAACCCCGACAACCCCGAGAAGAAGGGCCGCCCCCGCCGGGGCGGCCCTTTCTGCTGCGCGGGCCGCGGCGGGCAAGTATAGGCTTGAGCTTTTTCACCAGAGGCGGCTCGCCGATGCCCGAAGAGACTTTCGAATTCGAAAACCTGCCCTTCGACCCGGCCCGCCACGGCGCCGCCGTCGAACGGATCGCCGGTGAGGCCCTGGGCGAAGGCTACTTCACCGACCTGGCCGCCATCGCCGCGCGGGACGGGGTGATGTTCCTGGTGGCGACTGGGCCTGAAGGTGTCGTCGGCTTCGCCTATGCCTGGATGGTGCCCAGGGGCCGGCTTGCCGTGGAGTTGCCGCGCTTGGCCGAGGCCGGCTTTCCGGATGATGTTCGCGCGTTGGACGGGGAGGGGCGGGTAGCCATTGTCCAGACCATCGCCGTGTCATCGGCCATGCGGGGCCGCGGCATCGCCTCGAGGCTGTTCGGGGCGGTGGAGGGCCGGCTGGCCGGGCTCGGGGCCGGGGTCTTCCTGGTGCCTGCCTGGTGCGACGGGACGCGGACGAACCTGGAGGGTGTCCTGGTGAAAGGCGGCTACCGGCACCTGGCCGACATCGGCGCCTACTGGAAGGAAGGCTGCGACGCCGGAGCGTTCCGCTGCCCGGCTCGGGGGGAAGTTTGCCGGTGCGGGGTGCGGTTTTTCCTGAAGCGCTCCCCGATCCTGCTATTCGGCAGCCAGTAGATGGTTCAGGCGTTGGCGCTGGATGTCCAGGTTCATGGCGGATGTGACCCGCGCAAGCTCTAGTAACGCCGGGTCGGGCCGCAGGTCGGTGTTGCGGTGGAACCAGGGCAGTACTTCCGCCAGCCGCCACAGGCTGGGGTTCCCGGTATGGACCGGCTCCGGGAAGGGGGCCTTGGCCGCCTTAATCTCCCCGGCCGCGTACTTCCGGATGTTCTGGCGGGAGCAGCCGGTGATCTCCCCCAAATCGGCGAGGTTCACCAGGTCGGGTCCGACCTCCGCCAGCACCGCCCCCGGGATCGCCCGTTCCACGTCTTTGATGGCTGACCTGACCGCGGCCTCGGCAGAGTCGGCCTCCCGGGAGAAGTCCAACGCGATGGTCCCGGGCTTGCCGACGCCGACCGTCGCGTCATCACACCCCGCTTCATACAACGCGTCCAGCCAACCAGCGGGGGCCGTGCCGTCAGGCGGCAGGCGGAACTTCAGGATGAATTCCCAGGTCATGTCCCTCGACCCCGCTTCGACGTCATGCTGGCAACCGAGTCCCCCGGACCGAAGATGCAGCCATCCACGGCCCGGCGGATTTTGCGCGCCTCATTCTCAGGCACCCGCGGCGTGCTCCAGACAGAGACTTGGCAGAACTCCCCGCAGCGGCAGTCCGCCTCGTTCGCCGGGCAACGGAGCATGCCCCAGCAATGGCCGCGCCCCTTGACGAAGGTCCACCCCTGGCTTTCCGCGTAGGAGACTGCGCCCTCGATCTCTTTGCTGGGGTGCCGGGGCCGACCTGTCACCATTATCTTCCAACAAGGTGGACCGCAAGATTTCAGTTGTCAACCGACAACCACCCTCAATCCGCCCCCGCCGGGGCCGGGGCGGGCTCGTTGCCCTTGGGCATGGGCAGGGCGTTCATGGTGGCGACGGCCAGGGCGGCGATGTAGGGCAGGGACTGGACTACCAGCATCGTCGACCAGATGTAGGCGTCGCGGTTCTCCCCGCCCTCGATCCAGGCGACCAGGAAGGCGGTGACCCACAGGCCCAGCATCAGCACCACCTCTTCCCGGGCGTTCAGGAAGCCCTGCACCAGGGCCGGCTGGTTCTCCAGCTTGGGCGTGCGGACGAAGGGGCGCCCCTTGGTGAACAGGCCCTGCCAGACGGCGCGGCCCACCGTGTGGGTCAGGGCCATGCCGGCGATGGCGGCCATGACCTTGTCCACGAAGCGGCACTTCACCCGCGCCTCATACAGCCAGATGCCCACCAGCACCTTGAAGAAGAACACCATCAGGGTCGGCATGATGAAGACGGTGGGCGGGAACTCGAAATAGGCGGGCAGGGCCAGCAGGCCGATGGACCAGATGATGCCGCCGACGACGAAGGCCATGTGGGCCGCGTCGGCGAACCAGGGCAGCCAGCCCGTGACGAAATGGTACTTCTGGCCGAAGGTCAGCTTCTTGCCTGACGGCAGGAACTCCTTCCAGTGGCGCTTGATGATCTGCACCGCGCCATAGGCCCAGCGGAAGCGCTGGGTCTTGTAGCCGCCGAAGCTGTCGGGCACTAGGCCCTGGCCGAAGCTGTCCGGCATGTAGACGGATTCGTACCCCTCCTCGAACAGGCGCAGGCCCAGTTCCGCGTCCTCGCAGATGCACCACTCGGCCCACCAGCCCACGTCCTTCAGCACCTTGGTGCGGATGATGGTCATGGTGCCGTGTTGGATGATGGCGTTGCGCTCGTTCCGTTGCACCATGCCGATGTGGAAGAAGCCCTGGTATTCCCAGTTGATCATCCGGTGGAAAGGATGGTCGTTCCAGTCCCGGTAGTCCTGCGGGCTCTGGACGAAGGCGACCTTGGGGTTCTGGAAATAGGGGATGGTGCTGGTCAGCCAGTCCGGCGTGACCTGGTAGTCGCTGTCGATCACCGCCACCATCTCCGCGTCCTCCGCCGTGACGGCGAGGGCGAAGTTTAAAGCACCCGCCTTGTAGCCCGGCCACTTGGCCAGGTGGAAGAAGCGGAAGTTCGGCCCCAGCTTGGCGCAGTGCGCCTCCAGCGGCTTCCAGACCTCCTCGTCCTTGGTGTTGTTGTCGATGATCAACACCTCGAAGTTCGGGTAGGTCATGCGGGCCAGCGCGTTCATGGTCTCGATGACCATCTCCGGCGGCTCGTTGTAGCAGGGCACGTGGATGGAGATCTTGGGCGCGTAGCCCGGCGGCAGCTCCTTGACCGGGTTGAACTTGCGGCGCCAGCGCTGGGTCCAGACCACCTCCGTCAGTTCCAGCCCGTCGATCAGCATGACGGCCAGCAGGATCACCTGCGCCAGCATCAGGATGATGAAGGCGGTCAGCGACATGGGGCCCATGCCGGCGGTCATCGCCTCCGTCGCCGTCCAGACGAGGCCGGAGGCGACGGCCTGGATCAGGAAGCCGTAGAAGAGCTGGCCGCCGGGGCGGAGGTCGCTGCGCCGCAGCACGAACCAGAACAGGGGCAGGAAGGCCAGGGCCGTGGCGATTGCGCAGAGCACGGGCCAGCCCGGCACCTCGAACACGCTCCCCTCCATGGGGAACTTCATGTTCCGGTTGGCGTCCCAGATGCCCCAGTTGGCCTCCGCGTTGCCGCCGATGGCCCGCTTCCAGGGCTGGTCGAAGGCCTCCATGATGTAGAAGTCCCAGCGGTTCTCCCCCGCCAGGTTCAGGAAGCTGCGGATGAACTTGGCCTGGTTGACCAGGCTCGCCTCCGCCCCGCCGCGATAGGCGCCGTCGGACGGCCAGCCGGCCTCCCCGATCAGGATGTGCTTGTTGGGGAAGCGCTGCTTGATGCGGTTGTATTCCTGCAGCACCTGCTGCATGGCCTGCTCGATGGGCACCTTCTCCCAGTAGGGCAGCAGGTGGATGGTGATGTAGTCCACCGCGTCGGCCAGTTCCGGATGGTCATGCCAGACATAGGGCGGCTCCGCCGTGCTGACCGGCACGTCCACCTGGCGCTTCACCCGCTCGATATAATCGATGAGCTGGGGCACCTTCAGGTCGCCGCGGAACATCACCTCGTTGCCGACCATGACGCGGGTGACGTTCTTGTGGGTGCGGGCGAGGCGGACCAGGGCGTTGATCTCCTGCTCGTTCTCACCCAGGTTGCCGGACAGCCAGGCGCCGGCGGTCACGTCCAGCCGGTACTTGGCCCCCAGCTCGGGGATGGCCTCGAACCCGTTGAGGGTGGAGTAGCTGCGGATGGAGCGGACATAGGGCGCCACCACGGCCACGTCCCGCTCGATCTCCTCCCGGCTGGGGAAGCGCTTGTCGATGGGGCTCTGGTTTTCCTGGTAGGGGCTGAAGGCCACGCCGGCGATGGTGCCGGACCACAGTCGCTCCGGCATGGCCGGGCGGTTGGTCAACGCCCACGCCGCGATGTTGCCGAGCATGACCAGCAGCAGCACGGCCCAGGCGGAACCGCGCATGGTCAGGATCTTCCGCATTCTGTCTCAAGCCCCTTGGCGCACTCCACCGGGCAGCCCGCGCCCGGCACTGGCGTTATCTGGCAAGCCTTTTTGTTCTTTTCGTGAAGACCGCCCCGCCGCCATCGACCCGGCGGCCCTGCGTGGGGCGCAGGGCCGGACGGGCGGCGCGGCGGTCGGTCCCACGAAAGCATAGCGCAGGCCCCCCGCCATGGTACAGAGTCCCCCGGCGGCAGCCATGTCGGCGGCTATAACAACGGAAAGGCGCGGATGGACCGGGAGAAGGGCGCGGAAGCCGGCTTCGGGCTGCATCCCAGGCTGGCGGCGGACACGATCCCCGTGGGCGAGCTGGGGCTGAGCCGCGTGCTGCTGATGGACAACCGGCTGTTCCCCTGGCTAGTCCTGGTGCCGCGCCGGGCCGGGGCGGTGGAGCTGCACCGGCTGGACCCGGCCGACCGGGCCCTGCTGGTGGAAGAGATGGCCCGTGCTGCCGGGGCGCTGGAGGCCCTGTTCCCCTGCGACAAGGTGAACCTGGGCGCCCTGGGCAACCTGGTGCCGCAACTCCACGTCCATGTCATCGCCCGCCGCCACGACGACCCCGCCTGGCCTGGCCCGGTCTGGGGCAGCGGCCATGCCGAGCCCTATCCGGCGGGGGAGGGGCAGGCCGTAGCGGGCCGGGTGGCGGCGTGGCTGGGGTGCGGTAGGTCGGATTAGCGGAGCGTAATCCGACACGCCGCAGACGATCCCTTTCGTTCGTGAGCCGTCGGATTACGGGCTCCGCCCTAATCCGACCTACGAAAGCTGGCGGCAGTGGCCCCAGATGTGCCTGACCTCACCCTCACAGTCCATCACGCCGCCGCCCGCCGTTCCTCCCAGCCCAGGCGGGCGGTTTCGGTGAAGCGGGCCAGGGCGGCGGTCACCAGGGCGTCGCGGCGGCGGACCAGCACCGTGGGGGCGGTGGCGAAGGGCGCCGGTGCCGGGTGCAGGCGCAGGGCGCCGGCAAGGCGGGACCCCTCCGCCGCGGCGCGGGGCAGCAGGGCGATGCCGATGCCGGCGGCGACCCCGCCGATGATGCCCTCCAGCGTGCCGAATTCCAGCAGCCGCACATGCCGGGCGTTCAGGGCGGCCAGCATGGCCTCCAGCCGTTCCCGGTAGGCACAGCCGCGGCGGAAGCTGAGGGCGGCGAGGCTCGGCTGCTCCAGCAGGGCGGGCCAGGGGATGGCATTGGCGGCGGTGGCCACCACCATCTCTTCCACGCCCAGGGGCTCGGCGACCATGTCCGGGTGCTCCACCGGGCCGGCGACCAGGGCGGCGTCCAGCCGGTAGCCCGCCACCTCCCCCAGCAGCAGGCCAGTGGGGCCGGTGTGCAGGGTCAGCTCCACGTCCGGGTGGGCCCGGTGGAAGGCCATCAGCACGGCGGGCAGGCGGACGGCGGCCGTCGTCTCCATGCTGCCGATGGCCAGGGGGCCCCGGGGGGTGGCTGGGTCCATCAGGTCACGCAGGGCGGACCGGGCATCCGCCAGGGCGGCGGCCACCTTGCGGGCGTGGGGCAGCAGCACCTCCCCCGCCCGGGTGGGAACGACGCCGCGGCCGTTGCGGTGGAACAGGGGCACGCCGAGGGCGGCCTCCAGCGCGCGGATGCGGGCGGTGACGTTGGACTGGACACAGTGCAGCCGCCGGGCCGCGGCGGAGATGCCGCCTTCCTCCGCCACCGCGGCGAAGAAGGCCAGGTCGGTGCTGTCCATGACGCCACCCATCAGGATCAGTGAACGGAGATATCCTGAGGTTTCATTTTTCAAGATGTCAAGTCCGTGCCAGGATCGGGGCCATGGATAAGACGCCCTCCCGATCCATGGCCGTTCCCGTTGCCGCCGCCGCAGGGCAGGCGCCCGGCTGGCTGGCCCCGGCCCTGGCGGGGTTCGCGGCGACGCTGCTGGGGCTGGGCCTGGCCCGCTTCGCCTATACGCCGCTGCTGCCGGCCCTGGTGCAGGAAGGCTGGCTGACCTCATCGCAGGCCGCCTATCTGGGGGCGGCCAACCTGCTGGGGTACCTGGTCGGCGCGCTGGCGGCGGCGCCCCTGGGCGGGCGATTCGGGAACCGGGCGGTGCTGCGGGGGGCCATGGCCCTGGCGGCTCTGTCGCTGCTGGCCTGCGCCTGGAACGGCGGGCTGGTCTGGCTGAGCGTCTGGCGCATCGTCGCCGGGGCCACCGGCGCCGTGCTGATCGTGCTGGCCGGGCCAACGGTGGTGGCGCCGTTGCCCTTGGCGGTGAAGGCGCGGGCTATCGGCGTGGTCTTCACCGGGATCGGGGTGGGCGTGGTGCTGGCCGGGCTGGGCGTGCCGTTGCTGGCGGGGGCCGGCGTGTCCGCCGCCTGGCTGGTGGTGGGGGCGCTCGCCCTGCTGCTGACCCTGGCGGCATGGCCGCACTGGCCCGGGCCGGTGGCGCGTCCGGCGGGGGCGGGGGCGCCGGTGAAGGTGCGGTCGGCGCCTCTGTGGCTGTCAACCCTGGCCTATGCCGGGGATGGCATCGGCTATGTGCCGCACACCCTGTTCTTCGCCGACTTCGTGGCCCGCGGGCTGGGGCAGGGGGTGGCGGTCGGCGGCTATTATTGGGCCTTGTTTGGGGCAGGGGCCGCCTGCGGGGCCGTGTTCGGGGGATGGCTGGGGGCGAGGTTCGGCTTTCCCAAGGCCTTCGCCCTGCTGCTGACGGTGAAGGGGCTGGCCGTTGCGCTGCCGCTGGCCTCCACCACCGCACCGACGCTGGCCCTGTCCATCTTCGTCGCCGGGCTGCTGACGCCCGGCAGCGTGGCCGTGGCCTCCGGCGTCTCTGCCCTGCTGGCGGGGGCCGGGGGGCATGTGAGGGCCTGGGGGCGGATGACGGCGGCCTTCGCCCTGACCCAGGCCGTGGGCGGCTATGCCATGTCCGCCCTCTATGCCGCCACGGGGAGCCACAGGCCCCTGTTCGCCGTGGGCGCCGTGACGCTGCTGGCCGGTGCGGCCTGCGCCTGGGTGGCCCTGCGTTTCGCCAAGGAGGAGGTGCCATGAAGCTGTTCGTCAACAAACCGTCCCCCTATGCCCGCAAGGTGCTGGTCCTGCTGCATGAGAAGGGCGCCCTGGACCGGGTGGAGGTGGTCAACGCCGATCCCTGGGCCAACCCGGCCGACCTGCTGGCCGCCACACCCCTGGCCAAGGTGCCGGCCCTGGTGACGGATGAGGGCTGGGTGCTGCCGGAAAGCTGGGCCATCGCCGACTACCTTGACACGACCCTGCCCGGCCCGCGCCTGTTGCCCCAGGAGCCGGGGCCGCGGGGGCTGGAACTGCGCCTCGCCGCCCTGGGGCAGGGGGTGACCGACGCCGCCTTCAGCGCCGTGATCGAGGGGCGGCGGCCGGAGGGGGAGCGATCCCCCGGCTGGGTGGAACGGCAGAAGGCGGCCATCCTCCGCGCCTTGCCGGTGCTGGAGGGGGAGGTCGCTGCCCTGTCCGTCGGCTTCGGCCTGGGCGCGCTGACGGTGGCGGTGGCGCTGGACTATCTTGACTTCAGGCATGCCGCGCTGGCCTGGGGGGAGCGGGCGCCGGCCTTGCGGGAGTGGTTCGAGGGGGTGCGGGAGCGGCCGTCCATGCGGGCGACGGACCCGCGGTGAGGGGGGTCAGCGCCACACCCCCAACAGTTCCACCTCTTCCCCGCCCACGCCGCGCTTGAAGGCGGTGACGCCGGGGGCCTGGTCCGGCAGCAGGCCGCCCAGGTCCAACTGGGTGCGGCCCTGGGCCTTCAGCTCCAGGATGGCGCGCCAGAGCAGCAGGTTGTGGGCGCGGGTGCGGCGGCCCTCCGCGCCCGTCCAGCCCACCTGGTAGGTGGCGGCCTGCCCGTGGCCCAGGAACAGGACGCCGGCTACCGGCTCCCCGTCCTTGCAGGCGCGGAGCAGCAGGATGTCCCCGTCCCGGTGCAGGGCGGTGCGCAGGCGGGTCAGCAAAGGGGCGGAGGGGCCGCGGAATCCCTTGGCGGCCCGGTCCTTCAGATAATGCTCCGTCAGCCAGGAAAGCTGGCTCGAGCCGTCGCGGTCCACCTCCACCGCCAAGCCGGACCGTTCCGCCTGGCTCAGGGCGTTGCGCCATTTCTGGGCCAGGGCCTTGCGCAAGGTCGCTTCATCCGGGCGCAGGTCCAGCCAGAGGGTGCGGTAGCCGGGGCCCTTGTCCTGGCGCCAGCCGGCCCAACGCAGCAGGGCGCGGTTCTCCTCCGTGTCCGGCAGCTCCGGCACGATGGCGGTCCAGCGCAGGGGGCCGGTGGGGTAGCGCTGGCGGAGCTGCTTCATCACCAGGGCCAGGATGGCGGGTTTTTGCGCCGCGGGCAGCAGCAACGGCCCGCGGTGCAGCCGGGCGACGCGGGCCAGGCCGAAGGCCCGTTTCTCCATCACCACCACCAGGCCGATGGGCTTGTCCGCCAGCTCGATGAGGCCGAGGCGGGGGGTCCAGCCCTCCACCGTCCGCATGGCGACGGCATAGCCGAAGCACTGGGTCAGGGTGCTGCGGGGGACGGCCTTCAACAGGCTTTCCCACTCGGCCACGCGGCCCACGTCCCAAAGGATGCGGAGGTCTTCGGGGGTGGTCACGATGTCAGTCGGCCGCCGGGTCAGGACAGGCGTCGAGCATCCGGAAAAGGGCAGATTTCAGGTCCGGCAGCTCATCCGTGATGGTCTGATAGATGCGGGCGGGGTCGATGCCGTCATACTCGTGGATGACCTTGTTCCGCAGGTCCCCGATTACCCGCCAAGGGGCGCGGGTGTACAGGGCGGCCAAGTCGGCGGGGACATGCCGGGACGCCTCACCGATGATCTCGATGTTGCGGACGCAGGCATCGATTGTCTTCTGGTCCGCCAGGAAAGCGGCCAAGCCCATGCCCGCCGTATAATCCTGGATGCGGTTGATCGACCCCAGCATGTCCAGCAGCCGCTGGCGGATCCGGACGGGATCAGAAGACTTTGACGGCATCGCGCAGCACCCGATCCCGTATGCCGGGTTTCAAGCCGGTCGCCTCGACGACGTCGACCGGGCCTTGGAACAGGTCGGCCAGGAAGTGTTCCAGGCCGACAAGGTCGATCAAAGTCGGCCGGCGGCGCTCATCGAATTCCACGAGCAGGTCGATATCGCTGTCGGAGCCGGCCTCCCGCCGGGCGACGGAACCGAAGACGGACATGCCACGGACCTTGTAGCGGGCAAGCTCCGTCGCCCGCCTGTCCAGGGCGGTGCGGATCGTCTCGATGTTTGGCGGCATGGCGTGCTGCATGATGGACCCACCCGGCCTGCGTACGTCACCTATATGAACCTTGTCGCGCCGCATGGCAAACAGGGCCGTCACGATGGATGGAACAACGCCCATGCCCCCCACCACCCCCCGCCTGCCCTGGTGGCACCCGGATTCCCTAGCCCGTCGGCGGCCGCACCTGAAGGCCCGGCAGTCGGTGACGCGGGCCCTGCGGCACTGGTTCGAGGGGCAGGGGTTCGAGGAGGTGGAGACGCCGGCGCTGCAGATATCCCCCGGGCTGGAGGTGCACCTGATGGCCTTCGGCACGGAGCTGGTGGGGCCGCACCCGGAGGACCGGCGGCGGCTGTACCTGCACACCAGCCCCGAATTCAGCATGAAGAAGCTGCTGGCAGGCGGCGTGCCCCGGCTGTTCCAACTGGCCCACGTCTTCCGCAACGGGGAGCGGTCGCCAACCCACCATCCGGAGTTCAGCATGCTGGAGTGGTACCGGGCCGGCGCCGGGTACCGGGACCTGATGGAGGATTGTGTCGGCCTGGTCCGGGCGGCCTGCCGGGCCACGGGGGCGGAGCGGCTGACGGGGAGGCACGGCACCTGCGACCCGTTCGGGGAGTGGGAGGTGCTGACAGTGCAGGAGGCGTTCCAACGCCATGCGGGCATCGACCTGCTGGCCACGGCGCCGGACCCGCTGCGGCCCGACCGGGACCTTCTGGCGGCGGAGGCCGCGAGGGTTGGCATCCGCACGGCGGAGAGCGACACGTGGGAGGATCTGTTCTTCCGCATCGCGCTGGAGCGGATCGAGCCGCATCTTGGCTTTGGCCGGCCCACCTTCCTGGCGGACTACCCCGTTTCCATGGCCGCGCTGGCCCGCGCCAAGCCGGAGGACCCGCGGGTGGCGGAGCGGTTCGAGCTGTATGCCTGCGGGGTGGAGCTGGCCAACGCCTTCGGGGAGCTGACGGACGCGCAGGTGCAACGCCGCCGCTTCGAGGCGGACATGGCGGAAAAGGAGCGACTGTACGGGGAGCGCTACCCCATTGACGAGGAGTTCCTGGAGGCCCTGGCCCTGATGCCGGAGTCGGCTGGCATCGCGCTCGGCTTCGACCGGCTGGTCATGCTGGTGACCGGGGCGGCGGAGATCGACGACGTGCTGTGGGTGCCGGTGGCCAAGGCCTGATCAGGCGGCGGGCATGGCCGCGATGGGCTTCAGGCGGGGCAGGACCGAGGTGACGGTGTAGCCCTCCGACGGTGGGTATTTGCGGGCCACCTTGGCGCGCACCGCCTCCTCGCTGCTGGCCCAGATGCGGAACTTGCGTTCACCCTGCCAAGTGGGACCGCTACGGGGGTCGGGGATGCCGGCGGGGGCGAGGGGGGCGGCGACCAGGGCGATCCAGTCGGTGTCGCCCACCATCCGCCGCTCATCCAGCACGAACAGCCGGTTTTCCGGCCGGCCCATCTCCCGGATCTCCGCCTCCAGCCGGTCGCATTCCAGGGTGACGTCGCGCACCGCCAGCTTGGCCTGGCGCAGCTCCCGCTTCAGGCCAAGGCTTTCCCGCCCCGCCTTGCGCAGCCGCTCCACCTGGGCGATGCGCTTGGCCATCATGGCCTTGTAGCGGGCCTGGGCTTCCCGCACCTTGCGGACGGCCCGTTCCAGCGCGAAGGCCAGGGCGGCCCCCGCGATCATCAGCGCGACCAGGATCGGGGCGCTGAACATGGCTCAGGCCACCGGCTCGGCCGGGGCGTCCGCCGGCTGGTCGTTAAGCGGGCCGCCGGCCTCCAGCCGGATGTTCAGCAGGCTGAAGCCCAGGGGGAGGGGGTAAAGGCGTTGAAGGTCGCGGCGGGCGTCGCTCAGCGTGTCCGCCCAGATCTCCACCACCTGCGGGGTGGCCCACTCCACGTCCAGGGTGGGGTGGGACTTGCCCTCCCCTAGGGCCTGCTGGACCTGACGGTTGATGACCCAGGCGCGGAACCGGTAGTCGGTGGAATTCTCCCGCCCCACGACGCGGATGGGCGACTCCGCCTCCTTGCGCGAGTCCACCAGTTCCTTCTCCAGGGTGAAGCGCTTGCGGCGCAGGTTGGCCAGTTCGGCCTGGAGTTCGGTGATGCGGGCGCGCAGGTCGCTGCAACGGATGTCGAACTTGCTCTCGATCAGGGAACGGCGGGGCAGGGCCTGCTCCACCCAGCGCACTTCCGGCCGGCCCTCGATGACGGATTCCCCGATCTTGCCCACGAGGTAGGCGAAGATCCAGGCCGCCACCGCCAGGAGCCCGCCCAGGATCAGGGCGCTGCCATAGGTCATCGCCCGCCCACCCGCGACATGCCATGCCCCCCGAAATCGTGATGCGTCGCAAGATAGCACGCCCGGACGACGGGCCTAGGGGCAGATTTCGTTGCGGGCGCATGAAGTTATGCGGCGGACGAAAGGTTTTGTCCTTGCGCCCCGCGATCCGGTGCGGGTGTCAGCCCGCCGCGGACAGGAGCACGCCCAGCCGGCGCGCCTCCAGCAGGAAGCCGCGGGTCATCTGCACGATGTCCGTCCGCCAATAGAGCTGGGCCAGCGGGTCCATCAGGAAGTCCCGGGGCAGCATGGCATAGCAATAGACCTCCACCTGCCGCCGGTCATGGTCCCAGGGGTCCGCGGCGTCGCGCCAGCCGATGGTCCAGCCGGCATGGGCGGCCCCGGTCTGCCAGCGCTCGAACCGCGGGGCCATGGCGGTGGCGTCCACCAGCTCGCTCGCCGGGATGGTGTAGACGATGACGAAGCGCCAGACGTTGAGCTGCACCTTCATGGACAGCACCTCCCCCAGCGCCTTCACCCGGTACAGGGCGTCGGAGGCGCCGGGGACGTGGCGCAAGGTGACCTCCGCCTTGGCCACCTGCTCCAGCCGCTCCCCCAGCGGCTCCCCGGGGCGGCGCCAGTCGGGCTGGGGATAGTCCACGGACCGCAGCACCTCTGCCATGGGGCCGGTCAGGAAGGCGGTGGTCAGGCGGCGGGCCTCCTCCAGCCCCATGCTGCCGGTCTGGGGCGGGTGAAGGGCGGGGCTGTCGGGCATGCTCGGGTCTCCGGTCGATCGATGCCCCCTCAACCGGCATGGCGGCCCTGTCGTCGCGCCGGCCCTTGGGTTGCTTGCGCCCAAGGCCGGGGCGTCTGTAGGGTAGCGTCCGTTTCAGGACCAAGGTGGTTCGGGTGCAGTACATCAGCACGCGGGGCGCGGCCCCGACCCTGGCTTTCGATGACGTCCTGCTGGCAGGGCTGGCCCGTGACGGCGGCCTGTATGTGCCGGACACATGGCCCCGCTTCACGGCAGAGGAGCTGCGGTCCTTCCGCGGCCTGCCCTACGCGGAGCTGGCAGCGCGGGTGATGCTACCGTTCCTGGGCGGTCGGGTGGATGAGCAGGCGTTCCGCGCCCTGGTCCGCGACGCCTATGGCAGCTTCGCCCACAAGGCCGTGGTGCCGCTGGTGCAGCTGGATGAGCGCACCTGGGTGATGGAGCTGTTCCACGGGCCGACCCTGGCCTTCAAGGATGTGGCGCTGCAACTGCTGGGCCGGCTGTTCGACCATGTGCTGGGCCAGCGGGGGGAGCGGGTGACCGTGGTGGGCGCCACGTCCGGCGACACCGGCTCTGCCGCCATCGAGGCCTGCCGCGACCGGGAGCGGGTGGACATCGTCATACTGCACCCCCACAACCGGACCAGCGCCGTGCAGCGCCGCCAGATGACGACGGTGCTGTCGCCCAACGTGTCCAACGTGGC
This sequence comes from Aerophototrophica crusticola, assembly GCF_012913305.1. Classification (NCBI taxonomy): domain Bacteria; kingdom Pseudomonadati; phylum Pseudomonadota; class Alphaproteobacteria; order Rhodospirillales; family Rhodospirillaceae; genus Aerophototrophica; species Aerophototrophica crusticola. The sequence continues at coordinate 2,031,950 of NZ_CP051775.1, read as the reverse complement.
CCTGCAAGGCACCTTCGACGACGCCCAGGACGCCGTGAAGGCCATGTTCAACGACCAGCCCTTCCGGGACGGGCTGAACCTGTCGGCCGTGAACTCCATCAACTGGGCCCGGATCATGGCCCAGATCGTGTACTACGTGGCCGCCGGCGTCGCCCTGGGCGCGCCGGACCGGGAGGTGGCCTTCGCCGTGCCCACCGGGAATTTCGGCAATGTCTACGCCGCCTATGCCGCCCGGGCCATGGGGCTGCCGGTGGCCAAGCTGGTGGTCGGCACCAACAGCAACGACATCCTGGCCCGCTTCTTCCAGTCCGGCACCATGTGGGCCAACGGGGTCACCCCCACCATCAGCCCCAGCATGGACATCCAGGTTTCCAGCAACTTCGAGCGGCTGCTGTTCGACCTGATGGACCGGGACGGGGCCGCCACGGCCCAGGTGATGGCGGAGTTCCGGGCCACCGGGCGCTTTGCCGTCAGCCAGGGCCAGCTTGCCCGGGCGCTGGCCCTGTTCGAGGGGCACCGCTGCGGTGAGGCGGAGACCATGGAGACCATGGCTTCCACTTACCGCGAAACGGGCTACATGCTTGATCCGCATACCGCGGTCGGGCTCCACGCCGCCCGGTCCGCCAAACTGGACCCCGGCATCCCCGTGGTCGCCCTGGCCTGTGCCCACCCGGCCAAGTTCCCGGACGCGGTGGAGCAGGCGACCGGCGTCCGCCCCGGCCTGCCGCGGCACCTGTCCGACCTGTTCGAGCGTGAGGAACGCCTGTCCGTGCTGCCCAATGACATCGACGTGTTGAAAGACTTCGTCCGCGCCCGTTCCCGCGTCGCCGCAGGTGTCGCATGAGCAAGGGGAGCGCCGGCATCCGCGTCACCACCCTGCCCAACGGGCTGCGGGTCGCCACCGACTTCATGCCCCATGTGGAGACGGTGACGGTGGGCGTGTGGATCGGCGTGGGCAGCCGGCATGAGCCGCAGGATGCCAACGGCATCGCCCACCTGGTGGAGCACATGCTGTTCAAGGGCACGCCCACCCGCGACGCCTTCCGCATCAGCGCGGAGATCGAGGATGTGGGCGGCCACCTGAACGCCTATACGGGGCGGGAACACACCACCTATTACGCCAAGGTGCTGAAGCAGGATTTGGCCTTGGCACTTGGCGTGCTGGCGGACATGGTGCAGCACGCCAAGTTCGATCCGGAAGACCTGGAGAAGGAGCGCCAGGTCATCATCCAGGAGATCGGGCAGGTGGAGGACACCCCCGACGACATCATCTACGACCACTTCGTCAGCGCCGCCTTCCCCGGCCAGATGCTGGGCCGCCCGATCCTGGGCACGGCGGAGGTGGTGGGCAGCACCCCGCGGGACGGGCTGGTGGACTATGTCCGCAGCCGCTACGTGCCGGCCAACATGGTGGTCTCCGCCGCCGGCCATGTGGACCATGACCGGCTGGTGGAACTGGTGACCCTGCTGTTCACCGACCTGCCCGCCGGCGACCTTCGTGGGGCGGAGCAGGCCACCTATCGCGGCGGCGACTTCCGGGAGGACCGGGACCTGGAGCAGATGCACCTGGTCCTGGGCTTCAACGGCGTGGGCAGCCACGACAAGGACCTCTATTCCGCCTCCGTCCTCTCCACCCTGCTCGGCGGGGGCATGTCGTCCCGGCTGTTCCAGGAGGTGCGGGAAAAGCGCGGCCTGGTCTACAGCGTGCACAGCTTCACCTGGTCCATGTCCGACAGTGGCGTGTTCGGCATCTACGCCGGCACCGACCCGGAGCGGGCGGGCGAGCTGGTCCCCGTCATCTGCGGCGAGGTGGCCAAGCTGGCCGGCAGCCTGACGGAGGAAGAGGTGGCGCGGGCACGGGCACAGATGAAGGCGAGCCAGCTGATGGGACTGGAGAGCACCACCAACCGGGCGGAGGCCTTGGGCGCCCAGCTGCTGGTCTATGGCCGGCCGATCCCCACGGGGGAGGTGATCCAGCGCATCGACGCGGTGGATCTGGACGCCGTGCGCGCCTGTGCCGACCGGCTGTTCGGCAGCACGCCCACCGTGGCCGCCCTGGGCCCGCTGGAGGCGCTGGAGCCCTATGAAGCCACCGTGGCGCGGCTGGGCTGAGGGAGGGAAGCGCTGGACATGCCGATCCGCCTGATCCCCGAGGGGCTGTTGAGCCCGCCGGCCATGCGGCTGGACGGGGAGCGGGTCTATGTCCGCCCGCCCCAGCCCAAGGACTGGAAGAGCTGGGCCGACGTGCGGGAGGCCAGCCGCGACTTCCTGGTGCCGTGGGAGCCCACCTGGCCCACCGATGCCCTGACCCGCGACAGCTTCCTGCGCCGGGTGCGCCGGCAGGCGGCGGAGTGGCGGGAGGACGAGGCCTATGCCTTCCTGGTGTTCGAGCAGGGCAGCGGCAACGTGGTGGGCGGCGTGGGCCTGACCAACATCCGCCGCGGCGTGGCCCAGATGGGCACCATGGGCTATTGGGTCGGCAAGGCCTATGCCCGCCACGGCTATACCAGCGAGGCGGCGCGGCTGGTCCTGGGCTTCGCCTTCGGCCAGCTGGGCCTGCATCGGGTGGAGGCGGCGTGCCTTCCCACCAACGCGCCCAGCCGGGGCCTGCTGGAGAAGGTGGGCTTCCGCGAGGAAGGCTATGCCCGCGCCTATCTGCGCATCGACGGCAAATGGGCCGACCACGTGCTGTACGCCATCCTGCGGGACGATTGGCGGGAGTGAGGGGGGCAACCCCGTTCGTCACCGTGTGAGCTGAAGCCGAACATCACCGCGGCGTCCCCTCCCCCAAAGGGGGAGGGACAGGGAGAGGGGTTGGGCCCTCTCCGAAAAAGTACCCCTGCGTAACCGGTCCTGCTGTCCTGATCGCACCACCCCTCTCCCTGTCCCTCTCCCCCTGGGAGAGGGGACGGGACGGTGCCGTTCGGCCAAGCCGTGAACCTTGGTTTGTCGACATCGGCAAAGGAAAGGCCGGCCAGGGTCGCCCTCGGCCGGCCTGAAATCAGTGCGACGGCATCTCAATGGTGGCCGTGGCTGGCGCCGCCCTGGCCGTCGGGGAGGACGATCTGGACGTTCTGCATCATGCCCTGGTCCTCATGGTCCAGGATGTGGCAGTGCAGGACGAACTGGCCGATATAGCGCTGGTACCGGGTGCGCACCTTGATGACGTACTTGTAGTCCTCCGCCGTCTGACCCTCGGCGACGGTCGAAGGCAGCAGGCTCTTGACGAACAGCGTGTCCTTCCAGACGCCGATGAGGTTGTTGTACTGCGGGTCGAAGTCCTTGGGCTGGTCGGAGCGGATGACGGCGTTGGTCGTCTTGTCCACGGTGAAGTTGTCCACCGTGCTGCCCTTGCCCAGGGCCACGCGCTGGCCGCCCTTCGGCTTCGGGCTCTCGATGCTGACGATCTGGAACGGGTTGACGTGGATGTGGAAGGGGTGGCCGACGAAATCGGAGCTGAGTGTCCACTCATCCACCGCGCCCAGCACCAGGGTGCGGTCCATCCGGCCGGGGGCATAGGGCTTGCCGTTCACCTCGAAGAAGGCGGCGCCCTGCTGGGTCACGTTGATGTTGAAGACCAGCTCCTGCGTGCCCGTCACCTCCTTGTCGGTGATGGTGGCGTGGGGGATGAACTTGGTCAGCAGGATGTCGGTCTTGCCGCGGTCGCGGTTGTAGGTCAGGTCCGCAACCACCTGGGCCTGGGCGTCGGTGGTGATGTTCACCTTGGCCGCGGCCACGAGCTGGTCGGCGATGGCCTTGATGATGCCGCCCTCGGGGATGGGGGCGGTGCCGGCCTTCACGTCGGCCATGCCCAGCAGGCGCCGGCTGGGGGCGCTGCCGGACAGGGTGGCGGTGGGCGGGGCGCTGGTGTCCAGCACGCAGTACCGGCCCTCGCTGGGGAAGGTGACCAGCGCGTCCCAGCGGTAGCCGGGCTGGAGCGTGGCGATGGAGGTCTGGATGGCCTGCTGGGTGGTCAGCCCGTCCGCGGCCACCAGCACATATTCCACCGGGTCGCCGCCGCAGTTCTTCTGGATCCAGGCGTCGTTGTTCACCGCCGTCAGGCTGCGCAGGTCGGTGGGCAGGGCGCTGGTGTCGCCGGCGAACTTGCGGATCTCCAGCGAGATGGTGTCGCGCACGCCGGCATGGACCATGCGCCAGCGCTCCACCTGGCCCACGGCGGTCTCGGCGATGGTGGGCAGGATGCGGCCGTTCACGCTGGTGTAGCGGCCGGACTTGGCCCAGGCGCCCGGGGCGAACAGGTCGTAATTGTTGATTTCCCCCACGCTGCCGGCCGGGCAGGCATAGGTGCCGTCCGGGTTGGTGAGGATGGTGCCCGAGGCGTCGCGGCAGGCGTACTGGATCTGCTGGAAGACCAGGACGCGCTCCTGGAACTTCTGGTCCTTGGTGGGCTTCAGCAGCACGTCCAGGTCGCCGTTGGCATCCTTGGTGGGCTGGCGGTTGCCGCGGACGATCAGCGCGCCGGCCATGCCGCTGGACACCTGCAGCGCCGTGGAGCCGTGCCGGTGCGGGTGGTACCAGAAGGTGCCCGCCGGGTGGTCGGGCGGCACGTTGTACTCGTACTGGAACGAGACCTTCGGGTTGATGGAGATCAGGACGTTGTCGCCATTGCCCGCCGGGTTCACCCACAGGCCGTGGGCGTGCATGTTGGTGCCGTTGAAGCAGTTGGGCGTGTTGGCGCTGCCGCCGGCCTCCTCGCAGGTGCTGTCGGGGGGCAGGTCGTTGTGCAGGGTCATGCGGACGGTCTCGCCCGGCATGATCTCAATGGTGGGGCCGACGAAGGGGGCGTCCTTGCTGGTGCCGGTGCCCACGAAGCCCCGCAGCTTCACCTTGTCCGGCTTGCCCGTGGAGGGGTTGGCGATCTCCCCCTCAATGTACTTGACCCGAAGGTCCAGCACCGCCTCATCCGCCAGGGCCGGGGCATCCTTGGGCAGGGCGAACAGGGTCTTGGCCGTGGCGGTGCCGCGGAAGATCTCCGCCTTGGGCGGGTCCTTCAGGGGTTGCAGCACCTCTTGCGCCAGTGCCGGCGGGGCCGCACCCAGCAGCAACAGGCCTGCCAGGGGCGCCAGCCGGCGCGCGGGCAAGCGGGGGGCGTTCGGATCGGGCATGGGGCCTCCGTCTTCGACGAATCCGGGGATGGAGACCCGCGGCCGGTCCGCCGCGGGCCGGGCAAAGGCGGGGAGCGAAAGGGTACCTGCGCGTGCTGGTGCGACGGCAGGCTCCCCCGATCCTGCCGGTGGTGCCACGGCAAGGCGACGCGGCGCCCGAAGTTATATGACGGGCGCCCCTAACTCACAAGGATTACCTACTCGCAATACGGGAGTTTTAGATAGGGGCGGGGTTGGCTCAGCGGGCCATCAGGGCGTTGAACGCTTTCACCGCCGCGGCAGGGCCGTCCGGGTGGTTCCAGACACCGCCACAGACGGCCAGGAAATCCGCCCCGGCGTCCACCAGCACCGCGGCATTGTCCACGGTGATGCCGCCAATGGCGACGCAGGGGACCTCCATCATCTCCTGCCACCAAGTCAGCAGTTCAGGCTCCGCCTTGGCCTTGGGCTCCTTGGTGCTGGTGGGGAAGAAGGCGCCGAAGGCCACGTAATCCGCCCCTTCCTCCCCCGCCACCATGGCCAGGTGGCGGCTGTCATGGCAGGTGACGCCGACGATGGCGTCCTTGCCCATGACCCGCCGCGCGTCGCGGAAGGGCATATCGTCCTGGCCCACATGCACCCCGTCGCAGCCGGTCGCCGCCGCCAGGTCCGGCCGGTCGTTCAGGATCAGGGCCACGTCGCGGGACTGCACCACCGGGCGCAGCACCTCCACCGCCCGGCGCACGGCATCGTCCGACGCGTCCTTGAGGCGAAGCTGGACGCAGGCCACGTCGCCAGCGTCCAGCGCCGCGGCCAGGGTGGGGGCGAAGGCCTGGGGGTCGAGGGTCGGCGGGGTGATCAGGTAGAGGCGGCAGTCGGCCATGGGGACCCGGGTGGGGGAGGGGGCAGGGACCCGGACCCTGTCGCATCCCGGCAGGCCGGGGTCAAGCCCGTGTCAGCGCGGGCCGACCGCGGCGATCTTGGTGGGGATCAGGGCGGCGAGGATGCGGCTCTGGTCATCCAGCCGCTTGGCCTGGGCCTCAAGCGTGCCGTCGATGCGGGCGAGCTGCCGCAGGACGGATTGCTGACCTTCCTCCAGCCGCTCGACCTTGGCGGTGAGCTGCTGCTGCCCAACTTCGAGCCGCTCAACCCTACCGGCAAGGTGCTGCTGCCCGGCTTCCAGGCGCTGCTGCCCGGCTTCCAGGCGCTGCTGCCCGGTTTCCAAGTTCCCGATACGGCCGTCCTGCCGCTGGAACAGCTCCAGGATCAGGTCCAGCCTCTTCAGAATCTCGGTGCCTTGATCCGGCGACATGGACCACCCCGCGGCGCGCTACCCCGTTCGCACATAAACTAGCACGAGAAAAGCCGCCGAGCCAAGGGCCCGGCGGCTTCGCGTCCTGAAATCAGGCGTTGGGGAAGGAGGGGTTATTCCTTGCCCTGGTAGATGCGCACCAGCTTGTCCAGCAGGGCCAGCGCATCCTCACGGCTGCGCTGGAAGGCGTTGCGGCCGATGATGGAACCGTTGCCGCCGCCGTCGCGGATGGCGCGGGCATCCTCGAACACCGCGTCCTCGCCCTTGGCGGCGCCGCCGGAGAAGACCACGATGCGGCGGCCGTTGAAGCTCGCCTGCATGACGTGCTTCACGCGGTCGGCCAGGGTCTCCCGCGGGACGTTGGTCGACTCATAGATCTTGCGCGCCTCATCCTGCTCCAGGTCGGCGGTGGGCAGCTTGACCTTGATGATGTGGGCGCCCAGCAGGGCCGCCATGTGCGCGGCATAGGCGGCCACGTCCAGCGCCAGCTCGCCCGTCTTGCTGATGGCGCCGCCGCGCGGGTAGGACCAGATCACCGTGGCGATGCCCTTGGACTTCGCCTCACGCGACAGCTCCCGGATCTCCTCGAACTGGCCGAACATGGCGTCGGAGCCCGGGTAGATGGTGAAGCCGATGGCCGAGCAGCCCAGGCGCAGGGCGTCGTCGATGCTGGCGGTGACGGCCTGGTCCGCGCCTTCCTTCAGCCGGGACAGGCTGTTGGAGCTGTTCATCTTCAGGATCAACGGGATAGAACCGGCGAAGGTGCCGGCCCCGGCCTCCAGCGGGCCCAGCGGGGCCGCGTAGGCGGACAGGCCGGCGTCGATGGCCAGCTGGTAGTGGTAGTGCGGGTCGTAAGCCGGGGTGTTGACGCCGAAGCTACGGGCGGGCCCGTGCTCGAAGCCTTGGTCAACGGGCAGGATCACCAGCTTGCCGGTGCCGCCCAGGCGGCCTTCCATCAGGATGCGGGCGAGGTTCGCCTTGGTGCCGGGATTGTCGCTCTCATAGAAGGAGAGGATTTCCTTGACGCGGCGGGTCAGCTTCATGTCGGCTTCTTCCCTAGCTTCTGGTCCGGCCCAAGGGCGGCCGGACGGGCGGATGGCGGCTTGAATAGCCCAGCGCATCCCGCATTGCAACGGAGCGGGACGGCAATGTAACGGAAGCGCGACCGTTACAAGCTTTTGGAATCAATCGATTGGATGATGGCCTGCCGAATGGATGCGTCACCCTTGCGCAGGCCGCGTAGGTCGGTTGCCGCTTCCGGCGGACGGATGACCTGCCCGCCAAGTTGCACGGCCATGGCGTGGAGTTTCTCCAGCGTCCCCGGAGGCCCGGAAAAGGCCAGGGCGCGCACCCCTTCCCGCAGTGCCCCCATCACGGCACCGGCGGAGTCGCCGCAGTCCAGCAGGGTGGTGAACGGCAGGTCGGGGAATTCCGCGCGGAGGTCGTCGGTCAGCGCCCGCCACCAGCCGGCGCCCGCGAAGCTGGCCGCCCCGGGGTCGCTCACCAGCAGCACGGGAACGCCTGCGGCCTGAGCCACGGAGAGGATGGCGCGGCCGTCGGGCAGGGAGCGGAGGCGGAAGGCGGGGTGGTGCGGCAAGGCGGTGGGGCGATCTGGTGGGGCTTGGCCCCGGACAGTCGGCCGGGTGCGGCGGAAAGGCAAGGGGGCTGCCTTGCGGGTGACATCGCCGCGCCCCGCTCGTTGCCATGGTTGAGGCGGGTCAAGGCGGGGCGGGCCGCGGCGTGGGAGGCTGGTCCGGTCCCGGAACGGTGGAGGGCGGAGCGTGCGCCGCGGTCTGATGGGATTGGGGGTGGCGGTCGTCGCGGGCATGGCGGCGCTGGGCTGGCACCTTTCCGGCGGGACGGCACCGCAGGTGCATACGGCCGCCGTGACGGTGGGGCCGGTGGTGCAGGCCGTCTATGCCAACGGGACGGTGGAACCGGTCACCTGGGCCCAGGTCCGCCCCATCCAGGCCGCACGCATCGTGGAGGTGGCGGCGCGCGAGGGGGACCGGGTGGAGGCGGGGCAGGTGCTGGCCCGGCTGGACCCCACGGACCAGTTGGCAACCCTCACCAGCCTCCAGGCCAACGCCAAGTTCCTGGAGTCCGAGCTGGGGCGGCAGCGGCAGCTCGCCCAGCGGGGCATCGCCGCGCCCCAGGCCCTGGAACGGGCGCAGAGCCAGCTCGACCAGGCCCGCGCCCAGGTGGAGGCGCAGCGGCAGAAGCTGGAGAACTATGTGCTGCGGGCGCCCATCGGCGGGATGGTGCTGCGCCGGGACGGGGAGCTGGGGGAGATCGCCCGGCCGGACGCCGCCATGTACTGGGTGGGCCAGCCCAGCCCCCTGTGGGCCGTGGTGGAGGTGGATGAGGAGGACATCCCCCTGGTCAAGGTCGGCCAGCGCTCCCTGATCAAGGCCGACGCCTTCCCGGACAAGGTGCCGGAGGGCACGGTGGCGCAGATCACGCCCAAGGGCGACCCGGTGAACAAGAGCTACCGGGTGCGCATCGGCCTGCCGGAGGACACGCCGCTGCGCATCGGCATGACGGTGGAGGCCAACATCATCGTCCGCACCGCCGACAAGGTGCTGCTGGTGCCGGACACGGCGCTGGTGTCCGGCGGGGAAGGGCAGGTGGTGTTCGTGGTGGAGGGCGGTGCCGCCCGCTCCCGCCCCGTGGACGTGGGCGTGGTGGGGGAGAAGGCGGAGATCCGGGGCGGCCTGCGGGAGGGGGAGACGGTCATCACCAACCCGCCCGCCGGCCTGGCCGACGGGGCCGCGGTGCGGGCGGGGGGCTGAGCCATGGCGCTGCCCCTGTCGGTGGATATCGCGGTGACGCACCTGATGGGCCGGCGGCGGCAGACCATCGTCTCCGTCCTGGGCGTGGCGCTGGGGGTGGGGTTCTTCATTGCCGTGGCGGCGCTGATGCAGGGTTTCCAGACCTATTTCCGGGAGACGATCATCGACGTCTCCCCCCACGTTGTGGTGGAGGACGAGTTCCGGAACCCGCCCCGCCAGCCGGTCCAGGCACTCTATGCCGGCGGGGCGGTGGAGCTGCGCGGGTTGAAGCCGGAGGAGGAACGGCGGGGCATCCGCAACGCCCGCGCCATGGTGGAGGCGCTGCGGCGCATGCCGGGCGTGACGGTGGCGCCCACCCTGTCGGGGCAGGTGGTGCTGCGCTATGGCGGGGTGGATGAGGCGGCAAGCCTGGTGGGCATCGAGCCAGAGCAGGAACAGCGGGTCACCACCCTGGCCAAGGACATGGAGGCGGGCAGCCTTGACCGGTTGAACACCACGGCCAACGGCATCGTGCTGGGGCGGGAGCTGGCGAAGAAGCTGGGGGCCAAGCTGGGCGACAGCCTGTTGGCCGTGACGGCTGCAGGCGTGACGCGGCGGGTGACGGTGGAGGGAATCTTCCACACCGGCATCCAGAACCTGGACGAGGGCGTGGCCTACATGCTGCTGAAGCGGGCCCAGGTGCTGCAGGACCGGATCAACGTGGTGAACCAGGTGCGCCTGCGCCTGGCCGACCCGGACCAGGCCCCTGCCGTGGCCCAACGGGTGGAGGCGCGGTTCCGCTACAAGGCGGAGAGCTGGCAGGAGACGAACCAGAACATCTTCCAGATCTTCACGGTCCAGAACGCCATCATGTATTCCATCGTCGGTGCGATCCTGATCGTGGCGGCGTTCGGCATCTTCAACGTCATCTCCACCGTCATCTATGAGAAGACCCGGGACATCGCCATCCTGAAGTCCATGGGCCTGACGGAGGGGGACATCCGCCGCATCTTCCTGGTGGAGGGCATCATCGCCGGGGCCATCGGGGCGGTGATGGGCTGGGCCGTGGGCTATGGGTTGACGGAGGTGCTGGCCAGCATCCGGTTCGACTTCTCCGACGACCCCAGCGAGAACCGGTTCCACCTGTCCTATTCGCTGCTCCACTACATGCTGGGCGGCGGCTTCGCCCTGGTGGCGGCCGGGTTGGCGGCCTACCTGCCGGCGCGGCGGGCGGCGCGGCTGAACCCGGTGGAGATCGTGCGGGGGGCCGCCTGATGGGCGCGGGGGAGCCGGTCCTGGAGGCCCGGGGCGTGACCCGGGTGCTGTCGGGGGCAATCCCGGTAACCCTGGTGGAGGGGATCGACCTGTCCATCGGGCGGGGGGAGTTCGCGGCCATCACCGGGCCGTCTGGCTCCGGCAAGTCGTCGCTGCTCTACCTTTTGGGGCTGCTGGACACGCCCACATCGGGCTCGGTCCTGGTGGAGGGGGAGGATACCTCCCGCCTGACCCCGGCGGACCTGGCGCGGGTGCGGCTGGAGAAGCTGGGCTTCGTCTTCCAGTTCCACTTCCTGCTGCCGGAGTTCACGGCCCTGGACAACGTGCTGATCCCCATGCGGAAGCTGGCGCGCCTGTCGGACCGGGAGATGCGCACCCGCGCCCAGTCGCTGCTGGTGCAGCTTGACCTGGGGGACCATGCCAGGAAACGGCCGGACCAGCTTTCCGGCGGCCAGCGCCAACGGGTAGCCATCGCCCGGGCCCTGGCGAACGAGCCGCGGGTGGTGCTGGCGGACGAGCCCACGGGCAATCTGGACAGCCGCAACGCCCAACTAGTCTTCGACACCTTCCGCGACCTGGCCCACCGCACCGGGACCACGGTCGTCACCGTCACCCATGACGAGCACCTGGCCGCCCAGACGGACCGGAGGGTGCTGCTGGTGGATGGGAAGCTGGTGGGCAGCACGGAGGCGGCCCACCCGGCTTGATGTTGCTTACGCTAAGGGCCGCTGATCATGACCGATCAACGGCCCCCCAAACGCCGGGCGCCGCCATCCGGCGGCTTGGCGTTACTTCCCCTTGGTCGGGGCGGCGGCGGGCAGGTCCTCCTCCAGGATGCTCATGGAGAAGGTGTAGGACACCTCGCCCTCGTCCTCGTCCCGGTACAGGGTGCCGATGAACTCATCACCCAGGGTCACCTCCACGGGCTGGCCCTTCTTGGCCGGCGGGTTCACGGTGACCTTCTCGTTGCCGAAGGTCTTGCGCAGGTAGGCCTGCAGGCGGGCGATCTCGTTCGGGGTCATGGCGTGTCAGGCCTTGTCTGCTGCTCGGGATGGTCGGGTGTCAGGAAAAGCACGAAGGGCGCCCGCCTGTCAAAGGCACGGGCGCCCAGCGTCGTCCGGGGGAGGGCGGATGCCCCGTCCTCCCCCCGCGTCAGGTATGGGTCAACCGACCTTGGCCATGGCGACGGCGGTGTCGCTCATGCGGTTGGAGAAGCCCCACTCGTTGTCGTACCAAGTCAGGATGCGCACGAAGGTGCCGTCGATGACCTTCACCTCGTTCAGCGCGAAGATCGAGCTGTGCGGGTCATGGTTGAAGTCGGTGCTGACCAGCGGCTCGCTGTAGGCGCCCAGGATGTTCTTCAGCTTGCCCTCGGCCGCCTCGGTGATCAGCTTCTGGATCTCCTCGGTGGTGGTGGCGCGCTTGGCGACGAACTTGAAGTCCACCACGGAGACGTTGGGGGTCGGCACGCGGATGGCGGTGCCGTCCAGCTTGCCCTTCAGGTCCGGCAGCACCTTGCCCACGGCCTTGGCGGCGCCGGTGGAGGTCGGGATCATGTTCAGGGCCGCCGCGCGGGCGCGGTGCAGGTCCTTGTGCATGGTGTCGACCGTGTTCTGGTCGCCCGTGTAGCTGTGGATGGTGGTCATGAAGCCATGGTCGATGCCGATGGCGTTGTGCAGCACATAGGCGACCGGGGCCAGGCAGTTGGTGGTGCAGCTGGCGTTGGAGACGATCTTGTGCTCGGCCGTCAGCTTGTCGTGGTTCACGCCATAGACGACGGTGATGTCCTCATCCGTCGCGGGGGCGGAGATCAGCACCTTCTTGGCGCCGGCGGTCAGGTGCTTGGAGGCGGCCTCGCGGCTGGTGAAGACGCCGGAGCACTCCATCGCCACGTCCACGCCCAGGTCGCCCCAGGGAAGCTGGGCCGGGTCGCGCTGCTGGGTGCAGGGGATGGAATGGCCGTTCACGACCAGGTTGTTGCCCTCCACCGCCACGGTGCCGGGGAAGCGGCCATGCACGCTGTCATACTTCAGCAGGTGGGCGTTGGTCTTGACGTCGGCCAGGTCGTTGATGCCGACCACGGTAACGTCCGTGCGCCCGGACTCGTAGATGGCGCGCAGGACGAGGCGGCCGATGCGGCCGAAGCCGTTGATCGCAACTTTCACAGCCATGTGCATTCCTCCGGCAAGCGTAAGGGGGCCATTCAGCGGCCTTGGTTCCAACGCCGATTACCGCGGCAGGTCCCGCCGGGCAAGCGGTGCAATCGCGCAGGAGCGGCGTTTGGTGTGCATAGCCGGATGGGCTGTGACCTCAGGCCGCACGGTTCAGGGGGTATTCCCTGACCAGGATGTCAGCAGGCAGGGACAGCAGCGACGCCAGGGCCCGGATCATGGGCAGGGTCAGTGCCCGCTTGCGTGCCAGTACCTCTGACACCCGGCCGCGCCCGCCGATGGCCGGTTCCAGGTCGCGGCGGCTCAGGCCTTTCTGCTCCATCATGAACAGGATGGCGTCGATGGGGTCGGGCGCGTCGATGGGATAGCGTTCGGCCTCATAGGCCTCGATGACCGTGGCCAGCAACTCCAGCTTTTCCGCCTCCGGCGTGCCGGGTTCGGCATCCATCAACGCTTCCGTGGCAACCAGGGCGGCGCGGTAATCTTCCTCGGTTCGGATGATGCGGATGTCCATGGTTGCCTCCGGTTCAGGAGCGACCACCACAATAATCCAGACCTGTCGGGACCGAAACATCGTCCCCTCTCCCTGGGGAGAGGGTGCCGAGCGGAGCGAGGCGGGTGAGGGAGACGGGAGCAGCGAAACGCTCACCTTTTCTCCGCTTGGGAGAGGGGGGCAGGGCAACGGTCTGTCCCTACGCCCACCTCCCTCATCTGGCGCTGGCGCGCCACCTTCTCCCCAGGGAGAAGGGGATCAGGTCACACCCGCGCCTTCGCCGCCTGGACGATGGCGTCGGCGGTGATGCCGAAGTGCTTATAGAGCTCCTGGTAGGGGCCGGACTCGCCGAAGCCGGGCATCCCGATGAAGGCGCCGTCCTCGCCCAGCCAGCGGTCCCAGCCCAGGCGCACCATGGCCTCCACGCCGATGCGCACCGTGCCCCTGCCCAGCACCTGGGCGCGGTAGCCGGCGGGCTGCTCGGCGAACAGCTCCCAGCTGGGCATGGAGACGAGGGCGGTGCCGATGCCCATGGCCTCCAGCTTCTCCCGCGCTTCCGCCGCGATGGCCACCTCCGAACCGGTGGCCAGCAGGGTCACCTTGCGCGGGCCGGCGGCGGCCTCCCGCAGGACATAGGCGCCCTTGGCGGAGAGGTTCTCCTCCGTGTGCTGGTCACGCAGGGTGGGCAGGTTCTGGCGGGTCAGGGCCATGACGCTGGGCCGGTCCTTGGACTGGAGCGCCAGCAGCCAGCACTCCGCCACCTCCACCGCGTCCGCGGGGCGGAAGACCAGCAGGTTGGGGATGGCGCGCAGGGCGGCCATGTGCTCCACCGGTTGGTGGGTGGGGCCGTCCTCGCCCAGGCCGATGCTGTCATGGGTCATAACGAACACCACCCGCTGCTTCATCAGCGCGGCCAGCCGGATGGCCGGGCGGCAATAGTCGCTGAAAGTCAGGAAGGTGCCGCTGAAGGGGATCACGCCGCCATGCAGGGCCATGCCGTTCATGGCGGCGGCCATGCCGTGTTCCCGCACGCCGTAATGGATGTAGCGGCCGGAGAAGTCGCCCTTCTTCAGGGCGCCGGCGCCCTTGGCCCGGGTGTTGTTGGAGCCGGTCAGGTCGGCGGAGCCGCCCATCATCTCCGGCAGCAGCGGCACCAGGGCGTCCAGCGCGTTCCCGGAGGAGACGCGGGTGGCCGCACTCGGCTTGGCCTCGCTGATCTTCTTCTTCAGCTCGTTGACCGCGGCGACCACCTCCGCCGGGATGTCGCCCTTCAGGGCCTTCTCGAAGGCAGCGCTGATGTCGGTTTCCGCCGCGGCCAGCCGCTGCTCCCACGCGTCCGCCGCGGGGGCGCCGCGGCTGCCGGCGTCACGCCAGGCCAGCAGGATCTCATCCGGCACGTGGAAGGCGGGGTGCGGCCAGTTCAGGTTCTTGCGAGCACCCTCGATCTCCGTGGCGCCCAGGGGGGAGCCGTGGCTGCCCGCCGTGTTCGCCTTGGTCGGCGCGCCATAGCCGATGGTGGTGCGGCAGGCGATCAGGGACGGGGCGTCGGTGGTCTTGCAGTACTCGATGGCCGTCTCGATCTGGGCCGGGTCATGCCCGTCCACGGTCCGCACTTCCCAGCCATAGGCTCGGAAGCGGGCCAGCGTGTCGTCGGTGAAGGACAGGTCGGTGGGGCCGTCGATGCTGATGCGGTTGTCGTCCCACAGCACGATCAGCTTCTTCAGGCCCAGGTGCCCGGCCAGGGACGCCGCCTCATGGCTGACGCCTTCCTGCAGGTCGCCGTCGCTGGCGATGACATAGGTGAAGTGGTCCACCAGCCCGTCGCCGAAGCGGGCGTTCAGGATGCGCTCCGCCAGGGCCATGCCCACGGCGGTGGCGATGCCCTGGCCCAGGGGGCCGGTGGTCATCTCGATGCCCTTGGCCATGCCGTATTCGGGGTGGCCGGCGGTGATGCTGCCCAGCTGGCGGAAGCGCTTCAGCTGGTCCAGGGTCATGTCCTCGAAGCCCGTCAGGTGCAGCAGGCTGTAGAGCAGCATGGAGCCGTGGCCGGCGGACAGCACGAAGCGGTCACGGTCCGCCCAGTCCGGCCGCTTCGCGTCGAACTTCAGGAACTTGGTCCACAGCACCGTCGCCACGTCGGCCATGCCCATGGGCATGCCGGGATGCCCGGACTTCGCCGCCTCCACCGCATCCATGGACAGGGCGCGGATGGCATTGGCCAGGTCGTTGTGGGAAACGCTGTCGAAGGGGGCGGACGACATCGACGGGAACCTTTCGGGCAGGGCGGGACACGGGCTGGGAACAACAAAAGGCGGGCAGGGGACCAGGGTCCCGCCCGCAAAGGCCGGCACCATGGCGAGGCGGCCCGCCCGCGTCAAGGGGCGGCAGGGCCTTTGCGCCCCCGCCGCCGCCCGGAAGGTTAGCCGGGGCCCCGCGCGGTTGACGGGGGCGACGCCCGGCCCCTACTGTTCGCGCTTGCGTGATGGAGCGCCCTTGCCGGGGCTTGATACGGGGACAGAACTGCCGTGGAACGCCTGAAATCCGCCCTCGACCACCTGGACCAGGCCATCGGCCAGTTGGACAGCGCCCTGACCCGGCGGCTGGAAAGGGTGGGGTCCGAGCGGGACAGCGCGGCCGCCGCCCTGTTCGAGGCCGAACGGGCCCGGCTGGAGCAGGCCCTGGCCGAGGCGGAAGCGCGCGAGCGGCTGGCCAATGAGCGCGAGGCCCAGGCCCGGGCGGACGCCGACGCGGCGGCCACCCGGCTGGACGCCGCCATCGAGCGGCTGCGCACCCTGTTGGAGGAGTGAGCGCCATGGCGCGGGTTGAGGTGGTGGTGAACGGCCGCGGCTACATGGTGGCCTGCGAGGATGGGCAGGAAGGCCGCATCCGCGAGCTGGCGGGCGTGGTGGACGAGACCCTGCGGGAGATCGCGGGCGACCGGCCCAGCGGCAGCGAGCCCCAGCTGCTTCTGGTCACCAGCCTGGTCCTGGCCGACCGGCTTCAGGAACTTCAGGCAGAGGTGCAGGCCCTGCGCGGCGCCCGCCTGGGCCTGGCCCCGGCGGCCCCCATCCAGGTGCCCGCCCGCGGCGCGGCAGAGGACGAAGCGGTGGTATCGGCCGTGGACACGTTGGCAAAACGCATCGAAGACATTGCCGCGCGGCTCGATCGTGCCTAGATTGGGGTTACGGAAGACGGCTGCCTGGCGCGTCAGGTCGCATAATCCCCGGGGCCGATAACCATCTCTCTGGGAGCTGTCCCTACCGGCACCGTGGTGTCGGCATACGGCGCCCACCTGCACTGGCAGGTCACGAGGGATACGCACATACCAACGGCCGAGGTGGCTGTCTTCCGGCCTCATTCCCTGTCCGGCCCGATCGGGGCCGGCCTTACCGCTCGGGGTGCCGGGCCCTTGCCCGCCAGCCGGCGGCAGGGAACAGGCCCGTGCCCGGGCAGCACCAGACGGGCCCGCCCCATGGCCAGCAGCCAGACCCTGTCCCCACAGAGTGACGCCGACGCCGTTGCGGAAGCGAAACGAGCCGCCCGGGCCGCGGCCAGGGCCGTCCGTTCCGGTATCGATCCGAACGGCGCCGGTGAGGCGGTGGCCAAGCTGGTGCTGGAGAGTTTCGCCGACCGGCTGGCACCCGAACTGATCGTCAGCGCCTATTGGCCGCGGGGGGATGAGCTGGACACGCGGCCCATCCTGCGGGCCTTGGCGGCCCGCGGAATCCGCACCTGCCTGCCCGTGGTGGCGGGGCGGGGCTGGCCGCTTCTGTTCAAGCTGTGGCGTGACGGCCACCCGCTGGTTCCCGGCGGGTTCGGCGTGATGGAGCCCATGGCAGAGGCGCCGGTGGTCCGGCCCGACCTGCTGCTGGTGCCGCTGCTGGCCTGGGACAGGCAGGGCTACCGGCTGGGCTACGGGGCCGGCTACTACGACCGGACCCTGGAGGCGCTGCGGCTGGAGGGGCCGCCCGTGGTGGCCGCGGGCATCGGCTATGCGGCGCAGGAGCTTCCCGCCGTGCCGCGGGATGGCTATGACCAGCGTCTGGATTGGATCGTGACGGAACAGGCTGCCGTCCGGATATCGAAGGACTGACGGCATGCGGTTGCTGTTCCTGGGTGACGTGGTGGGCCGCAGCGGCCGGGAGGGCGTTCTGCGCCACCTGCCGGGCCTGCGGGATCGGCTGAAGCCCGACTTCATCGTGGTGAACGGGGAGAACGCGGCCGGCGGCTTCGGCATCACCGAGAAGATCGCGCAGGAATTCTTCGCCGCCGGCGTGGACTGCATCACCCTGGGCAACCATTCCTGGGACCAGAAGGAGCTGGTGGGCCAGATCGACCGCATCCCCAACCTGATCCGGCCCATCAACTACCCGGAGGGCACGCCGGGCCGCGGCTTCACCGTGCTTCCGGCCAAGAACGGGCGCCACAAGGTGCTGGTCATCAACGCCATGGCCCGGGTCTTCATGGACCCCATGGACGACCCCTTCGCCGCCGCGGACAAGGTGCTGAAGGTCCACCAGCTGGGCGGCGCCCGCATGGGGCCGGCGGGGGTGGACGCGGTCATCATGGACTTCCACGGGGAGGCCACGTCGGAGAAGATGGTCATGGGCCACTTCCTGGACGGCCGCGCCAGCCTGGTGGTGGGCACCCACAGCCACGTGCCCACGGCGGACCTGCAGATCCTGAACGGCGGCACGGCCTACCAGTCCGACGCCGGCATGTGCGGCGACTATGACAGCGTCATCGGCATGAAGAAGGACGCCGCCATGTGGAAGATGCTCCGCAAGATCCCCGGCGAACGCTTCAGCCCCGCGGAGAACGACGCCACCGTGACGGTCTGCGGCGTGTTCGTGGAGACCGACGACCGCACCGGCCTCGCGAGGCGGGCCGAGGCGATCCGGGTGGGGGGGCGGTTGAAGGAGAGCGTGGGGGTGTAGGGCCGTTTTTCACGGACGGCACGGACAAAAGGACATTGCGGCTTCGCCGCGAGTAACAGTGTCTGACGGGATCACGATCCTGGGTTAAGCACGCGTCCGTGCTTGTCCGTGGACTGTCCGTGTCGTCCGTGCAAGAAGGCCCCCCTCACGCCGCGTCCCGCCGATCGTCCTTCTGCTCCTCCACCAAACGCGACTTTCGAATTCGAAAGTGCTCCGCCACCATGCTCGCGCCGTGGATCACTGCCCGGAACACCCGGTTGGCGAAGGCGATCTCCCCACCATAGACCTGTGCCAGGGTGGTGCGGATGGAGGTGATGCCCGTCTCCGCCAGTTTGTGGAAGCGTCGGGCACTGACCAGCCACAGGGGGCTGAACAGCCAGGACAGGGCGATGACCGTGACGGCGAGCTGGTAGCCTTCCGGGTCCA
Source organism: Aerophototrophica crusticola (assembly GCF_012913305.1). Lineage (NCBI taxonomy): Bacteria > Pseudomonadati > Pseudomonadota > Alphaproteobacteria > Rhodospirillales > Rhodospirillaceae > Aerophototrophica > Aerophototrophica crusticola. Next base: position 2,013,460 of record NZ_CP051775.1, on the reverse strand, counting down.
CCACCGCCAGGGAAAGGCCCGTGGCGGCCAGGACGAAGCTGAACTCCCCCAGGCTCCCCATGATCACGCCGGCGGGGAATGCCCGCTCCCACGGCTGCCGCAGCAGGCGCAGGATGCCCACGTTCATGGCCGTCTTCACCAGGGTGACCAGCAGCAGCAGGAGCAGCACGGGGCCAAGGTGCTCCCAGATGTAGCCCAGGTCGATCAGCAGGCCGATGGACAGGAAGAACACCACCACCAGCACCGCCTGGATGGGCTTGGTGGCGCGCAGGGCCATGGCGCGGCCGGTGGAGTTGCCCAGCATGAAGCCGGCCAGGAAGGCGCCGAAGGCGGTGCTGAGGCCCAACAGGCCCGTGAGCGCCGCCAGGGTGAAGCAGAAGGCCAGGGCGCCCAGCGGCACCACGTCGGGATTCCTCCGGAACCAGTCGGCGAAGGGCACGGGCAGCCGCTCCCGCCGTGACAGGACCATCACCAGGCCCGCCAGCACCGCCACGGCGGCGGCCAGTTTCAGCACCACGGTGGCATCGAAGCCGCCGCCCTGGGGTCCCAGGGTCTGGGCGGTCAGCAACATGGGCACGAAGGCCAAATCTTGGGCCACCAGAATGCCGATGGTGACCCGCCCCGTGTCCGTGTGCAGGTCGCCCGTGTCCTCCAGCATCTTGATAGCCACGGCGGTGCCCGACAGGGCGATGATGAAGCCGAACAGCACCGCCCGCTCCGCCGGCCAGCCCAGCAGGGCCCCGGCCGCGAAGGTCACGGCCAGGGAACAGGCCACCTGGCCCAGCACCGCCAGGATCGCCACGGCATAGACCTGACGGAAGGACCGGACCGACAGCTCCATCCCTACCAGGAACAGCAGCATCAGCACGCCCAGATCGGCCAGGGCGCGCACGGCTTCCGCGTCCCGGATCAGGCCGAAGCCGGTGGGGCCCAGCACCACGCCCGCCACGATGTAGCCGACGATGGAAGGCTGGCGCAGGCGCGACAGGGCCAAGCCGCAGAGCAGGGCGACGGAGGTGACCAGCGCGATGCCGGTAAGGTCCAGGTGTGCGTCCATACGTCGATCGATCGGGGCAACGGTCCGGGTGAATGTCGGTGTTCGCAGGTGCAACCGCAATCTTGGAATTTGCTGATCTAGCCCAATCTATCGTCGGCACATGGGGTGCAGGGGGAACAAGCATGGTTTATCTGGCGATCCTGGGCGGCCTGGTCCTGTTGCTGGCCGGCGGCGAGCTGCTGGTGCGGGGGGCGGTGGCGGTGGCCAAGCGGCTGGGCGTCTCCCCGCTCATGATCGGCCTGACCCTGGTGGGGTTCGGCACGTCCACGCCCGAGCTGGTGGCCAGCGTGGACGCGGCACTGGCGGGGTCCGCCGGCATCGCCATGGGCAACGTGGTCGGCTCCAACATCGCCAACATCCTGCTGATCCTCGGCATCTCCGCCGCGCTGATGCCGGTGACCGTGCTGAAGGGGCCGCTGAAGCGGGACGGGGCGGTGCTGATGGGCTCCGCCCTGCTGGCGGTCGGCTTCACCCTGACCGGTCATATCGGCCGCCCCGTGGGCGCCCTGCTGGTGGCTTTGCTGCTGGCCTACATCGTCTGGGTCTACCGCAGCGAGCGCACCGCCTCCGCGGAGGAACTGCACCAGGCCGACGACACGGTGGCGGAGAAGTCCGAGCCGCCGGGCATGGGCCTGCTGGCAGGCCTGGTCGTGGCGGCGGCGGGCCTGGGATCGGTGGTGTTCGGCGCCGACCTGCTGGTGGGCGGGGCGATCGAGGTGGCGAAGACCTGGGGCGTGTCGGACACGCTGATCGGCGTCACGCTGGTGGCCGTCGGCACCTCCATGCCGGAGTTGGTGACCAGCGTCATGGCCGCTGTCCGCAAGCACGGGGACGTGGCCTTCGGCAACATCGTCGGGTCCAACATCTACAACGTCATGGGCATCCTGGGCGTGACGGCCCTTGTGCAGCCCCTGGACGTGCCGGCCCAGATCGCCAGCTTCGACATCTGGGTGATGCTGGCCGTTTCCGCCCTGCTGGTGATCTTCGCCTGGACGTCGGGCCGCATTTCCCGGCGGGAAGGCTGGATCCTGCTGGCCTTCTATGCCGCCTACATCGCCGTGCAGATCCAGATCGGCGCCATGGCACCGGCGGAGGCCGTGCCGGGCTGAGCGGGGTTCCGGCGACTGGGGGCTGCGCGCCCAAGTCTCGGAAATCCCTACCACTTCCTTTCCAGGGCGCCTCCCCGCTTCGGGTTGAGCGAGCACTGGTCCCATGGTCTTGTCGCCCCCACCGGCGATAGGGGAGGCGACATGGGCCTGGTGATCAACGTGCGGGGGACGAGCGGGTCGGGCAAGACGACCTTAGTGAGGCGGCTGATGGCGGAGTTCGGCTGGCCGGCCGGCGAGGCGGTAACCCGGCCGGGCCGCGACAGGCCCCTGGCCTGGCGGCTGGCACACCCGCTCGGCGGGCGGCCGCTGGTGGTGCTGGGGCATTATGGTGAGGGCCCCGTCGGCGGCTGTGACACCATCGGGCAGGCGGATGGCGGGCCTGCCGGGGCGCTGGCCCTGGCCGACTCGATGGCGGCGGACGGCCATGACGTGCTGTTGGAAGGGCTGGTGCTGAGCGGGGAGCATGTGGCCACGTCGGCCCTGGCCCGGCGGCGACCCTTGCATGTGCTGCGGCTGGACACCCCCGTGGCCGATTGTGTCCGTCACCTCTGCGCCCGGCGGCGCTGCGGCCCCGGCAGCCGTCCGGTCCTGGCTGCCAAGGTCGAGCGGGAGCGGGCCGCCCTGGAGCAGGCTTGTGGCCAGCTGCACGGGCTGGCACGGGTGGAATCCCTGGGCTTGCAGGCGGCCCTGGGGCGGTCGCGGCAGTTGCTTGGCCTGGAGCCCGAGGCAAAGCCCTTGTTCCAGAACAGGTTTATCCCGAAGCTTCAGCTTCCGATTTTGGTTGAAGCAAGAGTGGCCCGTCCCATATAGGCGAAAGCGAATGAATGCGGCAAAGGGGTAGGCATTGCCCTTGCCGCGTCCTTGACGCCCGCCCCCGTCCGGGGGTGTGGTGCAGCCGGTTCTATTGGGACGCTAGGGGAGGGACGGGGCGGATGCTGGCCGCGGTGCTGGTCATTTTCCTGGCAGCGGCCATCGCGCCGACACTGCACCGGCTGTTGCCGGCCTTTTCCCATTGGCTGCTGGCCCTGGTGCCCGCGGGCGTGACCGTCTGGTTCGCCCAGTTCTTGGGCCCCGTGTCGGGCGGGGAGACGGTGCTGCAGGTGGTCCCCTGGGTCCCGGCCTTGGGCGTGGAGCTGGCTTTCCGGCTGGACGGGTTGTCCCTGCTGTTCGCACTGCTGGTGACGGGCATCGGCACCTTCATCACGGCCTATGCCGGCGGGTACCTGCACGGGCACGAGCACCAGGGCCGGTTCTACCTGTTCCTGCTGGCCTTCATGGGCTCCATGCTGGGCCTCGTCCTGGCGGACGACGTGATCAGCCTGTTTGTCTTCTGGGAGCTGACCAGCGTCACCAGTTTCCTGTTGATCGGCTTCAACCATGAGGACGGGCGCAGCCGCCGGTCCGCCGTGCAGGCGCTGGTGGTGACGTCCCTTGGCGGCCTGGCCCTGCTGGCGGGGCTGGTGCTGATGGGGCTGGTGGGGGAGGGGTGGCGGCTGACGGCCATGGAGGCGTCGGGCATCGATTTCCGCGCCCATGCCCTGTACCTGCCGATCCTGGTGCTGATCCTGTTGGGCGCCTTTACCAAGTCCGCCCAGGTGCCGTTCCATTTCTGGCTGCCCAACGCCATGGACGCGCCGACCCCCGTCAGCGCCTACCTGCACAGCGCCACCATGGTGAAGGCCGGCGTCTATCTGGTGGCCCGGCTGAACCCCACCCTGGGCGGGACGGAGGTGTGGACCTACACGCTGGCCGCCTTCGGCACCGTCACCGCGGTCTGGGGCGGGCTGATGGCCCTGCGCTCCACCGACCTGAAGAAGGTGCTGGCCTACACGACCCTGATGGCGCTGGGCACCCTGACCATGCTGGTGGGGCTGGGGACGGAGTATGCGCTGAAGGGCTTCGCCGTCTTCCTGCTGGCGCACAGCCTGTACAAGGGCGCCCTCTTCATGGGTGCGGGCGCCGTGGACCACGGCACCGGCACCCGCGACGTCAACCAACTGTCCGGCCTGTGGCCCAAGATGCGGCTGACGGGCCTGTTCATCCTGCTGGCCAGCCTGTCCATGGCCGGCCTGCCGCCCTTCTTCGGCTTCCTGGGCAAGGAGCTGATGTATGAAGGCATGCTGGAAGCCGGGAGTACGGGCACCTTCGTCCTGGTGGGGATGGTGCTTGCCAACGCCACCATGCTGGGCGCCGCCGGGCTGGTCTTCGTGAAGCCCTTCCTGGGCAAGCCCAGCCAGGCGGCGGAGCACGCGCATGAGGGCTCCCCCTCCCTGTGGATCGGCCCCGCCGTGCTGGCGAGCCTTGGCCTGGCCTTCGGCCTGTTCGGCAGCCTGCCGGCCCCGCTGATGGGGGCCGTCACCTCTGCCGTGGCGGGCACGGCGAAGACGGTGGACCTGCACCTCTGGCATGGCCTGACGCCCGCCCTGGGCCTGTCCGCCGTGACGGTGGCGCTGGGTGCCGCGTTGTTCCTGGGCCTGCGCGGCGTGACCGCGGCCCTGGGCGGGTTGGCGCGGGCGAGCCGCGTGAACTTCGACGCGGCCTGGGACCATGTGCTGGCCGGGGTGGATGCCCTGGCCCGGGCGGTGACCAACCTGCTCCAGGCCGGCCGGCTCAGCCGCTACATGCTGCTGACCATCGCCGTGATGTTCGCCCTGCCGGGCATCACCCTGCTGCTGCGCGGCGGCTTCGCCATGCCCAAGGCCGAGGGGTGGGCGGAGCCGCTGGGCTGGTTCCTCTGCTTCCTGATGCTGCTGGGCACCTTCGGCGCCATGCTCGCCACGTCACGGCTGGCGGCGGTGACGGCGCTGAGCATCAGTGGCTTGGCCGTGGCCCTGTTCTTCCTGGCCTACAGCGCGCCCGACGTGGGCATCACCCAGCTGATGGTGGAGACGCTGACCGTCATCATCATCGTCCTGGTCCTGGCCAAGCTGCCCAAGTTCGGCCCGTCGGAGCGGACGGACGCCGCCACCCGGCTGGTGAAGCTGGTGGTCGCCGTTGCAGCGGGCGGGGTGACGACGGCGATCCTGCTGTCCGTCACGGCCCAGCCCCTGTCGCCCCACCTGTCGGACTACTTCGCCGCCGCGTCCTATGTGGAGGCGTACGGGCGCAACGTGGTGAACGTGATCATCGTGGATTTCCGCGGATTCGACACGTTGGGGGAGATCACCGTGGTGGCCATGGCGGGCCTGGGCGTGCTGGCCCTGCTGAAGGCCCGCAACGCGCCAAAGCCGGAGGAGGACGCGGCCGCCCCGCGCCTGGACCCCGGCAAGCCCATGACGGGGGAGGCGGACTGAGATGCATTCCCTGATCCTGCGCACCGGAACCCGCCTGCTGCTGGCCCTGATGGTGCTGTTCAGCCTGTTCATCCTGTGGCGCGGCCATAACGAGCCCGGCGGCGGCTTCATCGGCGGGCTGATCGCCGCCGTCGCCTACAGCCTGGTGGCCCTGTCCTTTGGCGTGGCGGAGATGCGGCGCATGCTGCCCGCCGATCCGAAGACCATCCTGGGCGCCGGGCTGGCGCTGGCCATCGTCTCCGGCCTGTTCGCCGTGGTAGGGCAGGGAGGGTTGCTGGCCGACCCCTACATGGCCAGCCGCTGGTACATCAGCTACACCGAAACGGGTGAGAAGGGCTTCGCCATCGGCACGCCGGTGCTGTTCGACATCGGCGTCTACCTGGTGGTGATCGGCGGCATCTTGGCCATGGTCCGCGGCTTGATGGAGGAGCTGTGATGGAGGTGGTGCTCGCCTTCACCATCGGGGGCCTGGTGACCGGGGCCGTCTACATGCTGCTGTCGCGCAACCTGCTGCGGCTGCTCTTCGGCGTGATCATCCTGTCCAACGCCGTCAACCTGTCCATCTTCCTGGCGGGCGGGCTGGATTATGGCGTGCCGCCCCTGATCCAGGGGGCGGACAAGGTGCTGGAAGGCACCTATGCCAACCCGTTGCCCCAGGCGCTGATCCTGACGGCCATCGTCATCGGCTTCAGCCTGCTGGCCTTCGCCCTGGTGCTGGTCTACCGGGGCTGGCAGGACATGGGCACCATCGACGGCGACGCCCTGCGCGTGGCCGAGCCGGTGGAGACCACGCCCGCCCTGGAAGCCGCGGCGCGGGCGCGTAAGCATGGCCGGGAGACGGCGTGATGAGCTGGCTGGTCGCCGCCCCCATCCTGGTCCCGCTGTCCACGGCGGCCCTCTGCGCCCTGGCCTGGAGAAGCATCCCGGCCCAGCGCGGCATCTCCCTCGCCGGGGCCGTGGCCCTGCTGTTGTGCGCCATCGGCCTGCTGGCGCAGGTGGCCGGGGGCGTGCAGGTCATGCAGATGGGCGGTTGGAAGGCGCCCTTCGGCATCACCCTGGTGGCCGACACCCTGACCGCCATCATGGTGCTGGTCACCGCCATCATGGCCGTGGCCGTGGCGGCCTACAGCCTGGGCGACATCGACCCGGTGCGGGAACGGAACGGCTTCCACCCCGTCTTCCATGCCCTGCTGGTGGGCGTGGGTGGGGCCTTCGTCACCGGCGACCTGTTCAACATGTATGTCTGGTTCGAGGCGATGCTGATCTCCAGCTTCGTCCTCCTGGCCCTGGGCGGCACGAAGGAACAGTTGGACGGCGCCATCAAGTACGCCGCCCTGAACCTGATCGCCACGGCGGCCCTGCTGCTGGCGGTGGTGCTGCTGTACGGCCTGACCGGCACGCTGAACATGGCGGAGTTGGCCCGGCTGGTGCCCCAGGTGCAGAACCAGGGCACGGTGACCACCGTGGCCGTGCTGTTCATCATCGCCTTCGGCATGAAGGCGGCGGTGTTCCCGCTGTTCTTCTGGCTGCCCGCCAGCTACCACACCCCCGCCGTGGCGGTGCAGGCCATCTTCGCCGGGTTGCTGACCAAGGTGGGCGTCTATGCCCTGCTGCGCACCTTCACCCTGATCTTCGTGGGCGACACGGGCTGGACCCATGGCGGCATCCTGCTGTGGATCGCCGGCTTCACCCTGGTGGCGGGGGCGTTGGGGTCCCTGGCCACCAAGGATCTGCGCAAGGCCCTGTCCTGGCAGGTGGTGGCGCATATCGGTTACATGGTCATGGGCTTGGCGCTTTACACGCCGCTGGCCATCGCGGGCGTGGTCTTCTACCTGGTCCATGACATCGTGGTGAAGACCAACCTGTTCCTGGGCGCCGGCGTGGCCCGCCGCCTGTCGGGCAGCAGCCGGTACGAGGGCATGGGCGGGCTGTTCAGGTCGGCGCCCATCCTGGCGTTGGTGATGTTCGTGCCCTTGGGCTCGCTCGCCGGGTTCCCGCCCCTGTCTGGCTTCTGGTCCAAGCTTGTGCTGGTGCAGGCGGGCCTGGCCGCCCAGTCCTGGTGGATCGTGGCGGCCGCCCTGGTCACCGCCCTGCTGACCATGATGCTGGCCGGCCGCATCTGGGCCGAGGTAGTCTGGAAGGCCCATCCGGCGGGGGACCTCGCGGGGCTGGGCGGCTTCTCCCCCGGGCGGCGGGTCGCCTTGGTGGCGCCGCTGGTCGCCCTGTCGCTGGTGACCGTCACCATCGGCGTCTGGCCGGAGCCGGTGATGGACCTGGCCGGACGGGCGGCGCTGGGCCTGCTGGACCCCGCCCCCTATATCGAGGCGGTGCTGGGTGCCCCGGCGCCGCAGCCCACCATGGTGGGCGAACTGCCCGTCACACCCGCGGCACCGGGGCAGGGGGGCGCGCCATGATCCTGCTCGTCATGAACATCCTGCTGGCCGTGGCCTGGATGGCCGTGAACGGCGACTTCAGCGGCGCTGGGTTCGTGGCCGGCTTCATCCTGTCCCACATCGTGCTGTACCTGGCCCGGCGGCTGTTCCCGGAGCAGCGCTATTTCCGCACCCTGTGGGGCAGCGTCGCCTTCACCCTCTGGTTCCTGAAGGAAGTCTGGGTCAGCAGCGTGCGGGTGGCCAAGGCGGTCGTCGGCATCGGGCCGAAGCCCACGCCCGCGGTGGTCGCCATCCCGTTGGATGCGCGGACGGACTTCGAGATCACCCTGCTGGCCTGCTGCATTACCTTGACGCCGGGGACATTGAGCCTGGACGTCTCCCCCGACCGGAAGACCCTCTACATCCACTCCATGTTCACCGACGACGTGGACGCCCTGCGCCGCGAGACGAAGGAAACCATGGAGCGTCGCATCCTGGAGGTGCTGCGGTGACCCTGTCCCCCTTCCTGGCCACCTGCATCGACATCGCCCTGCTGCTGGTGCTGCTGGCGACGGTCCTGGCCTGTTTCCGGATCCTCAAGGGGCCGACCCTGCCGGACCGCATCGTGGCGGTGGATCTGTTCGGCGTGCTGGCGGTGGCGCTGATCGCGCTGCTGGCCCTGCACATGGGCCAGCCGGTGCTGGTGGACGCGGCCATCGCCCTGGCCCTGGTGGCCTTCTTCGGCACCGTGGCCTATGCCCGCTATGTGGAGCGCCGGGCACAGGAGGAGATTTCCGATGACCGTCGCTGACCTGCTCCAGGTCCTGGCCGGGCTGCTGCTGGTGGGCGGCGGGGTGTTCTGCCTGGTGGCCGCCATCGGCGTTGTACGGCTGCAGGACGCCATCCTGCGCATGCACGCCTCCAGCAAGGCGGGGACGGTGGGGTGCGGCCTTGTCCTGCTGGCCGTGGCGCTTGTCTTCCCCGACGTGGGCACCGTCACCCGGGCCATGGCGGCCATCGCCTTCCTGCTGGTCAGCACCCCCATCGCCAGCCACATGATCGGCCGCGCCGCCTATGCCAGCGGCACCAAGCTTTGGTCCGGCACCGTGGCGGACGAGCTGCGCGGCACCCCCGACGACCCCTGCAACCGGCTGAAGACCCTGACGGCGGACGGCCACGAGCCGTAATACCAAGCGCATGAGTTTTTGACTCATGCGCTTGGAGGCCGGCGACCGCCGGCCCGCGGGCTCATGCCCGCGTGAGCCAAGCCGCCGGATGGCGGCGCCCGGCGCCTGAGGGGCCGTTGATCGGTCACGATCAACGGCGGCTGGTATAAGGTCCCGGGGGGGGGCAGTTCCAGAAGCAGAAACGCCGCCGGGGGTCACCCCGGCGGCGTTGTCGTTCGTGCGCGATGGGACGGTGGTCAGTGCGCGCCGCCGCGGGCCTCGCTGGCGGAACGGCTGGCGATGATGCGCTTCAGCGGCTTGTTGAAGACCAGGATACCCAGGCCGGCACCGGCGCTGATCAGGAACATGACGAAGAAGAACGTCTCCTTCGACCAGACTTCCCAATAGGACCCCAACCAGCCCGCGGCGTAGTTGCCGAAGAAGCTGGACAGGAACCAGACGCCGAACAGCAGGGACACGTACTTGGTGGGCGCCACCTTGCTGAACAGCGACAGGCCGATGGGGGACAGGTACAGCTCACCGATGGTCAGGATGGCCAGGAAGCCCACCAGCCACAGCATGTTGGTGGGGCCGTTGGCGGCATAGTCCCAGGCCGCGCCGATCATCACCAGATAGCTGATGCCCACCAGGAAGCAGCCGATGGCCATCTTGCTGACCGTCGTCGGCTCCCGGCCCTTGGCCGACTGGTTGGCCCAGAGCGCCACCATGAAGGGGGTGAAGGCGAAGATCATGAAGGGGTTGACGGACTGGAACCAGCTGGCCGGCACTTCCCAGGACCAACTGCCCAGCGCGATGACCCGGTCCGTGTTGGTATCGGCCCAGAGGGCGATGGTGTTGCCCTGCTGCTCATAGGTGGCCCAGAAGAAGATGGTGAAGAAGCTGATCAGGATCAGCGCGCCGATCGCCTCCCAATCGCCCTTGTGCAGGGGCTCGTGCTCCACATGGGCGGCCTTCTCACGGGCCAGATTGTCGGGGGGCAGGTACTTGCGGCCGGCGATGTAGGTGATCAGGCCGATCACCATGCCCACGCCCGCGGCGCCGAAGCCGTAGTGCCAGCCCACCGTCTCCCCCAGGTAGCCGCAGACCAGCGGGGCCAGGAAGGCGCCGATGTTGATGCCGACATAGAAGATGGAGAAGGCCCGGTCCCGCCGCGGGTCACCCTCCGGGTAGAGGTTGCCGACCTGGGTGGAGATGTTGGGCTTGAAGGCGCCGTTGCCCAGGATGATGAAGCCCAGGGCGACGTAGAACAGGCTTTCCCACGCCATCAGGAAATGGCCGAGGGCCATCAGGATGCCGCCGGCCAGGACCATCTTGTGCTGGCCGAATACCCGGTCCGCCAGGATGCCGCCGAACAGCGGGGTGAAATACACCAGGGCGGTATAGATGCCGTAGATGTTCGAGGCCTCGGCCTGCGGGATCAGCAGGTGCTTGGTCATGTAATAGACCAGAAGCGCACGCATGCCGTAGTAGGAGAAACGCTCCCACAACTCGGTCATGAACAGGAAGGCCAGCCCGGCCGGATGGCCGGCGATGGTCCGGCCGGAAACCGCCGGACCCGTGCCGGCGGGGATGCTGATGTTCGTCATGAAGCGCGACACCGTCCTTCAAGTGGTGTTGGGCCCGGCCTTTCCGGTGTCGGCGGCGGCGACATGGCCGCCCGCCCCTCCCTCACCTGGCCGGTTTGCGCGGCCTATAGCACGCTTTCCCTACGGGATGTAAGGGCAAGGTCCCGCCGATGTCGCAAGGAATTTGGCGGGCAGCGCGAGCCCGCCGGGGCTCAACCCGCCAACGCGCCCCGCACCTCATCCGCCGTCGGCATGGCGGTGCCGGTGCCGATGCGGGTGACGCTGATGCTGGCAGCCACGTTGGCATAGCGCATGGCGGTTTCCAGCTCGTCCCCAGCGGACAGGCGGGCGCACAGGCTGCCCACGAAGCAGTCGCCGGCCCCGGTGGTGTCCACCGCCTTCACGGGGCGGCCGGGGACCAGGAACTCGGTCTCCGCCGTCACGGCCACGGCGCCGCGCACGCCCAGGGTGGCGATGATGGTCTGGCCCGGGCGGCGCAGCAGGGTGCGGGCGACGCGGCCCACCTCCGCCACCGGGGCGTCGCCGCTGACTTCCGTGCCGGCGAAGTGGCCCAGCTCCGTCTCGTTCACCACCAGGATGTCCGTGTCGGCCCACAGGGACTCCGGCGCGTCGTCCAGGGCCGGGGCGGCGTTCAGCACGGTGCGGGCCCCGGCCTGGCGGGCGCGGGCGAAGACGGCTGCGATGGTCGGGCGGGGGATCTCGAACTGGCTGACCACCACGTCGCCGGCGTTGATCTCCAGCTTGGCCGCGTCTTCCGGGCTCGTCTCCGCGTTCGCGGCGGGGATGACGACGATGTAGTTCTCCGCCGACTTGTCCACGAAGATGATGGCGTTGGCGGTGGGGGAGGTGGTGGTGCGGACGATGCCGCCGGTGTCGATGCCCTTGGACCGCAAAAACGACTCCACCTGGTCACCGAAGGCGTCCTGGCCCAGGCGGCCGACGAAGGCCACCTCCACCCCCTGCTGGGCGGCGGCCACCGCCTGGTTCAGGCCCTTGCCGCCGGGCATGAAGGCCACCGTGTCGCCGTTCACCGTTTCACCCGCCCGCGGGGCGCGGGGCATGGTGGACAGGATGTCGATGTTCATGCTGCCGGCGATGACGACCTTGGGCATCGGGGATGGGCCTTCGGGAACGGGTGGGGAGGGAAGGTGTCGCGGGCCTACTTGGCACCCCAGGGGGCGGGCGGCGGGTCCACGGGTTTGGTCAGGTCGAACTCCGCCCGGAACAGGCGGCCCGGCCTGGACAATTCATAGGTGAAGGCCTTGCCCGGCTCAACCTCCACCGCCCAGACATTCTCCTGGGCGCCGGGGGGCAGGTTCTCCCGCCGGAACATCTCCTTGGAGAAGGCGTCGGCCGGGAATTCCTGCCGGCCGACGCTGCCGGGGGCGACGGTGTCGCCGCCATACTGGGTCACCTTGTCCTCCGACCCGTCCTCATGCCGGTGGTCGTGCTTCAGGCGCAGGCCGGTGGGGGTGCGGGTGATGACCCAGGTGCGCGACCGGTTCTCCCCCACATGGAAGGGGATGCGGACCTCGTCCGCCGAACACTCCCGCACATGCATCACCAGCCGCTGGCCGGTGAAGGGGTCGTTCGGGGTGCTGGAAGCCACCACCTTGCCCTCGAACGCCTTGCCGCACAGGCCGGACAGCCGGGCGACGAACTCGTCGGCCGGGGATGCCAGGGCGGGGGAGACCAGGCCGAGGGTCAGGAGGACGGCGAGGAGGGGCGCGCGCATGGCCTTCACCCCGCCTTCTTCTTCTCCGCCTCCAGCTCGTCCAGCAGGGCCTTGCGGGACAGTTTGCCGATCATGGTCTTGGGCAGCTCGTCGCGGAACTCGTAGAGCTTGGGCTGCTCGATGGGGGACAGCTTGTCCTCCAGGAAGGCCTTCAGGTCCTCCTTGTCGGTGGTCATGCCGTCGCGCAGCTTGATGTAGGCCTTCACCGTCTGGCCGCGGTAGGGGTCGGGCACGCCCAGCACGATGCACTCGGCCACCGCCGGGTGCTGGTACAGGGCCTCTTCCACGTTGCGGGGGTAGACGTTGTAGCCGCCGGCCAGGATCATGTCCTTGATCCGGTCCACGATGAAGATGTAGCCCTCCTCATCCATGTAGCCCACGTCGCCCGTGTGCAGCATGCCGTCGGCCAGGGTCTCGGCGCTCGCCTCGGGCTTGTTCCAGTAGCCCTTCATGACCTGCGGGCCGACGATGCAGATCTCGCCCCGCTCGCCCAGCGGGACCGGCGTCTTGCGGTCTTCCAGGCTGATGATGCGGATCTCCGTGCCCGGCACGGGCTGGCCGATGCTGCCGGCCTTGCTCTTGCTCGGCGGGTTGATGGTGGCGATGGGCGCGCTCTCCGACAGGCCGTAGCCCTCCACCAGGGAGCAGCCGGTCATGCCCTCGAACTTGGCCTTCACCTCCACCGGCAGGGGCGCGCCGCCGGAGTTGCAGAGCTTGATGGAGGACAGGTCGTACTTGTCCCGGTCCTTGTGGTTGATGATGGCGGTGTAGATGGTGGGCACCGCCGGGAACTGGGTGGGCCGCTTCTTGTGGATGGTCTGCAGCACCTGGTCCAGCTCAAACCGGGGCAGCAGCACCATCTCCCCGCCCTTGGACAGGGTCAGGTTCATCACGCAGGTCATGGCGAAGACGTGGAACAGGGGCAGCACGCCCAGCATGCGCTCCTCCCCGTCCTTGGCCTCCGTGAACCAGAGGTTGGCCTGGAAGGTGTTGGCGGTGATGTTGCCATGGGTCAGCATGGCGCCCTTGGGCACGCCGGTAGTGCCGCCGGTGTATTGCAGCACGGCCACGTCCTCGGTGGGGTTCACGGGGACAGGGGCGGGGCGGCCGTCGTTGGACGTCAGCGCCTTGAAGAAGACGTGCCGGTCGTCGCGGGGGATGTCCGCGATCTCCGCCTTCTTCACGAAGGGGAACAGCAGGTTCTTCGGGAAGGGCAGGATGCTGGCCATGGGGCAGACGATGATGGTCCGCAGCCGGCTCTGCCCGAACATCTTGGCCAGCTTGTCGTAGACCACCTTCAGGTCCAGCGTGACCATGATGTCCGCCTCGGCGTCCTGGATCATGTGCTGGATCTCCCGCTCGGCATAGAGCGGGTTGAAGTTCACCACGGTGCCGCCGGCCTTCAGGATGCCGTGGAACATGATGACGGAATAGGGCGTGTTGGGCAGGAACAGGCCGACCTTGTCGCCCTTCTTCACGCCCATGGCCTGGAGGCCCTTGGCGACCTTGTCCACCAGGGCGCCCGTCTGGGCGTAGGTGTATTTCTTGTCCAGGAAGTCGATGCAGGGCCGGTCGGCGAAGCGGCGCACGGACTCGTCGAACAGCTCGACCATGGAGCGCTGCGGGATCCTGGCGTGCCAGTCCACCCCGGGCGGGTAGGCGGCCTCCCAGACATGCGTGGTCTTCTGATGCGACAAGGTGGCCGCGTCGGGCATCGATCCCTCCCTTATTTGACGGGGGCCCTCCAGCGTGACCGCCCTTTCCCTGACCTATATCGGGACCCGCTTTGGCTACTCAAGTGATTCTTGATAACTTGAACTTACGGGCAGGGCGGTGGCTCCAGCCTGTGTGGGGGAGCTTGGGCGGAGAACAGGGCATGAGGGGACCGGGGCAAGGGGCTTTCCAGGCGGGAGTGATTGCTGCCCTGGCCTCGTTCGGCCTGTTTGGTTGGCTGTTCAGCCAGGCGGAATGGGACGCATCTCCGAAGTCCTTGGTCATTCCGTTCGCGGCGATGGTCCTGTTCCCGAGTTTAGTTGCTGGCCTTTGCGCGGCGTTCGTCTGGAGGTTGGGACAGGTGGGGCGACGCGGATGGCTCCTGACCCCAATTGCGGGGATGGTGGCCGGTGCCGCGGGATACCTGACGCCTTTCATTCTGTGGGGCCTGAGTTCAGGAGGCGTACCGGAGGGTGAAAAGTATCTGTTGCCGTCAGACTTCTTTGTCGCTTCCGCGGCCTATGGCGCAGTCGTCGGCATCCTGCTGTTCACCGGCCAGCGCCTGTTCCAGAAGCTCTGGGGCCCGTCTGTTCCTCCAGCCGCTCCCGCTCCCCCAGCACGGCGCTGATCGCGCGCCACAGGTCCAGGGCGTCGGACAGGCCGATGCCGCCCACCTCCGTGTGGCCCATCTTGCCGATCAGGAACAGGTCGGTGCGGGCGGGGTCCGTGGCGGCGGCGAGGGACACGCTCTCCGTCCAGGGGATCACGGGGTCGTCCTTGCCATGGACCAGGACCAGGCGGGCGGGCAGGGCCTTGAGGTCCCGCTTCGAGAGGTCCAGGGCCGCCAGCTCGGCGCGCAGGCGCTCCGGCAGGGTGCCGATGAGGGACGGCACGGCCTCCGGGTCGCGGTTGGTCAGCAGGGCGAAGACGGCCTGCCCCTCCGGGCCCAAGCGGGCGGCAAGGTCGCCCACGGGAACGGTGGCGTCGTTCCAGCGGCGGCGGGCCATCTCATTCAGCAGGTGGCGGTCGATGGGGTCGTTCAGCAAGCGCACATTGCCGGCGACGAAGAACCAGACGGCCAGGTCCGGTACCGAACCCTTGATCCAGGCGCCGTCCGGCCCGCGGCGCTGGCCGGTGGTGACCCAGGCGACCATGTGGGTCAGGTCGTGGTAGCCGCCGAAGGAAACCAGGGTCGCCACCCGTTCCCGCCCCGCCGGCTCCAGCGCCGCCAGGATGGCGGGGCCGACGGCGTAGGAGATGCCCACCAGCCCGACCTGCCGCCCTCCGAGCCGGTCGGACAGATGCGCGACGGTGGCCAGGATTTCCGGCACGTCCGCCGTGCCCGCGGACAGGGTGGCCCGGCCGGACAGGTCGGGGACCAGCACCGTGAACCCAGCCCGGGCCAAGTTCAGCGCGAAATCCACCAGCCGTTCGTCCGCCTTGCCCTGGGCGGTGAGGCCGGGAAGCAGCACCAAACCCGCACCACCCGGGTCCGCGGGGGCGTAAAGATCGGCCGGCAGGGGGCGACCGGAGACGTCAACCGATACCGTTGAGCGCGCGGGCTCCGCCCCCGGTGGCCGCCGCGCCCAGCGGGGCCGTCGGCGATGTCCCACAGCACGGCCACGGTCGTGGGGACCCGGAACCACCAGAGGGTGGCGGCCAGGGCCACCAGGGAAATCAGGAAGGCGGCCAGTCGTCTCATCGCGGGCCTGTCATGGGAAGGGCGGGGGAGCGACCCTTGTCGGAAGGGGTAGGAGCGGACGGTGGCGGCATCAAGGCGGGAAGGCCCTGCCCATTCCGCCCGGCATGAATTGCCCGGGGGCAACCGGGGTCAAGGGCGGAAGCCGCGGGAGCCCTGGTTTTTTCCCTGGCACGGCGGTTGCTGTTCCCCGTCCGAACAACCCGCCGCGGGGCCGGACGTGCCCCGCATGGAGCCTGCCCATGTCGTTCGCCGCCGCGTGCGTCAGCCTTTCCCGCCAGCAGCTCATGGCCGGTTTCCTGGCCGATGCGGAGCTGACCTGCCGCAGCGCCCTGGAAGCGGCGCCGGCGGACGCGGAGGCGCTGCACCTGATGGGCCAGATCGCCCTGCGCTGCTACCGGCCGGAGGAGGCCGAAGAGCATTTCGGGCGGGCCGTGGCGGCCGACCCGGACGAGCCCCTTTACCATGCCAGCCTGGCCAAGCTGCTGTTGGCCCGCCGACGCTATGCGGAAGCGGAGGCGCGGTTCCGACGGGCCCTGGCTTTGGAGGAAGGGGACGCCGCCAGCCACAACCACCTGGGCGCGGCCCTTCGCGGCCAGGGCCGGTCGGCGGAGGCGGAGGCCTGTTTCCGGCGCGCCCTGGACCTCAGCCCCGCCTATGCCGAGGCCCATGACAGCCTTGGCGTCGTCCTGCGCGACCGCGGCCTGTGGGAAGAGGCGGAGTTCTGCTTCCGCAACGCCCTGGCCCTCCGTCCGGACCTGGCGGAGGCCGGGCTGAACCTGGCGGGGCTGCTGCTAGACACGGGGCGGCTGGCGGAGGCGGCCCTGCTCTATGCCCGCACCCTGGCCGCCGACCTGTCCCGGGCGGAGGCGGCCATCGGTCTGGCCCGGGTCTTCGCCGCCCAGGGCCGGCGGGAGGACGCACTCGCCCTGCTGGCCGGGGCGCGGGAGCGGATGCCGGGAAACTCCCTTGTCCAACAGGCTTTGCGTAGCCTCTTCTGCAACCCTATCGAGATTGAATGGCCTTGCGACATTAACAACGCATACGTCATATCTACACCTTTAGAGAGTCAGGCATTTACAAGGGGCTAAGAAAATAGTTTAGTATGCCATACAACCCTAGACTCAAACTCGTGAGGTGGATATGAGCAAGCGCCGTACAAAGCTCTATGTAGTTCTGCCCGCACAGGGTTTAACATCAGAGGCGCTGACGATTAAAGCGCTTTCGCAAAGTCATGAAGTGCTTCGGTTGAAAGATATTGTCGGTGATTTCAGATCAGCGTCAGGAAAGAATCGCATATGGTCAAGTGGAGAGGATGTTAGCCTTCCGTTCATGAAAGACTCAATGGAAGATGATTATGAACTAGGAGAGGTGATCGACTCTTTTCTTGATGATGGCCCAAAACTCGTCAAGCTAAGTGCAGAAGGTGAGCGTATACTGCGAGCTGGCGCGTTCAGGCTCGTGCCAATTACAAAGTATCAATTGCAAGTGGCGTCAGCACCTGTGATCCTTTTCAGCAGCCCTGAGACTGGCTCCGCGGTGGCGGGTTATAACGATTTCCTGCGGACGCACTTTTCCGAACCTCTATCCTCGGCAAGCTCGCCGAAAGGAGAAGGGGTTACCGTTGCCGTCGTGGACAGTGGCGTCGACGGCAATCATTCCCGGTTGGCGGGTCGAGTGACCGGAGGTCGATGCACAGTCCAGGGGGAGAACCCCCTTGATTGGGGCGCATGCTCGACGGACAAGGGTGCCCACGGAACGCATGTGGCTGGGATTATTTGTGCGGGGGGCGATCCAAGTTCAGGTCCGGTCGGGGTGGCGCCAGGGGCCAAGGTCAGGAGCTATCGGGTTTTTCCAAAAGACATGTCGGATGGTGCCAGTAACTATAGCATTATTCAAGCGATCAGGGCGGCAGTCGAAGATGGATGCGATATCATAAATCTGAGTCTTGGTGGGCGCGCTGCAAAAGATGATGGCGTGAGAGATGCCGTAAACTATGCTTGGGTAAACGGTTCTGTTTGTATAGCCGCTGCGGGCAATGATAAGAGAAGGCCTGTGAGTTATCCTGCTGCCCATCATAATTGTATTGCTGTGTCGGCTATTGGAAGAGTGGGTACGTTCCCGCCAGGGTCTACGGGCCAAACCTTTGTGAGCTCCCCATTTGCATCATCGGACCAAAACATATTCCTCGCGTCGTTCTCCAACATCGGCCCGCAGATCGATTTGACCGGCCCCGGTGTCTGGATCGTCTCGACTCTTCCGAACGGGGAAATTGGTGCCATGAGTGGCACTTCCATGGCATCCCCTGCGGTCGCCGGGTTTGCGGCTGTTGTCCTGTCCAGGAACTTGAATATATTGAACGCGAAACGGGATGAGCAGCGCTCCCACGCCATTCTCCAATCCGTGCTGAGCCGCTCCACGCAGGTCGGCCTCGGCAGCTTCGATTACGAGGGGTATGGCCTACCGAGGGTTTGACGATGTCGGACAGGTTTATCCTTCAGAACTGGTCCAAGCCGTCGTCGGCGCCAGTTTCGGAAAGCCAGTCGGAGTTGGCTTCAGTTCTGGAGGATTTTCCGCAGGTCCAGCTGGTCGAGGTAGGGCCGGGTACGGCAATTATTGAAATCGATGGCCGGAATGCCTCCGAAATTGCCCGTATCCGGTCCCGCCTGGAGGACACCTTGCATGATTGGAAGGTTTACGGTCAGAGCACCTATGGTCTGCCGTAAAGGTTTGATGTCATCTCAAGCCTCATGCACCGGCTTGCCCCGGCGGGCGCCGGGTTGGGGTGGGGCGTGGGCGCGGTTCAGGGCGGCGCGGACCCGGTCGGCCAGCTCGGACCGGCGGTAAGGCTTGCCCAGCACGTCCATGGCGGGGGTGCGCGGCCCCTCCGCCACCAGTTCCTCCGTGTAGCCGGTGGCGAGCAGCACGCCCAGGTCGGGCCGCACGGCGCGGGCCTTTTCCATGAGCACCAGCCCGTTCATGCCGCCGGGCATGACCAAATCGGTGAACAGCAGGTCCACCCGGTCGCCCGCCTCCAGCAGCTTCAGCGCCTCCTCCCCCGACGGCGCGGTGAGGACGCGGTAGCCCAGGCCCTGGAGCTGGTGGGCGGTGATGCCGCGCACGTCCTCGCTGTCGTCCACCACCAGGATCGTCTCCTCGCCGCCCTGCTCTTCCCGGGGGTGGTCGGGCACGGTCATGGGCCAGGTGGAGCGCACGGCCTGCACGGGGAAGACCATCCGCACCGTGGTGCCCTTGCCCGCCTCGCTCTGCAACTCCAGCCGGCCGCCGGACTGTTGCAGGAAACCGTGCACCATGGACAGGCCCAGGCCCGTGCCCTTGCCGGGTCCCTTGGTGCTGAAGAAGGGCTCGATGGCCCGTTCCAGCACGTCGGGCGACATGCCCGTACCCTCGTCCCTCACCGCCAGCCAGACATAGTCGCCGGGGGTGAGCTGGTGGGCCGCGGCGTCGCCATTCAGCTTCAGGTTGCCGGTGGAGATGGTGACCTTGCCGCCCCCGGGCAGGGCGTCCCGCGCGTTGATCAGCACGTTCAGCAGGGCCATCTCCACATGGATGGGGTCCACCGTGCATTCGGGCAGGCGCGGTTTCAGGTCCAGCCGCAGCTCGATCTGGTCGCCCAGGGTGCGGTCCAGCATGTCGCTGAACTCCACCACCAGGCTGTTCAGGTTGGTGGGGCGGGGGTCCAGGCGCGTCTTGCGGGCGAAGGCCAGCAACTGCTGGGTCAGCTTGGCGCCCTGGCGGGCGGCGCGGTCCGCGTTCTCCACCGCGCGGCCCGCCTCAGGCGGCAGGCCGTCCAGTTCCAGCGCCAGTTCCAGGTTGCCGGAGACTACCTGGAGCAGGTTGTTGAAGTCATGGGCCAGCCCGGCGGTGAGCTGGCCGATGGCCTCCATCTTCTGGGCCTGGCGGTAAGCCTGTTCCGACACCCGGCGACGGGTGACATCCAACTGGCTGGCGAAGAAATACCGCAGCGTCCCCGACTCGTCGAAGATCGGGCCGATGAACAGGGCGTTCCAGAAGGGCGTGCCGTCGCGGCGATAGTTCAGCAACTCCACCGACACGGCGCGGCGCGCCTCCAGCGCCTCCCGGATCTCGTTCACCGTCTCCCGGTCCGTCCGGGCGCCTTGCAGGAACCGGCAGTTGCGCCCCTGGATCTCCTCCATCTCATAGCCGGTCAGGTCCAGGAACGCCTCGTTGGCGAAGACGATGGGATTGTCGGGCAGGTTGGGGTCGGTGACGATCATGGGCATGCGCGTCATCTCCACCGCGGCGAAGAAGATGCTGCCCCGCTCGTCCAGGCCGGGCCTGGAGATGACGCCCTTGCGCCAGTGTTGCCCCTGGCCCGTGTCGTTGTTGCCCGCCGTACCCTTGTCCGGGCCCGGCTCGACCGGGCGGCCTTCGTCCGGCTGGGACCGACGCGTGTCAGCCATGGCCGGCGCCGCCCAGGGGGGCCTCGGGCCCGGCGCCCCGCCGCGTGCCGCGCTTCAGCACGTGGTCCAGGTGGTGGGCGAGGCTCTTGGGGCTGACCGGCTTGCTGAAGAAGGTGACCAGCGGGTCCCCCGGCCGACGTTGCCCGCGTCCCCCTGATAGCCCGTGACCACCAGGATCGGCAGGCCCGGGTCCCTGGCGCGCAGGCGGAGGATCAGGTCGCGCCCGTCCATGCGCGGCATCCGCAGGTCGGTGACCACCGCGTCCGCCGGGTCCTGGTCGAGGAGTTCAAGCGCCTCCTGCCCGTCGCGGGCGAGGCTGACGCGGTATCCGGCCTGCGACAGGGCTGCCTCGAACATCATGGCCACCAGCGCTTCATCCTCGGCGACGATTACGTGCAACAGGGGTCTCCGGGTCCTTCGTGCCAGGGGCGGGGTGTTGCCGGGCCATCCCAAGGGGGGAAGGGATGGCCGACGGGCGGCCTCGGCGCACGCCAGGGATAGCGGGCGCCCCCGACGCATGAATAGTTGCTGGGTAACGCGGATTCCATGCCGTGCGACGCGATGGCCGGTCAGAAATTGGTGCTACGCCGGGCCGAGGAGCTTTTACCAAAGTCATAGGGGGTAGAATGGCTCTGCGCCCGAACAGTGGGCGCCGGTCGGGGATGGGCGCTCCCAATGGGGTGGCACGCGGCCGGGACAGAAACCCCTTGACGTGCACGTAAGCTGCAATTACCTTTACGTAAACGTAAGCCACTATGTGGCGCGGGGAAATAGGCGGCCATCGGCCGGCCTGGTGTCGGGGGAGGGGATGGCGATGCTGGACGGGGCTGAGCCGCAGGCGACCGGCAAGGAAGGCCGCACCTACACCATCGGCGAGCTGGCCGAGGAATTCGGCCTGACCCTGCGCACCCTGCGCTTCTATGAGGATGAGGGGCTGATCCGCCCCGCCCGCGCCGGGCAGAGCCGCATCTATTCCCGCCGGGACCGGGCGCGGCTGAAGCTGATCTGCCGCGGAAAGCGGCTCGGCTTCTCCATCGGCGACATCAAGGATTTCCTCGACCTGTACGACGCCGACGAGGCCCAGGTCGAGCAGATGCGATACATGCACGGGCTGGCGCGCGACCGCATCCGCCAGCTGGAGCAGCAGCTCCGCGACGTGCAGCAGACCCTGCGGGAGCTGCGGGACATCGACGACCAGATCGTCTCGCACCTCAAGCACCAGGGTGTCGACCCGGAGTCGGAATGAGCGGGCGGAGGGCCTGACGATCCGATACCTTAAGGGTCAAACAGTTCCGTGAACGTCCCGGGCCCACCCGGGCAGCAAGTCCACCAGGCGAGGAGTGCTCAGTCGATGAAGAACGTCGTCATTGCCGGTTATGCCCGTTCCCCCTTCCACCTCGCCAACAAGGGCGAGCTGACCCGGGTCCGCCCGGACGATCTGGCCGCCGCGGTGGTCAAGGCGCTGGTGCAGCGCACCGGCGTGGACCCGAAGGAGATCGAGGACCTGATCGTCGGCTGCGCCTTCCCCGAGGGTGAGCAGGGCTTCAACGTCGCCAAGCTGATCGGCATGATCGCCGGCCTGCCCCAGTCCGTGGCCGGCACCACCGTGAACCGCTTCTGCGGCAGCTCCATGCAGGCCATCCACCAGGCCGCCGGCGCCATCGCGCTGGGCGCCGGTGAGGCGTTCATCTGCGCCGGCATCGAGAGCATGACCCGCGTGCCCATGGGCGGCTTCAACCCGTCCCTGAACCCCGCCCTGGCCGCCGCCAACCCCGGCGCCTACATGTCCATGGGCATCACCGCCGAGAACCTGGCCAAGAAGTTCGGCTTCAGCCGCGCCGACCAGGAGGCCTATGCCGCCGAGTCCCACCGCAAGGCCGCGGCCGCCCGCGCCGCCGGCAAGCTGGAGGCGGAGATCGTCGGCATCGAGACCCAGGGCAAGCTGGTCAACCAGGACGGCTGCATCCGCCCGGACACCACGCCGGAGGGCCTGTCCACCCTGAAGCCCGCCTTTGACGCCGCCGGCACCGTGACCGCCGGCACCTCCTCCCCCCTGACCGACGGCGCGTCCGCCGTGCTGGTGACCTCGGAGGACTTCGCCCGGGCCCACGGGCTGAAGGTGATGGCCCGCATCCGCTCCATCGCCGTGTCCGGCTGTGACGCCACCATCATGGGCTACGGCCCGGTGCCCGCCTCCAGGAAGGCCCTGGCCCGCGCCGGCATCACCGTCGCCGACCTGGACATCGTGGAGAGCAACGAGGCCTTCGCCGTGCAGTCCATGACCGTGGCGAAGGAGCTGGGCTTCGACCCCGCCAAGGTGAACATCGACGGCGGCGCCATCGCGCTGGGCCACCCGCTGGGCGCCACCGGTGCCCGCATCACCGGCAAGGCCGCCAGCCTGCTGCAGCGTGAGGGCAAGGCCCTGGCGCTGACCACCCAGTGCATCGGCGGCGGCCAGGGCATCGCCACCGTGCTCGAGGCGGTCTGAGCCGGCCGGTAGGGGAGGATAGACCCATGCAGATCAAATCCTGCGCCGTGATCGGCTCGGGCGTGATGGGCAGCGGCATCGCCGCCCACATCGCCAACGCCGGCATTCCCGTCATGCTGTTGGACATCGTCCCCCAGTCCGTGAAGGACAATGGGGGCGACCGCTCGGTGGTGGCCAAGACCGCCATCGAGAAGATGCTGAAGACCGACCCGGCACCCTTCATGCACAAGAAGGCCGCCAGCCTGGTCACGCCGGGCAACCTGGAAGATGACTTGCCCAAGCTGGCCGACGTCGACTGGATCGTCGAGGCCATCGTCGAGAACCCGGCCATCAAGGCCGACCTCTACAAGAAGCTGGACGGGGTGCGTAAGGCCGGTTCGGTGGTGTCGTCCAACACCTCCACCATCCCGCTGAACATCCTGCTCCAGGGGCAGAGCGAACGGTTCGCCGCCGACTTCATGATCACCCACTTCTTCAACCCGCCGCGCTACATGCGGCTGCTGGAGGTGGTGAAGGGTGAGAAGACGCGCGACGACGCCTTCCAGGCGGTCAGCGCCTTCTGCGACGTGGTGCTGGGCAAGGGTGTCGTCCGCTGCAAGGACACGCCGGGCTTCATCGCCAACCGCATCGGCACCTACTTCATGCAGGCCGCCGTCAACGAGGCCATCGACGGCGGGCTGACGGTGGAGGAGGCGGACGCCATCTCCGGCAAGCCCATGGGCCTGCCGAAGACCGGCACCTTCGGGCTGATCGACCTGGTCGGCCTGGACCTGATGCCGCTGATCTCCAAGTCGCTGCTGTCCACCCTGCCGCAGGACGACGATTATCGCCGCATCTACCGGGACAACCCGCTGGCGGCGAAGATGATCGCCGAGGGCTATACCGGCCGCAAGGGCAAGGGCGGCTTCTACCGCCAGACCAAGCTGCCGGACGGCAAGCGCCTGCGTGAGGCCATCGACCTGCGGACCGGTGAGTACCGCAAGTCCGGCCGCGCCTCGCTGGAGTCGGCCAATGCCAAGGGCCTGCGCGCCCTGGTGGAGACCAAGGACAAGGGCGGCCAGTACGCTTGGCGCGTGCTGAGCCAGAGCCTGTCCTACGCCGCCGACCTGGTGCCCCAGATCGCCGACGACGTGCAGTCGGTGGATGAGGCCATGCGCCTTGGCTACAACTGGAAGTTCGGGCCGTTCGAGATGATCGACCAGCTCGGCACCGGCTGGTTCGCCGAGATGCTGGCCGCCGAGGGCAAGCCCGTCCCCCACATGGTGAAGCTGGCCGCCGGCCGGTCCTTCTACCGGACCGAAGGGGCGAAGCTGCAGTTCCTGGGCACCGACGGCGACTACCATGACGTGGTCCGGCCGGAGGGCGTGCTGCTGCTGTCGGACGTGAAGCGCGGGTCCAAGCCGGTGGCGAAGAACGGCTCCGCCAGCCTGTGGGACATCGGCGACGGCGTGCTTTGCCTGGAGTTCACCTCCAAGATGAACGCCCTGGACGCGGACATCATGGCGATGATCCGCAAGTCCATGGAGATCATCGGCGACGGCAAGTCCGGCTCGTTCAAGGCCCTGGTGGTCCACAACGAGGCGTCCAACTTCTCCGTCGGCGCCAACCTCGGCCTCGCCCTGTTCGCCCTGAACATCGGCCTGTGGCCGCAGGTGGAGCAGTCGGTCGCCGATGGGCAGCAGACCTACAAGGCCCTGAAGTACGCCCCGTTCCCCACCGTGTCCGCCCCGTCGGGCATGGCGTTGGGCGGCGGCTGCGAGATCCTGCTGCACTCCAGCGCGATCCAGGCGCACGCGGAGCTGTATACCGGTCTGGTGGAGGTCGGCGTCGGCCTGCTGCCGGGCTGGGGCGGCTGCAAGGAGATGGTCTTCCGCCACACCATCAACAAGAAGCGGCCGGGCGGCCCCATGCCCCCCATCGCCACCGCCTTCGAGATGATCTCCACCGCCAAGGTGGCGAAGTCCGCCTTCGAGGCGCGTGACATGCTGGTGCTGCGGCCGGCCGACGGCATCACCTTCAACAAGGACCGGCTGCTGGCCGACGCCAAGAAGAAGGCGCTGGAGCTGGTGGCCGCGGGCTACACGCCGCCGGAGGAGGTGAAAATCCGCCTGCCCGGCCCGGGTGCCCGCGCGGCCCTGGAGAACGCGGTGGAGGGCTTCGCCGCCCAGGGCAAGGCCACGCCCCACGACGTGGTGGTGTCTGGCGCTGTCGCCACGGTGCTGAGCGGTGGCGACACCGACATAACGGTGGAGGTCAGCGAGGACGACCTGTTGGAGCTGGAGCGGAAGCACTTCATGGCCCTGGTGAAGACCAAGGGCACCATCGACCGCATCGAGCACATGCTGGAGACCGGCAAGCCGCTGCGGAACTGATGTCGTCGTAGGTCGGATTAGGCGCCCTGCGCCGTAATCCGACAGCCCTTTGCCCCGGACCGTCGGATTACGCGGCTGCGCCGCTAATCCGACCTACGGAGAACCTGGGGGCCGCGGTGCCGGGAGGCGTCGCGGCCCCTATTTCATTTGGCAAGATTGAAGCTGTCGGCCTCCGTGCACGCGACCCCGTCCAGCTTCCAGGCCCCGCCTGCCTCGGCCATGCGGTAGGTCGCGGCCGGCTTCGGTTGCCCCGGCCAGAACATCTCGACACGGTCGGGGCCTACGGTCCGGTACAGGAACTTCGCCGGCGCGTCCTGGCCGCACAGGACGGGGTGGTACTCCAGGCCGCAGATCATCCCCTCCAGGTACTTGCCGCCGCAGTCCCGCATCACCGTCTCCCGCTCCGCCGCGCGCATGGCCTGGACCAGGGCGGGGGTCAGGCTGTCGGGCAGTTTGCCCTTGCTGTCAGGGCGGCCCAGCAGCACCTCCACCGACCGCTCGTCCCGGCTGAACCCGGTCAGCAGCGTGTGCAAGGCCTTCTCCATGGGCGTGGCCGCCGGGTGGGGCGCCTCCGCCGCCGCGGGAAGGGAGAACAGCAGCAGGGCGGCCAAGGCGGTCAGGGGATGGCGCATCGGGGGTGTCCGAGTTTCAGGGGGTGGGGGTAATCCGAAGGATGCCTTGGATGCGGGCAGGATTCCAGCCGCCGCGCAACTGGAAGTCATCATGCCCGGCCCCGCTGCCCACATGGCGCTGGACCTTACCATTACGTAATGGTAAGGTCTGTCCTGGCGCGTCGGTCGGCGTCGCCACCACGGAAAACAAGGGCGCCCCGGTGCCTTCGACCCCGAATGCGGGCGACTCAAGCCTGCTGCCGGGGCGGAGCCGCGTCGGCTGCCCATGAGAGGAAGGACCCTCCCATGCCCGTCTACAAGGCCCCGTTGGACGAGATCAACTTCGTCCTGAACGACGTGCTGAACGCCCAGTCCCTGACCCAGCTGCCCGGCTACCAGGACGCCACCCCGGACCTGATCCAGTCGGTCCTGGAGGAGGCGGCGAAGCTCTGCGAGAACGAGCTGCAGCCCCTGAACCGCAGCGGCCACGAGGAGGGCTGCCACTACGAGAACGGCGTGGTGCGCACGCCCAAGGGCTTCAAGCAGGCCTATGACAAGTATGTGGAGGGCGGCTGGCAGGGCTTGTCCTTCGACCCGGAATACGGCGGCCAGGGCCTGCCCCACACCATCGGCTTCGTGATGGAGGAGCTGATGTGCTCCGCCAACATGGCCTTCGCCATGTATCCGGGCCTGACCCACGGCGCCATGAACGCCCTGCACGCCCACGCCAGCGAGGAGCTGAAGCAGCGCTACCTGCCGAAGATGGCGTCCGGCGAGTGGTCCGGCACCATGTGCCTGACCGAGCCGCACTGCGGCACCGACCTGGGCCTGATGAAGACCAAGGCCGTCCCGCAGGAGGACGGCAGCTTCAAGATCACCGGCACGAAGATCTTCATCTCCGCCGGCGAGCATGACCTGACCAAGAACATCATCCACCTGGTGCTGGCCAAGATCCCCGACGGCCCGGCGGGCATCAAGGGTGTGAGCCTGTTCGTGGTGCCGAAGTTCCTGCCCACCGAGGATGGCGAGCCCGGCATGCGCAACGGCGTGATGTGCGGCTCCATCGAGCACAAGATGGGCATCAACGCCAACGCCACCTGCGTGATGAACTTCGACGATGCCACCGGCTGGCTGGTGGGCGAGCCCCACAAGGGCATGCGCGCCATGTTCACCATGATGAACGCCGCCCGCCTGGGCGTGGGCATGCAGGGCCTGGGCATCGGCGTCGTCGCTTACCAGAACGCCCTGGCCTATGCCAAGGACCGCATCCAGGGCCGCGCCCTGTCCGGCGCCAAGAACCCGGACAAGGCCGCCGACCCGATCATCGTCCACCCGGACGTGCGCAAGAACCTGTTGCAGGC
Source organism: Aerophototrophica crusticola (assembly GCF_012913305.1). Taxonomy (NCBI): domain Bacteria; kingdom Pseudomonadati; phylum Pseudomonadota; class Alphaproteobacteria; order Rhodospirillales; family Rhodospirillaceae; genus Aerophototrophica; species Aerophototrophica crusticola. Next base: position 1,986,432 of record NZ_CP051775.1, on the reverse strand, counting down.
CAAGGCCTTCACCGAGGGTGCCCGCGTGCTCGGCTACTGGGTCGGCATGATGATCGACATGTACGAGAAGCACCCCGACGCCAAGGTGCGGCAGGAGGCGGAGGACTTCGTCGCCCTGATCACCCCCGTGGTGAAAGCCTACTTCACCGACATGGGGTACGAGGTCGCCACCAATTCCCAGCAGATGTACGGCGGCCACGGCTACATCCGCGAGTGGGGCATGGAGCAGTTCGTCCGCGACGCCCGCATCGCCATGATCTATGAGGGCGCCAACGCCATCCAGGCGCTGGACCTGGTGGGCCGCAAGATGCCCCAGAACATGGGCCGCCTGTTGCGTCGCTTCTTCCACCCCATGCAGGCGGAGCTGGAGCAGTCCATGTCCGAGGCCGGGCTGGTGGAGTTCGCCGGCCCCCTCTACAAGGCCTTCGGCAAGCTGCAGCAGGCCACCGCCGTCGTCGCCCAGAAGGGCATGGCGCGGCCGGACGAGGCCGGTGCCGCCAGCACCGACTATCTGCGCATCTTCGGCCTGGTCAGCCTGGGCTGGATGTGGCTGAAGATGGTCAAGGTCGCCCAGGCCAAGCTGGCCGAGGGTGGCGACGGGAAGGCCGACTTCTACGACGCCAAGGTCAAGACCGCCCGCTTCTTCATGGAGAAGATGCTGCCGGAGGTGGAGTTCCGCTTCCGCAGCCTGATGTCCGGCGGCAAGTCCATGATGGACATGTCGGTGGAGCAGTTCTGACCGTCATCGGTCAGGCGAAAGGGAAGGGCCCCGGTGGAAACGCCGGGGCTTTTTCCATTTGACCATTGCTGCCAATCACAGGATGTCATCCCGGGCTTGACCCGGGACCCTTGGGAAAGCGGATGTGCCAAGGGGCGGCAGCGGGGCTCCAGAACAAGGAACAACGGGGCTTCCGGTGACCTGCACTAAGGGGCCCCGAGGGCCCCGGCTCTCCGCTGCGCTGCGGCCGGGGTGACATCAGGTGCCTTGCACTGCTTGGGTCTTATCCCCCCTTCAGCACCACCAACCCCGCGTCCCAATAGGGGACCGGGCCGAAGCTGGTCGCCAGCAGGTCCACGAAGGCGCGGACCTTGGGGGACAGGTGGCGGTTGGCGGGGTAGACGGCGTGGAGCGCGCCCTCCGACACGGTGTATTCGGTCAGGATGCCGCGCAGCTTGCCGGATAGAAGGTCATCCCCGACGATGAAGCTGGGCAGCACGACGATGCCCAGCCCGGCCAAGGCCGCCTGGCGCAGCACGTCGCCGTTGCTGACCCGCATCCGCCCCTGCACCCGAACGCCCTGGGTCTCCGCCGAGCCGGGGGCGATGCGGAAGCTCCATTGGTCGAAGCTCTGGCTGTTGGTGTAGAGCAGGCAGTCATGCTCGACCAGTTCCGCCGGGGTCTGGGGCGTGCCGCGGCGAGCCAGGTAGGCGGGGCTGGCGCAGACCACCATGCGGATGGGGCAGATGCGGCGGGCGACCAGGGAACTGTCCTTCAGCCGGCCGATGCGCACGGCCACGTCATAGCCTTCCTCCACCAGGTCCACGAAGCGGTCGGACACGTCCATGTCCACCTGCACCTCCGGGTACCGTTCCATGTAGCCGCAAAGGACCGGGGCCAAGTGGGACAGGCCGAAGGACATGGGCGCCGCCACCTTCAGCGTGCCGCGGGGGGCCGCGTGCTCCGACGTGACCGACCGCTCCGCCTCCTCCAACTCCGCCAGGATCTGGCTGACCCGCTGGCAGAAGCCCTGGCCCACCTGGGTCAGGCTGATGCTGCGGGTGGTGCGGTGGAACAGCCGGGTACCCAGCCGCGCCTCCAGCTCCGCTACCCGGCGGCTGGCGGCGGACTTGGACAGGCCCAGCTTGTCGGCCGCCTTGGTGAAGCTTTTCGTCTCCGCCACCAGGGTGAACAGCTTCAGGTCATCCAACCGATCCATGCTTGCGACCTTTCCGCTTGGCCATACCTCTTCCATGGCCCCGACGCCGGGCCATGGATTGTCGCGCATGGCGCAACATTCCGGTGCGATATTGGGCGATTATCGGATGGACGGCAACGGCATATCTTGGGCGTCGAGAGGTTGGGGCAGCACCCGCACCCCGGAAACCCGAAAAGCTGATGGAGACGATGATGAGCAAGGTCCTGGTCCTCTACTATTCCAGCTACGGCCACATCGAGACGATGGCGAAGGCCGTGGCGGAGGGTGCCCGCTCCGTGCCCGGCACCGAGGTGTCCGTGAAGCGCGTGCCGGAGCTGGTGCCGCCCGAGGTGGCCAAGCAGGCCGGGATCAAGCTGGACCAGGAGGCCCCCGTCGCCACGGTGGCCGAGCTGGCCGACTATGACGCCATCGTCATCGGCACCCCCACCCGCTATGGCCGCATGGCCAGCCAGATGGCCAACTTCCTGGACCAGACCGGTGGCCTGTGGGCCCGCGGCGCCCTGAACGGCAAGGTGGGCAGCGCCTTCACCAGCACCGCCAGCCAGCATGGCGGGCAGGAGACGACGCTGTTCAGCGTGATCACCAACATGCTGCACTTCGGCATGGTGATCGTCGGCCTGCCCTATAGCTTCCAGGGCCAGATGGGCGTGGACGAGGTGAAGGGCGGCAGCCCCTATGGCGCCTCCACCATCGCCGACGGCAACGGCAGCCGCCAGCCCAGCGCGGTGGAACTGGACGCCGCCCGCTTCCAGGGCGCCCTGGTGGCGAAGACGGCCGCCAAGCTGGCGGCCTAAGTTTCCTCTCCCTAGGGAGAGGGTGGCGCGGCAGCGCCGGGTGAGGGAGGTGGGCGTAGAGACCACCTCTTGAACCAACCCGTTTCGAGGAACCCGTCCCCTCACCCGCCCCTGCGGGGCACCCTCTCCCCAGGGGAGAGGGGGACACCAAACAGGACCGCCCCCCGGCCGCCGATGGTCGGGGCTGGGGGCGGGGCCTTGGAGGACAGGACCATGATCGAACGTCGCAGCCTTTCCAGCCTCGGCAACGCCAATTTCGGCTGGCTGGACGCCAAGCACCATTTCAGCTTCGGCCACTACCATGACCCGAAGCGGGTGCATTGGGGCCCGCTGCGGGTGTGGAACGACGACACCATCGCCGCCGGCACCGGCTTCGACCCGCACCCCCACCGGGACATGGAGATCATCACCTATGTCCGCAAAGGGGCCATCACCCACCAGGACCGGCTGGGCAACCAGGGCCGGACCGAGGCGGGGGACGTGCAGGTGATGTCCGCCGGCACGGGCATCGTCCATGCCGAGTACAACCGCGAACCGGGTGAGACCCAGATCTTCCAGATCTGGATCATCCCCAACAAGGCCGGCGTGCAGCCCCGTTGGGAGGCCCGCCAGTTCCCGAAGGGGGAAAGTGCCGGCAAGCTGGTCACGCTGGCCAGCGGCCGGGCCCAGGACAAGGACAGCCAGGCCCTGATGATCCACCAGGACGCCGCCCTGTTGGGGGCCACCCTGCCGGCGGGCACCACGGTGACGCATGAGCTGGGTGACCGGCTGGCCTATCTGGTGCCGGCCCGAGGCAAGGTCCGGGTCAACGGCGTGGAGATCGACGCCCGCGACGGCGCCGCCATCCGGGGCGAACCGACCCTGACCATCGAGGCGCTGGAGGAGGCCGAGATCCTGCTGGCCGACCTGCCCCAGGCGGCCTGACGCCTGGCCCGCCGTCGGTCGGATCAGCGCAGCGTAATCCGAGAGTCGCACAACGGGCTTTCGGGGATGTATGTTGGACGTGGAAGCGGGGCCGTGGCGACACGGCCCCGTTTGCCATTGGGCCGGGGGACAGGATGGCTTAAATCAGGCCCGTCCAGAACAACCGGAACCGAACCATGACCGACCGCAGCGCCCGCCCGCAGCTTTTCCTCGCCGGCCTGTTCGGGGCGATGGCGGTGGCCTGCGCGGCCTATGCCGCCCACGGGCTGGGGCCGGTGAAGGGGGAAAGGGCGGTGGAGCTGTGGCGCACCGGGTCCCAGGTCCAGATGGTCCACGCGGCCCTGCTGGTCGGGTTGGTGGCCCTGCAGGCGCGGATGGAGGCGGGTAGGGGCCTGCTGGCCGCGGCGGGGTGGCTGGTCGCCCTGGGCAGCCTGCTTTTTCCGGGGGCGGTCTACCTGCTGGGCTGGTTCGGTCCAAGCGCGTTGGGCGCCGTTGCACCCATAGGGGGCCTCAGCCTGATCCTGGGTTGGCTGTGTGTCGCGGCAGCGGCCCTGCGCGCCCGTTAACCCATCACCGGCTCGGGCGAGCAGGGGGCGTCGCGGCCGTTGCGGTGGCGGGCGTCATCGGCGCAGTAAAGCTCGTAAAGGGTCCGCATGACCGAGGAGGCGTCGCGCCCGTTCAGGGAATAATAGATGGTCTGGGCGTTGCGCCGGGTCCGCACCAGCTTGTCCTTGCGCAGCCGCGCCAAATGCTGGCTCAGGGCCGACTGGGACAGGCCGACCAGCCGTTCGAGTTCCCCCACCGAATGTTCCCCCTCTGCCAGGTAGCAGAGGATCAACAGGCGGCGTTCATTGCCCATCGCCTTCAGCAGCGTGCTGGCTTTGCGGGCGTTGACTCTGAGCGATTGTGCGTCCATGAGGGTGAAAATCGGGCGGGCGCCCGGGCCGTCAAGCGCAGCCCGATAAAAAAATTCCCCGGCCGAATAGTGAAAGGCTGCCCGCGTCAGGGTCGCCCCGGCGCAAGGTCGAACCCGGCCCCACGGGCCCTATCCCGATGCCCAGGAGTGATGGGATGTCCGACACCGATGTCCTGTTGGATTGCAGCGGCCTGATCTGCCCCCTGCCGGTGCTGCGGGCGCGCAAGCGGCTGAAGGACCTGGCCGATGGGCAGGTGCTGCGGGTGCTGGCCACGGACAAGGCGGCACCCCGGGACTTCGAGACCTTCTGCCGTGAGGCGGGCCATGGCCTGCTGGAGAACGCAGGCGCGGACGGGGTCTACTCCTTCCGCATCCGGAAGGGCGGCTGAACGTCACAGGTGGGCGAAGGGGGAGGGGTGCTGATTCCCCATGAAACCTGTCGCGTAATGGGGGAAAGTGGGGCGAAGAGGAAACGCCACAAGAAACGGTTCTCCATGGACACGGCCCTGTTCTCGCATCCTGCCTGCCTGACCCATGACACGGGTGAAGGTCACCCGGAATGCCCTGCCCGGTTGCGTGCCGTGCTGAACGCCCTGGAGGGCGAGGCCTTCATGTTCCTGGACCGGCGGGAAGCCCCGCGGGCGACGGAGGACCAGTTGGCCCGTGTCCACCCGCGCGACCATGTGCAGCGCGTCCTGGCCATGGTGCCCGCCGATGGCTGGGCGGAGGTGGACGACGACACGGTGCTGTCCCCCGGCTCGGGCGAGGCCGCCTTGCGGGCGGCGGGGGCCGTGGTGGCGGCGGTGGACGCCGTCTGCACCGGGGAGGTGCGCAACGCCTTCTGCGCCGTGCGGCCGCCCGGGCACCATGCGGAGCCGGACAAGGCCATGGGCTTCTGCCTGTTCAACAACGCCGCCGTGGGCGCCGCCCATGCCCGCGCCGCATATGGGCTGAAGCGCGTCGCCATCATCGACTTCGACGTGCACCACGGCAACGGCACGCAGAGCTTCGCCCAGCACGACCCGGACATCTTCTACGGCTCCACCCACCAGTGGCCGCTTTACCCCGGTACCGGATCCGCCAAGGAGCATGGCGACTTCGGCAATGTGGTGAATGCCTGCCTGCCGCCGATGGCCGCCAGCCCGGAGTTCCGGCACGCGGTGCAGACCCAGTTGCTGCCCCGGCTGGACGCCTTCAAGCCGGAGCTGGTCATCATCTCCGCCGGGTTCGACGCCCATGCCCGCGACCCGCTGGCCGGCCTGGACCTGACAGAGGACGACTTCGCCTGGATCACCACGAAGCTTGGGGAGATCGCCAAGCGCCACGCCACCGGGCGGCTGGTGTCCGTGCTGGAGGGCGGCTATGACATCCGCGCCCTGGCCAGCAGCGCCGCGGCCCATGTGAAGGCGCTGATGGCGGTCTGAGGGCAGGGGAGGGGTGGCTCGACCCGCTTCCTCCCCATCGGTGACCGCCGCGCCTGTGTCGCCCGGGCAAAGGCATCAGCGGAGCTGGGCAGGCGGGCCGCGTTTGGTGCCAGGGCGCCCTGCCAAGCCAGCCTTGCGTCAATCCCGCCACCCCCGAAAGGGGTAGGGTCCCGGGCGGTTCGGCCATGCCAGCCCCCCCTGCAAGGCCGCTTGAACCGCTACCCCCATGAGTCATACAGTCCGCCCTTCCGCAACGGTCCGGCGTACCATGAGCGAGCAGAACCTACCCCAAGACATCGCCGCCCTCAGCTTCGAGGACGCCCTTGCCGAGTTGGAACGCATCGTGCGCCAGCTGGAGGAAGGCAAGGCCAAGCTGGACGATGCCATACGCTTCTATGAGCGCGGGACCCTGCTGAAGCGCCATTGCGAGCTGAAGCTGCGGGAAGCCCAGGCCAAGGTGGACCGCATCACCGTGTCCGCCGACGGGTCCATCGGCTCCGAGCCGGCCCGGCTGGACTGAACCGCCCCCACGCCCCATCTGACCTTTTCCCGGCCGTCGTCCGGCCCAGCCCCCGGGTGCACACCCATGCCCAGCCTGCCCAAGACCCTGCAATCCGCCATGGCCGACACCGTCGAGCAGGTGGAGACCGCCATTGAGGTCCTGTTGCCCACGGTGGACCTGGTGGAGGCGCGGCTGTTCGAGGCGATGCGCTATGCCTGCCTGGGCGGGGGCAAGCGGCTGCGCCCCTTCCTGGTGATGGAAAGCGCGCGCATGTTCGGGGTGAACCCGGCCTGTGCCCTGCGCGCCGCGGCGGCGGTGGAGTTCGTGCACTGCTACAGCCTGGTGCATGACGATTTGCCGGCCATGGACAATGCCGACCTGCGCCGTGGCCGCAAGACCGTGCACCTGGAATTCGACGAGGCCACGGCCATCCTGGCCGGCGACGGGCTGCTGACCGCCGCCTTCGAGATCCTGTCCGACCCCGAAACCCACGAGGACCCGCAGGTCCGCTGCAAGCTGGTGGCGGCCCTGGCCCGGGCTGCCGGGCCGCGCGGCATGGTCGGCGGCCAGATGCTGGACCTGATCGCGGAGAAGCAGACCTTCGACATCGGCGCCATCACCCGGTTACAGCGCATGAAGACCGGCGACATGATCGCCTTCTCCTCCGGGGCTGGCGCCATCCTGGGCAAGGCCGGCCCGGCGCAGCAGCACGCGCTCCAGGCCTATGCCCATGACCTCGGCCTCGCCTTCCAGATCGCAGACGATTTGCTGGACGTGGAAGGCTCCGAGGCGGAGGTGGGCAAGTCGGTGGGGCGTGACGTTGCCGCAGGAAAGGCTACTTTCGTTTCGATATTGGGCGTAGAACGAGCGAAGGACCAGGCGCGCCGGCTTGCCGACCAGGCGGCCGCCCACCTGGATATCTTCGGGGACCGTGCGGAAATGCTGAAGGAAGTGGCGCGCTACGTGGTGGAGCGCCGGTCTTGAGCGGCAATCCGACGGGGATCGAGGGAGTAGAGGCAATGGGCCAATCGAAGACCCCGCTGCTGGACCAGGTCCGCATCCCGGCGGACCTGCGCAAGCTCCAGCCGGGGCAGCTCCGGCAGTTCGCCGACGAGCTGCGGCAGGAAACCATCGACGCCGTCTCCGTGACCGGCGGCCATCTGGGTGCCGGGCTTGGCGTGGTGGAGCTGACGGTGGCCATCCACTATGTCTTCAACACGCCGGACGACCGGCTGATCTGGGACGTGGGGCACCAGTGCTACCCGCACAAGATCGTCACCGGGCGGCGTGACCGCATCCGCACCCTGCGCATGGGCGGCGGCCTGTCCGGCTTCACCAAGCGGTCGGAGAGCGAGTACGACCCCTTCGGCGCCGCCCACAGCTCCACCTCCATCTCCGCCGGGCTGGGCATGGCCGTGGCGCGGGACAAGGCCGGCAAGAAGAACCACGTCATCGCCGTGATCGGCGACGGCGCCATGAGCGCCGGCATGGCGTACGAGGCCATGAACAACGCGGGCGCCCTGGGCTCCCGCCTGGTGGTCATCCTCAACGACAACGACATGTCCATCGCCCCGCCGGTCGGGGCGCTGTCGGGCTACCTGTCGCGGCTGATCTCCTCCAAGCAGTACCGGGGCCTGCGCGAGGTGGGCAAGCACGTGGCGGAGCACCTGCCGCGCCCCTTGCAGAAGGCCGCCCGCCGGGCCGAGGAATATGCCCGTGGCATGGTCACCGGCGGCACCCTGTTCGAGGAGCTGGGCTTCTATTACGTCGGCCCCATCGACGGGCATAACCTGGATCACCTGCTGCCGATCCTGGAGAACGTGCGCGACGACCCGGCCGGCGGGCCGGTGCTGATCCACGCCGTCACCCAGAAAGGCAAGGGCTATGCCCCGGCGGAGGCAAGCGCCGACAAGCTGCACGCCGTCACCAAGTTCGACGTCATCACCGGCACCCAGGCCAAGCCCAAGGCCAACGCCCCCAGCTACACCCGCGTCTTCGCCGACGCCCTGGTGAAGGAGGCGGAGCGGGACGAGAAGGTGCTGGCCATCACCGCGGCCATGCCGTCAGGCACCGGCCTGGACGTGTTCGAGAAGGCGTTCCCCGAGCGCACCTTCGACGTTGCCATCGCCGAGCAGCACGCCGTGACCTTCGCCGCCGGCTTGGCGGCAGAGGGGTACAAGCCGTTCTGCGCCATCTATTCCACCTTCCTGCAGCGTGGCTACGACCAAGTGGTCCACGACGTCTGCATCCAGAACCTGCCGGTGCGCTTCGCCATCGACCGGGCCGGGCTGGTGGGCGCCGACGGTGCCACCCATGCCGGCAGCTTCGACCTCGCCTATCTCTGCTGCCTGCCCAACATGGTGGTGATGGCCGCGGCGGACGAGGTGGAGCTGATGGACATGACGGCCACCGCCGCCGCCTATGACTCCGGCCCCATCGCCTTCCGCTATCCCCGCGGCGAGGGGGTGGGGATGGAGATGCCGGAGCGGGGCCGCGTGCTGCCCATCGGCAAGGGCCGCATCGTGCGCGAGGGCAGCAAGGTCGCCATCCTCAGCCTGGGCACCCGGTTGGCGGAGTCGCTCAAGGCCGCGGAGGACTTGGCCGCGCGTGGCCTGTCCACCACCGTGGCCGACGCCCGCTTTGCCAAGCCCCTGGACGGTGACCTGATCCGCAAGCTGGCCACCGAGCACGACGTGCTGGTGACCATCGAGGAGGGCTCCGTCGGCGGCTTCGGCAGCCATGTGCTGCACTTCCTCGCCACCGAAGGGCTGCTGGACCAGGGCTGCAAGGTCCGGCCCATGGTGCTGCCCGACCGCTTCCAGGACCAGGACAGCCCACAGAAGCAGTATGACGAGGCCGGCCTGAACGCCCCCCACATCGTGGACACGGTGCTGAAGGCCCTGGGCATCCACGAGAGCGCCGCGGCGCCGGTGAGGGCCTGACCCGCTGTTCTTGTAGGTCGGATTAGGCGCCATCGGCGCCGTAATCCGACGGCGGCGGGCGTACCGCGTGGTGTCGTGACGGGATGTCGGATTACGGGACTCCGCCCCTAATCCGACCTACGAGCGCGCCCGACCAAGACCGCCTACTTCCTGCCCTTCTCGCCGGCGCCCTGGATGGCTTCCCCGGCCTTCTCGATGTCCTTGCCGATGCCCGAGACGGTGTTGCAGGCGGAGAGGGCCAGCAGGCCGGACAGCAGGATCAGGGCGAGGCGGGCGGTCATGGCGTGAGGGTCCCGGGAAGATAGTTCTTGGATTTGCTTAGTATAGTCGTGGCACGCCCCTGCCAAGTCCAGGCCCTTATGTCGGAAGGGGTAGCAGGCCCGCCAAGGTCACGCCCGGTACCCGATGCGGAAGCCGCCCCAATGGCGGCCTCGGACCATGATGGGGGCGGACACATCCTTCATCAGCACGAACACCCCGCCGCCCATGTCGCGGCGGTAGCATTGCAGCAGGTAGGGTTCCTTGTTCTTGGCAGCGGCCAGGCCCGTGGGATCGCGGAATATGCGGCGGTTGCGGGAATTGGCGGCGTTCCAGACCGGGTCCGGCCCCTGCGGCTTTGAGAACTTCTTGTTGTGGGTGGGCAGGTATCCGTTGCGGTCCACCGCGGCGCAGAAGGCGATGCCCTCCAGGCTGCGGAGCAGCGGTTCCTGAAGGTTTGGCAACAGCGTGTCCGTCAGGTCGGTGAAGCGGGTCAGCACTTGCTGCGGGTCGGTGCCGGGGACGGGCTGGTAATTCTCGTCAAACAGGTCCGACAGGCCGATGCGCCCGCCGGCCAGGGCGCGCTCGAACAGGTCGGCGATGCGGGCGGCGGTATCCGTCGCGGCCTCCACGAAGGGCACGTCCGCCGTGATGGTGAAGAAGGCCATCTGGCTGCCCAGGCGGCCCGCCTCCTCATCCATGTTGGTCACGGCTTCGCGGGTGCGCTCCACCAGGGCCGCGTTCTCCTGCGTGATGGTGTCCAGCTGCATCAGCGCCTCGCTGATGGCGGCCACGGTCTGGGCCTGCTCCCGGCTGGACCGGGCCATGCTGTCCAGCAGGCCATCCACCCGGCCGGTGCCGTCACGGATGCTGTCCAGCGCCTCTCCCACGCGGCGGACCTGGGCCACGCCGGCCTGGACGCGCTGGCTGCTGGCCTCGATCAGGGCTTTGATCTCCTTGTTGGCGGTGGCCGTGTGCTGGGCCAGGGTGCGCACCTCCTGTGCCACCACGGCGAAGCCGTGCCCGGCCTCCCCGGCCCGGGCGGCCTCCACCGCGGCGTTCAGGGCCAGCAGGTTGGTCTGGAAGGCGATCTGCTCGATGGTGCCCACGTTTTCCGCCATCAGCTTGGCGCTCTCGGCGATGGCGAGCACCGCCTTGATGGCTTCCCCGGCTGTCTGGAAGCCCTCATCGGCCAACTCGCGGCTGCGGCGGGCGGCCACCCCGGCATCGGCCACGCCGGCCGCGGTCCCCTGGGTGGTGGCGGCGATCTGCTGCACGGCGGCGGCCGTCTCCTCCAGGCGGGAGGCCTGGTCGGCGGTGCGCAGGAACAGGTCGTTGAAGTCCGCGGCGATCTGGCTGACATCGTTGGAAATGCGCACCGTGCCGCCGAAGATGGCCTGGACCGTCTCCCCCATCTTGCCGGACGTCGCGGCTGCCCCGTCGGCAACGGCGCCGAGTCCGGTGCCCGTCGCCCCTTCCAGCGCGAACCGGTGGGTCAGGTCGCCCCGGGCCAATGCGTCGAACTGGTCGGCGACGCCGCGCAGCAGGTCAGCCTGCCGCCGCGCCAGCCCGTCAAGGGTTGCCGCCACACGGTCCAGGGAAGTGTTGCCGGAACCGGGCAGGGAACCCGCCGGCGTCTCGCCCTTGGCGACCGCCTGGAGGGCGGACTCCAGGGCGGCGGCGAAGCGGTCCAGGGTCGTCTCCTCCCGCCACTCCACCAGCCGGTACCGCACGGCACCCGGCAGGTCCGTTGTCCGGGCAGTGAACCGCCGCCCGGCCCCAGCGGCAAGGGAAGCGGGATCAGGCAAGGGATGCCCGTCCGCATCGCCCAATAGCTGCCGGGCGGCGTCGTTGAGCTGTACCAAGCTGTTGTCGGGCCCGACCAGGACAGCGGGAAGCGTCCCCGCCCGGAAGCCGGCCGCCGTGAGGGATAGCCCCGCCACCCGCCGCGACACCTCCGCCAGATCCTTGTCCAGGGCTGGTAGGCCCGTCTGGGCATCGGCGCCCTCATCGGTGCCGAGCCGGGACATGGCCAGGGTGACCCCGGCGACTGCCTGCGCCATGCCGGACATCACCAGCCAAGCCGCCATCAGCAGCAGGGCCAAGGCTGCCGCTCCGAATCCAGCGGCCATTGCCACCGACCCGGCCAACCCGCCGGCCACCGCCCCGGCAGCCAGCACGGCCTGTCCCGCCAGCAGGATCAAGGGGAGCCGCAGGAAGGGGGGCATGGATGGGGACGTCGGGGAAGCCGGGCGCAAGGGCATGGTTACAACTACCGTCCTATCCATCTATGCCGATCGGAAAGCAAGAATAGGCCTTTCGGTTAGAATGAAATGTTCTTCCGCACCGATTTTCAACAGCGGACCCTTGGCAAGTCAGGTTCATCAGGATAGGTGCAGACCAAAGTCTGGGGCGGGGAGCCATGGTTGCAGAAAAGTCGGGCAAGGTCCGGGCGGACCAGGCCCTGGTGGAACGGGGCTTGGCGGAGAGCCGCGCCAAGGCGCAGGCGCTGATCTTGGCCGGTCTGGTCTATTCGGACACCAAACGGATCGCCAAGGCGGGCGACTCCATCGCCGCGGACCAGCCCCTGTCGGTGAAGGGGCAGGACCACCCTTGGGTCAGCCGCGGCGGGCTGAAGCTGGTGAAGGGGTTGGACCATTTCGGCATCGACCCCAGCGGGCTGGTCGCCCTGGACGTGGGTGCCTCTACCGGCGGCTTCACCGACGTGCTGCTCAGCCGGGGGGCGGCCAAGGTCTATGCCGTGGATGTGGGCCACGGCCAACTGGCCTGGAAACTGCGGGAGGACCCGCGGGTGGTGGTGATGGAGAAAACCAACGCCCGCAGCCTGGGCGGCGCGCAGATCCCTGAGCCGGTGGACCTGGTTGTGTGCGACGCCAGCTTCATCGGGTTGGAGGTGGTGCTGCCGGCACCCCTGGCCCTGACCCGGCCCGGTGCGCGGCTGGTGGCCCTGGTGAAGCCCCAGTTCGAGGTGGGCAAGGGCCGGGTGGGGAAGGGTGGCGTGGTGCGGGAGCCGGAACTGCACCAGGAGGTCTGCGACCGGATCAGCGCCTGGCTGGGCGCCCTGCCGGGCTGGCGGGTGCTGGGGCTGACCGAAAGCCCCATCACCGGGCCGGAAGGCAACAAGGAATTCCTGATCGGCGGGGTGAGGGAGGGCTGAACCTCCCCCACCCCGTCAACCTCACTCCACCAGCAGCGGCGGCATCAGCAGCACCGTCTCATCCATGCTCCGGGCCCGGATATAGGGAGCCAGGGGGGCGATGACGGGGCGGATTTCCGCCAGCAGGTCCGCGGCGACCAGGGCACTGACCGCACGGCCTGCCTCGGCCCGGGTGTCGCCGGACATCAGGTCCATCAGGTTCTCGATCGGGCCCTTGGGCTGCGGGAAGGGGACCAGGTTCACCTTGGCGTCGGCGGCGACGCCGATCAGCTCCCGCACCTGGGCCAGCGCCGTCTGGTAGCCGCCCAGCGCGTCCACCAACCCGATCTCCTTCGCCTGCCGGCCGGTATAGACGCGGCCCTTGGCGATCTCCCGCACCTTCTCCACCGGCAGCTTGCGCCCATCGGCCACGCCGCGGGTGAAGGCGTCGTAGGTGGAGTCCATGAAGGCGTTCAACCGTTCAGTCTGGCTGGGGCTGAAGCCGTTGTTGGACGACCACATGCCGGCGTTCTTGCCGCGCTCGATGGCGACGAAGTTCAGCCCGGCCCAATCGGTCAGGCCCTTGGTCACCATCTTGCCGCCGACCACGCCGATGGATCCGGTGATGGTGCCCGGCTGGGCGACGATGCGGTCGGCCTTCATGGATACCCAATAGCCGCCGCTGGCCGCCACGGGACCCATGGAGATGACCACCGGCTTGCCCGCGGCCCGGGCCCGGTCCACCATCCGGCCCACCACGGCCGACGCGACGGCGGAGCCGCCGGGGCTGTCCACCCGGAACAGGATGGCGCGCACGTCCTTGTCATCGATGGCGGCCTGGAAATGCTCGGCCACCGTCTCCGCGCCGAAGGTGCTCTCCCCGGACAGGGGGTCCACCTCCCCCTCACCGCGCATGATGGGGCCGCTGCCCACGATCAGGGCAACCTTGGGCGCGTCGGCCGGCGGGGCGGAGGTCGGCTCGGCCCTCGCGGCGCTGCCATATTCCAGCAGGTCCAGCACCGGCGTGTCGTTGCCCTTGGCGCCTTTGGCCTTGGCGGCGTCCAGCGCCTCGTCGGCATAGGCCAGCTTGTCCACCAGCTTGGCCTCTACCGCCTCATCGTCCAGCAGGGGCGCCCTGTCCACGGCGGCGCGAACCGCCTCCACCGGCAGGTTGCGGGCAGCGGCCACGCCTGCCACCCACTGCTCGAACAGGTCGCCGATCAGGCTTTCGGTCGCTTCCTTGTTGGCGGGGGAGGGTTCGCTGTTCGTGTACTGCTCGGCGAAGGTCTTGTACTCGTACCGCTTCTCGAACTGCGGGACGACGTTCAGCTTGTCCAGGGTGCCGCGCAGGAAGGGAAGCTCCGCCCGCAGGCCGGTGGTGGAGACGTCGCCCATGGGCTGCATCCATACCTGCTCGAAGGCGGTGGCCAGGTAATAGCCCTGCATGCCGCTGCCCAGTTCCCCGAACGTCTCCGCATGGGCGATGGTGAACTTGCCGGCGGCGCGGAAGCGCTGGATGGCGTCCCGCAGCTCCTGCGTCATGGCGAAACCCTTGCCGCCGGAGTCGCCCACCGTGCCCACCAGCCCCACGACCCGCGGGTCGGCGGCAGCGCGGTCGATGGCCGTGACCACCTCCACCAGGGTGGGCTGCTTGCCGGAGAGGAGGCCGGCGATGGGATCATCCGGGGCCGCCTCGGCCAGGGACTTCTGGAAGTCGAAGGACAGCACCAGGCCGTCCGGCAGGGGCTTGGCATCGGGGCGGAGCATCAGCCAGAGGCCGACCAGGCCCCCGACCAACAGCACGGCCAGAAGACCGATCACGGCGAACAGGCGAACCAGGAAGCGCATGGAAAGACCATCCACGAAATCGCGATTGCGGCCACTTGACCACAGCCGGCGCGGGCGCGCCAGGGCCGTTGCGGGCAGCGCACCAAGGGGCCGGTCCAAGCCCCCACCGGTCCTGTGGTTGTGGGCCGGGCGGCGGGGCGATATGGTCCCGGGCCATGGCCAACCTGCCCGTCCGCCTCGACCTGCCCTGGACCGACCCCGCCGACGCCTTCGCCGCCCTGGCGGGGCAGGACGGGGCCATTTTGCTCGATTCGGGTGCCGCGGACCCGGCCCGGGCCCGCTGGAGCTTCATCGCCGCCGACCCTTTTGCTTGGGTGGAAGCCTCGGGCACCCGCGTCACCGTCGACGGCCGCCCGGTGGACGGCGATCCGTTCGCCGTGCTGGGGCGACTGCTGGCACCCTTCCGCCGGGACCCCGACCCGGACCTGCCGCCCTTCCGCGGTGGGGTTGTGGGCATGCTGGGTTACGAGCTGGGCGGCTGGCTGGAGCGGCTCCCCATGCCGCGGGACCGGGGCATCGCCCTGCCTGACCTGGCCGTGGGCCTGTATGACACCGTCGCCGCCTTCGACCACCACAGCGGCCGGGCGTGGGTGCTGTCCGGCGGGGAGCGGGAGCCGGACCCGGCCCGCCGGCCCACGGCGGCCCGGGCCTTGGCCGAGGGCCTGCGGGGGCGGTTGCTGTCCGTGCGGCCCGCGGGGGAGGCACCCCGGCGACTGCTGTCCGGCCCCGGCTGGCGGGCGGAGCTTCCACCTGCTTCGTACCAGGCCGCGGTGGCGCGGGTGCTGGAGTACATCCGGGCCGGCGACATCTACCAGGCCAACATGACCCAGCGGTTCCTGGGGACCTTGGCACCCGGCGCCACGGCTTGGGATGCCTACCGCGCGTTGCGGCCGCGGACGGCGGCGCCGTTCAGCGCCTTCCTGAACCTGGGTGCCGGGCGGGCGGTGGCGTCGGGCTCACCGGAGCGGTTCCTGAAGCTTTCCGCCGACGGGCGGGTGCAGACCCGACCCATCAAGGGGACGCGGCCCCGCGGCGGCACCCCGGCCGACGACGACGCCCTGGCGGCGGAGCTGCTGGCCAGCGAGAAGGACCGGGCAGAGAACCTGATGATCGTGGATTTGCTGCGCAACGACCTCAGCCGCGTGGCGCAGGTCGGGAGCGTGAAGGTGCCGACCTTGTGCGGGTTGGAGAGTTACCGCACCGTCCACCACCTTGTCAGCGTGGTGGAGGCGCGGCTCAAGGATGGGCTGGGGCCGGTGGACCTGCTGCGCGCGGCTTTCCCCGGCGGCTCCATCACCGGGGCGCCGAAGATCCGGGCCATGGAGATCATCCATGAACTGGAGCCGGCGCGGCGCGGGCCCTATTGCGGCTCCGTCGCCTGGATCGGCTGGGACGGGGCCATGGACAGCTCCATCGTCATCCGCACCCTTTGCCTCGCCCCGGACGGGCAGGGCGGCACGTGCGTGCAGGCCCAGGCCGGGGGCGGCATCGTCGCCGACAGCGACCCGGCGGCGGAGTACCAGGAAAGCCTGACCAAGGCCAAGGCCATGCTGACCGCCCTGGACCCCGACATGGCCTGGCCGCCCCTGGCGGTTGCGCCCTTGGGGCTGGCCGCGGAATGAGCGGCCCCGTCCTGTGGCTGGACGGGGCCCTGGTCCCGGCGGCGGAGGCCCGCATCGACCCCGCCGACCGCGGTTTGACCCTGGGCGACGGGCTGTTTGAGACGATCCGGGTGGAAGGTGGGCAGGGGATGCGCCTGGACGCCCACTTCGCCCGGCTGGGGCAAGGGGCCGATCTGCTGGGCCTGCCGGTGCCGCCGGGCGACGACAGGTTGGCCGATGCCGTGGCCGCCGTGGCGGGGGCGAACGGGCTGGCCGACGCGGCGGTGCGCCTGACCCTCACCGCCGGCCCGGGGCCGCGGGGCTTGCCGAGGCCGACGGTGCCGCGGCCCACCCTCATGCTCACCGCCGCTTCCTTGCCACCGCCACAGGGACCGGCGCGGCTGGTGGTGGCGACGGTGACTTGCCGGAATGAGCGCAGCCCGCTGTCACGGGTGAAGAGCCTGAACTACCTGGACAGCATCTTGGCGAGGAACGAGGCCACGGCCCGCGGGGCCGACGATGCCGTGCTGCTGAACACCCGGGGACGCGTGGCGGAGGCGAGTGCCGCCAACTTGTTCGCCCTGCTGGACGGGGTCTGGGTGACGCCGCCGGTGGGGGAGGGCGCCTTGCCCGGGGTGATGCGGGCAGCGATGATCCGGGAATGGGCGGCGGTGGAGCGGGCGCTTACCGTTGACGAGCTGGGCCGGGCGGAGGCCATCCGGCTGACCACGGCGCTGGGGGTGAGGGAAGCCAGGGTAAGTCGGTGCCGAGCGTAGCGAGGCCCGACAATGAAAGATGAAGAGTCTTGCTGTCGGGTTTCCGCTTCGCTGCAACCCGACCTACGGCGGGTCGCGCCGCGCCGCCACCTGCGGCTTGCGGACCAGCTCTGTGATGATGCGCCGGGCCTGGTGCAGGGCAACCAGCCCCTGGGAACCGGGGACGAGGCGGGGATCGTAGAGCGTCTTCAGAAGGATGGTGTCCACCTCCCCCAGCCGTTGGTAGCCCACATTGTCGTTCAGCAGGGTGGAGGGGTCCTCCACCTCCCCGAACAGGCCCAGGCTCTGGGCGATCTCTTCCAGCAGGCAGGCCTTGGCCGTCTCCGTGCCCACATTGCCGGCGTTGATGTGCACCTCCGCCCGCAGCATGATCCCGTTCTCGGCGGAGCTGGGGATGGCCATGCAGGTGAACTGGGTGTCCTTGGGGTCCACCGGGGCGGCGAAGAAGGGCCAGTAGCGCTTGCGCCAGGTCAGGATCACGTCGATGTCGCCCCGCTGCAGGGGCCGGTCCAGCACCTCGATCTCCAGCCCCGTGGCGGCGGACAGCTCATCCGCCAGCTCATAGACGGGGGTCAGGAAGTCCCTGGTCGCGTCGCCGCGCAGGGCGATCACCAGGGGGCCCTTCCATTTGGTGACCGGCCGCTCGCGCTTGTTCTCATCCTTCAGCACGCCCTCGGCGAAAAGGCCGGTGATGCGGTCGATCCATTCGTCCGTGGGCTGCACCCGCTCCGCCGGGCGGACGTGGACGTCCATCAGGTCCATGTCCGTGTCCGCGGGCGCGGCCAGGGTCGGCGTGGCGAGAAGGGAAAGGGTGAGCAAGGCGGCGCCGATCCGGTGTGTCATGCAAGCTCCTCCAACCCTGTGCCAAACAGGGAAGTGGGCTTGTCGGCATGGCCGGACAGGGAAGCCCGGCAAATTTCCGGAATCCGCCACCGTGGCGGCGCACAGGGTTGCCGTCTAGGACCCCATCGTTGCTGCTTGGGCGCGGGCAAGCAGGGCATCACGACGTATCAGGAAGATGACCGCGACCACAGGAACGGAGACCTGGACGACCCAAGGCGCATAGATCGGCACTTTGCTGGCCCCAACACCGAAAGCCTGGAGCGCCAGCAACGAAAACGATGCTTCGCCGGATGTCCAGTTCAGGGAAAGCTGTCCGAAGCCGACAATGATCCCCAAACCCCAGAGCCACCGGCGCGGTAGTCCCCTTGACCGTACCAGCAACGCAAGGGCGGACAAGGTGGTTGCCAGCGATGCGGCGCCCAACATGAGCATCAGCCAATGCCGCCAGCTCTTGTCTGCCAGACTGAAGGGGTTCAACGAGGCAGCTGGCCCTGGGGTCGGCGTGACATGGAAACCGTTGATGAACTCACCATTGGGGGTTGATTGCACCTGGACCTGAGACAGCACCCATCGGTCCCGGAACCTTACGTCGAACACCAGGACAGTGATGGTTTTTCCACTCTCCTCCAAAATCTGGATGTTCACGAGGTCCATACTGATTGGCACCTGTCCGCCTATGATGCCGCCGATTTGAGGCACCACCGCCGGGATTTTCGATTTCAACTCCGGCGCGGTAAGGGGGGCCAAAGCTTCCATCTCCCCCTTAAAGAGCCCGTCCAGGTAGGTTCTCGCTAAGGTTACCCGCTCTGGCGTCGTGAAAGACTCGACCACTTTGCTAAAACGGCTTTGGTCACAGCCTGCAAGGAGAATGACCATCAAAACAGCGACAGCCCACCGGGGCATTCTTGCCTCAAGCCAAGAATTCAAAGGTCGACAAGGATATATGCAATTTAAACTCCCTGCAACTCGGGCGCCGAATTATCTCGGCAACACGGGTCCCTGCCCATCAGGCGGGATCGTTGCCCAGGGACCGTCGCGTCACCTTCCTGTCCCATCCCAGCAGCCAAGCCTCCAACCCGCCGCCCGCCCGCAGGATGCCCGCGGCCCGGTCCGGCGGGGCGGCGGCGATGGCGGTGGAGAGGGCGTCGGCAAGGGTGGCGGTGGGGGCAACCACGGTGACGCTGGCCCAGGCGCTGGCCGGGCGGCCGCTGCTCGGTTCGAACAAATGGTGGAAGCGGCCTTGCGCGTCAAAGGCGGTGCCCAGGCCGGCGCTGGTGCTGGCGGCGCGCCCCCTAAGGTCCAGGCTGGCCAGCAGGCGGGCGGGGTCGGCGGGGTGGGGGATGCCCAGGTGCCAGGGGCGGCCGTCCGGGTGGCTGCCCAGCGCCCGGTACTCCCCCATGTTCACCAGGGTGGCGGTGATGCCGCGGGCGGCGAGGTAGTCGGTGACCGCGTCGGTGATGAAGCCCTGGGCGATGCCGTTCAGGGTGACGGCCATCCCGTCCCGCAAGGCGACGCGCCGGGGGGAAAGGTCGATGCCCTGCCAGCCGACGCGGGCCCGGGCCCCGCTCACCAAAGCGGGGGAGGGGCCGGCGGGATCGGCGCCCGGCTTGGCAAAATGGCTGGCATAGAGTGACCAGAGCGGCTGGACGGTGACGTCGAAGGCTCCGCCGGACAGGGCGGAGATCGCTTGCGCCTGCCGAAGCAGATCCAGGAACTCCCGCGGCGGGTCGGTCAGGCTGCCGTCCCGGTTCAGGGCGGACAGGGCGCTGTCCGACCGGTACAGGCTGAACAGCCGCTCCAGCCGCGCCACCTCTCCCAACGCCCCCTCGATGATCGCGGCGGCCTCATCCGGGTCGGGGTGGTAAAGGGTCAGGTCGGCCTCCGCGCCCAGCGCCTGACCCCGCCAGGTGACGGGGACCGGGGGCTTGGCCGTGGCCCAGCCGGACGTGCCAACGCAGGCGGCGGCGACGCCGGCCAGGGACAGGAATCGGCGGCGGGTGAGCCCAGCGGCCATCACCGATGGGCGCTGGAGGCCGGCGACTGCCGGCCCGCGGCCACGTGGCCGCGTAAGCCAAGCCGCCGGATGGCGGCGTCCGGCGTCTGAGGGCGAATTAGGCTCCATGTGCAGCCCTCCGCGGCTGGGGGACGTAGCCGGCGCCCCGTTTGGCGGCGAGGACCTTGGGCACGCAGCGCTTGGCGTCGGCATAGATGCCCACGCAGTCCAGGCACTGGAAGCATTCGTCATAGCGGATGCTGCCGTCCCGGCGGATCGCCTTGTATTTGCAGCGGGCGGTGCAGAGCTGACAGGGGCTGCCGCAGGCCTTCTGCCGCGGGATCCAATCCCACAGCCGCAGCCGCCCCACCACGGCCAGGAAGGCGCCGAGCGGGCACATATAGCGGCAGAAGGGCTTGAACAGGAAGGCGCCCAACACGACCAGCCCGACGGCGTACACGACAAACGGCAGGTCGCGGACGAACCCAAGCGTGATGGCGGTCTTGAAGGGCTCCAACTCTGCCGCCTTCTCGGCCTGGGCCGGGGCGATGACGGCAACCGCCAGCAGCGCCGCCAGCGCGCCGTACTTCACCAGCACCAGCCGCCCGTCTAGCCAAGCCGGAACCTTGACCTGCGGGAAGCGCAGCAGCTTGCCCAGCCAGTGGCTGAACTCCTGCAAGGCACCAAAGGGGCAGAGCCAGCCGCAGAAGGTGCCCCGGCCCCAGACGATGGCCGCCACGGCCACATAGGCCCAGAGCAGCAGGCTGATGGGGTCGTACAGCAAGAAGCCGAAGTCGAAGCCCTGGCGGAACCCCTTCATCACCCCCTGCACGGTGACGATGGAGAGCTGCCCCTGGGCATACCAGCCGATGAAGACCAGGGTGGCCGCCAGGTAGGACAGGCGGATGGCGTAGAACAGCCGCTCATTCCGGGACAGGCGCTGCTGCATCACCAGGGCCCCGGTCAGCGCCAGCAGCATCAGGCCCAGGATCGAAAGCTCCGGCAGCCGGTCGGTCCAGGCGCTGAGCCATTCCGGCGCATTGTCCACCACGGGCGCGATGAACAAGGTGGCGGGCAGGGCGTAGTCCGCCTTGAAGTCCCGCGCCTCCGTCTCCGGCATGAACATGCCCTTTTCCCGCACCACCCGCAGGGACAGGGTCCAGGGGCTGGCGGGGTCGAACGGGGCGCTGCCGTCGATGCGGAAGATGCGCAGTTCCTCCCCCTCCGGCAGGCCGGGGGGCAGGGAATAGTCGTGGACCATGTCCCGGATGTTCACGGGGAACCCGCCCTGGTCCAGGGCCAGCAGGTCCGGCACGGTGGCGGGGACGAAATCATCGGGGATGTAGCGGTAACGGCCCGACGACCAGACCAGCAGGGCCTGTTCCCCCTCCTGCAAGCGCCCGCGCAAGTGCTGGTACTGCCGTTCCCCCAGCACCGTCGGGCCGATGGCGGGGCTGTTCAGGTAGGCGAACCACAGGTCGGTGAACAGCCCGTCCGGGTCGGACAGGGCCTCCGGGTCGCGGCCGGCGAAGCTGGTCCCGGCAAAGGCTTTCTCCACGTCGGCGTTGCTCAGCCGCAGGTGCCCCACATGGCCCTTGGCCACCAGCTCGTCCCAGGGCAGGGCGGGGCCCACATCCTCCTTGGGCGTGGATTTGGGCCGGGGCGCGACGCCGGCCATCTTGGCCTGGGCCACCTTGGTGCTGGCGGCCAGGATGGTCAGGTTGGCGATGCGCACGCTGGCCGTGGCCTTCAGCACCCCGTCCAGGGTGACGCTGGTGCTGTTGCCCTTGTCGGAGCCGCCATAGGCGCTGCCGATCTTGATGTTCTGGCGGATGGACTTCCCACGGTACTGGTTCAGGAACTCCACTAAGGGCTGCGGCCCCAGCCCCTCCACGAACACCGGCTCCGCCTGGTGCAGGATCTGCACGTCCAGGAACTGGCCCTGGGTGTCCATGGCCACCAGCAGGTTGATTGGCGTGCCGCTGAAGCCGGGGATGGAAGCCAGCTTCCCCGTCTCATAGACGTACCCCGCCACCATGCCCGCCTTGATCAGCGGCCAGGCGGGCACGTCTTTCTCCTTGGGGCCGAGGTCGTAGCCGGGGGGCGCCAGCTTCGCCGCCGTCTCATCATCCAGCACCACCCCTTGCGCCCGGGCGGCGAGGGGAAGGGTGACCACCAGCAGCAGTGTCAGAAACAGGCGGAAAAGCTGCTGGCGCATGGGATTCCTGGCGTGGCGGGACGCCGGGAGCGTGGCAGGCCAGCGCGCGGGCGGGAATTGTACTTTGGGCTGCGTTGGGGCCGTCGGGGCAGCAGACACGGACGACACGGACAAGCCACGGACGACACGGGCGAGTGAAAAATTGCCTCCGGCGGGTAACTGCCACGCGGCGCAGCCATCAACCCTGTCCGTGTCCGTCCGTGGAAAGTCCGTGCCGTCCGTGCAAAAAGGCACCGACGGACCATCACCCTCAGTTCGACGCCGTCTGCGTCTTGCCCGCTTCCTCCAGCAGGGCGCCGAACACCTGCTTGGCCTTGCCGGGGTGGCCCACGGCTTTGGCGGTGTCCAGGTTGGCGGCGTCGCCCACCTGGACCAGGGCGACCATGCCCATGGCGTAATGGGGCTTGCACTTGATGCCGTACAGGCCGGGCTTGTCGAAGGTGACCACCACCTCCTCATTCATCTTGCCGACGAAGATCTCCGCCCCGTCGGGCACCATGCCCTTGATGGCCTCGGCATTGTGGCTCTTGTCCGTGGGCAGGAAGCGCACCGTGTCGCCGGGGGCCACCTTCAGGTAGGCCGGTTCGAACACCATGGCCCCGGCGGTGCCCTGGTTCAGCATCTTCACCTGGTGCTCGGCGGCTTGGCCCGCGGCGGGCAGGGCGAGGGCGGCAAGGATGGCGGCGGCCAGGGCGTGGCGCATGGGTTCTCTCCCGTATCGTTTGGGGGGTGAAGCGATGGCGGGGGCAGGTTTCGCGGACACACGCCCAGATGGCAATTGCACCTTGGTGCCGCCCAGGAACCCCTGGGCAAGGGGTCTTCGCCCAAGGTCTAATTTACCGGCGGCAGCCCCGGGGCGCAGGGTGTGCGGCATGGCAGGGGCCGCCGCCCAAAGAACGCGCCGACGCGGCCCGCCAAACCGACCAGGGAGAACGCGCCGTGTTGCACCAAGCCCTCGAGAAGCTGAAGTCGAGCATCGCCCTCCGCTCGACCTATGACAATTTCATCGGTGGGGAGTGGGTGGCACCCGTGCGGGGCCAGTACTTCGACAACATCTCCCCCGTCACCGGCAAGCCGATCTGCAAGGTTGCCCGTTCCACCGCCGAGGACATCGAGCTGGCGCTGGATGCCGCCCACAAGGCGAAGGACAAGTGGGGCCGTACCTCCCCCGCCGAGCGCGCCTTAATCCTGAACCGGATCGCCGACCGGATGGAAGAGAAGCTGGACCTGCTGGCCCTGGCGGAGACCATCGACAACGGCAAGCCGATCCGCGAGACCACCGCCGCCGACCTGCCGCTGGGCGTGGACCATTTCCGCTACTTCGCCGGCTGCGTCCGGGCCCAGGAAGGCAGCCTGGCCGAGATCGACCACGACACCGTGGCCTACCATTTCCATGAGCCGCTGGGCGTCGTGGGCCAGATCATCCCCTGGAACTTCCCGCTGCTGATGGCGGTGTGGAAGCTGGCCCCCGCCCTGGCCGCCGGCAACTGCGTCGTCCTGAAGCCGGCCGAGCAGACCCCCATGGCCATCATGGTCCTGGCGGAGATCATCGCCGACCTGCTGCCGCCCGGCGTGCTGAACATCGTCAACGGCTTCGGCGTCGAGGCCGGCAAGCCGCTGGCCCAGAACAAGCGCATCGCCAAGATCGCCTTCACCGGTGAGACCACCACCGGCCGGCTGATCATGCAGTACGCTTCCGAGAACCTGATCCCCGTCACGCTGGAGCTGGGCGGCAAGTCGCCGAACATCTTCTTCGCCGACGTGGCGTCGGAGGATGACGACTTCTTCGACAAGGCCCTGGAGGGCTTTGCGATGTTCGCCCTGAACCAGGGCGAGGTCTGCACCTGCCCGTCCCGCGCCCTGGTGCATGAGAGCATCTATGACCGCTTCATGGAGCGGGCGATCAAGCGGGTGCAGTCGGTGAAGCAGGGCAGCCCGCTGGACCCCAGCACCATGATCGGCGCCCAGGCCAGCAACGACCAGCTGGAGAAGATCCTCAGCTACATCGACATCGGCCGGAACGAGGGCGCCAACGTCCTGACCGGCGGCGCCCGCGCCCAGCTGGGTGGCGAGCTGGAGGGCGGCTTCTACGTGCAGCCGACCATCCTGGAAGGCCACAACAAGATGCGGGTGTTCCAGGAAGAGATCTTCGGGCCGGTCGTCGCCGTCACCAAGTTCCGGACGGACGAGGAAGCGCTGGAGATCGCCAACGACACCCTGTACGGCCTGGGCGCCGGCGTGTGGAGCCGCAACGGCAACCGCGCCTACCGCTTCGGCCGCGCCATCCAGGCCGGTCGCGTCTGGACCAACTGCTACCACCTGTACCCCGCCCATGCGGCGTTCGGTGGCTACAAGCAGTCGGGCATCGGGCGTGAGAACCACAAGATGATGCTCGACCATTACCAGCAGACCAAGAACCTCCTGGTTAGCTACAGCCCGAAGGCGTTGGGCTTCTTCTGAGCCTGGGGTGTTAATGTCGGGCCTCGCTTCGCTCGGCACCGACCTACGGGAATGGTACCGTAGGTCGGCTTGAGCCCCGGCGCGAAGCCCGACACCCCCTTGCACGACACCTGAGGGATGGCACCATGGTGGATCGCGTCCTTGCCACGCCGGCGGCAGAAGCCCTGATCGGGAAGCTGCGTGCCGTGCATGGCGACCTGATGTTCCACCAGTCCGGCGGGTGCTGCGACGGGTCGGCACCCATGTGCTATCCGTTGGGTGAGTTCAAGGTGGGGCAGCAGGACGTGTTCCTGGGTCGGATCGCCGGCTGTCCCGTCTTCATCGGGGCGGCCCAGTTCGAGTACTGGAGCCATACCCAACTGATCATCGACGCCGTGCCTGGGCGCGGCGCGGGCTTCTCGTTGGAGGCGCCGGAGGGCATGCGGTTCCTGACCCGCTCCCGCGTCTTCACCGACGATGAGGCCGAAGAGCTGTCCGCTGCGGGCCCTCCCCCGCGCGGCGACGCCGTCTAGCATACCCTCCCTGGTGGCGACGGCGAAACTGTGGGCGCCGCGGGACACTCCGCGGCGCTCTTTTTTGCTTTTCTCGATAGAAGATCTCTATTAGCCCAAAGTCCAAGACCGGTCTGCCCGGCAAACCGTTAGCATCCATGCACGTGGGGAGAAGAGCGCGGCCAGCAAGGACCGCCCAACCCCCGGGACCGGGAGGATGCGTGGCCCATGATGACCCTGCGGCAGATCGAGATCTTCTGGGCCATCGCCCATGCGGACAGCCTGACCAAGGCCAGCAAGGTGCTGGGCCTGGCGCAGCCCAGCCTGTCGCAGCAGCTCGCCAAGTTGGAGGAGGAGGCGGGAAACCGCCTGTTCAACCGGGCCGGCAACAACCTTGAACTGACCGATGCCGGCCGCTTCCTGCTGCGCAAGGCGGAAGCCATCCTGGCCAACATGGATGAGGTCAGCGCCGGCATGACCGAGTTCCGCGACGGGGCGCGCGGCGTGGTCTCCATCGGGGTGCTGAACTCCGTCGGCCGCACGGTGCTGCCCCTCGCCCTGGCCCAGGCGGCGGAAGCCATGCCGGGGGTGGAGATCGACATCCATGAGGTGGCGCCGGCGGAGGCGCTCGAGCTGCTCTATGGCCGGCGCATCACCATGGCCGTCCTGGGCGCCGACAGCATCGCCGCCACCAGCGCCAGCTTCCAGCAGGTGGACCTGCTTGCCGACCCGCAGGTGCTGGCCGTGCCGCGCTCACTGGACCTGTCCGCGGTCAAGGATTTGGACCGCGACCTGGGCGAGGCTGAAAAGCGGGTGCTGAACAACTGCATCCAGTTCAATTTCGGCAACCAGCGCAGCCGGCGG
The DNA here is from genome assembly GCF_012913305.1 of Aerophototrophica crusticola. Taxonomy (NCBI): domain Bacteria; kingdom Pseudomonadati; phylum Pseudomonadota; class Alphaproteobacteria; order Rhodospirillales; family Rhodospirillaceae; genus Aerophototrophica; species Aerophototrophica crusticola. The sequence goes on along the minus strand of NZ_CP051775.1, from coordinate 1,960,484 downwards.
GTGGAGCAATGGTACCGGGACTACCTGCCGCGCCACCGGGTGCTCTGCCAGACCCGCACCTATGAGGTGGCCCTGTCCATGGTGGAGGCGGGGGCGGGCGTGGCGCTGGTGCCGGCGCTGGCCGCCAAGCTGGGGCCGCACCTGGACCATGCGGTGAACCTGTACAGGGTTCCCATGCCGGAACGCCGCCTGGTGGCCCTGGCCCCGCCGCAGAACCTGCGGGTGGATGTCTATTCCCGCTTCCTGGCCATCCTGAAGAAGGCCGCGGGGCAGGTCACCCTGCCTGACGTAAGGGACATGCCCCCGTTCCTCGCCGCTGGGCCTGCGGAGTGGAAGGCCGTCTCGTAGGTCGGATTAGGAGCCGCAAGGCTCCGTAATCCGACGGCCCCGCGTCGAGCCCATTATGTCGGATTACGCTTCGCTAATCCGACCTACGGGAGGACGGAGGATGTGGGCACCCGGTACACGTCCGCCATCCCGGCCGGCTGGCCGTCGCGGACGCGCATGCTGCCGAAGGTCAGGGTCTTGCCGTCGGCGCTGAACTGCGGGGTGAAGGTGAAGGGGCCGGTGTTGACGGCATCGGGCAGCTTCACCGCCTCACCCCAGCCATCGCCCTGCTTGGCGACCCGGTAAATTTCCCCCTTGCCGCCGCGCAGGCTCCAGAACAGGGCCGACTTGCCGTCCGGGGCCAGGGTGAAATCGCCTTCCTGGCTGGCGGAGTTGATGGGGGCAGGCAGGGCTTCTGGTGCCGTGAACCCGCCCTTGCCATCGGGCTTGGCGGCATAGATGTCCAGCCCGCCCTGGCTGCCCTTGCGGCTGGAGTTGAAGGTCAGGACGCCGCCATGCACCTCCGGCCCCAACTCTTCCCCGGGGCTGTTCACAGCCTCCCCCAGCCATTCGGGCGTGCCCCAGCCGGCGGCGGTGCGGGTCACGCGCCAGATGTCCATGTCCTTCTTGTCGGCCTTGGCCGGGGTGGGGCGGTCTGAAACGAAATAGAGGGTCCGCCCGTCGGGCGCCAGCCAGGGGTCGCTGTCCTTGTAGCGATTGTCGGTGAAGGGCAGGGGGGCCGGTTCGGTCCAACCATCACCGCGCCGCTCCATCACCATGATGCGGGCGCCCTGGAAGTTGGCGGCCGAGCGGGCGAAGACGGCCAGGGTGCCGTCGGCGCTGATGTTCCAGTTGTACTCGTTCTCCGCGGTGGAGACGGTGCCCGGCAGCCACGGGCCTTCCATGGCCAAATCCGCCGCACCCGCGGCCCCAGCCGTCAGCACCACCGCCAGCAACCCGATCCCGACCTGTCGCATGATCCATTCCCGCTTCCGTCAACCTGCGCCGACAGAAACCAGATGGACCCAGGGCGGGATAGGGCCATTCCAGAGGAACGGGTGGAGGCCGTCAGGAATTCGACGCGGGCGGCTTGTCCCCGGCTTCGGGCCGTCGCCGGTCCAGTCGTCATGGACCAGGCTGCGGGCGCGGTCCATCTCCGCCTGTTCTTCCTTGGTGGGCGGGCGGGGGATCTGGGGGCGGTCGGGGCCGTCCAGACTGGGCTTGCCGGTCATCTGTCACCTCCTCGGGTTCGGGAAGGCAACAGGCGACCGGCCAGGGCGTCACTTCTTCGCCATGCGCAGGGCGTCCGCCTGCTCGGCGGTGATGGGGTCGATGCTGTCGATCAGGCAGAACTGGCTGCCCGGCTCCACCACCCGCAACGGGTCGGTGCTGCACAGGTCGTTGGTGCTGGTGGCAAAGCTGAAGCCGTTGAACAGAAGGCCGGTGCAGCGGTTGGCCAGGCTGATCCTCTGGTACCGGTCCTTGCCGCGCAGCTTCACCAGGATGGTCTTGCTGTCGATGGTCTCCGTCCGGTCGATGTCGCGCAGGGGAATGCAGGTGATCCCCTTGTCCTTCTTGGGCTCAGCCTCCTGCGCCAGGGCGGGGGAAGAGACGGCAAGGGCGATGGCGGCGGCGATGGCAAGGCGCAGCATGGCGGGACTCCCCGGGGGTGGGACATTCCCATCATATGGGTGCGGTTTTCCCGTCGCGTAGGGCGGGGCGGCCCCTGTCAAGGATCGAAAGGCGCCGTCAGGCCGGCGGTGACATAATCCACCACCCGGCGCACCAGCGCATCCCGGTCGGTGACCTGGCAGAGGCCGCCGGACAGGGTGGCGAGGCGGCCCAGGTCGTTGGAGCTGCCGTGCTGAACGCCCAGGGACAGGTGCAGGCGCCAGTACACCTCCTCCGCCGGCAAGTGGGGCAGGGCGCGGGTGAGCGCGGTGACGAAGCGCTGCAGGTGGCCCACGTCCTTCTCCAGCATCTCCCGCAGTTCGGGCGGGCCGCCGGCGCGGGCCAGCGTGTAGAACTGGTTGTAGAGCGACAGGGCGGTGCCGGTGAGGCTGGCCCGGATGGCGGGGCCCACCAGGGCCTCCACGATCTCCCGCACCGGCGGGGGCTGGTCGCCGGCCCGCGCCTCCGCCTCCCGCAGCAGGCGGGCGCGCTCCTTGTTAAGGGTCACGGCCCCGCGGCGGAACACGGCCAGCAGCAGGGCGTCCTTGGAGCCGAAATGATAGTTCACCGCGGCCAGGTTCACCCCAGCCGCCGCCGTCAGCTCCCGCAGGGACACGCTGGCATAGCTGCGCTCGGCGAACAGCCGCTCCGCCGCGTCCAGGATCACTTCCTTGGTGTCCTTGCCGTCCGTGCGTGGGGCCTCCTCGGCCCCCACCCCCGTCCCCGCCATGCGCCCCCCGCCCCGTTCCGCTCAAACGTTCGTTCTTTTGTTTGCCGACTGTAGCGGTTCTGGCGGGGCGGTGCCAGGGGAGGGAATGCGGGGACTGTTCGGTGCCTAGGCAAACCCCCGCGCCGGGTTGTCGGCCGGCCTTTGCAGCCAGTTGTCGGCGGGGTAGGGCAGGGTGCCGTCAACCACATGGACGGCATAGGCGTGGCGGCTCTTGTCCGAATGGTTCGGGCCGGACAGGTGGGGCAGCAGGCCGTGCAGCACCACCAGCGTGCCCTTCGCCGCCTCCAGCGGCACATACCCGTTCTCCGGCGTGCAGGCCGGCCAGGGGGTGGGGTCCAGCACGTCCATCCGCACGCCGCCTTGTCCGGCGCGGGCGAAGCGGGACTTCAGGCCCGCCGCGTGCCCGCCGGGCAACGCCCACATGCAGCCATTCTCCAGGGTCGCATCCTGGAGCGCGAACCACAGGCCGATCACGCTGGGCGGGTCGGTGTAAAGGAAGGTGGCGTCCTGGTGGCAGACCACCTCACCCCCGATGCGCGGCTGCTTGAAGATGTACATGGACTGCATCAGCAGCGGGTCGCGCATCCCCAGCGCCGTCACCAGTGCGGCCAGGCGAGGGTCGCGGGAAAAGTCGCTGAACAGCGGGTCCCGGTCATGCAGGGCGTGACCGATCTTGTTCACCGCCACCGACTTGGGGCGGTTCAGCGCGCCGTCGGGCCCAAGCGCCCCTTCCTCCAGGAAGAACCGCACCTGGTCGCCAGAGGACAGGAAATACGCGTCCGTCGTCTTCTTCTGGTCGGTGGTGGAGAAGACGCTGGGGATGTCCGCGGGCTCGAACCCCTCCACCAACTCCCCCGCCCGCGCCACCAGCGCGTCGCACCGCTCAGCGGGCATGAAACCGGGCAGGACCAGGAAGCCGTCACGGTGGAAGCGGGCGACCAGGTCGGGGGAGGGGAAGGTTCCAGTCATGGCGGCAGGGTAAGCGCGGCCGTGGGCAAGGGGCAAGGCCGCTCAGCCCGCCAGCCCCAGCATGGCGCGGAACTGGGCCTCGTCCAGGATGGCCGGGCCCTGGTCCCCCCGGTTGCGGGCGGTGCGCAGCTTGGTGCTGTCACGGGTGCGGCCGACGACCAGGTAGGCGGTCTCCGCCGTCACGCTACCCTGGGGAACCATGCCGGCCACGGCGGCCAGCGTCTCCGCCTCGCCGCGGGTCAGGCTGGACAGGGTGCCGGTGAAGCAGATGCGGCGGCCGGCCAGGGTGGGGTCACGCAGCACCTGGGGCAGGCGGATAGGCTGCGCGCCGCCGCGCCGGGGGGCGCCATAGGCCTTGCAGGTCAGGTCCTGCTCGCCCCCGAAGCTCCCCAGGGTGATGCCGGACAGGGCGGCCATGGTGGCGAGGTCGTCGGCACCCGACTCCGCCATGGCCCGCAACGCGATCTCCGCACAGGCGCGGGCGTCGCTGCCGGCCTTGTGATGGTCCAGCTCGATCCCGAAATGCCAGGCCAGGTAGTTCAGCTTGTGCCGCTCGAGATCGGGCCAGAGCCGGCGGGCCGTCAACAGGGTGCAGAGGTAACTGTGGGCCGGCACCGTCAAGCCGTACCAGGCCAGGGTCGCCCGCAGCACCGACATGTCGAAGCTGGCATTATGGGCCAGCAGCAGGGCGTCGGACAGGCGTGGCCGCAGCCGCTCCCACAGGTCCGGGAACTCCGGCTTGTGGGCCACGTCCTCCGGCCGGATGCCGTGGACGCCGATGGTGAAGGGGGTGAAGCGCAGCTCCGGCGGGCGGATCAGGTACTCCTCCGTCGCCACCACCCGCCCGCCCTCGATGAAGGCAAGGCCGATGGCGCAGGCGCTGGCCCGCTGCTCGTTGGCGGTCTCGAAATCGATGGCGACGATGGGGGTGGGGAATGCGGCGGACATGGGTTCCAGTATAGCCATTCGTCGCCCGCTCGACGACGTGCCTTCTGCAAGGCAGATCCTCAGCATCCCTGGGCAAGCCGCCGATGCCCGGGGTTGAGTGGAGGGTGCCTCGCGTGCTGTCGGATTACGCTTCGCTAATCCGACCTACGGGTCAGCGGGCCATCGCCTTCTGCCGCAGGTAGGCGTCCGCCAGCACCACGGCCATCATGGCTTCCCCCACCGGCACGGCGCGGATGCCCACGCAGGGGTCGTGGCGGCCCTTGGTGACGATCTCCGTCTCATTGCCGAAGCGGTCCACCGTCAGCCGGGGGGTGAGGATGGAGCTGGTGGGCTTGATGGCGAAGCGGACGACGATGTCCTGGCCCGTGCTGATGCCGCCCAGCACGCCGCCGGCATGGTTGGACAGGAAGACCGGCTTGCCGTCCGGGCCCACGCGCATCTCGTCGGCGTTCTCGATGCCGGTCAATTCCGCCGCGGCGAAGCCGGCGCCGATCTCCACGCCCTTGACGGCGTTGATGGTCATCATGGCGGCGGCAAGCTCGCTGTCCAGCTTGTCATAGATGGGCTCCCCCCACCCGGCGGGGACGCCGCTGGCCACCACCTCCACCACCGCGCCGACGGAATTGCCGGACTTGCGCAGCCCGTCCAGGTAATCCGCCCAGCGTTCAGCCGCCTGCCGGTCGGGGCAGAAGAAGGGGTTCTCCGCCACCGCGGACCAGTCCCAGTTGGCCCGGTCCACCTTGTGCGGGCCCATCTGCACCATGGCGCCGCGGATGGTGATGCCGGCACCCGGCACCGACTCCAGCACCCGCCGCGCCACGGCGCCGGCGGCGACGCGGCTCGCCGTCTCCCGCGCGCTGGAGCGGCCGCCGCCGCGATAGTCGCGGATGCCGTACTTGGCGTCATAGGTATAGTCGGCGTGGCCCGGACGGTACTTGTCCTTGATGTCGCCGTAGTCCTTGGACCGCTGGTCCTCGTTCTCGATGAAAAGCATGACCGGCGTGCCGGTGGTCAGCCCCTCGAACACGCCGGACTTGATCTGCACCCGGTCCGGCTCCTGCCGCTGGGTGACGTACTTGTTCTGGCCGGGCTTGCGCTTGTCCAGGAAGGCCTGGATGAAGCCCTCGTCCAGTGGCAGCCGCGGCGGCACCCCGTCCACGACGCAGCCGATGGCCGGCCCGTGGCTCTCCCCGAAGGTGGTGAAGCGGAACAGGGTGCCGAAGCTGTTGCCGGCCATGGCCCGGCCTCCCGACGAAATGAATCACCCAAGGGCCGCGACCGCGGCCCCGCGACCACGTGGTCGCGCAAGCCAAGCCGCCGGAGGCGGCGCCCGGCGTCTGAGGGCGCTTAATGCCCGGCCGGCGTCATGCTCTGCAACAGGGCCCCCGTCTCCGCGGCGGTGTCCACCCGGGCCATGCCGACGGTGTGGTAGCCCGCGTCCACGTGCAGGTTCTCGCCCGTCACGCCGGTACCCAGGTCGGACAGCAGGAACAGGGCGGCGTTGCCCACCTCCTGGATGGTGACGTTGCGGCGCAGGGGCGCGTTCAGCTCGTTCCATTTCAGGATGAAGCGGAAGTCGCCGATGCCGCTGGCGGCCAGCGTCTTGATCGGGCCGGCGGAGATGGAGTTGACCCGGATCGCCTGGGGGCCCAGGTCGTTGGCCAGGTACTTGACGCTGGCCTCCAGCGCCGCCTTGGCCACGCCCATGACGTTATAGTGCGGCATCACCTGCTCCGCGCCATAATAGCTGAGCGTCAGCAGGCTGCCCCCGTCCTTCATCAGCGGCACGGCCCGCTGGCTGACGGCGGTGAAGGAGTAGCAGGAGATGTCCAGGGTGCGCGCGAAGTTGGCGCGCGTCGTGTTGAGGTACAGACCATCCAGCTCGTTCTTGTCCGAGAAGGCGATCGCATGCACCACGAAGTCCAGCTTGCCCCAGCGCTCCTCCAGCGCCTTGAACACCGCGTCGATGCTGGCCTCATCCGTCACGTCGCAGGGCAGCAGGATGTCCGAACCCACCTGCTCCGCCAGGGGGCGGACGCGCTTCAGCAGGGCGTCGCCCTGGTAGGTGAAGGCCAGTTCCGCCCCGTGGGCGGCCGCCTGCTGGGCGATGCCCCAGGCGATGGAACGGTCGTTGGCGACACCCATGATCAGGCCGCGCTTGCCGGCCATCAGCGGGGCAGGGGAGGTTTGATTCATACCGATCTCTCCGCCAAGACCCCTGTCGGGGCCTGGAAAAACGGCCGGCATCCTACACGAACCGGGCTTGGGGTCAAATCCGGGCCGCATGCCCATGGGGGGGCCGCCTGATGCCGCCATTGTCTAGGGCAGGGCGATTGCAGGCCTGGGGGCTGGCCCTGCCGCACAGGATCAAGGATTTCGGCAGCGTCGCCTGGCATGCCATGGGCCGCTTCTGGCGCAACAACGACCTGCAGGCGTCGGCCGCGCTCACCTATACCACGCTGCTGGCGCTGGTGCCGCTCCTGACCGTCACCTTCGCCATCTTCACCGCCTTCCCCGCCTACAGCCGGGTGCGGGAGCAGGCCCAGACCATGCTTTTCGAGTTCCTGGTGCCCCAGGTGGGGCAGCAGGTCCAGGGCTATGCCAGCCAGTTCATGGCCAACGCCGCGGCATTGACCGGATTCGGCGCCGTGGGCCTGACGTTCAGCGCCATCCTGCTGTTCAGCAGCATCGAGGGGGCGTTCAACGCCATCTGGCGGATCACCGAGCCGCGGCCGTTGCTGATGCGGGTGCTGTCCTTCTGGGCGGTGCTGACCATGGCGCCGCTGCTGCTGGGGGCCAGCATGTCGCTCAGCAGCAGCATGGCCGTGGACTTCCACGCCTTCGGGGGGAAGCCATCGAGGGATTCAAGCTGCTGGTCCCGGGCCTGTTCGAGGCGGCGGCCTTCACCCTGATGTACCTGGCCATCCCCAACCGGGCCGTGCGCTGGCGCGACGCCCTGGCCGGCGGGCTGGTGGCGGCGGTGCTGATGGAGGTGTCGAAGATCGGGTTCGTCCTCTACGTCACCGCCTTCCCGACCTATGAGACCATCTACGGTGCCCTGTCGGTGATCCCGATCTTCCTGGTCTGGCTGTACACCGTCTGGTCCATCGTCCTGTTCGGGGCGGAGATCACCGCCACCCTGCCGGAATGGCGGGCGGGCCGCATCACCGAGGGCGGGCCGGAGGGGTTGTTGTCCGCCCACCGCATCGTCGTGGCCGTGGCCATCCTGCGGGAGCTGCACCGGGCGGCGAAGCTGGGCGTCGGCATCCGCCAACCCACGCTGGCCTCCCGCATCCCCGTGGGTGCCGTCATCATCGAGGGGATGCTGGAGCAACTCCAGCATGCCCGCTGGGTGGACCGCACCGCCCGTGGCGCCTGGATCGCCAGCCGGGACCTGCACACCGCCACCATCGACGACCTGCGGCACAGCCTGGGCCTTGCCCTTCGGGGCAATCTGCGCGCCGTCGGCCATTTGCAGACGGGCTGGCAGGCGCGGCTGGCCGACCTGTTCGAACAGACGGAGCTGGCGGACAGCGGGATCCTGGCCGTGCCTTTGGCCACCTTGTTCGAGGAAGATGACAATTCATGAGGCCCTGTGCCAAGCGCGGCCCTGAAGGGACGAGACATAGGCCGAAGCGGCGGCGCCCCGGCCGTGCCGCTACTTAGGGGAGGCATTGAATTGCAAAAGTGCAACGGTTCCCCGTAATCTTCACCTCGAATGGGTAGGGGTATTTGAAAGATCGTCGTTCTCTCCGCTAAATCGGGAAAGCAGGTATGCGAACGGGTGGGGCTTTCCTCCTCCGCGTCGCCATGCCTCGACCGATGGGCAGCACCGGCCTAGGCCGGGCTACCCGATCAGATGCCGCACCAGACGGCATCGCGATAAGGGAACGACATACATGAAGCAATCCGTGATGAAGTCTCGGTCCGTCCGCGCCGCGCTGCTGGCCAGCGCCGCGCTGGGTGTGTTCGCCGTCGCCCCGGCCGCCCAGGCGCAGCAGGCCTCCGACCTCGAGGAGATCGTGGTCACCGGCTCGCGCATCGCGCGCCAGGACTTCGTGGCGAACAGCCCGGTGTCCACCGTGACGTCCGAGCAGATCCAGGCCACCGGTAGCTTGGCCGTCGAGCAGGTGCTGAACACCCTGCCGCAGGTGGTCCCGGGCTTCACCGCCGCGTCGAACAACCCCTCGGATGGCACGGCCACGGTCGACCTCCGCGGCCTCGGCGCTTCCCGCACCCTGGTGCTGGTGAACAACCGCCGTTTCAACCCGTCCACCAAGGGCAGCTCCTCGGTCGACCTGAACAACATCCCGGCCCGCCTGATCGAGCGTGTCGAGGTGGTGACCGGCGGCGCCTCCGCGGTGTACGGCTCCGACGCGCTGGCCGGCGTGGTGAACTTCATCCTGAAGGACGACTTCGAGGGTCTGGAGTTCAACAGCCAGTACAACATCACCGAGGAAGGTGATGGGCGCCAGATCGACAACTCCATGATCATCGGCGCGAACTTCGACAACGGCCGCGGCAACGTGACCGCCTTCGCGTCGCACTATGACCGCAACCGCGTCCTGGGCGCGGACCGCGACTGGGCCCGCATCAGCAATGCCGGCGGTTCGGCCACCGGCCGCGCCCGGTTCGACAACGTCCCGCTGAACCCGTTCCCGTCGCGCCCGACCAACGCCGGCTGCCCGGCCGCGGCCTCGACCAACCTGACCTTCAATGCCGACGGGTCTGTCCGCGGCTTCTGTAACGACCTGGACCTGGGCCCCAGCACCGACCGGTACAACTTCGCCCCGGTCAACAACCTGCAGTCCCCGGCCGAGCGCATCACCGCCGCCTTCCTCAGCCACTACGACGTGACGGACTGGCTGCAGTTCACCGGTGAGGGTTTCTACAGCGACAGCCGCCGCGGCGCCCAGCTGGCCCCCACCCCGCTGACCGGCGCCCTGGTCCCGGCCAACAACCCGTTCCTGTCCCCGACCGTGCGCGCCGCGCTGGCGGCCCGTCCGGACCCGAACGCCCCCGTCATCATGCGCCGCCGCATGGAAGAGGTGGGTGCGCGCGTGCAGGACAGCTCCTCCAAGCTGTTCCAGGGCAACTTCGGCTTCGAGGCCGAGCTGCCGGGCGGCTGGAGGGCCGACACGTTCTTCGGCTATGGCCGCACCGAGTTCCGCGACCAGATCCTGAACGACGTCTCCCGCTCCCGCGTGGCTGCCGCGCTGAACGCTGCCAGCACCACCAGCTGCGGTGCGGCCGTCCTGCGCCTGGCTCCCGGCTGCGTGCCGATCAACTTCTTCGGCCCGACCGGTTCCATCAGCCCGGCCGGCGCGAACTACATCCGCCTGAACATCTCCGACCTGACGGTGTATGAGCGCTACACCATCAACGCCAACGTCTCCGGCTCCGTGGTCGAGCTGCCGGCGGGCGACCTGGGCGTCGCGGTCGGTGTCGAGTACCGCGAGGACACGCTGACCTATACGCCGGACGCGGCCAAGGCGGCGGGCGACATCTTCGGCTTCAACGCCGAGCAGCCGGTGGACGGCAAGTACGACGTCTCGGAAATCTATGCCGAGGCCGTGGTTCCGCTGATCGCCGACGTTCCCTTCGCCAAGTATGTCGGCCTGGAACTGGGCGTCCGCTACTCCGACTACTCCTCGATCGACAGCGTCACCAGCTACAAGCTGGGCGGTGAGTGGGCCCCGGTGGACGGCGTCCGCTTCCGCGGCATGTACCAGCGCGCCAGCCGCGCGCCGAACGTGTTCGAGCTGTTCCAGAACGGCGACCAGGGCTTCCCGGCCATCACCGATCCCTGCTCGACCCGCAACGTCAACACCGGCGCCGTCCGCACCATCTCCGCGGCGACCCGGGCGTTCTGCACGCAGCAGCTGGGCTTCGACCCGGTCGCCGCGAACTTCGTGCAGCCGAACAGCCAGATCGAGGCGTTCTTCTTCGGCAACCGGAACCTGAAGGAAGAGACGTCCGACACCTACACCATCGGTGGCGTGTTCCAGCCGGACTTCGTCCCGGACCTGGACCTGACCGTCGACTACTACAGCATCAAGGTGAAGGACTATATCGGCACCATCGAGGGCGGCATCGCCGGCATCGTGGCTGCCTGCTTCGCCAGCCTCGACCAGACCAGCGCCGCTTGCCGCGATCCGCTGATCGGCGACAAGGTGTTCCGTGACGCGACGGGCGAGTTGAAGGCCCGCGGCACCCTGGGCAACGTGTCCTCCCTGAAGACCTCGGGCATCGACGTCGGCATCAACTACAAGATCCCGGTGGCCGACATGGTCGGCGACACCGGCATCTTCGGTGAGAAGTTCGACGTGGGCCTGAACGTCACCTGGGTCGACAGCTACAAGCTGGACGGCATCGAGTACATCGGCACCGCCGGCGCCTACAACATCTCCGCCACCCTGCCGGAGTGGAAGGCCAACCTGCGGCTGGCCTATGACATCGGCCCGGTGACGCTGACCTGGAACACCCAGTTCATCGACAAGATGGACAACCAGGGCAACATCCCCGACTTCGAGGATGGCGGCTACAGCGGCGTGAAGACGTTCTGGTACCACGACGTCTCCTTCCGCTGGGCGGTGGTGGAGCAGGTGGACCTGTTCGGCGGCATCAAGAACCTGGCGGACAAGAAGCCGCCGGTGTTCGACAACTCCCCGGACGGCAACACCGACCCGAACGCCTACGACGTGCTGGGCCGGCAGTTCTATGTCGGCGCGACCATCAAGTTCTGATCGTCGCCGACCATCCCGCGTCCCCGGCAGGTGCCACAAGCCCTGCCGGGGTTCCGGGGACCGGAGTCAAAGAAGAAGCGGCATGGGGAACCATGCCGCTTTTTTCTTGCCGTCACGGAAGGGTGGTCAGGCGGGGACCATGTCGAAGGCCACGGTGGTCCGGTGCTGGGGACCGTGGAACGGGATGGTGCCGTGCCAGACATAGCTGGGGAAGATCACCAGCCGCCCGGGCCGGGGTTGCACGGCGCGGACCCAGGGCAGGCGCAGGCGCGGCCCCATGTTGGGTTCCCCGAACTTGATCCAGCCCTGCTTGGCCTTCTCGTCGGCCACGGCGTCTGGAACCTCCGCATAGTAGCAGGCGCTCAGCCAGCCGGCCGGGTGGACATGGTCGGTGTGGTATCCCTGGTCATGCAGGCGGGCCGACCAGGACCCGCTGATGCGGATGCCCCCTGTCTTGCGTCCCAGGAACGGATGGGCCTTGTCGTCGGGCAGGGTGGCGATCCAGCCGGTGATGGCCTGTTCAAGCGAGCGCTGCAGCACGCCGACGACAGGCGGCAGCCCCTGGCGGCCGAACAGCGTCTCCGCCGTCTGGGTGCCGTGGCGGAGGGTCTGGTCTATGGGTTCATGCTTGGTCGTGTGCAGGGTCTGAAGGGCCGCCAGCAGGTCACGGTTGAACGCCTCCATGTCGGCGAAGCCAGGCGGCGGCGGCAGGTCCAGCACCCCCACCAGCCGGTCGTAATCGTTGATATAGGCTTCCCCGGCATCTCCCTTCAGCCGCAAGGCCAGGGCTTGTTGGGCATAGGCGAGCTGGTCCGTCGGCGCCAGGGTGGCGAGGCGGCGGGCATAGGCCAGCGCCTTATCCGGGTCACCGGCAGCCAGCGCCGCCTCACCCGCGCCGCGGAGCAGGGCGGCTGAGTCGGAAGCGGCGGCCAACCCCCGTTCGAAATCGGCCAATGCCTCAGCGGGGCGGTCCTGGCGCAGCAGCACGTTGCCGCGGGTATGCCGCACGGCGGGCGAGTCCGGTGCCAGCACCAGCGCCCGGTCCACGTCCGCCAGGGCCTCCTCTGGCCGGCCGAAATGGGCCTCCGCCTCCGCCGCCATCTCCAGCACGTCGGCCCGGTCAGGGGCGGCCCGCTTGGCGGCGCGGTAGGACTCCAGCACCTCCCCATGCCGGCCCAACTGCCAGAGCAGCTTGTTCAGGTTGGCGTGGGTGTCCCGGTTGAACGGGTCCAGGGACAAGGCCCGGCGATAGGCCTCGATGGCCTCCTCATGCCGGTCCAGGCCGGACAGGGCGTTGCCCAGATTGTGCCAGACCTCGGGCAGGTCCGGCGCCGCGGACAAGGCCTGGCGATAGAAGGCCACCGCATCCGCCTGCCGCCCCTGGTGCTTCAGGGCAAGGCCCAGGTTGTTCAGCAGGCGGGGGAGGGGGAGCCCAGGGACAGGGCCTTGCGGTAAGTCGCCTCCGCCTCGGCGAAGCGCTCCAGCCGGACCAGCAGCACGCCCAGGTTGGTCAGCGCCGCCCCATAGTCCGGCTTCAGCCGCAGGGCTGTGCGCAGGGCGGCCTCCGCGTCGGCTGGGCGGCCCAGGGTCTCCAAGGCTTTGGATCGGTTGAAATGGGCCTCGGCATAACCGGGGTTCTGGGACACCGCCTGGTCATAGCTGGCCAGGGCATCCGCCGGGCGGCCCACATCCAGCAGCAGATTGCCCAGATTGTTGTGCACATGGGGCTGGCTGGGTTGGGCCGCCAGGGAGCGGCGCATCAGCTCCACCGCTTCCGCCGGCCGCCCGGCGGCCTTGGCCGCCAACCCCAGAAGCTGTAGGGCGTCGGGGTTGCGGGGGTCCACGGCCAGGACGCGCCGGTACAGGGACTCGGCCTCCGCCGACCGCCCGGCCTTCTGGGCCGCCAACCCGGCCTGGAGCCAGGCGAGCAACTGGGGCGAGGGCGGGGCGGGGCGCATCGGCGTGGTCCCGATCAGCCCAGGCCCGCCTTGCGGCGGACGTCATACTCGTGCGTCTTGGCCCATTTCTCAATGAAGCCGGTCAGTTCCGCGTCCGGCCGGTCCGGCAGGACGACCACCAGCTTCACATACTGGTCGCCGTTCACCTTGCGCTCCGGGTTGGGTACGCCCTTGCCCTTCAGGCGCAGCACCGTGCCGGTGTTGGCGCCCTTCGGCACCTTCACCGCCACTTGGCCGTCCAGGGTCGGCACCTTGATGGTGGCGCCCAGCACCGCCTCCGCCAGGGTCACCGGCACGTCCAGGTGGATGTCGTCGTCACGGCGGGTGAAGTGGGGGTGGGGGTCCACATGGACCTCCACGATGGCGTCACCGGCCCCGGCGCCGCCCAGGCCGGCAAGGCCCTGGCCCTTCAGCCGCAGCTTGCTCTGGTCCCTTGTGCCCGGGGGAATCACCACGTCGATGCTCTTGCCCGTGGACAGGGACAGGCGGCGCTTGGTGCCCAGGCAGGCGTCGGCAAAGGGCACCGTGACCGAATAGGCCACGTCCGCCCCCTTGGCCTTCACCCCGGCGGAATGGGCGCCATAGCGGCGGCGGCCGGCGCCGAAGATGTCGGAAAAGGGATCGTCACCGAAGTTGAACGGATCATCCGCCCCGCCGGCCCGGCCGGCACCCGCCCCGGCATAGGCCCGGCGGAAGCTGCGGTCCGGCCGCTCCGCCCCGGACGCGTCGATCTCCCCCTTGTCGAAGCGGGCACGCTTCTCCGGGTCCGACAGCAGGCTGTAGGCGGCGTTGACTTCCTTGAACTTCAGCTCGATGTCGGCCCGGCCGGGGTTCAGGTCCGGGTGGTACTGCTTGGCCAGGCGCCGATATGCCGCCTTGATGTCATCGGCGGTCGCTGTCCGCCCGACACCCAGGACTAGGTATGGATCGCGCATGGTCACCGCAAATTCTGGAGAATCACTGCCCGCATCCTACGCCGCGACACGGTGGGGTCAAGCGGACCGGATGGTTTCCAATCCTTACCTTGGCAGCGCCCCCGAAAAGACAACCCCCGGCGGCATCGCTGCCGCCGGGGGTCTGCCATTCCGTGCCCGATCGCGACATGGGTTCCTGTCGACAGGAACCCCGGTCACGGCCAACGGCGACTGCTATGGGATCAGCCGACGATCTTCCAGCTGCCGTCAGGCTGCTGGCAGGCGGTGCCATAGGCCTGTTCGCTGCGGCCACCGACGATGATGGTCTGCTGGAACTCGCGGCAGTAGCTGCCATAGTTGGTGGGGCCCTCGCGCGTCGGGGTCACGACCACGCGGTTGCCGTTGTTGGGGTTGTCCCAGACGATGGGCTGGCCCACGGGGGTGCTGGGCTGCCAAGCCACGCGGGTGTTGCGCTCCAGCGCCTGCTGGTCGGCGCGGTCAAGCGACGACCCCACCTCCGACCCGATCAGCGCGCCGAGCAGCACGCCGGCACCCGTCGCCCACAGCCGGCCCTCGCCGCCGCCGATCTGCGACCCGGCGAGGCCGCCAGCCAAGCCGCCCAGCAGGGCGCCGCCGGTCTGCTTCTGCCCGCCATAGGTCTGGCACCCGGTCAGCAGGGCGGCCACCGCGGCGACGGCAACGAACTTGCGGATCATCTCAACAGCCTCTCTCAAGAGCCACCCCGCCGGCCCCGGCGCCCCTGCCGCCACCCCGGCGGCGGATGCAGCCATGCTGCGGCGGGCATGGACATCAACCTTGTGTCGCTTATCCTCGGCGGCAAATCAGGCACAACTATGACGAAGAGCATGGCCATGGACATTGCTGCCGCCACCGACCCATTTGAGCTTTTCCAGGCCTGGTTCAAGGAGGCCGAGGGGACGGAGGTCAACGACCCCAACGCCTTCGCCCTGGCCACCGTCAGCCCGGAGGGGCGTCCCAGCGTGCGGGTGCTGCTGCTGAAGGGGCTGGATGACCGGGGCTTCGTCTTCTACACCAACACCCAGAGCCGCAAGGGCCAGCACCTGGACGCCACCGGCGTGGCCGCCATGAACTTCCACTGGAAGGGCCTGCGCCGCCAGGTGCGGGTGGAGGGCCCGGTGGAGCGGGTGACGGACGCGGAGGCGGATGCCTATTTCGCCTCCCGCCCCCGTGGCAGCCAGATCGGCGCCTGGGCCTCGCAACAGTCCCGCCCGCTGGACAGCCGCGCGACCCTGGAGCAGCGCATCGCCGCCCTGACGGCGGAGCATGAGGGCAAGGACGTGCCCGCCCGACCCACTGGGCCGGCTACCGGCTGGTGCCGGACTACCTGGAGTTCTGGCAGGACCGGGAATTCCGGCTGCACGACCGCATCACCTTCACCCGCGATGGCGCCGGCTGGGCCACGGCCCGGCTGTACCCCTGAGGATGGCGGAAGGCATGTCCACCTTGGACCCGGTGACGGCCAACCGCTGGCGGCGGCGCGCCACCTATGCCAGCGTGGCCGTGGCGCTGACGCTGATCGCGGCCAAGCTGGGCAGCTACCTGCACACCGGGTCGGTGGCCATCCTTTCCTCGCTGATCGACAGTTCGGTGGACCTGCTGGCCTCGCTGGTCACCCTCTGGGCGTGGCCCAGGCCCTGCAGCCACCGGACAGCAGCCACCGCTTCGGCCATGGCAAGGCGGAACCCCTGGCGGGCCTGGCCCAGGCGGCTTTCGTCACCGGCTCCGGCGTCTTCCTGGGGTATGAGGCCATCGGCAGGCTGGCGGACCCAAGGCCGGTGGAGCAGGCGGAGGCCGGCATCGCCGTGATGATCCTGGCCATCGCCCTGACCGGTGCGCTGGTGCTGTTCCAGCGCTGGGTGATCCGGCACACCGGTTCCATGGCCATCGACGCGGACAGCCTGCACTACAGCGGCGACGTGTTCATGAACCTGGCGGTGATCGCGGCCCTGGCCGTCACCGCCGCGACCGGCCAAGCCTTCTGGGACCCGGTCTTCGCCCTGGGCATCGCCCTGTTCCTGGTGTGGGGGCCAGCCGGATCGCCATGCGCTCCCTCGGCGTGCTGATGGACCGGGAACTGCCGGATTCGGAACGCAAGCGGGTGCGGGAGGTGGTCCTGTCCCATCCGGAAGCCCGCGGCCTGCATGACCTGCGCACCCGCTCCACCGGCACGGGGGAGCATATCGAGTTCCACCTGGAACTGGACCCCGACCTGACCCTGGCCCGCGCCCACGACATCACCGACGACATCGAACAGCACCTCCGCGCTGCCTTCCCCACGGCGGAGTTCACCATCCACCAGGAACCGGCGGGGCTGGAGGATGAGCGGCTGGATCACCGGCTGAGACGGTGATTCCGCCAAGCCACATGGCGGCGTGCTGATCTCCCCGTTCTGGATCAAAGGCCGGGGGCGGGGCGTTGCCCCAGGGTGGTCCTGTGGCCTAGGCGCTTCCACCCCGTGGAAAACCCCCGCAAGTGCGGGGCAGGGGTCATGGATTCGCGGTGCCCCCTGTGCGCCCCGTCACACAAGGGCGTAGCGGAAACGCCTAAATTCTGGAACGTTTCCAGTCGGTGTGGGCCCCCGTGGCCGACGCCTGGATCTCAGACGGCACGGCGATCCCGCCGGGCCAAGGGGCGGAAATGGAGTTCAACGTCAAGTTCTGGGGTGTGCGCGGCACCTTCCCGTGCCCGTCGCCCTCCCACCTGGCTTATGGCGGCAATACCAGCTGCCTGGAGGTCCGGGTGGGCGGCAAGGTGCTGGTGCTGGACGCGGGCACCGGCCTGCGCAGCTTGGGCAAACGCTTCCTGAAGGACGGGGTGCGCGATGCCACGCTGCTGCTGACCCACGCGCATTGGGACCACATCAACGGCTTCCCCTTCTTCGAGCCGGGCTACCGGCCCGACTTCCGCCTGCGCATCATGGCGCGCGACCTGAAGGGCTGCGACTGCATCGGCCAGGTGCTGTCCACCTGCATGGAATCGCCGCTGTTCCCCGTGCCGCTGACCACCATGCGGGCGGAGATGAGCTTCGAGAACCTGCATACCGGCGACCAGCTCGACCTGGCCCCAGGGGTAACGGTGAAGACCGCTTCGCTGAACCATCCGGGCGGGGCCGTGGGTTACCGGATCGAGCATGGCGGCAAGGCCTTTTGCTATGTCACCGACACGGAGCACATCCCCGGCCAGCGGGATGAGAACATCCTGGCCCTGATCGAGGGCGCGGACCTGGTGGTTTATGACGCCTCCTACACGGAGGAGGAGTTCGCCACCCGCCGTGGTTGGGGCCACAGCACCTGGAACGAGGGCGTGGCGCTGGCGAAGGAGGCGGGGGCCAAGCAGCTCTGCCTGTTCCACCACGACCCGGACCATGACGATGCCTTCATGGCCGGACTGGAGCGGGAGGCTCGGCGGGAGTTCGCCGGCACCTTCGCCGCGCGGGAGGGCACGACCCTGAACATGCTGGACTTGGCGGCCGAGGCGGCCTGATCCGCCGTCGATCACGGGATGGACGGGGCGGATAGTGCGCCCCGCCCATCCCTGACACCAGCTTGTCACCGGAACCGTGGGCGGTGCGTGGGGTTGAGAGGGGAATCCCCCGAAGACCCCAGTGGGAGCCATCCCCATGCGCCGCCTTCCCCGTGCCACCACCCTGGCGCTCGCCCTCGCAGCCCTCGCCCCCGCGGCCTGGGCGCAGGCCACCCCCGAAAGCCCGCCGGTCCCGGCCCAGGGCTCCCCGGACAGCGGGACCGGCCTGACCGCGCCGCAACGCCGCAACAACATCATCATCCTGCCTGCCCCGCCGGCGGAGGCGGAGACGCTCCGGGCGCCGCAACGCCGGAACGAGGTGATCCTGCTGCCCCGCGCCCCGACGGAAGCCGACCAGCCGGGCACCCTGGCCGGCGGCCTGCCGGAGGGCAGCCCCGCGGCCTCGCTGCTCCAGGGCCGCGCCGCCCTGGCGGAGGCGCGGGAAGTCTTCGACACCATGGCCCGCACACCAGGCGGTGACCCGGCAGAGGTGAGCCGGCTGACCACCGAGGTATTGGACAAGCTCACCGCCACGCTGGAAGGCGGGACGGACACCAGCCAGTCGCCCCAGGTGCGGCAGAGCTGGGACCAGACCCTGCAGGCCCTGCGCTCGGCCAAGTCGGCGGTGGCCGAGGCGGCAGGCGACACGGGCGACGTGCTGGAGCAGCGCCGCGCCGCTGCCTGGACCCTGGCGGAGGCGGAACGGCAGTTGGATGCCTATGTCGCCGATGTCCACCATGCCGCCTTAACGCCCGAGACCCGGACCGGCGACGCCGCGGACAAGACCGGCCCGGCCCTGGGCATGACCGACCCGGGCCAGATCACCGACCCGAGCACCCCGGCACCCCAGTCAGGGACGGAGACCGCCGCCCTGCCACCGCAGGATGATGCGCAGTCCGCCGTGGGTGCCCTGGCCGCCGGGGACGCGGCCTTGGGCTCCGTCCTGGGCAAGGCGGTGGTGGATTCCGCCGGGTCCGCCCTGGGCACCGTGGCCGACCTGTTGATCGACCCGCGGGGCGGCGGCGTCTCCCACGCCGTGGTCGCGCTGGGTGGCGGGCGGCAGGTGCTGGTGCCGTGGGAGGCGATCCGGCCGGTGGATGGCGGGGCGCTGGCCGTGCCCTTCACGGCCGCCGACATGGCCCAGGCGCCGACCTTTGAGATGAACGGCCCCACGGTGGGCCAGGCGCGGCCGGGGCAGTAGCGGCGATGATCCGCCGGCCGGACCTGATGCTGGCGGGCGCCCTGGTCCTGGCGCCCACCCTGGTGGCGGCCACGGGCCCGGACGCCCTGTCCGGGCCCGACCAGGCGCCCATGGCCGACGCGGCCCTGCCGGAGAACCTGGTGGGCAAACCGGTCTATACGGCGGAAGGGCAGCCGGTGGGGCAGGTGGCCGACGTGCTGGTGGACCGGCGGACCGGCGCCGTGCGGGCCTTGGTGCTGGCAACCGAGGGGTTCCAGGGCGCAGGCGCCCGGCCGGTGCTGCTGCACCGGGGCGAGGTGCGGCTGGACGCTGAAGGGGACGGGCTGCGCACCCGGCTGGATGCCGACGGCGTGGCCGCCCTGCCGCCCTTCGACCCGGCGCGGCTTGAAGACGGGTTGGTGGCGCTGGGGAGCGCTGACACGCCGGCCCTCCGGCACGGACGTTGGATCAGGCTGGGGGAAGGCGCCATGCGGTGCCGTTCCTTTCCATCACCCAAGGGCTGGGGAGGCCGGACCAGGACAGGCGCCCCTTCCAATGAACTTTCGAATTCGAAAGCCGCACAACTTCCCTCCCGGCCTTTCCCTTTCGGCAGGAGGGGACGCAGGGGCGGGTTCCAGCCCGATCCTTGACGGGAGCCATTCCGAACGCCCGTTGGGCTTGCGGAGACCCCGGCGGGCGGCGTAGGGCTGGGGCTCCACCGCCCGCCACGCCCACCTTCCCATGACAGCCCTGGTCCTGACCGTATTTGCCCTGGTCTATCTCGGCATGGCCCTGGGGCGCCTGCCGGGCTTGCAGGTGGACCGCACCGGCATCGCGCTGCTGGGCGCCATCGCCTTGCTGTTGGCGGGGGTGATGGATGACCGGGCCCTGGTGGCGGCGGTGGACTTCCCCACCCTGTTCATCCTGCTGGGCCTGATGGTCCTGTCCGCCCAGTTCGAGCTGGCGGGCTTCTATGGCTGGTGCGCCGACCGCGTGGCCCGGGCCCGGCGCAGCCCAGAGGCGCTGTTGGGGCTGGTGGTGCTGACCGGTGGGGCTTTGTCCGCCGTGCTGGCAAACGACGTGGTGGTCTTCGCCATGACGCCGCTGCTCTGTGCCGGGCTGGCGGCGCGGGGTCTGGACCCGCGGCCCTACCTGATCGCCCTCGCGGGCGCGGCCAATGCCGGTTCTGCCGCCACGCTGATCGGCAACCCGCAGAACATCCTGATCGGGCAGGTGGGGGGCCTGGGCTTCTGGCCCTTCCTGGCGGCCTGCGGGGTGCCGGCCCTGCTGGCGCTGGGGTGCGTGTACGTGACCGTCGCCCGCGTCTGGCGGGGGCGGCTGGTCTGCCCGGGTGGGGCGGGGGCGCCGGTGGCGGTGCCGGAGCTGGACCGCTGGCAGTTGGGCAAGGGGGCGCTGGGCACGCTCGCCCTGCTGGCCCTGTTCGCCACGCCGCTGCCCCACGAACAAGGCGTGTTGGCCGTGGCCGCCTGCATGCTGGTCAGCCGCAAGCTGGGCAGCCGGCGCATGCTGGGGCTGGTGGACTGGCACCTGTTGCTGCTGT
This sequence comes from Aerophototrophica crusticola, assembly GCF_012913305.1. Lineage (NCBI taxonomy): Bacteria > Pseudomonadati > Pseudomonadota > Alphaproteobacteria > Rhodospirillales > Rhodospirillaceae > Aerophototrophica > Aerophototrophica crusticola. The sequence goes on along the minus strand of NZ_CP051775.1, from coordinate 1,939,916 downwards.
TCGCGTCCCTGTTCGTCGTTACGCGCGCCTTGGCGGACACGGGATTGCCCGGTCAGGTGGTGGGCGACATGGCCGCGGCGGGCCTGCCGCTGGAAAGACTGGCTGTGCTGGCGCCCCTGTCCTTGTTGGCCAGCAACAGCATCGGCAACGTCCCCGCCGTCGCCCTGCTGATGCAGGTCTGGCCGGACCCTTCGGATGGCGCCCTCTACGCCTTGGCGGTGCTCAGCACCCTGGCGGGCAATTTGCTGCTGACCGGGAGCATGGCCAACCTGATCGTCGCGGAGCGCGCCGCGGCCGTCGGGGTGCGCCTGTCCTTCGCCGAGCATGCCCGCTGCGGCATCCCCATGACCCTGTCCAGCACGGTGCTGGCCAGCCTGTGGCTGGTCGGGATGGGGTATGTGGGTGTGTAGGTCGGATTAGGTGCGAAGCACCGTAATCCGACGACGCCGGGATGATGTCGGATTACGCTTCGCTAATCCGACCTACGGTGGCATGCAGGCACCGACTTCAGGAACCCATCCGCATCGTCCAGCACGGGCGCCAGGAAGCGCAGGCGGTACTGCAAGGCGCCGACGATGCGGATGTGGCCGACGCCGTCATAGAGCTTCACCGTGGCCTGCCCCCCGGCGGCGTTCACCGCGGCGGCGAGGCGTTCGGCGTTGCGGGGCAGGACCGTGTCGTCGTCGGTGCCGTGCAGCAGCAGCAAGGGCGGGTCGCCGCCGCCGGCGAAGCTGATGGGCTGCGTCTCCGGCCCGGCGGGACCGGGGCCGAAAACCTGCTTCAACCGCTCGCTGGTCAGGGGCAGGAAGTCGTAGGGGCCGGCCAAGCCCACCGCCGCCGCGGGCTGGACACAGGCGTCGCCGCCCGCCCTGATGATCCAGGTGGGGTCCAGGGCCAGCATCAGGGCGATGTGGGCGCCCGCGGAATGGCCGGCCAGGAACACCGCCCGCGGCCGGGCGCCCCGGCGCTTCGCCACCTCCCGCTCCACCCAGACCGTGGCGGCGGCCGCGTCCTCGATGAAGCCGGGGAAGCGGACCTCCGGATAGACCCGGTAGTCCGGGATGGCCGTGACATAGCCGCGGGAGGCGAATGCCTGGCCGACGAACGGGTAGATGCCCTTGGACCCGCTGTCCCAGGACCCGCCATAGATGAACACCAGCAGCGGCGCGTCCGCCGGCGCCCCGTCGGGCACGTACAGGTCCAGGGTGCGGCGCGGCCCGTCGCCATAGGCCAGGTCGCGGCTGACCGCGTAGCCATCCCCCGGTACCGTGCCGTTCAGCAGGGCGTTGCAGCCCGCCAGCGCAATCGCCCCGGCCGCCAGGACCAGCAGGCGGAGGGGCGAGGGGCGACGGCGGCGGGTGGTCTCTGGCATCATGGGCCGGAAGGTAGGGCGCGACCGGAAGGAGTAAAGCATGGCCCCTGGGCAGCCGGGAACTTCCTTCCGGGCGGAACGGCGCCTGTTGCAGGCGGTGGTGGCCCTGCTCTGCCTCGTGCCCTTGTCGGCAGGGCTGGCGGGTGTGCTGGTGGGGCCGGCCATGGTGGGAGAGGGGCCGGGAACCCCGCCGGACCTGGACAGCCACTACCGCTACCTATCCGGCATCTTCCTGGGGGTGGGCTTGCTGTTCGCCTGTACCGTGCCGCCATCGAACGGCGCGGGGCGGCGTTCCGTCTGGGCACGGCGCTGGTGGTGCTGGGCGGGCTGGGGCGGCTGTTGTCCCTGCTGTTCCACGGTGCGCCGACCCTGCCGCACCTGGTCGGGTTGGGCCTGGAGCTGGGTGTGGTGCCGCTGCTCTGCCTATGGCAGGGGCGGGTGGCGCGACTGACCGGGGATTAGAGCGTGTTTACGCTGACCGTAAACACGCTCCGGCGGCGACTGCCGCCGCGCGGGCCCATGCCCGCGTAAGCCAAGCCGCGGATGCGGTGCCGGCGTGTGAGGAACACGAAAGGCTAGACCCGTTTCCAGCCTGCGGGAAACGGGTCTAAGCCCCCACGGCCAGCCGCCCGGCCTGTTCCACCTGCACCACCCGGAACAGGCGGCTGGCGGGGTCGCGGGCCAGTTGCTGGAAGGGGCCGGTCTCCACCAGCTTGCCGTCCTCCACCATCACCACCGTGTCGGCGAAGGCCATCATGGACAGGCGGTGGGCGATGGTGACCACGGTCAGGCTGCCGCGCAGGCCGGCGATGGCGGCGGCGATGGCGGCCTGGCTGTCCCCGTCCAGGGCGCTTGTGGCCTCATCCAGGATCAGCAGGCTCGGCTTGCGCAGCAGGGCGCGGGCCAGGGCGATGCGCTGCCGCTCCCCGCCCGACAGGCGTGTCCCCCGCTCCCCCACCAGCGTGTCGAGCTGCTGCGGCAGGCGCCGGACCAGCAGCTCGGCGGAGGCGAGGGAGAGGACATGCCACAGCTCCGCGTCCGTGGCATCCGGGGCGGCCAGCTTCAGGTTGGCCCGCACCGTGTCGCAAAGCAGGAAGGTCTCCTGCGGGACATAGGCCACCTGTGCCCGCCAGGCGCGCAGCGTCTCCGGGCCCAGGGGCACGCCGTCGATGCTGATCGTCCCGGCGGAGGGGCTGAGGAAGCCCATGACCAGGTCGGCGATGGTGGTCTTGCCGCTGCCGGACGGACCCACCAAGGCGGTGACCTGGCCCGCGGGGATGCTGAAGGAAAGGTCCTTCAGGATGGGCTCGTTGCCCGGATAGCCGAAGCCCACCCGGTCGAACCGCACGGCCCGGGACAGGGCGGGCAGGGGTGCCCGGCCGGCCGACGCGGTGGCGGCCTCCGGGTCCGCGGCCAGGCGGCGTTGCAGGGCGCGGGCGGCGCGGAAGGACGGCACCATGAACAGGAAGCCCTGCAACGAACTCTGCGCCTGGCCGAACAGGGGCGACAGCCGGGCGAACAGGATCACCAGCACCAGCAGCTCTGCCGCCGGTAGGGCCAGCACCTCCAGCCCCACATAGAGGAAGCCGCAGAGGGCGGCGGCGCCCATGACCTGGAACAGCAGCGCGCTGGCCTGTTGCAGGCGGGAGACGGAGAAGGTGGCCGCCTTCACCCGGTCCAGGGCGCCCTGGAACTCCCCGACATAGCGGGCCTCGGCCTGGAAGCTCTTGGCAACCTTCAGCCCGCCCAGGAACTCGCTGACCGTGCGGAACAGCTCCTGCCGGCTCTCCCCCACCGCCATGCCGCTGCGCACCACGCGGCGGCGCAACGGGTAGAGGATGGCGAACATGGCAAGGCCGCTCAGCATCACCACCGCCGTGGCCAGCGGCGCCACCAGCAGGGAGATGGCCAGGTACACCGCCGCCATGGCAAGGGAGTTGGTGAGCTGCAACAGGGCGTTGGTGGCGCCCTCGATGCGCTGCACGTCGTTGGTCAGCATGTGGTTGATGTCGGCTGTGCGCAGGCGGGCGATGCCGGACCAGCGCGCCGCGGCGAGGCTGCGGTACAGGGAGCCGCGCATATGGTCGGTGAACTCCACCACCAGCCGGGTCAGGTAGACGTTCTTGACCGAGACGAAGATGCTGCGCAGGGTGATCAGCAGGAAGCAGGCCAGCAGCGCGCCGGACAGGGTGGCGGGCAGGCCCACCGCGTCCAGCGCCCGTGACAGGGCAGCCCCCAGGCCGGACCGCGTCTCCGACAGGCCGGCCAGTTCCAGGGCAGGGATGAAGACCAGCAGCGATAGCCCTTCCATCAACCCGCCCAGCAGCAGCAGGGTCAGGGCGATGGCCAGCTTGTGCCGGGCCTGGCCCGCCAGGGCGCGGGCGAAGGCGAACACGCCGTCCTCGCCGTCCACGCGGCGGAGGGGCAGGATGCGGGCCATGGCTCAGCCCGCCCCGATGGTCCGGGCGACCCGGCGGGGCAGCACTTCCTTCCCGAACTCCCGCACCCGTGAGCTGAACTCGAACGCAAGATACGCGGGTCGGGGGCTCAGGCACATCATGTACAGGGTCGCCGAGGTGCGCGGGTCGCCCGACCGCCGCTCCGGCTTGCGCTGGCGGCGGAACAGGTGCTGGGCGCCATGGGCCAACAGGTAACGCACGCTGGCCACCTGCTCCGCCCTGGCCCGGGCCGCGTCGGGGATGGGGCTGCCCAGCAGGGCGTTGGCGAAGACCATGCCCTGGATGACGGGGCCGCCCACGCCCAACCGGTCGGCCGTGGCCAGCCAGGACCCCGCATCGTCAGGCTTGGCCCGGAGCATGCGGTCCAGGTCGCAGACCCATTGCAGGCGGCTCCACTCATGCCGGGCGCCGTGGACGCAGAGGTAGGCGAACTGGTGCGCGTCGCCCATGACGCGGATCGTCTCCCCCCCGATGGCGAGGGGCTCGGCCTCGGCCCAGATCCCGCGAAGGGCAGGGGCATCAGGTTGGGGTTGTGGTTCAGGCGGAAATGCAGTTCCACCAGCACGCCGGTGCGGGGGTTGCGGAACGCCTCCTCATAGCGCAGCCGCTCGGGCAGGCGGTCTTCCGGGTCGACCGGGTTCTCCCAGGGCAGGTAGCCGGCCTCGCGGAACAGCCGCTCCGCCTTGTTTCCATGCTCCGGCGCGACCAGCAGGTCCACGTCACCGGCCGTGCGGGCGGCCAGGCTGCCGTACCATTGCTGGGCCAGGGACACGCCCTTCATGGGCACCGAAGGGATACCGGCCTCACGCAGCATGCGGGTCGCGGCCAGCAGCTCCTTCACCAGCCGCAGGCTCCAGTTCACGTTGCCGGCATACTCGCGGGCGAAGCGGCGGCTGGGGCAGTCGGGGCCACGGGCGGGCAGGGCGCTGATCCGCTCATGAACCCGCGGGATCACCTTCTGGCGACGCACGTCCAGGTCAAAGGCGGCCAAGTCGATCCCGTCGCCATAGGCAGCGGCGGCAAGCATCGCTTGGTCGATGTCGTCGCCCCCCGGCAGAGCGCGGCCAACAGGCGCTGCTCCCGGCTCAGGCGGGCGGGGATGTCGGGCAGGGCGGGCGCGAAGGTGGACAGCATCCGGGCCCCTGGGGCAGTGGACCAACCACAGAGAAAAACGCCGGCCGGGGGGATGCCCCGGCCGGCGGTCGGGATGGTGGGAAGGCCGTGCGGCCCTGCCATCATCCCTCAGGCCATCGGACCCCGAAGGGTCGTCAGGACGCCCCGCCCGGGTTGGGGAAGGCGTTGTTGGCGGTCTGACCATCATCGCTGTTCGGCAGGGACGAACCCTCGGTGCCGATCAGGTCGATCTTCTCATAGTCCGGGCGGGCCCAGGCCATCTTGCTCTCAGTCATGTTACGCTCCCGTTGGGTTGGAGAAGCAGGTTTCAATTGCTACAGAACCAAGTCACCATCAATCTTCCATCCGGAGCCTCTCCGAAAGTACCAAATAATACCAAATACGGCGACTGACGGTTCCGAATAGAAGTTATAGTGAAGGAACAAAAAGCGGCGCGCCGGCAAAAGCCGGAGCGCCGCGTCCACTAATAAAGGTTGCTCAGGAGAACTTGGCGATACAGGTGTACTGGTCCATGTGCTCCTCCCCGGTGAGCACCACAGCCCCGGCGCGCAACCAGGCATGGGCCGCCGCCCGCCCCTGCACCCCCGGCTCGGGCCGTAGGGCGACGCCGAGATAGAGGGTAGAGCCGATGCCCCGCCGCCGCAGCATGGCCTTCGCCGCCATGGCCCGGGGCAGGCAGACCGCGTTCCAGGGCACGTGGCGGGCCGCGGCCCGCACCGCCCACCGGATACGGGCGACCTCACGCTCCTGGGCCGGGCTCAGCCTCTCCCCCGTCTCCCCGTGCAGCCGGCCCAGGTCGGGCTTGCGCCGCATCAGGTGTCCCAGGAGGATGCGGGCCCGGGCGCGGGCCAGTTCCCCCACCGCCTCCGCCAGCAGCCGGCGGTCGGCGCCGGTGACGTCAAGCAGCCTGCGAAGCTTGCGCATGGTCGGCCCGGACAAGGTTGTCCCGCTGCAGGCGCCCCAGGAAGGCCAGGGTGTCGGCCCGGCAAATCTCCCGCTCCACGGCATAGGCGGTGCAGAGTTCCTCACACAAGTCCGCGACGCGGCGCGGCGTTTCCAGCCGCGCCCAGATGTCGGCGCCCAGCGGGTTCAGCACGAAATAGGTGCCCGTCTCCACATCCATCAGGGCCTTCTGGTTGCCCCCGATGTCGGCCATAACCAGGCCGGCGCACTGCGCCACGACGGTATCCAGATCCATCGCCGCCATTCAGGACTCCCCCATGATCGTTCCGCGTGCTCTACCCTTCCCAAGAAGCGAGGTGGGTGCATCGCAGTATTTCTGGCCTGACAGTGGTACCGGTGACCTTCATGGGTCCAGAGGCGAGGCGAATTACTCCGCCTGAGAGATGCCGCAGCGCGAAAGCTGCCATACCCAGCGCCCCTGTCTTCTGCATCATCTTCGCGAAGGCACGAGGAGCCTCCCCCGCCTGGGGCCATTCTTCTTTCCCAGGCTTTGCGGCGGTCTGACCGAAAAATCGGGTTATTGGGTCGCCGGAAGGGGTGGGGTCGCGGGCCGGGGCACCTGGATCGGGGGTAGCGGACATGGCAACCATCAGCGGGACGGTCGGCACCAGCTTCGCCGCAAGGGACCGGGCCGATGCCGACCGGGGAGGGGTGGGGTTATCGGGATTAGGGGGTGCGTGGCGCTCATCCCAGGCGGAGCTTCGCGCCGTGGTGGAACCCCTCCTGCCGGCGGAAAGCCTTGAGCGGCAACCGGTCACTGGAGGCGGCGGGCGTTTCGTGCTGGTGGCCGACGCCTGGTTGACGGAACGGGGGGACCTGCGGGGCGCGTTGGGCATCCCGCGGGAGCAACCCCTGTCGGACTCCGCCCTGATCATGCGGGCGTTTGAGCGATGGAAGGAGGATTGCGTCCACCACCTGTCCGGCGCCTTCGCCTTCGCCGTATGGGACACGTCCGACCGCACCCTGTTCTGCGCCCGCGACCCGTCGGGCCGGCGGCCCCTCTTCTATGCCCGGCTGCCCCAAGGGTTTGCCTTCGCCTCCTCCGTCCGGCAGCTGCTCGACATTCCGGGGGTCCGTCGTGACCTGGACCTGGAGCGGGTGGCGGGACAGCTTGCCCATCTGGTGGCAGACCACGAGGGCACCTATTTCAGCCACATCCGCCGCCTGCCGCCGGCCCACCGGCTGACCTTCGGCCCCGGCGGGTCGGCGCAGCCCCGCCGGTACTGGTCCGCGCAGGACATGAAGATGCTGCGCTTCGCCGACCGGGACGAATATGCCCGCGAGCTGCGCCGCGTGCTGGACGATGTGGTGGGGGAGTTCGCCTCCGCCCCCAGCCCGCTGGGCATCAAGCTGTCGGGCGGGCTGGACAGCTCCTCCCTCGCCTGCCTGCTGGCGCGGACCTTGGACCGGTCGGGGCGGCGGCTGGCCGCCTTCTCCTCCGTCCTGCCGGAGGACCATGTGGGGCCGGAGGAGGATGAGCGGCCCTACATGGAAATGGTGGTGGCCCAGGAGCGGAACATCGACCTGACCTATGTCACGGGCGGCGACGCCTCGCCGCTGGACCGGTTGGGGGACAGCATCGACATCCTGGCGGCCCCGCCGCGCAATGCCTTCGACTACATGAATTTCCGGCTCTGGGCCGAGGTGAAGCGGCAGGGGGTGAGCCTGCTGATGGACGGGTTCGGGGGCGATGCCTTCGCGTCCTACCAGCACCCCGCCTATTTCCTGCAACTCCTGGCGTCCGGGCGGCTGTTGACCCTGGACCGGGAGATGAAGCTGCTGGCCCGCTCCTACCGCATGCGGCGCAAGGACCTGGTCAAGCACGTGCTGGCGCCCCTTGTGCCCGATAGCTGGATGCGCTCGAACCAGCGGCTGAACAACGGGGACCCGGCGCGTTTGCTGGAACTGTCGTCCATCCACCCGGACTTCGCCCGACGGCAACGGGTCCTGGAGCGGCTGGCCGTGCAGCAGAAGCCGCTGGCCTGGCACAAGCGCTGGAGCCTGAAGGCCCGCCAGTACGAGGAGCTGGCCGCCCCCACCCTGTTCATGACGCAGGAGGAGGTGACGGCCATCGCCACCGCCCATGGCATCCGCCCGGTCAGCCCCTTCCTGGACCTGCGGGTGGCGCAGGTCAGCCTGTCCGCCCCCATCGACGCCATCCACCGGGACGGCTACGGGCGGCGGCTGTTGCGCGACGCCATGGCCGACCTGCTGCCGCCGCCCATCCGCTGGCGGGTCAGCAAGGGTGCCTTCACCCCCGACTTCCACCGCCGAGTGGCCCGGGACCGGCAGCGATTCGCCGCGGAGTTCGAACGGCTGGAGAAGGTGCCCGAGGTGGCCGCCATGCTGGACATCCCCAAGCTGAAGGCCGCCCTGGCGGAGACGCCGGACGGGGTGAGCTACAATGGCTGGGACCTGCGCACCCAGATGGTGCTGACGACGGGCCACCGTGTGGCCCGGTTCCTGGAATGGGCCGCTTCCCTGCCGCCGGCCGCCTCGGCACCCCAGCCCGTGGCCATGGGGGCGGAGTGATGCGGCACTACCATTTCTCCGGCCTGACCGTCGCCTCGGCCCTGGACCTGTCGGAACTGGCCTCCGTACCCGCCCCGCCGGGCGGTGCCGACGCCAGCGTGCTGCTGGGGGAGGTGCCGGACATCCCGGACAGCGACCCGGCCCAATCCTATGTGCAGTTCACCGACGCCGGCCTGCTGCTGACCGTGCCTGATGTGGCCCGGTTCCTTGTCAGCGGCGGGCGGACCATCACCGTGCAGCCCATCGGCCGGGCTGACCCGGCGGCGGTGCGGCTGTACCTGCTGGGCTCGGCCTTCGGGGCGCTGTACCACCAGCGCGGCCTGCTGCCCCTGCATGCAGGGTCGGTAGAGATCGATGGCATGGCCATCGGCTTCGTGGGGGAGAGCGGGGCGGGCAAGACCACCATGTCCGCCTGGATGGCCGCGCGGGGCTATAGGCTGGTGTCCGACGACGTCTGTGTCACGCGGCCCCGGCCCGGGCGCCCGCCGCTGGCCTTCCCGGCCTATCCCAGGGCGAAGCTGTGCCTGGACGCCCTTGCCGCCTTGGGCCCCGCCTTCGGGGAGGAGGCGGTGGCGGCGGCCGAGCTGCTGCCGGAGATGGACAAGGCGGACCTGCGCGTGCCCCTGTCCGCCGCCCGCGACGGGCTGCCCCTGGTGGCGATCTATGCGCTGGAAGTGGCGCCGGACGGCACCGCGCCGCGGTTGGAACCGGTGCCGCCGGCGGAGGCCCTGCGGGTGCTGCTGGCCAACACCTATCGTGGCCACTTCGTCAGGGGGGCGGCGGAGCAGGCCCGGCGCTTCGCCGTGTGCGGCGAGGCGGCCCGGCATGTGGCGGTGCGCCGCCTGGTCCGGCCCAAATCCTTCGACCTGCTGCCGGCCGTGGCAGAGCTGGTGGAACGGGATGTGGCGCGGCTCGGGGCGACCGCCACCGTGGATGCCTGAGACCAAAGGAGCAAGGCGTGATGAGACCCCGCCCCGAAAGCCGACGGGCCGTGGCCTGGGGCTTGGCCCTGGCGCTCCTCTCCGGCAGTGCCATGGCGGACGTACGGCTGGAGACGGGCCGGTTCGGCAACGTCTTCGCCCCGGGGGAGGAGGGGACGGTGCGGGTGCTGACCGACGCGCCGTCCTTTACCTGGACCCTCACGGACTTCGACGGCAAGACGGTGGACTCCGGCCAGGGCAAGGCCCAGGGCGGCGCGGCCGCCTTGCCCCGGCGCTGGCAGGTGCCGGGCTATTATGAGCTGGCGGTGGAGGCGGGGGGCCAGACCGCCACCACCAGCCTCGCCGTCGTGCCAAAGCCGGAAGGCAAGGGGCCGGCCCGCTTCGGGGTGATGACCCACTTCGCCCAGGGCTGGGAGACGGACATCGTGCCGCTGATCGCCCGGCTGGGCGTCAACCATGTGCGGGATGAGCTGTACTGGGCCCAGGTGGAGAAGGAAAAGGGCCGCTACGCCGTGCCCGACCGCTACCGTGCCTATATGCAGGCCCTGGGTGCCGCCGGGATCACGCCCCTGGTGGTGCTGAGCTTCGAGAACAAGCATTACGACGACGGCCAGACGCCCCACACGGCGGCGGGGCACCGGGGATTCGCCAATTACGCCCGCTTCTTGGCCCAGACCTTCCGCGGCCAGGTGCCGGCGGTGGAGGTGTGGAACGAGTACAATGGCAGCTTCTGCAAGGGCCCGTGCAAGCAGGACCGCCCCGGTACCTACGTGGCCATGCTGGCGGAGACCTACCGCACCCTGAAGGCGGACCGGCCGGACCTGGTCGTGGCCGGCGGGGCGGCGGTGCTGCTGCCCCAGCCCTGGTTCCAGGCCCTGTTCGACAAGGGCGCCCTGGACAACATGGATGCCGTGGCCATCCACCCCTACCGCCCCATACCAGAGGGGCTGGAGGATGACCTGGAGGTGTTGCAGCGGCAGATCCGCGACGCCAACGGTGGCCGGCCCAAACCCGTCTGGGCGACGGAGGTGGGGCGGCGGGACCCCAGCCCCCAGGGGCGCCACAACGCCGCCCGCTACATGGTGAAGATCAGCGCCATCCTGCTGACCGGCGGGGTGGATCGGGTCTATTGGTACTTGCTGCGCGACTATGACAAGTTCGGCGGCATGGGGCTGGTCCGCTCCGCCGACGACCCCATGGGCATGTACGCCCCGGCCCCCACCTACCCGGCCTATGCAACGCTGGTTGCCAAGCTGGGCACGGCGGAGCCGATGGGCCGGGTCAAGACGGACCCCCGGACCCGCCTGTACCGATTCGACGCCGGCGGCGCGGCGCGACACGTGGCCTGGTCCTCCGACGGGCCGTCGGTGCTGGAGGCGGAGGCCTCGGGTCCCCTGACCCTCACGACCCCCGTGGGCGCCACGACACAGGTGCAGCCCAAGGGCGGCAGGGTCACCCTGACCCTGGACGAGACGCCGGTCTATATCGATGGCCCGTTGGGCGCGGTAAAGGAACCTGGGCGGAAGCCGCTGCTGGCCGACAGCCGGCTGGATTTCGCCGGCAGCCAGGGGGCCAAGGGCTGGACCTACACCACCCTGGCCGTGGCCCCGCCCGACGCGGCAGGGCAGCCGGCGGCCCTGGCGGCAAAGGCCGATGGCAACCTGGACCCGGCCTGCCCCCTGCCGGAAGGCCGCGCCGACATCGCTGCCCGGCGCGCCGCGGAAAGCGACCCGCTGGAATGGAAGGCCAATGAGTGGAGCACCACCTGGCGGGGCAAGGTGCCCTTCCTGGAGGTGACGCCCCAGGGCGGGCATCCCGGCGTCACCAAGGGCCAGCAGGTCTGGGTGGTGCGCAACTGGACGGCGGAGACCGGCGGGCCGGTGCTGCTGAAAGGTCGCGCCAATCGCTCCTCCAGCCGGGGCGACGGCACCTGCGCCTTGATGCTGCTGGACGGGAAGCCGGTCTGGTCCGCGTTGCTGGGTGGGGAGGGGCGCCCCGGCCAGGCCCGCTTCAGCGTGCCGGAGACGCTGAAGCCGGGCACGACCCTGACCCTCGCCATCACCCCCGGCCCGGGGCTGGACGTGAACAATGACAGCACCAGCTTCGAGGTGCAGGTGGAGGCGCGGTAGGTCGGGGTGACCACCGGGAACCCCGACGTGGGCGCGATGTCGGGGTTCGCTGCCGCTCACCCCGACCTAGGGTCCCTTACACCCGCTGGTAGTTCCGGTTGATGCCCTGGCGGACCAGCTGGTACAGGGGAAAGGCCTTCGCCTTGACCTGCTGGCCCAGGCCGGTCTTCAGGCGGCGGGCCATGGCCTCGGCGGTGGCGAGCGCAGCCGGGCGGCCGTGGGCGATGGCGATGCGGCGCACCTCCTCGATGGTGCGGAGGTACTGGGTGTTGGACACGCCGTCATGGGTCATGTGGCCCAGGATCCCGGGCACATAGGCGCCCTTGCCGCCGGCCCGGTGCAGGCGCAGGAACCAGTCATAGTCCATGGCGCAGCGGTAGCCCGGGTCGAACAGGCCCACCCGCTGGAAGGCGGACTTCCGGGCCAGCACCGTGGGGTGGTTCAGGGCTGGCATCACCTTGCCGATGGTGCGGGCATAGTTCCCATCCCCCCGGTAGCGGAAGGTGGGCCGCCCGCCCTGGTAGAACAGCAGGTCGCCGAAGACGAAGTCCGCCCCCGAAGCCTCAATGGCCGCGACGGCCTTTGCCACCTGGTCGGGCTCCAGCCAGTCGTCGGCGTTGATGAACTGGATATAGCGGCCACGGGCCAGGGCCACGCCCTTGTTGAAGGCGTCGCTGATGCCCTTGTCCTTCTCGCTGAGCAGGAAGTCCTGGGGCCGCAGCCTTTTCCGGAGCAATTCCACCGTGCCATCGGTGGAGCAGGCGTCCACCACCACATGCTCGATGCCTGGGAAGGTCTGCGCCTGGACGCTGTCGATGGTCCGGCCGATGGTCTTGGCCGCGTTCAGGCAGACGGTGACCAGGGTGACGATGGGGGCCGACGGCGGGGCCGGGCGACGGGCCGAGGTGGCGGCATAGTCGGCAAGGGTGGGGGGCATCAGGCGACCTCGGGCGTGGCGTGCCGCGCCGCGGGGGCGTCGGCGGGTGAGGGGAGGGGGCGGGACAGCATCCCGGCATAGAGCCGGGCCAGGGCCGCGGCATGGGCCGCGGGGCTGGGAGGGTCCCGCCAGAAGTGCATGTAGGCGGCGTGGCTCATCTTGACCGCGCGCAACGGTTGGCGGACCACCCGCAGGGCGCTGGCCAGTGCTTCCCGGTCGCCGGGGGGAACGACGATCCCACCGCCGCCCTCGCCGACCAGGTCCGCGGCGGCGGTGGTGCTGCTGGCGATGACGGGGATGCCGTTGGCCAGGGCCTCGGCACAGACCAAACCGCTGGTCTCGTACCAGGTGGAGGGGAACAGCAGGCAGCGGGAGGTGCGGACGATCTCTGCCACCCGGGCGGGCTCGGCCCAGCCGACCAGCTCAGCCCGCGGGTTGGCCAGGCGGATGGCGTTGGCCTCCGGCCCGTCGCCGACGAAGGTGATGGGCATGCCCGCATCGGCCGCCGCCTGGGCGGCCAGGACGACGCCCTTCTCGGGCACCAGCCGGCCCACATAGACGGCGCGCTCGTAGTTTTCCGCCGGGGCGCGGCCGCGGTCGGTGACCTCCACCGGGTTCGGCACCACGTGCTGGCCGATGCCCGCAGGCAGGTAGGGGGCCACCATGCGCCGGGCGAAGTCGCTGACATGCACCAGCTCCGGCCAGGCGGGCGCCGCCGCCAAGGCTCGGTCGGCAAGGGCCTGCCGGGCCACCCGCACCAGCTTGTGGGCATAGGCCCGGCTGTCGCAGTTGGTCCGCAGGCAGGCACCGGACATGGGCGCCACGCCGCAGGGCCGGCGGCGGTTGAAGTCATACAGGGCGCCGTTGGGGCAGGCGAAGAAATAGTCGTGCAGGGTCACCGCATGACGGAAGCCCAGCTCCCCAGGAAGGGACAGGACGGAGGGGCTGAAGGCTTTGGTCCACTGGTGGCTGTGCACCACCGTATCCGCGGGGTCGAAGCGCGACAGGAGCTCGGCCAGTTGCCGGCGGGTGGAGGGGTTCCACACCCCGTCCCGTGCCGCCGCCAGGGGGTTGCGCTTCGTCCAGACATTGGCCGCCCGCACCTGGTGCAGGGGATGCCGGAGGCAACCAGCGCCTCGTCCGGCGGGCCGACGCAATAGGCGAACTCCACCGGCGTGCCCTGGGCGTGCAGGGCCAGCGTGGCGGCGATAGCCACCTTTGGCGCGCCGCCATTGACATGGCCGAAGTCGGACAGGACCAGGGCCCTCATGGCGTCACCTGCCTCAACCCGCGGAGCATGCGCAGCAGCGGCATCACCGCCCGCCGCGCCAGCAGCAGGACCAGCGGCGGGTAGCTGACCACCCCCACCAGGATGCTGCTCGCCAACAGGGCCAGGGGCGACAGGTGGCCAGCCAGCTCATGCTGCCAGGCCATCACCGCGGCCCCCATGCCCAGCGAGGCGATGAGGATCGGCGCCACGCCCTGCAACAGGGGGCCGGTGGCGATGCCCAGCTCCTTCCGCAGGACCCAGAAGTTCAGGGGCAGCAGCAGCACGGCACGGGCCACAAGGGCCCAGGCCAGGGCGACCATGCCGTGGAAATAGCCCACGGGCAGGACCAGGAAGAGCCCGGCCAGGCTGACCCAGCCCAGGATCAGGCGCCAGCGCAGGATGCCCACCCCGGCCATCAGGGCGCTGGTGCAATAGGTCATGGCCCAGGGCAGGCCCAGCAGCAGCATCACCTGCACCACGGGCACCGCCTCGGCCCACTTCTCGCCGAAGGCCAGGGGCACCAGCACCGGGGCGATGGCCGCCAGGCCGATGAAGGCGGGGAAAGCCAGCAGCACCGACAGGCGCAGCATGGACCCCAGCGCCGCGGCCGTCCGCTCCATGTCATGCTGCAACCGGCTGAAGGCGGGCATGGCCACCTGGCTCACCGGCATGATGACCAGGATGCTCAGGATCTCCAGCAGGCGCCAGCCCATGGTGAACAGGCCCAGCGCCACCGGGCCCAGGAAGGCGCCGATGCCGATGCGGGGAAGCTGCTGCTCCAGGTACATCAGGATGCGGGTGCCCACCGTCTCCGCCACGTAGCGGCGGATGTCGCGAAAATGGGTGGCCCGCGCGGCCAAGCCGGGCCGCCAGGAGGACTTGGCCCAGAGGACGATGAGCTGCACCGTCCATTGGGTGGCAAACATGGCAACCAGGCTGTAGGGGCCATGGCCCCGGAGCGCCATGCCCACCCCCACCAGCCCGCCCACGATGGTGGCCAGGATGCTGCGCAGGGTCAGCACGTCGAACCGCATGTCGCGCTTCAGCAGGGCGACCTGCACGCCGCACAGGGCGAACAGGGGCGGCAGCACGGCGATGAACCGGACAAGGTCCGCCACCTCCGGCAGGCGGTAGAAGGCGGCCAATGGCTGGGCCCCCAGCAGCATGGCGCCCGAGATCAGCCCCGCGACCCCCAGCAGCAGCCAGAAGGCCATGTCGATGTGGCCGGGTTCCAGCTCCTTGCGCTGCACCAGCACGGTGCCGATTCCGTCCACCAGGAAGATCTGGGCCAGGGCCGCCAGCACCATGGCCATCCCGACAAGGCCATAGGCCTCCGGCCCAAGCAGCCGGGCCAGGATGAGGAAGACCAGGAAGTTGATGCCTTCCCGTGACCAGTTGCCCAGGGCCGACCAGATCACGGCGATGGAGAAGCGGTGGCGCAAGCTCGTCTCCGTTCCCCCCTGACGGGTGATGGGCTTCAATCGCCGGCTGCCGGTACCGCGGATGCCTGGGGGTGGGACCCGTCCCGGACAACGGTGATCCGGGCCTTCCGGACGGGCCGGCCGTAATAGAGGGCCTCCAGCTCGGCGCACATGCGCTCCACCGTGAAATGGCGGGACATGTTGCTCGCCGAGGCGGACAGGCCGGCGCGCAGGGCGGGGTCCTTGGCCAGCTCCACCAGGCGCGTGGCGAAGGTGGCCGCGTCCTCCATGGGGAAGATCATGCCGTTCACCCGGTCACGGATGGTGTCGCTCACGCCGCCGAAGTCGGAACAGACCACGGGCACGCCGCAATGCAGCGCCTCCAGCAGGGTGTAGGGCATCCCCTCATAGCGGCTGGGCATGGCCAGCAGGTCGAAGCTCTGGAAGCAGGCCCGGGCCTTCCGCCCGCCCAGCCAGGACACGTTGTCCTTCAGCCCCATCAGGAAGGCGCGGGACTTCAGGTCGTCTTCCAGGCTGCCGCTGCCGATGATGGCGAAATGCAGGGCGGGGTAGCTGTCCAGGGCCATGCGGGCGGCACGCAGCAGCACGTCCACGCCCTTCTGGTACTCCAGCCGGCCGACAAAGCCCACCAGCAGCTTCTCCGGCGCCAGGCCC
This sequence comes from Aerophototrophica crusticola, assembly GCF_012913305.1. Classification (NCBI taxonomy): domain Bacteria; kingdom Pseudomonadati; phylum Pseudomonadota; class Alphaproteobacteria; order Rhodospirillales; family Rhodospirillaceae; genus Aerophototrophica; species Aerophototrophica crusticola. Next base: position 1,924,083 of record NZ_CP051775.1, on the reverse strand, counting down.
AATTCCGCCCGCAAGTCGGTGGCGGGCTCGAAGCCCTTGGCGTCGATGCCGTTGCGGATCACCGCCAGCTTGCGCGCCGGGATGCCCAGGGTCTGGGCATGCTCCTTTTCCTGGGTGGAGGTGCAGACCACCTTGCTGGACATGCCCCCGAGGACGCCCTCCACCGTGCGGTAGAGCCGCGATTCCGCCGCGGACAGGCCGGGCGACAAGGTCATGAAGGCATGGGGGGTATAGATGCTGGCCGCGGTGCCCAGAAGGCCCAGCAGGCGGGCATAGAGGCCGCCCTTGGAGCTGTGGCCGTGCAGGATGTCGAACGGGCCGTTCTTGGAGAGGTAGGCCGCGATCCGGGCGAGCGCCAGGGCATCGGAGGGGTGCGGCTCCCGCCGCATGGGGATGGCGGACGTTACCACCCGCGCATCCACCGCCAACTCCGCCAGCAGCGCCGGGTCTGCCCGCAAGGGGGAATAGACCACGTGCACCGTATGGCCGCGGGCCGACATGCCCAGGGCGATGTCCACCACATGGCGTCCGACCCGGCACCCATGGCCTCGACGATGTAACAGATCCGCATGACCTCAGGTCCTCCGGCCGGCGTTGGTCGCCGGCTCGCTCGTTGGTCGGGCACTCAGTAGGCGCCCCGGGCGATCAGCATCACCCAGGCGGTGCGCAGGGCGATCACCACGTCCCCCCGCAGGGACCAATGGGCGACGTACAGGTTGTCCAGCTCCACCCGGCGGTCATAGTCGGTGTCGTCCCGCCGCAGCACCTGCCACAGGCCGGTCAGGCCGGGGCGGGTGCGCTTGTAATGATCGAACCAGTCGGCATAGCGCTCGATCTCCGCCGCGATGATGGGTCGGGGGCCGACCAGGCTCATGCTGCCGCCAAGCACGTTGAAGATCTGGGGCAGCTCGTCCAGGCTGCTCCTGCGCAGGAAGCGGCCCACCAGGGTGATCCGGGGGTCCTTCTTCAGCTTCTGCTGCTTCTCCCACTCCTCCCGCGCGGCCGGGTCGCTTGCCAGCAGCCGCTGCAACCGGGTCTCCGCGTCCCCCACCATGGTGCGGAACTTCAGGCAGGTGAATGGCTTGCCCTCGGCGCCGATGCGCTGTTGCCGGAACAGGACGGGGCCGCCATCCAGCTTGATGAGAACGGCCACGATCAACATGACCGGCAGGAAGAGAAGGAAGAGGCAGAGCGCCCCGACGACATCTAGCGCCCGCTTGGCGCCATTGCGGTAAAGGGGTTTGGCTTCCTGTTCCTCTTCGAAGCCGAATTCTGAAATCGGATCAAAGACGGAATCAGCCGCAAGCGACTGGTCGACCATTGCCCCCGCCTCCTGGTTTGCCTTCGAGCGACGCGCTGACCGGGCAGCAGCCCCTTCACTTGGTTTGACGTCTTTAGTCTAAATGTCCGGGTAAAGCGTCTGCTTCATATGCCGAACACTTCAAGACTTGAGGTGAATTCGCTTTTGATTTCATGCCGTTGCTGCAATGCAACGCATGTATCGATTGACTAAAACAGTCGGGCCGTCAAAGCAAGCTTCCGGCCGGGACCGACGGAATGGCTGTGGGTGTACTCCCAGGCATGCTTAATGTCATCAAGTGCCCCATCGGTAAACGTGTTGTTCCCGCAATTTCGGGTAAATAGGCGCTTGTAGAGCGGTTAAGGTTACCACCCCTGTGGAAAACCTCGTTCATCTTCGGGATGGGGGTGGGCAGGGAAAGCTGCCCTGATCGGTGCCGGAAGCCGCTGAAAGCTTGGGTTTCGGCCTGCATCGCCATACCCGGACCGACAAGGGTCGCCGACACTTGCGAGGTGGCCGGACATCGCCGGATTCCACCACCTGCTTCCCGGGCCTTCCGCCGCAATAGCATGCCGTCGCCCGGGGTGCTTACCACTAAGCAGCGGAACCTATTCGCCTAATCCAGATGCGCCTTTTGCGCCGATTTGTGTGCCGATTACATTGCACTGCCGCATACCGGCTAAGTGGTTATGGCTGCAATAATTGGGCACGCCAAGAGAAGGATTGGCGACCTGTCGCTTATCCTTTCCAATAGAGATGAAGGGGACGGTCACAGTCCCCCGAGCCTGACAACCCGGGCTTTTGGGAGCCCCGCAGCGTGGAAGGACCCCGCCTGACATGAACGCGATCGGCAAACCTCCCGTCGCCGTGGAGCGTATTGCCCCGGTGGATGCGTCGGAGGACATCGACCTTCGCCAGATCTTCACCATGCTCTGGCGTCGCCGCTACCTGATGGCGGCCGTCGTGGTGGTCCTGTCCGTGCTTGGCGTGATGGCCATCAACAGCATCGTGCCGCGCTACACCGCGACCACGGCATTGCTGCTGGAGGTGAAGAACAACAACATCATCGCCATGGACAGCTTCGAACCGGGGTTGAGCAAGGACAGCGCCCTGATCCGGAGCCAGATGGACATCCTGAAATCCCGCGCCCTGGCGCGCCGGGTGGTGGACAAGCTGGACCTGGAACAGGATCCGGAGTTCAACTTCGCCCTGCAACCCTTCGAGCCGGGCCTGCTGACCCGCACGGGTCTGGTGAAGCTGTTCCCGGAGCCGCTGCGTTCCCGCTTCGAAGAGAAGCCGATCGACCCCACCCTGATCCCGCCCGAGATCATCGAGAGCGCGGTGGTGGGCTCCGCGGTGTCCAAGCTGGGGGTGTTCAACGACGGCAAGTCCTACACGGTGCTGCTGACCTACCAGTCGGAGGACCCGGCCAAGGCGGCGCTGATCGTCAACACCTTCGCCGACATGTACCTGACCGCCCAGTTCGAGAACAAATACCAGGCGGTGGAGCGGGCGTCGGCCTGGTTCGAGCAGAAAAGCGAGGAGTTGCGCCAGCGGGTGGTGGAGGCGGACCGCGCCGTCCAGCTCTACCGTGAGCAGAACAACATCGTCACGGTGAACGGCAACACCCTGGCCAACAACCAGCTTGGCACCCTCAGCAGCATGCAGATCGCGGCCCGGGCCAAGCGCTCCGCAGCGGAGACGGCCCTGCGAGAGGCCCGCGACCTTGCCCGCAACCCGGCCCGCGACGCGGCCAACGCCACGCCCGCGGTATGGACGACACCCCTGCTGCAGTCCCTGCGGCAGGAGATGCACACCCTAAACACCACGCTGGCCGAGCTGCGCACCACCCATAGGCCGACGCACCCGGACGTGGTCAACGCCAATGCCCGGCTGAAGCAGGTACAGACCCAACTCACCCAGGAACTCCAGTCCTCCATCCAGCGGCTGGAGGCGGAACTGGGTGCCGCCCGGGCCGAGGAGCGGGAGCTGGACAGCAAGGTGGCGGATGCCGCCAAGACCAACGAGGCCGGCGACCGCGCCAGCATCGTCCTGCGCCAGCTTGAGAACGAGGCGGACGCCGCCCGGTCGCTCTACAAGACCTTCCTGGAAGGGGCGGGGCGCATCTCCGTCCAGCTGGACGCCCCCGGCGCCGACGCCAGCATCCTGTCCCGCGCCGAGCGTCCCCTGGGCCCGTCCTACCCGCAACGCACCATCCTGATGGCGCTGACGCTGGTCGGGGCCATCCTGGCCGCCCTGGCCCTGGTGCTGGTGGTGGAGTTCCTGGACCACGGCTACCGCGCCCCGGAGGATGTGGAGCAGAAGCTGGGCCTGCCCGTGCTGGGCATGGTGCCGCAGCTCCGCCGTCTCGGCACCGGGGAGCACCCGTCGCTGACGGCGATCAAGGAACCCTTGGGCCAGTATGCGGAGGCGGTGAGCGCCCTGCGCACCTCCCTGACCCTGGCCCCGGCGGAGCGGCGGCCGCGGGTGGTGATGGTCACCTCCGCCGTGCCGGACGAGGGCAAGACCAACGTGGCCGTGTCCCTGGCGCGGCTGGCGGCGGCGGCGGGGAAGCGGGTGATCCTGCTGGAGTGCGACCTGCGCAAGCCCACCATCGCCCGGGTGATGGCCAATGCCGGCCGCCGGCCGGACGTGGGCGCCGCAGGCCTGGCGGAGGTGATCCAGGGCGAGCACGACCTGTCCCAGGTGTTGCGCGTCGACCCGGCCAGCGGCATGCACTATGTCCCCGCGGGCAAGCGCATCCGCTTCGCCGTGGAGCTGTTGAGCAGCCCGCGGACGCAGATGCTGATCTGCGACCTTGCCACGACCTACGACATGGTGGTGATCGACACGCCGCCCGTGGGCGTGGTGCTGGACGCGCTGGTGCTGGCCGGCATGGCCGACGCCACGCTGCTGGTGGTCCGCTGGGGCCGTACGTCGCGCCACCTCGTCTCTTCCGCCGTCGCCAAGCTGGCGGGCACGGGGACGCGGATCAGCGGGGTGGTGCTGTCCCGGGTCAACATCAAGAAGCTGGCCCGCTACAGCCGCACCCAGGCCCCCGCCAAGTACCAGCAAAGCTATTTCCCAAGCTGACACCCGGCATCCGCCGAGCAACCGACCTGCGACAAGGCCGGCCCGTGACGAACGGGCCGGCCTTTCTGTTTCCGGGGCAGGCAGGTCATGCCCGCAGCACGCCGGCATCGTTTCGGCTGGCTGGAAAACGCCTTCCCGGACGGGTGGGAGGGTCCGGATTGACCGGGATCAATGCCCGCCGCGGCGGCTTCGGCGAGGCTTCGAAACGTTGGCGGACGCACGTTCCTGCCGTGACAGAACTGTGACCTCGCCACATTTTCCCATCGCAATCGGGCTTCAGCAACACCGAAGCAACGGCATCACATTTGCTGGGGCTTTCGGCGCCGCAGCATGCGCTTTCTGCATCTCATGCAGGATTGTTGCAGGACTTCTTCTTGCGATGTGGGTGCGGCCAAGCCCCTGTTGCGTCATCCGAATATTGGCATTCGCTAATGCAATTTCCCGTCAGGTATCCATGGAAGGATACATGTCGAATATTGGGTAATTTTGCTGGTGAGGTCCGGATTTTTTCACAGTTGACCAGACAGTAGACTTATCTGTGACCTAAATAGTCTTGCCTTTTTCCTGACACATTTACCTCTTTTTAACAACCCCGCCAAAGAATTCCCATCAGATCGGGATTACCACAATCGATATGCGTCGGCATTCCCCATGCCGGCCGGAAGAGAGGTATTGCGCCATGGTCGCCAACCACATCGACGCCCTGCTCGGCCCCGACATGACCCAATGGAACAAAGGTTCCGTCGGGGTGGCCACCAACCTGACCTACACCTTCCTCCAGAAACTCCCGACCTACTATTCCCGCCTCGTCCGCGAAAAGGATGGCTTCAAGCCCTATACGGACGCCCAAGAGGCGGCCATGAAGAAGATCCTGGCTGCCTATTCGAGCGTGGCCAAGGTCAGCTTCACCGAGAAGACGCAGTCCGGCACGGCCGAAGGCGATGTCGGCAAGCTGGCCTTCGGCAACGCCTACAATTCCGGCATGAGCGGCTGGGGCTACCCGCCCTCGTCCACGGTCGGCGGCGATGTGTGGATCAGCACCGCCAAGACCGGTTGGGACAACCCCGTCGCCGGCCAGAAGCCCTATTGGGTGATGATGCATGAGCTGGGCCACGCCCTGGGCCTGAAGCATCCGGGACCTTACGACGTCGCCGGGGGTAAGGAGGACGGGCCGTTCCTGCCGTCTTCCACGGACAACCAGCAATACACGGTCATGGCCTACGACATGCACCCCACCATGGGGTCCGTCCGGCCGCAGACCCTGCAGCTCTATGACATCGCCGCCCTGCAGCACCTGTACGGCGCCAACATGTCGTACAAGACCGGCAACGACGTGTACAAGCTGGCCGGCTTGAAGGACTACGTCGCCACCTTCTGGGACGCCGGCGGCACCGACACCTTCGACGCCACCGGGGAAACCCGGTCCGCCACCATCAACCTGAACGAGGGCGCCTTCAGCTCCGTCGGGGCGAAGGGCAGCACCGCCGCGGTGAACAACATCGCCGTGGCCTTCGGTGCCAAGATCGAGAATGCCAATGGCGGCAATGCCGGCGACAAGCTGGTCGGCAACGCGCTGAACAACGTCCTGCGGGGCAATGGTGGCGACGACACCATCACCGGCGGGGCGGGCAACGACACCATCGACGGCGGCACCGGGACCGACACGGCCACCTACAAGGGCAACCTCAGCGGCTTCAAGTTCGCCATGGATGGCGGCACGCTGGTGATGACCAGCACGCTGGACGGCACGGACCGGGTGGTGAACGTGGAGAAGTTCGTCTTCTCCGACACGACCAAGAGCTGGGCCGACCTGGTGGCCCGGGCCGGCGGCGCCACGGCCGCCCCGCCGCCGCCGCCTTCGACCAGCCCGGACCCCGGCACGGTGGCCGGGAAGACCGTCCAGGGCACCAGCGGATCCGACAAGCTGTACGGCAGCAACGGCGCGGACAAGTTCATCGGCGGGGCGGGCAACGACCTGCTCTACTCCGCCAAGGACGGGGTGGCTGACACCTTCGTCTTCGCCAAGGGCAGCGGCGCCGACCGCATCTTCAACTTCGAGGCCGGCATCGACAAGCTGGACCTGCGCGGCTACGGCGTGGACAGCCTGTCCGACAGCGGGATCAAGGTCAGCCAGGGCAGCAGCGGGGCCGTGCTGGACATGGGCGACGGCAACCGGGTGGTGCTGAACGGCGTGAAGACCGTGGACCTGGTGGGGTCCAAGATGTTCGTTTCCGCCGACGGGCTGGAGTATATCGGCGCCTGACGGGCCTTCCCGGGGCAATGGGAAGTAGGGGGGCGGCCCGGCGAGGGCCGCCCTTTTGCCATTCCGGGGTGCCGCGTGGGGGAGCGGTGCGAAACGGCTACCCAGGGCGGGGTCTCACCCCGCATCTCGCAGGCGCACAACACGGCTAGTCCCGATGCCCCCTGCGGTCCTGGGGCCGGCGGTCCTTATCCTGCCGCTGACCGTAACGGCGGCAAGCAAGTGTCGGAGGGGGCCAGCATGGCAAGGCAGGGCGCGCGCATCATCCCGGTGCTGATGTCCGGCGGGTCAGGGTCACGGCTCTGGCCCCTGTCGCGGGAGCGCTACCCGAAGCAGCTCCTGCCCCTGTGCGGGGAGCGCACCATGGTGCAGGAGACGGCCCTGCGGGTGCACGGCCCCGCCTTCGCCGACCCCATCGTGGTCTGCAACCAGGAACACCGCTTCGCCGTGGCGGAACAGCTCCGCGCCGTGGGGGTGAGCCCCCGCCACCTGGTCCTGGAACCTGCCGGCCGCAACACCGCCCCGGCCCTGGCGGTGGCGGCGGCGCTGGCGGTGGAGGCGGATCCGGAGGCCCTGGTCCTGGCATTGCCGGCGGACCATGCCGTGCTGGACGTCCCCGCCTTCCATGAGGTGGTGGCGAAGGCGGCGGCCCTGGCGGGCCATGGCTATATCGTCACCTTCGGCATCCGGCCCGCCGGCCCGCACACCGGCTACGGCTACATCCAGGTGGGGGCGGCCTTCGACGGGCATGAGGGCGTCCACGTGCTGGAGCGTTTCACCGAGAAGCCCTGCCGCGCCGTGGCCGAGGAGTATGTGGCCGGCGGGCGGCATCTCTGGAACAGCGGCATCCTGTTGGCCCCGGCGGCCTTGCTGCTGGCGGAGCTGGAGCGGTTCGAGCCCGCGGTGCCCGCCGCCACGGGGCAGGCGCTGATGCGCGCCGCCCGCGACCTGGACTTCCTGCGCCTGGACCCGGCGGCTTTCGCGGCGGCACCTTCCGTCTCCATCGACATCGCGGTGATGGAGCGGACCGACCGGGCCTGCGTGATCCCCTGCGACCTGGGTTGGACGGACGTGGGCTCCTGGTCCGCCCTGTGGGACATCGCTTCGAAGGACGCGGACGGCAACGTCACCCTGGGCGACGTGATGCTGGTGGACAGCCGCGACACCTATGTCCGCACCACGGACGGCAAGCTGGTGGCCGCGGTGGGGCTGGAGTCCGCCGTGGTGGTGGTCACCGAAGACGCCGTGCTGGTCGCCGCCAAGGACCGGGTGGAGGAGGTCAAGCAGGTGGTCACCCGCCTGAAGGCCGATGACCGCCGGGAGCACCTGGAGCACAAGCGCGTCTACCGCCCCTGGGGCTATTACCAGTCCGTCCATGACGGCAGCGGCTTCCAGGTCAAGCGCATCACCGTCTATCCCGGCCGTAGCCTGTCCCTGCAATACCACCACCACCGGTCGGAGCACTGGGTCGTGGTGGACGGGGAGGCCATCGTCACCGTCGGCGACGAGGTCCGCACCATCCGCGCCAACGAGTCCGTCTACATCCCGCGCGAGGCGGTGCACCGCCTTGAGAACCTGGGCCCGGCGGAGCTGCACCTGATCGAGGTGCAGACCGGCAGCTACCTGGGGGAGGATGATATCGTCCGCCTAGCCGACCATTACGGCCGGTCCTGACCCGGGGGCTGGGCGTGGCTTGGGAGACCTGGGGTGACCTTAAGGTGACCTGAGGAGACGCTAAGGTGACGCTTAAGGTGACCATGTCTCCTTCCCAGGACGTTGATCCGCATAGGGAAACTGTCTTAAGGTGACAAAGGTGACGCGGTTCCGACCATGTCTCCTTTGTCACTTTAAAACCAGCAGCTTGCCGCATTCCGCACTGTCCAAGACCCGGCGCGCCCGATACAGGCGACCTGCCCATCCTGGCGCAGTCTAGGAGTTCTGTCCAGTCCGGCGGGCCGGCACCGCGCAGCCCACGAATTCGGGCAGGCGGGCGGTGAGATCCTGGGCGGCCAGGCCCGCCGCCCCTGTTAGCCGTCCCCAGGCGAAGCAGGCCGCCAGCAGCAGGTCGCCGCGGCCACGGCGCCCCCGCAGCACCCCCAGGGCAAGGGGGCCCAGGCTGCCGGCGTGGCGCAGCGCCTTGCATGCCACCGCCGCCGACCAGCCGGCTGCCGGGCGCTGTCCCAGGGAGTCCGCCAGCGCCTGGGAGCGGCCGAGGCCTGCCGTCATGCGCATGAGGTAGCGGACGGTGGTCCGCCGGGCCGGGATGGCATGGCGCAGCACACACCCCGGCACGTACCAGAGCCCGCGGCCCGTGGCGGCGAGGCGCAACGCGATCTCCACGTCCCCGCCGGATACCAGGCGCTTGCCGACCCGGTCATCCAGGTATTGCCGGTCCAGCCAGCCGGTGGCCGCCAGGGCGTCGCGGTTCACCACCATGCCGGCCCCCACCAGGAAATCCACGGCCAGCGTCTGGTCGCCGCGGTCCTGGGCCGCGAAGCACCAGCCGTGGCGAACGGCCAGCGGGGTGGGCTCACCCTGCCAGTCCAGCACCACCCGCCCACCGAAGCCGGCCGTTCCCAGGTGGGACCGGGCGAAGTCCAAGGCATGTCGCACCCAGTCGGGCGCCAACAGGCAGTCATCGTCCACGAAGGCCACCCAGGGGGCCGCGGCTTCCACCACCCCGCGGCGGCGGGCAGGGGTCAGGCCCTGCACCGGTTCAGGCACGCGGACAAGCCCGGGGACGAGGCCCGCCGCCCGGTGACGTCCAACCACGTCCGGCGTGTCGTCCGTGCAATTGTTGTCCACCACCATGACGGCCCAGGACCCGTCGCGCGGGGCGTCCTGAGCGGCCAGCCCCGCCAGGGTCCGGTCGAGCATTGGCGCGTTGTTGTAGGTGCAGACGACGATCTGCAGCAACGATCCGGTCATGACACAGGTCCTCCCCGCTGGAAACCTGTGTCCCAGGGACGGACATCTGCCGTGTTTTGCCCATATATGCATACGCCGCTATGCGGTCGCGCCTGGATTCGCCGATCGGTAAAATGCGTTCAATCCGAATTATCCCGTCACTGCCCCAGCCTAAGCCCTATTCCCAAAGGCAACGGGCTAAGCGGACAGGCATAGTTCAGTAGGGCCGCCTGGGCGGTCCCAAGTCCCGGGGGCCGGCGGGGGAGAAGTCGTGCTGGGTGACAACAGCCTTTCCTTTGTCCTGTGCGCGCACAATGCCCGTGACCGCATCGGCGACTGCCTGTCGCACCTCTCCCGGCAGCGCCTGATTGTGGGCCAGGGCTATGAAGTGGTGCTGGTGGACAACGGTTCCACCGACGGTACCGCCGACCTCGCCCGGCAAGTCTGGCAGCGTGAAGGGGCGACGGCGCCCCTGCGCGTCGTGCCGGAGCCGCGGCTCGGGCTCGTGCATGCCCGCCTGACCGGGATCCGCGCCGCCCGGCACGAGGTGCTGAGCTTCGTGGACGACGATACCTGGATGGCACCGGACTGGGTCGCCACGGCCCTGCGCACCATGGAAGAGCACCCGACGGTCGGCTTGGTCGGGGCGGAAGGGGAGGCACGCTTCCCCGCGGACGGCGGCCCCCCTGGTTCCAGCGCTTCCGCCACGGCTATGCGGTGGGGCCGCAGGGACCGGCTGGCGGCGGGCCCGTTCCCCTGGGGGACATCTTCTACGGTGCCGGGCTGACGGTGCGCCGGTCGGCGGTGCTGTCGCTGCTTGACCGTGGCTTCACCCCCCTGTTGACAGGGCGCACGGGGGCCGGGCTGGCCTCCGGCGAGGATGCGGAGCTGTGCCTCGCCCTGGTGGCCGACGGCTGGGACACCTGGTTCCAGCCAAGCCTGCGTTTCCAGCACCTGATGACGCCGAGGCGCCTCACGGAGGGCTATCTGGAGGGCCTGTTCTATGAGCTTGGCCGCTCCGTCCCGCTGATCGAGACCTATCGCCAGGTGATCTGGCAGCGGCAGGGCAAGGGGTTGAAGGCGCTGTGGCGCAGCCCCGTGCCCCGCGTGCTGGCCGCCACCGCCAAGCTGGGCAAGCGGCGGCTGGCGCGGATGGGGGCCACCAGCCCGGCCGATGTCCTGTCGGCCCGCATCTCCGCCGCGTTCTTCCGCGGGCAGCTCCGCGCCTACGGCGGGTACTGGTCGCAGGGACCGGCCCTGCGCCGCTCCATCCGGTCATGGCTGGACAACCCGGCCCAGGGCACCGACCATGACCCTGCCCGGTACGAGACCCATGCCCGCGCGGGTTGACCCGCCCCCACGCCGGGGCCTGCGCGCCCTGTGGTCCCTGGCCGCACGCTGGCCGGGGCCGCTGGCCGCCGTCATCGGGCTGGGTATCCTGTCATCGCTGTTCGAGGGGATCGGGCTTTCCCTGTTCATCCCGCTGCTGCACAGCTTCGCCGACGCGCCCCTGCCGGTGGGCGGCGACCTGGTGGGGCGGCTGGCGGCCCTGGGCCAGGGCATCCCGGAAGACTGGCGGATGCCGGCCATCGTCCTGGCCATCTTCGGCTGCATCTGCCTGAAGTCCCTGCTGCAATATGCCGGGTCCACGGCTGCCTCCTGGCTGGCGGGGCAGGCCGGGCACAGGCTGCGCAGCCAGCTTTTCCACCGCTTCCTGGGCATGAGCCAGGCCTGCTTCGAGGGCCAGCGCTCCAGCACCCTGATGAACGGGCTGGCGACGGAGACCTGGAGCGCCACCCGCGCCCTGTCGGTGCTGCTGGCGGCCATCGCCAATGTCTGCACCATCCTGCTGTTCGTCGCCCTGCTGCTGGCCATCAACTGGCGGGCCACCCTGGTGGTGGCCGGGGCGTTGGGGGGCATCGCCCTGCTGGTGCATCTGGTGACACGCCGGGCCCGGCGGCTGAGCGCGGCGGGGGTGGCGGCCAACAAGGCCTTTGCCGACCGCATGTGGGAGGCGCTGGGCGGCATGCGGGTGATCCGCGCCTTCGGCCAGGAGGAGCGGGAGGCGGAGCGCTTCGCCGCCGCGTCGGAGCGGGTACGCCACAGCTTCTTCCGCATGGAGCGGATGACGGCCCTGGCGTCGCCCTTGTTCGAGAGCCTGTCGGCCCTGCTGGTCCTGGGCATGCTGGCGGCGCTGCTGGTGCAGGACCGCGGCGCCTTGCCCTCCATGGCGGCCTTCGCGCTGATCCTCTACCGCCTGCAGCCGCAGGTGCGCCAACTGATCGCCCACCGCACGGCCCTGTCCACCCTGGCGGGCCCGGTGGCGGAGGTGTTCGGCCTGCTGCACCCGGCGGAGCGGGACGTGATCCGCGGCGGGACCGGGGTCCCAGGCCCGCTCACCCGCGGCGTGGCGTTCGACCGGGTCACCTTCGGCTATGGGGAGGGGGAGCCGGCCCTGCGGGAGGCCAGCTTCACCATCCCGGCGGGCAAGGTCACCGCCGTGGTCGGCCCGTCCGGCGCGGGGAAAAGCACCGTGGCCGGGCTGCTCTGCCGCTTCTTCGACCCGCAGGACGGCACCATCCTGGTGGACGGCACGCCGTTGCCTGCCCTGGACCTGCGCGCCTGGCGGCGGCGCATCGGGGTGGTGGCCCAGGACGTGGTGCTGTTCAGCGGCACGGTCCACGACAACATCGCCTATGGCCGCCCCGACGCCACGCGGGCGGAGGTGGAGCAGGCCGCCCGGATGGCCCAGGCCGACGGCTTCATCGCCGCCCTGCCGCAGGGCTTTGACACGCCCCTGGGCGACCGGGCCATGCGGCTGTCCGGCGGGCAGCGCCAGCGTATCGCGCTGGCCCGCGCCATGCTGTGCCAACCGGACGTCCTGCTGCTGGACGAGGCCACCGCAGCCCTGGACAGCCGTGCCGAGCATCTGGTGCGGGAGGCGCTGGAGACCTTCCGCCAGGGCCGGACCGTGCTGGTCATCACCCACCGGTTGGACAGCCTGGCGCTGGCCGACCACATCGTCGTGCTGGACCAGGGACGGGTGGTGGAGCAGGGGGCCTATGCCACCCTGCTGGCCCGCCGCGGCCTGTTCGCCCAGCTCCACGCCTATCAGGAGCGCCCCGCCCAAGCGGCCGGCGCCCGCCAGACCGCGGGATAGCCGCCATGCCCTATGCCTTGCACACGCTGGATATCGAGAACCTTCCTGACAGCCTTGCCCTGGGCACGGAGGAAAACGGGTTCGCCCTGGTCGTCCGCCACCGTGGCCGGCCCGCCGGGATGGTGATGGAACCGGGCAAGCCGGGGGAGGTGGTCGGACGCGGGCGGCTGGAGGCGCTGGTGGCCAAGGCCGCCGGCACCAGCCTGCTGGAACAGCGCGCCCTGGCAGCGCTGGCGGCGGGGGAACCGGCGCCGCCGCCCCTGCCGGTCACCGCCTGCATCTGCACCAAGGACCACCCGGACCTGGTGGAGCGCTGCCTGGCGGCCCTGACCGCACTGCCGGAATGGGTGGCGGAGGACCGGACGACCTTCCGCATCCTGGTGGTGGACAACGCCCCCAGCGATGGGGCGACGGCGGCGGTGGTCGCCCGCTTCCCCGGCGTGGACTATGCCATGGAGCCGCGCCCCGGCCTGGATTTCGCCCGCAACAAGGCCATCGCCGCCAGCCGGGACGGGCTGCTGGCCTATGTGGACGACGACGCGGTGGTGACGCCCGGCTGGCTGGCCGGCCTGCGCCGGGCCTGGGCGGACAACCCGGACGCGGGCGGCTTCACCGGGCTGGTCCTGCCTTTCGCGCTGGAGACGGAAGCCCAGGTGCTGTTCGAGCGGCGGGGCGGCTTCGGCCGTGGCTACCGCCGCATCCGCCACATGCCAGTGGACCCCCGCAACAGGGTGCATCCCTGCGGGGCCGGGACCTTCGGCGCCGGCTGCAACATGGCTTTCCCGCGGGAGGTGCTGATCGCGCTCGGCGGCTTCGACGAGGCGCTGGACACCGGCCGCCCCCTGCCAGGCGGCGGGGACCTGGACATCTTCTACCGGGTGGTCCGCTCCGGCCGGCCGCTGGTCTATGACCCGGACTACGCGCTGGCCCATGAGCACCGCAAGGACATGGCGGGGCTGAAGCGGCAGTACTGGACCTGGGGGCAGGGCTTCATGGCCTTTGTCACCAAGTCCCGCCGGTCCGACCCGGCCGCGCGGCGGCGGTTTTCCTGGCTGATCTTCTGGTGGCTGCGTCACCAGGGGCGGGAACTGGCCCGTGCCCTGCGGGGAAAGGGCGACGTGCCCGTCGGCATGGTGGTGGCCGAGCTGCGCGGCGCCGTCACGGGCATCCTTGGCGAGTATGACCGGTCCCTTCGCCGGACCGCGGAAATCCGGAGGCGCTTCCCATGACCCCGGCCCCTTGGCGCATCCTGCACCTGGAATTGTCCGAACCCCTGCCGGACCTGGAGATCTCGCCACCCTGGCGGAAGCTGCTGGTCTATTGGCAATGGAAGGGCACGCCCCTCGGGTGTCGGGAATATGATGTGGGGGAGTTGCCCCGGCCGGCGGCCGCGGTGCGGGTGGATGCCGTGCAGGCCATCGCCCCGGCCCTGGGCGGCCTGTTGGGCCTGCCCGGGTTCGAGGACCGCACGCTGTACCGCAGCCCGGCCCGCCGCCGCGCGGCTGGGGCCGACCTGGCCGCCCTGCTGGCGGTCGAGGACCCCTTCCGCGCCCTGGAGGAGGAACTGGCCCGGCAGGCCGCGCGCTGCCGGTCGGCGGGGACCCTGTCCGTCATCGTCTGCACCCGGCGCCGGCCCGATGCCCTCGCCAAGTGCCTGGACGCGCTGGAGGCCTGCCGCGGGCACATCGACGAGTTGCTGGTGGTGGACAACGACCCCGCCGACCCGGGCACCTTCGCCGTCGTGCAGGGCCGGCCCTGGGTGCGCTACGTGGCCGAGACGCGGCCGGGGCTGAGCCGCGCCCGCAATGCCGGTATCCGGGCCGCCAAAGGCGACCTGGTGGCCTTCACCGACGACGACGTGGAGGTGCGCCCCGATTGGGCCTTGCGCCTGCGTTGCGCCTTCACCGGGCCGGAAGTGGCGGCGGTGACCGGCCTGGTGCTGCCCGCCAGCCTGGAGACAGACGCCCAGGTGGTGTTCGAGAAGGGCTTCGGGGGCTTCTCCGGCGGCTTCCGCCCGGTGGCCTTCGGGCCGGATTTCCTGGACGATTACCGCCGCCAAGGCGCCCCAGTCTGGCGGTTGGGGGCGGGGGCCAACATGGCCTTCCGGCGGGACGTGTTCCAGGGCGTTGGCCTGTTCGACGAGCGGCTGGGGGCCGGGGCCGCCGGGTGCAGCGAGGATTCGGAGATGTGGTACCGGCTGCTGGCAGCCGGCCTCACCTGCCGGTACGACCCCACCGCCGTCGTCCTGCACCACCACCGGCGGGAATGGTCGGCGCTGCGGGGGCAGGTCCATGCCTACATGAAGGGCCATGTGGCGGCCCTGCTGGTGCAGTTCGCCCGCCACCGGCACTGGGGCAACGTCCGGCGCATCGGCCTGTCGCTGCCGGCCCACTATGTCAAGCTGTCCGCCCGTACCCTGCTCCGACGGGGCGACCGGCGGCGCAACGCCCTGCTGGCGGTGGAGCTGGGGGGCTGCCTGTCCGGCCTGTGGGAAGGTGCCCGCCTGGGCAAGGAGGCCCGCGAATGAGCAGCATCGCCGAACTGGCGCCCGCCCCGGCCCCCGCGGCCGAGGTACCCGACAAGGCCGCCCTCGCCGCCTTCCTGGCAGGCAACCCGTTTCCCCGACCGCTGACCCTGGGGTTCTTCTACCGGGAGAAGATGCGCGCCATCCACCGCATCGCCCCGGCCACCGGCGTGCGCCGGGTGCTGGAGGTGGGCGGGGGGCAGAGCGGGCTGACCGGCCTGCTCTATCCCCGCGCCCAGGTGGTGAACCTGGAGCTGGACACCAAATACGCCAAGGCCCCCTGCAACCAGGGGCCCCGTGTCCGGTTCGTGGGCGGTGATGCCACCAACCTCCCGTTCGAGACGGGCAGCTTCGACGCGGTGACCCTGTTCGACCTGCTGGAGCACGTGCCCGACGACGCGGCCGTGGCGAAGGAGGCGTTGCGGGTGGTGCGGCCGGGCGGGCACGTGCTGGTCAGCACCCCCTGCGCGGACTGGCGCCACCCCTACCATGGCTGGATGCGCCCCATCTGCCGCCCGGAGGCGGAGCTGATGGCGGAGTGGGGCCATGTCCGCCGCGGCTATGCCATGGCCGAGCTGGAAAGGCTGTTCGGGGCCAGGCCGGACAATGCGGTTGGCTTCATCACGGCCTTGTCGGTGATCGGGCATGACGTGGCCTTTTCCTGGCTGCCGCAGAAGGCCAAGGTCGCCCTCTGCACCCTGCTGGCCCCGCTGAGCTGGGCTGGCTACATCGCCACCCCGGGCCCGGAGCGGTGCCAGGAAGTGGCCGCCGTCTGGCGCAGGGGCTGAGCGGACATGGCCGGCGGCACCGTGGCGCTGCTGCCCTGGGGCAACGTGGTGGAGGATTTCCTCGACCCCATCGGCCTGACCGTGGACGATTTCGAGCAGGGCATGACCGGCGGCTGGCTGTTCGGCTATGCCCAGGCCCTGGCAAAGGCGGGCTGGCGGACGGTGATCGCCTATCCCTCCCGTGCCGCCCATTTTACCCGCACCAACGAGATGGGCCTCGTCCGCACCATCCATGCCGGGAGCGGGGCCGTCATGGTGCGGCTGCCGGTGCCGCCGGCCTATGCCAAGGTGGTTCGGCGGGTGAGGGACCCCTATGGCTGGACCGCCCAGGCCATGTTCGGGCCGGTGCCTCGGCCCCTGCGCCCGGCGGCGGACCTGTTGCGGCAGGCCTTGCCCTACATGGCCTTCCCCGGGGCGGCGCTGGAGGCGGTGCTGCGGGGCGAGGGCTGCACCGCCCTGATGGTCCAGGAGTATGAGTACGCCCGCTTCGACCTGGCGGTCCGGCTGGGCAGGCGCATGGGCATCCCGGTCTTCGCCACCTTCCAGGGGGGGGACGGGCACCCGCCCGGCATCGAGGACCGTATCCGCCCCCGGTCGCTCAAGTCCGCGGCGGGGCTGGTGGTGGGCAGCGGGGCGGAACTTGAGCGGCTGAAGGCCCGCTATGGCCTGGACCCCTGCCGGCTGCACCGCATCGGCAACCCGCTGGACCTGCGGATCTGGCAGGCCCGGGACAAGGCGGACTCCCGCGCCGCCCTGGGCATCCCGGAAGGGGCGCGGGTGGTTGTCTGCCACGGGCGGGTGGAGATCCGGCGCAAGGGGCTGGACCTGTTGCTCGCGGCGTGGCGGCAGGTGGCGGCTGCCCGGCCGGGGCAGGACATCCGGCTGCTGCTGCTGGGGGACGGCGCGGACGGGGACAGGCTACAGGCCCTGCTTGCGGCCGACCCGGTGCCGGGCCTGACCTGGAACCGGGGCTATACGCTGGACCGGAAGGCGGTGGTGCGGGCCCTGTCGGCCGCCGACGCCTATGTCATCGCTTCCCGCCAGGAAGGCTTCCCCGTGGCACCGCTGGAGGCCATGGCCTGCGGCTTGCCCGTGGTGGCGGCGGAGACCCACGGCATCCGCGACGTGCTGGCGGAGGGGGAGGGCAGCGGCGGCCTTCTGGTCCCGCCGGAGGACCCGGACGCCCTGGCCGCCGCCCTGTTGCGGCTGCTGGACGACCCGCCCAGGGCCCGCGCCCTGGGGGAGAGGGCGCGGGCGCGGGTGGAGCGGGAGTACGCGCTGGAGCCCGTGGGCAAGAGGCTGGCCGCCGTCCTCAACCCTTGAAGGTGTTGCAGGCCTCGATGGTGCCCTGGCGGAAGCCGGTGTCGAACCAGCGGGTGCGCTGCTCGGCGCTGCCATGGGTGAAGCTGTCGGGCACCGCCACGCCGCGGGACTGCTTCTGCAACCGGTCGTCGCCCACCGCCGCCGCGGCGCCCATGGCCTCCTGCACGTCCCCGGCCTCCAGCACCTTGAACCGTTCCTGGGTGTGGTGGGCCCAGACGCCGGCCAGGCAGTCGGCCTGCAGCTCCAGCCGCACGGACAGGGCGTTGGACTCCGCCTCGCTGCCGGCCGTCCGGCGGGCCTGTTGCACCTGGCCGGAGATGCCCAGCAGGTTCTGCACATGGTGGCCCACCTCATGGGCGATCACATAGGCCTGTGCGAAGTCCCCCGGCGCGCCCAGGCGCTGGCGCAACTCGTCATAGAAGGTGAGGTCGATGTACAGCTTTTCATCCAGCGGGCAGTAGAAGGGTCCCATGGTGGACCGGGCGGAGCCGCAGCCGGACTGTACGCTGCCGCTGAACAGCACCAGGGTCGGCTCCCGGTAATCCTGCCCCAGGCTGCGAAACTGCTCGTTCCAGACATCCTCGGTATAGCCAAGCACGACGCGCACGAACTCACCTTGCGGGTCCTGGCCCGCGGTGGCGGCGGGCGGCGGGCCGTAGGCCACCTGCGGGTCACCTTCCGTCTGGTAGCCGGGGCCGGGCCGTAGCCTGCATCCCCGCCGCCCAGCAGCATGCGCGGGTCCACGCCGAAGAACAGGGCCAGCAGCAGCACGATGATGGTGCCGCCGATGCCCAGGCCGCCACGCCCGCCCAGCCGGAACCCGCCGCCGCCGATGCCCGGCCCGACACCGCCCCCGGCCCCGCGCCGGTCTTCCACATTGTCGCTGCGTCGCCCGCCTTGCCAGCGCATGGCCGTTCCCCCGGATTGTTTGTCGGGGAAAGAACAGGCGAGGCGGGAAAGTGGCTCCCCCGCGCCGCGGATGGTCACGCCGCCTTCTTGCCGGTCATGTCGGGCAGGTCCAGCACGCAGCGCAGGCCCTGGTCCGTCCATTCGATGCGGTAGTCCCCTGGAGCTGGTGGCGCACCACCATGGACAGCAGGGTGGAGCCGAAGCCTTTGCGCTTGGGCTCCACCGCCGGCGGGCCGCCTTCCTCCTGCCAGGTCAGGCGCAGGCGGGTGCCGTCAAGGGTCCAGGTCACCCGGACCACGCCGGCGGGGACGGACAGGGCCCCGTGCTTGGCGGCGTTGGTGGCCAGCTCGTGCAGGATGAGGCCGATGGACTGGACCACGTCGGGGATGAGCTGCACCGCCGGCCCCTCCAGCAGGACATGGCCCGGCTCGGCGAAGGGCGCCAGCTCGTCCTGCACCAGCCGGTTCAGGTCGGCGCCGGACCAGGCGGCGGTGGCCAGCAGGCTGTGGGCCCGGGCCAGGGCGGAGATGCGCCCCTCCACCGCCGCCACGAGCTGTTCCACCGTGTTGGCGCGGCTCAGGCGGACCACCGCCTGGGCCACGGCCAGGGCGTTCTTGGCCCGGTGGTCAACCTCCCGCATCAGAAGCAGCTGGCGTTCCTCCGCCTCCTTGCGGTCGGTCATGTCGCGGCAGATGCCGGTCATCCGGGAACCGCGGCCCGTCTTGTCGCGCAGCAGTTCACCGCGCAGCAGCAGCCAGCGCCGACTGCCGTCCGGCCGCATGATCCGGAACTCCTGGTCCAGCGGGGCCTCGCCCGCCAGGGTCGCGGCCACGGCCGTCTCCACCCGGGCCCGATCCTCGGGCGTGACGCCGGCGATTAAGCCGTCGAAGCTGGGCTTGACCCCGTCCGGCACGCCCCAGATGCGGCGGTAGGTGGGGGACCAGTGCACGGCGCCGTTGACCAGGTCCCAATCCCAGGTCCCCACGCCCCCCGCTTCCTGCGCCAGGGTGGAGCGCAGCTCGCTCTCCTGAAGGGCGGTCAGGGCGCGCTTCAGGTCGGTGATGTCGAAGACCACGCCGGTCATGGCCTCCGGGCTGCCGTCCGCGGCACCGCGCACCTCCGCCCGGGACAGCATCCAGCGCACAGTCCCGTCGGGCCGCACCACGCGGAACTCCAACTCCAGCCGGGGCCGGCGGCCATCCCATGTCTCCTCCAGCGCCTGCTGGACGCCGGGGCGGTCCTCCGCGTGGATGGGGTCCTGCATCCGTTCCAGGCCGAGTTGCGTGCCGGCCGGCAGTCCCCACAGGGCGTTGACCTGGTCCGACACGATAAGGGCGTTGCTGCCGGCCTGGAGTTCCCACGTGCCGATGCCGCCGGCCTCCTGGGCATAGCGCAGCCATTCCTCGCTGCTGGACAGGTCGGCCAGGGCCTTGTCCAGGTGGGCCGTCCGGTCGGCCACCCGCCGCTCCAGGTCGCTGTTGGCGCTCAACAGTGCGTCGTGGGCCAGTTCGGCCCGGCGGGCATTGCGGAAGGCCAGCAGCACGAACGGCACCAGCAGGGCCAGGCCTGCCAGCACCAGCAGGAGCGACCCGCGCATGCGGCGGACCCACTCCGCCTGCATGTTGTCCACGGCAACGCCATAGACCACCTGCACCGGCAGCTTCTCCAGCGGCACATGGGCGTAGAGGCGCCGGACGCCGTCCGCGGGGCCGTCGGTCTCCAGCGTGCCGGCGGCGCGGGGGCCTGCCAGCAGTTCCGGCACCCTGCCGAAATCGGCGCCCGACCCAAGCTGCGGGAAGCGGGCGAGCACCGTGCCGTCGTCCCTCACCAGCATGATGGTGGTTTTCGAAGCCCGGGCGATGGTGCCGTAGAAGCGCGAGAAATACTCCGGCATCAGCGAGACCTGCGCCACGCCGGCGAAGTTCCCGTCCGCGTCCGCTAACCGTCGGCTGAGGGTGAAGAACACGTCCGGCCGGACACGCCCCAGCAGGGGCGCGCCCACATGGACCCTGTCCGGGTCCGCCCCCTCTTGGTGGGCCCGGAAATATTCGCGGTCGGACACGTCCAGCGAAGGGGCCGGCCAGGTGAAGCTGTTGACGCGCACCTGGCCGGCGGCGTCCATAAGCCAGTATGACTGCACCTCCGGCGCCTGGTCGGCCAGCGAGGTCAGCCAGCGGTGCACCAACGGCGTGCCCGACATGCGGTCCCAGCCCAGCACGTCGTAGGTCCACTGCACGTTCTGCAGCGCCAGGGCGTGGATGCTCAGCACCTTTTCAGCATGTTCCGCCAGCTGCCGGGCGCTGCCCAGCGTGTCGGCGGTGGCCTGCCGATAGACCCGCCCATGTTCCTGCACCCCTAGCAGGGCGAGCAGCCCGGCGGAGACCATGACCGCCACGGCGGAAAGCCACAGGACGGAGCGGGCGGGTGTCAATGGCCGGCCGGCATTGAGGCTCGGCCGGATGGAAGGTGCGGGGGGCATCGGCATCAACAGTTCATGTGCCTTTCGGCGCGCCGGCCACCCTGCCTTTCGGGGGGCCAATCCGCCAACCCTCCTTTTAGCTTAGGCAGACCCGACGGCGCCAGGAAAAGGCGCCGCCCCGCCGCCAGACGGACAAGCAGACGGAAAGTCGTTCAAATCTCCGGGTAAATCACGAGGATTCAGTTATTAAAGTTTGGTTTATCGTTAGGTGAGTCTTAAGCAATCAATAAGAAGATGTCTGGAGATGCCGATAGGTTCAGGGGATTAAAATGAAGTTGGGGGTCCAGACGCATTTCGCCCATGGCTGGAATACAAGCCTTCTCGACACAATCAAGTCACTGGGCATTAACCATATCAGGGACGAGCAGCAATGGGCCAATTGGGAGCCGGTGAAGGGGACTTACTCACCCTCCTGGATGTCCACCCAATACATGGCAAAGGCAAAGGCGGTCGGCGTCCAGCCCCTCGTCCAGCTCGTATTCGGCAACAAGAACTATGATGGCGGTCACGCGCCCTATACGGAGGAGGGGCGTCAGGGTTACGTGAACTATGCATTGGCCATGCTCGACCGCTATGGCGGCCAAGTGAAGCAGGTGGAGATCTGGAACGAATACAATGGTGGGACCTTCGTAACTGGCCCAGCCACCCAGGATCGCATCTTCTATTACACGGAGATGTTGAAGGACGTCTACACGGCCATCAAGGCCAAATATCCCGACGTCCAGGTGGTGGGCGCCTCCACCGTGCGCATCCCGCTGCCCTACCTGGAGAAGCTGTTCCAGGCCGGGGCACTGAATTACATGGACGCGGTCAGCGTGCACCCTACCGCCCCACGCCCGAGGGGGTGGATGAGGAGGTATATGCCCTGCGCGCGCTGATGCGGAAGTACGGCGGGGAGAAGCCGATCATCGCCACCGAATATGGGAAGAAGGTGGACGACGTGGCCGACAGCCCGGCCTATCTGGTGAAGATGACCACGCTCATGGCGTCCTCCGGCGTGGACGCGGCTTACTGGTACGTGTTCAAGGACCACCCGGGCTATGAGCGGATGGGCCTGTTCGACGAGCAGATGAATCCCCACCCGGCCCTGGCCGCCCACCAGTTCCTGCTGAAGAACATGGGGGAAAGCTACACGCCTGTGCGCACGGACGTGGCTGGGCCGCGCATCCAGGCCTTCAAGGTGGCGCCCGACATGCATGTGGTCTGGGGCCTGGACCAGAATGTGAGGTTCGACGGCAGCCGGACCCTGTATGACGCCCGCGGCACGGTGCTGGCGGACGTGCTGAAGATCAGCGACCAGCCGGTCTATGTGCGGGGCGACTTCCAGGTGAAGCTGGACAAGTCCCAGGTCGCGGCTGACACGCTGGCGGACTACAACACGGGCAAGTGGGCCTATTTCGCCCGCTCGGCCGGGACCGGCAAGCTGACACCCCTGTCCGAGCAGGTGCCGGACCCCAACGGTTGGGACATCCATATCGGCATCAGCAGCAACCCGTTCCTGACCGTGGGCCGGGACAACATGATCACGGGCTGGAGCGGCGCGCAGGCCATGCAGCGCTACGTGGCCACCGAGGACGGGATGGTGCGGCTGGATGGGGAATGGTCCATCGCCAACAACCGCAGCACCGGCGTGAAGGCCATCATCATGGTCAACGGCACGTCGGTCTGGTCGTCCAACGTCTATTACGGCACGGACGTGACCCTTCGTAACAAGGTGCTGACCCTCAAGGCGGGGGACAGGGTGGACGTGATCCTGGACCCCGCGGGCTCCAGCGACTTCGACAACACCAAGGTCCATGTGCGCCTGACCTACACCGGCCCGCTGGGCACGGCAGAGGAGGTCTTCGCCAGGTACAACGTGGTCTATGCCGCGGCCGCCCTGGACGGGCGGGTGTTCGGCACGGCGGCCAAGGACGTGCTGGTGGGTTCCGCCGTGGCGGACCTGTCCAGCACCCGGGACGGGTTGCAGGACGTGTTCGTGGCATCCAAGGGTACCAACCTGACCGTACGGAACTATGAGGCCGGGATCGACAAGCTGGACCTGGGCCACTGGGGCTTGGCGGACCCGACGGGGCTGCTGTTCAGCCGCGCCAACGGCAACCTGGTGGTCAGCGGCACGGGCGGCAGCGTCACCCTGGTGGGGGCCGCGGCGCTGACGGACGCGCAGGTGAAGGCGGACCTGCTGTTGGACCCGGTGCTGCATTACCTGGACGTGCCGGTGCGCTACGTGCCGCCGGTGACGATTCCCACGGCGCCGACCCTCAACACCATCCTCGGGACCAGCGCCGGCAACAGCCTGTCCGGTACCGCGGCGGGGGACCTGATGCAGGGGCTGGCCGGCAACGACACGCTGAAGGGCCTGGGCGGCAACGACCGGCTGGAGGGCGGCGACGGCAATGACAGGCTCTATGGCGGGGCGGGGGACGACACGCTCATCGGCGGGGCGGGAACCGACAACGCCGACTTCCGCACCGCCACCACGGGCGTGCGCGTGGATTTGGCCGCCGGTATCGCGACGGGGGAGGGGAGCGACACCCTGTCCGGGATCGAGAACGTCACGGGCTCCAACCATGCCGACACCCTCATCGGCGACGGGCTGCGCAACAGCCTGTGGGGCGGCAAGGGTAACGACGCGATCTTCGGGGCCGGGGACAACGACAAGCTCTACGGCCAGGACGGTGACGACAGCCTGGACGGCGGTGCCGGCAACGATTGGCTGGAAGGGGGGCTGGGCAACGACACCCTGACCGGCGGCAGCGGGGCCGACATCTTCCGCTTCGCCAAGGGCTGGGGCCTGGACACCATCACCGACTTCACCCAAGGGTCCGACAAGATCGACCTGCGCGGGTTGGGGCTGGGCTTCGCGGGGCTCTCCTTCACCGACACGGCGGAGGGGCTTCTGGTGGGCACGGCCTTTGGGCAGGTGATGCTGCTGCTGGGGCTGGACCTGGGGGGCGTGTCGGCGACGGACTTCAAGTTCGTGTGAGGGGGGGAGGCGCCGCCGGGTGGGTCTTGGCCTTGCCCGGCGGCGCCCGATCCGTGCCTACCCCCCGCTGTGGATCACCATGGCGCTGAAGGGCCAGACATAGGCCTGGAGCATCACCACCAGCCCCACCAGGCAGGCCAGGGCGATGGAGTGGAAGAAGACGTAGCGCAGGATGGTACCTTCCTGGTTGGTGAAGCCGGTGGCCGTGGCGGCGACGACGATGGACTGGGCATCGATCATCTTGCCCATCACGCCGCCGGAGCTGTTGGCCGACGCCATCAGGGTGGGGGAGAGGCCGAGCTGCTCCGCGCTGATCCGTTGCAGGCTGCCGAACAGCACGTTGCTGGCCGTGTCGGACCCCGTCAGAGCCACGCCCAGCCAGCCCAGCAGGGTGCCGAAGAACGGGTAGAGGAAGCCGGTCTGGGCAAACGCCAACCCCAAGGTGGCGTCCAGGCCGGAATAGCGGGTGGTGTAGCCCAGGGACAGCATGGCCGCGATGGTCAGCAGGCTGTAGCGGACCGTCCAGAGCGTCCGCCCATAGGTGCGCAGCAATCCTGCGGGGCTGAACCCCATCAGGAAGCCGCTGATGATGGCGGAGATCAGGATGCCCGTCCCCGTCATGGACAGGATGTTGAACTTGAAGACCGCGGCCTCCGGCGCCGGGGCAGCCACCACGGGCGGCACCCGCTGCACCATCTTGTCCAGCCCCTCCACCGCGTAGGACGGGGCGAAGATGCCGTCCAGGACGGTCTTCACCTGGGGGATGCCCCAAATGAAGACCAGCACCGACAGGATCAGCCAGGGCGCCCAGGCGCGGACCAGCAGGGACCGGTCATGGCCGTGGTCGTGGGGCGTCAGGTCCACCGGCCCGCCGTCCGGGGCGGCCCCGCTGGGGGAGGTCCAGACCTGGGCCGGGCGCCAGACCTTCAGGAAGCCGGTGAGGCAGAGGATGGAGACGATGGCCGCCACCACGTCCACCAGCCAGGGCCCGTGATAGTTGGAGACGAGGAACTGCGGCACGGCGAAGCTGACCCCTGCCACCAGGATGGCCGGCCAGATCTGCCACATGCCGCGGAACCCGGCGAAGGCCACGATCAGCCAGAAGGGCACCAGCACGCTGAAGAAGGGCAGCTGCCGCCCGATCATGGCGGACAGATCCTCCAGCGGCAGGTTGGTCACGCCCGCCAGCGCGATCACCGGCGTGCCCAGCGCGCCATAGGCCACGGGGGCCGTGTTGGCGATCAGCGACAGGCCCGACGCGGCCAGGGGCGAGAAGCCGAGGCCGATCAGGATGGCCCCGTCACCGCCACCGGCGTGCCGAACCCGGCCGCCCCCTCGAAGAAGGCGCCGAAGGCGAAGGCGATCAACAGGAGCTGCAAGCGCCGGTCCACGGTGATGCCGGTGATGCTCTCCTGCAGCACCTTGAACAGGCCTTTCTCCTCCGTCAGCTTGTAGAGGAAGATGATGTTCAGCACGATCCAGCCGATGGGGAACAGCCCGTAGGCCGCGCCGAACAGGGCCGTCTTGCCCGCCATGTCCGCCGGCATGCCGAAGACGAACACCGCCACCAGCAGGGCGGAGGCGAGGCCCAGCAGGGCCGCCGTGTGCGCTTTCATGTGCAGGAAGCCCAGGCCCCCCAGCAGCACCAGCACCGGGATGCCGGCCATGACCGTGGAAAGCCATGGGTTGCCGAGCGGATCGTAGACCTGTGACCAAGGCATGCCGGTAAACCCCTGCCGCGGGAATCGTGAGCTGACCGGCCTGCAATACCCTGAAGGTCTGTAGGGTTTCCTGCATGGATGGGGGTACGGCAGAAGGGGCATCCCACCCGGATGGCCGGAAAGTGCCGGGCGGGGTGCGGATTTGCGGCCCGGGCTGTTGCACCGGCCCTTCCCGCCGCAAACCCCCGGGGTCCCCATGGCCGCCCATGGCTCGAAAGCCGTCGTCTATGCCGCGCTCGCCGGCAACCTGGCCATCGCCGCCACCAAGTTCGCCGCCGCCGCCTATACCGGCAGCTCCGCCATGCTGAGCGAGGCGGTGCATTCCACCGTGGACACGGGCAACCAGGGCCTGCTGCTGTACGGCATGCGGCGGGCCGCCCGGCCGGCCACGCCCGACCACCCGTTCGGCCATGGTTTGCAGCTGTATTTCTGGGCTTTCGTCGTCGCCATCCTGATCTTCGGCCTGGGTGCGGGCGTGTCGATCTATGAGGGCGTGGACAAGGTGCGGAACCCCCATCCGGTGGAGAGCCCCTGGGTCAACTATGTGGTGCTGGGCCTGTCCATCCTGTTCGAGGGGGCGAGTTGGACCGTGGCGCTGAAGGAGTTCCGCCGCCATGCCGGCCGCCGGGGCCTGCTGGCCGGCATCCACAGCAGCAAGGACCCCAGCGTCTTCACCGTGCTGTTCGAGGACACGGCCGCCCTGACCGGGCTGGTCATCGCCCTGGCCGGTATCTATGCGGCAGAGGCCCTGGGCGACCCGCGGCTGGACGGGGTCGCCTCCATCGCCATCGGGGTGGTGCTGGCCATCACCGCCATGATGCTGGCCCGGGAGTGCCAGCGCCTGCTGACAGGGGAGAGCGTGGACCCGGAGGTGCGCCGGGACATCCGCCGCATCGCGGGGGAGCAGGCGGGCGTGCGCGGGGTCAACGACCTGCTGAGCATGCATTTCGGGCCGAACGACGTGTTCGTGGCCCTGTCCCTGGACTTCGACGACAGCCTGCCGGCGGGGGAGGTGGAGCGGGTGGTGACCCGGGTGGAGCGGCAGGTGCGCGCCGCCCACCCCATCGTCTCCCGCATCTTCGTGGAGGCGCAGTGTTTCCAGGCCCATGGCCGGGGATCGGCGCCTCCCCGGCGGCGGCGGCCCTGGGCGGCGACTGACCGTCAGCCCGCGGCTGCGGCCTCGTCCACGAAGACCAGCCGGTCGCCCAGCATGTCCGCCCACTGGTCCAGCACCCGCTCCACCAGGGCGGGGTCCCGGTACAGGCCTGCCTCCAGCGACAGGCCGCGCAGCAGGGTGAAGGTCATGCCCACCAGAAGGGCGGGATCGCTGCCGTCGCGGGTGCGGAACAGGGTGCCCACCGCGGCGGCGAGGCTGAGGGACAGGCGGCGCAGCACCGGCTCGATCCGGCCGCGCAGCTCCGCGTCGCTGCGCACGGCGACGAAGATCTCCAGGATGGCGTCATAGCGGGGGCTGGCCACCAGCTTGCGCCAAGCGTCGCGCACGAAGCCCCGCACCCGGTCCTCCCCCGGCCGCAGCCGGTGCGCCATCTCCACGGTCCGGGCCAGGGCGCCGTCCAGCAGGTACTCTGCGGCCGCGGTCACCAGGTCCAGCTTGCTGCCGAAATGGTGCTGCATGGCCCCGCGGGACAGGCCGGCGATCTCCGCCACCCGCAGGGTCGTGGTGCCGGCATAGCCGTGGGCGGCGAGGCAGTCGATCGTCGCCTCACACAGCCGCCGCCGCGCCTCCGCGCTGCGCTCCCCTTGTGTCCGCCGTGCCGTGCTGGTGGCCATTTGTCTTCCCCGGTGAAGGGGCAGGATGCGATGGGGGCGGGGAAAAAACAATATGGTGTGAATGGAAGTTCATCTGAGAACAGGTGGTGCCTTGAAGATAGCTCGCCTCCCCACCGCCCCATTGACACGCCCCAAATTCCAATCCAACCTGCATGCAAATGGGATGGGGCCGCGCCAGTCGGGGAAACCGGCGGCGCAGTCAGGGCCCCGATCCCTGGGGAGGTGACGCATGGATGGCTCCGCCTGGGTGCGTGGGTCGCCGGGGGCGGCAGGGGACATGGCCCTGCCGCCGACCCTGGTGGCTTTCCTGGAGGCCCGTTGCGCCCGTTACGGCGCCCGACCGGCCATGCGCTGCGCCCTGCCAAACGGCATGGCCGGCACCCTGACCTTCAACCAGTTGGCGGAGGCATCGGACGCCGTGGCCCTCTGGCTGCGGGAGGAGCTGGGCCTGCCCCATGGCGCGGTGGTGGCCGTGCAGGGGCCCAACTGCCTGGCCTTCCCCGTCATCTTCTGGGGTGCGCTGAAGGCGGGCATGGTGCCCACCGCCATCAACCCGCTCTACACCCCGCGGGAGGTGTCGGACCAGCTTAAGGCCGCCAAGGCCCGGGTGCTGTTCGTCCTGGACGCGCTGGCCGGTAAATTGGACATGGTGCTGGAGCAGGCGGGCCCGCTGCCGGTGGTCACCTTCGGCATCGCCGAGTTCTTTGCGAGGCCCACCCGCGCCTTCATCCATTTCATGCTGCGCCGGGTGAAGCGGATGGTGCCGCCCATCCCGGTGGAACACCGGCGCTTCGACGACATCCTGGCCCGGGGGCAGGCCCTGCGGGTCCGCGGCGGGGCGGAGCGGGTGCGGGCCTATGGCGAGGCGGTGACGGGGGATGACACGGTCACCCTCTGGTTCACCGGCGGCACCACCGGCAAGTCCAAGGGCGTGGTGCACACCCACCGCAGCCTGCTGGCCAGCATGGCGCTGATCAACCACGCCTTCGCGGAGCCTTGGAAGACCGAACCGCCGCGCACCCTGCTGGTGCTGCCCTTCTACCACATCTTCGGCGTGGGCATGATGCTCCAGGCCCTGGAGCTGGGCGGGGAAATCATCCTGATCCCCAACCCTCGGCCCCTGACCAACCTTAAGAAGTCCATCGAGCGGTTCCACCCCACCTTCCTGCCGGGCGTGCCCACCCTGTTCGCCAACCTGGCCAACCAGGATTGGTTCGTCCCCGCCGCCAAGCCGCACCTGCGCCTGTGCTTGGCCGGCGCCGCCCCGCTGACCCCGGCGACGCAACAGCGCTGGCGCCAAGTGATGGGCCAGCCGATCCATGAGCTGTACGGCATGACCGAGTGTGGCCTCGCCACCGCCACGCCGCTGGATGGGCAGGACCATACCGGGTCCATCGGCCGCCTGCTGCCCGGCCTGTCGGCCCGCATCGTGGACGCCGGGGGCAACGAGGTCCCTGACGGGGAACCTGGGGAACTGCTGCTGCGCGGCCCCCAGGTGATGAAGGGCTATTTGGACCAGCCGGCGGAGACGGCGGCCACCTTGCGCGACGGCTGGCTGCATACGGGCGACGTGGTGGTGCGCGACCCGGGCGGGTTCCTGCGCATCGTGGACCGGCGCAAGGACATGCTGCTGGTCAGCGGCTTCAACGTCTATCCCAGCGAGATCGAGGCGGTGATCGCCGAACATCCGGGCGTGCTGGAATGCGCCGTCATCGGCGTACCCGACGACGCGACGGGGGAGGCGCCGAAGGCCTTCGTCGTGGCCCGCGACCCCGCCCTGACCGTGGATGCCGTGCGTGAGCACTGCAAGGAACGCCTCACCAACTACAAGCGGCCACGGCAGGTGGAGATCATCCCGGAGTTGCCCAAGACCCCCGTGGGCAAGGTGCTGAAGCGTGAGCTTCGCCTGCGCGCCGCCCCCGTTTCCCCATTCCACGCCCCCTGAGGACCCCATGCAGTTCACCCAGGAACACAAGGAACTGGCCCGCACGGTCGCCCGCTTCGTGAAGGAGGAGATCGACCCCCACGCCGACCAGTGGGAGGCGGAGGGAATCTTCCCGGCCAAGGAGTTGTTCGGGAAGATGGCGAAGCTGGGCTTGCTGGGCATCAACATGCCGACCGAGTATGGCGGGCTGGGTCTGGACTTCAGCTATTCCGCCGTGTTCGCGGAGGAGATCGGCGCCACCCGGGCTCCCGGCGTGGGCATGGGCATCGGCGTCCACACCAACATGGCCACGCCGGCACTTGCCCGCTTCGGCACGGATGAGCTGCGGCGGGAGTTCCTGGCCCCCTCCATCGCGGGGGAACTGGTGTCGTGCCTGGGCGTGTCGGAGGTGGGGGCGGGGTCCGACGTCGCCTCTATCCGCACCGTGGCCCGCAAGGACGGGGACGACTACGTCATCGACGGCGGCAAGATGTGGACCACAAACGGCACCCAGGCGGACTGGATGTGCCTGCTGGCCATCACCGGCGACGGGCCGCCGCACAAGAACAAGTCCCTGATCTGCGTGCCCATGAAGGCGAAGGGCGTCAGTGTCGCCCGGCAGTTGGACAAGATGGGCATGCGGTCCAGCGACACGGCACAGATTTTCTTCGACGGCGTTCGTGTCCCCCGGCGGTTTCTGATCGGGGAGGAGGGCATGGGCTTCACCTACCAGATGCTCCAGTTCCAGGAGGAGCGGATGTGGGGCGCGGCCAGCGTGCTGAAGTCCATGGACCTGATCATCGAGGACACCATCGCCTATACCCGCGACCGGGTGGCCTTCCAGAAGCCCATCCTGGACAACCAAGTGGTCCATTTCCGCCTGGCCGAGCTGAAGACGGAGGTGGAGGCGCTGCGCTCCCTCACCTATCGGGCGGTGGAGACCTTCTGCCGCGGCAAGGACGCGACACAACTCGCCAGCATGGCGAAGCTGAAGGCCGGGCGGTTGCTGCGGGAGCTGACGGATGCCTGCCTGCAATATTACGGCGGCATGGGCTTCATGAACGAGACCCTGATCAGCCGCCATTACCGCGACGGTCGCCTGATGAGCATCGGCGGCGGGGCCGACGAGGTGATGCTGTCCATCATCTGCAAATACATGGGCACCCTGCCGAAGATTCGGTTCGGGACGGAGGCGCTGGAGCGGCAGGCGGCGGAGTAGGAGGATCGCGCCGTTTTTCCGACGCCTGGATTGTTGCCGAACGGCGCCGCTTCGTCCCCTCCCCCATGGGGGGAGGGACAGGGAGAGGGGAGGCCAGACCAGGACAGCAGGTGCCTGACCGCAGGTTTCCCCTTCCGGCGAGGCCCTAACCCCTCTCCCTGTCCCTCTCCCTCAGGGAGAGGGGACGCTGGGGTGAGGTTCGGCCCTATTTACGGCAGTTCCGCAACCCTAGGCACAGATACTTGATTGAAGAGAACGAACCACCCCGATGCCAGTATTGAACCCCACCCTCGACCCATCTTCCGACGACTTCGCCCGCAACCGCGCCGACATGATGGCGCTGCTGGGGAGGTGCGGGATTTGCACGGGCGCATCCGGGCCAACGCCGAACGCCAGGCAGAGAAGTTCGCCAAGCGGGGCCAGATGCTGCCCCATGACCGGGTGGCGGCCCTGCTGGACCGGGGCAGCGACTGGCTGGAGGTTGCCCCCTTCGCCGGCACCGGCATGCATGACGACGACGGCCAGGGGGAGGCGCAGGGGGGCAACGTCATCGCCGGGATCGGCTTCGTGGCCGGGCGGCGGGTGATGGTGGCGGCGAGCAACAGTGCCATCAAGGGCGGTGCCATCAGCCCCATGGGCCTGCGCAAGACCCTGCGGCTCCAGGAACTGGCCCTGCTGAACCGGCTGCCCCTGGTGACCCTGGCGGAGAGCGCAGGCGCCAACCTGACCTACCAGTCGGAGATGTTCGTGGAGGGCGGGCGCAGCTTCGCCAACCAGGCCCGCCTGTCCGCCGCCGGAATCCCGCAGGTAACCGTGGTCCATGGCTCCAGCACGGCGGGTGGCGCCTACCTGCCTGGGCTGTCCGACTATGTGATCCTGGTGCGGGGCAAGGCGAAGGTGTTCCTGGCCGGCCCGCCCCTGCTGAAGGCCGCGACGGGGGAGATCGCCACGGACGAGGAGCTGGGCGGCAGCGACCTGCACGCCCGCGTCGCCGGCACGGGCGAGTTCGTGGCGGAGGATGATGCCGACGCCATCCAGGTGGCGCGGGAGGTGTTGGCGAGGGCAGCGCCCGCCTTGCCCGCGATGAACCCGCCGAGGCAGCCGCGCCCGCCCCGGTTCAGCCCGGACGAGCTGGCAGGTGCCGTGCCCGTGGACTATCGCCGGCCCTATGACGTGCGGGAGGTTCTGGCGCGGTTGCTGGACGGGTCAGAGTTCCTGGACTTCAAGGCGGAATACGGCCCGGCCACCGTCTGCGGCTGGGGCGACGTGGAGGGCTGGCCCTGCGGCTTCATCGGCAACAATGGCCCGATCGACCCGGCCGGCAGCGTGAAGGCGGCGCAGTTCATCCAGCTCTGCAACCAGTCCGGCACGCCAATCTGCTTCCTGCAGAACACCACGGGCTACATGGTGGGGACGGAGGCGGAGCGGGGCGGGATCGTCAAGCATGGCTCCAAGATGATCCAGGCGGTCGCCAACTCCGCCGTCCCCCACGTGACCTTCCTCATCGGCGGCAGCTTCGGGGCGGGGAACTATGGCATGTGCGGCCGGTCCTACGACCCCCGCTTCATCTTCGCCTGGCCAAACGCCCGCACCGCCGTGATGGGCCCGGAACAGGCCGCCACCGTCATGGGCATCCTGATGGAGGAGAAGGTCCGGCGGTCCGGCAGCGAGATGGAGCCCGCCGTGCTGGACGCCATGAAGGCCAAGATGGTGAAGCGAATGGAGCCGGAGACGACCGCCCTGTTCGGCAGCGCGCGCCTGTGGGACGACGGCATCATCGACCCCCGCGACACCCGCCGCGTCCTGGCCTTCTGCCTGGCCACGGCGCGGGAGGCGGAAACCAGGGCCCTGCGGCCCAACAGCTTCGGCGTGGCGAGGGGGTAATGGGGTACGAGACGATCCTGGCCGAGCGCACGGGCTGGACGCTGCATGTGACGCTCCACCGCCTGGAATCCCGCAACGCCATGAACGGGGCGATGGTGGGGGAGTTGTCCGCCGTCTTCGCCGAGGCGGCGGCGGACGACACCCTGCGCGCGGTGGTGCTGCGCGGCGCGGGCGGGACCTTCTGCGCGGGCGGGGACCTGCGCGACATGGGCGGCGGGTTGGGCGACGATCCCGCCGCCGGCTTGGCCAAGGTGAACCGGGCCTTCGGCGCGCTGCTGGAGCAGGCGGAGGCGCTGCCGCAGGTGCTGGTGGCGGTAGTGGAGGGGGGCGCCATGGGGGGCGGGTTCGGGCTGGTGGCCGTGTCGGACATCGCCATCGCCAGCGACACGGCCAGCTTCGGCCTGCCGGAGGTCAAGCTGGGCCTGGTCCCCGCCCAGATCGCCCCCTTTGTCGCCCGCCGCATCGGGCTGCCCGCCACGCGGCGGCTGGCCCTGACGGGTGGGAAGCTGGACGGTAGCCAAGCCCTGGCCCTGGGGCTGGTGCACCAGATCGTGCCCGCAGGCGGGCTGGACGCGGCCCTCACCGCCACCCTCGACCAGATTCGCGCCTGCGCCCCGAAGGCGGTGGCCGCCACCAAGCGCCTGCTGAACCGGGTTGGGCAGGAACCCACCGGCGCCCTGCTGGATGAGGCCGCAAGCCTGTTCGCCCAGGCCGCCCTGGGTCGGGAGGCCATGAAGGGCATCCCCGCCTTCCTGTCCAAGCAACCGGCCCCGTGGGCGAAGGGGGACGCATGAGCTTCCGCCGCATCCTCATCGCCAACCGGGGGGAGATCGCCTGCCGCATTGCCCGTACGGCCAAGCGGCTGGGCTATGGGACGGTGGCCGTCTATTCCGACGCCGACGCGGGCGCGCTGCACACCAGGCTTGCCGACCAGGCTGTCCGCATCGGCCCGGCCGCGGCGGCGCAGTCCTACTTGTCCATCCCGGCCCTGCTGGATGCCGCCCGGCGCTCAGGCGCGGACGCGGTGCATCCCGGCTATGGCTTCCTGTCGGAGAACGCGGACTTCGCCCAGGCGGTGGTGGAGGCTGGGCTGGTCTTCATCGGGCCGGCGCCATCCGCCATCCGCGCCATGGGCTCCAAGCGGCTGGCGAAGGAGCGGGTGGCGGCCCATGGGGTGCCGGTGCTGCCGGGCTATACGGGGGCGGACCAGTCGCTTGACCGGCTGGTGGGGGAGGCCGGGAGGATCGGCCTGCCGCTGATGGTGAAGGCCAGCGCCGGCGGGGGCGGCAAGGGGCTGCGGCCGGTGCGGGACCCGGCCGAGCTGCGCCCGGCCCTGGAGCGGGCGGCCGCGGAGGCGCTGGCCAGCTTCGGCGATGGGGAGCTGATCCTGGAGCGTGCCCTGCTGGACCCGCGCCACGTGGAAATCCAAATCTTCGGCGACCGGCACGGGAATATCATCCACCTGGGCGAACGGGACTGCTCCGTCCAGCGGCGCCACCAGAAGGTGGTCGAGGAGGCACCGA
Source organism: Aerophototrophica crusticola (assembly GCF_012913305.1). Taxonomy (NCBI): domain Bacteria; kingdom Pseudomonadati; phylum Pseudomonadota; class Alphaproteobacteria; order Rhodospirillales; family Rhodospirillaceae; genus Aerophototrophica; species Aerophototrophica crusticola. The sequence goes on along the minus strand of NZ_CP051775.1, from coordinate 1,890,292 downwards.
GCCCTGCCTTGACGCCCGAGCTGCGGGCGGAGATGGGGGCCGCCGCCGTGGCCGCGGCGTGCACGGTGGACTATGTGGGCGCGGGCACGGTGGAGTTCCTGCTGGACGGGGACGGCCGCTTCTACTTCATGGAGATGAACACCCGCCTGCAGGTGGAGCACCCGGTGACGGAGGCCATCACCGGGCTGGACCTGGTGGAGTGGCAGTTGCGGGTGGCGGCGGGGGAGCCCTTGCCCCTGGCCCAGGACCAGGTGCGGAGCTGCGGCCACGCCATCGAGGTGCGGTTGTATGCGGAGGACGCAGGCAGAGGCTTCCTGCCCCAGACCGGCCCGGTGCTGGCCTGGGTGCCGCCGGACGGGGTGCGGGTGGACCATGGCTTGGTTGAGGGCCAGCCGGTCACGCCCCACTACGACCCCATGCTGGCCAAACTCATCGCGTCCGGCGCGACGCGGGAGGAAGCGCGGCGGCGGCTGGTGCGGGCGCTGGGGGAGACGCGGCTGCACGGGGTTGTCACTAACCGCGCCTTCCTGGCCCAGGTGCTGGAGACGCCGGCCTTCGTGGAGGGGCGGGCGACCACGGGCCTGCTCAACGACTTCGTGGTGGGGGACGCGGCGCCGGATTTGGTGGTCCAGGCCATCGCCGCCGCGATCCTGGCCGGCAAACTCGGCTGGTGGAGCCATGGCACGCCGACGGCGCGGCTCCGCCTCGCCTGGGACGGGGGCGAGGCGCTGGCGGCGGTGACGCCGGAGGGGGTTGCCGTCGGCGGGGAGACCCTGGCCGTCAGCCTTGTCGGGGAGTGCGGCGGACAGGCCACGGTGACGGTGGACGGGGGGACGCACACCCTGCCGGTCACCCGGGACGGGAATGCCCTGTGGCTGGACTGGCAGGGCCGGACCTACGTGCTTGAGGACGCGCCCCTGTCCAAGGCGGCGAAGCGCGACGGGGCGGCGGCGGACACGGTGCTGTCGCCCATGCCAGGGACCGTGGTGGAGCTGGCGGTGGAAGCCGGCCAAGCCGTGGCCAAGGGGCAGAAGCTGATGGTGCTGGAGGCCATGAAGATGCAGTTGGAGCTGAAGGCCCCCGCCGCGGGCGTGGTGGCGGAGCTGCCGGTGCGGCAGGGCCAGCAGGTACCGGCCCGGGCGCTGCTGGCCCGGCTGGACTTGGGCGGGGAGGGCCTGTGATGTCGTCCTACCGCTCCGCCTTCCGCCCCGGCTTGTTCGACGGCCAGGTGGTGATCGTCACCGGCGGCGGGTCCGGCATCGGCCGCTGCACGGCGCATGAGCTGGCCAGCCTGGGTGCCAAGGTGGCGCTGCTGGGCCGCAACCCGGACAAGCTGGAAACCGTCCGGGCGGAGATTGAAGGGGAAGGCGGCGAGGCCGCCTGCTTCCCCTTGGACATACGGGAGGAGCCAGCGGTGGAGGCCGCGGTGGCGGCGGTGCTGGCCCGCTTCGGCCGCATCGACGGGCTGGTCAACAACGCCGGCGGCCAGTTCCCGGCACCCCTGGCCGCCATCAACCAGAAGGGCTGGGAGGCGGTGGTGCGCACCAACCTGACCGGCGGCTTCCTGGTGGCGCGGGCCTGCTTCATCCAATGGATGGCCGACCATGGCGGGTCCATCGTCAACATCGTCGCCGACATGTGGAATGGCATGCCCGGCATGGGCCACAGCGGTGCTGCCCGGGCCGGCATGGTGAACTTCACGGAGACGGCGGCCTTCGAGTGGGCGGGGTGTGCCGTGCGGGTCAACGCCGTCGCCCCCGGCTGGATCGCCAGCAGCGGCATGGACAGGTACCCACCGCACATGCGGGACATCATCCGCGGCTTGGCCGAGCATGTGCCCTTGGGCCGGCTGGGGCTGGAGGCGGAGGTGGCGGCGGCCATCACCTTCCTGCTGTCCCCCGCCGCGGCCTTCATCAGCGGCACCACCTTGCGGGTGGACGGGGCGGCCCCGAACTTCAAGCCCCACTGGCCCGCCGCCAAGGGCAAGCCGGCCCCGGAATGGGACGCCTTCCCCCTGGCCAGCAAGCCGTCCGTGCTGGGGGAGGGGTGATGTCCAAGGTCATCCTCACCGCCGCCCTGAACGGCGTCCTGACCGACCCCGCCCGCTTCAACGTGCCGGTGACGCCGGAGGAGATGGCAAGGGCCGCCCGCGGGGCGCGGGATGCGGGCGCTTCAATCGTCCACATCCACTACCGCGCCCAGAAGCCCGGCCGCGGCCACCTGCCCAGCTGGGACCCCGCCGTCGCTGCCGCCATCACGGAGGCGATCCGGGCGGAAGTGCCGGACATCATCGTCAACAGCACCACCGGCACCATCGGGCCGGACATCGCGGGGCCCCTGGACTGCCTGCGCGCCGTCAGGCCGGAGATCGCCGCCGCCAACGCCGGCACGCTGAACTACCTGAAAGCCACGTCAGAGGGGCAGTGGGCCTGGCCGCCCATGGTGTTCGACAACCCGGTGGAGAAGCTGCAAGCCTATCTGGACGCGATGGCCGAGATCGGCGCCGTGCCGGAGTTCGAGTGCTTCGACATCGGCATCGTCCGGTCTGTTAGCCTTTACCAGCAGGTGGGCATGGTAAGGCGTCCGCCGCAGGTGAACTTCGTCATGGGGGTCGCGTCGGGCATGCCGGCGGACCCGGACCTGCTGCCGATCCTGCTGAAGTACCTGCCAGCCGGTGCCTCCTGGCAGACCACGGTGATCGGACGGGCAGAGGTCTGGGCCGTGCACCGCCGCGCCGCGGAGCTGGGCGGGCATCTGCGCACGGGGCTGGAAGATACCTTCTACCTGCCCGACGGCAGCCGCGCCGATGGCAACGCAAGGCTCATCGAACAGTTGGCATCCCTGGCGCGGGAGGCGGGCCGCGAGGTTGCCAGCCCCGCCGAGACCCGCGCGATCCTTTCCCTCTGACCTGGAGACAGCCATGACGCTGGACGAGTTCGAAGCCGCCCTGAAGGCCAACCCCGCCAACTTCGCCGGCCTGGGCGGGCTGGTGCGGTTCGATTTCGCCAATGACGGCCAGCTCTTCATCGACGGCCGCCAGGAACCACCGACCGTCAGCCGCACAGCGGAGGGCGATCCCAAGACCACCCTCGCCATCCCCTTGCCGGAGCTGGTGAAGATCTATAGGGGGGAGAGCAACCCCATGATGGCCTTCACCACAGGCAAGCTGAAGGTCAACGGCGACATGGGCCTGGCCATGAAGCTGGGGAACATGCTGGAGGAGTGAGGTTCACCCCTCACCCGGGCGCTGTCGCGCCCGACCTCTCCCGCAAGGGGAGAGGACTACCTGGTGCTGCTCCCGGCCATTCAACTCATCCGGCCAACGCCACCCGCTCCGCAGTCGGCGTTGCACCATTCGTATCGGCAGCGTACCTGACCTCTCCCCTTGCGGGAGAGGTCGGCCCGCTCGCGGGCCGGGTGAGGGGTATGCTACAGCGCCCTGGCGATGATCAGTTTCTGCACGTCGCTGGTGCCCTCATAGATTTGGCAGACGCGGACGTCGCGGTAGATGCGTTCCACCGGGTAGTCCTTCAGGTAACCATAGCCCCCAGCGTCTGGATGGCGGCGGAGCACACCGCCTCCGCCGTCTCCGACGCCACCAGCTTGGCCATGCAGGCCTCCGTCAGGCAGGGGCGGCCGGAATCCTTCAGGCTGGCGGCGTGCAGGACCAGTTGCCGGGCCGCCTCCAGCCGCGCCGCCATGTCGGCCAAGCGGAAGCCCACCGCTTGGTGCTCGACGATGGGCTTGCCGAAGGTGACGCGGTCCTTGGCGTACTGGATGGCGTAGTCCAGGGCCGACTGGGCCATGCCCACGCTCTGCGCCGCGATGCCGATGCGGCCTGTCTCCAGGTTCGCCAGGGCGATACGGTAGCCGTCCCCCTCCCGCCCCAACAGGGCGTCCAGGGGCAACTCCAGATCCTCGAAGACGATCTGGCAGGTATCGCTGGCCTTCTGGCCCAGCTTGTCCTCGACCTTCGCCACCACATAGCCCTTGGCGTCGGTGGGCACGACGAAGGCGGAGATGCCCTTCTTCCCGGCTTCCGGGTCCGTCACGGCGAAGACGATGGCGACGCCGCCAATCTTGCCTGAGGTGATGAACTGCTTCGACCCGTTCAGCACCCAGCGGTCCCCCACCTTGCGGGCGCGGGTCTTCAGTGCGCTGGCGTCGCTGCCCGCCTGCGGCTCCGTCAGGCAGAAGGCGCCGATGCACTCCCCCGACGCCATGCGGGGCAGCCAGCGGTCCTTCTGGGCATCGCTGCCCATGGCGACGATGGCGGCGGCCACGGGGCTGTTGTGGACGCTCATCACCGTGCTGGTGGCGCCGTCGCCTGCCGCGATCTCCATCAGCGCCAAGGCGTAGGAGACATAGTCGCCCTGGGCCCCGCCATAGGCCTCCGGGATGGACATGCCCAGGAAGCCCAGCTCCCCCATCTCCGTCAGCAGCGCCCGCGGCAGCTCCCCCGCCTCCTCGAACGCCGCCGCGTTGGGGGCCAGCCGATCCTGCGCGAAGCGGCGGGCCATGTCGCGGATCATCGTCTGGTCGTCGGTCAGGATCATGGCAGGGGCCCGGGCAAGGGTTGGAATGTTGCGCGACACATTATTGCGCGGGGGCGGGAGGGGCAAGGGGGGAGGCGGGGAGGGGGATGCAGGGCACGGGAGGTCATCCCGGGTTTGACCCGGGACCCTCGGGATCGGTCGATGCAGATCACCGAAAGTCCTGTTTTACCTTGTTCTGCACCCCGCTGCCGCCCCTTGGCACGTCCGCTTTCCCAAGGGCCCCGGGTCAAGCCCGGGGTGACATCACGCGCTCTGCACTAAGCTTTTGCACTCGGCCTCGCCCTGATCTCCTCCAGCCACCGCCGCGTGTTGGCATGGTCCTCCGGCAGGGGCACGCCGCCGTAGCGGCAGAAGAACTCCACCGTGGTGAAGGCGGTGATGTCGGCGATGGTGAAGCGGTCGCCGGCGATGAAGGGCCGCTCGCCCAGGTCGCGGTCCAGTTGGCGCAGGCGCTTCTCCGCCACCGGCTTCTGCTTGCCGGCGAACTCCGGGCACTGGTCCTCCAGGGCCGCCATCTTGGGGTGGCTGTGGCGGAAAACGCTGGCCATGGGCAGCAGCAGTTCCCACTCGATCCGACGCTGCCACATCTCGATCACCGCGGCCTCCTTGGGGTCGCGGCCCATCAGGTTGGGCTCGGGCTGGATGCCCTCCAGATAGCGGCAGATGGCGACGCTCTCACAGATCACCGTGCCGTCATCCAGCTCCAGCGCCGGGATGCGGCCGCTGGCGACCTTGGCGCGGTAATCAGGGGACTTGTGCTCCCCCTTGCCGATGGTGACGGTGACCTTGGGGATGTCCAGGCCCTTTTCGGCCAGGAACATGCGGACGCGGCGCGGGGTGGGGGCGACGGGGTCGTCATAGAGCTTCATGGTTCCGGTCCCCCTCAGCGCACGACCATGGACTGGCCGGCCTTCACCACCTGCTCCGCCTTCTCCGGCCGGGGCGGGACGGTGATGCCCTTCGCGCAGGCGGGCCTCGCCGCGATGGCGTCCACCCAGCGGGTCAGGTGGGGCAGGCCCTCCAACTCCACGCCCGACCATCTGTGGGTCCGCACCCAGCACCAGTTGGCGATGTCGGCGATGCTGAAGTCCCCGGCCAGCCACTCATGCTCTGCCAGCCGCCCGTCCAGCACGGTGAACAGGCGGTGGGACTCCTTCTGGTAACGGTCGATGGCCGGCTGGTAGGTCTCATGCCAATAGCGGAAGAACACGTTGGCCTGGCCCATCATCGGGCCGATCCCGCCCATCTGGAACATCAGCCACTGCATGACCAGCGACCGGCCCTTGGGGTCCGTCGGCATCAGGCGGCCCGTCCTCTCCGCCAAGTAGACCATGATGGCGCCGGACTCGAAGACGGCGAAGTCCCCCGCCTCCCGGTCCACGATGGCGGGGATGCGGCCGTTGGGGTTGATGGCCAGGAACCAGGGCTCCTTCTGCACGCCCTTGGACAGGTCCAGGGCGTGGACGGTATAGGGCAGGCCCAGCTCCTCCAGCGTGCAACTCACCTTGTGGCCGTTGGGCGTGGGGGCGGTGTACAGGTCGATCACGCTTCCTCCCGGTGTTCTTGTTGGTTGGTGGCAGGGTAGGGCAGGGGGCCCGGCCGCGGCACGCATTTTCTCGTGTGCCCTGAAACAGGAAAGGCCCCCGCGAAAGGGGCCTTTCGAATTCGAAAGTGTCGGGAAGTGTGGGACTCAGAGGCGGATCTTCAGCCGGTGCGCCAGCTCCCCCACGATGCCGCGGCGGAACAACAGTACGCAGGCCACGAAGACCAGGCCGATGACCACGGTGGCCGGCAGCGTGGTGGTGGCCAGGTAGTTCTGGAGCATGACGACGATCACCCCGCCCACGGCGGGGCCCACCATGGTGCCGATCCCGCCCAGCAGGGTCATCAGCACCACCTCACCCGACATCTGCCATTGCACGTCGGTCAGGGTGGCAAGCTGGAAGACCAGCGCCTTGGTACCCCCGGCGATGCCCGCCAGCGTGGCGGACAGGACGAAGGCCATCAGCTTGTACTTGGCGGTGTCATAGCCCAGGGAGGTGGCCCGCGCCTCGTTCTCCCGGATCGCCTTCAGCACCTGGCCGAAGGGGGAGTGGACGATGCGGTAGATGAACCAGACCCCGCCGGCGAAGATGGCCAGCACGGTGAAGTACATGGCATAGGGGTTGTTCAGGTCGATCAGGCCGAACAGGCTGCCCCGCGGCACGCCCTGGATACCGTCCTCGCCCCCCGTGAAGGGGGCCTGGAGGCAGACGAAGAACACCATCTGCGACAGGGCAAGCGTGGTCATGGCGAAGTAGATGCCCTGGCGGCGGATGGCCAAGGCGCCGATGGCGGCCCCGATCACGCCTGCCGACAAGCCGCCCAGCAGGATCGCCAGTTCCGGCGTCAGCCCCCAGACCTTGGCCGCGTGGGCGGTGACATAGGCTGCCCCGCCGAAGAAGGCGGCGTGGCCGAAGCTCAACAGGCCCACATAGCCGATCAGCAGGTTGAAGGCGCAGGCGAACAGGGCGAAGCACAGCGCCTTCATCAGGAAGACGGGATAGACGACGAACGGCGCGATGATCAGGCCCACAAGGGCCACCGCCGCCAGGATCATCAGCGGCCGCTCGGGGTTGCCCGGGGCCACGGCCATGGTGGGGCGCTTGGCGGGCATGGGATCGGTGTGTTGAGCGACCATGTCAGGTGGTCCTCCCGAACAGGCCGGCCGGCTTGACGAGAAGCACGATGGCCATGATGACGAAGATCACGATGTTGGCGGCCTCCGGGTAGAAGACCTTGGTCAGCCCCTCCACCAAGCCCAGGCCGAACCCGGTGATGACGGCGCCCAGGATGGAACCCATGCCGCCGATCACCACCACCGCGAAGACGACGATGATCAGGTTGGAGCCCATCAGCGGGTTCACCTGGTACATGGGGGCTGCCAGCACCCCGGCGAACCCGGCCAGCGCCACGGCCGCCGCATAGGTGCCGGTGACCAGCAGGGGAACGTTGACGCCGAAGGCCTGCACCAGTTGCGGCTTCTCCGTCGCGGCGCGCAGGTAGCTGCCCAGCTTGGTGCGCTCGATGGCGTACCAGGTGCCGAGGCAGACGGCCAGGCTGGCCACCACCACCCAGGCCCGGTAGGTGGGCAGGTACATGAAGCCCAGGTTGGTGCCGCCCTGCAGCGCGTCCGGCACCGGGTAGGGCTGGCCGGAGACGCCGTAGAGGTGGCGGAACAAACCCTCGACCACCAGGGCGATGCCGAAGGTCAGCAGCAGGCCGTAGAGCGGGTCCATCTTGGCGATGCGCGACAGCATGGTGCGTTCCAGCACCACGCCGAACGCCGCCACCACCAGGGGCGCCAGGATCAGGGCCGGCCAGTAGCCGACGCCCAGCTCCTGGAACAGCAGCCAGGCGACGAAGGCGCCCAGCATGTACAAGGCACCGTGGGCGAAGTTGATCACCCCCAGCATGCCGAAGATCACCGCCAGGCCCAGGCTGAGCAGGGCATAGAAGGCGCCGTTGATCAGCCCCAGCAGGAGCTGCCCGAACAGGGCCTGGGGCGGGATGCCGATCAGTTCCATCATGACCATTGCCCCTGTGTCAGACGCCCAGATACCGGGCCAGCTTCTCGGCCTCGGCCTCCAGCCGGTCGTTGGGGATCATGTCCACCACCTTGCCGTCCTCCATCACGTAGTGGCGGTCGGCCAGGGTGCTGGCGAAGTGGAAGTTCTGCTCCACCAGCAGGATGGTGAAGCCCTTGGCCTTGAGCTGGCGGATGATGTCGCCGATCTGCTGCACGATCACGGGCGCCAAGCCTTCCGTCGGTTCGTCCAGCAGCAGCAGGTTGGCGCCGGTGCGTAAGATCCGGGCGATGGACAGCATCTGCTGCTCGCCGCCTGACAGCTTGGTGCCCTGGCTCTTGCGCCGCTCCTTCAGCCGGGGGAACAGGCCATAGACCTCCTCCACCGTCAGCCCGCCCTGCTTCACCACGGGCGGGAGCATCAGGTTCTCCTCCACCGACAGGCTGGCGAAGATGCCCCGGTCATCCGGCACATAGCCGATGCCGACGCGGGCGATCTTGTCGGGGCGCAGGCCCACCAGCTCCGTCCCGGCCACCTGGATGGAGCCCTGTTGGCGGTCCAGCAGGCCCATGATGGCGCGGAGTGTCGTGGTCTTGCCCACGCCGTTGCGGCCGATCAGGGTGACCACCTCCCCCTCGGCGACCTGGAAGTTGACGCCGTGCAGGACGTGGCTTTCCCCATAGAAGCCGTGCAGGTCGCGCACGGACAGCAGGGTGCGGGTCAAGGTGGCGGCGTCAGGCATGTCCCGTCCCCATATAGGCCTCACGAACGTCGGGGTTGGCGCTGACCTCCGAATAGGGGCCTTCCGCCAGGATCTCCCCGCGCATCAGCACGGTGATGCGGTCCGACAGGTCGGCGACGACGGACAAATTGTGCTCCACCATCACCACCGTGCGGCCCTTGGCGACGCGGCGGATCAGGTTGGCGATGCGGCCGATGTCCTCATGCCCCATGCCGGCCATCGGCTCATCCAGCAGCAGCGTGTCCGGTTCCAGCGCCAGGGTGGTGGCGATCTCGAGCGCCCGCTTGCGGCCATAGGACAGTTCCGCCGCCGTCACCTGGGCGAAGGCGGACAGGCCCACCTCCTCCAGCAGCTCCATGGCCCGGTCGTTCAGCCGGTCCAGGATGCTTTCGGAGCGCCAGAACTGGAAGGTGGTGGCGGTGTGCCGCTGCAGCGCGACCCGCACGTTCTCCAGCACCGTCAGGTGCGGGAAGACGGCGGAGATCTGGAAGGACCGTACGACCCCGCGGCGGGCGATGGCCGCCGACGCCACATGGGTGATGTCCTCCCCATGGTAGAGGATCTGGCCCGAGGTCGGGACCAGGAACTTCGTCAACAGATTGAAGACCGTCGTCTTGCCGGCCCCGTTGGGGCCGATCAAGGCATGGATGCTGCCCCGCCGCACCTGGAAGTTCAGGTTCTTCACTGCCGTGAAGCCCTTGAACTCTTTCGTCAGGCCGCGGGTCTCCAGGACGTACTCCGTCATCGTCCCTCCCCGGGGCCGGCTTTGTCGCCGGCCATGCTGCCGGGTGCCCCCACGGGGGCCCCGTCTTTCGTTTCCCGCCCTGGATTAGGCATCAAGCACTTAGGGCTTGGCAAGGCCGCATCCGGGGCACAAACATGAAAAGTGATTCAAGTTCCAGGTTTTTGCCATGATCCCCTTGGAAGTGGCAAGGACGTTCGGCATAGTGCTGCACGGACAGGGGATGCCGGCCGCTCGGCCGAGACGGAAAAACAAGCCCTTGCGGAAACCAAGTCCAGGAGGAAACCGAATGCGCTCCAGCTTTGCGAAATCCCTGCTCGCGGGTGCGGCCCTGGCCCTCGCCGCCGCGGCCGCGCCGACGGCGGCCAACGCCCAGGTGTCCGGCGACACCGTGAAGATCGGCATCCTGAACGACCAGTCCGGGCCGTACGCGGACTTCGGCGGCAAGGGCTCGGTCGTCGCCGCCCAGATGGCCATCGAGGACTTCGGCGGCACCGTGCTCGGCAAGAAGATCGAGCTGGTCAGCGCCGACCACCAGAACAAGCCGGACATCGGCGTCTCCATCGCCCGCCAGTGGTTCGACGCCGAGGGCGTGGACATGATCGGGGAGCTGACCACCTCTTCCGTCGCCCTGGCCGTGCAGGACCTGGCGAAGGAGCGGGGCAAGGTGAACATCGTGGTGGGTGCGGCCACCTCCCGCCTGACGGGCGACGCCTGCTCCCCCACCGGCTTCCACTGGGCCTATGACACCTATGCCCTGTCCCGTGGCACCGGGGCGGCGGTGGTGGAGTCCGGTGGCAAGACCTGGTACTTCCTGACCGCCGACTACGCCTTCGGCCACCAGCTGGAGAAGGACACCAGCGAGTTCGTGACCGCCGCCGGCGGCAAGGTGCTGGGCGCGGTGCGGCACCCGCTGAACACGTCGGACTTCAGCTCCTTCCTGCTGCAGGCGCAGTCTTCCGGCGCCAAGGTGGTGGGCCTCGCCAACGCGGGCACCGACACCACCAACAGCATCAAGCAGGCGGCGGAGTTCGGGCTGGTGGCCGGTGGCCAGAAACTGGCGGGCCTGCTGTTCACCCTGACCGACGCCCACGCCCTGGGCCTGAAGACGGCGCAGGGCCTGACCCTGACCGAGGGCTGGTACTGGGACCGCAATGACGAGTCCCGCAAGGGGGCAGCGCTACTTCGACAAGATGCAGCGCATGCCGAACATGATCCAGGCCGGCACCTACTCCTCGGTCATGCACTACCTGAACGCCGTCAAGGCCGCCGGGACCGACGATGGCAAGGCCGTGGCCGCCAAGATGAAGGAGCTGCCGGTCAAGGACGTGTTCGTGGGTGAGAGCGGCGGCACCGTGCGCAAGGACGGCCGCATGGTCCACGACATGTACCTGTTCGAGGTGAAGACCCCGGCAGAGAGCAAGAAGCCCTGGGACTATTACAAGCTGGTCAAGACCATCCCCGCCAAGGACGCCTTCCTCCCTATCGAGAAGAGCGCCTGCCCGCTGGCGAAGAGCTGAGGCTGGCCGGGTTGGCATGAGAGCGACGGCCGGGGCAGGGTGCCCCGGCCGTTTGCATTCCGGGACTATCGACGACGTCCCACGGCACTCGCCGGCACCCAGGTGCTGCCGATGGCGGCAGGGTCGTCGATCCCATCGGGCAGGTCGGTGAAGGCGCGGCGGTCCTGGGGGCGGCGGTCGGCCTTGGTGGGGTGCGTCATGTCATGGATGACCGCGTCGGCGGAGTCGATCACGCCCACCTTCTCAAGCCCCCGCAACAGCGCCACGGTGGACAGCAGGTGCAGGTGGGGCGGCTTGTTGATCACCCGGATGGCGGCATCCTCGAACAGCAGGGCAACCGGCTCCCCGGACGAGACATAACGGCGCAGGCCGTCGTCGGAGGACATGAAGTCCACGATGGCCAGTTCCCCCGCGTTGCTTTTCAGCTTCTTGCCGGCCCGGCGCTTTTCCCTCTCCATTTCCCCGATCTCCGTGGGGGCGATGAAGGGGGGGTGGTTGGCGTCGATGAATGCCTTCACAGCCCGGTCCTTGGGATAGGACGGGTCGCTGGTCAGCTCGTCATATACGGCGTCCACCACCACCAGCGGCATATCCAACGCGAGCAGAAGGTCGAGCCGGTCGGCGACCCAAAGGCTGTTGAAGGGCCCGGCATCCGGGATGATCAGGGTGCAACGGTTCACCCCTGCCTCCATAGCTTGGCGAACATCGCCGCCTGGTTCTCCACCTCATGCGGCGGCGGCAGGGGCATCGGCAGGTCGGCGTCCCCCAAAGCCACCAGCAACTCCGCGTAATCCCGCAAGCCGAGTTCGCGGATGGCGTCAGCACGGGAAAGCTTCCCCTGGGAATAGGCAAGCAACGGGTCGTTACGAGGGGCCGCCGATCCCGTGGAGGTGATGGTCTCCAGATGCTCCCGGATCAGTGCGGTCATGGTCGTGCCATGGGCGGCCGCATACGCCTTCGCCCGGCTCACAAGCTCGTCCGGCAGGTTCAGGGTCGTGTTCCGCAGCATGATGATGCCTCCGACGGTCCACATATATATGTGATCTCACCGCCGGATGCAGTCAACAGGCACCAAGCGGCTCCTACCCCCGCTGCTCCATGCCCTGGATGATGGACTCCGCCAGCATGGTCGCGGCGCGGCTGGCGGAGGGGACGGTGCGGAGGGCGATCTCGGCCTCGGCCAGGTCGGGCAGGCCGTGCTCGGCGCCCAGGACGCGCAGCCCCGTGGGCACCATGTCGCGGGGCAGGACGGTGGCGCCCAGCCCGGCGCGCACGGCGGCCTGGGTGCCGGCCAGGCTGGGGCTGGTGTAGGCGATGCGCCAGGACAGGCCGGCGCCGTCCAGGGCGGCCAGGGCCCGCTTGCGGTAGACGTCCGGGGCCGGGTGCAAGACCAGGGGCAGGCTGCCCTCCCGCGCAGTGGGGAAGGAACCGGCCGCCGCCCAGACCAGGGGCTCCCGCCAGACCAGGGCGCCGTCGCTGGGGCCGCGTGGCTCCCGCTTCACCAGCACCAAGTCGAACTCGTTGCGGTCGAAGGCCTCCAGCAGGTTCATGGTGAAGTCGCAGCGCACCTCAAGCTGTACCCGCGGGTGCGCCTCGGCGAAGGCGGCCAGCACGCCGGGCAGGTGCACGGTGGCGAAATCCTCCGGCGTCCCCAGGCGCACCGTGCCTTCCACCTCCGGCTCGGTCAGGCGGGCCCGCACCTCATCGTTCAGGTGCAGCATGCGGCGGGCATAGCCCAGCAGCAGCTCCCCCTCCGCCGTCAACTGGACGCCGCGGCCCACGCGGCGGAACAGGTCCTGGCCCAGGCTGTCCTCCAGCCGCTTCACCTGCAGGCTGATGGTGGATTGGGTGCGGCCCAGCCGCTCTGCCGCGCGGGTGAAGCCGCCCAGGTCGACGATGGCCACGAAGGTCCGCAACAGGTCCAGGTCCAGGTTCCGGGTACCCATCAAACCCCTCCTGCCCACCGGCACCAATGGATTGCATTGGGAAGATGGGATGGTTGTGGGGCAACGGGAAATGAATAATTCACATCAAATCCATTGGATTCGGACTATGGGTCAGGGATTGCAGCCCGGGCATTGGCCGGGATCGGCCAGGGCGGGTTGGTGGGGTCGGGGGCGGGTCTCCGCGTGGTCGCAAGCGGGGCAGCGCCAAGACAGGCCCAAGGGGGCCGGCGTCGGCTCCCCGCACCAGCCGCAAGGCAGGCCGGGGACAACCCGCTCCGGCCCGAAGCCGGGGGCGGCGCAGGCAGGGCAGGGGGTGGCAAGGCGTCGGGCCAGACGGACGGCGACCTTGCGGATTTCCCCCATGCGGGTCGGATTCAGATGGGCGCGCATGTCCGTCTCCACCCGGGCGAGCCTGTCGGGGGAGGTCTCCGCCGCCGCGGCCATGGCGGCGGCCAGGGTGCCCAGCTCCCGGATGCCCTTCACCAGGGGCTGGGAGGGGCCGGCGTTGGGGCGGGCGATGACGGCATGGCTGGGGAAACGGGCACGGGCCAGGAAATCGGCAATGTCATCGGTAGTGCGGCCCGTGGCGTGGCCGAAGTTGGTGCGCAGGCTGGCCCGGGACTCCACCAGGGTCAGTCCCGTCTCCAGGTCCAGGAAGCAGGCCAGCTCATGCCCCATGGCCAGCCAGGGCAGGGACGGGTGCGGGCCGAAGCTGCCCTCGCTCGCCAGACCCAAGGGCAGGCCCGACGCCTCAGCCGCCAGCCGGGCCTTGGTGATGACCGTGTCGCGGGGGTGCCCTGCCGCTCTACCTCCCCGCTGAAGGTGCCGAGCTGGTCGGTGTCGATGTCGGCCAGGGTGACCGACAGCCCCAGGCGGCGCAGCAGGGGCGGGGCGAAGGCGCGTTCCTTGCCGTGCCGGGTACCCAGGGCGACGGTGCGGCCGGCATGGCGCATGGGCGGCCCGCTCAGTGCAGGACAGGCGGCCGCTCCGCCGGTCGGTTGTCCATGCCGGGGTTGACGGGGGTTGCCTGGTGGTGCAGCAGCCGCCAGTCTCCGCCGACGCGCACATAGATGTTGGTTGCGGCCAGGGCCACGCCGTTGATGGTCTCCTGGCAGAGGACCACTGCCGTTTCCCCGTTCAGGATCACATGCTCGCCCGTGCAGGACACCTGCGGGGTCATGCGGCTGCGCAGGATGGACCGCCAACTGGCCACCACCTCGGCCCGGTTCAGCAAGGCCGGCCAGCCCGGGTGCACGCAGGCCACGTCATCACGGTCTGCCAACAGGGCCACAAGCCGGTCGGCGTCGCCGTTGTTGAAGGCCTGGTAGAAACGGCGGTTGGCCGCCAGGACAAGGTCGGTCTCGGACAAGGGATGGGGCCTCCTGCTTAACGCGGGAGAAGTGCCCCGTTTGCGCCTGGGTTGCAAGGGGGCGCGGCCATCCGCACCCCCCGCCATTGGCACAGGCTCAGACGTCGTCCGCCAGGCGGATGCCGGTCATCTGCCACCGGGCGTGCGGTGCCAGATGGTGGCGGAAGCTGGCGCGTACCAGCTCACCCGGCGTCAGGGCGCTGCCACCCTTCAGCACCATGCGGCCGGCGGCGGGAACATGGGCATATTCCCCGATCGCCAGGTCGCCCGGCCGGTAACGGGGATAGGGGGCCAGGGCGCTGGCCGTCCATTCCCAGGCGTCTCCATAGGCCTGCCACGGCCCCGGGTTGCCGGAACAGGAGCCGGGCACCGGGTGCAGCTTGCCGTAGTCCAGCAGGTTGCCGGTGCGGCGCTGACCCTGCACCGCATGTTCCCACTCGGCCTCCGTGGGCAGGCGCTTGCCGGCCCAGCGGGCAAAGGCGTCGGCCTCATACCAGCTCACATGGCAGGCGGGTTCCTCACCGTCCATCAGCTTGGGCCCGGACAGGGTGAAGGTGTGCCAGATGCCGCCACGCTTGAACCAGTAGAGCGGCGCCTTCCAGCCCTCCCGCTGGGCCAGCGACCAGCCGTCCGGGTGCCAGAGGCTGGCATTGCCGTAGCCGCCATCCTCCATGAACTCCTGGTACTCGGCATTGGTCACCAGCCGCCCGGCGAAGCGGAACGGCTCCAGGTGGACCCGGTGGCGCGGTGTCTCCAGCTCGAAGGCATGGGCGCCGGGCTCCATGCCCACCTCGCAGATGCCGCCCGGATATTCCTGCCAGCTCTGCCCCGCGGCGGCGGCAAGGCCGGTGGGTTGGGGCGACTGGTAGGCGGGGTGCAGCGGGTTCAGCCAGAAGGCGTGCTTGATGTCCGCCAGGATCAGTTCCTGGTGCTGCTGCTCATGCTGAAGGGCCAGTTCCAGCCGCCGGGCCACCGCGGGCCAGCCCAGGGACGGGGTGTCGGCCACCAGCCGCAGCACGGCGGCGTTCACATGGTCGCGGTAGCGCGCCACCTCCTCCGCCGTGGGGCGGGAGAGCAGGCCGCGCTGGGCGGCGGGGTGGCAGGTCTCCGCCGGTTCCACCATGGCGTTGAAGATATAGCTGAAACGGTCGTCGAAAGCCGTGTAGCCGGGGATGAAACGCTCCAGCACGTGGCGCTCCAGGAACCAGGTGGTGTGTCCCAGGTGCCATTTGGTGGGGCTCGTCTCCGGCCCGGACTGGACCATCTGGTCCTCTGCCGACAGCCGTGCCGCCAACTGCCCCGACAGGCCCCGGATGCGCCGGAACCGTCCGGCCAGGATGGGACGCGCCTCCGTGTCCGGCCGTGCCGCCGGCTGCCCTTGATACCCCGATGCCGGGCTCATCCCCGACAGGTCGGCGGTGAAATCCCGCAAACCGTCCATCGCCCAATCCCCCCGCGTTTGCCCCGCGACTTCTGGCTACCCCGCCGGCCTCCCCCGCTGGGGGTGCGACAAGGTACCGGTCGGGACCATTCAACGCCGGGTGGGGATGGGCGTACCACCACGCACCGTGGCTACCGCCCTTCCCTGTGGGGGTAGCCACACCACGTCCGGATCACCCCGTTCACTTTTGGAACGGTTTTGAATCGAACTTGTTAGAACCTGTTCGGTCCAGGCAGATGCGGGCGCATGGCCCTCAATGCATCTCGCTGATCACCTTCTGGCGAAGCACGTCGATGGGGGCCAGGCTGGCGCCCTGCTGGAAATGCCAATAGGTCCAGCCGTTGCAGGCGGGCAGGCCCTGGAGGGCGGCACCCACCTTGTGGATGCTGCCCTTGTGCTCACCCAGATGGTTCTCGGCCACCAGGGTGCCGTCGGCGCGCACCTTGGCGATGTTGCGGCGGCGCTGGTCGAACAGCAGGGTGCCGGGCTGGAGGTAGCCGCGCTCCACCAGGTTGCCGAAGGGCACGCGCGGCTGGGCGCGCTTGGACGGCACCTCCAGCAACTCCGGCTCCGCCACCTCCTGCACCTGGGCGATGCGCTCATTGGCGAGGCGGGCGTACTGGTGTTCCCGCTCCAGCCCGATCCAGCGGCGCTTCAGCCGCTTGGCCACGGCCCCGGTGGTGCCGGTGCCGAAGAAGGGGTCCAGCACCACGTCGCCCTGGCGGGTGGACGACATGATCACGCGGTACAGCAGGGATTCCGGCTTCTGGGTGGGGTGGGCCTTCTGCCCCGTCTCGTCCCGCAACCGCTCCCCGCCGGTGCAGAGGGGCAGCGTCCAGTCGCTGCGCATCTGCAGATCCTCGTTCAGGTTCTTCATCGCCTCATAGGCGAAGTAGTACTTGGCGTCCTTGGACTTGGCGGCCCAGATCAGCGTCTCATGCGCGTTGGCGAAGCGGCGGCCCTTGAAGTTGGGCATGGGGTTGGATTTGCGCCAGATGATGTCGTTCAGGATCCAGAAGCCCAAATCCTGGAGGATGGCGCCCACGCGGAAGATGTTGTGGTAGCTGCCGATGACCCAGAAGGTGCCGTCGTCCTTCAGCGTGTGCCGGACGCCGTCCATCCAGTCGCGGGTGAAGCGGTCATAGCTTCCGAAATCCTGGAACCGGTCCCATTCCTCATCCACCCCGTCCACCCGGGTGTGGTTGGGCCGCATCAGGTCGCCGTTGAGCTGCAAATTATAGGGCGGGTCGGCGAACACCATGTCGACCGAGCCGGCGGGCATGTCCCGCATCAGTTGGACGCAGTCGCCGACAAGGATGCGGTTGGTCTGGAGCGGCTGGGACATGGGGTTCTGGACCGTCGTGTTGTTGGGCCGAATCGGGGCCGAATCGACCTGACAATGAGTCCCGGCCGAGTCGCCGTCAACACGAAAGTTCAGGGAAGAGTCAGTGGAGTCAGAGCGTTAGGGAAAGTTGTTCGGAGACAGGTGCAAAACTGCGACGGTGGTGGGGGGTGACGCCCAGGCGCCTTATCGCCTCCTTGTGGGCGGCCGTGCCATACCCCGCGTTCCGCTCCCACCCATATCCGGGGTACTCCCGCGCAAGGTCCCCCATGATCTTGTCCCGGGTCACCTTAGCCAGGATGCTGGCGGCGGCGATGGACAGGCTCAGCGCGTCCCCGTCCACCAGCGTCTCCACCCGGCAGGGCAGGGGCGGTCGCTGGTTGCCGTCCACCAGGGCGATGGCGGGTGTCAGGCCCAACGCGGCCACGGCGCGCCCCATGGCCAGGAAGGTGGCGCGCAGGATGTTGACCTCGTCGATCTCTTCCACCGACGCGATCCCGATGCCATGGGCGGGGGCGTTGGCCCGGATCGCCTCGAACAGCGCCTCCCGCCTCGCTGCCTTCAGGGCCTTGCTGTCGTCGATGCCGGCGCACCAGGCGGGGATGCCCTTGCCGGGCGGCAGGATTACCGCCGCGGCCACCACCGGCCCGGCCAAGGGACCCCGCCCCGCCTCATCCACCCCGCAGACCAGGGCGGCGGGGGCGTGGCCGAGGCGGATTTCATGGGACAGGTCAGGCATGGGCCGGAGGTTTGGCGGAAAGGGCGGGGGAGGGCAAGGGGAATGGCGGGCTGGACAGGGTACCAGCTGGCCTCATACACTTGTTGCAAACTTAGGGCGCTCCCATGGCCATAAGGATCAAAGCGGCGGAACCGCTGCCAAACTTCATCATCAGGCTGACCTGGGCCAACGGGGTGGTCAATATCGTGGACCTCTCCGACGTTGTTGCCGACAACCCCGTTTACGCGCCGATCAAGGACGATCCCGCCCTGTTCGGGACCGTGTCGGTCGGGGAGTGGGGCTATGACCTCCATTGGTCAGACGACATGGAGATCCCCTGCACATGGCTCTGGGACCGCGCCCAGGCCCAGGCCGCCTGATCGGCATCGGGTTTGCGCTACATCAAAGCGGACCTTTCGGCGAGTGACGCATTCTGTGGGCGCACGATAGGAGCCCCCGCATGCGTCCCGAGCTTGTCGCCAAGTATCGCAGCCAGCGCGTCCCCCGCTACACCAGCTATCCGCCGTCGCCCCACTTCAGCCCGGCGGTGGATGCGGAGACATATAGGGATTGGTTGCGGGGCCAAGCGCATGACGCGACCGTGTCCCTGTACCTGCACGTGCCCTTCTGCCGGTCCATGTGCTGGTACTGCGGCTGCCACACCATGGTGGTGCCCCACGACGACCCGATTCACCGCTACCTTGGTGCGCTGACCAAGGAAGCGCAGACCGTGGGGGCCCTGCTGCCCAAGGGGCCGAAGGTCACCCACCTGCATTTCGGCGGCGGCACGCCCACATTGATCCCGCCGGACGCCTTCGTCAGCCTGATGGACACGCTGCGGCACAGCTTCCACTTCGACCGGGACGCGGAGTTGGCGATCGAGATCGACCCGCGCACCCTGGGTGAGGCCATGCCCGCCGCCCTGGCGCGGGGCGGGATCAACCGGGCGTCCCTGGGCGTGCAGAGCTTCGATCTCAACGTCCAGGCCGCCATCAACCGGTTCCAGAGCCCGGAACAGACCGCCGAGGCCGTCACCGCCCTGCGCGCGGCGGGGATCAAGGCCATCAGCCTGGACCTGATCTACGGCCTGCCGCGGCAGACCATCGACAGCTGTGTGGAGACGGTGCGGCAGGCCGTGGCCATGAACCCGAACCGGCTGTCGGTCTTCGGCTATGCCCACATGCCCGGCTTCAAGTCCCACCAGGACCGCATCAAGGAAGCGGAGCTGCCCGACGCCGACCAGCGCATCGCCCAGGTGATCGCCATCGAGGACGCGCTGATGGATGCCGGCTATGTCCGCATCGGCATGGACCATTTCGCCCGACCGGACGACCCCATCGCCATCGCCGCGGCCGGCGGTTCCCTGCGGCGGAACTTCCAGGGCTACACGACGGACGACGCGGACGCCCTGATTGGCCTGGGTGCCAGCGCCATCGGCAAGCTGCCCCAGGGCTTCGTCGCCAACATCGTCCCCGTGCCGGGCTACCTGAAGGCGGTGGAGGAGGGGGGCCTCGCCGTCGGCCGTGGCTTCGTCATGGGCCGAGAGGACAAGTTGCGTGCCGACCTGATCGAGACGGTCATGTGCAGCTTCGAGGTGGACGTGGCCGAGGTGGCGGGCCGCCACGGGCATGAGGCCCACATGGTCCTGCCCGCGGCCGCCGAGCTGGAAAGGCTGCGCGATGACGGGCTGGTGGAATTCCACGGCACCCGAATCAAGGTGCGGGACGAGGCGCGGCCCCTGGTCCGCAGCGTGGCCGCCCTGTTCGATGCCTATCTGGACCCGCAGGGCGGGCGCCATAGCCGGGCGATCTGACGGGGGCCGTAGGTCGGATTAGCGGCTGGCAAGCCGCGTAATCCGACGGCCTGGGCCAAGCGATGTCGGATTACGCTTCGCTAATCCGACCTACGAAAGGGGCTCAAGCTGCCAACTGGTCCACGATGGCGCGGCGCAGTGTCTCCGCCTTCAGGGGCTTGCGGACCAGCGGCGCCTTCGACAGGTGCGGCGGCAGGTCGGCGGCGTCATAGCCTGACAGGAAGACGAAGGGCACGCCCCGGTCGGTCAGCCGCTCCATGACGGGGTCGATGGGGCTGCCGCCCAGGTTCACGTCCAGCACGGCGCAGTCGATGGCCTTGTCCACCAAGCGCAACGCCTCCGGCAGGCTGCCGGCCACGCCGACGACCTCGCAGCCGAAGTCGGTCAGCATGTCTTCCAGCATCATGGCGATCAAGGCCTCGTCCTCCACCACGATGATGCGGCGGCCAGCGAGGTCGGACCCAGGTCCCTGTCCTGCGGGGGTCATGGCGTCTACCTTCGTCAGTCTTGGCGGGGGCGGCGGGATCGCGTCGGGAAGGCCGGAGACACCTTTCCGACGCCACAATGCCCCAGCGGGCGCGGCAGCCTCACTCGGAAATTGGGGCTAGGCCCTTTGTCGCGTCCGGCCTGCAAGCCCTGGTGGACGGCGTGCCCTGACCCGTGCATGGTGGGGCGCTGTCATGAAACCGTCACACGAAGACCATGCGCCTCCGCCTTTCCCTGCTCGCCCTAGCGTTGCTGCTCCCGGCCTGCTCCGCCCTGACACCCCCGCGGGCGGCCCCCGTACCGGACGCGCCGCCGGTTCCCGCCCCGGCCCCGGTCGCCGCGGCGCCGGTCGTGAAGGGGGCGAACGATCCCCGGCTGCTGGCGACCCTCTACGTACAGCAGGCGGAAGAGGCACGGCGCGCGGCGGAGCAGGCCTTCGCCCTGGCCGCCCTGCGGCTGCCCGACGCGTTGCGCAAGACCGGCAGCGCCGCGCCGCTGGAACAGCCCGACGGCGGCAAGGGCAAGCCGCCGGCCGTGGTCTTCGACGTGGATGAGACGGTGCTGGACAACAGCCCCTACCAGGCCCGCGCCATCCTGGCGGGGGAGAGGTTCACCGCCCCCACCTGGGACCAATGGGTGTCGGAGAAGAAGGCCGCCGCCATCCCCGGCGCCCCGGGCTTCGTCGCGGCCCTTCGAAAGGCGGGGGTTCGGCCCGTCTTCGTCACCAACCGCGCCTGCGCCCCCCGGCCCGACCGCCCGGAAGAGGACTGCCCGCAGAAGGCGGACACCATCGCCAACCTGCGCGCCACCGGCTTCGGCGAGGTGCCGCCGGAGGATTTGCTGCTCTACAAGGAACAGGGCTGGACCGCCGACAAGTCCAAGCGGCGGGCGGCTGTGGCCGCCAAGTACCGCATCGTCATGCTGGTGGGCGACCAGTTGGGCGACTTCGTGGACGTCCCCCGCACCGCTGACCGCACCGCCCGCCGCACCCTGGCCGACGCCGGCCAGTTCTCCACCCGCTGGGTGATGGTGCCGAACCCCATGTATGGCGGCTGGGCCGACAGCCTGCCGGACCCGGTGGCGGCGCTGCGGGTGGATTGAGGGAGGGGCCTCTGCCGTTACCTCCCAGGTAGGGGGTTCACCAGCGGATCGCGGCGTAGATCTTGCCTGCAGCCATTCCGGCCAGCAATGTTCCGGCCACAGTCACGGCTCCGGCCGCCAGTCCACCTTTCTGTGCCAGGAGAAAGCAGGGCGTGAAGCCAGCCAGGATGATTTTCGCAATGAAATCTGCGGCCGGCACAAGCGTGACGTCGACGGTGCCCATCTCGGTAAGCCTCACCGCCATGACGCCCAGGGCGAGGTAGATTAGACTGGCCGCCAAGCCGATGGCACTCCCGTCCTGCCGGCCCGGATGGATGTGCGTGAGGAGGCCGGCCACTGCCGTCATGATCAGACCTGCGGTCACGGCGCCCAGGATCATCCCGAAGAACCCCGTCACGACAATCAGCAGCAACGCGCTTGGCAGCGATTCCGTGATGAAGGTTACGAGGCGGCCGGCCAGGGTCGCGTCGGCGGGAACCCGAAGATTGAAGGTCGTGAGCATGGCGATCCCTGTGAAGACGCCGGTTGCGGCCGGAGCCACAAGGCTGGCAACGAAGATGGCGGCGATCTTGCGGCCGGTGCCAACCTGGGTGGGGACGGTGTCGTCCATAGCTCGATCCATTGGCTGTGGGTCTTTGTCTCCTATGTCAGCAATTCCCGCGCCACTCCCGCTGGCCACCTAAAGGTTTGGGATTGCGAAGTGAGGAGGCCAATTTTCCGCGGCGTCGTCCTTCTCGTGGACAGTGGCCGTCAACGCCGTTGACGCTCCGCCTGGCCATCGTCCTCAGAACAACCCCAACTGGTTCCCCGGGGCCGGGGGTGGCTTGAACAGGCCTGTGCTCATTTCCCACCGGCGGCTGTCCAGGCCCAGGCGCTTGCAGGCCAGCTTGAAGCGGGTGCGCAACATCTCCGCGTAGGGGCCTTCGCCCTTCATCCGGGTGCCCCAGTCGGCGCGGTACAGGGCGCCGCCGCGGCTCTGGCGGATCAGGGACAGGACCCGGTCGGCCCGGTTGGGGGCATGCTCCCGCAGCCAGTCCTCGAACAGGGCCGCGATCTCCAGGGGCAGGCGCAGCAGGATGTAGCTTGCCATGCTTGCGCCCGCCGCCGTCGCTTCCTCCAGGATGGCTTCCATCTCATGGTCGTTCAGGGCGGGGATCATGGGGCTGGACAGGACGGCCACGGGGACGCCGGCGGCAGACAGCTCCCGGATGGCGGCCAGCCGCCTTGAGGGGGTGCTGGCCCGCGGTTCCAGCGTCCGGGCCAGGTGCCGGTCCAAGGTGGTGACGGAGAGGGAGACATGGGCCAGCCCCTCCGCCGCCATGGGGGCCAGGATGTCCAGGTCGCGGGTCACCAGGGCGGATTTGGTGATGATGCCCACGGGCTGGCGGAAGTCGCGGCAGACCTCCAGCACGGCACGGGTGATCCGCTCCTCCCGTTCCACCGGCTGGTAGGGGTCGGTGTTGGCCCCCAGGGCCAGGGGTTTGCAGACATAGCCCTTGCGCCGCAGCTCCTTCGCCAGCAAGGCGGCCGCGTCCTTCTTGCGGAACAGCACCGTCTCGAAATCCAGGCCCGGCGAATAGCCCAGATAGGCGTGGGTCGGCCGGGCGAAGCAATAGACGCAGCCATGCTCACACCCCCGGTAAGGGTTCACCGACTGGTCGAAAGGGATGTCCGGGCTGTCATTGGTGGCGATGATGCCGCGGGTGGCGTCGTCCAGCAGCCGGGTGGCGAGCCGCGGCAGCAGGTCGTCCTCCGCGGCCGCGGGCAGGGCGGGGACCAGCCATCATTAATGCGCACACGGCTCAGCGCCTCGAACCTTCCGGTGCGGTTCGAGGTGGCGCCGCGACCCTTGACGGCCCTGTCCGGGAGTTCGTCCACCATGGGCCGATGCTGCCATGGCGGGTTGAACCGATCAAGAACGTGGGAAGTGGCTGTACCACCTCACACCGCCAAGGCGGAGGGCATGGAGAGGGTTACCAGCGTGCCCTCCGACCGCACGAAATCCAGCCGGGCACCCAGATCGCTGGCCAGTGCCCGAACCAGGAACAGGCCGCTGCTGCCGGCGGCCAGGGTTTTCTCGGAGATGCCGATGCCGTCGTCACGCACCGACATGGTCAGCCGCCCGCCATCCACCTTGAGCTGTACCCAGATCCGGCCCCGATCACGGCCCTTGAAGGCATAGCGCAGGGCGTTGCCCACCAACTCGTTCGCCACCAGCGCCAGCGGCACGGCGGCCTCTGCCAGGATGGGCGGGGCGTCGTGGCTGACGGAGACGTTGATGCGCCGGTCCTGGGCGTCCAGCGCCTCCGCCAGGGCCTGGACGACGCCGCGGATCACCCGGCCCAGGTCGACCGACTTGCCATCGATCTCCTCTTCCAGGATCTGGTGCACGCGGCCCATGGCCTGCATGCGGCTGCGGGTCATCTCCAGTGCCGCCTTCACGGCGGGGTCGCGCATTTCCCGGATCTGGAGGCTGAGCAGGGCGATGATGGAGCCGGACGCGCTGCGGGCCCGGTGGGCCGCCACCCGCAACAACAGGTCCCGCCGGGCCAACTCCCGCTTGGCTTGCGCCAGTTGGCTGGCCAGGGACTCGTCACCCTCCGTCGTGGCGCCGGCCAGACCGGCCGCGCCGCTTCCGCCTCCCATTGTGACCCCCTCCGTGATCGGCCGCTTCGGGCCTGTCCTGTGATGCTTACAATGCCGCACGATTTCGTTCCGACCATGGAACAGGCGGCCATTCCCCAAATGGGTGGCGCGTCCCTGCCAGGGGTAAGGGGATCGTGACAGGCCGTCCCCTTGCCCGGCCGGCGGTTCTGCGCTTTGCTGCGGGTCCCGTCGCAGAGGATAGCCGCCAATGGACTTCGTCATCCCGGCACCGGAACAACCCAGCCTCGCCGTGGCCGGCAGCGCCGCCCGCTTCCCCGTCCGCCGCATCTACTGCGTTGGCCGGAACTATGCGGAGCACGCGCGGGAGATGGGCGCCGACCCGGTGCGGGAACCACCCTTCTTCTTCATGAAGCCGGCCGACGCCATCCTGCCCGATGGGGCGGAGGTGCCGTACCCGCCCGGTACCGACAATCTGCACCATGAGGTGGAACTGGTCGCCGCCCTGGGCGCCGGCGGGCGCGACATCGACCCGGCCAAGGCCCTGGACCTGGTCTGGGGCTATGCCGTGGGCAACGACCTGACCCGTCGCGACCTGCAAGGCCAGGCCAAGGCTGCGGGCAAGCCTTGGGAGGTGGGCAAGGGCTTCGACCATTCCGCCCCCGTGTCCCCCCTGCGGCCGGTGGCGGAGGTGGGGCACCCCACATCCGGCCTGATCACCCTGTCCGTGAACGGGGAGCGGCGCCAGACCGGCGACCTGTCCGACATGACCTGGTCGGTGGCGGAGGTGATCGCCCACCTGTCCCGCCTGTTCCACCTGCATGCCGGCGACCTGATCTTCACCGGCACCCCCGCCGGCGTCGGCCCCGTGCGCCGGGAAGACGTGATGGTGGCGGAGATCGCCGGCATCGGCACCCTGACCAACCGAATCGCGTGAGGCACCCCATGGCCCGCATCGACGAAAGCCGCCCCTTTCTGCCGGTCAACATCGCCGTCCTGACCGTGTCCGACACCCGTGAGCTTGCCACCGACAAGTCCGGCGACACCCTGGTGGAGCGCCTGCAGGCGGACGGGCACGTGCTGGCCGCCCGTGCCATCGTGAAGGACGACGTGCGCTCCATCGTCGACCAGCTCCGCGCCTGGATCGCGGACAAGGGCGTGGACGTGGTCATCTCCACTGGCGGCACCGGCCTGACCGGCCGCGACGTGACGCCGGAGGCGTTCGAGAGCCTGTTCGAGAAGAAGATCGACGGGTTCGGGGAGCTGTTCCGCATGCTCTCCTACGAGAAGATCGGCACCAGCAGCCTGCAATCCCGCGCCACCGGCGGCGTGGCCGGCGGCACCTACCTGTTCGCCCTGCCGGGCAGCCCCAGCGCCTGCCGCGACGGCTGGGACCTGATCCTGAAATGGCAACTCGACAACCGCCACCGCCCCTGCAACCTGGTGGAGCTGATGCCGCGCTTGCAGGAGCATGTCCGGTAGGTCCGTAGGTCGGATTAGCGAAGCGTAATCCGACGTCCCGCCGCACCAAGCCGTCGGATTAGCGGGCCGATGCCCGCTAATCCGACCTATTGCGCACCCACCGCCGGTACCCCTCCGCCTCATCCACGTCCGCCAGCCGGTCCACCAGGGCGGTTTTCAGGCCAAGGGCCCTGATGCTGTCCGCCAGGGCGTGCTCGGTGGACCAGCGCACCCCGGCCAGACTATCCAGCCGCCGGGGTGACCTTGCCAGGCCGATCAGCCAATAGCCGCCGTCATCGCTGGGGCCGAAGACGGCGTCTGCGTAACGCAAGGCATCCAACGCGCGGGCGATCAGGGCTGGGGTGATGCCGGGGATGTCGCCTCCCACCAGCACCGCAGGGCCGCCGGCAGATTGGAGTTGGCGTAGCATGCGGACGCCTAGGTCGCCCCCGCCCTGGGGCACCACGGTCCAGCCCCTTGGCCAGTGGCGTGCCACCGTCGCCCGGTCCGGTGCTACCGCCAGCACCGACCGCCAGCGCGGGTCGTTGCCTAGCCGCCGTAGGGTGCCGGACAGGCAGGTGCGGTAGAACCGCAGGGCCTGTGCCTCCCCCAACCCGCGGGCGAGGCGGCGCTTGACCCGACCCAGGGCGGGGGCCTTGGCGAGGACGATCAGGGTGCCGCGCCTCACCCGTACACCCGCCGGATGATCCGGGGCGGCACGCCCGCATACCACAGGGACAGGCAGGCCAGGTTGCGGGCGGAGCGGGCCCACCAGCCATCCCGCCGCCATTTCTCGGCACTGGTCACCGCCGCCACTGGCAACCCCACCAGCCGATCCCGCCCGAGCCGTCGCACCAGATCCACATCCTCCATCAGCGGCAAGGGCCGGAACCCGCCGACGGCGTCATACAGCGCCCGCGAGACCAGCAGCCCCTGGTCACCATAGGGCAGGGCCAGCGCCCGGCAGCGCCAGGCCACCATCCGCTCCAGCCGCCGCGCCTGCGGCCCCGGGTCGTCCAGGGCGAAGCGGAAATGGGCGGCGCGGCCCTGCTTCGCCGGGTCGGCCACATACCCCGCCACCGCCGCGGCCCAGCCCGGCTCCAGCCGCGTGTCCGCGTGCAGGAACAGCAGCCAGTCCCCCCGGGCCGCCCCGGCGCCAGCCGAGAGTTGCACCCCCCGCCCACGGGCAACCGGCAGGACCCGGGCGCCGGCGGAGTCGGCCAGGGCCGTGGTGCCATCGGTTGAGCCCCCATCGGCCACCAGCACCTCCACCGGGCGCGGCCGCCATGCCTCCAGCGCCGCCAGGGTGGCGGGCAGGGTGGTGGCGGCGTTCAGGGTGGGGATGATGATGCTCAGCATGGGCCGGGGCAGGTGGCTTGGCGGCGGCACTCTAGCGCCTGATGCCCCACCCGTCCTCCCTGTCCTGATGAGGCTCCCGCGCTCGTGAAGGGGGTTGTGTCAAATGCTCTGGGAAGTCCCCTCGCCATTGAAGCCCCTTGCGAAAACGGGTAACGATTCGCCCCGACTAGGCCGGACGGGCTAACCCGGTCCGCGGCCGCCCCGAGGGCGCTTGAGGAGAGCGAGAGGCATGACCCGGACCTTCATCTCGATGGCCAAGACCGGCGGCCAGGGCAAGACCCTGGTGGCGCAGATGCTTGTGCTCCAGCATGAGCGGAAGGGCGTGCCCACCAAGCTGGCCGCCGCCGACAGCGACAGCCTGAACCAGCGCTCCAAGTTCGGCCGCCTGTTCACCAACGTGAAGGAGCTGGGCATCGGGGAGGAGCTGACCAAGATCAAGACCTCCACCGACCCCAACCTGGCCATCAAGTATTGGGACGAGTTCGGTCGCACCCTTCTGGACGGCGGCACCGTCATCGACGTGGGTGCCAACGTGGCGTCGGAGCTGTTCGCCTGGGCGGAGGCGCGCAACGCCGGCAGCCTGCTGCGCCGCCGCAACTCCGCCCCCATCGACCTGGTGGTGGCCACCAAGGCGGAGGGGCAGGCCATCGACGATGCCCGCGCCCTGATCCAGTACAGCTTCGACAAGCAGGAATGGCTGCCCATCGCCCGCCGGTTCGTCATCCTGAACGAGGTGGCCGGCGGGTTCGAGCGGTATGAGAACGACCCCGCCTTCAAGAAGCTGAAGGCGTTCCAGAGCATGGGCGTGCATGTCATCCGCATGAAGCGCTGCGAGTCCGACATCTGGGCCTTGCTGGAGAAGGAGCTGATCTCCGTCCGCGACGCGCTGAAGCTGACCGAGGTGGATCTGGAGAAGCGGTTCGGCATCGATGTCTGGACCGGCCATGGCGGCCTGACCGACCTGCGCGCCTGGGCGGACGAGACCCTGGCCGCCTTCGACTCCGTGGGCCTGACCCCGGTTCGGGAGAAGGCGGAGCCCGCCCCCGCGCCGGTGGAGGCCGTGGGCGCGGGGTGTGCCTGACGGGGCCCGTTCCCATGTCTGAACCATGACCCTCGCGGTCAGGCGGCATGTCCATTACATCTAGGGGGCCCCTGCCAAGCCGGCGGGGGCCCTTTGGCATTCCAGGTGCCCGCCTCGGGGCAGGGGGACGGTTTGGTCCGGTTCGAGAATGTCGGCCTGCGCTATGGCAACGGGCCGGAAGTGCTGCGCGACGTCAGCTTCCACCTGCAGCCGGGCTCCTTCCACTTCCTGGTGGGCCCGACGGGTGCGGGCAAGTCCAGCCTGCTGAAGCTGCTCTACCTGTCCGAACGACCCTCCCGCGGCATGGTCACCCTGTTCGGCCAAGCCCTGTCCAAGACGCCCCGGTCGCAACTGGCGGAGCTGCGGCGCAAGATCGGCGTGGTCTTCCAGGATTTCCGCCTGCTGGACCACATGACCGTCTTCGACAACGTGGCCCTGCCGCTCCGCATCGCCGGCACGCCGGAGAAGAAGGTGCAGGAGATGGTCAGCGACCTCGTGGCCTGGGTCGGGCTGGAGGAGAAGATGCACGCCCTGCCGCCGACCCTGTCCGGCGGGCAGAAGCAGTTGGTCGCCATCGCCCGCGCCGTCATCACCAGCCCCAAGCTGATCGTGGCGGATGAACCCACCGGCAACATCGACCGGGAGATGTCGTACAGGATCATGCGGCTGTTCATCGAGATGAACAAGCTGGGCAGCACGGTGGTCGTCGCCACCCACGACATGTACCTGGTGGACCGCATGAAGCGCCCGGTCATGGAACTGCATGAGGGCAAGCTGCTGGAGGCGAGCTGGTGGCTGACCCCCGGCGAGGCCCAGGAAATGCCGGACTTCGCTTGATACCCGCGGCCGTTGGTCGTGACCGATCAACGGCCCCTCAGGCGCCCCCGCTTGCCGAAGGGGCATGGCTGGTCTAAGTGACAGGCCATGACCGCTGACCCAGCCCCCGGATACCGCGCCCCGCCGTTGCCCGACGTGGCGGCCTTTTCCTATGACCGCGGCGACCGCAGCCCGGGTGCGGTCCGGCGCATCTGGGCCATGGTCCTGCGCAACTGGTTCCTGATCCGCACCTCCTGGCCGCGCATGCTGGAGCTTTGCTACTGGCCCACGGTCCAGCTCCTGATCTGGGGGTTCCTGTCCCAGTTCCTCCGCACCAACAGCAGCTATGTGGCCCAGGCGGTGGGCGTGCTGGTGGGGGCGGTGCTGCTGTGGGAGGTGCTGGTCCGCACCCAGATCGGCATGAGCGTCACGTTCCTGGAGGAACTCTGGAGCCGCAACCTGGGCAATCTGTTCGTCAGCCCGCTGCGGCCCTGGGAATGGGTGGCGTCCCTGGTGGTCCTGGCGTGGCTGCGGGTGCTGATCGGCCTGTCCCTGCCCATCTTCCTCGCCATGCCCCTGTTCGGCTTCTCCATCTTTGATCTGGGATTCCCGCTGATCGGCTTCTTCGCCAACCTCATGCTGATGGGCATCACCATCGGCCTCATCACCTCGGGCCTGATCCTGCGCAACGGCCTGGGGGCGGAGGGGCTGGCCTGGATGGCGGTGTTCGTGCTGGCGCCCGTCTCGGCCGTCTATTACCCCGTCTCCTCACTGCCCCTGGTGGTGCAGTACATCTCGCTGGCCCTGCCCAGCACCCATGTGTTCGAGGGCATGCGGTCCGTCCTGTTCGGGCAGGGGATGCGCTGGGACCACCTTGGCTGGGCCGTCCTGTTGAACCTTCTCTACGGGGCCCTGGCCGTCCTATACTTCCTCTCCGCCTTCCGCGACGCGCGCCAGCGCGGTGCCCTGCTGCAGGCGGGCGAATGAGGCCCAGGGTTGACCGGACCCGGGGAGACTGCCAGGGAGGCGGCGACTGACGTGAGCGGCCCGCGCAAATACGCCGTGCAGAAGCCCAAGGGCTCCAAGTGGGAGACCCTGGCCCTGGTGGATGACCTGGACGACGGCAAACAGCAGTTCCAAGTGGCGGTCAGCGAGCATGGCGCCAAGCCCATCCGCCTGATCCAGGTGGATTTCCGCAGCGACGAGGCGCTGGCCGACTTCGACTGGCGGCTGATCGAGCTGCACGACCCCAACAAGGGCAAGGGCGGCCGCCCCAAGCCCACGGTGATCGCCGGAAGCGAGCGCGCCACGCCACCCGCCCAGGCCCGCAAGCCGGTCGGCCGCCCGGGCCAGCGCCCGGCCCCGCCGCCGCGCCAGCCCACCCGCCCGGGCTCCAGCCTCCGCCCCAAGCCCGATGGGGAGAAGATCCCCATCCCCATGACCACCTACGCCGCCGCCTTCCTGTTCGGGGCACTGGCGCTGGTGTTGTGGGCCCTGTGGTTCAAGGTTTAGCGGGAACTGTCCCCGTCTTCGGGCATCCAACCCTGCTGCAAGGTTTGATCCAGGGTGAAAGGGCAATCTTTGGGAAAGGTGACGATGGGGAGGCCAGTCTCCACTGCCGCTTCCTGGCGTGCGTCGTCGTAGGCCCAGGCAAAATCCTCAGCGATCCGGGATTTGAGGCTGGGATTCGCCCGCATATGGCTGGGGACATTGACCCGCTCTCGCCCGATCGTGACGGCCCAGCTCCGAGCCCTGCGTTGTGGCTGGTACTTCCACTTCAAAAGGTGCAGGAGGATCAGCCGCAGCATCGACCTCAACTTTGCGGCCTCCGACCTCCCCATATCCTCCAACTCCTCCGCGATGTTCGACAGGTCGGCCTCGTGAAGCCGGCCCTCGCGTATCAGGCGTGCCTGTTCCATGTACCAGGCATAGCCGTCAGCCTCGTACAGAGGTTTGTCCTTGCGGATCATGTTCATGGGAAGCACCCTCCCGTTCCTGCGGCCAGAGGATATCACGGGCGGGGAGGGTGCGTCGCTGGGGTCAGTGCACGCTGCCCGCCGGGCCCGCCTTGCCGTCCGGGCCGGACACGCCAGCCTCGGCAAAGGTGGCCATGCCGGTGTGGCAGGCCAGGGCGGCCTTCAGCACCGGGATGGTCAGGGCGGCGCCCGAGGCCTCCCCCAGCCGCATGCCGAACTCGAACAGGGGCTGCTTGCCGATGGCCTGGAGCAGGCGGGTATGGCCCGGCTCGGCGCTACGGTGGGCGACGATGCAGTGGTCCAGGGCCTTCGGGTCCGCCTTGTACAACACGGCCGCGGCGGCGGTGCAGGCGAAGCCGTCCAGCACCACGGGCACGCGGGCGAGCCGCGCGGCGATCACGGCGCCCACGATGGCCGCCAGTTCCTGCCCGCCGACGCAACGCAGCGCCTCGAATGGGTCGGTGGCCGCCGTCGGGTTGGCGGCGAGGCCGGCGGCGACCACGGCGGCCTTGCGACGGATGCCCTCGGCATCAACGCCGGTGCCGGGGCCCACCCAATCCTCGGCATTGCCGCCGAACAGGGCGAGGCAGAGGGCGGACGCGCTGGTGGTGTTGCCGATGCCCATCTCGCCCAAGCACAGCAGGTGCAGCCCCGGCTCCACCGCCATCATGCCATAGGCCACGGCGCGGGCGCACTCGGCCTCACCCATGGCCGGGCCCAGGGTGAAGTCAGATGTGGGGTGCTCAAGGTCCATCTCATAGACCCGCAGGTCGGCGTCCGCCGCCTTGGCCAGCTGGTTCACGGCGGCCTGGTCGTTGACGAAAGCCTGGACCATTTGCCCCGTCACCGCGGGCGGATAGGCGGAAACCCCCAGCGACGCCACCCCGTGCGCCCCGGCGAAGACGGCAATGCGGGGATGGGTCAGCTCCGGTGGGGTGCGGCCCTGCCAGGCGGCCAGCCACTCCACCAGCGTTTCCAGCCGGCCCAGGCTGCCCCGCGGCTTCAGCAGGTTGGACTCCCGCTGCACGGCGGCGGTGGCCGCCTCCAGGTCCGGGCCCGGCAGTTCCGGCAGCACGCGGCGGATCTCGTCCAGGGTGGGGGTGTCGTCGGCAGCCATGTCGGTCTCAACCATCGTCGGTCATGGAATGGGGCGGCGCCGGGCCGTGGCTACCACTTGCGGCAGCGACGACCCTGGCGGCTGGGCCGGCTCTCCCGTATACCGTTGGGATGAGCGACGCAACCCGGCCGCAGCGCCCCTCCGCCCTCGCGGAGTTCACGGCAGCCCTGATCTTCCTCACCCGCCTGCCCATCCCCTGGCGCGGCGCCTGGCCCGACGACCTTGACCGGCGGGCCCTGGCTTGGTTCCCCATCGTCGGCGCCCTGATCGGGGCGGCGGGGGGCTTGGCCTATTGGGCGCTGGGCGGGTTGGGACTGCCGCCGGCCCTGGCGGCGCTGCTGACCGTGGCCGGCCTGATGCTGCTGACCGGCGCGCTGCACGAGGACGGTCTGGCCGACGTGGCCGACGGCTTCGGCGGCGGGCGGGACAAGGCGCGCAAGCTGGAGATCATGAAGGACAGCCGCGTCGGCACCTATGGCGCCGCGGCGCTGGTGCTGGCCCTGGCAACCCGGTTGGCGGCCCTGTCTGCCATCGCGCACCCCCGGTCCGTGGCCCTGGCCCTGATCGGGGCCCATGCCTTCAGCCGCGGGCTGCTGCCCCTGCTGAAACTGGCCCTGCCGGACGCGCGGGGCACCGGCCTGTCGGCCGCCACGGGCAAGCCGGACAGCGCCCGCGCCCTGGCGGCGCTTGTGGTGGGCTTCGTCTTCGCCGCCACCTGCCTGGGCAAGCTGGCCCTGCCGGGCGGTGGGTCCATGGGCCTGCTGGTCATGGCCGTCGCGGCCGGGGCGGTGGCGCTGATGGGCTGGATCGCGCACCGGCAGGTGGGCGGGGTGACGGGGGATGTGCTGGGCGCGTCGCAGCAGCTTTCGGAGCTTGCCTTCCTGGTGGGCATCGTCGCCGCCATGGGACAAGCCGGGTGAGCGCGATTGTCACCCGCTGGTGGTGGGTGCGCCATGCCCCCATCGACGCGCCATCCGGCACCATCGCCGGCCGCCTGGACCTGCCCGCGGACCTGACGGACACGGGCGCCGTGGCGGCCATGGCGGCGCGCCTGCCGTTTGAGGCCTTGTGGCTGACCACCCCGTTGCGCCGCTGCCGCGACACCGCCCGCGCGCTGATGGACGCAAAGGGGGAAGGGTTGCCGCTTCAGGTCGTGCCGGAGCTGACGGAACAGGATTTCGGCCGCTGGCAGGGCCGCACCCATGCCGACCTGTCGGCGGAGGAGCCCGAGGCCGTCGCCGCCTTCTGGCAGGCCCCCGCGACGGCCACCCCGCCGGAGGGGGAGAGCTTCGCCGGGCTGGTTACCCGCACCGCCGCGGCGGTGGAGGCGCTGACCGGCCGCCATTGTGGGCGGGACATCGTCATGGTCGGCCATGCCGGGCCGATCCGGGCCGCCCTGGGCCATGCGCTGGGCCTGCCGCCGGAGCGTATGCTGGCCCTGTCGGTGGATTGCCTGCACCTGACCCGCCTGGACCATATCGCCGGGGAGGGGCCGGGCACCTGGCGGCTTACCGCGGCCAACATTCCGCCCCGGTGATGCCGCGATCGGCTTCTACGATCGCGTGTCTGGGCGTTGCCGTCCAGATGTGGTAGGCAAATGCGCGAGCTACGCAACGCATAGTCCGTTTGATCGGGGAGGTTTGGGATGAGGCGGTTCGGGGCTGCCCTGTTGGGTCTGGTGCTTGCGGTGGTGGCGTTCGCGCGCCCGGCGCACGCGCTGAGCGAGCCGGAGCTGCTGGTGGAGCGGGCCCGGGTCACGGCGCTGACCCTGCTGACCGACCCGGAGTACCAGAACCTGAAGGGCTTGGTGGGCCGGGCCCGTGCCGTGCTGATCCTGCCCAACGTGATCCAGGCGGGCTTCTTCCTGGGCGGCGGCGGCGGAACCGGCGTGATGGTGGCCCGCGGCGACGACGGCGCCTGGTCCGGCCCCGCCTTCTACACCATGGCGGAGGCCAGCTTCGGCCTGCAGTTCGGTGGGCAAAGCTCGGAGATGATCCTGGTGATCATGACCCAGAAGGGCCTGGACGCCATCATGGACCGCAAGTTCAAGCTGGGCGCCGACGCCAATGTCGCCATCGGCGAGCTTGGCACCGGCGTCGGCGCCGCCTATGGCGTGGGCCTGTCGGCGGACGTGTATGTCTATGCCAAATCGTCCGGCCTGTTCGGCGGAATGGCGGTGGAGGGCAGCGTCATCACCCCGCGGCAGGAGTTCAACGACACCTTCTACGGCCAGAAGACCAGCCCCGAATCCATCCTGGTCCGCCGCCAGTTCTTCCGGCCCGAGGCCCAGGCCCTGGCCGCGGCGCTGAGCCCGCGGTCATAAATCACCACCCCAGCCGCATCACCAGCAGGCCGGCCGCCAGGGTCAGGCCGGCGGTGATGACGATGGTGACGGAGTAGAGCGCCAGCGCCGGGCGGAGGTCCTTCGGCACCGCCCGTGCGCGGCCGTCGGCGTTCAACCAGGGCTCCCGCACCACCAGCTCCCCTCCCGCCGCGGGCCTGCCAGGGCCAGTTCCAGGGCACCCGCCAGGGCGGCGACGGGCCAAGCGGGGTTGCCCAGGGGATGGCCGCCGGCCTCCCGGGCCGCGGCCCTCAGCGCGGGCCCGGCCTTGGCGTGGGGCACGAACAGGGCGGCCAGGGCGATGAACAGCGCCGACAGACGGGCCGGAAGCCAGCCCATCAGTCGGGACACCAGCCGGGCCGCCCGGCCGAACTCCTTGTAACGGCCCGTGTCCGGGCCGATCACCAGTTCCGCCACCGACACCGCGGTCCAGGCCAGGGCGCCGGGCAGGCCGAGCAGGGCGTACCAGAAGGCCGGCGCCACCACGCCGCGATAGAGCAGCAGCGCCGCGGACTCCGCGGCCACCCGCACGACGCCGTGCAAATCCAGGCTCCAGGCTTGGCGGTCGGTGATACGGGCCACGGCCAAGCGCCCGGCCTCCGCTCCCTCCTTGACCAGGGCGCCGAAGGTTTCCGTCACCGCGACCCAGGGCCGGCGCACGGTCAGGCAACTGGCCAGTACCGCGATCTCCAGCGCCACGCCCAGCCGGGCGCCATGGGCGAAGATGGTGACGGCCAAGCCGAACAGCGCAGACCCTGCCACCAGGGCCACCAGCACCAGGGCGCCGCGCAGGCGCCGGGCCCCGTCGGTCCGGTCGATGCGGTTCAGGCGCTTGTCCAGCATCCCGGCCAGCCGGGCCAGCAGGGGCAGGGGACCCGGCAGCACCTTGGCCACGGGCCGCAGGTCGCCGACCACGGCCTCCACCACCAGCGCCACTAACAGGACCAGCAGGGTGTCCACCCCACCCGGCAACGGCAACAGCATGACCCCACCCCTCCGTTCGGATGGGTGTAGCCCCGCGGCGCGCTACTGTGAAGCCTGCCCGACCAGGGGCGCCGCTTTGTCCGAGGGGGCGGGAAGACGGGTCGGCCGGGAGGTGGGGGAGAAAAGGGCCGCCGGCCCTTCATCCGCCTGGGCGGCCAGCCGCAGGGTGGGGCCGGGCGTGGTCCAGGCCTGGGTGTCGAACCCCCCGCAATGGGGGCAGACGGCCGCCCAGCCATGGGCCTGGGTCCCGCAGGACCCACAGACCCAGGCGGGGTCTGGCGCGGCGCTGGCCAGCTTGGCCTGCCATTCCCGCGCCTGGGGCCCGTCGCCATGCTCGGCCCGGGCCAGCTCGGCCAGCAGGCGGTAGACCCGGGCCGTGGGGGCCAGGGTGCGCGCTGTCTCCAGATGGGTGCGGGCCAAGCCCCACAGCCTTGCGTCCATCCCGGCCCGGGCCAGGGCCACATGGGCGTCGGCCGCCCTTGGGTCCAAGGCGACCAGCGCCTCCGCCCGCTTCACCCTTGCGATGGGGTCCTGGGTGTCGGCCACATCGACCCAGGCGTCCGCCAGGTCCGGATGGGGGGACAGCTTCCAGGCTTGCTCAATCGCGCGGCTGGCCGCCTTCGCGTTGCCGCTGCGGGCGCGCAGCTTCGCCAGATGCACGGCGGCGGGCACGCTGGCCGGGTAAAGGTCGTGGGCCTTCTGGGCGTCCTGTAACGCCTCCTCCAACCGGCCGGCCGCCAAGTCGGCGCGGCATTCCTCCACCAGCAGGGCGGCGCGGCGGCGGCGGGCCAGCTCCGGCGTGATGGCCTGGGCCCGCTGGGCCTTGTCCAGGGCAGCTTCCGCCGCCAGCCAATTGCCGCTGGCCGCCTCCAGCTCCACCACGGCACTGGCCGGCCACTCGGCTTTGGGTTGCAGGGCCTGGGCCTGCCGCGCATGCTCCAGCGCCACCGCCCGGTCCCCCCGCTTCAGCGCCTGGGTCAGCAGGCCGCGGTGGCCCAGGAAGGCCGTCTCCTTGCCTGCCAGCATGGCCTGGAAGAACCGCTCCGCCGCGCCCTCGTCCCCCTGCAACTGGGCCGCCTGGGCGGACAGCAGCAGCGCCAGCGGCGCGCCCTCCAACAGGGCCTCCGCCTTGCGGGCATGCTTCAGGGCGGAGTCGGCATCCCCCGCCGCCACGGCCACCAAGCCCTGGTTCAGGGCGCGGTAGCCCTTTTCCTTCCGGCCGGACGCCCGGCCGCGCCGCCACAGGCCGGGTCCTCCCAGCAGGGCGCGCCAGACCCGGTACAGCCCCACCGCTAGGGCCATCAGCACCAGCACGGCCAGGGCCAACACGGCCAGCCGCATCTCCACCTGCCAGCCCATCCACTCGATGCTGACAGTGCCAGGCCGGCGCACCAGCCAGACGGCCACCGCCACCAGCAAGGCCACCTTCGCGAAGAACCAGAGCCAGCGGCGAGTCATGGCTTCGCCCCCCCGCCCAGCCGGGCCACGGCCAAGTCTGCCACGGCTGCCGCCGCCTGCTCCGCCGCCACCCGCGCCCGCGCCTCCGCCAACCAGGGCGCGGCCACCTCGGCCGCGGGGCCTTGCAGGGTGTCCAGTTCGGCCACGGCCTTGCCCAGATCGCCCTTGTCAACGGCGGCCTCCGCCCGGGCCAGGATCGCGTCCACGGTGTCCCCCGCCACCTCGCCGGACGCGCGGCGCACGGTCACCAGGGTGGAGAGGCGGCCCAGGGTCTGGTCCACCCATCCGGCGTCCTGTCGCAGCCGGTCGGCGCGGACCACCTCCGGTGCCAGCGCCTTGAAGCGGTCATACAGGGCCACGGAGGTGGGAAGGCCCACGCCCGCCGTGGCACGCAGGGCTTCCAGGGCCGGGGCAAGGTCGGGCCAGCGCCCCGCCAGGGCCTCCACAGCCCGCAACTCCGCCGAATAGGGCCGGCCGGCCGCCAGGGCCGACTGGAGCTGCCCCGCCGCCAGCACCAGGGCCTCCGCCTCGCTGGCGCCCTGGGCGGCGTTGGTGACCTGGCCGGCAATCTCCTGCGCCTGCCGGGACAACTCGCCCACGGCCTGTTCCAGCGCCTGCTGGCGCTGGGCCGCCGCCTCCAACGCGACGATACGGCCCCGCAACGAGTCGAGGGACCCGGCCAGGGCCGGATCGACACCAGCACCGCCGGCTGGGGTGTTTTCCAAGGCCGCGATCCGGGCTGCCAGCGCCGACAGGTCCGCCCGCACCGCCGACAGGTCCGCCGACCCGCTGCCTGCCTGGACCGCAGGGGTTTGTTCCCCGACCGATGCCAACCGCCCCTCCAGCGCCTGGACCCGGGCGGGCAGGTCCGCAAGCCCTGGGGGCAGGGTGGGGGCCGTGGGGCGGCCTGCCAGCGCCTGCCGCACCTCCGCCAATTCAGCCTCGAGCACCGCCACCCGCGGGTCTGCGTCCGTGGGGCCGAGAGACAGGCCGGGGATGCCGCCCGTCCGGGCCACGCCATAGAGGCCCACTCCCAGCGCCAGGAGGGAAGCCGCCAGCGCAACGGCAGCAAGACCGTTGCCCTTCCGCGAAGGTGCCGCCGGGATGGGGGAGGGCGGTGGGGGCAGCGGTTCGCGATCCGGCACAGGCTCTGGCTTGAAATCCGCCGCCCAAGGGTCGGGCTGGGGAGGCGTGTCAGCCATTGGCTCGGATGGGAGCACGGCCGGTTGCAGACCCGGAGCGTCATCCTGCCTCGCGGGCGGGATGACCTCCATTTCCGTCTCGCTCGCCCCTGCCGGTTCCGGTGCCATGGCGGCGTCCAACTCCGCCTCCGACAGGGCGACGGTATGGCGGGCGGCGGCGTCCAGGATGTCGGCGCGGCGGTTCTCCGGGATGTGGCCGCGCTTCTTCCAGCCCTGCACGGTCGTGACCGGAATGCCCAGCTTGGCCGCCATGGGGCGGATGCCGCCGAAGCGCTCGATCACCGCGTCGGCGGCGGGGGCGTGGCGGCCGGGTCGTCGGCCGGGTTCTCCGGCGCCTCGGGCAAGGTCCTGCTGTCGTCGCCGCTCATCCCGAGTCCCCGGAACTGTCCCTATGCCGGGGGCAGCAGCGCCAGGAGCGCCTCCTGGGTCGGCCGCTCCGCCACCCGCACCGCCCCCCAGCCCAGGCCTGCCAAGCCATCCGCGACGGCTTGGCTGAGGCAGAGGGCGGTAAGGCCGGCGCAGGCCGCGCTTACCCCTTCGATCGTACAAAGGCTAGCAAACGTACGCGCGGTGCGGGGAGAGAAAAACAGCGCGGCCCCGATGCGGCCTTCCGCCAAGGCCAGCTGTACGTCGGGCGACAGCCGCCCTGCCGCCACCGCCTGGTATCCCACGACCCGCCGCACCCCGATCCCAGCCGGGGCCAGCAGCGCGCCAAGGTCTGCCGCCACGTCCGCCCCACTGACATGCAGCAGCGGGCCCGCCCGCGGGTCCAGCGTCCGGGCCAGCAGGCCCGCCAGGGACGCGGCGTCCCCGCCGCCCTCGACCACGCTGGCAAAGCCGGCATCCCGCGCCATGGCGGCGGTCTTGCCCCCTACGGCGTACAGGGGCAGGGAGCGTACGTCCGTCGCCCCGGCCAGGGCACGTACGCCGTTCACGCTGGTGGCCACCACGCCCTGGAGGCCGTCCAGCTCCAGGCCCGGCAGGGGCAACAAGCGGATGTCCAGCAGCGGCTCCACCAAAGCCCGATGGCCCAGCGCCGCCACGGCCGCGGCGGTGCTGTCCGCCTCGGGCCGGGGGCGCGTGACCAGGACCAGGGTCACAGGACCGGCCCGGTCCCCGCCCCGGGCTGCACGAAAAAGTCCCCGGGCAGTCGATCCTTCAGCTCCTGCCCGCGGCGGCGCCCAGAAGGGCCGCCTCTTCCGGCAGGCCGATGCGCTCGGTCCGGTACCATTCCGTGCCGTCGGGCCGGATCACCAGGGCGGACAGGGACAGGCTGCCGTCGGCGATGGTGGCCAGGGCGGCGATGGGGGTGCGGCAGGAGCCGTCCAGCGCCGCCAGCACCGCCCGCTCCGCCGCGACCCGCGCCGCCGTCTCCCCACAGTTCAGGGCGGCGACATAGGCGTTGGTGCGTGCGTCATCCATCCGCGTCTCGATCCCGATGGCGCCCTGGGCCACGGCGGGCAGCATCTGGTGCGGTTCCAGCACCGCGGTCAGCTTGTCGGCAAGGCCAAGGCGGCGCAGGCCGGCCAGGGCCAGCAGGGTGGCGTCCACCACCCCCTCGCCCAGCTTGCGCAGGCGGGTCTGCACGTTACCACGGAAGGCCAGCACCTTCAGGTCCGGCCGGCGCATCAGGATCAGGGCTTGGCGGCGCAGGGACGCCGTGCCCACCACGCTGCCCGCCGGCAGCTCGTCCAGGCCGCAGCCATGGCGGCAGAACCAGGCGTCGCGCGGGTCCTCCCGCGGCAGCAATGCTGAAATGTGCAGCCCCTGCGGCAGCCAGGTGGGCACGTCCTTCATGCTGTGGACCGCCAGGTCGACGCTGCCGTCCAGCAGCGCCTCCTCGATCTCCTTGGTGAACAGGCCCTTGCCGCCCGCCTCCATCAGGGTGCGGTCCTGGATGCGGTCGCCGGTGGTCTTGATGACCACGATCTCCACCGCACCCTCCGCCGCCAGCTCCGGGAAGGCGGCGGCCAGGCGGTCGCGGGTCTCATGGGCCTGTGCCAGCGCCAGCGGGCTGCCACGGGTGCCGATCTTGAGAAGGGGGCTCGTCATGGTTGACTGGATAATCCCGAATGGCTCCCGGGGAAGCGGTCCTTGCCGAGCATGACCGCGATCCCTAGTTTCGGCCATCATGATCGTGTTGGGAATCGAGACAAGCTGCGACGAGACCGCCGCGGCCCTGGTCACCGCGGACCGAAGGGTCCTGGCGAACGTCGTGCTGAGCCAGCTGGACGACCACGCCCCCTATGGCGGCGTGGTGCCGGAGGTGGCGGCCCGCGCCCACCTGCAGCACCTGGACCGGCTGGTGCGCCAAGCCTTGGCTGAGGCCGGTGTGGGCCTGGGCCAGGTGGACGCCATCGCCGCCACGGCCGGCCCCGGGCTGATCGGCGGGGTGATGGTGGGGGTGATGACCGCCAAGGCCATGGCCGCCGTGCGCGGCCTGCCCTTCGTCGCCGTGAACCACCTGGAGGGCCACGCCCTGACGGCGCGGCTGACCGACGACGTGGCCTTCCCCTTCCTGCTGCTGCTGGTCAGCGGCGGCCATTGCCAGCTGCTGGCGGTGGAAGGGGTGGGCAAGTACCGGCGCCTGGGCACCACCATCGACGACGCGGTGGGGGAGGCGTTCGACAAGTCCGCCAAGATCCTGGGCCTCGGCTATCCCGGCGGCCCACTGATGGAACAGGCGGCCCGCCGCTCCACGGATCCCGGCCGGTTTGACCTGCCGGTACCCATGAAGGGCCGCCCCGGCTGCGACTTCAGCTTCTCCGGCCTGAAGACGGCGGTGCGGCGGCAGGTGGAGCTGCTGGGTGGCAGCCTGACAGACGCGGACGTGGCGGACATCGCCGCCGCCTTCCACAAGGCAGTGGGCGACAGCCTGCTGGACCGCTGCGCCCACGCCATCAAGCAGTTCAAGCAGGACCACCCCACGGGCCGTACCCTGGTGGTGGCCGGCGGGGTGGCGGCGAACCAGATCCTGCGAGGCCGACTCCAGGATTTGGCCCGGCGGCACGGGTTCGGCTTCGTGGCCCCGCCGCTGAAGCTCTGCACCGACAACGCCGCCATGATCGCCTGGGCCGGGCTGGAGCGCCTGCGCCTCGGCCAGACCGACGGCCTGGACTTCGCCCCCCGCCCCAGGTGGCCCCTGGACGGCACCGCCAAGGCTGCGCCCTTCGCGGGGGTGAAGGCGTGACGTGGGGCGGGTTGCAGCGGAGCGGAAACCCGGCAGCATGAGTCATCATCCATTCCTGTCGGGGTTCGCTGCACTCACCCACGGCCTACGGCGCTAGCCTCGCACCGCAAGTCGCGCTAAGCCTTCGGCAAAACCAGCGGGGGAGGGTGTGGTGCGGCGGATCGGGGTTGTGGGGGCGGGGGCCTGGGGCACGGCGCTGGCCATGGCGGCGGTGCGGGCCGGGCGGGAGGCCATCCTTTGGGCCCGGGAGCCGGAGGTGGTGGACAGCGTCAATGCCCGCCGGGTGAACGACGCCTTCCTGCCCGGCATCCCGCTGGACCCAAGCTTGCGCGCCACCGGCACCCTGTCCGACTTGGCCGAGGCCGACGCCCTGCTGCTGGTCACCCCGGCCCAGCATCTGCGCACGGCCTGCCGCTCCCTTAAGCCCCTCCTGCGCCCGAACGTCCCCGTTGCCATCTGCGCCAAGGGGATCGAGCTGGACACGGGCTGCCTGATGACGGAAGCCGCAGCGGCGG
The DNA here is from genome assembly GCF_012913305.1 of Aerophototrophica crusticola. NCBI lineage: Bacteria > Pseudomonadati > Pseudomonadota > Alphaproteobacteria > Rhodospirillales > Rhodospirillaceae > Aerophototrophica > Aerophototrophica crusticola. Next base: position 1,848,846 of record NZ_CP051775.1, on the reverse strand, counting down.
AGTTGGGCGACCAGCCCCTGGCCGTGCTGTCCGGGCCCACCTTCGCGGCGGAGGTGGCAAAGGGCCTTCCTACCGCCGTCACCCTGGCCATCCGCGACCAGGCCCTGGGCAAGGCGCTGGTGGAGGCCATCGGCGGCCGCACCTTCCGGCCCTACCTGTCCGACGACCTTGTCGGGGCCCAGGTGGGCGGGGCGGTGAAGAACGTGCTGGCCATCGCCTGCGGCGTGGTGGAGGGCCGCAGGCTTGGGGACAATGCCCGCGCCGCCCTGATCACCCGCGGGCTGGCGGAGATCGCGCGGCTTGGCTTGGCCCTGGGCGCGCGGCCGGAGACGCTGATGGGCCTGTCGGGCCTGGGCGACCTGACCCTCACCTGCTCCTCGATGCAGAGCCGGAACATGTCGTTGGGCTTTGCGCTGGGGAGGGGAAAGCCCTGGCAGACATCCTGGGTGCCCGCCGCAGCGTGGCGGAGGGGGTTTACACGGCCAAGGCGGTGGTGGGCCTCGCCGCGGCCAAGGGCGTGGACATGCCCATCTGCCAGGCCGTGGACGCCATCCTGAACCACGGCGCCGACCTGGACGCCACCATCGGCGCCCTCATGACCCGGCCGTTCAAAACGGAGGGCTTTTAGGCCCCTATTCCCACCCCTACACCTGCCACCACCGCCCCTGCCGGGGGATGCTGAAGGCGCCCAGGCGGGTGGCGAGGCCCATGGACCGGGCGTCCTCGGCGGACAGGATGGTGCTGTTGGACCGCATCTCCCGGATTCGCTGCTCGGGGATGCCGGTGCGTGAAGCCGTGATGGCCGACAGGGTGCGCTCATAGCTGGAAACGCAGGCATAGGCGTCGGCCACCTGGGTATGGGCCGTGTCCCCGTTGCTGCCGAAGGTCCAGCTCACCCCGTGGAACAGGAAGCTGGTCCACTGGTCGGCATAGCGCTCCTCCCCCAGCAGGTAGGGCAGGATGGCCACGCTGTCCACGCTGCCGACATTGTAGGTCGTGAAGCGCAGCGGCAGGGCGCGGAGCTGGTTGTACACGGACAGGCCGGCGATGATGCTGCCCCCGCCGCTGCCCACGGCCAAGTGGATGTGTTCCACCCCTCGCTCATCAGGGTCTGGCAGGCGGCCAGCAGGGTGCCCGCCGTTTCCATGGTCACGGGCCTGACGAAGGACACATAGGCCTCGAAGGGCGGTTCGGCAGAGGCGGCGGTGCGGCTAGAACGGTCGGCGACGATGCTGCGGGTCACGGGGCTCGGCTCGGTCCAGGGATGCTGCTACCCCTTTATTCCGTACCCGCAATCATTAACCGGGGATTGATGCCCGGCGGTTCCCCGTGAAGTTTCGTGAACGGAACGATCTGCCTTGCCGCACCCCTTTGCCCAATCGTCCCCACATGCCCAGATGGGGGGACATGGGCGACATCATGACGGTGGAGGCGCGCTCGCGCCTCATGTCGAAGATCAGGGGCAAGGATACGAAGCCGGAATGGAAGGTCCGGCGGCTGCTCCATGCCCTCGGCTACCGCTACCGGCTGCATGTGCGCGGGCTGCCCGGCACGCCCGACCTGGTCTTCCCGGCGCGGCGGGCGGTGGTCTTCATCAATGGCTGCTTCTGGCATTGGCACGCCCCCTGCCGCCGCAAGCCGCTCAGCGCGTTGCCCCCGTTCTGGCAGGAAAAGCTGGCCCGCAACCAGCGCCGGGTGCCGGAGGTGGCGGCCAAGCTCCAGGACAAGGGCTGGCGCAGCCTGTCCGTCTTCGAGTGCGAGCTGAAGGACATGGAGGCCGTGGAGGCCAAGCTGCGGGATTTCCTGGGCCCGCCGGGGCCCATCGCAAGCATCCGCTCCAAGCCTGACGCCAGCTTCTGACCTCTGGCGACCTCGTTCCGACCCAAAGCCGAACCGAGCCACCGCGTCCCCTCCCCCTGAGGGGGAGGGACAGGGAGAGGGGTTAGAGCCTCTCCGGAAAAAGAAACCGGCGGATAGGGTCCTGCTGTCCTGGCCGCACCACCCCTCACCCTGTCCCTCCCCCTCAGGGGGAGGGGACGGAACGGTGCCGTCTGACCTTTCTCACAGGCCACTTGGATCGATCCCTAGGGAAGCACCTTCCCCGGGTTCATGATCCCCCTGGGGTCCAGCAGACCCTTGATGGCGCGCATCAGGTCCAGTTCCACCGGGTCCTTGGCGACGGCCATCTCCTCCCGCTTGCGGCTGCCGATGCCGTGCTCCGCGCTGATGGAGCCGCCCAGTTCCCGCACCGTTCCGTGTACCGTGGCGGTGATCTCCTTGGCCCGGTCCAAATAGGCCTTGGTCTCCATCCCGCGGGGACGGGCCACGTTGTAGTGGATGTTGCCGTCCGCCACATGGCCGAAGGGGTAGGGGCGGATGCCGGGCAGCAGCTTCTCCAGCCGCTTCCCCGCCAGGGTGATCAGGTCCGGCACCCGGGCTACCGGCACGGACACGTCATGGTGCACGGCCCCGCCGACGGCACGGCCGATCTCCGGCAGCCCTTCCCGGATCAGCCAGAGTTGGCGCCGCTTCTCCTCCGACTCGGCGAAGGTGGCGTCCAGCACGGTGCCGCCCTCCAGCGCCGCGGCCAGCGCCCCCTCCGCTTGCTCCCGCAATGCCGGCCCGGCGGTGCCGGCCGTCAGTTCGGCCAGCACGTACCAAGGGGCGGGGGCGGCCAGCGGGTCCACGTCCCGACCCAGCAGCTCCTTGGCCCCGTCGATGCCGAAGCGCGGCATCAGCTCGAACGCGGTCAGCGCGTCGGAACTGGCACCGCGCAGCCTTGCCAGCAGGTCCACCGCCGCCGCCGGGTCCGGTACGGCCACCAAGGCGGTTTCCACCTGCCGGGGCCGGGGGAACAGCTTGCATGTGGCCGCGGTGATGATGCCCAGCGTCCCCTCAGCGCCCATGAACAGGTGCTTCAGGTCATAGCCCGTGTTGTCCTTGCGCAAGGACCGCAGCCCGTTCCAGACTCGCCCGTCCGGCAGCACCACCTCCAACCCCAGCACCAGGTCGCGGGCGTTGCCATAGCGGATGGTCAGGATGCCGCCGGCGTTGGTGGACAGGTTCCCGCCGATGGTGCAGGTCCCCTCCGCGCCCAGGCTCAGCGGGAACAGCCGGTCCACCCCCGCCGCCGCAGCCTGGACATTGGCCAGGATACAGCCCGCCTCCGCCGTCACCGTATAGCCCAGCGGGTCTATGTCCCGGATGCGGTCCATGCGGCCCAGGTTCAGCAGCAGCGCGCCCGGCTTGGCAACGGTCCCGCCCATCAGCCCCGTGTTGCCGCCCTGGGGCACCAGCGGCACGCCGGCCTGCCCGCACAGCCGCACCACGTCGGCCACCTCCGCCGTGGAGCGGGGGCGGAGCACGGCGGATGGCGTGGACTCCTCGATCTTGCGCCAGTCGAAGGCGAAAGGCGCCATGTCCCCGCCCGTGACCACCCCGCCGGGGCCGAGGAGGGCGGAGAGCTTGTCGAGAAGGTCATCCATGGTCGGGCTTCCCGATGCGGGGTCTGAGGTCACGTCACCTGGGTGCCGCCGCCCGGCGCAGGCGGTCGTTGATCGCCACCCCCAACCCTTGTTCGGGGATCGGCATCACGGCGATGGCCTTGCAGCAGGGCTTGTCCAGGGCGCGCAGCATGGCGAACAGGTTTGCCGCCGCCTCATGCAGGTCGCCCGTGGGCGACAGGTTCAGCCGCTCATGCCCGCCCCGGGTGAACTGGTCCGGCCCGAAGGCAAGCAGCGCCTCGTCCGCGCCGACGCTGGTGGCGTCCAGCCGTACCGGCAGGTTGGGGGCATAGTGGCTGGACAGCATCCCAGGCGCCTTGACCCCCGCATCGGCCCCGGCCAGGGCCACGGGGCCAAGGACAGCTTCCAGCTCCTCCCGCGTCACCGACCCCGGCCGCAGCAGCACCGGCTGCTCGCCGGTCAGGTCCAGAACGGTGGATTCCACGCCGATGGGGCATTTCCCGCCCGCCAGGATCAGCTTCAACCGCCCGCCGCCGCCATCCGGGAACTCCTCCGCCACATGGATGGGGGCGGTGGGGCTGACATGGCCGGAAACGTTGGCGCTGGGCGCCGCGATGGGCCGGCCGGAAGCCTGGAGAAGGGCCCTTGCCACCGGGTGCACCGGCGCGCGCACGGCCACCGTGTCCAGGCCCGCGCTGACCAGCAGGGACAGGGGCGCGTTGGGCTTCCGGGGCAGCACCAGGGTCAGCGGCCCGGGCCAGAACAGCTCCGCCAGCCGGCGGGCGCGGTCGTCAAAGGCGGCGAAGCTTTCCGCCTGCTCCTCCCCCAGCACATGCACGATCAGCGGGTTGAAGCTGGGCCGGCCCTTGGCGGCGAAGATGGCGGCGACGGCCTTGTCGTTGCCGGCGTCGCCGCCCAGCCCATAGACCGTCTCCGTCGGGAAGGAGACGAGGTCACCGGCAGCCAGGGCCTCCGCCCCCCTAGCATAGGCGGCGGGGCCGGGGGTCAGCAGGTCCGGGCGGGCTTTTGGCAGGTTCTCGGTCATGGCCGCCGCATCTAACGCCCCTTGGCGGCGCGGGGCAAGGGCGGGGGCGTGCGCGGTCAGTTCGCCGACGGGGCGGCCATGCCGCGCAGGGCGGGGGTCAGCCCGCGTGCGGTGAACAGCGCCAGGAAAGGCTCCGCCTCCGGCGCGGTGGCCAGTGCCCGGTGCGCCTCCCGCAGCCGGTCCTTCACCTCCGCCGGGGTTTTCTTGCCGCAGGCGAGCCAGCTGTTCACCGGGTCCAGGTCGGCCACCTGCTTGACCCCCTGGGCTTCCATCCGTTCCGCCAGGATTCCGGACACCAGGGTGAAGCGCACCCGCCCGTCCAGCAGCAACCTGAAGGCCGTGCGGTGGTTGGAGACTTGGCGGTGGCGGATGCCCCGGCTTGTCAGCAGGTTGGACAGGATGCCCTCCGGTGCTGCGATGCTGCCGCCGGCCACCATGTCCAGCGCCGCCATGTCACCATCGAATCCGTCGGGCGCCCGGGCCGCCAGGACAATGCGGTCTGTCAGCACCGGGGCGATCCAGTCCACCAGGGTTTCCCGCTCCGCCGTGCGGACGATCCCGGCCATGCAGGCGTCATCCCGTTGCTGCACCAGGGGCATGGCCCGGCCGAAATCCAGGACGCGGACGTCGATCACCACACCCGACCGGCCGGACAGCAGGGCGTACCAGTCACGCACCGCCTGGCTCGGCCGCTCGTCTTCCGTGGTCATCAGCGGCGTGCGGGTGACATAGACCGTCAGGTCCGCCGCCCGGGCAGGTAGCCCCCACAGGCCGCAAAGGGCCAGGGCGACGGTCATGAGGGCGATCCGCAGGCGCATGGATCAATTCACTAATTCGATCGGGGTATCCTGGCAAGCCCCATGACCTGGGCCGGCGGGACCTGCTGCGACCTTCGGCCTTTGGCGGCCGGGCATTTTTGTGCGGCGCACCGTTGCCCTTCCACCCCCGCTCCTGCACACTCCGCCGGAAGGATTATCGGGGGGCAGGGGCACCATGGCGGGACGGGTCGTCACCATCGCGCAGCAGAAGGGCGGGGCCGGCAAGACCACCCTGGCCATCCATCTGGCCGTGGCCTGGGCCCTGGCCGGGAAGCGCGTCGCCACGGTGGACATCGATCCCCAGGGCAGCTTCAGCGAGTGGCACCGGGCCCGCACCGCGGCCCTGGGGGAGGGGCGCACCGGCCTGACCCATGCCGCCGTATCCGGCTGGCGCACCCAGAAGGAGGTGGAGCAACTGGCCCGCACCCATGACGTGGTGGTGGTGGACAGCCCGCCCCATGCGGAGACGGAGGCCAAGATCGCCGTGCGCGTCGCCAGCCTGGTGGTGGTCCCGGTCCAGCCCAGCCCCATGGACCTCTGGGCCACCCGCCCGACCCTGGACCTGGCGAAAAGCGAGAAGCGGCCGGTCCTGCTGGTCATGAACCGCGTCCCCTCCCGCGGCAAGCTGGTGGACGCGGTGGCCACAAAGGCGGCGGAGCTGGGCGTGCCCGTGGCCGAGGCCACCGTGGGCAACCGCATCGGCTTCGCAGGCGCCGTCCTGGACGGCCTGTCCCTCCAGGAAACGGACCCCCGCAGCCGCGGCGCGGAGGAGATGGCGGAACTGGCGGCGGAGATCGCGCGCCGGTTCTAACCCCTACTTCCGCCCGTCGCCCAGTCCCAGCTTCTTGCAGTCATACTCGTCCGACCCGGGGCTGGCCCGGCCGCCGTTGGAGGTTCTGTAGCGCGGGTCGTCGCAGCGGCCGTTCTTGCGATAGCCGTAATCTGCCTTCCACTGCTCCCGGCGGCGATCCTCCTCCGCCTCCCGCTCGGCCACCACCTGCTGGTACTGCCGGTCCCGGTCCAGGCGCATCATGCAGCCGGCGAACCCGTCAGACCCGGGGCGGAAGCCGTAGCCGGAACAGGTGTACTGGTCATCGGCATACTGGCGGGCTGCCTGCTCCCGCTCCATGGCCTCAAGCTCGGCACACCCGGCCAGCAACACCGTGCCCAGCGCCAACACTACCCCGCGCGCGACCATCATCCTGCTCCATCCCGGCCCGGGGCAGGGGTGCCCCGGCGCGATCTCGATGGGGTCGAGCTTTACCAAGGATTGCGGCAAAATCCGCACAGAGAAGGTTCTTATTCGGGGAAGTCGCCGGGCGCCCTGCCAGGGACGCCCGGCGGGGACGGGCGGCTCACACCCCCTGCGCGGCCTTCAGCACCTCTTCCACATGGCCCGGCACCTTCACCTTGCGCCAGGCTGCCTTCACGATGCCGTCCTTGCCGATCAGGAAGGTGGAACGGTCGATGCCCATGTACTTCTTGCCGTACATGCTCTTCTCCACCCAGGCGCCATAGCGCTCGGTCACGTCCGAGTCCTTGTCGGAGGCCAGGATGAAGGGCAGGTCGTACTTGGCCTTGAACTTGTCATGGCTGGCGACGCTGTCCTTGGACACGCCGATGATCACGGCGTCCACCTTGCCGAAGTCGGGCATGGCCTCACCGAAGCCGCAGGCCTGCTTGGTGCAGCCTGACGTGTCGTCCTTGGGGTAGAAGTACAGGACCACGGTCTTGCCCTTCAGGGCCGACAGGCTGACGCTGCCGCCGCCGTCGGTGGGCAGGGAGAAATCCGGGGCGGGGGCGCCGACTACGACCGTCATGGTTTCTTTTTCTCCTCTTGGGCCGCCGGCTTGGGCAGGGCGGCCGCTGGCTCCTCGATCAGGCGCCGGAAGTGGGCGCGTACCCCTTCGGCGACGCCCTTGAGCTTGGTCTCCACCTCGGCAAAGTCAACGCCCGCCGGCAGGTCGGGGAAGGCGGCCCGGGCCAGGGCCACCTTCAGCGCGCCAGGTGCCGCGGCCGCGATGAACGGCCCCTCCGTCGTCAGCCGCAGGAAGCCCTGGACGCGGCGATAGAGCTTCTGTGCCTCGATCAGCACGTTGGCCGTGGCCGGGTCCAGGAACCCGCTGTCCCCCAGCCAGGCCAGGGCGCCCACCGTGTTGGAATCCAGGATCTCCGGCCGGTGCGGGGCGTGGCGGAGGGCCAGGTATTGGGCCAGGAACTGGATGTCGATCATGCCACCGCGGACATACTTCACGTTCCAGATGTCGGGGGTGTGGTGCTGCTGGTCGATGCGGGCTCGCATGCTGGCCACGTCGGCCAGCAGCTTGTCCGGGTCGCGGGGGGTGGTCAGCACGTCACAGATGATCCGGGTCAGCCGCTGCCGGAATTCCTTCGGCCCGGTCACCACCCGGGCACGGGTCAGGGCCATGTGTTCCCAGGTCCAGGCGCTTTCCTTCTGGTAGCGCCCGAAACCCTCCAGGCTCACCGCCAGGGGCCCGGCGTTGCCGCTGGGCCGCAGCCGCATGTCCACCTCATAAAGCTGGCCCTCCGCCGTCTGGGCGGTGATGGCGTTGACCAGCCGCTGGGTGAACTTGATGAAATAGTCGTTGGGCGACAGGGGCCGCTCCCCGTCGCTGGCAGCGGCGTCGGGCGGCAGCTCATAGACCGTGATCAGGTCCAGATCCGACCGCAGCGACAGGGACCGGGCGCCCAGCCGCCCCATGCCGATGATGGCGAAGGAAGCGCCGGGGAACTGGCCGTGCTTCTTGGCGAACTCCTCCTGCACCGCGTCCTGCAACCGGGCCAGGGCGATCTCCGCCACGTCGGTCAGGAAGGGGCCACACCGGTCGGCGTCGGTCATGTTGCGCAGGATGTGGATGCCGGCGCGGAACCGCTGCTCGTTGGTCCAGCGGCGGGTGAGGTCCAGCACCTCCTCGAAGAACCGTGCGCCGCCCACCAGCGCGTCGAAGCTCTCCTCCAGCTCCTCCCGCTCGGGCAGGGGGCCGTAGAAGCCGGGCAGCATCACGGCGTCCAGCTCCGCCGGGCGGCGTGCCAGCAGCTCCGCCAACCGCGGCGCCGTGCCCATCACCTCCGCCACCAGGTCCAGCAGGGCGGGGTTGGCGTAGAACAGGCTGAAAAGCTGCACCCCCGCCGGCTGCTTCGCCAGGAAGTCGTCGAAGCGCATGAAGGCCTGGTCCGGGTGGGCCGTCTTGCCCAGGGCCTCCAGCAGGGTGGGCACCAGCTCCGTCAGCAACTCCCGCGCCCGGGTGCTGCGGGTTGCGCGGTAGCGGCCATGATGCCAGGCTCGGATCTGGCCTGCCACGGCGGACGGGTTCTGGAAGCCCAGGGACCGCAGGGTGGCCAGGGTCTCCGGGTCGTCCTCCGTCCCGGTGAAGACCAGGCTTCCCGCCCCGGACAGGGGCGGGGCCTCCTCGAACAGGCGGCCATAGTGGTCCTCCACCCGGCCCAGCGTGTCCATCAGCGCTTCCCGGAACGGCCCGTCGCCAGGATAGCCCAGGAAGGCGGCGATGTTCGCCACCCCTTCGTCGGTCTTCGGCAGCTCATGGGTCTGCTGGTCGTCCACCATCTGCACCCGGTGCTCCACCCGGCGCAGGAAGCGGTAGGCCTCGGCCAGGTCGTCGGCCACCTCCCGATCCACCTGCCCGGCGTCCACCAGGGCGTACAGGGCCGGGATGGTGCCGGGCACCCGCAAGGACCGGTCCCGCCCACCGAAGATAAGCTGCTGGGTCTGGGCGAAGAACTCGATCTCCCGGATGCCGCCGCGGCCGATCTTGATGTTGTGGCCGTTGACGGTCTTCTGCCGGTGGCCCTTGTGGCTGCCGATCTGCCGCTTGATGGAGTGGATGTCCTGGATGGCCGCGAAGTCCAGGCTGCGGCGCCAGACGAAGGGCTGGATGATCTCCAGGAAGGCCTTGCCCGCGGCCGGGTCGCCGGCCACCGGCCGGGCCTTGATCATGGCCGCCCTTTCCCAGTTCTGGCCCAGGCTGCCGTAATAGGCTTCCGCCGCGGACAGGCTGACGGCCATGGGCGTGGCCCCGGGGTCGGGGCGCAGGCGCAGGTCGGTGCGGAAGACATAGCCGTCCACCGTCCGCTCCTCCATCACCCGCACCAGTTCCCGGGCGATGCGGACGAAGGTCTTGGACAGCTCCCCGTCCGGCACGTCGGCGACGCCGTCGTCATACAGCACGATCAGGTCGATGTCGGAGCTGTAGTTCAGTTCCCGCGCCCCGAACTTGCCCATGGCCAGCACTGTCAGCCCGCTGCCCCGCTCCGGGTCGTTGACGGGGTCCGGCAGGCGGATGCGGTTCGCCGCGTGGGCCTGGCGCAGGATATGGCGCACCGCTTGCCCCAGGGCGGCCTGGGCGAAGTCGCTCAACGCCCCGGTCACCTGTTCCAGCGGCCACAGGCCGGCGATATCCGCCAAGCCGGTCAGCAGGGCCACCCGGCGCTTGGCCAGGCGCAGGGTTTTCATCAGCCGGTTCGTGTCAGCCTCTGCCGCCAGCTCGGCCGCGAGTCCATCCAGCAGGGCCTTGAACTTGGCATCGAACCCTTCGGCCAGCGCTTCACGGAAAAAGCCGATCTCCCGGGCCAGTGCCTGTCCCAGATATGGGCTGTTGCCGAACACGGCGTCCAGCAGCGCCCGGCCGCCGGGGTCGGCGGCGAAATCCCTGGCGAAGGCGGCGAGCGTACTGTCGCCGGACGCGTCGGCCGACTCCAGCCAGCGCTCATGGCCAAGGGTGGCACGGTGGGCATCGCTCGCCCGGGGAAGGGTTTCGGGATTGAACATGGACGGTGGACCGGGCTATCCCAGGGACGAAGGGCCGGCGCAGGTTGCGCCCCGGCCGGATCGACGGTCAAGCCCGGCGGGAATGCTCCACCTTTCCAAAAGAATGCTGCGCCGCACCGGCATCGTGGTGCTGGAGCTGCTGGCCGGCTTGCTGGCTGTGCTGGCGCTGGGCGGCGGCCTGCTGGCCTGGCGGCTGACCCAGGGTCCGCTGAGCGTGGGTTTCCTGACCCCCTATGTGGAGGAGGCGCTGAACCGTGACGCGCCCGCCCGCATCGCCATCGGCTCCACGGCCCTGAGCTGGCCCGGCTTCGGCGCGCCGCTGGACATCCAGGCCATGTCGGTGACCGCCTATGGCGAGTCGGGGGCGGTGGTGGCATCGCTCCCCGCCCTCAGGCTGGGCCTCTCCCTGCCGGGGCTGCTCCAGGGCAACATCGCCCCCACCCGGATCGAGCTGGTGGAACCCCGGCTGTACGGCCTGCGCACGGAGGACGGCAAGTTCCGCCTGGACATCCGGCGGGACAAGGATGACGACGACGATGACATGGGCGACAAGCTGCTGCAGGAGCTTCTGGACGCCCTGCGCCGCCCGCCCGACCCCACCACCAGCCTGGGCGCCCTGCGGGAGGTCCGCATCACCCGCGGGCAGCTGGAGCTGGAGAATCGGCAGATCGGCGTCACTTGGCGCATGCCGCTGCTGGACCTGCGCCTGCGCCGCAACGCCAACGGGGTGCGTGGCACGGCCGCCGTGGACCTGGACCTGGGCGGCAAGCTGAACCGGCTTCAGTCGGAGATCGAGTACCGGGCCCGGGAGGGCACCACCTCAATCCGCACGGCCCTGGTGAACCTGCACCCCGCCGACTTCGCCCCCATCGCCCCGGTGCTGGCGCCCCTGACGGCACTGGAGACGGACCTGAACGGCTCCATCTCCCTGGAGTTGGGGCCGGACCTGGCGCCCCTGACCCTGGCCCTGGGGCTGACCGGTTCCGCCGGGCGGCTGGTGCTGCCGGAGCATTTCCCCAAGCCGGTGCCCTTCGACGGGCTGGACCTGCACGGCCGGCTGGAAGGGGGCGGCAGCCGCTTCATCCTGGACAAGCTGGCCCTGGACCTGGGCAAGCCGCTGCTGGCGCTGACCGGCACCGCCACCCGGGCCAACGGCCAGGTGGCCCTGGCCCTGAACGCCGAGCTAACCGGGATGCCCATGGCTGAGTTGGGCCGGTACTGGCCGGCCAAGGCCTCCCCCGGCGCCCGCGGCTGGATGATGGAGAACCTGGCCGACGGCAGCTTCGACAGGACGACATTCGTGCTGGAAGGCAGCGCGCCGGAAAACGACCTGGGCGCCTTCAAGGAGACGAAGGTCCGCGGCACCTTCGACCTGTCCGGCTTCACCATCCACTACCGCCGGCCCCTGCCGCCGGCCCGGCAGGTGGCGGGCACGGCTACCTTCGACGGGCGGGAGTTCCTGATCAACATCGCGTCGGGCAAGCTGCTGGACATGGACGCCGGCCCGGGCACAGTCCGCATCACCAACCTGGACGTGGGCAAGGGAGAGGCCATCGACATCGCCGTGGCCCTGTCAGGACCCCTGTCCACGGCGCTCACCGTGCTGGACCATCCGCCGCTGGGCTATGCCAAGAAGGTCAACCTTGTGCCCTACACGGTGAAGGGCACCGCCAAGGTGGACCTGACCTTCAAGTTCCCCCTGATCTCAAACCTCACCATGGACATGGTGGACCTGCGGGGAAAGGCCAAACTGTCCGACGTGGCCGTGCCCGACGTGGTGGCGGACATCAGTGCCACGCGCGGGGAACTGGACCTGACCGTTGACCAGAAGCAGCTCCAGGTCAGCGGCACCGCCCATGTCAACGGCGTGCCCGCCCAGGTGGAGTGGGAGGAGAACTTCCCCGAGGCGGCCAAGGTTGGCACCCGCGTCCGCCTGCGCCTGACGCCCGATGATGCCGGCCGTGCCCGGTTCAAGCTGGATTTCCCGGACTGGATCAACGGCCCCGCCCCGGTGGACATGACCTATACCCGCGAAGGGTCGGCGGGGAAGCGGGTGGAGACCATCCAGGCGGACGTGGACCTGACCCCCGCCACCGTGCGCATCGACCTGCTGGACTGGCGCAAGACACCCGGCTTGCCCGGCAAGGGCACCGTCACCGTGCGGTTCGTGGATGGCAAGCCCATCCTGATTCCCGCCTTCCTGGTCCAGACGGGGGAACTGCGTGCCGAGGGACGCCTGGACCTCCGCCCGGCCGACTATGGCATCGACCATCTGGTGCTGGAGCGGTTCCGCCTGGGCCAGTCAAACGCCCGCATCGACCTGCGCGGCAAGCCGGACGGCAGCCAAGTGGTGGACGTGCGCGGCCAGTCCTTCGACATCCGTCCCTTCCGCAAGGACGACCCGGAGAAGGGCAAGTCCCCACCGGCCGCGGAGGAGAAGCCGACGCCCCTCGCCATCACCTTCGACCTGGACCAGGCCATCATGGGGGATGAGGGCCAGGCCATCCGCCGCGCCGTGGGCCAGCTCAGCCGGACGGGCAAGGCCTGGGACTTGGCGGTGCTGGACGCCCAGGTGGGGGAGAAGGGCACCGTGCGGGTGCGCTACGGGCCGGAGGGGGACCGGCTGGCCCTGAGCATCGAGAGCGACGACGCCGGCGCCGCCTTCCGGGAATTCGACGTGCTGAGCCAGCTCCGCGGCGGCAGCCTGACGGTTGTGGGCCGCAGCGACCCCCGCGACCCCAAGCGGACGGTGACGGGAGAGGTGGACATACGGGACTACAAGGTGCAGGACGCGCCGGTCCTGGCGCGGCTGCTGTCCGCCGCCGGGCCGGAGGGCTTCGCCAACTTCGTGGCGGGCGAACCCCTCGCCTTCAGCCGCCTGTCCGGCACCTTCCACTGGCATGAGGGCGGCATCAGCCTGCGAGAGGTCCGGACCTCCGGTTCCCAAGTGGGTATCACGCTGGAGGGCAACCTGGACCTGGACCAGGACACGGCGGACCTGCAAGGCACGGTGGTGCCGTTCAGCACTGTCAACAAGCTGCTGGGCGCCATCCCGCTGCTGGGGGAGGCGCTGGTGGGCGGGGAGGGGCAGGGGCTGTTCGCCGCCACCTACCGGATGACCGGCCCCTTGGCGGACCTGAAGACCTCCGTCAACCCGCTGGCCGTCCTGGCCCCGGGCTTCCTGCGCAACCTGTTCTTCCTGGGTGAGCCGGCGGGGGAGGAAGGCATGAAGCCGGAGGCGCCGAAGCCGCCGGAGCGGAAGCGGGAAGGGCGGTAGGGGCCCTCTTGTCCGGGCCCGGTGGCATCAGCCCGGCGAAAGCCCACAGGTGGTGGGTCATGGCCAATCTGCCCGTGACAGGCACGCTTGCCTCCCCCGCGAAGGCGGGGGTCCACAGTTTTTCAACCGTGCTCCAACTTGGCCGAAGTCAAGGAACCGTGGACCCCCGCCTTCGCGGGGGAAGCACAAAACTCTGGGGTGGCGGCTGCTTGGCGGCGGGGTGATGGGTTCGAACCGCCCCCCTCAATACCCCGACCCCTCCCGCTCCTCCTCCTCGGCCAGCCGGGCCTGTTCGGCCTTGTTGATGTACTGGGAACAGACCAGCCAGCCCTTCAGGGGCCGCAGCAGCAGCATGCAGCCCGCCATGGCCAAGGTGCAGGTGATCAGCACGTTCAACCAGACGGACATGCCGATACCCATCTCCAGCCAGGCGGCGACGCCGACCACGGGGAAGCTGACGATGGACATGGCGAAGAAGGCGGGTCCGTCCGCCGGGTCGGCGAAGCTGAAATCCAGCCCGCAGGCGTCACATTCCTTGGCCAGGGTCAGGTAGCCGTCGAAGATGTGGCCGCGGTGGCAGCGGGGGCAGAGGCCACGGATGCCCAAGCCGAAGGGCGTCACACTCAGGTCCGGCCGGTCCGTGCCCATCTCCCATCCCTCCCGGGTTCGTCTATTCCACAACCCTTATGTGGACGATTTGCCGGGCGAACGGCACCCCGCCGCCGGACATGGCAGCCCGGCGGCAGGGGGAAGGGGCAGCGTCATTTCGCCGCGCTGGCCGGGCGGTCGGTCCTGAACTCGTCGCCCAGCACCCAATCCGGCCGCACCCAGTGGCAGGTATAGCCGTTGGGGTTGCGCAGCAGATAGTCCTGGTGGAAGGACTCCGCTTCCCAGAAATCGCCGGCGGGCACGATCTCCGTCACCACCTTGCCGGGCCACTTGGCCGACGCGTCCACCGCGGCCACTACCTCCCGCGCCACCCGCTCCTGCTCGGGCGAGGTGAAGAAGATGGCGCTGCGGTACTGGCTGCCGATGTCGTTGCCCTGGCGGTTGCGGGTCGTCGGGTCATGGATCTGGAAGAAGAACTCCAGCACCCGGCGGTAGGTCAGGCGCGACGGGTCGAAGGTGATGCGGATGGCCTCCGCATGGCCCGTGGTGCCCTTCTTCACGTCGTTGTAGGTGGCGTTCGGCAGGCTGCCGCCGGTATAGCCGACACGGGTCGCCAGCACGCCGGGCACGCGGCGGACCAGATCCTCCATGCCCCAGAAGCAGCCACCCGCCAGGATCGCCGTCTCGGTCGCCATTGGACTCCTCCATTGGTTGGTTGACCCTACAGCTAGGCGCGAAGGCCCTTGCCGTCCAGCCCGGCGGCGGTCACCTGTGCGTGATCCGCGCTTCACGTGCCCTCACGGCTCCGCTACATCCGGCTCCATGACTCCAGAACTCGCAGCCCGCGCCGCCGCCCTCGACCTCATCGCCTCGGTCCTCTACAAGCGCGTCCCCTTCGACGACGCGCTGGAGGCGCACAAGGGCCTGCGGGACCTGGAACCGCGCGACCGCGCCTTCACCCGCCTGCTCTGCGCCACCGTGTTCCGCCGGCTGGGGCAGTTGGATGCCGTCATCCAGTCCTGCCTGACCACGCCCGGCCAGTTGCTGAAGGCGCCGGTGCAGGACCTGCTGCGCCTGGGCGCCGCGCAGCTGCTGTTCCTCAACACCCCCGCCCACGCGGCGGTGGACACCAGCGTGGCCCTGGCCGTGGCCCGCAACCAGGCGCCCTTCAAGGGGCTGGTCAACGCCATCCTGCGCCGCCTGTCGCGGGAGGGTGCGGAGATGGTGGCCGCCCAGGATGCCGGCCGCCTGAACACGCCGGACTGGTTGTGGCTGTCCTGGCGCAAGGCCTATGGCACCGGCCGCACCCGCGCCATCGTCGATGCCCACCTGAATGAGGCACCGCTGGACCTGACCACCAAGGGTGATCCGGCGGAATGGGTGGAAAGGCTGGAAGCCACCTTGCTGCCCACGGGCACCCTGCGCCGCCCCGCCGGCGGCACGGTGACGGAGCTGCCGGGCTTCGCCGAGGGCGCTTGGTGGGTGCAGGACGCCGCCGCCAGCCTGCCGGCCCGGCTGCTGGGCGACGTGGCGGGCAAGCGCGTCTTCGACCTGTGCGCCGCCCCCGGCGGCAAGACCGCCCAGCTCGCCGCCGCCGGGGCGCAGGTAACCGCGGTGGACCGCAGCGACAAGCGGCTGGAGCGGCTGCGGGAGAACCTGGCCCGCCTGGGCCTGTCGGCGGGCACCGTGGCGGCCGACGCCATCACCTGGGACCCCGGCGCCCCGGCCGACGCCATCCTGCTGGACGCCCCGTGCAGCGCCACCGGCACCATCCGCCGCCACCCCGACGTGGCCCGGCTGAAGACGGAGGAGGACGTGGAGAAGCTGGCCCGCGTCCAGTCCCGCCTGCTGACCCACGCGCTGGACATGCTGAAGCCCGGCGGCCTGCTGGTCTTCGGCACCTGCTCCCTCCAGCCGGAGGAGGGGGAGGCCCAGCTCACCCGCCTGCTGGAACGCCGCCATGATGCCGAGCTGGTCCCCATCGACGCGGGCGAGGTGGGCGGCCTGACCGGCATCCTCACCGACACAGGCACCCTGCGCTGCACCCCGGCGACCTGAAGGACCAGGGGGGCATGGACGGGTTCTTCGTGGCGCGGGTCAGGAAGCGGCCGACCGCCTGAAAAGAATCTGCTGCGGCTGTGACAGGGTCTCGTCCCGGTGGAAGCCGCGGGCGGTGACGCTGGCCAGGGCCTTGTCCATGGCTTCCTGGCCCGTCGCCTCCGGGTGGATCTCCACGCACAGGCAGCGCACCCCGTCCAGGGGGATGTGGGGCAGCAGCTCTGCTTCTCCACCCTCGATGTCCATGACCAGGTAGGTCGGCCGTACCCGCGCCATCAGCGCCGAAGCGGCCAGGGCCGGCACCTCCACCGTCCGCACCGTGTCCGGCACGGGGCAGAGGGAGGACGCCCAGAAGTCCCGCGCCACATGGAAGGTCGCGGTCCCGTCCCCCGGCGCCAGCACGGCGTTCACCACCTCGCCCGCCAGACCGTTCAAGGCCAGCGTGTCGCGGATCACCGGGCACAGGTCCGGATTTGCCTCCACCACCGTCACGCCCCGGCAGCGCCGGGCACAGAAGGCGGCGATGAAGCCCAGCCCGCCGCCCACGTCCAGCACCACATCATCGGCCCGTAAGCTCTCCCCGATGATCCGGCGCTCCTGAGCCTCATAGGCGCCCTTGTACAGGTACTTGGCGATGGTCGGGGTAATGGCGGGCCCCGTCGTCCGCAGCCTGACCCCGCCGATCTGCACCACCGCGGGCCGGGTCAGCTTCCGCCATCGCGTCCGCACCACTCGCCCCACACGCCCCAGCCACCCGCCCATGCCCCACCGCCCCCATCGCGATGCTGGCCGGATAGCATAGGAAGGGGGTGGTGGATAGGGTGGGGAAACGACCTTTCGTTACCCTGCGGAACCCTCCAGCACCACCACCCCATCCTCATCCGCGTACAGCCAGTGCCCCGGGGTGAAGGTGCAGCCACCGAAGGTCACGGGCACGTCCGTCTCCCCGGCGCCTGTCTTGCCGCTCTTCAGCGGGTTGGTACCCAGGGCCTTGACGCCCAGGTCCAGGGTGGCGATGGCGGCGCTGTCGCGGATGGGGCCGTGGATGACCAAGCCGGCCCAGCCGTTCTTGACCGCCAGCCCGGCGATCACGTCGCCCACCAGGGCGGTGCGCAGGGACCCGCCGCCGTCGATCACCAGCACCGCCCCGTCGCCCGGGGTGGAGAGCACGGATTTCAGCCGCGCATTGTCTTCATGGCAGCGCACGGTGCGGATGGGGCCGTGGAAGCGGGTGCGGCCGCCGAGGTTGCGGAACTGCACGGAGCAGGATTGGATCACGGCCTCGAACCGGTCCACCAGGTCGGCGGTGGCGAACTCCATGGGCTTCCCCCCTCGTTGGATGTCCTGCATGGTAGCGGCGGGCGGGGAGGGGCGCCATGCCCCCAAGGTCGCGGGGGCGATGGCCCCGGGGCGCGGTTGGCGCGACTTTCGAATTCGAAAGTGCGGGAAACCGGTGGGCCAAGGGTGGTCACACCACCCCTCCCACCTTGCGGCGTGGCGAAGAGATTGGTACGAACCGGGCCATGCCACAGCAGCCCGTCAAGATCGCCCCGTCCATCCTGTCCGCCGACTTCGCCAAGCTGGGCGAGGAGGTCCGCGCCGTTGATGCGGCCGGGGCGGATTACATCCATGTCGACGTGATGGACGGCCACTTCGTGCCGAACATCACCATCGGCCCCGGCGTGGTGAAGGCCCTGCGCCCCCACTCGCAGAAGCCGTTCGACGTCCATTTGATGATCGCGCCGGTGGACCCGTTCGTGCAGGCCTTCGCGGAGGCCGGGGCGGACATCATCAGCTTCCACCCGGAGGCGGGGCCCCACCCGCACCGCACGGTGCAGCTGATCCGCTCCCTGGGCAAGAAGCCGGGCATCGTGCTGAACCCGCACACTCCCATCGCCATGGTGGACTACCTGCTGGGCGACGTGGATCTGGTGCTGGTCATGTCGGTCAACCCCGGCTTCGGCGGGCAGAGCTTCATCCGCAGCCAGCTGGACAAGATCGCCGAGCTGCGCCGCCGCATCGACGCGACGGGACGCCAGATCGACCTGGAGGTGGACGGCGGCGTGAACGTGGAGACGGCGCGGCTGTGCATCGAGGCGGGGGCCGACGTGCTGGTGGCCGGCACCTCCACCTTCCAGGGCGGGCCTGCCGCCTATGGGCCGAACATGCGCAAGCTCCGCGGGCTGGGGGACTGACCGCCCATGCCTGGCGGCGGCAGCGCGCACAAGCGGTTCCGGTCCGGCCGCGGCTGGTACTATGGCAGCGCCCCCTACCGGCTGCTCTCCCTGCGCGGGCCCGTGCCGCCCGGCCTGTCCTTCGTGCCGCCGGACCCCTGGCCCGGTGACGCCCATGTGGGTCAGGAGCTGCTGAACAACGTCTTCCACTTCGCCGGGCAGAGCTTCAGCGCCGAGTCGCCCCCCTGGCTGGCGGCGGAGGCCGGGCCTGCCTGGCTGGCGGAGCTGCATGGCTTCGACTGGCTGCGCCATTTGCGCGCCACCGGCGGCGACGCGGCGCGGCGGCAGGCCCGCGTGCTGGTCAGTGCTTGGCTGGACCAGTTCGGCCGGGGCTGGCACCCCGTGGCCTGGGCGCCCGACGTGCTGGGCACCCGGGTGGCCGCCTGGATCGGCCAGCACGACTTCTTCCTGGCCAGCGCCGATGACGAGCTTCGCGCCCGCGTGTTCGAGAGCCTGGCCCGGCAGGTGCGCCATCTCTCGCGCGTCACGCCCGGCAAGCTGTTGGGCACCACCCTGACCGTGGCGCTGAAGGGCCTCGCCTATGGCGGCCTGACCCTGCCCGGCCTGTCCCGGGCGGCGGAGAAGGCGCGCACGGCCCTGGTTCGGGAGCTGCCCCGCCAGGTGCTGCCCGACGGCGGCCATGCGGAGCATTCCCCGGCGCAGCAGCTCATCGTCCTGCGCCACCTGATCGACATCCGCGGCTGCTTCCGCGCGGCGCGGGTGGAGGTGCCGGAGGCCTTGCAGCACGCCATCGACCGGATGACGCCGACCCTGCGCTTCTTCCGCCACGGGGACGGGGGCCTGGCCCTGTTCAACGGCGCGCAGGAGGGGGAGCCGGTGGTGATCGACACCGTCCTCGGCCAGGCCGACGCCCGCGGACGCCCCCTGAAGAGCATCCCCCATGTGGGGTTCGAGCGGCTGACCGCGGGCCGCGCCTGCGTGCTGCTGGACGCCGGCCCGCCCCCGCCGCCCGGCCTCGACGAGCACGCCCATGCCGGCACGCTGAGCTTCGAGATGAGCGTGGGGCGGGAACGCCTCATCGTGAACTGCGGCGCCCACCCGGCCGGTGTGGGGCCCTGGCGCACCGCGCTGGCCGCCACCGCCGCCCACTCCACCGTGACCGTTGAGGACACCAACTCCAGCGCCGTGCTGCCGGAGGGGGGCCTGGGCCGCCGCCCGGCCAAGGTCGAATCTCACCGCCAGGACGCCAACAATGGCGGCGGGCTGGTGGACGCCAGCCATGATGGCTACCGCGAGACCCACAGCCTGACCCACCGCCGCCGCCTCTACCTCGCCGACACGGGCGAGGATTTGCGCGGGGAGGACACGCTGGAAGGCGCCGGCGGCAAGGCCTTCGCCCTGCGCTTCCACCTGCACCCCGGCGTCCAGGCCGTGCTGGACGAGGAGGACGCCCGCATCGCCTGGCTGCGCCTGCCCTCCGGCAATGTCTGGCGCCTGCGCGCGACGGAGGCGCTGGAGATCGCCGACAGCATCTATTTGGGCCACGGCACCGACCCGGCGCACACGGTGCAGGTGGTCTGCCGGGGCGTGACCGCGCCGGGCGCCACCACGGTGAAGTGGGCGCTGCGGCGGGAAGGGAACGACGGGGAGTAGGGCGCCTTTACCCCCTCTCCCCATCGGGGAGAGGGTTGGGGTGAGGGGGAAACCCGCGAAGTCGCAAGGCACTCCCCAGACCCCGCCCACCCATGCCAAAACGCGGGTTGCGCGGTTGGGCATGCGGCGGTACGCAGCCGCCAGCTTTCCCCTCCCAGCCGGACCTGCCGCCATGACCGTCGCCAGCATCCCCGCCGCCAACGTGGACCTCGTCCCCCTCCGCCGCGCCATCATCTCCGTCTCCGACAAGGCGGGGCTGCTGGATTTGGGCAAGGCCCTGGCGGCCCGGGGCGTGCAGATCCTGTCCACCGGCGGCAGCGCCAAGACCCTGGCGGACGCTGGCATCCCGGTGACGGAGGTGGGCGACCACACCGGATTCCCGGAGATGATGGACGGCCGGGTGAAGACCCTGCACCCCAAGATCCATGGCGGCATCCTGGCCCGCCGCGACCTGCCCACCCACACCGGCGCCATGGAGCAGCATGACATCCCCGGCATCGACCTGGTGGTGGTGAACCTCTACCCGTTCGAGGCGACGGTGCGGAAGGGTGCCGACTTCGCCACCTGCATCGAGAACATCGACATCGGCGGCCCCAGCCTGATCCGCGGTGCCGCCAAGAACCATGACTTCGTGGCCGTGGTCACCGACCCGTCCGACTATGCCGAGTTGTTGGCCCAGCTTGAAGCCAACGACGGCCAGACCACCCTGGCCTTCCGCCGCCAGCTCGCCGCCAAGGCCTATGCCCGCACCGGCGCCTATGACATGGCCATCGCTGCCTGGTTCGGCGGCCAGTTGGGGGAGGACTATCCCCGCCGCATCACCTTCAGCGGCGATCTGCGCCAGACCCTGCGCTATGGCGAGAACCCGCACCAGACGGCGGCCTTCTACACCACGGGGGAGGACCGGCCCGGCATCGCCACCGCCACCCAGCTCCAGGGCAAGGAGCTGTCCTATAACAATTTGAACGACACGGACGCGGCGTTCGAGCTGGTGGCGGAGTTCGACCGCCCCGCCATCGCCATCATCAAGCACGCCAACCCCTGCGGCGTGGCGGAGGGGGAGACGCTGCTGGAGGCCTATGGCCGGGCGCTTGCCTGCGACCCCGTCAGCGCCTTCGGCGGCATCATCGCCTGCAACCGCACCCTGGACGCCGCCACGGCGGAGGAGATCGCCAAGCTGTTCGCCGAGGTGGTGATCGCCCCCGATGCGGATGAGGGCGCCCGAAAAGTCCTGTCCTCCAAGAAGAACCTGCGCGTGCTGCTGACGGGCCGCCTGCCCGACCCGGCGGCGCCCGGCCTGTTCGTCAAGTCTGTGGCCGGCGGCTATTTGGTGCAGACCCGGGACAATGGCCGCGCCAGCCTGGACGGGCTGAAGGTGGTGACCAAGCGCGCGCCCACGGAGGCGGAGCTGGCCGACCTGCTGTTCGCCTTCCGCGTCGCCAAGCACGTCAAGTCCAACGCCATCGTCTATGCAAAGGCCGGCGCCACCGTGGGCATCGGCGCCGGGCAGATGAGCCGGGTGGACAGCTCCCGCATCGCCGCTTGGAAGTCCGCCGACGTGGCCAAGGCGGCGGGCCAGGCGGAGGCCGGGACCCGGGGCAGCGTGGTCGCATCGGATGCCTTCTTCCCCTTCGCCGACGGGCTGATCGCCGCGGCGGAGGCGGGGGTGACCGCCGTGATCCAGCCGGGCGGCTCCGTCCGCGACGCGGAGGTGATCGCCGCGGCGGACGAGCGGGGCTTGGCGATGGTGTTCACCGGGATGCGGCACTTCCGGCATTGAGAGGGGAGGGGGCTGCCCCCTCACCCGGCCGGCAAGCCGGCCGACCTCTCCCGCGGGGGAGAGGTCTACTTGGTGCTGCTCCCGGCCGATAGGGCCATCCGCAAACCGTCATCCGCTTCGCAGTCGGCGTTGCACCAAACGGTTCGGCAGCGTAATTGACCTCTCCCCTTGCGGGAGAGGTCGGCGCGCTCGCGCGCCGGGTGAGGGGTACGAAACGGCCGCGAAAGGCACCACGCGACTACAGTAAATCCCGCAACCGGTACCACAGCATCCCCAGCACCAGCGCCGGCGTCTTCAACGGCCCCGGCCCCGGGAACGGCGCGTGGGGGAGTTTGGCGAAGACGTCGAAGCGGTCAGCCTGGCCGGTGATCACCTCCGCCAGCAGCCGGCCACAGACGGCGGTCAAGGCCACGCCGTGGCCGCTGTAGCCATGGGCGAAATAGGTGGTGGGGGACAGGCGGCCCAGATGGGGGGTGCGGTTCAGGGTGATGGCCACGTGGCCGCCCCAGACATAGTCGATGGCCACGTCCTTCAACTGCGGGAAGTATTTCAGCATGGTGCCCCGCAACACCCGCTTCAGGTCCGGCCGGTCCAGGCCGGAATAGCTGACCCCGCCGCCGAACAGGAACCGGTGGTCCTTGGACCGGCGGTAATAGTTCAGGACGAAGTTGATGTCGGCGATGGCGATGTCCGCCGGCAGCAGGGACTTGGCCCGGTTCTCCCCCAGCACCTCCGTCCCGATCATGTAGGTGGCGACCGGCATGATCCGGCTCTGGATCGACGGCACCAGCTTGCCGAGGTAGGCGTTGCCCGCCAGCACCAGGAACCTCGCCCGCACCGTGCCCGTGGCCGTGGTGGCGGATGGGGAGGGGCCGGTGTCGATGCCGGTGACCCGCGTGCCCTCGAAGATTCGCACGCCCAGCTTTTCCGCCGCGTCCGCCAGGCCCAGGGCGTAGTTCAGGGGGTGGAGCTGGCCGCTGCCCGCGTCGTACAGGCCGCCCAGATAGGCCGGCGTGTCCACCATGGACCGCACCTCCTCCCGGTCCACCATGCGGGTCTTGTCGTAGCCCAGCCCCTCCAGCTCCGCCTGGTAGTCCCGCAGCTCCGCCATGTGGCGGGGCTTCAATGCTGCCAGCAAATAGCCCCAGCGCAGGTCGCAGTCGATCTTGTGGGTCTCGACCAGGCCGGAGAGGATTGTTTTCGCCTCCTCCGACAGGTCCCACAACAGGCGGGCGTCCTTGTCGCCCATCCAGCCGGCGATGGTGCTGACGGGCTTGTTGAAGCCGGTGACGATCTGGCCGCCGTTGCGCCCCGAGGCACCCCAGCCCACCCGCTCCGCCTCCAGCACCACGACGGAATGGCCGCGCTGGGCCAGCTCGATGGCGGTGACCAGCCCGGTGTAGCCGGCGCCGACGACGCAGACGTCCGCCGACAGGTCCCCGTCCAGGGCCGGCCGCTCACGGCTGGGGTTCGCCGTGTCGGCGTACCAGGAGGCGACATGGGGCTTGGGCATGCTGGGGCTCAGGCGTTGCGGAGGTACCATTCGTACTCGAGCGGCGTCACCACGGCGGCGAACTTGTCCCGCTCCGCCTGCTTGGTGATGCGGTAGGTGTCCACGAAGGCGTCGCCCAGGTGCTCCCGCAACACCGGCGAGGCCGCGAACAGTTCCAATGCCTTGTCCCAGGTAGTGGGCAGGCGCGGCGCGTCGGCGGCGTAGGCGTTACCTTCGGTGGCCGGGCCGGGGTCGGCCTTGGTCTCCAGCCCGTGCAGCAGCCCGGCCAGCATGCCCGCCAGCACCAGGTAGGGGTTCGCGTCCGCCCCGGCGATGCGGTACTCCACCCGCCGGCTGTTGGGCGGGCCGGCGGGGATGCGCAAGGGGGCCGTGCGGTTGTTGACGCCCCAGGCGATCACCGTGGGGGCATAGCTGCCCACCTGGAACCGCCGCCAGCTATTGGCGCCCGGCGCGGCCAGCGCCATGCAGGCGGGCATGGTCTGCGCCAGGCCGCCGATGCACCAGCGCAGGGCCTCGCTGCCCTCCGGGTCCTCCGCGGCGAAGATGTTGCGGCCGTCCTTGTCCAGCACGCTCATGTGGATGTGCATGCCGCTGCTGGCCTGGTCGGTATAGGGCTTGGCCATGAAGGTGGCCTCGAACCCATGGCGCTGGGCCACGCCCTTCACCACCCGCTTGAACAGCACCGCGTCGTCCGCGGCGCGCAGGGCGTCCGGCAGGTGGGACAGGGTGATCTCATACTGCCCAGGCCCGTACTCCGCGATGGCGGTGCCGGCGGGGATGCCTTGGGCACGGGCCGCGGCGGTGACCTCGTCCAGCACCGCCTCGAAATCCTCCAGCTCCGCCAGGCCATAGACCTGGGTGCGGTCCTGGCGCAGGCCGCTCTTGGGGCTGACGGGGGGCTGCGGCGCCTCCGCCGGGGCGCGGCCGCCCTGGAGCAGGTAGAACTCCAGCTCGATGGCCACCATGGGCGTCAGCCCCTTGGCCGCCAGCCGGGCCAGCAGGCTCTCCACCAGCGACCGGGGGGCGAGGGGGTAGGGGCCACCGTCGGGCGAGCGCATGCTCATCAGCACTTGGCCCAGCGGCTTGGCCGCCCAGGGCACGGGGGCCAGGGTGCCGGGCACGGGGCGGCAGGTCTGGTCCGGCACGCCCCGCTCGATGGACATGCCGGTTTCCTCGATCGTCTCGCCCGTGATGTCCACGGCGAAGGTGCAGCCGGGCAGGGCGACGCCGTCGGTATAGACCTTGCCCAGCTCATCGATGGGCACCCGTTTCCCCCGGTACACCCCGCACAAATCCGGCAGCAGCACGTCCACGGCCACCACGTCCGGGTGGCGGCTGCGGAACTCCTGGATCTCCGACGCGGTGGCGTACTCGGTCATGGCGCATCCCCGGGGCTTGGCGCCCCCGTTGTCTAGACAGGGCGGCATGGTTGGCGGGGGCGGGACACAAGTCAACCCCTGGGCATAGCATTGCCTGTCCCCTCAATCGCCGGGCGCCGCCCCGGGGCGGTCGATGCGCAATGTCTGGTCTGAGAACCGTCGGTCTCACGCACTTATTCGTCGGAGGTGGCGGAACCCCCCTTGCCGGGTCCGGGGGGCCTCTGCCTATACTCCAACCCACCTGAAACAACGTGGAGGGCCGCGGGCGCCAGCCCAGGGGACCCTGTCGGGCCGCCGAACGCGGCGAGTTCATGCAAAGCCTGGAAGACTTCATCCGAAGCCGGACCATCACCGAGGTCGAGTGTTTGGTCCCTGACATGGCGGGCATCGCGCGGGGCAAGATCGTCCCGGCCGAGAAGTTCCTGCGCATCCTCCGCGACCGCGGCCTGCGCCTGCCGGAAAGCATCTTCATCCAGACCGTGACGGGTGAGTACCCGGAGGATGAGGACGTCACCAGCCCCGAGAACTGGGACGTCTACATGATCCCGGACCCCGGGACCGTCCGCATGGTGCCCTGGTACAACGAGCCCACGGCCCAGGTGATCTGCGACTGCTTCTATGCCGACCAGTCGCCGGTGGACATTTCCCCCCGCTATCTGCTGAAGCGCGTCCTGGCGCTGTATGAGGAGCGGGGCTGGCGGCCCATCGTGGCGCCGGAGCTGGAATTCTTCCTGGTCGCCGTCAACAAGGACCCGGACTACCCCCTGGTCCCGCCCGTCGGCCGGTCCGGCCGGCAGGAGAGCGGGCGGCAGGCCTATGGCATCGACGCGGTCAACGAGTTCGACCCGATCTTCGAGGACGTCTACGACTTCTGCGAGAAGCAGGAGATCGACGTGGACACCATGTCCCACGAGGCGGGCGCCGCCCAGATCGAGATCAACTTCAACCATGGCGACGCGCTGGAACTGGCCGACCAGGTCTTCCTGTTCAAGCGCACGGTGCGTGAGGCGGCGATCCGCCACAATGTCTATGCCACCTTCATGGCGAAGCCGATGCAGAACGAGCCCGGCAGCGCCATGCACGTGCACCAGTCGTTGGTGGACATCCACACGGGCCAGAACCTGTTCGCTACCCCGACGGCGGCGACAGCCCCCTGTTCCTGAGCTTCATCGCCGGGCTGCAGAAGTACCTGCCCTATGCGATGCCGCTGCTGGCGCCCAACGTGAACAGCTACCGCCGGCTGGTCCAGGGCTCCGACGCGCCCATCAACGTGCATTGGGGCCGGGACAACCGCACCACCGGCTTCCGCGTGCCGGTAAGCCCGCCAGAGGCGCGGCGGGTGGAGAACCGGGTGGCCGGGGCCGATGCCAACCCCTACCTGGCCATCGCCGCCAGCCTCGCCTGCGGCATGCTGGGGATCATGCAGGAGCTGGAGCCCAGCGACCCGGTGAAGGGCAGCGCCCACCGCCTTGCCTTCTCCCTGCCGCGGCACCAGGCCGATGCCCTGAACAAGTTCAATTCCTGCAGGCCGTTGAAGGAGCTGCTGGGCGACCGGTTCGTCTCTGCCGTCTCCCATGTCAAGCAGGCGGAGTATGAGGCTTACCAGCGGGTGATCAGCTCCTGGGAGCGTGAGAACCTATTGCTGAACGTCTGATCCAGGACAGCTCCAGGCGCCGGCCTGCACCCCGCGGGCCGGCGCCTTTGCTTTTGTACGAAGGCATCATCCGGGAATTATCTGAAATTCGTTGTATTCAGAGGAAAGTTGCAGCCTTGCCACGCCCCGCTGGCAAAGTGTTGCGCGTCCTCGCCCTTACCCCCAGTCCCGGCTTTGCCGCCGCCCGGCTTCCGTTACCATTCATTCACCGCA
Source organism: Aerophototrophica crusticola (assembly GCF_012913305.1). Classification (NCBI taxonomy): domain Bacteria; kingdom Pseudomonadati; phylum Pseudomonadota; class Alphaproteobacteria; order Rhodospirillales; family Rhodospirillaceae; genus Aerophototrophica; species Aerophototrophica crusticola. The sequence continues at coordinate 1,822,381 of NZ_CP051775.1, read as the reverse complement.
CGGTTCGTTTACCTATCGATTGGGGTAGGCGTGCCGGAGCCAAGAAGAATGGGGATCGCATATGCTGGGAATCGTCTCGACCCGCCGGAACCATGTCCGGCGCCTGCCCGCCTTCGCGGGGACCCTGCTGCTGGGCACGGCCCTGGTGCCGCTTGCGCCCTCGCCGGCCGCCCTGGCCCAGGAAGGCCAGCCCGTGATGCTGGAGGAGGTCATCGTCACAGCCCGGAAGCGGGCCGAAGCGCTTGAGGACGTGCCCTTCTCCATCAATGCCCTCAGCGCCAACCAGATCCAGGAGCGTGGGGCAGTCAACCTGGAGGACGTGGCCCGCAACATCCCCAGCGTGACCATCCAGAACCTCGGCCCCGGCCAGAGCCAAGTGGCCATCCGCGGCATCTCCGCCGGCCAGATCGTGCGCGACCAGCCCGGCGTGAAGGAGCAGGTGGGCGTCTACCTGGACGAATCGGTCATCTCCCTTTCCCTCTTCACCCCCGACCTGGACCTGTACGACCTGGAGCGGGTGGAGGTACTGCGTGGGCCACAGGGCACGCTGTATGGCTCCGGCTCGCTCTCCGGCACCATCCGCTACATCACCGGCAAGCCCGACACCTCTGGCAACAGCGGCTCGGCCGAGCTGGACGTGAACATGGTGGAGAAGGGGGAGGTGGGCTATGGCGCCCGGGGCATGGCGAACGTCGCCATCTCGGAGCAGGCGGCCCTGCGCGCCGTCGCCTACCACACCGCCTATCCGGGCTTCATCAACGCGGTGCAGCCGGACGGCAGCATCGACAAGGACGTGAATGACGGTGAGCGGACCGGCGGCCGCGTCTCCCTGCTGTTCCAGCCGACGGAGGCGCTGAGCCTGACGCCGCGCGTGGTCTACCAAAAGGTGGAGGCGGACGGCTTCAACCGGCAGGACATCTTCAACATCCTGGCCAACGACCTGGCGCCCGCGCCGGACCGGCTGTTCCAGTTCGACGAGCTGCAGCAGTACCGGCAGTTGGAGGAGAAGTTCGAGGACGAGTTCTACCTGGTGGACCTGACCGCCAGCTATGATTTCGGCCCGGTGGTCCTGACTTCCATCACCAGCTACACGGACCGGCAGATCCTGGTCCGGCGCGACGCCACCCAGCTCACCGGCTCCATCACCGGCCAGCCCGGCAGCTTCGACCCGGCGGGCTTCCCCCGCAGCATCTATGGCATCTCCTCCCCCTGGACGACACCACGGACGTGGAGGTCTTCACCCAGGAGGCGCGGGTGGCGTCCAGCGGCGACGGGCCCTTCCAGTGGGTAGCCGGCGCCTTCTACTCCAAGATCGACCGCCGCTATGCGCAGACCCTGTCCGTGCCGGGCTTCCAGGCCGCCACTGGCATCCCCACGGCCGGGCCGCTGGCGGGGGTGGACCAGCTCTACTTCTCCCGCATCCCCTATGACTTCAAGCAGTTCGCCCTGTTCGGGGAGGCCAGCTACCAGCTCACCGACCAGATCACCGCCACGGCGGGCCTGCGCTGGTTCGACTTCGAGGAGGAGCGGGTCCTGAACTTCGACGGCCTGTTCGCCGACCAGACCATCGGCCGGGAGGGCAAGACCGACAGTTCCGGCGTCAGCCCCCGCGTCATCCTGAGCTACGAGCCGGTGGAGGACGTGAAGTTGAACGCGCAGGTGGCCAAGGGCTTCCGCCTGGGCGGCATCAACGACCCGCTGAACGCGCCGCTCTGCACCCCGCAGGATCTGGTCACCTTCGGCGGGCGGGAGGATTTCGACGACGAGGAGGTCTGGAACTATGAGCTGGGCGCCAAGATCGGCTTCGCCGGCGGCCGCGGCCAGTTCAACGTGGCGGGCTTCTACAGCGACATCAAGAACCTGCAGGTCACGCTGGACGCGGGCACCTGCTCTTCCCGAATCGTGTTCAACGCCGACGCCCGGGCCATGGGCATCGAGGCGGAGCTGAACTACCAGCTCACGGACGAACTGGCGATCGCGCTGGGCGGCAGCTACACGGACAGCGAGTTCACGGACACGGTGACGTCGGTCAGCGGCGGCGTGGCCACCGTGGTGGGCGGCATCCGCGACGGCAACCGCCTGCCCACCGTGCCGAAGGTGCAGCTCACCGGCTCCCTGAACTATGAGAAGGAGCTGTCCGCCGACCTGACCGGCTTCGGCGTGCTGGCCGTGCAGCATGTGGGATCGCGCTTTACCCAGGCGGTGGACCAGGACCCGACCCAGGTGGGCGTGATCAACCGCATCCCCATCGGCGGCCAGCCGGCGGGCACCTACCGCTTCGACCCGAAGCTGCCATCCTACAACCAGGTCAACCTGCGGGCCGGCGTGCGGCTGGAGGGCTGGGAGGTGGCGGCCTATGTCAACAACCTGTTGGATGAGCGGGCCTACCTGTCCCTGGACCGCGAACGCGGCTTCCGCGCCCGCGCGGCCTTCCAGGTCAACCAGCCCCGCACCTATGGCCTGACAGCCAGCGCGCGGTTCTAAGTTGGTGTATTGTGCAGCGGCGCCGTCCCGGATGGGGCGGCGCCGTTTTGATTCCAGCCGCGGGCTGCCGCATGCCCACACTGTCTATCGAGATCCTGTGTGCCGGGGTAACCAAGTTGGTGCTGCCGGACGGGCTGCCATTCGGGACCGCCTTGTCCTGTCCGCCCCGCAGCGACCGGGGGCCCAGCCCCCTTTGGGAAGGTCACATGGGGAGACTGGGTGGTACGGTCGTACATTGCTTCGACCTGCCGCCCCGGGCGGACGGGCGGCGCTGGGCTTATGACATCGTGGAGGAGACGGGCTGGTCCCGCTTTACCTTCACGCCTGCGACCCGGGCTGGTTTCCTTGTATTGCTGGGCAGCCTGCTCCGCCAGTCTCAAGAAGGCATCTGGTTCTATTCCGATGCCCAATGGTCCAACCCGCCACGCGCCTTCAGGGCGGCTTACAGCCTGGACCGGTTCGTCAGCTACCATGACCGTTTTGGCATCCGGATGAATACGGCGATCCGTTTGGTAGCAGGAAAAGCCGACGTTGCAGTCCGGCCAGCTTGTCAGATGCAGGCTGTGTGATCCCTCTTCAAACGTGTAGAGCTTTCTGATCCAAGATGCGCCAGCCAAGTCAAACACCCTTGGCTGAAGTCAGGCAGTGAGCGTCTGGTCCGACACGGCCGCGTCCTGCGCCATTTCCGGGCTGCCGCCGATGCGGTCCAGCAGGGTGGTGAGGGCGGACAGGCGGATCGGCTTGGGCAGGATGTCCACCATGCCCACCGCCCAATAATCGGCAATGTCGTCGGGGAAGAGGTTGGCCGTCATGGCCACCACCGGCAGGCCTGCCAGCCGCCGGTCGGGTGAGGCCCGCAGTCGGCGGGTGGCTTCCACCCCGTCCAGGCCGGGCAGCCGAACGTCCATCAGCACCACGTCCACCGCTTGGCGTGCCAGCAGGTCGAGCGCGGCCTCCGCCGTTTCCACCGGCAGGCAGTCATGGCCCAGGCGTTCCAGCATCTTCCCCAGGACCAAGCGGTTGGTGGCGTCATCCTCCACCACCAGCACCGACAGGCAGCGCCCCTTTCCGTTGCTGGGAATGCAGCCGGTGTCCACCGCGGGCGCGGGTGGGGCCGGGATGCTGAACCGCGCCTCCGTGCCGCCGCTTGGGCGCTTCGCCAGCTCCAACCCACCCCCCATGGCCCGGATGAGGCCGCGGGAGATTGCAAGGCCGAGCCCGGCCCCGCCGCGGCCCGGTTCCGGCATCACCACGCCCTCCTCCAGTTCCGCCAGCCGATCGGCGGCGATGCCGATGCCGGTATCCTGGATGGTGACCCGCAACCACCCGTCCCGATGCTCCAGGGCCAGGGTGACGCCACCGTGGTCGGTGAACTTGACCCCGTTGTAGGCGAGGTTGAGAACCACCTGGCGCAGCCGGGCCTCGTCCCCCACAAGCCGGTCGGGCAGCCCGTCGCCGACCTCCACCCGCAAGGACAGCCCCTTGGCCGTGACGGTGGGGCGCAGGATTCCGGCAACCGTGTCCAGCAACACCCGGGGGGAATAGGGGGCCTGCGTGATGGCGATACGCCCCTCCTCGATGTTCGACAGGTCCAACAGGTCGTTCACCAGGGTGACCAGCCCCTCGCCGGCGCTATGGAGCACGTCCACCATGGCGGCCTCTTCCTCCCCCAGCTGGCGGCTGCGCAGCAGCTGCGCCATCCCCATCATGCCGTTGAGGGGGGTGCGCAGCTCATGGCTCATGCTGGCCAGGAAACGGGTCTTGGCGGCATTGGCCCGCTGTGCGGTATCGCGGGCGCCGGCCAGATCCGTGATCAGCCGGTCCTTCTCATGCCGCAGCCGGATCAGGTGGGCGGTGTTCCGGTGTGTCACAACTGCCGGGAGCACCAGGTAGGAGACGAAGGCCAGGGCCAGGGCGGAGTAGGTCAGGCCCAGCTCACTGTCCAGCAACGGGACCGCAACCAGGGCCAGGGCCACCGGGGCCGTGTCCACCAGGTAGAGCCGCCAATGGGCCGTGCTGAGGGCTGCCGTCGCACCCAGCGAACCCACAAGCAGGATCACCACCAGGCCATTGTTGAGGATGTTGCCCTGCTGCCAACCCCAGAACGGGATCGAGGCCCACAGCAAGGTCACCAGCAGCCGTATGCCGCCGATCCGCCAAAGCCAGCGCCGGTAGTCCTGTGGGCCGGGAACGGCGCCGAGGAAGCGGGCGAACAGCCGGTGCGCCCCCAGCAGGGCCGGCAGATAGGCGGCGGCCCACATGGCCGGTGCCGCCCACCCTATCCAGGCCAGCATCACACCCGCCACCAAGAACACAATGACGCTTTCCAGGAAGGCGTCATTGCGGTGGGTCTCCGCATACAGTCGCAACTGGTCCAGTCGGACCCGCGCGGAAAGAGGCATGGATTCGGGCATGGGTCCCCCGGTCCTGGCTGGAGCGGACCTGCTACGCCTTTTGTGTAGTCCCCGAAGGAATAAGGCAAGGGCCAGCGTCGGGGGCGTTCCCCAACGGCCGGGCGGCACCGGCGTGATTTTGGGCTGACCAGCCCGGCCCCTATTGGGCTATCATGGGGTGTCCGGCCGGCCTTTCTGGACTTGACGATGCTGTACGAGACCATGACGCGCAAGGAAGCCCTGCTGCTGCTCTGCGCCCGGATCGGGTTCAACCCGCCGGGCTAAGGCCGTTCGCCGCCTCCCGCCAGACAGATCAGCAGAACCCTTTCGCGAAGGTCCCGACGCCATGAATGCCGTCCTCTCCAACCACGACCTGAAGAAGCTCGACGACGCCCACCATCTGCACCCCTTCACCGACTTCAAGGAACTGTCGGCCCAAGGGGGCTCCCGCCTCATCACCAGGGGGGAGGGGTGTTGGATCGAGGATGACTCCGGCAACCGCATCCTGGACGCCATGGCCGGGCTGTGGTGCGTGAACGTCGGCTATGGCCGGAAGGAGCTGGCGGAGGCCGGGTATCGGCAGATGCTGGACCTCAGCTTCTACAACACCTTCTTCAAGACCACGACCGGCCCGGCCGCCCTGCTGTCCGCCAAGCTGGCGGAGATCACGCCGGCCGGCTTCAACAAGGTGTTCTTCGCCAACTCCGGGTCGGAGGCCAACGACACCATCGTGCGCATGGTGCGGCATTACTGGAACCTGAAGGGCAAGCCGTCCAAGAAGACCTTCATCAGCCGCACCCACGGTTACCATGGCACCACGATGGCCAGCACCTCCCTGGGCGGGATGAGCGTGATGCACGGGCAGGGCGACCTGCCGCTGCCCGGCTTCGTCCATGTGATGCCGCCTTACCCCTTCGACCTTGCCAACGGGATGGAGCCGGAGGCCTTCGGGCGGCTGGCCGCGCGCATGGTGGAGGAGAAGATCCTGGAGCTGGGGGCGGAGAACGTGGCCGCCTTCATCGGGGAGCCCATCCAGGGCGCCGGCGGCGTGATCATCCCGCCCGACAGCTACTGGCCGGAGATCAACCGCATCTGCCGGGAGCACGACATCCTGCTGATCGCCGATGAGGTGATCTGCGGCTTCGGCCGGCTCGGCCACTGGTTCGGCAGCCAGCGCTTCGGGATCGAGGCGGACTTCATGACCCTGGCCAAGGGCATCACCTCGGGCTACGTGCCCCTGTCCGCCGTCATGGTGGGCGACCGGGTGGCGGAGACGCTGATCGAGGAAGGGGGCGAGTTCTACCACGGCTTCACCTACAGCGGGCACCCGGTGGCCTGCGCCGTGGCCCTGGCCAACATCGCGGTGATCGAGTCCGAGAATCTGGTGGAGCGCACCCGCACCGACATCGGCCCCTACCTGCGCGCCAAGCTGGAGGAGGCCCTGGACGGCCACCCCATCGTCGGGGAAATCCGCAGCGAGGGGCTGATCGGCGCCATCGAGATCGTCAAGGACCGGAAGACGCGGGAGCGCTTCCCGGGTGGCGGAAAGGTCGGGCTGATGGCCCGCGACCACTGCTTCCGCAACAACGTGATCCTGCGCGGCATCCGCGACAGCTTGGTCTTCTCCCCGCCTTTGACCTTGAGCCATGGGGAGGCGGACGAGATCGCGCGGCTGGCCAAGCTGTCCCTGGACCAGACGGCGCGGGACCTGGGAGTGCTCTGACCGGCTCGGCTGGCTTGCCCGGAGGTCAAGCCAGCCGAGCCGAGGCCGGCAACCGCCGGCCCGCGGGCAAATGCCCGCGCAAGCCAAGGGCGCGGATGCGCCCGCCCGGCGCTTGAGGGAACAACTCAATACTTGTCCGGCAAGGTGGGCCGTCCCTGGATCGTCTGGCTGATGGATTCGGGGATGCGCACCAGCTTGTCGGCGCGGGGGATCGGCGGCGGGTCGGGATCGTAGATCTGCTTCAGCCGCCGGTATTCCTGGTTATGGTACTCCAGCTCTTCCATCATCGACGGCATGACGGGGCGCCGGCCTGTCACGATGACCTCATCCTCCTCCTGCTGTGCCGCCGCGGGCGGCGGTGGGGGTGGGGAGGCCGATGGGGAAGGGGATTGGGCCAGGGCGGGCCCGCTGCCCAGCATCGCGACCAGAAGGGCGAGGGACAGGCGGGTTCCGGGCTTCATGGCAGGCCTCTTCAGCGGGCGTTGGTGCTGGCGCGGGAGCGCCGCAGGGTCTAGGGTCGCCACCTCTTCGCCACTTTGTCTGTGACGGCCGTCGGTGTCTTTCGCTTTCGACCTGTATGTCGGCATCGATTGGACCGGGGCCCAGCCGGCCAAGGCGGTGGCCGTCGCCGTCGTCGGCCCGGACCGGATCGTCCACCCCATCGCCCCCGCGGGGCGGTATTGGGGCCGGGCTGAGGCGGCGGAATGGGTCGCCGCGCGGGTGCGGGAGGGCAAGCGTGTCCTGGCCGGGATCGACTGCGGCTTCGGCATGCCCTGGGTGCCTGACGTGGGCTACCTGGATGGCCGGGTGCCCCATGTCACCGACATGCCCGCCCTGTGGGACCTGGTGGAGGATGCCAGCGGCGACGCGCCGGACGATTTCGCCGGCCTGGCGGTGACCGATCCGCGGCTCGCGCCCAGCTACTGGGCCAAAGGCCCGCGGCCCGCCATGTGGGGCGACGGCAGCACCAAGCGCCGCAGGACGGAGCTGGCCGCCGCGGCCACGGGGGCGGGCACCCCGGTCAGCCTGTTCAATCTGGCCGCGGCGGCCAAGCAGGTGGGCAAGGCCTCGCTGGCCGGGATGCGCACCCTGCGGCGGCTGAAGGGCCTGCTGGGCGACCAGATCGCCGTCTGGCCGGCGGAGAACCCCGCCGGGCGCAGTGTGGTGTTGGAGATCTATCCGACCCTGTTCCGTATCCAGGCCCTGGGCCGGACATTGAAGATCACCGACCTGGCGGTGCTGGAGCGGGCGCTGGCGCCGTATGGCTGCCGTGCGGCACCTAGCTTGCCGGAGCGCTTGGATGACCATACCGGCGATGCCATGATCTCTGCCGCCGGCCTGTCGGTGCTGGCGGGCAAGGCCAGTGCCTGGGCGCCTTCGGGGCTGGACCCCGACACGGCACGGCGGGAAGGCTGGATTTTCGGGGTCGGGGCATGAAGATGCTGCTGGCCATCGCCCTGGGCGGGGCCGTGGGCTCCGTCCTGCGCTACCTTGCCATCACCTGGGTGGGGCAGGGGTTGGGGGCGGCGTTCCCCTACGGCACGCTGGCGGTGAACATCGTCGGCTCGGTCGTCATGGGCGTGCTGGTGCAGCTTTCTGCCCTGGTCTGGTCGCCGGGGGCGGAGTTGCGGGCCTTCCTGACCGTCGGGGTGCTGGGCGGCTTCACCACCTTCAGCAGCTTTTCCCTGGACGTGGCCTTGCTGGCCCAGCGGGGGGAGGTGGCGTCAGCGACCATTTATGTGGTTCTGTCCGTGCTGCTGTCCGTGGGCGGGCTGTTCGCGGGCATGTGGGCAACAAGGGTTCTGGTGGCGGGATGAGCGAGGCAGGTCAGTCGGGCCGGGTGGTTGAGACCCGGCTGGTGGGCGAGGACGAGGGGGAGGTGCGCCTGGACCGCTGGTTCAAGCGGCACTACCCGCAGCTTTCCCACATCCAGCTCCAGAAGCTGCTGCGCACCGGCCAGGTGCGGGTGGACGGCAAGCGGGCGGAGGCGAATACCCGCCTCGCCCCCGGCCAGGCGATCCGCGTCCCACCGCTGCCAGACCCGGCCCCGGCGGCCGAGGGTGCCAAGCCCGCGGTGAGGAAGCCGGTCTTCAGCGAGAAGGAGGCGCAGGGCTTGCGCTCCCGCGTCCTGTACCGGGACGCGGACGTGCTGGTGTTGGACAAGCCCGCGGGCCTTGCCGTGCAGGGCGGCACCAACCAGGACAAGCACCTGGACGCCATGCTGGACCTGCTGGTGCTGGACGGGAAGGAGCGGCCGAAGCTGGTCCACCGGCTGGACAAGGACACCAGCGGCTGCCTGGTGCTGGCCCGCTCCAGCGCGGCGGCATCGAAGCTGGCGGCGGCCTTCCGCAGCCGCGACGCGCGCAAGATCTACTGGGCCGTGACCGTCGGCGTCCCCACCCCCCACCAGGGCCGCATCGACCTGCCCCTGGGCAAGGAGGCGAGCAGCGGCGGGGAGCGCATGGCGGTGGACGAGGACGGCCAGCACGCCATCACCTATTACACCGTGCTGGAGCATGCCCACCGGCAGGCAGCCTTCGTGGCGCTGTGGCCGCGCACGGGGCGCACCCACCAGCTCCGCGTCCACATGGATGCGCTGGGCACGCCCATCCTGGGTGACGGGAAATATGCGGGCAGGGGGCGTTCCTGGAGGGCGGGGCGGAGATCCGTCGTCAACTTCACCTGCATGCACGGCGCATCATCATGCCCCACCCGCGGGGCGGCACCATCGACGTGACGGCGCCGCTGCCTGAGCACATGCGGCCGGCCTGGGACTATTTCGGTTTCAGCACCAACCTGAAGGCCGACCCGTTCGCGGAACTCCAGTTCTGAGCGGGACCGTTAGAGCGTGTTTACGCTGACCGTAAACCCGCTCCGGCGGCAACTGCCGCCGCGCTCGCCCATGCGTGCGAAGCCAAGCCGCGGATGCGGCGCCGGCGATTGAGGCAACTGATCGGCTAGACCCGTTTCCGGTCATCGGAAAACGGGTCTAGCAGCCATTGCGCTGGTAGTTGGTGACGACGCCATTGCTGGCGGTCACCGTCTCCCGGCAATAGATCAGGCTGCCATCCAAGCGGGACCGGTCCGCCTGTAACCAGACCAGCGACTCCGCGCCCCCCGGGCCTGCTTCGCGCTGGGTTGGGATGCTGACGGTCTGCATGACCTGGGACAGCGGCTTACCGATCACGTCAGCCGAGACCAAGGGCCGTATCGGCCGATTGTCATAAACATACATACCGGCATCAGGGCCACCCGAGATGAGGGAGCAGCCAACCAACCCTGGGGCAAGCAGGAACAAGCCCAATACCGCTCTCATCGCCGCCCCGTCTGAGTAAATTTTACGAAAGCCTTATAACAAAAGGATGGGATGATCCGATAGGTTTATTTTGCGTCCGCGTATACTCAACATTTCCTTGTAGCTCCCAGGCCGCGCGGCGGCGGTGCACTGCCATGCGCGGGCTGGAAAGGGCGGCGGCGCTGGGCTACAAGCCGGCCTGACGCCTCACCGGTGAACGGAGCCTCGCGTGCGCCTAGCCATCTTCGACTGTGACGGCACCCTGGTGGACAGCCAGCACGCCATCGTCGCCGCCATGACCGCCGGCTTCGCCGCGGAGGGGTTGGCGGCGCCGGACCCGGCCCTGGTGCGCCGGGTGGTGGGTTTGCCGCTGGTGGGGGCCGTGGCCATGCTGCTGCCGGAGGCGGACCCCGCCCTGCATGAGCGGGTGGCAGAGGCCTACAAGGCCGCCTTCTTCCAGAACCGGACCAGCGGCCGTTACCTGGAACCACTCTATCCCGGTGTGCGTGAGGCGCTGGACGCGCTGGAGGATGCCGGGGTGCTGCTGGGCATCGCCACGGGCAAGAGCCGCCGCGGGCTGGTGGCGATCCTTGAGCACCATGGGCTGCTGGACCGGTTTGTCACCCTGCAGACCAGCGACCTGGTGGCCGGCAAGCCCAACCCGGACATGGTGATCCATGCCCTGTCGGAGGCGGGAGTGGAGCGGGAGGCGGCGGTGGTGATCGGCGACACGACCTTCGACGTTTTGATGGCCCGGAACGCCAGGGTCCGCTGCGTGGGCGTGACCTGGGGCTACCATGAGGGGGCGGAACTGGTGGCCGCCGGTGCCAATTGCCTGGTGGACAGCTATGCCGAGGTGCCGTCGGCGGTGTTGGGGCTGATGCCCTCCGTGGCGACGCAGTAAGGGGATGGGGATGAAGCGTTTCTACAAGCAGGCCACCGCCGCCGGGACGGCGGGGCCGGATGGCTGGACGGTCCTGCTGGACGGCAAGCCCCTGCGGACCCCGGCCAAGCTGCCCCTGGCTGTCCCCACCCGGGCCCTGGCGGAAGCCATCGCCGCGGAATGGCAAGGGCAGGGGGAGGAGGTGGTGCCCCGCACCATGCCGCTGACCCAGCTTTCCAGCACGGCCATCGATGGGGTGCGGGCCCGGCCGGCCGAGGTGGCGGATGCCGCCGCCGCCTATGCCGGGACGGACCTCCTGTGCTACCGCGCTGACCACCCGCAGGAACTGGCGGAACGGCAGGCCAAGGCGTGGCAACCGCTGCTGGATTGGGCGGCCCTGCGCTATGACGCCTTGCTGAGGCCCACGACGGGCATCCGCCACGTCGCCCAGGATGAAAGCGCCCTGAAGGCCCTGCGCGCCGCGCTGGAGGGGATGGATGAATGGCGGCTGACGGCCTTGCAGAACGCCGTAGGCATCTGCGGGTCGCTGGTCATCGCGTTGGCCTTGCTGGAAGGAAAGCTGGACGCCAGGGGCGCCTTCGACGTCTCCCAACTGGATGAGAGCTTCCAGATCGAGCAATGGGGCGAGGATGCGGAGGCTGCGGCCCGGCGCAAATCCCTGCTGGACGATCTGGTGGTGACAGAGCGGTTCCTAACCCTGCTGGCGGGCTGAAGCCCCCCTTACTCAAAAAGGGGCGGGCCTTCGCCCCGCTTCGCTTCTTCCGTCGCAATCACGCCTCTGGCACCCTATATGCCCCGCCCCTGCCGCCGCCCGGCGGCAGGATGGCAAGGGACGAAGGGGACGCGCGTGACGGGCCGCATCTGCATGGCCGACCTGTTGGAGCCGGTGCTGAACGCCGCGGAAGCCGGCGAGCCGGAGCTTGCCCGCGCGGTCACCCTGGTGGCGGAAGCCATGGCCGTGCTGGGCATCACGGTGGCCAGGGCCAATGGCCAGGCCCTGCCCGGCATCAGCGACGAGAAGGCGGTGCTGTACCTGCTGCAGCGCTACCGCCAGGCCCTGGCCAGCCACAGCCAGTTGGAGGAAGCCCTGGCCCTGCGCGACCTGGCCCGCCGGATCGAGCGGTTGGAACGCGCCCGCCTGCCCTGACCGGCATGACCTTGTCGCGGGCGCCCAAATCGGGTAAATGCACTTACCTTTACGTAAACGTCATCAATGGGAGGGAGCCATGTCCACCATCGACCAGGTCGAGGCTCAGATGAAGGCCCGCGCCACCAGCTTCGCCGGGCTGAACGCCGTGGTGAAGTTCGACTTCGGCAGCATGGGCGCCATCTTCGTCAACGGCAAGACCATGCCGCCCAGCATCAGCCAGCAGGGCACCGACCCCGACACGACCCTGGCCATCTCCCTCGACGATTTCATCAAGCTGAGCGAGGGCAAGCTGGCCCCGACCATGGCCTTCATGACCGGCAAGCTGAAGGTCAGCGGCAACATGGGCGTGGCGATGAAGCTATCCTCCATGCTGGAGGATTGAGCGGCAAGGGGCGGGCCGGCATCCGGCCCGCCGCCCGCGGGGTTGTCAGTGCGCGTACCCGCCCTTCACCTTGCCGCGGAAGACCCAATAGGTGAAGGCCGTATAGGCCAGGATGGTGGGGATCAGGAACACCAGCCCCACCAGCAGGAAAACCTGGCTCTCCGGCGGGGAAGCCGCGTCCCAGATGCTGATGCGGGGCGGCACCACATAGGGCCAGAAGCTGACGGCCAAGCCGATATAGGCCATCAGGAACAGCGCCATGGTCAGGATGAAGGGCGCCAACTCCCGCCCCCGGCGCAGCGAGGTATAGAGCAGCGCCGCCAGCAGCAGGGTGATCACCGGCACGGGGCTGAGATACAGCAGGTTCGGGAAGCTGAACCAGCGGTTCCGCACATCCTCCTGCCACAGGGGCGTGATCAGGCTGACCAGCCCGACGAAGACCATCACGGCCAGCAGCAGTCCGGGGGCCAGCTTGTAGCACCAAGCCTGTAGCGGCCCCTCCGTCCGCCAGATCAGCCAAGTGACACCCAACAGGGCATAGCCCGCGACCATGGCGATGCCGACCATCAGGCTGAACGGCGTGGCCCAATCCCAGATACTGCCGGAAAAGTCCGTGCCCTTCACCTCGAAGCCCTGGATGAAGGCGCCAAGGATGATGCCCTGGGCGAAGGTGGCGAACAGGGAGCCCACGAAGAAGCTGATGTTCCAGAGATAGCGGCTGGTGTTGGCCTTGAACCGGAACTCGAAGGCCACGCCGCGGAAGATCAGGGCGATCAGCATCAGCAGCACCGGCAGGTACAAGGCCGGCAGCAGGATGGAATAGGCCAGGGGAAAACCGGCGAACAGCGCCGCCGCACCCAGGATCAGCCAGGTCTCGTTGCCGTCCCAGATGGGGGCGACGGTATTCATCATGTTGTCCCGGTCCGGCTCCCCGCCGGGGGCGAAGGGGAACAGGATCCCCACGCCCAGGTCGAACCCGTCCATCAGCACGTACATGAAGACGGCCAGGGCGGCGATGCCGGCGAAGACCAGGGTCAGGTCGATGTTCATGGGCTGCTCCCTCACTCGGCGGGGCTGGGCTGGGGCCCGTGGGGGGCGCCCATCTCGATCTCCTCGTCCGCCTTGGACATGGGCCGCTTCGGCCGTCCGACGGCGGGTTCCGCCGCCTTCACCGGGCCGGCGGGGCCGCGCTGGAACAGGCGGACCAGGTAGTAGGTGCCGGCGGTGAAGACGATCAGGTAGACGACAAAGAAGGTGATCAACGACGCCAGCACCCCCGCCCCCGTCAGGGCCGGGGTGACGCTGTCCGCCGTGCGCAGGATGCCGTAGACGGTCCAGGGCTGGCGGCCCACCTCGGTGGTGAACCAGCCGAAGGTCAGGGCGAAGAAGCCGATGGGGGAGGCGAGCACCAGGGACCACAGGTACCAGCGCGTGTCATAGAGCCGCTTCCGGAAGCGGAGCCACAGGCTGTAGAGGCCCAGGGCGATCATGATCAGGCCCAGGCCCACCATCAGGCGGAAGCCCCAGAACACGATCCACACCGGCGGCCGGTCCTGCTTTGGCCATTCCTTCAGGCCGCGGATCTCCCCGTCCCAGCTATGGGTCAGGATCAGGCTGCCCAGCTTCGGGATGGCGATCTCGTAATGGTTCATCTCCCTTTCCTGGTCGGGGATGGCGAACAGGATCAGGGGCGCACCGTCCTTGTGCGTCTCCCAATGGCCCTCCATGGCGGCCAGCTTGGTGGGTTGGTGTTCCAGCGTGTTCAGGCCGGTCAGGTCACCGACGAAGGCCTGCACCGGGGCCAGGACGGCGATCAACCCCAACGCCATGGACAGGCCGATGCGGGCATGCTGCTGGAATTGCCCCTTCAGCAGGTGCCACGCGCTCACCCCCGCCACCACGAAGCTGGTGGTCAGGTAGCAGGCGATGACCATGTGGAAGTAGCGGTAGGGAAAGCTGGGGTTGAAGACGATCTGCCACCAGTCCACGGGGTACAGGATGCCGTCGCGGATCTCGTGCCCCTGCGGCGTCTGCATGAAGCTGTTGGCCGACAGGATCCAGAAGGCGCTCATCAGCGTGCCGAAGGCCACCATGCAGGCCGCGAAGAAGTGCACACGCTTTGGCACCCGGTCGCGGCCGAACAGCAGCACCCCCAGGAAGGTCGCCTCCAGGAAAAAGGCGGTCACCACCTCATAATTGATCAGGGGGCCCAGCACGTAGCCGCCCACATAGGAATAGCGGCTCCAGTTCGTGCCGAACTGGTAGGACATGACGATGCCCGACACCACGCCCATGCCGAAGGACACGGCGAAGATCTTCGTCCAGTATTCGGACAGGGACTTGTAGATCTCCTTGCCCGTATAGAGCCACCGCCCTTCCAGCACCGCGATCCAACTCGCAAGGCCGATGGTGAAGGCCGGAAAGATGATGTGGAAGGATACCGTGAAGGCGAACTGTATCCGTGCGAGCAGGACCGGATCGAGTTCCATGGCGGCGCCCCTGGACAGACGGAATATGACGCTCCACTGATGGAGCGATGGCGATATCTCATTCGTCGTTGCGGGGATAACAGCCGGGCCGGGGAAAGTCGCACGGGGCGGGAGGAATTGACGCAGGGGCATGTCAACCGGTCCCGCCCGGTGCCCTCTTGGCAAATCTGCGCACCGTGCCAACCTGTCGGGGCGGAGGAGCCATGACGACCCACACCCCCGATACGAGCCCGGCCGAGGATACGGCCCTGCAGGCGCGCAACCGCCGCCGGCGCAGCCAGCTGCTGAACCATTTCATCGCCTATTTCGGCGCGTTGGTCCTGTTGGTGCCACTGAACTTCATCACCACGCCCGACCGGGTCTGGTTCATCTACCCCATGGTGGCATGGATGGCGCCCCTGGCCCTGCACACGGCCTGGGCCATGGGGCTGTTCGACAAGAAGCGCTGAGGGGCAGGGGCAGGGGCGGGCGCGGCCGCGGTCGCCGCCGGAGCGTGGTCACGGTCGGCGCAAACACGCTCCGGCCCGTCCGGCCCGTCACTCCACCGAGCGGGCCAGCCGGTCGGTCCAGCCGCCGCCGACGCAGGTCAGGCCCGGCTCTTCCTGGCAGCCATACCAAGCGAAGGCCACGGCCCCGACGCGGCCCAGCACGCGCTCCACGGGGATGTAGCCCACCTCACGCAGGAAGCGGCTGTCCTGGGAGTTGTCGCGGTTGTCGCCCATCATGAACAAGTGGCCGGCCGGCACCGTATAGACAGGCGTGTTGTCGGCATAGCCGCTGTCAGACTGCTCCAGGATCAGGTGCTGGCGCCCGCCGGGCAGGGTTTCCCGGTATTCCGTCGCTTGCACCACCTCACCCGTGTACTGGCGGTAGGCGTACTTGCCCGTCTCCGTGCGCTCCACCGGGGTGCCGTTGATGAACAGCCGCCCGTCCTGGACCTGGATGCGGTCGCCGGGCAAGCCGATGACGCGCTTCACATAGTCCACTTCCGCGCCCGGCAGGCGGAAGACGACGATGTCGCCCCGCTCCGGCATGCCGCCCGGCAAGCGGCCTGTCTCCGTGCCGAACTTGTCCACCGGCAGCGGCCAGAAGGGGGTGGAGTAGCGGCTGTACCCGTAGGCGAACTTGTTGGCATAGAACTGGTCGCCGACCTTCAGGGTGGGCAGCATGCTCTCTGACGGCACATGGAAGCCCGCAAAGGCGAAGGTGTTCATGGTGAACCAGATGGCCGCCGCACCCGCGGCCACGCCCAGCCATTCCTTCACCCAGGACGTAACAGAACCCATGAGACCCCTACCTCCGCTCGCATATGCGCGGAACATGCCGGTACTCGTCCGCTCCGGTCAATCGGCATGCTCCCAGCCTGATTGACAGCAACCGCAGCGTACAGTCCAGTTAAACCCATGCCATGAAGCTGACTGAGGATCCCATGTCTGACCGCGTTGCCGTGCTCGCCCGCATCCGGGGCAAGGTGCAGGGCGTCTGGTACCGCGCCTGGACGGTGGAGCAAGCCACGGCCCGCGGCCTGGACGGTTGGGTGCGCAACCGGGCCGACGGCAGCGTGGAGGCCCTGTTCGCCGGACCGGCTGCCGCTGTCGAGTCGATGCTCGATGCCTGCCGCCAGGGTCCACCCGCGGCACAGGTCAGCGGGGTGGAGCGGCATCCAGGCGATGATCCTGGCAATACCGGCTTCACGCAGCTTCCAACCTTGTGATGAGGGAAGTGGTAGGCCTACGCCAACTGGGGGAACTGGTCGGAAGGCCTGAATCGAGTCAGTTTTTCTACCAAGCCGGAAACCGGCACTTCAGGGGGATTGGGACGATGTTGAAGGAATTCAGGGAGTTCATCAGCCGCGGCAATGTGGTCGACCTGGCCGTCGGCATCATCATCGGTGCCGCCTTCACGGCCATCGTCAACTCGCTGGTCAATGACATCCTGATGCCGCCCATCGGCTTCATCATGGGCGGGATCGACTTCTCCAACTACTTCATCAACCTGACCGGCGGGGAGTATGCCTCGCTGAAGGCGGCCCAGGACGCGGGCGCGGCAACCATCAATTACGGCCTTTTCCTGAACGCCGTGATCAAGTTCCTGATCGTGGCCTTCGCGGTCTTCATCCTGGTGAAGCAGGTCAACCGCTTCCGCCGGAAGGAGGAAGCGAAGCCGCATGCCCTGACCAAGCAGGAAGAGCTGCTGTCGGACATCCGCGACATCCTGCGACGCGACTCCGGCCGTGTCACCAGCGCGGCGGACTGACGACAGCGGCTCGTT
Source organism: Aerophototrophica crusticola (assembly GCF_012913305.1). Lineage (NCBI taxonomy): Bacteria > Pseudomonadati > Pseudomonadota > Alphaproteobacteria > Rhodospirillales > Rhodospirillaceae > Aerophototrophica > Aerophototrophica crusticola. The sequence goes on along the minus strand of NZ_CP051775.1, from coordinate 1,805,290 downwards.
GCCCGCGTAAGCCAAGGGCGCGGATGCGACCGCCCGGCGCTTGAGGGCGAGCGACCGCTCAGGCCCCGGCCGTGACGGTCTGGTCCCGGCCCAGATGCTTGGCGGTATAAAGGGCGTGGTCCGCGCGGGTCAGCAGGCTTTCCACCGGCTCACCCGCCCGGGCCATCTGGGCGGCGCCGATGCTGATGGTCACGTTGATCATGCCGTGGGAGGCCGGGATGGACAGGCGGCGCACGGCGCGGTGCAGCTTCTCCGCCACTGCCTCCGCCCCGGCCAGGTCGGTTTCCGGCAGCAGGATGGCGAACTCCTCCCCGCCCAGCCGTCCGACCCGGTCGCTCGCCCGGATGTTGGCCCGCATGATCTCCGCCAGGGCCACCAGGACGGTGTCGCCCACCTGGTGGCCGTAGCTGTCGTTGACCTGCTTGAACCGGTCTGCGTCCACCGCCAGAAGTGACAGGGGATGGTCATAGCGGCGGGCGCGGTAAATCTCCCCCTCCAGCGCCGCCAGGAAGGCGCGGCGGTTGTCCACGCCGGTCAGCGGGTCGGTGGAAGCCTGGCGGCGCAACTCCGCCTCCAGCCGTAGGCGGCGCAGCTCGGCCTCCGCCCGGGTGGCGAAGATGCGGACGATGGCCGAACGGCGGTCGTTGGGTACCAGGGGCCTGTCGTCCAGCACCGCGAGGTGGCCGAGGGGCAGGATGCCGTCCTGGTCCATCAGCGGGATGCCGAGATAGGCGCTGTAGCCGCCGCCAACCTCCGCCGGGAAGGTGGTGGCGAGGTCGCATGGCACCTCCACCACCCGGCCCGCGCCCAGCACCAGGGCGCAAGGCAGGCCGGCCAGGGGATAGGTGAAGCTGTCCTGCCGGACGCCGTCCTTGGAGGCGGCGAGCACCGTGGCCTTGGTGGGCGGGTGGTCGGCCGGCCGGGTGACCATGACCAGCTTCACGCGCAGAAGCCGCGCCAAATGCTCGACGAGGCTGTGCAGGAAATCCTCGCCGGTCTTGCCGGCCGTGCCGGCCAGGATGGACCAGAGGACCCCGTCCAGGTCCGGCTCGGCACAATCAGCCTTCGCCAGCGTGGGGTCGAGGGCGGCAACCGGGACCGGGGGAGACTTGAGCAGCGCCGCCGTCATCCCGCCGATCCTCCCTTCGTCCATCAAGATGTAATCACTTTGTCATAGATACTACATCTGATGGACAGGTCCTAGTTACGTTTCTCCAGAATATCCCGAATGCGCGAAAGCTGTTGGCAAGCCCGCGCCAAGCCCAGCAGAACGAAGCCCAACAGCAGGCCCACCAGCCCGGGGCCGTAGCTTTCCGCCGTCGGCGCCGACAGGGTGAACAGCGATACCAGCAGCGCCGCCCCACCCACGGCATAGAGCACGATCGCCGTGATGGATCTCCGCCGCTGCATCAGGCCGGCACCGCGCAGGGCCGAGCCGCGACAGGCATGTCGGCGGGCACGGGGCCGGTGCCGAACACCTCGGCGAAAGAGGACTGCATCGCCATGTCCACCTCGGCCATGCTGACGATATGGCCCAGGGCGGCAAGGGAGGTCACGCCGTGCTCCCGGATGCCGCAGGGGACGATGCCCTCGAAATGCGTCAGGTCCGGCTCCACGTTCAGGGCCACGCCGTGGAAGCTCACGCCCCGGCGGATGCGAACGCCAAGCGCGGCGATCTTCGCCTCCTGGCCCGGCGGGCCGCCATGGGCCGCCATGTCCACCCACACGCCCACCCGGCCGCAGCGCCGCTCCCCCTTCACCGCGAACTGGGCCAGGGTGCGGATCAGCCATTCCTCCAGCCGCCAGACGAAGTCGTGCAGGTCGCCGCCCCGGGCCGCCACGTCCAGCATGACATAGCCCACCCGCTGCCCGGGCCCGTGATAGGTGTACTGCCCACCGCGGCCGGCCGGATAGACAGGGAAGCGGGCCGGTGTCAGCAGGTCGCCTGCCCTGGCAGAGGTGCCCGAGGTGTAAAGGGGCGGGTGCTCCAGCAGCGAGACCGTTTCCGGCGCCGTGCCGGCGCGGATGTCGGCCACCCGCTGTTCCATGAAGGAAACGGCATCGGGATAGTCGACGGGGCTGTCGCTGATGCGCCACTCGATGGTCGAAGGGGATGGGGTCATGGGGGCAGGGACCCTGGTACGTGTGAACCGCGGCTGGAATGTAGTCCCCCGCCAGGGAACGAAAAAGGCCGCCGGGATCAGCCGGCGGCCCTTTTCCGTTCGGGTGGTGCGGTCGAGAAGACTCGAACTTCCACGGGTTGCCCCACAGCGACCTCAACGCTGCGCGTCTACCAGTTCCGCCACGACCGCAACTCTACCCGGGCGAACGATGGCAGGCGAGGTTCCTGCCGTCGGGTGCGGGGGAGATAGCAGAGACCGCGATGGGGGGCAAGGGGATTGCGAGGCGCCACCGCATGCCTGTCCCGACACCCCCGCCATCATCACGCCCCAGACGTGCGGCATTCCGCCTGGACAAGGGGCTTTGGCGCGGCCTAAGCAGGCAAATGCGTGCCTGACCGACCCGTTCCGTTACCCAGGGGACCCCCATGTCCGACGCCTTCCGCGACGCCGCCCTCGACTATCACCGGCTGCCGACGCCCGGGAAGGTGGCGGTGACCCCGACCAAGCCGCTGGCCACCCAGCGCGACCTGGCGCTGGCCTATTCCCCGGGGTGGCGGCGGCGTGTGAGGAAATCGCGGCCGACCCGCCAACGCCGCCAAATACACCAGCCGCGGCAATTTGGTGGCCGTCATCACCAACGGCACGGCGGTGCTGGGCCTGGGCGACATCGGGCCGCTGGCATCCAAGCCGGTCATGGAGGGCAAGGGCGTCCTGTTTAAGAAGTTCGCCGGCATCGACGTGTTCGACATCGAGGTCAGCGAGAAGGACCCGGACAAGCTGGTGGAGGTGATCGCCGCGCTGGAGCCCACCTTCGGCGGCATCAACCTGGAGGACATCAAGGCCCCGGAATGCTTCTACGTGGAAAAGAAGCTGCGGGAGCGGATGAGGATCCCCGTCTTCCATGACGACCAGCACGGCACCGCCATCATCGTGGCCGCCGCCATCACCAACGCCCTGGCGCTCACGGGCCGGGACTTCGCCACGGTGAAGCTGGTGTGCAGCGGCGCGGGCGCCGCGGCGCTGGCCTGCCTGGACCTGCTGGTGGACATGGGCCTGCCGGTGGAGAACATCTGGGTCAGCGATATCGCCGGCGTGGTCTATGAGGGCCGGACCGAGTTGATGGACCCGCGCAAGGCCCGCTACGCCAAGCCCACCAACGCCCGCACCCTGGGCGACATCATCGGCGGCGCCGACATCTTCCTGGGGCTGTCCGCCCCCCGGGTGCTGACGCCGGAAATGGTGCAGCGCATGGCCGCCAGTCCCATCGTCATGGCCCTGGCCAACCCGACGCCGGAGATCATGCCGGACCAGGTGAAGGCCGTCCGCCCCGATGCCATCATCGGCACTGGCCGCAGCGACTTCCCCAACCAGGTCAACAACGTCCTCTGCTTCCCCTTCATCTTCCGCGGGGCCCTGGACGTGGGCGCCACGGCCATCAACGAGGCCATGAAGATCGCCGCGGTGAGGGCCATCGCCAACCTGGCGAAGGCGGAGGCGTCGGACGTGGTCGCCGCCGCCTATGGCGACGGTGTGCCCAGCTTCGGGCCTGAATACCTGATCCCCCGGCCCTTCGACCCGCGCCTGATCCTGGAGATCGCGCCCGCCGTGGCCAAGGCGGCCATGGACAGCGGCGTGGCCACCCGGCCCATCGAGGACTTCAACGCCTATCGCGACCGGCTGGGCCAGTTCGTCTTCCGCTCCGGCCTGGTGATGAAGCCGGTCTTTGCCAAGGCCAAAGCCGACCCGCGGCGCGTGGTCTATGCGGAGGGGGAGGAGGAGCGCGTGCTGCGCGCCGCCCAGCAGGTGATCGATGACCGCCTGGCCTACCCGATCCTGATCGGCCGGCGGGAAGTGGTGCAGCGCCGGCTGGACAAGCTGGGACTGCGGCTGCGCATCGGTGAGGATTTCCGGCTGGTGGACCCGCAGAACGACCCAGCCTACCACGACTACTGGACCAGCTACCATGGCCTGATGGAGCGCCGCGGCGTCAGCCCCGACCGCGCCCGCCAGGTCTTGCGCAGCAACACCACGGTCATCGGCGCCCTGATGGTGCGCAAGGGGGAGGCGGACGCCCTGGTCTGTGGCACCGTCGGCCTCTATGACTGGCACCTGAAGCATGTCATGGACGTGATCGGGCCGAAGCCGGGCGTGCGTACCCCGGCGGCCCTCAGCGTGCTGATCCTGAACCGCGGCACCTTCTTCCTGACCGACACCTACGTGAACGACGACCCCAGCGCGGCCGAGTTGGCGGAGATCACCGAGCAGGCGGCGGAGGAGGTGCGGCGCTTTGGGCTGACGCCCAAGGTGGCGCTGCTCAGCCACTCCAACTTCGGCAGCCACAACGACGTGGAGGCGCAGAAGATGCGCCAGGTGCTGACAGAACTCTCCACCCGCTGCCCCGAGCTGGAGGTGGAGGGCGAGATGCACGGTGACGCCGCCATCAGCGAGGAGATCCGCCAGCGGGTGTTCCCCAACTCCCGCCTCACCGGTTCGGCCAACCTGCTGGTCATGCCCACCCGTGATACCGCCAACGTTGCCTTCAACCTGCTGAAGGTGCTGGGTGACGGTCTGGCGGTGGGCCCCGTGCTGCTTGGCGCGGCGATGCCGGCCCATATCTTGACGCCGAGTGTTACCGTGCGCGGCATCGTCAACATGTCGGCCTTGGCGGTGATCGACGCGCAGATGCACAAGACGGCGGGGGCATGACCCAGCAGGACGCGGAGCTGGACAGGGAGGGGCGCCGGCCGGGGGAGGACCGGACAGACAACTCGGACGACGGCGCCGGGGCCATGCCCGTGCGCGCGGTGGAGGATTTGCTGGAGGCGGGTGACTTCCCCCGCCTCGCCGCCCTGTTGGCGGACGAGCACCCGTCGGACGTGGCCCACATCCTGGAGCAGCTCGGCGGGGAGCAGCGGACGGAGCTGATCGACCTGCTGCGCCCGTCCTTCGACGGCGAGGTCCTGGCCTACCTGCCGGGGGAGCTGCGCGAGGAGGTCATCGGCCAGCTCGAGCCCAAGGAACTGGCCGCCGCCATGGCGGAGCTGGATACGGACGACGCCGTCGACGTGATCCAGGACATGGAGGAGGAGGACCAGGCCGCCATCCTGGCCAACTTGCCGCCGGAGACGCGGGCGCTGGTGGAAGAGGGGCTGACTTTCCCCGAATACTCCGCCGGCCGCCTGATGAGCCGCGAATTCGTCTCCGTGCCCATGTTCTGGACCGTGGGCAAGCTGCTGGACTATCTGCGCGCCGCCGCCGTGTCCGGCAGCGACGAAGTGCCGGAACAATTCTACGACATCTTCATCGTCGACCCCCGGCACAAGGTGGCGGGCACCGTGCCCCTGTCGCGGGTGCTGCGGGCCAAGCGCGGCGTCAAGCTGAACGAGATCCTGCACGAGGATATCCACCGCATCCCGGCCACCATGGACCAGGAGGAGGTGGCCCGCCTGTTCCGCAAATACGGCCTCGTCTCCGCCCCTGTGGTGGACGGGGGCGGGCGGCTGCTGGGCGTCATCACCGTGGACGACGTGGTGGACGTGATCGAGGAGGAGGCGGAGGCCGACCTGTTGGCCCTGGGCGGCGTGGAGGAGGGCGACCTCTACCGTGCCGTGCTGGACACGACCAAGAGCCGCTTCCGCTGGCTGTTCATCAACCTGATCACCGCCATTGTCGCCAGCGTCGTCATCGGCCTGTTCGAGGCGACCATCGAGCAGGTGGTGGCCCTGGCCGTGCTGATGCCCATCGTCGCCAGCATGGGCGGCAACGCCGGTACCCAGACCCTGACTGTGGCCGTGCGGGCCCTGGCCACGCGGGAGCTGTCGGAGGCCAACGCCCTGCGCGTGGTGGGCAAGGAGGTGCTGGTGGGCACCGCCAACGGCGTGCTGTTCGCCGTCATCGCCGGCCTGACCGCCTTCGCCTGGTTCCAGGACCCGCTGATCGGCGTGGTCATCGCTGCGGCCATGGTCATCAACCTGGTCTGCGCCGGCCTGTTCGGCGCCCTGATCCCCCTGGGCCTCAACCGCCTGGGCATCGACCCGGCTGTGTCCTCCGCCGTCTTCCTGACCACGGTAACGGACGTGGTGGGCTTCCTGGCCTTCCTGGGACTCGCGACCCTCATCCTGTTCTGAGCCGATTTCCCTGCCGTCAACCACCACGTCCACCCCGAACTTTAAGGCGGGTGCCTGGGCGAAGCTTAATCCAGCGGGCGATGAGAGTATTTAAGATATAATCCCTCGTATATTGGGAACACCGCAGTCGTTTAATGAACACATTAGAAACTATGACATAGGGCCGAAGCGAAATCGCAACAACAATGGAATAAAGCAGAATTACTTGCAGCTATGCGATTGGGTTTTATTGCGCATCTCTGCTATCCCAGCCGGATCAAAGCTGGCAGACGCATGGCCGGCATCGAAAAACCGGGCACCTGAACTGGGAGAGTGGGAATGCAGATGCGGCAATCGAAGCATCGTCGGATGCGGACCTGGCTCATGGCCGGGGCCGCCATGGGGTTCGGCCTCGCCGCCGGGTCGGTCCAGGCGCAGGGCACGGACTCGGCGCAGCTTGAAGAGATCGTGGTGACGGGTTCACGTATTTCCCGGCCGGAGCTGACCAGCTCCAGCCCGGTGGCCGTCGTCTCCAACGAGGACATCCGCCTGTCGGGCAACGTCAATGTCGAGCAGATCCTGAACGAGATGCCACAGGTCGTGCCCGGCCTGACCTCCACGTCCAACAACCCGGGCAACGGCACGGCGTCCGTCGACCTGCGCGGCCTGGGGCCGCAGCGCACGCTGGTGCTGGTGAATGGCCGCCGCTTCGTGCCCTCCAGCCAGGGCGGCGTGGTGGACATCAACAATATTCCCGCCTCGCTGGTGCAGCGGGTGGAGGTCGTGACGGGCGGTGCCTCGGCGGTGTACGGCTCCGACGCCGTGGCCGGCGTGGTGAACTTCATCCTGCGCGACGACTTCGAGGGCGCGGAGGTGAACGCCCAATATGGCATCACCCAGGAGGGCGACGGCGAGGATTATGATGTCTCCGCCACCCTGGGCGGCAACTTCGCCGAGGGCCGCGGCAATGCCGTCGTCTTCGCCAACTATTACAAGCGCAAGGCGGTTTTCCAGGGTGAGCGCGAGTTCTCCGCCTTCGCCCTGCAGGATGACGAGGATGCGTCGGGTCGCGCCATCCTGTCCCGCGGCGGCAGCTCCAGCGTGCTGGGGACCCGGCTGTTCGGGCCCCTGACCCTGCCCAACGGGGCCACCTCGTCCACCGGCGTCGGCTTCGACACTGCCGGCAATCCCAGCCCGTTCCGCATCCCGACGGACCTCTACAACTTCGCTCCCGTGAACTACCTGCAGGTCCCGCAGGAGCGCTGGGCCCTGACCGGCATGGCCCGGTATGAGATCGCCGAGGCTGCCGAGCTGTATGTCGAGGCCAACTTCATCAACAACCAGGTGCCCCAGCAGCTCGCCCCATCGCCCCTGGCCGAGGACATCCAGGTCAACCTGGACAACCCGTTCCTCAGCGCGGCCACGCGGCAGATCCTGGCCACCAACTTCGACGAGGACGGCGACGGCATCGCCGACATCACCGTGGGCCGCCGGCTGGCGGAGCTGGGGCCCCGCATTTCCAACGACGAGTACAATGCCTACCGGGTCCTGAGCGGCGTGCGCGGCGACCTGCCGTTCGGCTGGAACTACGACGCCTACTACTCCTATGGCCGGGTGAAGCGCGAGAACCGGCTGGAGAACGACGCGGCCCTGTCCCGCATCCAGCAGGCCCTGTTCGCCGTGGCCGGCCCCGGCGGCACCGTCACCTGCCAGGACCCCAGCGGCGGGTGCGTCCCGCTGAACATCTTCGGCGCGGGCAACATCAGCCAGGAGGCGGCCGACTTCATCCGCGTCGGCGCCACCAACAGCACCACCATCGAGGAGCAGGTGGCGGCGGCCAGCATCTCCGGCGACCTGTTCGAGTTGCCGGCCGGCGGCCTGGGCGTGGCGCTGGGTGCCGAGTGGCGCAAGGAGAAGTCGGCCTTCACCCCGGATGAGTTCCTGGCTTCCGGCGACGTGGTCGGCTTCAACGCCGGGGAGCCGACGGCCGGTTCCTTCACGGTGAAGGAGCTGTTCGGCGAGGTGCTGGTCCCCATCCTCTCGGACCTGCCCTTCGTCAAGGACCTGAGCTTCGAGGGCGGCCTCCGCTACTCCGACTACTCCACGGTGGGCAGCGTCTGGACCTACAAGGCCGGCGGCGAGTGGTCCCCCACCGACGACATCCGCATCCGCGGCCTGTACCAGCGCGCCGTCCGCGCGCCCAACGTGCTTGAGCTGTTCTCCGGTCCCAGCCAGGACTTCCCGGCCTACACCGACCCTTGTGACGCCGGACAGGGCCCCGCGGGTGCTGTGGCCGACCTCTGCGTCGCCCAGGGCATCCCGCGCACCCAGCTGGGCATCTTCGAGCAGGCCAACAGCCAGGTGGAAGCGCGCCTCAGCGGCAACCCGGACCTGAACGAGGAAAAATCCGACACCTACACGATCGGCGCCGTGCTGACGCCGACCTTCATCGACGACCTGTCCATCACGGTGGACTACTTCAACATCAAGGTTAAGGATGCCGTCGGCCAGTTCGGCGGCGGGGCCGGCAACATCGTCAGCCTGTGCTTCCAGTCCCTCGACATCAACAGCCCCTTCTGCCAGGCCTTCACCCGTGACCAGAGCGGCAACATCGACATCGTCGACACGCCGAACGCCAACAACGCCTCGCTGAAGACCCAAGGCCTGGACATCCAGGCCAACTACGCCCTGCCGCTGGACGGGTTCACCCTGCTGGAAGGGGACACGGCCCTGCGCTTCGGGTTCCTCGGCACCTACCTGTTCGATTACAAGTTCCAGTCCGGCCCCGGCCTGGATGAGATCCAGTGCGCCGGCTTCACCGGCAGCCCGTGCCCCGGCCCGGGCGGCGCCGTCACCGGCACCGGCACGCCGGAGTGGAAGCACGTCCTGTCCACGACACTTGAGACCGGCCCGCTGAGCATGCGCGTGCAGTGGCGGTTCATCGGCTCCATGAAGGATGCCCGCATCTCCACCGGCACCCCGCGGGAGGACGTGCCCGTGCCCAAGGTGGGCGCGGTCAACTACTTCGACCTGGGCTTCCAGTTCATGGCGTCGGAGAACCTGACCTTCGTGGGCGGCGTGGACAACCTGCTGGACCGCAGCCCACCCACCCTGGGCGACGCCCAGGTCCAGGCCAACACGGACCCGTCGCTTTATGACGTTCTGGGCCGCCGCTTCTTCGTGGGTGTGACGGCGAAGTTCTGACGTCTCCACCGCTCCCTTCCCAAGCCCGACGCGGCCTTGCCCGCGTCGGGCTTTTCTTTTGCCCAGACGGGTTCGGGGGCAGGCCCTTGCCAAGCCAATCAAGGTCGCGGCGGGGTGCTCCAGCAAAAAAGAGCGTAAGTATCCGAGTGCCACCAAACCATCTTTGTTTGCCTGATACTAATACTGACGTCGTCAATGGGCTACCTGTCTTGGCATTCACGCCACTGGCCATGCCGTCAGGCGCCACGTCCCCATATGCAGATACCAATTTGTAACAGAGTGACCAGGAGACGTCTAATATCTTGCCGGTTATTGCTCGGCCAACGCCATCGCCGTTTTGCAAAATTGCAACAGGGAGCCCGCGCCTAGCAGAAAGGTGCAATGCTTTATTGCGGATCGATGACTCGCGGGGCTAACTGACCGGGTTCGGCGCGCTGCCTCTTTGGTAGTACATATTTCGATCGCCACGGTGGTGCGCTGCAATCAAAAGAAGAGGTATGTGGAATGAGCAAGGGACTGGGAGTCCTCGGGCATGGCCTCAAGGCCGCGCTCCTGGGCGGATGCGCGATGGGACTGCTGATGGCCGACGCGGCCATGGCTCAGCAGGGCTCCGCGTCCACCTCCAACACTTCCGGCGACAAGATCGAAGAGATCGTCGTCGTTGGTTCGCGCATCCGTCGCGACACGTTCAATTCGCCGTCGCCGGTCCAGGTGATCACCCGTGACGAGGCGACCGCTGCCGGCTTGGCCTCTGCCGCCGAGCTGCTGCAGAGCACCTCCGTCGGCGGCGGTTCCGCACAGATCAACAACGCTTTCGGCGGCTTCGTGACCGAGGGCGGCCCCGGTGCGAACACCATCTCGCTGCGCGGCCTGGGCGCCGGCCGTACGCTGGTGCTGATCAACGGCCGTCGCGTGGCCCCCGCTGGTACCCGCGGCGCGGTGGGCTCCGCCGACCTGAACGTGCTGCCGAACGCGATCGTCGAGCGCATCGAGATCCTGCGTGACGGCGCCTCCTCCATCTACGGCTCCGATGCCATCGCCGGCGTGGTCAACGTCATCACCGAGGTGGACGTCGACGGCGTCACCGTGGAGGGTCGTTACAACCGCCCGGTCCACGGCAATGGCGAGCAGGGCCGCTTCTCCATCGTCGGCGGCACGTCCGGCGACCGCTGGAAGGCCTCCGGCTCCTTGGAGTATTACGAGCGCGGCAACCTGACCCTGGCCGACCGCGACTGGACCCGCTGCCAGACGCAGTACCGCCTGAACCCGGTGACTGGCGCCCTGGGCGACTACATCGACCCGCTGACCGGCCAGCCCAAGTGCTACCCCACGGGCAGCACGGGTGAGGGCGGCGTGACCATCAACACGCTGGGCACGCGCAGCCGCGCGGGCGTCGGTGCGCCGGGGTCCGTCGGTGCCAGCTTCAACCGCTGGCGCCCGAACGCCGCCGTGACCACGGGCCTGGTCGGCTTCGAGGGCGTGGGTGGTGGTTCCAACAACATCAACGTCCGCGACACCTATGACCCGCGGGTCCTGAACCAGTCCCTGATCTCCCCCGTGCAGATCTTCAGCGGCTTCGGCCAGGCCAGCTACGAGCTGCAGGCCCTGGGCGACGCTGAGGTCTATGCGGAGGTCCTGGCCAACAAGCGCGACTCCCAGCAGACCGGCTTCCGCCAGCTGTCCCTGGACTACCCGCAGGCCAGCCTGCTGGTGCCGACCTTCCTCCAGACGGAAGGTACCGCCTTCGGCAGCACCCTGCACGCCGGCAACGGCCTGCGCGCTTTCATCGGGTTCGGCAACGACAAGAACGAGCAGAGCGTCGAGTTCTACAAGGGCACGCTGGGCGTCCGTGGCGACGTGACCTTCCTGCCGGAGTGGAAGTATGACCTGACCGGCACCTTCTCCAAGTCCGACGCGTACTACAAGCAGCAGTCGTTCCTGACGGACCGCCTGTCCCGTAGCGTCAACGTGGTCGCCGCCCCGGTCGGCTTCAACTCCGCCCTGGTCCGGCCCGGCGCAAATGGCACCAACGTCACCTGCGCGATCAACATCACCGATCCGACGGCGAACTGCATCCCGGCGCCGGTGCTGAACTCGCAGACCATTGCCGGTATCCTCCCGCAGGATTTCCGTGACTACATCTTCCGGCCGATCAAGGGCACCACGACCTATGAGGAGACGGTGCTCGCCGCCGCCTTCGACGGTCCGCTGTTCAGCCTGCCGGCCGGCAAGGTCCAGCTCGCCACGGGCTTCGAGTACCGTTACGCGAAGATCAACGACACGCCCGACCCGAACAGCGTCGCCGGCAACCTGCTGAACCTGACCTCCTCCGCCCCGACCCGCGGCAACGACTCCGTGATCGAGGCCTATGGCGAGGTCGAGGTGCCGCTGCTGGCCGACCTGCCCTTCGTGAAGTCGCTGACCGTGAACGCCTCCGCGCGCTACACGGATTACGACTCCTACGGCTCCGATGAGACGTACAAGGTCGGCGGCGAGTACCAGCCGTTCGACTGGCTGTCGCTCCGCGGTACCTACGGCACCTCGTTCCGTGCCCCGGCGCTGTTTGAGCAGTTCCAGGGCGCCACGAGCGGCTTCCTCAGCTCCAACAGCGACCCCTGCAACAACTACAACGGCCCGAGCGTAAACCCGAACCGGGCCAAGAACTGCGCGAGCGAGGGCCTGCCGGCCGGCTTCCAGGCCACCTCCGGCATCGCCGTCATCTCCAAGGGCGGCGCCGGCACCGGCCTGGAGGCGGAGACCTCCGACAACCTGACGCTCGGCACGGTCATCCGTCCGGAGCTGCCGGAGCAGTTCGGTGAGATCGCCTTCGCGGTCGACTACTTCGACATCCAGATCGACAACGGCGTGGAGCGCGTGGGTGCCTCCAACATCCTCTCCCGTTGCTATGACGATCCGGACTTCCGCGCCGGCGGCGGTCTCTGCAACCTGGTCACCCGTGCGGCGGGCAGCAACCAGCTGACCGTCCAGGACGCCTTCACCAACATTGCCACCCAGCTGGTCCGTGGTTTCGACTACAACCTGCGTTGGACCGGCGATGTGGGTCCGGTGAACCTGCGCCTGAACGCCAACGTGACCAAGTACAACTCCCAGAAGACCCGCACCTTCTCGGACGATACCTTCGACGAGAACAACGGCACCATCGGCTCGCCGGAGTGGGTGGGTGACGTGAACGCCACCGTTGCCTACGAGGAGTGGAAGTTCCGGTACGGCGTCGAGTGGATTTCGGCCACCGAGAGCTACGATCTGGTGGGTATCGTCCAGGGTGAGTCGAACTTCTACTTCCAGACCGACTCCTACTACCTGCACCGCGCTTCCGTGCAGTACGAGGCGGAGGACTGGCAGGCCACGTTCGGCGTGCGTAACCTGTTCGATGAGGAGCCGCCGCAGATTTCCTCCGGCGCGTACAACCGGGTCGGCAACGCCCCGCTGTACAGCGGATACGACTATGTCGGCCGCCAGCTGTTCATCAACGTGTCCAAAAAGTTCTGATCGGGCAGGCCCGGGGAAGCCCGGGCCTCACCCAAGCTTTGGCCGCGCCCTCCCGGGGGCGCGGCCCTTTCTTTTCGGGCAGGGCAGGGGAGGCATCGCAATCCGTCCCTTTCCCCCATAGGCTATCGCGGCTAGTCTCCGCGGCAAATTTGTTCCGGGAGAAACGACCAGATGCTGCGCAACAGCCTGCCCATGTTCGACTTCGGCCTTGGTGAAACAGCGGACGCGCTGCGCGACGCGGTGTCCGGCTTTGCCGCCGACGAGATCGCACCCCGCGCGGCGGAGATCGACCGCACCGACCAGTTCCCCATGGACCTCTGGCGCAAGATGGGCGACCTGGGCGTCCTCGGCGTGACGGTGGAGGAGGAGTATGGCGGCGCTGCCATGGGCTATGTGGAGCACATGGTGGCCATGGAGGAGATCAGCCGCGCCAGCGCCTCGGTCGGCCTGTCCTATGGCGCCCACTCGAACCTGTGCGTCAACCAGATACGCCTGAATGGCAATGAAGAGCAGCGCCGCCGCTACCTGCCGAAGCTGATCTCCGGTGAGCATGTGGGCGCGTTGGCCATGAGCGAGCCGGGCGCCGGGTCGGACGTGGTTTCCATGCGCCTGCGGGCCGACAAGCGGGGCGACCGCTATGTGCTGAACGGTTCCAAGATGTGGATCACCAACGGCCCGGACGCCGACACGTTGGTGGTCTATGCCAAGACCGACCCGGAGGCCGGGCCCAAGGGCATTACGGCCTTCCTGATCGAAAAAGGGTTCAAGGGTTTTTCCTGCGCCCAGAAGCTGGACAAGCTCGGCATGCGCGGCAGCCACACGGGCGAGTTGGTCTTCGAGGATTGCGAGGTCCCGGCAGAGAACGTGCTGGGCCAGGTGAATGGCGGCGTGCGGGTGCTGATGTCCGGCCTGGATTATGAGCGCGCCGTGCTGGCCGCCGGTCCCCTGGGCATCATGCAGGCGGCCCTGGACGTGGTCGTGCCCTACATCCATGAGCGCAAGCAGTTCGGCCAGTCCATCGGCGAGTTCCAGCTGATCCAGGGCAAGGTGGCCGACATGTACGTGGCCCTGAACTCCTGCCGCGCCTATGTCTATGCCGTGGGCCGCGCCGCCGACCAGAAGCGCATCACCCGCAAGGACGCCGCGGGCGCCATCCTGCTGGCGGCGGAGAAGGCGACCCAGGTGGCGCTTGACGCAATCCAGATCCTGGGCGGCAACGGCTATGTCAACGAGTACCCCACCGGGCGACTGTTGCGTGACGCCAAGCTCTATGAGATCGGCGCCGGCACCAGCGAGATCCGCCGCATGCTGATCGGTCGCGAACTGTTCCGCGAGACGGTCTGACCGGCATCGGGGCAGGCGCCCGAACGAGACAGTATTTGGTCGCAGATTGCAGGGGCCGGCGTTCAGCGCCGGCCTTTTGCATGCGCGCCTGCTGAATTCAGCAGCGCAGATGACTTCGCGGGCGCGCGTGAAACACCCCAGTAACCATATACTCCATATGGGTTATTGCTTAAATACCACAAACGCCACTGACTAAGACGTATGCAGTAATCCTTTGTTGGCAGATCACGCCTTTCAACATAGAGAGCCTTACAGAGCCACTGGCGTGCCCGGCTCCCGCCCAATTGGGCAGGAATGCCGAAAAATGGGACATGCCATAGGGCCAGAACAGGGGAACGAGGCCTCAGTCTATGAAGAACTCCGTGATCAACGCTTACCGCCGGCAACTCGGCCGCACGGTCGCCATCTGTGGCTTGGCTGCCGCGAGCAGCTTGCCGGCCCTGGCCCAATCGGCGCCGGCCGCCAGCGACCAATCCGCCCAGCTTGAGGAGATCATCGTCACTGGCACGCGCATCCGCACGCCGGGTCTGGTCGCCAACAGCCCGATCTCCTCGGTGGGCGAACTGGAGCTGAAGCAGACCCAGCCAGTCGCCGTCGAATCGCTGATCAAGGACCTGCCCGTCGCCATTCCCGCCATCGGCCCGGGCACCAACAACGGCTCCGGCGGCGCGGCCACGGTGGACCTGCGCGGCCTCGGCTCCAACCGTACCCTGGTGCTGATCGACGGTCGCCGGGTGACGCCGTTCAACCTGTTCGGCTCGGTGGACACCAACTCCATCCCCGTTGCCCTGATCAAGCGGGTGGACCTGGTCTCCGGCGGCGCTTCCGCCGTGTATGGCGCGGACGCCATCACCGGCGTCGTGAACTTCATCCTGCGTGACGACTTCGAGGGCGCTTCGGTCAATGCCTCCTACGGCTTGGCGGACGAGGGCGACGCGAAGCGCCGCCGCGTGGACGTGACCCTGGGCGGCAATTTCGCCGACGGCCGCGGTAACGCGGTTGTCAGCGCCGGCTACACCAAGACCGACCCGCTGCTGTTCATCGACCGTTCCTATGTCGGCGCCGGCCCGATCTCCTCGGTCAGCGGCCTGTTCCAGGGCTCCAACACCTCGGTGCCGTCGCGCATCCAGGTCCTGCCGCTGCCGAACCGCCAGCTCGACGTGGCCACCGGCACCCTGGTGGCGCCGTACAACACCCAGAACACCAACCCGGAACAGTATTACGTCACCCCGCTGGACCGGAAGCAGATCACCGGCATCGCGAAGTACGAGATCGCCTCCTTCGCCGAGGCGTATGTGAACGCGATGTTCGTGGAGAGCGACGTCGACACGCAGCTCGCCTCGTCCGGTACCTTCGGTAACACCTACCAGGTTCCCATCGGCAACCCGTTCATCCCGCAGGCGGCGCGTGATCAGATCTGTGCGGCCCGCGGCATCGCGGCCAGCCAGTGCGTGGTCGGCAACGCCACCGAAGTGCCGATGACCATCGACCGCCGCTTCGTGGAGCTCGGGCCCCGCCTGAACTCCTTCGCGAACCAGACCTACCAGATCACCACCGGCCTGCGCGGCGACTTCGCCGACCTGCTGGAGGGCTGGAGCTATGACGCCTACTACACCTACGGCAAGTCGGAGCAGACCCAGACCCGTGGCAACTGGGGCTCCAACAGCAAGGTGCAGCAGGCCCTGCGGGCGCTGAACACCACGAGCTGCACCAACACCGCAAACGGCTGCGTGCCGCTGAACCTGTTCGGCAACGCCGGCAGCATCACCCCGGCGATGCTGGGCTTCATCAACCTGGACGCCATCGTGAACCAGACGGTGGAGATGGAGGTCCTGTCGGGCAGCGTCTCCGGTGACCTGGGCAGCCTGCGCAGCCCGCTCTCGGAGGATGCCATCGGCGTCGCCTTCGGTGCCGAGTGGCGCAACATGGAGGCCGCCAACAAGTCCGACGGCCCGTCCCAGATCTTCGGTGAGGTGCTGGGCACCGGCGCCCCGACGCCTGACCGCCGCGGCAAGGTCGAGCTGAAGGAGTACTATGGCGAGCTGATCGCCCCGCTGGTCTCCGGCATCACCGGCGTCGAGCACCTGAACCTGGAGGCGGGCATTCGCCTGACCCAGTTCGAGGCGCAGAAGAAGAGCGAGTACAGCACCTACAAGATCGGCGGCGACTACAGCCCCATCAAGGACATCCGTGTCCGCACGATGTACCAGAAGGCCACCCGCGCCCCGGCCATCAACGAGCTGTATGCCCCGCTGGTCACCCAGCTGAGCAACCTGGCCACCGACCCCTGCCAGGGCACCAACATCAACCAGGGCCAGGCCAACACGGCCGGCACCCTGTCCAACCTGTGCCGCCTGACCGGCGTGCCAGTGGGCGCCATCGGCAGCGTCGCGCCCCCGTCCTCCAGCCAGGTGAACATCCTGTCCGGCGGTAACCCGGCCCTGGCGCCCGAGGTGGGTCGTACCTTCACCGCCGGTGTGGTGCTGGAACCCCGCTTCCTGGACAACCTGACCATCACCGCCGACTACTTCCAGGTGCGCCTGACCGGCGCGGTGGGCACCCCCGCCGTTGCCGACATCGTGAACGCCTGCTACAGCGCGGCGGCCAACCCGACCTTCGCCTTCAACTCGGCTTGCGCCCTCATCGGCCGCAATGCGAACACCGGTACCCTGAACGGCAACGATGCCCGCGGCGTCACCCTGGCGCTGTCCAACCTGGGCGTCTTTGACGTGAAGGGCATCGATGTCGGCCTGGACTACAAGCTTGACCTGGATGATGTGGGCCTGAACGACCTCGGGGCGCTGACCTTCAGCTTCCGCGGCACGAAGAACACCACCGTCGAGTACCAGGCCACGCCGAGTGCCGTGAACCGTGACTGCCTGGGCTACTACAGCTCCGCCTGCGGCACGAACTTCAACGGCCCGATCCCCGAGTACAAGTGGAGCCTGCGGACCAACTGGCAGGTCAGCGACTTCGACGTCGGCTTCACCTGGCGCCACATCGGCGAGTTGAAGGCGGAGCCGATCGGCCCCACGCTGCTGCCCGCCTACCGCAAGATCGACGCGTACGACTACTTCGACCTGGCGCTGGGATGGAACTGGGAGGAGACCCTCAGCCTGAACCTGACCGTCTCGAACCTCTTCGACAAGAAGGCCCCGTTCGTTGGTCAGGGCGCTGGCAGCACCGCCCAGAACAGCGGCAACACCTTCCCGCAGACCTACGACGTGGTCGGCCGGTACTTCACCCTGGGTGCCACCGTCAGGTTCTAAGGTTTCTTCATGTCCTGCCGGGGCGCCTCGGTGCCCCGGTTGTCGTATCCCATACAAACCTTCACGGGTCCCCCTCGGGGGACCCGTTTTTCTTTGGCGCGCCCGTCACCTCCACGCGCTTGCCCAGCGTGTCGCGGACATAGGCCTGTTGGACCCAGACCATCAGCAGCACCGCCAGCGGCGTCGCGAAGATCACGCCCGTGCTGCCCAACAGCGTGCCGAAGACCAGCAGCGCGAACAGGGTCACCACCGGTGGCAGGGACACGGCCTTGTTCTGGATGATCGGCATCAGCAGGTTCCCCTCCACCTGCTGGAGCGCCAGGTAGAAAAGCACGGTGTAGAGCGCCACCTCCGGCCCCTGCAGGAAGGCCAGCAGCACCGCCGGGATGGCTGCCAGGATCGGCCCGACGATGGGGATGAACTCCAGGATCCCGGCGATCAGGCCAAGGGCCAGCGGCACCGGCACGCCCAGGGCCCATAGTCCCAGGGTGGTCAGCAGGCCGATGGCGATCATGCCCAGGGACTGGCCCAGCGCCCACAGCCAAAGCGCTCGGCCGGAGCGGTCCAGCAGGGTCCGCAGTTCCCCCGTCATGTCCTTGGGCACCAGGCTCTCGATCCCGTGCCGGTACAGGCTCGGCTGGAAGGCCAGGTAGATGCCGCCCACCAGCACCAAGGCCAGGTCCCCCAGGGCGTTGACCACGGTCATCACCGCCCTGCCAAGGATCCCGACGATCTGGCCGACCCGCTGCTGGTCCAGCCCGCCGCCGCCCTGGTCCGGCGGCGGTGCCGGTGCCGTGGGTGGGGCAGGGGGCTGCTGGCCCCCGGGCGGGGCGGGTTGTTGGGCCGGGGGGGAGTTGTCGTCGCCCGGCAAGGGCGCGAACTGGCCGATGCGGTCCAGCACCTGCCGGCCCCATGCCGTCTGCTCCAGGCTTTCGCTGATCCGGTCCACGCTGGCGGGCAGGGTCTTCGCCAAGCTGCTGAATTGGCTGGAGACCTGTTGCCCCAGCACCAGGAAGAACAGCCCCGTGACCCCGGCCAGGACCAGGACCACGATCCCCACCGCCGCCGCGTCCGGCATGCGGACCAGCTTCTTCACCTGCCGGGCCAGGCCGCGCAGCAGCACGGCGATCAGGACGGAGCCGAACAGCAGCAGCAGCACCTGCGCCGCCATGATCAGGGCCGCGGCGATGCCTGCCAGCAACAGGACGATCAGCACGCGTCGGACGAAAGTCCGGTCATCCATGGTGGGGGCGTCCCTTCCGGCGGTTCAGTGACCACCGGTAGAAACGCACATTCCCGGGTCTGTTCCCGGGCGGCAGACCTGCGGAGATGGGGCAGGGGCCTCAGTTCTGCGGGGCGTCACCCTTCTGCGCCGCCTCCACCATGTCCTCCAGCTCGTCGATGCGGCGGGCCATGGTGCGGATGTTGTCGATCAGGATCTGCACCAGTTGGCGCAGCAGCGGGTCGGCGCCGTACAGGCTTTCCCGCAGCACGCTGGCAGGCATGCGCATCAGCGTGGACTCCATGTCGGCGCTGGCGTTGGCCATGCGGGGCTTGCGGTCGAAGATCGCCATCTCGCCGAACACGCCGCCTTCTTCCACCATGCCGATCACCGTGTCGTGCCCGTCATGGGCGCGCCAGATGCGGACACGGCCCTTTTCCACCACATACAGGCTGTCGCCCGGGTCGCCTTCATGGAACACGATCTCCCCCGGGGCGAAGACACGGCGCTGGAAGGCGGCGGACATGGCGGTTCCGGTCCCGGCGGTGGTTGCAGGCCTGCCTTTCCTACACCGGGTAAAGCTGTGGGGCCAGGGGTGTTGACAAAAGAACGACCGTTCGTTTTAATGCGCGCCATGAGCAAGGGCGAACGCACGCGCGCCATGATCCTCGATGAGGCCCTGGCGCTTTCCAGCACCGACGGGCTGGCCGGCCTGACCATCGGCAGCTTGGCCGAACGGCTGGGCATGTCGAAAAGTGGCCTGTTCGCCCATTTCGGCAGCAAGGAACAGCTCCAGGCCGCGGTGATCGAGCGGGCGGGGGAGATGTTCACCGACGTGGTGATCCGCCCTTCCCTGGAAAAGCCGCGCGGCCTGCCACGGGTCTGCGCCCTGTTTGAGAACTGGATCGACTGGACCAAGGGCGCCGGCCTGCCGGGCGGCTGCCCCATGCAGTCCGCCTCGCTGGAATTGGACGACAAGCCGGGCCCTTTGCGGGACCTGGTGGCCCACCAGCAGGACCGGCTGCGCAGCTTCATCGCCCGCGGCGTGCGCATGGCCATGGAGGAGGGGCACCTGCGCCCCGACCTGGACGTGGACCAGTTCGTGTTCGAGGGGATTTCCATCTCCTTCGGCTTTGCCATGAACCACCGGCTGCTGAACCACCCGGACGCGGAGCAGTGGGCCCGCAATGCCATCCGCGGGTTGGTCCAGCGCTCCCTGCCGGACAAGACCTGAACCGAGCCGCCGTCCCGGGTGGGATGGCGGCCCATCGACCCGGCCCCGCGTGGGCCGCCTGACGGAGGACCTGGACATGGTCGCCCTGTTCGTCTCAGAAAATAGCACGAACGTTCGTCATAAAAACGTCGCCTCTCTCCTAGTCGAGGGAGCCCATGGCCTGCTGGGCACCTTGGCGGAGGGGTTGCGCCCCTGGAGCCGGGCGGAGCAGGCGGCCATGGCCTTCCTGTCGCCGGAGCGGGTGGTGTCCCCGCCCATGCTGCCGGAACCCAAGGGCGGCACCGTGCTGGCCGTCCCCGGTTTTGAGCCACACCTGAACGCCCGGGTCTGGGGCCCCGCCGGGGCGCCGGCCGTGCTGCTGGTCCATGGCTGGGAAAGCCACCTCTACGCCATGCTGCCCTTCATCCAGCCCTTGCTGGACCGGGGTTTCCGCGTGGTCGCCTTCGACGCGCCAGCCCATGGCCGCAGCAGCGGGGAAACCGCCACCCTGGTGGACTTCGCCCGCGCCATGACGGCTGTGGCCAGGGCCGCGGGCGGGATGACGGGGATCATCGGCCATTCCCTGGGCGCCGCGGCGGCCAGCCTGGCCCTGGAAGGCGGGCTCAAGGCGGACCGGGTCGCCCTGCTGGGCACCCCGGCGGAGCCGCTGAGCTACGCCCAGGAATGCGCCACCCTTCACCACCTGACGGCGGATGAGACCCAGGCCATGCTGGCCCTGCTGGACCGCGCCCTCGGCCGGCCGGTGGCCGACATCTCCGTCGCCGCCAGCGCCGCGGGCCTGACCGTCCCGGCCCTGTTCATCCACAGCGTTGACGACCGCGTCGCCCCCGTCCACGGGGTCCTGCACGCCGCCGCCCTGTGGCGCGGTGCCCGGGTGCACCTGGTGGACGATCTGGGGCACCGCCGGATTTTGCGGGACCCGTCCGTGGTGGCGAAGGCCGTCGCCTTCATCGCCGACCAGGGTCCGTGAAGGCTTACCAACCTGGGCGGCCGGC
Source organism: Aerophototrophica crusticola (assembly GCF_012913305.1). Lineage (NCBI taxonomy): Bacteria > Pseudomonadati > Pseudomonadota > Alphaproteobacteria > Rhodospirillales > Rhodospirillaceae > Aerophototrophica > Aerophototrophica crusticola. The sequence continues at coordinate 1,784,283 of NZ_CP051775.1, read as the reverse complement.
TGCGCCAGCGACCGGCGCCGCGCGGCAGCGTGGTGGCGCAAGCCCCGCTGGCCCTTGCCAACAGGCGCGATGGGCCGGTGATGCGGCGCAGGCGCTTGAGCGACATGCAGGCTGGACCGGTTTCCAGTCCGCTGGAAACTGGTCTAGTGTGCCGCCCGACAACGACCCCGCCCAAGCGGGGCAGGAAAGGGGGAGGGGAGATTGACGGACACCGCGGTGCTGCCCGTGGCCACGGCGCTCTATGCCGGGTTGCTGGGCCTGATGTTGCTGATGCTGAGCTACCTCGTCTCGCGCCAGCGCCTGTCCAAGAAGGTTTCCCTCGGCGACGGCGGGCACAAGGAACTGGCCGGGGTCATCCGCGCCCATGCCAACTTCACCGAGTATGTGCCCCTGGCCCTAGTGCTGATCCTGATGACGGAGCTGTCCGGCCAGGGCGTCTGGCAGGTCCATGCCCTGGGCATCGCCCTGGTGCTGGGACGCGGGCTGCATGCCTACGGCCTGTCCACCCACCCTGGGGGCAAGAGCTTCGGCCGCATGTCGGGCACCATGCTGACTTGGCTGGTGATCCTGATCGGCTCCCTGAACCTGATCGTCTGGTCTTTCTACCGCGTGGGCTCCGCCTGAAGCCCCGGCAAGCATGGGAGTAACCTGAACATGTCGAGCGATCCCATCGTCATCGTCGCTGCCGCCCGCACGCCCATGGGCGGTCTGATGGGCGACCTGTCCGGCCTGTCCGCCGCCCAGCTCGGCGCCGCCGCCATCAAGGCGGCGGTGGAACGCGCCAACCTCGACGGCGCCGCCGTGGGGGAGGTGATCATGGGCAACGTCCTGCAGGCCGGCCAGGGCCAGGCCCCCGGCCGCCAGGCGGCGCTGGGCGCCGGGCTGCCCCAGTCGGTGCCGTGCAGCACCCTCAACAAGATGTGCGGCAGCGGCATGAAGGCCACCATGTTGGCCCATGACCTGATCACCGCCGGCAGTGCCGACATCATCGTGGCGGCGGGCATGGAGAGCATGTCCAATGCCCCTTACCTGCTGGAGAAGGCCCGCGGCGGCTACCGCTATGGCCACAGCACCGTCTATGACCACATGGCGCTGGACGGGCTGGAGGATGCCTATGACCGCGGCCGCGCCATGGGCACCTACGCCGAGGATACGGCCACCCACTACCAGTTCACCCGCGACATGCAGGACGAGTACGCGCTGGAAAGCCTGCGCCGGGCCAAGGGTGCCATCGAGGATGGCAGCTTCGACCGGGAGGTGGTGCCCGTCACCGTCAAGTCCCGCAGCGGCGAGTCCGTGGTCGGGAAGGATGAGCAGCCGCTGAAGGCCAAGCCGGAGAAGATCCCCACCCTGAAGCCCGCCTTTCGCAAGGACGGCACGGTGACCGCCGCCAACGCCTCCTCCATCTCCGACGGCGCCGCCGCGCTGGTGCTGATGAAGCGGTCCGAGGCGGAGAAGCGCGGCCTGAAGCCGCTGGCCGCCATCGTCGGCCATGCCAGCCACGCCCGGGCCCCGGCCTGGTTCACCACCGCGCCGATCGGTGCCATGCAGACCCTGTTCGAGAAGACGGGCTGGTCCGCCAAGGACGTGGACCTGTTCGAGGTGAACGAGGCCTTCGCCGTCGTCGCCATGGCGGCCATGCGGGAGTTCGACCTGCCGCGGGACAAGGTGAACGTCCATGGCGGCGCCTGCGCCCTGGGCCACCCCATCGGCGCCTCCGGGGCCCGCATCCTGGTCACCCTGCTGAACGCGCTGGAGAAGTACGACCTGAAGCGCGGCGTGGCGTCCTTGTGCATCGGCGGCGGTGAGGCCACCGCCATGGCGGTGGAGCGGCTGCACTGAGGATGGGGTGGGGAGCCCTGCCCGTGGGGTGGGGCTCCTCACCCTCGCCGATCAGCCTTTGTGTTTCCCCCGCGAAGGCGGGGGCCCACAGTTTTTGACCCGTTGTGTGACGGCACTGTCGTTGACGAACCGTGGACCCCCGCCTTCGCGGGGGAAGCAGTAAGGGGCACCGCAGCGGATCTCATCTGGCATTAGGCCGCCATCCCAACCCCTCCTGGCACGCGCCTTGCTTTCTCATGGGCCAGACGCCGGGCCGCCCGGCAAATTCGGTACCCCCGTGAGGTTCGCCATGACCAGCGCCCTGACCACCGCCCAGCTCACCACCCTCAAGGCGGGGTCCCGTACCGCCCCGGTCCAGGTGGTGGATGCGGTGAAGCAGGCCAGTGCCAGCACGGGGGTCGATTTTTCCTACCTGCTGGAAAAGGCGTCGGTGGAGAGCGGCTTCAAGACGGACGCCAAGGCCCGCACCAGCAGCGCCACGGGCCTGTTCCAGTTCATCGACAACACCTGGCTGGCGACGGTGAAGGAGCATGGGGCAAAGCACGGCCTGGGCGCCTATGCCGAGATGATCGAGTCGGGTCCCAATGGCAAGCTGACCGTTTCCGACCCCAAGGCCCGCAAGGAAATCCTGGAGCTGCGCAAGGACCCCCGCGTCTCCGCCCTCATGGCCAGCGAACTGGCCAAGGACAACAAGGAATTCCTTGAGGAGAGGCTGGGCCGCCCGGTGGGCAAGGCGGAGCTGTACATGGCCCATTTCCTGGGCGCCGGCGGGGCCGCCAAGTTCCTGAAGGCCATGGAGAAGAACCCCAACGCCTCGGCAGCATCCGTGGTGCCGGACGCGGCGCGGGCCAACATGTCCGTCTTCTATGAAGGTGCCCGGCCCCGTTCCCTGGGCCAGGTCTTCGACCGCATGGCCGCCAAGTTCGACGGGGAGGAGCCCCGTTTCGCCGACAGCACCAGCTTCGGCACCGTGCAGGCCGCCGACACCAGCTCACAGCCCTGGCAATATGGCCGCTCCGTCGCCACGGCGCTGGAGCCCATCTCCACCTTCACCGTCATGATGCTGAACGCCCTGACCCCGCCCACGGGTGACGAGAAGGACAAGCAGCAGCCGGCCGCCGCCGGCGGTAAGGACGGGCAGGCGGAGGAAAGGGCTGCCCCCAACCTGGCGCCTGCCGTGGTGCAGGCCTGACCGGGCAGTATCCTCCCCTGGAAAAGATTGCCCACCCGGCTATTCTCTTGCCCCGTCCTGGATGGTGAGGGGGTGAGGGAATGCTGCGTCGTGTTGCGGGGGCCCTGGCCCTGGCGGTGGGGCTCCTGGCGGCCCAGGCCGCCGCTGCGGCGGAGAAGCTGGTCTTCGCCACGGACTGGCGGGCCCAGGCGGAGCATGGCGGATTCTACCAGGCCCTGGCCAAGGGGCTGTACGCCAAGGCGGGGTTGGACGTGACCCTGCGCCAGGGCGGCGTGGGCATGGACCCGCAGCAGCTCCTGGCCGCCGGCGCCATCGAAGCGGCCATGGGCAGCTCCGGCTTCTTCACCCTGAACCTAGTGGAGGCAGGGGCGCCTGTCGTGACCGTGGCGGCCCTGTTCCAGAAGGACCCCTGGATGCTCATGTCCCACCCCAGGGACGACGTTAAGTCCATCGCCGACATGAAAGGCAAGCCGGTGATGATCGGCGACCCCAGCGTCAACACCATCTGGCGCTGGCTGAAGTCCCGCTACGGGTTCGAGGACCGGCAGATCCGCAAATACACCTTCAACATCGCCCCCTTCCTGGTGGACCGGAACGCCATCCAGCAGGGCTACGTGACGTCGGAGCCCTTCACGGCGGAGAAGAATGGCGTGAAGCCGCAGGTCTTCCTGCTGGCGGACAACGGCTACCTCAGCTACGCCGCCACCATCATGGTCCGCAAGGAATTGGCGGAGAAGCGGCCGGAGGTGGTGCGCGCCTTCGTCCAGGCCAGCATCGAGGGCTGGCGTGATTACCTGTACGGCGACCCGTCCCCCGCCAACGCCCTGATCAAGAAGGACAACCCGGAGATGGACGACGCCACCCTGGCCTATGCACGATCCAGGATGGTGGAGTATGGCATCGTCGACAGCGGCGACGGAATCGGCGCCATGTCGGAAGCCCGCTGGGACGCCTTCACCAAGGAGATGCAGCAGCTCGGCATCTACAAGCCCGACCTGGATTGGCGGAAGGGCGTGGATTTCCGCTTCCTCCCCAACCCGGCGGCCAAGAACTGACGCCATCGTGCCGGACCTGCTCACCGTCAGCGGCCTGACCCTGGCCTATCCCGGCGGCACCCGCGCCCTGGACGGGGTGGATCTACGGTTGGGGGAGGGGGAATTCCTCAGCCTGGTCGGCCCGTCCGGCTGCGGGAAGAGCACCCTGCTGCGCATCATCGCCGGCCTGCTGGCGCCCACCTCCGGCACCCTGTCCTGGGGGCGCAGGCCGGGGCGGGGCGGCATCGGCTTCGTCTTCCAGGAACCCACACTGATGCCCTGGGCCCGGGTGGCGGCCAACGTCCGGCTGCCCCTGGACTTGGCCGGCGTGCCGCAGGCAGAGGCGGATGCGCGTGTAGCCGAGCAGTTGGCCCGGGTCGGACTTTTCGAATTCGAAAGTGCGTTTCCGCGCGAACTCTCCGGCGGCATGCGGATGCGGGTGGCCCTGGCCCGGGCCCTGGTGACCAAGCCCGCCCTGCTGCTGCTGGACGAACCCTTCGCCGCCTTGGATGAGATCACCCGCTTCAAGCTGAACGACGACCTGCTGGCCCTCTGGCGGGCGGAGGGGTTCACGGCGGTGTTCGTGACCCACAGCGTGTTCGAGAGCGTCTACCTCTCCAGCCGCGTCGCCATCATGTCCGCCCGCCCCGGCCGGGTGGTGGCGGACATCCCCATCCCCCTGGCCCACCCCCGCACGGCGGCCTTGCGCACGCAAGCCGACTACGGCGCCCTGTGCCGCGACGTCTCCGCCGCCCTGGCCAGGGCCATGGGGCAGGAGGCTGCGTGATGGTGGCGGGGCGGATCGCGCGGGCGCTGGTGCCCCTCGCCCTCGGCGCGGCGGTGCTGGGCTTCTGGGAATGGGCGGTGCGGGCCTGGGAAGTGCCGCCCTTCGTCCTGCCGCCGCCCTCATCAATCGCAACGGCCCTGGCCAGCGACTGGCGCATCCTGGCCGACAGCACTTGGCTGACCCTGACCATCACGTTGCAGGCCTTTTGCCTCGCCGTCGTCAGCGGCGTGGCCCTGGCCATGCTGTTCGCGCAGAGCCGGTTGCTGGCCGCCGCCCTCTATCCCTATGCCGTCGTGCTCCAGGTCACGCCCATCGTCGCCATCGCGCCGCTGGTCATCATCTGGGTGGGGTATGAGCGGGTGAACCTCGCCTTGCTGATCCTGGCCTGGGTGGTGGCCTTCTTTCCCATCCTGTCGAACACCACCCTGGGCCTGGCGGCGGTGGACCCCAACCTGCGCGACCTGTTCCGCCTCTACGGCGCCAGCCGCTGGCAGGTGGTGTGGCGGCTCCAGTTCCCCTCCGCCTTGCCCTACATCCTGGCCGGCATGAAGGTGTCCGGCGGCCTCGCCCTCATCGGGGCCGTGGTGGCGGAGTTCGTGGCCGGCAGCGGCACCGCCTCGGGCTTGGCGTGGCGGATCATCGAGTCCGGCAACCGCCTGAACATCCCCCGCCTGTTCGCCGCCCTGTTCCTGCTGGCCGCCCTGGGTGTGATGATCTTCGCCCTGCTGTCCTGGGTCCAGAAGCGCCTGCTGGGCCGCTGGCACGAGAGCGAGGTGGGGCGGCCTTAGCTCTCGTACCGCACCAGACTCGTCACCGGCACGTCGAGTCGCTTCCGGCCTTCCAGGAAGTCCAGCTCCATGACGAAGGCGGCGGCGCGCACGTCGGCGCCGGCGATGCGCAGCAGGTGGATGGCGGCGGCCATGGTGCCGCCGGTGGCCAGCAGGTCGTCCAGCACCACCACCCGCTGGCCATGCTGGATGGCATCCTTCTGGATCTCCACCGTGTCGCTGCCGTACTCCAGCTCATAGGTGAAGCGGATCGTCTCCCCCGGCAGCTTGCCCTTCTTCCGCACCATGACGAAGCCGATCTCCAGCGCGACGGCAAGGGGGGCGGCGGTCAGGAAGCCGCGGGACTCGATGCCCACCAGCAGGTCGGGCTTGTGCGGCCGTACCGCGTCGGCCAACTGCTCCACCGTGGCCTTCCAGGCGGGGCCATGGGCCAGCAGGGTGGAGATGTCGTAGAACAGGATGCCCGGCTTGGGGAAGTCGGGAACGGTGCGGATATGCTGGCGGAGGTCCATGGCGGGCTTTCGCGTCGTGGGCCGGCAGTTGTCCTGCCGGCGGTGCAACGGCATCTTACGGGGGAAGGGTCCGGGCGCGCCACATCGCGCACACCCCCTCCGTTTGGTGTGCCGCTGTTGACCGCTCCGCCGGGCTCATGTCAAGTGGCCCGGACCGATTGTGCGCCGCGGGAAGGACATGGCTGGCGAGACCGGCAGCATCAGCATGGCCTGGGAGGCCGACCAGTGGGTCCTGGCCGCCGCCGGGCGCTGGGACCTGGCGGCTGTCGCCATGCTGGAACCACGCCTGCGCACGGCCGACCCGGGCCGGTCGGGTGCCAATGTCTGCCTGGACCTGTCCGACCTGTCCGCCCTGGACACGGCCGGGTCCCTGTTGATCGACCGCCTGATCCGCCGCCTGCGGGACCAGGGGCACAATGTCGCCGTGGTCGGCGCCCGGCCCGACCTGTGCCACCTGTTGAAGGAGGTGCAGCGTGCCGCGCGCTTGGACTGCGCCCAGCCCCCGCCGCACAAGCCGGCCCTCGACCTGGTCCAGCGCACGGGTAAGGCCACCATCGGCGCCCTGCAATCCGGGGCGGAGCTGCTGAGTTTCCTGGGCCTCGTCACCGTCACCCTCTTGCGGCTGCTGCGACGGCCCGGGCGCATCCGCCTGACCAGCTTCGCCTTCCACCTGGAGCAGGTGGGCCTGAACGCGCTGCCGATCGTCGGGCTCCTGTCCTTCCTGATCGGCGTCGTCCTGGCCTACCAGGGGGCGGACCAGCTCCGCCGTTTCGGGGCGGAGATCTATGTGGTCAACCTGCTGGGCATCGGCGTCCTGCGGGAAATCGGCATCTTGATGACCTCCATCATCGTGGCCGGCCGGTCGGGCAGCGCCTTCACCGCCCAGATCGGCACCATGAAGGTGAACCAGGAAGTGGACGCCATGCGCGTCCTGGGCCTGGACCCGGTGGAGATGCTGGTCCTGCCCCGCATGCTGGCGCTGATGGTGGCCCTGCCGCTGTTGGGCTTCTACGCCGGCATCGTGGCCCTGTTCGGCGGCGCGGTGATGGCGTACTTCTACCTGGACATCACCTTCGGCCAGTTCCTGCGGCAGATGCAGTTGGCCGTGCCGGTGGAGCATTTGTTCGTCGGCCTGTCCAAGGCGCCGGTGTTCGCGATGGTGATCTCCCTCGTCGGCTGCTACGAAGGCCTGCGCGTCAGCGGCAGCGCGGAGAGCGTGGGCCTGCTGACCACCCGCTCGGTGGTGGTGTCCATCTTCCTGGTGATCGTCATCGATGCGTTCTTCTCCGTCCTTTTCTCCTACCTCGGGGTCTGAGGCCATGGGCCCGGCCGACAGCGCGCCGCCCGTGATCCGGGTGCGGGGCCTGCACACCCGCTTCGGCGCCCAGGTGGTGCATGCCGGGGTGGACCTGGACGTGCGCAAGGGGGAGGTGCTGGGCCTGGTGGGCGGCTCCGGCACCGGGAAGTCCGTGCTGCTGAAGCAGATCGTCGGCCTGCTGCGCCCCAGCGCCGGCAGCATCGAGGTGCTGGGCAAGGACGCGCTGAACCTATCCGACCGGGACCGGCTGAACCTCCAATCCCGCTGGGGCCTGCTGTTCCAGGACGGCGCGCTGTTCAGCAGCCTGACGGTGCTGGAGAACATCAAGGTGCCGTTGCAGGAGCACACGACCCTGCCGCCGGACCTGATCGAGGACATCGCCCGGGTGAAGGTGGGGATGGTGGGCCTCGCCCCCGACGCGGCGGCCAAGTACCCGTCCCAGCTGTCGGGCGGCATGCGCAAGCGCGCCGGCCTCGCCCGCGCCCTGGCGCTGGACCCGGAAATCCTGTTCCTGGATGAACCCACGGCCGGGCTGGACCCCATCGGCGCCGCCGCCTTCGACGAGCTGATCGGCAGCCTGCAGAAGAGCCTGGGCCTCACCGTCTTCATGGTGACCCACGACCTCGACAGCCTTTATGCAATCTGCGACCGTATCGCTGTTCTGATCGACAAACGGCTGATCGTGGGCACCATCGATTCGCTGCTCCAGGAGACGCATCCCTGGATCAAGGACTATTTCCACGGGCCCCGCGGGCGTGCCGCGGTCGCCGCCCATGGCGGCGCGGCAGATTCCAGGGAAGGGTAGGACAGGGATGGAGACACGGGCCAGCTATACCCTGGTCGGGGCGTTCGTCCTCGCCCTGGCGGCGGCGTTGTTCGTCTTCGTGGTCTGGCTGGCGCGGGTCCAGCTCAACGAGGACCGGCAGGCCTATTACATCAACTTCACCGGCTCGGTGACCGGCCTCGTCACCGGCAGCCCGGTGCGCTACCGCGGCGTGGCCGTGGGCACGGTCGGCGACATCCGCATCAACCCGGAGAATGTGGAGGAGGTGCGCGTCACCGTCGAGGTCCCGCGCGACACCCCCATCAAGACCGACGCCATCGCCAGCCTGGAACCGGTGGGCGTCACCGGCGGCGTGTATGTGGAGATCGCCGGCGGCTCGCAAGCGGCACCCCTGCTGCGGGAGCAGGTGTCCGGCATCCCGGTGATCAAGTCGCGGCCCAGCTCCATCGCCTCCCTGCTGGACCGGGCGCCGGAGGTCTTCGCCAACCTGATCACCATCTCCAGCCGCCTGTCGGAACTGCTGGACGACAAGAACCAGCAATCCATCTCCACCCTGCTTGCCAACCTCGCCGACGCCAGCGCCGGGGCGAACGCCACGCTGGACAACACCAACAAGCTGATCGTCGACCTGCGCGGGCAGCTCGCCACCTTGGGTGGGGAGGCGCAGGTCCTGCTGAAGACCGCGAACCAGACCGTGGGTTCCGTCGGCAAGGACGCCACGGCCATTTCCGGGGAGCTTGCCGACACCACGAAGGAGCTGAAGAAGCTCACCCAATCCCTGGTGAAGACATCGAACGAGTTGCAGGCCCTGATCGCCGAGAACCGGGAGCCCATCCGCGACTTCACCAACACCGGCCTTTATGATTTCAGCCAGTTGCTGGTCCACCTTCAGGACCTGGCGGCCAAGCTCTCCCGCGTCACCGGGCGGCTGGAGCGTGACCCGTCGGAACTGATCTTCGGCGGCAGCGAAGGCGTGGAGGTGAAATGACCCCGACCCCCAGACTGTCCCGGCGTGGCCTGCTGGCCGCCGCCGCGGCCCTGCCGCTTGCCGGCTGCAACGCGACCCGCCTGCTGGACGCCGGCCGCCCGCCGAACCTGTACACCCTGACCCCGGCGCGGGAGTTCTCCGCCGGCCTGCCGCGGGTGCCCTGGCAGTTGCTGGTGGAGACGCCGCTCTCCAACACCGCCATCAATACCACCCGCATCGCCTTGGGGCAGGACGGGAACCGCATCACCTATTTCGCCGATGCCAACTGGATCGACACGGCGCCGGAAATGGTCCAGCTCCTGCTGGTGGAGTCGCTGGAGAACAGCAACCGCATCGTCGCTGTGGGGATCGAGGCCTCGGGCCTCCGGTCCGACTTCGTGCTGAAGACAGACCTGCGGGACTTCGCGGCGGACTATGGCGCCGGCGCGCCTGGCACTGGCATCCCCGCGGCCATGGTCCGGATCAATGCCAAGCTGGTGCGCATGCCCCGCCGCACCATCGTCGCCAGCGACACCTTCGAGGCGCAGGTGCCCGCCGCGGGCCCGAACTTCGCCCAGGTGATCCAGGCCTTCGACACGGCGCTGGAAACGGTACTCCGCCGGGTCGTGGAGTGGACGCTGCGCCAGGGTGCCGCCAACACCGACCTCGACCCGCTGGCCACCGCGTCCCGCTGACCTTACCCCAGAGCGCTCCCGCACATGTCCTTCCCCCCGTTCGCCCCGGCCCGTCGCCTCGGCATCCTGGCCGCCAGCCTCGCCTTCCTGGCTTTCCCGGCGGCCGCCCAGACGAAGCCGTCGGCCCCCGACCCCGCGCCGGCCCCGGCGAGGGCACCCGTCGTCCTGGGGACGGGAGCCGTCACCGGCCTCTATTACCCCGTCGGCGGCGCCCTCTGTCGGGTGATGAACGATGAGGTCGGGCGCAACGGCCCCCGCTGCCTGGTGGAGGCGACGGAGGGTTCTGTCGAAAACCTCACCGCCCTGCGCGCCGGCTTGCTGGATTTCGCCCTGGTGCAGTCGGACTGGCAGTACCAAGCCCTGAAGGGGGAGGGGCGCTTCGCCGCCGCCGGCCCCTTCGCCGACCTGCGCGCCGTCATGTCCCTGCATGCGGAGACGCTGACCATCCTGGCCCGCCCGGAGGCCGGCGTGACCGGGCCGGAAGCGCTGGCGGGAAAGCGGGTCAGCCTGGGGCCGAAGGGCTCCGCCCTGCGCGGCTTGGCGGAGACGGTGCTTGCCGCCGCCGGGGCCGGCAAGTTCGCGGAGACACAAGACCTGCCCTCGCCAGAGGCGGTGGCTGCCCTTTGCGAGGGGCGGGTGGACGTGGCCGTCTTCGCCGTGGGCCATCCCAACGGTGCCATCCGCGACGCGGTGACCGACTGTGGCGCCGTGCCGGTTCCCCTGGCTGGCGATGCCATGCGCAAGCTGCTGGCGGAGCGGCCCTGGTTCGTCACCACCCGGATCCCGGCGCGCCTATATCCCGGCATCGACACGGACATCCCCACGGTGGGCCTGATCGCGACGTTGGTCACGACGGCCAAGGCGGACGAATCGTTGGTGCACGCCCTGGTGAAGGCCGTGCTGGACGAGTTCGACACGCTACGCGGGGAGCATCCCGCCCTGGAAGGCTTGCAGGTGGACACGCTGGCCAACCTTGGCCGCTCCGCCCCGCTGCACCCTGGCGCCGTCGCGGCGTTGAAGGAGGCCGGGCTGGCGCCGTGAGGTGGTTTATGCGCGCCTCAATCGCCGGCGCCGCATCCGCGGCTTGGCTTCGCCCGCATGGGCGGGCGCGGCGGCGGCTACCGCCGGAGCGTGTCGCCAGGCAGCGGGAACACGCCCTGCTGGGACAATCTGTCCGCAGGATGGACAGGGGTTTGCATTTCCCATGGCCCCACCTACCTTAGGGGCTTGTGCGTCCCGCAGGCGGGCGGGCGCCCCGGGGCACCTGGCATGATCGACCTTGAGCTGCTGCCGCAGGAAGAGCTGGAAGCCCTGTCCGATGCCGGGCGGGAGGTGATGCTGTGCACCCGCGTCCTGGCGAAGACCGGCGACACCATGGTGGGGGAGCTGCTGCGCGGCGCCGGCCCCTTCTATGAATGGCGCCATTACCCCAGCAACGACGTCTACGACCCGGAATACCACGCCCAGTACTATTACCATGCCCATCCGCCGGAGGAGCGGGTGGACGGGGAGCATGGTCATTTCCACACGTTCCTGCGCCCCCTGGGCATGCCGGAGGGGGTGAAGCCCCTGGACTTGCCGGACCTGAAGCCGGACCCCGACGGGAATGACGCCCTCTGCCACCTGGTCGGCATCTCCATGGACAAGGCCGGCCGCCCCATCCGTCTGTTCACCACCAACCGCTGGGTGACGGGGGAGACCTGGTACGCGGCGGCGGATGCGGTCCGCATGCTGGACGGCTTCGTCATCGACCACGCCCGCCCGTCCTGGCCCCTGAACCGCTGGATCACCGCCCTGATGCGGCTGTACCGGCCCCTGGTCGTCCAGCTGCTCCAGCAGCGGGACGCCACCATCGCCCAATGGCAGCAGGACCACCCCGACACCAACGCCTATGAGGACCGGGCGCTGGAGGTCACGTCTGAGGCCTATGTGTCGGTGGAGGAGCACATCTCCCGCGTGGAACTGGCCATGCGCCGCCTGCGCCGCCGCCAGCGGGAAAAGCGCGGCGTCGCGTGACCCTCAGGCCGGCAGCTTCGGGGCGCTGCCTGAGAAGCGCTGCGCGATCCGCCGCATCTTGAACCACGCCTTCCTGTGCAGCGGCCGGTAATAGCCGCGCCGCAGATTGTCCAGGTCGGACAGCCGGTCCGGGATCATCACCGGGAAATGCTTCAGCGGGAACCGCATGTGCCCCGCCAGGTCATTGATCCCTGGGATCACGTCCTTGGTCAGGGTGGCGTCGTCACCGAAGCCGATGTTGCTCACCAGATGGCAGGTGGGCTTGACCACCAGCCCATTGGCCGCCCAGCAGGCGAGCTGGAAACGGTAGGCCCAGGAATTCAGCCGGTCCGCCGCCAGCAGGTCCAGGGTGGAGGTCCAGAACCGGGCCGCCGCCCGGTCGTTGAACAGGTCCATCAACCTGTCTTCCCGCCGCATCTGGGGCCAGGCCGACATCTCCATGTCGAAATGTTGCCAGGACCGTCGCCAGCCCGCCCAGCCCCAACTGGCGAAGAGGTTGGAATAGAAATAGCTGTAATCCTTGTTGCGCCGTGACCCCGCCACCGACGTGCGGCCACAGATGGCGAAGACGCGGGGGTCGTCCCGGTAGCGCTCCAGCAGTTCCGCGCAGAATCGGAAGAAGGTGGGGCTGGCGATGCAGTCATCCTCCAGGATGATGGCCTCTTCCACCGCCGCGAAGACCTTCGACAGGCCGGATGCCACCCGGTGCCGTGTCCCCAGGTTCGTGTCGGCGAAGTCGGTGAGCACCTCGCACGGCCAGTCCACCCGGTCGATGACGGCGCGGGCCGCGGCACAGCGGGCGGGGTCGGTGGGGTGCCCCGGGCGTGGCCCGTCGGCGATGACGTACAGCTGCCTGGGCCGGACAGCGGCGATAGCCTCAAGGGTCCTGGCCGTCGCCTCCGGCCGGTTGAACAGGATCAGGACGACGGGGACCTCAAGCGCCGGGAAGGCGCCGGGGTAGGGCGTGGTTCGCGGCTGAACGGCGGCGGTGGTCTCGACCAGCATGATACCCCCTTTTTGGGGCGCGATCCGGCCCGGCAGGTGCGGGTCGTGATGCGATGCACTATCGCCGTTCCAGCGATTGAGTAAAAACCAAGCAAAGGCACGAGTCGGAGAATTTCAGGCCTAACCCGGCTGTGACCCTTTCGGGCCTACGCAAGAAGAGGGGGGATTGGCCGGATGCGCCGCGGAGTGGAAGGGACCTGTCTTGTTATCATTGTGCACAGCAAAAGTCCGATGATTGCGCGTCCCGACTTCGGGAAACAGGAGCACCGCCGTGGCGATTCCCACCAGTGACCCGACATCGTGCGTTGGGCCGGACGTGGACATCATCATCCTGTCCTATAATCGTACCCAGGATACCATCGCCGCGGTGGAGAGCGCCCTTGCCCAGCAGGGGGTGGCGCCGACGGTCATCCTGTTCGACCAGAACAGCACGGCGGACTGCATCGACACCATCCAGGCCCGCTTCGCCGACGAACCGCGCGTTCGCATTCACCGTTCCCCGCGGAATCTGGGCGTGGCCGGTGGGCGCAACGCCGCCACGCGGCTGGGCAGCTCCCGCTACGTGGTGGCCTTGGACAACGATGCCATCTTCGAGCATGAGGACACGGTGGCCCTGGCCGTCGGCGCGCTGGAGAAGGACGCTACCCTGGCCGTCGTGGCCTTCAGAGTGATGAACTACTTCAACGGCGAGGATGACTGGCAGTCCTGGTGCTATCCGGCCGCCCTGAAGCCCCAGGCCGCCTTCGGTTTCGAGGCCACCCAGTACTGCGGATGCAGCCACGCCATCCGCCGCGCCGCCTTCGAGCAGGTGGGCGGCTATGATGAGAGCCTGTTCTTCCTGGGCGAGGAGAAGGACCTGTCCTACCGGCTGATCAACGCCGGCTACCGGCTGCGCTACCTGGCCACCGCCGTGGTGCGGCACAAGGTGCAACCGGAGAAGCGGGTGGCGTGGACGGGCGGGCGCTATTTCTACGCCGTCCGCAACAGCCTTTACATGGAGTACAAGTTCGGCACCTCCGCCGCGACCCTTGCCATGTCCGCCGCCGCCTGGACCCTGAAGGGCGCCTACAACGGGCTGGTGTTCAGCGCCCTGCGCGGCGTGGCTGCCAGCGTGGGCCTGGCCGCCCGTTACCGCCAGGCCGGCCGCAACCCCTATTACCGCTTGGCCCCCACGACCCGACAGCAGATCCAGGTGCTGGAAAAGGTCACGCCGGAGCCGTTGGGCCGCAAAATCCGGCGCCAGTTCGTGAAGCTGTCCGGCCACCGCGACACGGCCTGAGCACAAGTACAGGCCCCGTCCCCTCATTGACCGCTTTTTGCCGTTCGCAAAACGGATGCTCCTGGACTAAATAGAAGGGAGTAGCCGGGCCGACGCGCGATCCCGGCCCCGAGGGAGGATGCGTCCATCCCATGTCAGAGAGTTTGAGCAAGCAGGACGTCCAGCGCCTGCTGCAAGACCCGTCCCCCACCACCCGGGCCGAGATGGCCGGGAAGGTCGCGAGCCATTTCGGCGCGCAGGGCCTCTCCCCGTCCGAACGGGTCTTGGCAGAGGACATCGTCCGCATCCTGGCGCGTGACGTCGCGACCCAGGTGCGTGCGGCCCTGGCCGACAGCCTGAAATCCAACCCCAACCTGCCCCGCGACGTGGCCCTGTCCATGGCGCGGGACGTGGAGCAGGTCTCGCTCCCCTTCATCGAGGTCAGCACCGTCCTGACCGACTGCGACCTCGTTGAGATCATCCGCACCGGCTCCTCCGACAAGCAGGCGGCGGTGGCCAAGCGCGCCGAGGTGTCGGAGGCGGTGGCCGGCGTGTTGGTGGAGACTGGCTCGGAAAAGGCGGTCGCCGCCCTGATGGGGAACGAGTCGGCCAAGGTGACCGAGTCGCAGATGGGCCGCGCCCTGGACCGCTTCGCGGGCAGCGAGTCGGTGGCCGGCCCCATGGTCAACCGGGCCAAGCTGCCGGTGACGGTGGCGGAGCGGCTGGTCGCCCTGGTGTCGGAGCAGCTCAAGGAACGGCTCGTCGCCAAGCATGAGCTGCCGGCGGACATGGCCACGGACATCGTCCTGCAAACGCGGGAGAAGGCGACCTACGGCCTCGTCGGCGGGGCGGGGGAGGCGGAGCTGGAAAAGCTCGTCACCCAGCTCAAGCGCGGGAACCGGCTGACCCCGTCGCTGATGGTCCGGGCGCTCTGCATGGGCGACGTGCCCTTCTTCGAGATGGCCATGGCCCAGCTCGGCGGCGTGCCGTTGGTGAACAGCCGGTTGCTGATCCATGACGCGGGCAAGATGGGCATGAAGTCCCTGTTCGACCGCACCGGCCTGCCGCCCAAGCTCTACCCGGCCATGCGCATCGCCCTGGACGTGGCCAGCGAGACGGAGTTCGACGGCGGCGACCGCGACCTGGAGCGGCACCGTCGCCGCATGCTGGAGCGCATCCTGACCCAGTTCGAGGAACTGGCCAGCGACGACATCGACTACCTGCTGGAAAAGCTGTCGGACCTGACCGCGGCGGCGTGAGGGCCTGGCATCGCCCGCCTTTCCACGCCGCGGGGTCCGCCGGGCGGAACCCAAGGAATCCCTTCCCTGTTGTCCCTGTCCGACGAACGGAACAGGGGATCAACGGCGATGGCGTCGGCAGACCAGGACTCGAACCGCACCGGCTCGCGCCCCCATGACATCCACGAGGACATCGAGGCCATCCGCGCCCGGCTGAACAGCCGCATGGCCGACCTCGACCGCCGTCTGCGCCCGGCCAACGTCGCCCGCGACGGGCTTGAGATGCTGCGCAGCATGGCGGAGGGGCGGCCCCATCCCGTGGGCGACGCGATCCGCCGGAACCCCTTGCCCCTGCTGCTGATGGGGGCCGGGCTCGCCTGGATGCTGATCGAGATCGGGCGTGGCGACCGCGGCGGCAAGGAACTGACCCTCACCGCCACGCCGGTGGAAACCGACATCGCCGACCTGCTGGCCGACCTGACGGGCATCGCCCGCCAAGCCACCAAGGCCCTGCGCCAAGCCGGCGCCTCGTTGCCGGAGGGGCGGGTGCGCACCGTGCTGCGCCTGGCGGCGGAGGAGCGGGGCACCACGGCCAAACTGCTCCAGGCCGAGTCGGAGCGGCTGGGCTTCGGCTCCATCCATGGCCACGCCCCCACCGGCGACTGGGTGAAGCTCTGGCAGAAGGTGGAGGAGCTGGTCGGCAGCAACGACGAGGCCGCCATCCTCCGCGCCGTGGACAAGGCGGAGGAGGAGACCCTGGCCCGATTCCGCTCTGCCCTGCGCCGCCCCTTGCCGGACGATGTCCGCATCGCCCTGGGCGGCCGCTACCACGAGGTGGAGCGCACCCACGCCCGCCTGCATGCCTTTCGCGAGGCGACCGCCTGAACCCGAGGGGAGCCTTAGCATGTCGCATACCGGGACCGCAGACGACCACAGCCGTGGCCGCCACGCCGACACCCCGACACAGATCCCGGCCAAAGGTTGGTGGGATATCCTGAAGCGGACCTGGAGCGAGTCGAGCCGCGACAACATCAGCATCGTCGCGGCGGGGGTGGCCTTCCTGAGCCTGCTGGCCATCTTCCCGGCCATGTCGGCAACCATCGCCATCTATGGCCTTGTGGCCGACCCCGCCAGCATCCCGGAACACGTCAACAGCCTGTCCGGCGTGCTGCCGCCGGATGGGTTGCAGGTGCTCCAGGGCCAGTTGCAGAACCTGGCCTCCCAGAACAGCGGCGCCCTCAGCTTCGGCCTCGTCTCCAGCCTGGTGCTGGCCCTGTGGAGTGCGGCCGGCGGCATCAAGTCCATGATGTCCGCCCTGAACATCGCCTATGACGAGGAGGAGAAGCGCAGTTTCCTCAAGTTCACCGCCACGGCCCTGACCCTGACCCTGGGCGCCATCATGCTGCTGGTCGTGACCATCGGCATCGTCATCGCCGTGCCCGCCGCCCTGCACTTCATCGGGCTGGGGCAGGTGGTGGAGTGGGCGGTGCGCATCCTGCGCTGGCCCCTGCTGGGCGCGGCACTGATCCTGGCCCTGGCCGTGCTCTACCGCTACGGCCCCTGCCGGGCCACGCCGAAATGGCGGTGGATCACCTGGGGTGCCGCCGCGGCCACGCTGCTCTGGCTGGCCGGCTCCATCGCCTTCTCCATCTACATCTCCAAGTTCGCCGACTACAACGCCACCTACGGCTCCCTGGGGGCTGGCATCATCCTGCTGCTCTGGCTCTACCTCGGCGCCTACGCCGTGCTGCTGGGGGCGGAGCTGGACGCGGAGATGGAGCACCAGACCAAGAAGGACACCACCACGGGCCCGGAGAAGCCCATGGGCGAACGCAGCGCCTTCGTCGCCGACACGGTCGGGGAAGCGCAGACGAAGTAAGAACCTGAGCAAGTGCCGGCCACGCTTGGCTTAAGGCTGAACGCCGCTCCTGCGTTCCCTCTCCCAGGGGGAGAGGGACAGGGTGAGGGGTGGTGCGATCAGGACAGCAGACTCCTATTTGCAGGTTTCCCTTTCCGGAAATGTCCTAACCCCTCTCCCTGTCCCTCCCCCTCAGGGGGAGGGGACGCTTCGATGCCGTTCGACCTATCTGGCAACGAGCTCAACTGAAGACGCCGCCCACCATCACGCTGGCCCCCACGGTTGCTCTGTTCTACTATCGTTCCCATATAAGGGCCGGGAACGGTGGAGGGCGCTGCACATGGAAGGCTGGGTCGATGAGGGCATCCTCCTCTCCGCCAAGCCCCATGGGGAAACGGCGGCTCTGGCCGTGCTGCTGACCCGCGGCCATGGCCGCCATGTCGGGCTTGTGCATGGCGGGCAGGGGTCGCGGCAGCGCCCGCTGCTCCAGCCCGGCAACCTGCTCCAGGCCTCCTGGAAGGCCCGCCTTTCCGACCAGCTCGGCCATTACGCGCTGGAGATGGCGAAGGCCCACGCCGCCGCCGTGATGGACGACCCAACCCGTTTGGCCGCCCTGTCCGCGGCTTGCGCCCTGGTTGACGCCATCCTGCCGGAGCGGGAACCGCACCCCGCCTTGTATGACGCCACCTCCTCCCTGCTGCGCAGCCTGCCCACCGACTTTTGGGGGAGGTCTATGTGCGGTGGGAGCTGGGCCTGCTGGAGGAGGCCGGGTTCGGCCTGGACCTGTCGGTCTGCGCCAGCACCGGCCAGCCCCCGTCGGGCAACGACTACCTCGCCTATGTCAGCCCCCGCACCGGCCGCGCCGTCAGCCTGACGGCCGGTGAACCCTTCAAGGACAAGCTCCTGGCCCTGCCCGGCTTCCTGGTGGGGCAGTCGGCTGGCGGTGCGCGGGAGGTGGCGCAAGGCCTGGCCCTGACCGGGCATTTCCTGGACCGCCACGTCTTCGCCCAACGGCATGCGGAGATGCCGCCGGCCCGCACGCGATTCGTAGAACGCTATACCCGCACGCACACCACATCTGGTACAAACCCGGCATGACTGACGCCGCACTCGAGATCCTGGACAAGCGCCTCGCCGAAGCCCTGGGCGAGCGGTACCTGTCCTACGCCCTGTCCACCATCGTCTCCCGCTCGCTGCCGGACGTGCGCGACGGGTTGAAGCCGGTGCACAGGCGGCTGCTGTTCGCCATGAGCCAGCTGAAGCTGGACCCCAGCACGCCGCCCAAGAAATGCGCCCGCGTGGTGGGTGACGTGATCGGCAAGTTCCACCCCCACGGCGACCAGTCCGTCTATGACGCGCTGGTGCGCCTGGCCCAAGACTTCGCCGCCCGGTATCCGCTGGTGGAGGGGCAGGGCAACTTCGGCAACATCGACGGCGATAACCCGGCGGCGATGCGCTACACCGAGGCCAAGATGACGGAGGTGGCGAAGGCCATGCTCTCCGGCATCGACGACGACGCGGTGGATTTCCGCCCCACCTATGACGGGGAGCAGGAGGAGCCGGTCGTCCTGCCGGCGGCCTTCCCGAACCTGCTGGCCAATGGCTCTGCCGGCATCGCCGTGGGCATGGCCACCAGCATCCCGCCCCACAATGTGGGGGAGATCTGCGGTGCCCTGAACCTGATCATCGAGCGGGAACTGCTGCCCGTCCCGGAGAAACGCCGGCCGGTGACGGTGGACGAGCTGGTACAGTGGATCCCAGGCCCCGACTTCCCCACTGGCGGCGTGCTGGTGGAGAGCAAGGATGTCATCCGCGAATCCTACCGCACCGGCCGTGGCTCCTTCCGCCTGCGCGCCAAGTGGCACAAGGAGCCGCTGGGGCAGGGCACCTGGCAGGTGGTGGTCACGGAGATCCCATACCAAGTCGGCAAGTCCAAGCTGATCGAGAAGATGGCCGACCTGCTGGCGGAGCGGAAGCTGCCGCTGGTGGAAGACATCAAGGAGGAATCGGCGGAAGACGTCCGGCTGGTCATCGTGCCGAAGAGCCGGAACGTGGACCCGGCCGTGATGATGGAACAGGTGTTCCGCAACACGGACCTGGAGACCCGCTTCAGCCTGAACATGAACGTGCTGGATGGCGGCCTGGTGCCGCGCGTCATGACCCTGCACGAGGTGCTGCGCGCCTTCCTGGACCACCGGCAGGAGGTGCTGATCCGCCGCTCCCGCCACCGGCTGGCCCAGATCGACCATCGGCTGGAGGTGCTGGCGGGTTACCTGATCGCCTACCTGAACATCGATGAGGTGATCCGGATCATCCGCGAGGAGGATGAGCCGAAGAAGGAGATGATGGCCCGCTTCGGCCTGACCGACGTGCAGGCCGAGGCCATCCTGAACATGCGCCTGCGCTCCTTGCGCAAGCTCGAGGAATTCGAGATCAAGAAGGAGCACGATGCCCTGACCAAGGAGCGGGAGGGCCTGCAAGCCCTGCTGGAGGATGAGCGCAAGCGCTGGAAGTCCATCTCCAAGGAAGTGGCGGAGATGGACAAGAAGTTCGGCCGCTCTACCGCGTTGGGGGAGCGCCGGACGGAGATCGCGGACGCCCCGGCCGACATCGCCGTGCCGGTGGAGGCCCTGATCGAGCGGGAGCCGATCACCGTGTTCCTGTCGGAAAAGGGCTGGATCCGCGCCGTCTCCAAGCACCTGACCCCGGCCGAGGCCGCGGAGGCCAAGTACAAGGAGGGCGACAAGGAGAAGTTCGTCCTGCATGCGGAGACGACGGACAAGATCCTGCTCTTCGCCAGCACGGGCAAGTTCTACACCCTGTCCGCCGACAAGCTGCCCCGCGGCCGCGGCTTCGGGGAACCGGTACGGCTGATGGTGGACCTGGCCGACGCCGAGATCATCCATGTGCTGCGCCACCGCCCGGGCCAGAAGCTGATAGTCGCCGCCACCGACGGCCGCGGCTTCCAGGTGGAGGCGGACGAGGTCGTGGCCCAGACCCGCGCCGGCAAGCAGGTGCTGAACGTGGGCGATGAGGGCTCCAGGGCCATGCTGGCCATACCGGTGGAGGGCGACACGGTGGCCGTCATCGGCAACAACCGCAAGCTCCTGGTCTTCCCGCTGGAACAGCTCCCCGTCATGGCCCGCGGCAAGGGTGTGGCGCTCCAGAAATACAAGGACGCCAGCCTGTCCGACCTGATGGTCTTCAAGCTGGCCGACGGCATCTCCTGGACCATGGGCGGCACGGCTGGCAAGACCCGCACGGTGGCCCAGCCGGAACTGAACGCCTGGATCGCCGACCGCGGCACCCCTGGCAAGATGGCCCCCAACGGCTTCCCGAAGGACAACAAGTTCCAGGACTGACCGTAGGTCGGATTAGGCGCGGACGCGCCGTAATCCGACGGTCCAAGGGCCGCGGTTGCGTCGGATTACGCTTCGCTAATCCGACCTACAAACGAAGACCCCCGCCGCTCCCGGCGGGGGTCTTGCCTTTCAGCCCTGTCAGAACCCGACCCGCAGGGCGGCGCCCACGGCCAGGTCCGGGTCGTCGCCGCGGGCGAACAGGGTCTCCCCGTTCACCAGCAGGGTCACGCCCTGGCTGACCGCCAGGCCCAGGCCGGCGCCCACGCGCCAGCCGCTGTCGTCCGGCGCCGCCAACAGGGCGGTCTGGCTGCCCAGCGGGCTGGTGCGGCGGGTGGACAGGACGGTGGTGTAGGACCGGGTGTCATCCTTCGACACGTCGGCCTGGTAGCCGGCGCGCAATTCCGGCACCAGGGCCATGCCACCGCCCAGATCGACGCTGGTCGACAGGTGGCCGCCCAGGTTCAGGGTGGTCTGCTTCACCGTCTGGCCGGGATGGTCCAGGTTCAGGTGGATGGCACTGCCCTCGTTCCAGGCGTCCAGCTTCAGCCGGTCGTATTTCACGCCCAGCACCGGGCCGAAGCGCCAGCCACCCGACTCCAGCACGCTGCCCAGCTCCACCGCGACGGAATGGCCGGTGCCCTCCGTCTCACCCGTGGCGGTCAGGCCATAGGCAAAGCTGTTGCGGCGGATGCCGTCCAGCTTCACGTCCACATAGCGATAGCTGACATCGGCGTAGAAGCCGCCCGGCAGGGCCAGGGTGGCATAGGGGCCCACGCCCCAGCTCTTGCCCCGCGCCTCGCCCAGATCGCCGAAGTCACCATCCATGTCGGCATAGCCGAAACCGACGCCGACCCGCAGCGTGTCGGTGACGGCATAATCGGCCCCCGCGCCCAGGCTCCACCCCTCCGGCTTGGACAGGCGGCTGGCGGAGTCGCTACGGTCCGCGCTGGCCCAGTCGCCCCCGGCGGCCAGGTCGAAGCTCCCCTGCTTGCGGTTGCCCGCGAAGCCGCCACGGATGGCCTGGGTGCGGCCGGTCTGGTCGGCCGCCGCCGCGCGCTGGCTGGACAGGCCCGTCTCCATCAGCGCCTGGCCCAGCAGGCCGCCGGTCAGTTGCTGGCTCTCGCTGGCCAGCGGGTCCACATAGGTGGGCAGGGTCAGCCGGTAGGCCAGCAGCATGGTGTCGTTCTCGACACCCGACGCGTCCCGATAGGCGGCGCCGGCCTGGAAGCCGTCCTGGGTCACGAAGTCGTTGTCGTTGCCCACGAACAGGAAGAAGTCGTCCGGCCGCGCCGCGTCCAGGGCCGGGGCCAGGGTCAGCGCCTCCCACTTTTCCGACAGGCACTGGGTGCGGCAGTTGGGGTTGTTGGCGGCACCGTTGACCAGGCCGAACTTGGCCAGCTGGGCCGCATCGTTCATGTCCACGAAGCTGGCGAACTGCACCGGGGTGATGCTGGCCGCCAGCACGCCATTGGGGGCGATGGGCGTGCCCGGCGTGTCATAGGCCGTGCCGGCGATGTTGGTGGCGCCGCTGATGTCGATCAGGTCGATGCGGCGGTAGAAGCTGGTGGGGCTGCTGTTCGGGGTGGCGCCGCTGCCATAGCCGTTGCCGTCGCGGGACAGCAGCAGGAACTGGGAATTGTTCAGGGCCAGCAGCTCGCTCTGCGCCGCCACACGGTTCAGGGGGCCGGCGGGGTTGCCGTTGTTGTTGTACTGGGGCAGCTGGATCACCCACTCGCCCTTCAGCACCGGGCTGCTGGGGTTGCTCACGTCATAGGACAGCAGCCTGGTGTTCCGGCGGCTGGTGTTGACGCTGGACCCGTTCAGGTCCTGGAAGGCGGCGGATTGCAGGGCCACGAACAGGGTCTTGCCGTCGGCGGACAGGCTCAGCCCCTCGAAGCCCTGGTTGTTCTGGCGGCCGGTGGTCGGGTTGGCCGGCGTGCCCTCCGCGGCGGCGAAGTTGTCCACCCCGGCGCGCTTGGGGATCAGGGCCTCGGGCGGGCGGATGGCGGACAGAAGCTGGCCGGACGCGCTGAACCGGTAGATGTAGGCACCGTACTCGTCACTGACCCACAGGCTGCCGTCCCGGGTGCGCACGATGGCCTCCGGGTCCAGGGCCAGCCGACCATTCCCCGCCTTGGGCAGGTTGGGCAGGCCGTTCGCCGCCGGGCGATAGGTCAGGGCCGTACCGTTGGTGCCGGGGTCGAAGCCGGTGAAGGGCGTGCCCGTATTGTCCGTGAACAGGATCGTGTCCCGCAGGGTCAGCCCGATCTGGTTCTGGGCCGTGGCGGAGGCACCGGTGAAGGGCGCGAAGGTCAGGTCCACCACATTGTAGCGCGGGATGTAGTTGGTGGTGGCGTTCACGTTGTAACCACGGTCCGGCAGGGTATAGAGCGTGGCGGCATAGCTGCCGTCGGCCCGCCGGGTCCAGGTCCGCAGGTCGATCTGCATGCCGGAGATGGACCCGAAGGTCTCCCCGAACTTGTCCTTCAGGTTGGCGGCCATCCGGCCCACGCCCTGCAGGCCCTGGTTGGTGAAGGTGGTGCCGTTCAGGGTGGTGGTGGACTGGGCCAGCACCGGCAGGGCCAGGGTGGACAGCGCGGTCGCCAGCAACAGGCCGCGGAACGATGATGCCATGGTGATTTCCCCGATCCTTCGTGAGGCTATTCTTTCGGGGTAGGCTGATACAGCCGCCGCGTGACGGCGGCGTTTCATCGGCATGTCAGGATTGTTGCGGTACGGCCCTGGCCGGTCCGTTTCCTTGGGCAGAATGGTCGCAGGGGCCGGAAGCGCGAAACCCCCGCCGGGAGGGCTCCCGGCGGGGGTTCCGTGCCTTGCCTGCGCTTACTTCGCGGCGATGGTCACGGTGACGGTGTCGGCGTATTCGCCGGCGATGTACTGGGCGCTGGCGGGGATGGTGACCTTCAGGTCCGCCTTGCGGCCAAACTGGGCAGTGGCGCGGTCGATCACCATCTGGCCGCCCAGGTTGCCGGACTGGCTCTCATACGCGACCTGGTAGTCGATGGCGTTGTTGCCACTGCGCAGCTTGCCAGCGTTGGCGGAGGCGAGGGTGATCCGGTAGCCCTGGCCGGCGTTGCAGGTCTCGGTGACGGAGCCGACGGTCTTCTGGTTCTCACCACCGCTCAGGTTCAGGCTCTGGCCCAGGTCCTGGACCTGGATGGTGCAGCTCTGGGTGACGGAGCCCTTGAGCTGGATGTTGCCGGAGGTGTTGGCGGAGGCGGGGGCCGCGGCGGCGACGGTGGCGGCGGCGAGCAGGGCGGCGGTGGCGAAGGACTTGAACATCGTGGGCTCCATCGGTTCGGTTTGGCGTTTGCGCCTTGATGCCGAGGAGTAATGCAGATCCGGTGCCAACCCGGTTGGCACGGCTGAATTTAGGGAAATCAAGAATTTAGAAGAAAGCCGCTTTGATCTGGTGGTCCTTGCATTTTGCAGAAACTTAGAAAATGCAAATGTTTTTGCACTATGCATGCGGAATGCAATGATCCTGTTGCCGCGCGCGGGACGGGCGTGGCACGGGTAGGCTGGCAGCAGAGTGTGGGGGCAGGGCGCAGGGTCTGATACTTCCGGGCAGTTGCCTCCCGCGGCTGGTGGGTCTCTGCGACACACCCTCGCAATGCACATGCCGTTTACAAAATCCGGCCCGGACCCGAGCCCTCCGCAACCCGGCCATCCCCGGCCGCACCCCACAAGCCGGTTGATCCGGCCAGCCCGCTCGGCCATTGTCGCAACGCTGTTGCGTGAAGGTGTGCGTTCATGAACGAAAGTAACCGGGTTTACCTGTACGACACGACCCTGCGGGACGGTGCCCAGACCTCCGGCGTGGATTTCACGGTGGCGGACAAGGCCGCCATCGCGCGGGAGCTGGACACCCTGGGCATTGATTACGTCGAGGGCGGCTGGCCCGGCGCGAACCCCACGGACGACGCCTTCTTCGCCGACGCGCCCAACCTGTCCCGCGCCCGCTTCACCGCCTTCGGCATGACAAGGCGCCCCGGCCGCAGCGCCGCCAATGACCCCGGCCTGAACGCCCTGCTGGACAGCGGCGCCCCCGCCGTCTGCATCGTGGGGAAGAGCTGGGACTTCCACGTGGACATGGCCCTGGGCATCACCCAGGCGGAGAACCTGTCCCTGATCCGCGACAGCATCGCCGCCATCGTCGCCCGGGGGCGGGAGGCGCTGTTCGACGCGGAGCATTTCTTCGACGGCTACAAGGCCAACCCCGACTTCACCCTGGCCTGCGCAAAGGCGGCCTATGAGGCCGGTGCCCGCTGGGTGGTGCTGTGCGACACCAATGGCGGCACCCTGCCGCATGAGGTGGAGGCCATCGTCACGGCGGTCGCCAAGTCGATCCCCGGCAGCCACTTGGGCATCCACTGCCACAACGACACGGAGAACGCGGTCGCCAACTCCCTGGCCGCCGTCCGGGCTGGGGCGCGCATGGTCCAGGGCACCCTGAACGGGCTGGGGGAGCGGTGCGGCAACGCCAACCTGGTCAGCCTGCTGCCCACCCTGGTGCTGAAGCTGGGGTATGAGACGGGCGTGGGGCCCGACGGGCTGAAGCGCCTCGTCCACGCCTCCCGCCTGCTGGATGAGCGGCTGAACCGCGCCCCCAACCGCCACGCGCCCTATGTGGGGGAGGCGGCATTCGCCCACAAGGGCGGGCTGCACGTCTCCGCCGTCGCCCGCGACCCCAGCAGCTATGAGCATTTGGACCCCGCCCTGGTGGGCAACCGCCGGCATGTGCTGGTGTCGGACCAGGCTGGCCGCTCCAACATCCTGTCCCGCCTGATGGAGGTGGGTATCACCCTGTCCCCCGACGACCCGCGCATCGGCCAGCTGGTGGACACGGTGAAGAGGCGGGAGTTCGAGGGCTACGCCTATGACGGGGCGGAAGCCGGGTTCGAGCTGTTGGCCCGCCGCGCGTTGGGGGAGGTACCGGACTATTTCCACCTGACCAGCTTCCGCGTGCTGGATGAGCGGCGCTGGAACGCCCGCGGCGAGTTGGTCACCATGTCGGAGGCCACCACCAAGCTGGAGGTGGCGGGCGAAAGCCTGATGACCGTGGCGGAGGGCAACGGCCCCGTGAACGCCCTGGACCAAGCCCTGCGCAAGGCCCTGATCCCCGCCTACCCGGCGCTGGAGGGCATGCGGCTGGTGGACTACAAGGTCCGCATCCTCACCCCCCAGGACGGCACCAAGGCCGTGACCCGGGTGATGATTGAGAGCGCGGATGCCACGGGCCATCGCTGGACCACGGTCGGCGTCTCCGCCAACGTCATCGACGCCAGCTTCAACGCCCTGTCGGACAGCATTACCTATTGCCTGTTCCGGGCCGGGGCGCGTATCGACAGCCGCACGGCGGCGGCCTGACCCTTACCCGCCGCCCAGCGGGAGAGTCGTCAGAGCATGTCCAGCGGCACCAACCGTCGCGAACTGGCCAAGGCGGATGCGGCGGGCATCGCCGCCGGCGGGCCGGTGGTGATCCTGATCCAGCCCCAGATGGGGGAGAATATCGGCGCCTGCGCCCGGGCCATGCTGAACTGCGGCCTCACAGAGCTGCGCCTGGTGGCGCCCCGCGACGGCTGGCCGAACGAGAAGGCCGTCTCCGCCAGCGCCGGCGCCACCGCCGTGCTGGACGGGGTGAAGGTCTTCGACACGACGGAGGCGGCGATATCCGACCTTCAGAAAATCTATTCGACCGCTGCCCGGGTGCGCGACCTGGTCAAGGACATCGTCACCCCGCGGGAGGCGGCGGCCGAGGTGCGTGCCCACATGGAGGCGGGCCGCCGCGTCGGCCTGATGTTCGGGCCGGAGCGCACGGGCTTGAACAATGACGACATTACCCTCAGCGACACCATGATCTCCGTGCCGCTGAACCCCGGCTTCTCCTCCCTCAACCTCGCCCAGGCGGTGCTGCTGGTGGCCTATGAGTGGTGGATGGCGGGGGAGGCGGGGGAGACGGAACCCCGCTACACCCATACCGGCGCCAGCCGCCCGGCCACGAAGGAAGAGCTGCACAACCTCTTCGTCCATCTGGAGGGGGAACTGGACCAGACCGGCTTCTACACCCACCCGGACAAGCGCCCCTCCATGATCCGCAACGTGCGCAACACGCTTCAGCGGGCGCACCTGACCGAACAGGAAATCCGCACCTTCCACGGCCTGATCGCCGCCCTGGTGGGCCGCAAGAAGCAGCGCACCCCGGGCGCTTAAGGGTTCAGGCACCCCGATATCACCAAGCCGAACGGTGCCCCTAGCGTCCCCTCCCCCAGTGGGGGAGGGACAGGGAGAGGGGTTGGGCTGTCTCCGGAAAGGGGAACCTGCGTACAGGGTCCTGCTGTCCTGCTCGCACCACCCCTCACCCTGTCCCTCTCCCGCCGGGAGAGGGGACGGTGCGGCTCCGTTCGACCTGATTCAGGCGAGCTTTCGCATTGGGAAAGGACGCTGACCCGTCCCTCAGCCCTGCTGCTGCTGCTGCACCGGCTGCGGCGCGCAGGGGGCCGGCTGGGCGTCGGGCAGGGGGGTGCCGTCCACCACTGCCGCGGGGGCCGAGGGCGGGCAGGGGATGGCAGCGGCGGCGCAGGGGGTTGACGCCATGGCCAAGGTCGGGCCCACCGGTGTCGGCAGGGTCCCGCCCTGCGGCTGGCTGTTGGTCGTGCCGGTGATGGAGGTGCGGATCTTCACCACCTTCTGCAACAGGTCGAACCAGAAGGGCGCGCCCAGGGACAGGGCGAAGCCGGTGATCAGCCAGCCCAGCACGAGGGTCACCCATCCCGTCGCGTCCCCAGGCGCCCCCTGGGACCAGCCCAGGGGCAGGGAGCCGACGCTGGTATAGGCTGATATGGCCGCCTGGGTCTGGCACTGGATGACCGCAGCGGCGGCATCGGTCTGCGCCTGCCCGCCGGTCGTGGCGACGGCGTCCGCCTTGCCGCACAGGCTGCCGCCCATGGGGCCGCTGATGGTCTGCTGCGCCGTGGTCACCGCCACCTCGCGGGCCACGTCATCCCGCCAGAGGTCCTCCACGATGTGGATGGTGCTGGCGTTCACCGCCACGGCCAGGACGAACCCGGCGGTCAGGTTGATGACGTGGACCTTGCGTTTGTACCAGCCGCCCACCCGGTCCATCATCTGGTCGTACCAGGCGGCGATGGCGTCCTCCGCCGCGATGGCCCGGCGCTGGGCATCGGCCAGGACCAGGCCCAGGCTCTTCCGCAACTCCCCATCCGGCAGCTTTGACACCAGCTCCTGCGCGTCGGCAAAGGTGAAGGCGGGGTCCCCTGGCGGCCTGGTCGCCCCTTCGGCCCCCGCCTGGGCTCCGTGAAGCACGTCCAGCAGGCTGATGGCGAAGACCCGGCTGGGGATGGCGCTGGGCGTGTCGCTGCCCTGGGCCAGGTTGTTGATGAGGGGGTGGGCCAGCACCTGGTCGGCCAAGCCGGCATAATTGCCCTGGTTCGGCGCGGCCCCGCTGCCGGCCTTCAGCTCCGTCCGCAGCAGCCAGGCCAACGCCGTGCGCAGCACCCCGGCCCGCAGCTTGAACGCGGCGGCAATGCTTTCCGTGATGGCGGTGACGACGATGCTCAGGACCAGATAGACCAGGACCAGCCCCAACGCCACGTCGATGATCTTCGACAAATCCACCGACATCCCCAACCCCCTCCCGCTTGTGCATAGGTCCGTTGCGACCGGTGCGAGTGTGCGTCAGCAGACCACCTAGACGGAAGGGGTAATCTTTAGGGTAGCTACCTGGCGCATGGCCGCCCCACAGCGCGGGCCGGGCGCGCAGGGTTTGACTCGGCCGCGCCGATCCGTATAGTGCCGCCCTCATTCCTGGGAAGGCGGGCGCGGCGTTCGGTGGCGTCCCGTCCCCGGTTTTGCCTTTTACCCTACGGGGGACAGGGCATCACGCGTGGGAACTACCGGGACAACAAGGGCCAGCCGAATGGCGGCCCCCATCAGAAACGGCCGCCCCCGGCGGCTGGTGGAGCAGCGATGAGCAAGCGTATCCAGGCCAAGTACAAGATCGACCGCCGCCTTGGCGTCAACCTCTGGGGCCGGGCCAAGTCCCCCATCAACAAGCGCGAGTACGGCCCCGGCCAGCACGGCCAGCGCCGCAAGAAGCCGTCCGACTTCGGCCTGCAGCTGATGGCCAAGCAGAAGCTGAAGGGCTACTACGGCAACATCGGTGAGAAGCAGTTCCGCCGCCTGTACCAGGAGGCCGTGCGCCGCAAGGGCGACAGCGGCGAGAACCTGATCCAGCTGCTGGAGCGCCGCCTGGACGCCGTGGTCTACCGCATGAAGTTCGCGCCGACCCCGTTCGCCGCGCGCC
Source organism: Aerophototrophica crusticola (assembly GCF_012913305.1). Lineage (NCBI taxonomy): Bacteria > Pseudomonadati > Pseudomonadota > Alphaproteobacteria > Rhodospirillales > Rhodospirillaceae > Aerophototrophica > Aerophototrophica crusticola. Next base: position 1,755,283 of record NZ_CP051775.1, on the reverse strand, counting down.
AGATCATCAACCACGGCCACATCAAGGTGAACGGCAAGCGCGTCAACATCCCGTCCTACATGATCAAGGACGGCGATGTGGTCGAGGTGCGTGAGAAGGCCAAGTCCTTCGCCCTGATCATGGAAGCCATCCAGTCCGGTGAGCGGGACTTCCCCGATTACATGACCGTGGACACCGGCAACTTCAAGGGCACCTTCCTGCGCGCCCCGGCCCTGTCCGACGTGCCGTACCCCACCCAGATGGAGCCGAACCTGGTGGTCGAGTTCTACTCCCGCTAAGGTTCCGGTCCCCTCAGGGACAGACGAAGGGCCGCTCCCCCGGGGGCGGCCCTTTTCGTTTTTCACCATCTGGTGCTTGACCAGACAACAACGGATATGGAACCTGAACCACCTTTCAAGTTCGGGGTGGCCCATGGTTGTCCGTTTCCTGTCCCGCCTGCTGGCGTCCCTGGCCCTGCTCTGGGCCCCCGCCACCCTCGCCAAGCCGGCGGAGTTCAAAAGCGACCGCATCAGCGTGGATGTGCGCGGCACCGGCCCGGACGTGGTGTTGATCCCCGGCACGGCCTCGTCGCCGGAGGTGTGGGAGAGCACGGTGGCCGCCCTGCCGGGCTACCGCTACCACCTGGTCCATGTGGCGGGCTTCGCCGGCAAGCCTGCCGGGGCCAACAGCGCCACGGGCCCCTTGCTGACCCCCGTGGCGGATGAGATCGCGCGATACGTCTCCACTGCGGGCCTGAAGCAGCCGGCCCTGGTCGGCCACTCCCTGGGCGGTACCCTGGCCATGCTGGTCGCCACCCGCAAGCCGGAGTCGGCGGGCAAGGTGATGGTGGTGGACATGCTGCCCTTCCTGGGCGTGCTGTTCGGCCCGCCCGGCACCACGGCCCAGAGCGTGGAACCCGTGGCCGCCCAACTCCGCGCCAAGACCGCCGCGTCCAGCGGGGACGACCGCCGCAAGGTGGTGGAGGCGACCATGGCTACCATGGTGACCTCGCCCGAGCTGCGCGCCGCCCCCATCGCCCACACCCTGGCCACCGACCCGGCCCTGTCCGGCCAGGCGCTGTACGAGCTGATCACCACCGACCTGCGCCCGGCCCTGAAGGACCTGAAGGCCCCCCTGACCGTCCTCTGGGTCCGCCCGCCCACCGTGCCGCTGACGGAGGAGCAGCTGGGCATGGTCTACAAGCTCTCCTACGCCACCGCCCCCCAGGCCCAGCTCAAGCACATCCCGAACAGCCTGCACTTCATCATGTTCGACCAGCCGGAGGCGTTCCGGAAGGAGCTGGGGGCGTTCCTGAAGGGGTCGTGAACCCTCACGTCCAATACAGGATGCGCGCCCCCGGCAAGGCCCGGGGCACCGCGTCCTCGAACCAGACCTTCATCCGCTTCATCTGGGCGGGCAGGTAGACGTATTTGACCGAGCGGAACTTGGTCATCTTCCTGGCGCGCTGCTCCTCGTCCATCTCCAGCTTGCTGGCGGGGTACCAGCCCGTCAGCACCTCCTTGCTGCCGGGGGTGAAGCGGTGGGTGATCAACTCCACCGACAAATCCAGGCCCGGCACGGGGGCCAGCCGGGCGGCCACGTCATCCAGCAGCGCGCCATAGGCCTCCTCCCAGCCCTCCATGGGCATGATCGGGGCGATGGTCAGGCCGACGGGATAGCCGGCGAGGGCCATGCGTCGCATGGCGTCCAGCCGGGCGGGCAAAGGCGCCGTGCCGCCCTCGAACTTGCGGGCCAGGGGGGCGGCGTTGACGCTGAACCGCACCCGGGTGCGCCGCCGGTGGGGCAGGCCCAACAGGGGGCCCACATCGTCGAACTTGGTGGTGAAGCGCAGCTGCACCGCCTCTTCCCACGCCCCGAAGAAGCGGATGAACTCGGACAGCGAACCCGTCAGGTGCTCGATCCCCAGCGGGTCGGTGTAGCAGGAGGCCTCGAACGTCGTCCCCTCCGCCTGCCGCTCCCCCGCCTTGCTGGTCACGTTGCCCTTGCCCAGGTAGGCGCGCAGGTTGCCCAATATGTCCGGCAGGTTGGCATAGGCCCGGGTGACCGGCGGCCCGCCCAGGGAGCCGGCGAGGTAGCAGTACTGGCAGTGCGCCGGGCACCCCTCCGCCAGGTCCACCCGCCAATCCGCGCTGGGCGGGATCGGCTGCAACCGCATCTTCCCCGGCGGGGCCACCACCACGGCCAGGGTGTTCTTCGCGTCAATATAGGCCCGGCGCGGGTCGTCATTGTTCAGCCCCGTCAGCCGGTCCCCGTTCAGCTCCGACACCGCCAGCCCCAGCCCGCGCATCCGCGCCACCATCCGCTGCCCGTGCTCCCACCCCAGCGCGGACTTGGTCACCAGCACCCGCTTGGGCATCCAGAGCTTCGGGGCGGGGGCAGGCAGGTCCAGGGGCAGGGCCATGGGGTGGCTCCAGGCAACGCGTGGGGAGCCGGGACAACAGGGCCTGTCAGCGTTGGTCCCCTGTGGGGCCCTGCTGCTGGGGCCGATCCCGGGAGGTGTTCAACACACCCCTGGGCCCGCGGGCCACGATCAGGTGCTCGCCCTGTGGCAGGACCAGGACCGGCATCCTCTCACCCTGCCTCACCAGCACCTGGTCCACGGGGACAAACCTCTCGGGGTCCTCCTTGGCTGCGAAGGCCTGGACCAGGCACGGCCGGGCGGAACCACACATCCACGGTGGAATGGGCACGTCGTCACGCAATCCCCCCATCCGCAGCCAATCCGGACGGCCTGACTGGTCCCTGGGGCGGGGGTGGACGACCTGGATGTCTGTTCCCGGCCCTGCCTGCCGCCAGATTGTCCCGTCGCCTTTCACCGGGACGAAAGGCTCGGTCTGGCCCGAGAGCCTGAGCAATGTCGTATAGCCGGGCGTCTCCAGGTCGCGTCGGTCCTGGGGGGAGAAGGAGACTTGATCCACGGAAAGCGGGTCTGACCCTGTCAACTCGGCGACGTACTGGCCCAGGGACTTGTATCCAGGCCCAGTCACCTTGGCCCCATGTCCAAACCCGACATGGACCAGGACCTTGGAATTGGGCTCCGTTTCGATGCCGCGCACCAGCTTTTCGGCAGCCGCCCTTTCCCGCTGGTCAATGCACTTTTCCCGCGTCTCCGCCGTGATCTCGCAATCCGGCGCAGCATCATAGGTGACCAGCTTATAGCCCAGGCCGACGGCTGTCCGGATCAGGTCCGCATAGATCGGCTCATCCGTCAGGACGCCGTAAGGGCTGCGAACCGGGGCGGCGTCCCGCCATTCGGACCCGCCAGCAATGGTCGGGAAGGCTTCCGCGGCGAAGTGGGTAAATCCCGCCTGCCGCAGGCTGACCAGCAGCCGGAGGGTGAAGGCCCGGTGCATGGGCACGTGGTGGGCCTCATTGATGAAGACGACGCGGCGCCCCTGGGCAGCCCGCGCGATCCCATCAAGGGCCGGCAAGGCGGCTGTTGCCTGTGCGGCGTCCTCATCACTTTCCGGAGGTGGGGCATCCCGGCCCCGGTTGAACACGCTGATCGCCTCATCATGGCGGCCGACATAGGACAGGTTCATGGCGAGTTGCGAGAGGAGAACCGCTTCCTTCCCCAGCACGGCTTCAACCCCGACCGCCATGGACTCTGTCGTCATGGACAGGGCTGCTTCGGCATCTGCCAAGCCCTGCAGGTAATCGAATGGCCTTTGCGACCCGCCTTGTCCCGGGGAAGCCCCCACGGTGCCGGCCAGGATGCCCATCGTGAGAAGAAACGGCGCGAAGACAAGGCGCATCGGGGCCATGCCAATCCAGGTGGGTTTGGCGTAGGCTTAGCCCCCGCACACCCCGCGCGCAATCGATACGAAGCCGATACGAACTGGGCCGCCCCGTCGCCAGGGCGGCCCGCCGTACTCACACTGGAACCCTGAAAGCTCAGGCGGCCTCGTAGGCGATGCCCTTGTCCTTCAGCAGGGTCTGCAACTCGCCGGTCTCATACATGTCGCGGACGATGTCGCAGCCGCCGACGAACTCCCCCTTCACATAAAGCTGGGGGATGGTCGGCCACTGGGAGAAGTCCTTGATGCCCTGGCGCAGGGCGGGGTCGACCAGGATGTCGATGCCCTTGAACTTCACGCCCATGTGGCTCAGCACCTGGACCACGGCGGCGGAGAAGCCGCACTGCGGGAACACCGGCGTGCCCTTCATGTAGAGGACGACGTCGTTGTCCTGGATGTCCTGCTGGATGCGCTCGAAAACCGGGTTGCTCATTGCTCTCGACCCCTTGGTGCGTCCGGGCCTGCCGGACGACTGGCCCCTATCTCGGCCAGGATGATGGAACAGGTGGGGATGGCAGACAAGGCCGTGAAGGCCCGGCCCCTGCAAGCCAGCCCCCCGGCGCGGCTCACGCGTCTTTCGGCACGGCCGTCGTCAGGGCCAGGGCGTGCAGCTCGTTGCCCATGCGGCCCTTCAGGGCGGCGTACACCAGCTGGTGCTGGGCCACGCGGGTCTTCCCCTTGAAGGTGGCGGACTCCACATAGGCCGCGTAATGGTCACCGTCGCCCCGAAGGTCGTCGATGCGCACCACCGCGTCCGGCAGGGCCTCACGGATCATCCGCTCGATCTCGCCCGCTTCCATCGCCATCGTCGGTCCCCTTTCCTGCTGGCCGAGGGCATCAACTCTTGATGCCCCCGGAGGCCGGCGACTGCCGGCCCGCGGGCGCGTGCCCGCGAAAGCCAAGCCCGCGGATGCGGGCGCCCGGCGCCTGAGGGCGCACGAATCAATGCGCTGTGCCTGCCATGAACTGCGGCAGCCACGCCTCGTTGGCCTGCTTCAGGCTGGCGATGGAGATGGCCCCGCCCGGCAAGCCGTTCAACGCGTCCCCGCCCACGGTCCCGATCTTCCGGGCCGGCACCCCCGCTGCCGTGGCGCGGGACAGCACCGCGTCCGCCTGCGCCGCCGGCACCGCCAGCAGGTAGCGGCCCTGGTCCTCCCCGAACAGGAAGCCCGCGTCGGCATCGCCCAGCTCCAGCGCAGCGCCGATGCCGCCGGCCATGGCCATCTCCGCCACCGCCACCAACAGGCCGCCGTCGGACAAATCGTGGCTGGCGGTCAGCAGCCCGTCGGCCACCAGGGCGCGGACGAACTCGCCATGCTTGCGCTCGGCCGCAAGGTCCACCGGCGGCGGCGGCCCGTCCTCCCGGCCCAGCACCTCGCGCAGGTACAGGCTCTGGCCCAGATGCCCCCGGGTTTCGCCCAGCAGCACCAGCACGTCGCCGGCGGTGCGCAGGGCCAGCCCCACGGCCGCCATCCCGTCCGCCATCAGCCCCACGCCGCCCACGGTGGGGGTGGGCAGGATGGCCTCGCCGTTGGTCTCGTTGTAGAGCGACACGTTGCCGGACACGACCGGGTAATCCAGGGCGCGGCAGGCTTCCGCCATGCCTTCGACGCACTGCGCGAACTGGCCCATGATCCGCGGCTTCTCGGGGTTGCCGAAGTTCATGTTGTCGGTGATGGCCAGCGGCGTGGCGCCCACGGCGCTGATGTTGCGGTAGCTCTCCGCCACCGCCTGCATGCCGCCGCGGTAGGGGTCGGCATAGCAATAGCGCGGCGTCACGTCGGACGTGAGGGCCAAGCCCTTCTTCGTGCCGTGCACCCGCACCACGGCCGCGTCGGCCTGGCCGGACAGGAACTTGGTGCTGGCGCCCACCTGGCTGTCATACTGCTCCCAGATCCAGCGCTTGCTGGCCAGGTCGGGGCAGGCGACCAGGGTCTTCAGCGCGTCGGCGGCACTGCCCTTCAGCACCCGCACCCCATCCTCCAGGTCCGGCTTGGCCGGGGTCGGCTCGGTGGGGCGGTGGTACAGGGGCGCCGCGTCGAATAGGGGGGCGAGGGCCAGGTCGCAATAGGTCTCCCCGTGCATCTTCAGCACGAAGCGGCCCGTGTCCGTCAGGTGGCCGATGACGGCGAAATCCAGCTCCCACTTCTCCATGATGGAGCGGGCGAGGTCCTCGCTGCCGGGCTTCAGGATGATCAGCATGCGCTCCTGGGACTCGGACAGCATGATCTCGTACGGCGTCATGCCCGGCTCGCGCTGGGGCACCTTCTCCAGGTTCAGCTCGATGCCAAGGCCGCCCTTGCCCGCCATCTCCACGGAGGAGGAGGTGAGGCCGGCGGCGCCCATGTCCTGGATGGACTGGATGGCGTCGGTGGCCATCAGCTCCAGGCAGGCCTCGATCAGCAGCTTCTCGGTGAAGGGGTCGCCCACCTGCACCGTGGGGCGCTTGCTCTCGCTGTCCTCGTTGAACTCGGCCGAGGACATGGTGGCGCCGTGGATGCCGTCGCGCCCGGTCTTGGAGCCCACATAGACCACCGGGTTCCCGACGCCCGCGGCCTTGGAATAGAAGATCTTGTCCTGGGCGGCGATGCCCACGGTCATGGCGTTGACCAGGCAGTTGCCGTTGTAGGCCTTGTGGAAGTTCGTCTCCCCGCCCACGGTCGGCACACCTACGCAGTTGCCATAGTGCCCGATGCCGGAGACAACACCGGCGATGAGCTGCTTGGTCTTGGGGTGCGACGGCTCCCCGAAGCGCAGGGCGTTCAGGTTGGCGATGGGGCGGGCGCCCATGGTGAACACATCGCGCAGGATGCCGCCCACGCCGGTGGCGGCCCCCTGGAACGGCTCGATGTAGCTGGGGTGGTTATGGCTCTCCATCTTGAAGATGGCGGCCAGCCCGTCGCCGATGTCGATCACGCCCGCATTCTCGCCCGGGCCGCAGATCACGTGCGGGCCCGTGGTGGGGAACTTGCGCAGCCAGACCTTGGACGACTTGTAGGAGCAGTGCTCCGACCACATGACGGAGTAGATGCCCAGCTCCGTGAAGGTCGGGGTGCGGCCCACGATCTCCAGCAGGCGCTGGTACTCGTCGGCCTTGATGCCGTGCTCGGCCGCCAGGGCCTCGGTGACCTCGGGCTCTTTCCAGGTCTTGCTCACGACAGGGACTCCAGCAGGCTGTCGAAGAAGGCGCGGCCGTCGGTGTTGCCGTGCAGGGGCTCGAAGGCGCGTTCCGGGTGGGGCATCATGCCCAGCACGTTGCGCTTCTCGTTCAGGATGCCGGCGATGTTGTTCATGGCGCCGTTGGGGTTGCCCTCCGCGTCCGCGGCACCGGCCGCGCCCACATAGCGGAAGGCCACCCGGCCCTCGCCCTCCAGCCGCTTCAGCGTCTCCCCATCCGCCACATAGTTGCCCTCGCCGTGGCCGACGGGGATGCGGATGGTCTGGCCGGCCTGGTAGTGGGCAGTGAAGGGGCTGTCGGTGGTCTCCACCTTCAGGTCCACCGTCTTGCAGATGTATTTCAGGGTCTTGTTGCGGATCAGCGCACCCGGCAGCAGCCCGGCCTCCGTCAGGATCTGGAAGCCGTTGCAGATGCCCATGACGCGCACGCCCTTGGCCGCCCGCTCCCGCACCACGGCCATGATGGGGCTGTGGGCCGCCATGGCGCCGCAGCGCAGGTAGTCGCCATAGGAGAACCCGCCGGGGACGGCGATCACGTCCACCTCCGGCAGTTCCGTATCCTTGTGGAAAGCCATGTGGGGCTTGCTTCCCGACACCTGCTCCAGGGCGGCCGCCACGTCGCGGTCGCAGTTGGAGCCGGGGAAGACGATGACGGCGGACTTCATCCCGCGGACCCGTTCCGTGAATGGGGAAGGGCTGCCGGCACCGGATGGGGCCGTCACCCCGATGCCGCCGCACCCTAATGGCCGAGGGGGTGGATTGCAAGGCGGGCCGCCTTTGCCGCGGCCATGGCAGCCCGGCGGAAACCGTTCGTCTCCCGACCCTTCATCACAGGCCGGACCACAGAATTTTTGTGGGAATACAGGCTCTTGCGGATGTCGGCAGGTCTTCCCACGTCAGGACTTTCGAAATCGAAAGTGGGATTCCCATGTCGCTCTATGACAAGCTCAGCATCGTCGTCATCGGCTTCGGCTCTTTCGTGGGCATGAAGTACGGCCTCTACCTGCTCTGGGCCTCCAATTAAGGGGTGGGGGCGAGCGGCACGGTGAACCGGAACGTCGCACCTTGGCCGGGCAGGCTCTCCACCCAGATCCGGCCGCCCATGTGCTCCACCAGCCGGCGACAGATGGCCAGGCCCAGGCCCGTGCCCTGGGGCTTGCCGGCCTGGGCGTCGCTGACCTGGCGGAATCGGTCGAACACCTCCTCCTGGTACTCCGGCGGGATGCCCGGCCCATTGTCGGCCACGGACAGGCGCAGCATCCCGTCCCCGTCCCGCTCCACCGACAGCACCACCCGCCCGCTCCCCTGGGGCACGAACTTCACCGCGTTGGACAGCAGGTTCAGCACCACTTGGGCCAGCCGGTCCGCGTCCCCCAGAACCAGCGGCAGGGCAGGGGGGACGGACAACTCCAGCGCCACCCCCCGCTCCCGGTAGAGGGCCTGGGTGGCATCCGCCGCGTCGCGGGCGATCCTTGCCAGATCCACCGGCCCGATGCTCCAGTCCAAGGCCCCGGCCTCGATCTTCGCCATGTCCAGCACCTGGTTGATCAGGCGGGTCAGGCGCTCGCTCTCCTTGATGATGGTGCCCAGGAACTCCTGCCGCTGCTCCTCCGGCAGGTCCGGGGTGTCATAGAGGATTTCCGACAGGGCGCGCACGCTGGTCAGGGGCGTGCGCAGCTCGTGGGTGATGGTGGACAGGAACTCGTCCTTCATCCGGTCCAGCTCGCGCAGCCGGTCATTCGCCGCCGACAGGGCCGCCGTGGCGGCCTCCAGCTCGGCGCTCTTCCTTTCCAGGCGCCGGCTGTATTCGATCACGCCGCTGGTCTCATCCAGCATGCGCAGGATGGTGGCCCGCCCCACCGCACCCCCGCCCAGGACGGAGGCCAGCGCCACCCGGGCGGAGGCCGCGCCGATGGCCCCCGCCAGAAGCCGCTCCGCCCGCCGCACCAGACCGGCGTCGGCCAGGGCCTGCGGCGGCGGGCAACTCTCCCCCGGCCCGGCCAGCCAGGCGCGTCCGGGCCCCAGGAAGCGGGCCAGCAGGCCCTCCAGCTCCGCCACCGTGGCGGTGCCGCGCCAGTCGCCGGGTTCCTCCTCCCCGTCGCCCAGCGCCTCTACGAAGGCGGGTCCTTGGGCGCGCGACCCCTCATCCTCGGGCCCCAGCACCGACAGGCCCAGATACAGCCCGACATTGGCCACCAGGCTCCAGAACAGGCTGTGGGCCAAGGGGGAAAGGCCCTGGACGCCGAACAGCGCCTCCGGTCGCAACGCCCCGATTCCCCACGGCCCCGCCAGCACCAGCCTGCTTTCCGGCACCAGGCTCGGCAGCAGCAGGGTATAGGCCCAGACCAGGGTACCACCCGCGATCCCGGCGATGGCGCCCTGGCGCGTGCCCCCGATCCAGAACAGGCCGCCCAGCAAGGCCGGGGCGAACTGGGCCACGGCGGCGAAGCTGACCAGGCCGATGCTCACCAGCCCCGCCGTGCCGCCCGCCGCCTGGACATACAGCGCCCCCAGCAGCATCAGCCCGACGATGGCGGCCCGCCGCACCATCAGGGTCAGCCGGCCCAGGTCGCGCACCCCCTCCAGCGCGCCCTTGCCGCGGAACAGCAGGGGCAGGACCAGGTCGTTGGACACCATGGTGGCCAGGGCCACCGTCTCCACGATGATCATTCCGGTGCCGGCCGACAGGCCGCCGATGAAGGCCAGCAGGGCCAAGCCTTCCCACCCCGCCGCCAGGGGCAAGCCCAGCACGAACATGTCCGCGGGCACGTTCCCCGCCGGCAGCAGCAGCAGCCCCGCCAGGGCCAGCGGCAGGACGAACAGGTTGATCAGCAGCAGGTACAGGGGGAACAGCCATTGGGCGGTGTGCAGGTGCCGTTCGTCCGTGTTCTCCACCACCATCACCTGGAACTGCCGCGGCAGGCACAGGGTGGCGGCCATGGCCAGCAGCAAGCCCGTCACCCAGGCGCCCCCCTCCAGGGCCGGCGCGCCGGTCAGCAGGCCTGCCGTGCGCGGCACCTCCGCGGCCCGCTCCAGCAACGCCCCCGGCCCCCCGGCCAGGCCCCAGACCACCGCCGCCCCCACCAGCAGGAAGGCCACAAGCTTCACCACCGCCTCGAAGGCGATGGCGGTGACCAGTCCGGGATGGTGCTCCGTCGCGTCGATGCTGCGGGTGCCGAAGATGATGGCGAACAGGGCCATCAGCAGGGCGATCCAAAGGCCGGTGTCCGCCAACCCGCCCGGCGCCGCCCCACCGGTCAGCAGCTCGAACCCCGCCGACATGGCCTTGAGCTGCAAGGCGATGTAGGGCACCAGCCCCACCACCGCCACGCACGCCACCAGCCCGCCCAATGCCTGGCTTCGGCCATAACGGGCAGCGATGAAGTCGGCGATGGAGGTGGAGCGCTGCCGTCGCGCCACCCGCAGGATCTTCGCCAGCAGCAGCGGCGCCAGCGCCATCACCAGCGTCGGGCCCAGATAGGTGGGCAGGAACCCCACCCCCGCCTCCGCCGCCCGGCCGACGCTGCCATAGAAGGTCCAGGCCGTGCAGTAGACGGCAAGGCTCAGGGCATACACAACCGGCCCGCCCACCGCCTTGCCCGCCGCCGCCCGCCGGTCCGCCCCATAGGCCAGGGCGAACAGGCCCAGCAGGTAGGCTAGGCTGACCCCCGCCACCAGCCAGACGGGCAAGGTATTGCTCACCGCCCCCTCCCGGCCCAGGCCAGCAGCAGGACCAGCAACGCCCAGGCCCCGAACAGCCAGGCCAGCAGGCCTGCCCCGGCTTCCTGCCCGAACCCCGACAGCAGGGGCGGGCTGACCATCACGCAGCCTGCCAGGAACAACCCCAGCATCCGCGCCCGGTGCCGCGCTTCCCGCCGACGCCGGGGCATCAGAAGGCGCGCTCCCGCGCGTGCAGCTCCACCGCCATGTTGGACCGGCGGATGGCGTCATCCAGGGTGACGATCCCCTGGGCCGCCAGGGCGTCCAGGAACCTCAGGAAGATGGCCGCGGTGACCAGGCTGTCCCCCAGGGCGGAGTGGCGGTCCACCACCTCCACCCCCAGGCTGGCGGCGATGCCGTCAAGGCTGTGTGTCCCGTCCTCCCCCTGGAGTTGCCGGGACAGGACCATGGTGTCCAGCACGGGCGTGTCGAATTTCACCCCCGCCGCCTTCTGCTTCATCTTCAGGAATTTCAGGTCGAAGGCCGCGTTGTGCGCCACCAGCACGGCCCCGCCGACAAAGGCGCGGAACTGCTTCAACACCTGTTCCGGCGGCGGCGCGTCGGCCACCATGGCATCGGTGATGCCGTGGATGGCGGTGCTGGCCGCGGGGATGGCGCGGCCGGGGTTGACCAGGCTCTGGAAGGTCTCCCCCGTCAGGATGCGGCCATTGACGATGCGCACCCCGGCCACGGACACCAGCTCGTCCCCCTGGCTGGGGGACAGGCCCGTCGTCTCCGTGTCGAAGACCACATAGGACAGGGTCTTCAACGGCATCCTGGCCAGCGCGTCCTCGGGCAGGGGCTGGTGCAGCAGGTCGAAGTCGAAAAACTCCGGCCGCGGCGCCGGGGCGGCCTTGCGGCGGCCGTGGGGCTCCTTGGGCAGGGGCAGGGGCACCCGGAGCCGGGACAACCCCTCGCCACAGCGCTCCGACCACAGGTCCGCGTTGTGGTAATCCAGGATGTCCGCCACGGTCAGGGCGGCCAAAGCGTCGGCCAGGCTGTCGGCCCGCCAGCCCTCCACCGATGCCGCCGCCAGCGGCTCCCCCTTCCAGCAGAGGTCGGCATAGACGAAGCGGTCGTCATGGGTGGCGGCGATGTCCAGCTCCCGCTGCCCTGTCGCCTCCGCCACCCGCTGGGCCAGCCGGGACAGCAGCAGTGCCAGGCCGTAGCTGTCCCCATGCAGCCAGCAGGGCAGGCCGGTGCAGGTCAGGGCCGGCCCCCCCTGGCGGGCGCAGCGCTCCGCCACCAGGGCGAACAGGTTGCCGGAAATGATGTCAGCCATGGGCCAGGCGGCGGTGATGCCGGCACGGTACTCCGTCGTGATGCGGGCCAGGGTGTCCTGCAACTGCCCGGACCCGGCCAGGATCACCTGCTCGAAGCCCTGCCGCTCTTCCGGCGACAGCTCCGGGTGCTCCGCCAACATCTCCGCCGCGGCGGACAGGTTCGCCAGGGGGCCGCGCACATCCTCCGTGGCGCTGCGCAGCAGCCGGTCGCGGGCGGCCAGGGACGCCATCTCCTCCGTCGCGTCCTCCAGGGTCACCACATAGCCGGTGACCGACTCGTCGGTGCCCAGGATGGCGGCCATCCGCCCTTGCAGCAGCCGCCCCTCCGCCGTGCCGGCCACGAAGCCGGCGGTGGTGCCATCCCGGTGCTCCTTGTGCCGGCCCTCGGCGATGCGCCGGGTCAGCCGGTCCAGGGTGTGCCGCACCGGCTCCGCCGTCACCAGCTCCACCAGCGGCCGGCCCAGGCCCAGGGCGGCGGCCTGGGGCAGCAGCGCCCGCGCCTCCTCATTGTATAGCAGCACCTGGTGGCGCAGGTTGCAGACCAGGACACCCTGGTGCAGGTCCCGCAGCAGGGCCGCCAGCCGGCCGGACTGTTCCTCCGCCCGCCGGGTCGCCTCCGCCACGGTGCGGTCGGTGTCCGCCTTCAGGGCCGCCACCTTAGCCGCCAGCTCCGCCACCAGGGCGGCCAGGGGGCCGATGGCCCCATAGTTCTCCGGCGGCAGCCCGCCCTTGCCGTCGCTCATCAGCAGCACCGGCACCTGGGCCGCCAGGCGTTTGCCGGGATTGATGACCCCCAGCCGTACCAGCCCCCAGACCAGCGCCACGGCGATCCCCGCCACGGCGGCAGAGACGAAGGCCATGGTCAGAACCGGGTCCGGCGACCCCCGCACCACCCAGGGCAGGGAAAGGCACAAGGCCGCGGCGCCCAACGCGATGAACAGGGCGACCCGCCCCAGCCGGGCCGCGTCCATCAGGCTTCCCCGCCCATGCCGGCCGTCACGGCCCACCCCCGGCCAGGTGGCGGCGAACCGTCTCAACCAGGTCGCGGGTGGAGAAGGGCTTGGTGATGTAGTCGGTGGCGCCCAGGGCCAAGCCCTTCTGCTTCTCCACCTCCCGGCTCTTGGCGGTCAGCATCAGCACGGGGATGGTCGCCCAGCCCGGCTCTGCCCGTATGGCCTGGCACAGGTCGAACCCGTCCCGCCCCGGCATCATGGCGTCCAGCAGCACCAGGTCCGGCCGCTCCTCCAGCATGGCGGGGATCACCGCGGACCCGTCCCGCACCACCCGCACCCGGTAGCCCGCCTTCTTCAGCAGGAACTCCAGGGACAGGACGATGCTCGGCTCGTCGTCGGCGACCAGGATGCTGTGCGACATCAGGCGTTTCCCCCGTGCCGCCCCGTCCGCACCGTGTGCCGGCGCTGGCCGTTGGCATATCAGGGCGGCCGCATGCAGGCAGTGTAGGCCCTTGGCGAACAAGGGATCAAGGGCGCCCCAGGGGCATCACCGGTGCGCCACTCTGCCACGCGACGAAGGTCGCCCAGCGGCGTGGTCGGTCTTTCCCCGCCCGCTCATTCCCCGAGGAAGAAGTGCCGGATGCCCAGGATGATCAGCTTCACCACCACATAGATGCTGGTGGCGGCGACGACGGTGGAGGCCGCGGCCGCCACATAGCCGATCAGCATGACCAGCCCGTCCCGCTCCAGCAGGGCGATGGCCATGATGGCGATGGCCACGGCGGGGAACAGGTTGCCCAGCGGCACCGGCAACACCAGGATCACCGACAGGAACAGCACCACCGCCCCCGCCACCCGCTCCGCCAGCCCGGCCACCATCCCGGGCAGGCGGGGCTTGGCCACCCGCTCCACCCGGCGCATGTAGGGCAGGGCCTTGTTCACCATGGTCAGCATGTCTGACCGGGCGAAGCTGCGGTCGCGCAGGAAGCGCGGCAGCCAGGGCCGCGGGCTGCCCAGCAGCATCTGGAAGGCGAACAGCAGGATCGGCATCCCCGTGACGGTGGAGACGCCGGGCGGCCCGGGCACGCAGTTTGGCAGGGCGCAGAGCAGCATCAGCAGCCCATAGGCCCGCTCCCCCATCCCGTCGATCAGCATGCCGATGCTGACCCGGTCCGCCGGCACGCCGGTGGGGGACGCGGGCGCGTCCGGCCCGTCGCCGGCCAGGAAGGCCAGCAGGATGTCGCTCGTCCGGGGTTCCGGCTGTCTCATGGGCATCGCGGGCGACTCCGCCGCGGCACACCGCGGCGACAGCGGTCGGGGAGGGTTTCAGCCGAGGTTGAAGCGGGTGATGGCGGCGGCGATGTCGTCCTGGAAGGCGGGACCCAGCCGGATCACGGCGGTCTGGTCCGGCATCCCCTTCAGCGCGTTGGCGTCCAGGCTGGTCAGCAGGGCCATGGGTACCTTCTCGGTGACGGAGATGGCCTTCAGGCCGCGGATCAGGTCCACGCCGCCCAGCCCGTCCATCACGGCGGCGGCGATCACCATGTCGGGGGGCATGCGCACCGCGATGCTGATGGCCTCGATCGGGTCCGGCACCACGTTGACCTTGAAGCCGCAGGCCGCCAGCTCCTGCGAGACCTTCTTCGCCACCAGCTTGTTCGGGGTCACCAGCATGATGTCGACGTCGCGGACCTCGACCTCGGTGATGTCGAACTCGTACCGCACCGGCAGGGCGCGGATGATCTGGTTCGTCTCCACCAGGGTGGGCTGCAGGTCCCGCTCCGCCATCTCGGCGATGCGGTCGGCGAAGGTGTGCAGGTGCGCCACCTGCTTCCCGTCTAGGTCCCGCAGGCCCGACAGGTAGGTTTCCATGCGCTGGGCGATCAGCGTCACGATGGGGAAGCCGAAGGTGGCGCCGGTGCCCTTCAGGCTGTGGGTCTCACGCCTGATGTCGCGGATCGTCTCCGCCGCCGTGCGCCGGCCCTCCCGGACCTCCTCCAGCGCGCGGTAGACACCGCCCAGCCGGTCCTGCACGTCGTCCCGGAACTCCAGCCGGAGCTGGTCCATCAGTTCATCGGAATCGTGAAGCTCGGCCATTCGTTTCCCCCACCTTTGCAGCCCCTTGTACGCCCGCGGACGCGGGAGGGGCAAGCCGAAGGGTGTGACGATTCAAGTGTCGAGCCGTCGCAGGGGTCGGGCGGGCTCCGCTTGAACGTGTCTACGGACGGCGAAGGGTAACCCCGAAAAGCGAAGGGGCCGGCAGGTCGCCCCGCCGGCCCCTCGAACTCAAGCTTGGCCCGACCTCAAGCCGCCTTGCGCAGCTCCAGGTTTGCCCAGACGGACAGCAGGGCGTCCACCAGATGGTCCATCTTGCGGTCGTCGTGGTACGGGGTCGGGGTGATGCGCAGCCGCTCCGTCCCGCGGGGTACGGTGGGATAGTTGATGGGCTGCACATAGATGTTGTGGTTGGTCAGCAGGTCGTCGCTGGCCTGCTTGCACAACCGCGGGTCGCCCACCAGCAGCGGCACGATGTGGCTGGCCGACGGCATGACCGGCAGCCCGGCCTGCGCCAGCCGGCGCTTCAGGGTGGCCGCGCGCTCCTGGTGCAGCTGGCGCATCTCGTCATGCTCCTTCAGGAACCGGACGCTGGCCAGGGCACCCGCCGCCAGGACGGGGGCGAGGGAGGTGGTGAAGATGAAGCTGGAAGCGAAGCTGCGGACACAGTCCACCAGGGCCGACGACCCGGTGATGTAGCCGCCCATCACGCCATAGGCCTTGCCCAGCGTGCCCTCGATCACCGTCAGCCGGTGCATCTGGCGGTCCCGCTCCGCCACGCCGGCGCCGCGGGAACCGTACATGCCCACCGCATGGACCTCGTCCAGGTAGGTCATGGCGCCGTGCTTCTCGGCGACGTCGCAGATCTCATCGATGGGGGCGATGTCGCCGTCCATGGAATAGACGGACTCGAACGCCACCAGCTTGGGCAGGGACTTCGGGTAGCGGGACAGCAACTGGTCCAGGTGGGCCGGGTCGTTGTGCCGGAAGATGTGCTTCTCCGCCCCGGAGTGGCGGATGCCCTCGATCATGCTGGCGTGGTTCAGCGCGTCGGAGAAGACCACGCAGTTCGGCAGCAGCTTGGGCAGGGTGCTGAGGGTCGCCTCATTGGAGATGTAGCCGGAGGTGAACAGCAGGGCCGCTTCCTTGCCGTGCAGGTCCGCCAGCTCCTGCTCCAGCAGGACGTGGTAGTGGTTGGTGCCGGAGATGTTCCGGGTGCCGCCGGCGCCGGCGCCGCACTTGTGCAGCGCGTCCACCATGGAGCCGATCACGACCGGATGCTGGCCCATGCCCAGATAGTCGTTGGAGCACCAGACGGTGACGTCCTTCGGCTGCCCGGCGGGCTCCGGGTAATAGGAGGCGACGGGGAACTCCCCGACCTTGCGTTCCAGATCGGCAAAGACGCGATAGCGGCCTTCGCGCTTCAGCCCGTCGATCTGGCTCTTGAAGAAGCTCTCGTAATCCATGGGCCGTGGTCCCGTGTTGGCCGATCCAGTCTCACCCCGGCCGGAAGGATTGTCCATCCCTATATAATCCAGCGCCGATCCCGCTGGAACGCCTACGCGTCCCATTGTCGCGCGGTTTGGCACCCGACCGTATGCGACTTTGGCATCAACCTGAAAGGCGCCGCATTGATTTCGCTCAATTCATCATTCCGGCGCCGCGCGGTTTCCTGAGCCTTCGCGTATTGCGAGTGTCAGGCCGTCACTTTCTTCGCCGCCGCACGCTTTGCGGGTGCCTTGGCAGCCGTGGATTTGGTTGCGGACTTGGTCCCCGCCGCCTTCGCCGGGGCCTTCTTGGCAGGGGCCGCCTTCTTCGCCGGGGCCTTCTCCGTCTCGGCCGCAGCGGGGGCAGGGGCCTTGCCCGAGTCCTTGGCCGCCTTGGCCGCCAGCAGCTCCACCGCCTGCGGCAGGGTGATCTCGTCCGCGTTCATGGATTTCGGGATGCTGGCGAACAGCTTCAGGTGCTTGACATAGGGCCCGAACCGGCCGGAGCCGACGCTGATCGGCTTGCCGTCCTTGGGATGCGGCCCCAGCTCGCGCCCCTGCACCGCCTTCTTCACCGGCCCGTCGCCCAGCAGCACCACGGCCCGGTTCAGGCCGATAGTCAGCACGTCGTCGTCGGCGGTCAGGTTCTTGTAGGCGTCGCCATGCTTCAGGTACGGCCCGAACCGGCCGATGCCCGCCAGGATCTCCTGGCCCGAGCTGGGGTGCGTGCCCAACGAGCGGGGCAGGGCCAACAGCCGCAAGGCAATGTCCAGGTCCACGTCCGCCGGGTTCAGCCCGCGGGGCAGGGACACGCGCTTGGGCTTGTCTTCCTTCGACGCGGCGGCACCAAGCTGCACATAGACGCCATAGGGCCCGCGCTTCATCTGCACCTGCAGGCCCGTCTCCGGGTCGGTGCCGAGGTCGCGGTCGCCCTCCGCCTGCTCCCCTTCCTCCCCGGCCACGGCCAGGGGGCGGGTGTACTTGCAGTCGGGGTAGCGGGAACAGCCGATGAAGGCCCCCGTCTTGCCCAGCTTCAGCCCCAGCCGGCCCTGGTGGCAGTTGGGGCAGACGCGGGTGTCCACCACCTTGCCGTCCGGCCCGGTGACCTGGGGGAAGAAGTGGGGGCCCAGCGCGGCGTCCAGCGCGTCCAGCACCTGGGTGATGGTCAGGTCCTTGGTCCCCTCCACCGCCTTGGAGAAGTTGAACCAGAACTCCCGCAGCACGTCCTTCCAGAAGACGCGCCCGCCGGAGATGTCGTCCAGCTTCTCCTCCAGACCCGCCGTGAAGTCGTACTGCACATAGCGGGGGAAGAAGCTCTCCAGGAAGGTGGTGACCAGCCGGCCCCGGTCCTCCGGCACGAAGCGCCGCTTGTCCAGCCGGACATATTCCCGGTCCTGGAGCACCTGCAAGATGGACGCATAGGTGGACGGCCGGCCGATGCCCAGCTCCTCCAGCCGCTTCACCAGGCTGGCCTCGGAGTAGCGGGGCGGCGGCTGGGTGAAGTGCTGCTCGCTCTTCAGGGCGCCGCGGGTCAGGTCGTCGCCGTCCTTCATGGCGGGCAAGCGGCGGTTGCCCTCGTCCTCGTCGCCGTCGTCGTCCCGGTCCTCCTGGTAGACCTTCAGGAAGCCGTCGAAGCGGATGACGCTGCCGGTGGCGCGGAACACCGCCTCGGCACCCTTGCTCATGATGTCGACGGTGACCTGGTCCAGGATGGCACTGGCCATCTGGCTGGCCACGGTGCGCTTCCAGACCAGCTCGTAAAGCCGCAACTCGTCCTTGTCCAGGTACCGGGCCACGTCCTCGGGCCGGCGGAACAGGTCGGTGGGGCGGATCGCCTCGTGGGCCTCCTGCGCGTTCTTGGCGGCAGACTTGTAGATGCGCGGCTTCTCCGGGACGTAACTGTCGCCCCAGGTGCTGTCGATCAGCCGCCGCGCCCCGTCGATGGCCTCCTGGCTCAGGGAGACGCCGTCCGTACGCATATAGGTGATCAGGCCGACGGTCTCCCCGCCGATATCCACACCCTCATACAGCTTCTGGGCCGTGCGCATGGTCTTCATGGCGCCGAAGCCCAGCTTGCGGCTGGCTTCCTGCTGCAAGGTGCTGGTGGTGAAGGGGGCGTAGGGGTTGCGCCGCACCTCCTTGCGCTCCACCCGGCCGACCTTAAACAGCATGGGGCGGATGCGGGCCAGCGCCGCCTCGGCCGCCCCCTTGTCGCCCAGGCTGAACTTCTCCAGCCGCTTGCCGTCCAGCTGGGTCAGGCGCGCGGTGAAGGACTGGCCGGCGTGGGTCTTGAACTCCGCCTCGATGGTCCAGTATTCCTGCGGGCGGAACGCCTCGATCTCCGCCTCGCGCTCACAGACCAGCCGCAGGGCGACCGACTGCACCCGGCCGGCGGACTTGGACCCCGGCAGCTTGCGCCACAGCACCGGCGACAGGGTGAAGCCCACCAGATAGTCCAGGGCGCGCCGGGCCAGGTAGGCCTGCACCAGCTCCTGGTCCACGTCGCGGGGCTTGCGGATGGCCTCCTGCACCGCGGACTTGGTGATCTCGTTGAAGGTGACGCGCTTGACGTCCGCCTTGCCCAGCAGCTTGCGCTCGGCCAGCAGTTCCTTCACGTGCCAGGCGATGGCCTCCCCCTCCCGGTCCGGGTCGGTGGCCAGGTAGACTTTCTGCGCGCCGCGCACGGCCCGGGCGATCTCGTCCACATGGCGCTTGGAGCGGTCGCCCAGCTCCCACTCCATGGCGAAATCCTCTTCCGGCCGCACGGACCCGTCCTTGGGCGGCAGGTCCCGCACATGGCCGAAGCTCGCCAGGACGGTGAAGTCGGAGCCGAGATACTTGTTGATCGTCTTGGCCTTGGCCGGGGACTCGACGATGAGGACGCTGCTGCCAGCCACGGGAGGCCCTTTACCCCAACGGAAATGTGCAAGGGGGCCCTCAACCCACCAGGCTGACCTGGCCCCCCGGATGCCGATGCAGCCGCCCCGCCAGCTCAAGCTCCAGCAAGACGGTCAGCACCACCCCGGCAGACAATTGGCAGCCCCTGACAACTTCGTCAATGAGGACGGGGGTGGGGGACAGCGCCTCCAGCACCAGCCGCCGCGCCTCCTGGAGGTCCCGCTCGTCGGCGGCGACCGGCCCCGCGGCCCGGTAGAACCGCTCCTTCTCCGCCAGCGGGCGGGTCGCCGCCTGGCGCAGCACCATGACCACGTCGTCCGCGCTTTCCACCAGCACGGCCCCGTCCTTCAGCAGCCGGTTGCAACCCTGGGCCCGCGGGTCCAGGGGTGAGCCCGGCACGGCGAACACGTCCCGGCCCTGCTCCCCCGCCAGCCGGGCGGTGATCAGGGAACCGGACTTCAGCGCCGCCTCCACCACCAGCACGCCCAGGGACAGGCCGGAGATCAGGCGGTTCCGCCGGGGGAAGTGCCGGGCCTGCGGTTCGGTGCCCAGGGGCGACTCGGCCACGATGGCGCCGCGGTGGCGCAGATCCTCATACAGCCCCTTGTTCTCCGGCGGATAGACCACGTCCGCCCCGCCGGCCACCACGGCCGCCGTGCCGCCGGCGATGGCCCCCAGATGGGCCGCGGTGTCGATCCCCCGGGCCATGCCCGACACCACCAGGAACCCGGCCTCCGCCAGGTCGCGGGCCAGGGTCTCCGCCATCTTCCGCCCGTTGACGCTGGCGTTGCGCGCGCCAACCACGGCCACGCTGGGCCGTTGCAGCAGTTGCGCGAAGCCCAGCACGCTCAGCACCGGCGGCGCGTCGTCGATCCCGGCGAGGGGCAGGGGATAGTCCGGCTCCACCGCACAGACCAGCCGCCCGCCCATCCTGTCCAGGGCCGCCAGCTCCCGCTCCGCCTCCGCCTTGCCGGGCACCCGCAGGGGCTGCGCCCGGCCGCCGCGCCGGGCCAGGTCGGGCAGGGCCGCCAGCGCTGCCGCGGCGCTGCCGAACCGCTCCAGCAGCCGGGCGAAAGTCACGGGCCCCACATTCTCCGCCCGGGAGAGGCGGAGCCAGTCCAGGCGCTCTTGCGCGTTCAACGGGCGTCGGTCGATCTGCATACAAGAAGGGTTGTGGAATTCGTAGGTCCCGTCAACCCCTTTGCGCCTGCCGGGTTACTCCATTCGATAGAGCTATGGTAAGCTCCCTGGATACGCGCGGCCGTCCTATGGCCGGCATGTCAGGGGGAGAGGGCGTCGATGATCCCGCAGCAGTGCATCGATTTCATCATCACCGAGGAAACGGGCGGCCAAGCTTATTACACCAAGTTCGCCTGCCACCCGGTCTGGCCGGGCGGGGCGTCGGGCATCACCATCGGCGTCGGCTATGACCTGGGGCAGAACACCCTGGCCGACCTCAAGGCCACCTGGGGCGACCTGCTGGACGCCGCCACGATCCAGCAGCTCGGCACCGCCGTGGGCATCGTCGGCTCCCCCGCCAACCAGGCGAAGCTCCAGGCCCTGGTGGCCCAGCTCAAGGGCATCACCATCCCCTTCGCCGACGTCGTCCAGGTCTTCACCACCAAGTCACTGCCCGTGTATGAGGCCAAGACCCTGGCGGCCTTTCCCGGCCTGGACAAGCTGAACGGCCTTTGCATCGGCGCCATGGTCAGCCTGGTCTACAACCGCGGCACGGTCCTGACCGGCCCCACCCGGACGGAGATGCAGGCCATCCGCGACCTGATCGCCCAGGGCAAGCCGGAAGGCGTGCCGGCCCAGTTCACGTCCATGAAGCGCCTGTGGCCCAACGCCCCCGGCCTGCAGAAGCGCCGGGACGCGGAATCCCAGATGTTCCAGCAAGGCCTGAACGCCATGGCCGCCGCGCCGGTGGCGTGAGGGTGCTGGTCAGGGGGTGGGGGTGGCCCCGGCCGCCTCCGCCTTCTTGCCGCCGATCCGCGGCTCGGTCCCGGCCAGCAGGCGGGTTATGTTGTCCTTGTGGCGGACGAACACCAGCACGGCGATGAAGGCGGCCAGACCCGCCACGGCGGGACCCGACCACCACCAGCCGAACAGGGGCGACAGGGCCAGGGCCACCAGGGCCGACAGGCTGCTGATCCGGAACACCACCGCCGTCAGCAGCCACATGCCGCAGGCGAACAGGCCCACGGGCCAGGATATGGCCAGCAGCACGCCCAGGGCGGTGGCCACCCCCTTGCCGCCCTTGAAGCCCAGCCAGACCGGGAAGGCGTGGCCCAGCATGGACCCGCCCGCCGCCAGCAGCGCCGACTCTTGGCCCCCCAGCCAGAGGGCCAGCAGGGTGGCGATGCCGCCCTTGCCGCTGTCCAGCAGCAGGGTCGCCAGCGCCAGCGGCTTGTTGCCCGTCCGCAGCACGTTGGTGGCGCCGATGTTGCCGGAGCCGATCTTGCGGATGTCGCCATAGCCGGCCAGCCGGGCCAGCACCAGGCCGAAGGGGATGGAACCCAGCAGGTAGCCGCCCAGCGCGGCGGCCGCCAGGACCAGGGCAGACGTCTCGACCATCGGTATCGCCCCCCTCAGGCCGACGCGCGGGTATGGACGGTGCGCCCGTCCACCACGGTGCGCAGGACCATGCCCTGCACCGGCCGCTTGTCGAAGCAGGTGTTCTTGGATTTGGACGCCAGCCGGTCCCCGTCCACCTTCCAGGGCCGGTCCAGGTCGAACACCACCAGGTCCGCCGGCCCGCCCTTCGCCAGCCGGCCCAGCGCGGGCAGGCCCAGAATGTCCGCGGGCACCTTGGTCACCTTGTCCAGGGCCGCCAGCAGGGGCAGGGCGCCCTTGTGGTGCAGCTCCAGCACCAGGGGCAGCAGCGTCTCGAACCCCACGGCACCGAAGGCCGCCTGGGCGAAGGGTACCCGCTTCTCATCCTGGTCGTGGGGCGTGTGGTCGCTGGCGATGGCGTCGATGGTGCCGTCCGCCAACCCCTCCACGATGGCCCGGCGGTCCATCTCCGTCCGCAGTGGCGGGTCCAGCTTGAAGAAGGTGCGGTACTCGCCGACATCCTGCTCCGTCAGGGCGAAATAGGGCGGGGCCGTGTCGCAGGTCACCCGCAACCCCTTGGCCTTGGCCCGGCGGATCACCTCCACCGACTCGGCGGTGCTGATATGGGCGGCGTGGTAGCGGCCGCCGGTCATCTCCACCAGCCGCATGTCCCGTTCCAGCATGATCACCTCGGCCATGGCCGGGCTGCCGGACAGGCCCAGCCGGCTGGCGATCTCCCCCGCGTTCATCACCCCGCCGGACAGGCGCGGCTCCGCCGGGTGCTGCATGATCGGCTTGCCCCAGACGGTGGCATAGGACAGGGCCCGGCGCAGCAGCAGCGCGTCCGCCACGGCGCAGGTGCCGTCGGTGAAGCCCACGGCCCCCGCCTCCGACAGCAGGCCCATCTCCGTCAGCTCCTTGCCCGCCGTCTCCTTGGTCAGGGCGCCATAGGCGAAGACCTTGACCAGCTTGGTCTCCCGCGCCCGGCGGGCGATGAATTCCAGCCCCGACACGTCGTCGATCACCGGATCGGTGTTGGGCAGCACCGCCACCGCCGTGATGCCGCCCGCCGCGGCGCTGCGGCTGGCGGTGGCAATGGTCTCGTTATGCTCGAACCCCGGCTCCCCCACCTGGGCCCGCAGATCCACCAGGCCGGGCGCCAGACAGGCCCCGGCGCAGTCCACCACCTGGATGCCCTCCGGCACCCCGTCGGCGAACAGCCCGGGCCCGAAGTCCGCCACCTTCGCCCCCTCCGTCAGCAGGGTGCCCAAGGCATCCAGCCCCGTCGCGGGGTCCAGCAAGCGGGCGTTGGTATAGGCGGTGCGGTTGGTCATCAGGCAACTCGGCTCACGGCGGGGAAGGCAGTCGAACTCTGCATAAACCGCCCGGATTGTCGAGATGCGGTGACGGTCCGGCAGCCCCTTTTCGGCGCGGGCCCGGAATTACGACGTCCGCCGGTGCGGTGCCCGGCGGACGTCGCGAATGCCGCCCCTGGTGGGCGGTTATGGGGATCAGACCTGCCGGATGAGGATGGCGCCGACGGTGGGTTTGGCCGCGTCGTTCACCGGCCCGGCAGGCAGGAAGGCGACGACCGGCTTCGCCAGCATCTTCGCGGAGATGGCGCCGCTGGCCACCTCATTGGTGATGTCGAAATAGGCGTTCACCCCGCCCGCCGTGCCACCATGAGCGGAATGGTCCATGTCGGCCGGCATGGCCGGGAAGAAGGAGACCTGGCCGACATAGGTGCCGGACTTCGCATCCTCCCCGATATAGACGTTGAAGGCCTGGCCCACCGGCCCGGACTGCACGAGCTGGCTCAACTCCAGGACCATGCGCTTGCCCGCGGCGGGCGCCTTCGGGGCAGCCTGGAACAGGGCTGTGCCCTCACTCGTGGAGGTGAGGACCGCACGGGTCAGCCCGGCGCCCAGCACCGTAGGGCCCGTGGCCGCCGCCGCCTGGACCGGGGCGGGAGCGGCCGCACCGACAGGGGCCGTGTTCACAGCGAGCTGCAGCGTCTCCACCTTGGCTGTGCCGGGCCCGAACTGCGCGCCGTAATAGGCGTCGAAAACGTAGCCCAGCTCCACCGTGTCGCCCACCTTGGCGGCGTTGTAGCTGACCGCGTTCCCGTTGCCGTCGGCGAAGGTGTAATCGTAGCTCGTCCACTCGGAAAGCGGGTTCTGGCCGCCGTTCTTGTTCCAGCTGGCCCAGACGCGGTCCACGTTGGAATGGTGCAGCCAAAAGATCGGGTCGTTGGCGGCCGTGGGCACATAGCCCATGCCCTTCTCGTTGCCGACATAGTCGTGGACGATGCCGTGGGGATTGCTGTTCAGGCCGTTGCAGAACCCCGCCACCCCGCTCGCATCGTCATAGGTGGTGGCCTGCATGCAATTCAGGTTGATCGCCCCCTCCGGCTGGCCCAGGTCGATGGGCGTGCCCGCATTGACATCGATGTTGTAGGTCTTGCCGGTCTTCGGGTCGGTGTAGACGTACTTGTTCCGGTCCGGACGGTAGAGGGACTTGTAGAGTGGATCGTTCGGTTGGCGGAACTCCTCCGGCAGGGACTTCTGCGTCGGGTCCAGGTAATCCCAGTAGGGCAGGGTGAATTCCGGCTTGCCGGAGATGGCGCGGATGATCTCCTCGAAGCAGAGCACGTACATGCGGTGCCAGGGCAGGAACATGTAGGCGTTCTGAGCCTTTAGGTGCGACTGGCACATGCTCCACATCTGTTCGGCGAGCTGCCGGTTCGGGTCCTTGGAGGCGCCGTAGACCTCCAGGATCTTCGGGAGCTTGGTCGTCAGGTTCTGGGGGCCGGGGATGAAATGCGTGTACCACTGGAAATCCCAGGACCGCGGGTCCTTGGTCTGCAGGGCCATCATCTTGCCGACCGCATCGGCGTAGATGGCCAGCATCTGCTTACCTTTGGCCGAGTAGGCATTGTACCGCACGGTCGGCTGCTGGGCGCTGGCGACCCGGGCGAGCAGGCCAGGCACCGCAAGGCTGCCAATACCCGCCATCGTTCCGATCAGAGCCCCACGGCGCGAAATGGTCATCATGCGTATACCTCCTTAGCATTGATTTTTTCGAGGGGATGGCAGTTTTATCAGGTATATTCAATATACCCAAGTGCGCTTTCAACGCGATCTGTAGGTGGAGTTATCGGAATAAGCGATACGTGGTTCAGCCGCCGGCAATCAGAGATAGGCTGTGCAGCCGCGGATCGGACCCGGCCGCGATCGGACCGGAGTGCAAGATACCCACCCAAATCTCCCCCGCCTCCGCAAAGCGGCGGCCGATCAGGCCCGTCACTTCCGCACTGAAATCAATGGGCGGGTCTTCTTCGGCCGTGTAGCTGCGCCCGACGGCGTTGAAGAAGGAGAGAGCGCCGACGAAGCGCGCCCGCGGCCATAGCGCCGGCGGGGCGGCGGGGTCGATGCCGAGATAGAGGTTGAATGGCCGCGACACCGGCCCCGCCGCCATCAGGCCATAGCAGGTGAGGTGGATCCGCGCGCCGGGGCCGACCCGGTCGAGCGCTGCCCGGAAGCTTGGCGCCCCGCCGTCGGGCACTAGCCGCACCAGGGTCGCCACCCCGTCCAAGGGAATGGGCCCAGGCTCCGCCGGGACGGCCAAACGGACGGGGCCGGTCGTGGGGCGGGTTGGGAGCGGTCGGAGGCCCAAGCGCTGGAGAGGCCGGCCACCGGCGCCAGACAGGGCAGGCCCATGGTGACTGCCAGCAAACGCCGCCTGATCCTGTCCGTCATCGATCCCTCCTATTGCATCGAGTGACCGGTGACATGGTCGCAGATGCGGTTCCAAAACGATAGGATGTATCAATGGCGAAAATACGGCCGTCACCGGCGGCAACTAGTCCTGCCCTTTATTGCAGGGTCCCAAGCCGACGGTGTCCGCGTCCTCAGTTCCGGCCGCGGGTCAGTAAGTCCAGGCACGCCATCCGCACAGCCACGCCCAGTTCCACCTGTTGCAGGATGAGCGACCGGTGGATGTCGTCGGCCACCAGGCTGTCGATCTCCACGCCCCGGTTCATCGGGCCGGGGTGCATGATCAGGGCGTCGGGCTTGGCCAGCCCCAGCTTGTCCCGGTCCAGGCCGTAGAAGCGGAAATACTCCCGCTGGCTGGGTAGGAACTGGCCCTGCATGCGCTCGCTCTGCACGCGCAGCATCATCACGATGTCGGCGTCGCGCAGGCCGGTGGCCATGGTGTGGTGCACCTCCACCCCCATCCGGTCCACGGCCGCGGGCAGCAGGGTGGGGGGCGCCACCACGCGCACCGTGGCGCCCATGATGTTCAGCAGGTGGATGTTGGACCGGGCCACGCGGCTGTGCAGCACGTCGCCGCAGATGGCGACGGTCAGGCCCTTCAGCTTGCCCTTGCGCTGTCGGATGGTCAGGGCGTCCAGCAGGGCCTGGGTCGGGTGCTCATGCTGGCCGTCGCCGGCATTGATCACGGCGCAGTTCACCTTGTCCGCCAGCAGCTTGGGCGCGCCCGATTCCTGGTGGCGCACCACCAGCACGTCCAGGTGCATGGCGTTCAGGGTCATGGCCGTGTCGATCAGCGTCTCCCCCTTCTTCACGGAGGAGCCATCGACGGACATGTTGATGGCGTCGGCGCCCAGGCGCTTGGCCGCCAGCTCGAAGCTGGTGCGGGTCCGGGTGCTGTTCTCGAAGAACAGGTTCACCACGGTCTTGCCGTTGAGGGCCCTGCTCTTCCGCTCCTGGCTGCGGTTCTGGGCGACATAGGTGTCCGCCAGATCCAGCACCAGGTTGATCTCCGGCGCCGTCAGCCCCTCAATCCCCAGCAGGTGCCGGTGCGGGAACGCATGCGCGCGCCCCTCCAGGTCATGGGGATGCACGAAGGTCGGGGCGGGGGTGGGCATGGCGGTGTCCATGGGCCGGGACTATGGCAGGCGGGAAGCGTCAGGGTTCCCGATGGTCACCCCGACCTACGGGGCACGTGATACCGTAGGTCGCGGGTGAGCGCCAGCGAACCCCGACACCCCAAGCTCACGCCACCCCGTGTCGCTTGAACCAGGCGAGGCACCGCTTCCACCCGTCAGCCGCCGCGTCGGGCGTATAGCTCGGCCGGTAGTCGGCGAAGAAGGCGTGCGGGGCGCCGGGGTACAGCACGATCTCGCTGTCCGTCTTGCCGGCGGCCTTCAGCGCCTCACGCATCTTCTCCACGTCCGCCACGGGGATGCCCTTGTCCGCCTCACCGTACAGGCCCAGCACCGGGGCCTTCAGCTCCTTCACCCGCTCGATGGGCACCATGTCCTGCAACGGGTTGGCCGGGGTGGTCAGGCGGCCGTACCAGGCCACGCCCGCCTTCAGGGACGGGTTGTGGCTGGCGTACAGCCAGGTCACCCGCCCGCCCCAGCAGAAGCCCGTGATGCCCAGCCGGTTCGTGTCGCCGCCATTCTCCTTGGCCCAGGCGACGGTGGCGTCCAGGTCGGCCATGACCTGCAGGTCCGGCACCTTGGACACGATCTCCTTCATCAGTTGCTGCACGTCCTTGATGGCGGCCGGGTTGCCCTGGCGGGCATAGAGCTCCGGCGCGATGGCCAGGTAACCCTGCTGGGCGAAGCGGCGGCAGATATCCTTGACATGCTCATGCACGCCGAAAATCTCCTGCACCACCAGCACGATGGGGAAGGGCCCCTTGGTGTTCGGCATGGCGTGATAGGCGGGGATGGTCCCGTCCTTCACCCTCACCGTGATCTCACCCACCATCAGCCCGTCCGCCGGGGTGGTCACTATGGTCTGGGCGCTGACGGGCAGGGAGGCCAGGGCGAAGCCGGTGGCCAGCGTGGTCATGGCGAATCCGCGGCGGGTCATCTCCGGGTCGGGCAGCAGGCACTTGGCTTCGGCGGAATCGGTGCTCATCATTCCTCCCAGGGGATCGGCGCTTTGGCGCAAGAGCATGGGGCCGCGGGACCGGCTGTCCAGTCCGGCGAACGGCCGAAGGCGGCCTAGACCACGCCCTTGCCGCGCAGGGCCTCCACGGCGGCCCCGTCCAGCTTCAGCCACTCGCCCAGCACCTCGCCCGTGTGCTGCCCCAGGGTGGGCGGGGCGTGGCGGTAGTTCACGGGCGTGTCGCTGAACTTCAGCGGGCTGCCGATCAGGGGCACCGGCTCCGGCGCCGCGGCGTGGGGCATGCGCACCACCATCTCCCGCGCCAGCACCTGCGGGTCGGCGAAGACCTGGTCAAGCCGGTTGATCGGCCCGCAGGGCACGCCCAGCGGCTCCAGCCCCTCCAGCCAGTACGCGGCCGGCTTGGCGGCGATGATCCCCGCCAGCACCGGGACCAACTCCCCCCGGTTCGCCACCCGGGCGCGGTTCCTGGCATAGCGCTCGTCCGCCGCCAGCTCCGGGCAGCCGGCGAAGGCGCAGAACTTGCGGAACTGCTCGTCATTGCCCACGGCCAGGATGATCCAGCCGTCTGCCGCCTGGAAGGTCTGGTAGGGCACGATGGTGGGGTGGCCGTTGCCGTAGCGCGGCGTCACCTGCCCGCTGGTCAGGAAATACTGCCCGGCGTTGGACAGCCAGGCCACCTGGCTGTCCAGCAAAGCCATGTCGATGTGCTGCCCGCGGCCCGACTGGTCCCGGTGGCGCAGGGCCGCCAGGATCGCCACGGTCGCATACATCCCCGCCATCAGGTCGGCGATGGCCACGCCCGCCTTCATGGGCTCGCCCCCCGGCTCCCCCGTCAGGGACATGATCCCGCCCATGCCCTGGACCAGGAAGTCGTACCCGGCCCGCGGCGCATAGGGGCCCGTCTGCCCGAACCCGGTGAGGGAGCAATAGACCAGCCGCGGGTGCGCGTCGCGCAGGTCGTCATACGCCAGCCCGTACTTCGCCAGCGTCCCGGTCTTGTAGTTCTCCACCAGCACGTCCGCCTTGCCCACCAGCCGCAGGGCCAGGGCCTTCCCCTCCGGCTTGGTGAAGTCCAGCGTCAGGGACCGCTTGTTGCGGTTGCAGCTCAGGTAATAGCTGCTCTCCGCCGTCTCGTTCCCGTCGGCGTCCTTGACGAAGGGCGGGCCCCACTTGCGGGTGTCGTCGCCCTCGCCGGGCTTCTCCACCTTCACCACGTCGGCGCCCAGGTCGCCCAGGATCTGGGTGGCGCTGGGTCCCGCCAGGATGCGGCTCATGTCCAGCACCTTGATCCCTGCCAACGGGCCGGTGACGGGCGGGACGTGGGCGCGGTTCGGCATGGGGCACCAGGCTGTGGCGGGTGGGTGTCCCGCCCTTATAGGTCCCGGGGTCGAGCGGCGGCAAGGTCCCGGCCTTGCGCCCGGCCGGGCCCCGGCGCATCCTTGGCCGTGAAGCCCGACTGCCGGAGCCACCCATGCCCGCCGACGCCAAGACCACCCTGCTGCGCCAGATCCGGGACTTGCGCGCCGGCATCGACCCGGCTGTGCTGAAGAGGGCGGAGGAGGCGGCCCGCAACACCCCCGTGGCCCGGGCCGCCGGCGTGAAGCCAGCCGCCCCGCCGCCGGACATGGAGCCCTATGACAAGCAGGCGGCGCGGGACGCGGTGATGCAGTTCCTCCACGCCCGCAACGACCGGGGCCAGTTCGCCCAGCGCCTGATGGACATGATGAAGAAGGGCGACCAGGCCGCCCAGGCCTACACCTCCGCCGACCGCAGCGCCCAGCAGAGCCCGCCCAAGGGCAAGCGGGTCTGAACGGCGGCCTTGGTCACACCAGGCTGACAACCCACAGCCACAGGGGCAGCGTCAGCGCCGCCGCCAGCGTCTGGGCGGTGATGATCCCGGCCATCAGCCCTGAGTCACCGCCCATCTGCCGCGCCAGCACATAGGCCGAGGCGGAGGTGGGCAGCCCGTTGTACAGCACCGCCACCACCAGGGGCAGCGGCCCCAGCCCCCACAGGCTGCCCACGCCCAGGGTGATCCCTGGCACCACCGCCAGCCGCATGACGCTGGCCGCCACCAGGCTCGCCCCCGCCGCCCGCACCGCGCTGAAATCCAGCCCCGCGCCCACCGCCAGCAACCCCAGCGGCAGGCTCGCCGCGCCCAGGATGGACAGCAGCGGCGACACGACGGGCACGGCATGGATGCCCAGGGCATTCAGCAACGCCCCCAGCGTCACCGACAGGATCAGCGGGTTGGTCAGCACCCCCTTCACCGCCTGCCGCCATGTCGCCCGGCCCGGCCCTTCCTTCCGCCCCCAGCGGGTCAGCACCAGCACGCTCAGCACGTTGACCATGGGCACGATGGCGATCACGCCGATGGCCATCAGGGCCGTGCCCTCCCGCCCATGCAGCGCCGACCCGGCCGCCAGGCCCACATAGGTGTTGACCCTGACCGCCCCCTGGAAAACGGAGGTGAAGGCCGGCCCGTCCGTCGCCAGCCAGGGCCGCAGCGCCAGCACCAGCGCCGCCCCGCAGAGCATGGCCGCCAGCAGCGACCCGCCCAGGCCCACGATGTCCAACCCGGCCAGGTCCGCCTTGGCCGTGCTGTCCACCAGCAGGGCAGGGAACAGCACGTAATAGGTCAGCTTTTCCGCCGGCGGCCAGAAATGGTCCGGCAGCACCCGGAACCGCCGCAGCCCGAACCCCAGCACGATCAACAGGAAGATGGGCGCAAGCGCCAGGACGACGGCGGTCACGGGGGCGGCCTGCTGGATAGGGCGGTTGGTCCTGGCATGGGCCTGTGTTGGGAAAACGGATGGGAACGGATCGAAGCGGATTTGAACGGATTGGTCGACACACCAGCAGCCCGGGTGCCAAGCCCCATGATGTTGAATGGCTGCGCCGCAGGCAATCAGACCTCCAAGGACTTCCCCAACGGCGGGATCACACCGGCCCCACCGTTTTCATCCGTTGTGATCCGTTCCAATCCGTTTTCCCCACACACCTCGCCGCCCGGCCGACAGCGGACGTCACTCCCCCTCATCCACCCCGTCGAAGTCCCGCCCGAACGTGTCCGGCAGCGACGGCGGCCGGCCGATGAAGTCCAGCGCCCCTTGCAGGATGTAGGCGGCGGCCATCTTGTCCACCACCTCGTCCCGGCGCTTCCGGGTCATGTCGAAGCCGATCATCATCCGCTCCACCGCACTGGTGGACAGGCGCTCATCCCAGAAGGCCAGGTCCGGCTCGAACCCGAACACGGCGGACTTCTGCAACAGCAGGCGGGAGAAGTCCCGAACCGACTGGCAGCGCGGCCCCTCCGTCCCGTCCATGTTGACCGGCAGGCCCACCACCAGGGCGCGGACGTTGCGGTCCTTCATGGCCCGGGCAAGCTCGTTCAGGTCCTGCGTGAACTTGGTCCGCCGGACCGTGCCGATGGGGGAGGCGACGCGCAGGTCCGGGTCGCTGACCGCCATCCCGATGGTCTTCTCACCCAGGTCCAGCCCGATGATGCGCCCGCCCTTCGGCAGCGCGTCCTTCAGTTCCATGAGGTTGCGGATCGGCATGGCGGGGTGCTAGCTTCCGTGCGCTTTTTCAGGAGGGGGCATCATGCCCCGGCGCGGAGAGACTTAGCACCATGTCGGTCGACAAAGCCACATTGGACGCCAAGACGGTGGCGAAGATCGCCCACCTGGCCCGGATCAAGGTCCCGGAGGAGGACCAGGCCGGCCTGGCCCAGGAGCTGAACAAGATCCTGGATTGGGTGGAGCAATTGAACGAGGTCGACACGGACGGGGTCGCCCCCATGACCAGCGTGGCCGCGCAGACCCTGCGCCGCCGCGACGACGTGGTCTCCGACGGCGGCTACCCGGACAAGGTGGTGAAGAACGCCACCGACGCCGCCGAACATTTCTTCTCCGTGCCCAAGGTGGTCGAATAATGACGAACCTGACCCACCTGTCCATGGCGGAGGCCCTGGAGGGCCTGCGTTCCAAGCAGTTCACCGCCACCGAGCTGACCGAGGCCTATGTGAAGGCGGTGGAGGCGGCGCGTCCCCTCAACGCCTTCATCACCGAGACGCCGGAGATCGCCCTGCGCCAGGCGAAGGCCGCGGATGAGCGTTATGCCGCCGGCAAGGCCCTGCCGCTGGACGGCATGCCCCTGGGCATCAAGGACCTGTTCTGCACGGAGGGGGTGCTGACCACCGCCGCCAGCCACATCCTGGACGGCTTCCACCCACCGTATGAGAGCACGGTCACCAGCAACCTGTTCCGCGATGGCGCGGTGATGCTGGGCAAGCTGAATTTGGACGAGTTCGCCATGGGCTCGGCCAACATCACCAGCCATTACGGCCCGGTGCTGAACCCCTGGACCGGCAAGGACCCCGCCAACGCCCCGCGCAAGCTGGTCCCCGGCGGCTCCTCCGGCGGCTCCGCGGCCAGCGTCTCCGGCCGTTTCGCCATCGCCGCCACGGGTACTGACACCGGCGGCTCCATCCGCCAGCCCGCCAGCTTCGTCGGCATCGTCGGGTTGAAGCCCACCTATGGCCGCTGCTCCCGCTGGGGAATCGTCGCCTTCGCCAGCTCCCTCGACCAGGCGGGCCCCATGACCCGCACGGTGAAGGACGCGGCCCTCATGCTGCAAAGCATGGCCGGCTTCGACCCGAAGGACAGCACGTCCGTGGACATGCCCGTGCCGGACTTCGCCGCAGCGCTCACCGGCGACATCCGTGGCCTGCGCGTCGGCATCCCCCGCGAATACCGCGTGGACGGCATGCCGGCGGAGGTGGAGCGCGTCTGGCAGCAAGGGATCGAGTGGCTGAAGGCGGCCGGCGCGGTGCCGGTGGAGATCAGCCTGCCCCACACCAAGTACGCCCTCCCCACCTACTACATCGTGGCGCCGGCGGAATGCTCCTCCAACCTCGCCCGCTATGACGGCGTCCGCTTCGGCCTGCGGGTCGAGGGCAAGGACCTGAAGGACATGTACGAGAACACCCGCGCCGCGGGGTTCGGCAAGGAGGTGCGCCGCCGCATCCTGATCGGCACCTACGTGCTGTCGGCCGGCTATTACGATGCCTATTACCTGAAGGCCCAGAAGGTCCGCGCCCGCATCGCGGAGGACTTCACGAAAGCCTACGAGCAGTGCGACGTCATCCTGACCCCGACGGCCCCCAGCACGGCCTTCGCCATCGGGGAGAAGCAGGACGACCCCATCGCCATGTACCTGAACGACGTGTTCACGGTCCCGGCCAGCCTCGCCGGCCTCCCCGGCATCTCCGTCCCCGCCGGCCTCGCCAACGATGGCCTCCCCCTGGGCCTCCAGCTCCTGGGCCGGCCGTTCGACGAGGAAACCCTGCTGCGCGTCGCCGGCGTCCTGGAACAGGCGGCAGGCCCGCAGCCCCTGCCGCCGTATGTGGGGTGACCCGTGGGTCGGGGTGAGGCGCAGCCGAACCCCGACACTACCGCGCCGATGCCGATCTCTGGATGTCATCCCTGGCTTGACCCGGCGCTTTTGTATCCTGCCCGAGCCATCGCCCAGTAAAGGTTCAGCGGCAGCGGCCGGGAGGCCTCAGGGCAGCGAAGCCCGTTCCCGAGCGCGGGCCCCCGGCCGTCGTTCCCCGAAACCCGGACAGTCGCCGGAGCCGCCAAGCGAGCTCGCATCGGCAAGGAGGGGTCATGTCGGGGGACCTGCTGTACGTCGGAGTGGACGTCTCCAAGGACCGGCTGGACGCGCGTGCCCGGCCCACGGGGGAGGCCCTCGCCGTCGCGCGCGACGGCGCGCTGGCGGTGCGGCTGTTGGCGCTCGGCCCGGCGCTGGTGGTACTGGATGCCATCGGCGAGTTTGAGATGGTAATGGCGGCCGGGCTGGCCGCGGCGGGGCTGCCGCTGGTGAACCCGCGCCAGGTGCTCGTCGCCGTCGCCCGAAAGCTCCTGCTCATCCTCAGGGACAAGACCTCATTGCAAACCACTTGACCGGCAAGACAGTCGATCGGGATTGGCCCATGCAGGGCACCGAACGCCCGTTTTCCTTATCCTGTCATCCGCTGCCGCCCGTTGGCAAATCAGCTTTGCCAAGGCACCCGGGGTCAGTCCCGGGGTGACCTTCGGTATTTTGCACGTCCCAAAACAAAAAGGCCGCCCTTGCGGGGCGGCCTTTCGGACGAAGCGCGGCGGGGCCGCTTACTTCATCTTGGCTTCCTTGAACTCGACATGCTTGCGGGCGACCGGGTCGTACTTGTTGAACGACAGCTTCTCGGTCGTCTTACGGGGGTTCTTCTTCTTCACGTAGAAGTACCCGGTGTCGGCGGTGCTGACGAGCTTGATCAGCACGGTGTTCTGCTTTGCCATGATACGAGTCCTACCTGCGGCCTTACTTGGGCGGCCACAGCGTCATGCCAGGCCGTGAAACGAATCCGTACCGCATCCCTGCGGCGTAGCGCGGCAATCTAGCCATAAGCGCCCTGATGTCAAGGGCAATCCACCAGAAGGAGCCGTCCTGGCCTGCCGGTACGGCTCACGGCCGTGACGACGGCGCCCGCCGTTTGAGAGGACACGAAATCAGCGCTGCGCCATGCGGGTCCCGGA
The DNA here is from genome assembly GCF_012913305.1 of Aerophototrophica crusticola. Lineage (NCBI taxonomy): Bacteria > Pseudomonadati > Pseudomonadota > Alphaproteobacteria > Rhodospirillales > Rhodospirillaceae > Aerophototrophica > Aerophototrophica crusticola. The sequence goes on along the minus strand of NZ_CP051775.1, from coordinate 1,720,894 downwards.
CAGGGCCAGGGCGCGGGCGTACAGGTTGGGGTCGCCCAGCAGGGCCTTGGCGATGTCCACGTCCAGCTCGGGCGCGTGCTCCTTGTAAGGGCAGGCGCCGCGCAATTCGGTCAGCGCCGCCTCATCCTCCGGGGCCCGCATGCGCCACAAGGCGAGCGTGGAGGGCGGGACGGTGCCGCCGGCCTTCAGCACCTGGAAGGCCTGCTCGGGCGTCGCCACGTCGTTGCTGGTGCAGATGGTGGGCTGCACCCCCTGGCGGTGCAGGGTATAGCCGCTGGGGGCATAGATGCGCGCCCAGGTCAGGAACAGCTCACCCTGGTTCGGCAGGGTGGTCACGGTCTGTACGCTGCCCTTGCCATAGGAAGAGGCGCCCACCAGCACGGCCCGCCCCGAATCCTGCAACGAGGCGGCCACGATCTCCGCCGCGGAGGCGCTGCGGCCATCCACCAGCACCACCATGGGCTTGCCATCCAGGATGTCGTCCGGCTTGGCATCCCATTGCTGCAGGCTGGCGGGGTTGCGGCCACGGGTGGTGATGATCCGACCCTCGCGCACGAACAGGTCGGCCACGGCCACCGCCTGATCGAGCTTGCCGCCGGGGTTGCCCCGCAGGTCCAGGACATAGCCCTTGGCCGACGGCCCAAGCTGCTGCGCCAGCCGGGCCGCGGCGGCACGCAGGGTGGTCTCCGTCGCGGCGTTGAAGCGGTCCACCCGCAGCACGCCGACCCCGTCGGTGATCCGCGCCTCCACCGTGGTGGGCACCACATGGGCCCGGCGGACGGAGACCTTGCGGGTGTGGTTGGCCACGGGCCCCACCGTCAGCAGCACGGAGGTGCCCTCCATGCCGCGCAGGCGGTTGCCGACGGCATCCTGCTCCAGCCCCGCGGTGGAAGTGCCGTCAATGGCGTAGATGCGCTCCCCGATCACCAGCCCGGCCTTCTCCGCCGGCCCGTCGGGTTGGATCGCGGCGATCTCCGGGATGTTGCCGGCATAGCGGATGCTGATGCCGACGCCGCCATAGCCTTCCCGCTGCGACCGCTCCGCCCCGGCTTGGCGGGCGTCGGTATAGCGGGAATAGGGGTCAAGGTCGGACACCATGGCCGTGAAGAAATGGCTGTACAGCTCATCCCGGCCCATCCCGCCCAGCTTGGGGGAAAGGGGGCGCAGCTTCTCCAGCACCTTGGCCGTGGCCTGGGCCCAGTCCTGCGGGTCGTTGCCGTCGGGTAGGGCCATCTCGCCCAGGGACAGGTTGCCGACTTTAGCAACCAGCTTGTCCTTGCCCAGGCCCAGGCTCAGCCCCGGCTCCACCTCCGCCAGCCCGCGCAGCCCGTCCACCATCAGCCGGCGCAGGTCGGGTGGGTCCAGGTACACGTCGGCGATCTGGGTGTAGGCGACGGTGAACAGCCGCTCACCCGGCAGCCGTTCCAGCGCCCCACGCCCTTCCTGCGCCACAGCCGGGGGTGTCCAGGCCATGCCCCCGCCACCAAGGGCCAGGGCGACAGCCAGGGCAAGGGGGGCGAGGCGCTTGGGCATTGGCGATCCCTGTCAGTCGGCGGTCCCGCCCGCCAAGGCGGGCCGGGGGAGGGGAAGGGTCCGGGGCAGGTCTACGTCGCGCATGGGGGGACTCTGCACAATCCGCATGGCTGGGTAAAGGCCCTGGGAGGGTAGGGCCTACCCCGTCTGGCTGGTGCCATTTCCAGCGCACTGGAATCGGCCCCAGCTCTTCGGGGTCCTCAATCGCCCCCGGCTCGGGGGCCGGGGCAGGCTCCGCCGCACCCGCGGCTGGGCTCACGCGACCGGGAACCGCACTATCGCCGCCGCCGGGGCGGCTTGGGCGCGTCCAGGGACCCCCCTTCCGAGAAATTCCGGTCCCGGTCCCGGCCGCGGCGCGGCATGGTCATCCGCGCCCCGCCGCGGCCGGGGGGCAAATCCGCCCCGTCCTCGTCCAGCAGGCGGAACACCATGCTGCCGGCGATGGGGTCCGCCTCCACCAGCCGCACCTTGACCCGGGAGCCCAACCGGAACACCCGCCGGGACCGCCGGCCAACCAGGGCGTGGTTGGCCTCGTCATGGTCATAGAAGTCCTCGGGCAGGCTGGAGACGGGCACCAGCCCGTCCGCCCCCGTCTCGTCCAACGTGACGAACAGGCCGAAATGGGTGACGCCGCCGATCTTGCCGCTGAACATCCCGCCCACCCGGTCAGCCAGGTATGCGGCGATGTAGCGGTTCATGCTGTCCCGTTCGGCCTCCGCCGCACGGCGCTCGGTCAAGCTGATATGTTCGCCGATCTTGTCCAGGGTGGCGGCCTCATGGTCGTCCAGCCCGCCATCACCCAGGCGATAGGACCGCACCAGCGACCGGTGCACCAGCAGGTCGGCATAGCGCCGGATCGGGCTGGTGAAGTGGGCGTAGCGGGTGAGCGCCAGGCCGAAATGGCCGATGTTCTCCGGCTGGTACACCGCCTGGGCCTGGCTGCGCAGGATGACCGTGCTGATCAGTTCGGACTCTGGCGTGTCCCTGGCCTTGTCGAGGATGTTGGTGAAGGCGATGGGCTTCAGCACCTGCCCCTTGGCCAGATTGTAGCCGAAGGTCTTCAGGAACTCCCGCAGCGGCTCCAGCTTGTCCCGCGCGGGCTCGGCATGGACGCGGTACATGCAGGGCGCGTGCCTGGCCTCCAGGGCCTCCGCTGCGGCCACGTTGGCGGCGATCATGAACTCCTCGATCAGGCGGTGGCTGTCCAGCCGCTCCCGCACGCCGATCTCGGCCACCTTGCCGTCCGGGGTCAGGCGCACCTTGCGCTCCGGCAGGTCCAGTTCCAGGGTGCCCCGCTTCTGCCGCGCCTTGGCCAGCACGTCATAGGCGCCGTAGAGCGGCCGGATCACGGTATCCAGCAGGGGCCCTGTGGTCTCATCCGGTTGCCCGTCATGGGCAGCCTGCGCCTGCTCATAGGTCAGCCGGGCGGCGGAGCGCATCAGCCCGCGCACGAACTTGTGGCGCTTCAGGTTGCCCTTGGCGTCGATCCACAAATGCACGGCCAGGCAGGCCCGGTTCACCTTGGGCTTCAGGCTGCACAGCTCATTGGACAGGGCTTCCGGCAGCATGGGCACGACCCGGTCGGGGAAGTAGCAGCTGTTGCCCCGCTCATAGGCCGCCCGGTCCAGGGCGGAGCCGGGCCGCACATAGAAGCTGACGTCGGCGATGGCCACCAGCAGGTGCCAGCCGCCCTTGTTCTCCGGGTCCGTGTCCGGCTCGGCGAAGACGGCGTCGTCGAAGTCCCGCGCGTCCGCCCCGTCGATGGTGACCAGGGGGAAGTCGCGCAGGTCCGTGCGCCCTTCCAGCGTCGGCTCCTCCGCCCGCTCCGCCTCTTCGATGGCGGCCTTGGGGAAGACGGTAGGGATGCCGTTCTGGTGGATGGCGATCAGGCTGATGGCCTTGGGCTCCTCCACCCCGCCCAGCCGCTCCACCACCCTTGCCTGCTTCAGCCCGTGGCGGGAGGAGGGCAGCAGCTCCGCCACCACCAGCTCACCCGGCCGGGCGCCCTCGCTGTTCTGGGGCATGATGACCAGTTCGGCCTTGGCCTTGCGGTCGGCGGGGCGTAGGCGGCCACCGTCGCGGCCCAGCTCATACACGCCCACCACCCGGGCAGTCTCGTTGCCGCCCAGCTTCTTGATGGTGCGGCCCTCATAGAGGGTGTCTTCCACCCGGGCCAGCCGGGCCAGCACCCGGTCGCCCACGGCCAGGGCCGGGTTGCCCCGCCGCTCCGGCTGCATGACGATGCGGGGTGGTTCGTTCTCCTCGTCCGTCCAGTTGGTGGGCCGGGCCAGCACCTCCCCGTCCGGGTCGATGTCGGTGATGATGAGGACACCCACCTCCGGCAGTGCCGCGGGAACGGAGACGCGGCGCTGTCCGCCCTTCTCGATGGACCCGTCCGCCTCAAGCTCCCGCAGCAAATGCTTCAGCAGGGCGCGGTTGTCCCCTGTGATGTGGAAGGCCCGGGCGATTTCCCGCTTGCCCACGGGAAAGGGGCTCTCCCGGATGAATTCCAGGACCTGCTCCCGGCTGGGGAAGGGGGCTTCTTTCTTCTTTGGCGCGGTCAACGGGCGATCCGTGGTTGCGTGTCGGGGACGGTTGCTCCTGACAGCTATAACGGATGCGGGGGCGCCCCGTCGCGGGGAATGGCTCAATGCGGCCGGAATGCGGGGGCCAGGTCTGTGCGGCGGAAGTCGTTGCCCTTGTACAGCAGGGGGATGCGGCGGGACCGGGCCAGGGCATAGGCGGCGCAGTCCCCCATGTTCAGCGCCGCGGGGTGCCGGCCCTTGCCGAAGCGGCGGAACGCGTCCTGGGCCTCCCGCACGTCCGCAAGCCCGAACGGCACCATGGCCACGCCGAATTCGGCGATGAACCGTTCCAGGATGTCCGGCATGCCCCCGCTGCCCTGCCTGCCGGTCAGGACCATTGCGCATTCATGCAGGTTCACCGCCGACATGCACACGCCACGGGCGGTCCGGACCAAGTCGAGGAAATGGTCTTCCTCAGGCTCCAGCAACAGGATCGCCAGCACCGCGGACGTGTCGATGGCAATCATGCCGGCAGGCCGTCGTCACCATAAAGCGTATCGGCCTGGCCGCTGCCGATACCGGGATAAAGGCCCGCTTGTTCCCGCAGGAAGGCCTGGAACTGTCGCTTCCGCGCGTCTCCCTCGGCCCGCTCGTCCGGGGTTAGCTCCTGCCGCCGGACCCCGCCGGCATGGAACTCCAGGCCCAACTCCTCGAACTTGTCGCGGATGGACCGCACCGCCTCTGGCCAGTGCCCCGCCGGGTCGCGGCTTTCCTCCACGGCCAAGACCACCTCCTCCGGCACCGCCGTCAGGAAGGTGATATGGCCGGGGTCGTAGCCCAGCAGGGCTCTGGCAGCCCGAAGCTGCTCGCCGGACAGGGGGATGCGTGTCGCCATGGCCGTACTCTAGCAAAGCGGGTGCGCGAGGCAAGGGGCACGCCGCGCACCCGCAAACCGTCAGGCCACCCGCACCCCCTCCCGAACCAGCCAGTCCGCCGTGTCGTCCAGCGCCTTGCCGAAGCGGGCCAGCAGCTCGTCCAGCTCGCCTTCGTTGATGACCAGGGGCGGGCTGAAGCCCACCGTGTCGCCGATGGGGCGCAGGATGGCGCCGTGCTGGTGGGCGAAGGCGACCAGCTTGCCGGCCACGTTCAGCTTCGGGTCGAAGGGCTGCTTGGTGGCCTTGTCCGCCACCAGCTCCACCCCGGCGATCAGGCCGACGCCGCGCACCTCCCCCACCAGCGGGTGGTCCAGGTACCGGCGCAGGGTGCCCTGCATGCGGGGGGACAGGTCGCGCACCCGGGCGACGATGTCCCGCTCCTCATAGATCTTCAGGGTCTCCAGGGCGACGGCGCAGCTCACGGGGTGGCCGCCATAGGTGAAACCGTGGCCGAAGACACCGATCTTCTCCGACTCCGCCACGCAGGCCTTATAGATGGCGTCGGACACCAGCACCGCCGACAGGGGCAGGTAGGCGGAGGTGAGCGCCTTGGCCGACGTCAGGATGTCCGGCCGCATGCCATAGGTCTGGCTGCCCCACATGTTGCCGGTCCGGCCATAGCCGCAGATCACCTCATCCGCCACCAACAGCACGTCGTACTTGGCCAGGACCGCCTGGACCTTCTCAAAGTACGTCGCGGGCGGGGGGATCACGCCGCCCGCGCCCATCACGGGCTCCGCGAAGAAAGCGGCCACCGTCTCCGGCCCCTCCCGCAGGATCAGGGCTTCCAGATTGTCGGCGAGCCGGGTGGCGAACTGCTCCTCCGTCTCCCCGTCCTGGCCGAAGCGGTAATAGTGGGGGCAGTCCGTGTGCAGCACCCGGGCGATGGGCAGGTCGAAGTCGCGGTGGCAGTTGGGCAGGCCCGTCAGGCTGGCCGCCGCCACGGTAACGCCGTGATAGGCCTTGGTCCGGGCGATGATCTTCTTCTTCTCCGGCCGGCCCAGGGCGTTGTTGTAGTACCAGACCAGCTTTATGGCCGTATCGTTGGCCTCCGACCCCGAACAGGCAAAGAAGGCCTTGCTCATGGGCACGGGCGCCAGGGCCACCAGCTTCTCCGCCAGGTCGATGGCGGGCTCATGCGACTTGTGGGCGAAGGCGTGATAGAAGGGCAGCTTGCGCATCTGCGCGATGGCGGCATCCACCAGCCGCGGCTCGTCGAAGCCCAGCGAGGTGCACCACAGGCCGGCCACGCCCTCGATGTAGCTCTTGCCGGTGTCGTCCGTGACGGTCACGCCCTTGCCGCCGCTGATCACCAGCGGGCCGACGCTCTCATGCGCCTTGGCGTTCGTGTAGGGGTGCAGGTGATAGGCGATGTCGCGGCTCGCGGCCGAATTGCCAAGGTGCGCAGGGGCTTGCATGGCGGTGCGTCCCGTCCCAAGGATCGTTTCTTCTCTGCCCCGCAGGATGCGCCGCCCCGCCCCCGCCGGGCAAGGGGGCGGATGGCATGGCTGTATAGACAGGGTATGGGGCTGGTCGCCGGGCCATCATTGATTTACGCCGGGGTACGGGCCACAATGGCTGCCGTGGGGACCCGCTCATGAAGACTGTTTTCCATGACCGGCATGAAGAACGCGACTACCGCAAGGCACTGATCCTGGCGGACCAGTTGCGGCGCGACGCGTCGCTGGTCGCCAACGCCAAGCGGCACGTGGAACGCTTCATGGCGAACGATCCCCATATGGCCCGGTACACGGCCCTCTGGCGTGACCTGCTGGATCTGCCAGCCCATGAGATTGCTGCCGCCCTCGTTGAGGACACCCCCCGCGGCGCCCTGATCCGCGAGACAAGGCCCGCCTTCTACGGGGAAGCGCAAGACGCCGCTGAGTGATGCTCAACCGGGAAAAGATCCATCATATCTTGCGGGCCGCAGCTACGCTCACCGGTCAGGCAAGCTTCGTCATGGTCGGCAGCGGGGCGATGATCCTGAACGCGCGGACTCTCCCCGCGACGATGATGCTGACGCCGGAGGTCGATATCTACGCGCCGCACGCTGATGACGTGGAACTGGTGTCAGAGATCATCGACGGCAGCCTCGGCAGGGATAGTCCCTTCCACGCCCGGTTTGGATACTTCTGCGATGGGGTGAGCCCGACGACGGCGATCCTTCCGGCCGGATGGGAAGCTCGGCAGAAGACACATCTGACACCGGATGACATCAGGGTCGTGTGCCCTGAGAATGATGATGTTGCCCTGTCGAAGTTGTGCGCCTGGCGAGAGAAGGACATCGACTGGCTGAAGGTGGCGGCCCGGTCAGGCCTGATCCGGGTGGAGAAGATGGCCGAAAGGCTGACAGACCTGCCGATAAAGGCACCAGCCCTGCCGGTGTTGCTCGACCGACTGGCAAGCATCAAGGCCGCCACCGGGCGATAAGAGCCGGCTAGTCACCGGTTATCCCGCCCACGTCCGGCTCGTGCCCGTATCCAGCCGGATTTCCATGATGCGGTGGTTGTTGGTGTCGCTGACCAGGATGCGGTCCGGCCCGTCGGCCCAGACGCCCGCCGGTTCGCTATAGGGCAGGCAGACGGGGTCGATGCAGGTGATACGGCCCTGTTCCAGCTCCATAAGGGTCCCTGTTTCCAGGTCCAGCACCCGGATGGCGGCGTTGTAGCTGTCCGCCACCAGCAGCTTGCCGTTTCCCCACGCCGCCACGCCCAGCGGATGTTGCAGCTTGGCCCGGTCCAGCGGGCCATCCTCGTTGCCGAAGTCGAACAAGCCCGTACCCACCAGGGTCCTTACGGTGCCGGATGTAAGGTCCAGGGCGCGGACGGAGGAGGTCTCGCTGTCGGCGAAGTACAAGGTGGCCCCGTCTGGAGACAGGCTCAAGCCGCTGGGCTGGGCCAGCGGCATCTCCGCCGCCGGGCCGTCATGCAGCCCTTCCGCCCCGCTGCCGGCGATGGCGCGAAGCTCCCCCGTGTCCAGGTCCAGGGCGGCGAGTTGGTGGGTGCCGGCGTTGGCGATGTACAGGGTGCGGCCCTTCAGTTCCAAATCCCAGGGGGAGGCGAGGGCGGTGGCAAGGCCGGGGACGGGATCGAAGCCCAGTGCCGGCCCGCGCTTGCCCGTCCCGGCCAGGGTGGTGATTTCCCCGTTGCCCGGTCGATGCGGCGGACGGCATGGTTGCCCGTGTCGGCCACATAGACGCTGTCCTCATCCGCCACCAGCCCCTGGGGGCTGCTGAACACGCCGTGGGACGCGGCCCCGTCCCCCGGCCCTTCCCGGCCGGAGCCGAAGCGCAGCAACTCCTGCCCCTCATCATCCAGCAGGACCACCTGGTGGTGGCCCGCATCCGCCACGACCCAGCCCTTGTCCGGCCCGGGCAAGGGCTTGACCTTACCGGGGAACAGCAGGCTGCCGGCAGGCACCACGGGCTCCGGCAGGTCCAGTGCGCCGGGGCGCATCAGCCCCTCCCCATGGTACTGGCGCAACGCCTCGGTCACCGCCTCCAACAGGACCTGCGGGTCCGACTCGCCGGAGGTCTGGCCCACCACATAGCCGTGGGGGGAGATGAAGGAGAGGGTAGGCCAGGCCCGCACGCCGTATTGCTGCCAGAGCTGGAAGCCGGGGTCGTGGGCCACCGGGTGCCGGATGCCATAGCGGGCGATAGCGGCGGCCACGTTCTTCGGCTGGCGCTCCGCGCTGAACTTGGGGGAGTGGACGCCGATGACCACCACGTCGTCGGGGAACGTCTCTTCCACCAGCCGCAGGGTGGGCAGGATCTGGACGCAATTGATGCAGCAGAAGGTCCAGAAATCCAGGAGTACCAGCTTGCCGCGCAGGTCCTTCAGGGACAGCGGCCTGCCGGTGTTGAACCAAGTAAGCCCGGGCCGGTCGATCTCCGGGGCCCGGGTGATGCCGAAAGCCTGCCGCGCCATGTTGGTTCCTTCTGGCGGTACCGCAGGCCCTTAAATTGGATTGGACAGCCGGCAAGGGAACAGGGCCCCCGATGTTCCCCTGCCGGCCGTCCGCGCAGCCCTGCCGTTACTCCGCCGCCGGCAGGGCCGCAGCCCGTCGGGCCGAACTGGTGGCCCGGAAGACCTGCACGGCGAACAGCGCCATGCCAAGGATGGTGAGCATCGCGCCGGCCCCCGCCAGCGGGCCCACTTTCTCATGCTGGCCCATGCCGATCATCACCAGCGCCGGCAGCATCAGGGCCAAACCGGTGGCCGAGGCGCCCAGGTGCCAGCGGGGCAGCCGGCCCCAGGCCATGTCGGGCACCACGTGGTAGACCAGCCCGAACAAGGTCATGGACAGCCAGCCCAGCGTGTTCAGGTGCACATGCACCGGCACCTGGCTGTGGTCGCCGCTCATGGCCATGGCGATGCCCACGCCCATGGCCCCACGCCGGACAGGGCCGCCAGCCGCAGGAACCAGGCGGATACGGTGTTCATATCTACATCCCCCGAAGCGATCATCCTGGCCGCCTGCTTCTGCCGCGGCCGTCATGGGGCAAAGGATGCGCCGGTCGCGGGGCAGGCGTCTTTAAGGCCGGTCTGAAAAATTCTTAAAATGCTGGAGACCTCATTCCGCCGGCACGGCCGCGCGGAACAGGCCGCGGCGGCGGGCGGGCAGGGCCCTGTCCAGCACCAGGGCCAGCCGCTCTGCGGCCCGGCCGATCCTTTCCGGCGTGAAGGGGGCATAGCCCAGCACCACCATGTCCCGCTCCCCCGCCCCCTGGCGGAAGCCGGACAGGGCGGGAAGCTCCAGGCGGTGGGCGGCGGCCAGGGCCTCCAGCTCCGTGTCGGCGAAACCCAGGCCCGGGTCGATCCGGCCGGTCAGGTGCAGCCCGGCCGGCGAGGGGGAAAGGCTGATCGCCCCATGCCAGTGCCGCTTGGCCGCGGTCAGCAGGGCCTCCTGCCGCTCGGCATAGGCACAGCGGGCCCGCCGCAGGTGGCTTGCGAAATGACCCTCCGCCAGGAAGTCGTGCACCGCCATCTGCTCCGGCAGGGCCACGGCCAGGTCCAGGGTCTGGCGAAGGGCCTGGGCGGCGCCTACCAGCTCCGGCGGCACCACCAGCCAGGCAAGCCGCAGGGCGGGCACAAGGGTCCGCTCCAGGCATCCCAGGTGCAGCACCCGGCCGCCGCCGTCCAACCCCTGCAGGGAGGCCAGCGGGCGGCCGCTGTAGCGGATGCCGCCGTCACAATCATCCTCGATTATCCAGGCGCCGGACCGCCGGGCCCAGGCCAACAGCGCCTGCCGGCGGCGCATGCCCAGGCTGCCGCCCAGGGGGAACTGCCAGCCCGGCGTGACCAGGGCGGCATCCACGTCCGGGGCTAGGCGTTGGGCACGGTCGACGTCCATGCCTTCGGCGTCCACGGGCACGGTGACCGGGTGCAGCCCCCGCCCGTTCAGCACGGTCCGCTGCACGGGGCAGCCGGGGTCCTCCACCCAGACCCGCGCGCCAGGGGCGAGGACGAGGGCGGCGGCGAGCTGCAGGGCGGCCGTGCGCCCCGGCAGCACCAGGATCTGTTCGGCGTCGCAGTCCAGCCCGCGGCTGGTCTGCAAATGGGCGGCCAGGGTGCGGCGCAAGGGCAGCCACCCGCCTGAGGTGTCGGACCCCAGCAGCAGGCCGGCGGCATCGCGCCAGCGCTTGGCCAGCAGCTTGCGCCAGGTCTCCACCTCGAACTGGTCGATGGCGGGGACGCCGGGGCGGAAGGGCAGCAGCTCCGCCCCCGCGGCGGGGACGGTGGCCGGCCGCACGGGCCGCGGTGTCGGGGCCAGGCGCAGGGCCGGGGCCATGGCCTCCTCCGGCAGGGCGCGCGAAACGTAGGTGCCACTGCCGACCCGGGCTTCCAGGTAACCCTCGGAGGTCAGCCGGTCCACCGCCGCCACCACCGTGTTGCGGGACACGCCCAGGTCGCGGGACAGGGTCCGGGTGCTGGGCAGGCGGTCGCCCGGCCTTATCGCGCCGGAAAGGATGGCGCCGCGCAGCCGGTCGAACAGCCGCTGTTGCAGCGGCACGCCGGTATCCTCGGCGAACAGGCTGACCAGGGGTCCTTGGCTGAGCTTCATGCGACCGGGCCTTTCGGGATCGGGGCGGGGTGGTTGGGTGGGGCTCGGGAAGGGGACCCTGGCAGGCGGTGGGGAACACCGCCTGCCAAGTGGGTTGGGGCGGCTTGACGACCGGGGAGCCGCCCCGACGACGGCGGGCAGGGGCAGCCCGCCGGCGGTCTCTCGGAACGTCAGCCCTCCACCTTGCCGGTGGCGGGGTCCACCACGATGGTGCCCAGGGGCACGCCCTCGCGGCTCTCGACCTTGAAGTGGTACTTGCCGTCCACCTGCCGACCGGTGCCCAACCAGCCCTTGTTCTTGGTCTCTTTCAGGTGGGCACGTGCCACCTGCTTGGCCTCGGACATGGTCATGGGCTGCGCCGTGGCGGCTGTTGCCTCACCTCGGCCGGGCGTCTCGGTGGCGGCCAGGGCGGGTGCGGCCAGCAAAAGGGTCGCCAGGGCGGCGGCGGTCAGGATACGCATCTGGTTGTCTCCTCGGTGGGAAGGCAACCGTCCGGGGCGGCGAACGGATCAGGTAAGGAGGAGGAGACCACAGGGCCGTTGCCGGTCCATGTCACCCGCGCGGGGCTTTTGAAACACTTCGTATCGGTGGGGCCAAAGCGTTACAGTGCGGTAACAACAAGCCGTTCGGCACCACCCCAGGGCGACGTTAATATTCGGCCATGACCGAGACCACGCATCTGCTTGTCGTCGACGACGACCGAGAGATCAGGGACCTGCTGACGCGATACCTGACGCGCCACGGATACCGTGTCACCGCCGCCAAGGACGGGGCGGAGATGCGCCGCTTCCTGGCGGACCGCAACATAGACCTGATCGTGCTGGACCTGATGCTGCCGGGTGAGGACGGGCTGTCCCTCTGCCGCTCCGTCCGGGCGGAAGGTGGGCCCCCCGTGGTCATGCTGTCCGCCATGGGTGAGGACGCGGACCGCATCCTGGGCCTGGAGATCGGCGCCGACGACTACCTGCCGAAGCCCTTCAACCCGCGGGAACTGGTGGCCCGCATCAAGGCGGTGCTGCGCCGGGCGCAGGGAACGTCCCATGCCGGGCCGGTCGCCACCGGCTCCGTCCATTTCTGCGGATTCACCCTGGACCAGGCCCAGCGCCGCCTGACCGACAAGGACGGGCAGGAGGTGGCGCTGACCGCCGGGGAGTATGAGCTGCTGGTGGCCCTGGCCACCCGGCCACGCCGGGTGCTGTCCCGGGATGATCTGCTGGAAATCACCCGTGGCCGCTCCGCCGGGCCGTTCGACCGCTCCATCGACGTGCAGATCAGCCGCCTGCGCCGGAAGATCGAGCCCGACCCCGCCGACCCCACCATCATCAAGACCGTCCGTTCGGGCGGCTACATCTTCTCGCCGGAGGTCTCCGCACCATGAGGGCCCTCACCGACCGGATGTCCTACTCGATCTTCGCGGTGCTGGTGGGGGGCATCCTGCTGTCGCAGGCCATCGCCCTGGGCCTTTACCGCAACGACCGGGCAGAGGCGGTGGCCGACGCGGAAGGCGGGCAGCTCTCCAATTGCCTCGACGCCTTCGCCCTGGCCATCGAGGGGCAGCCCACCGACGTGCGCACCGGCCTGCTGGCCAGCCTGAAGCAGCAGGAGCTGACCGTGCGCACGGCGGCCGGCCATTCCGTCGTGCTGGACGTCTATGAGAGGCAGAAGAAGGTGGAGGGCAAGCCGGAGATGAGCCCCGCCGTCTCCGTCCCGCCCTTCGGCGTGCCCCTGCCGCCCCCGCCGGAGCCGAACATCATCGAGGTGTCGCGCCAGTTGAAGGACGGCACCTGGATGAAGTTCCACGCCCCCGTCACCGCCACCGACGCGCTGAAGGAGCCGGGCTTCATGGCCTCGCTCGCCGGCAGCGCCGCCGTGGCCATCCTGCTGTCCGCCTGGGTGCTGGGCTTCACCACCCGGCCGCTTCGCCGCTTCGCCGCCGCCGCCAACCGGCTGGGCGTGGACATGAGCGCGCCGTCCCTGGACGAGTCCGGCCCGCGGGAGGTGCGCCTGGCCGCCAGCGCCTTCAACACCATGCAGCGCCGGCTGAAGGCGTTCGTGGAGGACCGGACGCGCATGCTGGCCGCCGTCAGCCACGACCTGCGCACTCCGCTTACCCGCCTGCGCCTCCGGGCGGAGTTCATCGACGACGACGCGGTGCGGGAGAAGATGCTGGAGGACCTGGCGGAGATGGAGGCGATGATCGGCTCCACCCTGGCCTTCGCCCGTGACCAGGCGAACGAGGAACCGATGCAGGCCATCGACCTCAACGCCATGCTGGGCAAGGTGGCGGAGGACATGCGCGATGCCGGCAGGCCGGTGGGCCTCACCCCCGCGCCGCAGCCGCTGCCCGTGATGGGCCGTCGCATGGGCCTGCGCCGGGCCTTCTGCAACCTGCTGGACAATGCCGTGAAGTATGGCGGCACGGCAGAGCTTGGCCTGTCCCGCGGGGCGGAAACGGTGACGGTCACCATCGACGACCACGGCCCCGGCATCCCGGAGGCGGAGTTCGACAACGTCTTCCGGCCCTTTTACCGGCTGGAGGCTTCCCGCTCCCGCGACACGGGCGGCACGGGGCTGGGCCTGTCGGTCGCCAACGACATCATCCGCGGCCATGGCGGGGAAATCCGCCTGTCCAACCGGCCCGGCGGCGGCCTCCGGGTGACGGTGACCCTGCCGGTGGGGGAGGGGTGAGGGTAGTGTTTGTCTTCCGGAGCCATTGAAGCTTTCGTCATCCCGGCGAAAGCCATAGGCGTCGGGTCAAGCGGCAGGGCCGCGTTTCTGTTTCCCCCGCGCAGGCGGGGGCCCACAGTTCTTGACCAGGGATGTGCTGTCACTGGGTTCTGGAAAAACCGTGGACCCCCGCCTGCGCGGGGGAAGCAGGGAAGGGCAACTGTCGCCGTGGGGGATGGCGCTGGAGCCTGCGGGTCAGGGTGCCCAACGGAAACCCCGCCCCACCCCACCTCAGAAGCTGTAGCTCACGCCCAGCCCGCCGAAGAACTGGTCGGCGCTGCCGTCCCGGTCCACGATGGGGCTGTCCTTCGCGTCGCCCAGCAGGCGCTTGTAGCCGGCGATGCCGGTCAGGGCCCAATCCTCCGTCAGGCTGTAGATGCCGAACACGGTGAAGGCCACGTCCTTGAAGCCGGAGTCGGTCTCGTATACCGGCCGCCCGGAACGCTCGGCCTGGGCCGGGGTGATGCCGAAATAGGACCGCATGTAATCCTTGCTGGCCCAGGTGGCGGAGGGACCGGCGAACAGCATCAGGTCGTCGGTCGGCCGGGCCTGGTAGATGGCGGAGACGGTGGCCGTCACCCCGTCATGCCCGTCGCCCAGCAGATCGCCCGTCACATCCAGCCCCAGCCCCACCTGGCCGATCCGGTACTCGGCAAAGGCGGTGCCGACCATGGTCCCGTCCACGTCGCCCAGGCCGCGCAGGGCGTCGTTGTCGTTTTCCTCACGCCCGCCGTCATAGTTCAGGCTGACGCCGGCGGTCAGGGACCGGGTGTTCAGCACGTTCACGCCCAGGCCTCGGCGATCCAGGAAGAAGGTCTCGCCATAGGTGATCTCCAGGTCCGGGACCGGCTTCACCTCATACTCGTCCGCTCCCTCATATTCCGGCAGCACCAGGCCCAGCAGGCCGACACGGGCATTCCACCCCTCCTTCGGGGGCGGGCCACCCTGGGCCAGGGCGGGGGCAGGCAGGGTCAGGCCGGCCAGCAGCGCCAGGGCGGCTGGCGCGCGCAGCGAAAAGCTCATGGTCCGAAGACTCCCGATGATCTGGCGGCGACACCACCATAGGGTCGGCCGCGGCGTGGTGGTACCCGCGGCGGTATCCCGTGGCTGTGACCGGTGTCACGGGCCGAAGTCGTTGCGAAAACAAACGTTACCAGGGTGACCGCGCCCGCGCCGCTTGCTAATGTCCTCACCTTGCACCCGCGCGGAAGACGCGGGCCAACGGAGTTTCGAGACATGCCCATCGTCAACCGCATCGCCGAATTCCACGCCGACATGACGCAATGGCGGCACCAGATCCACGCCAACCCGGAACTGGGCTTCGAGGAGCACCAGACCTCTGCCCTGGTGGCGGCGAAGCTGGCGGAATGGGGGATCGAGGTGCACCGGGGCCTGGCGGGTACCGGCGTGGTGGGCGTGCTGCACGGGGCGAAGGGGCCCAACGGCCGGGCCGTCGGCCTGCGTGCCGACATGGACGCGCTGCCCATGCAGGAGGCGAACGACTTCGCCCACGCCTCCAAGGTCCCCGGCAAGATGCACGCCTGCGGCCATGACGGCCACACCACCATGCTGCTGGGGGCCGCCCGCTACCTGGCGGAGACGCGCAACTTCGACGGTACGGTGAACTTCATCTTCCAGCCCGCCGAGGAAGGGAAGGGCGGCGGCCGCAAGATGGTGGAGGAGGGGCTGTTCGAGAAGTTCCCCTGCGACCTGGTCTTCGGTATGCACAACTGGCCTGACATGCCGCCGGGGGAGATCATGGTGAAGCCCGGCCCGATCATGGCCGGCGCCGACCAGTTCGACATCAGGATCTACGGCCGCGGCGGCCACGCCGCCCTGCCGCACCATTCCATCGACCCGGTGGTTGTGGCCGCCCAGGTGATCATGGCCGCCCAGACCCTGGTCAGCCGCAATGTCAGCCCCATCGAGGCCGGCGTGGTCAGCATCACCCAGGTGAATGCCGGCAGCGCCTACAACGTCATCCCGCAGGAGGTTTCCCTGCGCGGCACTGTCCGCGCCCTGACGCATGAGGTGCGGGACATGCTGGAGGCGGGCCTGCGCCGCATCGTGGACACCATCCCGCAGGCGTTCGGCGCGACGGCGGAGATCGAGTACCGCATCGGTTACCCGCCCACCGTGAACAGCAGCGGCACCCCCAACGACCTGGCCCGCGCCGCCGCGGAGGCGCTGGTCGGCAGGGACCGGGTGCATGACGACCTCGGGCCCAGCATGGGGGCGGAGGACTTCGCCTTCATGCTGAAGGAACGGCCGGGCACCTATGTCTGGATCGGCCAGGGCGGGTCGGAACTGGGCTGCATGCTCCACAACCCGCGCTACGACTTCAACGACGAGGTGCTGCCGCTGGGCGCCAGCTACTGGGCCAAGCTGGTAGAGACGGCACTGCCCAAGGCCGCCTGACCATGCGGCTGGCACGCCCGGTCGTCGCCGCCGCCCTGCTGCTGCCCGCGCTGTCGGGCTGCGGCGGGGCATCTGCCTGGCTGGCGGGGGAGTCGGCCATGAGCACGGCCGACATGCCGCCGTCGGAGGCGGGAATGCCGCTGGTGGGACGGCGGCAATGGCACGGCGACGTCAGCCGCGCCCAGAGCACCGCCTTCCTGGTGGCGCGGACGGAGGCCGAGTGGAAGGCCCTTTGGGACCTGGTGGGCAAGGACCCGCCGGGCGCCTTGCCGGACAAGCTGATGGCCCTGGGCGTCTTCATCGGCACCCGCACCAGCACCGGCTACGGCGTGGACATCCAGAACATCCGCCTGGACAGCCGCCCCGGCCAGCGCGACCGCCTTCTGGTGGAATACCGGGAGAAATCGCCGCCGGAGCAGCTGATGGTGGCCCAGATGCTGACCAGCCCCTATGCCATCATCCTGGTGGACCAGACTGACGCCCCCGTCCGCTATGCCAAGCTGCCGGACGAGCCCAGACGCCCGTAGGTCGGGGTGACCAACGGGAACCCCGACATCCCAGGCCGGCGATTGTCGGGGTTCGGCTCCGCCCCATCCACGACCTACTTCTTGTCCCCTGAGGAGCGGGGGTCCAGCGCGTCCTGCAGCCCGTCGCCCAGGAAGTTGAAGCTGATCACGGTGACGAAGATCAGCAACCCGGGCCAGAAGGCCAGCAGCGGGGCCGACCAGATGGTCTCCTGCGCGTTGGTCAGCATGTTGCCCCAGCTCGGCAGGGGAAGCTGGATGCCCAGTCCCAGGAAGCTCAGCACCGACTCCAGCAGGATGATGTTGCCGATGGACAGGGTGGTGGCCACGACGATGGGGCTGACCACGTTGGGCAGGATGTGGGTCAGCATGATCCGGCCGTTCCCGGCACCCAGGGCCACCGCCGCCCGCACATACTCCCGCTGCCTTGCCGCCAGGGTGGCTGCCCGCACCAGCCTTGCCACCGTGGTCCAGCCGAACAGGGCGATGATGAGGACGATGCGGTAAAGGCTGAAGCTGTCTGACCCGGTCAGCGCCTCCGGCAGGGGCAGCTTCTTCGGGTCCAGGGCCGCCAGGATGATCAGAAGCGGCAGCACCGGCACGGCGATCATGGTGTCGGTAAATCGCATCAGCAACTGGTCCAGCCGCCCGCCGTGATAGCCGGCCAGCAGCCCCACCGTCGTGCCGATCAGGGCGGCGAAGACGGCGGTGACCAGCCCCACCGTCAGCGACACCTGCCCACCCTCCAGCAGGCGGATCAGCACGTCGCGGCCCAGCTCGTCCGTGCCCAGCCAGTGCTGGGCCGAGGGGCGTCGAACCGCTTGAACAGGCTGATGCTGGTGGAATCCACCCCAGCGCCGCCGCCAGCAGTGGCGCGCTGAAGCACAGGCACAACAGGAACACCAGCACCCCGGCGCTGACCAGCGCCGCCCGGTGCCTCTTGAACCGCTCCCAGCGCAGCCGGCCGGGGGTGACGGAGGGGAGGGCGGCCGTGGCGGTGGCAGCGGCAAGCTGGCCGGTATCGGGCGCCATGCCCTGGGGGAGCGCGCTCATCCCGCCCTCGCCTGGAAGCTGACCCGCGGGTCCAGCAGCACATAGGCCATGTCGGCCAGCAGGTTGCCCAGCAGCACCATGATGGTGACGAACAGCAGGGCGCAGAGGGCCACGTTGAAGTCGTTGCCCAGGATGCTGTCATAGATCAGCTTTCCCATGCCCAGGTAGCTGAACATGGTCTCCGTCACCAGGGCGCCGCCGAACAGGGTTCCGAACTCCAGCGCCACGATGGTGACCACGGGGATCAGCGCATTGCGCAGGGCGTGGCGGTAGACGACGCCCCCCTCCGGCACGCCCTTGGCCCGGGCGGTGCGGACATAGTCCTGGCGCAGCGCCTCCAGCATGGCGGCCCGCACATAGCGTGTCTGGTGGCCGATGCTCAGCAGCACCAGGGTGGTGACGGGCAACACCATGTATTTCAGGGAGTCCCAGACGCCTCCCGCCCCGCCGATGGTCCCCATGCCGCCGGCCGGCAGCCAGCCCAGCGTCACCGCGAACAGCATGATCAGCAGCAGCGCCAGCCAGAACGGGGGCATGGAGATGCCGCCGAAGCACATCAGGTTGATCAGGCTGTCCAGCTTCGTATAGGGGTGCCGGGCCGCGTAGATGCCCACCGGGATGGCGATGGCCAGGGAAATGACCAACACCGGCGCCAGCAGCGCAAGCGTGTTCAGCAGCCGGGGCAGCAGGATCTCGCCCACCGGCTGGGCGAACAGCCGGCTATAGCCCAGGTCGCCCTGCAACAGGGCGGTCAGCCAGTTCCAGTATCGGTCCAGCAGCGGCTGGTCCAACCCATACAGGGCGCGCAGCCGCGCCGCGTCCTCCGGCGTCAGTTCCGGGTTGGCGGCGATCATCAGGTCGATGGGGTCGCCGGGCATCAGCCCGATCAGCATGTAGACGACGAAGGAGACGACCAGCAGGACGACCAGCGACTGCAACAGCCGGTTGACCAGGAACCTTGCCATGGGCAGCCCGCCATCCCCGCATCGTGCCGTTACCACCATCGCACGATGCCGCCGGGCCGCGACGCTGTCTACGGTTTTCCCGCGCGCTCAGAGCGGTTTGCAGTTGACTGGAAACCGCTCCGGCGGCGACTGCCGCCGCGCGCACTCGTGTGCGCGTAAGCCAAGCCGCGGATGCGGCGCCGGCGCCTGAGGACCACGAAATGCTGGACCTGCTTCCAGTCTGCTGGAAGCAGGTCTAAGCCCGCACGAGATGCCAGGATAGGGCCGCCGTCAGCGGTCGTCCCACTCCGCCTCGTCGGCGCGCAGCAGTTCGATCAACCGGGCGACAGAGGGGTCCAGCCGCTTGCCCAGGGTGCCTCCCAGCACGTCGTCCGCTGCCATCCAGCCCTTGGCCTCGGTCAGCTGGGCGGGGGTGACGCCGGTGCCAATGATGCTGGCGATGCGGAAATCGTCCATGGGACCGCAGATCTCGATGACCATGTCACGGGTCAGGGGCATCGTCATGGCGCGTCCTCCAGGAAGGGGGCGGTTTCGGCTTGGCAGATACGGAATGCTCCCCCCAAATGCAAGGGGGCGCCGGGGGTGACCCCGGAAGAAGCGGGCGCCCCTCGGGTGGGCGCTTGGACGGGGGGAAATGGCGATGGCCGCAGGCCGGACGGGCGGGCGAATCCTGGTGGACGCGCTGGTGGGGCAGGGGGCGGAGATCGCCTTCTGCGTGGCGGGCGAAAGCTACCTGGAGGTGCTTGACGCCGCCCTGGACCGGCCGGAGCTGCGCCTCATCACCTGCCGGCAGGAAGGCGGGGCCGCCTTCATGGCCGAGGCGTACGGCAAGCTCACCGGCCGCCCGGCCGTCTGCATGGTGACCCGCGGGCCAGGGGCCTGCAATGCCAGCATCGGAATCCACACCGCCTTCCAGGACAGCACGCCCCTGGTGCTGCTGGTCGGGCAGGTGGCCCGCGACCAGCGGGACCGGGAGGCCTTCCAGGAGGTGGACTTCCGCCAGATGTTCGGACCGCTGGCCAAGTGGGTGGCCCAGATCGACAGTGCCGCGCGCATCCCGGAATACGTCGCCCGGGCCTTCCGCACCGCCATCACGGGCCGCCCGGGCCCGGTGGTGCTGGCCCTGCCGGAGGACATGCTGCGGGAGCGGGCCGACGTGCCCGACCTGCCGCGGGCCGCTCCCGTCCAGGCCACCCCTCCGACGGCGACATGGGGCGACTCGCCGAGATGCTGCGCCGGGCGCAGCGGCCCCTTGCCATCGTCGGCGGCGCACCCTGGCCCGATTCGGCCTGCGCCCGGTTCCAGTCCTTCGCGGAGGCGTGGCACCTGCCGGTCGCGTGTTCCTTCCGCCGCCAGGACGTGATGCACAACGCCAGCCGGTCCTACGTCGGCGACCTGGGCACCGGCCCGAACCCGGCCTTGCTGGAGCGGGTGCGGGCCGCCGACCTGCTGCTGGTGGCCGGCGCGCGGTTGGGGGAGATCACCACCCAGGGCTACGGCCTGCCCGCCCCGCCCCAAGGCCGCGGCGGCCCTCATCCATGTCCATGCCGACTTGGCAGAACTGGGCCGGGTCTACCAGCCCGACCTTGCCATCCCATCCAGCCCCGCCGCCTTTGCCGACGTGGCCGCCGCATTGGCCCCGCCACCCGAGCTGCCCTGGGCCGCCTGGACCGCGGCGGCACGGCAGGATTACGAATCGTGGCAGCGGCCGGGTCCCTGCCCGGGGACGCTCGACCTGGGGGCCGTCTTCTGCTGGTTGCGGGATCGGCTGCCCCCGAATGCCATCGTCACCAACGACGCCGGCAACTTTTCCGGCTGGGGCCACCGATTCCTGCGCTACGGCCGCCCGGGCCGACAGCTCGGCCCCACCAGCGGGGCCATGGGCTATGCCTATCCGGCGGCGGTGGCGGCCAAGATCACCCATCCGGAGCGGTTGGTCCTGTCCCTGTCGGGCGATGGCGGCTTCCTGATGACGGGGCAGGAGCTGGCCACCGCCATGCATGCCGGCGCCGCCCCCATCGCCCTGGTCATCAACAACGGCATGTACGGCACCATCCGCATGCACCAGGAAAACCGCTTCCCCGGCCGCGTCAGCGCCACCGACCTGACCAACCCCGACTTCGCCGCACTGGCCCGGTCCTACGGCGCTTTCGGGGCCACGCTCACCCGCACGGAAGAGTTCGCCCCGGCCTTCGAGGAAGCCGTGGCGTCAGGACGGGCCGCCGTCATCGAATTGAAGCCGGACCCGAGGCGATCACCACCCGCACCACCCTGTCGGCGTTGCGCGCCAAGGCCCGGTCGGGCTGAGCGTTCAGGCCGGCACCTTCATCCCCCGCTGCACCGCCTCCCGCGCGCCCACCTCCGCGTACCAGCGGGCGAGGTGGGGCATGCTGCCGTCCTTCAGCGACCCACCCTTCGCCGTGGCGTCCACGAAGGGGAAGGCGGCCACGTCGGCCACGCTGTACTCGGCGCCGCCCAGGTAGGGGCAGGAGGCCAGCCGCCCATCCAGCGCCGCCAGGCAGCGGCGTACCTCCGCGGCAAAGAAGTCGATGGCGTAGTCGAAGCGGTCCGGGGCCAGCACGTTGAAGCGGAATTGGCCGCTGACCGCGGGGGTCAGGTCGGTCATCACCAGGTTCAGCCAGTTCAGCACCTCACCCCGCGCCGCCGGCTCACCCGGCAGCAGCTTGCCGGTGGTCAACGCCAGGTGCAGCAGGATGGCGCCCGACCCGAACAGGGTATGGGGCAGGCTGTCGGCATCGTCGATCTCCAGGGCGGGGAACTTGCCCAGCGGGCTGACCTTGGCATAGCCCGGGTCCCGGACCACGCCGCCCACATAGTCCAGCTTGTGGACCACGTACTCCAGCCCCAGCTCCTCCAGCATCACGGAGGCCCGGTGGCCGTGGGGGGAGCCGGCGGTGTGCAGGGTGAGCCGGGACATGGCCACCCCTCAGCGGGGCCGGCGGGGCAGGGCGCCCCTGGCGCTCTCGTCGTCGGGCGGCACGTTGGCGGCACGGTGGAAATCCGGGACGATATGTTCGATCAGGGCCAACACGCGCGCCTCATCCCAGGAAAGGGCCGCCGCCTCGAGCTCGTCGAGCGACCGGCACAGGATAGCCCAATCCACCGCCCTTGGGGAGGCCACAAGCACGCCCGGCGCATCGGTGGGCAGGGGCGGCTCCTTGGCGTCGAACATCTCCTCATACAGCTTCTCGCCGGGGCGCAGGCCGGTGAAGGCGATCTTGATGTCCCGGTCGGGGTGCAGGCCCGCCAGCCGGATCATCTGCCGCGCCAAGTCGACGATCTTTACCGGCTGGCCCATGTCCAGCACGAAGATGCGCCCCCGCTCGTCCCGGTGCGCCATGCCGTAGGCGGACGCCTGCAGGACCAGCTCTACCGCCTCCTGCACCGTCATGAAATAGCGGCAGACCTCCGGGTGGGTCACGGTCAGCGGCCCGCCGGCGCGGAGTTGGCGGGTGAACAGCGGAACCACCGACCCGGTGGAGCCCAGCACGTTGCCGAAGCGCACGGTCATGAACCGGGTGCCGCCCTCGGCGCCGGTGGCCAGGTCCAAGGCTTGGCAATAGGCCTCGGCACTGCGTTTGGTCGCACCCATCACGTTGGTGGGCGCCACGGCCTTGTCGGTGGAGATCAGCACCATGGCCTTCACCCCATGGGCCGCCGCCGCGTCCGCCACGTTGCGGGTGCCGATGACGTTGGTCAGCACACCCTCGACGGCGTTGAACTCCACCATCGGCACATGCTTCAGGGCCGCCGCGTGGAACACCAGCTCCGGCTGTTCCTCCGCGAAGACCTGCATGATCCGGGACCGGTCGCGCACGCTGGCCAGCACCGCCCGCCGGTCCAGCCCAGGGAAGCTCTCGCCCAGTTCCAGGTCGGCGGTGTAGAGGTTGAACTCCGCGTTATCCAGCAGCACCAGCCGTTTGGGACCAAGCCTGGCGATCTGGCGTACCAGCTCCGACCCGATGGTGCCGCCGGCCCCGGTCACCAGCACGGCCCGGCCGGCGATCAGCCCGCCGATGGACTGGCGGTCCAGGGCCACCTGCGGCCGGCCGAGTAGATCCTCGATGACGATGGGCTTGGGCGTCAGCCCGTTTTCCGGCACGGCCGCGCGAAAATCGGTCAGGTCCGGCAGCCGGGCCAGCACCAGGTTCAGGGCCTCGCATTGCTCCACCAACCGGCCCAGCTCGTCACCGGACAGGCGCTCCCGCGGGCGGGTCAGGATCAGGCGGCGGGGATGCTCGCCCCCTTCCGCCAACCGCTTCACCACGTCCGTCAGCTCATCCACATGCCCCAGCACCTTGACGCCGTGGATCTCGCGGCCGATGCGGCTCTGCTTGTCGTCCAGGATCCCCACCACCCGGAAGGTGGCATCGGGGTCCTGCTGCATGGCGCGGATGAACAGCTCGGCCGGGTCGCCGGCCCCTACCAGCAGCACCGGGATGCGGTCGCCGCTGTTGTGCTCCAGGATGCTGGCCACCCGCCGGTCCTTCATCATGCGGTAGACCAGCCGCGGCCCGCCCAGGAACACCATCAGGACGAACCAGTTCAGGATGGGCAGGGACCGTGGCAGCAGCTCCAGCCGCGTCACCAGGAACAGCAGCAGCACGAAGACCAGGATGGTGGCCGTGACCGCCCGGGCGATGGCCACCAGGTCGCTCAGCGAGGCATAGCGCCAGACGCCGGAGTTCATGCCGAACACCCGGTAGCTGACGGCGGCGATGGCCGTGAAGATCAGCAGGCCCGGCCACAGGGCGGGGATGAACTCCATGAAGTCGTCGCCGACCCGCAGGTACAGGGACAGGACGAACGACAGGGCGGCGGCCAGGATGTCGTGCGTATAGGCCAGCGTGCGTGCATCGCTGGCGGAACGTCGCGCCAAGTCGGCCAGTCTCTCCATGGGTCCCCCGTACCCGGCCGGGATGGCCGGGCGCACCATCGGGTCAGAGCTTCAGGGTCAGGCGGACGGCCGTGCCTGCCCCGAGGTTGATGTCCAGGTCGGCGCCCAGCTGGGTGGCCAGCGCCTCCACCAGCATCGTGGCGGCATCCGCGTCCGGGTCGAAGCCCTGGGGCAGCCCGCGGCCGCTGTCGGCCACCGTCAGCCGCGCCTGGCCGGACGCCAGCCGCTCCAGCCGGACCTTCATCCAGGCATCGTCCGGATAGGCATGGCGCAGGCCCTGCATCACCAGCTCGTTCAGGATCAGGCCCAGCGGCATGGCCGTATAGAGGGAGGTGGTCAGCGGCTCGCCCTCCACCGTCACCTTCACCGGCGCCGGCAGGTCGCCCACATTGGCCACCGCCGTCTCACACACCTCCCGCATGTAGCGGGCCAGGTTTACCTGGGTCTCCGACCGGGTCTCATGCACCTGACGGTACAGGATGGCGAGCACCTCCACCCGGTACATGGTCTGGTCATAGGCCGCGCGGGCGGCGGGGTCGGTGATCCGGTGGTGCTGCAAGCGCAGCAGGCTGATGACAAGCTGGAGGCTGTTCTTGGCCCGGTGCTGCAATTCGCGCAGCGCCGTGTCCTTCTCCGAAAGTGCTAACTCAAGCGCACGGCACCGCTCGGCAAGAACGCTTGCCGGCAAGTTCTCCAAATCTTCGAGTTGAGCTTCGGAGCCGGGCATATTGCCCGTCGCCACATCTGCCTTAGCCATCCGGGAACCGGCCACCGCGATTTATTCGCCAAGCCCAAATTTCTAATGCAGTGGTGCTGGTGCTGAAATAGAGCTTCCGACCTACTTCCCCTGCCATACGGTGGAGTTATCGGAAAAGTTGCCGGATTCCCCGATCAGCGAAGCAGCCAGCCCAACAGGCCCTTGGGCTTCGTTTTCCCCCCGGCCTTCGGCGCCGCCGGCCGGCGTGGTCCCGGGGCCGGCGGCTTGCCCTGCACATACTCATTCCGGAAGCGGTC
Organism: Aerophototrophica crusticola; assembly: GCF_012913305.1. Classification (NCBI taxonomy): domain Bacteria; kingdom Pseudomonadati; phylum Pseudomonadota; class Alphaproteobacteria; order Rhodospirillales; family Rhodospirillaceae; genus Aerophototrophica; species Aerophototrophica crusticola. The sequence goes on along the minus strand of NZ_CP051775.1, from coordinate 1,696,216 downwards.
GAAATCCTCCTTCCGGCCGAACTTGAAGCGGACATGGGTGACCTGGCTCTTCATCCCGGTCCCGATGTCCATCTCCTCCTGAAGGCCGATGAACTCCACCGCCCACAACCCTTTGACGTTGGCCCGGATCCAATCCTCGGCCTTGTCCATCTCCCCGCTGGATTTGAACTTCAGTGTCGTCTCGAAGTCGTAGTACGGCATGGGCGGTTACCCGAACAGGTGGACCAGCAGCACCAGCACGACGGTCACGATCAAGACGGCCAGGATGGGGTTGTTCTGCAGCCAGGTGTCCAGCCCCACCGGGGCCGATACGCCGGGCTCGGCCGCGGGTTGGAAGGCCGGTGTCTGGCCGGCCAGCCGCTCCAGCTTCGCCTCCAGTTCGGCAAGGCGCTGCTCCAGGCTGTCCAGTCGGGTGTCGTGCTCGCTCATGATCTGTACGGTTGTGGAAGGGGAGGAAAGTCTGATCCAAGATACCCCTTTCGTCCGGCCGGATGGAAGGGCACATGATGGGACCGCCGGCCCCATGGTCCCGGCCCCTTTCCCGAAGCCGGATCAGCCCGGATGCGCCATTCCCTATTCGCCGCCCTGCTAACGGCCATCCTGTTGGCCGTTTCCACGACCGAAGCCGCCCCGCCGGCCGATTCCAGCCCCGTCGGCCTGTCGGAGGAACGGGGTCGCGGGGACCGGGTGGGACCCCTGATTTTCCGGGGCGGGCTGCACCTGCGGTCCGGATCATCCAGCTTCGGCGGCCTCTCCGCCCTGCGGGTCAGCCCCGACGGCAGCCAGTTCGTCGCCCTTACCGACCGGGGGGCCGTGGTCAACGGCCGGCTGTCCTACAGGCCCGACGGGACCCTGGCCGGTGCCGGTTCCTATGCCATCCGCGGCCTGCTGGGGGCGGGGGCAAACCGCTGGGAAGCGGGGAGCGGGACTCGGAAGGGCTGGCGATCCTGGGCTCCTGGCCCGGCGACGGTTGGGTTGTCTCCTTCGAGCGGGACCACCGGCTGGTCCGCTATCCCGCCGCCCTGGCCGGGGTCGCGGGCAAGACGCTGCAAGGCCCGCCGGGCATCGCTGACCTTCCCCTGAACAGCGGGCTTGAGACCGTGCTCGCCCTTTCGGACGGCACCCTGCTGGCCCTGGCAGAGGATGATGCGGGGGAAGGGCGGCACAAGGCCTGGCTGGGCCGGTCTGGGGACTGGAAGGCTTTCACCTATGCCGCGCGACCGCCTTTCCTGCCGGTGGACGCGGCCCTGCTGCCGGGCGGTGACGTGCTGGTGCTGGAGCGGCGGGCCTCCTGGATCGGCGGCTGGGGTTCGCGCCTGGTCCGCATCGCCGCGTCGGACCTGTCCCGGGCGGCGGCGACGGGTGGGGTGGTGGAAGGGGCCGAGCTGGCCCGCCTGGACCCGCCCCTGCTGGTGGACAATTTCGAAGGAATCGACGTGCGTCCGGGGAAGGACGGTAGCCTGTTCATCTATCTGCTGTCCGACGACAATTTCTCCATCCTCCAGCGCACCTTGCTGCTGATGTTCGAGCTGCCGCCGGGGTAACCCGCGGCCCGGCGGCGGATATCGCGGGAGCGCATGACGGGGATCGGATGGCCCGGACCCGCTTCCCGCCACCTGGAAACGGGTCTAGGCTCGGGGTTCCCGCAACAACCACAGTGCGTGTCATGGATGGACTGACCCCGCCGCCCAACGACCTCGGCGCCTATTGGATGCCGTTCACGGCCAACCGCCAGTTCAAGGCGAACCCCCGCCTGCTGGTTGCCGCGGATGGCATGTACTACCGCAGCCATGACGGGCGGCAGGTGCTGGACGGGACGGCGGGGCTCTGGTGCGTCAATGCCGGCCACAACGCCCCGCGGGTGACGGAGGCGATCCGCCAGGCGGCGGGCGTGCTGGACTATGCCCCAGCTTCCAGATGGGCCACCCCGGCGCCTTCCGCCTGGCCAGTCGGCTGGCGGAGCTCGCCCCCGGTGACCTGAACCACGTCTTCTTCACCGGTTCAGGGTCGGAAAGCGTGGAAACCGCCCTGAAGATCGCCCTGGCCTATCACCGGGCCAAGGGCCAGGGCCAGCGCACCCGCTTGATCGGGCGGGAACGGGGCTACCACGGCGTGGGCTTCGGCGGCATCGCCGTGGGCGGCATCCTGAACAACCGGCGCGCCTTCGGCAGCCTGTTCGCCGGGGTGGACCACCTGCGCCACACCCACGACCCCGCCCGCAACGCCTTCAGCCGGGGCCAACCCACCCATGGGGCTGAGCTGGCCGACGACCTTGAGCGGCTGGTGGCCCTGCACGGGGCCGACACCATCGCCGCCGTGATCGTGGAGCCCCTGGCCGGCTCCACCGGCGTCCTCGTTCCGCCGGTGGGCTACCTGGAGCGGCTGCGCGGCATCTGCGACCGGCACGGCATCTTGCTGATCTTCGATGAGGTGATCACCGGCTTCGGCCGGCTGGGCGCACCCTTCGCCGCCGACCGGTTCGGCGTGCTGCCGGACCTGATGACCACGGCCAAGGGGCTGACCAACGGCGCCGTGCCCATGGGCGCCGTCTTTGCCCGGGACCATGTGCATGACGCCATCGTCCAGGGGCCGGAGCACCTGATCGAGCTGTTCCACGGCTACACCTACAGCGGCCACCCCCTGGCCTGTGCCGCGGCAGAGGCCGTTCTGGACACCTATGCGGTGGAAGGGCTGTTCGAGCGCGCGGCGGGGCTGGAGGGCGCCTTCGCCGACGCCGTGCACAGCCTGCGCGGAAAGCCCCATGTCATCGACGTACGCAACCTGGGCCTGGTCGGCGGGATCGAGCTGGAATCGCGCCCCGGCGCCCCCGGCGGCCGCGCCCATGAGGTGTTCGTCCGCTGCTATGGGGCAGGCGTGCTGATCCGCGTCACCGGCGACATCATCGCCCTGTCACCGCCGCTGATCGTGGAGGAAGGGCAAATTGCCCGGATGGTGGAGACCATCGCCGATGCCCTTGCGGCCGTCGAATGAGTGTGCGCGGAGCGTGTCGGATGACCGCAGCTACTTGCTAGATGAAGCTCTGCCCTAATCCACCGGATCTACCGTCATCCCGGCGAAAGCCGGGATGACGGGCTTCCTTTTATCTTGGAAGGCCTCGATGAGGAGGGCCCCCCACCAAGCCATGCGCGCGGCGCAGCCCGGCCCCGGCGGGCCCCGGCATGGCTGTAAGGGCGCCGCGCAACTATATTACGTCCATCGTCAACAGCGATGGGGATCCATCTTGCGGTACTTTTTCATGCTCCCGACCCTGCGGCTCGGCATTTTTTCGCCTTTCGCCGCCCAGTCTGACGTCCAAAAGTCCGCCCGCCGCGATTAAGGCGAACCGGACCCTTTCTTTTCTCAGTCTCGTTTTGATGTGGGAATGAAAGCCGATCTGGCCGGTGCCCGTTTCCGCGGCCCGGCATGAGGTTGTCAGACCAACGCCCCGGCGATTAAGTTCGCCGGGGCGTTCGTTTTCCAGGACGCACCGGTTCCTGAGTCGCACGAAGGACAGACGCGCATGAGCACGCCCGCCGCCGACGGATTCCGCATGCCTGGGGAGTGGGAACCCCATGCCCGCTGCTGGATGGCCTGGCCTGTCCGGGGGGAGACGTTCCCCAACGGCCTGGAGGCGGCCCGCCTGGCCTATGCGGAGGTGGCCAAGGCCATCGCCCAGTTCGAGCCGGTGACCATGGTCTGCCCGGACGGGGAAGTGGCGTCCGTCAGCCTCGCGGTCGGCAAGGACGTGGCGGTGATGCCCATCAGCATCTCCGACAGCTGGATCCGCGACAACGGCCCCAGCTTCGTGAAGAACCCGGCGACGGGGGAGGTGGCTGGCGTGGACTGGCAGTTCAACGCCTGGGGCCGCAACTACGACGCCTTCGAGCCGGACACGCTGGTGGCCCGCCAGATCCTGGACCGGCTGAAGCTCCGCCGGTACGAGGCGCCCCTGGTGATGGAGGGCGGCAGCTTCCATGTGGACGGGCAGGGCACCCTGCTGACCACGGAGGAGTGCCTGCTGAACCCCAACCGCAACCCGCACCTGAGCAAGGCAGAGATCGAGGGCCACCTGCGCGACCAGCTCGGCGTCACCAGCTTCATCTGGCTGGGCCAGGGCTATGAGCAGGATGAGACGGACGGCCATATCGATGAGATCGCCACCCTCATTCGCCCGGGCCTGGTCCTGGCCATGACCACGGATGACACCGCCGACCCCAACTATCCCGTCTTCCAGGACAACCTTGAGCGCCTCGCCATGGCCCGCGACGCCGCGGGGCGGGAGCTGGAAGTGGTCACCCTGCGCACCCCGGCGCGACGGGAGCAGGCGGGCGTGCGCCTGACCTTGTCCTACACGAACTTCTATCTCGCCAACGGCGGCGTGGTCATGCCCCTGTTCGAGGACGCGGCGGACGACGAAGCCATCCGCACCTTCAAGAAGCTGTTCCCCGACCGCCAGATCGTCCCCGTCCCGGCCCTGGACATCGTGCGCGGCGGCGGCGGCATCCACTGCATCACCCAGCAGCAGCCGGCGTGATGCCGGCTGCTTGAGAATAAAAATCATTAGAAAAATGTGGGTAAGGGCCTGACGGGCGGGCAGCTCGGCTGTTGGCGGGGTCATTGTGCCCGTCAGCAGGAGGCCCAGCCCCATGTACTTCCACGACAAGCGCCTGCAGTACCCGGTCAAGGTGACCACCCCCGACCCGTTGTTCGCCCGCCAGCTCCAGCAGGCCATCGGTGGCGTGGAGGGGGAGATCCGCGTCTGCCTCCAGTACTTCTTCCAGGCCTGGGGCAACCGCAGCCCGAACACCAAATACCGGGACATGCTGCTGCATACCGCGACGGAGGAAATCGGCCACATCGAGATGCTGGCCACCGCCGTCGCCCTGAACCTGGAGACGGCGCCCTTGTCGCTGCAGGAATCCACGGCCGCCGCCAACCCGGTGGTCAACGCCGTCATGGGTGGTGAGCGGCCGCGCCATGTGGTGGAGGGGATGCTGCACAAGCACCTGCTGTCCACCGGCCTCGCCGCCTTCCCCGGCAACTCCGACGGCGTGCCCTTCGACGGCTCCCACGTCTATGCCAGCGGCAACCTGGCCGCCGACATGTTCGCCAACGTGGCGGCGGAAAGCACGGGCCGCGTCCTGGCCGTGCGCCTGTACAACGCGGCCCACGACCCCGGCATGAAGGACATGCTGAGCTTCCTGATCGCCCGCGACACCATGCACCAGCAGCAGTGGCTGGCCGTGATCGAGGAGCTGGGCGGCTATGGGGAGCAGTTGCCGATCCCCAACAGCTTCGACCAGAACCTGGAGAAGAAGGAGTTCTCCTACGCCTTCTTCGGCCATGACAAGGACGGCACCCCGCCGCCCGCCGGCCGCTTCACCCAGGGCCCGTCCCTGGACGGCAAGGGCCAGTTCAAGCCGCTCCAGTCCGAGCCGCTGGGTGAGGAACCGGTCCTCGGCCCTGCCCGCGACGGCTCCGGCGCCCAGAAGGAACAGATCGGCAAGCCGTCGGGCCCCGCCGTGATGTGAGCCACCGGCCGGGGCGTGCCAAGCGCCCGCCCCGGCCGTTCTCCCGCAAGCAAGAAGGTTTGGAGGGGGGAGGGGCCATGCCGTACCACACCGGCCGCTTCATCGACCATGTGCACCTGAAGGTCCGCGACCTGGAGGCGTCCCGCCGCTTCTACAAGGCCGTCGCGGGGGTGCTGGGCATCCCCGTCAGCAGCGAGGACGCCGACCACCTGGCCATCGATGAGCTGTACGTCTCCACCGGCGAGCCCTTGACCTCAGGCCTGCACCTCGCCTTCCAGGCCCGCGACCGCGATGCCGTCCATGGCTTCCACGCCGCCGCCCTGGCCGCTGGCGGCACGGACAATGGCGGCCCCGGCGAACGGCACTACCACCCCGGCTACTACGCCGCCTTCGTGCTGGACCCGGACGGGAACAACATCGAGGCCGTCCACCACGGCCCCGCCACCCGCTCCGCAGACAGCGTGGAGATCACGCCCAACGCCCCGTAGGTCGCGGCTGAGCGGCAGCGAAGCCCGACAGATCAGGCCCTCACACCTCCGCCAACGCCTCCCGCAGGTCTTCCTTCCACCGGTCCGCCAGTTCCGGCAGGGCCAGGGCCGCGCGCACGTCCGCGTCCACCTTGGGCTTGGCATAGAGGATGCGGTTCAGGGCCAGGATGGTCCACCCCTCCGGCCCCCGTTCCACCAGCTCGATGGCGTCCCCGGCCTGGAGCGTGCCCGGCTCCAGCACGTCCATGTACCAGCCGGTCAGCCCCTGCTGCGTCGCCCATTTGCTGATCCGCGGCTCACCGGACACGGTGGTGGGCCAGCGGCAGCGCACCACCGGCTGGTTCACCCGCAGCAGCACCGTGCCGACCCGCAGCACGTCACCCACCCGCGCCTCGGCCTCCGTATAGCCCTCGACGGACAGGTTCTCCCCGAAGCTGGGGATCGGGAATTGCCGCCCGTCCCCGGCCAGGGCGCCGAACTGCGCATAGCTCTCCCGGCAGAAGGCATGCACGGCCGTGTCGCCCAGGTCCCGAGCCCGATAGGCGCTCTCGTCCCCCTCAAGCCCGCGCGGTCCCACCCGCACCGGCCCGTCCACCGGCGCCTTGGCGATCCCCGTATCGCCCGGCTTGCCGTTGCTGCTGAGCCGCGTCTGCACCTTCCCCGCATAGACCCCGACGACACGCATTGCCGAACCTCCCGCAACCTCCCGTAGGTCGGATTAGCGCCAGCGGCGCGTAATCCGACGGCATCCCCGCCGTGAGGACCTGGCAACCTGCCCAGACAAAGCGAAAGGCACGAAAGACAATGCCTTCGTGCCTTCCACGATGATCTGGGATGTCGGATTACGCTACGCTAATCCGACCTACGAAACCTCACACGAACTCGTCCATCGAGCCCACGATGTGGCTGACGATGCCGTAGTCCTTGGCCTCGGTGGCGCTCATCCAATAGTTCCGGTCGGTGTCCTGCTCCACCCGCTCCAGCGGCTGGCCGGTCTCCCGGGCGATGATGCTGTTGATGCGCTTGCGCATCTTGATGATTTCCTGCGCCTCGATGGCGATGTCCGTGGCCCGGCCGCCGGCCCCGCCCAGGGGCTGGTGGATCAGGAAGCGGGTGTTGGGCAGGCAGAAGCGGTTTTCCTTCTTGGCGCCCAGGAAGATGTGCGCGCCGGCCGAGGCCACCCAGCCCGTGCCCAGCACCATGACGCGCGGCTTGATGAAGCCGATCATGTCATGGATGCTGTCGCCGCTCTCCACGTGCCCGCCGGGGGAGTTGATCACCAGGCGGATGGGATCGTCGCTGATGGCGGAGTAGGCCAGCAGCTGGGCGACCGTGTCCTGGGCGACCTTCTGGTTGATCTCGCCGAACACCAGCACGGTGCGGCTCTTGAAAAGGGCCTGCTGGATGGCCTGGAAGGGGCCCGGCTGGGTCTCGGCCTTCTTCGCGCCGTTGTCCGGGGTCTCCGGGGTCTCGGGCTCTTCGTCGTCAAGGCGGAACGGGTTCACCGACACTGGGGTCGCTCCATGGCTTCGCGGGTCTGCCTAGTCACCTAGCGGGAAATGGGCGGCTGTTCAACCCATCCGGTCCGTGTCACAGCCGCCCTCCCACTGTCACAACTGAATCCACACGCTCTTCAGGTCGGTGTACTTCTCCAGGGCGTGCAGGCTCTTGTCGCGGCCGAAGCCGGATTGCTTGAAGCCGCCGAACGGGGTGGTGATGTCGCCGGCGTCGAAGCAGTTGATCCAGACGCTGCCCGCCTTGATGGTCCGCGCCGCCTTCATGGCGGTGGAGATGTCGCGGGTCCAGATGGCGGCGGCCAGGCCATAGATCGTGTCGTTGGCGATCTTGAAGGCCTCTTCCGTCGTCTTGAAGGTCAGGGTGGACAGGACCGGGCCGAAGATCTCCTCCCGGGCAATGGTCATGCCGCTGTCTACCTTGTCGAACACGGTGGGCTGCACGTAATAGCCGCCGCAGTCCGCGTGCGCCGCGGCACCGCCGCTCTTCAGCACCGCGCCCTCGGCCTTGCCCTTCTCGATATAGCCCAGCACCCGCTCATGCTGGCGCTTGTCCACGATGGCGCCCATGCGGGTCTTGGGGTCCAGCGGGTCGCCAGGGACCCACTTCTGGCCGTAATGGACCACCTTCTCCAGGAACGCGTCCTTGATGCTCTCATGCACCAGCAGGCGGGAGCCGGCGTTGCACACCTCCCCCTGGTTGAAGAAGATGCCGCCTGCCGCCTCGGCCGCGGCTTTGTCCAGGTCGGCAGCGTCGGGCATGATGATGTGCGGGGTCTTGCCGCCGCACTCCAGCGACACGCGCTTCAGGTTGCTCTCCCCCGAATAGCGCATGAAGTACTTGCCCACCTCCGTGCTGCCGGTGAAGGCCAGCATGTCCACGTCCATGTGGCGGCCGATGGCCTGGCCCGCGGTTTCCCCGAAGCCGGGGACCACGTTCAGCACGCCGGGCGGCAGGCCCGCCTCGATGGCCAGTTCCGCCAGGCGGATGGCGGACAGGGGCGACTGCTCCGCCGGCTTCAGCACGACCGAGTTGCCGGTGGCAAGCGCCGGGGCCACTTTCCACACCGCCATCATCAGCGGGAAATTCCAGGGCACCACGATGCCGATCACGCCCAGCGGCTCCCGCAGGATCAGGGACATGGCATCCGTGCCGCTGGGGCCCACCTGGTCGTACAGCTTGTCGATGGCCTCGGCGTAGTACTGCACGCAGCGGGCGGACAGGGGCACGTCGATGCTGCGGCTGTCGCGGATGGGCTTGCCCATGTCCAGCGTCTCCAGCAACGCCAGCTCGTCCGCATGGGTCTCGATCAGCAGGGCCAGGTTCAGCAGCACCGCCTTGCGCGCCCGCGGGTGCTGGTCACGCCAGACGCCGGACTCGAAGGTCCGCCGCGCGGCGGCCACGGCGCGGTTCACGTCCTCCCGGTCGCATTCCGCCACATGGGCGATCACCTTGCCGTCCCGCGGGCTGACCTTGTCGAAGGTCTTTCCCGACGCGGACGGCACGAACTTGCCGTCGATGAAGGCCTGGGTCCGGAACTGCATCCGGGCGGCGCGGTCGTGCCAGTTGGTGGTGGCGAGCGCGTCCATCTCTGTCCTCCCTGGTGGGATCGCTTTTCGTTGGTCGCACAGTGCACCGGCGGCAACCTTCCGGACAAGCCGGAAAGCGGGGCGGGGAGGTGCTTCCCGGCCGTCGCTTTGGGTTGGCTGACCAGCGAGGCCCACGCAGAATTGCCTCCCCCGCGAAGGCGGAGGTCCACGGTTCTTTGCCTCAGCCGGCGCGGAACCCACGCCAACAACAGTGGACCCCCGCCTTCGCGCTTGGGCATTCACAAAATCCCGGCACGCTTATGGATCAACAGCTTGGCCGGTCCAATCGGGCAACGAGGTGCCTGGGCATAGGTGTGTTTGGAAAACGGATTTTAACGGATCAAAACGGATTTAACGGATACTATAACATAGCAACCAATTTCCGTTCCTAAGAATTCTGGATTGCTAAGTCGTATTTAAGAACAGAACTATGAATGCTAAATAGCAGTTCTATCCGTTACCATCCGTTCCGATCCGTTTAAATCCGTTTTCCCCACACACTTCTCCGCAGGGCCAAGCCGATCCTCCAAATGCTCGCCGCATCTGGCTTCTGAAGCTGGCGTCATCCAAGAATGTGTGAACGCCCTCTGCGCCTTCACGGGGAATCAGAGCCGGGCACGGGGCTATGGGCGGCGGGCAATCACACCGTCAGCACATGGCTCCTCAACGGCACCCCCGGCTCCCACACATGCAGCGCGAAACCCGGCGGGTCGTCGGTCCACACGGGCGGGGCGCCGGGCGTGGGGTCGAAGGCCAGCAGCATGCCGGTGCTGGGGGCACAGAAACCCAGGGTGCCGGCGAAGGGCACGGCGATCCCCCGGTGCACATGCCCGCACAGCACGCCCGCGATGTTCCCGTGCTGCCGCAGCAGCATCTCGAACGCCTCACCCCCCTGGCAGCGGATCGGGTCCATGACGCCGGAGCCCACCAGGAAGGGCGGGTGGTGCATGATCACCAGGGTGGGGCCGGAATCTTCGCGCAGCCGCGCCTCCACCCAGGACAGGCGCGCGTCGCACAGGCGGCCCGGCACGTCCATGGGGATCACCGTATCCAGGGCCAGGATACGCAATCCGCCGACCCGGTGCTCGTAATGCAGGAACTCGCCCTCCGCCGGGAACAGGCCCAAATGCCCGAACGCCTCCCGCAGGCCCTGGCGGTCGTCATGGTTGCCGGGCAGGGGCAGGAAGGGAATCTCCAGCCGCCCCAGCAGTTCCGCCGCCGGCCCGTACTCCCCCGGCTTCGGCCCGTTGCCGATGTCGCCGGTCACCACCACCAGGTCTGGCCGGGGCCGCAGGCCGTTCACCCGCTCCACCGCCCGGGCCAGGGCGGCATTGGTGTCATAACGCTTTACCGCCCGCTCGCCGGGCACTGTGCAATGCAGGTCGGAAAGCTGGGCGATGATCATGGGCAGCGCTCCCCCCGTGGCCTATCTTCCTGGTCAGCCGAGCCGACACCGGACACCCCACCATGCCGCCCCGCCGTTGGGAAGAGCTGACCTCACCGGACATCGCCGCCCTCCTGCCGGAAACCGTGGCGATCCTGCCCGTCTCGGCCACAGAGCAGCACGGCCCCCACCTGCCCCTGAACACGGACGCGGTGATCAATGCCGGCATCCTGGACAGGGCCTTGTCCCAGCTGCCGGACAGCGTCCCCGCCCTGGCCCTGCCGCCCTGGGTCTACGGCTTCTCGCCTGAGCACCTGTCTTTCCCCGGCACCATGACCCTCCCGGCGGAGGCGCTGCTGGCCGGCTGGCGCGCGGTGGCGGAGGGGGTGCACCGCGCGGGCCTGCGCCGACTCGTCCTGTTCAACAGCCATGGCGGCAACCCGCCGGTCATGGAACTGCTGGCCTTCGAGCTGCGCCAGCGGCTGGGCATGCTGGTGGTGCCGGTGAGCTGGGGCCGCTTCGGCCTGCCCGACAGGCTGTTCCCGGAGGATGAGCTGAAATGGGGCATCCATGGCGGCGCCGTGGAGACCAGCCTGATGCTCCATTTGCGCCCGGACCTGGTGCGCGCCGACAAGCTCGCCGACTTCCGATCCGCCGCCGCTGGTTTGCGGACCAAGGCCCTGCGCCTGCACGACATCGGCTGGGCCGCCCAGGACCTGAACCCGGCCGGGGTCGTGGGTGACACCACGCTCGCCACGGCGGGGAAGGGCGCCGCGGTGCTTGAGCACGCGGCACGGGGTCTGGCGACGTTGCTGGAAGAGGTCGCGGCCCACCCCTGGCCGTGACCTGTCGAACCTGTGCGCCGTGTACTGTCGGATTACGCTTCGCTAATCCGACCTACGATGCGGCACCCCGTAGGTCGGATTAGGCGCGTGAGCGCCGTAATCCGACGCCCAATCCCTCAGCCCCGTAGGTCGGATTAGGCGCCTTGGCGCTGTAATCCGACACGCAACGGCCAGGCCTTAATCCTCCAGCAGGCTCCGCAGCATCCACGCGGTCTTCTCATGGATCTGCAAGCGCTGGGTCAGCAGGTCGGCGGTGGCCTCGTCGCCGCCCTTCTCGGCGGCGGGGAACACGGCGCGGGCGGTGCGGGCGACAGCCTCATGGCCTTCCACCAGCTGCCGGATCATGTCCGTGGCGTTGGGCACGCCCTGCTCTTCGCGCACGCTGGTCAGCCGGCCGAACTGGCCGCCGCTGGCCGGGGCGAAGTGGCCCAGGGACCGGATGCGCTCCGCCAGCTCGTCCAGGGCGGTCCACAGCTCCGTGTACTGGGTCATGAACATGGTGTGCAGCGTGTTGAACTGCGGCCCGGTGACGTTCCAGTGGAAGCCATGGGTCTTCAGGTACAGCTGGAAGGTGTCGGCCAGCAGGCGCGACAGCCCCTCCGCGATGGCCTGCCGGTCCTCGGCGGCGATCCCGATGTCGATGGCGACGGACTTTGCCATGGTTCCTCTCCGAATCCTCGTCTGCTCCCAGGAAGGATGGTCCTGGGCCCGGGCAGCGGCAAGAGCTTTTTAGAACTCTTCTAAACAAGCGGGGCATGCCAGCCACGAACCCGCAGCCTACCGCAACGCCACAAACGGAACAGCCCCCTTCCCGGTGGGAAGGGGGCTGCGGCAATGGTCAATGCAAGGAGGTGAAAGGGGGCGGAACCCTTTACCGGCTCGGCAGCCCCAGGGACGGCACCATCTCCGCGGTCTGGGTCCCGGTCAGGCTCGCCACCCGCTGCGCCGCGGCATGGTCGCTGCCCACGGTCCGCAGTGCATATTCGACCCGGCTCAGCCGGGCGGCCAGCGCAGCCTTCTCCTCGCCGGTCAGGCTGGCGCGGTTGGCGGCCAGCTCCTGGCGCAGGCTGGCCTCATGGGCCTTCAGCGCCGCCTCATAGGCCCGCACCTCGCTGGTGGGGGTGGCGGCGGTGATGGTGATCGGGGCGGGCAGGGGGGCCACGCCCTTCGTCTCGGCGGCGAGGGCGGGGCTGGCGAGGGACAGCAGGGTCAGGGCAGAAGCGGCGGCCAGGGAAGCAAGGGTGCGCATCGATCTCTCCATCATCCTGGACTGTGGCGGGGCGCTCGCACGATGGGGCGCTCGACGCCGTCTGGATGAGGCGATCATGGCCCCCCAGGCCTGCCCGGAATGTGATGGTGACCACACCATTCATGATCAAAACGCATGGCAGCTTATAGGGCCAGCCGGGCTTGCCCGTCCCGCCGCGGCGCCAATTCCGGCACCGCCTCGGCCACCAGATCCTGCGCCGCCTCTTCCAGCAGCGCGTCGGTGGCGCTGCCATAGACCGCCTCCCGCCCGATCTCCAGGATCACCGGCACGGCCAGGGGGAGATGCGGTCCAGCCGCCGGTGCCGGATTCGCCCCTTGGCCCGGGCCAGCAGGTCCGACAGCCGCCGCACGTCGGTCAGTCCCGCCGCGGCGTCCGCCCGTGTGGCCCGCAGCAGCACATGCCCCGGCTCATGCTTGCGCAGAACGTCATAGATCAGGTCGCTGCTGAAGGTGACCTGCCGCCCCGTCTTCTCCTGCCCCGGGTGCCGCCGCTCGATCAGGCCGGCGATGACCGCCACATTGCGGAACATGCGTTTCAGCATGGATGATTCCTCCATCCACGCCTCAAGGTCGTCCCCCAGCATGTCCTGGTCGAACAGGGCGTCGATGTCCCGGTCCGTGGGCGCCTTCAGGGCCCAGGTGGCCAGCACATAATCGGTGGCGACGAAGCCCAGCGGCTTCAGCCCCATCCGCTCCATCCGCCGGGTCAGCAGCATGCCCAGGGTCTGGTGGGCGTTGCGCCCCTCGAAGCAATAGGCGACCAAATATTCCTTGCCGTTCCGCGGGAAGCTCTCCACCAGCAGCCCCGACCTGTCCGGCAGGACGGAGCGGTGGCGTTGCAGCCGCAGCCATTCCTGCACCGCCTCCGGCAGCATCGCCCAGCGGTCCGGGTCCTCCAGGATGCCGCGCACCGTGTCGGCCAGGTGGGTGGACAGGGGCAGCCGCCCGCCGGCATAGGCCGGCACCTTCGGCTCGCCCACGCCGCCCTTGGCGCACTGCACCTCCATCTCCCGCACGCCGAGGAACTTCAGCAATTGCCCGGCGAAGATGAAGGTGTCCCCCGGGGTCAGGCCGGTGACGAAATACTCCTCCACCTTGCCCAGCACGCCACCCCGGTTCAGGCGGACGTTCAGCATCACCTCCTCGACGATGGTGCCCACGTTCAGCCGGTACTGCCGCGCCACCATGGCGTTGGCCAGTTGCCAGAGCCCCGTCTCTTCGTCCTGTTTCAGCCGCTTGAACCGCTCATAGGCCCCCAGCGCGTAGCCGCCGGTCGCCACGAAGTCGAACACGTCGTCGAACTCGTCCCGGCTCAGGTCCGCATAGGGCGCGGCCTTCGTCACCTCCGCATACATCTCGTCCGCGCTGAACGGCCCGGCGCAGGCGGTGCCGGTGACGTGCTGGGCCAGCACGTCCAGGGCGCCGGGCCGCAGCCTGTCCCCGTCAAGCTGCCCGGCGCAGATGCTGTCCAGCGCCGCCTCGCATTCCAGAACCTCGAACCGGTTGGCGGGGACCAACAGGGCGCGGCTCGGTTCGTCCAGCCGGTGGTTGGCCCGGCCGATGCGCTGCAGCAGCCGCGACACCCCCTTGGGCGCCCCCACCTGCACCACCAGGTCCACCGCCGCCCAGTCGATGCCCAGGTCGAGGGAGGAGGTGGCGACTACCGCCCGCAGCTTCCCCGCCGCCATGGCCGCCTCCACCTTGCGGCGCTGCTCCACGGCAAGCGACCCGTGGTGCAGGGCGATGGGCAGGTTCTCCTCGTTCAGCCGCCACAGCTCCTGGAACGCCAGCTCGGCCTGCGCCCGGGTATTGACGAAGACCAAGGTGGTGCCGTGCCGCTTGATCCGCTGGTACACCTCCGCCAGCGCGTGCAGGGCCATGTGGCCGGACCAGGGGAGGTACTCGGCGGTGGCCAGGATCTCCACCTCCGCCTTGGCCCCTGTCCGGCCCAGCACGGTGCGGACGGGCGCCAGCTCCCCCTCCTCGTCATGTAGCCGCCCGGTGGGCGACAGCCAGGCCACCAGCGCGTCCGGGTGCGCCACCGTGGCCGACAGCCCCACCCGCCGTACATGGGGCGCCAGCCTTGTCAGCCGCGCCAGCCCCAGGGCCAGCAGGTCCCCCCGCTTCGTCCCCGCCAGGGCATGCAACTCGTCGATGATGACGCAGCGCAGGCCCCGGAACATGTCCGCCGCCTCCTTGTACGACAGCATCAGCGCCAGGCTTTCCGGCGTCGTCATCAGGATGTGGGGCGGGTTGGTGCGCTGGCGGGCGCGCTTGGCGTCCGGCGTGTCGCCGGTGCGCGTCTCCGCCCTGATGGGCAGGCGCAGCTCGGCGATGGGCTGCTCCAGGTTCCGGGCGATGTCCACCGCCAGGGCCTTGAGGGGGGAGATGTACAGCGTGTGCAGCCCCGGCCGCGGCCGCTCCGCCAGCTCGATCAGGCTGGGCAGGAACCCCGCCAGCGTCTTGCCGCCGCCCGTCGGCGCGATCAGCAACGCGTTCTCCCCCGCCTCGGCCGCTGCCACCATGGCAAGCTGGTGCGGGTGCGGGCTCCAGCCGCGGGAGCGGAACCAGCCGGCGATGGCGGGGGGCAGGGGGCTGTCGGCGTGCATGGCGTCGATCATCATGCCCCACCATGTAGCACTCAAGGGCCTTTGGGGGAGTGGGTAGGGTCTGGCCCTAGCCTGCTCTTGCCGATCTTTTTGGGCAGGTCTATGCTCCACCCGTGAAGATCGGCTTCGACCCTGGCAAGAACGAGCGGAACATCCGCGAGCGTGGGCTGGCATTCCCCACGGCCGCACTGATTTTCCTGAGCGACACGCTGGAGTGGGATGACCGCCGCTTCGACTATGGCGAGCGCCGGATCAAATGCATAGGCATGGTTGATGGCATCTGCCTTGCCGTGATCACCACTTGGCGGCTCGACCCGCTTGATGGCCCATTTCGCTGGATCATCTCGGCACGGCGGGCAAATCGCAAGGAGAGGAGGGCTTATGAAGCTCATTTCCATCTATGATCTTCCGCCCATGTCGGCTGAGACGCGGGCGAGGCTGGAGGCCACCACGGAAGAGGAAATCCAGCGCCAGATGGCCGAGGATGGCGATGAAGACCTTGACGAGGGCAATCCGCCCGACTTCCGCGTCGTCCGCCCCTACCCGGACCCCCGCGAACTTCGCCAGAACCTGCACATGACGCAGGAGGAGTTCGCGCGCGCCTTCGGCATCAACGTCTGGACACTGCGGGAGTGGGAGCAGAAGAAGGCCGAACCGGAAGGCCCGGCCCGCACCCTACTGCGGGTGATCGAGCGGAACCCGGACGTCGTCCGTCAAGCCGTGTCGGGGCGCTGACATGACCACCCCCGACCCCCGCCCCATCGGCATCATCTGCGCCATCCCGGAGGAGATCGCCCATTTCGGCGCGCATTTCCGGGAGGAGGGGGCGGACACCGTCGCCGGCTTCGCCTTCCGCCGCGGACAGCTTGACGGCCGCGCCGCCGTGGTGGTGGAGACGGGCATCGGCAAGGTCAACGCCGCCACCGTGGCGACCCTGTTGCTGGAACGGTTCCGTTGCCGGGTGCTGCTGTTCAGCGGCGTCGCCGGCGGCTTGGACCCGGATTTGGGCGTGGGTGACGTGGTCGTGGCCGACAATCTCGTCCAGCACGACTACGGCGCCGTGTTCCGGGGGGAGGTGAAGACCTACCAGCCCGGCAACTTCCCCATGCCCGGCCTGCCGGAGGACCACGGCTACCCCATGGACCGCGCCCTGCTGGACAAGGTGCGCGGCGCCCTGGACGGCATCGACCTGCCCCCCCTGTCCGCCGCCGCCACGGGCGGGGAGGCTCGGCGGCCGCGGGTGGTCTATGGCACCATCCTGACCGGCGACCAGTTCGTGAACTGCGAGTCGACCCGCACCCGCCTGTTCACCCGCTTCGACGCCCGCGCGGTGGAGATGGAGGGCGGCGCCGTCGCCCAGGTGGCGGAGAAGTACGGCACCCCCTGGGTGGTGGTCCGTGCCCTGTCCGACCTGGCCGGCCAGGACAGCCACATGGACTTCCCCAGCTTCGTCCACGCCGCGGCGGAGTCGGCGGCCCGCATCGTCTGCCGTCTGGCCGGGGTGGTTTAAGTGCCCGGCGGCCTCTTCGAGTCCCAGGCCCCCCGGCCCTTGGCCGACCGCCTCCGGCCCAAGAGCCTGGAAGAGGTGGTGGGGCAGGAGCACCTATTGAAACCCGACAGCCCCCTGGGCCGCATGGTCCGGGCGCGGCGCCTGACCAGCATGGTCCTCTGGGGCCCGCCGGGGGTGGGCAAGACCACCATCGCCCGCCTGCTGGCCCTGGCCTCCGACCTGCATTTCGAGCCGCTGTCCGCCGTGTTCAGCGGCGTGGCCGACCTGCGCAAGGTGTTCGAGGCGGCGAAGGCCCGCCGCGCCGCCGGCCAGGGCACCCTGCTGTTCATCGATGAGATCCACCGTTTCAACCGCTCCCAACAGGACGGCTTCCTGCCCTATGTGGAGGACGGCACCGTCACCCTGGTCGGCGCCACGACGGAGAACCCCAGCTTCGAGCTGAACGCGGCGCTCCTCTCCCGCGCCCAGGTCTTCGTCCTGAACCGGCTGGATGAGGCGGCGCTGGAAAAGCTCTTGGCCCGGGCGGAGGCGGAAGAGGGCCGCCCGCTGCCGCTGGATGCCGACGCCCGCACGGCCCTCAAGGCCATGGCCGATGGCGACGGCCGCTATTGCTTGAACCTGTGCGAGGAGCTGTTCGCCCTGCCGCCCGGCACGGTGCTGGACACGGCCGGCCTCGCCACCGCCGTGCAGCGGCGCATGCCCCTCTACGACAAGGCGCAGGAGGGGCACTACAACCTGATCTCCGCCCTGCACAAGTCGCTCCGCGGCTCCGACACGGACGCCGCGCTCTACTGGTACGCCCGCATGCTGGCGGGGGGCGAGGACCCGCGCTACATCGCCCGCCGCCTGCTGCGCTTCGCGGTGGAGGATGTGGGCATGGCCGACCCCGGCGCCCTGGCCCAGGCCGTGGCGGCGTGGGAAAGCTATGAGCGCCTGGGCAGCCCGGAGGGGGAGCTGGCCATCGCCCAGCTGGTCATCTATCTGGGCACCGCGCCCAAGTCCAACGCGGCCTACGTGGCCTACAAGGCGGCGGTGTCCGCGGCGAAGGAGACGGGCAGCCTGTCCCCGCCCAAGCACATCCTCAACGCGCCCACCAAGCTGATGAAGCAGCTCGGCTACGGCAAGGGCTACGCCTACGACCACGACACGGCGGAGGGCTTCAGCGGCCAGGACTACTTCCCGGAGGAGATGGGCCGGCGGGAGTTCTACAGGCCGGTGGAGCGCGGCTTCGAGCGGGAGGTGAAGAAGCGCCTGGACTATTGGGCCCGCCTGCGGGCGGAAAAGTCGGAGAAGACCTGACGCGCCAGTCGTTTACCGCCCTGCGCCGTCGTCTTTGCGCCGCAATCGTGTTGCATTGACAACGGGCTGCGCTGCGGGTGCAATGCGGCCCGTCCGGGAGGGGGTCTCCCGGGGCGCGGGACAGCGATCCGTCCCCCGCCCGTCCCATCCGTTGGGGGTCTGTTGATGAAGCTGAAGACCGTCCTCGCCGCCATGGCCGGCACCGTTGCCGCCATCGCCCTCTCCCAGGCCGCCGTGGCGCAAGAGAAGAAGGTCAACGTCTACAACTGGGCCGACTATATCGGCGAGACCACCCTGGAGGAGTTCACCAAGTCCACGGGCATCAAGGTCCAGTACGACGTCTTCACCGACCTGGAGACGCTGGAGTCGAAGCTGCTGGTGGGCAATTCCGGCTATGACGTGATCGTCCCGACCGCCGAGCCAACCCTGCGCAAGCTGATCCAGGCCAAGGCCGTCCAGAAGCTGGACAAGTCCAAGATCCCGAACCTGAAGAACCTGGACCCCGCCCTGATGAAGCTGGTGGAGACCACGGACCCCGGCAACGACTACGCCGTGATCTACCAGTGGGGCACCATCGGCATCGGCTACAACGTCGAGAAGATCAAGCAGGTCGCCCCGGACGTGGACATCACCTCCTGGTCCGCCATCTTCGACCCGAAGAACGCCCAGAAGCTGGCCAAGTGCGGCATCGTGGTCCTGCGCTCCCAGACCGACGTGCTGCCCACCGTCTTCAACTACCTGGGCCTGGACCCCAACTCCGAGAAGGCCGAGGACCTGAAGAAGGTCGAGGCGACCTTCCTGGCCGTCCGCCCGCACATCAAGACCTTCGTGCCGTCGGTGATCGACCCGCTGGCCACCGGTGACGCCTGCGTGGCCCTCGGCTATTCCGGCGACGTGTTCCAGGCCGCCGCCCGCGCGGAGGAGGCCAAGAACGGCAACACCATCGAGTACAGCATCCCCAAGGAGGGCGCGCAGCTCTGGTTCGACGTCATGGCCATCCCGGCCGGCGCCCCGAACAAGGACAACGCCCACGCCTACATCAACGCGATGCTTGAGCCCAAGACCATGGCCGGCATCAGCGACTTCGTCTCCTACGCCAACGCCGTGCCGGCGTCCTGGCCGCTGATGAACCCCGACGTGGCGAAGAACGAGAAGGTGTTCCCGCCGAAGGAGCAGATGGCCAAGATGTTCACGGTGAAGCAGGTCAGCCAACGCGCCGACCGCGACCGCACCCGCACCTGGACCCGGATCGAGACGGGCAAGTAAGCAGCCCAACCCTCCCCCTCTCCCCCCCGGGGAGAGGGTCGGGGTGAGGGGGTGCCGGGAGCAGGCCGACCCACCCCCTGATCCGAGTAGGGAAAAGTGTCTTGAGTGGCCTACCCATATGAAAGTTGCGGACCGCCCCGGCATGCCCTATGCCGGGGCGTTTCCTTTTGAGTTATGCTGCAAGCGCTTATGCCCACCCCGGCCCCGACCCCAGGGACTTGACCCCGCATGGCCATGCCCCCGCCCACCGCCGCCGCCAGCCCCAGCCGCACGGCGGCCAAGACGACCCTCGAGCCCTGGCGCGACCCCCAGGCCAAGCCCTATGTGCGGGTGGAGAAGGTCACCAAGAAGTTCGGTGACTTCACCGCCGTGGACGATGTCAGCCTGTCCATCTACCGGGGGGAGTTCTTCTCCCTGCTGGGCGGGTCCGGCTCGGGCAAGACCACCCTGCTGCGCATGCTGGCGGGGTTCGAGCAGCCCACCGAGGGACGCATCTTCATCGACGGCGTCGACATGTCCGGCGTGCCGCCCTATGAGCGGCCGGTGAACATGATGTTCCAGAGTTACGCCCTGTTCCCCCACATGACGGTGGAGGGCAACATCGCCTTCGGCCTGCACCAGGACAAGGTGCCGAAGGCGGAGATCCAGGACCGGGTGCGGGAGGTGCTGGAACTGGTCCAGCTCGCCCAGTTCGGCAAGCGCAAGCCGCACCAGCTCTCCGGCGGCCAGCGCCAGCGCGTGGCCCTGGCCCGCGCCCTGGTGAAGCGCCCGAAGATCCTGCTGCTGGACGAGCCTTTGGGCGCTCTGGACAAGAAGCTGCGGGAGCAGACCCAGTTCGAGCTGGTGAACATCCAGGAGAAGGTGGGCATCACCTTCGTCATCGTGACCCATGACCAGGAAGAGGCGATGACCATGTCATCGCGCATCGCGGTCATGAACCGGGGCTACATCGCCCAGGTGGGCACGCCGACGGAAATCTACGAATACCCGAACAACCGCTTCGTGGCGGAGTTCATCGGCTCGGTGAACACCTTCTCCGGCCGTGTCATCGAGTCCGCCCAGGACCACAGCCTCGTCCGGTCAGAGGAGGCGGGCTGCGACCTCTACATCTCCCACCCGTCCCACATCGCCACGGGCACGCCCTGCTGGGTGGCCGTGCGGCCGGAGAAGGTGACCATCTCCAAGGACCAGCCCATGGGCGGGGAGCCCGGTCGGAACCAGACCCAGGGCGTGGTGAAGGAGATCGCCTATCTGGGCGATGTCTCCATCTATGACGTGGAACTGGACAGCGGGAAGCGGGTGCGGGTGACCGCCCCCAACGTCACCCGCCGGACGGAGATGCCCATCACCTGGGAAGACCGCGTGCACCTGAGCTGGCGGCCCTTCGCCGGCAGCGTGCTGACCGAGTAGGCGGGGGAGGGACGCCGGCATGGCCGCGATCAGCAACCCCGTCCCCGGCGGCAGCCGGAATTCCGCGGGCCTCGTGCCCCCCGAACCGGTGGAACCCGTCACGTCCGGCCAGGCGCCCGGCGGGGCAGGGGCCGCCGAACCGGGGCCCCGCGGCAGCGGGCTTGGCCTGCTGTCCCGCTTCCGGCCGGGCCGCGGCGTCGTCATGGCCATCCCCTATGGCTGGCTGCTGCTGTTCTTCCTGATCCCGTTCCTGATCGTCCTGAAGATCTCCCTGTCGGAGGCGCAGCTCGCCATCCCGCCCTTCACCCCGCTGACGGAGACCTTGGCGGAGGAGGGGCGGACGGTCATCACCCTGTTCTGGGACAATTACCGCCGGCTGACCGGCGATGACCTTTACATCATCGCCTACCTGAACAGCCTGTGGATCGCCTTCGTCAGCACCATCTTCTGCCTGCTGATCGGCTATCCCGTGGCCTATGCCATCGCCAAGGCGGACCCGCGCTGGCGGGCGCCGCTGCTGATGCTGATCATCCTGCCCTTCTGGACCAGCTTCCTGATCAGGGTCTATGCCTGGATCGGCATCCTCTCGGACACGGGACTGCTCAACAACTTCCTGATGATGCTGGGGATCATCGACAGCCCCCTGCGCATCCTCTACACGCCCACGGCCACCTATATCGGCATCACCTACAGCTACCTGCCCTTCATGATCCTGCCGCTCTACGCGACGCTGGAAAAGATGGACAACACCCTGCTGGAGGCGGCGGCCGACCTGGGCTGCCCGCCCTGGAAGGCGTTCCTGACCATCACCCTGCCGCTGTCCATCCCCGGCATGCTGGCGGGCTCCCTGCTTGTCTTCATCCCGGCGACGGGGGAATTCGTGATCCCCGAGCTGCTGGGCGGCCCGGACACGCTGATGATCGGCCGGGTCCTGTGGTCGGAGTTCTTCAACAACCGCGACTGGCCCGTGGCCTCCGCCGTGGCCATCGCCCTGCTGCTGTTCCTGGTGGTGCCCATCATGCTGTTCCAGAACGTCCAGGGCCGGCAACAGGAAGCGGGAAGGGGCTGAGCGATGCCGAAAAGCTGGTTCCTCCGCATCGGGCTGGTGACGGGGCTGCTGTTCCTCTACCTGCCCATCCTCCTGCTGGTCATCCTGTCCTTCAACGCCAACCGGTCCGTGGCGGTGTGGAGCGGCTTCTCCTTCCATTGGTACCGGGAGCTGTTCAACGACCAGCAACTCCTCTCCGCCGCCTGGCTGTCGGTGCAGGTGGCCTTCGTCTCCGCCACCTTCGCCGTGGTGCTGGGCACGCTGGCCGGGCTGATGCTGGCCCGCTTCGGCGCGTTCCGGGGGCGGGCCCTGTTCTCCGGCATGGTGTCGGCTCCCCTGGTCATGCCAGAGGTGATCCTGGGCCTGTCGCTGCTGCTGCTGTTCGTCAGCCTGGAACAGCTCACCGGCTGGCCGGAAGGGCGCGGGATGCTGACCATCATCCTGTCCCACATCACCTTCACCATGGCCTTTGTCACCGTGGTGGTGCAGTCCCGGCTGGTCAGCATGGATGCCAGCCTGGAGGAGGCGGCCATGGACCTTGGCGCCCGGCCGGCCAAGGTGTTCTTCGTCATCACCCTGCCCATCATCGCCCCGGCCATCGTGTCCGGCTGGCTGCTGGCCTTCACCCTGTCCCTGGACGACCTGGTCATCACCAGCTTCGTCAGCGGCCCCGGCAGCACCACGCTTCCCCAGGTGGTCTTCTCCAGCGTCCGCCTGGGCCTCAGCCCCAAGATCAACGCCCTGGCCACCATCGTCGTCGCCATCGTCGCCGTCGGCATCATCATCGCCGGCATCTACAACGCCCGCCAGGAACGCATGCGGCAGTTGGATGAGAAGATGGCCGCGCAGGGGTGAGGGGGCGCGACTTTCGAATTCGAAAGTGCGGTTTGGGGGTGGGCAGGGCAGCAGGATGGTGGAAAGCCGCCCCGCTTGTTTTGCCTCCCCTGCGAAAGCAGGGGCCCACAGTTCTTCAATCCTGGTGAAGTTGGCTATGGGCTCGAAAACCGTGGGCCCCTGCTTCCGCAGGGGAGGCGGGTGATCCTGTTGGCAACGCTACGCCCAACCGCCTCAACCCAATTCCGGCAACGGCGCCGGGTTCGCCCCCCCATCCCCCAGCACCTGCCGGCAGAACCGCACGGTGATGGGCTTCTTCGCCACCAACGCCTCATGGTCCAGCAGGGCCACCACCCGGCGGGCGTTGGCGAAGCTGCGCTCCGTGTGGGTCATCAGCCAGGCGATCACGTCCTCGCCCACCCGCAACTGCCGGTCCACGAACAGCTTGACCAGCACCGCCATCAGCAGCGCGTCATCCGGCGCCGCCATGCCCACCGCCGGCGCCGCCATCAGGCGGGAGCGCAGATCCGGCAGGCGCATCACCCAGTTCACCGGCGCCCGGTCGGCCAGCAGCAGCAGGTGCCCGCCCACCTCCTTGGCGATGTTGTAGAGGTGGAACAGCGCCCGCTCCAGGCCCGCGTCCCCCGCCACGTCCTGGGCATGGTCCAGCACCAGGGCGCGGATGGGCCGCAGCAGGTCCGGCAGGTCGTCGGTCCTCAAATCCTCCGGCGTGATCAGGCTGGCCCGGCTGCGGGCGCGCCAGATCTGGGCCAGATGGCTCTTTCCACAGCCCTGCGGCCCGAACAGCACCAAGGCCGGGGCCGGCCAGTCCGGCCAGCTGTCCAGCCACGCCACCGCGTCCTGGTTGCCGGGGGCGACCATGAAGTCCGCCTCACCCATGGCGGAGCGGTGGCCCCAGTCCAGGGGTATCTGCCGGTGCTCGCCCGTCATCATGGTCCTCAGGGCGCGCCCGGTACGTCGGCGGGGGCGCGGGTAACCGTGTGCTCCGCCCCCGCCGGCCCGGCCAGCGGCATCTCCGCCGGGAAGACGGCCACCGTCTCCGGCGCCGTCCGGCGGGCGAAGCGCCCGGTATAGATGGGGCTCGCCATATACTGCTTCAGGCCGAAGCGTACCAGCACGCCGATGACCGCCGCCACCGGCACGGCCAGCAGCACGCCCACGAAGCCGAACAGGCTGCCCGCCGCCAGCAGGGCGAACATGATCCAGACCGGGTGCAGCCCCACCTTGTCGCCCACCAGCTTGGGCGTGAGGACATTACCCTCCACCGCCTGGCCCAGGATGAAGATCCCGGCCACCAGGCCCACCCGCCACAGCTCGTCATACTGGAAGAAGGCCACGCCCACGCTGGACACGAACCCCACCAGCGACCCCACATAGGGGATGAAGGAAAGCAGGCCGGAGAACAGCCCGATGATCAGCCCGAAATCCAGGCCCACCGCCGACAGGGCCAAGGCATAGAACAGCCCCAGCACCACGCAGACGCTGGCCTGCCCGCGGACGAACCCGGCCAGGGTGCTGTCCACCTCCCGCGCCTGCTCCCGGATGGTTTCCGCATGGGGGCGGGGCAGCCAGCTGTCCACGGTGCCCACCAGCTTGTCCCAGTCCCGCAGCAGGTAAAAGGCGACCACCGGGGTGATCAGCAGGACGGAGATCACGTCCACGATGGCCACGCCACCACTCAGCACGCCCCGCACCAGGTCGGTGGCCCAGCCTACCACGGTCCCGGCATATTCCCCCACCGCGGTGCGCAGCCGCTCCACATCCTCCGGCGACAGGGTGGCGACGATGGCCTCCACCCGCGGCAGCACCTCCCCCTTCACCCAGGCCACCAGGTTCGGCAGGCCCTGGACCGCCTGGACCACTTGGCTCCGCAGCAGCGGGAACAGCAACACAAGCACCAGCAGGACGACGAACACGAACGACAGCAGCACCACTGTGGTGGCCAGCCAGCGGGGCAGGCCCGCCCGCTCCAGCCGGTCCACCAGCGGGTCCAGCAGGTAGGCCACGGCCATCCCGGCCACGAACGGGCCCAGCACGTCGCGCAGCAGCCAGAGCAGCACCGCGAAGACGGCGAACCCGATCAGCCAGAACCGTACCTGCCGTGCCGATGTCATCCCGCCGTCTCCCGCGTCCTCAGGATCAGCAGGCCGCGCAGGACATAGGCGGCCAGCGAATAGGTGGTGGTCACGGCCACCAGTCCTACCGCCACCGGGACATAGGTGTCGAGGGACTCCAACCCCTTGCCCTCCACCGCCAGCACCAGGATGGCCAGGGCGATCTGGGCCACGGTGTTGAACTTGCTGACCCAGAGCGGCTGCATGGCCAGCCGCTCCTTCAGGTGCATGGTCAGGTACCAGACGCCGAAGATGATCACCGCGTCCCGCAGCACCACCAGCCCCACCAGCCAGCCGGGCAGCAGATCCGTGTAGCCCAGGGCCAGGAACACCCCGACCAGCAGGGCCTTGTCCGCCACCGGGTCGAGATAGGCGCCCAGCCGGGTGCGGGCGCGGAAGCTGCGGGCGATCAGCCCGTCCACCGCGTCCGACACCCCCGCCGCCACGAACAGCCAGAAGGCCGGCGCCATCCGCCCCTCCAGCACCAGCCACACCGTCACCGGCACCGCCAGCAGGCGCAGGATGGTGATGGTGTTGGGGACATACAGCATCAGGTTCTGCAAGCGCGTCCCTCCCTGCCCGGGGGCCGCCATGCTCAGCGACCCGTGGCGGGTGCCTGGGCGGGCGTGGCGGACGGCTCTGCTGTGCCGGTCTCGGCAGCGGGGGCCGTACCCGCGGAGGTGGGCCGCCGGCCCTCATAGCGCAAGGTCGGCGTGCCGCCGCCGGTGCTGAGGCCAAGGTCCTGCTGGGCCAGCGCGGTGCGCAGCAGGGACTCGTCCCCCTGGTAGGTCAGCTCCAGATCCGCCTTGCCGCGGGACAGGCTGATGACCCGGCTGCCGGTGACCGTGGGCACCTGGGACAGGCGCTTGCGCACCTCCACCCATTCGCCCATGTCGGCCAGGGGCACGGTCACGGCCAGGGTGCGGACGGCGCCGCCCTGCACGATGTTCGCCTTGGCCCAGGCATCGTCGATGGCGCCCATCACGGTCAGCGCCGCCGCTTCCAGCGCGGTCTCCCGTCCCGCGGGCACGGGGGAGGTAAAGGTCTCGGGGCTGCCCCCGTCCCGGTGGATGGTGCTGCTGACATTCTGCGGCCCCAGCACGGTCACCACCACGCCGCCCGCCCTGTACTTCTCCGCCAGGGCCTGCATCTGCGCCGGGTCCCCGGCCAGGGCCGTGGCGGCATCCACGGCAGAGACATCCTGCGCGTCGCCCATGGGCAGCAGCAGCGGCACCAGCCCGCCGGCCGCGTCCACCTCGCCCCAGGCGGTGCGCCAGCCCGTCTCCCCCTGCCACAGCACGGGCTGGCCGGAGGTCTGGTCTACCGGCAGCAGCACCAGCGGCTTGGACCGGATCTCCGTGAAGGCCACGCCCCGGTTCCGCAGCGCCGCCCGCACGGCGGTCGGGTTGAAGCGCACCGCCAGCCGGCCCAGGTAGCGCACGGCCGACGTCCGCTCCTCCTGCACCTGGAAGGCTTCCACCATCCGGCCCAGCTCCTCCGCCGGCAGGGTGGGGGCGGTGGTGCCGGCGGGGGTCAGCCGGTCCACAAGCATGGCCCAGGCCCGGCGCTGCCCCTCCTGGATGCCCTGGTCGCGGGCGGCGGTGGCAGAGGCGGCGGTCACGTCCACCGCCACGTCTCGCACCATGAACAGGTCGCCCACCGTCTCCGCCGCCGCGGCGGGCGGCAGCAACTTCGGGAGCGCCAGGGGAAGGGCGGCGAGGCTCAGCGCCAGAAGGATATGGCGCAAGGCGGGGGTGCAGCGGACCGGCATTGCCAAGGTTTCCGATGTTGTTATGTTCGGCGCCGGTTAAACGCCCGGCGCCCCGCATCGTGCCAGCGTTCTACCCTAGCAGACTTTCCCGACGCCAGAAGCGAGCATGCCATGAACAGCTATTCCTACAAGGACGCCGGGGTCGACATCGACGCCGGGAACGCGCTGGTCGAGGCCATCAAGCCGCTGGCGAAGTCCACCGCCCGCCCCGGATCCGACGCCGGCCTGGGCGGGTTCGGCGCCCTGTTCGACCTGCGCGCCGCCGGCTTCCAGGACCCGCTGCTGGTCTCCACCACCGACGGGGTGGGCACCAAGCTGAAGGTGGCCATCGAGGCGGGCAAGCACGACACGGTAGGCATCGACCTGGTCGCCATGTGCGTCAACGACCTTGTCGTCCAGGGGGCGGAACCGCTGCTTTTCCTGGACTATTTCGCGACGGGCAAGCTGGAGGTGGACGCCGGGCGCGCCATCGTCGCCGGCATCGCCGAGGGCTGCCGCCAAGCCGGCTGCGCCCTGGTGGGCGGTGAGACGGCGGAGATGCCGGGCATGTACTCCGACGGCGACTATGACCTGGCGGGCTTCTCCGTCGGCGCCGTGGAGCGGACCCAGGTGCTGACCGGCGACCGCGTGAAGGCGGGCGACGTGGTGCTGGGCCTGGCCTCCTCGGGCGTGCACTCCAACGGCTTCTCCCTGGTGCGCAAGCTGGTGGGCGTGGCGGGCCTGGGCTATGGCAGCCCGTGCCCCTGGGATGCCGGCAAAACGCTGGGGGAGGCGCTGCTGACCCCCACCCGCATCTATGTCCGCAGCACCCTGGCCGCCGTCCGCGCCGGCACGGTCAACGCCCTGGCCCACATCACCGGCGGCGGCCTGCTGGAGAACATCCCCCGCGTCCTGCCGAACGGGCTGGGGGTGGAACTGGACGCCACCGCGTGGGAGCTGCCGAACGTCTTCCGCTGGCTGATGCGCACCGGCAGCATCGCGGCGACGGAGATGGCGCGCACCTTCAACTGCGGCATCGGCATGGTGGTGGTCTGCCCCGCCGACAAGGCTGAAGAAGCCGCGTCCACCCTCTCCGCCCATGGGGAGGTGGTGACCCGCCTCGGCACCGTGGCGCCCATCGCCGCTGGCGGCCACCGGGTGGTGATCAACGGGCTGGAGGGCTGGAAGTGACCGCCCGGCTGAAGCTGGGCGTCCTGATCTCCGGCCGCGGCAGCAATTTGCAGGCCCTGCTGGACGCCGCGGCGGACCCCGCCTTCCCGGCAGAGGTGGCGCTGGTCCTGTCCAACAAGTCCGACGCCTATGGGCTGGAGCGGGCGGCCAAGGCCGGCGTGCCCTCGGCCGTCGTCCGCCACAAGGACTTCCCCGACAAGCCCGCCTTCGAGCAGGCCATGACCGAGGCGCTGGAGGCGGCAGGGGTGGAGCTGGTCTGCCTGGCCGGCTTCATGCGCCTGCTCAGCCCCTGGTTCGTGGAGCGCTGGCACGACCGGCTGATCAACATCCACCCGTCGCTGCTGCCGTCCTTCCCCGGCCTGGACACCCACCGGCGGGCGCTGGAGACGGGGGTGCGCTTCCATGGCTGCACCGTGCACTATGTCCGCACCATCATGGACCAGGGCCCCATCCTGGTGCAGGCCGCCGTCCCCGTGCTGCCCGGCGATACGGAGGATGGGCTGGCCGCCCGCGTGCTGGAGCAGGAACACCGGGCCTATCCCATGGCCGTCCGCCTGATCGCGGAGGGCCGGGTGCGGGTGGTGGATGAGCGGGCGGAGGTCGTCGGCGACGCGGCGGTGCCGGCGCCGGTGCTGAACCCTGCGGCCTGATGCACCGGCTTACATAACCGTCTTGTCAATGAAGCGTGCGATGCTTAAACCGATGGCAAAACACCATCGACTTCATCCCGGGGAGACTTGAGACATGGCCGGCAACCACACCGCACCGGTGGTCAACGACAAGCTCGTGAAGGAGCATGCCGAGGACTGGCACGCCTTCACCCGTTTCACCACCATCGGGATCATCTGCGTGATCCTGGTGCTGCTGATGTTCGTGCTCCAGTTCGCCATCGGCTGGGGCTACGCGGCGGCCTTCATGATCCTGGGCTTCATCGTCACCACCGTCGCCGCCGCCCTGGGCAAGATCTGACGTCGCCGGTTTCGGCGCCGAGACGCAGGGGCCGCCGGGAAACCGGCGGCCTTTTCGTTTTTCCGGTGAGGTGGTGGCCACCCCCCCCCCGCGCATCATCCCCGGGGCGGGGGTATGGGCCGACGTCATCGCCGCACCAACCCCCCGTGTCCTCTGCGGCCCTCTGCGTCCTCTGCGTTCCAAGGACCCGCACCGGGCAAAGAACCCACTTCTCCTCGGAAGTGCCACTCCCCCCCCGCACTCACCCCTTCAACCCCACCGCCGCCTGCTGCACCGCCGCCAGCAGGGCAGGGACCTCCCGCAGGGCCTCGTCCCGCATCCGGCGCAGGTCGGCGGTCACCGGGCGTACGGCCTGGCCGATGTCGTCCCGCCCCTCTGCCAGGCCGCCCAGCAGGGTCAGGGCCTGGTGGGCGTCAGCCGCCTGCTTCAGCTTGGCCCGCAGCGCCTCCACGGCTGCCAGCATGGGGCGGACCTTCTCCACCGGCCAGACGGCCCGGCAATAGTCCAGGGCGTAGCGCAGGCGCTGGGTACGCTTCCACAGCTTGCGCCACGCATCCTCTCCGGCGGCCATCTTCGCGGCGGCCTTGGCCACCTTGTCCAGCCGGTGGTCCAGCAGGCCGGGGGCCATCTCCGCCATGGTGCGGGCGAACAGGCCGGGCTCCCCTTCCTGGTCCCAGTCGCCACCCTCCAGCCAGGTGCCGAACTCCAGCAGCCATGCCGTCCAGCGGGGGAGTTCAGACGCTCCACCGCCTCCATCCGCGCGGCGCGGCGGGCGCCCGCCACGGCGGCGGACAGGACCCGCGGCGTCTGCCGGCCACGCTGCCGCGGCTCCATGACCCGGATGGCCACCCGGTCCCAGGCACGGGCCCGTTCGATGGGCTGGCCAAGCTCCCGCATCTCTTGCCGCAGCCCGTCGCCCCTGGGGCTGGCGACCACGCCCTTGAACAGGGCGAAGGCAGCCTCGATCCGCCGCAGGGCGGCCGCCACCTCCCGCAGGGCAGCGGGGTCGCTGGCGGCCATCAGGGCGGGCTCGTTGTCCAGCAACTGGGCCAAGCCGTTGCGGCCCATATGGCGGAAGGCCTCGGCCACCGTGGTCACCGGGGTCAGGCCCAACGGGCGGGCCGGGCTGGCCTTGGGCGACTCGCCGGTCAGCAGGGAAAAGCCAAGGTCGGCCTTGCTGCGGGTGGACAGGCGCAGGGGCACCTTGCGGTGGACCACGGCCGCCAGCCGGAACAGGTCCACCAGCCGGCCGGACTTCAGCTCCAGCTCCATCTCGCTGATGGGCCGGTGGGTGCTGGCCTTGCCGGGCGGCTGGGCCACGGCCTGGCCCAGGTCCAGGGCCAACTCAACCGCGATGCCCGGTTCCGGCCGCAGCAGCAGGGTGGTGCGCTGCATGTCGGTGGCGAAAACGGGGTCCAGCCGGTCAGCCAGGTCGGCGGGGAACACCCGCGCCAACTCCCCCTCCGCCAGCAGGGACAGGTCCGGCCGGTCGCCGGTGATCTCCCACTCCCATTCCCGCCGCATGGCGATGCCGGCGGCGTCGCCGGCCGTGTCGGCGCCCAGGGTCTTCAGCGACTGCACCCGGTGCCCGTTCTGCCGCCGCAGCCGCAGTGCCACGCCCCGCGCCGCCAACTCCAGCGCTGGCGTGTCGTAATAACTCGTATGCAGGCGCTGCTTCACCGCCGGCCCGTCGGCCATGGCCAGGATTTCCGGCAGCAACCCGATCCTGGGCAAGTCCGCGGGGGCGACCAGCAGCTTCAGCTCCACCTCCCGCCCTGGAATCGCCTCTTCCACGGCCGGGGCGGCCGGTCGGGGCGGGGTAAGGGGGCCGGTCCTGTCATGGGGCGGGATCGGTCGTTGCTGCAGGGGCGGCGCAGGGATAACCCAAGCTGCCGGTAGGGGCAAGTGGAGCACTTGTCCCGTTCCGACGGAGGTGTGCCGGGGAGGGGGCCTTGCAGGGCACTGGACCCGGGGATGGCGCCGTGCAGGGCACTGGAAGTCACCCCGGGCTTGACCCGGAGCCCTCGGGTTCGGTCACAGCAGGGCACCGAAAGCCCCGTTTTCCTTTGACTTGCACCTGCTGCCGCCCCTTGGCACATCCGCTTTCCCCAGGGGTCCGGCTCGGAGGCCGGGATGACTCCCGTGCCCTGCATGGATCTGGACAAAAATCCCATGGACTGGCAGATTCATATGCGGCTC
The DNA here is from genome assembly GCF_012913305.1 of Aerophototrophica crusticola. Lineage (NCBI taxonomy): Bacteria > Pseudomonadati > Pseudomonadota > Alphaproteobacteria > Rhodospirillales > Rhodospirillaceae > Aerophototrophica > Aerophototrophica crusticola. The sequence continues at coordinate 1,665,375 of NZ_CP051775.1, read as the reverse complement.
CCTGACGGGACCCGGCTCTTGGACTGCTGAATCGTAGGTCCCCGCAGCGCGTTCCCACGCCTGAAATAGGACAGACGACCTACTTCACCCCGGCCCTTAACTTTACCAAACTCTCAACCCGGTAAAGTTTGTCTCCTTAAGCGACAAACTCCAGCAATTCCAGGCACATATAACTTAACGCCGGTAAAGTTAAGCGTCACCTTAAGGTAAAGTTAGTCAAGTTAAGGTCGCCATACGTCAAACAGCGGCGGCCCTCACGTCCCCGCCTCTTCCCCCAGTGACCGGGGCGGCACGAAGGCGGCCAAGCGACCCCGGCTCCAGTCCAGGCTGGCCCAATCGTCCGTCGGCACCTCGATCCGGACATAGCTCCCCGTCGGCAGCTTGCGGGCCAGGGACCGGCGCAGCGCCTCGTCCCCGGACCCGGCCAGCCCATGCGACAACTCGTGCAGGTCGGGGTTGTGGGCGACCACCATCACGTGCCCCACTTGGGCCGGCACCTGCCGCAGCCGCAGCAGCAGCGCCGACGGCCCGCACAGGTAAAGGTCGCGCTCGTACCGCACCGTCGGCGGGTCCTCCCACGTCCCCAGCAGGGGGGCCAGCGTGTCCACGGCGCGCCGGGCGGTGGAGCACAGGATCAGGTCCGGGCGCCCGGCGGCACCCTTGCCTCCTCCCAGATAATCGGCCATCGTCGCCGCGGCCCGGAGGCCCCGGGCGTTCAACGGGCGGTCATGGTCGGGCAGGGCAGGGTTTCCCCAATCCGACTTGGCATGGCGCAGCAGGGTGAGTGTTCTCATGACGACTCGGACATCGACGAAGCGTCCCCGACAGCGGGCGGTGCGAGGTGCCGCGGTGAAAAGCGTAACAGAAGCGGCGCATACTGTCGTGTCCCCCCACGTGCCCTTGAAGGAAGACCCGAACGTGACCGCCCTTGCCGAGATGGAAACCGACCGCATCGACATGGGAAGCCGGGACCGGTTCATCAACCGGGAACTCTCCTGGCTGGCCTTCAACCAGCGCGTCCTGGAAGAGGCGTACAACCGCAATCACCCGTTGCTGGAACGGCTGCGTTTCCTGGCCATCTCCGCCTCGAACCTGGACGAGTTCTACATGGTCCGCGTCGCCGGCCTGAAGGCCCAGGTGGCCGCCGGCGTCGCCATGCCCTCGGACGACGGGCTGACCCCCGCCCAGCAACTCGCCGCCATCAACGCCCGCGTCTCCGAACTGATGCGCGACCAGCAGGCGAGCTGGCTGATGCTGCGGCAGGAACTGCGCGGATCGGGCATCGCCGTCATCGACCCGGAGGAGCTGACCCCCGCGGAGCATGACTGGCTCGAGGCCAAGTTCATCGACGACATCTTCCCGGTCCTCACCCCCATCGCGGTGGACCCGGCGCACCCGTTCCCCTTCATCCCCAACGGCGGCTTCGCCCTGGCCCTCCAGCTCATGGACCCGCACAAGTCCCTGAACCTGGACGCGCTGGTCCTGGTGCCGCAGCAGCTTGAGCGGTTCGTCCGCCTGCCCGGGTCGGAGCTGCGCTTCGTGTTGATGGAGCAGGTGATCCTGACCTTCATCGACCGCCTGTTCCCCCCTTCGCCCTGAAGGGCCACGGCGTCTTCCGGGTGCTGCGCGACAGCGAGATGGAGATCGAGGAAGAGGCGGAGGATCTGGTCCGCACCTTCGAGTCCGCCCTGAAGCGCCGCAAGCGCGGCAGCGTCATCCGGCTTGCCGTGAACCAGGGCATGTCCAGGGAGCTGCGGGACTTCCTGATCAGCGAGCTGCACGTCAGCCATGACGACGTCTTCGTCCTGGACGGGCTGATCGGCCTGGCCGACACCAAGCAGGTCATCGTGGATGAGCGGCCGGACCTGCTTTTCCCGCCCTACAACGCCCGCTTCCCCGAGCGTATCCGCGACTTCGGCGGCGACTGCTTCGCCGCCATCCGGCACAAGGACATCGTCGTCCACCACCCGTTCGAAAGCTTCGACGTGGTGGTGCAGTTCCTGCGGCAGGCGGCCCTGGACCCCAGCGTCCTGGCCATCAAGCAGACCCTCTACCGCACCTCCAAGAACAGCCCCATCGTGGCGGCGCTGATCGAGGCGGCGGAGCAGGGCAAGAGCGTCACCGCCCTGGTTGAGCTGAAGGCCCGCTTCGACGAGGAAGCCAACATCCGCTGGGCCCGCGACATGGAACGGGCGGGCGTGCAGGTGGTCTATGGCTTCGTGGACCTGAAGACCCACGCCAAGGTCAGCCTGGTGGTCCGGCGGGAAAGCCAGGGCCTGCGCACCTATGTCCATTTCGGGACCGGCAACTACCACCCGATCACCGCGAAGGTCTACACGGACCTGTCCTTTTTCACCTGCGACCCGGCCCTGGGCCACGACGCGGCCCACATGTTCAACTACATGACCGGCTACGCCACGCCGAGGAACCTGGAAAAGATCGCCATTGCCCCCATCGCCCTGCGCCAGCGGCTGGTGGAGCTGATCGACGCGGAAATCGCCCACGCCCATGCCGGCCGCCCGGCGGAGATCTGGGTGAAGCTGAACAGCCTCGTGGACGCCAAGATCATCGACAAGCTCTACGAGGCCTCCCAGAACGGGGTGAAGGTGGAGCTGGTGATCCGCGGCATCTGCTGCCTGCGCCCGGGGATCAAGGGCCTGTCGGAGAACATCCGGGTGAAGTCCATCGTCGGCCGCTTCCTGGAGCATGGCCGCGTGGTCTGCTTCGGCAACGGCCACGGCCTGCCGCATCCCAAGGCGAAGGTGTTCATCTCCTCCGCCGACTGGATGCCGCGCAACCTGGACCGCCGGATCGAGACGCTGGTGCCCATGGAGAACGCCACGGTCCACCAGCAGATCCTGGACCAGATCCTGGTGGCCAACCTGAAGGACGACACCCAATCCTGGATCCTGCGGCCCGACGGGCGTTACCAGCGGGTGGAGCCCTGCGCGGAACCCTTCTCGGCCCACACCTATTTCATGACCAACCCCAGCCTGTCCGGCCGGGGCAGCGCGGTGGGGGAGGCGCGGCTGCCGCCGAAGCTGAGCCTTCGGTCTTTCCCGTTCTGAGGACGAGTGACAGCAAATGCCTGCCCAAGGGGACACCTATGCCCAGGCCCACCCCGCCGATGAACGGCTCGCCGTCATCGACGTGGGCTCCAACTCCATGCGTGTCGTGGTGTATGAGAGCCTGAGCCGGTCGCCCATCGGCCTGTTCAACGAGAAGGTCCTGCCCAGCCTTGGCAAGACCATCGAGAAGACGGGCAGGCTCAACCCGGACGGGGTGAAGCTGGCCCTGGAGAACCTGGTCCGCTTCCGCCGGCTGCTGACAGCCATGAAGGTGGACCGGGTGGACGTGCTGGCCACGGCCGCCGTCCGCGACGCCGCCGACGGTGCCGACTTCGTGCGGGAGATCACGGCGCGGACGGGCTTCCTTGTCTCCGTCCTGTCGGGGGAGGATGAGGCGCGGCTGGCCGCCATGGGCGTGCTGTCAGGTGCCCCCAACGCCGACGGCATCGTCGGCGACTTAGGCGGCGGCAGCCTGGAGCTGGTGGGCCTGGACAAGGGCGTGATCGGCGCCCAGGCCACCACGCCGCTCGGGCCCCTTCGCCTGTCTGAGGCGACGGACGGCAAGCCCGGCTCCATGGCGAAGTATGTGGACCAGCACCTGAACCGGCTGCCCTGGCTGGCGGGGGCCGCCAAGGGGCGGTCCTTCTACCCGGTGGGCGGTGCCTGGCGCGCGCTCGCCAAGCTGCACATGGAGCAGGTGAACCACCCCCTGCACATCATCCACCAGTACACGGTGGACGCCGGCCAGATGGCGGAGTTCGCCGGGCTGGTGGCGCGGCAGTCCCGCTCCTCCCTGGAAAAGATGCCCGGCATCTCCCGCCGCCGCATCGACACGCTGCCGCTGGCAGCCTTGGTGCTGGAACGGGTGCTGAAGGCGGTGACGCCGTGGAAGGTCGCCTTCTCCGCCTTCGGCCTTCGGGAAGGGCACCTGCACGACCTGCTCTCGCCGGAGGAGCGGCGCAGGGACCCGCTGGTCATCGCCTGCCAGGCCGTCGCGACCCGCATCGGCCGCTTCGGCAACGCGGAAATCCTGACCGGCTGGACGGCGCCCCTGTTCGCGGGGAGGATGAGTCGGCCAAACGCCTGCGCCAGGCCGCCTGCCTGCTGTCCGACCTGGGCTGGGCGGAGCACCCGGACTACCGGGCGGAGCACGCCTTCCTGCGCATCCTACGCATGCCCTTCGCCGGGGCGGACCATGCGGAACGGGCCTTCCTCGCCACCGCCATCTTCGTGCGTTACGCCGGCACCCTGGACAGCCCGGCCCTGGCCCCCGCCCGGGGCCTGCTGAAGGAAGGGCCTCTGCAACGGGCCTACATCCTGGGTTTAGCCCTGCGCCTGGGCCACACCCTGACCGGGGGCGCCGCCTTGCTGCTGCAACGCACCGGGCTGCGCCTGGGACAGGAGAAGCTGACCCTGGTCCTGCCTGAGGACGCGGAGATGCTGCTGGGCGACGCCGTCCAGCGCCGGGTGGAGGCCCTGGCGAAGGCCCTCAACCGCGGCGGGGAAATCAAGGTGCAGCCGGGGGCGCGGCTGGCGGGCTAGAATGACAGCCGCGCCGTCAGGAAAACCTCCCGCGGCGGCTGCGGGAAGTAGGCGAGGGGGCCGTCATTGTTGCCCACCACGGTGTTCACCTTCCGGTCGAACAGGTTGCGGGCGGTCAAGGTGAACTCCAGCCGTTCCACAGGCGCCCAGGTGACGGCGGCATTGACCAGGGCATGGCCGCCGGCGCGGACGCTGTTGGCGCTGTCATAAGCATAGTCGCCGGACAGGTCGGCCCAGGCCTGGACCGTAAGGCCCCAGGGCTCCAGCACCTGCGTCACGGTCAGCCGCCCGGCATGCCGGGGCACGCCGGGCACGTCCTTGCCGGTGAAGTCGAAGGGCCGGCCCGTGTCCGGCTCCAGGAAGGCGTTGCGGGTCCAGACGGCGTCCGTCAGCCCATAGGTCGCCTCCGCCGACAGCCCCTCCGCCAGGATGCCCAGGTCCGCCGTGGCGCTGGCCTCGATCCCGCGGGAGCGCTGCCGGCCGGCATTGATGGTCCGGGCCGTGCCGCCCACGGGCAGGAGCTGCAGCAGGTCCTCGCGCTTCAGCACATAGCCGGTCAGGGTGAAGGCCAGCTTCCCGTCCAGCGCGTCGCCCTTCAGGCCGGCCTCATAATTCCGGGCCGTTTCCGGGTCCAGGCCGGTGTCGCGGCCGCGGAAGGACCAAAGGGGCCCGAAGGCGGGGCTGAAGCCCTCCCCATAGGCGGCATAGGCGGTCAGGCTGTCGGACAGCTTCCAACTGGCACTGGCCTTGGGGCTGACGCGCTGGTCCGTGTCCTGGATGGTCGCCACCGGCTCCGGCCCGAAGCCGGTGGCGCTGGGGCCATAGAAGACCCTGCGGCTGAACCGGTCGAACCGCGCCCCGGCGGACAGGGTCACCGCGCCCAAGGTGTAGTCGCCCTGGGCATAGGCGGCATAGTTCCGCGCCCTTCCATGCCCGTCAAGCAACCGGTCGCTGATCCACTGGTCTCGGTTGATGTGCTGCCCTGTGCGGATGTCCCGCTGCTGGGCATAGAACAGCGGGCCGAAGTCGAACTCCCCGATCCAGGTCTCCCGATGCACGGCCCGCACCTGCTCCGCGCTCACCCCCGCCAGCAGGCGAAGGTCGCCCAGGGTCCAGTCGAACTGCTGCTCGGCGAACAGGGTGTCGGTATCGGCATCCACACGGAAGCCGGTGAAGGTGACGGTCCCCGCCGCCGGGTCGAACGGGTTGAAGAAGCCTTGCAGGGCGCTGGTCTTGCCCTGGCGTGCATGCAGCCGGGTGGTGCCGGTCAGGCCGGGGGCCAGGTCGGCGTCCAGCACCGCCGTGGCGGTCAGCATGCGCTTGTAGAAGCCGGCGTCATCCTCGTTCCAGTTTCCCTCGCGGCCGCGGGGCAGGGGAATGGGCTCGCCCCTTGCGTTCACCGGCAACTCGCCGGCCAAGCGCTGTTCGGTGTCCACCCAGGAGGCGGAAAGGTTCAGCCGGCCCCACTCGCCCAAGCCCAGCCGATGCTTGGCAAAGACGTTCCTCTCCTCCCGCCCGGTGCGATCGCGCCAGCCATCACCCTCCTGGACCTCCCCGGACAGCAGCAGGGCCCCGCCCTCTACGGTAGGGGTCTGGACCAGCGCGCCCAGCCGGCGCCAGCCATGGCTGCCGATGGTGGCCTCCACCGCGCCTTCCCGGCTGTCACCCACGTCCCGAGTCAGATAGTTGATGGTCCCGGCGATGGCGCCGCGGCCATAGAGGGCCGACATGGGGCCGCGGACCACATCCACCCGGCCCACCGCGCCGAAGGGAAGCTGCTCCAGATCCACCTCATCGTCACCAGTGACGAAGGGCACCCCGTCCAGCAGCACGGCCAGGGTGTCGTTGTGGATGCGGTTGGGCACGCCGCGTAGGGTGATATCGCTGTAGGTGCCCTGGTCGTTGGTGCGGAGGACCAGGCCCGGCAGGCCACGCAGCTCCTCCCCGATGAAGCGGGTGGCCTGGGCCTCGAACCTCTCCCGGTCCACGGTGGAGACGCTGGCCGCCACGTCCCGCAGGGCCTCCGCCCGCCGGTTGGCGGTGACCACCACCTCATCCAGGGGTGACGGATCGGCGGCCAGGGCGGGCAGGGCGGCGAGCAGGGCGAGGGCGGAGGCGGCAGGCAGGGCGATGCGGGGCACGGGCTTCATACGGGCGTGTTAATGCGGAGCGGGTGGTGTAGCGGAACGGCTCGGCGAATCAAGGATCATCGGGCCGCGGGGCGACACTTCAGGCCATGGCGCACCCTGTGGTAGGATGGAGGCGGTTGGAAGGAGGCGGGCATGGGACTGGTCATCAAGGACAAGGCTCTGGAAGAGGCTGCCGTAGAGTTGGCGAGCCTGACCGGTGAAAATTGGGAGGATGCCGTCCGAAAGGTCGTCCTCGACAAAGTGGAGCGGGAGCGTGAGCGCCGCCGAAGTGCTGAGGAGCGGGCTGCGGCCTTGATGGATCTTGGCCGGCGGTTTGCTGCCTTGCCGGACCGGGATAGGCGTTCTGCTGACGAAATCCTTGGCTATGATGAGTTCGGGTTGCCCCGCTGATGGTCGTCGACACCTCGATTGCCATTGCAATCTTCAAGCAGGAATTTGATGCTGAGGCTTACACGCTGCAAATCGGGAGGCATGGTAACCCTTTGATATCGGCGGCAACCTTGTTGGAGATTGGTATCGTCTTGTCCTCTTGGAAGCGTCTGACAGCTTCGGAGGTGGATCAATGGATTGAGAATTTCTTGCAAAAGGGTCAGTTCACTGTCGTGGACGTCACGCGATCACAGGCGAAACTCGCCCGCGAAGCCTATGCCCGCTTCGGCAAGGGTTCCGGCCACCCCGCCCAACTGAACTTCGGCGACTGCTTTACCTATGCCCTGGCGAAGGAGCGTGGGGCGCCCGTGCTGTTCAAGGGCGACGATTTCCGCCACACGGACCTGGTTGCCGCCTGACCGTCAGATCTGCTTGCCCTCGAAGGGATGGCTGCCGTCGCGGCTTTCCACTTCCACCACCCACAAATCCGGGTCCCGCTTCACTTGGCGGTCCACATAGTCGTTGGCCTCCTGCTCGCTGACCATGTTGCCGCCCAGGCCGGGCAGCCAGCCCAGCTTGCCGTCCAGGTCGCGGCTCTGGGTGAAGACCTTCACGCCCTGGAAGGGGATGGCGACCTTCAGCAGGACCAGCCCGCTCTCCCACTCACCCTTACGCAGGACATAGACGGGGATGGAAGCGGCGCTGCATCGCCAGACATGGGCCTGAACGTAGAGATGCGTGGGCAGGCGTTCTTCCATGCGGGGGCGACTCCGGGCTCGACTTCAAACGCCTGTTCGACTTTGATGGGCGCGTGCCCGTAGCAACACCCGAAGGCCCCCCCGATGCAAGCTCCCCGGTTCGCCCGCGCCCTGCTGACCAACGATGACGGCATCGACGCGCCAGGGCTGGCCGTCCTGGCGGAAGCCGCGGCGCAGCTCGCGGAGGAGGTCTGGGTGGTGGCGCCGGAACATGACCAGTCCGGCGTCAGCCGGGCCGTCAGCCTGCACAATCCCTTGCGCGTCATCCCGCGGGGGGAGCGTCGCTTCGCCGTCACTGGCACGCCCAGCGACTGCGTCATCCTGGGCGTGCGGCACATCATGGCGGAGAACCCGCCGGACATCGTGCTGTCCGGCGTGAACCGCGGTGCCAACATCGCGGATGAGCTGTCCTACAGCGGCACGGTCAGCGCCGCCTTGGCGGCGCGGCTGTTCGGCATCCCTGCCTATGCGTTCAGCCAAGCTTTCCGTGACCGCAAGAACGTGCGCTGGCAGACGGCCCTGTCACTCATCCATCAGGTGGTGGAGCGCTTCGGCAAGCCGGAGACCGTGCTGAACGTGAACTTCCCCGACGTGGAGCCTGACCAAGTCACCGGGTTGGACATCACCCGCCAGGGCGGCGGTTCCCTGTTGGGGGTGGATGTGGAGACCCGGACCGACACCCGCGGCCTGACTTACCACTGGCTGGGTTTCCGCCGCAGCCCCGGGGAACAGGCGGATGACACGGACATCGCCGCCCTTCGCCGCCACCGGATCAGCGTGACGCCGGTCGGGTTCGACCAGACGGACCGGAAGGTCTTCGACGCCCTTCGGCAAATGGAGTCATAAGGGTTGCCGCTATTACTTATGACTTAGGCTGATTAGTCTTGCCGGGATAGGCCAGGGCAATTGGCCGATGCCGCAGCAAGAATTTGGAATTCTTTCCGGGACCTGCCGCCCATCATCCGGGACGGTGGGGTTTCATCCGGAGAGAGTCCATGTCCATAGGCCATCCTCAGGTCTTGGCCCGTCCAGGCGCGGGCGCGTCACTTGCCCGGTCCCGTCGCCGTTGGGGGATGGCGGTTCCGGCCCTGGCGCTCACCAGCCTGCTCGCCCTGGCGGCCTGCGGGGGGAGGAGCCCGGCCAGCAGGCCGGCGCCGCACAGCAGGCGCCCCAGGTGGTCGTCAGCCCGCCGATCCAGAAGACCGTCAGCGAATGGGATGAGTATACCGGCCGCTTCGCCGCGGTGGAGGAGGTGGAGGTCCGGGCCCGCGTCAGCGGCTACCTGGACAGCATCAACTTCCGCGACGGCGACATCATCTACAAGGGCGACCTGCTGTTCGTCATCGACCCGCGGCCCTACCAGGCGGCCGTCGATGCCGCGAAGGCGCGGGTACAGCAGGCCAGGTCCCAGGTCGCCCTGGCCCAGCGGGAACTGGGCCGTGCCCAGGACCTTCGCCGCACCCAGGCAGTGTCCCAGGCCGTGCTGGACCAGCGGGCGCAGGAGCTGCAATCCGCCACCGCCACCCAGCTTGAGGCCGAGGCGAACCTCCGCACCTCCGAGCTGGACCTGGAGTTCACCCAGGTGCGGTCCCCCGTCACCGGCCGGGTCAGCAACCGGCTGGTCAGCGTGGGCAACCTGGTCAGCGGCGGCACGGCGCAGAGCACCCTGCTGACCACCATCGTCAGCCTGGACCCCATGCATTTCTATTTCGACGCCGACCAGGCCGCCTACCTGCGCTATGTGCGCTTGGCCCAGGATGGCGCCCGCAAGAGCAGCCGGGAAGCGCAGAACCCCGTCGCCCTGGCCCTGCCGGACGAGAAGGATTTCAAGCACGCCGGCAAGATGGACTTCGTGGACAACCAGATCGACGCCTCCACCGGCACGATCCGCGGCCGCGCCATCTTCGAGAACCCCAACCTGCTGTTCACTCCCGGCCTGTTCGCCCGAATCCGCCTGATCGGGCGCGGCGACTACCCGGCCCTGCTGCTGCCGGACAGCGCCATCGGCACCGACCAGACCCGGCGCTATGTCCTGGTGGTGGACGGGGAGAACAAGGCCCAGTACCGGCCCGTGCAGCTGGGCCCCATCATCGACGGCATGCGCGTGGTGCGCGAGGGGCTGAAGCCGGATGAGAGGGTGATCACGTCGGGCCTGCAACGGGTCCGGCCGGGGCAGGCGGTGACGCCGGTCGACCAGCCGCTGAGCCAGCAGCCGCAGCAGGCGGAGGCACCGCGATGAACATGGGCCGTTTCTTCATCGACAGGCCGGTCTTCGCCATCGTCCTGTCCATCGTGCTGCTGACCATCGGCGGCATCTCCTACCTCGCCCTGCCGGTGGCGCAGTACCCGGAGGTGGTCCCGCCCACCGTGACGGTGCAGGCCACGTATCCCGGCGCCAACGCCCAGACGGTGGCCGACACGGTGGCGGCCCCCATCGAGCAGGAGGTGAACGGGGTGGAGAACATGCTCTACATGTCCTCCCAGAGCACCTCCGACGGGCAGATGAACCTGACCATCACCTTCGCCCTGGGCACTGACCTGGACGAGGCGCAGGTGCTGGTGCAGAACCGCGTCGCCGTCGCCCAGCCGCGCCTGCCGGAGGAGGTCCGGCGCATCGGCGTGGTGACCCGCAAGAACTCACCCGACCTGCTGATGGTCATCCACCTGATCAGCCCGGATGATACCTACGACCAGCTCTACATCTCCAACTATGCCCTGTTGCAGGTTCGGGACACGCTGGCCCGGGTGGAAGGCATCGGCAACATCCAGATCTTCGGCGCCCGCGACTATTCCATGCGGGTCTGGCTGGACCCGCAGAAGATCGCGGAGCTGGACATGACCGCCGGGGACGTGGTCGCCGCCATCCAGTCGCAGAACGTGCAGGTGGCGGGCGGGCAGCTTGCCCAGCCGCCGGTGGACACGGGCCGTGACTACCAGCTCAACCTCACCCTCCAAGGGCGCCTGACCGAGCCGCAGCAGTTCGAGAACATCATCGTCAAGGCAGGCGAGGATGGCCGCATCGTGCGGCTGGTGGACGTGGCGCGGGTGGAGCTGGGGGCGCGCGACTACGTCACCAACAGCTACCTGGACGGCAAGCCGGCCGTGGTGCTCGCCGTCAGCCAGTTGCCCGGCTCCAACGCCCTGGGCACAGCGGAGCGCATCCAGGAGACCATGCGCACCATCAGCCAGAGCTTCCCGCCCGGGCTGGAGTACCGGATCATCTACAACCCGACGGAGTTCATCGCCGAATCCATCAGCGAGCTGATCAAGACCATCATCGAGGCGGTGGCCCTGGTGGTGATCGTGGTGCTGGTCTTCCTCCAGCGCTGGCGCGCCACCATCATCCCCATCGTGGCCATCCCCGTGTCGCTGATCGGCACCTTCGCCGTCATGGCGGCCCTGGGCTTCACCATCAACAACCTGACCCTGTTCGGCCTGGTGCTGGCGGTGGGCATCGTGGTGGACGACGCCATCGTCGTGGTGGAGAACGTGGAGCGATACCTGGCCGAGGGGCTGTCGCCGAAGGAGGCGGCCCGCAGGACCATGGATGAGGTGGGCGGGGCGCTGATCTCCATCGCCCTGGTGCTGTCGGCGGTGTTCGTGCCCACGGCCTTCATCGAAGGCATCCAGGGCCAGTTTTACCGCCAGTTCGCCGTGACCATCGCGGTGGCGACTGTCATTTCCGCCTTCAACTCCCTGACCCTCAGCCCGGCGCTCTGCGCCATGTTGCTGCGTGGCCACCATGCCGGGCATGAGCAGGCAAAGGGCCGGCTGGCCTTCGCGGGCGCGCTCGTGCAGCGGGGCTTCGGTGCCTTCAACCGGGGCTTCGACCGGCTGTCCCACGGCTATGGCCGGCTGGTCAGCGGGGTGACGCGCAAGGCCGGCATCATGCTGGTGCTCTATGTGGTGCTGATCGCCCTGACGGGGTTCCTGTTCACCCGGGTGCCCGGCGGCTTCATCCCGGCGCAGGACCAGGGCTACCTGATCGTCGCCGTCCAGACGCCGGAGGGAACGTCGCTGGCCCGCACGGACGACGTGATCAACCGGGCGGAGAAGATGATCCTGGACACCCCCGGCATCGTCCACACCGCCACCTTCGCCGGCTTCTCCGGCGCCACGCGCACCATCGCCACCAACGCCGGCGCGATCTTCGCCGTCATGGCCCCGTTCGAGGAGCGGGTGGCCGCGGGCCAGTCGGCGCAGAGCCTGCTGCAAGCCCTGCAGATGAAGATGTTCAGTATCCCGGAGGCGCAGATCTTCGTGATCCAGCCGCCCCCGGTGCAGGGGCTGGGCACGTCGGGCGGCTTCACCATGCGCATCCAGGACCGGGCCGGCCGCGGCCCGGCGGACTTGGAGGCGGCGACCTGGGACATGGCCATGGCGGCCAACCAGACCCCCGGCCTGACCTTCGTGTTCAGCCCCTTCAGCGCCAAGGCGCCGCAGGTCTTTGTGGACATCGACCGCGTCAAGGCACAGATGCTGGATGTGCCCATCACCAACCTGTTCCGCACGTTGGAGATCTATCTGGGCTCTTCCTACGTCAACGACACCAACCTGTTCGGCCGCACTTTCCGGGTGACGGCGCAGGCGGACGGAAACTTCCGCCTGGACCCGGAGGGCATCGCCAAGCTGGAAACCCGCAACAACCAGGGCCGCATGGTGCCGCTGGGGTCCTTCGTGGACTTCCGCTACGTCACCGGCCCGGACCGGGTGCTGCGCTACAACCTGTTCCCGGCAGCGGAACTGCAGGGCAACACCCTGCCCGGCACCAGCTCCGGCCAAGCCATCGCCGCCATGGAGGGGATCGCGGCGGAGAAGCTGCCGGACGGCTTCAGCATCGAGTGGACGGACCTGTCTTACCAGGAGAAGCAGACGGGCAACTCCGCCCTGTACATCTTCCCCCTGTGCGTCTTCTTCGTCTTCCTGGTGCTGGCGGCGCAGTATGAGAGTTGGGCCTTGCCCTTCGCCATCATCCTGATCGTGCCCATGTGCCTGCTGTCGGCGGTGTCCGGCATCATGGCACGGGGGATGGACAACAACGTGCTGACCCAGATCGGCTTCGTCGTGCTGGTCGGGCTCGCCTCGAAGAACGCCATCCTGATCGTTGAGTTCGCCCGACAGCTGGAGGCGGAAGGCAAGGACCGGTTCGAGGCGGTGATCGAGGCCTGCCGCCTGCGCCTGCGGCCGATCCTCATGACCAGCTTCGCCTTCATCCTGGGCGTGGTGCCGCTGATGATCGCCAGCGGCGCCGGGGCGGAGATGCGGCAGGCCATCGGCACCGCCGTGTTCTTCGGCATGCTGGGCGTCACCTTCTTCGGCCTGGTGTTCACCCCGGTCTTCTATGTGGTGATCCGCCGCTTCTTCGGCGGCCGCAGCCCGGCCCCGGATTCGGCCCACCAGCCGGTGCAGCAGGCGGCGGAGTAAGCTTCCGGTCGGCAATGCCAAGCGGGCCGCCCCCGGGGGCGGCCCGCTTCCCTTTTGGAACATATGCCGGGCAGCTATTCCGCGGGACGGACGTGTTGCGCCAGCGTATGGCCATCAGCCCGGGCCTGGAAGCGCAGGTCCTTGCGCATCGCCCAGGCGCGCGACACATGCAGCAGCGGGATGAACGGCAGGTCCTGGAGCCCGATGGCGGTGATCTGCTGCAACAGGCGCCCGCGCACCTCCGTGTCGGTGGTCGCCAGGGCCTTCATGATCAAGACGTTCATCTGGTCATTGAAATACCCCCCGAAGTTCTGCATCCCCATTCCCGAGGCCGGGTCCATGGGGGCGAACACCTCGCGGGCGATGGTGGAGAACTCACCGGTCAGCGGCACGGAACTGACAAGCACCAGCGCGTAGTCCCGCCGGGACATGATGTCGACAACTTCCCCCGGCCGCACGAACCTGATCTGGACACGGATCCCCACCGCGGCCAGGTATCGGCTGACCCCCTCTGCGACCCTGGCGAACGGCTCGACGGCGGTCAGCGTTGTGTCGAATCCGTTGGCAAAGCCCGCTTCCGCCAGGAGTTTCCGCGCCTGGGCGATGTTGAACGGGGAGGTGGCGCCGGGATCGTAGCCGAGCATCCCCTCAGGCATGAACTGGTAGGCGGGGCCGGACATCCCCGGCATCAGCCGGTCGCTCAGCGCCTTGCGGTCGATGGCGAGGGAGATGGCCTGTCGCACCCTGACATCGGACAACGGGTTCCCACCATCCTTCCCCGTCGTGGTCCCAGGCGACAGGTTGACGCCGATGAAGATCGAACGGGCCCGGGTGCTCGCCTCCACCCGCAGGCGGCTCTGCTCCGACAGGAAGGCCATGCTCTCCGCCGAGACCTGATTCACCAAGTCCACCATGCCCCGGACAAGGCTGCGGTTCCGCGCCCCTGGATCGGGGAACGGCAGCATGGTGACCGTTTCCCAGGCGGGGACCTCGCCCCAATAGCCGTCGAAGCGGGCAAGGGTCGTCTCACCATTGCGGGTGAAGGATTTCAGCCTGTACGGACCGGTCCCGGCAACCTGCCCCTTGTCGAAAGACGCGCCGTCAGGCCAAGGCCCCGTGCCGCACCCGTCGGGGTGGTATTGCCCCTCCCAGCCCGGCGGGGACGCTATGATGGCGATGTTGGCGAGGTTCCGTGCCAGTAATGGGGCCGGCACGTCCGTCTCGACCACCAGGGTCAGGCGGTCCTTCGCGGTGGCCGAGGCGATGCCCTGGAGGGACCCCAGAAGCCCGCTTCCCGGGAGGTGGGCGATGCGGCAGAGCGAGTACACCGCATCCGTGGCCGTCAGTTCCTTGCCATTGTGGAAGCGCACCCCAGGCCGGATATTGAAGGTCCACCGCAGCTCGTTCTCAACCGACCAACTCGCCGCGAGTGCCGGCACGGGTTGGAGATGGGTGTCGTTCGCGACCAGCGGGTCGAATTGGTGGAATGCGAGGGTCCGGCCGTCCACATGGGAATAGGCATGGGGATCCGCCGTGGAGGCTACCGATTCCAGGCCCATGCGCAAATCCGTGGCCGAGGCCTTGGGCACGCCTGCCAGAAGTAGGAGGACCAGCAAGGTCCGTAAGGCGATCCGGCCTAGATCCATGGGGGACGGTTACCCGGTCAGTCGTCACGGCAGCGTTGCTGATCTTGCCCTTTGTGCTTGTAGCCTTCCACAACAATCCTCAGCCATAACGCGATCTCTGGCCGGTGACACCTGGGCCAGAGGTTGTAAGAACACTAACGGGGCCCGATCAATAAACGTATAGGATGAACACGGCCGTGGCTTGGCAGGCAGCCAATGCCTATGACTTTTGACAAAGTCACGATGCAAGGCCTATTACCTTTCGGTATGCCACGGCGTGCGGTAAACCCGCAAACCTGACGGCTGCCGGAGGAACTATGCCAGACACAACCAGAGTTTCCGCACGCATGATTAAGAATGGGCCGTTCATCGTCCTGGTGAACGATGAGGAACAGTACTGCCTGTGGCAGGCCGAAGTGGAAATTCCCAAGGGGTGGAGATCCGCAGGCCAGTCCGGCACGCGGGAAGAATGCCTGTCGTTCGTGGATGGCGTCTGGTCCGACATGAGGCCAAAGAGCCTTCGCGACACTCTGGCCAACCCTGCGTGAGCTGAAGATCCGCAAGTCATCCGGGCCACAAACGCTTTTTCTCCGTCATAATCCCAAGCATAAGCAGGGCTGAAGGTCATGTCCGATCACGGTACGGGGGACAAAACCCACCTTGTCGAGGGGGCCATTCCCCTGTCGGCGCCCCAACGCGTGATCTGGTATGATCTGCTCCTGCATCCCGACAACGCCATGTATAATGTCGGTCTGCTTGCCTGCCTTGAGGGGCAGGTGGACCTACGGCTGCTGGAACGTGCCTTCATGGCCGTGGCCGCGGGGATGGATGCGTTGCGCATCGTGCTGCCGGCGCCGGACACCCGGCCGGAGCAGGTCATCCTCCCGTCCGTGCCCGTCCGGGTCGGCTTCCTGGATTTCAGGGCGGAACCCGACCCGGAGGCGAGCATCCGTGCCTTCGCGCGGGAGACGGGTGTCCACGCCTTCCGTGTGGAAGCCGGGAAACCCCTCTGGCATGTCTGGCTGCTGCGGGCGGCTGAGGACCGGCATTTCCTGCAACTGACCTGCCACCACCTGATCGGTGACGGCTGGTCCATGTCCCTGGTCATGCGGGCCGCGTCAGCGGCCTACCGGGACCTGTTGGCGGGGCGTGAGCCCGCCGTCGTGGCCCCGTCCTACGCAGACTTCGTAAGGGACGATGTCGAGTACCGCGACTCGCCCCGATACGCCCAGGACGCCGCATTCTGGGCAGGGCGCTTCGCCACGCTGCCGCCGCCGCTGTTCGACACGCAGGGCCGCGGCTTCCAGTTCGCCAGCGCCTGCGTCCGCCGGGTCGGCGTGATTCCACGGCCGGTCTATGCGGCGGCCGAGCGATTTGCCCAGGACCGGCGGCTCTCGATCCAGACGGTGCTCCTGGGGCTGTTCTACGCCCTGTTGGCCCGGGAAACCGGTGTGACGGACATCTCCATCGGCATCGCGCGGCACAACCGGCCCAACGCCTGGAAGAAGCAGACGGCCGGCATGTTCTCGGTCGCGAACGCCATCCGGATAGGGGTGGACCTGACCGCCAGCCTGATGGACCTGTTCCGGTCCGTCCATGCGGAGGTGAACGTCACCGCCCGCCATTACCGCTATCCCATCGCGGAGCTGAACCGGACGGCCAACACCTTCCAGGCCGGCCGGCGCCAACTGTTCGACATGACCTTCTCCCTGGAAACGGAAGATTTCGACCATCCGTTCGGGGCCCGGTCCCTTTCCACGGAGTCGGTGGAGACGGGCTTCGTGCAGGCGCCCCTGTCGGCCACGCTGCGGACGATCAGCGACGACGGTCACCCGTTCATCGACCTGGACCATGATCCCGGGGTACTGCCGCCCGGCACGGCGGAGCGGCTTCTGGACCAGGTACTGCACCTGCTGGAGGCGCTGGACAGGGTGGCAGACCGGCCGGTCTGGTCGCTGCCGCTGGTCCGCGACGATGAGCGGCGGAGGATCCTGGAGGACTGGAACCGCACCTCGGCGGAGACTTCATCGGCGACCCTGGTCAAGCTGTTCGAGGCGCGGGTCACGCGGACCCCCTACGCGCCGGCCATCCTGTTCGAGGACGAGGCGCACACCTACGCCGGGCTGGACGCCCGCGCCAACCGGATTGCCCGCCTGCTGGTCGGCCGCGGCATCGGGACCGAGGATGTCGTCGGCGTCTGCCTGGACCGCTGCCCAGACCTCGTCACCAGCCACTTGGGCGTGCTGAAGGCGGGTGGCGCCTTCCTGCCGCTGGACCCATCCTATCCGGCCAAGCGCCTGGCCCATATGGTGGAGGACAGCGGGCTGAAGCTGGTGGTCTGCACCCGGGCGACCCGGGACGCCCTGCCGCCAGGCACCCCAACCCTGGTGCTGGACGACGTGGAAACCGCGGCCCGCCTGGACATGGGTGAGGCAAGGCCGTTGAACGATGCGGAGCGTCGCCGCCCGCTGCACAGGGACAACCTCGCCTATGTGATCTACACCTCGGGCTCCACGGGGCGGCCCAAGGGGGTGGGGGTCAGCCACGCCAACGCGGTGAATTTGGGTGCCGACCATGTCGGGACGTTGGGAGTGACCGACAAGGCCCGGGTGCTGCAGTTCGCGTCCCCCAGCTTCGACGCCTCCATCGTGGAGATGCTGCTGGCCTTTTCCGGCGGCGGCGCCCTGGTGATGGCGCCCAAGGATCGGTTGATGCCGGGGGAGCCGCTGGCCGCCCTGGCGGACCGGCATGGCATCACCCATGCCATCCTGCCGCCCTCCGCCCTGGCGGTGATGCCGGCGGGCAGCCTGTCCACGGTCGGCCACCTGGTCGTGGCGGGGGAGGCCTGCCCGGCGGAGCTGGCCCGGCGCTGGTCGGCAGGCCGGCGCATGTTCAACGGATATGGCCCGACGGAGGCCACCGTCTGCTCCACCATGGCAGGGCCGCTAGACCCCTCGACCCTGGAAGGCTTGGCGAGCCCACCCATCGGCCGTCCCATCAACAACGCACAGGTGTTCGTGCTCGACACCCGCATGCAACCGGTCCCGGTGGGCGTTCCGGGGGAGCTGTATGTGGGCGGCAAGGGCGTGGCCCGCGGCTACCTGGGCAAGCCGGGGCTGACGGCGGAGCGGTTCGTCGCCAACCCCTTCGGCCCCGGCCGGCTCTACCGCACAGGTGATCGGGTGCGTTGGCGCGAGGACGGGCAACTGGATTTCCTGGGCCGCGCCGACACCCAGGTGAAGATCCGCGGCTTCCGCATCGAGCCGGACGAGGTCGCGGCCCGCCTGGTGGAGCATCCGGGCGTGCAGGATGCCGCCGTGGTGGCCCGGGACGACGATGCTGGCAACACCCGCCTGTTCGCCTATGTGGTGCCGGAGCCGGGCTGGCAGCCCCTGGCGGCGGACGGCGCCGCCGACATGGGCGACAGCCACGTGGACAGTTGGCAGCAGCTCTATGACGGGGAGGGCGGCACACCGGAAGGCAGCTCCGCCGACCCACTGTTCGACGTCAGTGGCTGGTTCGGCAGCCAGGACGGCAAGCCCATCCCGGAAGGGGAGATGCGGGTCTGGGTGGACCACGCCGTGGACAGCATCCTGGCCCTGGGCACCGGCCGCGTGCTGGAGATCGGCTGTGGCCGCGGCCTGCTGGCCTTCCGCGTGGCGCCGCGGGTGGAAAGTTATCACGGCATCGATTTTTCCGCCCAGGCGCTTGCTCATGTGGCGGGGCAGGTCCGGCGGTTCGCGCCGCGGTTCGACAACATCACCCTGCACCATGGCCGCGCCGACCAGTTGGGCCATATCCCCGACGCGTCGGTGGACACGGTGGTGCTGAACTCCATCGTCCAGTACTTCCCCGGGGCCGGGTACCTGCTGGACGTGGTCGGGGCAGCGTTGGCCAAGCTGCGGCCCGGGGGATCGCTGTTCCTGGGCGACCTGCGCGACCTCCGCCTGCTGCGGGCCTTCCACGCCTGGGTGCAGCGCCACCGGGCGCCGTCGCACTGGAAGGCCGCCATGCTGCGCCGGGTCATCGACCGGGAGGTGACCCAAGATGAGGAGCTGCTGGTCGACCCAACCCTGTTCGCCGCCATCGCCCACCGCTTCCCGCAGGTGACAGGCGTGGAACTGGCCCTCCAGCCGGGGGAGGCCTGGAACGAGCTGACCAAGTTCCGCTACGGCGTCGTGCTGCGCACGGGGGAGGTACCAGCCGCGCCGGACGACGCCTGGCAGGACGGCAGCCGCCTGTCCGCCGAAGACATCACTGCCTTGCTGGCGACAGGCCCCCGTCGCCTGTGCCTGACCGGCATTCGCAACGCCCGCGTCGCCACCGACCTGCGGACCCTGGACCTGCTGGACGCCGGTTCCGTCGGCAGCGTCGGCGAGCTGGCCGCCGCCCTGGCAGCGGATATGGAACCGGGCGTCGACCCGGAGGCGCTGTTCCGCTTGGCCGCCCGATACGGCTACCGCGTCCAACTGTCCCCAGGGCTGGACCCAGGCCGACTTGATGCCGCCTTCCTGGCCGCGGGTGAGCCGCCGGCCCTGATGCCCATCGCCCGGCCCCTGCCACAGCCGGGCGACTGGCGCACCGCCACCAACAACCCGCTGCTGGGCACCCAGGGCAAGCTGCTGGGCCCACTGTTGCGGGAGCACCTGTCCGCCACGCTGCCGGCCTTCATGTTGCCGGCGGCCTTCGTCTGGCTGGACGCCTTGCCGCTGACCGGGAACGGCAAGGTGGACCGCAAGGCCCTGCCGACCCCTGACATGGCCGTTGAGCATGCCGCCGCCTACCGTGCCCCGCGGGAGGGGCGGGAAGCGGTGCTGGCGGAGATCATCGCCGACCTGCTGGGGGTGGAGCGCGTCGGCATCGACGACGATTTCTTTGCCCTTGGCGGCCACTCCCTGCTGGCGGCGCGGCTGGTGTCCCGGGTGCGCGACGTGCTGGGCAGCGAGCTGCAAGTCCGCACCGTGTTCGAGAAGCCGACCGTCGCCGAGCTGGCGGAGCAGCTCCGCGATGCCGGGACCGCGGCGCGGCTGGAGCTGCTGCCCCGGCCGGACCATCTGCCCCTGTCCTTCGCCCAGAGCCGGCTGTGGTTCCTGGAGCAGTTGGAAGGGGGCGGGCGCTACCTGATCCCCATGGTGCTGCGCCTGCGCGGTGCCCTGGACGCCGACCTGCTGGAGATCGCCCTGCGCCGGCTTGTGGACCGGCATGAGATCCTGCGCACCACCTATTCCGCCGTGGATGGCGAAGGTATCCAGGTGGTCGGTGACGCCGGCCTTTTCCGACTGGCACGCACGGCGCTGGGCCGGGCCGCCCTGGGCGACCACGTGCTGTGCCTCTGCTCCCACCGGTTCGACCTTTCACGGGAACTGCCGATCCGGGCCGACCTGGTCGCGCTGGGGCCGGATGAGCATGTGCTGGCCGTGGTGGTCCACCACATCGCTTTCGACGGCTGGTCCGTGGGTGTCTTCCTGGGCGAGCTTGAGGCCACCTACAATGCCCTGCGCCGGGGGGCGGAGCCCCGGCTGCCGGCGCTTGCCCTCGCCTATGCCGATTATGCGGTCTGGCAGCGCGCCCGCCTGTCGGCGGCCGACAGCCCCCTGTCCGCGGAGGAGGAATATTGGCGCGAAGCCCTGGCCGGCCTGCCGGGCCAGCTCGGCCTGCCCACCGACCGCCCCCGCCAAGCCCGACGGGTGCGCCGGGCCGGTTGGCACCGGACGACCTTCGATGGCAGGCTGCGGACCGCCCTTTCGGATTTGGCGAAGGCCCATGGCGCCAGCCTGTTCATGGTGTTGCAGGCCGGCCTGTCCGTCGTCCTGTCCCGCTGGAGCGGGCAGGAGGACATCGCCCTGGGTACGCCCGTGGCGAACCGCACGCACCGGGAGTTCGAAGGGCTGGTGGGCTTCTTCGTCAACACCCTGGTCATGCGGACCCGCCTGGACGGCAACCCCACGGCGGCTGAGCTGCTGGGCCGCGTCCGTGACTCGGCCCTCGGCGCCTTCTCCCACCAGGAACTGCCCTTCGACCGGCTGGTAGAGGTCCTGCAGCCGGAGCGGACCTTGGGGGAGACGCCCCTCTTCCAGGTCATGCTGGCCCTTCAGAACACGCCGGAGGCGCGACCCTTGTCCCTGGACGGCATCACCTGCGAGGTGATCCCGCCTCGGCTGGAGCAGGCCAAGTTCGACCTGTCCTTCCTGTTCGAGGAGACGGGCAGCGGCCTGTCCCTGGCCCTGGAATATGACGCGGACCTCCATGACCATTCCACGGTGGAGCGCCTTGCCGGACACCTGTCGGTGGCGCTGGAGGGCATGGCCACGGCCCCCGACCGGCCCGTCCACGCCCTGCCGATCCTGACGGAGGCGGAGCGCCGCCAGGTGCTCGCCGCCTGGAACGACACGGCGGCGGACGTGCCCCCCGGGACGTTGGTGGACCTGCTGGAGGTGGAAGCGCGGCGGCATCCCGGGCGGGACGCCCTGGTCTTCGGCGACCGGACGCTTTCCTATGCGGAGCTGCATGCCGGCGCCAACCAGTTGGCCCGTCGGCTGATCGGCCTGGGCGTGGGCCCGGACAGCATCGTCGGGGTCTGCCTGCGCCGCGGGCCGGACCTGATGATGGCCCTGTTGGCCGTGATGAAGGCCGGGGCTGCCTACCTGCCGCTGGACCCGGCCTACCCCGCGGGCCGGCTGGCCTTCATGCTGGACGATGCCATGGCGGCGGTGGTGCTGGCGGAAGCATCGACCGCCGCCCTGCTGCCATATGACGCCACGGTCCTGCTCCTGGACGATACGGGGGAGCGGTCGCGGTTGGCGGCATTGCCTGACGGCATGCTCATGGACGTCGAGCGGACGCGGCCCCTGCTCACCGACGACCTGGCCTATGTCATCTATACCTCGGGCTCCACCGGCCGCCCCAAGGGGGTCGCGGTGCCGCACCGGGGTGTGGTGAACTATGTTGCCTGGGCCCGGCGGGAGTACTGGGCGGCCGGCGGCAGCGGCGTGCCCGTGAACACGTCCGTCAGCTTCGACGCCACGGTGACCAGCCTGTTCGTGCCGCTGGCCACCGGCCGCCCCGTCATCATGCTGCCCGAGGAGGGGGAGATCGAGGCGTTGGTTCAGGTGCTGCGGGACCGGCGCGACCTGACCCTGGTCAAGCTCACCCCCGCCCACCTGGAGATCCTGGCCGCCACCATGGCGCCGGAGGAGTTGGCCCTCCAGGCCCGCGCCCTGGTAGTCGGGGGGAAGCGCTGACCGCCCCGGCCCTGAAGCCCTGGCGCGACCATGCCCCCGCCACCCGCTTGATCAACGAATATGGCCCGACGGAGACGGTGGTCGGGTGCAGCACCTATGTGGTGGGGCTGGGCACGCCCTGGACCGGCAGCGTCCCCATCGGCCGGCCCATCGCCAACACCCGGCTGTACGTGCTGGACAAGTGGATGCAGCCAGTGCCCTACGGCGTCACGGGGGAGCTGTATATCGGCGGCATGGGGGTGGTCCGCGGCTACCTGAACCGCCCGGGGCTGACGGCGGAGCGCTTCGTCGCCGACCCGTTCGGCCCGCCGGGCAGCCGCCTTTACCGCACCGGCGACCTGGTGCGGCGCCGGGCCGACGGGCTGCTGGACTATCTTGGCCGCATGGATGACCAGGTGAAGATCCGCGGCTACCGGATCGAGCCCGGGGAGGTGGAGGCCGCGCTGATGGAGCAGGTCAGCGTGGTCCAGGTGGCTGTCGTCGTCCGGGAGGACACGCCGGGCGACAAGCGGCTGGTGGCCTATATGGTGGGCCAGCCGGATTTTCCCCGGCCGGCCGACGCCCAGTTGAAGCAATCCCTGCAACGCCGGCTGCCGCCCCACATGGTGCCCGGCGCCTTCGTCTGGCTGCCGGACCTGCCCCTGACCACCAACGGCAAGGTGGATGCCAAGGCGCTGCCGAAACCTGAAAGCCTGCGGGGCCAGGAAGGGTACGAGCCGCCGCGGCCCGGGCTGGAAAGCATCCTGGCCAAGCTTTGGTCGGAACTGCTGGGCGTGGACCGGGTGGGCCGACATGACGACTTCTTCGCCCTGGGCGGCCACTCGCTGCTGGCCGTGCGATTAGCGGCCCGCATAAGGCAGGTCTTCGGGTCTGGCCTTGCCGTTTCCAGGCTGTTCGAGGACCCGACCCTGGCCGGTTTGGCGGAAGCCCTGGGCAGGGGTGGCGACTGGAGCCCGCTGGTCACCCTCCAGCCCCAGGGCGACCGCCCGCCGCTGTTCTGCGTCCACCCGGCGGGCGGCCAGGTCTGGGCCTACCGCCCCCTGGCGGACGCCCTGGGAACCCGCCAGCCCTTCCATGCCATCCAGGGCAATGACGACGCCGACCCGCCGCCGTCGGTGGAGGACATGGCGGCGGAGTATTTGCTGGCTGTCCGCGCCGTGCAGCCAAACGGGCCCTACCGGCTGGCGGGCTGGTCCTTCGGCGGGCTGGTGGCGTTCGAGATGGCCCGGCAGTTGGCGGTGGCCGGGGAGGACGTGTCGCACCTGTTCCTGGTCGATAGCTGGCTGTCGGGGAGCGCGCCGTATGACGCACGGGACGCGGACCATGCGCTGGCAGGGCAAGTCATCCCGCCGGGGATCGTGGGCGGGTTGCTGGGCCGGATGACGGCTGAGGTGCCGATGCTGGACATGGCGCAGGTGGAAGGCCTTCCCCTGCGGGCACGCCTGCGCGCCATGCTCGACCTGGCGACCAAGGCGGCCCTGGCGGAGGTGGAGGCGGAGCTGGAATTCTGGCTGCGGGTGTCCGACATGCTGGACGCGGACATCCGCCTGGCCCGGGCCTACCATGGTGGGCCCTATGCCGGGCCGGTGACACTGCTGCGGGCGTCGGAGGTGCCGGCGGGTGCCGACCCCGCGCCGGCGTGGCATGTCCTGGCCCCCGACACCCGGGTCTATGACCTGCCGGGTGACCATTTCAGCCTGTTGGGGCCGGAGAATGTAGGCTCTGTCGCCATGGTCATGGCCGGGGTGTTGGCGGAGCCGGGACGGGTACGGGTGCAGGCGGCCTGATACGGGGGCGGGTTTCGAATTCGAAAGTGCGTTCTGGTGAAACGCGCCCGGCGGCGTCAGGCCACGGCGAACAGGTCGCCGTCGCCGGGTTCCTCCGGCGCGGCGGCATTGGGGTCCCCGGCGGCCGTCTCCTTGCCCAGGTGCGGGAGGGCGATGGAACGCAGGCCGCCGAGCTGGGCGCGCAGCACGATGACGCCCCGCTGCTCCATGTAACTCAGCAGCCGCCGCGCCCGGCCGGGGGAGCGGCTGCCGCAGGCCCGCGCCACCTCCGCGTCAGACGGGCAGGGCGCCTTGGCCAGCACCGCGCGGGCCAGCAGCAGGAACACGCCCTGCATGTCCTCCGGCAGGCTCTTGGCGGCCTCCACGGCCTGTTGCCATTCCGGGCTTTCCTCCCGCGCCTCATCCACGCCGGCGCGCAGCACCGACAGGCGGCGGCGGAAGGCGGGCATGTCCAGGGCCTCACCCCTTAGGCGATGGATGCGGCAGCGGACCAGGAAGTCCTGGTACAGCACCGCGTCGGTGCGGAAGGCGGCGCCCGGGTCGGACAGAACCTGGCGCAGCACCTCGTCGAGCCGCGCCTCCAGTTCGGCCGGGTCGCCCTCCGGCTCCTCCGGCAGGGCCGCCTGGGCGGCGGCGGCCTCTGCCTGGCGTTGACCGGCGAGGCGCAGCAGGTGGGTCATGTCCTGAGGCGGTGGGGGCGGGGACCGTTTGGCCGGCGGGGGCGGGGCGGCCAGCTCCTCCTCCGACGGGGTCAGGATCAGGTCGCGGGCATCCTCTGGCGCGGCGTCCGGCAGGGGCAGCAGCTTGGGCGAGCCGCCACGGCCCGCCGTCTCCACCGTCCCGATGGTGACGGGCAGGGGCCGCCGGCTCACCGCGGGGCCGAGCGCCACGAAGTGGCCGCGGGCGAGGTCGCGGAACATCTCCGCCTGCCGGCGCTCCATGCCCAGCAGGTCGGCGGCCCGGGCCATGTCGATGTCCAGGAAGGTGCGCCCCATCAGGAAGTTGCTGGCCTCCGCGGCCACGTTCTTGGCGAGCTTGGCCAAGCGCTGGGTGGCGATGATCCCGGCCAGGCCCCGCTTGCGCCCGCGGCACATCAGGTTGGTCATGGCGCCGAGGGAGGCCTTCCGCGCCTCATCCGACACCTCACCGGCGGCGGCGGGGGCGAAGAGCTGGGCCTCGTCCACCACCACCAGCATGGGATACCAGTAGTCCCGCTCCGCATCGAACAGCCCGCCCAGGTAGGCGGCGGCCAGGCGCATCTGCGCCTCCACGTCCACCCCTTCGAGGTTCAGGACCGTGGAGACCCGGTGCTGGCGCACCCGGGCCGCCACCCGTTGCAGGCTCGATTCGCTATGCTCGGCGACGTCCACCACCACATGGCCGTACTTGTCCGCCAGGGTGACGAAGTCCCCCTCCGGGTCCACGACGCATTGCTGCACATGCCTTGCGCTCTGCTCCAGCAGGCGGCGCAGCAGGTGCGACTTGCCGGAGCCGGAGTTGCCCTGCACCAGCAGGCGGGTGGCCAGCAACTCCTCCAGGTCCATGAGCACGGGCTTGCCGTCCGTCGCCACGCCCATGTCGATGCCGACCTTCATGCCCGCTCCCTGGTACCCACCCGTGTTGAACCGCACAGCCTATAGCGCAGACCGGCCCGGACTGCACGGGCGAAGGGTGGGGTCGGCCCTGCGTCGGCGGGCGGGATTGCGACCGCGACGGGTCGCGTGCATCCTGCGTCCAAGGCTTCGGGAGATGATGGATGCAGGCACGCAGCGGCGTGGCGGTTGTGGACCCGCCACCGCCTGATATCGAGTTGGGCCTGCCAAGGCCACCCCTGGACTACCATTGGTGCCTCCCGCCTGAGGGGATCGGGCCGCGCACCGGCCTGCTGATCTTTGTCTGCGGGTTCGGCATGCGTCCGGACCAGACCTATGTCGCCGACAAGCTGCTGCCCAGCCTCGCGGCCAACCATGACGTGGTGGCGGTGTCCGCTGCCTACCATGGCATCGGCCTGAAGACGGGCCGGATGTTCCTGGACGAACTGCCGGGATGGCGGGAGAGGCTGGGGCGCCACTTCGACACGGACCTCCACGGCCTGTCCCTGGACGACGTTTTCGTCAGGTTGTCGGCGCTCGGTGTCGGGTCGGTGCCCAGCCAGTTCCCCTTGGTGCGCCGGTTCGACGGCGGGGCCTACCAGTCCTTTGGCCTGATCCCCGCGATGGACCAGATTGCCGTGCTCGCCGACGCGTTGCGGCGGTGGCCGGTCCGGCGCGACCGGCTGCTCATGCTCGGGACGTCCTATGGCGGCTACAGCGCGGCGCTCGCGTTGAAGTTCCTTCCCAACACCTTCCATGTGGTCATCGAGAACTCCGGCTATGTCCGGGCCGACACAAGGGAGATGAACTACCTGGAAAGCGGCCTGGTCCACCGCTTCACCTTCGCCGGGGTGTCCGTGTCGAGCATCGAGGAGTCCCCCTGGACGCTGGTGGACGAGGGGTCGGACCGGTTCGTGGGGCCGGCCATCAAGGGCATCCGGGATCTGTCCAGCATGGGCCACTGGCAGGCCTCGCGGACCCATGTCGTCTCCTACCACGGGGTGGACGACACGCTGGTGCCCATGACGGACAAGTTGGCGTTCTGGCTGGTCGCGGGACGTCGGATGCGGCTGCGCGATGTCCGGGTGGGCCGGGGCGACCTGGACGGCCGGCTGTTCAAGACCACGGAGCATGGGCTGGGTGCCTCCATGCGCGCCATGGCGACGGACGCGCTGGGCGGGCTGCCGCCGGCGGCGGACGAAGCGCTGACGGATTTCGACCGGGGGACGGAGGTGGCGCTGACCACTGGGGGGCGAACCTACCGGGCCCGTTACGCGCCGGACCTGACCTGGTGCTTCAGCCGGGACTGAGCGGGATCAGGCGCTGGGATAGCGGATCTCCACCACCTCGATCTCCTCCACCCCGGCGGGTGTGTGGAGCTTGACCAAGTCGCCTTCCTCCGCCTTCAGCAGGGCGCGGGCGATGGGGGAGATCCAGGAGACCTTGCCCTGGTCTGTGTCCGCCTCGTCGATGCCGACGATGGTCACCGTCCGCTCCGCCCCATCCTCCCGGGCATAGGTGACGGTGGCGCCGAAGAAGGCCCTTGTCTTATTCGGCTGCCGGGATGGGTCCACCACCTCCGACGCTTCCAGCCGCTTGGTCAGGAAGCGGATGCGGCGGTCGATTTCCCGCAGGCGCTTCTTGCCATAGAGGTAGTCGCCGTTCTCCGACCGGTCGCCGTTGCCGGCGGCCCAGGAGACGATCTCCACCACCTTGGGCCGCTCCACCCGCAACAGGCTGCGCAGCTCCGCCTGGAGTTTCTCGAAGCCGGCGGGGGTGATGTAGTTCTTGGTGCCCTTGGGCAGGGGCGGGAGGTCGTCCTCATCCTCGTCGCCCGTGCCGGGGGCCGGGGTGCGGCTGGTCACCATCGGTGGGCTCCGGGTCAGAAGGCGGGCTGGGTGGCCAGCAGGTCGGCCAGCTTGGGCCGGACGTTCCAGCTCTTCACCAGCTCCTCATACTCCGCCACCTGCTTGGGGTCCGGTGCAGCGCCGGTGCGGGTGGCGCGGAGCAGGGTGTTGCGCGGGGTGTGCTGGCTGCCCACGAACTCCACCACCTCAGTCCGGTAGCCGGCCTGGCGCAGCAGGTTGGCGCGGAGCGCGTCCGTCAGCACGTCGGCAAAGCGCTCCCGCAGGATGCCGTGGCGGGTCAGCATGGCATAGGCCGGCGGGGGCGGCTGGTCCTTGAGCTGGGCCTGCAAATCATGGTGGCAGCAGGGGGCGGCCAGGACGAAGGGCGCCTTCCAGGCCACGGCGCGGGCCAGGGCGTCGTCGGTGGCGGTATCGCAGGCGTGCAGGGCCAGGACCACGTCCGCCCCCTCCACCGGGGCTTCGGCGATGGAGCCCTCGATGAAGCTCAAGCCGTCCCAGCCCAGTTGGGCGGCCAGGGCGGTGTTCCGCTCCCGCGCCTGGGCCTTGCTGTCCACGCCCACCATCTGGACCGTGAGGCACCGGGTGGCGGTCAGGAAGCGGTAGGCGGCGAAGGTGAGGTAGGCGTTGCCGCAGCCGAGGTCGACCACGCGCAAGGGGCGGTCGGCGGGCAACTTGTCCGGCTTCAGGGCGGCGTCCAGGGCCTGCACGAAGGCCTCCACCTGCCGGTACTTGTCCTGGCGGCTGGGCTTGATGGCGCCGGAGGCGTCAGCCAGGCCGAGCACCTGCCAGAACCGGTCCTTGGGATCCAGCAGCCGGTTCTTTTCCCGGTTGTGGGCCAGGGCCGGCTTGGCCTCGACGGGTTTGGAGTCCCGGTGCACCTGCGCCTCCCCCTTCTTGGTGACGCGGAGCTGGGTGGTGCCCTTGGCGGACTCCACATGCCAGTTGCCGAAGCCCTCGGCCATAAGCCCGTCCACCGCGGCTTCCGCCGCCGGACCATAGGCGTGGTTGCTGGTGTGGGCCTGCCGCTCATCATAGGCCACGACCTGCAAGCGGCGGCCAGCCTTGAGCTCCACGGGCCGCAACTCCACCCGCCGCCACTTGGGCTCACTGCCCCGCGCGGCACCCGAGGCCACGGCGCGCACCAGCCCCTCCGGGTCCAGCAACAGGGACCGGATGTCGGCCAGGGCGGGGGCGAGGGGTTCGGCCATGGGGCTCTTCGGCAAAAGGGGGTGCGACCGGCACCATGTGGGCGGGGTGCGGCGGCTTGGGAAGCGGTGGGGTGGTGACCAGGAAGGGGAGTGGCTGGGGGACTAGGATTCGAACCTAGACTGGCGGAGTCAGAGTCCGCTGTCCTACCGTTAGACGATCCCCCAGCAGGGACGTCGCGTCAGGCGCTGCGGCCCGACCGGCGAAGTGGGCGGGCTTATAGCACCGGGTTTTTGGGTTGTGAACCCCTTTCTTCAGAAATTTTCTTCCGGCCTGCCAGGGTGGCGGGCGCGCCCTTGCCGGAGGGGACGGATATCCTCGCATGGGGCAACCCCTGCCAGAAGCCTTTGCGCCGCAGCACCGGTCAGGTACGATACAGTTTGGTTACAAGGTGGCGCGGCTTTCGCCGCAAGTCGGGGTGCCCAGTGGGGTACGGAATGCCAGTGGAGTCGCCGGCCGCGGGGTTGCGGCCTGGCTGGGGCGAGGGACCGGCGGCGTGGAAGACGCCGGTGCTGGCCGCCCTCGACCTGGGCACCAACAACTGCCGCCTGCTGATCGCCAAGCCCTGCCATGGCGGGTTCCGGGTCATCGACGCCTTTTCCCGCATCGTCCGGTTAGGCGAGGGGCTGACCCGCAGCAACACCCTGTCGGACGAGGCCATGACCCGCACCGTCCAGGCCCTGAAGGTCTGCCGCAGCAAGATGGAGCGGCGCGGCGTCAGCGTCGCACGGGCCGTGGCGACGGAGGCCTGCCGCCGCGCCGGGAACTGCAACGAGTTCCTGGACCGGGTGGAGTCGGAAACCGGCATCAGCATCGAGATCATCACCGCGGGGGAGGAGGCGCGCCTGGCGCTGGCCGGCGTCTCGCCCCTGCTGGACCCGAAGGTGCCCAAGGCCCTGGTGTTCGACATCGGCGGCGGCTCCACCGAGCTGGTCTGGCTGGAACTGCTGCGGGGCAAGCCCCGGCTGATCGACCAGATCTCCATCCCCCTGGGCGTGGTGAACCTGACGGAGACCTATGGCAGCGACCGCGTCTCCCCCGACGATTACGCCACCATGGTCCGGGCGGTGGACCATGTGCTGGAGGGGTTCGACCAACGCAACCGGATCGCCGAGGCGGTGGCCGCCGGCAAGGTGCAGATGCTGGGTGCCTCCGGTACCGTGACGACCCTGGCCGGAATCCAGATGGGCCTGCCGCGCTATGACCGGTCCAAGGTGGACGGGTCCTGGCTGGAGCGGAAGCATGCCCTGGACATCAGCCGGACCCTGCTGGGCCTGGACTATGAGGGGCGGGCCGCCCATGCCTGCGTCGGCCGCGACCGGGCCGACCTGGTGATCGCCGGCTGCGCCATCCTGGAGGCCATTTGGGGGCGCTGGGCCGTGCCGAGCTTGCGTATCGCCGACCGGGGCGTGCGGGAGGGCATCCTGTTCGAGCTGGCCGCCGCCAGCCGGGGCCGCTAACCCCCTGGGCCCGATACCAGCCTTGCTCCCGTCGGCCTTGCGCGGCCGGCCGATCCCGCCGATATGTCCGCCTTTCCCCGCACCCCTGGCGGGAACAGCAGGTCCGATGCCATGAGCAGCAAATCCGGCGGCAACATCCCCACCGGCCGCGGCCAGGCCGTCCGCGTGAAGACGGCGAAGAAGCGCTCCGTCTCCTCCGCCCGGTGGCTGGAGCGGCAGTTGAACGACCCCTATGTGGCGGAGGCCAAGAAGCGCGGCCTGCGCAGCCGGGCGGCCTTCAAGCTGCTGCAATTGGACGAGAAGTTCCACCTGCTGAAGAAGGGCCAGCGCGTGGTGGACCTTGGCGCCGCCCCCGGCGGCTGGACCCAGGTGGCCGTGCAGAAGGGGGCCACCAAGGTCATCGGCATCGACCTGCTGGAGGTGGAGCCGGTGCCCGGCGCCACCATCATCCAGCTGGACTTCCTGGACCCCAGCGCCCCGGACAAGCTGAAGGACCTGCTGGGCGGGCCGGCGGACATCGTGCTGTCCGACATGGCCGCCAACACCACGGGCCACGCCCAGACCGACCACCTCCGCATCGTGGGGCTGGCGGAGGCGGCGTACCTGTTCGCCTCCGAGGTTCTGAGCCCCGGCGGCGCCTTCGTTTGCAAGCTGTTCCAGGGGGGCGCCCAGAAGGAGCTGAATGACGGGCTGAAGCGCGACTTCGCCGTTGTCCGCAACGCCAAGCCCGCCGCCAGCCGCCAGGACAGCAGCGAGACCTACATCGTGGCGACGGGGTTCCGCGGCGGGGCGAAGGGCCAGGACGGGGAGGGCTGAGCCGTCCGGCCCGGGGTGGCCCGGCGTGACGCCACGGTGACCCTAGGCGACCTTAAGGTGACCAAAGGTGACGCTAAGGAGACGCTAAGGAGACGTTAAGGTGACAGGCGACTGCTATCCGGCCATTGTTTTTGCTGGGGAATTCCCCTTAAGGTGACCAAATCCCCCTGGGTCGGGATTGTGTCTCCTTAGTCTCCCCGTCGTGCCTTGCCGGCCAGGTCCGGGCGGGCCGTCCCGGGCGATGGGGGAGGGCTGCTGCGGCCCGTAGTGCCTTGCCGCCTGCCACGACATTCACGTTTCCAAGACCCGTGGGGCATCGCCGCCACCGGAAATAGCTTGTCCCAGATTAGGAATTTTGTCCAGGGTGCGGTCTGGCCCAGCCTTGTCC
Source organism: Aerophototrophica crusticola (assembly GCF_012913305.1). NCBI lineage: Bacteria > Pseudomonadati > Pseudomonadota > Alphaproteobacteria > Rhodospirillales > Rhodospirillaceae > Aerophototrophica > Aerophototrophica crusticola. Next base: position 1,634,081 of record NZ_CP051775.1, on the reverse strand, counting down.
CCCGCCTTTGGCAACCCTGCCCCCCATATGTTGCGTCTTCCCATCCCACAGCCCGTGTGTATAGTGCGGCGAACCTTGAGACTTGGGACGCATCGCCCGCTAGGCTGTTCAGCCAGCAGGGATGGCGGCCCATAAGCCATATCCGGCGCAGGTTCACCCCAGCCCTGCGCCCCCGCCCGGGAGAGCAGGTTCATGACTGTCCGCGCCGACCGTATCCGCGAAGCCCTGACCTTCGACGACGTCCTGCTGGTCCCGGCGGAATCCTCCGTCATGCCGGCGGAGGTGGATACCCGCACCCGGCTGACCAAATCCATCGAGCTGGGCATCCCGCTGATGTCCGCGGCCATGGACACGGTGACGGAAAGCGCGCTGGCCATCGCCATGGCCCAGGCCGGCGGCCTGGGCGTGATCCACCGCAACATGGACATCGCCCGCCAGGCGGAAGAGGTCCGCAAGGTGAAGCGGTTCGAATCCGGCATGGTGGTGAACCCCTATACCATCAACCCGGAGGCGACCCTGCAGGACGCGCTGGACCTGATGGCGCGGTACCGCATCTCTGGCATCCCCGTGACCGACGCGGGTGGCAAGCTGGTGGGCATCCTGACCAACCGCGACGTGCGCTTCGCCAGCAACCCCAAGCAGCCCGTGTCCGAGCTGATGACCAAGGACCGGCTGGTGACGGTGCAGGAAGGGGTGGACAAGGAGGAGGCCAAGCGCCTGCTGCACCAGCACCGGATCGAGAAGCTGCTGGTGGTGGATGGGGAGTACCGTTGCATCGGCCTGATCACGGTGAAGGACATCGAGAAGGCCCAGCTCCACCCCAAGGCCTGCAAGGACGCCAAGGGCCGGCTGCGCGCCGCGGCCGCCACGGGCACCGGCCCCGACGGGCTGGCCCGGGCGGAGGCGCTGTTCGACGCCGGCGTGGACGTGCTGGTGGTGGACACCGCCCACGGCCACAGCAAGAAGGTGGCGGACCAGGTCTCAGCCGCCCGCAAGCTGTCCAACTATACCCAGATCGTCGCCGGCAATGTGGCCACGGCCGCCGCGGCCAAGGCCCTGATCGACGCGGGCGCGGACGCCATCAAGGTGGGCATCGGCCCGGGTTCCATCTGCACCACCCGCATCGTGGCGGGGGTGGGCGTGCCCCAGCTGACCGCCATCCTGGACGTGGTGGAAGAGTGCAAGAAGCAGGGCGTGCCGGTGATCGCCGACGGCGGCATCAAATATTCCGGCGACCTGGCCAAGGCCATCGCCGCCGGTGCCGATTGCGCCATGATGGGCAGCCTGTTCGCCGGCACGGATGAAAGCCCGGGCGAGGTGATCCTGTACCAGGGCCGCAGCTACAAATCATACCGCGGCATGGGCAGCGTGGGCGCCATGGCCCGCGGCAGCGCCGACCGCTATTTCCAGGCGGAGGTCAGCAACACCCTTAAGCTGGTGCCGGAGGGGGTGGAGGGCCGCGTCCCCTACAAGGGCCCCATCGCCGCGGTGATCCACCAGCTGATCGGGGGCCTGCGCGCGGCCATGGGCTATACCGGCTGCGCCACAATTACGGAGATGCAGAGCAACACGGAGTTCGTGCGCATCACCAACGCCGGGTTGCGGGAAAGCCATGTGCACGACATCACCATCACCAACGAGTCACCGAACTACCGGCCGGGGTGATGGTATAACGCATAACGTCTTGCGTCATGCCGACGCCGGGAGTTATGGTCCTGCATGATCGTGAGTTTCCGGAGCCTTGAGGCGGCGCGTATCTGGCGTGGTGAGGTCAGCCGAAGGCTGCCTCCCGATATCCAGACCGTGGCCCTTCGGAAGCTCCGACTGTTGAACAACGCCCGCGTCTTGCAGGACTTGGCGGTTCCTCCGGCAAACCGGCTGGAGGCGTTGAAGGGAGACCGCAAGGGGCAACACAGCATCCGGATCAATGACCAGTGGCGCATCTGCTTCCGCTGGACCGACGGAGGGCCGGCCGATGTCGACATCGTCGATTACCACTGACGGGCTTCTACCCAATCCAACTCCGGGCGAGATCCTCTCGACGGAGTTCATGGAGCCTTTGGGCCTGAGCCAGAATGCGCTGGCCCGCGCCATCAAGGTGCCGCCGCGGCGGATCAACGAGATCGTTCAGGGCAAGCGGGCCGTCACGGCGGACACGGATTTGCGATTGTCGCGGTTCTTCGGCGTGTCCGAGGGGTTCTGGCTGGGGCTCCAGGCCGACCATGACCTGATGGCTCGCCGACGGGAGATCGCGGCGGAACTGGAAGGTATCACGCCGCGGACCGCCGCCTGACGCTTCTCCCTTGATCCGCCACACTCCGCCGCTATCAAGGGCGGAATACCCATGGGCGGTGAGGGGATGATGGCGGGGTTGGTGGGGCGGCGTGGGGTGCTGCTGGGGGCGGGGGCGTCGCTAGGGCTGGGGGCGCTGGGGGATGTGCCACCCGGCCGGCGCCCGTGGCGCGGCCTTCGGGGCCGGTGTTGAGCTTGCCGCCGCTCCAGGCCGGTGTGGACCGCATCACCGCGATCAGCGTCTGCACCCGGCCCTTCCGGGCGCAGGGGCCCCGGATCGAGCTGGAGCGGATCGGGGACAAGGACGTCATCCACCAGTACGGCCATGGCGGCAGCGGCTGGTCATTGTCCTGGGGCTCCGGCGCCATCGCCACGGACATGGCGATGCGGACGGGGGCGCGGGACATCGCGGTCATCGGTTGCGGGGCCATCGGCCTGACCACCGCCGTGCTGCTGCAACGGGCGGGGGCGCGGGTGACCATCTATGCCAAGGAGTTGCCGCCGGACGTGCGTTCCTCTGCCGCCACGGGGGTGTGGTCGCCGGACAGCCGCATCTGCCTGGAGCAGCACGCCACCCCGGCCTTCAAGGTGCAGTGGGAGGCGATGACCCGGCATTCCTTCGGCCGGTTCCAGAACATGCTGGGCCTGCCCGGCAACCCGGTGGAGTGGATCGACAGCTATTACGTGGCCGACCCCGGCGGGCCCGCGCAAGCCGGGCCGGACACGCGGCCCCGGTTCGCCGTGCTGCGGCGGGAGCTGGTGCCGGACCTGTCCATTAAGGCCTTGGAGTACGCGCCCGGCAACCACCCGTTCGGCGACCGGGTGGCGCGTCGCTATAGCTTCATGATGTACAACCTGACCGCCTATGCAGACCGGCTGCTGTCCGATTTCCGCGCCACCGGTGGGCGGACGGAAATAAGGGAGTTCCGGGGGCCGGCGGACTTCGCGGCGCTGAAGGAGAAGACGCTGGTGAACTGCACCGGCTATGGCGCAAGGGCGCTGATGCGGGATGAGAGCGTGGTGCCGGTGCGGGGGCAGTTGGCGCGGATGCCGCCCCAGCCGGGGGTGGGGTACGGGCTGTTCTACAACCAGGTCAGCTTCGTGCCGCGGCGGGACGGGCTGGTGTTCCAGTTCACCGGTCCTGACGACTACTACGGCTATGGCGACGAGGGCACCGCGCCGGACCGGGCAGAGGCGGAGCGGGCGGTGGGGACGATCGCGTCGCTGTTCGCCGCTGTGTGACGGCGCTTGCGGCGGGGGCCGGACTGGGGCAGCGTCCGCCCCGGTTCCCTGACGCCTGGATGATGTGATGCCCCGTCCGCCGCTGCTGATCGACAGCCCCGCCAATCCCCGCTTCAAGAGCTGGGAGTCCCTGCTGGAAGGCAAGGGCATCCGCAAGGCCGGGCAGTTCCTGCTGGCGGGGCTGAAGACCGTGCCGGAGGCGCTGACGCGCTGGCCCGACCGGTTCCAGGCCATCCTGGTGCCGAGGCTGGAGTGGATCGAGGGCTGGCCGCTGCCGGACTCCATCCAGCCGGTGCAGCTGGCGCCCGAGCTGTTCCGGGTGCTGGACGTGTCCGGCACCAACTACCCGCTGCTGCTGGGCACGGTGCCATCCATGCCGGTGGCGGACCTGAAGCAGCCGCCCCGGGGGTTGGAGGTGGTCTGCGCCCTGGGCGACCCGGCCAACCTGGGGGCGCTGCTGCGGAGTGCGGCGGGGTTCGGGGCGGGGGCGGTGGTGCTGTTGGAGGAGTCCGCCAACCCGTTCCATCCCAAGTGCCTGCGGGCGGCGGCCAATGCCGTGTTCAGCCTGGAGATCCGGCGGGGGCCGCGCTGGTCCGGCCTGGCGGGGGCGGCGGGGCCGCTGGTGGCGCTGGACGCCGGGGGCGAGGACCTGTCCCGCTTCGACTGGCCGCACGACGTGCGCGTGGTGTTGGGGGAGGAGGGGCAGGGCGTGCCCCCCGACCTGGCCGCCCACCGCCTGACCATCCCCATGACGGAGGCGGTGGAGAGCCTGAACGCCACCGTGGCTGCCAGCGTGGCGCTGTACGCCTGGTACCTCAGGGCATAGGCCTTCCAAGCGGGGCGGGGCGGGCTTATACTCCCGGTGGCAGCCACGAGGCGGAGGTCGCCATGAATGCCCCCTTGAACAGTGTCGCCAAGTTGCGGATGACCGAGGAGGGGCAGGCGGTGATCCTGCCGGCGGGGATGGTGCTGCCGGGGGATGCGGCCGTCGTGCGGCTGGACGGTGACAGGGTGGTCGTCGACTCCGATCCCGTGAACGTCCAGAAGGCCATCGCCTGGGAACGGATGACGCCGGAGGAGCGAGGCGAGGCGGCTCGCAAGCTTTTTGAGGACATGGCCCGGTTTCGTGACGAGGTTGGGGACTTCATGCCGGACGGGCGCGAACAGCCGCCGATGCCCGATGATGACCGGACATATTTCGACTGATGTACCTGCTCGACACGAATGTCTGCGTCGCCATCCTGAACAGCGACCGCGGTTCGGTGTGGGCCCGGTACGATGCGGCATCCCGTCGTGGGGTGGGCCTGTTCGTGTCCAGCATCACCGTGTTCGAGCTGGAATTCGGCATCGCCAAGAGCGCGGGAAGGCGGCAGGCGGAGAACAGGGCGAGGCTTGGACGCCTAAAAGGGGATCCGGCATTGAGGTTCCTGGCCTTTGATGGTGGGGACGCCGCCCACGCCGGCCGTGTGCGCGAGCACCTCCGTGCCGCCGGCCGGCCCATCGGCCCCTATGACCTGCTGATCGCCGGGCAGGCGCTGGCCCGTGGGTTGGCCGTGGTGACGGCGAACATGGGGGAGTTCGGCCGCGTGCCTGGGTTGTCGGTGGAAGATTGGTCTGCCGCCTGAGCGCCGGTTCTGCTAAACCCTCGCGCTTCGCCTCTTCCAGACACCGAGTTCCCCCATGACCCCCGCCGCACGCATCGAGACCGCCATCCAACTGCTGACGGAGATCATGGACACGCCCCGGCCGGCGGACGCCATCGCCAGCCTGTTCTTCAAGAACCGCCGCTATATCGGCGCCAAGGACCGGGCGGCGGTGGCGGGGCAGGCCTATGGCGTGCTGCGGCGCTGGGCGCGGTTGTCCTGGTGGATCGAGAAGGTGGGGGCCCCGGTCACGCCGCGCACGCTGGTCATCGCCGACCTGATGCTGTCCCAGGGCAAGACGCCGGAAAGCATCGAGAACAACTTCGCCGGTGGCCGCTTCTCCCCCCCGCCCATGTCGGATGCGGAGTGGAAGTTGGCCAAGGCGCTGGAGACGCGCACCCTGGCCCACCCGAAGCAGCCGGACCCGGTGAAGGTGGAGGTGCCGGACTGGGCGGCGGAGCCCTTGCAGCGGGCCTTCGGCGACCGCTTCCTGGCGGAGATGGGCGCCATGCTGGGGGAGGCGCCCCTGGACCTGCGCGTGAACCCGGTGAAGGGCACGCGGGAGGAGGCCATCGCCCAACTGGCCGCGGCGGGCATCGAGGCGAAACCGACCGCCCTGTCGCCGGTGGGGCTGCGGCTGGAGGGGCGGGCGCCGATCATGGCGTTGCAGGCCTACAAGGACGGGCTGATCGAGATCCAGGACGAGGGCTCGCAACTGGTCGCCTTCCTGACGGACGCGCAGCCGGGCATGCAGGTGGTGGATTTCTGCGCCGGGGCCGGCGGCAAGACCCTGGCCATCGCCGCCATGATGGAGAACCGCGGCCGGGTGGTGGCGGCCGACGTGCTGGCCGGCCGCCTGACCCGGGCGAAGGAGCGGTTCCGCCGCGCGGGCCTGCACAACATCGAGACGCGCCCCCTGGCGAACGAGCGGGACCCCTGGGTGAAGCGGCACAAGCTGCGCTTCGACCGGGTGGTGGTGGATGCGCCCTGCACCGGCACGGGCACCTGGCGCCGCAACCCGGACAGCCGCTGGCGGCCCTTAGGCCCGGGGCTGTCGGAGCTGGAGGGGCTGCAGGCCAGCATCCTGGAGAGTGCCGCCCGGTTGGTGCGGCCGGGCGGTCGGCTGGTCTATGCCACCTGCTCCCTGCTGCCGGAGGAGAATGAGCGGCAGGTGGAAGGGTTCCTGGCCAGGCACCCGGACTTCACCCTGCTGCCGGTGCCGGAGGCCTGGCCCGCCAACTGGGGCGCGCCGCCGGTCAAGGACGTGATGCTGCGGCTGACCCCGCTGCGCCACGACACGGACGGGTTCTTCGCCGCCGTGATGGTGCGCAAGGATGACGGGTCCGCGCCCGTGGCCGAGGGCGAGGGGGAGGCGGAGGAGGCCGGGGAAGCATGACCCCGCGCCTGCGCCCCGCGGTCGCCGACGACATCGACGCCCTGGCCGCCCTGAACATGGCGGTTTGGAAGGCGGCCTATCCCGGGATCGTGCCGCAGGGTTTCCTGGACCGGCTGGACATCGGGCGGTTCCTGGCCGACTGGGCCTTCATGTTGGCCGAGCCGGGCGTGCTGGCCCTGGTGGCGGTGGATGAGGGCGGCGCCGTGCGCGGCTTCATCGCCTGCGGGCCGCCCAAGCCCGAGGTGCCGGGATATGCGTGGGAAGTCTACCGCATCTATGTGGACCCGGCCGCCCAGCGGTTGGGGCTGGGCCGTGCCCTGATGGGGGCCGCTGGGCGCGCCATGCGGGACCGGGGCGGGCAGGGCGCGATCCTTTGGGTCTTCGAGGCGAACCAAGCGGCCCGGCGCTTCTATGGGAGGCTGGGCGGGCGGGAGGTCAGGAAGCAGACCTTCCACATCTTCGACGGGATGGAGATGGTTGAGGTGGCGTATGGCTGGCCCGATTTGCGGGTGCTTGCCGCGCTCGACTGACTCGCCACGCTTTCGCGGATGCGGCAGGATGGGTCCTTAGTCGCTACGGAACCCGGGGGAGGCCCGCCCATGGCCGCCAGCCACATCCGTCCCGCCCTGCCCGTGGACGCGGCCGCCATCGCCCGCGTGCATGTGGAGACGTGGCGCACCACCTATCCCGGCATCCTGCCCGACCGCTACTTGGTGAACCTGTCACCCGCCGCCTATGCCCGCCGCTGGTCCGTGCTGCTGGGGCAGGAGCGGCGGGGGCGGCGGACCTTTGTCGGGGTGGACGGGCGGGGCGACGTGGTGGCCTTCGCCTCCTGCGGGCCGCAGCGCACGGCCTTGTCCGGCTATGGCGGGGAGTTCTATGCGATCTATGTGGCGGGGGAGGCGCAGGGCCAGGGCTGGGGTCGCCGCCTGCTGGGCGCCATGGCGCAGGACCTGCTGGACGTGGGCGTGCCGGCGGCCGTGGTCTGGGTGCTGCGGGACAACCCCTCCCGCTGGTTCTATGAGCGGCTGGGCGGGCAGAGGCTGGCGGAGCAGCCCATCAGCTTCGCCGGCGCGCGCCTGACGGAGACCGCCTATGGCTGGACCGACCTGATCCCGCTGTCCCGCCTGGCGGCCGATCCGCCGGTGGGGTGAGGGGGAAATCACCGTTCCCGGTTGACTCCACCGTTCATCCCCCACACCATCCGCCCAGCACCAAGGGGAGCCCCGGCAAGGGGCTGAGATACCGCTACGCTGCCGGCCAAGGCAGCACCGCGGGAACCCTATGAACCTGATCCGGGTCGTACCGGCGTAGGGATGGGATGACGGGGCAATGGGTCCGACAGGGCTGCCGCCCCTTCCGCCGCTCCAGCGCACCTTCCCGGATCTCCTGACCGTTTCTGGGAGGTCCCGATGCCTGATGCCCTGCTGAACCCCGATTTCCAGGTGACCACGGGCCCGCTGCCCGCGTCGCGCAAGGTCCATGTGCCGGGGACCCTGTTCCCCGACCTGCGCGTGGCCATGCGGGAGATCGACCTGACGGGCGACGAGCCGTCGGTGCGGGTCTATGACACCTCCGGTCCCTACAGCGACCCCGGCATCCGCACGGACATCCGGCTGGGCCTGCCCGCCTTGCGCCAGGCCTGGATCGAGGGGCGCGGCGACGTGGAGTACTACCAGGGCCGGGAGATCCGGCCGGAGGACAACGGGCTGAAGGCCGGGCAGGAAAGCCCCGTGCCCCTGTTCGACCGGGCCACGCGCCGGCCGCTGCGGGCCAAGCCGGGCCGCAATGTCAGCCAGATGCATTACGCCAAAGCCGGGATCATCACGCCGGAGATGGAATACATCGCCATCCGTGAGAATTTGGGCCGCGAGCGGCTGCGGGAGGCGGCGCGGCGGTCGGGCGAATCCTTCGGTGCCGCCATCCCGGACTATGTGACGCCGGAGTTCGTGCGCGACGAGGTGGCCCGCGGCCGGGCCATCATCCCCAGCAACATCAACCACCCGGAGACCGAGCCGATGATCATCGGCCGGAACTTCCTGGTGAAGATCAACGCCAACATCGGCAACTCCGCCGTCACCTCCAGCGTGGGGGAGGAGGTGGACAAGCTGGTCTGGGCCATCCGCTGGGGTGCGGACACGGTCATGGACCTGTCGACGGGGCGCAACATCCACACCATCCGCGAATGGATCCTGCGCAACGCGCCTGTGCCCATCGGTACCGTGCCCATCTATCAGGCGCTGGAGAAGGTGGGCGGCAAGGCGGAGGAGCTGACCTGGGAGCTGTTCCGCGACACGCTGGTGGAGCAGGCGGAGCAGGGGGTGGACTATTTCACCATCCATGCCGGCGTGCGGCTGGCCTACATCCCCCTGACGGCCAAGCGGGTCACCGGCATCGTCAGCCGCGGCGGCAGCATCATGGCCAAGTGGTGCCTGGCCCACCACAAGGAGAACTTCCTCTACACCCACTTCGAGGAGATCTGCGAGATCATGAAGGCCTATGACGTGGCCTTCTCCCTGGGCGACGGCCTGCGCCCCGGGTCCATCGCGGACGCCAACGACGCCGCCCAGTTCGGGGAGCTGGAGACCCTGGGCGAGCTGACCAAGATCGCCTGGAAGCACGACGTGCAGACCATGATCGAGGGGCCGGGCCACGTGCCCATGCACCTGATCAAGGAGAACATGGACAAGCAGCTGCGCGAGTGCGGGGAGGCGCCGTTCTATACCCTGGGGCCGCTGACCACGGACATCGCGCCTGGCTATGACCACATCACCAGCGGCATCGGCGCCGCCATGATCGGCTGGTTCGGCACCGCCATGCTCTGCTACGTCACGCCGAAGGAGCACCTTGGCCTGCCGGACCGGGACGACGTGAAGGTGGGTGTCGTCACCTACAAGATCGCCGCGCATGCCGCCGACCTGGCCAAGGGCCACCCGGCGGCGCAGGAGCGGGACAACGCCCTGTCCAAGGCGCGGTTCGAGTTCCGCTGGCGCGACCAGTTCAACCTGTCCCTGGACCCGGAGACGGCGGAGCAATACCACGACCAGACCCTGCCGGCGGAGGGCGCCAAGCTGGCCCATTTCTGCAGCATGTGCGGGCCGAAGTTCTGCTCCATGAAGATCACCCAGGAGGTCCGCGACTATGCCGCCGCGCAAGAGGCGGAGAAGGGCATGGCGGAGATGTCCGAGGCGTTCCGGCACACCGGCGGGCAGATCTATCTGTCCGACAAGCCGGTGCCGGAGGATCATCACTGAGGGGAAGTGGCTGGCGGCGGGTGGTGAGCCCCGCCGCTTGTGCACGACCCTGGAATCGCGGTTTGTCTCGCCGCTGTTCACGAGAACTGGGTCTTCGGTAAGGGAGTAGGGTGCCATGTCGTTCCCTCTCCTAGGGGGAGAGGGACAGGGAGAGGGGAGGCCAGACCAGGACAGCAGGACCCTTGCCGCAGCGCTTCCTTAGCCGGAGAGGGCCTAACCCCTCTCCCTGTCCCTCCCCCTCTGGGGGAGGGGACGCTGGGGCGCTGTTCTTACCTATTCTCTACCGTGTCCAATCCGGGCAGCCTGTTTACCCCCACGGCAGCAGCACGATCGTCCCCAACGCCTCCCCGGCAGCCAGTCGGGCATGGGCTGCCGCGGCTTCGGAAAGCGGGTAGGTGCGGTCCAGGGTGGGGCGGAGGTGGCCGGCCGTTACCTGGGCCAGGCCCCATTCCAGGTCGGCGCGGTCGCCCATCAGGGTGCCGCGGATCTGTTTCTGGCCGAAAAAGAAGGGACGGAGGGGGAAGCAGGCTTCCGTGCCCATGACGAAGCCCATGGAGACCAGCCGGCCCAGGGGCGCCAGGACGTCCAGGCTGTTGGTCAGGACTTCCCCGCCCAGGTTGTCGATCACCACGTCCACCCCGCGCCCGCCGGTCCAATCCAGGATGGCGGCGCCGAAGCCGTCCAGCGGCACCACCAGGTCGGCGCCCAGGTCGCGGACGAAGCCGGCCTTGTCCGGCGTGCGCACGGTGGCGGCCACGCGGGCGCCCAGGGCTTTGGCGACCTGGACGTTCATGCTGCCGGTGCCGGAGGCGCCGGCATGGACCAGGACCGCGTCGCCGGGCTTGACCTCTCCCACCACCTTCACGGCGCGGACGCCGGTTGCCACCACCATGGGCAGGGTCGCCACCTGTTCCGGCGGCAGGCCGGTGTCGTCGCGCAGCAGCCAGCGGGCCGGGATGGTCATGTATTGGGCGTAGGTGCCCGTCGGCCCGGCGCCGCGGATGGCATAGCTGGGGGCGCCGGTCATGGGCTGGAACGCGGCTTCCGCCGGGTCGGTGGGGTAGCCGGGCATCGGGATCACCCTGTCACCGCTTCTGAAGCCGGTGACACCGGGCCCGAGGGCCTCCACCACGCCGGCCGCGTCGGACCCCAGCACATGCGGCAGGGGCAGGGTGGACCGGACGCCGCTGCGTAGATAGTGGTCCAGCCGGTTCATGCCGGCGGCCAGGATTTTCACCAGCACCTCACCCGGGCCCGGTTCCGGGGTGGGCAGGTCGCCATGGGTCAGCACCTCGGGCGCGCCGAACGCGCGCAGGATCGCGGCCTTCATCACTCTCTCCATGTTCCAGGGATCGGGCACAGTGGCGTGCCGGATAGCCTGACTATCCTGGCGCGCTGGCCGGAAGCTTCGGACAGGGGCATCCTGGCCGTTTACAGGCGCGCCCTCGAACGAGAAGATGTGCGCCCACGGAAAAGGAAAGCTATCCCGGATGCCGGACCAACCCCTGGCCTACCTGAACGCCCTGCGCGCCTTCGAGGCGGCGGCACGGCACCTGTCCTACGCCCCTGCCGCGGCGGAGTTGGGGGTGACGCCGGCGGCGGTGGGGCAGCAGGTGCGGGCCCTGGAGGCTTGGCTGGGCGTCAGCCTGTTCCGCCGCAGCCCGGGGCCGCCGGTGCGGCTGGCCTTGACGGAGGAGGCGCAGGCGGCCTTGCCCGACCTGCGGGAGGGGTTCGACCGGCTGGCGCAGGGCCTGCGCCGGCTGCGGGAGGCGAAGGCGGGCGGGATCGTCACGGTCACATCCTCACCCGCCTTCGCGGCCAAGTGGCTGCTGGCCCGCATCGACCGGTTCCGGGCGGCGCACCCGCAGTTGGACGTGCGTCTGGACGCCACCGACCGGCTGGTGGACTTCGCCATGTCCGATGCGGATGTCGGCATCCGATATGGCGGCGGAAGCTGGCCGGGGGTGGAAGCAACGCTGCTGATGCGGGAGGAGGTGTTCCCGGTTTGCAGCCCGCGGCTGCTGGCCGGGCCGCACCCGCTGGAAAGGCCAGGGGACCTGCGCCACCACACCCTGGTCCATGACGCGGCGATCCGCTTCGACGCGGATTTCCCCACATGGCAGAGCTGGCTGGCGGCTGTGGGCGTGCAAGGGGTCGATGCCGGCCGGGGCATCACCATCAACTCATCCATCGCCGTGGTGCAGGCGGTCCTGGAGGGGCAGGGCGTGGCGCTGGCCCGTAGCGTGGTGGTTGCCGATGATCTGCGCGCCGGCCGGCTGGTCCGCCTGTTCCCGGACGTCAGCACCCCATTGCGCTGGGGCTACCATCTGGTGCATCGGCCAGGGGCCGCCACCCCGGGCAAGGTGGCGGCCTTCAAGGGCTGGATCATCGCCGAGGCGAAGGGGGAAGGTTAACGGCCGGAATTGCCTTCCACCGGCTTCGGCCTGTTCTGGCTGCCGGCGGGCGCGGGGGACGCCGGGGCGGTGGGGATGGGTTCCCCACGCCGACCATGCCTTCACCCTCGTCGTTGTAGGCCCACTCCTTCAGGTTGGCGAGGTCCTCTGGCGGCATGTTCAGCACCACGGCGTTGGCCGAGGGCTGGATGATGACGCGTTGGAAGGGGACCTCCACCGTGCGGTCCTTCAGCCGCTCCAGCCCGTCGATCTCCCCCACCTTGACGATCAGGCTGTCCACGGCGCCGGTACGGTTGTCGGTGATGACGTCCACCACCTCCCCCAGCTCCTTGCCGTCGCGGCCCTCCGCGTCGCGGCCGATCAAGGCGTGGGCCGTGGCCTGGCCCATGCGGCCGGCCGTGGCGCCCTTGCCCTTTTGCGCCTCGATGGGGTTCTGGCCCGCCACCGGGTTGTCGGCGGGCGGCGGCGGGGCGGGGCGGTTGCCTGACGGGGCGGGGGTCTGGGCCAGGGCGGCGGCGCTGATCACGATGGCGACGGCCGCGGCGGCCAGGGGAAGACGGCGATTCATGCAGGATGCTCCTTGCGGGTCCATTCGCCGTGGGAACGGCGGGAAGGGTCGGTCGTTCCGCGGGCGGCCGCTTTGTTGCCGCCCCGCCAGGGGCGCGCCCCGGCTGCCGCACCCCCGACCCGCGCCGGGCAGGGGGCGGCTTTTCTTGAAGGGGCTTGGGTCCTGGGCTAGGGTGCGGCGCACTTTCCGACCCGACCAGGAACAGTGCGCCATGGCTGCCACCGCCGCTCCCGCCCCCGCATCCGCCGCGAACCACCCGAACCGGGTGCTGATCCTGGATTTCGGGTCGCAGGTCACCCAGCTCATCGCCCGCCGGGTGCGTGAGGCGGGGATCTACTGCGAGATCCATCCCTTCAGCGCCAATGAGGAACGTATCCGCGCCTTCGGGCCGCGGGCCATCATCCTGTCCGGCGGCCCGGCCAGCGTGACCGAACCGGGCTCCCCCGTGCGGACGGATGCGTGTTCACCCTGGGCGTGCCGGTGTTGGGCATCTGCTACGGCCAGCAGACCATGTGCGAGCAGCTGGGCGGCAAGGTGGAGCCGGGGGAGACGCGGGAGTTCGGCCGCGCCTATGTGGACGTGAAGGAGCCCTGCGCCCTGTTCGAGGGAGTGTGGCAGGTGGGCGCCCGGGAACAGGTCTGGATGTCCCATGGCGACCGGGTGACGAAGCTGCCCGAGGGCTTCCGCATCGTGGCGCAGAGCGAGGGCGCGCCCTATGCCATCATCGCCGACGATGTGCGCCGCTTCTATGCCGTGCAGTTTCACCCGGAGGTGGTCCACACCCCCCATGGCGACGCGCTGATCCGCAACTTCCTGTTCGGCGTGGCCGGGCTGACCGGCGACTGGTCCATGGCCGCCTTCCGGCAGGAGGCCATCGCGCGCATCCGCGCCCAGGTGGGCGAGGAGGGCAAGGTGATCTGCGGCCTGTCCGGCGGGGTGGACAGCTCCGTCGCCGCCGTGCTGATCCATGAGGCCATCGGCGACCGGCTGACCTGCATCTTCGTGGATACCGGCCTGATGCGGTCGGGGGAGGCGGAGCAGGTGGTGACCCTGTTCAGGGACCACTACAACATCCCCCTGGTTCACGTTGATGCCGCTGACCTTTTCCTGGGTGAGCTGGAGGGCGTCAGCGACCCGGAGGTGAAGCGCAAGACCATCGGCCGCCTGTTCATCGAGGTGTTCGACCGGGAGGCGGCGAAAGTGGGCGGGGCCGGGTTCCTGGCCCAGGGCACGCTGTACCCGGACGTGATCGAGAGCGTCTCCTTCACCGGTGGGCCCAGCGTGACCATCAAGTCCCACCACAATGTGGGCGGCCTGCCGGAGCGCATGAAGCTGAAGCTGGTGGAGCCCCTGCGCGAGCTGTTCAAGGACGAGGTGCGGGCGCTGGGCCGGGAGCTGGGCCTGCCCCACAGCTTCGTCGGCCGCCACCCGTTCCCCGGGCCGGGCCTGGCCATCCGCATCCCCGGCGAGATCACGCGGGAGAAGCTGGAGATCCTGCGCAAGGCGGACAGCATCTATCTGGAGGAAATCCGCAACGCCGGCCTGTACGACGCCATCTGGCAGGCCTTCGCCGTGCTGCTGCCGGTGCGGACCGTGGGCGTGATGGGCGACGGGCGGACCTATGACTATGCCTGCGCCCTGCGTGCGGTGACGAGCGTGGACGGGATGACCGCCGACTATTACCCGTTCGACCACGGCTTCCTGGGCCGCGTCGCCACGCGGATCATCAATGAGGTGCGCGGCATCAACCGCGTCACCTATGACATCACCAGCAAGCCCCCGGCACCATCGAGTGGGAGTGAGGGAGGCCGCCTTCCCTGGCAGGATCGGCAGGCGGGTGACCGAACCTGCCGGCCTGCCGGACGGAGCGCTCAGGCCCGTGCCACCAGGGCCGCGAGGTCATTGACCAATTGCCTGGCGGCAGCGATGGAGAAGCTGTTCCCCGTCGACCTGAGCCGGAACTGGCGCAACTCGACCACGACCAAGCCGTTGTCCAGGCCCAGGCTGCCCATGGACTTGTCGGTGTTCATCGCCACCGGGCCGCCCTCATACTGGACGCTTCCTGGTGCCGTCATCCAATCTGACTGGACGACCCGTGGCTGCGGTTCTGGGATCGTCACATCCGTTGGGTTCTGGATGCTGTCAAGCCATCCCCCCACGTTGAAGCTGACGCCAGGCCGTCCAGGCAAGAGGGTGGTGTCGACGGTGAAACCCAGGTGCTGGACGACAGCCGTCGCGGCATCGGGAAAGGCGTTTTTCGCTTCCTGGCCCAGCGCCGCGTACATGCTGTGGAAGGAGGAGCGCGCCATGACCGGGAAGCGCTTCTTCTCATACCCCTGGTTCTCTGTGCTTCCGAAGGTCGCGTACTGGCCAAGGAAATGCAGCAGCCCCTTCAGCTTGGCCAACTCTGCTGGCGCAACGTTGCCGAGGCCGGCGGTCGCTTGGTTGACCGCGGCGGCAACGCCCCTGAAGGTCCGGGCCGTGTTTGCTGAGATGGCGCCGTGGTGCCGCTGGTCAGCCTTGAGGTTTCGGCCAAACTGGATCCGTCTTTCTTTCCTTGCGGCTTTTTGGGCTCGCTCCGCTTCATTGCGTTCCGGGAGGCCCTTCCACCTTCTCCAGGCCTGCTGAAGCTCGTCCTTGTTCTGCGCCACTTGCAGGTCGCCCATCGCCATCTGGTAATGGGTAAGCAGGTCGAAGAAGGAGAAAAGCCTGTCGAAGGGTATGCCAACAGTTCCTTGCGGCGCCCCGGTGATCCTGCGGTTGGCATAAGGAAGGACGGTGTAGGGCTTCGTCGTTGCAATGTTCAGCAAGGTGCCCAGGTCAGCGCCCGCATTCAGGGACGCTGGAAGCGCGCTGACATGGTTCAGCATGTCAGTGGCCACGGCCGGCAACGCGGCGAGATTGACCGGGGGATGGGTGACGAACTCCAGCTTGCTGTTGTCCGAATCGATCTGCCAGCCGTTCGACTGCGCCATGGTCTCGTCCTGTGCCACCCAGCCGGAAAGTGGGGCTTGATTGGGTTGGTAGGACGCCGTTACGCGCGCCTCCACAGAGGTTTCGAACTCGATGCCGGCGCGGCGCTGAGCGGCAGGTGCCGTGCCGACGTGAAGGGGGGCCAGGGCACCGGCCAGGGGTGCGGACCCGCCGGACCCGGAGGCGCGGGCGCCCATGAGGTCCGCTTCCCGCTCAAGGTGGGCGTCGTCATTGATTGCCACCCCAGCGGACAATTGTGTCGTCGGCGATACCCGACCCTGCGCCTGCTGGACGACATGCCATGCCTCATGGGGCAGGTGGTGCTCTTGGCCCGGGCCGAGGTGTATGTCCCGGCCCCGGGCGAACGCATATGCCTGCATGGTCGCTGGCAGCGGGGAGTTGCGGTGGACCCGCACGCCATCCATGGAGATGCCGGACAGCGCCTCGATCCCTTTCCTCAGCGGGGCTGGAAGATCGGAACGTCCGGTCGCATCCGTTGCCGGCTTCAAGCCTAACGCGGCAAGCCGCTGGACGGCTGGACCGGCGTTGAGTTCCCGGGCCATCGTTGCCAACCGCTCATGCTGTGGCCCGACGACACCCTTGCCCGACGCTTGGTCCGGTCGTGTGGCCGAGCGTCCCAAATGCTGGACCGCCTTCTCCATCGCATCCCCCATTCGGGCGCCAGCGGGCTTCCCCCCTCGGCACGACCATCATGCATCCAAAAAGGAGGACGTTCCAGGGTGCAGTGCGCCTCCGCATTGCAATGGTACTAGGCTTGGGGTTTCGGACCGTTTCACCGCCATTCTGTACATCCGGCGAAAAGTGTGAGTACGATCGTGTTAATCATCCTGGGTTGGAATGGATGCCTGGGCGACGACGGAAAGAGTTTCTGGTCCGATTGCTGGGCGCCTGCCTGATGGCGCTGGCCGCCTGCCTTCCCGCCTGGGCCGAGCCGATCATCCTGGCCACGGAAGAGAACCCGCCCGCCAACTTCACCGATACCGCCACAAGCAAGCTGGCCGGTGTGGCGATGGACAAGGTCCGCCTGTTGATGGACCGGGCCGGGCTGCCGTTCGAGGTGCGGCTGCTGCCCTGGCCGGAGGCCTTTGCCCTGGCGCAGGAGCATCCCCGCGCCTGCGTGTTCATGGCCAACCTGACCGAGGAACGGCTGGCGCAGTTCCAATGGGTCGCGCCGTTGATGACGGGGGGCTGGGCCCTGTTCTCCCGCGCCGACTGGGACCGCAAGGTGGAGGGGCTGCACGACCTGCGGGGATTGCGCATCGGCGTGCAGGACCGCAGCGCCCTGGAGGGGTGGCTGCGCGACTTGGTGATGCGGGTGGGCGGGGTCACCCTGGACACCAACCCCGGGGCGGCGAACCTGCGGCGGCTGGAGCGGGGGGAGGTGGACCTGTACGCGGCGGGGGTCTGGTCCGGCACCTTCCAGGCCCGACGGGAAGGGGTTCCGGTGCGGTTGGTCTGGCGGCTGTCCGCTTCGGTGGGCGGGATGGCCTGCCATCGGGACATGGACAAGGACCTCGTCCACCGCATGCAGGCGGCCCTGGACAGCCTGCTCGCCGACGGGTCGTCGGCCCGCATCGACGCCCTGTACGGGGCGCCCACGGGCTGGTCCCGGGGCCTGGGCGGGAACTGAGCGTCAGGTCCAATCCAGGCCGCACAGGGCCATGTCCACTTGCCTGCCGTCGCGGGCCAGGGGCAGGGCCAGCCAGTGCAGTTCACGCAGGGTGAACCCCCGTTTCCACCCCGACTCCGCCCCGTAAAGGGGAATGCCCGCCTGCCACATCTCATCCAGTCGTGTGGCCCAGGGGACGGCCGACTCGCCCAGCGGGATGTCGGCAAGGCGCCTTCCGGTCACCTCACGCCCAAGCAGTTCCGCGATTCGCGTCCCGGCCAGACGGTACCGGTAGTATCCCTCCACCCGTTCCACCAGCAAGATGTTGGGGAGCAGGGTTGGAATGTCTGACGGGTCGATGTGCTGGCGCCCGGGCAGCAAACCCTTGGGATGCCTGGATTCCCAATAGTCCCAGAGCTGGCGGAGCAGTCCTGGGCCGGGGAGGTCGGGCGGCGGCGGGGACACGGGGGCGGGTCTTGCTGGGATGCGGGGTTAAGCCTGCCGGGACAGTGGATGCCGCCAAGGGGTACCGCAAGCTGACCTTAGGGTCAGGAATCGGGGCAGGCGTGCAACACCCATCGGGCTGCGGTGTTCAGGCAACACACAAGTGCCGCGACTTGGAGGCCCTGTCCATGACAACCCCGCGCGAGACCCTGGTCGCCTACCTGCGCGATGCCTATGCCATGGAACAGGAGGCCTTGAGCATCCTGGACCGGCAGATCCAGCGGGCCGGCAGCCAGCCCCATCTGGCCGACCGGCTGCGGCGCCACCGGGATGAGACGGAGCACCAGGCGGAGCGGCTGGAGGCGGCCCTGCACCGGATGGGGGCGGACACGTCCGCCCTGAAGACCATGGGCGCCAAGCTCAGCGGCTTCGTGCAGGCGGCCCTCACCGGCATGGCGGATGACGAGGTCGTGAAGGACCTGATGGCCGCCTACACCTACGAGCAATGGGAGGCGGTGAACTACCGCATCATCGCCGTGGTGGCCGAGGAGGCGGGCGAGCCGGAGGTGCGGCGCTTGGCGGAGGAAAGCCTGGCCGAGGAACTGGCCATGGCCGAATGGCTGGACGGGCAGGTGGCGCCGGTGACCCGCGCCTATCTTGCCCGGTCGGGTGGGAACGAGGGTGTCCTGACCGCCTGACCACCCGGGAGAACGGAGGAGAGACTTACGCGGAACGGATAAAGAACAAACCGCTTGCTGTTCCATTTTTGTTCTGACATGCTGGGGGTGTAGCGATGAGGTGCGTCACGGTAATCCACCCACCCGCCACGGTTGGCGCGACACGGGAGCAGACGATGAAAACGATCGCCTATGTTCGGGACTTCGTGGCGGTGACCGGCATGTTCGGCACCCTGTGCGGCTGGTTCGTGTTCGGGTCGGCGCTTCTGACCTGACGGGCGTTTGGCGGGGAACCGACCCGCGCCTCCCCCGGTTGGCATGGGCAAAGGCGACAAGCCACTGCCCCAACCGCGAGGGACCATATGTTCAGCCGCGAACAGCTTGACGCGCTGATGGCCGATGTGACGGCCCCGGCGATTTCCATTTTCCTGCCGACCCATGTGGCCGGGCGTGAGATCAGCCAGGACTCCGTCCGGCTGAGGAACCAGTTGGATGAGGCCCGCCGCCGGCTGGTGGAGGGCGGCATGCGCGGCCCCGACGCGGACACCATCCTGAAGCCCGGCTATGACCTGGTCCATGACGGCGCCTATTGGCGCCACCAGCAGGAGGGGCTCGCGGTATTCCTGTCCCCCGGGCGGCACCATGCGTTCAAGCTGCCGGTCAGCGTGCCGGAGCAGATGTTCATCGATGACCGGTTCCATGTGCGCCCCCTGCTGCCGGTGGTGTCGGAGGGCGGGCGCTTCGTCGTTCTGGCCATCAGCCTGAAGCAGGCGCAAATCTTCGAGGGCGGCAAGTCCGGCCTGCAGGAAATCCCGCCCGAGGAACTGCCCCGGGGCATGGACAACCTTTTCAACGGCGGCCCCAACATCCAGGGCGAGGCCGTGGGCCGCGATGACGGGACGGTGCGCAAGCCGGTGACGGCCAATGCCTCCGACGCGCCGGCCTATGCCGAGGCGGGCAGCCAGAAGCTGGTCACCAACGACGAGGTGATGCAGTACCTGAAGCAGCTCAGCGGCTGCATGGAGCAGTATCTGGGCGGCACCCACACGCCCCTGGTCCTGGTGGCGGACGAGCGGGTGGCCGGGCACTTCAAGACCATCTGCAAGTACAAGCACTTGGTGGAACCTGCCCTGACCCTGCCGCCCGATTCCCTGTCGCGGGACGATCTGCACCGCCGCAGCCTGGAGCTGGTGAAGCCCCGGTTCGAGCAGGGGCTGCGCAACGCGGCGGACCGCTTCCGCATGCTGAACGGCGACAACAACTCCAAGAGCGTGGCCGATCCGGCGCAGGTGGTGACGGCGGCGGCCCAGGGGCGGGTGGACACCCTGTTCGTACGGGCCGGCGCTCAGTGCTGGGGTCGCTGGCTGCCCGACGCCCAGCGGGCCGTGATGCACCACGACCGGAAGGAAGGCGACCGGGAACTGATCGACTATGCCGCCGGCCATGTGGTGGCCAAGGATGGCACCGTGTATGAGCTGCCGGAGGACCAGATGCCGGCCAACAGCCCCGTGGCGGCGATCCTGCGGTTCTAGGCTGCATCAGTTCGCTGAAGTTCTCTGCGTCCTGCTTCGCTCCACAGGCATCCCTGCTTTCGCTGAAGGGAGCTGAGGCAACGGACGTAGCGACTGGGTCTCCTCTGTCGGGCCAGTTGAACGGCGCCGTTCCGTCCCCTCTCCCGGGGGAGAGGGACAGGGAGAGGGGTGGTGCGACCAGGACAGCAGGAGCCTCGCCGAAGGTTTCCTTCTCCGGAGACAAGACAACCCCTCTCCCTGTCCCTCCCCCTCTGGGGGAGGGGACGCTGCCGCGACGTTCGCCCCAAACCCATTTCCGATCTTGCTCTGGCGTCCGTCGCTTGGTCAGTCGCGACATGGGGACTAAAGAGTGGCCATCTCAAAAGAAGAAGGCCCGGCCCCCTTGTGGGAGCCGGGCCTTTCTCTTGACCACCGACCCTCGTCAGCTACGGGACTGCTGCGGCGCCGGGAGCTGGTTGTACCGGTAGTTCGGCAGGGGCATTGACCGCTGCTCTTCCTTCCGGCTGGCCGACATCTCGATCTCCATCCGGGCGACGACCTTGCGCAGCTCATGCAACGCGTCGGTCAGCACTTGGGCGGTCACGTCGGGGGCCTGCGTTTTCCAACCGCGGTAGGCGTCAGCCACGGCCTTGGCCGCGGCTTCCATCCGCTGGTCGGCGGGGACGGACGGCACCTCCGCCGCTTCCAGCCGGTTGGCGTTGCGGTGGCGCAGATAGGGATATGTCGCCTCGGGCGGCTTGTCCGACAGTTCCAGCCCGGCCGGCACGTCATAGTCCAGCTCATCGCGATTGCCGCGATTCTGGAAGCCACGGTCGTTGCCGCGATCAGCCCGCTCATTGCGGAAGCGGTCCTGTTGCGGGCGCTGGCCGCGGTCGCCACCCTCACCCCGCTCGAAGCGCTGGTTCTGGAAACGCTGGTCCCGGTCACCGCGGGGCTGCTGCTGTTCGCCACCCTCCCGCGGGGGGAAGGGGCGCTGCTGCGGCTGGCCGCCCTGGCCCATGGGCGGGCGCTGGGGCTGGTCGCCGCCGGGGCGGCGCATCTCCGGACGGCCTTCCTGCGGCGGGCGCGGCGGGCGGTCACCCTGGGGACGACCCTCCAGCGGCTGACGCGGCTCCCGGGGTTCACGCGGTGGCAGGTCGGCGCGCGGCTGGCGCGGGCCTTCGCCCCGGTGTTCCAGCCTGGCGGCGGGCTCCCGCTGCGTGTCGCCGCGCAGGGGGTCCGGCAAGCGGACCTCACCGCCGGTGGGCACCGGCGTGGATTCGACCAGCGGGGCCAGCGGGGCCGGTTCCGGCACCGGGGCGGCTTCCACCACCGGGGCGGGTGCCGGGGCAGGGGTGGGCGCGGTCACGGGCGCCAGTTCACCCTGGGCCGGCGCAGCCTCACCCCCCTCGGCGCCCACGCCGGCCGCCTCGGCCTTGCGGACGATGTAGGAGATGGCGCTCGGCGTGCAGTCGAACTCACGCGCGATGGCGGACAGGGTGGCCCCGGCCTTGTAACGCTCAAGGATTCGCGGCCACGCGGTTTGCGGAATGCGGCCCCGGCGCTTGGGGGATTCCGAATCGTTTTCGGGTTCGGCGGTCAAGATGTCACTCGGTTGCCAGAGAGGCTCTTGCGTCATGACGCGGATTCATGGGTTCGGCAGATGCTCCGCCGCGATGTTCTGCCCGCGTGGGGCGTTGAACATGGCGGATACGGAGATATGCCAGGAGCAGCAGGTTAGATATGGTCGAAACCGGGACGGATTTCTATAGGAAGAACGCCGGTCCCCGGCAAAAGGTTCGCGGTTTTTATAAAATCGCCGGGGGCTTTTGAAAAGGTCCCGCTTCGCGTAGCCCGAAAGTAGCCGGGAAACCCGGTGTTTTGAAAGGTACGGGCAACCGAATGGGGGCTGTTCCGGGTCGGGACACCATCCCTGGTGCCATCCGCTTTTGAAAAACGCGAATCGGTGCGGATTTCGGGCAGGGATGCCGGTTCTTTAAAATACAGGATTTCAGGAATCCCCCGGCTGCCACAGCCAGGCGGCCCCGCGGACGCCGCTGGAATCGCCGTGCCTTGCCTGCAGGATGGGTGTGTCCACCCCGTCGGAAAAGCACCAGGCGGACAGTCGGGCGGGCAAGTCCCTGTAGAGCCGGGCCACGTTCGACATGCCGCCGCCCAACACGACCACATCCGGGTCAAGCAGGTTCACCACGCCCGCCAGGCCGCGGGCAAGGCGGTCCACATAGCGGTCCAGGCTGGCGGAGGCGGCCGGGTCGCCCGCCTCGGCCCGGGCCACGATCTCCGCCGTCGCCAGGTCTTCCCCCGTGGTCCGACGGTGGTCTTCCGCGAAGGCCGGCCCGGATACCCAGCGTTCCAGGCAGCCCCGGCGTCCGCAGAAGCAGTCAGGGCCGGGCCATTCATCGCGGGTGGGCCAGGGCAGGGGGTTGTGCCCCCATTCCCCTGATATGGCATGGCGGCCCACCAGCGCCCGGCCGCCCACCACGATCCCGCCGCCACACCCGGTGCCGATGATGATGCCGAAGACCGTGTGCGCCCCGGCGGCGGCCCCGTCCGTCGCCTCGGACACGGCGAAGCAGTTGGCGTCGTTCTCCAGCCGCACCGGCCGGCCCAGGGCCCGCTCCAGGTCCTTGTCCAGGGGATGGCCGATCAGCCAGGTGGAGTTGGCGTTCTTCACCAGCCCCGTCCGCGGGGAGACCACGCCGGGAATGCCGACACCGACGGTGCAGGTGCGCGGTCCGGCTTCCGCCTCCAACGCCCGGACCAGACCATTGATGGCGGCGACGGTCCCGGCATAGTCGCCGCGGGGGTGGGCACCCGCCGCCGCGCCCGTTCGGCGCCGTCCTCGCCCAGCAGGATACCCTCGATCTTGGTGCCGCCGAGGTCGATGCCGATTCGCGCCATTGTTGCCTGTTGAGCGATGCGGGAAGCGGCGTGACAATACTGCGCGAGGGCCTGGCCCGTCAGCCCGTACTTGCGGCGCGAGCGGGCCTTCGGGCATTCTCCGCGCCGCAGATCCCCGTTTTCCCGCATCCCCTTGGTCCCGGAAACCCCGATGCCGCGCCTCCGTACCGCCCTGACCGTCCTCGCCGCCCTGGCCCTGCCGGCCACGCTGCCCGTCGCTGCCGCGGAGCCGACGCCGCCCAAGAAGGCCACCCCCAAGCCCAGCAAGGCCGCTGCCAAGGCCCCCTGCTACACCCCCGCGGAGTTCGAGGCGGAGCAGGCCATCCGCCTGCATACGGAGCTGATGGTGGTCGGCCTCACCTGCCAGGCCATGGACCCGAAGGACGGTCCCTCCCTGTTCGCCCAGTACAAGATGTTCACCCTGAAGCACCAGGCGGCGGTGCAGGGCTGGGAGAAGTCGCTGATCGGCCATTTCAAGCGCGCCGGTTCCCGGAACCCGACCAAGGAGTTCGACAGCTTCCGCACCCGGCTGGCGAACGAGATGTCCCAGCGTGCCATCGCGCTGAGCGCCCAGATCTTCTGTGAGAACCACGTGCCGGTGGTGGGCAAGGCCATGTCCATGCCGGACAAGGACGTCCAGAAGGCCATCCTGGCCCATGGCGAGTCCGCCGGCATCGTCCGCGTCGCCGCCGCGCCGCGTTGCGACCAGCCCGCCCAGGCCATCAGCGTGGCCGCCCCCTCCGCCCCGAAGCCGGCGGAGAAGCCCGCCGCCAAGGCTCCGGCCAAGAAGGAACAGGCAAAGACCGCCGGGTCCGGCTCGGCGGGTTGAGCCGCGCCGGGATGGGCAGGGATGGGGTGCCGGTGGCCCGCGGCGCGGTGATCCGCGCCGCGCTGCGGGAAGCGTTCGGGATCCCAGGTCTCGTCCTGGCCGCCAGCTACCTGGGTTTCGGCTCCCTGGTGCGGGAAACGGGGTTCCCCCTGTGGTTCGGGCTGGCCAGCACGGCCACCGGCTGGGCTCTGCCGGGGCAGGTGGCGCTGGTGGAGTTGGCGGCGCTCGGGTCGTCGCTGCTCGTGATCGGCATGGCGGTGGGGCTGACCAACGCCCGCCTGATGCCCATGACCGTGACCCTGCTGCCGTCCCTGCGCCGGCCCGGGGTTGGCTCCTGGCGCTATTACGCCATCGCGCACCTGATCGCCGTCACCTCCTGGGCCAACGGCATGCGGGAGACGCCGCGGCTGGCGCAGGAGCACCGCTTCGCCTGGTTCGCCACCTTCGCCGTCAGCCTCTGGACCATCACCCTGGTGTCCACGGCGGCCGGGTTCTTCCTGGCGGGGCTGGTGCCCAAGCCGGTGACCCTCGCCCTGGTCTTCCTGAACCCGCTCTATTTCCTGCTGCTGTTCCTGCTGGACCTGCGGCCCCGGTCCAAGGTCCTGGCCCTGGCGTTCGGCACCGTCCTGGGGCCCGTGTTCCATTGGCTGGGCGGGGAATGGGGGCTTCTGGCGACGGGGCTGGTGGGCGGGACGGCCGCCTTCTTGGTGAACCGTGCCCTGCCGAAGGAGCGACCGGCGCCGCCGGCCCCCGTGGGGGAGGCACCGGATGATGTCTGACCCGCTGATCCTGCTTGCCGCCCTGGCCGTGGCGGCGGCCGTGACCTATGTCTGGCGCGGGCTGGGGGTCCTGCTGGGTGGGCGGATCGACCCGGCCGGACCGCTGTTCGAGTGGGTGGGCTGCGTCGCCTACGCCCTGCTGGCCGGGCTGGTGGCCCGCATGATCCTGCTGCCCATCGGCCCGCTGGCGGCGGCATCCCTGGAGGCGCGGGCCCTGGCCGCGGCGGTGGGGCTGGGCGTGTTCCTGCTGGCCCGGCGCAGCCTGCTGCTGGGCCTTGCCGCCGGCCTTGCCACCTTGCTGCTGATGACCCTTCGCTGAAGACCGGTCGGCCCGGCCGTCAGTGCATGGTCATGCCGGGATGGGAGGCCACGCCCGGACCGGTGCCCGGCAGGGGCGTCGGGGCCGTGGACAGGCGGTCCTCGCAGGCTTCCATGACGGCCCGCCAGAAGGCGGCGGCACGGCGGTTGTCGGCGGCGGTCAGCTCCACCAGGCGGTTGCGGCTGACGATGACGGCATCGTCACCCAACTCCCTCACGAGCAGGACGGCGACGGCCAGGGCATCAAGGTTGTTTGTCATGGGGTCCCTAACGGCCCGGCAGCGGCAACGTTCCCGGATCCTCCCGGCCCTGCGGAACACGGGCGGGCTGCCCCTGTTCCACCCGCGACAGGCCCGTAGCCAGGGAGACCGGATTGATCCGGCGACGTCGCGAGATCATCCCGGGACAGCGCTATCGCAAGCTGGGATTCGGTGCCATGCTCTGGGAGGTGGTAGGGCTCAGCGAGGATGCGCTGGGCAATACCCACGTCCGGCTTCGCCAAGTGGGTGACCCCCGGACCCTGAAGACCCTTGCCGCCTCTGTGCTGGATGACCCCAGCCAGTTCCAGCTCGTGGCCTGACCGCGGTTCAGGCGGCGCGGTTGCGAAGCACGCCGGCGGAATCCCGCTCCCGCGACAGGCGGCCCTGCTGGAGCAGGTGGTTCAGGTGCGCCAACGCCTCGCCCACGGCGAAGCTGAGCTGGTGGGCGTCCATGGGGCGGCGGAACAGGATGCCGGTCAGCTCCCCCACGCTGGTGGGCCGTAGCCGGCAGGCGGCGACCACCTCTTCCAGCCGCTCCTGGTGGTGGGCGGCGAGCTGGTCGATGCGGGCGTGCAGCCCGTGGAAGGGCAGGCCGTGGGAGGGGAGGACCAGCAGGCTGTCGGGCTGACCCGCCTTCAGCTTGGCAAGGCCTTCCAGGAAATCGGACAGGGGATCGGCCTCCGGCTCGCTGGGCCAGACGCTGACGTTCGGGCTGATGCGCGGCAGGACCATGTCGCCGGCGATGAACAGGCCCAGGTCGGCGCAGGTAAGGCAGGCATGCTCCGGCGCGTGGCCGCCGGCGGTGGTCACGCGCCAGGTGTGGTCGCCGATGCGCAACTCCCCACCATCCACCATGCGGGTGAAGCCGGCGGGCACGCTCGGCACGCCCTTGGGGAAGGCGTGGCCGCGCTCCTCCAGCGCGGCGATCTGGTCGGCGGTGAGGCCCGCCTCCTCATGGAACCGCCGGTTGGACGCCAGCAGGTCAGGGCCGCCGTCCAGGGACAGCATGCGGCCCAGCAGCCATTCGGTCCGGGTCATCCAGAGGCCGACGCCGAACCTCTCCGTGATCCAGCCGGCAAGGCCCAGATGGTCCGGGTGGAAATGGGTGACGATGACCCGGCTGACCGGGAGGCCACCCAGGTGCTGGGCGAAGACGGTTTCCCAGATGGCCCGGGTCCGGTTGCTGGAGATGCCCGTGTCCACCACGGCCCAGCCTTCCCCGTCGCGCAGCAGCCAGAGGTTCACATGGTCCAGCGCGAAGGGCAGGGGCATGCGCAGCCACAGCACCCCCGGCGCCACCTCCGCGACCTCACCCTCCGGCGGGGGCGCGGCGAAGGGAAACCGGAGGGGGGAGGTGGGCTGTGCGGTCACGGCGGGTCTCGGCTCATCATGGGGTCCGCCGTAACCATAGTGCCTCCCACGCCGGAAGGAACCCGCGCCGGTCGCCGGGCGGGCATGCCGCTGACCCGGACTTGTGACAGGAACGTCATGGAACCGCGATGGCAGGGGAACATGGGGGCCTGCTAGACCGCCCCCGCCCTGCTTGCGCCGGGGCATGACTGCATTGCGGGAAGACGAGTCAGGCCATGCGAACCCCTCCGCCCATCGTGATCGAGCTGGATGAGGAGCCCCTCGGCATCGCCGTGCCGGAAGAGGGTGAGCGGGTCGTGTTCCACGCTGTGCACCCGGCCCTGACGGGCCTGCACGGGCACACCTTCGCCGATGCGACAGCCGCCGGCCACCGCGCCGTGGCCGTCTTCCGGGAAGCGGCCTGACGCGCTCCGCACCGTTCCCGCCCGAAAATATTGCGCCTCCCCGAACGGCTTAGGCCGATTCGCCACAATGTTGCCAGCTTGCGTCACTAAAACGATTTGGGTAAGTCTTGCGCGAACGGGCGGCCCGGATTCCGGCCGCCCTCACCCATTTTCACGCCGCCCCGCGCCAAGAACGGGGCGGCAGCTCGGGAGTGGGCCGTCACGTGCGGCCCCATAAGGAGAAGCAACCATGACTTTCCGTACCCTGTTGCTGGGGACCGCCCTGGCGGCCGCCATCCCCGCCGCGGCTCTGGCCGAGACCACCCAGGGCTTCTATTTCGGTTCCCAGGTCGGCGCGAGCTGGCTGGAGGACACGAAGTACAACGGCCCGGTGACCAACAAGGCGGACTTCAAGACGGCGATCAGCTCCGTCGTCGAGTTGGGCTACCAGCTGGACAACGGCCTGCGCTTCGGCGTCGAGGGTGGCTACGGTGTCCACACCATCGGTGACATCGTCGGCGGCGTCGCCGGCCGCTCCGGCGGCAACGGCAGCACCTCCGCCCTGACCCTGATGGGTGTCGCCGCCTACAGCATCGACACCGGCACCCCGCTGAGCCCCTTCTTCGGCGGCGGCGTCGGTGTGGCCCGCATCGGCCTGCGGGACGCCGGTGCCCTGTTCAGCGCGAACCAGTTCGCGGATGAGAAGGACACCACCGTCGCCTACCAGTTGAACGCCGGCCTGAACTACAGCATCCTGTCCAACATGGACGCGACGCTGAGCTACCGGTACCTGCGGGCGGAGCCGGTGAAGATGGCCACCACCACCGGCAACAACTTCGAGTTCGACTACGACAACCACAGTGTCCTGGTCGGCATCCGCGTCCTGTTCGGCGCCCCCACCCGCACGGTCGCCCCGACCCCGGCGCCGCAGCCGGTTGTCCAGCAGCCGGCGCCGGTGGCCCAGCCCGCCGTGGCGGCCCCGACCATCAGCCGCAACTTCACGGTCTTCTTCGACTGGAACAAGTCGACCCTGACCGCCGACGCGGAGCAGGTGCTGCGCAACGTGGCCCGTGATGCCATGACCGGCAAGGTGGCCGCCGTGCAGGTGACCGGTTACACCGACACCTCGGGCTCCCCCACCTACAACCAGAAGCTCTCCGAGGCGCGCGCTGCCGCCGTGCGGGAGTTCCTGGTGTCCCAGGGCCTGACCGCCGACCAGATCGCCACCGCCGGCCGTGGCGAGACGGAGCTGCTGGTGCCGACCGCCGACAATGTGCGCGAGCCGTCCAACCGCCGTGCGGTCATCCTGTTCCCGTAAGTCCCGACGGGTTTGCGGAACGGAAAGGGGCGCCCCCCGGGGCGCCCCTTTTTCAATGGGAAAGGGCGGTTCGGCGTCAGGACGCCATCGGCGCGATGCCGTGGTCAATGGCCCATACCGCGGCCTGGGTGCGGTTGCTGGCCTGGATTTTCCGCATCACATTCTTGAAGTGCATCTTCACCGTGGATTCGGTGATGTCCAGGCGGCGGGCGATGGCCTTGTTCGACTGGCCGCCCAGGACACAGGCCAGGATCTGCGTCTCCCGTCGCGACAACTCCGACGTCGCCGCCGATCCGGTGGCGCCATGGGTGGCGCCCGGTTCCCAGATTTCCAGTGCCCGGGAGGGGAAGACCGCCTGTCCCAGCATCACCAGCCGCACGGCCCGCAGCACCGTGTCGAAGGCGGCGGCCTTGGAGACATGGCCGTCCGCCCCGGCCGTCAGGCTGGCGCGCAACGCCTCATCGCCCAGAGCCGCGCCCATGACGATCAGCCTGCCTTCAGGAAGGGCTTGGCGCAGGCGGCGCAAGGCGGTCAGCGGGTCGCCGGCCAGGCAACCGGGATCCACCATCACCACCTCCGGAGCATCGGGGCCTGCCAGCTCCTCCAACGCGTCTTCAAGATCGGCGTGCTGGCTGTCCGCACCATACCCTTCCTCGGCCAGCAGGGCGGCCAGGGCTGCGCTGAAAAGCTGGTCATGGTCCACCAGCATCACGTTGGTCTTCTGCATCGCCGCCTCATTCCCTTGCATTTTAGGAAAAGCCCAGACAAGGCCGAGTGGAGGGGAAGGGAAAATTACATCGAAATTCGAAACATAATGAGGATAACATCAGGTTCACTCACCGGAGCCCGGCCGTAATCCCAAATTTCATTTAAGCCCTACGTCATACTTGCGCCAAGTCTTACCTCGGTAGTATACGTTGACACACCGTTAACACGGGATTGTGGGTCAAGGCAAGGAGGCTCGGGATGAGCATGGCACTGCGGAACATGGCGGCCGTTCGGGTTTCCGCACCGGTCGTCCTGTCGACGGTGGCCCCCCAGGCGACACCGCGGCCCGTGACGGCGCTGCACAGGCGCAGCTTCCTGGTCATCGACCCGCAGGCGCTGGTGCGGCATGGCCTTGCCCTCACCCTGACGTCGCACCATGCCGGCGCGCAGGTCATGCAGGCGGCCACACTGGACGAGGCGGGGGAGATGCTTCGCCGCGGCACCGCGGCGGACCTGATCGTGATGGACGTGGACGGGTTGGGTCAGGACAAGGCGGTCCAGGTCGCCGGCTTCACCGCCGCCGTGGCCCCGACGCCGGTGATCCTGATGGCCAGCGGCCCCACGGGCGCGGAGGCACGCGGGTTCCTGGCCGCCGGTGTGCGGGCCGTGCTCTCGAAGAACGACCCCAGCGACGTGCTGGAGCACGCGGTCGCCCTGGCCCTGTCGGGGGAGGATTATGTCCTGATGCCGCGGCCGTCACTGGTTCCGGAGGCGCCCTCGATACCGTCAGGTGGGCTGGACATGGCGGGCCTGGGCACGCTGACCGGCCGCCAGCGGGAAATCTTCGAGCTGTTGGTGGAAGGCTGCTCCAACAAGGAGATCGCGCGGCGCCTGGGCGTGCTGGAAGGCACCGTGAAGGTGCATGTGCGCGCCATGATGCAGAAGCTGGGCGCCAGGAACCGTACCCAGGTGGCCGTGCTGGCGGCCCGTTGCGCCCGCCGCCCCGGCCACGCGGCCTGAGCGGCAGGGCCGGGCCGCGCCCGGTCAGTCGAACAGCGCGTCGATGTCCGCCTGGCTGATCGTGTCCTTCTCGTGGGCGGGACCGTGCAGTTCCAGGTGCTCGTCCTTCTTGGCGATGGACGGGGGCAGGGGCAGGGCCTCGAACTCCTTGGCGTGCCAGACCGACATCATGCCCTCCACCCGCTCCTCGATGAAGGTGAGGGCCTGGACCACCTTGGTGATGCGTTGGCCGGTCAGGTCCTGGAAGTTGCAGGCCTCGAAGATGCGCAGGATGACCTCGTTCAGGTCCTTCAGCCGGCTGTTCTGGTAACCTTCGGGGAGTTGGGAGCGGACTTCGTTGACGATGTCCTCGATCTCCTCGGCCGCGCCGATGATGGCGTTGGTGGCCGCCTCCGTAGACTTCACCACGGCCGTGAGCTGCTGGCTTGCCTCCTGAAACTTGTCTTCCGATGCCAGTGGGTGGCGCAGGGCGGCGATCTCCACCTTCGTCGCCTTGATGCGGCCGGCGATATCGGCCACCTCCAGCTGGATCTTCTCGATATGCGTATGGTCGACGGTCAGGAACCGGTCCAGCTTGTGGCCGACGGCCTGGATGGCGGCCAGCACCTCGCTGTTGTCCGCCACCACCACGGGCGGGGGCAGGGCGGCGGCCGGGGAAGGTTGGCTGGCCGCCGGTTCGGGGATGCCGCCGCGCCCCTCCTGCACCCGCTTGGCCCGCTGGAGTTCCGCCATGAACGGCCGCTGCACACCCATCCTAGCCCCCTGGTCTTCAAGCACTGGCCCATCCCACGGCCAGCGTCGGGGGAGTGTGCTGAAAAACAGAGCGCCGCGCATGCTTAAATTGGTAGTCCGTTCGGATTAGGGGCGATCAACCCCGGAACACCGTGTAGGACCAGGGGCTGACGACCAGGTGCACATGGTGGTCCTGCTCCGCATCCGCGATGCCGATGCGCACGGCGATGACGCCCAGGAAGCGCGGTTCCGCCTCTATGATCGAGAAGGCGCGGAAATAGTCGCCGACGCGGAAGCGCAGCTCATACTCCCCGCGCTCGAACTCGCGCCCTACCATGGCGGGGCGGGACGGGCGGCCGTCCGGGCCGGTCACCATTTCCCGGATGGGATGGATGGCGTCGTTCGGGCCGAGCCAGAACACCTCCACATGCATGCCGTCCGCAGGCTGGCCGTGCAGGGAGTCGGTGACTTGGGTGGTCAGGCTGGCCATCGAGGGCTCATGTCGCCAGGGGATGGCGGATGATTGGAAGCTGTGCCGCACTTGTCAACGTCACAATCCCTACGGTTATTGCCGCAGACTTCCCGGGAACCCGGCGCGCGCCCCGCCCGTTGCCTTTCTGTCCACACCATTGAGATAGGGGAGACCGCGGTGCGCCTGTCCAGCGACCAGCTTTCCAGCTTCCTGCCCATCGGGCCGGTGAATGTCAGCCCGGCCGAGCGCATCCTGACCGGGGGACTCGGCGGCGCGCTGCTGGCGCTCGGCATGGACCGGGGCCGCGGCGGCGGGACCGCCCTGGCGACCTTGGGCGGCCTTTTGTTGGTCCGCGCCGTAAGTGGCCACTGCCCGGCTTACCAAGCCATGGGCGGCGGCCTTCGCCGGGGCCGGATCGACCGCCAACGGGCGGTCTGGCGGGAGGCGCCGCGGGACCCCGCCCTGGCCGAGGTCTTCGCCGGACCGCGGCCGGACTCCATGGCCAACCGCGGCCAACTGCCGGAGGACCACCAGGAGGATCTGGTGGAGGAGGCGGTGGAAGGAACCTTCCCGGCCAGCGACCCGCCAACCTTCACGCCTTCCCACGCGGGGTGAGGGACGGGCTGAATTCGCCTACGAAATCCAGGTAATACCCAGGGCCTACCGCGAATCAACCAATGTTCCATCGGAACGACAGGTCGGTTTTCACTGACCTGTTGCGCCGATGGCATGTTATTACGGCGGCGCAGCATGAGCGTTCGTTGTTGCAGCAAACGTTCTGCCAACAGAATTACTCGGGATTTCGAGGAGAAATGTAATGACCGCTGACAAGGATTTGGCCGTCGCTGTCAAGGACACTGTTGCGACTGCGAAGGAGAACGCGCAGAAGCGGGCGGCGGAGACCCGGGATGCGGCCCAGGATTTCGGCAAGGCCACCCGGCAGACCACCGAGACCGCCAGCCAGGCCCTCCAGGCCGGCGCTGGCACGGCGGCCGAAACCGCCCAACGCACCACCGGCGCCGCGGCCGAGCAGTTCGGCCGCCTGTCGGATGAGGCGGTGAAGGCCGGCCGCACCATGTCCGAGCGGGCCACCCGCAACATGGACGCCGTGATGTCCGCCCAGTCCGTGGTGGCCGACGGCTTCCAGACCGTGTGGCGCGAGTGGTTCGCCTACACCCAGGGCGCCCTGGACCGCTGGACCCAGCAGACCAAGGCCCTGACCGGCGCGCGCACCCTGACGGACCTGGTCACTGCCCAGCAGGACCTGGTGCGCACGGAGATGGAGCAGTTGCTGAAGACCAGCCAGCGCATGTCCGAGCTGGCCAGCCAGATCACCAACGACGCCACCCGCCGCATCACCCAGCGGGCGGAGGAGCAGGCCGAGGACATGCGCAAGAGCGCCTGAACCTCACGGCTTCTTCGACAATGAAATCTTCGCCCCCGCAGGTACGCCTGCGGGGGTTTTTCATGCCGCCTCGGGCACGATCCAATCCACCCGCCCGCCGCCTTGCCTGCCGCCGAGCAGCCGGTGCAAGGCGGGCAGCAGCTCCGCCAGCGTGGCGTCCAACTGCCAGGGCGGGTTCACCAGGATCAGGCCAGAACCGTTCAGCCGGTCGCTGCGGTCATCCTCTGACCAGGTCAGTTCTGCCGCCAGCACCTTGGGGATCCCGAGGTCCTCCATCTGCTGGTGCAGCCTCCAGACGCTGGCGCGGTCCTTGATGGGATACCAGGCCAGCACCTGGCCCGTGGCCCAGCGCCGGTGCACCAGGGCCAGGGCGGCGGCAAGGCGGCCATACTCGTCCGTGGCCTCGAAAGGCGGGTCGATGACGACCAGGCCGCGCTTTTCCTTGGGTGGCAGATGGGCCTTCAGGGCCAGCCAGCCGTCCATGTGGTGGACCGCGGCGCGCTTTTCCCCCTGCAAGGCGCGGCGCAGGGTCTGGGCATCGTCGGGGTGCAGCTCGGCCAGCACCAGCCGGTCCTGTTCCCGCAGGAAATGGCGGGCCAGCAGGGGGGAGCCGGGATAGTGGCGCAGGGGTACCTTACCCTCCGCAAGGCCGGGATTCAGCGCGCGCACGGCTTCCAGGTAGGGGGCGAGCGCCACGGGCAGGTCGGGGAGGGCCAGCAGGCGGCGGATGCCGGCCTCCGCCTCCCGCGTCTTCTGCGCCTCCGTGGCGTCCAGGTCGTAGCCGCCGATGCCGGCATGGGTGTCCAGCACGCAGAAAGGGGCGGGCTTCGCGGTCAGCTTCTGCAGCAGCAGGCAGAGCACCGCGTGCTTCACCACGTCCGCCGGGTTCCCGGCATGGTAGGCGTGTCGGTAGTTCATCCTTGGCCGTCACGAATTGCTGCGAGTCATGAGCCCTTGGCGGCCGGCGTCGTCTCCCGCGGGCGGGGGACGCCGAGCTTCACCTCACGCAGAGTGATGTACACCCCGCTGCCCACCACCACCAGCGCGCCGAGGATCACCAGGCTGTCCGGCAGCTCACCCCAGATCAGGTAGCCATAGCCGGTGGCCCAGACCATGGCCGTGTAGTCGAAGGGCGCCACCACCGCCACCGGGGCGCCGCGGTAGGCGCGGGTCAGCAGAACCTGCGCGACACCGCCGACCAGGCCGATGGTCACCAGGGTCACAAGGTCTGGCAGGTCCGGCAGGACGAAGTGGAAGGGCAGGGCAAGGCCGCTGGCCACCACCCCGGTGACCATGAAGTAGAAGACGATGGTGGTGCTGGGCTCCGACGTGGACAGGCGCCGGATGGAGATCATGGCCAGGGCGGCCAGGATGGCGGAGGTGACGCCCAGCAGGCTACCCAGGGCCCGGGCATCGCCCTGCATCAACCCGGTGAGCAGGCTCGAGTCGGGGCGGAGCATCAACAGCACACCCAGGAAGCCCACGACCAGCGCCACCGTGCGCCGCCAGCGCACCCGCTCCCCCAGCAGCAGCACGCCCAGCAGTGTCGTCCAGAGCGGCGCGGTGAAGGAGAAGGCCGCCGCCTGGGCCAGGGGCAGCAGGGTGATGGCCGTGAAACCGCAGGTCATGGCGCTGACGCCGGCGGCGCAACGCCAGGCATGGCCCCAGGGCCGTTCGGTCTTCAGCGACTTCCAGCCGCCGGCCCTCCAGATCATGGGCCAGAGCACCACCAGGGCGAACAGTGAGCGGAAGAAGACGATCTGGCTGACCGGGTAGGTATCCCCGAGCGACTTGATCATCGCGTTCATGGTGGCGAACAGGGCCACCGCGCAGACCATGCTGGCGATGGCCGCAGCCACGGAACCGGGGGCACCGGCGGTCGCCGGGGTTGCTGTCATCGGACTTGCCGGGGCAACGGGGAGGGCGGCACAGACTTGGCCCATTCCACCCGGTGCCGCCACCGCCCATGCGGAATGGCAGGGTTACCGTTCGCCGACGAAACTGTTGCCCGGGTGGGGATCAGCCCACCGGGACCTGGGCTTCTTGGAAGGTGCGGCGGGTCTTGGGGGAGACGGCGGCCGGGTCGTCGCTGGGGCAGCGCTTGCCGTCGATCAGGGCGGCGGAGTCGCCGGCACCCAGGCCGACGAGGCGGCTACGCACCTTGCACTGGTAGGCCATGGCGGTCTTGCCGGTGCCGCCATTGTAGCGGGCCACGGCGGCGCCCCAGCTTCCCGTCTCCGTCCGGAGGCGGAGCAGGTACTTGGCGGCGTAGCGCACATTCTCGGCCGGGTTCACGATCCGCTCGACCGGGGTGAACGCCTTCTTGTGGTGGCTGACCGAAAGCTGCATGCAGCCGGCGAAGACGTTGCTCCGCAGGTTGCCCTTGGCGTCACGCAGGTGCTTGGCGGCGTCCAGCTCCGTCTTCGCCATGACGGCGCGGCCCTTCACGTTCAGGGCGTAGGCGACGGGGGTGCCGGAGGCGCCCGTCTCCACCAGGGAGACGGCGAGAAGCATGCCGCGGGGGATCTTGTAGTCCTTCTCCGCCTGGACGATCTCCTCCAGGCAGGTGCCGGCGCGGGCCGGGGCGGCAGCGAGGAGGAGCAGGCTGAAGAGCAGGAGCAGGGCCAGGGCGAGGCGGGAATCCGGCTGGGGACGGGCGGCGGCGCGGGCGCGCTTGTGCTTCATGTCGTCCCTCCGTTCGATCCGTGGCCCGGGGGACATCCCACCGGTCCGTTCCGCCCGCGTGGCTGCGGGCCGCTCCTGACAGGCCGCCGATACGCTGTTCGACGACCGCTCCCTGACATTGTCACCGGCACCATGCGCCGGCCGCATAGCAATCACAAAGTTTCCGCATCCCGTCAACCCGGAATCGCACATAAGGGGTGGACTAGCCCATCCGTACGGGGCGGCCCGACATGTTGACCTGTGTCAATGAGCCAACCTTTGCGCGGGAGGATGCTTTCTCCAACGCCCAATCCGGGCAGATAAGGGAGAGAGACGTGAGCCTCCAGAAACATGACTTGGTGCATGAGTTCCCGGAACACCGGGAGCGCATCCATGCCCTGAAGCTCAACGACAACCACTTCGCCCGGCTTTTCGCCGAGTACCATGAGACCGACCATGCGGTTCACCGCATCGAGAGCGGGGCGGAGGCCGCCACCGACGAGCGCCTGGAAGCCCTGAAGGTCGCGCGGCTGCGCCTGAAGGACCAGCTCTATGCCATGATCAAGGCGGACGCCGCCTGAACTTTGGCACGAGGCCCCCGGATTGACCGGAACGCGGCCGAAGCGCATATCCCCGACCCGGTGCCCCACGGCACCGGGTCTCGCTTTTCTCGCGGAGGGGTATGGTGCCAGTCGTCGGCGTGCCGGTGGGTGAGGGGGTGGAGGCGGCCCTGGCCGCGGCGCAGGAGGCGCTGTACCGGGACGACAGGACGGCGGCCCTGGCCCACGCCCGCGCGGCGCTTGACCTGGACGCCGGCGTCGGTGAGGCGCACGCCCTGCTGGCGGAGTTGCTGGCCGACCAAGCCGACGGGACGGCGGTGGCCCATGCCCGGGCTGCGGTGGCGGCCGAGCCTGGGCGCCTGGAATGGCAGCGGCTGCTCGCTGAGGCGTTGGCCAGCGACGGGCAGGTGGCGGAGGCGCGGGCCGTGGCCGCGGCGGCCCTCGACCGGCGTCCTGACGATGCCGCCCTGCATCGGCTGCTGGCGCGGCTGCTGCTGGCGGTGGGGGAGCGGGACGGCGCCCTGTCCCACGCGCGGGAAGCGCGCTTCCTGGCCCCGCGGGACCTGTCAGGCCTTGCTTCCCTGGGCCATGTCTGGCGGGAGGCGGGGGAACCGTTGCTGGCGGCGGAGGTGCTGGAGCCCGCCCTGCGCCAGGCCCACCCCATGGACCCGGCCCGGGCCGCCGCGGGCGTCGCCCTCGCCCGAGCCTGGATCGAGCTGGCGGAACCGCGGAAGGCCCGGGACGTGCTGGAGGCCGCGCTGGAAGCCGATCCGGCGGATACGGCCGGCGCGAAGGTGCTCCTTGACGGGATCGACGGAAGCGGTGGCGAACTGACCCCGGCTTTCGTGCGCGCCCTGTTCGACCAGTATGCCGACCGGTTCGACCAGCATCTGGTGGGCAAGCTGGGCTATGGCGTGCCGGGGAAGCTGCGGGAGGCGCTGGGGCGGTTGGGCCTTGTCGATGGGGCCGGGCTTAGGGTGTTGGACGCGGGCTGCGGAACCGGGTTGATGGGGGTGGAGGCGAGGGGCTTGGCCGGCACGCTCGCCGGGTTCGACCTGTCGCCCCGCATGGTGGAAAAGGCCCGCGCCCGCGGCATCTATGACCGGCTGTGGGTGGGGGAACTGGTGGAGGCTTTCCGGGCGGAACCGGGGGCTTGGGACCTGCTGCTGGCAGCCGACGTGCTGGTCTATCTCGGCGACCTGGACCCGGTGATGCGGGCGGCAGCCGCGGCGCTGGTGCCGGGTGGGCGCTTCGCCTTCAGCGTGGAACGGGCGGCGGACGGGTTCGTGCTGCAGGAGTCGCGCCGCTACGCCCATTCGGAGGCGCATGTGCGGGCGGCCGCCGAGGCGGCGGGGTTGGAGGTGGAAATGCTGGAGCCGCTGGTGCCGCGCCTTGACCGGGGCAAGCCGCTGGACGGGTTGCTGGTGGTGCTGCGCCGTAGGTCGGCGCCGAGCTCAGCGAGGCCCGACATAAGCGGATAAAGAGTCTTGCTGTCGGGCTTCCGCTCCGCTCCAGCCCGACCTACAGGAGCCTCACGAACACGGGCACCAGCAGGGCGGTCAGGAAGCCGTTCAGGGCCATGGCGATGCCGGCGAAGGTGCCGGCCAGCTTGTCGATCTGGAAGGCGGCGGCCGTGCCGATGCCATGGCTGGCGGTACCCAGCGCCGTGCCCTGCGCCTGCGGGTCGGTGATGCGGAGCAGGCGCAGGACCGTGGGGCCCAGCACGGCGCCCAGGATGCCGGTGCAGATCACCAGGGCCGCGGTCAGGGAAGGGATGCCGCCGATCTGCTCGGCGATGCCCATGGCGATGGGGGAGGTGACCGACTTGGGCGCCAAGGAGGCGACCGTCACCGGGTCGGCGCCCAGGGCCAGGGCGATGCCCACCGCGGACAGGATGGAGGTCGCCGCCCCGGCCAGCAAAGCCGCGGCCAGGGGAAGGGCAGCCTTGCGGAGCTGGGACCGGTAGCGCCAGAGGGGCACGGCCAGGGCCACCGTGGCGGGACCCAGCAGGAAATGCACGAACTGGGCCCCCTCGAAATAGGTGCGGTAGGGCGTGCCCGTGGCGACCAGCACGCCGATCAGCAGGGCCATGGCCACCGCCACCGGGTTCACCAGGGCGAGGCGGCCGGACTTCTCGAACGCCCAGGCCCCGGCCAGGTAGGCCAGCAGCGTTGCTGTCAGCCAGAGCAGGGGGCTTGCGGCCAGGTAGACCCAGAGGCGCTCCAACTCCGTCATGGGGCATCCCCCGGGGCGGCCTGGACAGCAGGCGGAAGACCAGGCCCGTGACCGCCACCGTCAGGACTGTGCTGAACAGCAGGGCCCCGGCGATGGCCAGCCACTCCCGCCCGATCAGCCCGGCATGCAGCATCACCCCCACCCCGGCGGGGACGAACAGCAGGGACAGGTTGGACAACAGGCCGTCCGCCGCCCTTTCCAGGCTTTCCCCCGGACCGCCGCGCCAAGCCAGCAGGCCCACCAGGAACAAGGCGCCCAGCACCGGGCCGGGCAGGGGAAGGCCGAGGCCGCGGGCGGCCAGCTCCCCCGCGAGCTGGGCCAGCAGGATGGTGGCGATGGCGTGGACCATGGGACCCCCGGGATTGGGGTGGGCTCAAGGGGTGAACGCGGTCAGAGGCCGGGGATGCTCAGCCTCAGGGGTGTCGGCCCGCTCTCCGCGTGCCATTCCGCCTCGATGCCGCCGTCGTTGGTGGCGGTCAGGGACAGCCAGTTGCGGGTGCCCAGCAGCTTGCGGCCGGTCTCGGGGAAGCCCGGCATCTCCAGGGTCAGCCCGTCGAACAGTGTCTCCGTCCGGCGGGCGGCGCGCTCCAGCATGTCCAGGGGGAGGCCGGTGGGGGCGGGGTGGACGATGCCGGAGCTGACGAGTTGCCAAAGCTCCAGGTCCAGGCCGCGGATCACGCCCACGGTGCCCAGGTGCACCTCCCCGGACAGGACGGTGATGCGGCAGCGGCTTTCCCGCATGAAGCCGGCCAGCAGGCGCAGCACCCGCTCCCATTCTTCCCGGTGGGTGGGGCTGCGCCATTGGTCGCGCAGGTCGTCCTCCATGGCCTGGCGGCCCGGGATCCAGTTCAGCAGGCGCTCCACCAGGCTGAAGCTGGGGAAGATCATGGGCACGCTGGACATCAGCAACAGGTGCCGGCAGCCGCGGAACCGCTCCAGCCAGCCGGGCAGGGCGTCCAGCGACCGGCTGGACATGACCCGGGTGGGCCGCCGCTCACTTCGCAGGTCCAGGGCCAGGATGCCCACGCCATTGACGACCAGGCCCTGGGTGAAACTGGGGGGCTCATCCGCCAACAGGGTCTCCGCCGGGTCGTCCTCCGGCATGCCGATCTGGAACAGGCGGAAGGCGCGGCGGGCGGCGGCGTAGATGGCGCGGTAGAGGGGGCTGTCCAGCACCGGCTCGGGGTGGGAGCCCCAGCCGTCCAGGATGTCGTGGTCGTCCCACATGCGCAGGCCCGGGACGCTGGCCAGCACGGCCGCCGTCTCCGGCTGGGTCCAGGCGTGGCGGTAGACCTCCAGGAACCAGCGGTCCAGCGAGGCGTCAAGCCCCGGCGGGGCGTCCAGCGCGGCGCGGCGGGAGAGGGACAGGAGTGCTGCATCCGCCAGTTCCGGCACGCCCTCCCACAGCCCGTCGGCATAGACCTGGTCACCGCCCGCCAGCAGCAGGTGGTAGGGGCTGGCCCGGTGGCGGCCCAGCAGGTGGCCCCAGCGGGCGTTGCGGGATAGGCCGGCGGCGGCGATCTGGCTTTCATCCTCGCAGCCGCCACAGGCCGTATAGGCGATGCGGGGTGGGATGGCGGTGCCGGGCACGTCCAGGTACCAGCGCCGCTCATCCCCGTCGAAGCCATAGGCGCTGCGGCTGTCCTGCAGCCCCCGCGGCACGGCGAAGTCCCAACGCCAGAGGCGCAGGGGGCCCTTGCCCTTCAGGACCGGGCCGTAATCATGCAGGAAGCGGGGCGGCACCGGCAGGCCGACGCCTTCCACCCGCAAGTCCGGCGGCTCCCGCTCCCCCGCCAGCAAGGCGGTGGCGGACAGGCGCCAGCGCGGCAGCACCACGCCGCCCGCCTGGGCGCCCCGCGCATGCAGCAGGGGCCCGATGACGATGTCGGGCCCCGCCCGGCGCCTGCCGACGCCGCGGATCTTCAGGTCACGTCTCATGGCGGGGACTGTAGCGGGTAATGCCCGGCGGGGGCACCCCGACACTCAGCTCGGCTTGGAAGGGCGGGCGCGCAGCAGGCTCAGCATGCTGTCGGGCACCGGCTCATCCAGGACCTTGTCATAGAGGCGGTGCAGCTCATCCACCTGTTGGCGGTAGCGGCCCATCAGGGCCTGCGCCTCCGGGTCATGTTCCAGCGCCCGCTCAACCTCCTGGCGCTCGTCATCTCCGAGCGCCCCGTCGAGGTAGGCGTTGATGTCGTTCATGGTCAGCCGCTTCATCAACATCGTCCGGAACACCCATCCACCCGTGGCGCGACAGCCGCTCAGCGTGCAATCCCCCCGGGCCATCCGTCAACATCACCGTCAGGCGGTTGTTCCCGGAACGTGGGTACCCCGACCTGTTGTCACCGGGAGACGGATACACGCCACATACGGGGGAAGCCATGGCATCGGACGGGAAGCAGGGGCAGCCGCCGCAGCACCAGGAGACACAGCCGGGACGGGAAGACCAGATGGACCCGAAGCCCGTGGTGATCCGTGAGGACTACCGGGGCAGCGGCAAGCTGGAGGGCAAGGTGGCCCTGGTCACCGGCGGGGACAGCGGCATCGGCCGGGCCGTGGCCGTGCACTTCGCCCGCGAGGGGGCCGACGTCTGCATCGGCTACCTGGACGAGGATCAGGACGCGGAGGAGACCCGCCGCATGGTGGAGGCGGAGGGCCGGCGCTGCCAGACCTTCCGCGGCGACATCGGCTATGAGGAGCGCTGCCGGGAGCTGGTGGCCATGGTCATCGACAAGTTCGGCAGGCTGGACATCCTGGTGAACAACGCCGCCGAGCAGCACCCCCAGGACAGCCTGGAGAAGATCAGCGCGGAGCAGCTGGAGCGCACCTTCCGCACCAACATCTTCGCCCAGTTCTACCTGACCAAGGCCGCCCTGCCGCACCTGAAGAAGGACGCGGCCATCATCAACACCACCTCCATCACCGCCTACCGCGGCAACCCGCAGCTGATCGACTATTCCTCCACCAAGGGTGCGATCGTGGCCTTCACCCGCTCCCTCGCGTCTGCCCTGGCGGAGAAGGGCATCCGGGTGAACGGAGTGGCGCCCGGGCCCATCTGGACCCCACTGATCCCTTCCACCTTCAGCGCCGAGAAGACGGCCAAGTTCGGAACCAACGAGCCGCTGGGCCGCGCCGGCCAGCCGGCGGACGTGGCCCCGGCCTTCGTCTTCCTGGCCAGCGCGGACGCAGCCTACATGACCGGCCAGGTGCTGCACCCGAACGGGGGCGAGGTGGTGAACGGGTAGGGTGGTGCGAGGGAAGGAGGGTCACCCGGCCTTGAGCCGGGGACCTTGGGAAAGCGGACGTGCCAAGGGGCGGCAGCAGGGTCGAGGATCGCCACCAACCATCACTTTCGAATTCGAAAGTGGGCTTCCGGTGCCCTGCATGCACCGATCCCGAGGACCCCGGGTCAAGCCCGGGGTGACCTCAAGCGCTTTGCGCACAACGGCAAAAAGGGCCGGCGAGGATTTCCCCGCCGGCCCCTTGCACAAAACTCCGGGATGTTTACGCCGCCATCATGTTGTTCAGGCGCTCACGGGCGCGGCAGAGGCGGGAGCGGATGGTGCCGATGGAGACGTTCAGGCGCTCCGCGGCTTCCTGGTAGGGGCGGCCCTCGATGGCGACCAGCTTTACCACCTTGCGCTGGCAGGGGGTCAGGGACTTGAAGGCGCGGTCCACGTCACGGCACAGCAGGCGAGACATCTGGGTCGCCTCCACCGAGGCGGCGTGGTCCCACAGCTCCACCTTGGTCATGTGCTTGTCGCGCTGCAGGTTGTTGAAGTGCAGGTTCTTCAGCATCGTGGTCAGCCAGGCCTGCATGTTGGTGCCCGGCTCGAAGCGGTGGGAGCGGGAAAGCGCCCGTGCGATGCAGTCCTGGGTCAGGTCCTCCGCCGCCGCGGCGTCCCGGGTCAGCTTGCAGGCGTAACGGTGCAGGGCGGGGATGCAGCCGATCAGCTCGTCGGTGAAGGAGTAGGCCATCGGTGTGGGCTCCATGTCTCGCTTGACGCTCTGTCTGGTGGGGGGAAGGGGCACGCGGCGGACGCGCGCCGGCCCTGTCGCGGGAAGCGGGTCCCCGCGTTGGTCGCTCGTTGGTTTTCGGTGGCTGTAAGCCCTGTGGTCAGGACCTGTTGGTGGATCCCGATGGCGCCTGGGCCCGGCTTGGCATGGGGTGCCTCACCTGCCCGGTTCCTCCCGTGTCGGCCCTCATTGTTGCCTCCCGGTCACTGCGGAACACGCATTCGGGACCATGTCGGTCTCGGAAGTGATACGGCTTGCTTGCCGTTGCCTCAGTAACGTGGGGTCTTGGGTGTTGTTCCGCTGCCGCACGAAGAATCGATACTAAGGCGTTGAAGAAAAAAACGTTCTTAGAAGCTCTGCGATAAGGGGGCAGAACCCTTCGCCGGGGCGTCTCCCGATCGGGTTAAGCGGCTGAGACAAAGAACGATGCGCCAGCAACGGTTGCCGGAACGGCAGCCGGGCGGCATGCCGGCCTTCGGGCACGCTGTTGCCACCGGGCATAGGCTGGACTGCC
Source organism: Aerophototrophica crusticola (assembly GCF_012913305.1). Taxonomy (NCBI): domain Bacteria; kingdom Pseudomonadati; phylum Pseudomonadota; class Alphaproteobacteria; order Rhodospirillales; family Rhodospirillaceae; genus Aerophototrophica; species Aerophototrophica crusticola. The sequence continues at coordinate 1,591,530 of NZ_CP051775.1, read as the reverse complement.
GGCCCCTGAACGAAAAGGTGTTGCCAAAGGCGGAGTCGCGGTGCCGAATATCGGGCAAGCCCCTGGAAGGGCCGCTCGGTAGACCGAGTTTTAACGAAGTCACGGTCCAAGTAAGGGCCGGGCCGACCCGCACCTTGGATCACGGCGCCTGTTGCCGGGGTCGGGGGCAGGTCGCGGAACCGTCACGGAAAGACACGTCGTTCATGGACGCTCGACTCAACACGCGCGAGATCGGTCGCAAGGCGCTGGACGTGGAGGCGCTGAAGCGCTCCTTCGTCGAATGGCTCATCTATTCGGTCGGCAAGGACACGCGCGCCGCCACGCGGCGCGACTGGTTCACCACGGCGGCCCTGGCGGTCCGCGACCGGGTGGTGGACCGGTGGATGGACACGACCCGCGGCGTCTATACCCAGGACGCCAAGCGCGTCTATTACTTCAGCATGGAATTCCTGATCGGCCGGCTGCTGACCAACAACCTGGCCAATCTGGGCCTGGTGGAGGCCTGCCGCGAGGCGCTGGACGGGCTGGGCGTGCGGCTGGAGGACGTGGTCGACGTGGAGCCGGACCCGGCGCTGGGCAATGGCGGCCTGGGGCGGCTGGCGGCCTGCTTCCTGGACAGCCTGGCGACGCAGAACCTGCCGGGCTATGGCTATGGCATCCGCTATGAGTACGGCCTGTTCGAGCAGCGCTTCGAGCATGGCTGGCAGGTGGAATACCCCGACAACTGGCTGCGCTTCGGCAACCCATGGGAATTCGCCCGGCCGGAGGTGCTGTACCCCGTCCAGTTCTATGGCCGGGTGGAGGAGGTGCGGGACGGCGCCGGCCGCAAGTCGTACCGCTGGGTGGACACGGACAAGGTCCATGCCATGGCCTTCGACACCCCCGTGGTGGGCTATGGCGGGGAGACGATCAATACCCTGCGCCTCTGGTCCGCGCGGGCGACCAGCGACTTCCATTTCGGCCACTTCAATGAGGGCGACTACCTGAAGGCCGTGGAAAGCAAGGTCCTGTCCGAGAACCTGTCGCGGGTGCTGTACCCGAACGACGCGACGGACACCGGCAAGGAGCTGCGCTTCAAGCAGGAGTACTTCTTCACCAGCGCCAGCATCCAGGACATCCTGCGGCGCTACATGCAGCACCACAGCACCTTCGACGCGCTGCCGGAAAAGGCGGCTATCCAGCTGAACGATACCCACCCCACCATCGGCATCGCCGAGCTGATGCGTATCCTGATCGACCAGCACGGGCTGGAGTGGGACAAGGCCTGGGACATCACCAGCCGCACCTTCAGCTACACCAATCACACGCTGCTGCCGGAGGCCCTGGAGGCCTGGCCGGTGCGTCTGGTGGAGCGGGTGCTGCCCCGGCACATGCAGATCATCTATGAGATCAACGCCCACTTCCTGACCCGCATCAAGCGGAACAGCGACCTGCCGCGCATCCAGCGCCTGTCGCTGATCGACGAGCATGGCGACCGCCGGGTGCGCATGGGCAACCTGGCCTTCCTGGGCAGCCACAAGGTCAACGGCGTGTCGGCCCTGCACACGGACCTGATGAAGCAGACCGTGTTCGCCGACTTCCACCAGGAATTCCCGGACCGCATCAACAACAAGACCAACGGCATCACCCCCCGCCGCTGGTTGCACCAGGCCAACCCGGCCCTGTCCAAGCTGATCTCCAGCCGGATCGGCAATGGCTGGGTCAAGGACCTGTCCCAGCTCACCGCCCTGGCGCCCAAGGTGGATGACGAGGTGTTCCGGGAGGAGTTCCGGCGCGCTAAGCGGCACAACAAGAAGCGCCTGGCCGCCTATGTCGCCCGTCATGTCCAGGTGGACGTGAACGTGGACAGCCTGTTCGACGTGCAGGTGAAGCGCATCCATGAGTACAAGCGCCAGCTGCTGAACCTGTTGCAGACGGTGGCGCTGTACAACGACATCCGGGACAACCCGACCAAGGACTTCGTCCCGGTCACCAAGATCTTCGCCGGCAAGGCGGCGCCCGCCTACCACCAGGCCAAGCTGATCATCAAGCTGGCCAACGACATCGCCAACGTGGTCAACCAGGACCCGGTGGTGCGCGGGCAGCTCAAGGTGGTCTACCTGCCCAACTACAATGTCAGCCAAGCCGAGGTGATCATGCCGGCGGCCGACCTGTCGGAACAGATCTCCACCGCCGGCATGGAGGCGTCGGGCACCGGCAACATGAAGCTGGCCCTGAACGGCGCCCTGACCATCGGCACGCTGGACGGGGCCAACGTGGAAATCCGCGAGCATGTGGGCGAGGACAACATCTTCATCTTCGGCATGACCGCGGCCGAGGTGCAGGAGCTGAAGCAGGGCGGCGGCTTCAACCCGCGCGAGGTGATCGCCAACAACCCGCGCCTGAAGCGGGCGCTGGACATGATCTCCTCCGGCGTCTTCTCCCCCGACGACCCGCAGCGGTTCCGGCCCATCGTGGAAAGCCTGTACAACAGCGACCACTTCCTGGTGACCGCCGATTTCGAGGACTACTGCAACGTCCATGCGGAGGCGGTGGAGTTGTACCGCGACACGGAGGAATGGACCCGCAAGGCCATCCTGAACACGGCCAACATGGGCTGGTTCTCCTCTGACCGGACCATCCTGGAATACGCCCGGGACATCTGGGACATCCAGCCGGTCCTCGCCGCGGCGGAATAGCCCCGCCGAACGGAAAAGGCCCCTTCCGATCGCGGGGATCGGAAGGGGCCCTGTCTTGCCGGTCTGCCGTGTCCAGCGCACGTGCAGACCGTGTAACCGGAAGCGGCCGGGGTTGGTTCCCGTCACTTCTTGATTCGGGTGCCCAGCTCCGGCTCGTCGTTCTCGATGGAATAGCTGAAGCTTTCCACCATCCCCGTGGTCGCCACCGGCCGGCCATCCTGGTACCGGGGCTGGTAGCGCCAACGCTCCACCGCATTGGCGGCCAGCGCGGCGAATTGCGGGTTCCCGCTGGACTCCACGACCTTGACGTTGGCCGTCCGGCCGTCGCCGCTGATGTCGAAGGAAACGACGGCGTGCCCGCGGAGCTGGGAGCTGTTGGACCGGGGCACCTCCGGGGCCCGACCCGCCAAGGGGACAGGCCGACCCGGCGGGTAGGGCAGGTCGCGGGTGGCGTTGATCACCGCGTCCAGGGCGGCGTCGTCCCCCCGCATGTCATGGATGAAGGCCAGCAGCCCATAGGTCCGGCGCAGCAGCCCCGCGGCTTCACCCGCCTTCCGGGCCAGCAGCAGGTCGCGGATGCGGGTCAGCTTCGGCTCCGCCGTGGAATAGCGACGACCCTCCACATCCAGCTTGGCGTGTTGCAGGTCAACCAGCAGCCGCGCCGGATGGTCGGGCGCCAGGGCAGCCACCACCTCCGACGCCCGGTCCAGGTAGCGGCGGCCATCGACAGCCCCCTTGACCTGCTTTACGTCGTCCGCGGCTTGGAGAAGGGCGCTGATATATTGCAGCGAATCCGTGCCGAAATGCTTGGCGTTCAGGTTCACGACCTTGTCGTGGGTCAGCTGGGCGTCGGCGAACTCCCCCACCCGGTACTGGGCCCGCAGGATCTCCTCCTGGAACTGGATCGTCTCCACCACGCCCTCGCCCGCCCGGGCCTCCAGCGCCCGCAGGACGTAACGGGCAGCCACCAGCCGCTTCTTCGCGTCGCCAGACTCCTCGACCATGCCCAGGTAGTTCAGCAGGAGCTGGGCATGGTTCGCCGGCTTGTAAGTCGGGCTCGCCGTGTAAAGTTCGGCGGCCTTCCGGGCCAGCTCCTCCGCCTCTTCCAGCTTGCCGGCGTCCAGGGCCGCGGCCGACTGTTTGTTGGCTTCCTGCCAGGTCATGGCAAGGGACGGCCCAGCGGCAATCAGCGCGAGAAGCGACGCCACAGCCATCAGGCGGGTTTTCATGAAGCGCATACCCCATCCGATTTCGTCGACGGGATGATAGCCGGAGCGGTTGCGGGGGCAAGGCTTCAGACACCCGCCGCATAGGAACGCATAGCCGGGGGAGGGATGCTGGCCGCCCTGCGTTCCACGCCGTGCCGCCATGTGCGCAAAGTCCTGGCATCGGTGGGGTGCCCGCCCATATAAGGCCCTGTACCGAGTGGCTGAGGGGCCTCCGGCGCTGAAACGGCTTTCGCCAGCGCGCCTGCATACCGCCCCGTCCAAATGTGTCGGGTCGTATATGCGCGTGATGCCCCAGGGCATCGCCGCCCTTCGCTCTCCGAACAATCCAGGCCGCTCACGCGCAACCGCGGGACCCCGTGATGAGACGGGTCCGCACCCTTGCGCGCCGTCGGCCGGCAGCCCTGATGGGGTTGCCGGGGCGGTGTGCTTGTGTCCTGAAAGGTAGTCTGAGCGTGACCGTTACCGTTTCCTTCGCCGACCTCGCCCTCCCGCAGCCGCTGCTGCAGGCCGTGGAAGAGCTTGGCTTCACCACCCCCACCCCGATCCAGGCCCAGGCCATCCCGGCCGCCCTGGAAGGCCGCGACGTCGTCGCGTCCGCCAACACCGGCACCGGCAAGACGGCCGCCTTCGTGCTGCCGTCCCTGGCCCGCATCGCCTCCGTGCCCCGCGCCGAGGGGAGCTGGGGCCCGCGCGTCCTGGTGCTGACCCCCACCCGTGAGCTGGCCAGCCAGGTGCTGGACAATGTCCGGTCCCTGTCCAAGTACCACCGGGTGCAGACCGGCACGGTGCTGGGCGGCATGCCCTATCGCCAGCAGATCGAGATGCTGCGCCGCCGGGCCGACCTGGTGGTCGCCACCCCCGGCCGCCTGATCGACCATCTGGAGAACGGCAAGGTCGACCTGTCCGCCGTGGAGGTCCTGGTCCTGGACGAGGCCGACCGCATGCTGGACATGGGCTTCCGCGAGGCGGTGGAGCACATCGCCGCGGCATGCCCGGCGGAGCGGCAGACCCTGCTGTTCACCGCCACCCTGGACCGCACCGCCGAGCGTCTGGCCGCCACCCTGACCAAGGATGCCGTCCGCGTGGACGTGGCCGGCAAGACCGTGGTCACCGCCCAGGTGGAGCAGCGCTGGCTGCGCGCCGACGGGCTTGACCACAAGCACCAGCTGCTGGAGGCGCTGCTGAGGGACGAGTCCTTCCAGAAGGGCATCGTCTTCATCGCCACCAAGGCTGATGCCGACAGCGTGGCGGACAAGCTGTCCGAGGCCGGCCACCTGGCCATGCCGCTGCACGGCGACATGCAGCAGCGGGAGCGCAACCGCGTGGTCCAGTGGCTGCGTGACGGCCGCATCCGCGTGGTGGTGGCCACCGACGTGGCCGCCCGGGGCATCGACATCTCCGACATCAGCCACGTCATCAACTTCGACCTGCCGCGCGTGGCGGAGGACTATGTCCACCGCATCGGCCGCACGGGCCGCGCCGGCGCCACCGGCATCTCGTGCAGCCTGTACACCCGGTCCGACCGCAACCTGGTGCGGGCAATCGAGCAGTACACCGGCATGCCCATGGTGCAGCACACCATCCCCGGCCTGGAGCCGCAGCCCGAGCAGGATCGCCGCGGCTTCGGCGGCAAGCCCTTCAACAAGGGCGGCCGCGGTGGCTTCGGGGGTGGCGGCTACGGTGGCAAGAGCTTCGGCCAGGGCGGCCGGAACTTCGGCGACCGCAAGCCCTATGGCGAGCGCCGTTCCTTCGGCGACCGGCCGCAGGGTGGCGAGGGCTTCCAGGGTGACCGTCCGCAGGGCGGCCCCCAGGGTGGCGAGGGCTTCCAGGGTGAGCGGCGGTCCTTCAACGACCGGCCGCGCTTCCAGGAGGGCGGCTTCCAGGGTGAGCGCAAGCCGTACGGCGAGCGCAAGCCCTTCGGCGGGCCGCGCCAGGACCGGTTCCAGGACCGCGCCCCGGCCAATGAGCAGGGCGGCGAGGGGCGTCCCCAGCGCCCCTGGTCCCCGGACTCCAGCCCGCAAGCCCACCACAAGGCTGCCAAGGACCACGGCCATCCTGGTCCCCGGGGCAACCGGACGGACTTCCGCTCCGGCCCGCGGTCCGAGAAGCCCTGGCACGGTGAGCGCGCCACCGGCACCGCCGGCGGCGGCAAGCCGCTCCGCCGCGGCAAGCCCGGCGGGTTCTGATATCTTGACGTGACTGCGACGGGCGGGCCTTCACAAGGGGCCCGCCCGAACCTATTCAGTGATGCCCTCCATTCGGTGACCGCCATGCCCGCCAACCTGCTGGAAGAAGTCGAGAAGCGCCGGACCTTCGCGATTATCGCGCACCCGGACGCCGGCAAGACCACCCTGACGGAGAAGCTGCTGCTGTTCGGCGGCGCCATCCAGATGGCGGGTGCCGTGAAGGCGCGCGGGGAGCAGCGGCGCGCCCGGTCGGACTGGATGAAGGTGGAGCGGGAGCGCGGCATCTCCGTCACCGCCTCCGTCATGAACTTCGACTATGCGGACCGGACCTTCAACCTGGTGGACACGCCGGGCCACGAGGACTTTTCCGAGGACACCTACCGGACGCTCACCGCCGTGGACAGCGCGGTCATGGTGATCGACGCCGCCAAGGGCATTGAGGCGCAGACCCGCAAGCTGTTCGAGGTCTGCCGCATGCGGGACGTGCCCATCGCCACCTTCGTCAACAAGATGGACCGGGAGGCGCGGGACCCGTTCGAGCTGATGGACGAGATCGAGCGCGACCTGCAGCTCGAGGTGACGCCGGCGAGCTGGCCCATCGGTTCCGGCCAGGATTTCCGCGGCTGTTACGACCTGATCCGCGACCGGCTGATCCTGATGGATCGCCGCGCCGGCGACGTGGCGTCCGAAGGCATCGAGTGCCAGGGCATCGACGACCCGAAGATCGACGAGCTGCTGCCCGCCCACCAGGCGGAGAAGCTGCGTGAGGACGTGGCCATGGTGCGGGAGCTGTGCCCGCCCTTCAACCTGGAGACCTATCGGGAGGGCCACCAGACCCCGGTCTTCTTCGGCAGCGCCATCAACAATTTCGGCGTGCGGGAACTGCTGCTGGGCCTTGCCGAGTATGCCCCGCCGCCCCGGCCGCAGAAGGCCGACGGGCGCTCGGTGAACCCGGATGAGGGCAAGGTCACCGGCTTCGTCTTCAAGGTCCAGGCCAACATGGACCCCAACCACCGCGACCGCATCGCCTTCTTCCGGCTGTGCTCCGGCCAGTTCCGCCGCGGCATCAAGCTGAAGCACATGCGCAGCGGCAAGGTGCTGTCGGTGAACAATGCCGTGCTGTTCCTGGCCCGCGACCGGGAGCTGGCGGAGGACGCCTTCCCCGGCGACATCATCGGCATCCCCAACCACGGCACCCTGCGCATCGGCGACACGCTGACGGAGGGGGAGGAGCTGCGCTACACCGGCGTGCCCAGCTTCGCGCCGGAGCTGTTGCAGCGCGTCCGCCTGGACGACCCTATGAAGGTGAAGCACCTGCGCAAAGCGCTGGATCACTTCGCCGAGGAAGGCGCCAGCCAGGTGTTCAAGCCGATCATCGGTGCCGACTGGATCGTCGGTGTCGTCGGGCCCCTGCAGTTCGAGGTGCTGGCCGCCCGCATCGAGGCGGAGTACGGCATGACCGCCCGGTTTGAGACCTGCGGCTATGACGCCGCCCGCTGGGTGGAGTGCGAAGACCCCATCCGCCTGAAGGCGTTCATCGACAGCCGGCGTGCCGACATGGCGGAGGATCATGACGGCGCCCTGGTCTACCTGGCCCGCAATGGCTGGCAACTGAACCGGGCACAGGAGGACTTTCCCGAGATCCGGTTCCTGAAGACCCGGGAGCAGAACAAGGCGGTCACCACCCAGGCCGCCTGATGCTGCTGTTCGCCTACGGCACCCTGCTGGACCCCGACGTCCGGTCCATCGTGCTCGGCCGGCCCAGCCCCGACGGGGAGGGCCGGCCGGCGCTGCTGCGCGGCTATCGCCGGGTGGCGGTGGTGGGGGAGGCGTTCCCGGCCCTGGCGGAGGACCCGGCGGGTACGGTGGCGGGACGGCTGTTCCCTTTGCGGAACGACTTCGAGCGGCAACGGGTGCAGTTCTTCGAGGGGTATGCCCAGACGCTTGTCGAGTCGGTGGTGGAATGTTCCGTTGCCGGTCCGGTGCCTGCCTTCGCTTGCCTTGGCTCCGCGGGCTTGGTCCTGGGCGGTGAGGGGTGGGATTTCGCGTCCTGGGTCGAGGCGCACAAGCCGACCTATCTGTCCGCCACAGCCGCCTGGATGGCGGCCTGGGAGACGGGGCTGGTGGAACGGGCGCTGGACAACTGGGCGGCGCACGGGCGTGGGCTGGCGCAATCAGCCGCCTTGTAACTGCTCTACATCCACGCTGACCGTCAGCGTGTGGCTGCCGCCGCCGACGATCACGCCGCGCAAGGGGCAGACATCGTCATAGTCCCGGCCCCAGGCCAGGGTCAGGTGGTCGGTGTCGCCCAGCTTGCCATTGGTGGGGTCCAGATCCAGCCATTCCACCGCGTCCCCGCACCAGGCCTGTACCCAGGCATGGCTGGCGTCGGCGCCCACCAGACGGGGGCGGCCCGGCGGCGGGATGGTGCGCAGATAGCCGCTGACATAGCGGGCCGGCAGGCCCAGCGACCGCAGGGCCCCGATCATCAGGTGCGCGAAGTCCTGGCAGACGCCGGAGCGGCGGGCCAGCACCTCGGCCACCGGTGTGCTCACCGTGGTGGCGGTGGCGTCGAAGGTGAAGCCGTCCCGGATGCGCCGCATCAGGTCCATGGCGCCGGCGGCCACGGGCCGTCCGGGCGGGAAGCTGGGGGTGGCGAAGGCGGCCAAGGCCGGGTCGGGGGCGGGGACCCGCGGGCTGGCCAGGGTGAACTCCACCAATGCCGGGTCCGCGGGGGCGGCGGCGCGGACCTGCTCCCACGCCGGGGTGGCGAAGGGGTCCAGGGGTGGGGGTGGGCTGACCTCCACCTCCATCTCCGCCATGACGGAGAGGGTGCGGTGCGGCTCCTGGATGCCGGCCACGGTGGTGGGGTTGCCGAACCAGTCCCGCCGGTCCACGGCGAAGGCCGGCCGCGGCTCGATCTCCAGCCGCAGGACCTTGGCGTCCTGCCTCGGGTGGGGGCGGGGGGCCAGGTGCGCCACCAGGTGGGATGACAGCACCATGTCGCCATAGCTGTACCGGGTCAGGTGCCAGCAGCGGTAACGGACCGGTCCCGCCGGACCAGGGTCGGGCAGCAGGTCTTCAGCGGGCTGGATCAGGCGGGCGGACGGGGGCAACAGCGGACTGCCGATTCTGGGTGCCCGAAGACCCCGGGCGCGTCATGGTCGGGATGCTACAGGTAATTGGGGCGGCGGGCCATGCCGTCATGGGGATTTTTGACAGTCCCGCGACAGGCGGCACGGGGCCCGGACACCGTGTCCCAAGTCCCTTGGCCCTTGTCTTGCATCAGCTTTTCCGCCCCGGCGGCGGGCGCCGGGTGTGTCCGGGCCGCACGGGGCAGGGGACAAGGGCGGGGTGCAGGCGGAAACTGTTGAAAGCGCTTGTTAACCGTCCCATGATTAGGTGTTACCGCGGACGTGTAAGAAATTTGGGGCGACTCCGCGGGATTTCGGGGAACGGGGCACACATCCGATGACGGCGTTGGACACCGACGGCGGCACTACAGAACAGGAATTGCCCCGCAAGAAGTTCGCGGGAAAGAAGATCGTCCTGTTCATCGTCCTGCCCATCCTGTTCGTGGTGGGTGGCGGCGCGGCCCTGTTCTTCACCGGCATCCTGGACAGCCTGCTGGGCAAGCATGAGGAACATGCGGAGGAGCATGCCGCCCCGCCGCCGGACTATACCGGCCCCCCGGTCTTCAGGGACCTGCCTGACATCCTGGTCAACCTGAACACGGGCGACCGCCGCTCCACCCTGCTGAAGCTGGGGATCACGCTGGAGCTTTCCCGGCCGGAGGACCAGGCCCAGTTGGACACGCTGATGCCCCGCATCAACGACAGCTTCCAGGTCTACCTGCGGGAGCTGCGGGTGGAGGACCTCCGCGGCTCCGCCGGCCTGCACCGGCTGCGGGAGGAGCTGCTGATGCGCGTGAACATGGCCGCCGCACCGCTGAAGGTGAAGGACGTGCTGATCAAAGAATTCCTGGTCCAGTGAGGCGGGGGCGCTGACATGGCCGGACCGGAAGAGCTGAGCGAAGAAGAACGGATGGCCGCCGAATGGGCGGCCCTGGCCGACGAAGGGGCGGGCGGCGACGGATTCGACCTGGGCGGCGGCGGGGCGACCCGCGTCCTGAACCAGGACGAGATCGACAGCCTGTTGGGCTTCGACAAGGACGGCGCCGGCGATGGCGACAACACCGGCGTCATGGCGCTGGTGAACTCCGCCCTCGTCAACTATGAGCGCCTGCCCATGCTGGAGGTGGTCTTCGACCGCCTCGTCCGCATGATGTCCACCAGCTTGCGCAACTTCACCAGCGACAACGTCGAGGTGTCGCTCGACCAGATCAGCTCCGTGCGTTTCGGGGACTACCTGAACTCCATCCCGCTGCCGGCCATGCTGGCCGTGTTCAAGGCGGAGGAGTGGGACAATTACGGCCTGATGGTCATCGACAGCGCGCTGATCTACTCCATCGTGGACGTGCTGCTGGGCGGCCGCCGCGGCACGGCGGCCATGCGCATCGAGGGCCGGCCCTACACCACCATCGAGCGCAACCTGGTGGAGCGCATGGTGCACGTGGTCCTGTCGGACCTGTCCGCCGCCTTCGACCCGCTGTCGCCGGTGACCTTCCGCTTCGACCGGCTGGAGACCAACCCACGCTTCGCCACCATCGCCCGGCAGGCCAACGCCGCCGTGCTGGTGAAGCTGCGCATCGACATGGAAGACCGCGGCGGCCGGCTGGAGCTGCTGATCCCCTACGCCACGCTGGAGCCGGTGCGCGAGCTGCTGCTGCAGATGTTCATGGGCGAGAAGTTCGGCCGTGACAGCATCTGGGAAACGCACCTGGCGTCGGAGCTGTGGCAGACGGACGTGCACCTGTCGGCCGTGCTGGACGAGATCGTCCTTCCCCTCAACGAGGTGTTGGCCTGGCGGGTGGGTAGCCGGGTGCTGCTGAACGTGGCACCGGACGAGACCATCGAGCTGCGCTGCGGCGACGTGCCCATGTTCCTGGGCCGCATGGGCCGCAAGGGCGGCAACATCGCCGTGCGCATCGACCGCGAGGCCCCGAAGCCGGAGCAGGCGCCATGATCCCGGGTTTCGTTTCCCTGCTGCTGGATTTGGCCGTCATCGGCCTGCTGGTGGCGACCATCGTCTACGCGGTCCGGCTGAACAAGCAACTTGCCGCCGTGAAGGACAGCCGGGTCGAGCTTGAGGAGCTGGTGCGCGGCTTCGCCGAGGCCACGGCCCAGGCCGACGGCAGCGTCAAGGCCATGCGCAAGGCTGCGCAGGAATCGGGGGAGGCCCTGTCCTCCATGATCACCCGTGGCCGGGCGTTGAAGGAGGATTTGGACCAGATCGTCCAAGCGGCCGACAGCCTGGCCAACCGGCTGGAAGCCGCGTCCGGCAAGGCGCGGCAGGCGGTGGTGCCCAACCCGGCCCCCGCCGCGGCCCCCGGCCGCCCCGCAGCCCCGACCCCCGCCCAGCCCCGTCCCGCCGCAGCCCCCGCCGCCACCGGCGCCCCTGCTTCGGAGCCCCGCTCCAAGGCGGAGAAGGAGCTGTTGCAGGCCCTTGAGAACCTGCGCCAATGACCCCGGCCAAGCCCAGGGCCCCGGTGGCCAGACCCACGAAGCCCAAGGCCGCGGCGCAGAAGCCGGCCAAGGCGAAACGCGGCCTGCCCAGGCTGCGGCTGCTGCCCCTCACCATCTTCGTCGCCGTGCTGATGCTGGGGGCGAAGGTGACGGACCTCTGGTACTCGGTCACGGCCGGTGCCGCCCTGCCCAGCCCGTCTGCCGTGGCGGAAGGCGGGGCGGTGCAGAGCCTGCCGCTCGACCGTCCGGCCGCCCCGGTGGAGGGCGCCCCCACCCAGGTGGCGGAGAGCAAGCCCGCCGAGCACGCAGCGCCCCCTGCGCCCGCGACCCCGCCGGCCCCGGCCGCCCAGGCACCCGCCCCAGCGGCGCCAGCGGGCGGCAGCCAGCCCTCCGCCGCCGGGCAGACCTTCTCCCCCACGGAACTGGAGTTGCTCCAGCGCCTGCAGGAACGGCGTGAGCAGCTGGATCAGCGGGGGCGCGAGCTGGACCAGCGGGAGGCCATGCTTGCCGCGGCGGAACAGCGCTTCGACCAGAAGATCGCCGAGTTGCAGAAGCTGCGGGGCGAGATCCAGGGCCTGTTGCGCCAAGTGAGCGAGGAGCAGGCCACCCAGCTGGACAGCCTGGTGAAGATCTATGAGGCCATGAAGCCGGCCGACGCGGCGAAGATCTTCAACGACCTGGACAACACGGTGCTGCTGAACGTGATCAGCCGCATGAAGGAAGGCAAGACGGCCCCCATCCTGGCCGCCATGGAATCCAAGCGGGCCCAGCAGGTGACGATCCTGCTGGCCGAACGGAAGAAGCTGCCGGCGGTGCCCGAATGACCCGCCGGACCCGCCAGCCCCAAGCCACCATCCCCCCTAGCGTTGCCCAGGTGTGACATGCTGCGTGCCGCCGCCGACCCCATCCTCCAGGACCGCCTGGACACTGCCCGCGCCCAGGCGCGCCAGCCCCTGTCGCGTGAGGAGGTGGCGGAGATCGTCAGCTCGGTGGTCGCCTCCATGGGGGGGGAGATCACGCAGCACGACCTGAAGCTCTATGCTGAGCTGGAGGCGCTGGCGCGCTACATCAACAACGCCAAGAAGGAGATCGCGGCGATCCAGCCGACGGACATCCACCAGGAGCACATCCCCCGCGCCACGGACGAGCTGGACGCGGTGGTGGGCGCCACGGAGGACGCCACCAACCGGATCATGGACGGCTGCGACCAGATGATGAGCCTGTCCGGCGACGTGCCGCCGGCGGTGGCCGCGAAGATGATGGACATCACCACCAACATCTACGAGGCCTGCAACTTCCAGGACATTACCGGCCAACGCATCACCAAGGTGGTCAAGGCCCTGAAGCATATCGAGCAGAAGGTGGAGCACCTGCTGGTGGCCCTGGGCGAGGAGGTGCAGCGCCGCCACCCGCATGCCCCCGCCACCCAGGACAGCACGGGCATGAGCCCGGAGGACGCGGACAAGCTGCTGCTGCACGGGCCGCAATTGCCCGGCGCCGCCGTGGACCAGTCCTTCATCGACAGCCTGTTCGACTGAGGAGGGATGGCCAGCAAGGGCACATGGGTGCGGGACACGGGTCCGGAGGGCGACGGCTCCACCGGGCTGGTGCTGTACCTTGCCCTTTTCGTGCTGCTGCTGGCCTTCTTCATCCTGTTGAACGCGTTGTCCAACTTCCACCAGGACAAGGTCGGGGCGGTGCGCGAGAGCGTGGAGCGCGCCTTCTCCCTGTCCACGGACCGTGACGGGGCCGGCACCGACCGCCAGCGGGAGGGCGCGCGGGCGGAGGCGGCGCGCGCCCTGCGGGACCTTGGCGACCTGGTCCGGGCGGAACTGCCGTTGGCCAAGCTGGAAGCCGGGGCGGACGGGGATACGCTGGTGGTGGCCCTGCCGGTGACGGTCCTGGTGGAGGCGGGGGCGGTCGCGCCTGGCGCCAGCGGGCTGCTGCACCGGGCGGCGGTGGCACTCCAGCCACGCGCCGGTGGGGTGCAGGTGGAGATGGAGCTTCTGCTGGCCACCAGCCCCGGTGTGGACAAGGGGATGCAGGTGGCCCAGGCCGGCTTGCTCGCCCGTGAACTCCAGAAGCTGGGGGCGCCTGCCGCACCCGTCAGCATCGGGCTGGAACGCGGGGTGCCGGGCACGGCGCGCCTGCTGTTCCGCATCCAGGCGCCGGGCATCCCGCCGGACCTGCGCCGGGTCGGGGGGCAATCATGAAGGCCGGCCGTGCCCTCATGCAGTTCAGCTTCATCGGCCAAGGGCCTGCCGGGAAGGCCTGGCTGGTCACCTTCACGGATCTGGTCTGCCTGATGCTGACCTTCTTCGTGATGCTGTATGCCATGTCGGACCCGGACCCGAAGCGGTTCAAGGCGCTGGCGGAAAGCGTGCCGGGCCAGTCCGCCCCGCGGGCCGACGGGGCGGAGCGGGCGGAGGCGGCCTTCACGGCTGAGGGGCTGGACCGGGGCCGGGCCATCGACCTGGGCTATCTGGGCCGGGTGTTCGAGAGCCAGCTCGTCGGCAAGCCGGAACTGGTGGATGTGCGGCTGGGCCGCCGCGGGGACGCGCTGGTGGTCAGCCTGCCCGGCGACCTGCTGTTCCGCCCGGGCTCCGCCGAGCTGTCGGCGCAGGGGGAGCGGGCCCTGTTCATCCTGGGCGGGGTGGCCGGGAACATCGGCAACGCCTTGGACGTGGTGGGCCATGCCGACCCCACGCCCACCGGCAACCTATGGCCTTCGAACTGGGAGCTGTCCCTGGCCCGGGCCCAGGCCGTGGCGGACAGCCTGCGCCGTTCCGGCTACCAGCGGGAGATGACGGTGCGGGGGCACGGCGACGGGCGCTTCGCCGAGGTGGCGCCCTGGGCGGAGGAGGTTGAGCGGCGACAGCTCGCCCGCCGGGTGGATCTGGTGATCCGTGAGCATGGGAGCGGGCGATGAGACGCGCCGGCCTGACCGCCGCCATCGCCCTCTTGGCGGGCCTGCCCAGCCTGGCCCAGGAGGTCGCCGCGCCGGCCCCGGCGACGGCCCAGCCGCCGGCCGCCGTGGCGCCCGCTCCCGCCGCCGTGGTGGGGGTACGCGGGGGAATCCATCCCGACTACAACCGGCTGGTCTTCGACTGGACCAAGCCCACGGAGTACCGGGTGAGCCGGGATGGCAACCGGGTGACGGTGACCTTCCCGGTTGCGGCCACCGCCAACCTGACCCCGGCCAGCCGCACGCGCCTTGCCCGCATCAGCGGCCTGACCCAGACCAGCCGGGACGGGATGCTGTCCGTCAGCTTCACCGTGCCGGACGGTGCGGTGGTGCGGGACAGCCGCATCGGGCCGCGGGTGGTGCTTGACGTGGCCGACCCGCCGAAGACCGCGGCATCGCCTGGGCAAGCGGTCCAACCACAGCAGGCCGCCAGCCCGGCAAAGGCACCCCCCGCCCAAGTTGCCCAGCAACAGCCGGCCCCCGCGGCCAAGCCGCCGACGGCGGAGGAACAGGCCGCCGCGCGCCGCCAAGCCGAAGGCGCGCCGCTGTTCCAGATCCGTGGGAACCAGCAGACCCCGCCGGTCCCCGGGAATCCGGCAACGGCCCAGGCGGCTCCTGCGCCGACACCGGATACGGCAAGCCCCGCGACCGCCGCGCCGACACCCCTGATGCCCCCGAACCCGGGCAAGGGAAGCCCCGCGGCTGCGCCAGCGCCCACGACGCAGGCCCAGGCCCAGCCGGCCCCGGCGGCCAAGGTCGCTGCCCAGCCGGCCGCCGGTGCCCCAGTCGCGCCGGCCCCGGCTGCCGAGCAGCAACAGGCGGCCCAGTCGGTGACCCTTGTCTTCGACCCCAAGATCCCGGCGGCGGCGGCCGTGTTTGAGCGGGCAGGGTGGCTCTATGTGCTGTTCGACCGGGAGGTGCCGCCGGGCACGGCACCGGCGCCGGGCTCCGTCCCCGGCCTGACCACGCCGGTGGAGCCGGTCCAGGTGCCGGAGGGCGCCGGCTTCCGCCTGCCGTCACCGGCCCTGCTGGAGGGCAGGGTGCAACGGGACGGCACCGCTTGGCGGGTGGTGCTGGAACGGCCGGCAGGCCAGGCGGTAACTAGCCTGCCGGTGCAGGCCGACCCCGACTTTGCCTTGGGGGCCCGCCTCGTGGTGCAGGCGGAGGACGCGGACAAGGTGCTGACCTTCACCGACCCGGTGGTGGGCGACCGGCTGCGGGTGGCGCCCCTGCCCGTGCCCGACAACCGGGTGGCGGCGCCGGAGCGCTATGCCGAGGCGCAGCTGCTGCCCACCTTGCAGGGCATCGTCGTCCGGCCGCTGCATGACCAGTTGCTGGTCCAGCCGGTGCGGGAAGGGGTGGAACTGACCGTGCCGGGGGGCCTGCGCCTGTCGCCGGAGGAGGATGTCCGCGTCGCCAACCCGCCGCCGGTGGTGAGCGAGCCTGACCGGCTGTACGACTACAAGCGCTGGGGACAGGTCCCGGCGGACCAGTACATGCGCACCCGCCAAGCCCGCTGGGATGCCATGATCGCCCAGCCAGAGGCCATCCGGAACCGTGGGCGGCTGGACCTGGCGCGGTTCTACCTGGCCAACGGCATGGGGCCGGAAGCGCTGGGCATGCTGGCGCTCGTGCAGGAGAAGCAGCCGGACGTGGACCGCCGGGCCGAGTTCCTGGCCGTGCGCGGCCCGGCCCGGCTGCTGTCCGGCGACTTCAAGGGTGGGGCGGAGGACCTGTCGGCGGCGAGCCTGGACGCCGAGCCGGACACGGACCTCTGGCGGGCGCTGGCCGCCTCCGGCCTGGGCGACCCAGGGCGGGCACATGACCTGTTCAGCAAGCACAAGGAGCTGCTGTCCAACTACCCTGAGCTCTACTTCACCCGCATGTCCTTGGCGGCGGCCGACGCGGCCTTGCAACGGGGGCAGGCGGAGGCGGCGGCGCTGGTGGTGGACCGCCTGGTCCGCCGGGGCAGCCACAAGGGTCCGCAGGCTGCCGCCGTCAACTACATGCGCGGGGCCGTCTTCGCGGCGCTGGGCGACACGGACAAGTCGGAAAAGGCTTTCCAGGAAGCGCTGGCCGGGAACGACCGGCTGTACCAGGTCCGGGCCGACATGGACCTGGTGGATTTGCGGCTGAAGGCCGGCAAGATCACGCCGAAGCAGGCCGCGGAGGAGATGGAGAAGCTGCGCTTCGCCTGGCGCGGCGACCAGCTTGAACTGGCTGTGCAGCGCCGCATCGGCGACACCCATGTGAAGGCCGGGAACTATGCCCAGGCCTTCGACACCATGAAGCGCACCATCTCGCTGTTCCCGGACGACCCGGCGGCGAAGGAGATCGCGGCCCAGATCACCCGTACCTTCACCGACCTGTTCGGCAAGGACGGTGCGGCGCACCTGTCGCCGTTGGAGGCGCTGGCGCTGTATGAGCAATACCGCGAACTGACCCCGCCCGGCCCCGACGGCGACCGGATCATCCAGATGCTGGCCGGGCGGCTGGTGGAGATCGACCTGCTGGACCGCGCCGGTACCCTGCTGGACCATCAGGTGCAGTTCCGGCTGGCGGGGGAGGAGAAGGCCCGGGTCGGTGCCCGGCTGGCCGGCATCCGGCTGCTGGACAGCCGGCCGGAGGAGGCCCTGGCCGCCCTGGACAAGAGCGAGATGCAAGGGCTGCCCGGCCCGCTGGCGGAGGAGCGGCGCCTTCTCCGCGCCCGTGCCCTGTCGCAGACCGCCAGGAGCGGGGACGCGTTGCAACTGCTGACCGCGGACCAGTCCCGCCCGGCCAACCTGCTGCGTATCGACATCGCCATGCGGGACAAGCAGTGGAAGGCCGCCGCCCAGGCCCTGGGCGACGTGATCGGCCCGCCGCCGCCCGCCGGGCAAGCGCTGGACCCGCAGGTGGTGGGGCTGGTGGTCAACCGGGCCGTGGCCCTGTCCCTGGCCCAGGACAATGTCGGGTTGGACAAGCTGCGTCAGGATTTCGGCACCGCCATGGAGAAGAGCCGCGAGGCCACCGCCTTCCGGGTGCTGACCCGGCCGGGCGAGGCCGCGGGCCTGGTGGATGCCCGCACCATCCAGGGCCGGATGGCGGAGATCGACCTGTTCCGCAGCTTCCTGGACAGCTACCGGACCAAGCCCGGTGGCAACGCCGCGCCGGCACCCACCGGAGCAGGGCAGCAGGCGCAGGCGCCGAGGTGAACCGATGGGGCTTGTGGACGAGGTCGAGGCGCCTGATGTCGCCAACCGGATCAAGGCGGCACCCGCGATCCGGAACCTCTATTGGTGCGACCTATGGGCGGATGCGCGGAAGCCCGAGTTCTGGAAGCGGCGCCCGGTCGTGGTGGTGAGCTACCGGAACAGCTTGGCAGGGCCGTGCCTGGTGGTGCCGCTGACGACGAAGGCCCAATCCGGGAACCGGTGGGCAGTGCCATTCCGGCATCGTTATCTCGGTCCAGAAACGGAATCGTGGGCCGTGTGCAATCACTTGCTGACTGTCTCCCCGTCGCGGCTGTCATCCGTCAGGGGGGCCGTGCCACGATTTACGGAGGCTGAGTTCGCACCCATCCTGGCCCGTGTCCATGAGTGGTTGCCCAAGATGCCGACGGAGGGCCACCGCTGAAGATTGTCAGCGGCCCCGAAAAGCGCTATGTGTAGTCCTACGGGATGCCGTCAGGCATGTCCGCCGATCAAAACCTCGCAAGAGGTGGAGAGATACAGGAAGGGCAGCCCCCGCGGGCTGCCCTTCACTATTTGCGAGCTACCCGAAGCTCTGCACCAGGCTGCCGACCACCAGGTACCAGCCGTCGATCAGCACGAAGAAGATCAGCTTGAAGGGCAGGGCCACCATGGCGGGGGGCAGCATCATCATGCCCATGGCCATCAGCACGCTCGACACCACCATGTCGATGACCAGGAACGGCACGAAGATCAGGAAGCCGATCTCGAAGGCGCGCTTCAGTTCCGACAGCATGAAGGCCGGGATCAGCACCTGGAGGGGCATGTCCTTCGGCTCCGCCACCGGCGCGGTCTTGGAGATGTCCATGAACAGCTGCAGGTCCTTCTCCCGCACATGGCCCATCATGAACTCGTGGAAGGGGGCGACGGCGCGGTTGAAGGCCGTCATCTCGTCCACCCGCTCCTCCATCAGCGGCCGGATGCCCTGCTCGTAGCTGGCCTTCAGGGTCGGCGTCATGATGAAGAAGGTCAGGAACAGGGCCAGGCTGACCAGCACCTGGTTGGGCGGCACCTGCATGGTGCCCAGGGCGCTGCGCAGGAAGCTGAGCACGATGGTGATCCGCACGAAGCAGGTCATCATGATCAGGATGCTGGGCGCGAGCGACAGCACCGTCAGCAGGGCGACGAACTGGATGATGCGGCCGGTGTTGCTGCCGCCCCCGTCGCCCATGTCCAGCGACAGGCTCTGCGCCGCCGCCGGGCCGGCCCAGGCGACCAGGCCCATGGAGACAAGGCCGAGCAGGGCCGGGAGGGCGAGGCGGCGGGGAAGGTGGTGGCGGCTCATGGGGCGGGCTGTCCGGTCTTGCCGGCCTGGGTAAGGGCGGTGGGGAAGCTGGGTGTCTCGGGCGGCGCCGGGGGCGGGTTGATGTGCGTCTCCACCACCCGGTCGTCACCCATGCCGAGAAGCAAGAGGTGTTCCACCCCGTCGCGCTTCACCAGGACGAGGCGGCGGCGCGCGTCCAGCGGCAGCACCTCCACGATGCCCAGGCGCCGGTCGGCGCGACGTCGGACGGGCAGGCCGGCCCCGGGGCCGAAGCGCTTCAGCACCAGCCCGAACAGCCCGATCAGGGCCAGGACGAAGACCAAGGCCAGGAAGATGCTGGCCAGCGAGGTGGTTTCCATGGGGGCGGGCCCGTCAGGCTGCGGGGCGGGAGGACATCAGCGCTCCTCCGGCGGGCGATAGGCGGCGGCGGCGCGCAGGCGGGCGGCGTTGCGCTCCGCCGCCAAGGTTTCCCCGTGGGCGGCCTGGAGCGCCGTGCCCACCGCGTCCAGGGCGGTCAGCAGCCGCTCCAGGTCAGGTAGCAGGGCGCGGGCATCGGCGGCCGGCAGGGTGATGACGGCGTCCAGCAGGGGTTTGGCCTCCCGCTCCATTCCCGCAAGGTCCACCCATTGACCCTGGGCGACCAGGGCGGCGCTGCGGTCCAGCAGGTCCTGGAGGTCGGCAAGGGCCGCGGCGATGGTGGCCATGTCGGCGGGGCGGTCGGTCATGCCGGCATCTCCCCCGCCGCGCTGTCGTGGAAGCCGGACGGGGGCCAGGGCTCGCCCGGGCGCCACAGGCCGTTGGCCCGATAGACATAGGCAAGGATTTCCGCCACGGCGGAAATGGCCTCCAGCGGTATCTCGCTTTCCACGTCCAGCACGGCAAGAATTTCCGCCAGCTCCGCATCCTCGCGGACCTTCACCCCCGTCTCGAACGCCCGGGACAGGATCTTTTCCGCCAGCGCGCCATGGCCGGAGGCGACGATGCGCGGCAGGCCGGGCAGGTCCTTGTCGTGCTTCAGCGCGACGGCGACCTGTCGGCGGGGCCTTTGCGCGTCCTGGGAAGGCGGGTCCTGGGGATGGGTCAAGGCGGCGGCCTGTCTCGCGTGCCGGGGCAGGGGATACTCACCCATCCAGCTTAACAAATCGCTGCATCCGGTACACCCCGGATGGTGCATCTTTTCGGTTCCTTAACCCGGAAGATGGAGTATGCTGCCTGGGAATAAAGACTCAAGGATCGTACGGCAGCCCGCTGCGGGCGGCGTATGGCTTGGGTCCATACCCCGTTCGCGCGAAAGCTGGTCCGGAAATTGCTTAACCTTTCTGGACCAGGGTGGCGTCAGCCGCCCGGCGTACGGGGCCAGACTTCAGGGATGGGTGCCATGGACCTGCGGCAGATCGGTCTGTTCAAGCTGATGACGGACAAGATGGACTGGCACAGCCAGCGCAACCAAGTGCTGTCCGACAACATCGCCAATGCCGACACCCCGGATTACCAGGCGAAGGACCTCACGGCCTTCGACTTCAAGCGCCAGCTCCGCCAGACCTCGCAGCTCCAGCCGGTGGCCAGCAGCCCGGGCCACCTGACCGGCACCCTGCCGAACCGCGGCAGCTTCCGTGACGAGAAGGAGCAGCCCTACGAGACGTCCCCTGACGGCAACGGCGTGGTGCTGGAGGAGCAGATGTTCAAGGTCGGCCAGAACTCCATGGAGTACCAGACCGTGCTGAACCTGTACCGGAAGCAGGTCGGCATGCTGCGCACGGCCATGACGCCGAACCGCGGCTGATAGGGGAGGGGTGCCGCCATGGACTTGATGAACTCCCTCGCCATCTCCGCCGCCGGGCTGAAGGCCCAGGGCACGCGCATCCGCGTGATCCAGGAGAATATCGCCAACGCCAACTCCACCGCGCCCTCCCCGGGCGACCTGCCCTACCGGCGCAAAGTGGTGCTGTTCGAGAACGCGCTGAACAAGGAGCTGGGCGCCAACACGGTGAAGGTCCGCAAGATCGACGTGGACCGCAGCGAGTTCCAGCGCCGCTACGACCCCGGCCACCCCAGCGCCGACCAGGACGGCTATGTGCTGATGCCGAACGTGAACTCCCTGGTGGAGGCCACGGACTACCGCGAGGCACAGCGCAGCTACGAGGCCAACCTGAACACCATCGAGGCGACGCGCACGATGATCATGCGCACCCTCGACCTGCTGCGGAACTGACCCCGGCCCGCCCTAGACCCAGGAAACCACGACCATGGTCCCCTTCTCCAACGCCGCCGCCGCCTATGCCAACGCTGCCGGCCAGGGCCTGCGGTCCGCCACCAAGCCGGCGGAGACGGACGGCCCCGCCTTCGGCGACGTGCTGAAGGAAGCCGCCGAGAGCGCCATCGACACCATGCACCGGGGCGAGGCCATGACCGCCAAGGGCGTGCTGGGCAAGGCCGACCTGTCGGACGTGGTGAACGCCGTCACCAACGCGGAGATGACCCTGCAGGCCGTGGTGAACGTGCGCGACCGGGTGATCAGCGCGTACCAGGAAATCCTGCGCATGCCCATGTGACGGGCGGGACCGATGACCGAGGCAGAAGCCATCGACGTCGCCCGCGACGCCCTTTACATCACCATCATCGTCAGCGGGCCGCTGATGCTGGTCGGGCTGGTGATCGGCACGGCCATCAGCCTGTTCCAAGCCCTGACCCAGTTGCAGGAACAGACCCTGTCCTTCGTGCCGAAGATCATCGCCATGTTCGCGGCGCTGGTGTTCTTGCTGCCCTTCATGTTCGGCCACCTGAAGACATTCACCGAGCAGGTGATGGACCGGGTGGTGGCCGTCGGCACGGGTGACGGCTGATGCAGCTCGACGCGCTGGTCGGCGGGTCGCTGTTCGCCTTCCTGCTGGTCTTCGTGCGCCTGGGCTCCGCCTTCCTGGTCATGCCGGGGATCGGGGAGCAGTTCGTGAACGCGCGGTTCCGGCTGCTGCTGGCGCTGTCCGTCTCATTCCTGATGATGCCGGTGCTGAAGCCGATCCTGCCGGATCGCCCGCCATCGCCGGGTGACCTGGTGCTGCTGATCCTGGCGGAGGCGGTAGTGGGCATCTTCATCGGCACGCTGGCGCGGGTGATGCTGTCCTCGCTGGAAACGGCAGGCTTCATGATCGCCAACCAGCTCGGCTTGTCGGCGGCCCAGTCCTTCAACCCGGCCATGGCATCGCCGGGCAACGCGCTGAGCGGCCTGTTGGGCATCCTGGCCATGGTGATGCTGTTCGCCACCAACCTGCACCACATGCTGATCATGGGGATCGTGGACAGCTACAGCCTGTTCGCGCCGGGCCAGGGGCTGCCCGTGGGCGACGCGACGGAGCATCTGGCCCGCACGGTGGCGCAGAGTTTCCTGGTGGGCATCCAGCTCTCGGCCCCCTTCGTCGTCATCGGGCTGCTGTTCTACCTGGGCATCGGGCTGGTCTCCCGCCTGGTGCCGCAGATCCAGATCTTCTTCGTCACCGCGCCCATCCAGATCCTGCTGGGCACGTTGCTCTTCAGCCTCAGCCTGTCGGGGCTGATGCTATTCTGGCTGGCCGCCTTCGAGGACCAGCTCGTCACCATCCTGCAGCCTTGAGCATAGGGGGCGCGCGGCATGGCCGAGGACCAGGACGAAGACTCCAAAACAGAAGACCCGACAGGGAAAAAACTGGCCGACGCGCGCTCCCGCGGCCAGGTGCCCAAGACCCAGGAGATGAACCACCTGATGGTGCTGGGGGCGGGGCTGGTGCTGGTGATCGGCATCCTGCCCTGGTCCTTCGGCCACCTCAGCGGGTCCCTAGTACCCTTCATCGAGCGGCCCCACCAATTCGCCACGGACCTGGCCGGCGTGGGCCGGGTGCTGTCGGAGCTGGCGCTGGACATCTTCATCGCCATGATCGTGCCGCTGTTGGTGCTGGCGGTGGCCGTGGTGGCGGGGAACCTGCTTCAGGTGGGTTGGCTGTTCAGCACCGAGAGCGTGTTCAGCTTCGACCTGAACAAGCTGAACCCCCTGGCCGCGCTGGGGCAGAAATTCTCCATGCGCAACCTGGTGGAGTTCCTGAAGTCCCTGGCGAAGCTGCTGGTGGTTGGGGTGGTGGTCACCTGGCTGCTGGCACCGCTATGGGGGTCGGTGGACCACTTCATCGCCATGTCGTTGCCCGACCTGATCCAGGAGACGAAGGAGATCGCGGGCAAGCTGATCTTCGCCGTGCTGATCGTCCTCAGCCTGCTGGCCGGTGCCGACTACATGTACCAGCGCTTCGAGTTCATGAAACAGATGCGCATGACCAAGCAGGAGGTGAAGGACGAGTTCAAGCAGTCCGAGGGCGACCCCCTGATCAAGGGCAAGATCCGCCAGTTGCGCATGGAGCGGGCCCGCAACCGCATGATGGCCAACGTGCCCACGGCGGACGTGGTCGTGACCAACCCGACCCACTTCGCCGTGGCGCTGAAGTATGACGGCACCACCATGTCGGCGCCCAAGGTGGTGGCGAAGGGCGTGGACAACCTGGCCTTCCGCATCCGCGAGGTGGCGGAGGAGCACGACATCCCCATCGTGGAGAACCCGCCCCTGGCCCGCGCCCTGTACGCCACGGCGGAGGTGGATGAGGAGATCCCGGCCGACCATTATAAGGCGGTGGCCCAGGTCATTTCCTATGTCTTCAAGCTGAAGCGGAAGACGATCCCCTCCTGATCCCCACCAATCGGTGCATTTGCTGTTAGGGTGGGGGACCTCCAACGACGGCATAGGCGCACTCGTGTCCCTGTCTCCCCGTTCCGAGAGCTTGGTTGCCAGCCCGACCCGTGTCGCCGCCATCGGCGCCGGGGCGCTGGCGGCCTTGGGCATCGCCGGCCTGTGGCTGGCGGCCGGGATGAACGGGGTGGCGGGGGCGATGCTGCTCTGGCTGCTGGCCGGGGCCCTGGGTTTCGGGGCCATCGCCCTGGTGCATCTGGTGGGCAAGGCCGTGGGCGAGGTGGAGCGCGGCCGGATGGTGCTGGCCCGCATGCTGGAGGAGCTGGACGGCCCCGCGGCCCTGGCCGGGCCCGATGGGCGCGCTGCCACCTTCAACCCGGCGTTCCGCGACTTGGCGCAGCCCCGCGGCCGGTCCCCGGCGGAAGCCCTCGCCGAGGCGGCGGCCGGGCCGGAGGCGCGGCTGGAAATCCGCCGCCTGGAACTGGCGGCGCGGGAAGGGCGCGCGGCAAGCGCGACACTCTCCTTCCGCGAAGCCAAGGGGGAGCGCCGGATGCTGGTCAGCGCCAAGCCGCTGTCGGCCTGCCCGGGCCATGTGGTCTGGCAGGCCCTGCCGGCCCCGGCGGAACCGCCGCCGGCGGGGGGCGTGCAGCTGTCGGCGGGCGATGCGGCTGCCTCGTCTCCACCGCCATTGCTGGCGGATGAGACGCCCCTCGGCCTCGCCCTGGTCGATTCGGGCGGTGTCGTGTGGGCGGCAAACCCCACCCTGGCACACCTGCTGGGCAAGGACGCCCTGGACATCGCCAATGTCGGCAAGACGCTGGAAAGCCTCATCCAGGGGCAGGGGGCCGCGCTGCCGACCGTTCGGCTGCTGGACGGGGCTGACGGCGGCTGGAGCGTGGTGGGGCTGGTGCCGCCCCCGGTCCCCGACCCGGCCCTGGTGCAGGCGTTGGAGCGGGTGGAGCAACGCTTCCAGCGCTTCTTCGATTACGCCCCCATCGGCATCGCCCAGGTGAACGCCGAGCTGAAGCTGGAGGAGTGCAACGCCACCTTCCTGTCCCTGGTGGCGGCCCCGCTGGCGGACGTGCAGGGCAAGGCCGTGGGGCTGCTGTTCCAGCGGGACCAGCGGGCGGGGTTCCTGGCCCATCTGGCCGCCGTGCTGGACGGCGCGGACGGCAGCGCGCCGGTGGAGGCGCGGCTGCGGGGCGGCTCCTCGCCCGCGGTGCATGTCTATGCCCGCAGGGTGGAGACGGAGGGTGGCGGCCGGGCCCTGATCCTGCACATGGTGGACATGACCACCCAGAAGAACCTGGAGGCGCAGTTCGTCCAGTCGCAGAAGATGCAGGCCATCGGCCAGCTCGCCGGCGGCGTGGCGCACGACTTCAACAACCTGCTGACCGCCATGATCGGCTTCTGCGACCTGCTGCTGCTGCGGCACAAGCCGGGCGACCACAGCTTCACCGACATCATGCAGATCAAGCAGAACGCAAACCGCGCCGCCAACCTGGTGCGGCAGTTGCTGGCATTCTCAAGGCAGCAGACCTTGCAGCCCCGGGTGCTGAACATCACCGACGTGCTGGCGGAGCTGTCCAACCTGCTGCGCCGCCTGATCGGTGAGAACATCGAGTTCCGGATGATTCACGGCCGGGACCTTGGCCTCGTCAAGGTGGACCAGGGCCAGTTGGAGCAGGTG
This sequence comes from Aerophototrophica crusticola, assembly GCF_012913305.1. Classification (NCBI taxonomy): domain Bacteria; kingdom Pseudomonadati; phylum Pseudomonadota; class Alphaproteobacteria; order Rhodospirillales; family Rhodospirillaceae; genus Aerophototrophica; species Aerophototrophica crusticola. The sequence goes on along the minus strand of NZ_CP051775.1, from coordinate 1,565,998 downwards.
ATCATCAACCTGGTGGTGAATGCCCGCGACGCAATGGCCGGGGCCGGCGGCCGGCTGACCATCGTCACCTCCAATTTCTCCACGCCCGTGCCCGTGCGCCGCGACACGGAGGAGATGCAGCCCGGCGACTATGTGGTGGTCGAGGTGATCGACACCGGCTGCGGCATCCCGAAGGAGAACCTGCAGCGTATCTTCGAGCCCTTCTTCAGCACGAAGGAGATCGGGTCCGGCACCGGGCTGGGCCTGTCCACGGTCTATGGCATCGTGCGGCAGACGGGCGGCTTCGTCTTCGTCGATTCGGCGCCGGGGGAGGGGGCCAAGTTCTCCATCTACCTGCCCCGATTCCAGGAGACGGGGGCCGCGACGGCCCTGCCGGCGGAGGCGAAGGAAAAGGTGGCCGACCTGACCGGCATGGGCACCATCCTGCTGGTGGAGGACGAGGACGCGGTGCGCGTGTTCGGCGCCCGGGCCCTGCGCAACAAGGGATACCACGTGCTGGAGGCCAAGAGCGGCGAGTCCGCCCTGGAAATCCTGAAGCGGCAGGACGGGCCGGTGGTGGACCTGATCGTCACCGACGTGGTCATGCCCCAGATGGACGGCCCCACCATGATCCGACACGTGCAGGAGTTCCGGCCGGACCTCAAGGTGATCTTCATCTCCGGCTATGCGGAGGAACGCTTCCGCGCCCAGGTGGGCGACGGCATGCGGGTGGAGTTCCTGCCCAAGCCTTTCAGCCTCAAGCAACTCGCCAGCAAGGTGAAGGAAGTCATCGGCGGGGAGTGAGGCACCGCCCGCCGACGCTGGTTCAGTCCACCGTGCGCCAGGACCCGTCCGGTTGCAGGCAGGCGGTGCCGTAGGCCGGCTCCAGCCGGCCGTTCACGCGGACCTGGGTCTGGTATTCCCGGCAATGGCCGTCGGCGCTCTGCCGCCCGGTGGGGGCGGCGTAGATGGGCGCCTGCTGCCCATAGGTCACCGGCGGGGGCGGGGTGTAGTAGGTGACCGGCGGGGGCGGGGCGGCATAGGCCGGCGGGGCCGCCAGCAGGGCGCCGGCGGCGAGGCCGGTGATGGCGCCGAGGCCGAAGGCGAGGCCCGTGTCACCGCCGCGCCTGCGTTCATAGATATAGACGTCCCGGCCGCGGTGGTGGTGATGGTGGTGGCGCCGGTCCCAGTGCCGGTCGCGGCGGTCCCACCTGCGGTCATCCCGGTCCCAGCGGTGGCCGTGGTCATGCCGCCAGCCCTGGTGCTTGCGCCAGTGCCGGCCGTCATCGTCGGCGAAGGCCGGGGCGGCCGTGCCGCCCAGCAACAGGGTGCCGCCCACCAGGGCCAGGGCCGCGCCACGGAAAAGGGTGCCCATCGCGAGTTCCTCCGTTCACCCGGGCATCCACGCCGGGATACCCGTATGTCCCCAAGCTGGGGGCATGCCATGGCAGAACGATGGCAGGGAAAGGACGGCTCCGGGGTAGCCGGAAAGGGGCCGCGGACCCTTGTCCAACGACCCGAGTCGCCCATATGAGGGCTCCCCGCCGGAGCCGGCCGGGCGCCCGGCCACTCCCCCCCTCGGCCAGGGTGCCAGGGCCCTCCGGCGGGACCCCCGACCCGCCGTTCCGTTCCCCCCTTATCGCTGTTCTGTCGCCCTGAATGAGAACAGATCAGAAACATTTCCCCTTGGCGGGCAAGAACGGAACGGGTACATTCAGGTTCAGTTGAACGCACCCCGCAGCCGTGCGAGAAGGAAAGGGACAGGGATATGTCGGCAGCCCCACTCCGTCTTGTTGAGACCCCAATGGACAAGCAGAAAGCCCTCGACGCGGCTCTGGGCCAGATCGAACGTGCGTTTGGCAAAGGCTCGATCATGAAGCTCGGCGCCCGGGAGGCGGCGACCGAGACCGAGGTCGTCTCCACCGGCTCGCTGGGCCTGGACATCGCGCTGGGCATCGGTGGCCTGCCGCGGGGCCGCATCATCGAGATCTACGGGCCGGAAAGCTCGGGCAAGACGACGCTGGCGCTGCACGCCATCGCCCAGGCCCAGCGGAACGGCGGCACCTGCGCCTTCGTGGACGCGGAGCACGCGCTGGACCCGTCCTATGCCCGCAAGCTGGGCGTGAACGTGGACGAGCTGCTGATCTCCCAGCCCGACGCCGGTGAGCAGGCGCTGGAGATCGCCGACACGCTGGTGCGCTCCGGCGCCATCGACGTGCTGGTGGTGGACTCGGTGGCGGCCCTGGTGCCGCGGGCCGAGTTGGAGGGTGAGATGGGCGACAGCCATGTCGGCCTGCACGCCCGCCTGATGAGCCAGGCCCTGCGCAAGCTGACCAGCTCCATCAGCAAGTCCCGCTGCCTGGTGATCTTCATCAACCAGATCCGCCTGAAGATCGGCGTCATGTTCGGCAACCCCGAGACGACGACCGGCGGCAACGCGCTGAAGTTCTACGCCTCCGTCCGCCTGGACATCCGCCGCATCGGGGCCATCAAGGACCGCGACACGGTGGTGGGCAACCAGACCCGCGTGAAGGTGGTGAAGAACAAGATGGCCCCGCCGTTCCGGGTGGTGGAATTCGACATCATGTATGGCGAGGGCGTGTCCAAGGTGGGCGAGCTGCTCGACCTCGGCATCCAGGCCGGCGTGGTGGAGAAGTCCGGCGCCTGGTTCAGCTATGACGGGACGCGCATCGGCCAGGGCCGGGAGAACGCCAAGGCCTACCTGCGCAACAACCCCGCCGCGGCGGACGCCATCGAGCAGAAGATCCGCTCCAACGCGGGCATCGTCGCCGGCGCCATGATGGGCACGCCGGAAGCCGACGCGGACGCCAGCAGCCCAGACTGACCGCCGGGTGTGATTGGGATTCGGAAGGGGCGCGATCCTTCGGGGGTCGCGCCCCTTTTGCTGTTCCAGGGACAGCTGGGGGCCTCTTGCCTGCGCAGCTTTTGCCGGAAGCACTGCAATCAGCAACGGAATGGACGGTGTTTTGCGAAATGCAATGCCGCGCACCGACCGGCTCAGATCAGCAGCAACGCCAGCAACACCGCCACCCCGATGGTCAGCAGCGTGTACAGGATGTGCCGGCCGATGGGCGGGTAGCGGGAGCCGAGGCCGGCTGAGGGGACCTGGTAGACGGCACCCTTCCACCCCTCCTTGGCGGGGACTCGCGCCGGGGGCCATTGTCATTGGGCATCAGGTTGCTCCCCTGGCTTGGTCGGACCGCGGGAAACCGCCGCAAGGCCCCCTCCGTTCCCGTCGCCCCTGTGCTGCCCCGTGGACAGTCGCCACATCCCCACGGTACAACCCGTTCCCCATCGCACCCGTTGAACACGAGCCCGTGGCCCCATGTCCAAGAAGACCATCAACGAGATCCGCTCCAGCTTCCTCGGCTTCTTCGGCAAGAACGGCCACGCCGTCGTGGACAGCTCGCCCCTGGTGCCGCGCAACGACCCGACGTTGATGTTCACCAACGCGGGCATGGTGCAGTTCAAGAACGTCTTCACGGGCCAGGAGACGCGGCCCTACAGCCGCGCCACCACGTCGCAGAAGTGCGTCCGCGCCGGCGGCAAGCACAACGACCTGGACAATGTGGGCTACACGGCCCGGCACCACACCTTCTTCGAGATGCTGGGCAACTTCAGCTTCGGCGACTACTTCAAGGCCGACGCCATCGAGCTGGCCTGGACCCTGATCACGAAGGAATTCGGCCTGCCGAAGGAGCGGCTCTGCGTCACCGTCTTCCACACGGACGATGAGGCGGCGGACCTCTGGAAGAAGGTGGCCGGCCTCGGCGACGACAAGATCATCCGCATCCCCACGTCGGACAATTTCTGGATGATGGGTGACACGGGCCCCTGCGGCCCCTGCTCGGAGATCTTCTTCGACCATGGTTCCCACATCCCCGGCGGCCCCCCGGGCAGCGCCGAACAGGACGGCGACCGGTTCATCGAGATCTGGAACCTGGTCTTCATGCAGTATGAGCAACTCCCCGGCGGGGAGCGGGTGCCGCTGCCGAAGCCCAGCATCGACACGGGCATGGGCATGGAGCGGCTGGCCGCCGTGCTCCAGGGCGTGCACGACAACTATGATACGGACCTGCTGCGGTCGCTGATCCTGGCCTCCGCCGATGCGACCAACACCAGCCCGGACGGCCCCCACGCGGTCAGCCACCGAGTGATTGCCGACCACCTCCGCGCCACGTCGTTCCTGGTGGCGGACGGGGTGCTGCCGTCGAACGAGGGGCGCGGCTATGTGCTGCGCCGGATCATGCGCCGCGCCATGCGCCATGCCCACATGCTGGGCGCCAAGGACCCGGTGATGCACCGGCTGGTCCCCGCCCTGGTGCGGGAGATGGGCGGCCACTATACCGAGCTGCAGCGCGCCCAGGCCCTGATCACCGAGACGCTGCGGCTGGAGGAGACCCGGTTCAAGCAGACCCTGGACCGCGGCCTGAAGCTGCTGACCGAGGAGGAGGGCAAGCTGGGCGAAGGGCAGGCCCTGCCGGGGCAGGTCGCCTTTACCCTGTACGACACCTTCGGCTTCCCCCTGGACCTGACCCAGGACGTGCTGCGCACCCGCGGCCGCGGGGTGGACACGGACGGCTTCAACGCCGCCATGGAGGAGCAGCGCCGGAAGGCCCGCGCCGCCTGGGCCGGCTCTGGCGAGGCCGCCACCGAGCGGGTCTGGTTCGAGCTGAAGGACGAGCTGGGGGCCACCGAGTTCCTGGGCTACGACACGGAGGTGGCGGAGGGTGAGGTGCGCGCCATCCTGGCCGCCGACGGCAGCCGGCTGGAGCAGGCCGCCGCGGGCCAGGAGGTGATGGTTGTCGTCAACCAGACGCCCTTCTATGGCGAGTCCGGCGGCCAGGTGGGCGACAGCGGCATCATGTTCACCCCCACCGGGGCGGAGTTCGCGGTCAGGGACACGCAGAAGAAGCTCGGCGCCGTCTGGGCCCACCTGGGCACCGTGGGCAAGGGCACGCTGAAGGTCGGCGACGTGGTGGAGATGCGGGTGGAGACGGAGCGCCGCGGCGCCATCCGCGCCAACCACTCCGCCACCCACCTGCTGCACGAGGCGCTGCGCCGCCGCATGGGCGAGCATGTGACCCAGAAGGGCTCCTTGGTGGCGCCGGAGCGGTTGCGCTTCGACATCAGCCAGCCCACGCCCCTGTCCGCCGCCGACGTCGCCGCGGTGGAAGCGGAGGTGAACCGCCGCATCCGCCTGAACAGCGACGTGGTCACCCGCCTGATGACCCCGCAGGAGGCCATCGACCAGGGCGCCATGGCCCTGTTCGGGGAGAAGTATGGCGACGAGGTGCGCGTCGTCTCCATGGGCGGGCATGACGAGGGCGCCAACAAGGAGTTCTCCGTCGAACTGTGCGGCGGCACCCATGTGCGGCGCACCGGCGACATCGGCCTGTTCAAGATCGTGTCGGAGGGCGCCGTCGCCGCCGGCATCCGCCGGGTGGAGGCGCTGACCGGCGCCGGGGCCCTGGCCTACCTGGAGCAGCAGGAGCAGCGGCTGCACGCCACCGCCCAGGCCCTGAAGGTGCCCGCCGCGGAGGTGCCGGCCAAGGTGGCGAGCCTGGTGGAGGAGCGCCGCAAGCTGGAGAAGGAGCTGGCCGAGCTGCGCCGCCAAGTGGCCTTGGGCGGCGGGGCCGCGGCCGGGGGTGCGGCGGCCGGCGGGGCCAAGGAGATCGGCGGGATCAAGTTCCTGGGCCGGGTGGTGCAAGACCTGCCCGCGAAGGACCTGAAGCCCTTCGCCGACGACCTGAAGAAGCAGGTGGGCACCGGCGTGGTCGTGGCCATCGCCGTGGCGGACGGCAAGGGCAGCGTCGTCGTCGGCGTGACCGAGGACCTGACCGCCAAGCTGAACGCCGTGGACTTGGTGCGCATCGCCTCCGTCGTCATGGGCGGCAAGGGCGGCGGCGGTCGCCCCGACATGGCCCAGGCCGGTGGCCCGGACGGCGGCAAGGCCGACCTGGCCGTGCAAGAGGTGGAGGCCACCGTGGCGGAGATCCTGCAAGGGGCGGGGGCTTGAGGGCGCATGGTCTCCTACGACCCCGCCTCCGAGAGCCTTCACGTCAAGATCAGGCCTGGCGCTTCCGTCCGGCAGAAGGTCGATGAGGATCGTGAGGTCATCATCGACCTGGGCGACGATGGTGAGCCGGTTGATTATGACATCCAGTTGGCTAGCTGCCAGGCGGATGTGATCGCAGAAGCCTTGGCGCTGGTGCAGCGTCATTCAAGATTGGCAGCGTGAGTCGTCCCCCTTCAGAACCCCGACCTAGGACACCCGATGACCCGTTTCGAAGGCACCAAGGACTATGTCGCCACCGATGATTTGCGGGTGGCGGTCAATGCGGCGCTGGTGTTGCAGCGGCCGCTGCTGGTGAAGGGGGAGCCGGGGACCGGCAAGACCGTGCTGGCGCAGGAAGTGGCGAAGGCCCTGGGCAAGCCGCTGCTGTCGTGGCACATCAAATCCACCACCAAGGCGCAGCAGGGCCTGTACGAGTATGACGCGGTCAGCCGCCTGCGCGACAGCCAACTGGGCGATCCGCGGGTCAGCGACATCCGGAACTACATCCGCAAGGGCAAGCTATGGGAGGCCTTCGCGGCCGACAGCGCCCCGGTGCTGCTGATCGACGAGGTGGACAAGGCGGACATCGAGTTCCCCAACGACCTTCTGCTGGAACTCGACCGGATGGAGTTCTTCGTCTACGAGACGGGAGAGACCGTGAAGGCCCGGCAGCGGCCCGTGGTCATCATCACCAGCAACAACGAGAAGGAGCTGCCGGACGCCTTCCTGCGCCGCTGCTTCTTCCACTACATCCGCTTCCCCGACGCGGAGACGATGCAGAAGATCGTCGACGTGCACTTCCCCGACCTGAAGCAGGAGCTGCTGCGCGAGGCGCTGACCCTGTTCTATGAGGTGCGGGAGACGCCGGGCCTGAAGAAGAAGCCCAGCACGTCGGAGCTGCTGGACTGGATCAAGCTGCTCCTTGTCGAGGACATGACGCCCGAGACGCTGCGCCAGCGCGACCCGAAGAAGCTGATCCCGCCGCTGCACGGCGCCCTGCTGAAGAATGAGCAGGACGTGCATTTGTTCGAACGGCTGGCCTTCCTGGCCCGGCGGCAGGGCGGGTGAGCCTAGGTCCGACGGGGTAGCCCTCAAATGCGCGTGAGGGCCGGGGCTCGCCAGGGACCAGGCGGGGGTGTCAGGGGTTAAGGCTGGGCACCCGTCCCGTAGCCTGGACCCGCCCCATGCCGGACTTGCACAGAGTTTCCGACCGCCTCACCCGCTTGGCCGCGTCCTTCAGCGCCGTCCGTGCCCGCAGCCTCGCCCTGGCAGAGGGGCTGTCGGCGGAGGACATGGTCGTCCAGTCCATGCCGGACGCCAGCCCGGTCAAGTGGCACCTGGCCCATACGACCTGGTTCTTTGAGACCTTCGTGCTGGGGCCCCATGGCGGGCGCCAGCCCTGGCGGGCCGAATGGGGCTTCCTGTTCAACAGCTACTATGACGCCATCGGCGACCGGCACCCCCGGCCGAAGCGGGGCCTGCTGACCCGGCCCCCGGTGTCCGAGGTGCTGGAATGGCGCGCCGTGGTGGACGGGCAGGTCATGGACTTGCTGGAGACGGGGCCGTCGGTGGAGGTGCTGGACCTCGTCGAGCTTGGCTTGAACCATGAGCAGCAGCATCAGGAACTGATCCTTACCGACCTGAAGCACCTGCTGAACGAAAGCCCGCTGAAGCCGGCTTACCGGTCGGCGGAAAAGCCGGTCGCCGGGACGGTGCCGCCCTTGGGCTGGGTCGCCCATCCCGGCGGGCTGGTGGAGGTCGGGCATGCGGGCCCCGGCTTCGCCTTCGACAATGAGGGGCCGCGGCACCGGGTGTGGCTGGAACCCTTCCGGCTGGCCGACCGGCCGGTGAGCGTGGGGGAGTGGTTGGCCTTCATGGCCGATGGCGGCTACGCCACCCCGTCGCTCTGGCTGGCGGACGGGTGGGCCAGGGTGCAGGCGGAGGGCTGGCGGGCGCCGATGTATTGGCGTGAGGCGGGGCAGGGGGACTGGCGGGTCTTCACCCTGCATGGCGAGCGGCGGCCGGACGTGGCGGAGCCGGTCACCCATGTCAGCCAGTACGAGGCCGACGCCTTCGCCCGCTGGGCCGGGGCACGGTTGCCGACCGAAGCGGAGTGGGAGGTTGCCTGTCGCTGGGCGCCGGACAGGGAAATGGCGGGCCTTGTGGTCCATCCGCCGGCGATGGACGGCCCCACCCCGGCGGGCCGGGTCTGGGAATGGACCAACAGCGCCTACCTGCCGTACCCCGGCTTCCGCACGGCCCCGGGGGCGGTGGGGGAGTACAACGGGAAGTTCATGAGCGGGCAGGTGGTCCTGCGCGGCCATTCCTGCGTTACCCCGCCGGGCCATGGCCGCCCGACCTACCGGAACTTCTTCCCGGCCGGGAGCCGCTGGCAGTTCAGCGGCCTTCGCCTGGCCCGGGACGCCTGACGGGAACGCGAGACATGGCCCTATCCAGCGCCGCCCGAAGCGGCTTCCTCGACCTTGCGCCGACGGTGGAAAGCTTCGCCGACGCGGTGGTGCATGGGCTGGCGCGCACGCCGAAGAGCCTGCCGGCCACCTTCTTTTATGATGCCGAGGGCTCCCGCCTGTTCGATCGCATCACCGACCTACCGGAATACTACCCGACCCGGACGGAGGTCGGGATCCTGCGCGACCATGGGGCTGAGATGGCGGCCCTGCTGGGGCCGGGCGTCCAGCTCGTGGAACTGGGCAGCGGGTCGTCGGTGAAGGTGCGGCTGTTGCTGGATCGGCTGGAAGCGCCCGCCGGCTATGTGGGCGTGGACATCAGCCGGGACCACCTGCGAGATGCCTGCGACCGCTTGGCGGCGGATTATCCAGACCTGGAGGTGCTGGCCCTCTGTGCCGACTATGTCACCCAGGACGTGCCCATACCGCCGCCCACCACGGGCCTGCCGCGGCGGCGGGTGGCGTTCTTCCCCGGCTCCACCATCGGCAACCTGCTGCCGGAGGAGGCGGAGCGGTTCCTGGCCCACTGGCGGCCGGAGCTGGCCGGGGGCGGCATGCTGGTGGGGGTGGACCTGAAGAAGGACAAGGCCGTGCTGGACGCGGCCTATGATGACGCCGCGGGCGTCACGGCGGCCTTCAACCTGAACCTGCTGGCGCGCATCAACCGGGAGCTGGGGGGCGGGTTCGACCTGTCCGCCTTCCGCCACCACGCCTTCTACGACCCGGCCAAGGGGCGGGTGGAGATGCACCTGGTCTCCACCCGCGACCAGATCGTCCCCGCTGCGGGCCGGCGTTTCGCCTTCCAAGCGGGGGAAAGCATCCACACCGAGATCTCGTGCAAATACTCCCTGCCGGAGTTCCAGGCCCTTGCAGCCCGGGCCGGCTACCGCCCGGCACGGGTATGGACGGACCCGGCGGCCCTGTTCAGCGTCCATTGGCTGGAGGCCTGAGCACCCACGGCCTTCCTCCTTTCGGCCTAGGCGCCACGCTTTCGCCGGGATTAACCGGCACCGATGCGCTAAGATGAAGGCGGTGGGAGGGGGGAGCCGGCATGGCGGCGCTGGACAAGGATGGCTTGGCCGAACGGCAGGAGGCGCGCGTCGCGGCGGCCTTCTTGCGTGAACAGCGCCAGGGCATCGACATCGCCACCAAGGCACGGCTGATCGCCCTGGGCGTGATCCTGGGCTGGGCCCTGTGGCTTGAGACCAGTTTCGAGAACCTGACGCCGTACTTCATCCTGGCCTTGCTGGCCGCGACGGGCCTGGGCGTGTGGGGCGGTAGCCGGACGCGGGCCTTCCGCCCGTGGATGCTGTACGCGGCCGTGGCCTTCGACCATGCCCTGATCGCCGCCGCCCTGGTCATGCCCATGACCATCGGGGGGGAGGTGGCGCCCGCCGCCCTGAACCTGCGCAGTGTCTGGTTCCCCGTCTTCTTCCTGTTCATCGGTGCCAGCGCCCTGGCCCAGTCGCCGGCCCTGGTGGTGTTCAGCGGGGCGGCGGCCAGCATCGCCTGGTCGGCGGCCGTGGTCTGGGTGGTGCAGCAGCCGGGCAGCTTCACGCTGCCCCATACCATGCTGTGGTACGAGCCCAACATGGCGGAGGTGTTGCGCATTCTGCAGAACCCCAATTTCGTGGACCTGACCGCCTGGGTCAGCCAGGTGCTGCTGCTCCTGCTGGTGTCGCTGGTGCTGGCCATGGCGGTGCAGCGCTCACGGCGGCTGGTGATGAACCAGATCGCCACGGAGCGGGAGCGCGCGAACCTCGCCCGCTATTTCTCCCCGGACATGGTGGATCGGCTGGCCAACAAGGACAGCCCCCTGTCCCACCCGCAGACCCGGGCCGTGGCGGTCCTGTTCGCCGACCTGACGGGCTTCACCCGGCTGTGCGAGAACTCCCCGCCGGACCAGATCATCGAGCTGCTCCGCGGCTTCCGCCTGAGGATGGAGCGGGCGGTGTTCGACCATGGCGGCACGGTGGACAAGTATATCGGCGACTGCGTCATGGCCACCTTCGGGCTGCTCACCCCCTCCGGCCGCGACCCCGCGGCGGCGCTGGCCTGCGCCCGGGCCATGCAGGCCTCCGTGGCCGACTGGAACCGGCTCCGCACGGCCCATGGGCTGGAGCCCATCGGGCTGGGGATCGGGCTGCATTACGGGGTGGTGGTGGCCGGCGACATCGGCAGCGACCGCCGGCTGGAGTTCACCGTCATCGGCGACACGGTGAACGTGGCCAGCCGTCTGATGCACCTGACCCGGGAACTGGACACCGACATCGTCATCAGCGACGAGGTGGCCGGCGCCACCCTGGTGACCGACGGGGAACCCGCGCTGGACGGGTTCCATCGGATTGAGGAGATGCCCCTGCGCGGCCGCGACGGGACCATCGCCCTCTGGTACCACCGGCCGGAGGGGCGCCGGGCCGCGCCCAGCGTGGCGGCCTGAGCCCGTTCCCTGTTAGGATGCCGGCAACCGCAAATCCCCAGGTCCGCCCATGTTCCCCACCTTCTTCTATGAACTGCGCAAGGCCGGCGTCCCCGTCAGCCTGAAGGAATATCTGGCCCTGATGGAAGCCATGCAGGCCGGGGTGGCCGGCTTCCAGGTGGAGGATTTCTATTACCTGTCCCGCGCGATCCTGGTGAAGGACGAGAGGAACCTGGACAAGTTCGACCGGGTGTTCGGCCATGTCTTCAAGGGCTTGGAAGGTTGTGCTGCCACGACGCTGGAAGAGCTGTACGCCCAAATCCCCGCGGACTGGCTGAAGAAGCTGGCCGAAAAGCTGCTGACCGAGGAGGAGAAGGCGCAGATCGAGGCGCTGGGCGGCTGGGAAAAGCTGATGGAGACCCTGGCCCAGCGGCTGGCGGAGCAGAAGGAACGGCACCAGGGTGGCAGCAAGTGGGTCGGCACGGCCGGGACCAGCCCCTTCGGCGCCTATGGCTATAACCCCGAGGGCGTGCGTATCGGCCAGGACGGTAGCCGCAACCGCCGCGCCGTGAAGGTCTGGGACAAGCGGGAGTTCCGGAACCTGGACGACCAGGTCGAGCTGGGTACCCGCAACATCAAGGTGGCGCTCCGCCGGCTGCGCAAGTTCGCCCGTACCGGGGCGGCGGAAATCCTGGACCTGCCGGACACCATCACCTCCACGGCCCGCAACGCCGGCTACCTGGACATCAAGATGGTGCCGGAGCGGCACAATGCCGTGAAGGTGCTGCTGTTCCTGGACGTGGGCGGCAGCATGGACGACCACATCCGGCTGTGCGAGGAGCTGTTCAGCGCCGCGCGGACCGAGTTCAAGCACCTTGAGTACTTCTACTTCCACAACTGCGTCTATGAGGGCGTGTGGAAGGACAATCGCCGCCGCCATGCGGAGAAGACGTCCGTGTGGGACGTGATCCACACCTATGGCCCAGACTACAAGCTGGTCTTCGTCGGCGACGCGGCCATGAGCCCGTACGAGATCGTCCAGCCCGGCGGCAGCGTGGAGCACTGGAATGAGGAGGCGGGGATCGTCTGGCTGGAACGGCTGCTGGCCCACTACAAGCACGCCATCTGGCTGAACCCCACCCAGGAACGCTTCTGGGGTTACACCCAGAGCATCCAGATGCTGCGCCAGGCCATGGGCGGCCGCATGTACCCCCTGACCCTGGAGGGGCTGGACGCGGGCATGCGGGAGCTGGGGCATTGACCCCTTTGGTCGTACCACCCGCGCCGCTTCGCCCCATTGATCCCGGGGGCTCTCCCGACTAGTGTCCCGCCGCGCCCGGCAAACCCCGCTGAAGGGGACGGGCTGACGGAAGGACCAATGACATGACCGAGAATACCCCCACCCCGATCACCATCGCCCGCGGCGACGGGATCGGGCCCGAGATCATGGACGCGACCCTGGAGGTGCTGCAGGCCAGCGGCGCCAACCTCGCCTATGAGGAAATCCAGATCGGCGAGAGCGTCTATAAGCGCGGCATCATGAATGGCATGGAGCCGTCCGCCTGGGAGTCCTTGCGCCGCACCAAGGTGTTCCTGAAGGCGCCGATCACCACCCCTCAGGGCGGCGGCTACAAGTCGCTGAACGTGACCATCCGCGGCGCGCTGGGCCTGTTCGCCAACATCCGGCCCTGCGTCAGCTACCACCCGTTCGTCAGCACCAAGCACCCGAAGATGGACGTGGTGATCGTGCGCGAGAACGAGGAGGACCTGTATGCCGGCATTGAGTACCGGCAGACCCAGGAGGTCACCCAGGCGGTCAAGCTGATCTCCCGCCCCGGCTCCGAGAAGATCATCCGCTACGCCTTCGAGTATGCCCGCGCGAACCACCGCAACAAGGTGACGGCGTTCGTGAAGGACAACATCATGAAGATCAGCGATGGCCTGTTCCATCGCGTCTTCGACGAGATCGCGGCGGAGTATCCGGACATTGAGCATGAGACGATGATCATCGACATCGGCGCGGCCCGCCTGGCCGACACGCCGGAGCATTTCGACGTCATCGTCACCCTGAACCTCTACGGCGACATCATCTCCGACATCGCAGCCCAGATCACCGGCTCGGTCGGGCTCGCCGGCTCATCCAACATCGGCGACCAGTGCGCCATGTTCGAGGCCATCCACGGCTCCGCCCCCACCATCGCGGGCAAGGGCATCGCCAACCCGTCGGGCCTGATCCTGGCCAGCGTCATGATGCTGGTCCATATCGGCCAGGCCCAGGCGGCGGAGAAGATCCATAACGCCTGGCTGAAGATGGTGGAGGACGGCATCCACACCGTCGACATCTTCAAGCGCGGCGTCTCCAAGGCCCGCGTGGGCACCCGCGACTTCGCCCAGAACCTGATCGACCGCCTGGGCGAGCGGCCCACCACCCTGACCCCCGCCAGCTATCAGGTGGGGGAGAAGGCCAGCTTCGCCGGCATCGCCCTGAAGGAGCTGCCGCCGGTGCGCAAGGTGCAGGTGGGCGTGGACGTGTTCGTGGACCACAAGGGTGGCAACGGCGACGACATGGCCGCCCGCATCCAGCCGCTGGTGGGCCAGGGCCTGAAGCTGGCCATGATCTCCAACCGCGGCCAGAAGGTCTGGCCGGAGGGCGCGCCGGAGACCTTCTGCACCGACCACTGGCGCCTGCGCCTGCTGGCTGACGGGAAAGACACAGTCGCCCCGGCAGAGGTGGTCTCCCTGCTCGGCCGCTTTGCCGAGTCGGGCCTGGACGTGGTACAGACCGCCAGCCTCTACACCTTCGACGGCGCGGCGGGCTATTCCGTCGCCGCCGGCCAGTAAGGGAAAACGGGGCAGGGGGCTTGGCCCGATCGTCAGGCCCCCTGTTGCCGGGATGCCGCTGAGTCGCCTTTCCAACTGCCGGAGTCGCACTTACCCACAGGATTCACCGGTCCCCCCTCTACCCAGATAGATACAAGTCTGGTAGCCTCCCAACCCGTGGGCCACAACATTTTGTGGGTTCGCGTGTTGTAGGGATTGCCAGCCTAGCCGGCGGCCACGACCGGCACCTTGAATTAGAGGGGGAGTGGGAGCGTGGAAGCGACTGAAACCACATGGTCCGATGAGCGGGTCGAGAAGCTTCGCCAGCTCTGGGGCCAGGGCATGAGCGCGAGCGAGATCGCCGACGCCTTGGGGAATGTCACGCGCAACGCCGTCATCGGCAAGGCGCACCGCCTTGGCCTGTCCGGCCGCCCGTCACCCATCAAGAAGAAGCCCAGCAAGGGCGCCACCATCCTGTCGCTGACCGAGCGCATGTGCAAATGGCCGGTGGGCGACCCGAAAAGCCCCGATTTCCATTTCTGCGGCAAGGCCGCCGTCCAGGGCCTGCCCTACTGCGCCGAGCACGCCGCCCTGGCCTACCAGCCCGCCAAGAAGCGCGACGACGACCGCAAGCTGGGCGTCGCCTGAGCGGGTACCAGATGTAGGGGGCTGGGGCCGTCGGCAGCCCCGCCCCTCATCGGGCCAACCAGTCCAGGAACCAGACCGCGGCGCCCACCATCAGCGCGTCGAACAGGGCCGCCACCAAGCTCATCAGCAGCCCGGCGACCACCGCCAGCCCGTCGCGGGCCAGCAATCCCAAACCGAACAGGATCACGCTGAGGCCCGGCAGCGTATTGCCCAGCGGGATCGGCAAGGCAATAAGCACGCCGTGCAGCAGCACCAGCACGCCCAGCAGGCGCAGCCACCCGGCCTCCGTCAGGTGGGACATGCGTTGCGGGCGCAGGCGCCTCTCCATCCATCGGACCGTCGGCACGGCCCGCCGTAACAGGTTGCCAACCCGCGACGCCTCTATCCGACGGCGGGCCAGCCATCCTGGCAGCCGCAATTCCCGGGCACCCAGGATCATCTGCAACGAGAGCAGTCCCAGCATGATGCCCGCCGGGATTCCGATGGGGATCCCGGGGGACGGGACCAGGGCGCAGACGCCCAGGATGACAAGCAGCAGGGCAAGGCCCTTGCCCTGCATCCGCTCCGCCAAGCCCTCCACAGTGACGGCCCCCTCGCCAAGCTCGTCGGCTAGGCGGCCAAGGCTTTCTGAAGGATAGGCGGACATCGGGGCTCCTGCGGCAGCTTCCCGAAGGTGGGGGCGCCCCTTCGGCCCGCAAGCCCGGCCCCACAAAAAGAAACCCCGGCCGCGAAGGGCCGGGGTCCTCGACTTTCGAATTCGAAACTCCGGGGCTTACAGCCCCATCTCCTTGCGCAGGTTCTCGTCGATCTTGGCCAGGAAGTCCTGGGTGGTCAGCCAAGGCTGGTCCGGGCCGATCAGCAGGGCCAGGTCCTTGGTCATGAAGCCGGACTCCACCGTCTCCACGCAGACCCGCTCCAGCGTCTTGGCGAACAGGGTGACTTCCGGCGTGCCGTCGAACTTGCCGCGGTAGTTCAGGCCCTGGGTCCAGGCGAAGATGCTGGCGATGGGGTTGGTGCTGGTGGGCTTGCCCTTCTGGTGGTCACGGTAGTGGCGCGTCACCGTGCCGTGGGCGGCCTCCGCCTCCACCGTCTTGCCGTCCGGCGTCATCAGCACGGAGGTCATCAGGCCGAGGCTGCCGAAGCCCTGGGCGACCAGGTCGGACTGCACGTCGCCGTCATAGTTCTTGGCGGCCCACAGGAAGTTGCCGTTCCACTTCAGCGCGCTGGCGACCATGTCGTCGATCAGCCGGTGCTCGTAGGTCAGGCCCTTCTCCTTGAACTTGTCCGCGAACTCGGTGTCGAACACCTCCTGGAACAGGTCCTTGAAGCGGCCGTCATAGGCCTTGAGGATCGTGTTCTTGGTGGACAGGTACACCGGGTAGCCGCGCAGCAGGCCGTAGTTCATGCAGGCCCGGGCGAAGCCGCGGATCGACTCGTCCACGTTGTACATGCCCATGGCGATGCCCGGGCCGTCGAAGTCGAACACCGTGTGACGGATGTTCGAGGTGCCGTCCTTGCTGGTGAAGGTGATGGACAGGCGGCCGGCGGACGGGATGATGAAGTCCGTCGCCTTGTACTGGTCGCCGAAGGCGTGGCGGCCGATCACGATGGGCGCGGTCCAGTTCGGCACCAGGCGCGGAACGTTCTTGCAGATGATGGGCTCACGGAAGACGGTGCCGCCCAGGATGTTGCGGATGGTCCCGTTGGGGGACTTCCACATCTGCTTCAGGTTGAACTCCTTCACCCGCGCCTCGTCCGGGGTGATGGTGGCGCACTTCACGGCGACGCCATATTCCTTCGTCGCCTCGGCCGCCTCCACCGTCACCTTGTCGTCGGTGGCGTCGCGGTGCTCGATGCCCAGGTCGAAGTATTTCAGGTCCACGTCCAGGTACGGCAGGATCAGGCGGTCCTTGATGAACTGCCAGATCACGCGGGTCATCTCGTCGCCGTCCATCTCCACGATGGGGTTGACGACCTTGATCTTCGGCATGGATACGCTCTCCCGGGCATCTCTTGGAAGTGGGTCGGGTTCGGACATGGCCCCCGACCGTGACGGCCGACCTTACCCCCAATCATCGAAAGGCCGCAACCTGACCCGACGCGCTTGGGGGCAGGTCAGAGCCGCGCGGTGTCCACCGCCTGCTGCGGCTCCGGCTCACGCCGAAGGGCCGGCAGGATGTCCTCCACCCGCTCGACGAAGGTGTAGAGCTGGTCAATGTCGCCGCGGCCGAAGCCGGTGTCCTTGAGGTGGGTCAACAGGTCCCGCAGGGGCTGCCAATAGCCGCCAATGTCGGCGATGATGATGGGCTTGTCGTGCAGCTTCAACTGCCGCCAGGTGATGATCTCGAACGCCTCGTCCAGGGTGCCCAGGCCGCCTGGCAGGATGATGAAAGCGTCCGAGCGCTCCACCATCATGCGCTTGCGGGTGTGCATGCTGTCCACCACATGCAGCTCCGTCAGCCCGGTGTGCTCCACCTCCAGCTTCTGGATATGCTCGGGGATGATGCCCACCACCTCGCCGCCCGCCGCCAGGGCCGCATCGGCCACGATGCCCATCAGGCCCACCCGGCCGCCGCCATAGACCAGTCCCAGGCCCCTCTCGGCCAGCGCGGTGCCCAGCGCGTGCGCGGCCTCCTTGTAGGACGGATCAACGGACCCGGAGGAACCGCAATAGACGCAGACGTTTCGGAGGGCGGTCATGGTGCTTCCTTCTGGTACCGAAAGTCGGGTGGCTAAGCCGCAGGTGGCAGGGCTTGCGCCATCCGGTCGGGGCGGGCACTCTGGCGGTGCGGGGACCCGGCCGGACGGCCCTACACCATCCACCCCGTGGAAACAAGACGGAGGGGGCCGAGGACCGGCCCCCTTTTCGGTGAGGAGAGACAGGATGACCCGTCGTTTCGGCATTACCACCGCCGGCGCCCTGCTGGCCGCGGCCCTGGTCGGCACCGTCGGCGTCGCCGTGGCCCAGGACACGGCGGAGGTGACGATCGAGCAGCGCAAGGCCAACTTCAAGCAGTTCGGCGGCGCCATGAAGGTGCTGAAGGGCTATGCCAAGGATGGGGAGGGCACCGCCGCCGACGCCTCCAAGGCCGCGCAGACCTTGGTGACCGTCGGTGCCGGCCTGCACACCTGGTTCCCCGCCGGCACCGCCGTGGGCGTGGGCAAGAGCGAGGCGCTGCCGGCCATCTGGACCAACATGGCCGATTTCGAGGCCAAGAACGCCAGCTTCCAGGCTGCCGCGAAGAAGCTGGCCGCGGTGAACTTCACCGACAAGGCCGCCACCGGCGCCGCCTTCGGCGAGGTCGGTGGCACTTGCAAGGCCTGCCACGACTCGTACAAGAAAAAGGACTGACCGCAGCCACAAGGGCCCGCCATGCCGAAGCGCCGTGTCACCGTCTGGGACCTGCCCACGCGGGTCTTCCATTGGGGCCTGGTCTTCTGTCTGGCGGGGTCCTGGTACACGTCCGGTGACGAGGACCGGCTGGAGACGCACCTGCTGTTCGGCTATGGGGCGTTGGCGCTGCTGCTGTTCCGGGTCGTCTGGGGCGTGGTGGGCAGCGACACGGCGCGGTTCGCCAGCTTCGTGAAGGGCCCGGCCGCCGCCTGGCTGCACCTGCGGCACCTGTTCGGGACCAAGGCGCTGGAGGCCCATGCCGGCCACAACCCGTTGGGCGCCTATGCGGTGCTGGCCTTGCTGGGGCTGGTGGCGGTGCAGGTGGGGTCGGGGCTGTTCCTGTCCGGCGGGGACATCGTGCTGGTGGAGGGCCCGCTCAGCCAGTATGTCGACCAGCGCACCGAGGACTGGCTGGAGACGGTGCATGAGACGGCCTTCATCCTGTTGCAGGTGATGGTGGCCGTGCATGTGCTGGCCATCGCCTTCTATGGCCTGTTCGCCCGGCGCGACCTGGTGGGGCCCATGCTGACCGGCCGGGCGGAGGTGGAGGGGGCGCCGCCACGCCTCGCCTCACCCCTGAAGGCGTTGCTGGTGGCGCTGGGGGCCGGCGGTGTGGTCTGGGCCCTGGCGACGCTCGCCTGAAGGGCTTACATCAGCGGAAGCCAAGGGAAAGCTGGCGGCGGCGGCCCCGGGCGGGTAGGCTGCCGCGTTCGTTTCCGTCGGGGGACAGTGTGAACCGGGCAATCCTTGCGGTGGCGGTGGTGGGCGGGCTGGCCGTGGCCGGCGGCGCCCTGTGGCTGTCCGGGGGGCAGGTGTCCGCCCCGGGGCAGGCGCCTGCGGGTATCGCCGCCGCGCCCGCGCCCCAGGCCCCCGCGGCGCCGACGCAGGCCCCGTCCGACAAGCCCAGCTTCGACGTGGTCCGGGTGGAGCCTGACGGGCGGGCCGTGATCGCCGGGCGGGCGGCGCCGGGCAGCAGCGTCACCCTGTTCGACGGCGCCAAGGAGCTGGGCAGCGTCACCGCCGACAGCCGGGGGGAGTGGGTCTACCTGCCCGACCAGCCCCTGGCGCCCGGCGGGCGGGAGCTGCGGCTGGAGGCCACCGGGCCGGACGGGCAGCGGCAGGACGGGCAGGGCACCGTCGTGCTGGTGGTGCCGGAGCGGAACCAGGACGTGGCCGGCCGGAAGCAGGGGGAGACCGGCGGCGCCCTGGCCCTGCTGACCGGGCCGGAGGGCGGGGCGTCCCGCGTGCTCCAGGCGCCGCAGGCAGGCGGGCCGCCGGGGGCGGTGAGCCTTGATGCCGTGGACTATGACCGGGCCGGCAACGTCACCGTGGGCGGGCAGGCCGCGCCGGGGGCGGAGGTGATGCTTTACCTGGACAATGCCCTGGTGGGCCGGGCCAAGGCGGACCCCGCGGGGCGCTGGAGCATCAGCCCGGGCCGCAACCTGGACCCCGGCAGCTATACCCTGCGGGCCGACCAGCTGGGGCCGGAGGGCAAGGTGGCCGGCCGGGCGGAGGTGGCCTTCGACAAGCGGCCCCTGCCGGAGAACGCCCTGGGCGACAAGGCGGTGGTGGTCCTGCCGGGGAACAACCTCTGGGCCATCGCGCGCCGGTCCTATGGGGAAGGGCTGCGCTACAGCCTGATCTTCCAGGCCAATGAGGGGCAGATCCGCGACCCGGCCCTGATCTATCCCGGCCAGATCTTCCTGCTGCCGCCGGAAAAACCAAAGAGTTAGGGGTTACAGGTACTGGCCCAGCACCCGCAGGTAGGGGCGGGCGTGTTGGAGGAACTGGACCGTTTCCCACATCAGGTCGTTGACCGTGAAGGAACCGGGGTGTTCGTGCTGGCCGAGCACCAGGATCTTCTGCTGTTCGTCCACCACGAAGCGGGCGCCGTTGATCCAACTGGCGGAGCGCAGGATGGCCTGCAGCTTGGCCCGCTTCTCCGGCGATTCGATGGTGTAGGGCATGTAGCCCACCTCCGCCCAGATCTGGAACAGGGTGGTCCCGTCCGGCTTGGGCGTGATCGCCACATGGAACAGCAGGCCGTCCAGGTAGAAGTGGTGGCGCGACGGTGGCGCCGGGCGGAGCACGATGACGTCCCCGTCCTCCTCCACCCGCACGGCCCCCGGCCCCAGGGGCAGGCCCTTCTCGACCTCCCGGGCCAGCTTGGCGACCATCTCCAGCGCCTGGGCCACGCGCAACCTCCCCACCGACCGAACGGATAGTGCTGATCCCTGATAGATCGGGGTGCCCCGCCGGGTCCAGCGATTTCCGCCATTGGCCCGCCAAGCCGCTGTTCTGCGCCCTTTCCTGTCCCGGCGGACAGGCGCATACTCCCGGAACCTCAGCCGCCCAGAGCCAGGACCCGCGTGGACGCCCAGACGAGCATCCCGTACCCCGACATCAGCCGCCTGCCGGACGACCAGGCCCAGGCCGTCAGCCGGCTCGTCCGGCTGGTGAACGAGCTGCGCCGCCGCCGCCCCGACCTGGACCGGGTCGCCGTCTCCACCGAGACGGCGCTGGACCGCCACGCCGCCCACCTGCTGGCCCAGCATATCGAGCGGCTGGGCCTGCCCTTCGAGCTGATGCTGAGCCCCTGGGACGGCCGCCAGTTCATGGAGGGCAAGGGCCATGACGGCCTGCCCGTGACCCCCGCCGCCCCCAGCCCGCCGGTGACCCCGGAGGCGGTGGCCGCCCGCGCCCGGGAACTCCGAGCTTCGCTCGGTCGCTAGCGTTCCCTCAGGCGCCGGGCGGGCGCATCCGCGCCCTTGGCTTACGCCGCCACGAGGCGGCGGGCCGGCGGTCGCCGGCCTGCGGCGACAAGCGCCGCCGCTCTGGTCAGGCGTTCTGCTGACCTTCCTCCTCCGCCAGCTCCCCCGCCAGGTCGGCGAACAGCCAGGGGTCGGCGGTCAGGCCCTGCGATTCGCAGATACGCACGAAGACCCGGTAGGCATGGCTGATGGCCACGTCCATTACGGCGCTGTCCGCCTCCTCACTGTGGCGGTCGGTGATGCCGCTCTCCTCCAACGTGCCCAGCACGTCCATCTCCGCAGCCTTCAGCACGGCTTCCATGGCCTGACGGTGAAGGGTCGACATCGCTCACATCCTTCCAATAGATCGGCTACCGGGGCCAACGGCCCGTCCTGCCCCAGGGATAACAGGGATCATGGGGCGAAAAAGCGGCATCCACGCAACGCAGCCCGTCCGGGTAGGCACGCCCCGGGGCCCGGGCCGGTGACGCGCGGTGACCTAAGGAGACCTTAAGGTGACCAAAGGTGACGCTTAAGGTGACGCGTGTCACATCCCAAGTACCTGACGCGACAGCGATTTTTGGCTTAACGAGACAAAGGAGACGCACCCGCGACGGTGTCACCTTTGTCTCCTTAACACATCCCCCGAACCCCACCATGCCCAAGACCCGGCCCCGCCCGGTGAGGGGCGGCGCGGGGGTGAGTGTGGCATGGGATAGGAAAATTGTCCAGTTGCAGGCCCTCGTCGGGCAACGGACAGCGGGTTTCTGGAACGCAGAGGACACAGAGGGCCGCAGAGGACACAGAGGGGCCGTGCCCCGTTGCCATCGGGCACGTCCGGGGAGGCTGTCGCGCCGCAGGCGCAAGCATTCTCATGCGATGGGTGGCCTTCAGCGACGGCCCCCCACGTCACCCGGTCCCCAGGATCAAGAAGACCTCCCTGTCCTCTGCGGCCCTCTGCGTCCTCTGCGTTCCGAAACGAGCGACCCGCCTCGCGACCATCGTCGAAAGAGCCGTCACGACCCCCGCCGCGGCAGCAGCCACAGCAGCAGCACGCCCAGGGCCATGGCGGGGACGGCCGCCGTCCAGAGCTGGGGGAAGAAGAACCAGGGCGCCCCGTCCGGCGGGCCGAAGGGCGCGCGCAGCAGGGAGAGGATGAAGCCCCGGTCCGGGTTCATCCCGTGCGCCCAGGGCAGCGCCACCAACAGCACCGTCCCCCCGGCCACCACCAGCACCTTCGCCAGCGCCCGCACCCCCTCCACCAGACGCATGTGCCCCCTCCGCGCTTGCCGATCCTGTGTTGGGGTGGGTAATATGACCCGTGTTTCTTCCCGATTTGAGAGACATGAAAACCGGGAACCGTCTCGTGGTCAAGCCCGAGAACCCGGAGGAAACTCCGGATTATGGATGAGCAAACCAGACGCGGAGTGCGGATTCGGGAGTTGCGGAAGGCCCGACGCCTGACGCAGGAGGAGCTTGCCGGCCGCTCGGAGCTGGCCCCCGAAACCATTTCCGCCCTGGAGCGCGGCGAGAACCGCCCCAGCATGAAGACGCTGGAGAGCCTGGCCACCGCCTTCGCCATGCCGGTGCACGACCTGATCGCCTACATCGACGACCCCGACGACACCCCCCGCCGCCGGCTGGAACGGGAAATTCAGGACCTCTGCCGCCAGTTGGACGACAAGGCGCTGGAGCTGGTGCGGGGGCAGGTGGGCTGCGTAGTGGCGTTCCGCTCGTAGGTCGGATTAGCGGCTTGCCGCGTAATCCGACGGCAGGCGCCGTCGGCGTCGGATTACGGAGCCTCGCGGCTCCAAATCCGACCTACGGGGGTCATCTGACCTGCGTTGACACGGTGCGGGTGTGTGCCCATGCTCTTGTCATGACCCTTGCCCAGCATATCCAAGCCCTCAAGGGGCCGATCCAAGCGCTCGTGCCTTCGAGCGTGGGGGATGCCATGCCTGGACAGGAGTTGGTGGCTGCCCTGGGGGAGTTCAGGCGGGCGGTGGAACGGCTGGCGCGGGAGGCGGTGGCGGAAGCTCTGGGCACCCCGGGCCGCACCCTTGACGACCTAGACCAAGACGCCGACGCCCTGTTGGGGCTGGAGCAGGAGTTGCACGCGCGGGTGCGGCAGGCAGTCCAGCGGGCGGAAGCAGCCGGCGTTGCCACGGCACTGGTGGAGCAGGCCGAGGGGCAGGGGCTGGCAGCCCTGCGGGCCCTGCGGGATGCGCGTCTGCGTGTGGTCAAGGTCCATGCCGACCGGATGAATGCCCAGCAGGCCCCCGGGCCGGTGTTTGATGATGCGGATGCCGCGATCCGCTATCTGCGGGATCAAGCGGCCGAATGACTCCGCGGCGTGTGCGGTTCCGTCCGTCCTTCCTCCACGCCCGCAAGAAGCTGACCCCATCGCAACAGGCTGCCGTAGATACGGCCGTCCAGCACTTCATCAACCGCAGCAACGAGAACGCGCTGCGGGTGGAGTACAAACAAGGCCTGGATTGCTGGGCGTTCCGGGTGAACAGCGGCTGGCGGGTCTTCTATGTGCTGGTCAAGGAGATGGACGGGAAGGTAAGTGAGCTTTTCCATGTTGGCCCGCATGATGATTACGACACTGTGCGGGCGAAGGTGCCGCGGCATTGAGCCGTTGGCGCTACACATACCTTTCCATTGAACCTTCACTCAAATCCGAGTCAATGCTGCATACTAAAGAGTTGAAGAGTATGGCGCGCACTCCCTGATCACTAACTGCTCGGGATTGACAGAAACTACCATAATGGGTAACACCTTGGAGGTGATGAACTAGGAGCGTAGACGATGCGTGAATTTCATCTGTATCGTTTTCAGATTTTTCCAACGCAAACCGACATGTTCGATAAAACGCCGAGACCCCAGGATATACTCCGCGAAATGGTTGAGTCCAAGCCTGAAAGGCAGTTAAAGACGAAAACTTGGTTAATAGGTAACTACGAAAGCCTTTTTGACTCGATGTGTTTCTTTAAATTCGGCAAGAAATCCCACATTAAGGTTCCTAAATATAAAGATGGTGTTTTTTCTGAATATGACGATGAAGCCACGCCATTTACCGAGATATTCCTGGACTATGAGACAGAGGTTTGTGCCATTGCTCGGAAGAGTAGGGTTGCCGAAAGCGCCAACGGGATTGCTCGTCAATTAACTGCAGTCTTATTGCTTTCGCCGGTTGTTGAGAAATTCGGTGTGCAGTTCTATCTTGAGCCGATGAGAGATCCGCAGGGATTGATCGAGCGCCTGAGCCAGAATGTCGAAATACACAAGTTCTACTTTACAGTTCGGAAGCCGAACATTATTGACATGTCAGACTTTACTAACCCGTTGAAGCATTTAACCAAAGCAATGAGAGGCGATACGACCACGGCTGTGGTGGACGGTGTTGGCTTGAAAAACGATTTTGCAGTGGGGTTGACACGAGAAGCTGCTGCTTCGGGCCAAGATGCAGGCGCTGTATATCGAGAAGTTGGAAGCAAGAGAAAGCACAAAAAGTCATTAAGTAAAAATCCAGTTCTTGTAAGGGCGACTGAAGAAGAGGTTGCAGAACAGAAACATCAGATTGCACGTAGGATCAACAAAGCCTATGAAGACACCCGATATGGCTCTAAGAACGGTAGATAGGCAGTTCCCGCCTAACTTCTGGCGGTGGCTATTGGGTCGTGGATATAACTATCCCAGTTCCTGCGCGCGTTTAGTCCTTGGATATACTTAGACCTGGGAATTAGCGTATGTTTCCCACTGGTCATAACCGCTTCACCAAGTGACGTAGCGAAGGCGGTAGTGCTCCCGCTTTCTGCTATATTCATCGGGTTAACGATCTCTTGGAGCGCAAACACCCAAGCATTAATTCTATCGAAAGAAGTTGTAGCTCTATCAGAATTAAACCCTGATGGCTTGGAAAACTATGTATTCCCTTTCCAATATGCAATATTGATCTTTCTAATCGCTACCTTATCTTGGGCGGCTCTTGCCACTGGTTATTTTGATCCTCCGTCAGGAAAAGCAGTGCCTACCTGGTCGCAGAGTTTGATCGCCGACGTAACTATCTTGGTTTGTACCTTTTTCGGATGCATTGCAGTTCGCACAAGCTGGCAAGTGGTCGGACTGGTGGCAACTATACAATTTGTAATTACTCAAATGCGCAAGCAAAATTTGGTCGAAACTGAAGAATTAGATGTCGAGAAACGTCAGATGCTGACATATATTGCGAGTCTACAGGAACAAATATTGGAAAAAGACGCCGCCAATCAAAAGAGCAAACCGCGCCAAGTGCTGCCGGCATCTAAAGATTAGAATGGCCTGCAAGATTTTAACTCATTTGTATTTAAAAAGTCGGGTTACGGCGCCTTTCGGCGCCTAACCCGACCGACGGTTCCTCAATCCCATAGCAGTTTAGCAAACCGTTGCCTCAGCTGCACCCCGTCGTTCCGCCGCAGGTGTCGCACTTCAGGCAGGTGCCGTTGCGGACCAGGGTCATGTTCTGGCACTCGGGGCAGGGGTCGCCCTCGTAGCCCTTGGCGCGGGCTTCGCGGATGCGGTCGGAGGCATGTCGGGCTTGGGGAGACACCCCCTCTCCCCGGTGGGTGTGGCCTGCTCCGGGGACCCCCTCACCCCAATCCTCTCCCCGGGGGGAGAGGGGGAATGGGGGGCTCCGTCACCCCGGTGGGGAGAGGGGGCATGGGGGCCGGCGAAGGCGGTGGGGCCATCGGTGCCGGTGGCGGCGTAGCTGGCGTAGGCGGTGACGGCGGTCTTGGACTGGCCGCCGGGGAGGACGCGGAGGTTGGAGCGGACGTAGCCGGTGCTGGCGATGCGGGCCAGGGTCTCCGGCGTCACGTGGGCGTGGTGCGCGTGGTGGTGGGCATGGTCGTGGGCGGGCTCGGCCAGGTCGGCCTGGGCGTCGCCGCGGCCCATGGTGTCGGGCAGCAGGTCCTCCGGCGTGGCGTGGGCCAGGTCGTTGCGGCCGAGGTAGGAGATGGCCAGCTCCCGGAACACGTAGTCCAGGATGCTGGTGGACATCTTGATGGCGTCGTTGCCCTGGACCATGCCGCTGGGCTCGAACCGGGTGAAGGTGAAGGCCTCCACATACTCTTCCAGCGGCACGCCGTATTGTAGGCCGAGGCTGATGGCGATGGCGAAGTTGTTCATCAGGCTGCGGAAGGCAGCGCCTTCCTTGTGCATGTCGATGAAGATCTCGCCCAGGCGGCCGTCCTGGTACTCCCCGGTGCGGAGATAGACCTTGTGCCCGCCCACCATGGCCTTCTGGGTGTAGCCCTTGCGCCGGTGGGGCAGCTTTTCCCGCTCGCTGGCGCGGACGATCTTCTCCACCACCCGCTCCACCACGCGCTCGGTCACCTGCACGGTGCGGACGGCGGCGGGGGCCTCCAGGATGCGCTCGAGCGTGGTCTGCTCCTCCTCGGACAAATCCTCCTCATCCTCCTCCAGCACGCTCGCGTTCAGGGGCTGGGAGAGCTTGGAGCCGTCGCGGTAGAGGGCGTTGGCCTTGATGCCCAGGCGCCAGGACAGGAGGTAGGCGTCCTTGCAGGCCTCCACGCTGGCGTGGTTGGGCATGTTGATGGTCTTGGAGATGGCGCCGGAGATGAAGGGCTGGGCCGCCGCCATCATGCGGATATGGGCCTCGGCGCTGAGGTACCGGGTGCCGATGCGGCCGCAAGGGGAGGCGCAGTCGAAGACGGGCAGGTGCTCCACCTTCAGGCCCGGCGCGCCCTCCAGGGTCATGGCGCCGCAGACATAGGTGTTGGCGGCGTCGATGTCGGCTTTGGTGAAGCCCAGGAAGGCCAGCATGTCGAAGCTGAAATCATCCAGGCTGCTGGCGGGGATGCCCAGGGTGCCGGTGCAGAAATCCTCCCCAACGACCATTTGTTGAAGGCGAACTTGATGTCGAAGGCGGACTTCAGCCCTTCCTCCAGCTTGGCGAGCTGGGCATCGCCGAAGCCCTTGGCGCGCAGCCGGTCATGGTTCACGCCCGGGGCGCCGGACAGGGTGCCGTGGCCGACGGCATAGCGCTCGATCCGGGCCACCTGCTCCGGCGTGTAGCCGAGCTTGGCCAGCGCCTCCGGCACCACGCGGTTGATGATCTTGAAATAGCCGCCGCCGGCCAGCTTCTTGAACTTCACCAGGGCGAAGTCCGGCTCGATGCCCGTGGTGTCGCAGTCCATCACCAGGCCGATGGTGCCGGTGGGGGCGATGACCGTGGCCTGGGCGTTGCGGTAGCCGTGCTTCTGGCCCAGGTCCAGGGCGCGGTCCCAGGCGCGGCGGGCGGCATCCACCAGGGCCGGGTCGGGGCACTGGGCGGCGTCCAGGGGGACGGGGGTGACGGACAGGGCCTCATAGCCACTTGCCGCGCCATGGGCGGCGCGGCGGTGGTTGCGGATCACCCGCAGCATGGCGTCCTTGTTGGGGACATAGCCGGGGAAGGGGCCCAGCTCCTCCGCCATCTCCGCTGACGTGGCATAGGCCACACCGGTCATGACGGCGGTGATGGCGCCGCACAGGGCGCGGCCCTCATCGCTGTCATAGGGGATGCCGGCGGCCATCAGCAGGCCGCCGATGTTGGCGTAGCCCAGGCCGAGGGTCCGGTACTCATAGGAAAGCTGCGCGATTTCCCGGCTGGGGAACTGGGCCATGAGGACGCTGATCTCCAGCACCACGGTCCAGAGCCGGCAGGCATGCTCGAACGCCTCGACGTCGAAGCTGCCGTCGCCGGGGCGGCGGAACTCCATCAGGTTCAGGGACGCCAGGTTGCAGGCCGTGTCGTCCAGGAACATGTACTCGGAACAGGGGTTCGAGGCGTTGATCCGGCCGGCGGCGGGGCAGGTGTGCCAGTCGTTGATGGTGGTGTCGAACTGCACGCCGGGGTCGGCGGACTGCCAGGCCGCATAGGCGATCTTGTCCCAGAGGGCGCGGGCCTTGAGGGTTTTGTGCGGCTTGCCGTCGGTGCGGCGGGTCAGCGTCCACTCCCCATCCTCCTCCACCGCCTTCAGGAAGGCGTCGGGCACGCGGACGGAGTTGTTGGAGTTCTGGCCGGAGACGGTCAGGTAGGCCTCAGAATCCCAGTCGGTGTCGAAGGTCTTGAGGTCGAACTCCGCGTAGCCCTGGCCGGCGAGCTGGATGGCGCGCTGGACATAGTTCTCCGGCACCAGGGCCTTGCGGGCGGCGAGGATGGCGCGCTTCAGGGCGCGGTTCTTCTGCGGGTCGAGGCGGTCCGCCTCCGGCCCGAAGCCCTCATTGCAGGCGGCGATGATGGTGTTGAGGTGCTTGCGCACCGTCTTGGAGCCGGTGACGAGGGCGGCGACCTTCTGCTCCTCCGTCACCTTCCAGTCGATGTAGGCCTCGATGTCGGGGTGGTCCAGGTCGACGGTCACCATCTTGGCGGCACGCCGGGTGGTGCCGCCGGACTTGATGGCGCCGGCCGCGCGATCGCCGATCTTCAGGAAGGACATGAGGCCGGAGGACTTGCCGCCGCCGCTGAGCCGCTCATTCTCCCCGCGGAGGCGGGAGAAGTTGGTGCCGGTGCCGGAGCCGTACTTGAAGAGGCGGGCCTCCCGGACCCAGAGGTCCATGATCCCGCCCTCATTCACCAGGTCGTCGGCGACGGACTGGATGAAGCAGGCATGGGGCTGCGGGTGCTCATAGGCCGACTCGGAGCGGGTGAGCTGGCCGGTGCGGAAGTCCACGTAGAAATGGCCCTGGCTGGGGCCGTCGATGCCATAGGCCCAGTGGATGCCGGTGTTGAACCATTGGGGGGAGTTGGGGGCCGCCATCTGGCGGGCCAGCATGTGCCGCAGCTCATCATGGAAGGCCGACGCGTCCGCCTCCGTGTCGAAATAGCCGCCCTTCCAGCCCCAATAGGCCCAGGTGCCGGCCAGGCGGTCGAAGACCTGGCGGGCGCTGGTTTCCCCCGATGTGGGCGTGTCGGCGCTGGCGGGGGCCTTGCGCCAGAGGAAGGAGGGGACGTCGTGCTCCTCCACGGGCTTCAGCGCGGTGGGGATGCCGGCCTTGCGGAAGTACTTCTGGGCCAGGATATCGCAGGCCACCTGGGACCAGTCGGCGGGGACCTCGATGTCCTTGGCCTGGAAGACCACGGAGCCGTCGGGGTTCCGGATCTCGCTGGTGGCGGTGCGGAACGGGATGCCCGCGTACGCGTCCTGGCCCTCGGTGGTGAAACGGCGCTCGACCCGCATTTCCTGTCCCCTGTGCCTGTGACGGGGGAGGGGGCGCGACGAGGCCCGTCAGCAGCACCCCTCCCCAAGATGCTGTAGCTAACAGGAGGCTAGGCCACGACGTCTCGCCCCTTCAACCACATTTTGGGGCCCTGGCCGATCGACATACCGGGTCTGGTGGGTGGTCGGGACAATGAGCGGCTGCTCGGAACCCGCGCGCCCGGCTGGGGTTGTGGGGGCTGGCCGGCCCGGCCCGTGGCATCCTGCGGACAGGCTGCCGCAGGGGGGCTTTGCAAGCACCCGGTTCGGTGGCAGGGTGCGCGGGCCTGCGACCTGCCCCCTTTTTGGCCAAGACTTGATGGACTCATCCGTGCACCCCCTGCCAAGCGGGCAGACCGAGCTTGAGGATACCCCCGACTCCGGAATCGCCGGGGCGGCCGGCAGCGGCAGTGGGCCGTCGGCCCGGATGAAGACCTGGACCGGCATCGCCACCGTGGTCTTCATCGTGGCGCTGCTGGGCGTGGCCGTGCACCACGTGATGGAGAAGGTGGACTTCGCGGAGGTCTGGGCCTACCTGACCGGCCTGCCCATGCAGGCGGTGCTGGAGGCGGTGGCCATGACCGCCGCCGGGTACCTGGTGCTGACGCTCTATGACGTGTCGGCCCTGCGCTTCCTGAAGATCAGGGTGCCCTACAGCACCACCGCGCTGGCCAGCTTCGCCGGCTATGCCATCAGCAACAATGTGGGCTGGGCCGTGATCTCCGGCGCCGGGGTGCGGTACCGGGTCTATTCGGTGGCGGGGCTGCGGGCGGCGGACGTGGCGAAGGTGCTGGTGTTCAGCACCACCACCTTCACCCTGGGCGTCACCTTCACCGGGGCGATCGGCATGCTGGTGGGGCCGCACCCGGTGGCCACCATCCTGAGCATCCCCGACCTGGCGGTGCAGCTCATCGCCGGGGCGAGCTTGGCCTTCCTGCTGGCGTTGTGCGTCATCGCCGGCGTCACCCACAAGCCGGTGAAGCTGTGGCGCTGGAGCTTCTCCACCCCGTCCAGCAAGGTGGTCATCAGCCAGATCGTCATCGCGTCGGTGGAGATCGTGCTGGCGGCGGCGGCCCTCTGGGTGCTGATGCCGCCTGACCATGAGGTGAGCTTCGGCGGCTTCCTGGGCGTGTTCAGCGCGGCCCTGGTGGTCAGCATGGTCAGCCACGTGCCCGGCGGCCTGGGCGTGTTCGAGTCCATCATGCTGCTGGGCCTGTCGGTCCAGGGGGCCTCCGCCGGCGCCGTGCTGGGCGCCCTGCTGGCCTTCCGCGCCGTGTATTATGTGCTGCCCCTGGCGGTGGCGGGCCTGCTGATGCTGGCCTGGGAGGCCAAGGCGCACGGGAAGCGGATGCTGGCGAAGCGGCGGTAGGGCTGCCCATCCGTGCGGGACAGTGGACGATGCCGCGACGCGGTGCCATAGTCCGCGCGTCCGGGCGGGGCTTGCGTACCGCCCGGCGTGAACGCATGTTCACGGGAAGAGCTTACCCCCGGGGACCCGGCAACGGGTCCTTGTCCCCTTGGGCCCAGAACGGACGGCCATGAAGAACCGTGTCTCCTTCGTCACCTGGATGGCCAACATCCATATCAACCTCCTGACCTGGCGCCTGGGCGTGCTGGTGGGCACGGACAAGGCCGGCAACCGGTACTACCGGGAGAAGAAGGCCCGTGCCGGCATGCGGGAACGGCGCTGGGTCCTGTACAATGGCGAGCCCGAGGCGTCGAAGGTCCCGCCGGAGTGGCATGGCTGGCTGCACCACACGGTGAAGGAGCCGCTGGGCGAGAACAGCCCGTTCCACAAGCCGTGGCAGAAGGAGCACCTGCCCAACCCGACGGGCACCCTGCAGGCCTACCGGCCGCCGGGCCACCTGTTCGAGGGGGGTGAGCGGGCCCGCGCCACGGGCGACTATGAGCCCTGGACGCCGTCCTGAGCGTTGGCCGATCGGCCCTGAGATGTGTTCGACCAGGGGCACCCGCGCCGTGGGTGCCCCATTTTTCCGGAACTGAACGGACCTTCCCATGCGCAGGAACGTGATCGAGACCGTGCTCGGCGCCGTCGTGCTGGTCGTGGCCGGCTTCTTCCTGTTCTTCGCCTACACCTCCGCCGACCTGCGGCCGGTGCGCGGCTATACGCTGGAGGCCCGGTTCAGCAGCACGAGCGGCCTGTCGGCCGGGTCCGACGTGCGGATCAGCGGCGTGAAGGTCGGCACGGTCACCGGGCAGACCCTGGACCCCAAGTCCTTCCAGGCCGTGGTGTCCATGGAGATCGACCCCACCGTGCAATTGCCGCGCGACACCTCTGCCGCCATCGCCAGCGAGAGCCTGTTGGGCGGGCGCTACCTGCAGCTCCAGCCCGGGGGCGAGGAGGAGATGCTGAAGGCCGGCGAGCGGATCGAGTACACCCAGAGCGCGGTGAACCTGGAAGAGCTGCTGGGCCGCTTCATCTTCAGCGCCAGTGGCGGCGGCGGCGGTGGGCAGGGTGGCGACGCGGCGCCGCCGGCCGGCGGGCAGCAGGGGGCGGCACCCCCCACCCAGGGATCTCCGGGCGGCCTGCTCGGGGGGCAGTGACATGGCGCCCGGCGGGGATGGCCAGGTCTGGGACGCTGGCGGCTATGGCCGGGACTACCGGTTCGTGGCCGACATGGCCCGCGACCTGCTGGGCTGGCTGGACCCGAAGCCGGGTGAGCGGATCCTGGACCTTGGTGCCGGTGACGGGGAGCTGACGGCGGCCATCGCGGCCACCGGCGCCAGCGTCCTCGCGGTGGATGGCTCCGCCAGCATGGTGGAAGCCTGCCGTGCCCGCGGGCTGGACGCCAGGGTGGTGGACGGCCAGTCCCTGCCGTTCCGCGACGAGTTCGACGCGGTGTTCAGCAACGCGGCCCTGCACTGGATGACCGACGTGGAGGCAGTGGCGGCCGGCGTGTTCCAGTCGCTGAAGCCGGGAGGCCGCTTCGTGGCGGAGATGGGCGGGGCCGGCAACGTCCGCAGCGCCCAACGGGCCCTGATAGAGGCGCTGGACCGCCGCGGGCTGGACGGCGCCGCGGCCGACCCCTGGGTCTTCCCCAGCATCGGCGAATATTCCTGCCGCCTGGAGGAGGCCGGGTTCCGGGTGGAGCAGATGCTGCTGTTCCCGCGCCCCACGCCCGTGCCTGCCGGGGTGCGCGCCTGGCTGGAAACCTTCGGCGGCAGCTTCACCGCCCTGCTGCCCAAGGCCGAGCGGGGCCCTTACCTGGACGAGGTGGCGGCGGCCATCGAGCCGGGCCTGACCGGGCCGGACGGGACTGCGGTATTGGACTATGTCCGGCTGCGGTTCCGGGCGGTGCGGCCATAGAGTTGCCATCTCTGCGGACAAACATCGGGTCGCTCCAACCCGTCATTCCCGCGAAAGCGGGAACCCAGGGTGGCAGTGCGCCTTGCCCTCCGGCGTGGCGGGCATGAACCATACCGTGGTGATCGTGATCCTGGGTCCCGCTTCCGCGGGATGACGGAAAAGGGATGTGAGGCAGATGGCACGGATGATGGCGATGGCAGTTGGTCGGTGCGGCACCCGGGCCGGTGTGGCCGCCCTGGTCTCCGCGCTTCTCGCGCACCCCGCTCAGGCCCAGACCACGCCCGCCGCCCCGCCGGCCTCGACCGCGGTGGACCGGCCGGCCCCGCCGCCGCCGCCGGCGCGCAGCTTCGAGGACATGCCGGTGGTGGTGTTGCAGGGGTTGGACAAGGTGACGGCCCGGACCAACACCTTCACGGCGAAGGTGGGGGAGGCGGCGACCTTCGGGAAGCTGACCATCCTGGTGAAGGCCTGCAAGAAGGCCCCGCCCATCGAGCCGCCGGAATCCGCCGCCTTCCTGCAGGTGCAGGAGCAGAAGCCGGATGAGGGCGTGGTGCCCGTGTTCGACGGCTGGATGTTCGCCAGCAGCCCCGCCCTGTCGGCGATGGAGCACCCGGTCTATGACGTCTGGGTCAAGGATTGCAGGAACCCGGACACCAAGGCGTCCTCCGGCACGTCCAACTGAAAGCGGCCCTCGCGCTTGAGCGCGTCGGCCAACTGCCTGCGGTAGCGGTGGCGGGGGATGTCCTCCGCCCCGAACTGGGACAGGTGCTTGGTCACGAACTGGGTGTCCAGCAGGGTGAAGCCGCCGGCCTTCAGCCGGGCCACCAGATGGACCAGGGCCACCTTGCTGGCGTCATCGGCACGGGAGAACATGCTTTCCCCGAAGAAGGCGCCGCCCAGGGACACGCCATAGAGGCCGCCCACCAGCTTCCCGTCCTGCCAGCTTTCCACCGAATGGGCGTGGCCCATGGTCTGGAGCAGGCAATAGGCATCCAGGATGCCCTGGTTGATCCAGGTATTCTCCCGCCCCGGGGCAGGCTCGGCACAGGCCAGCATCACGTCACGGAAAGCCGTGTCCACCCGCACCTCATAGGTGCCCTGGCGGATGGTGCGGCGCAGGCGCTTGGGCACGTGGAACCGGTCCAGGGGCAGCACGCCCCGCCAGGGCGGGTCGAACCACAGCAGCTCATCCGACGTGGCACTCTCTGCCATCGGGAAGACCCCGACCGCATAGGCGCGCAATAGCAGGTCGGGCGTGAGCGTGTTCATGGGGACGTGGCATCCACGGCGGCACTGGGCCTTATTCCTAGCAAAACCTGAGCCCCGGCAACCGGTCACGGAAAGTTCAAGCGTCGGTGACGGAACTGTCGCACTCGCCCCCTAGATCGATGGGGGTACCGCGCCCCGGGTTCCGATGGCGGCGTGGCCGTACGCGCTTGGCCCGGACCGGGCCCGCCGGAGACAGGAACCATCGCCATGACCGCATTGATGCTCTCTCCCGGGGCTGATGTCAGGGATGTAACGCCTGATGAGGGCGGATGGCTGGCGCGGCTTTCGATCGTGACCCGCATCGGGGCGCTGGTGGGGGCGGCGCTGCTGACCGTCCTGCTGACCAGCGGCCTTTTCCTGGTCGGTGACGCCAAGCGGCAGGCCGCGACGGGACGGATGACCGGGCTTTCCGCCCTGGCGGAGTCGGCGGCGACCCTGGACCGCAACGCCATGGCCTTGCAGGCCGTGGTGGCCGGCTTCCTGCGCGACCGCGACCCGGGCGCGGGGGAGGCGTTCCGGCAGACAATGGCGCAGGCGACCCGGTCCCTGGAGGCCGTGCGGCAGGACCCGGCGGCCGCCCCGGCGCGGGAGACGCTGGACGGGGTGGCGGCCCGGCTGGCCGAGGCGGCGGAGTTGTTCGACAGGTTGTATGAGCAGACCCGGGTGGTGGGCTTCAGCGACACCGACGGGCTGCGGGGCCGGATGCTGAAATCCTCTGGCGCGGTGCAGGAGGAGCTGAAGAAATGGCCCGCGGACATGGCGGCCATCCTGCTGATCGGGATGGGCGAGATGCGGGGGGCGGAGAAGAGCTTCCTGATGTCCGGCGACCCGTCGTTCCTGGGGCTCCACCGCAAGGCCTATAACGAGTTTGGCTTCAACCTGCCGGTTTCAAAGTTGGACGAGGCGACAAAGGCCACCTTGAACACGCTGGTGACGGCCTACAGGCAGGACATGGTTGCCTTCGCCGAGGCGACGGAGAAGCAGCAGGCTGAGCTGAAGGCCTTCCAGGGAGCGTTCGGGGCGGTGCGGCCGCTGGTGGATGGGCTGTTCACCTTCACCCGCCAGGGGCTGGACGCCGCCAAGGCGGAGGAGGAGGCGATCCGGGCGGGGACGCAGCGGGTGACCCTGGCGGTGGCCGGGGTGCTGGTGGCCCTGTTCTGCGGCCTGTCCCTGCTGCTGGTCCGCTCCATCACCCGGCCGCTGGTGGAGATCGAGGGGGCCATGGAGGTGCTGGCCGGGGGCGGGCGACTGTCCCTGATCCCCGGCATCGGCCGCCAGGATGAGATCGGCGACATGGCCAGGGGCATCGACGTGTTCCGCCGCAATGCCGAGGAGGTGGAGCGGCTGAAGGTGGAGGAGCGGGAGCGGGAGCGGCTGCACCGGCAGGAGTTCGCCGACCGGTTCAGCGGCTTGTCCGCTGCCATCGAGCGCGAGGTGGCCGGTACGGTGGAGGCGGTGCTGGCGGAGGCGGGGGCCATCGCCGGCCTGGCCCAGCGGATGAACGAGGCGGCCCAGCGCACGGGGGAGCAGAGCCGCGGCGTTGCCGGTGCGGCGGAGGATGCCACCGGGAACGTGCAGGCCGTCGCCGCGGCGACGGAGGAACTGGCCGCCAGCTCCCGCGAGATCGGGCGTCAGGTGGAAAGCGTGGCCGGCATCACCCATGAGGCGGTGGCCAAGGGGGAGAAGACGCGGGCCATCCTGGCGGAGCTGGCCGAGGCGGCCCGGACCATCGGCCGGACGGCGGAGCTGATCGGCGACATCTCCGGCCAGACGAACCTGCTGGCCCTGAACGCCACCATCGAGGCGGCACGGGCCGGGGAGGCGGGCAAGGGCTTCGCGGTCGTGGCGAGCGAGGTGAAAAGCCTTTCCACCCAGACGGCCAAGGCGACGGAGGAGATCGCCACCCGGATCGCCGCCGTGCGCCAGACCACCGACCGGGCCATCCGCGACATCGCCCAGCTTTTCGACGTGATCGGGCGGGTGGACCACATCGCCGGCAGCATTGCCAGTGCCGTGACCGAGCAGGGCAGCGCCACCGAGGGCATCAGCGCCAGTGCCGCCAGCGCTGCCGCAGGCACCATCGAGGTGTCGGACAGGATCCGCACCGTGGCGGAGGACGCGGGCGCCGCCCGCACCTTGGCCGACGACCTGGACCGCAAGGCGGCGGCGGTGACCGCCCAGGTGGCCAGCCTGCGGGAACGGCTGGTGGCCATCCTGGAGGGGAGCCGGGCGGCCTGATATCCTTGTTCCACGCCGCTTGTGCTCAAGAGGCCGCTGCGGGCCGCGGCGGCTGGACGAAGCGCTGGTAGAGCCAGCCGATGCCGATCAGGCTGGCGCCCAGGCCGAAGAAGGACAGGATGCGCAGCAGGCCTTCCAGGTCCGCCATGTCCAGGAGGAAGACCTTGGCCACGGTGAGCATCAGCACGGCCAAGGCCGCGTAGCGGGCGGCGGAGAGCCGCAGGCGGATACCTGCCGCCAGCAGGCCCAGGGCGAAGAGCAGCCAGAGGACGGAGTAGGCGTAAAGCTCCCCGTCGCCGATGCCGTTGCCGACATAGAGGTACCGGCCTTGGAAGGCCTGGCGGACTTCCAGCGACAGGCCGGCGAAGGCCAGAAGCAGCGCGGCCGCGGCAGCCAGGGTGCGGGCGCGGCCCCCCGCCGGCCAGAGCCGGGCGCCCAGGAGCAGCAGGGGAACGGGGGCCAGGTAGGCCAGCAGGACCAGGTTCAGCACGGGCCAGGGACCCACATCCTCCCCGTCCAGAGCGGGTTCTGGACCAGGAGTTGCAGGACCAGGACATGCAGGCCGGCGAGGACGAGCAGGGCACGGCTTCCCCACAGGAGCACCGTGGGCAGGTGGCGCCGGCCCGCCAGGCCCGCGGCGGTGGCGAGCCAGGCGAGGCTGCGCAGGGACAGTTCCAGCAGGTCCCAACTCTTGCCGCGCAGGCTGCCGTCGGTCCAGGCCTTCACGGCCAAGGCGGGCAGCACGACGGCGAGGACGAGGCTGCCCACCTGCAAGGCGGCCCGCGCCGGGCTGTCGGCGACAACTGCCGGGCTGCCCACCAGAAGGCCAGGGCCGGGATGCCATAGCCCCAGAGCACCCAGGGGAACGGCGTCCAGACCGGGTAGTCCAGTACGTCCTGGTTAAGCAGCAGGCGGGACAGGACGATGGCGGCCACGGCGTTGCTGCCCCAGGCCGGCCAGGTGAGGCCCGTCCGGCGGCTCGCCAGGGCCGCCAGCGGGGCAAGCAGGGACAGGGCGACGGTCAGTGGGGCCTGGTCGAGCTGGGTGACCAAGGTGAGGGCGGCGGCGGCCAGGGCAGTGGCGGCATGGGCCTCCGCCGCGGGACGCCAGCCTCGGCGCAGGGTGAAAAGGGCGAGCGAGGCCAGGGCCGCGGTGAGCAGGAGCAGGGGCGGGAGCCAGGCCCAGCCTGTGACCTCCCCCTCCCACCGGGCGTAAGCGGTGGCGGCGAGGCCCAGGGGGACAAGGCCGGACAGCAGTGCCCAGGCGCGGGCGGGCCGGCGGTGGCGGAGGAGGGCCAGCGTGCCCAACGCCAGATAGGCGATGCCGAATCCGCCGGCGACAAGCAGCCGGGTGCCGGGGGTGGGGCCGGTGGGGACGGCTTGGTAGAGGCCGACACTCACCAGGGTCAGCAGCCCCGCCGCCAGGGACAGGCGCCAGCGTCGGGGTTCGGTGGCCGCGAGGGCGAGGAGGAGCAAACCCACCAGGATCGTCGCGGCCCAGCCGGCGGCGGACCAGTCCGACACCCCGCCAGCACCACGGCGAGGACGGTGGCAAGCCAGCCGGACGCCTCTGCCATGCCGGCGGCGAGGCGGCGCTTGGCCCGATTCCCTAGGGTTGCCCAGGTCACCAGCGGGGGCACCGCCAGCACGTAGAGGAGCGCTGCCCAGTCGGCCGCTCCCCGTGGGAACAGGTGCAGCAGCCCTACCGTCCAGACTGCGTGCCCAGCCAGGACGGGCAGCGCCAGCCAGGGGGTGCCGAGGCGGCGGGCTGCCGCCAGGGTCGCGATGGTGAGGAGCAGCAGCCAGGCCAGAAGGGTCCAGGCGGACGGCGTGTCGGACGGGATCAGGGCGGGGAAGGCCAGGCCTCCCGCCAGCCCCAGCAACGCGACCAGGGCACCGTGCCGCAGGGCCAGGCCCTGTGCCGCAAGACAGAAGGCCGCCAGGGCGACGAAGGTCGTGGCGGGGCCCAGCAGGTCATGGAGGGCGAAGGAGGCGTAGATGGCGGCAGAGGCGATGGACAGGCCCGCCGCCACCAGCGCCGACGGCACCTGGTCGCCGCGGATGCGGCCCAGGTCGCGGGCCAGGGGCCGGCGCCGCAGCCACTCCCCACCCAGGACAAGGGCGAGGCCCAGCAGCACCGCCAGGGTCATCCGGGCGGCGGGGCCGAGCAGGCCTTGCTCGATGGCGTAGCGGGCGAGGAAGACGCCCCCCAGCGCCAGGGTCAGCCCGCCCAGCCACACCAGCCAGCGGGAGGCAAAGGCCTGCTCCAGGGAGGCGCCGTCCTCGGCTTGCTCGCGGGCGGCGACGGGTGGCAGGACCGGCGTGGCCGGCGCGTGCTCCTGCGCCTCCTCATCGGGGATATCCCAGCGCGGATGGCGGCGGGACTGCGGGGCCAGGAGCCGGCGGCTGCCGGGGTGGCCTCCGGCATGGGCTGGGGCGGCGGCTCTCCACCGATCACGGCCTGGAGCCGGGCCACCTCCTGCCGCAAGGCGGCCACGTCGCGCTCCAGCCGCCGGTTGGCCCGGAAGGCGAGGGCGCCGAGGATCGCGCCGATCAGGAGGAGGAGGTCCAGCATCCAGAGATCATCCGACACGACGCGCACTCCGGAAAGCGCGGGGTGGGGTAACGCGGGGACGGTACATGCGGGGTGAACGACGTTCAAGACGCTGCGTGGGCGGAAACGAGAAGGGCCCGGCGTCGCCGCCGGGCCCCGGTCGCTGGCTGGGAAGGGACGGTCAGGAGGACCGCCGCTTCATCCATTCTTCCATCCACTTGATGTCGTACTGGCCGTTGATGAAGTCCGGCTCGGCGATGATCTTCATGTGGAGGGGGATGGAGGTGTCCACGCCCTCGATCACGAACTCCTCCAGGGCGCGGCGCAGGCGCATCAGGCATTCGTTGCGGCTGTTGCCGTGCACGATCAGCTTGGCGATCATGCTGTCATAGTGCGGCGGCACCCGGTAGCCCACATAGAGGGCCGAGTCCACCCGCACGCCCAGGCCGCCCGGGGCGTGGTACTGCTTGATCTGGCCGGGGGAGGGCATGAAGCTCTCCGGGTGCTCGGCGTTGATCCGGCACTCGATGGAGTGGCCGTTGAAGCGCACGTCCGCCTGGGTGATGCCCAGGGGCGCCCCGGTGGCGACCTTGATCTGCTCCCGCACCAGGTCCACGCCGGTGATCATCTCCGTGATCGTGTGCTCGATCTGGAGGCGGGTGTTCATCTCGATGAAGTAGAACTGGCCGTTCTCGTACAGGAACTCCATCGTGCCGGCGCCGCGGTAGCCCAGCAGCTTGGCGGTGCGGGCGGCCAGGCTGCCCACCTTCTCCCGCTCCTCGGCGTTGAGGGCGGGGCTGGGCGCCTCCTCCACCACCTTCTGGTGGCGGCGCTGGATGGAGCAGTCACGCTCCCCGAAATGCACCACGTTGCCGTGGTGGTCGCCCAGCAGCTGGATCTCGATGTGGCGCGGGTTGGCCAGGTACTTCTCGAGGTAGACCTCGTCGTTGCCGAAGGCGGCGCGCGCCTCGCCCCGGGCGAGCTGGTAGGCCTCCCGCAGCTGGTCGCGGTCCCAGGCCACCTTCATGCCCTTGCCGCCGCCGCCGGCCGCGGCCTTGATCAGGACGGGGTAGCCGATGCTGTCCGCCACGGACGCGGCGACCTCGAAGCTCTCCACCGGGCCGTCGGAGCCGGGGACGCAGGGCAGGCCCAGGCCGATCACCGTCTTCTTGGCGGTGACCTTGTCGCCCATGATGCGGATATGCTCCGGCGTCGGGCCGATCCAGGCGAAGCCGTGCTCGATCACCATCTCGGCGAACTGGGCGTTCTCGGCCATGAAGCCGATGCCGGGATGGATGGCGTCCGCACCCGTGATGGTGGCGGCCGACAGGATCGCCGGGATGTTCAGGTAGCTTTCCTTCGCGGCCGGCGGGCCGATGCACACGCTCTCATCCGCGAGGCGCACATGCATGGCGTCGGCGTCGGCGGTGGAGTGCACCGCCACGGTCTTGATGCCCATCTCCCGGCAGGCGCGGTGGATGCGCAGCGCGATCTCACCGCGGTTGGCGATGAGGACCTTCTCGAACAGCCCGTCCTGCATCGCCATCACTCGATGACCAGCAGGGCTTCGCCATACTCGACCGGCTGGGCGTCCTTCACCAGCAGGTCGGTGACGGTGCCGGAACGCGGGGCCTTGATCGGGTTCATCACCTTCATGGCCTCGATGATCAGGATCGTCTGGCCGGCCTTCACCGTGTCACCCGCCTTCACGAAGGGGGCGGCGCCGGGCTCCGGCGCCAGGTAGGCGGTGCCGACCATGGGGGACTTCACCGCGCCCGGGTGCTGGGCCGGGTTGCCGGCGGGGGCGGCCGGGGTCGCGGCGGCAGGCGCCTGGGCCGCCGCGGGCATGGCGGCCGGCATGGGCGCGTAGGCGAGGGTGGGGGCCTGGGGCACGGCGCGGGTCAGGCGGATGCGGCGCTCACCCTCCGAATACTCCATTTCGGTCAGGCCGCTGTCCTGCAGCAGCTTGGCCATGGTGCGGACGAACTCGGCATCCAGATCGAAGCTCGACATGGTCTTCTCAACCTTCTTCTCAGGCCCGGAATCGCTCACGGCTGGGCCTGGGCGTCGATCAGGCGGGACACCGCCTGCAACGCCAGGACGTAGCCATGCGAACCGAAGCCGCATATGACCCCCTTCGCGATCGTCGACACGTAGGAATGGTGCCGGAACGGCTCACGACGGAAGATGTTGCTCAGATGCACCTCGACGACCGGGAGGTCGACGGCCGCGAGGGCGTCGAGGATGGCGATGGAGGTATGGGTATAGGCACCGGCGTTCAGGATGATGGCGTCGTGCTCGCCGCGCGCCTCCTGGATCCAGGTGACCAGCTCCCCCTCATGGTTCGACTGCCGGAAATCCAGGTCCAGGCCGAGGCGGGAAGCCTCCACCCGGCAGAGGGCCTCCACGTCGTCCAGCGTTTCCCGCCATAGACATGGGGCTCCCGCGTGCCGAGCATGTTGAGGTTCGGCCCATTGAGGAGGAGCACGGACGGCTGGATCGCCACGGGATCGGTACCCTGGAGGTGTCACGACAGGCGGCGGCTTTATAGCACGCGGCCCCGCGGGGCAAGGCGCGTGAACGGCAGCCGTCCGCCCCGCAGACGCCGGTGACCTTCGCGGGACGGGAAGGGGGCCGGCCGCCCCCATCCAGCCTCAGCCGCCCCGCTTGGTGCCGGCGGCCTTCGCGTCTTCCCGCGCCGAGGCGAAGACCAGGGCGAACTGGTCCTTCTCGATGGCGCCGGGGATCAGCGTGTCGCCCACGACGAAGCCCGGGGTGCCACGGATGCCGAGGGCCGAGGCCAGGGCCTTGTTGTCCTCGATCTCCCTGGTGATGGCGGCATCTTCCATGTCCTTGCGCATCTTCGCCACGTCAACGCCCGCCGTCTTGGCGGCGGCGTCGATGGCGGCGCTGTCCAGCCGGCCGGCGTTGGACATCAGGGCGCTGTGCATGGCCTCATACTTGCCCTGCTTCGCGGCGGCCAGGGCGGCCTTCGCGGCTTCCTCCGAGGAGGGGGCGAGGATGGGGAATTCCTTGTAGACGACGCGGACCTTGCCGTCGGCCTTCACCGCCTCCACCCGCTCCGGGTGGGCCTTCTTGCAGTAGCCGCAGTTGTAGTCGAAGAATTCCACCAGCGTGACGTCGCCCTTGGGGTTGCCGCCCACCGGGCTGGTGGGGCTGGCGACCAGCTTGTCGCGATTCGCCTTCAGCGCGTCGGCCTGGGCCTGCTCGGTGGCCTGCTTCTCCCGCTTGTCCAGCTCCTGCACCGCCTCCAGGATGATCTCCGGGTGGGCCAGGATGTACTCGCGGACGATCTGTTCCACGGCAGCCCGGTCCAGGGGCTTGGCGCCTTTGTCCTGGGCGAGGGCCGGGGCGGTGGCCGGCAGGGCCGCCACGGCGGTGAGCAGCAGGGCGCGGGAAACGGCGCGGCGGAACGGTGTCATGGGCAGGTCCATCGGAATCGGGCGTGTCAGGGCCGTGGAACGGGCGGCGCAGCTTGCGCATGCGCCGTGTGGGGTGCAACCGGAAAGCGGGGCCGCGGGTTGCCTGGTGCCCTCCGGACCCTGCGAAACGGACCGCTGCCCGGGGTGGCACATGGTGCTTGCCTAGCCAACCGTGGTATGCCGAGATATGCGAGCCTATGCGGCCACGGCCTACGCTGGTAGTCTGGCTTTCCAACTTGGGCCGGCGTTGCGGCGGAAGTGTGACGGAAGGACCCCCACCCTTGGACGGTTACCTGGTTCGTTCCTGCCCGGTGGGGCGCAAGGTCGGGGTGCCCGGGGCGCCGGCCCACAACATGGCGGCTGGGGGGCTCGATGACCGCCGGTGACGATTTCCTGTTCCAGGACGAGCCGGTGGAGGCCCCGCCGGCGCCGGCTGCCGTGGCCAAGCCCTGGCTGATCCTGATCGTGGACG
The DNA here is from genome assembly GCF_012913305.1 of Aerophototrophica crusticola. Taxonomy (NCBI): domain Bacteria; kingdom Pseudomonadati; phylum Pseudomonadota; class Alphaproteobacteria; order Rhodospirillales; family Rhodospirillaceae; genus Aerophototrophica; species Aerophototrophica crusticola. The sequence goes on along the minus strand of NZ_CP051775.1, from coordinate 1,523,895 downwards.
ACGACCCCGAAGTCCACGCCATGACCCGGCTGGTCATGAAGAAATTCGCCTACAACGGCCGGCCGGTGCAGTTCCTGTCCGCCTATTCGGCGGAAGAGGCATTGCAGATCCTGCGCAACGACCCCGGCATCGCCATGATCCTGCTGGACGTGGTGATGGAGACGGACGATGCCGGCTTGCGCCTGGTGCCCCGCATCCGGGAGGAGCTGGGCAATGACGCCGTGCGTATCATCCTGCGGACCGGCCAGCCCGGCCAGGCGCCGGAGGATGCGGTCATCCACGGCTACGACATCAACGACTACAAGGCCAAGACGGAGCTGACGGCCCAGAAGCTGGGGACCGCCACCGTGGCCGCCCTGCGGTCATACGAGCACATCACCGCCCTGCAACGGTCCCGCCAGGGGATGGAGCGCATCATCGGCGCCTCCACCCAGATCTTCACCCTGCGCACCGTGGACCGCTTCGCCGAGGCGGTGGTGCGGGAGCTGTCGCGGGTGCTGGACCTGCCGGAGGACGGGCTGATCTGCGTGCCCCGCGGCCTCGCCAAGTCCGACGCGCAGATCCTGGCGGGCAGCGGTCGCCATGCCGGCAGTGCCGGGATGCCGCTGGTGGCCACCACCGACCCGGAGCTGGCGGATGCCGTCCTGACGGTGCTGCGGGAGCGGCGGCACGATTACGGCGATGACCGCGTGATCCTGTGGCTGCGCACGGCGGACGGGCGCGATGCCGCCGCCTGCCTGCACAGCGGCCGGCCGCTTGACGAGCTCGAGCGGCGGCTGGCCGAGGTGCTGGTGGCCAAGATCTCCGTCGGGTTCGACAACCTGCACCTCTACGACCAGCTCAAGAAGGCCCACAAGGCCACGGTGATCGCCCTGGCGGGGTTGGCCGAGTACAAGGACCCGGACGGGGGCGGGGACCACGTGCTGCGGCTGTCCCGGCTGGTGACGGAGATCGCCTTCATCCTGCGCACGGACCCGGACTATGCCGCGCAGGTCGACGACGAGTTCCTGGACCTGATCACCATGGGGTCCATGCTGTACGACATCGGCATGGTGGGTGTGCCCGACCGGGTCACCATGAAACAGGGGGCGCTGGACGGGGACGAGCGCGCCCTGATGCAGCAGCACTGCGAACGGGGTGCCGCCATCCTGGAGAAGGCGTCGCGGATGGTGGAGGGCAGCAACTACCTGTCCTTCGGCGCCGCCATCGCCCGCACCCACCAGGAGCGCTGGGACGGTACCGGCTATCCCAAGGGCCTGGCCGGCACGGACATCCCCCTGGCCGCCCGCATCGTCGCCGTGGCCGACGTGTTCGACGCCCTGACCCACCGGCGGAGCTGGCGGGACGCCGTGCCGGTGGCGGAGGCGCTGAAGACCATCGAGCAAGGGGCCGGGAGCCAGTTCGACCCGGCGGTGGTCAGGGCCTTCTTCCGGGTCATGCAGGGCCGCGGGCGCGTGCGCTGAACCTTTCCCCTGGCCCCGCTGCGTGCGTCAGCGCAGGCCCTGGCGGGCCTCAGTTCATGTCCACGCGGCTTTCGACCATGACCCGGATGTCCTGGGCGCGCAGCCATTCCGGGCTGCCGGCGGGCAGCATCTGTTCCGCCCGGTCGGCGTGGAACTTGGCGGCGCGGACGTCGCCGCGGGCCAGGGCTTCCTCCGCGCGGGCGTAGGCGAGCTGGGGCTGCATGTCGGACCGGCTGTAGGCGCTGGCAAGCAGGCGCCAGACCAGGGCGGAGCGCCGCTCCAGCCGGGCGGATTCCTGCAGGTTGACCATCGCCTCCTTCACCAGCCGGTCATCGCCCACCTCCAGCAGCGCATGGCCGAGGGAGGAGCGGATCAGCCCTTCCTCCGGCGCCAGCTTCACGGCTTGCCGGTACGGCACCACGGCCTCTGCCGGGCGGCCGTTCTCCAGCAGGATCTGGCCCTTCAGCTCATGGAAGTAGGGATTGTCCTTTTCCTCGGAGATGAGCTGGTCCACCAGCTTCAGGGCAGGGGTGACGCTGCCCTTCTGGTACAGGGCGATGGCGCGGGCATAGCGGGCGGAGACGCTGGTGTCGCCCTCCGGGTAACGGCGCAAGGCGATGTCGGGGCGCATGAAGCCAACCAGCTTGGCCACCATGCGCCGGTGCATCTCATAGAACTCGTCGGGGAAGCGCTTGCCGTTGTTCTGCGACCGGGTCTCCACGAAGTTGCGGATGGCCTCGATGCGGTTCCGGGTCAGGGGGTGGGTGCGCACATACTCCACCTGCCGGTTCTCCGGCAGCAGCTCCTGGCTGCCCAGCTTGCGCATCATCTCCAGCATGCCCTGGGACGACCAGCCGATGCGCTCCAGCGTGCCCATGGCGAACTCGTCGGCCGAGCCCTCCTGCGCGCGGGTGAAGGAGAAGAAGCTGCGCATGGCGATGTCCTGGCCGCCGCCCATCACGCCGGCGCCCACGTCGCCCCGGCCAGCACCAATTGCGGCGGCGAGGCCCAGCAGGGTGAACAGCGTGGCGATGGTGGAGGCGTTGGCCATGGCGTCGGAGGACCGCGCCAGGTGCCCGCCGGCGATGTGCCCGATCTCGTGCGCCGTCACGCCGATCAACTGGCCAAGGTCCGTGTCGGACAGCAGGCCGGTGTGGAAGAAGATGTTCTGGCCCCCGGCCACGAAGGCGTTCAGGCTGTCGTCGTTGATCAGCGCGATGGTCACCGCGTCGGGGACAATTCCGGCCGATTGCAGGATCGGGCTGGCGAAGACCTTCAGGGTGTGCTCGATTTCCGCGTCACGGATGAAGCTGAGCTGCCGGCCCTGGGCCAGCACCGGCTCCACCGCCAGAGTGGTGGACATGGCCAGCGCCACGCCCGCGATGGCCAGTCGTTTCAGGGTCGAGAACATGGGACCTTCCTTCACCGCCGCCCCCCCGCCGGGAAATCAGCATGAAAAATCTGGCGAGGGAAGGGCGGAATTACCATCCGGCCTTTCGGGCGTGCCGGGCCAGGGCTGTTGGGAGCCCGCCTCACGGGGGCGGGTGGCACCCTTCATCGTCATGGAGGTGATGCGCGCCGCCAACGCCCGGGCCGCGGCGGGCGGCGACGTGCTGCACCTGGAGATCGGCCAACCCAGCACCTCGGCGCCCAAGGCGGTGGTGGAGGCGGCGGAGAAGGCCCTGCGGTCCGACCGTTTGGGCTATACGGACGCGTTGGGCCTGCCGGCCCTGCGGGAAGCCATCAGCCGCTGGTATCGTGACCGGCACGGCGTGAGCGTCCCGGCCGAGCGGGTGGCGGTGACGACAGGCTCATCCGCCGGGTTCCTGCTGGGCTTCCTGGCGGCGTTCGAGCCGGGGGACCGGGTGGCGCTGGCAGCACCCGGCTATCCCGCCTACCGCAACATCCTGCGCGCCCTTGACCTGGAGCCGGTGGAGGTGCCCTGCGGGCCGGAGACGCGGTTCCAGCCCACCCCGGCCCTGCTGGAAGCGCTGGACAGGCCCGTGCGCGGCCTGATCGTCGCCAGCCCCAGCAACCCCGCCGGCAGCATGCTGTCCCCGGCGGAGCTGGCATCCCTCGCCCGCTGGTGTGAGGCGAACGGCGTGCGGCTGGTGTCGGATGAGATCTACCACGGCATCACCTTTGGCAGCGTGGCCGCGTCCACAGCGCTGGAGACCAGCCAGCGGGCGCTGGTGGTGAACAGCTTCAGCAAGTATTTCAGCATGACCGGCTGGCGCCTGGGCTGGCTGGTGGTGCCGCCGGAGTTGCAGCGGGCGCTGGAGTGCCTGTCGCAGAACCTCTACATCTCCCCGCCCAGCATCAGCCAACATGCCGCCGTGGCCGCCTTCGACGCGGTGGAGGAGCTGGAGGGCCACGTGGCCCGATACCGCCGCAGCCGCGACCTGCTGCTGGAAGAGCTGCCCAAGGCCGGGTTCGGCAAGCTGGCCCCGGCGGACGGGGCCTTCTATGTCTATGCCGACGTCTCCGACCTGACCGACGACAGCGAGGCGTTCTGCCGCCATATCCTGGAGCGGACCGGTGTGGCCATCACCCCGGGCGTGGATTTCGACACCGCCCGGGGGCACCGCTTCCTTCGCCTGAGCTTCGCCGGGAGTGAGGCGGAGATCGCGGAGGCGGCGAGGCGGCTACGGACCCTTTAGGGCGGGCGACCCGCGCCCTCAGCCCGACCGCAGGTACTTCACCGCCGCGTCCCGCTCAAACAGGTACAGCAGCACCCGCAGGTTCTGGCCCCGCTCACTGTTCAGCTCCGGGTCCCGCTCGATCACCAGGCGCGCGTCGTCGCGGGCGGTGGCCAGCAGGTCGCCATGTTCGGCAAGGTCGGCCAACCTGAACTCCGGCAGGCCGCTCTGCCTTGTGCCCAGCACCTCGCCGGCGCCGCGGAGTTGCAGGTCCTTCTCGGCGATGACGAAGCCATCCTCCGTGTCCTTCATGACCTGGAGGCGTTCCCGCGCCGTTTCCCCAGCGGCTGGTACCAGAGTAGCAGGCAGGTGCTGGCCCCGCTGCCGCGGCCCACCCGGCCGCGGAGCTGGTGGAGCTGGGCGAGGCCGAAGCGCTCGGCATGCTCGATCACCATGATGGTGGCCTCGGGCACGTTCACGCCCACCTCGATCACCGTGGTGGCCACCAGCACGTCCAGCTCGCCGGCGGCGAAGCGGGCCATGACGGCGTCCTTTTCCGGGCCCTTCATCTTGCCGTGGATCAGGCCCACCCGCTCCCCCAGCCGCTCCCGCAGGGTGGCGTGGCGCAGGGTGGCGGCGGCGAGGTCCACCTGTTCCGACTCCTCCACCAGGGGGCAGACCCAATAGACCCGCTGGCCGTTCCGGATGGCCCTGGGCAGGCCCTCCACCACCTCCTCAAGCCGGTCGGCGGACATGACCACGGTCTTCACCGGCTGGCGGCCCGGCGGCTTTTCCGTCAGGCGGGACACGTCCATGTCGCCATAGGCCGTCAGGGTGAGGGTGCGGGGGATGGGGGTGGCGGTCATGACCAGCGTGTCCACCCCGCGGCCCTTGCCGGCCAGTTGCAGGCGCTGGTGGACGCCGAACTTGTGCTGCTCGTCGATCACCGCCAGGGCCAGGTCACGGAAGGCCACCTCCTCCTGGAACAGGGCGTGGGTGCCCACCAGGATGTCGATCTCCCCTGATATCAGCCGGTCCAGCACCGCTTGGCGCGCCTTGCCCTTGTCCCGGCCGGTCAGCACGGCCAGGGTGACGCCCGCGGCCTCGCACAGGGGGGAAAGGCTTTCCGCATGCTGGCGGGCCAGAATCTCGGTCGGCGCCATCAGGGCGGCCTGGGCCCCGGTCTCCACCGCGTTCAGCATGGCCATCAAGGCGACCACGGTCTTGCCGCTGCCCACGTCACCCTGGAGCAGCCGCAGCATGCGCTCGGGGGCGGCCATGTCCTGGTAGATTTCCTCCAGCGACCTGGCCTGGGCGCCGGTGAGGGTATAGGGCAGGGCGGCGGCCACCGCGGCCCGCAGCCGGCCGTCGCCCCTGATCTCCCGCCCCGCCAGCCGGCGCTGGTGCCAGCGCACCAGGGCGAGGGCGAGCTGGTTGGCCAGAAGCTCGTCATAGGCCAGCCGCTGCCGGTGCGGCGCGTCCAGTTGCACGTCGTCGGCCGATTCCGGGTGGTGCAGCCGGGTGACGGCGGTGTGCCAGTCCGGCCAGCCTGCCCGCTTGATCCAGGCGGCGTCCTGCCATTCCTCCAGCTTCGGCGCCTTCTGCAGGGCGGCCTGGATGGCGGTACGCAGCGGCTTTGGGTTCAGCCCGCCGGTCAGGGGATAGACCGGTTCCGTGGCGCTGGTGGGGGCCGTCTCCTCCGCCGGGCCGTAATAGTCGGGATGGACGATCTGGAGCTGGCCGTTGAACCGCTCCGCCTTGCCGCTGACGGTGATCTTCTGGCCGACGGGCAGCTTCTTCTCCAGCCAGTCGCCCTTGATGTGGAAGAACACCATCTCCATCAGGCCGGTATGGTCCGTGCAGCGGATACGGTAGGGGCGGCCGGGTTGCAGGGCGGGGGCATGGCCGTCCACCCGCACGGTCAGGGTCACCACCCGGCCCTCCGGCGCCTCGGCGATGCTGCCGACGGCCAGGCGGTCGATGACACCGCTGGGCTTGTGCCACAGCAGGTCCACCACATGCGGGCCGGCCAGCCGCTCAGCCAGCTTGCCAAGCTTCGGGCCCAGCCCGGGCAGGCTGGTGATGGGGGCGAACAGGGGGAACAGGATGGCGGGGCGCAAGGGCAGGGCCGTAAGGTCGCGGGTGCTGACAGGATCGTGTCCGGGTTCTATATCCTACAGCGGAACGCCCTTCACCATGTACATCCAAGGCCATGACCGACAGCAGCGAAGCCACCCTGGACACCCGCCGCAAGCGCCTGATCTTCCGCAGCTGGCACCGCGGGACGAAGGAGATGGATTTGCTGATGGGCAGCTTCGCGGAGAAGCACCTGCCGGTGCTGTCCGAAGCCGACGTGGACGCCTATGAGCGCCTGCTGTTCGAGCAGGACCCGGACGTCTATGACTGGATCCTGGGCCGCCTGCCCGTGCCGGCGGAGCATGACACGCCTGTCATGACGCTGCTCCAGGGGCACCGGTACGCGTGACGTCAGGGCGCCGTTCATGATGCGGCTCACCTCTGGCAATTGCGAGAGCTGAACTGGTGACCGTTGGCCGCCGGCCGCTGACGATCTCACCCGTCGTGATGTTCCGGGCCCGCCAAAGCATCGACGACGCCCCGGCCTCTCCCATATAAGGCGTCCCGCCTGTCCGTTGCCGTTGGGTGATGTCCCGTGATTCCCGCCCCTGCCGTCGCCTTGAACCTGGGCTCGCCCCGCCGCCTGCTGCTGGCCGGCACGCCGGAGGGGCAGGATGCCCGCGTGTTGGTGGAGTTGGCGCGCAAGGGGGGCAGCGCCGGGCTGCTGCATGTGGCCACGGACGATGCCCGCGCCGCCCGGCTGGCAGACGCCGTCAGCTTCTTCGACCCGGAGGTGGAGGTGGTGCAGTTCCCGGCCTGGGACTGCCTGCCCTATGACCGGGTGTCCCCGAACGGGGAGATCGTGGCCAAGCGCATCGACGCGCTGACCCGGCTGCTGGAGACCAAGCGCACCCGGCCCCTGCTGGTGGTCACCACGGTGAACGCCGCATTACAGAAGGTCCCGCCGCGCCTTGCCTTCCGCAACGCCACCTTCCGGGCCAAGGTGGGCGGCACGGTGAACGTCAACGAGCTGCAGCGTTTCCTCAGCCAGAACGGCTATGTCCGCGCCCAGACGGTGCGGGAGCCGGGCGAGTATGCGGTGCGCGGCGGCATCATCGACCTGTTCCCGCCGGGCACGCCGGAGCCGCTGCGCCTGGACCTGTTCGGCGACGATCTGGACGGGGTCCGCACCTTCGACCCCATGACCCAGCTGACGACGGAGAAGCGGGACAGCTTCGTCCTGATGCCCATGTCGGAGGTGTTCCTGGACGAGGTCAGCGTCCAGCGCTTCCGTACCGGCTACCGGGAGCTGTTCGGTGCCGTGACCGGCGACGACCCGCTGTACGAGGCCATCAGCGCCGGCCGCAAGCAGGCGGGCATGGAGCACTGGCTGCCCCTGTTCCACCCATCCATGGAGACGCTGTTCGACTACATGCCGAACGCCTCCATGACCCTGGACCCGAACGTGGAGGAGGCGCGGGACCAGCGGCTGGCGCAGGTGGACGATTTCTACACCGCCCGCAAGACCCTGAAGGAGGCGGAGAAGCAGTCCGGCAACCCGGTCTACAAGCCGGTGCCGCCGAGCATGCTGTTCCTGGACGGCCCCACCTGGGACCTGCACCTGTCCGTGCGCGCCGTGGCCCAGTTGAGCCCCTTCGCTGCCGTCGAGGCCGGCGGCAACCCGGACCTGGCCGATGCCGGCGGGCGCAAGGGTCGGGACTTCGCCGACGCCCGCGTGCAGTCCGGCGTCAACGTCTATGACGCCCTCCGCGAGCATATCGATGCCATGCAGGCGGACGGCCGGCAGGTGGTCATCGCCGGCTATTCCACCGGCGCGCGTGACCGCCTTCTGTCCGTGCTGAAGGAGCATGGGCTGGAGAAGCTGAAGCCCTGCGATACCTGGGCGGAGGTGCTGGCCCTGCCGCGCACCACCACGGCCCTGGTGGTGCTGGCCATGGACCATGGCTTCACGGCCCCCGGCCTTGCCCTCGTCACCGAGCAGGACGTTCTGGGCGACCGGCTGGTGCGGGCCGGGACGAAGCGCAAGCGCCGGGCCGCCAACTTCATCGCCGAGGCGTCAGGCCTGAACCCCGGCGACCTGGTGGTCCATATCGACCATGGCATCGGCCGCTATGATGGCCTGGAGACCCTGACCGTCGGCGGCGCGCCCCATGACTGCCTGCGGCTGGTCTATGAGGGCGGGGACAAGCTGTATGTCCCGGTGGAGAACATCGAGGTGCTGTCCCGCTATGGCGGGGAGGACGCGGCGGCCACCCTGGACAAGCTGGGCGGGGCCGGCTGGCAGTCCCGCAAGGCCAGGGTCAAGAAGCGGCTGAAGGACATGGCCGACGCCCTGCTGCGCATCGCGGCGGAGCGGGCCCTGCGCAAGGCCGACCCGGTGGGCGTGCCCGACGGCGCCTGGGACGAGTTCTGCGCCCGCTTCCCCTATGCGGAGACGGACGACCAGCTGAACGCCATCAGCGATGTGATGGACGACCTGTCCTCCGGCCGGCCCATGGACCGGCTGGTCTGCGGCGACGTGGGCTTCGGCAAGACGGAGGTGGCCCTGCGCGCCGCCTTCCTGGCGGTGATGAACGGTATGCAGGTGGCCGTCGTGGTGCCGACCACCCTGCTGGCCCGGCAGCACTACCGCACCTTCGAGGCGCGGTTCCAGGGCCTGCCAGTGCGGCTGGGGCAGCTGTCGCGGCTGGTGACGGCGAAGGAGCAGAACCAGATCAAGGCGGGCTTGGCCGACGGCACCATGGACATCGTCGTCGGCACCCACACCTTGCTGGGCAAGGGGGTGGACTTCAAGAAGCTGGGCCTTGTCATCGTGGATGAGGAGCAGCATTTCGGCGTGAAGCAGAAGGAGCGGCTGAAGGAGCTGCGGTCCGATGTCCACGTCCTGACCCTGACCGCCACGCCCATCCCGCGCACCCTGCAACTGGCGCTGAGCGGCGTGCGGGAGCTGTCGCTGATCGCCACGCCGCCGGTGGACCGGCTGGCCGTGCGCACCTTCGTGCTGCCCTACGACCCGGTGGTGATCCGCGAGGCCATCCTGCGGGAGCATTTCCGCGGCGGGCAGAGCTTCTATGTCTGCCCGCGGGTGGAAGATCTGGAGAAGGTCCGCCGCGGGTTGGAGGAGCTGGTACCCGAGGTGAAGGTCATCACCGCCCACGGGCAGATGGCGGCCACGGAGTTGGAGGAGGTGATGACCGCCTTCGACGATGGCCGCTATGACGTGCTGCTGGCCACCAACATCATCGAATCGGGCCTGGACATCCCCCGGGCCAACACGCTGGTGGTCCACCGGGCGGACCTGTTCGGCTTGGCCCAGCTCTACCAGATTCGTGGGCGTGTGGGCCGGTCGAAGGTGCGCGGCTATGCCTACCTGACCTACCAGCCCCGGGCGGTTTTGTCCGCCACGGCACAGCAGCGGCTGCACGTGATCGAGACACTGGACAGCCTGGGTGCGGGTTTCCAGTTGGCCAGTCACGACATGGACATCCGCGGCGCCGGCAACCTGCTGGGTGAGGAGCAGTCCGGCCAGATCCGCGAGGTGGGCGTGGAGCTGTACCAGCAGATGCTGGAGGAGGCGATCTCCGCCGCCCGCACAGGCAAGACCGACGCCCAGATGGCGGAGGAGGGTGGCTGGTCGCCCCAGATCAACCTGGGCATGCCCGTGCTGATCCCGGAAGCCTATGTGGCCGACCTGGGCGTGCGGCTGACCCTGTACCGGCGCCTGTCCGACCTCCAGACCCGTGACGAGATCGAGGGCTTCGCGGCGGAGCTGATCGACCGCTTCGGGCCGCTGCCGGAAGAGGTGGACAACCTGCTGAAGCTCGTTGAGATCAAGCGGCTGTGCAAGGAGGCCTGCGTCGCCAGTCTGGATGCGGGGCCGAAGGGCGCGGTTGTCGGGTTCCGCAACAACAACTTCAAGAATCCGCCCAAGCTGGTTGAATTCCTTCAAAAACAGGCGGGCACGGCCAAGCTGCGTCCCGACCACAAGCTGGTGGTGCTGCGGCCCTGGGACAGCCCGGAGACCCGGATGGCCGGCGTCCGCACCCTGATGCAGGCCCTGGCCCAGATGGCGGCGGGGGAGAAGGTGACGGAGGACCTGGCCCCGCCGCCCCCACCGCCGCCAATCCCCCCGCCGCCCAAGTTCCCGCCCGCCAAGCGCAAGGTGCTGCCGCCCTGGAAGCGTTAGTCTTCCAGCGCGGCATCCTCCGCCGCCAGGTCCAGCATCGGCACCAGGGCCGTCCAGTCCTGCGCCCCGCCCAGGGCATAGCGGCGGTTGAAGACGAAGGCCGGGACGGAATGGACGCCCAGGCGCTTGGCCCGCTCATCCGCCGCCAGCACGCGCTGTCGGTCGCGGTCGCCGCGCACATGGCCGTAGGCCTCGGCCGGGTTCAGTCCCGCACGGCCGGCAAGGGTGGCCAGGACCCGGTGGTTGCCGATATCCTGGCCTTCCTCGAAGAAGGCCCGGAACAGCAGGGAGACCAGCCGGTCGGCCAAACCCGCCTCCTCCGCCAGCCGCACCAGCCGGTGGGCGTCCAGGGTGTTGGGGGTGCGGCGGATCAGGTCGAGGCGCAGGGGCACGCCGTCCCGCGCCGCGGTCTGCTCGATCACCGTATGGACATCGCGCGCCCGCAGCAGCCCACCGAACTTGGCCGCCAGATAGCTCTGCCGGTCCATGCCACCCGGCGGCAGGTCCGGGTTCAGCAGGAATGGTAGCCAGCGGATCTCCACGGGCAAACGTGGCCGCTCCGCCAAGGCCCGTTCCAGGCGCCGTTTGCCGATGTGGCACCAAGGGCAAGTGAAGTCGGCGTAAATCTCGATCAGCATGGGAAAGGCAGGTTACCTTCCCTGGAAAGCCTTGGCGAGGGTGCCCGTGGAAGCTGTGCCGGAGCGCACCTTCCAGCATATGTCCGACACTTTGCCATTTCCGCGCCACCGCCAACCCGTTAGTTTGGGGCAGCATGCAACCAAGGGGGCGGGCCATGAGCGAAACCTATGTCACGCTCAAGATCCGTGAGGCGTTGGCAGCGGCCCAGGGCAGCCGCGCCCAGGCGCAGCGTATCCTGGTGGCCTGGGCCCTGGATGACGACCAACTCCTGCGCGGCCTGTGCAAGCCCTTCCTGCGCGCCATCGCCGGCAGCGCCATCGCCTCCGCCGCGAAGGGGCAACCGGCCCCGGCATCGGTGACCCCGGCCCCTGGCCAGGGCATCACCCGCGGCGCCAAGCCCGCCCCGCGCAAGCTCCCGCCCCAGATGCTGGATGCCATCATCGCCCGCATGGGTACCCAACAGCCGGAGCCGACACCGCCCGAAGGGGGCGAACAGGCGGAGTCGCTGAAGACCCTTGCGGCGGCGTTCAAGCGGAAGTTCTGACGCCGCGCGTAGGTCGGATTAGCCGCCAAGGGCGGCGTAATCCGACATTACAAGGCGGGTTAGCAATCGTCGTGAACCAATTGTTTTGCCGTCGGATTACGCGGGCAGAAGCCCGCTAATCCGACCTACATCACGCCCTTTTCTTCTTCGGCTTGGCCGCTTCCAAGTAGGGGCGGAGGTAATGCCCAGTGTGGCTGCGGGGTTCGGCGGCCACGTCCTCAGGCGTGCCTTCGGCGACGATCTCCCCGCCGCCGGAGCCGCCCTCAGGGCCCATGTCGATGATCCAGTCGGCGGTCTTGATGACCTCCAGGTTATGCTCGATCACCAGCACGGTATTGCCCTGCTCCACCAAGGCGTGGAGCACCTCCAGCAGCTTGCGCACGTCCTCGAAATGCAGGCCGGTGGTGGGCTCGTCCAGGATGTAGATGGTGCGGCCGGTTGAGCGGCGGGCCAGTTCCTTGGCCAGCTTGACGCGTTGCGCCTCACCGCCGGACAGGGTGGTGGCCGGCTGGCCGATCTTGATGTAGCCGAGGCCGACGCGGTTCAGGGTGTCCAGCTTGTCCCGGATGCTGGGCACGGCCTTGAAGAAGTCCGCCCCTTCCTCCACCGTCATGTCAAGGACGTCGGCCACGCTCTTGTTCTTGTAGAGGATTTCCAGGGTCTCACGGTTGTAGCGCTTGCCGTGGCAGACGTCGCAGGTGACATAGACGTCCGGCAGGAAGTGCATCTCGATCTTGATGACGCCGTCGCCCTGGCAGGCCTCGCACCGGCCGCCCTTGACGTTGAAGCTGAACCGCCCGGCGCCATAGCCGCGGGCCTTCGCCTCCGGCAGGCCGGCGAACCAGTCGCGGATCGGGGTGAAGCAACCGGTGTAAGTCGCTGGATTCGAACGGGGTGTGCGGCCGATGGGGGACTGGTCGATGTCGATGACCTTGTCCAGGTTCTCCAGCCCGTTGATGGTCTGATAAGGGCCGGGATGCTCCCGCGCACCCATCAGCTTCTTGGCCAGGGCCTTGTACAGGGTCTCCACGACAAGGGTGGACTTGCCACCGCCGGACACGCCGGTGACGCAGGCGAAGGTGCCCAGGGGCACGCGGGCCGTGACGTCCTTGAGGTTGTTGCCGGTGCAGCCGGTGATCTCCAGCAACTGGCCGGGATGGCCCTGGCGGCGGACCCGCGGAATCTCGATGCGCTTGCGGCCCGACAGATAGGCGGCGGTGACGCTGTTGGGGTTCTGCATCACCTCTGCTGGGGTACCGGCGGCCACCACGGTGCCGCCATGGACGCCGGCCCCCGGGCCCATGTCCACCAGATAGTCGGCGGTTCGGATGGCGTCCTCGTCATGCTCCACGACGACGACGGTGTTGCCGATGTCGCGCAGCCGCTTCAGGGTCGCCAGCAGCCGGTCGTTGTCCCGCTGGTGCAGGCCGATGCTGGGCTCGTCCAGAACATAGAGCACGCCCGTCAGGCCCGAACCGATCTGGGAGGCCAGCCGGATGCGCTGGCTCTCGCCGCCGGACAGGGTGCCGGAGGCGCGGTCCATGGCCAGGTATTCCAGGCCGACATTGTTAAGGAAACCAAGGCGTTCGTTGATTTCCTTCAGGATCCGGACCGCGATTTCCCGCTGCTTCTGGGTCAGGTGCTGGTCCAGCTCGCCGAACCAGGCGCCGGCGTCCTTGATGGACATGCGGCTGACCTCGGCAATGTTAAGGGCGCGGACCTTCACCGCCAGCGCCTCCGGCTTCAGCCGCGCCCCGCCGCAGGCCTCACAGGGCTGGGAGGACTGGTACTTGGACAGCTCCTCCTTCATCCAGGCGGATTCGGTTTCCTTCCAGCGCCGCTCCAGGTTCCGGACCACACCCTCGAAGGGCTTGTTGGTCTCATAGGCGCGGAGGCCGTCGTCATAGCGCATGGTCACCGGCTTGCCGCCGGTGCCGAACAGGATGGCGTCCTTGATGGCGTCTGGCAGCAGCTTCCAAGGCGTCTCCATCTTCGCCTTGAAGTGCCGGCAGAGGCTTTCCAGGGTCTGCGCATAGTACTGGCTGGTGCTGCCGGCCCAGGGGGCTATGGCGCCCTCCCGCAGGCTCAACCGCTCATCCGGGACTACCAGTTCCGGGTCGAAATACAGCTTCTCCCCCAGCCCGTCGCAAGCGGGGCAGGCGCCGAACGGGTTGTTGAAGCTGAACAGCCGCGGCTCGATCTCCTCGATGGTGAAGCCGCTCACCGGGCAGGCGAACTTGGCGGAGAAGACTGTGCGCTCCTGCGTGTCCGCGTTCTCGATGAACAGCAGCCCATCCGACAGTTCCAGCGCCGTCTCGATGGAGTCGGCCAAGCGGTTGCCCAGGTCCGGCCCCACCTTCAGCCGGTCCACCACAACCTCAATGTCGTGCTTCAGCTTCTTGTCGAGGGCGGGGGCGTCCTCGATCTCCATCAGCTCCCCATTGATGCGCACGCGGGTGAAGCCGCGCTTGCGCAGTTCCGCCATCTCCTTCTTGAACTCACCCTTCTTGCCGCGGGCGATGGGGGCGAGGAGGTAAAGGCGGGCGCCTTCCGGCATGGCCATGATGCGGTCCGCCATCTGGCTGACCGTCTGGCTCTCGATGGGCAGGCCCGTGGCGGGGGAGTAGGGCACGCCGATGCGGGCGTAGAGCAGCCGCATGTAGTCATAAATCTCCGTCACCGTGCCGACGGTGGAGCGGGGATTGCGGCTGGTGGTCTTCTGCTCGATGGAGATGGCGGGGGACAGCCCCTCGATGCTGTCCACGTCCGGCTTCTGCATCAGCTCCAGGAACTGCCGGGCATAGGCCGACAGGCTCTCCACATAGCGGCGCTGCCCCTCGGCATAGATGGTGTCGAAGGCCAGCGAGGACTTGCCCGAGCCGGACAGGCCGGTGATGACCACCAGGCTGTCGCGCGGCAGGTCCACGTCGACGTTCTTCAGGTTATGCTCGCGGGCGCCGCGGACGCTGATGTGCTTGTTCATGCTATGTTCTTAGCGCGAATGCCTGGGCCGGGGAAGGGACTTTGGAAGGTCGCAGCAATATGGCACCGCGATACGGGTATTTCGACGGGCCGGGAGCATCGGAGACTCGGGTTTGCCGTGAGGCAGCCTTGCCGAAAGGGGGCTTGTGCGCCGGGCGGGAACCGATTGGGCGGCCGAACCGGCGGGTGACTCGGGCCGAATCGCGGGGGATCGGAGATTGCCGGTGGGCATAGGTCTTCCCAAAGTTCCGCAAATGTTCTACATATCGGGGCGAGGGGATGGGGTCCCGCTCCGTTCCGGTTCTGGTCGCCTTGGCGGCGGAACCGGGGCGCTGTAGGCTCTCCCACCCCCTTGGGTCCGGATGGGCCCTCGGCGCCGGCCGGCCCTGTGCGGGTGATCCCGTGCAGATCGGACTATTGGCGAAGGAACAACGATTTAGCGAAAGAGCGAACTATGGCTGGCAGCGTCAACAAGGTCATCCTGATCGGGAATCTGGGCAAGGACCCGGAGACCCGGAACCTCCAGAACGGCGGCAAGGTCTGCACCCTGCGGATCGCCACGTCCGAGAACTGGAAGGACAAGAACACGGGTGAGCGCCAGGAGCGCACCCAGTGGCACAGCGTCGTCATCTTCAATGAGAACCTGGTCGGCGTGGCCGAGCGGTTCCTGAAGAAGGGCTCCAAGGTCTATGTCGAGGGCCAGCTGGAAACCCGCAAGTGGCAGGACCAGCAGGGCCAGGAGCGCTACACGACGGAGGTCGTGCTGCGCCAGTACCGGGGTGAGCTGACCCTGCTTGACGGTCGGGAGGGTGGCGGCGCCGGGGCCGGCGGTGGCGGTTACGAGGACCGCGGCGCCGACTACGGCGGCGGTGGCGGCGGCAGCTATGGCGGCGGGTATGAGGACCGCGGCGGTGGCGGTTACGGCGGCGGCGGCCGGTCGTCTGGCGGGCCGCGTGGTGGCGGGGGCGGCGGTGGCCGCCCGGCGCCGGCGGCGGACCTGGACGACGAGATCCCGTTCTGAGGACAGTCATGAAGCGCGGCCCCGGTCACCCCGGGCCGCGTTGCGTTTGGCGGCCTTGGCCCTACATCCGCTGCGGCGTGGTCGGGCTCGGCCGGTCGGGGAAGTCGCCCGGGGTCGGCGTGTCGTGGCCTGGGTTCTCCGTGCCCGGCGGCAGTTCCCCGGGGTAGGACGGCGTGGTGGCCGGCTGGTCGGCCGGGGGCGGCATCTCGGTGTTGCCGGGAGACGGCATGCCCGGCGGGGTGGGGGCGATACCCATGGTCGTGCCTTTCTGTTCCGTGCGCTCCCATAGGTAACCGGTACGGGTGGGGCCGGGTTCCTGCATGGCTCCGGGCGCCCGCTCCCGCCCGTGTCCGCCGTCACAGCATCCCGCGCCACCTTGCGTTAGGGGCTCCGTCCCGCCGCTGATCCAGAGTGCGTCCCATGTCCGCCGCCGACCTCGCCCAGCAGAGCCTGGCCCCCCGGGTTTCCCGCCATGTGCGTGAGCTGGTGCGGCTGGCTGTGCCGGTCATGGTGGCCCGGGCCGGGCAGATGACCATGGTCACGGTGGACACCATCGTCGTCGGCCGCTACGGCGCCGAGGCGCTGGCCCATTTGGGCCTCGCCGGCAACATCCAGGGCACCCTGCTGGCCATCCTGGCGGGGCTGCTGCTCGGCACGTCGGTCAAGACCGCCCAAGCCATGGGCGCCGGGCGGGAGGAGGAGGCGGGGGCCGTCTGGCGCCGGTCCATCCCCTATTCGCTGCTGCTGGGGCTGCTGACCGGGCTGTTCTGCCTGGCGGGGGAGCCGCTGTTCCTGCTGACCGGCCAGACCCCGGACCTGGCGGCGGGCGGGGGCAGCGTGATGATGGTCTATGCCTTCGGCATGGGCGGTGCGGCACTGCTGTTCACCACCAGCTTCTTCCTGGAGGGGATCAAGCGCCCCCTGCCTGGGATGGTCGCCATCCTCATCGCCAATGTGGTGAACATCGGGCTGGATTGGTGGCTGGTGTTCGGCGGCGGTCCCGTGCCGGCCCTGGGGGCGGAGGGTTCGGCCCTGGCCACCACCATCATCCGCTGGGCCATGGCCCTGGCGCTGATCCTCTATGTATGGCGGCTGCCGGACCATGAGCGGTTCGGTATCCGCAAGCCGGTCCAGGGCCTCTGGCTCGGCGGGCGGGCGCAGCGGCAGCTTGGCTATGCCGCGGGCTTGAGCAATGGGATCGAGGCCTCCGCCTTCACCGCCCTTGGCCTGTTCGCTGGCTGGCTGGGGGCGCTGGGGGTGGCGACCTTCACCATCGGCCTGAACCTGATCGCGCTGCCCTTCATGATGGCCCTGGGACTGGCCAGCGCCACGGCCGTGCGGGTCGGCACCGCGTACGGCGCGGGGGACCGGCGGGAGGCGCAATTGGCCGGGTGGACCAGCCTGGGCGTGACCGTCGCCGTCCTCGGCCTGCTGGGCCTCGTGTTCGCGGTGGCGCCGGGGTCCATCGCGGCGGTCTTCACCCGTGATCCCGACCTGGTGGCCCTGTCAGTGCCCGTGGTGGCGTTCAGCGCCTGGCTGCTGGTGGCCGACGGCGGGCAGGTGGTGATGGCCCAGGCCTTGCGGGGCCGGAACGACGCCTGGATTCCCACGGTGCTGCACTTCTTCAGCTATTTCGCCGTGATGATGCCGGTGGGCTGGTACCTGGCCTTCCCGCTGGGCCGGGGCGTGCTGGGCCTGTTCGAGGGCATCTTCATCGCCAGCGTCGTATCCGTCTCCATCCTGTCCGTCCGCTTCTGGTGGCTGGGTAAGCGATGACGTGCCCTCAAGCGCCCCCGGCTCTGGAGCCGGGGCAGGCTCGCGCCCGCTCCGCGGGCTGGCGGTCGCCGGCCTTCGGTGACCGCTGGACTGGCTGCGTGCCAAGCACCCCGTTTCGTTGTCGCGTCGGGCATATGGTGATACAAGACGCGGTCCGTTCCCGCGGGGGGCCCGCATGCCCATATGTGCCTGTATCCCCCGGTTTTCCGCCGATCAGAACGAGTAGCCCTCGGTGACTTCAGCGAATCAGCTCCCGTCCGACATCTCCCCCGTGACCATCGAAGAGGAGATGCGGCGCTCGTACCTCGATTACGCCATGAGCGTGATCGTCAGCCGCGCCCTCCCCGACGTGCGCGACGGGTTGAAGCCGGTGCATCGCCGCATCCTCTACGCCATGAAGGAAGGCGGCTACGACAGCACCAAGGCCTACAAGAAGTCCGCCCGCATCGTCGGCGACGTGATGGGCAAGTACCACCCGCACGGTGACAGCGCCATCTATGACGCCATGGTCCGCATGGCGCAGGACTTCTCCATGCGGCTGCCCCTGATCGACGGTCAGGGCAATTATGGCTCCATGGACGGCGACCCGCCGGCGGCCATGCGCTACACCGAGGCGCGCCTTGCCAAGGTGGCGGAGTTCCTGCTGGACGACATCGACAAGGAGACGGTGGACTTCCAGCCGAACTATGACGAGTCGTCGGAAGAGCCGACCGTCCTGCCGGCCAAGTTCCCGAACCTGTTGGTTAATGGCGCCGGCGGCATCGCCGTGGGCATGGCGACCAACATCCCCACCCATAATTTGGGGGAGGTGATCGACGCCTGCATCGCCACCATCGACAACCCCGAGATCAGCATCGATGAGCTGATCGACATCATCCCGGGTCCGGACTTCCCCACCGGCGGCCTGATCCTGGGCCGTTCCGGCATCCGCTCCGCCTTCCACACCGGGCGTGGCAGCGTGGTCATGCGCGCCAAGACCGACGTGGAAGAGATCCGCAAGGACCGCTGGGCCATCGTCGTCACCGAGATCCCGTATCAGGTGAACAAGGCGAAGCTGCAGGAGCGCATCGCCGAGGTGGTGAACGAGAAGCTGGTCGAGGGGATCAGCGACGTTCGCGACGAGTCGGACCGCGACGGCGTGCGCGTGGTGATCGAGCTGAAGCGCGACGCGGTGGCGGAGGTGGTGCTGAACCAGCTGTTCCGCCATACCCCGCTGCAGACCAGCTTCGGCGTGAACATGCTGGCGCTGAACGGCGGCCGGCCCGAGCTGCTGGACCTGAAGTCCATCCTGACCGCCTTCATCCGGTTCCGCGAGCAGGTCATCACCCGCCGGACCGAGTATGAGCTGGGCAAGGCCCGTGAGCGCGCCCACACCTTGGTGGGCCTGGCCGTGGCCGTGGCCAACCTGGATGAGATGATCGCCCTGATCCGCAACGCGCCCGACCCGGGCACGGCGCGGGAGCAGATGATGGCCCGGGATTGGCCGGCTGCCGACGTGGCGCCGCTGATCGCCCTGATCGACGAGCCGGGCCGTGGCCTGTCGGCGGAGGGGACCTACCGCATCTCCGAGGCGCAGGCCAAGGCCATCCTGGATTTGCGCCTGCACCGGCTGACGGGTCTGGAGCGGGACAAGATCGGCGAGGAGCTGGGGCAGGTGGTGGACCAGATCCGCCATTTCCTGGCGGTGCTGGCCGACCGGGGGCTGCTGCTGGACATCCTGCGCAACGAGCTGGGGGAGATGAAGGCGCGCTTCAACACGCCGCGCCGGACCACCATCGAGGAGCTGGAGTTCGAGTCCGACATCGAGGACCTGATCCAGCGCGAGGACATGGTCGTCATCACGACCCAGGGCGGCTACATCAAGCGCGTGCCCGTGTCCACCTACCGGGCCCAGGCCCGTGGCGGCAAGGGCCGCAGCGGCATGTCGCTGAAGGCGGAGGACACGGTCAGCGACCTGTTCGTGGCCAACACCCACACGCCGCTGCTGCTGTTCACCAGCCGGGGCATCGTCTACACGCTGAAGGTTTGGCGCCTGCCGCAGGGCACGCCACAGACCCGGGGCAAGGCGCTGGTCAACCTGCTGCCCCTGGCGGAGGGGGAGACCATCTCCACCGTCATGCCCATGCCGGAGGACGAGTCCACCTGGGGCGACCTGCACGTGATGTTCGCCACCAGCAAGGGTGGGGTGCGCCGCAACCGCCTGTCCGACTTCCAGAACATCCGGGCCAACGGCCTGATCGCCATGAAGCTGGAGGAGGAAGGCGAGACCCTGATCGCCGTGCGGACCTGCAACGAGCGGGACGACGTGCTGCTGTCCACCCACCTGGGCCGCTGCATCCGCTTCGCGGTGGACGAGGTGCGCGTCTTCAGCGGCCGGACCAGCACCGGCGTGCGCGGCATCCGGCTGGCGGAGGGCGACGAGGTCATCGGCATGTCCATCCTGCACCACACCGAGTACTCGGCGGAGCAGCGGGCGGCCTACCTGAAGCAGGCGCGGGAACTGCGCCGGGCGCTTGGCGAGTCGGTGGACACGGACGAGGCGCCGGACGTGGAGGCCGAGCCGGTGGAGACCTCCGTCAGCCTGACGCCAGAGCTGTTCGCCGAGATGCAGGCGCGGGAGGAGATCATCCTGACCGTGTCGGAGCAGGGCTTCGGCAAGCGCACTTCTGCCTATGAATACCGCCTGACCGGCCGCGGCGGCCAGGGCATCTGGAACATGGACATGGGCGACCGCAACCGCGCCATCGCGGCCGTGTTCCCCATCGCCGAGACGGACCAGTTGATGATGGTCAGCGACGGCGGCCAGGTGATCCGCATGCCCACCCACGACATCCGCCTGACCGGCCGGAAGAGCAAGGGCGTCACCCTGTTCCGCTTGTCGGGGGATGAAAAGGTCGTTTCCGTCGCCCGCCTGGCCGATGACGGCAATGGCGAGAACGGCAACGGCAACGGTGAGAACGGCAACGGCGACCATGGCATCCCCGCCGACGGCGGGGAAAACGGGGCGGCAAGCCCGGCCGGGGACGCCTGACGCCGGCTTGGTGAGGGGAAGGGGGAAGACATGGCGGGGCGGCGCATCGGGGTGTATCCGGGGACCTTTGACCCCATCACCAACGGCCACATGGACATCATCCAGCGTGCCGCGCGGCTGGTGGACCACCTGATCATCGGCGTGGCCCGCAACGACGGGAAGGGCCCGATCTTCTCCACCCAGGAACGGGTGGACATGGTGGCGGGGGAGCTGGAGTCGCTGAAGGCCCAAGGCATGAGCCTGGAGGTCCAACCTTTTGACCAGCTGCTGATGAACTTCGCCGTGGCCAGCGGCGCGCAGGTGATCATCCGCGGCCTGCGCGCCGTCTCCGACTTCGAGTACGAGTTCCAGATGGCAGGGATGAACGCCCGCCTGAATCCCAGCGTCGACACCGTCTTTCTGATGGCGTCGGAAAGGCATCAGTTCATCTCCTCCCGCTTCGTGAAGGAGATCGGGCGGTTGGGGGGTGACATTTCCACCTTCGTCAGCCCGCGCGTCTCCACAAAGTTGGCGGAGCGGTTCAAGCTGACGGCGGGCTGACCCCGGCGCGCAGGACAGGGCGGCAGAAAATCACATCTCCCGCGTTGACCTCCGCGCCCGTGCCCCCTATGTTCCGCCGCACCGGCCGGCACCGCACGGCGCATGGATGATCTCGTAGCTCAGCCGGTAGAGCATCTGACTTTTAATCAGAGGGTCCTGGGTTCGAATCCCAGCGAGATCACCACTTCCAGATCGCATCGGTTTTCGATCCAAGTTCCGGCGGAAACGGATCTTAATCCGCCGCTGGTACCCCTTTTGCCCAATTCTGGTCACGCCCGCCCAATCGATAGAATGGGGCATGATTAAGGCTGTCTTAAGGACGGGGCAAAGATGGGCTGGCAGATGTCCCAGGGGCACGACGACAAAGACCTTCTCGCCGGGTTCCGGCAGACGCTGGTCTATGCCGAGGCGAGCCCGGAGGAACGGTCACGCCTGGAGACGTTCCTTGCCGAACTGGCCGCTGAGAATGTCGAGCTGCTGCTGCGCCAGCGCGTGACCCACTGATCCCTCCGGCTCTGTTGATCCGCGGTTGATCTGTCTGTGCCTGCTTACACTTGCGGTATGGCCTTCCTACTGTGATATTCTCCCTTGGCGTCGAGCACGGGCGGGGGGAGTGCGGGGCGGACATGGAGGATGAGGCCGAGGCGCGGGCCGGGGGCATGGTGCTTGTCATGCAGGGACGGCTCACCCTGGCGGACCACGACCAGTTCCGCGAAATTTTGGACATGGCAGAAGGGAAGGCCGGGTCGAGTCTGAGCTTCGACCTGTCGGCCCTATCCTTCATCGACAGCAACGGCCTGGGCATGCTGTTGATGCTGCGGGATAAGGTGCAGGGGCGGGGCGGTCGGGTCATCCTGCGCGCCCCGCGGCCGACTGTGGCCGGCTTCCTTCGCGTCGCCTGCCTGCATACCCTTTTCGACATCGACGGGTTGGTGCCGGCCTGAGCGGAGGTGTCCAGGCCCGGCCGGGTCAAAAAGCTGCCGTGCGCGCAAGCGGTTGGAGACTGTGCGTCGATAGTGGTAGCTATAGGGAAGAGTGGCCGGCGGCGGGCATCCGTCTTACGGATAGGTTCCGGCCGGACGACACTGGGGAGCGGCGTCGGTGTTCGAGCAAGGCAAGACGAGCGGCCTGGGGGAAGAGGAATACACGGCACTGTACGACCGTGTCGCGGCTTCGCCCCGGGGCCAGGCTTTCCTTCGCGAGCATGCCCGCCGCGCCGGTGAGGCCGGCCAAGCCCAACTGGCCCAGACCCTGGCCGACCTGAAGGTGTTGTTCCGCGAGCAGGCCGACGCCCTCCTGACCGCAGGGCGGGCCGATGCGCTGCGCCGCGAACTTCTGGAAATGGCGGCTTCCATCGAGCAGGCGCGCCGCGAGGTGGCGGCGCTCCGCCCCAAGGATGCCGGGTCGAACCGGTTGGAGATCGCCAGCAACGAGCTGGACGCCATCGTCTCCACGACCGAGCGGGCCAGCTTCGACATCCTGCAATCCGCCGAGCGGCTGATGGACATCGGCAACCGCCTGCGCCAGTCCGGCGGGCGGGACGATATCTGCGATGCCATGGAGGCGGAGGTGATGAGCATCTTCACCGCCTGCTCCTTCCAGGACCTGACCGGCCAGCGGACCAGCAAGGTGGTCAATGCGCTGCGCTATGTGGAGCAGCGGGTCAGCGCCATGCTGAGCATCTGGAACCTGGAAGGCGTGGAGGGCGTGCAGGCCGCTGCCGACACCCGCCCGGATGCCCATCTGCTGGGCGGCCCGCGCTCCGACGGGGTGAACCAGGACGACGTGGACGCGCTGATGAGCGGTGCCACCATCATCCAGACGCCAACACCGGCACCGGCTGCCGAAACCGCCAAGCCGGCACCTGCCGCGGCCAGGCCGGTACCGCTCGACCAATCCGCCATCGACAACCTTTTCGACTGAATGCATGGGAGACGGGGATGGACTACTCTGTCCAGACGACCGACAACGGAATCAGGGTGACGTTGACCGGGCGCATGACCCTGGTCGACCATGACAAGTTCCGCGCCGTGGTCGACGCCATCGAGAAGATGCAGGGCACGGCCTGTGAGTTCAATCTGGCCGCCCTGGAGTTCGTGGACAGCTCCGGCCTGGGCATGTTCCTCATCGCCCGGGACGTGGCGATGCCCAAGAACGTGGAGATCCAGCTCAAGGGCGCGCAGGAGAGCGTCAGGCGCATCCTGCAGATCGCCAAGTTCCACACCCTGTTCACCGTCCTGGATTGAGGTGGCGCCGTGGCCCCGGTACCCACAGGCAGGTTCCGGATCGCGGGCCACGGGGTCCCGCAGGGTCTGCTTGCCGGGGTGGCGCAGAAGCTGGGCCTGGGCATCGACGGGGCCGAGACGGATTCGCCGCCGGACCTGCTGCTGGTGGGGGACACATCGGCGGATGAACTTAGGGCCGCGTTGGTGCGGGGCATCGGGGTGGTCGTGGATGCCGACGACCCCGCCCGGGCCGACGGTGTCCTGCCTGTCCTGGGGCGGCCCAACCTGATCCACCTGTCGCTGAGCACGTTGCGTGCCTTCCGGCTGGAGTTGGCGCCGCTGCTGTGTGAGGCGCTGCAATGCCGGGGCTGGATCGCCGGCGACCGCCGCCCGGAGGTGGAACTATGTGTGCACGAGGCGGTGAGCAACGCCATTGTTCATGGGAACCTGGGCATACAGCACGGCCCCAGTGAGGACCCGGCCAGCTTCGACCGCTTCTATGCGGAAGTAAGGATGCGCCTTGCCGATCCCGTCCGCGCCGGCAGGATCCTGCGGTTGGATGCCGTCTGGGACGGCGCGGCCGTGGAGGTCCAGGTCGACGATGAAGGGGCGGGGTTCCAGTCCGGCCCCCAGGCGCTGCCTTCCTCGCCGGCAGCCAAGTCGGGTCGGGGCCTGCACATCATGCGGGAACTCTCTGACGGTGTTTCCTTCGACAGGGGCGGCAGGACGGTCCGCCTCCGGTTCCGGCGATGAGCGGCGGCCCCTATCCCTGGAGCGGCGGCACCGGGCAGCCATCGCCCCAGCGCATCAGCTTCGCCGATTGCCGCGTGCTGGTGGTGGATGACAGCAAGTTCAACCGGGAAATCCTGCACCGATTCCTGGCCTGGGTCGGCATCGGGCGGGTGGAGTTCGCCGCCGACGGCCAGCAGGGCTTGGCCATGCTGGAAGCCCGGGGTGCCGACCTGGTCCTGGTGGACGTCGACATGCCCGTGATGAACGGGTTGGAAATGTGCCGCCGGATCCGGTCAAACCCGTCCTGGTCGGACCTGCCGGTGCTGATGCAGACCTCGCCCGCCTCCGACCCGGCGGGGGTGAACTGCTTCGACGCGGGCGCCAGCGACATCATCGCCAAGCCCATCAACCCCGGGGAGTGCATGGCCCGGGTGCGGCTGCACCTGGAAAAGCAGTTCTTCCTGCGCAACCTGGCGGATTTCCACCGCCGGCTGGAAAGCGACCTGCGGCTGGCGCGGAGCATGCAGCTTTCGCTGATCCCGGACTTTCGCCGGCTAGCTGCGGTGGGTGCCCGCCACGGCCTGTCCATCGAGGGGCACTTTGAACCTTCGGACGAGCTGGGCGGCGATTTCTGGACACTGTTCGAGCTGGGCAAGGGCAAGGTCGGGTTCCTGGTGGCGGACTTTTCCGGCCACGGCATTTCCGCCGCCATCAACACCTTCCGCTTCCATACGCTGATCGAGCGCATCAACCCCATGGATTATGCGCCCGCGGACTGGTTGACCATGCTGAACCGGCCGCTGAAGGACCTGCTGCCGGTGGGCCAGTTCGCCACCTGCTTCTATGCCGTAATCGATCCGGTCGAGGGCTCACTCAGCTATGCCGCCGCGGGCGCGCCGAGCCCGCTGCTGCTGCGGGACGGCACCGCGACCCTGCTGGACGCCAGTGGCCTGATGCTGGGGGTGTCGAACACGCCGCTGCTGACGAGCGACACCTTGCCTTTCCCCCGGGCAGCTCGATCCTGATGTACAGTGACGCCATGACCGAGGCCGTGGATCGCGGTGGCCACCTGCTGGGGGAGAACGGGCTGGTGCGCCTTGCCACGGAATCACTGCCGGGGGGCGAGGGGCGGCTGGCGAGGCTGCTGGCCCGCTTCGACGAGGTGGTCGCCCGCCCCCTGGCCGACGACCTGACGGCCATCTGCGTGACCCGGGTGTGAGCCATGGCGAAGGGGATACTGGGGTGGATGGCGGGGTTGCTGGGCACGAACCGGCGGGCGTTCGACCGCCAGCCGGTCCGCGGCACCGTCACCTTTGCCGTCGGCGGGCAGCGGCATGACTGCCGGCTGCGGGATGTGTCGCCCGCCGGGGCCTTCCTGGAGCCGCCCCTGGCCCTGGCCGTGGGCACCAAGGGGGTGCTGGAGCTCCCCGATGCCGGGATCATGGCCGAGGCGACCGTCGTCCGCCGGACGCCCCAAGGCGTGGGCATCCGGTTCCAACGGGATGACATCGGCGCCATCATCGCCGGCTGGACCTTAGGACAGGATACTTCTTCCTGACCCTTCCGGCTGGTTTTCCCGTCCTCAGCCCACCAGGCGCCAGGTGCCGTCATCCTCGCGGCAGGCGGTGCCGCGGGCCGTTTCGGCTCGGCCGTTGATATAGACGGTGTGGTTATACTCCCGGCAGGTGTTGCCGTTGGAGTTGGTGTAGGTCCGCGTCGGCTCGATGGTGCCGCGGTTGCCCGTGTCCGGGTTGTTCCAGGTGATGGATTCGTTCCGGGCGACGGCCGTCTGCTCCGCCCGCACCGCGCGGTCCTGGTCGGTGGTGGACATGGACTTGGCCAGTTCCCGGCCGGCCAGGGCGCCCAGAACCGCGCCGACGGCCGTGGCCGCTGTGTTGCCAGCGCCTTTGCCGAACTGATTACCGATCAGGGCGCCGCCGGCCGCCCCGCCCAGGGTGCCGATGGTTTCGTTCGAGGGGCCCTGGCCCTGCTGGCAGGCCGCCAAGGTGACGACGGTGGCCAGGGCGGCCGCGGTGTTGCGATAGGCGCGGATCATGATGGCTTTCCTTGCTCAACGGCAGGTCTTTGCTTCGGCAACCCTTTCCCGACCTTGATGGTTCCCTTCGCCCGGGTCGGGGCGGGGTTTGCCGGTGCCCGCGGGGGCCGGCTGTGCTAGGTATCGGCCGCCCTTACCCGAGCCGTGCCCCATATCGTGCCTGATCCCGCACCCTCATCCTTGTCTGCCGCCGACGCCCGCCAGGGGACCTGGCACCTGCTGCGCCGGTTGGCTGCGAGCTACCTCAAGCCCTACCGCTGGTGGGTGGTGCTGGCGCTGTTGCTGATGGCGGCGGAGAGCGGGGCCACCGGCGCCATCGCCAAGGCGTTCGAGCCACTGCTGGACAATGTCTTCCAGCCCGACAATGGCTGGATACTCTGGCCCTTCGCCGGTGCGGTGTTCCTGGCATTCGTGGTCCGGGGCGGGGCGGCCTATGCCCACTCCGTGATCGTCAACGCCGTGGGGCAGCGGGTGGTGGCCACCATCCAGCGGCAGGTCTATGGGCACCTGATCCGCTCCGACCTCGCCTACCTCCAGGGGCAAGCGTCGGGGCAGCTCATTTCCCGGCTGGTCAATGACGTGAACCAGATGCGGATGGCTGTGGCGGAGTGCCTGACCGGCATTGTCCGGCACGGGCTGACCCTCGTCGTCCTGGTCGGGGTGATGTTCATGCAGGACTGGCTGCTGGCCACCATCGCCTTCACCGTCTTCCCGGTGGCGGGCTGGTTCCTGGGCAGGCTGGGGCGCCGGTTGCGCAAGGTCGCGACCCGGACCCAAGAGGAGCTGGGCACCTTCTCCGCCATCCTGGGCCAGACTTTCCAGGGCGCCCGCCACGTCAAGGCCTATGGCATGGAGGCGCATGAGGAGGAACGGGTCGGCGGCACCATCGACCGGCTGCGCCGCCTGACGGTGAAGAGCTTCCGCATCTCCGCCTCGCTGATGCCCCTGAACGAGACCTTCAGCGGCATCGCGGTCGTGGCGGTGATCGTCTATGGCGGCCACCAGATCGCCGCCGGGGAGCGGACGCCGGGTGAGCTGGTCAGCTTCATCGGCGCCTTCATGCTGGCCTACCAGCCGATGAACGCCCTGTCCAAGCTGAACGCGCAGCTCCAGATCGGGCTCGCCGCGGCCGTGCGCGTGCTGGAGGTGCTGGATACCAAGCCGCACATCGTGGACCCGCCGGCACCTGTGGCCTTGCCGGCCGGGCGGCATGGAGTGCGGTTCGAGGGCGTCCGATTCAGCTATGGCGGGGACAAGGGGGCCCTGGACGGGATCGACCTGGAGGTCCCAGCCGGCCAGACGGTTGCGCTGGTGGGGGCGTCCGGCGCCGGCAAGTCCACCGTCCTGAACCTGATCCCGCGCTTCTATGACGTGACGGGCGGCCGCGTGCTGGTGGGCGGGCATGACGTGCGTGACCTGGGTCTGGCATCGCTCCGCGGCAACATCGCCCTGGTCAGCCAGGAGACGGCCCTGTTCGACGACACGATCCGGGCCAACATCGCCTATGGCCGCGAAGGGGCGGGCGAGGCGGAGATCATCCGTGCGGCCCGGGATGCCGCCGCCCATGACTTCATCACCGCCCTGCCGGACGGCTATGACACACGGGTGGGGGAGAACGGGTTGCGCCTGTCCGGCGGGCAGCGCCAGCGCATCGCCATCGCCCGTGCCATGCTGCGGGACGCGCCCATCCTGTTGCTGGACGAAGCCACGTCCGCCCTGGACAGCGAGAGCGAGCGGCTGATCCAGGAAGCCCTGCGGCGGCTGCAGAAGGGGCGGACGACGCTGGTCATCGCCCACCGCCTGTCCACCATCGTGGATGCGGACCGCATCTATGTGCTGGACCAGGGGCGTGTGCTGGAATGGGGCAGCCACGCCGACCTGATCCGAAAGGGTGGCGCCTATGCCCGCTTCCACGCCTTGCAGTCCGGGGCCGAGGCATTGGCCGGGACATCAGGGTAGGGGGATGGGGAGGCGGCTCATGGCATGGCTGGTCGGGGTACTTCTGGTCTACGGTGCCGTCTGC
The DNA here is from genome assembly GCF_012913305.1 of Aerophototrophica crusticola. Taxonomy (NCBI): domain Bacteria; kingdom Pseudomonadati; phylum Pseudomonadota; class Alphaproteobacteria; order Rhodospirillales; family Rhodospirillaceae; genus Aerophototrophica; species Aerophototrophica crusticola. The sequence continues at coordinate 1,495,941 of NZ_CP051775.1, read as the reverse complement.
GGCCTGCTCCATGCCTACCAGCGCTCCCTGATCTACATGCCCGACCGGCGGGTAGCGGTGCCGGAGGATGCGGGCCTGCCGGACTTTCGGGTCGTCACGGTGACAACGGCGGACGGTCTGAGCATCGACGGCTGGTTCGTCCCGCCGCGAGAGGAAGGCCTGCCGACCATCGTGCTGTTCCACGGGAACGGGGGGCACCTGGGTTATCGCGCCGACAAGGCCAGGGTGTTCCAGAAGGCGGGCTATGGCGTGTTCCTGGCAGGCTACCGCGGTTATGGCGGGAACCCCGGCTCGCCGACCGAGCAGGGCCTCTATGCCGACGCCCGGGCGGCCCTGGACTGGCTGGTGGGGCAGGGCATCTCCGGCCAGAAGCTGGTGATCTATGGCGAGTCCCTGGGCACCGGGGTCGCGACGCAGATGGCGACGGAAAGGAAGGCCGCCGCCCTGGTGCTGGAGGCGCCCTTCACCAGCCTGTCGGATGCGGCGGCAAGCCACTACCCGATTTTCCCAGTGCGACTTCTCCTAAAAGACAGGTTTGACAGCTTGTCCAGGATCGGAAATGTCGGCTCACCCCTGCTGGTCATCCAGGGGGAGAAGGACCGGGTGGTGCCGACGCGCCTCGGCAAGGCCCTGTTCGCCCGGGCCAATGAGCCCAAAACGTCGGTCTGGCTTCCGCAGGCGGGGCACAACGACCTGATGGCCCATGGCCTGGCCGAAAAGGTGGTCGGCTTCCTGTCGGGGCTGAACCGGCCCCAGGGAACTGCCCCGCCGACCCTGGACCACCAGGGACCCCGCCGGGGAACGGCCATCATCCCGCGCTGATGCCACCCCGCAACGCCGCCAGGGCTTCCGGCGTATCCACATCCAGCAGGATCCCGTCATCGCCGACCTCCACCTCTGCCAGCCGGTCGGCATGGAAGTTGAGCAGCGATCTGGCACCCGTGTCGCCGGACAACGTTGCCAGCATCTCCGGGATGAACTGCCGGTCCCACAGGATAGGATTGCCGCGCCGGCCCTGGTGGGTGGGTATACAGATGGCCCTGCCCTCCGCCGGGGCATAGGCGGCGATGAGCTGGTTGACGACGGCCGGGGTGACCCTGGGCATGTCCCCTAGCAGGACCACCACCCCATCCACATCATCGGGCACCGTGGCCAGCCCGGCTTTCAGGCTGGCGCTCAGGCCCTGGGCGTGGTCGTCCGCCCGGACGAACGCCACGTCACGGCCGGTGAGGGCGGCACGAACCGCCTCTTCCTGGTTTCCAGTGACCACCGTGACCGACACGGCCTGGGAGGCCAGGGCAGCATCCACGGCCCAAGTCACCAAGGGCACCCCGTCCACCTCGGCCAGCAGCTTGTTGCTGCCCATCCGGCGCGAAAGGCCAGCGGCTAGGACGAGGGCGGCGATGCGTGGCGCGCGAGGGACCGATGTGGCTGCGGCGCGGGCAGGGGGCGTGAGGGGATCTCGGCCAACAGGCCCCGACCCCCATGCGCATGATGTCCTCCCGCCCCACCGAAAGGCCGGCAGCCAAGCGCTGCAACACCCAGTCGAACCCGTTCAGCTTAGGCGAGCGGGCACAGCCCGGCAGGCCCAGCACCGGCACGCCACCCAACCGGCCCAACAGCAGCAGGTTGCCCGGGTCCACCGGCATCCCGAAATGCAGCACGTCCCCGCCCGCTTGCTGGATGCCGGCGGGCAGCGCGTCGCGCCGGTCGGTGATGGCGGAGGCCCCGATCACCAGCAGCAGGTCGCATCCCTCAACCCGTAAGCCGTCCAGGGCTTCAGCCACGGCAGCCGGGTCATGGTCCACACGCCGTTCCGCCAGCAGGCTGGCGCCTACCGCCGAAAGCCGCTCCGCCGTCGCGGATCGGGTCTTGTCCAGCATCCCGGGCTTGGTCCCGGGCAGCAGGGTCTGTACCAGCCCGGCCCGCACCCCCTGCCAAGGTGCCACCCAGAGCGGGGGTGGGCCCGCAGCAAGCCGTTCCGTCTCCGATACAACACCGGCCGGGGTGGCAAATGGGATGATCTTCACGGTGGCTACCATCTGCCCGGCCTGCACCGGCGTAAAGGGGGGCAGGGTGGCGACGGTCACCGATTCGTCGAGCAGGTTCAAGGCATGCAGCCGCTCCGTATCCAGGACGACCAGCCCCGTTACGGAGGCGAAAAGGTTTACCCGGCCCGTATAAGCGGCGCTGACGGTCAGGCCAGGTCCGGCGAGCGCCCCCGCCACCCTGGCGGCGGCCTCATCCTCATGCACGTCGCTGTCTTCCAGGCGTGCCGCAACGATGGTGTCGATCCCGGAACGGGTTATGGCATCGATATCGGCCGCCGTGAGCCGCCGGCCCTTGCGCAGCATGCCGCCGGCGAGTTTCATGGAATGGGCCAGGATGGTGCCTTCTGCCGTCGCGGTCGGGATGAGGCCGAAGCGCATTCAGCCCTCGCCCTTGGCTTTCGGGCCACCGCGCAGGGTGAGGGTCATCTCCGCCAGGATGGAAATGGCGATCTCCGCCGGGGTCACCGCGCTGATGTCCAACCCCACGGGCCCCTTGATCCGGGCGAAGGCGTCCTCACCGGCCCCAGCTTCTGCCAAGCGCTCTCGGCGCTTGGCATGGGTCTTCCGGCTGCCGAGGGCGCCCACATAGAAGGCCGGGGAGGACAGGGCGGCCAGCAAGGCCGGGTCGTCCAGCTTCGGGTCGTGGGTCAAAGTGACGATGGCGGTGCGGTGGTCAGGGGCCAGGGCGGCCAGGGCGTCATCCGGCCACTCCCGTTCAGGGTGATGGCGGGGAAGCGGGCGTCGGTGGCGAAGGCACGACGGGGGTCGACCACGGTCACGTCATAGCCGGCCAGGGCCGCCATGGGGGCCAGGGCCTGCGCGATGTGCACCGCGCCGATGATGATCAGCCGCAATGGGGGGTTCTGCACCTGGATGAAGAACCGGCCCTCATAGAACTCCACGATGCCGGAGCGGTCCCGGCGGATGGCGTCGCGCACCTGGGGAAGGAACTCATCCTCCAGGGCCACGTCCCCTTCCTGTGCATCCGCGTGCACCAGGGTCTGCAGGCCAGTGCCCAGGTCGGTGACCAGGGCGACCGCGCGCTTTTCCGCCTGGGCGCGGCGCAGGGCGTCGAACAGGCGGCGCCTCACCGGATTGCCTCCAGGTAAAGCTCGACCTTGCCCCCGCAGGCGAGGCCGACGGACCAAGCCGTCTCATCCGCCACGCCGAAGGACAGCAGCCGGGGCTCCCCCGTCGTGAGGACCTGCTGCGCCTCATGCACCACCGCACCCTCGATGCAGCCACCGGAGACGGAACCGGCCATGGCACCGCGGTCGTCCACGGCCATCTGGCTGCCGACCGGGCGGGGGGACGATCCCCAGGTGGCGATCACCGTCGCCAGGGCCACCTGCCGCCCCTCCGCCAGCCAGGCGGCTGCCTGGTCCAGGACGGAGGCGACTTCCGCTGCCGCTTCGGCCATGCGGGCTTTCCCCTAAAAAAGCGGTTCCTTGGGGCAACGGTTGGCCGAGGCCACCGTTGCTATCGATGCCGCAGTCTAGCCCGCCGTGCAGGCGAGGCAATGGGGGAAGGGGTATGGCCCCTCAGGCGGCCAGTTCGATCCGGGTCTGGAAGGCGACGCCCAGCAGGGTCGCCATCTGGAACAGGTACTCCTCGTCCGCCGAGGTCCAGGACCGGGGTTCACCGCACTGTTCGGCGCAGAGGACCGCCATGGGCCGCCCGTCGGCGATCACCACATGGTCCAGCAGGGACCGGACCCCATGGGCGCGCAGATGGGAGTCCGCGAGGCAGACGGTATCCGGATGGGCCATCACATCATCCGCCACCACCCGGTGATCCCGCCGGATGGCGGCGAAGTAGGCCGGGCAGGCTGATTCCTCCAGGGTTTCCCCCTGCATCACCTGTCCGGTTCGCTCATCCACCTCACAGGCGCAGGTGATGGCGGTGCCGGCGGAGGAGAAGAACCAGATGCTGGCCCTGGTCACCGCAAGGTCGCGGATGATGTCCCGGCACGCCCCTTCGAAGACCCGTGACAGGGACGGGCGGTCACGCCGGAAACCGGACAGGGCGGTACGGGCGAGCTGCATGGGGAGGGAACGTCGTTGGGATGTGGTCTCTACTTATTAGCACTGCGCGTGTGGGTATTCCCATGCCCTAACCTCACGGCAGGGTGTCAACATTGGTTGACCGCACGCCGTACCAGAACCTTGACGAGGTGCGCCCGGTATTCCGCGCTGGCATGGATGTCGCCGTTCAGGTCCCCCGGGTCCAGGGTCAGCCCGTCGATCACGTCCGGCCGGAAATCCGCCGCCAGCGCCCGCTCCGCGTCCGTCCAGCGGAAGACGCAAGCCCCGGCCCCGGTAACGGCGACACGAACGGCCGTCCCGAATGTCGCGACGAACACGCCGGCCGTGGCGTATCGGCTCGCCTGGCTGCGGAGCTTCAGGTATCTGGCCCGATCCGGGCGGGTGAACTGCACCGCTGTGACCAGCTCGCCCGGGTCGAGGGCCGTCTCGAACAGGCCAGTGAAGAAGGCATCCGCCCGGATTGCGCGCTTGTTGGTGCGCACGGTGGCGCCGAGGGCCAGCAGGGCGGCAGGGTAGTCGGCCGCCGGATCGTTGTTGGCGATGGAGCCGCCCAGGGTGCCGCGGTTGCGGACCTGCGGGTCCCCGATGCCGCCGGCAAGCTCTGCCAGGGCGGGGATCACCCGACGGGCCACGGGGCTGGCGCTGACGGTGTGGTGGGTGGTCATGGCGCCGACCAGCAGCCCGTCATCCACCGCGCGGAGACCGCGCAGCTCATCCACCTGGGCCAGGTCGACCAGGTCCGTCGGCTGGGCGAGGCGCTGCCGCAGGGTCGGCAGCAGGGTCTGGCCGCCGGCCAGCAGCTTTGCATCCTCCCGGCTGGCCAGGAGGCGGGCAACCTCGGCCAGGGAGGCGGGCCGGTGATAGTCGAAGGCGTACATTTCCGTCCCCCCGTTCAGCCCGCCGAGGCCGCCGGTGCCGTCGCTTCGGCACAGGCGAGCACGGCCTTAATGATGTTCTGGTAGCCGGTGCAGCGGCAGAGATTGCCCTCCAGCCAGTCCCGCACCTCGGTCTCGCTGGGTCGCGGGTTCTGCTTCAGCAGGTCCACGGCGCTCATCACCATCCCCGGGGTGCAGAAGCCGCATTGGAGGCCATGGTGCTCCCGGAAGGCGGCCTGCATGGGGTGCAGGGTCCCGTCCGGTGTCGCCAAGCCTTCGATGGTGAGGACGGAGGCACCCTCCGCCTGCACGGCCAGCACGGCGCAGCTCTTCACCGACCGGCCGTTCAAATGGATCACACAGGCGCCGCACTGGCTGGTGTCGCACCCCACATGGGTCCCGGTCAGGCCGAGATGGTCGCGCAGCAGCTCCACCAGCAGGGTGCGGGGCTCCACCTCGCGGCTGGCCGGCTTGCCGTTGACGGTCAGGCTCACGGTGATCGGCATCATCCCTCGCGGTCGGGGTCAGCGGAAGATCAGGATCAGGGCGAGCAGGATGGCGGCAAGCCCGCCGATCCAGACCACCGGGCCAAGCCCCTTGCCGGCGGGAGCGGCGGCAGGCTCCTCAGGGAAGGCGCCGGGGCCGGACCGGATACGTTCGGGCAGGGGCGGGGGGCTGTCCACCTCGTCATCCTCATCCAGTCGGTGATGGGGCTCGGCGAGGCGGGCCATGTCCCCGGGGGCGTCGGGCCCCTCATTCGCCACCAGTTCGGGCCGGGCCACCAGGGGGACCGAGGCGAAGCCGGGCATGCCGCTGGACGGGACTTCCGGTCGGGACTCAATCTCCTCCGCCGCCTCCACCAGCAGCTCCGTCGCGGCCTCGTCGGCGGTCTCGTCATCCGTGGCCGCCACGCTGCCGGGCGCCACGAGGTTGGCGAAGCGGGCGAAGAAGTCGTCGGCCAGCTTCCGGGCCGTGCCTTGGACGAGGCGGGAGCCGAGCTGGGCCAGCTTGCCCCCCACCTGGGCGTCGGCGACATAGCGCAGGATGGTGGCGTCAGGGCCGTCCTCGGCCAGGTTGACATTGGCCCCACCCTTGCCGAAGCCGGCGGCCCCGCCCTGGCCCTCGCCGGTGATGGTGTAGCCGGCGGGCGGGTCCAGGTCCGTGATCAGCACACGCCCGGTGAAGCGGGCCGCCACCGGGCCGACCTTGACCTTGGCGGCGGCGGCATACTCCGTATCGGAGACCTTGGTCAGCTCCTCGCAGCCCGGGATGCACTGGCGCAGGACCTCCGGGTCGTTCAGGGCGGCCCAGACCCGGTCCCGCGGGGCGGCGATGCGGTACTCGCCGGTCATGTCCATGGTGGCGCTCTCCCGGAATGCGTGGCGACGATGGCCTCTGGCGAACGGTAAACGGGGCCGGACGGACTGTGAAGCCCGTTGGGGGACGGGATGTCGCATCGGTATGGTTGCAAGACGGCTGGAATTCCTGAAAGATCAGGCTCGGAACGGTGTGCCTGCCCACCGCCAGGGTTGGCGGCATCCCGTTGAAGCCGACGGGCATACCCCGCAATCAATGATCCAGACCGGCAACGGTCGACCTTGGGAGGGACGACAGAGATGGCGCTCATCACCCGGCGTGCATTCGGCGCGCTGACCCTGGCCGGCACGGCCACCGCGCTGGCCGGCATCCGGCCCGCCGCCGCGCAGCAGAATTTCGTGACCATCCTGACCGGCGGCACCAGCGGGGTGTACTACCCGCTGGGCGTGGCGCTGTCGCAGATCTACGGCAAAGGCATCCCCGACGCCAAGTTCACGGTCCAGGCCACCAAGGCGTCGGCCGAGAACCTGAACCTGCTCCAGGCCGGCCGCGGCGAGCTGGCCTTCACCCAGACCGACACCCTGGCCCAGGCGGTCAAGGGCGACGCGGAGGTGGGCTTCGCCCAGCCCCTGGACAAGCTGCGCACCGTGGCGGTGATCTACCCGAACTACATCCAGATCGTCGCCAGCAAGGCTTCCGGCATCAAGTCGCTGGCAGACCTGAAGGGCAAGAAGGTCAGCGTCGGCGCGCCCAAATCCGGCACGGAGTTGAACGCCCGCGCCGTGTTCAAGGCGGCCGGCATGACCTACAAGGACTTCTCGAAGGTGGAGTACCTGCCCTTCGCCGAATCGGTCGACCTGATGAAGAACCAGCAGATCGACGCGACCCTGCAGTCCGCCGGCCTCGGTGTCGCGTCCTTGCGCGACCTTTCCAGCTCCATGGAGATCACCGTGGTCCCGGTGCCGCCCGACGTGGTGGCGAAGATCGGCGACCCGGTCTACCTCAACGCCGTCATCCCGGCCAACACCTACTCCGGCCAGACCACGGACGTGCAGACCGTGGCCACGGGCAACGCGCTGGCCACCCATTCCGGCGTCAGCGAGGATGTGGTCTACAAGATGACCAAGCTCCTGTTCGAGAACCTGGAGGCGATGCAGGCCGCCCACGCCGCGGCCAAGCAGATCGCCCTGGGCAAGGACGCAGCCAAGGCCTTCGCCCCGCTGCACCCCGGTGCGGCGAAGTTCTTCAAGGAGAAGGGGCTGGTGTGAGGCTGACCGCCTGATGCCGGCCTGACGCTGCGGCCCGCCCCCGACCAGACGGGGCGGGCCGCTTTGCCTTTTCGGGCCCCTTGGGGGCCTTCATGTTCCTGCCCGTAGCAGGGGGACACCGCCCATGGCGTCGGACGCCGCGAAGCTGCCGGAACCGGACCTCAAGATCGATGAGGAGGCCATCCGCAAGGCCATCGAGAAGGACAACCCGACCACCGCCTGGTTGGGCCTGTCACCCTTCGACAAGCGGATGATCTATGCCATCGGCGTGGCCTTCGCCGTGTTCCAGGTCTGGACCGCCACCTTCAACCCGCTGTCCAGCCTGGTGGTACGGTCGGTCCATGTGGGCTTCCTGCTGCTGATGACCTTCGCCCTGATCGGGGCGACGGAGAAGGGGCGGAGCCGTGTTCCCTGGTACGATTGGGCCCTGGGCGTGCTGGCCTTCGTCATCGGCCTGTACCACCTGGTGTTCGAGAACGACCTGATCCTGCGCTCCGGCACGCCCACCGACCTGGACATCGCGGTGGGGGTCGTCAACGTGGTCCTGGTGGTGGAGGCGGCGCGGCGGTTCCTGGGGCTGGGGCTGCCAATCTTCTGCGTGCTGTTCATCCCCTTCGCCATGTACGGCCCCTACATGCCCGGCATGTTCGCCCACCGGGGCTATGAGTTCGACCAGATCATCGACAACCTGCAATACTCCACAGAGGGCATCTACGGCACGCCCATCTACGTCTCCTCCACCTTCATCTTCCTGTTCATCCTGTTCGGCTCATTCCTGGAGCGGGCGGGGTGATCCAGCTCTTCAACGACCTGTCGCTGGGGTTGGTGGGGCACCGGAAGGGCGGGGCGGCCAAGGTGTCGGTCATCTCCTCCGGCTTCATGGGCACGGTCAACGGCTCCGGCGTCGCCAACGTGCTGACCACCGGCCAGTTCACCATCCCGTTGATGAAGCGCTTCGGCTATCGCCCGGCATTCGCTGGGGCCATGGAGGCGACGGCCAGCATGGGCGGCCAGATCATGCCGCCGGTCATGGGGGCGGCCGCCTTCATCATGGCGGAGACCATCGGCATCTCCTACCTGGAGGTCTGCAAGGCCGCGGTCATCCCCGCGATCCTGTACTTCGCCAGTGCCTATTGGATGGCTCATCTGGAAGCCGGGCGGTGCAAGCTGCTGGGCCTGCCCAAGGCGGAATGCCCCAGCGCGCTGCAGGCCATGAAGAATGGGTGGTACCTTCTGCTGCCGCTGGTCGCGCTGGTCTACCTGCTGTTCAGCGGTTTCACACCGTTGTTTGCCGGCGTCATCGGTATCGCGGGCACCGTCATCCTGCTGCTGGGCACGACGCTGCTCAACACCCATGGCCGAACCCTGGCGATCCGGCTCGCATTCTGGGTCATCCTGGGCCTGGTGGCCTATGGCATCTCCAAGGCCGGCTTCCGTACGGAGCATATGGCCTTCACGTTGGTCGGCCTGCTGATCATACCCTCCTTCTTCTTCATGGAAGGCCGGCAGCTCCTGAGGGCCTTGGTGGACGCCATGGCGGACGGGGCCCGGGCCGCGGTGGCGGTGGGTATCGCCTGTGCCCTGGTGGGTATCCTGATCGGCATGCTGACATTGACCGGGCTCGCCTCCAGCCTGGCCGGCATCATCGTGGACCTGTCGGGAGGGTACCTGCTGGCAGCGTTGCTGCTGACCATGGTGGCGTGCATCGTGCTCGGCACGGGCCTGCCCACGACGGCCAACTACATCATCACCGCGGCCATCGCGGCGCCGGCCCTGTTGCAGATGGGCGTGCCGCTGATCGTCAGCCACATGTTCTGCTTCTATTTCGGCATCATGGCCGACCTGACCCCGCCCGTCGCCCTGGCCGCGCTTGCCGCCTCACCCATCGCGCGGGCAGGCCACCTGGAGATCGGCTGGCTGGCCACCAAGATCGCCATGGCCGGCTATCTCGTGCCCTTCATGGCGGTGTACGACCCGGCCCTGATGCTCCAGGGCGGGGACTACTGGCACTCCGCCTACATGGTGTTCAAGGCGGGGCTGGGCATCATCCTCTGGGGTGCCGCCATGATCGGCTACTTCTGGACTCCGCTGAACCTGTTGGAGCGGCTCGGGGCCGGCATCGCCGCGGCCATGCTGGTGATCGCGCTGCCGATCACCGACGAGCTGGGCTTTGCCGGGGCGGCCCTGTTCTTCCTGTGGCAATGGTACCGGGAGCGGTCGTCACGCCCCCTGTCACCGGCCTGAGCCCATGCCGGTGGCTGCCGCGGCCCTTTGCCTGGCCCTGCTCGGCAACCCGCCCGTGCGGGTCGAGGTGGACCGTTTCACCCTGTCCTGGACCCACTCCATCGAAAAGGTGGAGTGGCAGGAGGACTGGGCCGTCGGGCCGGAGGGCCTGCGGGTGCTGGAGGCACGGGTCAAGGGCAGCGGCGTCGGCATGGAGCCGGCGGAGGGCGCGGTGCTGCGGGACGGCTGGTGGGCCTATGTGCCCCAGCTCCCGCCCCAGCGGCAGGTGATGCTGGCGACCAGCGGTTTCACGGCCGACCACACCCTCTGTGCCGCCGGCAAATGCGAGCCCTTGGCCAAATGGGTGCGCCGCCCTGCCGGGGATGAGAGCCCGGTGGAGATGGCGGCCTGCGCGCCATAGCCCGGGTGGGCGGCAGGGCTGCCGTTCGGGCCGTTGACCCGGGTGGGTCCTGCTTCTACCTGGATGGGCATGGACACGCACAGCCTAGCCGCCCGCGGCACGACCACCTCTGCCGCCCGCCGCCCCCTGTACCTGGGCGCGGAGGTCTACCGGAACTCCAGCTATGGCCGGAAGCACCCGCTGTCCATCCAGCGGGTCAGCCTGGCCACGGACCTGACCCGGGCCATGGGCTGGCTGCCGGACGAGGCCTACCTGGACTCGCCCCTGGCGTCGGTGGACCAGCTCGCCCGGTTCCATACGCGGGACTACATCGCCGCGCTGGCGAAGGCGGAGGCGGACCAGCGGGTCGATGCCGAAACCGGCCAGCGCTACAATCTGGGCAAGCTGGAAAACCCGGTCTTCCCCGAGATGTACCGCCGCCCCGCCACCGGGGCGGGCGCGGCGATCCTGGCTGCCCGGCTTGTCAAGGACGGGGGGCTGGTCTACAGCCCCGCCAGCGGGACGCACCACGCGGCACCCGGCCGGGCCAGCGGCTTCTGCTTCTTCAACGCGCCGGTGTTGGGCATCCTGGAGCTGTTGGACCAGGGGCTTGAGCGGGTCCTGTATGTGGATCTGGACGCCCACCATGGCGACGGGGTGCAGGACGCCTTCCACGACGACCCGCGGGTGCTGACCATCTCCGTCCATGAGGGCGCCCGCTGGCCTTATACGGGCAAGGCTGGGGACCGGGCCGGCGGCTTCGCCCGGAACCTGCCCGTGCCTGCCGGGCTGAACGACAGCGAGCTGCGGTTCCTGGTGCAGCAGGCGATCCTGCCGTTGGCGGCCTGGTACAAGCCCCAGGCGGTCATGCTCCAGACCGGGTCGGACGCCCTGGCCGACGATCCCTTGAGCCGTTTGACCCTGTCCAACAACGCCCTGTGGGAAGCGGTGCTGGAGTTGCTGGACCTGGCGCCCCGGACCATCGTGGTGGGTGGCGGGGGATACAATCCCTGGTCGGTGGCCCGCTGCTGGGGCGGGATCTGGGCGGTCATGAACGGCATCGACCCTGCGACGGACCCCACGCCGGAGGCCGAGAGGCTGTTGCGTTCCATCACCTGGGAGCGGCGGGAAGGACGAAACCCGCCGGCGCACTGGTTCACCACCATAGCCGACGCGCCCAACGAGGGCCCGGTTCGGGAGGAGGTGAGGGCGCTGGTCCCCGTCGTCCTCGCGACCTGACCCGCATTTACAGGCGCCCGCCGTTGGGTTAGGCAGGACAGATGCGCCTGATCCTCCGGCTGATCGCCCCCGCCCTGATCCTGTTCGGCCTGTTGGCCCACCCGGCCCTGTCCGAGACGCTGGCCACCGACTCCCTGGTCATCGAGACCGCGGGCGGGGCCAAGCACAGATTCACGGTCGAGTTGGCCATCACCCCCGCCCAGCAGGCCCGCGGCCTGATGTACCGGGAGCGCATGGACGACGACAAGGGGATGCTGTTCCCCTATGACAGGCCGCAGCCGCTCAGCTTCTGGATGAAGAACACGCTGATCCCGCTGGACATCATCTATATCGCGGAGGGTGGCCGCATCCTGAACATCGCCAATGCCAAGCCCCTGGACCTGACCCCACTTTATTCAGAAGGGCCGGCCATTGCCGCGCTGGAGGTCAACGGGGGTTTGGCTGCCAGGCTGGGCATCCGCCTGGGCGACATGGTCCGCCACCCCGCCGTCGGCACCAAGCGCGCACCCTGAGGACGACACGGTCGGGGTGTGCTAGGCTTCTCCCATGGCCTTCTTCACGCCACCCATCCAACGCCCGATCCTGGAGCCGGTACGGCCGCCCGAGCGCCGGGACGGCGTGACCCCGGCGAAGCCCGTCGGGGATCGGGACAAGGAAGACAAGGGGCCTGGCTACAAGCGGCGCCGACGGCGTGACCTGCTGGATTTCCTGAAGGTCGAGGTGGACTCCCTGCCGGACCTGACGCCGGATTACAGGGAACGGGTACACCGCAACCTGGAGCTTTTCGCCCGCCATCACCCCGGCCCCGGCCCGGATGGCCAGCCGACCCAGCCCACCATCGGCGTCGTGGAGGCGGCGGCCCCCGTGGACGGGCACCCTGACCTGCCGCCGGAGGAGCAGGCCGAGAACCTGCGGCTGGCCCAGGAACTGGACCGGCTCCTGTCCATGCACACGGAGCCGGCGAGCCGCATCGCCTCCTATGTCCATGCCCTCCAGGCCACCGCGCCGGACGCCCACCAAGTGGAGATCGACGTCTGAAAGGCACCGCCGGGAAGCACTGGCGCATCCCCGGCAAATCATGTCACCCCAACAACAATCGGGTTTCTACAAGGCCGGGCAGGGGATTACCGTGCGCCTCCGAGCGGTCCTTCCCGGGCCGCGCCCCCTGGGTGCCTTCCCATGTCGAGCAACAACCTGCTCTATGCCGCCACCATCCTGATCTGGGGTTCGACCTGGTTCGTCATCAAGTTCCAGCTCGGCGTCGTGGACCCGTCGGTCTCCGTGGCCTACCGCTTCGCGCTGGCCGGGGGGCTGTTGCTGGCTTGGCTGGCCATCCGGCGGCAGCCATTGGTCCCGCCGCGGCACGGCTGGCACTGGGTCGCCATCACCGGCATCCTCACCTTCTCCGGCAACTACCTGTTCGTTTACAAGGCCACCAGCCTACTGCCCTCCGGCCTGGTGGCCGTGGCAGGGTCCGTGTTGACCCTGATGAACGTGGTGAACGCGCGCATCTTCCTGGGCCAGCCCCTGCGGCCTGTCGTGTTGCTGGGCGGCACGATCGGCGTGCTGGGCGTGCTGATGCTGTTCGGGCCGGAGATCACGGCCCACGGTTTGGGCGGCGGCGCCCTGTTGGGCTTCGGGCTGATGATGGGCGCGAACCTCTGCGCCTCCCTGGGCAACATGGCCGTGGCGAAGGCCCGCAAGGCGGAGGTGCCGCTGTTCGCCGCCACGGCCTGGGGCATGCTGCTGGGCTCCGCCACCATGGCCGTCATCGCCGCGGTGCGGGGGGTGCCCTTCACCTTCGACCCGAGCCTGCCCTATGTGGGCTCGTTGCTTTACCTGGCCCTGGCCGGTTCGGTCGCGGCGTTCCTCTGCTACTTCACCCTGCTGGGCCGCATCGGGGCGGACCGGGCGGGCTATGTGGCTGTCATGGTCCCCATCGTGGCCCTGGTCATCTCCACCCTGTTCGAGAGTTATGAATGGACGCCGGTGGGTGCGGCGGGATTGGCCCTGGCCGTGGGCGGAAACCTGCTGGTCATGACCCCGCCCAGCCGCCTGCCGCGCTGGCGCTTCCTGGGCGCAGAAGCCAAGCCGTGAACAACCGGGGGGCAGGGGGGCGACAAAGCAGTCCCCACCCTTGCCCAGGGGCGAAGGCTGGTGTATCTCCAGGGCGTGTCGGGGCGTAGCGCAGTCTGGTAGCGCGACGGTTTTGGGAACCGTAGGCCGGAGGTTCGAATCCTCTCGCCCCGACCATCCCTGACGAACGACATTGCGGAACGGGTTCCCTGATGAAGGTGCGGATCTACTCCCCGGCCAAGACCACCATGCAGTCCGGTCGGGCCACCACCGGCACCTGGGTGCTGGAGTACGAGATCGAGACGCCGCGCCGCCCCGAGCCGCTGATGGGCTGGATCAGCTCCGGCGACACGCTGAACCAGGTCAAGCTGCGCTTCGACAGCAAGGAGGAGGCCCTGGCCTTCGCCGAGAAGAAGGGCTGGCAGGTGGACCTGATCGAGCCGCATGACCGCCGGGTCACGCCCAAGAACTACGGTGACAACTTCCGTACCGACCGCCCCCGCATCGGCCGCTTCTGACCGGTCACGGCCCCTTAGCTCAGTTGGATAGAGCAACCGCCTTCTAAGCGGTAGGTCGCTGGTTCGAATCCAGCAGGGGTCGCCATCCCATCCCGGAGGCCGACAGGAACCCAGCCGTCCGAGGGGCGTTCCGCAGCCGTGTCCGTGCCAGGGGAACCATCCATGGGTGTCAGGGAATCACTGCGGTTGCTGCTCCAGGTCCTGGTGGCGTCTTTCGTGGTGGGCGTCCTCCTGTCCTGGTTGGACATCGACCCGGTGCGCCTGTTGAGCGGGGCCTGGAACGCGGTGATCAACGCGCCGGAGGCCGTGTTCGGTGCGCTTGCGGGCCTGATCCCCTATATCCTCACCGGTGCCGTCGTGGTGGTGCCCATCGTGGCCATCTCCACGGTGCTGAAGCTGATGCAGAGGAAGAACCGGCGGCAGATCCCGCCGCCCCCGCCGCAGCAGCCCTGATCCGGCCCGTTTCCGCTCAACGTCCCGCGGATGCCGCAGCGCCGCCCACGAGGCGGGGCTGCTTGTTGAAGTTCATGGTGATCATCAGGGTGACCTTGCCCCGGATCAGGTAGACCATCTTGTCCGCCTCCACCGGCAAGGGCACGTTCTTGGCCATGCAATAGGCCAGCAGGGCGCCCTGCACCTCATGCTCCGCCAGCGCCAGGGTACGCTTGCCGCCGTCCAGCTCCAGGTTGACCTTCAGCCCGTCACCCATCTCGGTGTTCAGGCCGGTGATCTCCCCCTCCGGCATCGGCTCCTTCAACTTGCGGCGACGGTCCAGGATGGCTGCCAACAGCTCGTTGTCCGAGAAGACGATGCAGCGCAGTTCCTTCATCCCATAGGCTCCCACCAACGATAGGAGCATGCTAGCCCTTCGCCGTCTGCCACGCCAGGAACCCTGACCTTAGGGATAGGGACAAAAAAATTCCGGGGCTCATTTCTGGGCCCCGGAGCAGTGGTATAGGGAGGGTTTAGAGACATCCTCCTTGTAGATGCCTTTCCCTCAAGCCGCTTTGACTTGGATCAAACGTCGCGAACATCTCAAAAACCGCTGCCGTAAAGCTCGGTCGGCGGGATCGCGACCTCGGCGATGGTGACCAGTTCCCCGTCGCGGGCGGCCCGGTAGAAGCAGTTCCGCCGCCCGGTGTGGCAAGCGACGCCCTTTTGGTCCACCAGCAGCAGCAAGGTGTCGCCGTCGCAGTCCAGCCGAAGCTCCACCAGCGTCTGCACCTGGCCGGAGGACTCGCCCTTGCGCCAGGGACCGCCGCGGGAGCGGGACCAGTAGCAGACCCGGCCTGTCTCCAGCGTCTCGACCACGGCGTCCCGGTTCATCCAGGCCATCATCAGCACCTCACCCGTGCCGTGCTGCTGGGCGATGGCGGGGACCAGCCCGTCGGCGTTGAAACGGATGGCCTCCAGCAGGCCGGGGTGCACTCGGGTGCTCATGTCTTCAGGGCCTCACGCAGCCGGGCGAAGCCGGCTTCCAGGTCACGGGTCAGGTCCGCCGGTTCCTCCAGCCCCGCATGGAAACGGACCAAGGTACCGTCACCGGCCCAGGGGCGGGCCGTGCGGATACGGCGGGGGTTGGTGGGCAGGACGAGGCTTTCGAACCCGCCCCAACTATAGCCCATGCCGAAGAACCGCAGCCCTTCCACCAGCGCCTTGAGCGCCGGGCGGGGCAGCGGTGCCAACTCCACCGTGAACAGGCCGCTGGCCCCGGTGAAGTCGCGCTTCCAGATCTGGTGCCCCGGGCAGTCCGGCCGCGCCGGGTGCAGCACGCGCCGAACTTCCGACTGTCCGGCCAGCCAGTCCGCCAGCAGCAGGCCGGCTTCCTGGTGGCGGGCAAGGCGCAGGGACAGGGTACGCAAGCCCCGCAGGCCCAGGAACAGGTCGTCGGCCGATGCCGTGGCGCCAAGGTCCACGGCGGCCTGCTTCACGGCCCGCCAGGCATCCCTGGTGCAGATGGCGGTTCCCAGGTTCGCGTCCGCATGGCCGGCGACATACTTGGTGCAGGCCTGGAGGGAGATGTCCACCCCATGGGCCAGCGGCTTGAAATACACGCCCGCCGCCCAGGTGTTGTCCATCAGCACGGTGCAGCCGCGGGTCTTGGCGGCAGCGGCCAGGGCGGGCACGTCCTGCACCTCGAAGGTCAGGGACCCCGGCGACTCCAGGAACAGGGCACGGGTATTCGGCCTGAACAGCGCTTCCAGGTCGGCCGCGCCAAGCAGCGGGTCATAGAAGGAGGTCTCCACCCCCATCCGGGCCAGGATGCCCTGACAGAACGCGCGGGTGGGGCCATAGGTGGTGTCCGCCATCAGCAGATGGTCCCCGGACCGCAGCACCGCCAGCAAGGCCGTGGTGATGGCCTGCAGGCCGGAGCCGAAGCTGACCGCGCGGTAACCGCCTTCCAGCTCCGCCATGGCCTCCTCGAAGGCGTGGCTGGTCGGCGTGCCCGTCCGGCCATAGCGGACGGCCTCATAGTCCGGATCCCGTGCTTCCAGCGAGTCCAGGTCGGGGAACAGGATGGTGGAGGCGCGGTAGGGCGGGATGCTCACCGCGCCGGAATGGCCGGCGGGGTCCCGGCCCGCATGGACCTGCGTCGTTCCCTCCGCCCGGTCACCCGCTTTGCTCACGGTTCCACCAGGGGTACGTGGGGGCGATGCCCCGGGGAAGATGGCCGGCCAGACGGGGGTCGGGCTCTTCCTTCTCCTCCTGGCGAACGGGTTGGAAGCCGGCCCGCTGGTACATCATCAGAGCCTTGGGGTGGTCCAGGGTGCAGGTGTTCACCGTCACCCGCGTCACGCCGGCCCCAGCCCAGGCCGCGTCCACGGCCCAATCCAGCAGCCAGGGGCCGAGGCCATGGCCAATGAAATCCGGTACCAGCCCGAAATAGGCCAGGTTGGCCGTGCCCTCGACGCGGCGGTCGATCTCCGCATAGCCGGCGGGCACCCCGCCAACGTACAGCACGAAGATCTCCACCCGCTCATCCCCGATGATCGCGGCCAGCTCCTGCTCCGGCATGGCCCGCCGGAACCACCAGAGCCAGGGCCCGCCCACCGTGTCGTAGAGGTAGCGGTAGTAGGAGACGGTGCAGCGCTCCGCCCGCAGCAGGGCGGACTTTTCCGGCGGCGGGGGCCGGAAGGTGCGGGACGGCTTCTCCGTCATCTCCAGGTAGGTGATGGTGGTCCGGATCATGCCGGGTGCCGCGGCGGGCAGGGACGGCACCGCCTCGCGGGGCCGCGGGAAGGGGATCGGCTCAGCCATGGGCGGGCCCCGTCGCCAGGGGAAGATCCTCCCGGGCACCCCACTCGGCCCAGGACCCGTCATAGACCGGGACATCGCTCCGCCCGATCCGGTACAGGGCCAGGGCCAGGACACAGGCCGTGATGCCGCTGCCGCAGGAGGTGGTGACCGGCCGGGACAGGTCCACGCCAGCCGCCTTGAAGCGGTCCCGCAGGGTGTCCGCCGGCAGCAGGGTCTTGGTCGCGGGGTCCAGGAGGTCGGTGAAGGGGAGGTTCAGGCTGCCGGGGATGTGGCCCATCCGCAAGCCCGGCCGCGGCTCCGGCGCCGTGCCCTCAAACCGTCCGGCGGCGCGGGCATCCACCACCTGCTCCGACCCCGTCTCCAGGTTGGCACGGATGTCTGCCACATCCCGTACCAGGGCCGGGTCGAGCCTGGCGCGGAAGCTTCGCGGCTCGGCGGGAGAGGGCTCGCCGGTCTCCACCGGGTGGCCCGCGGCGGTCCAGGCCGGCAGCCCGCCATCCAGCACGAACACGTCCAGGTGCCCGAAGGCGCGGAACATCCACCAGGCGCGTGGCGCGCTGGAGATGCCGACACTGTCATAGACCACCACCGTGTCGCCGCTGCCGATGCCCAACGCCCCCAGGGCCTCCCCGAAGGCCGCCGGGCTGGGCAGCATGTGGGGCAGGTCGGTGCCAGGGGCGCTCAGGGCATCGATGTCGAAGAACCGCGCCCCGGGAATGTGTCCGGCCAGGAACTCCGCCCGGGGGTCGCGCTTCAAGGTGGGCAGGTGCCAGGAGGCGTCCAGCACCCGCACCGACGGGTCCCCCAGACGGGACGCCAGCCATTCGACGGTCACCAGCGGGTCGCGCGCCGTTGCCATCCGTTCCTCCCTCAATCCCGCAGCGCCAGCACGATCCGGCGGTTCTGCCGGCCCTTGTTCTCGATCTTCACGATCTGCACCCCGCCGATCTCCCCGGTGCGGGCCACATGGGTGCCGCCGCAGGGCTGCAGGTCGATGGGCATGTCGCTGGGGCCGATGTTCAGCAGGCGCACCATGCCGCTGCCGGTGGGCGGCTTCACGGACATGGTGCGGACCAGGTCCGGCGTCGCCGCCAATTCCTCATCGGTGATGACACGCTCCACCACGGGATGGTCGCCCTCGATCAGGGAATTCACCTTCTCTTCGATCTCTTCCTTGTCCAGGCTGCCGGTGGGCACATCGAAGTCCAGCCGGCTCTTGTCCGCGCCCACCTGGCCGCCGGTCACCGCCCCGGGCACCACGGCGCAGAGCAGGTGCAGGGTCGTGTGCATGCGCATGTGCCGGTGCCGCCGCTCCCAATCCAGCTCCAACGTCACCTTGGTCCCCGGCGGGGGCAGGGCCGCCCCCTCCGCCGGCACATGGATCACGTCGGGCCCGACCTGGACCAGGTCGGCGCCCTTCCGGGTGTCCATGATGCGGATCTCACCCCCGTCCCAGCGCAGGGCGCCGGTATCCCCCGGCTGGCCGCCGCCGCTGGGATAGAAGATGGTGCGGTCCAGCCGGATGCCGCCGGGGTCGCTCTCCACCACCACGGCCTCTGCGGTGCGGTCATAGGGTTCGTCGCGGTAGAGGAGGGTCATGGGGCAGGGGCTCCGCTTCGTGTCAGGCCAGCCAGTCCGGGACGGGGAGGTTCTTCTCCCGCAGGAACGCGGGATTGAACAGCTTGGATTGGTAGCGGGTACCGTAATCGCAGAGGATCGTCACGATGGTGTGGCCGGGGCCCAGCGCCTTCGCCACCTTGATCGCGGCGCCGACATTGATGCCGCTGGAGCCGCCAAGGACCAGCCCCTCATCCTTCAGCAGGTCGAAGATGATGGGCAGCGCCTCCTCATCCGTCACCTGCACGGCGTCGTCGACCGGCGCGTCCGCCAGGTTGGCGGTCACGCGGCCCTGGCCGATGCCTTCGGTGATGGAGTTGCCCTCGGCCTTCAGCTCCCCCGTCTTTTTCCAGGCATAGAGGGCGGAGCCCATGGGGTCTGCCAGGACGATGCGGACATCCGGGTTCCGCTCCTTCAGCGCCATGCCCACGCCAGCCAGCGTGCCGCCCGTGCCCGTGGCGCAGGTGAAGGCATCCACCTTGCCGCCGGTCTGCTCCCAGATTTCCGGCCCCGTGGTGCGGCGGTGGCCTTCCCGGTTGGCCAGATTGTCGAACTGGTTCGCCCAGATGGCGCCGTTCGGCTCGGTCTGGGCCAACTCCTCCGCGATCCGGCGGGAGACATGGACATAGTTGCCCGGGTCCTTGAAAGGCACCGCCGGGACCAGCCGCAGGTCCGCCCCGCAGAGGCGGAGCATGTCCTTCTTCTCCTGGCTCTGGGTCTCCGGCATGACGATCACGGTGCGGAAGCCCAGGGCGTTGCCCACCAGGGCCAAGCCAATGCCGGTGTTGCCCGCCGTGCCTTCGACGATCACGCCGCCCGGCTTCAGCCGGCCGCTGGCCACCGCGTCCTCCACGATGGCCAGGGCGGCACGGTCCTTGACCGAGCCGCCGGGGTTCAGGAACTCGGCCTTGCCCAGGATCTCACAGCCAGTGGCCTCCGACGGGCCTATCAGGCGGATCAGGGGGGTGCGGCCGATGGTGTCGATGAATCCGTTACGCGCGTCCACGTGCGCAGCCTCTTTACGCGGGTCAAAGCAGGGAGCGTAGACACCGCCCCGATGCGGTGCAACCCCGCCTAGGTGGTCACAGGCCAGCGTCGCCGCAACGAGTCGCGGTGCCGCGCAAACCAGCCAAGCGCGATGAGCGCGATACTGTTGGTGAATCGCCCCTCATCCATCCAGGCGATGGCCTGGTCCGCGGGTACAACATGGACCCGGATGTCCTCGTTCTCCGACTCCAGCCCATGGACGCCGCCGACGCCTTGGCTGTCCACCCGGCCGCAGAACAGGCTGATGACCTCGCTGCAGCCGCCGGGGCTGGGCATGAAGCGGCTGATGGGGAAGACGTCCGTCGCCGTGCAGCCAGCCTCCTCCATGGCTTCCCGCACCACCACCTCCGCCGCCGTCTCACCCGGGTCGACGATCCCGGCGACGATCTCCAGCATCCAGGGCGCCTCCCCGGCCGCCAGGGCGCCGACGCGGAACTGCTCCACCAGCACCAGCGAGTCCCGGTCGGGATCATAGAGCAGGATTCCAGCCGCCTCCCCGCGGACGAACACCTCGCGGCTGAACGACTTGCTCCAGCCGCCGCGGAACAGGGTGTGGCGCAGGGTCAGCTCGTGCATCTGGAAGAAGCCCTTGTAGGCCACGGTGCGTTCCAGCACCTCCGCCTTATGGCCGGGCCCTGTGGTGGGGATGTCGTCTGTCATGGTCGATCCTCGGGGTTCCGGCGGCGAAGGGGCCCGTGAGCGGGAACGCATAGTGCAGGCTGACCCGGCACGGTAACAGCCCGTCCTTGCCGGGGGCCGGATGGCTGGGGTGTGCCGCCCGTCCAGGAACTTGCAGCCGTCATGCCGGGTTCCCCTTGTCGACCAACAGAAGGGAAGACTGACATGGGCATCGAGACAGAGGAGCAACTCGCCGACGCGGTGCGGGAGTTCAATGAACTGCGCGACGCGCCGGATGACTCGCCCCAAGGCAAGCGGCGGATGGAATTGGACGCCCAGATCAAGATGTTCTACCAGATCCATGCCGAGGATGTCCGCGTCGCAAAGCCGCCCCGCTGATCCTGGGCCGGCAATGGAGACCGCGATGCCCCTGGACACGCTGAACCGCGTCGCGGTGCGGGACTTAGGCCCGAAGGGCAGGGGGATGGTGGCCCTGCTTCCAATCCCCCGCGGGCTGCTGATCGATTCGGCCCCGGTCCTGATCCTGCCGCCGGAGGACAGGCGGCGGATGGAGGACAGCCGGGTCGCCCATTACTGGTTCTATTGGGACGAGGGCGCGACGGACGAGGATTGGTCCGCCGCCATCGCGCTGGGCCCGGTCAGTCTGTGCAACCACTCCGAGGCGCCGAACTCCCGGTTCGAGGCCGACCTGGAGTCTTGCCGGATCGACCTCTACGCCCTGCGTGATATACAGGCGGGCGAGGAGATCACCTTCGACTATGGCTGTGAGCTTTGGTTCGAGGTGAAGGACTGAGGGACAGGACAGGCCATGCGCCGGGGCGACAGCTGCTACACTTGCCGGTTCTGGCTGGGCCACGGTGTCCGGGAGCGGGGACCGAAGGGAACCTGCCGCCGCTATCCGCCTGTCGTCACGGACCGCGCGCCCGGCGGTACCTTCCCCATCACCCTGTCCACCGACTGGTGCGGGGAATGGCACCGCCACCAGGGGCTCAGGGCCGACAGCCCTGGGGAGCAGGACCCGGCCCCCACGCTTTATGACGAGTTGTGACCGTCAGCCACGGAGACGGGGTCGGCCATACAGGTCGGAATGCAGCAGGCTCAACGGCTCATCCGTGACGGCATAGATGCCGGCCATGATCAGGTCCACGCGGCAGCCATCGTCGGAGAATGGCAGGAGCAACCTTTCCAAAGTTGCCGAAGCGCTGGGCCCGAGTCGGGACACGTAACTCGAATGGACGGGCTGCCGCGTCTCCAGCACCTGCCGGTAGGGCCGAAGGATTTCCTGATAGGCCGCGGGCGGCACGGCTTCGTCCAGGTAACGGCCGGTGAAGTCTTCCCCGTCATATTCCACGATGGTCGTACCGGAGAGGCGCACCCGGAAGCGGCCGCCGTGCTCCACGGCCACCAGGCCCAAATGCCCCATCCAGGGGCCCAAGTCCTCCGGGCGGAAGTCTTGGCGCGACGGGAGTTCCCGCCCCTTGCGGAGGCTTTCCCAGAAACTGAGCAGGGATTGAAGTTGCGGGAGCATGCCGGTCCCGTGTGGCTGTCGTCCCGCGGTGTAGCATGGCCTGGGTTGTCGCCGCAAACAAGCGGCACCACCAGCACGGGTTCTGCGCGCATATAATGATGCGGGGCGCCCAGGGTGGCATGGGGGTGGGGAGCTGATGGCGACGCATCCCGAGCAAACCCCCTGTGCCCTGTCGGCACGTTCCACACCCTGGCCGGGGCGGGCTGATCCCAGTTACCATGGCCAAGGACCGACAACCCCGGTGCGGCATGGACGAGACTCGCAATCCCTGGAAGTCCCTTTCCCAGGAGGTTCGGTATGAGAACCCCTGGATTCGCGTCGTGCACCATGAGGTGCTGAACCCCAGCGGCAAGCCGGGGATCTATGGCGTGGTCCAGTACCGGAACCTGGCCGTGGGGGTGATCCCGGTGGATCAGGACGGACATACGTGGTTGGTCGGCCAATACCGCTTCCCCCTGGACCGGTACAGCTGGGAAATTCCCGAAGGCGGCGCGCCGGAGGGCAGCACGGGGCAGGAGTCCGCCTTGCGCGAACTCCAGGAGGAGACCGGGCTTGCGGCCTCCAGCATCGCCGAGGTGGTCCGCCTGGACCTCTCCAACAGCGTCAGCAACGAGTCAGGGGTGGTCTACTTGGCCTGGGACCTGACCCAAGGGCAACCGGCGCCGGAGGAGACGGAGCAGTTGAAGCTCCGCCGGGTCCCCTTGAAGGAGGCGGTGGCACTGGTGTTGGACGGGACCATCACCGATTCCCTCAGCGTGGCCGGCCTGCTGCGTCTCAGGTTGCTGCATGACGACGGACGCATCCCAGCCGGCGCCGCCGAGGCGGTCGCGCGCGGGCTGGCGTGAGGCGCTCTGAGCCCCGCGGTGCAGTACACCGGGCCCACTGGATCAGCGCTTTATGATGTCTGGAAAGAGGTCCTTGGAGGCACGGCCGGGAATCGAACCCGGGTTCACGGATTTGCAGTCCGTTGCATCACCACTCTGCCACCGCGCCAGAGGACCGGAGCCGGTGTCCGGCTCGGGAGTGGCCTTATAGGATGGCCCCATGGGCGCGGTCAAGGGCCGTGCGAACCCGATGGAAAGCGGTGTCGCGGGGGCGGGGTGATCTCGCGGCGCAACATTGTGTTCAGGCGGGCAGGGGGATATATAGCCTCTGGGCGCGGCCTTGGCCGGCCCGTGCGCCCCACCTCGCGTCCCCGTCATTCCCCCCTCAGGCACCCTGCCTCGAGCCCCAGCCAGAAGAAGCGCCCGATGATGGCCACCACGGATTTCGCCACTGCCCGCGTCAACATGGTCGAGGGCCAGATCCGCCCCAACAAGGTGACGGATTTCCGCGTCGTCGATGCCTTCCTGTCCATTCCGCGGGAAGAGTTCGTGCCCAAGGCCCTGAGGGGCATCGCCTATGTGGATGAGGACATCCAGGTTTCCCCCGGCCGCTTCCTGATGGAGCCCATGGTCCTCGCCCGCCTGCTGCAGGAAGCGCGGGTGGGGGAGAAGGACATGGTCCTGGACGTGGGTGGGGCCACCGGCTACTCCGCCGCCGTCATCGGGAGGCTGGCCGCCACCGTGGTGGCCCTGGAGAGCGACCCAACCCTGGTGGCCCAGGCCAACGAGACATTCCAGCGCATGGGCATCGACAATGCCCTGGCCGTGCAGGGCCCGCTGGAGGCCGGCTGGCCCAACCAGGGCCCCTATGACCTGATCATCCTGCAGGGCAGCGTGGTCCAGGTGCCGCAGGTGTTGCTGGACCAACTGGCCGAAGGCGGCCGGCTGGTCGGCGTCGTCAATGAGGATGCCCGCATCGGCTATGCCCGCCTGTACCAAAAGCTGGGCGGCAAGGTCTCCCACCGGCCATTGTTTGATGCGGCCGTCCGCAAGCTGCCGGGCTTCGAGCCGAAGCCGACCTTCCAGTTCTGAGCCGTCCCGCCCGCCTGGACACGGACCTGCTGTGCGCCCCGTCACAGACTACGAGATGGAAGTGGAGACTCTGGCGGCCATGCGCGCGGCCGGTGACACTCCCATCGTTTTGGACGTGCGCGAACCCTGGGAAGTGGAACTGTGCGCTATTCCGGGCTGCACGCACATTCCGTTGGGCCAGTTGGCGTCCCGCGCGGGCGCCCTTCCGGCGGAAGAGGTCATCGTGGTCGTCTGCCACCACGGCATGCGCAGCGCGCACGCCACGGCTTGGCTGCGGCAACAGGGTTTTGACCGGGCCATCAACCTCGCGGGTGGGATCGACGCTTGGGCCCGGCGGATTGATCCCAGCATGAAGGTGTACTGAGACATGGATGCCATGAGCCTGAAGCCGACCCTCCGCCGCATGGTGCGCGCGACCCTTCCGCTGGCGGCACTCGCCGTCGGCCTCGGCCTGTCGCCGGCCAGGGCGCAGTCCCTTCAGGATGCGTTGGCCCAGGCTTACACTGGCAATCCCACGCTGGAGGCCGCCCGCGCCCAGCTCCGCGCGACGGACGAGTTGGTGCCGCAGGCGCGGTCCGGTTACCTGCCGACCCTGAACGCCGAGGCGGACATCTCCCGGAGCTGGGTGGACCAGAAGGGCGGCGACACCGCGGTGGTCGCCCGTACCAGCAAGAGCGTCGGCCTGACGGCCAGCCAGCCCATCTACCGCGGCGGGCGCACCGGCGCCGGCGTCAACCGGGCGGAGAACGTGGTGCAGGCACAGCGCGCCTCGCTGCTGTCCACCGAGCAGTCGGTGCTGCTGGACGCCGCCACGGCTTATTTCGATGTGGTCCAGAACCAGGCGGTCCTGGATCTCAACGTGAACAACGAGCAGGTCCTGCGCCGCCAGCTCGAGGCATCCAACGACCGCTTCCGGGTGGGTGAGATCACCCGCACGGACGTGAGCCAGTCAGAGGCCCGCCTCGCCGGGGCCACCTCCAGCCGCATCCAGGCGGAAGGCCTGCTGAACGCCAGCCGCGCCACCTTCGCCCGGCTGGTGGGTATCGTCCCGCAGAAGCTGTCCCAGCCGGCGCCGACGTTCACCCTGCCATCCACCATGGACGAGACCATCGCCCTGGCGGAGGCCAACAACCCGGCCGTGGTGGCGGCCAAGTACTCTGAGAAGGCGTCCGATGCCGCGGTGGACGTGGTGACGGGCGAGTTGCTGCCGACGGTCAGCCTGAACGCCCAGGCCGGGCGCGACTGGGGCTCCAGCAGCGCCGGCGCGGGCCGCCGCGACGTGCCCGTGGACAGCGCCGCCATCACCGCACGGGTGACGATCCCCCTGTATGAGGCGGGCAACACCACTTCCCGGGTCCGTGAGGCCAAGCAGACTGCCCGCCAGCGGCGAATCGAGGTGGATGAGGCGGCCCGCCAGTCCCGGGAGAACGCGATCCGCGCCTGGGAAGGCCTGGTGACCGCCCGTGCGACCATCAAGTCGCGCCAGGCGCAGGTGCGTTCGTCCGAGATCGCGCTGGAAGGTGTCCGCCAGGAAGCCACGGTCGGGTCCCGTACCGTGCTGGACGTGCTGGACCAGGAGCAGGAGCTGCTGGACGCCCGCGTGAACCTGGTGCGGGCGCAGCGGGATGAGCTGGTGGCCGCTTTCCAGGTCCTCGCCGCCACGGGGCAACTCACCGCCAGCCGCCTTGGCCTGCCGGTGCAGGCCTACGACTACGAGGCGTATTACAAGGAGTCCCGCAACAAGCTGTGGGGCGTGTCGATCGACTGACCGCACAATCCCACCCCTTTCGGGGCGATACCTGTGCTTTCGGGGGGCCATTGGCCCCCCGAACCGTATCATCCCCTTGGCATTTACCTCACTTGTGCCTAGGCTGCCTCCCCTAGGCACGTCATCAGGTCACGGGCGAGATGGTCGACAACCGGTCCCAACAAGAACCGTCGATGGAGGAAATCCTCGCCTCCATCCGCAGGATCATTTCCGAGGACAGCGACGTCCCGCCCGCCGCCGAGGCCGAGCCGCCACCCCCACCCCCGCCGCCGCCTCCACCACCCCCTCCACCGCCGCCGCCCCCACCCCCGCCGCCTCCGCCGCCCATGATGATGGACCCGGTGTTCGAGCCGGAGCCCATGGACATGCCCATGGTCGAGGACGACGTGCTGGAACTGACGCAGGTGGCGCCGGACGAGCCGGTGCTGCCGGACCCGTTCGATTACGACCCGCCGCCGCCCCCTCCACCCCCGCCGCCGCGGCGGCCCATGCCCCCCATGGACGAGGACGGCCTGCTGTCCGCCGCCAGCGCCGAGGCGGCGAGCCGTGCCTTCAGCAGCCTGTCCGGCTTCAAGCGCGGCCCCAGCCTGATCGGGGAAGGCCCCATCGGGAACGGGGGGACCACGCTGGAGGAAATCGTCCATGCCTTGGTCCGTCCGATGATCAAGGAATGGTTGGACGACAATCTGCCGCCCATGGTGGAGCGGCTGGTCAAGCGCGAGATCGAGAAGGTGGTACGGCGCGGCCTGGACTGACGCGCCTGCCCGATCCCCCGCGGCCTGGATCTTAAACTCCCAGGCCGCCGACCGGCGGCCCGCGACCCCATGGTCGCGTGAGCCAAGCCCGCGGAGCGGGCGCCCGGCGATTGAGGGAACAGCAAACACGGGGCGGCGCCTTGATGGTGCCGCCCCGTTCCTTTATGACAACCGCTCCCCCGGAGCAGCCAATCCAAGGTTCCCGCCATGCTGGACAAGACGTTCTCCCCCGCCGAGGTCGAGGCGAAGCACTATGAGCGCTGGGAGCGCTCCGGGGCCTTCGGCGCGAAGGTAGATAGCAACCAGCGGCCCTACGCCATCATGATGCCGCCGCCCAACGTCACGGGCAGCCTGCACATGGGCCACGCCCTGACCTTCACCCTGCAAGACGCGCTGATCCGGTTCGAGCGCATGCGCGGCAAGGACGCCCTCTGGCAGCCGGGCACCGACCATGCCGGCATCGCCACCCAGATGGTGGTGGAGCGCAACCTGGCGAAGGAAGGCCTGACCCGGCAGGAGCTGGGCCGCCAGAAGTTCCTGGACCGGGTGTGGGAGTGGAAGGCCGAGTCCGGTGGCACCATCACCCGCCAGCTCCGCCGCCTGGGCGCCAGCCCCGACTGGCCGCGGGAGCGCTTCACCATGGACGAGGGGCTGAACGTCGCCGTCCGCAAGGTGTTCGTGGAGCTGTACCGCCAGGGCCTGATCTACCGGGACAAGCGGCTGGTCAACTGGGACCCCAAGCTGCACACCGCCATCTCCGACCTGGAGGTGGAGCAGAAGGAGGTCAACGGGAACCTCTGGCACTTCCGCTACCCGATCGACGGGGAGGAGGGCCGCTTCATCGTGGTCGCCACCACCCGGCCGGAGACGATGCTGGCCGACACGGCCGTGGCCGTGCACCCGGAGGATGAGCGCTACCAGGACCTGATCGGCCGACAAGTGCGCCTGCCCCTGGTGGGCCGCCTGATCCCCATCGTGGCCGACGACTATGCCGACCCGGAGACGGGCTCCGGCGCGGTGAAGATCACCCCGGCCCACGACTTCAACGACTTCGAGGTGGGCCGGCGCCATGGCTTGGCCCTCATCAACCTGCTGGACCGGGACGCCCGCATCGTCCAGGCCTTCGAAGGGTACTTGCCGAAGGCGGGCGGCGGGCTGGAGCCGTTCAGCGAGCCCGTGCCGGAGGAATACCGCGGGCTCGACCGCTTCGAGGCGCGCAGACGAGTGGTCGCCGACTTGGAGGCCCTGGGCCTCGTGGAGAAGATCGACCCGCACAAGCACACCGTCCCCCACGGCGACCGTTCCGGCGTGGTCATCGAGCCCTGGCTGACCGACCAGTGGTATTGCGACGCCAAGACGCTGGCCAAGCCGGCCATCGAGGCGGTGGAGCAGGGCCGAACCGTCTTCGTCCCGCGCCAGTGGGAGAACACCTATTTCGAGTGGATGCGCAACATCCAGCCCTGGTGCATCTCCCGCCAGCTCTGGTGGGGCCACCAGATCCCCGCATGGTACGGGCCGGAGGGCAGCGTCTTCGTCGCGGAGACGGAAGAGGACGCCAAGGCCCAAGCGGAGGCCAAGTTCGGCCCCGGCTGCAACCTGCGCCGGGACGAGGACGTGCTGGACACCTGGTTCAGCTCCGCCCTCTGGCCCTTCAGCACGCTGGGCTGGCCCGAGAAGACGCCGGAGCTGGACCGCTATTATCCCGGCGACGTGCTGGTGACCGGCTTTGACATCATCTTCTTTTGGGTCGCCCGGATGATGATGATGGGCATCCACTTCATGGGCGACGTGCCGTTCCGCACCGTCTACATCCATGCCCTGGTCCGCGACGAGAAGGGCCAGAAGATGTCCAAGTCCAAGGGGAACATCATCGACCCCCTGGACGTGATCGACCAGTATGGCTGCGACGCCTTGCGCTTCACCCTGGCCGCCATGGCCGCCCAGGGCCGCGACATCAAGCTGGCGGTCAGCCGGGTGGAGGGCTACCGCAACTTCGCCACCAAGCTCTGGAACGCCGCGCGCTACGCGGAGATGAAGCAGGTCGCTCCGGTGGCGGGCTTCGACCCCGCCGGCGTGAAGCTGACGGTCAACAAGTGGATCGTGGGTGCCGCCCAGCAGGCCGCGGCCCGCATCACGGAGGCCATGGAGGGCTACAAGTTCAACGAGGCGGCCCTGGGCATCTACCAGTTCGCCTGGAACAGCTTCTGCGACTGGTACCTAGAGTTCACCAAACCGATCCTGACCGGGGAGGACGAGGCGGCGAAGGCGGAAACCCGCGCCACCACCGCCTGGGTGCTGGACCGCATCCTGCACCTGCTGCACCCGCTGATGCCCTTCCTGACGGAGGAGCTGAACGAGAAGATCGGCGGCAACGAGCGCCAGCTGATCACCGCGCCGTGGCCTGAGCCGCAGCTGGGCCTGATCGACGCGGCGGCTAGTGCGGAGATGGAGTGGGTGGTGAAGCTGATCTCCACCGTCCGCGCCATCCGGTCTGAGATGAACGTGCCCCCGTCCGCCCAGATCCCGCTGGTGCTGCGCGGGGCGGGAGAGGTGACCAAGGCCCGCCTTGCCACCCACAGGGACCTGATCCTGCGCCTCGCCCGCCTGTCGGGGGTGGAGTTGTCGGACGCCGAGCCGCCCAAGGGCTCCGCCCAGGCGGTGGTGGAAGAGGCTACGCTGGTCCTGCCGCTTGCCGACTTCATCGACGTGGAGAAGGAGAAGGCCCGCCTGTCCAAGGAGATTGCCAAGCTGGCACAGGAGGTTTCCAAGATCGACGCCAAGCTGGCCAACCCGCAATTCGTGGAGCGGGCACCGGAAGAGGTGATCGAGGAGCAGCGCGACCGCCGTGCGGAGGCGGAGAGCGTCCGTGCCAAGCTGGAAGAGGCCTTGGCTCGGCTGGGGTGATGTGGATGCCCGGCGGACTGCGCGGCCGTTCTAGCCCCGCAGTCCGCCGGGCCGCTTTCCCTGGACTCGTCTCCCGCAGACTGGAAACGGGTCTGGCCCTTCGTGTTCCTCACGCGCCCCCGGACCGGGGTCCGGGGCGGGCTCTGCCGCATCCGCGGCTTGGCTTCCGCGGACCTGACGCCAGCTCGGGTCAGCTATGGGCCCGCACGAAGCTGGCAAACTCCTCCGACGGGATAGGCTTGGAGAACAGGTAGCCCTGGCCCTCCTCGACGCCCATGCGCCGCAGAAGCTCCAACTGCGTCGTCGTCTCGATCCCCTCCGCCACCACCTTCAGGTCCATGGCTTGGGCCATGGCCACCGTAGCCTCCACGATGTGGCGGGTGCGGGGGTCGGTCTCCATGTCCATGACGAACTTGCGGTCCACCTTCAGGCAGTCCAGCGGCAGCTCCCGCAGGTAGGACATGGATGAGTAGCCGGTCCCGAAATCATCCAGGGACAGGGCCACGCCCCGGTCGGCGATCCAGCGCATCTGCTTCAGGGCGCCCTCAAGGTCGTCCGGGAGGATCGTCTCGGTGATCTCAAGCTGCAGCAGGTGGGGCGGGATGCCCGTCTCCGTCAGCAGCACGTCGATCAGGGCGGGCAGGTGGCCCCAGCGGAACTGGCGCTCGGAGACGTTCACCGCGATCTGCGTGGGCGGCAAGCCGGCATCCAGCCAGCGCCGGATCTGGCCCGTGGCCTGGCGCAGCACCCATTCCCCGATGGGGACGATCAGGCCCGTCTCTTCCGCCGTCTGCACGAAGGCGCCCGGGGCGAGCAACCCACGGGACGGGTGCCCCCAGCGCAGCAGCGCCTCGCCACCGACGACGGTCTGGCGGTCGCCCAGGCTGACCTTGGGCTGGTAGTGCAGCACGAACTGGTCGTCCCGGATGGCGGCGCGCAGCTCGTCTTCCAGGTCAAGCCGCTGCCGCACCTCATCCCGCATGCTGGCGGCGTAGTGGGTGTAAGATTCCTTCCCGGACCGCTTGGCATGGTCCAGGGCCAGGGCGGCGTTGCGGATCAGGCAGGGGCCGTCGGCGGCGTCCTTGGGCGCGATGGCGACGCCGATCTTGGCGGTGACGAAGAGCTGCCGCCCCTCCACCATGATCGGCTCCGACATCCGGTTCACGATGGCGGAAGCGGCGAACAGCGCCTTTCCCGGATGTTCCAGCCCTGGCAGGAAGATGGCGAACTGGCTCTGCCCGAAGCGGCAGACCAGGTCGTTGGCGCCGATCCCGTCCATGACGCGGCGGGCCAGCAGGGCCATGGCGTTGTCCAGGGCGGCCTGCCCGTGCACCCGGAAAAGCTGGGGCATGCGGTCGATCTCGACCAGCAGCACCGCCGCGACCAGCTTGCCGCCATGCTCCGCCAGGACCTCCGCCACCCGGGCGGAGAAGGGCCGCATCTCCAGCAGCCCGGTGACGCTGTCACGCCGGCCGCCGGGATCGCGGTTGCTTGCTGGGCCAGGGGCCGGCGGGGAGGGGGGCACGGTCTATGGGATCCGGTATGGACTATTGGCGTGACAGGGGCCGAGTATTCGGCGACTCCCAGCCTTACAGCTTTGAACCCTGGAATTCCAGACCCTTCGTATGACCAATGAGGGGGATTGATTTGTGATCCGGATCGTGATCACCCCCGGGACCTTTGCTGTTCATCACGATTGAATGTCGGAACAAGGCCTTACTCATGCCGGGGGCAAGCTGTGCTTGCGCAGGCGGTGGTGAAGCCTATCCTTGAAGCTGCGGAGCGCGTCGGCAAGACGGGCGTGGGTGGAGGAGGCGGGAAATGGCGAACGGCGGTGGGGCTGGGAAGGTCTGGGACAAGTCGCGGATGCCAAGCCGCCATGTCTCGGTGGGGCCGGAGCGGGCACCGCACCGCTCCTACTACTACGCCATGGGCATGACGGCGGAGGAGATCGCCCAGCCCTTCGTCGGCGTGGCCACCTGCTGGAACGAGGCTGCGCCCTGCAACATCGCCCTGAGCCGCCAGGCGCAGGCCGTGAAGCAGGGGGTGCGGGCGGGCGGCGGCACCCCGCGGGAGTTCACGACCATTACCGTGACCGACGGCATCGCCATGGGCCACCAGGGCATGAAGTCGTCCCTGGTCAGCCGGGAGGTCATCGCCGACTCGGTGGAGCTGACCATGCGGGGGCATTGCTATGACGCCATGGTCTGCCTTGCCGGCTGTGACAAGACCCTGCCCGGCATGATGATGGCCATGTTGCGGCTGAACGTGCCCGCGGTGTTCATGTATGGCGGCTCCATCCTGCCGGGCCGCTTCCAGGGACGGGACGTCACCATCCAGGACGTGTTCGAGGCCGTGGGCGCCCACAGCGCCGGGAAGATGAGCAGCGAGGACCTGCACGAGTTGGAATGCGTGGCTTGCCCCTCCGCCGGGGCCTGCGGCGGCCAGTTCACCGCGAACACCATGGCCTGCGTGTCAGAGGCGATCGGGCTGGCCCTGCCGGGGTCGGCAGGCGCCCCCGCCCCCTATGAGGACCGGGACCGTTGGGCCGTGCGGTCGGGCGAGGCGGTGATGAGGCTCCTGGAGCTGAACCTCCGCCCGCGGGACATCGTGACCCGCAAGGCGCTGGAGAACGCGGCAACCGTGGTGGCCGCGTCCGGCGGCTCCACCAACGCCGCCCTGCACCTGCCCGCCATCGCCAACGAGGTGGGCATCGACTTCGACATCCATGATGTGGGCCGCATCTTCCAGCGCACGCCTTACATCGCCGACCTGAAGCCCGGCGGACGCTATGTGGCCAAGGACCTGTATGAGGTGGGCGGCGTGCCCATCCTGCTGAAGGCCCTGCTGGACGGCGGCTACCTGCACGGGGACTGCCTGACCGTCACCGGCAACACCATAGCGGAGAACCTGGCCGACGTGGCCTTCCCCACGGGCCAGGACATCGTCCGCCCCACCTCCGCCCCCCTGTCCCCCACCGGCGGCGTGGTGGTCCTGCGCGGCAACCTCGCCACCGAGGGAGCGGTGGTGAAGGTGGCCGGCATGAAGCAGCTCACCTTCCGCGGCCCCGCCCGGGTGTTCGACTGCGAGGAGGACGCCTTCGCCGCGGTAGAGCGGCGGGACTACCGGGAAGGGGACGTGCTGGTCATCCGCTATGAGGGGCCACGCGGCGGCCCCGGCATGCGGGAGATGCTGGCGACCACCGCGGCCCTTTATGGCCAGGGCATGGGCGACAAGGTGGCCCTGATCACGGATGGCCGCTTTTCCGGCGCGACCCGCGGGTTCTGCGTCGGGCATGTGGGCCCCGAGGCCGCGGTGGGTGGGCCCATCGGGCTGCTGCGGGATGGTGACGTGATCGTGCTTGATGCCGTGGCTGGGACATTGGACGTGGAGTTGGACGATGCCGAGCTGGCTTCCCGTCGGGCCGCTTGGGTGCCGCGCCGACACGACTTCCAATCGGGTACCCTTTGGAAGTACGCTCAACTGGTCGGGCCTGCGGAAAAAGGGGCGGTGACGCACCCGGGCGCCAAGGCCGAGACGCACGTCTACGCCGACCAGTAAGGGTTACGGATGTCCTTCGTCCTGTCCAAGGTGCTGTGGCTCCTGGCCGAGCCCGGCAATGCCTTGGTCATTGGCCTCGTCACGGGAGCGATCCTGCTTTGGACCCGGTGGCGGCGCGCCGGGATGGCGATCGTCGGTACCGTCACTGCCGTTGCCGTCGCAGTCACCGTGCTGCCCATCGGAACCTACCTGGTCCATGGGTTGGAGAGCCGATTCCCCGTGCCCACCGACCTGCCGGAGAGGGTGGATGGTATCATTGTCCTGGGCGGGGCGGTCTTGCCCCGCCTGACCGCATCCCACGGCGTGCCGCAAGTGAACCGTCACGCAGAGCGGATGCTGGATCCGCTCTGGCTCGCCCGGCGCTTCCCGGAGGCAAGGCTGGTCTTCACCGGCGGTTCCGGCAATCTCTGGGACCAAATGAACCGGGAAGCTGTCGATGCCCGACTGCTCTGGGATCGGCTCGGCGTGGACACGGCGCGGGTGACTTTCGAATCAGAGTCCCGCAACACCTGGGAGAACGCTGTCCTGACCAAGGAACTCGTCCGGCCCGCCGAGGGAGAGATCTGGCTGCTGGTGACCAGCGGGTTCCACATGCCCCGGTCCGTTGGCATCTTCCGTCGGATCGGATGGCCGGTGCTGCCCTATCCGGTGGACTTCCAGACCAGGAGGGAGGTCCGGTTCCAACTGGGTTTCGACCTGGAGCAGGGCATCAGCCTGCTTAACCTCGCCACGCGGGAACATATAGGGCTGGTCGCCTATCACCTGATGGGACGAACCGACGCTTGGTTCCCGGCCCCGGAACCGGCGCAGTGACAAGCTTGCGCCCGGGCGGCCGCCCCGTTGCGGCAGCCCGGGGCCTGTGGCAGAAGCGGTCCGTCCGGGGGTACCCCGTTCGTCAGATCCCGTCTCAGCACGCCTGGCCATGCGGCACCGGCTTGGCGGCAGGGCACCGGATGATGTAGGGTGCGGCCCACAATCGGTAGGGGTGGAAGGCGCATGGTCCGGGCACATCTGGTAAGGATTTTGGTATTGGCCGCGGTCGCCGCGGGCCTGTCCGCCTGTGCCACCAAGCCGCCGGAAAAGCCCGCCGCGCAGGCACCTGCCGGGCCCAAGCTGCCCGCCGGCGGCATCTACAAGGTGGGGGAGCCCTACCAGATCAACGGGGTCTGGTACTATCCGCAGGTGGACTACAACTACGACCAGACCGGCATCGCCTCCTGGTACGGCCCGGGCTTCCACACCAAGTCCACCGCGAACGGTGAGACCTACAATGAAAACGAGCTGACCGCCGCCCACCAGACCCTGCCCATGCCCAGCCTGGTGCGGGTGACGAACCTGGAGAACGGCCGCTCCATCGTCGTGCGGATCAACGACCGCGGCCCCTTCGTGGCCGGGCGCATCCTCGACATGTCCCGCCGGGGCGCGCAGCTCCTGGGGTTCG
Organism: Aerophototrophica crusticola; assembly: GCF_012913305.1. Classification (NCBI taxonomy): domain Bacteria; kingdom Pseudomonadati; phylum Pseudomonadota; class Alphaproteobacteria; order Rhodospirillales; family Rhodospirillaceae; genus Aerophototrophica; species Aerophototrophica crusticola. The sequence continues at coordinate 1,461,495 of NZ_CP051775.1, read as the reverse complement.
ACCAGCAGGGTACGGCCAAGGTCAGGGTGCAGGTCCTGGCGGAGGAAAGCCGCGCCATCGCCGCGGCGGCCCAGAATGGCGGCAACACCCAGATGGCCGGTTCCCCCGACGGCGGCCCGGTTCCCAAGGCGGCCCCGCGGCCGAAGGTGGAGGTGGAGGGCGTGCCGGCCCCGGCCACCCCGCCAGCCCCTGTCCGGACCGTATCGGCCCCGACCACCGTCGCCGGCCAGACCGATTCCGATGGCCGCTTCCTGCCCGCCCCCGTGGTGGAGCAGAAGCCCGTGGCCGGGCCCCAGCGCATCTGGGTGCAGGCGGGCGCCTTCAGCGTCTATGACAATGCCAACAAGCTCCGCGCCCGGCTGAATTCCATCAGCCCCGCCACCATCTCTTCCGCCATGGTGTCCGGCACCCAGTTCTTCCGGGTCCGGCTGGGCCCGCTGGAGACAGTGGACCGGGCGGACCAGGTGCTCGCCCAGGTCCTGGCCACCGGCCAGAACCAAGCCCGCATCATCGTGGATTGACCCTTGGCGTGGGCCCCGGCCCCGCCTTAGAACACGGCAAGACAGCCTCGGGCCGGCAGGAGTCGCCGGCCCGGCCTCGCAGCAAAGGTAGCGACAACGCCATGGTTCGCGGCTTCGACGTGACGAGACTTCCCGCCCTCCTCGGTGCCGCCGCCCGGCGCACGGGCTTCGCCCTCCTGCTGGCAGGGGCCGCCGTGCTTCCGGCCCAGGCCGCCCCGCTGGAGACCATCGCCCGGGAGGCCATCCTGATCGACCTCAGCACCAACACGGTGCTGCTGGAGAAGAACGCCGACGAGCGGATGCCCACATCGTCCATGTCCAAGGTCATGACGATGTACTTGGTGCTGGAGCGCATAAAGTCCGGCCGCCTGACCCTGACCGACACCCTGCCGGTCAGCGAGCAGGCCTGGAAGGTCCAGGGCTCCAAGATGTTCGTGGAGTTGGGCAACCAGATCAAGGTTGAGGACCTGATCCGCGGCGTCGTCATCCAGTCCGGCAACGACGCCTGCGTCGTGCTCGCGGAGGGGTTGGCAGGTTCCGAGGGGGCCTTCGCCACCGCCATGACCAAGCGGGCCAAGGAGTTGGGGATGCACAACTCCAACTTCGTCAACGCCTCCGGCTGGCCGGACCCGAACCACTATTCCACGGCACGTGACCTGGCCACCCTGGCCACCCGGCTGATGCAGGACTTCCCCGAGCATTTCCATTACTACTCGGAGAAGGAGTTTACCTACCACGGCATCAAGCAGGGCAACCGCAACCCGCTGCTGTACCGGAACATGAACGTGGACGGGCTGAAGACCGGCCATACGGAGATCGCCGGCTACGGCCTGATCGCCACGGGGGAGCGCAACGGCCGCCGCCTGGTGATGGTAGTCAACGGCCTGCCGAGCATGCAGGCCCGCGCCGACGAGTCCGCCCGCATCCTGGAATGGGGCTGGCGGGAGTTCGAGACCTATGCGCTGTTCAAGGGCGGGGAGACGGTGGACAGCCTGCCGGTCTGGTTGGGGCAGCAGGAGCAGGTGCCCCTGGTCTCCGAACAGCCGGTGAAGATCACCCTGACCCATGACCAGCGTCGGGCCATGAAGGTCAGCGTCCTTGCCGATGCCCCCGTGGCGGCCCCCATCACCAAGGGTACCAAGCTGGCCACCCTGCGCATCGAGGCGCCGGACATGCCCGCCAAGGAGGTGCCGCTGGTTGCCGCTGCGGACGTGGCGGAGCTGGGCTTCTTTGGCCGCGTTGCCGCCGCCGCCCGCCACCTGATCTTCGGCGCGCCGGAGCAGCCTGCGCCGGCTGCCGCACCCGCCACCCCGGCGCAGCAGCCGGCCGCCACCGCCAAGGCCTCCTGAGCATGGCCCGTGGGCGCTTCATCACGCTTGAAGGCGGGGAGGGGGCCGGCAAGTCCACCCAGCTCCGCCTGCTGGCGGAGGCGCTGCGCGGGGCCGGGGTCCCCGTCGTCACGACGCGGGAGCCGGGTGGCTCCCCGGGGGCAGAGGAGATCCGCGCGCTTCTGGTCACCGGCAAGCCGGGCCGTTGGCAGCCCCTGACGGAGGCGCTGCTGCTGAACGCGGCCCGCCACCAGCACATCGCCGAGACGGTGGAGCCAGCCCTTGCCGCCGGCACCTGGGTGCTGTGTGACCGCTACGCCGACAGCACCTTCGCCTACCAGGGCGCCGGCCATGGGCTGGACCCTGGCGTGCTGAGGACCCTGCATGCCATCGCCACCGGCGGCCTGACCCCCGACCTGACCTTCGTCTTCGACATCGACCCGGCGGTGGGCCTTACCCGCGCGGCCTCCCGCCGCGGGACCGAGGACCGGTACGAGCAGATGGACCTGGCCTTCCATGGCCGCCTGCGGGACGCCTACCTGGCCTTGGCCCGGTCGGAGCCCGCGCGATGTCTGTTGGTCGACTCGTCCCGCTCGGTCGAGGCGATCCAGTCCGACCTGCGCGCCGCCCTGCGTGACCGGCTGGGGCTGCCCCTATGAGCACCGCCCCCCTGGACCAGGACCCCTTTTCCCCCCGCCGCAACTCCCACCTCGAAGGGCACAGCGCTGCGGAGAAGCTGCTGCTGGAGGGCTGGAACAGCGGCCGCATGCACCATGCCTGGCTGATCGGCGGCCTGCCGGGGATCGGCAAGGCGACGCTCGCCTACCGCATGGCCCGCTTCGTCCTTGCCAAGGGCGGGGAGGCGGCGGAGGGGACGGGCTGTTCGGCCCGCCGCCCAAGCCCACCCGTCTGGACATCGACCCGGAAAGCACCGTCTTCAAACGGGTATCGGCCGGGGGTGAGCCCGGCCTGCTGTCCATCGAGCGGACCTGGGACGAGAAGCGGAAGCGGTTCAAGCGCGACCTTCCGGTGGAGGAGGTACGCCGCATCGCCCCCTTCCTGCGCCTGACCTCGGCGGAGGGCGGCTGGCGGGTGGTGGTGGTGGACGGGGCGGACCAGCTCAACACCGCCGGCCAGAACGCCATCCTGAAGATCCTGGAAGAGCCGCCGCCCAAGACCCTGATCCTGCTGGTGGCGGACAATGTGGGCGCCCTGCTGCCCACCATCCGCAGCCGCACCCGTCGCCTGATGCTGGACCCGCTGCCGGAGCAGACGGTGCGCAACCTGCTGTTCCGCTACCGGCCCGACATGCCGGACGGGGAGCGCACGGCCCTGGCCCGCCTGTCGGAGGGGTCCATCGGCCGGGCGCTGGAGCTGCACGGTGCCGGCGGCCTGAACCTGTACAAGGCAATGCTGGGCCTGATGGAGCCGCTGCCGCGGCTGGACATCCTGAACGCCTACGCCTTCATCGACGCCACGGTGAAGCCCAACGACGACGCCTCCTGGGCGGCGGTGACCGAGCTGCTGTCCTGGTGGCTGGGCCGGATCGCCCGTGCGGCCGCAAGGCGGGAGCTGCCGCCGGAGGTCGTCCCGGGGGAAGGGGTGCTGCTCCAGCGGCTGGCGCAGGGGAGCGTTGGGGGAAGCGGCCTTGATCGTTGGGTTGAGCTGTGGGAGAACACCAACCGCCTGTTCGCCAAGGCGGATTCCGCCAACCTCGACCGCAAGCAGACCCTGCTGAACGCGCTGCTGCAGATCGAGGCGGCCGCGGCCTGACCGGCCGCCAGCCGGGGCGCGGCTCCGCGGCGGACGGGGCAGACCGTCGCAGCGGAGAAGTCAGATGGCCGGGCGCACGCCCTTCTACGTCACCACCCCGATCTATTACGTGAACGACGCGCCCCATGTCGGGCACGCCTACACGACGATCGCCTGCGACGTGATGGCCCGCTTCAAGCGGCTGGACGGTTTCGACGTCAAGTTCCTGACCGGCACGGATGAGCACGGGCAGAAGGTGCAGAAGTCGGCGGAGGCCGCGGGCGTCTCCCCCATCGCCCTGGCGGACAAGAACTCCCAGAACTTCCGCGACCTGGCCAAGCTGCTGAACATCTCCAACGACGATTTCATCCGCACCACGGAGGCGCGGCACATCACGTCGGTCCAGGCGCTCTGGCAGCGGCTGCTGGACAGCGGCGACGTCTACCTGGACAGCTATGGCGGCTGGTACTCGGTCCGGGACGAAGCCTATTACGGCGAGGATGAGCTGACCACCCGCGACGGCCAGCGCTTCGCCCCTACCGGAGCGCCGGTGGAATGGGTGGAGGAGCCCAGCTATTTCTTCAAGCTCTCCGCCTGGGGGGACAGGCTGCTGAAGTTCTACGAGGAGCGGCCGGACTTCATCGCCCCCGCCGGCAAGCGCAGCGAGGTGGTGAGCTTCGTGCGCGGTGGCCTCAAGGACCTGTCCATCAGCCGGACTACATTTGACTGGGGCATCAAGGTCCCGGGCGATGACCAGCACGTGATGTATGTCTGGCTGGACGCCCTGACCAACTACATCACCGCCGTCGGCTACCCCGACACCGCGGGGGAGTACGCGAAGTACTGGCCCGCCGACCTGCACATGGTCGGCAAGGACATCCTGCGCTTCCACACGGTCTATTGGCCGGCCTTCCTTATGGCCGCGGGTCTGGAGCCGCCTCGCCGTGTCTTCGCCCACGGCTGGTGGACCGTGGAGGGGGAGAAGATGTCCAAGTCCCTGGGCAACGTGGTGAAGCCCGGCGACCTGGTGGAGACCTATGGCCTGGACCAGACCCGCTATTTCCTGCTGCGGGAGATCCCGTTCGGCAATGACGGCGACTTCTCCAAGCGAGCCATGGTGCAGCGGATCAACGGGGAGCTGGCGAACGACTATGGCAACCTCTGCCAGCGCGTCCTCTCCATGATCCAGAAGTACCATGGCGGCACCTTGCCGGAGCCGGGCCCACACAACGAGGCCGATCAAAAGCTGCTGGCTGCCGCCGGCGCGCTGCTGGGGACGGTGCGGGCAGAGATCGACGTGCAGGCCTTCCACAAGGCCCTCGACGCCATCTGGGCGGTCATCGGCGCCGCCAACCGCTATGTGGACGAGATGGCGCCCTGGAGCCTGCGCAAGACAGACATGGCGCGCCTGGGCACCGTGCTGCACACCCTGGCGGAGGTGATCCGGCAGGTGGCCATCCTGACCCAGCCCTTCATGCCCGATACCAGCAACCGCATCTTGGATCAGCTCGCCGTGCCGGGGAACGCCCGCGGCTTCGACGCGTTGGCGACGGGGACCCTGGCCGGTGGCACGGCCCTGCCGGCCCCGCAGGGCGTGTTCCCCCGCTTCGTCGAGGCCGACCCGGCGGCGGGTGCCTGAGGTAGATGACCATGATCGTCGACAGCCATTGCCACCTGGACTTCCCGGATTTCCAGGCGGAGCGGGATGCGGTGGTGCAGCGGGCCCGGGATGCGGGCGTGAAGCTGATGCTGACCATCTGCACCCATGTCAGCAAGTTCGAGCAGGTCCACGGGGTGGCCATGGCCTACCCGGACGTCTATTGCACCCTGGGCGTCCACCCGCACCACGCCCTGGATGAGACGCCGCACAGCAGCCTCGAAACCCTCCTGGACCTCGCCACGCGGCCCAAGGTGGTGGGGATCGGGGAGACGGGCCTGGACTACTACTACGACCAGAGCCCCCGCGACGTGCAGCAGGACAGCTTCCGCCGCCACCTGCGCGCCTGCCGGGAAACCGGCCTGCCCGTCATCGTCCACACCCGCGACGCGGAGGAAGACACGATCCGCATCCTGCGGGAGGAAGGGGCATGCAAAGAGGTGAGGGGGCTCCTGCACTGCTTCAGCGGTAGCCGCCAACTGGCTGAACAGGCCTTGGAATTGGGTTTCCACATCAGCTTCAGCGGCATCCTGACCTTCAAGAAGTCCGACGACCTGCGCGCGACCGCCGCCATCGTGCCGCTGGACCGGCTGCTGGTGGAAACGGACGCGCCTTACCTTGCGCCCGTGCCCATGCGTGGCAAGCGCAACGAGCCGGCTTTCACCGTGCACACGGCCGACGTGCTGGCCGATGTGAAGGGTGTCAGTCCCGCGGAACTGGCACGGGTCACGACGGCCAACTTCCTACGGCTGTTCGACCGGGTGCCGGCCGACGTGGCGAAGGCGGCCTGACGGGATGCGGGTCACCATCCTCGGCTGCGGCGGTTCCAGTGGTGTGCCCCTGATCGGCGGCGTGTGGGGCGATTGCGACCCGAACCAGCCCCGCAACTGCCGCCGCCGGCCATCCATCCTGGTGCAGACGGAAACGACGACGGTGCTGGTGGACACCACCCCGGACATGCGGGACCAACTCACCGACGCCGGAATCCGGCACCTGGACGGCGTGCTCTATACCCATGCCCATGCCGACCACACCCACGGGATCGATGACCTGCGCGGCTTGAACTGGCAGATGCGCACACCGGTGGACGTCTATGGGGATGCGGCCACCCTGGCCAGCCTGCGGCACCGCTTCGACTATTGCTTCAAGGGCCCGTCGGAGAGTGGCTATTACGCCCGGCCGGCGCTGGAGGCGCATGAGATCACCGGGCCGTTGCGCATCGGCGACCTGGATATCGTCCCCTTCGTCCAGGACCATGGATATAGCCAGAGCCTTGGTTTCCGTTTCGGCAAGCTGGGCTACTCCACCGACTGCGTCGCCCTGGACGACGGCGCCTTCGCCGCGCTGGACGGCGTGGACACCTGGATCGTGGACTGCGTGCGCATGGAGCCGTCGCACCCGGTCCACGCCCACTGGCCCATCACGCGGGGCTGGATCGACCGGTTGAACCCCCGCCGGGCGATCCTGACTCACATGAATCACACCATGGACTACGATACCCTCTGCCGCACCCTGCCTGACGGGGTGGAGCCGGGTTATGACGGCATGGCAATCGAGCTTTGAGGCTCATCGGCCAAGCCGCTGGAAGCGCATGGAAATCAGGGGCAGGGGGTCAGTTCAGCTCGTGCCCGTGTCATTGCTCTGGCCGGGCGTCTCGGCCCGCTTGCGCAGTTCCTCCGCGCTGAGTCCAGCCGGCGTGGACCCGGTGAGCGATCCCTCACCGGGCGTCTTGTCCAAGTCCAGCTTTTCATCGCCCGGCAGCGGCGTGCCGGCCGGGGAAGAGCCCTTGGGCTTGTCCGTGGTGTTCACGTCACCGGGCTGGGATGCCTTGTCGTTCATGGGGTTGTCTCCCATCCTTCAGGTTCCGGTTGCGGGTGCCTTGGCCAGACCGGTCGTGGCGCCGCCTGCCTTGGCCCGCCGGTCATGGCGCAGCTTCATCAGCAGGATGCTGCCGCTAAGCAACAGGCTCAGGCTGTTGAACAACATCACCGGCAGGCTGTCGATCAGCACCCCATAGGTGATCCACAGGGAAAAAGCGGTGACTGTCACCAGGTACATGCGTTTGGAGATCGCCTCACAATCGCCCTGTCGCCAGACCTTCAGCAGTTGCGGCACGAAGCTGTAGGTGGAGAAGAGCCCCGCCACGATCCCCACCGCCGTGGGCATGAAGCTCGCATCCATGGTCGTCCGATCCTCGTCGTTTCGCAGGTTTGGGCGCCGGTCTTTTCAGCCCTTGGCGATCAGGCTGTCCTGGTAACGGGCCAGCAGGTCCGCCGGGTCCCGGTAAATCTCTCGTGCGCCGGCTTCCCGCAGGTCAGCCTCCGGAAACCCGCCGCACAGAACCCCGAGCACCGGGATGCCCGCCTTGCCGGCAGCCTCGGCGTCATAGGGCGTGTCCCCGATGACCACCGCCTCATCGGGCCGAACCCCGGCCTGCTTCAGCGCCGCCTGGAAGATATCCGGATAGGGCTTTGATTTCTCTGCATCATCGGATGACGTGGCCTTGTCGATCAGATCCTCAATCCCGGCAGCCTTCTTGTAGGCCTCAAGCTCATCGGCTTTGGCAGAGGATGCCAGGACGACCTTCTTGCCATCATCCAGCACGGCCTGGATCAGGTCCCGTGTCTTCTGGAACGGCTTTACCTGATCCAGGTACTGGTCCTTGAACAGGGTGTGCCGCGCGTCCCGAATCTCATCGCCATTCCGCTTGTCCGCGTCTTCACCGATCAGGGCCGGCACCAGCAGGTCGCTGCCTTTGCCGATCTGGCTGCGGACCTGCTCATAGGGCAGGTCGTGGCCGAACTTCTTCAGCGTCTCATGCCAGGACCGCGCGTGCAGATCGACGGAATCCACCAGCGTGCCGTCCACATCGAACAATACCGCCTTGATCATCGGAAGGCCTTTCTGGATGCTCCGCGGGAGCGTCACGGGCTGCTTTGAACAGCGGCGGGGCGGTCAAGTCGCACGGGATTCCGGATAGTTCTATAGGGTCGTTTCCATAATCATGCTTATCGCGTTCAAGTTGCCCTCAAAAAGGGGGTATGTGGGGAGCCTTCCCCCGCGCCAGCCCCTCGGCTAAGGTCAGGCCCGTTGCCCCGCTGCCAGGACCTGCCAGCATGTCCCAGAACCTCGCCCGCCTGCTCGACATCATGGCCAAGCTGCGGGATCCGCAAGGCGGTTGCCCCTGGGACGTGGAGCAGACCTTCGCCACCATCGCCCCGCACACCATCGAGGAAGCGTATGAAGTGGCGGACGCCATCCAGTCCGGCGACATGCACGCGCTGAAGGATGAGCTGGGCGATCTGTTGTTCCAGGTGGTCTTCTACGCCCAGATGGCCAAGGAGCAAGGCGCCTTCGATTTCGACGCCATCGCCGGCCAGATCGCCGACAAGATGATCCGCCGCCACCCCCACGTTTTCGGTGATGCCGTGGTGCCCACGGCCGACGACCAGACGAACCGCTGGGAGGAACAGAAGGCGCGGGAGCGGGCTGAGAAGGCTGCCGCGGAGGGCAAGGCACCGTCCGCCCTGGACGGGGTGATTACCGGCCTCCCTGCCCTGACCCGGGCCCTGAAGCTGCAAAAGCGCGCTGCCCGGGTCGGTTTCGACTGGACCGAGGCGGAGCAGATCCTGGACAAGATGGAAGAGGAGATCGGCGAACTCCGCGCTGAACTCCAGGCCGGCACCCGTGACCCGGCCCGGGTCGAGGATGAGATGGGTGACCTGCTGTTCGTCTTGGTGAACCTCGCCCGCCGGCTGGAGGTGGAGCCCGAGACGGCCCTGCGCGGCGCCAACGCCAAGTTCGAGCGCCGCTTCCGCCAGGTGGAGGCCTACCTGGCCGCGGAGGGGCGCACCCCGTCCCAGGCCACCCTGGATGAGATGGAAAGCCTCTGGCAGCGCGCCAAATCCCTGGAGCGGCCTGCGGAGGCCGCCGAGTAAACCCCGGATTCCAATAAACAATAAGGGAGAGACAGAGATGGCCCAGCCGGCCTACCACCCGCCCCATGTGCCCGCCATCGTTCTGATCACCGGCGCGACCGGCGGCTTCGGCAGCGCCTTCGCCAAGCGCTTCGCCGCCCTCGGCTCCAAGCTGGTCCTGGCCGGCCGAGACATGAACAAGCTCAAGGGCTTGGCGGAAGAGGTTGGTGGCACCTCTTACCTCGTGCAGTTCGACGTGCGCGACCGCGCGGCGGTGGAGGCGGGTTTGGCCTCCCTGCCCCCGGACTTTGCGGAAATCGACCTGCTGGTCAACAATGCCGGCCTCGCTCTGGGCGCCGACCCGGCCTTCAAGTCCGACATCACCGACTGGGAGGTGATGGTGGATACCAACGACAAGGGGCTGGCCATCGTCACCGGCTTGGTGCTTCCGGGCATGGTGGCGCGGGGCCGCGGCCACGTCATCAACATCAGCTCCACCGCCGCGAGCTACCCCTACCCAGGCGGCCATGTCTATTGCGCGTCAAAGGCTTTTGTGACGCAGTTCAGCTTGGCCCTCAGGGCCGACCTGATCGGCACCGGCGTGCGGGTCACATCCGTGGAGCCCGGCATGGTTCAGACCGACTTCAGCCTGGTACGCTTCAAGGGCGACGCGGAGCGGGCCGCGAAGGTCTATGCCGACACCGTGCCCCTGACGGCGGACGACGTGGCGGAGGCGGTGACCTGGGCCGCCACCCTGCCCCCGCACTTCAACGTGAACCGGGTGGAGATCATGCCCACCACCCAGGGCCCGGGTGCCCTGGGCGTCCACCGCACGCCGAAGGCCTGATCGCCTACGGGCCTTCCTCGGCCAGCAACACGTCCCGCAGGGCCAGCCAGCTGGCCCTGTCGGGGGCCATCAGGATCCCGCCGCCCCTGTCTGTTGGCGCATAGGGGCTGCCGTCCAGCTTGGCCGAGTAGCCCCCGGCCTCCCCATGCACCAGCACGCCTGCGGCATGGTCCCAAGGCATGGTGCGGTGATACATGGAGAAGTGGCCCTCACCCAGGGCCAGCTTCAGGTATTCGTGGGCCGCGCAGAACAGATTGTAGGTGGGGCCGAGGCGCGGCCGGCGGCTCTCCAGCAGCTCCCGCCGTTCCGGATCGCAGAATTTCGTGGGCATCGCGCCGGTCATCTCCGACGGCGGTGCCGGCGGCAGCACCGTCAGGCGCCGCCCCGCCATCCACGCCCCCTCACCCCGTACGGCCGTCGCCATGCGCCCGCTGTTGGGGTCATGGATCCAGCCTGCCACCGTCTGCCCCTTCACGGCCAGGGCGAGCAGCGTGCCGAAGATGGGCTTGCCCCCGGCGAAGTTGTGGGTCCCGTCCACGGGGTCGATGATCCAGACCGGCTGGTCGCCGGACAGCCGGTCCAGCACGCCCTGGTCCCCGGCATAGGCCTCCTCCCCCACCACCAGGGACCCCGGCAGCAAGTCGGACAGGCGGCGGGTCAGCGCCTTCTCGGCCGCCTCGTCCGCCACGGTCACCAAATCGCCCGGACCCTTCTCCTTGATCTCGCCCTCGGCCAAGTTCCGGAAACGGGGCATGATCTCCGCGTCGGAGACCTCCCGGACGATCCGGGACACGGCGTCGATATCAGGGATCATTCACTTTGGTCCTTGGTCTCGGGCAGGCTGGGCGCCATGCTCAGGGGCCTTTCATGGCAGCGGCGCAGACAAGCCGCAAGGGATCGGCGTGCATGCCGGTCCCACGGAACAACAGGGGGAACAACGGTGGCGACCCATGTGCTGACCCTTTCCTGCCCCGACACGGTGGGCATCGTCGCCGCGGTGTCCGGCACCCTGGCAGGCCATGGCGCCAACATCGTGGACAGTGCCCAGTTCGGCGACCCGGACAGCAACCACTTCTTCCTGCGCCAGACCATAGATGTGCCGCGGGATGCCCGCGTGGCCCTGACGGAAGCGTTGCTGGAGGTGGGCCGCCGCTTTGCCATGGACCTGAAGCTGCACGACCTTACCCGGAAGCCGCGGGTGATGATCCTGGTTTCAAGGTTCGGCCATTGCCTGAACGACCTGCTCTACCGTTACCGCACCGGTGCCTTGGGCATGGAGATCCCGGCTATCGTCTCCAACCATGAGGATTTCCGGTCCTTGGTGGAATGGCACGGCCTGCCCTTCATACACCTGCCCGTCACGTCGGCGACCAAGGAGGCGCAGGAGGCGCGGCTTCTGGAGCTGGTGTCGCGGGAACGGGCGGATCTGGTGGTGCTCGCCCGCTATATGCAGGTGCTGTCCCCTGCCCTGTGTGCGGCGCTGGCCGGGCGCTGCATCAACATCCACCATTCCTTCCTGCCCAGCTTCAAGGGAGCCAAGCCCTACCACCAGGCCTTTGCCCGTGGCGTGAAGCTGATCGGCGCCACGGCCCACTATGTGACCACCGACCTGGATGAGGGCCCAATCATCGAGCAGGAGGTGCAGCGGGTGGACCACACCCAGACGGCGGAGGATCTGGTCGCCGTCGGCCGGGACATCGAGAATATCGTCCTCGCCCGCGCCGTCCGCTACCATCTGGAGCACCGGGTCCTGCTGAACGGGCACAAAACTGTTGTCTTCCGCTGACGCGCGTGAGGATCGCCCCCGTCCCGGGTTGCCACGGCACCGCAACGACGGAGCATCCCCATGGCGGACAAGACCGACAAGACCTTGGGCCAGAACCAGGGCGACCAGAAGCGCAACCTGCCGGGCAATGACGCGGGGACCGGCGGCATCGGCCAACCTGAGAGCCCCAACCCCGACCAGCCGGCTACCCAGGGCGTGGACCACGTCCGGCCGGACCAGCAGAGGGACTGACTTTTGGGTGGGGCGGCGGGGTCAGGCCCGCCGCACCGCCTTCACGGGCGGGACCTGCCGCGGCTCAAAGCCGAAGCGCGTCTGGAACCGGGCCACGTCGGCGGGCTCCAGCGCCACCTGGAAGCGCATGGCATCCTCCAGGTCCTGCCGCTCAAGCACCTCGCCCCGCTCATACAGCCAGGCTATGGCGGCGCCGTCGGTGACGGGCACCTCCAACTCCACCACATCCCGCCCCGCCACCATGCGGCGGTCCAGGAAGTCGAACAGCGTGTCCAGCCCTTCCCCGGTGAGGGCGGAGATGGTGACGGCACCACCGGTGCGCCGTGCGGCGGCCAGCAGGGTGGCGCGTTCCTCCGCTGCCAGCAAATCCACCTTGTTCAGCACCTCCACCACCCGGTCGTCCGTCTCCACCTCGATACCGATATCCCTGAGAACCGCCTCCACGTCGGCCTTCTGGGCCTCCGTGTCGGGGTGGGAGACGTCGCGCACGTGCAGGATGATGTCCGCGGCCTCCACCTCCTCCAGCGTCGCACGAAAGGCCTCGACCAGGCCGTGCGGCAGGTCGGAGATGAAGCCCACCGTGTCCGACAGGATGATCTTGCGGTTGGACGGCAGGGTGATGGACCGCATGGTGGGGTCCAGCGTGGCGAACAGCAAGTCCTTGGCGAACACGTCCGCCCCGGCCATGCGGTTGAACAGGGTGGACTTGCCGGCGTTGGTGTAGCCCACCAGGGCCACCACCGGGTACGGCACCTTCTCCCGCGCCTTGCGGTGCAGGCCGCGGGTGCGGCGCACCTCCTCCAGTTCCTTCTTCAGCTTGTCGATGCGGTCGCTGATCAGCCGCCGATCCAGCTCGATCTGGCTCTCACCAGGTCCCCCAGGAAGCCGAAGCCGCCGCGCTGCCGCTCCAGGTGGGTCCAGGACCGGACGAGGCGGGACCGCTGGTAGGTCAGCGCCGCCAGTTCCACCTGCAACTGGCCTTCCCGCGTGCGGGCACGGGCACCGAAAATCTCCAGGATCAGGCCGGTACGGTCGATGACCTTGGTCTTCCAGGCCCGCTCCAGGTTGCGCTGCTGGATGGGGGACAGGCCGTGGTCCATGACCACCAGCCCGATCTCATCCTGTTCCACGCGCTGGCCGACCTGCTCAACCACGCCAGACCCCAACAGGGTGGCGGGCGTGGGACGGTTCACGCGGTAGCTCTCTGCCCCCGCGACCTCCAGCTCGATGGCGGCGGCGAGGCCCACGGCTTCGGCCAGCTTCGCGGCGGGATCACGGGCATCATTCCGGTCCTCAGGAAGGACCGGGTGGATCACGAAGGCGCGGGTGGGTTGCCCGCGCTGATCGTCGTTACGGACCTCAGTCGTGGTCGGTCTCCTTGGCGGCCGGCTCGAACAGTTGGATCGGATGGGCCGGCATCACGGTCGAGATGGCGTGCTTATAGACGAGCTGCGAATGGGCATCCCGGCGCAGCAGGACGGAAAAATTGTCGAACCAGGTGATGATCCCCTGGAGCTTCACCCCGTTGACCAGGAAAACGGTCACAGGCGTCTTATTCTTCCGCACATGGTTCAGGAAGACGTCCTGCACGTTCTGCGATTTTTCCGACATTGGAATTGCCTCGCTTCGCTCATTCTTGGGGCGCCCCTTGGCAGAACACCCGGATTAACAGTTCGGCGCCCGACGGGGCATGATAGCCCCGCCGTCCCGTCCTGTCAGGATATGGTATGCGGAGCCTTCCGGACCAAGGCTGAAATCGCAGCACAGCCCTCAAGGCGCAGGGCCGGCGGAAAACGGTCTAGCCCCTCCCCCACGGCCGGCGTATCCCCCACCAGCAGGGGTACGCAGCCCGCGCGGTGGGCGCATTCCATATCGATGTCGGCATCGCCGACGAACCAGACGTCGGGCCCGGGCTTCAGGCCTCCCGGGGCCAGCGCCAGCTCCACCGGCGCCACGGCCGGCTTGTCCGCTGGCGCGTCCATGGCACCCACCAGCACGCCGAAGTAACGGTCCCAGCCCAGCAGCTTCGCCTCCGCCCGCAGGAATCGGCCGGTCTTGTTGCTGACCACGCCGAGATAGATGCCCTGCCCGGCCAGCTCCTCCAGCATCTCGGCGGCCCCGGCAAGGGGTTCCAGATATTCCAGGTGGTGGGCCTCGAAATGGCCGTAGAAGATGTCGCGCGCCTTGGTCCAGTCGTCCCCGAAGATGATGGGGAAACTGTCACGCAGGCTGTGGCGGATGCGCTGGTAACTCTCCTCCAGGCTCCAGGGCTCCTTGCCGAAGGCCAACAGGGCGGCGTTGATGGAAGCGTGGACGCACCGCCAGTTGGTGACCAGCGTGTTGTCCCAGTCGAACAGGATGGCCCGGGGCCGCGCCAGCATGGTCATGCCGCCCCCACCGGGTCGGGGCTGCCCACATATTCCATGTAGGCCTGGCGGAGCTTGCGGCAGAGCGGGCCCGGCGTGCCGTCACCGATGCTGCGGCCGTCCAGCCGGGTCACCGGCAAGGCAAAGGTGCTGGCGCTGGAGATGAAGGCCTCCCGCGCCGCATAGGCCTCCTCCACCGTGAAAGGCCGCTCCTCGAAGGGGATGCCCAACTCGCCCGCCAACCTCAGAATAGATTGCCGGGTGATGCCGTTCAGGATCAGGTTGCTGGCAGGCCGCGTCACCAACACGCCGTCCGCGGTGACGATCCAGGCGTTGGAAGACGAGCCTTCGGTCACCGTCCCGTCCGGGTCCACCTGCCAGGCCTCGAACGCCCCCGCCTCAACCGCCTTCTGCTTGGCCAGCACCTGGGCCAGCAAGGCGACGGACTTGATGTCCCGCCGCAGCCAGCGGATGTCGGGAACCGTCACGCAGGGCACGCCCTCGGCCAACTGCCTGGCGGTCTGGAACTTCGTCCGGCGGCAGGTCAGCACCAGACTGGGCCTGGGATTCGCCGGGAAGCGGAAGTCGCGGGGCGCCACGCCCCGGTTCACCTGGATGTACAGCAGCGCGTTCTGCGCCCCGTTCCGCCGCACCACCTCCCGCATGATGACCTTCAGCACCGCGGGCTTCACCGGCCAGGGGATTTGGAGTTCGCCGAGGGAGCGCCCCAGCCGGGCCAAGTGCCCTTCCTCATCCGCCAGCTTGCCGCCGACTACGGTGACCACCTCATAGACCCCGTCGGCGAACTGGAAGCCGCGGTCCTCCACATGGACGCTGGCCTCCCCGTGCGGGACATAGCGGCCGTTGACATAGGCGATGCGGGGCATGGCGCCTCTTCCGATCTCACGTGATGTCTGAAGGGGAACGGCGGCGAATTCTCAAAAGAATTCAAGCCGCACGGCGAACATCTTCTCAACCTTCTTCACCTGGCCGACGGCGGCCAGGATGATGACCCGGTCATTCGGCTTGATGACGGTGGAGGGCCGCGGGATGATCACCTGGCCGGCGCGCACGATGGCGCCGACGATCACCCCCTCCGGCAGGCGGACCTCCTTCAGCGGGGTGTTGATCAGGCTGGACGTCTCCAGCGCCTCCGCCTCGATGATCTCGGCGAACCCCTCGCGCAGGCTGTGCACCGCCTTGATGCGGCCGCGGCGGACATGCTGGAGGATGGAGGAGACGGTGATGGAGCGCGGGCTCACCACCGCGTCGATTCCCAACGGCTGCACAAGGGGTTGGAAGGTGGTCTTGTTGATCAGGGTGATGGCCCGCTGGCAGCCGTAGCGCTTGGCCAGGAGCGAGGCCAGGATGTTGCCCTCATCGCTGTTGGAAACGGCGACCACCGTCTCGCTGGCGCGGACGTTCGCCTCTTCCAGGATCTCCGGGTCCAGCCCGTCCCCGTGCAGTACCATGGTGCGGGTCAGGCGTTGTGCCACGATCTGGGCCCGCTTGCGGTCCATCTCGATGATGCGGGCGGAGACCTGGGGATGCTTTTCCTCGATGTCCTCCGCCAGACACAGGCCGATGTTGCCGCCACCGACGATGATGACGCGGCGGGCCTCCGGCTCCTCATGGCCGAAGGCGGACATGGCGCGGGCCACATGGTTCGTGTCGGCCACGAAATAGACCTCGTCCCCCGCCAACATCTGGTCGTCGCCGCTGGGGATGATGGGCTTGTCGTTGCGGACGATGGCCACGACCTCGATATTCAGGTCGGGGAACAGGCCGGTGAGCTGGCGCAGCGGCGTGTTGATCACCGGGCAGTTCTGGCCGCAGACGACGCCGATGACCCGCACCTTTCCGTCGGCCAGGGGGATCATGTCGAAGGCGCCGGGCACCTGCAGCCGCCGGCCGATGGCCCGCGCCACCTCGATCTCGGGGGAGATGATGACATCGATGGGCAGGTGCCCGCGGGAATAGAGGTCGCGCCAGATGGGTTGCAGGTAGCTCTGGTGCCGGACGCGGGCGATCTTGGTGGGCACGTTGAACAGGCTGTCCGCCACTTGGCAGGCCACCATGTTCACCTCGTCCGCCAAGGTGACGGCGATGATCATGTCCGCCTCGGTCGCGCCGGCGGCCTCCAGCACGTTGGGATGGCTGGCGAAGCCCACCATGGCCTGGACGTCCAGCGTGTCGCTGATCTTCTGGATCAGCTCCGGCGACTGGTCGATGACGGTAACATGGTTCCCTTCGCTCGCCAGATAGCGCGCGATGTTCGACCCGACCTGCCCGGCCCCGCAGACGATGACTTTCATGGCAACCAGACCCTAATTCGACCAGCGCGACCAAGCGTTGAGGTGGATCACTCCACCCCCACCCGGGCTCCCGCCTTCTCCGTCCCGTGCACGCCCAGCGACTTCAGCTTGCGGTGCAGGGCGGAGCGTTCCATGCCCACGAAGGCGGCGGTACGGCTGATATTGCCGCCGAAGCGGGTGACCTGGGCCAGCAGGTACTCCCGCTCGAACACCTCGCGGGCGTCGCGCAGGGGCAGGCCCATGATCTCCCCGCCCTTCTCCCACTTCAGCACCGTCGGCGTGATGGCGCCGATCTCCGGCGGCAGCATGTCGGCGCGGATGGGCTCGTGCGGGTCGCCGGAAACCATGATCAGCAGCCACTCCACGGTGTTGCGGAGCTGGCGGACATTGCCCGGCCAATCATAGGCCTGGAGGGCCGCCATGGCATCCTCGCCGAAGATGCGGATGGGCAGGCCGGACGTCTCCGCCGTGCGCTGCATGAAGTGGCGGGCCAGCAGGGGGATGTCCTCCCGCCGTTCCCGCAGGGGCGGGACCTTCAGCGGCACCACGGACAGGCGGTAGAACAGGTCCTGGCGGAAGCGGCCCTGCTCGATCTCCGCGGTCAGGTCGCGGTTGGTGCTGGCGATGACGCGGACATCCACCTCCACCCGGGCGGTGCCGCCCACCCGCTCGAAGGTCTGCTCCTGCAACACCCGGACGATCTTGCCCTGGGTCTCCAGGGGCATGTCGGAGACCTCGTCCAGGAACAGGGTCCCGCCATGGGCCTGCTCGAAGGTGCCCACCTTGCGGCCGCCGCCATCGAAGCTCCCCTCCGTCCCGAACAACTCCACCTCAAGCCGGTCGGGCCGCATGGTGGCGCAGTTCAGGGCGACGAAGGGCCCGTCGGCCCGGCGGGAGCGGGCATGGATCATCCGTGCCACCACCTCCTTGCCGCTGCCCGGCGGGCCGGAGACCATGACGCGCGACCCCGTCGGGGCCACCTTCTCCACCGCGTGGCGGAGCTGGTTTATGGCCAGGCTGCGGCCCGTCAGCTCCGCCTCCGCCCCGGCGCGGACCCGCAGCTCCCGGTTCTCCCGCCGCAGCCGCGCCGCCTCGATGGCGCGTTCCACCAGCAGCAGCAGCCGGTCGGCCTTGAACGGCTTCTCGATGAAGTCGTAGGCGCCGGACTTGATGGCGGCCACGGCCGTCTCGATGTTGCCATGGCCGCTGATCATGACCACGGGCACGTCGGGATGGTCGCGTTTCAACTCGGCCAGGATCTGCAGCCCGTCCAGCCGGCTGCCCTGCAGCCAGATGTCCAGGATCACCAGGCTGGGCCGGCGCGTGGCCACGGCCGCCAGGGCCTGGTCCGCGTCCGCCGCCTCGCGGGTCTTCAACCCCTCGTCTTCCAGGATGCCCGCGATGAGCATCCGGATATCTGCCTCGTCGTCCACGATCAGGATATCGTGCGCCATCTTCTCAGCCCTTCCGCCCGGCGACGGCCACCGCTGGCTCGAGGGTCGCCGGGGCCGCCTCGGGTGAGGCGGGGGCGAGCGTCCGCGGCAGCACGAGGCTGACGCGGGCACCGCCGCCCGGCCGATCCTCCAGCAGCAACGCGCCGCCGTGGTCTTCCATGATCTTCTTCACGATGGCGAGCCCAAGGCCCGTGCCCTTGGCCCGCGTGGTCACATAAGGTTCGGTAAGCCTGTCCCGCTCTTCGGTGGGCAGGCCCTTGCCGTTGTCCTCCACCGCCAGGATCACCCGGTCGTCTTCCTGGGCGACCCGCAACGTCACCTGGCCCGGCGGCAGCGTCGCGTCGTCGCCGACCTCCTCCGCCTTGCCCTCGATGGCCTCGACGGCATTCTTCAGCAGGTTGGTCAGGGCCTGGCCGATCTGTCGGCTGTCGCAGACGATCTGTAGCGGCTCCTCCGGCAGGATGGTCTCGAACTTGATGCCGGTCTGCGCGGTGGCCTGGAGGAAGACCGCCTGACGGCACAGCTCCTGGATGGAGACTGGCTTCATGACGGGCGACGGCATGCGGGCGAAGGCGGAGAACTCGTCCACCATCTTGCCGATGTCGTCTACATGCCGGACGATGGTGTCCGTCATGGCCCGGAACGTGTCCGGGTCGCTGCTGATCTCCTTCAAGTATTTCCGCCGCAGCCGCTCGGCGGAAAGCTGGATGGGAGTCAGCGGGTTCTTGATCTCATGGGCGATGCGGCGGGCCACGTCGGCCCAGGCGGCCTTGCGTTGGGCGGACAGCAGTTCCGACACGTCGTCGAAGGTTACGACGAAGCCCTTGACCTCGCCGCCAACCACCTCCGCCGCCAGACGCACCAGTAGGGTGCGGAGCTGCCCGCCGCGGCGGAGCTGCACCTGCCCCTCCACCAGCCTCCCGGGGCGGCGGCGGATGGTGCCCATCAGGTCCGCCATCTCCGGCGCCACTTCCAGCAGGTTGCGCCCGACCAGGGACTGCGGGTCGCCCACTCCCAGCAGCTCCGCCGCCGACAGGTTCGGCAGGTTGACCACACCTTCCTGGTCCAGGCCCAGCACGCCGGCGGAAACGCCGGACAGCACCGCCTCCGTGAAGCGGCGGCGCAGGTCCAGCAGCTTGTTGGCCTCCACCAGCTCGTGCCGCTGGCTCTCCAACTGGCTGGTCATGCGGTTGAAGGCGCGGGACAGGGATGACAGCTCATCCTCCGGCCCATCGGTGTCCGGCACGCGGGCCGTCAGGTCGCCGGACCGCACCCGCTCTGCCGCGGCGATCAGCGCGCCGATGGGCTGGACCAGGTAGGTCGCAAACAGCAGCCCCATCCAGATTGCCGCCAGCAGGAGCAACACCGCGATTCCCAGGAAGATCAGGCTGAACCGGGTCTGCAGGTCGAACCGCTGGCCCTCCAGCTGCCGGTACTCCCGCACGGCGCTCTGGGTGGCGTCCATGTGCTCCAGCACCCTGGATTCCACCGGACGGCCGACGAACAGGAACGTGTCGAAACGCGGGTCGGCCTGCAATAGCGCGCTCACCCGGTTACCCGCCTCGCTGACCAGCAGCACCACCTCACCCCGGCGCGCCCGCTCCAACTCCTCCGCCCTGACGCTGTTCTTGAAGTCGAAGGCGAACCCAAGGCCGTAGACGCTGTAGATGCGTCCCGTCCCGTCGAAGATCACAGACTCGGTCAGCGAGCGCTGGAAGGATTGCTCATTGAACACCTGCTGGAATCGCAGGGGGTTGTAGACCACGTCCAGGGGCAGGCGGATCAGGTCGTTGCGCATCAGCTCCGCATCGCGGGTGATGGCGAGTTGGTGTTCCTGGAGGTAAGCCTCGGCCACCGCCAGGGACTCGTTCACCGCCGTGCGGACCCGCTCGCTGAACCAGGACTGGACGCCGACGTAAAAGAACAGGGCGCTGAAGATGGCCATGGTGATGGCCGGCAGCACCGCCAACAGGGAGAAGACGGCCACGAGCCGCATGTGCAGCCGCGACCCCGCCAGCCCCCGCCGCCGCTCCACCCACAGGCCGACGATGCGCCGGGCCACCACCACGACCAGCAGCAGCAGCAGCACCGCGTCGGCGGTCAGCAGCAAGGTGACCGTGTTCGGGTCGTTGCCGAAGGGCGGTGTCTCGGTCAGCGCGCCATAGGTGGCGGCGCCGGAGATCAGCGCCGCCAAGGTCAGCAGAACGGCCAACACACCGCCCAGATGGCGACGGGATGACCATGCGGCCAACCGGCGCCACAGCGTGGCGCCCGGGACCTTGTCCGTCGCCACGCTCATGATGCCGGCGCCGCCAAGTCTGGCGCCACCGCGTCAAAGGCCCTGGCGTTGCCGCCGGTCCTGGCTGTGCTGGCGTGTCCGGCCAATCCGGTACCCTGGTGACGGAACAAGGGACGCCGGGCCTTGCCCATGGGGGCGGCCCGGTCTCGTGAACTGTTACCAGAAAGCTACACCCGACGCCAGCCTTCGGACAGTGGGGTTTTTCGGCAAAGGCGTGACAAGGTTGCCAGGGCGCCCGGACCCGCGCCCTGCCTCACTTCAGTCCCCGCACCACCTGGATCTCCAGGTCACGGATCTTCTTGCGCAGGGTGTTGCGGTTCAACCCCAGCATGTGTGCCGCCTTGATCTGGTTGCCACGGGTGGCAGTCAGCGACAGGGCCAGCAAGGGCCGCTCGATCTCCCGCAGGATGCGGTCATACAGGCCGGCGGCGGGGATGCCGTCCTTGTGGGCGGCGAAATAGTCGCGCAGGTGCCGCTCTACCGCGGCCCCCAGCCCCTCGTTCACCGGCTCCGGCGCTGGCGTGGCGGCGGGGCTGGTATCGGCCAGCTCCTGGTCCACCACGTCCACCCCGATGATCTCCTGGGAATAGAGGGCGGCGAGGCGCCGCACCATGTTCTCCAGCTCGCGCACGTTGCCCGGCCAGCGGTAGCGCTTCATGCGCTCCATCGCCTCCCCGTCCAGGCTCTTGTGCGGCAGGCCCTGCTGGGCGGCCTGGGCCAGGAAGTGACGGACCAGGGCGGGGATGTCCTCCGTCCGCTCCCGCAGGGGCGGCAGCCGGATGGGAACCACGTTCAGGCGATAGAACAGATCCTCGCGGAACAGGCCCTGGCGGATCAGGGTGCGCAGGTCGCGGTGCGTGGCGGCGACGATGCGCACGTCGGTCTTGATGGGCGTGCGCCCGCCCACCGTGGTGTATTCCCCCTCCTGCAACACGCGCAGCAGGCGGGTCTGCGCCTCCAGCGGCATGTCGCCGATCTCGTCCAGGAACAGGGTGCCACCCTGGGCCTGTTCGAACCGGCCGGTGGAGCGCACCGTGGCGCCGGTGAAGGCGCCCTTCTCATGGCCGAACAGCTCGGACTCGATCAGCTCCCGCGGGATCGCCGCCATGTTGATGGCGACGAAGGGGCCGCCGCGGCGCTTGCCGTAATCGTGCAGGGCGCGGGCCACCAGCTCCTTGCCGGTGCCTGACTCGCCCGTGATCATCACCGTCAGGTCCGTGCCCATCAGCCGGGCGAGGACGCGGTAGATCTCCTGCATGGCCGGCGACCGGCCGATCAGGGGCAGGTTCTCCTCTTCTTCCACCGGTGCGGCCGGCAGGGCCGTGCCATTGGCCTGGGGCGCCGACAGCGCCTTCTGGACCATGGTGACTAGGTCCTTCAGGTCGAAGGGCTTGGGCAGGTAATCGAAGGCCCCCCGCTCCGCCGCCTTCACGGCGGTCAGCAGGGTGTTCTGCGCGCTCATCACGATGATGCGCAGCTCCGGCCGCACCTTCTTGATCCGGGGGATCAGGTCCAGCCCGTTCTCATCCGGCATCACCACGTCGGTGATGACCAGGTCGCCTTCCCCCTCCGACGCCCAGCGCCAGAGGGTGGAGGCATTGCCGGTCGTCCTGACCTCATGGCCCAGGCGGGCCAGGGCCTGGGTCAGCACGGTGCGGATCGCCCGGTCGTCATCCGCCACCAGAATAGTTGCGCCCATTTTTTAGGCACCCTCCCCTGCGGCCCCGTCCGCCGCCACGGGCAGAGAGACCTTGAAAACCGTACGGCGCGGCTGGCTCTCGAAGTCGATGACCCCGCCATGATCGCCGATGATCTTCGCCACCAGTGCAAGTCCCAGGCCAGTGCCGTTGCGCTTGGTGGTCACGAAGGGGTCGAACAGGTTGGCCCGGATGTCGTCGGGGATGCCGGGGCCGTTGTCCTGCACGCTGACCAGCAGCGGCAGGTGCAGCCGGCTGTCCGAACCTGCCACCGCCAGCCGGACGCCGTGCTGGTAGGCGGTGCTGAGGACGATCTCCCCGTTCTGCTCGGGGCAGGCCTCCGCCGCGTTCTTCACCAGGTTCAGGAACACCTGCACCAGCTGGTCCCGGTTGCCATAGACCGGCGGCAGGGATGGGTCGTAGCGCTCCACGAAACGGATGTGCCGGGCGAAGCCGCTCTGCGCCACCCGGCGCACATGCTCCAGCACCGCATGGATGTTCACGCCCGTGCGCTCCAGCGGGCGACCGTCGGTGAAAACCTCCATCCGGTCCACCAGGGCGACGATGCGGTCCGCCTCGTCGCAGATCAGGCGGGTCAGCATGCGGTCTTCCTCGCCGACGCTGTCCTCCAGCAACTGCGCGGCCCCCCGGATCCCGGAAAGCGGGTTCTTCACCTCATGGGCCAGCATGGCTGCCATGGCCACCACCGACCGGGCGGCCCCGCGGTGGGTGAGCTGCTTGTCGATGCGGCGGGCGATGGTGCGCTCATGGATGCTGACCACAACCTGGTCCGGCGGGTCGGCCAGGGGGGCGGCCTGGAGCGTCACGAAATGGGTGCCGATCCGCGGGTTCTCCACGGTCACGCCATACTCGCAGACGCTGGAATGGGTCTGTCGCGCCTGCTCCAGCAGGGTGAAGACGGGGCTGTCCGGGGGGATCAGCTCCGACAGGTGTGTGCCCACCACGCGGGCGGCGGAGATGTCGAAGAACTCCTGCGCCTCCAGGTTCACGAAGCGCACGATGCCGTCGCTGTCGATGACCAGCACCGGGTCCGGCAGGGCAGCCAGGATGCCTGCCGGGTCCAGCTCGTCCCGGGTGTTCCGCCGCACCAGGGTCACCGCCGCGCGCCGCGTCATGCCGCCGCCCTGCTGGTGATGCCACGGTCCATGGCGGCGGTGTAGAAGCCGATGACGGCCTGCTTCACCCGCTCCGGGTCCTCGGTGGTCATGATGGCGTTGCGGTAGTCGGCGGAGCCGGGCAGGCCCTTGGAGTACCAGGCCACGTGCTTGCGGGCGATCTTCAGCCCGGCCTCCGTCCCGTAATGGGCCAGGATGGCGTCGTAATGCTCCAGCACGATCTGCAACTGGTCGGCAAGCGCCGGTTCCGGCTTCACCTCGCCCGTGCGCAGGTAGTGCATCACCTGGGCGATGAACCAGGGCCGGCCATAGGTGCCGCGGCCCACCATGACCCCATCGGCCCCGCTCTCCTCCAGGCAGCGCACCGCGTCCTCCAGGGTCGTGATGTCGCCGTTGGCGATGACGGGGATGCTGACCGCCTCCTTCACTTGGCGGATGAAGCGCCAGTCGGCGGTGCCGTTGTACATCTGGCAGCGGGTGCGGCCGTGCACGGTCAGCATCTTGATGCCGCATTCCTCGGCGATCCGGGCCAGGCGCGGGGCGTTCAGATTCTGCTCGTCCCAGCCCTTGCGCATCTTCATGGTGACCGGCACGGACACGGCCTTGACGGTCGCCTCCATGATCTTGCCGGCCAGCGGCTCGTCCTTCATCAGGGCGGAGCCGGCATAGCCGTTGACCACCTTCTTCACCGGGCAGCCGAAGTTGATGTCGATGATGTGGGCGCCGCGGTCCTCGTTCAGCTTGGCCGCCTCCGCCATCACGTCAGGCTCGCAGCCGGCGAGCTGCATGGAGATGGGCGCCTCGTCCAGGGACCACTCGGTCTTCAGCATGCTTTCCCGGCTGGCGCGGATCATCGCCTGGCTGGCGATCATCTCCGACACCACCAGGCCCGCGCCGGTGCGCTTCACCAGCCGGCGGAAGGGCATGTCGCTCACCCCCGACATGGGGGCGAGGATCACGGGATCGTCGATCTTCACCGGGCCGACCTGGATCGGCTTCAAACGCTTGCCCATTCTTAAGGCACTTTCTACAGATGCACAAAAATCAGGCGCGGAAAATACCATGCATCCGATGGTTTGCAAACCATCGGCCCGAGGTATCGCCATGCCTGCGCGGAAGGTCAGAGATGATGTGGTTTTCGTGCCATATCAACCGCCCCGCAACCCTTTGCCGCCGACGCCTGTTGGGGACCGCGCCGGGGGAGACGGCAACCGAGGGGCAAGGGCCATGGCGCCGCGCGCGAAACGCGACAATCCCGAGCTATGGGAGAAGGTGAAGCACGAGGTCACGGAGGGCGACAAGGGCGGCAACCCCGGCCAATGGTCGGCCCGCAAGGCCCAGATGGCGGTGCAGGAATACAAGCGCCGCGGCGGCGGCTATCAGGGCCGCAAGTCCGCCGACAACAGCCTCGTCCAGTGGGAGAAGGAGGACTGGGGCACCAAGTCCGGGCGGAAGAGCACGGACACTGGCGAACGCTACCTGCCGAAGGAGGCGCGGGAGACGCTATCGGACAGCGAGTACAAGCGCACCACTGCCAAGAAGCGGAAGGACAGCGCCAAGGGGCAGCAGTTCAGCAGACAACCGGCCGACGTGGCCCGCAAGACCTCCGCCAGCCGCCGCACCGGCCACGGCCATGGCGGCGGGCAGGACAACGGCAGCCGCGCCGCCCTCTATGAAGAGGCGAAGAAGCGCGACATCCCCGGCCGCTCGAAGATGAGCAAGGAGGAGCTGCGGAGGGCCTTGTCATGACAGCTTCCATCCAGGATTCCGACAAGCCGGGCATCGTGTGGGAATTCTCCCAGGCTGTGAACATGACGCCGAAGGAGCTGGAACGCTGGCTGGAGACCGAGCACAGCAAGGAGGTCGGCTGGCACCAGGATGGGGAGGCGGAGGCCGTTGGCCACCAGTCCGGCCGCGCGATCGTAGCGCTTCGCCACAAGAAGAAGGCCGACCTGACGGACGAGGACTACCGCCAGATGCGCCGCGTCATCGGCTATGTCCACCGCCACTTGGCCCAGCGCCCGTCCGGCGACGTGGCCGACACCCGCTGGCGCTACAGCCTGATGAACTGGGGCCACGACCCGCTGAAGGACAAGGGGTAAACAACAGAAATATGTTTCGGGGCAACTTTATGAAGTCGCCCCAAACCTTTACTGCTGAAAAACTGTCACACCTGGCAGAAATGGCATAGAAGGCATGGAAAATCCGTTTGCCTCAAGGAGCTCCCGCATGATGTGGGGCGATGGCTGGCGGAGGATGAGATAAGCTTGATAAACAAGCAACCCTGGAAACTCTGTACTATCAGTAAAGCCCTGTGATCGCTTTAGGAAACTTACGGTTGCTTCACTTAGATAATAGTGAAATTCTCTATAGCCAGGACCATCCTCTAAAGCCTGCTCCGCCAGCAAACCAAAAAGGTCCATCATCCAATCAATGTTTTCACCTCCCTGTGCATCTAGAGGCTCGTAAAAATTTGGCCTACCATTAAACTTCGGATGCAGTGCTTGGTGACAAGCTTTGCAAAGCGTTATCCCATTTCCAGTATCAAAACGTGCTATGGGGTATAAAGTTTTTCTTATGATATGATGCGCGTGCAATTTACTTTGTGCGTCACATAGAAAACATCGGAATCCGTCCCGTGTGAGGATGAAATCTCGCCAACGCCTGTGGCACGCTCTAATGCTCTTTCCATCCAGGACTGAGAATACAAGCTTGAGAAATTTTCCGTCCAGCAGTGCTTCACGATCCGTCATGATTTTTGACCTCACATGCTCTGTCAGCCATGCAAAGGAAACTAGAGCCACACCAGATTTGTCGTAAATAGTGTATTTTTCTTGCTTCCATACTCTCTGTTTGGCGAGGATAACAGAACGACGTTCGTAATCTCGCCATTGGCGGAACCGGGCCCGCTGCGCTAGGGTCCCGTCCTTCTTTCCTGGACGTGGAAGCGAGAGCATGCCCACCTGCGTGGCCCTGATCGTCGCCGGCGGACGCGGTGAGCGGTTCGGCGCCGACCTGCCCAAGCAGTACCTGCACCTGGCCGGCCGGCCCGTGCTGCGCCGGTCGGTGGAGCCGTTCCTGCACCACCCGCTGGTGTCGGGCGTGCGGGTGGTGATCGACCCGCGGCACCGGGAGCTGTATGAGCAGGCGGTCCAGGGCCTGGACCTGCCCGACCCCATCCAGGGTGGCCCCACCCGGCAGGACAGCGTGCGCAACGGGCTGGAGGCGCTGGTGGGTCACAGCCCCGACCTGGTGCTCATCCACGACGCCGCCCGCCCCCTGGTGGACGCCGCGACCATCACCCGCGTGGTGGAGGCCCTGGCCAAGCACCCCGGCGCCATCGCCGCGATCCCCCTGGCCGACACGCTGAAGCGGGCGGAGGGCGGCCTGTCCGCGGGCACCGTGGACCGCACCGCCCTGTGGCGGGCCCGTACGCCCCAGGGATTCCGCTTCGCCGACATCCTGAAGGCCCACCGCATGGCCGTTGGCATGAACCTGACAGACGACGCCGCCGTGGCGGAGCAGGCGGGCCTGCCCGTCGCCCTGGTGCCCAGCAACCCGGAGAACCTGAAGGTGACCCAGAGCGACGATTTGGCCCGGGCGGAGCGGCTGTTCCTGTCCGGCCTCGGCGACATCCGTACCGGCACCGGCTTCGACGTGCACAAGTTCTGCGAGGGCGACCATGTCTGGCTCTGCGGTGTGAAGGTGCCGCATACCCAGAGGCTGGAGGGCCACTCCGACGCCGACGTGGGCCTGCACGCCCTGACCGACGCCATCCTTGGCTGCCTGGGCGAAGGCGACATCGGCACCCACTTCCCGCCCAGCGACCCGCAATGGAAGGGTGCGGACAGTGCGAAGTTCCTGCGCCACGCCGCCGACCTGGTGGCCCGGCGCGGCGGCGTCATCGCCCATGTGGACGTGACCATCCTGTGCGAGCGGCCCAAGGTCGGCCCGCACCGGGAAGCCATGGTGGCCCGCATGGCGGAAATCCTGGGCATCGCCCCGTCCCGCGTCTCCGTCAAGGCGACGACGACGGAGGGCCTGGGCTTCACCGGCCGGCGGGAGGGCATCGCCGCCCAGGCCGCCGCCACCGTCAGGCTGCCCTTCACGGAGTAGGCCCATGTTCCCGGACGATTTGCTGGCCCTGGCGGAACAGGTCCGCGACGCCTTCACGGCCAGGGGCCTGTGGCTGGCGACGGCTGAGAGCTGCACCGGCGGGCTGATCGCGGGGTGCGTCACCGCCGTGGCGGGCTCCTCCGCCATGATGGACCGGGGCTTCGTCACCTATACCAATGAGGCCAAGACCGGGATGCTGGGCGTGCCCACGGCCCTCTTCCCCGCCGTGGGCGCCGTCAGCCCGGAGGTGGCCCAGGCCATGGCGGAAGGGGTGCTGTCCCGCGCCGGCCGGGCGGACGTGTCGCTGGCCGTCACCGGCGTGGCCGGCCCGGGCGGCGGCAGTGCCGACAAGCCCGTGGGCCTCGTCTACATTGCCTGCGCCCGCCGGGGCGGCAGCATCGGGGTGGAGCGCCACGTCTTCCCCGGCGACCGCACCGCCATCCGCCTCGCCACCGTCAAGCGCGCCTTGGAACTGGCCCTGGCCGCAGCCGCGGAGGGCGAATGAGGCCCCCTGCCCCGACCATCGACCTGGCCGACGGAATCCTGCGGGAATGGACAGACGGGCCGGACGTGATCGCCGCCTTCTTGGCAGGCTCGGTTGCCCGCGGCACCGCCGGGCCCGGCTCCGACATCGACGCGGTCATCATCTATCACCACTTGGAAGCGGCGGTGCGGGAGACGCATGAGCGCCAGGGCATCGCCGTGGAGCTGTTCCTGCACGACCCGGACACCCTGGCCTGGTTCTGGGAGCAGGACCGCAAGGCCGGCAAGCCCTCCCTGGCCCGCATGGTGGCCAACGGCCTGCCCGTCGCCGGCGACCCCGGCCTGATCGAGGAGCTGAAGCGCCAAGCCCAGGCCGTGCTGGACGCCGGCCCGCCACCCTTGGCGGAGGAGGAGATGCAGGCCCGCCGCTACGCCATCTCCGACCTCGCCGCCGACCTAGCGCAGGGGCGCTCCCGCGCCGAGCAGCTCGCCATCGGCTCCCGCCTCTACATCGACTTGGCCGACTTCACCCTGCGCGCGGCCGGCGCCTGGACCGGCAGCGGCAAGGGCCTGTTCAAGGCCCTGCGCCGCCTGGACCCCGGTCTCGCCGCCGCCTTCGAGCACGCCTTCCTGGAACTGTACCGCGACGGCGACCCGGGCGAGGCGGTGGCCCTCGTGGACCTCTGCCTCGACCCCTACGGCGGCCGCCACACCGTGGGCCACCGGCGGATCGCACCGTCTGACTGGCGGCTGGGGGATTGAGAAACGCGACTTTCGAATTCGAAAGTCGGCTGCTGCGGGGCGGCGTGTCGCTGCTAAACCCCTCACCCCGACCCTCTCCCCGGTGGGGAGAGGGGGACATTCTCCGTTTTGGATTGCTGTAGGACCAGAGGCCGAGTTGCGACGTCGCAACTAGGACCAAAAGCGCGCGCCAGGCTCATTCCCCCTCTCCCCACCGGGGAGAGGGTTGGGGTGAGGGGGAAACCCGGTCGCCAAAATGACCTACACCGGCCGCGCCGCCCCGCCCGGCACCGCGCCGCGGCCATAGAGCTGGTGCGCGCGCCCCTCGAAGGCGGCCACCATGCGGCGCACCGCCTCGTTGAACAGGGCGCCGATGATCTTCTGCAGGACCTTGTTGCGGAACTCGAAGTCCACATAGAAATCCACCAGGCACCCCTCAGGGTGCGGGTGGAAGGTCCAGTGGTTGTTCAGGTAATGGAACGGCCCTTCCACATACTCGACATGGATGGCACGGCCAGGCTCATCCAGGGTCACCTTGCTGGTGAAGCGTTCCCGGATCATCTTGAAGCCGATGACCAGATCGGCCCACAGCACGTTCCCATCCCGCTTTCGGATGCGGCAGGCCACCGCCCAAGGCAGGAACTCCGGGTAGCGCTCCACGTCCGCCACGAGGCGGTAAAGCTGCTCCGGGCTGTAGGGCAGGACGCGCTGTTCGGCGTGGGTCGGCATCGGCCCTGCCTTACTCCGCCGGGACGGCGACAGGCTCAGCCACCGTGCGGCCGGACAGGCGGGCCTCCCGCGCCTCCCGCAGCTTGCGGAAATCGTCGCCGGCATGGTGGGAACTGCGGGTCAGCGGGGAACTGGACACCATCAGGAACCCCTTGCCCCGGGCCCAGGAGGCATAGGAGGCGAACTCGTCCGGGGTCACGAACCGGTCCACCGGCGCGTGCTTTGGCGTCGGCGCTAGGTACTGGCCGATGGTGATGAAGTCCACGTCCGCGGCGCGCATGTCGTCCATCACCTGCCCGACTTCCTCCCGCGTCTCCCCCAGCCCGACCATGATGCCGGACTTCGTGAACATGGACGGGTCCAGTTCCTTCACCCGGGCCAACAGGTGGAGCGAGGTGAAGTAACGCGCACCCGGGCGGATGCCGGGATAAAGCCGCGGCACGGTCTCCAGGTTGTGGTTGAACACGTCCGGCCGCGCCTCCACCACCACCTCAATGGCGCCGGGCTTGCGCATGAAGTCGGGTGTCAGGATCTCGATGGTCGTGCCGGGGGCGGCCTTGCGGATGGCGCGGATGGTGCGGGCGAAATGCTCCGCCCCGCCGTCGGGCAGGTCGTCGCGGTCCACGGACGTGATGACCACGTGCTCCAGGTTCAGCTTGCCCACCGCCTCGGCCACGTTGTCGGGCTCATGCGGGTCCAACTGGTCCGGGCGGCCGGTGGCCACGTTGCAGAAGGCGCAGGCCCGGGTGCAGACGGCGCCCAGGATCATGAAGGTGGCGTGCTTCTTCTTCCAGCACTCCCCGATGTTGGGGCAGGCGGCTTCCTCGCACACCGTGTTCAGCTTCAGCCCCCGCATCAGGTCCCGGGTCTGGGCATATTCCGGGCTGACCGGCGCCTTCACCCGCAGCCATTCCGGTTTCCGCTGGATCGGGTTCTCCGGGCGGTTGGCCTTCTCGGGATGGCGGACGCGGTTCGGGTCGATGGGCATGTCGCGTGACCTCGGCAAAGGGCTGGCCGGAAGATAGGGCTTTACGGTTGCGTTACCAAGCGCGGCGCGGTGCCACCCTCCCCCGCATCAACCGCAGGGCCGGGTGGGAGCGTCAGGGTGAAGCGCACCGGCCGGTGGTCGGAGCCGACATCGCCAAGCACCTCCGCCCGCAGGCCCGTGACGCCGTCGCTGCCGAACCCGAGGTCGATGGGGATGCCGATGGGTAGGCCCCAGGTCGGCCAGGTGGTCCAGCTCCTGGCCAGGCGGCGCAGGCCCGACTGTTCCTGGAGCCGTGTGACCAGGTTGGACCAGGGCGTGGCGTTGTAGTCGCCGGTCAGCACCACGGGGCCCGGCAGTTCCCTGACCCGCCGGGCCAGCCATTCGGCCTCTGCCGCCTGACGCTCCGGGAAGAAGGGTTGGGACAGGTGCGTGCCTACCAGGGTGAAGGCACCCGAAGGCCGGTCCACCCGGGCGGCGACATAGCCGGGATACGGCTTCTCATCCAGGCCGGTGGTCTCGATCTTTTCCAGCGGCCAGCGGGACAGCAGCACCACGCCACAGGCCACCCGGCCGCAGGTCACCTTGAAGGGGAACAGCCGCTCCAACTCCAGCAGCCACTGGTCCGCGCGGGGGTCGTGGACTTCCAGCAGCACGGCCACGTCGGGCTGCTCCCGCCGCAGCAGGTCGCGCACCAACTCCGGCGTGGCGTTGTCCTTCCAGATATTGATGTGGACCAGCGTCACGTCCGCCGACCCTGCCGCAACCGTGTTGCCGAGCGGCAGGGTGGGAAGCACCAGCCAGGCGTTCAGGGCCAGCGTCATCACGGTGATACCGGCCGCCGCCCACGCCCGCAGCGGGATGGAAAGCGCAAGCAGCGCACTCCCGGCCCAGAGGTACGGGATACGCAGGTGCTCGAAGGTAGGGAACCCGGGCACCCAGCCGGCGAGGGACAAGATGACCAAGGCCAACGCCGCGGCCAGCAGCAGGGCCCGGCCAAGACGCCGGCCCGGGTGGATGCGGGCGGGACTCAATCAAGGGGCCTCAATAATGGATGGCGCGCCCATAGGCGGCAAGGACGGACTCGTGCATCATCTCCGACAGGGTGGGGTGTGGGAAGATGGTGTGGAGCAGCTCGGCCTCGGTGGTCTCCATGGTCTTGGCGATGGTGTAGCCCTGGATCAGCTCGGTCACCTCCGCCCCGATCATGTGGGCGCCCAGCAGCTCCCCGGTCTTGGCGTCGAACACCGTCTTCACCAGACCCTCGGGCTCACCCAGGGCGATCGCCTTGCCGTTACCGATGAAGGGGAAGCGGCCCACGCGCACCTCGTACCCGGCGGCCTTGGCTTTGGCCTCCGTCAGGCCGACGCTGGCCACCTGGGGCATGGAGTAGGTGCAGCCGGGGATGTTGCGGATGTCCATGGGGTGAGTGCCCTCCACGCCCGCGATCTTCTCCACGCACAAGACACCCTCATGGCTCGCCTTGTGGGCCAGCCAGGGGGCGCCGCAGACGTCGCCGATGGCATAGACGCCGGGCTCGTCCGTGCGCATGTACTGGTCGGTGACGATGTGGTTCCGCTCCACCTTCACCTTGGTGTTCTCCAGGCCGAGGTTCTCCGTGTTGCCGGTGATGCCGATGGCGGAGATGACCCGGTCCACGGTGATCTGCTCGGACTTGCCGCCGCTCTCGATGGTGGCGGTGACGCTGTCGGTGTGGCGGTCCAGCTTGGTGACCTTGGCCCCGGTCTTGATCTTCATGCCCTGCTTGGTGAAGGCTTTGTGGGCCAGGGCACTGATCTCCTCATCCTCCACCGGCAGGATGCGGTCCACCACCTCCACGATGGTCACGTCCACGCCCATGGCGCGGTAGAAGCTGGCGAACTCCACCCCGATGGCACCGGTGCCGATGACCAGGATGCTCTTCGGCATCTTCTCCGGGACCATGGCCTCCCGGTAGGTCCAGACCAGCTTGCCGTCCGGCTCCAGCCCCGGCAGCGTGCGGGCGCGGGCGCCGGTGGCGATGATGATGTGCTTGGCGCCGAGCTGGGACTTGTTGCCGTCCTTGGCCGCCACCTCCACCTTGCCCTTGCCCAGCAGCTTGGCGGTGCCGTCGATGACGGTGACCTTGTTCTTCTTCAACAGGCCCTTCACGCCGGCGGAAAGCTGGCCCGCCACCTGGCGGGAGCGCTTCACGATGGGCGCCACGTCATAGCTGACGCTGCCGTTCACCGTGATGCCATAGTCCTTTGCATGCTGGATGTAGTGGGCGATCTCCGCGGTGCGGAGCAGCGCCTTGGTGGGGATGCAGCCCCAGTTCAGGCAGATGCCGCCCAAATGCTCCCGCTCCACCACGGCCGCCTTCATGCCCAGCTGGGCGGCGCGGATGGCCGCCACGTAGCCGCCGGGCCCGGCGCCGATGACGAGGAGGTCGAAGTCGGTATCGGCCATGGTCTTGGTCCCCTGTCTGTCAATCCGTCGCGGCCAGCCGGCGGAGGGCATCCCCCGTCACGCGCTGCACCGTCCATTCCGTCATGGGTTCCGCCCCGATGGAGCGGTAGAAATCCAGCGCCGGCTGGTTCCAGTCCAGCACCCACCATTCCAGACGCCCGCAGCCCTCATCCACCGCCTTGGCTGCCAGGTACTGGAAGACTTTCCGGCCCAGCCCGCGGCCCCGGTATTCCGGCGCCACATACACGTCCTCCACATAGATGCCGTGCCGGCCGAGGAAGGTGGAGAAGTTGTAGAACCAGATCGCCACCCCGGCCGGCTGCCCGCCCGCCTCCAGCACCAGCGCGAAGACCCGCGGGCCGGCCCGAACAGGGCGGCGCCGAACTCCGCCTCCCCCGCCTTGACCTCATGGGCCAGCCGCTCGTACTCGGCCAGTTCCCGCACGAACCGCACCACCAGGGGCAGGTCGGCGGGGGTCGCCTCGCGGATGGCGATGCCGTCGTTCACAGCCGCTCCAACTGCTCGCGGGTACGGGCGGTGCGTTCGGTGCCGGTGTTCAGGGTGGTGGCCCGCTCGAACAGCAGGATTTCCACCTCCTGCTCCGCCACCGGCTGGTGTTCAACCCCGTGAGGCACGACGATGAACTCGCCGGGGCCGACGGTGGCGGTCCGGTCGCGGAAGTTCATGGTGAGGGTACCCTTCACCACCAGGAACAGCTCATCCTCTTCCACATGGTGATGCCAGTCGAATGCCCCTCGGAGCTTCACCGCCTTCACCTGGAAGTCATTGACCTCCCCGATGATGCGCGGGTTCCAGTGGTCGCCGATCTGGGCGAGCTTGGCGGCGATGTTCACGGTGTCCATGGGCTTGGGCTCCCTCAGGCGACCTCGAACTGGATGCGTTTCAGGTCGGCGCCGGGAAGGCGTTCGCGGACCTTCAGGATCTCAATGCCAACGACCCGGTTCGCGGCGTCGAAGTCCAGGACGACGCCAGGCGTTACCTCCTCGGACTCCTCAATGGCGGCCTCATCCAGGCGTATGTAGAGGGCGTCGGCAGCCTCGTCGAAACGCACCTTCATGGCATGGTCCCCCTTGGTCCGTGGCGGCGTGTCCGGTCCAGGAACACCGTGACGACGCGGTGTGCCCCCGGACTGTACACCACGCGCAGGATGCGGCCATCCCGCTCAGGCACCGGGCCGAACATCAGGCGGAGGGTGGGGTCGGAGGCGTCCGGCTCAGTCCAGGCCGGCGCCTCCACCACACGCTCGACCCAGGGCCGCTCGATCCTCCGTTCCTCCATGGCCACCATGGCATGGGCGGAGAAGGCGAGCGGCCCCATGTCGGTCGCCCCAGGTCACAGCATCAGGGTGATCGGGTCCTCGATCAGGCCCTTCAGCAGCTTCAGGTACTGGGCGCCCACGGCCCCGTCCACGGCGCGGTGGTCCACGGTCAGGGTCAGGGTCATCACGGTGGCGATGGCCAGGGCGTCGCCCTTCACCACGGGCCGCTTCTCACCGGCGCCCACCGACAGGATGCAGGCCTGGGGCGGGTTGATGATGCTGGTGAAGCCCTTGATGCCGAACATGCCCAGGTTGGACACGCTGAAGGTGCCGCCCTGGAACTCCTCCGGCTTCAGCTTGCCGTCGCGGGCCTTGGCGGCCAGGGCCTTCACCTCGGCGGAGATGGCGGACAGGCCCTTCTGGTCGGCGTTGCGGACGATGGGGGTGATCAGCCCCCCGTCGGTGGAGACCGCGACGGAGACGTCCACCTGCTCGTATTGTAGGATGCCGTCCTCGTGCCAGGAGACGTTGGCCGCGGGGAATTTGCGCAGCGCCACGGCCACCGCCTTCACGACGAAGTCGTTGACGCTGATCTTCTCGCCCGAGCGCTCGTTCAACTCCGTCCGCAGGGCCAGCAGCCGGTCGATCTCGCAATCCACCGTCAGGCCGAAGTGCGGGATCGTCTGCCAAGCCTCGGTCAGGCGCTTGGCGATGGTCTTGCGCATGCCGGTGTTGGGCAGGACCTTGTACTTCATGCCCAGCTTGTCGGCCATGTCCTTGGCATCGATGCCGCGAGGGGGCGCGGCGGGGGCCGGGGACGGCGCCTTGGCCTGGGGCGCGGGCGCCGCGGCGGCAGGGGCGGCATCCGTCTTCGCGGCGGGCTTGGCGGAGGGGCCCTTGGCCAGGGCGGCCTCCACGTCGGCCTTCACGATGCGGCCCTGGGGACCGCTGCCCTGGATACCCGTAAGGTCCAGGCCGGCCTGCTGCGCCATGCGGCGGGCCAGGGGGCTGGCGAAGACGCGGTCGCCCTGGTCACCGCCGCCGGACTGGGCCGGGGCGGCGGCCGTGGGCTCACCACCCTGCGGCAGGCTGGGGCTGGCCCCGCCCACGGGGCCGGTGGCTGTCTGGCCGGGCTTCGGCGTCAGGGCGTTGTCCTGCGGGCCGGACGTGCCCTCCCGGTGGCCGGCATCCACCTTCTGCGGCTGGGGTGCGTCGGTGGCCTTCGCCTGGGGCTGCGGGGCAGGCTTCGCCCCACCGCCGGAGGCGGCGGCAGAGATGTCCTCCCCCTCCTCCACCAGCACGGCGATGGGGGTGTTCACCGCCACGCCGTCGGTGCCTTCGGCGATGAGGATCTTGGCGAGGGTGCCCTCATCCACCGCCTCCACCTCCATGGTGGCCTTGTCGGTCTCGATCTCGGCCAGCACGTCGCCGGACTTGACCGGGTCCCCTTCCTTCTTCAGCCACTTCGCGAGCTTGCCCTCCGTCATGGTCGGGGACAGGGCGGGCATCAGGATGTCGATCGGCATCTTCTTGTCTCCCGGTCCCGGTTACTTGCGGTAGGCGACGGACTTGATGGCCTGGACGATCTCGTCAGGCTGCGGCAGGGCCAGCTTCTCCAGGTTCGCCGCATAGGGCAGCGGAACGTCCTTGCCGCAGACCCGCACCACAGGCGCGTCCAGGTAATCGAAGGCCTGCTCCATCATCACGGCCGCGATCTCCGACCCGATGCCGGCATAGGGCCAGCCCTCCTCGACGGAGACGATGCGGTTGGTCTTCTTGACGCTGGTGACGATGGTCTCGATATCCAGCGGGCGGATGGTGCGCAGGTCGATGACCTCCACGCTCAGCCCCTCCTCCGCCAGCCGCTCGGCCGCGGCCAGGGCATGGGCGACCATCAGGCTATAGGCGGTGACCGTCACGTCGGTGCCCTGGCGGATCACCTTGGCCTTGCCGATGGGGATGATGAAGTCCGGGTCCGTCGGCACGGGGAAGCTGTGGCCGTACAGGAT
Organism: Aerophototrophica crusticola; assembly: GCF_012913305.1. Taxonomy (NCBI): domain Bacteria; kingdom Pseudomonadati; phylum Pseudomonadota; class Alphaproteobacteria; order Rhodospirillales; family Rhodospirillaceae; genus Aerophototrophica; species Aerophototrophica crusticola. Next base: position 1,425,399 of record NZ_CP051775.1, on the reverse strand, counting down.
CTCGTTCTCCAGCACGATCACCGGGTTCGGGTCGCGGATCGCCGCCTTCATCAGGCCCTTGGCGTCGGCCGCCGTGTAGGGCGCCACCACCTTCAGGCCCGGCACGTGGGCGTACCAGCTGGCGTAGTCCTGGCTGTGCTGGGCGCCCACGCGGGCCGCGGCGCCGTTGGGCCCGCGGAACACGATGGGGCAGCCCATCTGGCCGCCGGACATGTACAGCGTCTTGGCGGCGGAGTTGATGATGTGGTCGATGGCCTGCATGGAGAAGTTCATGGTCATGAACTCCACGATGGGCCGCAGGCCACCGAAGGCAGCGCCCACGCCCAGGCCCGCGAAGCCGTGCTCCGTGATCGGCGTGTCGATGATGCGGTCGGCGCCGAACTCCTGCAGCAGGCCCTGGCTGATCTTGTAGGCGCCCTGGTACTCGCCCACCTCCTCACCCATCAGGAAGACGGTGGGGTCGCGGCGCATCTCCTCCGCCATGGCGTCGCGCAGCGCCTCGCGGACGGTGATCACTTGCGTGTTGGCGAAGAACTTGTCCTCGTCCATGGGCGGCGGGGCGGCCGGGCTGCCCTTGGGGTGCTCGGCGGGGAGCGACGGGGCCAGCCCCTCCTCCCCCTTCACCCGCTGGGCGGCGACGGACTTGGGCGTCACCTCCTCGGCATTGCCCAGGCTCTCGTCGGCGCTCTCGCCCTCGCCGACGATCACGGCGATGGGGGTGTTCACGGCCACGCCCTCGGTACCCTCGGGCACCAGGATCTTGGACAGGGTGCCCTCGTCGACCGCTTCCACCTCCATGGTGGCCTTGTCGGTCTCGATCTCGGCCAGCACGTCACCGCTCTTCACGGTGTCGCCTTCCTGCTTCACCCACTTGGCCAGCTTGCCTTCCGTCATGGTCGGCGACAGGGCCGGCATCAGGACCTGCACGGACATTCTCGTTCCCTCCGGGTCGGCTTCTGGCTCAGGCCTCGACGAGCACGTCCGTCCACAGCTCGGACGGGTCGGGCTCGGGGCTCTGGGTGGCGAACTCGGCCGCCTCGGTGACGACCTGCTTCACGTCGCGGTCGATGGCCTTCAGGGCCTCCTCGTCGGCGATGTTCTGCTCGAGGAGGACCTTCTTGAGGTTGTCGATGGGGTCGCTTTCGGACCGCATCTTGTTGACCTCTTCCTTCGTCCGGTACTTGGCCGGGTCGGACATGGAGTGGCCGCGGTAGCGGTAGGTCTTCATCTCCAGGATGATCGGGCCGTTGCCGCCGCGCACATAGGCCACCGCCTCGTCTGCGGCCGCCTTCACGTCCAGCACGTCCATGCCGTTCACCTGGCGGCCCGGGATGCCGTAGGCGCTGCCGCGCAGGTACAGCTCACCGGCCGAGGCGCGGGCCTGGGCGGTGCCCATGGCGTACTTGTTGTTCTCGATCACATAGATGACCGGCAGCTTCCAGAGTGCGGCCATGTTGAAGGACTCGTACACCTGGCCCTGGTTGACGGCGCCGTCGCCCAGGTAACAGGCGTTCAGGCCGCCGTCCTTGCTGTACTTGTGCGCGAAGGCGAGGCCGGTGCCGATCGGCACCTGGGCACCGACGATGCCATGGCCGCCGTAGAACTTCTTCTCACGGCTGAACATGTGCATGGAGCCGCCCTTGCCCTTGGAGTAGCCTCCGCGGCGGCCGGTCAGCTCGGCCATCACGCCCTTGCTCTCCATGCCGCAGGCCAGCATGTGGCCGTGGTCACGGTAGCTGGTGATGACGCTGTCGCGGCTGTCCATGGCAGCCTGCATGCCGACAACCACGGCCTCCTGGCCGATATACAGGTGGCAGAAACCGCCGATCAGGCCCATGCCGTACATCTGGCCCGCCTTCTCCTCGAAGCGGCGGATCAGCAGCATCTCCCGGTAATAGTGGAGAAGCTCGTCCTTGCTGGGCGGGGTCGGGGCTTCGGGGGTGGCGGACTTGGCGCGGCGCTTGGACGTTGCCACTGGCTCCTCCCAACGGTGCAGGATGGCGGTCGCAGGCCCTTGCCGCGCCGCAATGCGTGGCTAGACCTAACGCCCTGCGCCGATGAGTGCAAGCAGTGTGCAGTGCAAAATACTGAAATCGCAGCAGATTTTGCGATTAACCGGTTTCTGGCTAATCAGTGCGATTTCAGCAGCTTAACGGTTCGTTACCGCCCCGCCTTGCGTCGATTGCGGGGCAGGCCGGCCCGGGAGGAGCACCACCAGCTCATCCGGATGCGTCATGTTCAGCAGGACGCGGGCCCGTTCTTCCAACATGTCGGGGTCCAGGTTGTCCGGCCGCAGCAGCTTGGCCCGGCGCTCCATCTCTTCCCGCTCCGCCCGGACATGGGCGAGCGTCACCTGCGCCTCCGACACTTCCCCTTGCAGGTGAGTCAGGGCGACCAGGCCCCGGTCGCCTTGGACCGTGTGATAGGCGAAGTATCCCACGACGGCCACGCCCAGGGCGGGGCCGACGATCTGGCGCAGGGACCGCCGAGGGCGGCACGGATCTGGTAGCTCTTGAACATAGAGCGCATGGAATCATGCACTTAAGGGACGGTCAAATGAATTGTCACCAATGATCAAAAGATCACCGCCAGTATTACTTGACCCCCAAAGAAAAGGGCCGGCCACGGCGGGCCGGCCCCCATATCTGGTAGTCTAATGGGCAGAAGGCTACAATCAGCCGCGCTTCAGGGCACCCCGGCCGGGGTACACGGCGGCCCGGCCCAGGGCCTCCTCGATGCGAATCAACTGGTTGTACTTGGCGATCCGGTCGGAACGGGACAGGGACCCGGTCTTGATCTGGCCGCAGTTGGTGGCGACCGCCAGGTCGGCGATGGTGCTGTCCTCCGTCTCGCCGGAGCGGTGGGACATGACGGCGGTGTAGCCGGCGCCCTGGGCGATGCGCACCGCCTCCAGCGTCTCCGTCAGGGTGCCGATCTGGTTGACCTTCACCAGGATGGAGTTCGCGAGGCCGTTCTTGATGCCGTCCGTCAGGCGGGCCGGGTTGGTCACGAACAGGTCGTCACCCACCAGCTGGCAGCGGCTGCCGATCAGGTCGGTCAGGGCCTTCCAGCCTTCCATGTCGTCCTCGGACATGCCGTCCTCGATGGAGACGATGGGGTAGCGGCCGATCAGGTCCTCCCAGTACCGGGCCATCTCGCCACTGTCGAGCACCTTGCCCTCGCCGGCCAGGTTGTACTTGCCGTCCTTGAAGAACTCGGTGGAGGCCGCGTCCAGGGCCAGCAGGACGTCGTCACCGGGCTTGTAGCCGGCGGACTCGATGGACTTCATGATGAAGTCCAGCGCCTCGGTCGTGGAGGACAGGTTGGGGGCGAAGCCGCCCTCATCGCCTACGGCGGTGTTGTGGCCGGCGTCCTTCAGCTTCTTCTTCAGGGCGTGGAAGATTTCCGCGCCCATGCGGATGGCGTCGGCGCAGCTCTGCGCACCCACCGGCATCACCATGAACTCCTGGATGTCGATGGGGTTGTCGGCGTGGGCGCCGCCATTGATGATGTTCATCATCGGCACCGGCAGGGTGCGGGCGTTGGCCCCGCCCACATAGCGGTAAAGCGGCAGGTCCAACTCCTCCGCGCTGGCCCGCGCCACCGCCAGGCTGACGCCCAGGAGGGCGTTGGCGCCCAGGCGGCCCTTGTTCGGGGTGCCGTCCAGCTCGATCATCATCTGGTCGATGGCGACCTGCTCGGTGGAGTCCAGCCCGGACAGGGCCTCGAAGATCTCCCCGTTCACGCTCTCCACGGCCTTCTTCACGCCCTTGCCCAGGTAGCGGGACTTGTCGCCGTCCCGCAGTTCCACCGCCTCATGCGCGCCGGTGGAGGCGCCCGACGGGACCGCGGCGCGGCCAAGGGCGCCGGTCTCCAGCCGCACCTCGACCTCGACGGTCGGGTTGCCGCGGCTGTCCAGGATTTCCCGGGCGTGGATGTCGACGATGGCGGACATGGGCGCGCTTCCTCTGCAAAGGCCCGTTGAATCGGGCGATATCAGGGGAAGGGGATAAACGCCATGCCGCGCCGCGGCAAGGGGGTGGATCGGCTACCCCACCCATGCGGGTGCGGCGGAACTTCACGCCGGGGGGCGTTCCAGCTCCTTCACCGTGATCGGCCGGTCGATGGTGCGCTTGGCACCCTTGGTCCCAATGTAGAAGTCGGACATGCGCTTAAGGTCGGCGGCCATGTCGTCGGTGGGCAGGAAGGCTTCCCCGAAGCGGATGCGCTTGCGGCCATAGTCCAGGGCCGCCGGCAGGATATAGACGTTGGCTTGGCGCGCGATGTGCCAGAAGCCGGATTTCCAGTGGGCGCCGGGGGTGCGGCTGCCCTCCGCCGCGATGGCCATGCTCATCCGGTCGGCTTCCCGGAAGGCGGAGATGCTGGCGCCAACCACGCCGCCCGCCGCCCGACGGTCCACCGGGACGACCCCGCACCAGCGCATGAAGCCGGCCATGGGCCATTTGAACAGGGTGTGCTTGCCCATGATGGTCATGCGGATGCCCAAGGACAGAAGCCCGCCCATGACCCAGACGAAATCCCAGTTGGAGCTGTGCGGCGCACCGACACAGACGAACTTCGGCACGTTGGGAACGGTCCCCTCGAAGCCCCAGCCCCCGAGGGACAGGATGGTGCGGCCAAGCCAGCGGGAGAGGGCATTGCCCCGGCGGGGCACGTTCGGGCCGACCTCAGGCAGATTCAGCGACATCCGGGCTAGGGCCTCAAGCAGTTATGCGCATCCGGGCGAGAACGGGCCCGCCCGGGAAGGTTCAGATGCGGACCGGGTCCGCCTTGGCGATGCGGTCCAGGGCCAGCAGCGTGGTCAGCACGCCCTCCATCTCCCGCAGCGGGACCATGTTGGGGCCATCACTGGGGGCCTTGTCCGGGTCCTGGTGGGTTTCCATGAAGACGGCCGCAACGCCGATGGCCACGGCGGCGCGGGCGAGCACCGGCACGAATTCCCGCTGGCCGCCGCTGCTGGTCCCCTGCCCGCCCGGCTGCTGCACGCTGTGGGTGGCGTCGAAGACGACGGGATAGCCGGTCTGCCCCATGATGGGGAGACTGCGCATGTCACTGACCAGGGTGTTGTAGCCGAAGCTGGCCCCCCGCTCGCACAGCAGGATGCTCTCGTTGCCGGTGCTGGCGATCTTGGCCGCCACGTTCCTCATGTCCCAGGGGCGAGGAACTGGCCCTTCTTGACATTGATGGCCTTGCCCGTTTCCCCCGCCGCCAGCAGCAGGTCCGTCTGACGGCAAAGGAATGCCGGGATTTGTAGAACGTCCACCACCTCCGCCACCGGGGCGCACTGCTCCGGCGCGTGGACGTCGGTCAGGACGGGGATACCCAGGCTCTCCTTGATCTCCGCCAGGATGGGCAGGCTCTTGGCCATACCCAGGCCACGGGCCGTGCTGACAGAGGTGCGGTTCGCCTTGTCGAAGCTGGTCTTGTAGATCAGGCCGATCCCCAGCTTGCGCGTCAGCTCCACAAGGGCGGACGACATCTCCAGCGCGTGCTGCCGCGATTCGAGCTGGCAGGGCCCGGCCAGCAGCACGAAGGGCTTGTCGTTGGCGATGGCGAGCGGGCCGACGGTGACGGTGCGGGGCGTGGTCATGGGCTTCCCTGCCGTAGGTCGGGCTGGGTGCAGCGAAGCCCGACGTCCCTGGACATGGCGGGCCTCACCTACCGTTCGGCCCGACCTACGATGCGTGACAACCGACAGCCGCGACCCGTCACACCAACCGGCTCTGCTCGATGGCCGCGCGGATGAAGCTGGTGAACAGGGGGTGCGGCTCGAAGGGCTTGGACTTCAGCTCGGGGTGGAACTGGACGCCGATAAACCAGGGGTGGTCCGGCAGCTCGACGATCTCCGGGAGGACCCCGTCGGGCGACAGGCCGGAGAAGGTCAGGCCCACCTTCTCCAGGCGCTCCCGGTAGTTGATGTTGACCTCATAGCGGTGGCGGTGCCGCTCCTCGATCACGTCGCTGCCATAGATCTCGTGCACCTTGGTGCCGGGGGTCAGGTGGCAGGCATAGGCGCCCAGGCGCATGGTGCCGCCCAGGTCGCCGTCGACGCTGCGCTTCTCAAGCTGGTTGCCGCGAATCCACTCGGTCATCAGGCCGACGACGGCGGGGTCCGGGTTGCCGAACTCGCTGGAGCCGGCATGGTCCAGGCCGGCCATGTGGCGAGAAGCCTCGATCACCGCCATCTGCATGCCGAAGCAGATGCCGAAATAGGGGATGTTATGGGTGCGGGCGAACTCCGCCGCCTTGATCTTGCCCTCGGTGCCACGCTCGCCGAAGCCGCCGGGGACCAGGATGCCGTGCACCCCCTCCAGCCGCAGGACGGCGCCGTCGGTCTCGAAAATCTCGGCGTCCAGCCAGTCCAGCCTGACCTTCACGTTGTTGGCGATGCCGCCATGGGTCAGCGCCTCACCCAGCGACTTGTAGGCGTCCAGCAGGCTGGTGTACTTGCCCACCACGGCAATGGTCACCTCACCCTCCGGGTTGCGCACACGGCGGACGATCTCTTCCCAGCGGGACAGGTCGGGCTTGCCGTCGGTGGACATGCCGAAGTAGCGCAGCACCTCGGTGTCGAAGCCCTGCTCATGGTAGCTGATGGGCACGCGGTAGATGGTGTCCACGTCCAGGGCGGCGATCACCCGCTCCTTCTGGATGTTGCAGAACAGGGCGATCTTGCGCCGCTCGTTCTCCGGGATTTCCCGATCGGCGCGGCAGAGCAGGATCTGCGGCTGGATGCCCACGCTCAGCAGCTCCTTCACGGAGTGCTGGGTCGGCTTCGTCTTCAGCTCGCCCGCGGCGGGGATGTAGGGCACCAGGGTGACGTGGCAGAACAGGGCCCGCTCCGGCCCCACATCGTTGCCGAACTGGCGGATGGCCTCCAGGAACGGCAGGGACTCGATGTCGCCCACCGTGCCGCCCACCTCGCACAGGCAGAAATCCTCATCCGTCAGGTCGGCGGCGATGAACTCCTTGATGGCGTCGGTGATGTGCGGGATCACCTGGACCGTGGCGCCCAGGTAGTCGCCGCGCCGCTCCTTGGCGATGACGTTGGAGTAGATGCGGCCGGTGGTGATGTTGTCCGACTTGCGGGTGGGCACGCCGGTGAAGCGCTCATAATGGCCCAGGTCCAGGTCGGTCTCGGCGCCGTCATCGGTGACGTACACCTCCCCGTGCTGGTACGGGCTCATGGTGCCCGGGTCCACGTTCAGGTAGGGGTCGAGCTTGCGCAGGCGGACCTTGAAGCCGCGGGCCTGCAACAGGGCGCCGAGCGCCGCGGAGGCCATGCCCTTGCCGAGCGAAGACACCACGCCGCCGGTGATGAAGATGAAGCGCGTCATGGAACCCTAACCTATCGCAACCGGGGCCATCGCCCCTGACCGAACGAACCGGGGCCACAGGGCCCGACACGAAAACCTGTCCCCCAACGGAAAGAGGCGGCGCTGCCGCCGCCTCTCACAACCGCGCCGCTGCCCCAGGCGTCACTGCCCGGAAGGCACTGCGGGCTGGGCCGGCGTGGCCGGCGGGGTGGCGGGGGCCGCGTCGCCCGCGGGGGCGGACGGCGCCGCAGGTGGCACCTGGTCGAAGATGGACCGGCCCTCCCGGGCGTTGCCCGCCAGGATGGCCAGCAGCAGGCTGGTGGTGAAGAAGGCCGCCGCCAGGATGGCGGTCATCCGGGTCAGCAGGTTGGCGCTGCCCCGGGCGGTCATGAAGCCGCCCATGGTGCCGCCGCCCAGGCCCAGGCCGCCGCCCTCCGACTTCTGCACGAGAACGACGCCCACCAGCGCGGACGCGATCAGCAGGTGGATGACCAGAACAACCTTCTCCATCACACTTTCCCTGGCTCGAAAACCCTATTGGCAAAACCAAAAGCGCCCGCACGCCAAAACGGCGCCCCGGAGGTGGGGCGCCGGTCGCGCGGGCGGGCCGCTTGCCATCGGCCGCTTCATTACTAGCTCAGGCGGCGGAGCGCTAGCGGCAAGATTCCGCAATGGCCCAAAAGTCGTCCGCCTTCAGGCTGGCCCCGCCCACCAGGGCCCCGTCCACATCGGCCAGCGCCATGATCTCCACGGCGTTGGAGGGCTTCACGGAGCCGCCATATAAGATGCGCACGGATTCGGGGTGCGCAACCAGCCCGTCCAGCGTGCGGCGGATCATGGCGTGCATGGCCGCTATGTCGTCGTTGGTCGGGGTGCGGCCGGTACCGATGGCCCAGACCGGCTCATAGGCGATGACGGTGTTCGCGGCGCTGGAACCCTGGGGGATGGAGCCGCGCAGCTGCCCGGCCACCACGTCTTCCGCCTTGCCGGCGTCGCGCTCCGCCTCCGTCTCACCCACGCAGATGATGGCGGTCATGTGGGCCACATGCACGGCGGTGGCCTTGGCCTTCACCACCGCGTCCGTTTCCCCATGGTCCTGGCGCCGCTCCGAGTGGCCGACGATCACGGCCGTGCAGCCCAGATCCTTCAGCATGGGGGCGGAGACGTCGCCGGTATGGGCGCCCTTCTCCTTGGCATGGCAGTCCTGGCCGCCCACGGCCAGCTTCCCGCCCTTAAGCGCGTCGGCCACGGGGGCGACCAGGGTGGCGGGCGGGCAGACCAGCATGTCGAAAACCGGGTCCTTGGCCGACTCGAGCCGGCGTGACAGCTCGCCCACCAGGGCCAACCCCTCCGCCCGCAGGCAGTTCATCTTCCAGTTCCCGGCGATCAGCTTGCGGCGCGCGGCCATGCCTGTCCTCCCCTAAGTCCCTCGTGGCGGTCCGTGGTCGGCACGATTGGCCGTGCCGATCATGGGCGCTGCTGTAACAGGCCAGGGTCCGTTACGCCACAGGCCCGGCAGGGGGTGCGCCAAAGTCCCCCAGGCTTGCCCCCACGGAACCGCCTCTCTATGATGCGCCGCTTTCCGGGAACCCCCGGCGTATCCGCGCGCGTGCGCCCGAACCAGAAGACCCGTACTCCCAATGCTCCAGTCCATCCGCGGCACCGCCGGCTCCTGGGTCGTGAAGATCCTGTTCATCCTGCTGATCGTCAGCTTCGGCTTCTGGGGCATGGGCCCGCTCACGGGTGGGGTCGGCGGCGGTGTCGCCGAGATCGGCGACGTCAAGATCACGCCCCAGGAGCTGGACCGGGAGTACCGGTCGGAGATCCGCCGCCTGCGCCAGATCGTCGGCCCGGAGCTGACGGACGAGCAGGCCCGCCAGTTCGGCCTGGTGGACCGGGCCCTGGAGCAGATCATCCAGCGCACCCTGCTGTCCCTGGCCGCCAAGGACCAGGGCCTGCGCGTGGGCGACGCAGCCGTGGCCCGGGAAGCCAGCACCTTCCCGGCCTTCCGTAACGGGCTTGGCCAGTTCGACCCCAACGTCATGCGCGCCGTGCTGGCGGAGAACGGCCTGACCGAGCAGGCCTTCGTGGAGCAGATGCGCTCCGACATCGCCCGCAGCACCCTGGTGGGCGGCATCACCGGCGGTACCGCCGGCTCCAAGACCCTGGCGGAGTCCCTGTTCCGCTACCGGCAGGAGCAGCGGGTCTTCGACGTCGTCACCATCCCCAACGCCGCCATGGCCGAGCCGGCCAATCCGGACGACGCGGCCGTTGCCCAGTACCACCAGGACAAGGCCGTGCGCTACACGGCACCTGAGTACCGCACCCTGCAGGTGGCCACCCTGACCGCCGACGCCCTGGCCGGCGGCATTGAGGTGTCGGACGAGGATGTCCGGGCCGCCTATGACAACCGCGCGGCGGAGTTCGTGACGCCGGAGCGGCGCAGCATCGTACAGGCCGTCTTCGCTGACAAGGCGGCTGCCGAGAAGGCCCTTGCGGCTCTCAACGGCGGCAGGACCGTGGAGCAGGTGGCCAAGGATGCCGGCCTGGAGGCCGTGACCCTGGAGGACAGCACAAAGGACGCCCTGCCGCCCGAACTGGCCGACCCCGTCTTCTCCGCCGCCGCGGGCACCAATGTGGGCCCGGTGGAGTCGGCCTTCGGTTTCCACGTCCTTACCGTGAAGGACGTGAAGGTCGGGGGCACCAGGACCTATGATGAGGTCAAGGAGGAACTCCGGGCGGAGCTGCGCCGTGAGCGCGCCCTGGACCAGGTCTTCCAGGCCTCCACCAAGCTGGACGACGCCCTGGCCGGGGGCGCGAGCCTGGAGGAGGCCGCTGGCCAGGTGGGTGCCAAAGTCACCACCCTGGAACGGGTGGACAACCAGGGCAACGGCCCCGACGGCAAGCCCCTGCCCGCCGCCGCCCAGCTCGGCGCCACCCTGGCCCCGGTGCTGGAGAACGGCTTCTCCCTGAAGTCCGGGGAGAACAGCGGCGTGAAGGAGGGTGAGGCCAACAGCTATTACGCCGTCCAGGTCGGGATGGTGGAGCCCGCCCAGCTCCGCCCCCTGGACCAGGTGAAGGCCCAGGTCATCGCCGATTGGAAGGCAGAGCAGCGGTCGGTTGCCGCCAAGGCGAAGGCGGACGAGATCGTGGCCAAGCTGAAGGAGGGCGCCGATCCCGCCGCCACCGCGGCCGGGTTGAAGGGTGCCCTGTTCGCCCGCACGCAGCCGCTGCTGCGCAATGCCGGCCGCAACGCCCCGGTTCCCCGGGCGTCCTGGCGGAGTTGTTCGCCGCGCAGCCCAACGCCGTCGCTTCCGGTGAGACGGCGGACGGCTATGTCGTGGCCAAGCTGGTGCAGGTGGTCCCCGTCGATCCCGCCGCGAACGCGGCCCAGGTGGAGGCGATCCGCACCCAGGCGGCCGAGACCCTGGCCGGCGACCTGGCCGGCGAGTACCTGGCCGCCCTTCGCGCCCGCTATGGCGTGACGGTGAACCGCGCCGCCATCGACCAGATGTACCGCCAGCCGGAGTGACGGCCTTGCGCAGCTATCCCGAACAGCCCGCCTTCGTCACCGCCTATGACGCCGGTCAGGCGCAAGTGATGTGGACGCGGCTGGTCAGCGACCTGGACACGCCCGTCTCGGCCATGCTGAAGCTGGGCCGCGGCCGGAAGAACGCCTTCCTGCTGGAGTCGGTCACCGGCGGCTCCATCCGGGGCCGCTATTCCCTGATCGGGCTGAAGCCCGACCTGATCTGGCGCTGCCGCGGCACGGTGGCGGAGATCAACCGCAGCCCGGATACGGACCCGGACGCCTTCCAACCCCATCCGGGGCACCCGCTGAAGGCCCTGTCGGACCTGCTGGCGGAGAGCCGGATCGACCTGCCGGAGGGGCTGCCGCCCATGTCGGCGGGCCTGTTCGGCTATCTGGGCTATGACATGGTCCGGCTGATGGAGAAGCTGCCGGACAGCAACCCGGATGAGCTGGACCTGGACGACGCCTTCCTGATCCGGCCGACCATCATGGCGATCTTTGACGGGATCGAGAACGTGGTCACCATCGTGACCCCGGTCCGCCCGGTGCCGGGCATGAGTGCCGCGGACGCCTATGAGGCGGCGAAGGCCCGGTTGGCGGAGGCGCTGGCCGACCTGGACGGGCCGGTTCCCGCGGCCCATGAGACAGACTGGGACGTCAGCCCCCTGCCCCCGCCCAGCTCCAACACGGCGCGGCAGGAGTATCATGGCATCGTGGAGAAGGCGAAGGAGTACATCCGCGCCGGCGACATCTTCCAGGTGGTGCCCAGCCAACGGTTCTCCGTGCCCTTCACCCTGCCGGCCTTCGCCCTGTACCGGGCGCTGCGTCGGCTGAACCCGTCGCCCTTCATGTTCTACCTGGATTTCGGGCACCTGGCCGTGGTCGGGGCCAGCCCGGAGATCCTGGTGCGCCTGCGCGACAACACCGTCACCATCCGCCCCATCGCCGGCACCCGCCGCCGAGGCCGCGACGCGGCGGAGGACAAGGCCCTGGCGGCCGAGCTGCTGTCCGACCCGAAGGAGCTGGCGGAACATTTGATGTTGTTGGACCTGGGCCGCAACGACGTGGGCCGGGTGGCGCAGACGGGCACCGTGGTGGTGACGGAGAAGTTCACCATCGAGTACTACAGCCACGTCATGCACATCGTCTCCAACGTGGAGGGCAAGGTGGACCCCGGCTTCACCGCCGTGGACGCCCTGGTGGCCGGCTTCCCCGCCGGTACCGTCTCCGGCGCGCCCAAGATCCGGGCCATGGAGATCATCGACGAGTTGGAGAAGACCCGCCGCGGCATCTATGGCGGCTGCATCGGCTATTTCGCCGCTAACGGCACCATGGACACCTGCATCGCCCTGCGTACCGCCGTGCTGAAGGACGGGATGATGTATGTGCAGGCGGGCGGCGGCGTGGTGGCCGACAGCGACCCGGAGGCCGAGTACCAGGAGACGGTGAACAAGGCCAAGGCCCTGTTCAAGGCGGCGGAGGAAGCTGTCCGCTTCGCCCGGGAACGAAGCGGGTCATAGATCGGATTAGCCGCCCTGCGGCGTAATCCGACATCCCGGGGGTTATCCTTGCCGTCGGATTACGCGACCTCCGGTCGCTAATCCGACCTACCTGCTCACTCCCCCGCCAGCAGCTTCTGCCGGTCCTGCTCCGGCACCGGGCGTCGGTCCGGGCCGGTGACGATGCCGCCGGAAATGATGAACTTCAGCCCCTCCTCCACCGTCATCGTCAGGGTGCGCACCTCCCGTCGCGGCACGAACAGCAGGTAGCCGCCGGTTGGGTTGGGGGTGGTGGGGACGAAGACGTTCAGCAACTCGTCATCGCCGACCAGGTCCTTCACCTCCCCCGTCGTCGGCGCGGTGACGAAGGCCATGGTCCAGGCGCCCCGGCGGGGGAACTCCACCAGCACCACCTCCCGGAAGGCGTTGGACTTGTTGGCCAGGACCGTCTCGAAGATCTGCTTCACGCTGGAATAGATGCCGCGCAGGACGGGCATCCGACCCACCACCCCCTCGCCGATATGCACCAGCCCGCGGCCGACGAAGCCGGCGGCGAACATGCCCACCAGGATCAGGAAGACCAGCACCACCAGCAGGCCGACGCCTGGGATGGTGACGGGCAGCAGGCTTTCCGGGTTATAGGCCGCCGGGATGATCCCGGAGACCATACGGTCCACGGCGTCGATGATGATCCAGGCGATATAGAGGGTGATGCTGATGGGTGCCGTCACCAGGATGCCGGCGAACAGGTAGGCCCTCAGCCGCGCGGCAAGGCTCATCCCCCAGCGTCGGTGGATGGGAATCAACGGTGACTGGCCCATGGTACCCCTTCTCGTGCCGGCCACCCCAGCCTAGGGGACCAGGGTTAAGCATGTGAGCAAACTCTGTTTGTTCCACCAGACCCGGCCACCCTTTTTTGCACTAAATCGGTTACCGATGGGTGACTTTTCGCCGTCCCGCACCGTTGACCTGACAGACACGGGTCCTACCCTTCCGGGGGCATGATGGCGACAGCAAGATTGATTGGGATGGCCACGGCCACCCCACCCTACCGTTTCCCGCAGGAACTGACCCGGGACGCGGCCCGCCAAGTGTTCGCGGACAGGCTGCGGGACTTCGACCGGCTCGCCCCCGTCTTCACCAACGCCGGAATCGACGCTCGGTTCTCCTGCGTGCCCATCGACTGGTACATGCAGCCCCGCGGCTGGCCGGAGCGCAATGCCGTCTACCTGGACAGCGCCCTGGACGTGCTGGAGCAGGCTACCCGCAAGGCCCTGGCCCGGGCCGACCTGCAAGCCAATGCCATCGATGCCATCCTCTGCGTCTCCTCCACCGGGATCGCTACCCCCAGCCTGGACGCCCTGCTGATGGAGCGGATGGGTTTGCGGCGGGACGTGCAGCGGCTGCCCGTCTTCGGCCTGGGCTGTGCCGGTGGGGTGATCGGCCTGTCACGCGCCGCCAACTGGGCGGCCAGCATGCCGGGCAAAACGGTGCTGTTCCTGGTGGTGGAGTTGTGCGCCCTGTCCTTCCGGCACAACGACCTCTCCAAGGCCAACGTCATCGCCACTGCCCTGTTTGGCGATGGCGGGGCCGCCTGCCTGTTCCGGGCCGACCCGGACGGCCGAGGCCCTGCGGTGACGGCCTGGGGGGAGCATACCTGGCCGGACACGCTGGGCATCATGGGGTGGAGCGTGGAGCCCGACGGCATGGGCGTGATCTTCAGCCAGAGCATCCCCGCCCTGGTGCGGGACCGTTTCGGTCCCGTGATGGAAACGTTCCTGGAGCGCAATGGCCACACGAGGGAGAGCCTGGCCGGCACCGTCTGCCATCCCGGCGGGGCCAAGGTGCTGGATTCCCTTGCCGAGGTCCTGGCCCCCTGCCATGAGGGGCTCGGCGAGGCGCGGGAGGTGCTGCGGGAACATGGCAACATGTCCGCCGCCACGGCCCTGTTCGTGCTGGAACGGCGGATCGCCAGCGGCGCCAGGGGACCCCACCTGATGATGGCGCTGGGCCCCGGCTTCACCGCCGGCATGGCCCTGCTGGACCTGTGAGGGAGGCAGCCATGGAACCCGGCCTGCCGCAATTGGTCGTGCTGCTGGTGGCCGCCCAGCGCATCGCCGAACTCGTCCTTGCCGCCCGGAACACCCGCCACCTGAAGGACATGGGCGCGGTGGAGATCGGCGCCGGGCACTATCCGCTGTTCCCATTGCTGCACACGGCCTGGCTGCTGGCCCTGTTCACCCTTGTGCCTGGGGACGCGCCTGTCTCATGGGCGTTGCTGGCCGTCTTCCTGGTGCTACAGCTTGGCCGCGTCTGGGTGATCGCCACCCTGGGCCCCTACTGGACGACCCGCATCATCACCCTGCCCACCGCTCCCCTGGTCCGAGGCGGGCCCTTCCGCTTCGTCCGCCATCCCAACTACCTCATCGTGACGGGGGAGATCGCGGTGCTGCCCCTGGCCTTCGGGGCGTGGGAGGTTGCCGTGGTCTTCAGCCTGCTGAACGCGGCCTTGCTGGCGTGGCGCATCCGGGTCGAGGAGTCGGCCCTGGCGCCCCGGCGCGGTACCGCCTGAGCCGCTGCGCCTCGCAGGGCAATTCATTCACGAGGGGAGGTTTGCCGCTGGAACCGTATGGGGTATCCTGCCAAGGTCCCATAGCGGAAAGCACCTCCCGTGACCGAGCTTCATCCCGCCAGCCTCGACCATATCGACCTGTTCCGCGCCTGCACGGCAGAGGAGCGGGCGTCCCTCGCGCGGCAGTGCAGCTGGCGCCACTTCCACCCGGGGGAGCAGATCATCGACCGTGCCTCGGAAAGCCGGGACGTCTGCATGATCGTGGAGGGCCGGGTCCGGGTGGTGAACTATTCCCTCTCGGGCCGGGAGATCACCTTCGACGACGTGAACGCCGGCGGTTACCTGGGGGAACTGTCCGCCATAGACGGGGAACCGCGCTCCGCCAGCATCGTGGCGCTGACGGAGACCCATGTCGCCTTCATGTCGCCGCGCCTGTTCCAGGAAACGGTGACCAAGCACCCGGAGGTGGCATGGCAGGTGATGAAGCGGCTGGCGCGCATCGTCCGTGCCTCCACCGGCCGAATCATGGACCTCAGCACCCTGGGCGCCAACAACCGGGTCCATGCCGAGCTGCTGCGTCTTGCCAAGCCGGGCCTGAAGCCGGACAACACGGCGGAGATCACCCCGGTACCCATCCACAGCGACATCGCCAGCCGTGTCAGCACCACGCGGGAAACCGTGGCGCGGGTGATGAGCGACTTGGCCCGCGACCACATCGTCGAACGGCATGGCAACAGCCTGCTTATCCGCGATTTCGAGAAGTTGGAGGCGATGGTGGAAGAAGTACGCGGCGATTGAGGGGAGTAGACCCCCTAATGTGTGGCCTGAGGCACACGCTTTTTATCTTTTCTTCACCGATGCCAGGGTCTATATAGAGAGGGCTTGACCGTGGCAGCGCTGCCACGGTTTAGCAACCTCCTTATGAGGCTCCCTTCATCTTCGCCGGCTGATTCGTCAGCCGGCTTTCTTTTTGCGCGCATTCCCCGGGGGGATGCCGCCCGACCTTTACCCGTTGATGCGAGCGAATTCCCGGAAGGTCACGGCGATCTTGTCCTCCACGATCGTCACCTCCCCCCGCCCCACCATGCGGCCGGAAACGATGATGTCGCTGAGGTCGTCGATCTTGCGGTCCAGTTCCACGATGGCACCGCGGCCCAGCTTCAGCAGGTCACGCACACGGATGGTCGAGGTGCCAAGCACCACGCTGACCTCCACCTCCGTGTCATAGACGGCGCTGATCTCCATCGCCTCGGGCGCGGCCTTGGCCGGGTTGGCCCCGCCTGCCTCTCCGAACATCGCGTCGATATCGTCCTGGTCCGCCATGGCCGCACGCTCCGCCGGGTCACGCCTGTATGGGGTAGACATAGCATAACAGGGGCACCCCGTCGGGGCAAAACATGGGACGTGGCGATGGACACTGCGACTGCGCAGGCATTCACGTTGCCTGACCGGAACAAATCACCAAATGACAGCGACTCCGCAGTGCACGAGGATAAGCCATCCCATGGCCATCAGTCCGGACCAGCGCCAATACCGTTCCCGCCGCCTCGGCTCCTCTGACGCGACGCGGGTCATGGCCGGGGATTGGCACCAGCTCTGGCTGGAGAAGACGGGCCGGGTAGAGCCGGACAATTTGGACTTCGTCCCCGCCGTGCAGATCGGCATCGTGACGGAGGCGCTGCACCCGAAGTTCTGGGAACGCCGCACCGGCCTGCCCTGCCTGCCTGCCAACGGGCGCAGCTATGCCCACTCGCAGCATGATTGGCTGGTCTGCCACCCGGATTTCCTGACTTGGGAGGCATTCCCCCTCGACCCCTTCGCCAAGCCCGACACGCTGTTGGAAGCCAAGTTCTGCGGCAGCCCAAAATCGGATGAGGAGTTGGGGGAGCAGTATTACTGGCAGGTCCAGCACCAGATGCTGGTCGCGGGATTGGACAAGGCGGTGCTGTCCATCCTGCGGCCCGGCTCCTACTCCTGGCTTGCCATCCCCTACAGCGCGCCGGACCAGGCGAGGCTGATGGAAAACCTCCAGGCCTTCTGGTGGCATGTGGAGAATGACATCGAGCCCGGCGATCCCCTGCCCGTCCCAGCCCCCGACCTTGACCAGATGCGGATCGTGGACATGGGTCGCCACAACGAGTTCGCATCCCATGCGGCCACCTTGCTGACATGCCGGGAGGATTGGGCCGCCTACCGGGCTGCTGAGGCAGGGCTGAAGGCGCTGATGCCGGAGGACGCCCGCATCGCCTTTGTCGCGGAGGGCCTCTATCTCAGCCGGTCCCGCGACGGCAGGATCACCCTCCGATTCGGCCGGGTTTCCCCGCAATACACCGCAAAGGCGGAGCCCTGGGGTGATCCGATGTCGGATAAGGAAATTTCCTGGCTGTGAGGGATCGTCGGTCGGATTAGCGCGCTTTCGCCCGCAGAATCCGATGTTGAATCAAGATGTTATGGGCTGTCGGACTACGACTTGGAGCGCCTGACCCGACCTCCGATCCACTGCGATTCCGCATCAATCACCGTAATCCACAAGCCTGTCCACCGGCCAAAGCTTGCGAAATCGCATCCTCCCTACCACCCTGGTGACCTCGGATGAGCAGAGGGGTAGGCCATGGACCGGGTGCGGAAGGCACTGTCGGGGTGGATGCGGGACGTGATGGCGGAGCGGCGCTGGACCGCCGCCGCCTGGGCCCGGCTTGCCGAGGTCACGCCCACCAACATCACCCGTTTCCTGAAGGACCCCGCCACGGCCAGCCTACCCAGCGCCGACACCATCGGCCGTCTGGCCCTTGCCGCGGGCCGGGAGCCCCGCTTCCTGGAAGAGCCCGCCTTCCCCTCCGCCGCCCGCGTGCCGGTGCTGGAGGCGCAGGCGGCCAAGGAATTGCTGGCCCTGCCGGAGCGTGATGGCATGGCGTTCCTGGAGAAGCTGCTGCGCGGCGGCACGCCCACCGTGCCTGCCGACCCCGTCCCCAGCCCCCGCGCCTTCGCCATGCGCATCACCAGCCTGCACATGAACGCCGGTGGCTGGTTGCCCCAGGACCATGTGGTGGTGGAGCCGGCGGATACGGTCCCCGCCCGCAACGGCGACATGGTGGTGGTGCTGGACGGGGAGGAGGCCTGCGGCTACCGCTATTACCCGCCGCTGCTGGTGCCGGTCAGCACGGATTCGAGCTGCTGCCCCATGCTGTATGATGGCGCCTCCGTCGCCGGGGTGGCGGTCCAGCTGGTCCGCGCCTTGCGGGCCTGAGCCAGGGCCTCCTTCAGCCGGGTGGCCAGGGTGGACCGCCGAGGCCGGGCGCGCACGTTGCGCACCGCATGTTCCAGCGCCTTCCCGTCCCCCACCAGCACCACCAGCTTCCGCCCGCGGGTGATGCCGGTATAGAGCAGGGTCCGCTGCAACAGCGGCGCATGCTGCAGGGTCAGGGGGATGACCACGGCCGGGTACTCCGACCCCTGCGCCTTGTGCACCGTGACGGCATAGGCCAGGGACAGCCGTTCCAGGTCCCCACCGGCGTAGCGGAGCGGCCTCCCGTCGAACTCCACCGTCAGGGCCTGGTTGTCCAGGTCCACGGCAGTGACCACGCCCATGTCGCCATTGAAGACGTCCTGTTCATGGTCGTTCTCCACCTGCATGACCTTGTCCCCCACGGCATAGGCATAGGGGCCGCGGTGCAGGCGGGGGCCGGTGGCGGGGTTGAGGGCCTGTTGCAGGGCGGCGTTCAGGGCGCGGGTGCCCAGGCCGCCCTTGTTCATGGGGCAGATCACCTGCACGTCCTTGACCGGGTCCAGGCCGAACCGCTCCGGGATGCGCTTGGTGACCATCTGCAACAGCTTGTCCAGGCAGCCGTCGGCACTGCGGCTTTCCACCAGGTAGAAGTCGCTCTCCTCCCCGGCTGCGGGCGGCAGGGGCCGCTCCCCGGCGTTGACCCGGTGGGCGGCCTGGATGATCCGGCTCTCCGCCGCTTGGCGGAACACCTCGCGCAGGCGCACCACGGGGATGGTGCCGGACGCGATGACGTCGCCCAGCACCCGACCCGGGCCGACAGAGGGCAACTGGTCCACGTCCCCCACCAGCAGCAGCGCCGCCCGCAGCGGCAGCGCGGCCAACAGGGAGGCCATCAGCCGCACGTCCAACATGGACACCTCATCCACCACCAGCAAGTCGATGGGCAGGGGCCGGTCCTGGTTGCGGCGGAAGCCCCCATTCGGGTCCACCTCCAGAAGGCGGTGGATGGTGCGGGCCTCATGTCCCGTCGCCTCCGCCAGCCGTTTGGCCGCGCGGCCGGTGGGCGCGGCCAGGGCCACCTCCACCCCGCGGGCGCGCAGCACCTTGACCACCGTGTTCACCAGGGTGGTCTTGCCCACGCCGGGGCCGCCGGTCATGACGCAGACCTTGGAGCGCAGCACCGCTTCCAGCGCTGCCTGCTGACTGGGGGCCAGGACCATGCCCGTCTCCACCGCCAGGGTGGCCAGGGCCGGCGTCACCTCGAAGGCCGGCCAGGGCAGCGTCCCACGGGACAGGGCCACAAGCCGGTTGGCCACGGACCGCTCCGTCCGGTGCAGCCAAGCCGGGAACACGCAGCGCTCCCCGCCCAGCTCCTCCACCACGATGGTGCCGGCCTCCACCTCGGTCGTCAGCGCCCGCATCAGCTTCGGCGTCTCCGCCCCCAGCAGGCCGGCGGCGCGGTCCAGCAGCTCCGCCTCCGACAGGCCGCAGCTCCCCTCCTCCGCCGCCGCGTCCAGCAAGTGGCGCAAGCCCGCCTGCAAGCGCTGCGGGTCGTCCGGCGCCAAGCCCAGCGACTGGGCCAAGCCGTCCGCCGCCTCGAAGCCGAAGCCGCGCACGTCCGCCGCCACGCGGTACGGGTCGGCACTGACCCGGGCCAGGGCGGCACCGCCATAGGCCTGGTGGATGCGCAAGGCCCGCTCCGGCGCGATGCCGTGTGTGCCCAGGAACAGGACGAGGTCGCGCAGGGTCTGCTGGTGGCTCCAGGCGCTGCGGATGCACTCAGCCCGCACCGGGCCGATGCCGCTGACCTGGCGCAGTCGCCAGGGCTGCCGCTCGATCACGTCGAGGGTCTGTTCCCCGAATGCCTCCACCAGCTTGGCGGCATGGATCGGCCCCACCCCTTCGATCAGGCCGGACCCCAGGTAGCGCTCGATCCCATCCACCGTGCGCGGCAAGGTGGAGGTCACCTCCTCCGCCTTGAACTGCAACCCGTATTTCGGGTCATGCACCCAGGTGCCCCGGGCCCGCAGCCGCTCTCCCGGCTCGATGGAGGGGGCGTGGGCGACGACGGCGACGGGCTTCTGGTGGCCGCGCGCCTTCACCTTCAGCACGCTGAAGCCCGTGTCCGGGTTGTGGAACGTCACGCGTTCCACGGTCCCGGAGAGGTCATAGCGGTCCGTGCCGGTGTCGAGCGGCGGCATTCCTTCACTCCGCGGCGATGGGGATCGGATGGTGGGCGGGAGCCCGGCGGGCGGTGGGCTTCGGCGCCGCGACGGCCTTTCGGCGAGACTTCAGGGCGGCAGGCTTCGGCGCCTCCTCCACCTCGATCACCGGTGCGACCGGGGCCGGTGTGGTGGCGAAGGCACGGGCGGTGACCTCGGCCAGGGCCTTGGCGTGGCGCTCCGCCACCTGCGCGTCGGTCAGCACCTGGATGTGCTTGGCCTTGGCGGCGGACAGCAGCGCCTTGGCCTCCGCGGCCTGGGCCCCGTCCTCCACTTGCAGCCATTGCATCAGCGTGCCGCGGGAAAGGGCCAAGGCGACGCGGTCCGCCACGGAAGGAAGCGTGTTGGGACGGCTGCGGCCAGCGGTGGCGGCTGCGATAGCCATGGGGCGATGCTCCAATATGTTCCTGTTCTGTTCTGGAAAAGATAGGCGAACAGACCTGGAACATCCAGGAGGAAATGCCCATATAAGTGACAATCCCAAGACATCAGCCCCGACCCGCCGGGCCCCCGAATGCCGCAGCCTTTCAGGCCCGCGGCGGCCGGAACCCATGCCGGACGGGGCCCAGCGAGGCCCCCCATGCGTTACCTTCCCACCATCGAGCTGACCCCGCAGGTCCGCCTGCTGCTGGCCCGGGGTGCCCTGCATCTGCAACCCGGCCAGTGGGTGCGCGACGGCGAGCGCGGCATCGGCCGCTTCCTGCGCGCTGACGCCCGCACCGGCACCCCGCATGTCAGTTGGGTCCGGCCGGAGGACCGGTTCGAAGACGCCGCCAAGCGTTTCGGCCGCGCCTGCCAGAAGGGTTTCATCGGCAAGTACGCCCGCCGTTATGACGGGGTGAAGCAGGCCCGGGCGATGGGGCGGGACCCCTTCCCCTTCACCGGCATGCGGGAACCGGTGCGGGGGACGATCCCGTTCTGAGGTCGTGAGGCTGGTGGATACCAACGGAGCCCGACTTTCGAATTCGAAAGTCGCCACCGCGGCAAAGCAGGTTGGCTGAACGCCGCCCTTGCGTCCCCTCTCCCTCTGGAGCAGGGGACATGGCGGCAAGATTCGGCTTCCACTCCAGCCAGAGTTGGAGCGATTAGCGAGAATGGGTGCAAGCGTGGCCACACCCACGGCCCGTCACTCCGCCGCGACCTTCAGCCCGACAGTCGGCCGCGGGGCAGCAGGCCCAGGGTGCGGCCCACATCCTCGGCGGTAAGCTGCGGCCGATAGGCGGCGGCATAGCGCTCCAGCGCCGCCAGACACTCCACCACCGTGCCCTGCCCCACGGCCCGGCAGTCCTCAAAGGCGCTGCCGTCGGGGCGGACCCAATGGGTGACGTAGCAGCGGTCGCCCACGTCCTGGTCCAGGGTGAGCGCCAGCCGCCCTTCCATGCCCAGGCGGGCATGCACGGTGCGCAGCCGGCGGCGGAGCTGGTCCAGGGTCATCTTGTCGGTCATCACAGCCATTCCCCTCGTTCCCCCTCGGTCAGGCGGCGTCGCGCCGCGCATCCCCGTCCTGTTCGCGTGGGCCTGAACCGGCTTCTGCCCAGGCCATGTCCTCCGCGCAGGCCGCCATCACCCGCCGCACGCTGGCGGCGACACCCGACTCGGCCTCCGCCAGCTCCAACCGTCCCAACTGGGCAACCATGCCGCCGGCCTCCGCCTGCACCCAGGCGCGGTAGCGGGCATCGCGGGCCTGCGGGTCAGCCCACCAGGTCGGGCGGCGCGGGCTGCGCTCCAGCAAGTCGCGCTCGAAGGCCGCCCGGCCGAACAGCCCGCTGGGCGCCGTGCCGGACATGGAAGCAGCCCGGGCCGCTTGAGCTGCGAATTCGCACTTCCTGAAAGGCAGGCGTGGCATGTGCGTTCCTCCCTGGCCTCAGGCGGCCTCGCGGCCGGGACCCGGGGCGCGCTCGTTCGCAAGGATCTCCGCCTTCTTCTGGGCGAAGTGGCTGGTGATGCGGTGCTGGGCGGCCTTGTCCACCAAGCCGATCTCCCGCACCCGGGTGGCGGTACCGCTGCGCCAGAGGGTGTCCAGCGCGTCCAGGTCGGCCACCTTGTCCAGCTTCGCCTTGATCTGGGCCTCGAAGGCCTCCACAGCGGCGGGCTGGGTGTCCGGGTTGGCCTTGGCCGTGAAATAGGCCTCCGACTCCTCCCGGTACTTGCTGTCGTCGAACTGGCCCATATGGACGTCCGCCGCCAGGCCGAGCTGGACCAGGCATTTGCCCACCGCGTCGGTGATGGACATCTTGAACGCCTCGTCGTTCGGCTCCTCCGAGCCGTCGCGGCGGCGGCGCACCAGCTCCGTCCCGCCCCACTGCGGGCCCGTCCAGGCGACGGTGCCGTTCTCCGGGTCGCGGTACCAGACCTTGACGCAGACGAAGACCATGCGCTCGACGACGGTCCACTCGGTCTGCTCATAGCCCCAGCCCTGGCCCACGGGCCCGAACTGCTCGGTCATCTGCTGCAGGCGCCAGGTGGGGTCGATCTGGGTGCCGCGGAAGCCGCCGGACCGCTGGAATGGCTTCGTCGCCTTCGGGTCGGTCCGCTTCAGGCGGTTCCACAGGCCCAGATGCTCACGCAGGGCCACCACCTTCTCGCTCTTGCTCTTGGCCACGTCGGCCGCCGCGGGATTCTCCTGCGGCGCGGCGGTCTGGTCGGCGGGCCCTTTGGTCATCTTCACCATGCTGATCAGCCTCCTGCCGGTCGCCTCATGCCCTACCCGGGGACGGCGACTCGGGAGACCAATATATGGCTGCAAACTCGCAGCTTGCAAGAACAGACCAAGAACAGATCGGGCCCTTAACCCCTTTGCGAGGCACCCCCCACTTCTTCGCGCCGGTTCCTCAGCCGGGCCACGAAATCCCCCAGTTCCTGCCAGGGACCCAGGTCGAAGAAGCGCCGTGCCAGCCCGGATGGCGACGGCACGACGAAGATCACGATCCCCTCAAGGGTCACGTCCTGCCGCCCATAGGGCACGACGGGGGCACGGAAGAACGCCTTCGCCGCGTTCTTGCTGTCGAAGGCGATGGCCGTCGGCCGGCAGGCAAGCATCTTCGCCCTGAACCCGGCCACGTCATAGGCTCCGGGGGTCAGGTCGTGGTCGCAGCCGAACTCGGTCTTGTTCAGGTCGGTCAGGCCGATGCCGTAATTCAGCACCCGCCGGTACTCCGCCGGGTCCAGCCGGCATGGCGTCAGACCCACCTCATGCAGGGTGGGCCAGAACCGGTTGCCGGGGTTGGCGTAATAGGCCGCCTTGGCGGCGGAGATGCGGGACGGCGCCGTGCCGCACAGCACGAGGTCGAGGCCGGGGGCCAGCACGTCAGGCAGGATCATGCGCTGAAGCTGGCACCCGCCGTCCCGCACTTCAAGCCATGGCCGCTGCCGCTCAGGGCTTCAGCAGGCCGCCCGCCAGGCAGCGGAACGCCTCCACCGCCTTGGCCAGCACCTCCTGCGGGTTCGGGCTGGCCGCCACCCACAAGGCGGCGTTGAGCGCGGCCCCGTTCAGCAGGCGGGCGGCGGCCTCCGGGTCCACCGGCTTGACGATGCCCTGGGCTACCAGCCGTTCCACCGTCCGCCGCGTCTCCTGTAGGCAGTTGTTCTGGCTAGGCCAGAGCGACGGGTCCCCCAGGAAGGCCGGCCCGTCCAGCAGCACGATGCGCTGCACCTCCGGCTCCAGCGCCATCTCGATATAGGCGATGCCCTCCGCCAGCAGCCCTTCCCAGGCATTGCCCGCCCGGGCGCCGACGGCGCGGGCCTGGGCAGCCATTTCCCCGTCGATCTGGTTGACCACCGCCAGCAGCAGGCCGCGCTTGTCGCCGAAATTGTGATAGAGGGCGCCGCGCGTCAGGCCCACCGTGGCCGTCAGCTCATCCATGGACGCGGCGGCATATCCTTGCTCGGCAAAGGCCTTGCGGGCGGCGCGGACCAGCTTGGCCCGGGTCTCCTCCATCATCTCCGCCCGCCGTTTCCCGACCATCCCCTGCTCCTCGCCTTACTCAAAGCAGCATTGACATACGCAGCGTATGTGTGATGCCATCACATACGCACCGTACGCGAAACGGTCTCTCGCCGGGAAGGGCCAAAAAATCCGGCCCTCCCCCGCGCTCCCGTACCGCACGGACCCATAGAGCAACCTGGAGCAGTCCAATGCCCGAACGCCAAGCGATCTTCCCGCCCGGCCGCCACGCGCTTTATGAGCAGCACCGCTATTCCGCGGCGATCCGCTCCGGCGACCTGCTGTTCGTCTCGGGACAGGTGGGCAGCCGGATGGACGGCACGCCCGAACCCGACTACGCCGCCCAGGTCCGGCTTGCCTTCGACAACCTTGCCGCCGTGCTGACCGCGGCCGGGTGCGGCTTCGGGGACGTGGTGGACGTCACCACCTTCCACACCGACCCGGCGTCACAGTTCGCCACCTTCATGGAGGTGCGGAACAAATTGATCGGGGCGCCGCCCTATCCGAACTGGACCGCGGTCGGCGTGACCTGGCTGGCAGGCTTCGACTTCGAGATCAAGGTTATCGCCCGCATCCCCACGGGGCGCTGACCGCTTGCCTGGGGGCATGGCGAACGCCTGCCATGCCGCCCCGGTGCAGCCGTCAGACCGCCTCGTCCTCGGCTTCCTCGGCCGCCGCGCGCTGCTTCTCGATCCGGCGGGCCATGAAGACCGAGACCTCGTAGAGCAGGATCAGCGGGATGGCCAAGCCCACCTGGCTGATCACGTCCGGTGGGGTGAGGATGGCCGCGGCGACGAAGATGATGACGACGGCGTAGCGCCGCTTGGACGCCAGCCCGTCCGCCGTCACCAGCCCCACCCGGGCCAGCAGGGTCAGCAACACGGGCAGCTGGAACGCGATGCCGAAGGCGAAGATCAGCGTCATCACCAGCGACAGGTACTCGGCCACCCGCGTCTCAGCCACGATGGCGAGGCTTCCTTCACCGCCGGCGGACTCGAAGCCGATGAAGAAGCGCAGGGCCATGGGCATGATGAAGAAATAGACCAGCAGCCCGCCGATGCTGAACAGGACCGGCGTTGCCACCAGGAACGGCAGGAACGCCTTCTTCTCGTGCTTGTAGAGGCCGGGGGCGACGAATTTCCAGACCTGGTTGGCGATGATGGGGAAGGAGATCAGCGCCCCGCCCCAGAACGCCACCTTCACATAGGTCAGGAACGCCTCCTGCGGCGCCGTGTAGATCATCCGCCGGTTCTGCGCGTCCGGGCCATAGGCCAGCACCAGCGGGTACATCAGCAGCTTGTAGATCGCTTCCGCGAAGTAGAAGCAGAGAAGGAAAGCGATGAACAGGGCTGCAAGGCTGTAGACCAGCCGGTTGCGCAGCTCGATCAGGTGGTCGAGCAGCGGCATCTTGCTGGCATCGACCTCTTCCTCGCCGGCGGGCATGTTGTGCATCGCCATGGGGTCAGCCTCGCGCCGCAGTGTCGCCTGCCGCCTTGGGCAGCGGGGCGGCCTCGGCGGGGGCCGCCGGGGCGACGGGGGCCGCGACCGGCACCGGGTCGGCCTCCAGGGTCGGCACCGGCTGGGCCGGGGGAAGCGCCGCCGGTGCCGGGGCCTTGTCAGCCTCCCGGCCCGCATCCACCGCGGTGGGGCGTGGTGTGTCGTCGACCTTCAGCGCGTTCCGCAGGCCGCCGTCCGGGTCCACAGTCTTCTCGAACTGGGTGGCCAGGTTGAAGCTGCGGGCCTCGTCCACCTGCTTGCGCAGGTCTTCCAGTTCCGCTTGCCGGACCATCTCATCCACGTTTGACTGGAACTCCCGGGCCAGCATGCGTGCCTTGCGCACCCACTTGCCCACGGTCGCCAGGGCCCGCGGCAGGTCCTTCGGCCCGATGACCAGCAGGGCCACCACGGCGATGACGGCGATCTCCGACCAACCGATGTCAAGCATGGCGGCAGCGTCCTAGAGGTGACGGGGCCGGCCTCAACCCTTGGCCTCTTCCTTGGAGGCGGTGCCCTGGGTGGACGCGGGCGGCACGGCGGTGTCGGACCGGATGGCCCGGCCGGCGTCCACCGCTTCCGTCTCCTCGCCTTCCTTCAGGTTCTGCTTGAAGTTCTTCATGCCCTTGGCGAGGTCACCCATGACCCGCGGCAGCTTCCCCGCCCCGAAGAGCAGGAGCACGATAACGAGCACGAGGACGAGCTGCCAAATACCGATGGACATTATGCTTTCTCCGCAGTTCGGGGGCGCCCCGGACGCTGGCGCGGGATAATGGCAGAAAGGGTCGGGGGCCGCAACGCCGCCCCCCACACCTCAACGCCACCCGTTACATGGGGTCGCTTGCGGAAAAGACGAAGGCCTGTTGCGGGTCGAGCGTGACCGAGACATGGCTGTCCTCCTCGGGGAGGAACTGGCCGGGCATGCGGGAATGCAGGTGGATGCCCCCCTGCCCGTCCGAAACCCGCAGATGCACCAGGCTGGTGCGCCCCAACAGCCGGGCCGCCTCCACCCGGGCCAGGTACGGCAGCCGCCCATCCGGGCCGGCGGCCGGGTCGGCGGACAGGCGCAGGCCCTCCGGCCGGATCAGCACGTCCACGGCCGTGCCGTCCGCGTGCCGGGCCGCCGGAACGCTGCCCACCGGCGTCTCCACCCGGCCCTGGCGGACGGTGCCGCGCAGGCGGTTCACCTCCCCGAAGAAGCTGGCGGCGAAGATGCAGACAGGCTTGGTGTAGAGATCCACCGGTTTGCCCACCTGGACCATGCGGCCGTCGCGCATCAGGGCGATGCGGTCGGCCAGGAACATGGCCTCCTCCGGGTCGTGGGTGACGACCAGTGTGGCGGCCCCGCTCTGCTTCAGCACATGCAGCGTCTCGTCCCGGATCGTCTCACGCAGGCGGGTGTCCAGGCCGGAGAAGGGCTCATCCAGCAGCAGCACCGCCGGCTGGGGCGCCATGGCGCGGGCCAGAGCCACCCGCTGCTGCTGCCCGCCGGACAGGGCGTCCGGGTAGGCGGCGGCATAGGCCTCCATGCCCACCTGTTTCAGGGCGGCCAGCGCCCGCTCCTTCTGGGTGGCGGGCGGCAGCTTGTTGAGGCCGAAGCGGACATTGTCCAGCACGGTCAGGTGCGGGAACAGGGCGAAGTCCTGGAACACCAGGCCGATTCCCCGCCGCTCCGGCGGCAGGCTCGCGGACGGATCGGCAATGGTCTTCCCGGCGATGGCGACGGTACCCTGCTGCAGCCGCTCCAGCCCCGCCGCGAGGCGAAGCAGCGTGGACTTGCCACAGCCCGACGGGCCGACCAGGCAGACGATCTCCCCCGAGGCGATGTGCAGGCTGACATCGTCCACCGCTACCTTGGCCTTGTAGCGGTGGCTTACCCGCTCCAAAGCCAGGGCAGGCCGCAGCTCCGCCGCGGCCGGCGCCTGCCGGGGGCCCAGGGCGTCCACCGGGCTGCCACGTTCCCGAGCCGGGACCTTGGCCGGGGCAGCAGCCTCCACCCTCGCGGACAGGCTGCGCCAGAGGGGAGAACGGGAACGGGGGGAGACAGAAACGTCGCATCCATGATGGCCGACGAACCCACATCGCGCCCCGGGGAGCGGGGCCATATCCGCCCATTAAGTCACGCCCAGCGCAGAATGCAAACCATTATCAGTCGCGTGCGACAATGGGCCTGTTGCGCCGGCCCCCGCCCTCAGCCCTCGGCGGGTTCCGGCTCGGCCTCCGCCGGTAGGGCGACCGGCGCCAGCGGACCCATGCCGGAACGGCTGTCCAGCAGGCCGGCGGCGCGCAGATCCTCCACCCCCGGCAGGTCGCGCAGGGACTCCAGGCCGAAATGGTCCAGGAAATGGGGCGTGGACACCCAGGTGACCGGCCGGCCCGGCGTTTCCCGCCGGCGGCCCGGCTTGATCCAGCCCGCCTCCATCAGGATGTCCAGGGTGCCCTTGCTGGTGGCCACGCCGCGGATGCTCTCGATCTCCGCCCGGGTCACCGGCTGGTGGTAGGCGATGATGGCCAGGGTCTCGATGGCGGCGCGGGACAGCTTGGCCGTCACTTCCGTCTCACTGCGCAAGTGCTCGCCCAGGTCGGGGGCGGTGCGGAAGGCCCAGCGGCCGCCCATGGCGGACAGGTTCACGCCACGGTGCTCATACAGCGCCTGCAGGTCCAGCAGCAGCTCCCGCACCTGTACCCCCTCCCCGAAACGGGCCTGGAGCGCCTCTTCCGGCACCGGGTCGGCGCTGGCGAAGAGGATGGCCTCCACGAGGCGGAGCTGCTGGTTGCGGTCGTCGGGGATGGGCATGGGTCAGGTGCCCCCTTCCTGGGATTGCGGGGTGCGCAGGAAGATGGGGCCGAACGCCCCCTCCTGGCGAATCTCCAGCCGGCCGGCCTTGGCCAGCTCCAACGTGGCGACGAAGGTGCTGGCCAGGGCGGAGCGGGTCTTCACCCCGCCGCTGCGCCAGCCAGCGGGCAGGAAGCTGCTGAGCTTGGTCCAGCTCGGCAGCTTGCCCAGCATGGCCTCCACCCGGGCCACCGCGTCCTCAATGGAATACAGCTCGGTGGCGGCGATGGTCAGGGGGCCCTGCTTCATCTGGCGCTGCTTGTGCTCGCCATAGGCCTTCAGCAGGTCGTAGAGCGACACCTCATGGATGCGCTTCTCCAGCACCGGCATGTCCTCCGGCGCGCCGCGGGCGAAGACGTCGCGGCCCAGCCGGGGCCGGGCCAGAAGTCGGGCGGCCACGCCCTGCATGGCCTCCAGCCGCTGGAGCTGGAAAGCCAGGGCGGCGGCCAGCTCCTCGCCGCTGGGCTCCTCCGTCTCCGGCTCGGGTAGCAGCAGGCGGGACTTCAGGTAAGCCAGCCAGGCCGC
Organism: Aerophototrophica crusticola; assembly: GCF_012913305.1. NCBI lineage: Bacteria > Pseudomonadati > Pseudomonadota > Alphaproteobacteria > Rhodospirillales > Rhodospirillaceae > Aerophototrophica > Aerophototrophica crusticola. Next base: position 1,396,213 of record NZ_CP051775.1, on the reverse strand, counting down.
CATCACGAGATAGTCCGCCGCCAACTCCAGGCGCAGGCGCTTGGCCGTCTCCACGAAGGACAGGTACTGGTCGGCCAGTTGCAGGATGCTGACCCGGGTCAGGTCCACCTTCTGGTCGCGCGCCAGGGTCAGCAGCAGGTCGATGGGACCTTCGTAACCGTCGATGGCCAGCAGCAGCGGCGCGTCGGCCACCACCTCCGGCGTCCCGTCGCGCACGGGCTGGTCGAACGGGTCTGGGCTCAACGGGTCCGCCATGGGAGGTCAGGTCAGCCCGGCCACGCGGACGATCAGGTCCGTGATGAAGTCCATGGGCGGCAGCAGCACATAGAACAGCGGGTTGAAGCTGTACCCGAGCTGCTGGGCAGTGAAGGGCACCAGGAACACGGCCGCCAGCAGGATCAGCATGCCATAGCGCTCGATGCTGGCGAACTGGTAGGACAGCCGGCCGGGCAGGATCCCCGTCACCACCCGCCCGCCATCCAGCGGCGGCAGCGGCAGCATGTTGAAGACGGCCAGCAACACGTTGATCTGGACGGAGAACAGCAGGTTCTGGTGGAACCACTCCTGCGCGGCCTCCGGCATCAGCGGCACGGTGTGCAGCAGGAAGGCGGACATCAAGGCCAGGAAGATGTTCACACCGGGCCCGGCCAGGGCCACCCAGATCATGTCCCGCTTCGGGTCACGCAGGTTCCGGAAATCCACCGGCACGGGCTTGGCCCAGCCGAACAGGAACCCTGTGGTGAAGAACATGATCAGGGGCAGGATGATGGTGCCGAACGGGTCGATGTGCTTCAGCGGGTTGAAGGTCACCCGGCCCAGCATGTAGGCCGTGTTGTCCCCGAAGCGCTTGGCCACATAGCCATGGGCCGCCTCATGGAAGGTGATGGCGACCAGCCCGGGGAGCAGCACCACGGTCAGGGCCTGGATGAAGCCGGAAATCTCGTCCATCTCAGGCCACCCCACCCGCCAGGATCGCGTCCAACTCGGCCCGAAGCTCTTGTGCGTCGGCCGGCTCAGGCGCCCGTACCAGCGCCTTTGCCGCCTGCCAGCGGGCCAGCGACTCCGGGGTCAGCGCCCGCCCATTGGCGGCCACGTCCTGCATCTCCGCGAAGTCACCCCCGCAATGGAGCGCCACGTCGCAGCCGCCGGCCAGCACCGCCGCGGCCCGTTGGCCGGCTGTGCCGCTCAAGGCCTGCATGCCGATGTCGTCGCTGAACAGCAGCCCCCGGAAGCCGATCCAGCCGCGGACCACCTCAGAAATCACGGTATTGGAGGTGCTGGCGGGCCGGTGCGGGTCCACTTCCGTGTAGACCACGTGTGCCACCATGCCCAGCGGCAGGTCGGCCAGGTCGCGGAACGGGGCGAAGTCCTGCCGCTCCAGGTCGATCCGGTCGGCATGGACCACCGGCAGTTCCTTGTGGCTGTCCACATGGGCGCGGCCATGGCCGGGGATGTGCTTCATCACCGGCAGCACCCCGCCAGCCATCAGCCCCTCCGCCTGGGCCCGCGCGAGGGTGGCCACGAGCCCCGGCTCCCCCGCGAAAGCGCGGTCGCCGATCACGTCATGGGCGCCGGGCACCGGCACGTCAGCCACGGGGGCGCAGTCCACGTCGATGCCCAGGTCCGCCAGCATGTGGGCCAGCAGCCGGCCATGCAGCCACGACGCACGCGTCCCCCGTATCGGGTCCCGTTCCGCCACCACCCCGCAGGCGCGCGCCGCCGGCAGGGCGGGCCAGTGCGGCGGGCGCAGGCGGGCCACCCGGCCGCCTTCCTGGTCGATCAGCACGGGCGCGTCGCGGCCGACGCTGTCGCGCATCTCCGCCACCAGCCGCCGGACCTGGTCGGGGCTGTCCACGTTCCGGCGGAACAGGATGAAGCCCAGCGGATCAGCCTCCCGGAACAGCGCGCGCTCCCCGGGGGTCAGGCTGGTTCCGGCGCAACCGAAGGCGATGGCCAGGGGTGCCTTACCGGACAATGATGCACCCCACGCCCTGGGCCTTCAGCGACGCGCAGACCTGGGAAGCCCGGCTGCCGTCCACGGGGCCCGCCTGGATGCGGAAGAAGGTGCCCTTGCCAGGGACCTCCACCTTCGTGGTCCTCATGGAAAGGCCGCCGAGTTCGCCGGGGAATTTGCGTTGCAGGCGCGACCACTCACCGGCCGCCTTGGACTCCGCGTCCACCGCGCCGACCTGGACCCGCACCGCGCCGGCCGGTGCCGGTGGCTGCGCCGTGGGCGCAGGCGGCGTGGCCGGGAGGGCTGCCGTCTGGCTGGGGGCCGGGGTGGCCGGCTTCGGTGCGGCCTGCTGGGCCGGCGGGGGCGTCAGCGGCTTCACCGGCTGTGCCGTCGCGGCCGGAGGCTGGGTGGTGGTCGCGGGCGGCGGCACCGGCTTGGGTGCCTGGGCTTGCGGCGTCAGCGGGATCGGCCCGCCGGTGGCGTAGCGCGGGTCGGCCGGGGGCGGTGCCGCCGGGGTGGTGGCGGGCGCGGTGGCAGCGGGCGGCGGTTCCGGTGGGGCGACCTCCGCGGGGGCCTGGGCCACCTGCTCCGGCGGCGGCTCGGCCTTGGGGCGCTCCAGCGGGGTTTCCGGCGGGGGCAGCAGGCGCTCCACCTCCGGCTGGCCGGGGTTGCCGCCGGAGGTCAGCCGGTCATAGACCAGCTTGTCCTGGTGCGGCACGTCCAGCCCGCCCGGCTGCTCCGGCTTCACCTTGGTGGGGGTCGGGTCGGCGCGCAGGATGGGGGCGACGCTTTCGGTGCCCGCCCGCATGCCCTGGCTGTAGGCGTAATAGATGATCCCGCCGAAGGCGCCGACGCCCAGCAGCAGGATGGCCGCGCTCGTGACGGTGCGCTTGCGCGGCCGCTCCGCCGAGACGGCGTAGCCCTGCTGATCATAGCCGTCATAACCGTGCTGCTGGCCATAGCCCTGCTGCCCATAGCCGTCATCGGCCGGCGGGGCCGTGCGCGGCTGGGCCCGCGGCGTGGCGCTCAACCCCGCGCCATAGGCGGCGCGGGGGTTGTAGCCCGGCTCCACCCGCAGCCCCTCGTTCCGCTCCCGGCCATCATCCTCGTCGTGGAAGGACATGCTGCTTTCCCTCGCGCCTCAGCGCATCTCCTCGACGGGCTCCACGCCCATGATCTGCAAGCCCGCGGCCACCACCAGCGAGACGGACTTGACCAGCGCCAGCCGCGCCCGGGTCAGTTCCGGGTCCGTCTCGATCAGGAAGCGCAGGGTGGTGTCGTCCCGCCCCTTGTTCCACAAACCGTGGAAGGATGAGGCCAGGTCATACAGGTAGAAGGCCACCCGGTGCGGCTCATGTGCCTCCGCCGCCGCCTCCACAAGGCGCGGGAAGGACAGCATCTGCCGGACCAGGTCCACCTCCTCCGGCGCCGACAGGCGGGTAAGGTCGGCCTTGGCCAGGGCATCGCCGGACAGATCCCAGCCGGGATAGGCCTCCGCCGCGTGGCGCAGCACCGACTTGCAGCGGGCGTGGGCGTACTGCACGTAGAAGACCGGGTTCTCCTTGGACTGCTCCGTGACCTTGGCCACGTCGAAGTCCAGGGTCTGGTCGTTCCGCCGGGTCAGCATGATGAAGCGGACGACGCCGGCGGACACCTCCTCCACGATGTCGCGCAGGGTGACAAACCGCCCTGCCCGCTTCGACATCTTCACCGGCACGCCGGCATCCATCAGGTTGACCAGCTGGCAGATCTTGACGTCCAGGGCGCCCTTGCCGCCGGTGATGGCCGTGGTCGCGGCCTGCATGCGCTTGACATAGCCGCCATGGTCGGCGCCCAGCACGTCGATCAGCTCCGGGCTGCCGCGGCGGAACTTGTCGTAGTGGTAGGCGATGTCGTTGGCGAAATAGGTCCAGGACCCGTCGGACTTCCTCAGCGGCCGGTCAACGTCGTCGCCGAACTCACTGGCCTTGAACAAGGTCTGGGGCCGCGGCTCCCAATCCTCGGGCTTCTTGCCCTTGGGAGGCTCCAGCACGCCGACATAGATCAGGCCCTGGTCCTCCAGCGCCTTCAGCGCCACGTCCACCATGCCCGCATCCACCAGCGCCTTCTCGCTGCTGAACACGTCATGCTTCACGCCCAGCAGGGCCAGGTCGGACTTGATGCCTTCCATCATGCGGGCGACGGTGAACTCCCGGAACACCGCCAGCCATTCGGCCTCATCGGCTTCCAGCCACTTCCTGCCGTCCCGCTCCGCCAAGGCCTGGCCCACGGGTTTCAGGTAGTCGCCGGGGTAGAGGCCGGCCGGGATCTCCCCGATCTCCTCCCCCAGCGCCTCGCGGTAGCGCAGGTAGGCGCTGCGGGCCAGCACGTCCACCTGGGCGCCGGCATCGTTGATGTAGTACTCGCGCGTGACCGAATAGCCCGCCTTCTCCAGCAGCGCCGACAGCGCGTCGCCCACCACGGCGCCGCGGGTGTGGCCGATATGCATGGGGCCGGTGGGGTTGGCGGAGACATACTCCACGTTCACATGGTGGCCGGCGCCCATGTCGCTCTTGCCGAAATCGGTCCCGGCGACCAGCACGTCCGCCAGCCGGGCCAGCCACCAGTCGGCAGCCACGCGCAGGTTCACGAAGCCCGGCCCGGCCAGCTCCGCCGCCGTCACCTCCGGCAGCTCCCGCAGGCGGGCGACCAGCGCCTCCGCCAGCACCCGCGGGGGCTTGCCCGCCGGCTTGGCCAGCACCATGGCGGCGTTGGTGGAGACGTCGCCGTGGCTGGGGTCGCGGGGCGGCTCCACCGTCACGCGGGACAGGTCCAGCCCGGCCGGCAGCTCGCCGGCGGCTTCCATGGCGGTCAGGGCGGCCCGTACCTTGGCCTCGAATTCCTTGAAGACGTGCATCTTGTTCTTGCTTTGCCAGCGGGGGCCGGTGCGGCCCGCCGATCCGTTCGACGGCCGCACCCTAACGCATTCCTGTTGCGCCGCACAGGGGCGAGAATGGGGCGGCGGAGCCGCCCTACCCCGCGATCAACTGCGCCTGCCTGATGGCGAACCGGTCCGTCATCCCCGCGATATAGTCCAGCAACGCCCTTACCCACCCGGCCCGGTCGTACGGGACGGCGCGCACCTGCGGCACCGTCTCCAGCAGGCTGGAGAAGCGGCGGGGCAGCTCGCCGTAGGGTCCCGCCGCTTCCCGGGCCAGGAAGGCCTCGCCATAGGCGTCCAGCAGGGTGGTGATGGTGCGGGCGGCTACGATGTCCGTCTCGCAGCGCTGCTGGCCGCGGTAGATGCGGGTGTAGCTGACCTCCTCGATCTCCTTCAGCGCGTCCACCCGCTCGATCATGTCCAGCAAGGCGGGGCACGCCTTGCCCTCCATGATGGCTGGCAGGCGCTCCAGGAACATGGCGGCGGCGTCGTGCACCAGCTTGTCGATGGCGCGGGCGCGCAGATAGATCAGCTTGCGGTCCTCGTCGTCGATGGACCGGTACTCCCCTTGGTCCAGCTCGTCGATCACCGGGCGCAGCAGGTCCTCCGCCTCATCAAAGGACAGCATGCGCATCTTCACCGCGTCCTCGATGTCCACGATGCTGTAGCAGGCGTCGTCCGCCGCCTCCACCAGATAGGCCAGCGGGTGGCGGCACCAGGCGTCGCGACCCAGCGGCACCAGCCCCAGTTCCCCCGCAACCCAGCGGAACAGCTCCGCCTCGCTGCCCAGGAAGCCATATTTGCGCTTGTGGGGGCGTTGCTCCCCCGGCGCGGCGGGCGCGCTCCAGGGATACTTGCTGTAGGCGCCCAGGGTGGCGGCGGTGAGCTGCAGCCCGCCCGTGGGCCGCCAGCCCTGCAACCGGGTCAGCACGCGGAAGCCCTGGGCGTTGCCCTCGAACCGGGTCAGCTCATGGCACTGCTGGTCCGGCAGCCCGTCCAGGATGTCCCGGCCCAGGTCACTGGTGCGGAACCAGTCGCTGACGATGTCCTCCCCCGTATGGGCGAAGCAGGGGGTGCCCACGTCGTGGGACAGGGCGGCGGCGGCCACGATGTCGCCGATGTCGAAGGGGGTCGCCCCCACCTCCTCCGCACCATACCTGTTGATGATCTCCTGCCCCGCCCAGGCGCCCAGGGAGCGGCCGACACGGGACGCCTCCATGCTGTGGGTCAGGCGGGATCGCACATAATCCGACCCGCCGATGCCGTGCACCTGCTGCTTGTCCGACAGGCGGCGGAAGCTGGTGGAAAAGGTGATGCGGTCGATGTCGATCTCGAACGCGCTGCGATAGGGCAGCTCCGGGTCGCGGCCCGGCTTGGCCAGCCGCTGGCGCGACAACAGGCTTTTCCACCGCATCATGGCACCCTCCCGCTGGCCCCGCTTTGACGGACCGTCCGTGGCCGCTTACATAGTGAACAGGCAAATGTCCAGCCCGCGCCCGGGCGGACGCCAATTGACCGAGGAACCGACATGGCCACCACCGCCGTACCCGAGGCTGAGACCACCGCCATGGTGCCCGCCGGCCGTGCCGTGGGCCTGACCGCCTCCGCCGCCAAGCGCATCCAGGATTTAGCGGCGCAGGAAGGAAACCCCGCGTTGATGCTGCGCCTGTCGGTGACGGGCGGCGGCTGCTCCGGCTTCCAGTACAACTTCACCTTCGACGACACCACGAACGAGGACGATCACGTCTTCGCCGCCCACGGGGCCAAGCTGGTGGTGGACGACACCTCCCTGGACCTGCTTGCCGGGGCGGAGCTGGACTTCGTGGAGGATTTGATGGGGTCCTATTTCAAGGTCGGCAACCCTAACGCCTCCTCCTCCTGCGGCTGCGGCACGTCCTTCGCGGTCTGACGTGGCGGGCAAGCGGCGGAAGCGTTAGCTTCTGGCGCTTGCAGGGCCGCGACGGCGGCCACGCGCACAATTGTGCACGCAAGCCAAGGCCGCGGACGCGGCCGCAAGCCTGCCCCGGCTCCTGAGCCGGGGGCGCCTGAGGGAACACGAATGAGAATAGCCACGTGGAACGTGAACTCCGTCAAGGCGCGTCTGCCCAACGTGCAGGGCTGGCTGGAAACCGCTTCCCCCGACGTGGCCCTGCTCCAGGAGATCAAGTGCGAGACGGCCAGCTTCCCCGCCAAGGATTTCGAGGCGCTGGGCTATGAGGTCCATGCCGTCGGGCAGAAGAGCTACAACGGTGTCGCGTTGCTGTCGAAGCACCCGGTCACCGACCTGCTGACCCGCCTGCCCGGCGAGCCGGAGGATGAGCAGGCCCGCTATGTGGAGGGCACCGTCCAGGGGGTACGCGTCGCCAGCCTGTACCTGCCCAACGGCAACCCGGTGGGGACGGAGAAGTATCCCTACAAGCTGCGCTGGATGGACCGGCTGAAGGCCCACGCCAAGGGCCTGCTGGAGTCGGGTCAGCCCGTGGTGCTGGGCGGCGACTACAACGTCATCCCCGGGCCGGAGGACGTCTACGACCCCAAGGGCTGGACCGAGGATGCCCTGTTCCGGCAGGAGACGCGGCTGAAGTTCCGGGAAATCCTGCACCTGGGCTACACGGAGGCCTTCCGCGCCCTGCACCCGGACATGGCCCACGCCTATAGCTTCTGGGATTACCAGGCCGGCGCCTGGCCGCGCGACATGGGCCTGCGCATCGACCATTTCCTGCTGAGCCCCCAGGCCGCCGACCGCCTGACGGTCTGCGCCATCGACCGCGGTCCCCGCGGGCAGGAGAAGGCCTCCGACCACACTCCGGTGATCGTCGAACTAGACGTTTGATAACGCGTGCGAGTTCCTAGGTCGGATTGGCCGCATAGCGGCGGCATCCGACATCCCAAGCTCACAAAGTCGCGTACTGCCCCCGGAAATACAGCAGCGGCCGCCCGTCGGCCCGGCTCTCCAGCCGAAGCACCCGACCCACCAGGATCAGGTGGTCGCCCCCTTCATGCACCGCGTGCAGGGCGCAGTCCATGGCGGCCAGCCCGCCGGCCAGGATCGGGGCCCCCGTGTCCCAACTTTCCGTCGCCACCCCGTCCCAGAGCCCGTCAAAGGGCGGGCGGGCGAAGCGCATCGAGAGGTCCTGTTGCGCATCGGCCAGCACGGTGAGAGCGAAGGCCTGTGCGGCGGTGAAGGCCGCCAGCCTGTCGCTGTCCTTGTCCAGGCAGAACAGCACCAGCGGCGGTTCCAGGGAGACGGAGCTGAAGGAGTTCACCGTCACCGCCACGGGCCGCCCGCCGGGTACCGGGGCGGTGGCCACGCAGATGCCGGTGGCGAAACAGCCCATGGCATCGCGGAAGGCTCTCGGGTCGATGCTCATGGGAACTCCGGCAACTCCAGGCAGGTCCCCATCCCTAGCCGCCACCCAGGCCCGGCGCAAGTCACAGCGAAACCCTGGCTTACCCGTTTGCGCCGCGGCAACACCCTGTTACTCTCAATAAAGTTCGATCGAGTACGGGGACGTCCGTGGCAGGCGGCGGCGGGGCCGGTGAGAAGGCCCCCATCATCATCAAAAAGGTCAACAAGGGTGGCGACGCGCACCATGGCGGCGCCTGGAAGGTGGCCTACGCCGACTTCGTGACCGCCATGATGGCCTTCTTCCTGCTGCTCTGGCTGCTGAACGTGACCACGTCCGAGCAGAAGATGGGCATCGCCGACTATTTCGCCCCGGCCAGCGCCTCCAAACAGGAAAGCGGCTCCGGCGGCATCCTGGGCGGTCGGACGATGTCCGTGCCCGGCTCCCAGATGAACGCCAGCTCGCCGGAAACCATCGAGGTCCCCACCCCCGGCCCGCCCGCCACCGGCAAGGGTGATGGCGACGCCGACGGGGAAAAGGACGAGGCCAAGCAGTTCGACAAGCTGGGCGGCAAGCACGCCATCGATGCCAACCGCGACGGCAAGGTGGACGAGAAGGAGTTGCAGGAAGCGCTGGCCAAACATGAGGCCCAGCAGTTCGAGAAGGCGGCCACCGAGTTGCGCCAAGCCATCCAGCAAGTCCCGGAACTGCAGAGCCTTGCCCAGAACCTGGTCATCGACCAGACGCGGGAAGGGCTGCGCATCCAGCTGGTGGACCAGGAAGGCTATTCCATGTTCCCGGGCGGCAGCGCCAAGATGTTCCCCCAGACCGCCCAGCTCCTGGCCCTGGTGTCCCAGGCCGTGGGCAAGCTGCCCAACAAGCTGTCCATCAGCGGCCACACGGACAGCACTCCCTACGCCCCCGGCAGCAGCTATGGGAACTGGGAGCTTTCCACCGACCGCGCCAACGCCAGCCGCCGTGCACTGGAAGCCGCGGGCGTGGATTCCGGCCGGATCGAGACGGTGGTGGGCAAGGCGGACAAGGAGCACCTGTTCCCCAACGACCCCCGCTCCCCCCGCAACCGGCGCATCAGCATCGTCCTGTTGCGGGAACAGAATGCCGCCGCCCCCGCCGCAGCCCCTGCGCCGGCCCAGGCGGCCCCGCTACCCGGCAGCCTGCCCACCATCCCGGCGCCCCCCGTCCCCGGCCCGGCCACGTCGCGCTGACCACTCCGGGGTGCGTCGTTCCGCCCGTGGAACTATGTTTCGCGGGATGCCCAAGGCATGAACGTCGCCCTGTTCAAACGCCCTGCATCTGGTAAGCTCCTTTCGCTAGTGCGAAGACGCCCGGGCCGGAACCGCCCCCGGCCCCGGGGTAACCATGACAGGGCGCGGGGGGCTCCGTGATCGGTCCAGGCAGCGGTGTCGGCCACCTTCTCTCGGCCTACCAATCGAACGGCTTCTATGACGAGCTGTTCGGCAGCGCATCAAACCCGGCCCACCATGCGGAGGCGGTCCGGCGACGGCTCGGCAGCCTGGAATTCGCGGACCTGAAGCGCCGCGCCTCCGATGCGGAGCGGGAGCTGTACAACCTGGGGATCACCTTCCTGGTGTACAGTGAGGCGCAAGCTATCGACCGCATCCTCCCCTTCGACGTCATCCCACGCATCATCTCCGCCGCCGAATGGGCGCGGGTGGAGGCCGGGGTGAAGCAGCGCATCGCCGCGCTGAACCTGTTCCTGAACGACGTCTACCACGACCAGAAGATCCTGCGGGACGGCGTGATCCCGGCGGAGCTGGTGCTGGGCAACGCCAACTACCGGGAACAGATGGTGGGCGTGGACCTGCCCCACGGTACCTATATCCACATCATGGGCGTGGACCTGGTGCGCGACGGCGAGGGGACGTTCCGCGTGCTGGAGGACAATGGCCGCGTGCCGTCCGGCGTGTCCTATGTGGTGGAGAATCGCCACATGATGCAGCGGGCCTTCCCCGACCTGATGCAGGACATCGGCATCCGGCCCGTGGACAATTACGGCATGAAGCTGCTGGAGGCCATGTGCGAGATCGCAGGCCCCACCCCGTCGGGCACGGACCCGCAGGTGGTTCTCCTCTCCCCCGGCCCGTACAACTCCGCCTATTTCGAGCACATCTTCCTGGCGCGGGAGATGGGCGTGCCCCTGGTGGAGGGGCGTGACCTGGTGGTGCAGGACGACCGGGTATACATGAAGACCACCGGCGGCCTGGCCCGGGTGGATTCGATCTACCGCCGGGTGGGTGACGACTTTTTGGACCCGCTGGCCTTCAACCCGGAAAGCCAGCTGGGCGTGCCGGGCATCTTCGAGGCCTACCGCAAGGGCAATGTTGCGCTCGCCAACGCCATCGGCACCGGCGTCGCGGACGACAAGGCCGTCTATGCCTACGTGCCGCGCATGATCAAATATTACCTGGGTGAGGATGCCATCCTGCCCAATGTGGAAACCCACATCTGCCGGGAGCCGGAGGCCCTCCAGTACACCCTGGACAACCTCGACAAGCTGGTTGTCAAGCCGGTGGGTGAGGCCGGCGGCTATGGCATCACCATCGGCCCCCGTGCCAGCAAGGCGGAGCTGGAGGCCTGCCGCGCCAGCCTGCTGGCCGACCCCGCCAACTACATCAGCCAGCCCATGGTCCCGCTTTCTGTCTGCCCCACCCTGGTGGAGGAAGGCATCGAGCCGCGGCACGTGGACCTGCGCCCCTTCGCCATCACCGCCAAGGACACCTGGGTGCTGCCCGGCGGCCTGTCCCGGGTGGCCCTGAAGAGGGGCACGCTGATCGTGAACTCCAGCCAGGGCGGCGGTTCCAAGGACACCTGGGTCCTGGCGGACGACACGACCCTGGCTCGCTGCGCCGCCGAACGGCAGCAGGCATTCCTGCAGAGCCAGTCCCAATCCCAGTCGCAGTTGCCTTGAGCGGAGGACGAACCCCATGGCTGCCCTCCTCCTCTCCCGCTATGCCGAGTGCATCTTCTGGCTCGCCCGCTACATGGAGCGGGCGGAGAACCTGGCCCGCATCCTGGACGTGAACGAGACCTTCGCCCGTGATGGCCAGGGCGCCACCCACTGGCGGCCCATCCTCCAGCTCAATGCCGACCAGGAGCGGTTCTTCCAGTCCTATCCCGCCGCCACGGCGGAGAACGTGCTGAACTTCTACATACTGGACGGCCAGAACCCGACCAGCATCCTGTTCGCCGTCCGAGCGGCGCGGGAGAACGCCCGCCAACTGCGTCCCCTGATCAGCACGGAGATGTGGGCCCAGCTCAACGTCTTCTACAACCGGCTGCTGGCCCTGGGCCCTGCGGACATCTCCCTGCCGAACCTGCAGCGCCAATGCGCCTTCATCAAGGAGGCATGCCAAGCCCATGCAGGCATCACGGAAGGCACATTCTTCCGTGACCAGGGCTGGTACTTCTACCAGCTGGGCAAGTACCTGGAGCGGGCGGACCAGACCACCCGTTTGCTGGACATCAAGTACCACACCCTGCTGCCCCAGTCGGGCGGGGTGGGTTCCCCCATCGACCTCAGCCAGTGGAACGCGCTGCTGCGCTCCGCCGCCGGCTACCACGCCTTCCGCCGCATCAACCCCCGTGGGATGACCCCCGCGACGGTGGCGGGGTTCCTGCTGTTCAACCGGTCGTTCCCGCGGTCGGTCGCCCTCTGTACCCACGAAATCCAACAGGTCCTGTCGGGCCTGACGTCGAAATACCGGCTGCGTCGTGGTAACCTGGTGTTGGAGAAGGTGGATGAGCTCCAGGATCTCCTTGCATCACAGTCCATCGAAACCGTGATCAACCATGGGCTTCATGAATATCTGGATGGCCTGCAGGTCTGTTTCGGGACGTTGTCGGACGGGATCAGCCGGGCCTTCTTCGGGTTCGACCAGCCTGTGGCCGTCACGGCCTGACCGCCCCGTACCGCCCCTGACCGCTGGCATGCCCGCCCATCCATGAGCATCATCCCGCCGAAGTTCCAGCCTTTACAGCAGTTCTTCCGGTCGGGGCCGATGCCCTGCCCCTATGTGCCCGGCCGGATCGAGCGGAAGCTCTTCACCCGGCTGTCGGGGCCGCAGGCGGCAGAGGTGAACGCCTCCCTCTCCCGCGCCGGGTTCCGGCGTAGCCACGACATCGTCTATCGCCCGGTCTGCCCGGGCTGTTCTTCCTGCATCCCCGTGCGCATCCCCGTGGCCAAGTTCAGCCCTGGTCGGGGCATGCGCAAGATCATGGCCCGCAACGAGGATTTCCACACGAGGCTGGTGCCCGCCGCGGCGACGCGGGAGCAGTACCAGGTCTTCGCCGCCTATCAGAGCGCCCGGCACGCCGACAGCGACATGAGCCGGATGAGCCTAGCCGACTTCTCCGCCATGGTGGATGAGGGGCGGGTCAACACCCATCTGCTGGAGATCCGCGATTCGCATGGCATGCTGCGCGGCGGGCTGCTGGCGGACCGGCTGGATGACGGCTTCTCCGCCGTCTACAGCTATTACGACCCGGATGAGCCGCGGCGCTCCCTGGGCACCTGGCTGATCCTCCAGGCCGTGGCGCAATGCCTTCGCCTAGGGCTGCCCTACCTGTACCTGGGCTATTGGATCGAGGGCAGCCGCAAGATGGCCTATAAGGCCCGCTTCCAACCGCTGGAGGCGCTGGGCCGCGACGGCTGGGTGCCCATGGTCTTCAAGGATTAAGTCCGGCCGTCCCTTCGTCCGGGGCGGGGCAATAGAGGGCGTACAGGGTCCGCAGCACCTGAGCCGCTTCGTCACTCGCCAGGGAATAATAGATCGTCTGCCCGTGCCGACGGTTGCGTACCAGCCCGTCCTTGCGGAGCAAGGCAAGTTGCTGCGACACGGCCGTGTCGCGCATGCCGATCAGCCCGGCCAGCTCCCCCACCGACCGCTCCCCTGCGGCCAACTGGCACAGGATCAGCAGCCGGGAGCGGTTCGCCAAGGATTTCAGCAGTTCGACCGCCCGGTCGGCGGCCTGTTCCAGCTCTTGTATCTGCATATTTCTGAATATATGTATCTGTGCGGAGGCAGGAGATAGAGGCTAGCATGGATTTACCGGTTTCCATCCCCCTTCTCGCGGCCGGGCTGGCCGGCGGGGTGCTGGTCGGCGCGGCGGCCACTTGGCTGCTTCTCGCCACCGGCAGGATCGCGGGCATCAGCGGCATCCTGGCCGGGCTGCTGACGCCGGTAAGCGGGGACGTGTCCTGGCGGGTCGCCTTCCTGGCCGGGCTGGTGCTGGCGCCCCTGGCCCATGCCGCCATCCTGGCCCCGCCCGAGGTGGCGGTGAGTGCCAGCCCCGTCCTGCTTGTGGCGGCGGGCCTGCTGGTCGGGTTCGGCACCCGGCTGGGGTCCGGCTGCACCAGCGGCCACGGGGTCTGCGGCCTGGGGCGGCGCTCCGCCCGGTCCCTGGCCGCCGTCGCTACCTTCATGGCGGCAGGCCTCGCCACCGTCTACGCCACCCGCCACCTGTTCGGGGGCTGAGCCATGCGCGCCCTTGCCGCCCTGATCGCCGGCCTGCTGTTCGGCCTGGGCCTGACCCTGTCCGGCATGCTGGACCCCGCCAAGGTTCTAGGCTTCCTGGACCTGGCCGGCGCCTGGGACCCGACCCTGGCCGCCGTCCTGGCCGGGGCCGTGGGCGTGACCCTGGCCGCCACGCCCCTGGTGCTGCGCCGCCGCTCGCCCCTGTTCGCCCCGTCCTTCCAGCTCCCCACCCGCCAGGACATCGACGCGCCCTTGCTCCTGGGGTCCGCCCTGTTCGGGGTGGGCTGGGGGCTGGTCGGCTTCTGCCCGGGCCCCGCCCTCGCCGCCCTGTCGGTCGTCCCCGGCAAGGCGAGCCTGTTCGTCCTTTCCATGCTGGCGGGCATGGCGCTGCACGTCGCGTGGTCCGCATGGCAGCGACGAACGCACCGGCGCGCCCACGATCCGGGAGGGATTACGCCAGGTTTGACCGGGCGACCTTGATCCAATCCTTCTGCGCGTCCCGCACATGCTTCGGCGCCCGGTCGGCCGTGCGCACGATCTCCTCGAACAGGCTGCGCGCCGGGCCCACCTGCCCACGGCGCTGCAAGGCCAGGGCAAGGCGGCAGCGCGGTTCCAGCCCCGGATAATAGCCGGCGAGGGCCTGGTACTCCTCGATGGCTTCATCCGTGCGGCCCACGCCCTCCAGGGCCCGCGCGAGCACAAGGTGCGCCTCCGCGGAATGGTAGTCCGGGTTGTGCTCCCGCAGGCGGGTGATGGAATCGAGTGCGCCCTTATGGTCTTCCCCCGCCAGTTGAGCCCTCGCCAGATCTTCCAAGATGCCGGGGTCGTTGGCGTACATGCCTTGCAGCGACTCCCGGTACAGGCGGACGGCGCCGGCCGCGTCGCCCCGGCCCACAAGCACCTGGGCAAGCCGGCGCTTGTTCTCGGTGGTCGGCACCTCGGCATGGGCGGCCATTGCTTCCCGATACTCCCGGTCCGGATCGACCAGCTTGCTGGCCCCGGCGACCACAGCCGCCGCCGCGCGGCTGTTCCGCATGTCCGGGAGGTAGATGGTGATGAAATAGACCAGGCTTCCCAGGAAAGGGAACATCAACAGGATGAGCAGCCAGAACATGGGCTGGCCGGTCCGAACCACATGGACCGCGAAATAGATGGCGATGGCGAATGACAGCAGGAAGATTATCGGCATGATGCCCCGCCCCATAATTGAAAGGGGAGCCGAGAAGTCTCACAACGCTAAGGGGCAAACAAGATATTCGGGCAGCCCCTGGCGGAGAGGCTGCCCGGCACCAGGGTCACGCCCGCTTCCAGCTCGTCCCCTGCGGCCCGTCCTCCAGCACGATGCCCTGGGCCAGCAAGTCGGCACGGATGCGGTCCGCCCTAGCGAAGTCCTTGGCCTTGCGCGCGTCCTTGCGGGCCTGGATGGCCGCCTCGATCGCCGCCTCGTCCAGCCCGGCGCCCTTCGGCGCCCAGCGGAACCAGGCCTCCGGGTCCTGCCCCAGGAAGCCGAGCAGCCCCGCCGCCGCCTTCAGGTTCGCGGCCGCCACCCACTTTTCGTCCGCATTGGCCGCCCGGTGGAACGCGCCCGCCAGCTCATGCAAATGGCTGAAGGCGAGCGGCGTGTTCAAATCGTCCTGCAGCGCCGCCAGCACCTCCGCAGGCACAGGGACTGCCTCCACCCCGTCAAGCCCACGCAACACTCCGTACCACCTGTCCAGCGTCTGCTTCGCCTGCCCGATCTTCTCCTTGGTGAAGTCCAGGGGCTGGCGGTAATGGGCGGTCAGCAGGGCCAGGCGAATGGCCTCGCCCGGGTACTCGTCCAGCAGCTCCCGCGCCGTGTAGAAGTTGTTCAGCGACTTGGACATCTTGTCGCCGGCGATGGTCAGGAAGCCGCTGTGCATCCAGACGTTCGCCATCACTGCCGTGCCATGGGCGCAGCGGCTTTGGGCGATCTCGTTCTCATGGTGCGGGAAGATCAGGTCCAGCCCGCCGCCATGGATGTCGAACACCTCTCCGAAGTGGGCGGCGGTCATGGCACTGCACTCGATGTGCCAGCCAGGCCGGCCCTTCCCCCAGGGGCTGTCCCAGCCAGGTTCCCCCGGCTTGGCCGGCTTCCACAGCACGAAGTCGGCCGGGCTCTGCTTGTAGGGCGCCACCTCCACCCGCGCGCCGGCGATCAACTCATCCTGGCTGCGACGGGAGAGGCGGCCATAGTCGGCCATGGCCGGCACGTGGAACAGCACGTGCCCCTCGGCGGCATAGGCGAAGCCCTTGTCCACCAGCGCCTGGATCATCGCCACCATCTGCGGGATGTGGGTGGTGGCCCGCGGCTCGATGTCCGGCCGCAGCAGGCCCAGCTCGTCCATGTCGGCGTGGAATTGGGCCGTGGTCCGCGTGGTGACGCTGTCGATCCCCTCCCCTGACTGGTTCGACCGCTCGATGATCTTGTCGTCCACGTCCGTGATGTTCCGGGCGTAGGTCACCTTGGGATAGAGGTGCTTCAGCAGCCGCGCCAGCAGGTCGAAGGCGCTGAAGGTCCGGGCGTTGCCCACATGGGCATAGTCATAGACCGTGGGGCCGCAGACATAGAGCCGGACATTGGCCGGATCAATGGGGGCGAATTCTTCCTTGGCACGCGTCAGCGTGTTGTACAGGGACAGGGCCATGGGTCGGGCACTCAAGGGCAGCAGGGACGGTCACGGGGTTTGGGGCCGGGCGCAAATCCAGTACGCCCCGCCGGCAGGCGACAGCTAGCGACAACAGCTATGCACGGCCTGGAAACCCATGGAAAGCATTCCCTACGCGGTCTGACCGGACAGGCGCGCCAGCGCCCGTTCCCGACCCACCAACGGTAGCAAGGTTTTCAGCTCGGGTCCATGATCCCGCGCGGTCAGCGCCCGGCGCAACGGCAGGAACAGGGCCTTGCCCTTCGCCCCCGTCGCGGCCTTCACCGCCTCGGTCCACTGGCCCCAGGTCTCCGGCCCCCAGGGCTCCGGCGGCAGCAGTTCCGCCGCCTTGGCCAGGAAGCCCGCATCGTCCACCAGCGGGACCACGGGGTCGTGGGTCACCTCCCACCAATCCCGCGCGTCGGTCAGCTTGCCCAGGTTGGGCCGCACCGCCAGCCAGAAAGCCTCGTCCGCCGCCATCCCAAGCGCCGCCAAACGGTTCCTCACCGCGTCGAACGGCAGGGCATGCAACACCTGGGCGTTCAGCCGCAGCAGCTCGTCCGGGTCGAACTTGGGCGTGCCGCGGCCCATGTGGGACAGGTCGAAATGGGCCACCAGCTCCTCATGGCTGGCCCGGGCCACGATGGCGTCCGACGTGCCGAGGGCCGCCATGTAGCTCAGCAGCGCCAAGGGCTCGATCCCTTCCTCTTCCCGCAGGGATCTCAGGCTTAAGGACCCCAGCCGCTTGGAAAGCCCCTGCCCGCCGGAATCGGCGATCAGCGGGAAGTGGGCGAAGGTGGGCACCGCCCCCCGCCCCTCCGCCGCCATCAGGGCCTCGAAGAGCTGGATCTGCACGGCGGTGTTGGTGACATGGTCCTCCCCCCGGATGATGTGGGTGATGTCCAGGTCCAGATCGTCCACCACGCTGGTCAGGGTATAGAGCGGCCGCCCATCCTCCCGCAGCAGCACCGGGTCGGACAGGTCGCGGCCGTGGAAGTGCTTCTTCCCCTGGATCAAATCGTCCCAGCCGATGTCCGCATGCTCCAGCTTGAAGCGCCAGTGGGGCTTCCGTCCCTCCGCCTCCAGCCGCGCCCGGTCGGCATCGGTAAGCTTCAGCGCGGCGCGGTCGTACAGCGGCGGCCGGTGCTGCGCCAGCAGGGCCTTGCGTTTCAGCCCCAATTCCTCCGCCGTCTCATAGCAGGGGTAGAGCCGGCCTGCCTTCTTCAGGGCCTCCACGGCCTCGGCATAGCGGCCGTAGCGGTCCGACTCGCGGGCGAACCGGTCCCAGGTCAGGCCCAGCCAGCGCAGGTCTTCCTCGATGGCTTCAGCGTATTCGGGCCGAGACCGCTCCTCGTCCGTGTCATCCAGCCGGTACAGGAAGGTGCCGCCTTCCTTGCGGGCGAACAGCCAGTTGGTCAGCGCAGCGCGCAGGTTCCCGATATGCAGCAGGCCGGTGGGGCTGGGCGCGAAGCGGACGGCGACGGTCATGTCTCATGCTCACCTGGAGGGGTGCGGAGCGATAACATGGGGCCTTCCCGCTGGAAAGCCTTGCCCCCTCAATCCACCCCGAACACCGGCTCCGGCTTCGACAGGCCCCGTAGCTCGTGCGTGCCCAGGGGCGTGAACTCCCGGCCGGAGCAGCCGGCGAAGGCTTGGCTCACCACCACGCGGCGATTCAGCGCCTTGGCCACGTCCATCAGGCGGCTGGCCACGTTCACTGCCGGGCCCACCACGGTGAAGTCCAGCCGCCGCGGCCCCCCGATGTTGCCGAAGGCCACATAGCCGAGATGCAGGGACAGGCCGTAATCCATGGGCACCTGCCCTTTGGGCGGGGACTCGTTCCAGGCCGCCACCGAGCGGGACAGGTCGGCGCAGGCGGCCAGGGCATGCCCACAGGCTACCCGAGGGTCCATGGCGTCGGCGGGGAAGATGGCCATCATGCCATCGCCCATGAACTTCAGAACCTCGCCCCCATGGGCCTCCACCGCCTGCACGGCCAGACCGAACCAGCAGTTCAGGCGACGGATCACGTCCTCGTTCAGGTTTTCCTGGGTGAAGGCGGTGAAGCCGCGCAGGTCGCAGAACCAGACGGCGGCGAAGATGCTCTCATAATCCCCGCGGACGATGGCACCATCATACACCCGGGCCCCCACCCCATCGCCCAGGTAGGTGGACAGCAGGTCCTTGGCGATGGTCCGGACCACCCGCGCCTCCACCGGGGCCGTGAAGGCGGCGACGAACTTGGTGATGTCCACGAAGTCCGCGTCGGAGAACCCACCGGCCTGCTTGGTGGCGAAGGTGATGGCGGCGGTGCGCTGGGTATCCTGGAATCGGAACGGGTGGGCGACATAGTCCGTGTAGCCCTCCCGCTGCAGCCGTTGCAGCAGGGGCATGACCGTCTCCTCCCGGTCCAGGCGGACGCGGTAGGGCTGGCCGGTCTGGTCCACCACATAGATCGGGCTGTTGACATAGTCTTCGATGTTGCCATCCGCCCGGTTCACCCGGTGGTGGCGCATCTCCTGGTCGCGCAGCCATTCCCGGCCTTCCCCCGACACCTCCGGGTGCAGGAACTCCAGGTTCAGGGAAACGCGGTCCAGCGGCAGGCCGATGCTTGCCAGCCGGTCCACGCTGGCCCGGAACAGCTCGTCCAGCCCGGGGAAGGACGCGCCGGTCAGCACCAGCCAATCGGCCAAGCTGCGGATGCGGGGCGACAGCGCACAGTCCACGGTCAGCGGCTCCAGGGCGTCAGGGTACCCGAAGGTATGGTACTCACCTCCCGCGGGGGCAAGGCCCCCAAGGGAATAGGCCGGGCGCGGGCGCCTCAGAAACGGCTGCAACGCTCGATGCCCAGCACCCGATATCCCTGCGAGGCCAGGAATTTCAACTCGGCCCGCTTGCGCGCGTCCCGCTCGCTGGGCGCGGCCACCAGATAACGCCGCCCTTCCGCCCAGGACAACACGAACTCCGGCTCGCCGCAGTCGCGGAAATAGGTCTCGTTGCAGACCACGACTTCCCACAGCGGCTGCCCGGGGGCGGAGGCCCGTTCCATGGCGAACAGATTGTCTTTGCGCCGGTTGCGCAGCCGGTCCAGCTCCTCCGCGAGATGCACCTTTTCCTGCTTGTGGCGGGTGATACTGGCGGCCAGCCGCTCCCCCTCCCGCTTCTGCTCGGCGATCTGGTTGGCCACCTGGGCCTTAAGCGCGGCCAGTTCCTTCGGCTTGGCGGCGACGGCGGCGATCTCCTTGACGGAAGCCGCATAAAGCCTGTTGGCCCGCAGCATCATGGCCATGGCCTTGGCGATGAGCAGCAGCGCGACGACGAAGACGGCACCTTCGATCATGCGCCGCCCTCTTCCGCCCCGACCACGGTGCCCGGCAGGCTCTGGTAGCCGGGTGTCAGCACCCTCGTCACCACATAGCCGTAGCGCGACGGGAAGGCCCGGGCGGCCATGTGCAGCGCCTCCGTCGGGCCGGGCGCCCAGATATGTGCCACGTTCTTCCAGGCCCACATCCGCGGGTCCACCTGGGCCGCTGCCGGGCCCTCGTTCAGGGCGGCGGCGCTGATCACGATCTCCACGTCCAGCCGGCGGTTGCCGCCGGTGGGGGCGCCCAGCTCGTGCACCACCTGGAACGTGTCCTGGGCCGCCACGGCGCAGGCCTTGCGGAGCTGCATGGCCTCCGTCGCCAGGGCCTTGTCCTCCGCGTCCAGTTGGCGGTTGCTTGCCTGGACCTTCCCCAGCTCCTCCGCCAACGTCTCGCATTCGCCGGTGAGCTGCCGGGTCAGCAGCTTCAGCCGCACCGTGTGCCGGGCGGTATGGGTGCGGGCGGCCCACCCCATGCCCACGGCCAGGATGACCATCAGCACGGCCACCAGCATGATGGTGGCCGAGAAGGCCATGGCGTCGGTGATGTGCCCCATGCCCGGCGCCCTAGTGCCGGCCTGGCGCGCGGGACGGGTCAGGCTCCTGCCGGCCGGCACCTCGTCCAGGTATAGCAGCAGGTTAACGGCGCCGCCGATCACCTCCACGAACTTCCGGCCGCGGTTGGGCAGGCGGATGCGCCGGTCGATGCAGTAGCTGACCAGCGAGGCCGTCAGTTCCGCCGCGTTCCGCTGCACGTGGCTGACGGCCCCGTAATCATCCTCCACCACCAGGCTGGCCCCCACCGGGTCCTCCCGCAGTTCCAGCCGCAGCACCCGCCCCTTGGGCAGCGGTTGCCGCTGCCGCTGCATCAGTTCGATGACCGCGCGGATGGCTTCCTGCTCGCTGAAGCTGATGCTGCGCATCTCCCTCACGGCTCGCCTCCCGCCGGGCCCGTAATCCGCGCCCGCTTCTCCCATTCAAGCAGGATGGCTTCCGCCTGGTCGGGGCCGGAGATGATCTCCACCAGCCGCAGCAGGGCCACCACCTGAGTATCCGCCGCCCGGGGGTCCATGGCGGCTCCCGCCTCCAGCGCCTCCCCGATGTTGTCGGCGGCGGTGCGGGCGGCAAGGCAGATGGCCGAGGTCTTGGCCTGCAACTCGTTCCTCAGCCCCACCATGGGGGCGATGCGGGCGCAACGGCGGTAGGCACGGGCGAACTCCTCCGCCTTGGCCAGTTCCTTCGCGTTCACGGGCGGCTCACCGGGCCGCAGCGGCGCCAGGGCGGCATCGGGCAGGTTGCAGATGGGGGCCAGCACCTCCTGGTCAGCCGGGCCGATCACCCGGTCCAGGATGGCATCGGCGATGATCCCCCGCGCCCGCTCCACCCGCCCCAGGGACTTGCGGTGGTCGGGATCCTGCAAGGTGGCCCGCATGCTGTCCAACCCGTCCAGCAGCCGCTCCGCCATCAGCGCCACGTCCCGGGCGGACACGTCGCCCTTCAGCAGGGTCGGCATCTCGCCGGACTGGCGCAGCAGGTTCTCCAGCGCGTGGCCGCCCACCTCCTTGCCGACAGCCTCCTTCTCCCGCTGCATGCCATCCAGCCGGGTGTCGGCCAGGACCGCCAACAGGTCGCCCGGCCGAAGCATCCGGGCGGTCAGGACCAGCAGGAAGGTGGTCACCGCGGTGATGTCCCGCGCCGCCATCCCGCGGATCGCCTTGCGCAGCTCCTCCACATGGAAGTCGGCAAAGGACTCGATGGGCGCATCGGGCAGCTTGGCCTTGATGGCCTCGATCTCCTCCCCGATGGCTGCGGCGTCGGCCACCACCTGCACTTGGCGGAGCACGTCGTCATCCCGCCCGAACAGGGCCACACGCCGCTTGTGGTCGGCTCCCGCCTCCGCCAGGGCCTCGTGCAGCGCCGCCGAGCCTGCCTGCCACAGGGCCCCGCCCAGTTGCGCACGGGCGGCGCCATGGCCGATGGGGGTGGCCAGTTCCCGCTCGATCCGGCGCATCTGCCGCTCGGGCACCGCCTTCCCCACGATCTCCCAACAGACCGCCAAGGTGGAGCGGGAGACGCGGGACAGGCGGCGTTGGTAGCGGGCCACGTCGTCCAACAGGTCTTCCACCGGCAGGAAGAACAGACGTGACGCCGTCATCCGCCGCGGCGGCCGCAGCACGGCCATGCGCGGGCGCAGATGGCTGATGGCGATGGGAACGCCGGGCCGGTGGCGGATCTGTTCCAGCAGCTCGACGATCCGCAGGAACTTCTCGTCCGTCAGCGACGCCGCGCTGTCCGCCAGGTCCTTCCATTCCGACGAGGGCGGCATGGTCATGCGATGTTGGCCTTCGCCGCCTCGATACGGCGGACGGCGTCATAGTCCAGCCCGCCGGTGCGCCAGTCCTGGTTCCCCCGTACCCAGCGCCGCTGCACGGTGCGCAGCGCCTCGATGTCCAGGTTCTCGTTGCTGGCCAACTCCTCCATGGGGATCACGGGGGCGATTCGGAACAGTTCACACAGGGTTTGGCGCTGCAGATCGTCCGACTGCTCGGCGGCGTCCTGCCAGACCTGCACCATGTACTCCCACCCGTCCAGCAGCCAGGACAGGGTCCCGATCAAGGATGCCGCCTCCTTGCGGATGGCCGGGTCCACCATCAGTGCCCGTGTCTTCACCAGGATCCTGTCCAGGCTGGACAGGCGCGCCTGGGCGATGCCCAGCGTCTCGTCCGCCACCTTGGCCAGGAAGGTGGCCAGTCCAGCGGCTTCCGTCGCCTCGGTCCCGGCCCAGCGGTTCATGTCGTCCCGGAACGTTGCCAACCGGCGCACAAGCTCGCGCAGCCGCCCCGGCGTGGGCCCCTGGGGGAAGCCTACCGGGGCGAGTTCATTGGCCACCGCCTCGGCCCGCGCATACATCTCGTCCGCCGTCATGCCATAGCTGTCGGCGATCCATTTCAGGGCGTTCTTGGCCATCTGGCGGGCCTGCTCGGCATCCGCCATGGCGCGGATCAGGTCCGGGGCGTTGACCCCGGCCTCCCGCAGCAGTTCCAGTACCAGCACATAGTTGGTCACCACGGCAAAGCGCTGTTCCTTCTCCAGCGCCTCCGTCGCCACCACGGCGGCGGCGATGCCGGCCAGACCGCGGGCAGCCACGGACAGGGCGGCCATCCGCATGGCGTCGGGGGTGTTGGCCTTGCGCTCCTGGATTTCCCGGTGCAGGGCGCGGTCGTGCAGGGTGGTGCGGAACACCTCCGGCACCGTGCGCCAGGCGAATACATAGGTTCCCTTGCCGCCGGAAAAGCCGGGCAGCAAGCATTCCAACTGCCCGTACCGGTCCATGCGCAGCCGGGCCTGGGACAGCAGCGGCGTGGTGAACGGAACGCAGACCCCCCGCTCCAGGAAGGTGGACGGGCGCCCATGCAGGATGCCGAGGTGGGGGGAGGTCTGGAGGGGCTCAGCCATGATCCCTGCATGCCCGCGGCCACGGGGTCACCCTGTGGCGGCGAGTCAAAGACGTAAACCGTGTATGAACAGAATTAATTGGTTTCTGAGTTTAGCTTTGCACCCGTTTGCTTTCAAGGACCTAATATTCGTAAACAGGTTCAAAGACATGAAATCATTCGGGAGTAAAAACACTTCCATGCCTGCGCAAGTCTATGCCAAGGCCGGCCGCTAGCGCCCAAAAAGAAGGCACCGCCCCTGGTGCCAGGGGCGGTGCCGTTGGGATGTGGAGGAGAAGTCGCGCGCCGGATTTAGCTGAAGGCCTGCAAGCCCGTCTGGGCGCGGCCCAGGATCAGGGCGTGCACGTCATGCGTCCCTTCATAGGTATTCACCGCCTCCAGGTTCAGGACATGGCGGATCACGCCATACTCGTCGCTGATGCCGTTGCCGCCATGCATGTCGCGGGACACCCGGGCGATGTCCAGGGCCTTGCCGCAATTGTTGCGCTTCAGCAGGCTGATCATCTCCGGCGTCCATGTGCCATCGTCCATCATCCGGCCCAGCCGCAGCGACCCTTGCAGGCCCAGCGCGATCTCCGTCTGCATGTCGGCCAGCTTCTTCTGGATCAGCTGGGTGGCGGCCAGGGGGCGGCCGAACATCTTGCGGTCCAGCGTGTACTGCCGGGCGGCGTGCCAGCAGGCCTCCGCCGCCCCCATGGCCCCCCAGGAGATGCCGTAGCGCGCCTTGTTCAGGCAGCCGAACGGCCCCTTCAGCCCCTTCACGTTGGGCAGCAAGGCATCCTCACCCACCGGAACCTCATCCATCATGATCATGCCGGTGACGGAGGCGCGGAGGCTGAACTTGCCATCGATCTTCGGGGCGGCCAGCCCGGCCATGCCCTTCTCCAGGACGAAACCGCGGATTTCCCCGTCATCGGTTTTGGCCCAGACGACGAAGACGTCGGCGATGGGGCTGTTGGTGATCCAGGTCTTGGACCCGCTGATGGAATAGCCGGTGGCCGTCTTGCGGGCCCGGGTCTTCATGCTGGCCGGGTCGCTGCCCGCGTCCGGCTCGGTCAGGCCGAAGCAGCCCACCCACTCGCCGCTGGCGAGCTTCGGCAGGTACTTCTGACGCTGCTCCTCCGTGCCGTAGGCGTGGATCGGGTGCATCACCAGGCTGGACTGCACCGACATGGCGGAGCGGTAGCCGCTGTCCACCCGCTCCACCTCCCGCGCTACCAGCCCGTAGGCCACATGGTTGACGCCGGCGCAGCCATAGCCCTCGATGGTCATGCCGAGCAGGCCCAGTTCGCCCATCTCGCTCATGATCTCGCGGTCGAACCGCTCATCCCGGAAGGCGGACTGCACCCGCGGCAGCAGGCGCCCCTGGCAGTAGTCGCGGGCCGTGTCCCGGATCATGCGCTCCTCCTCGGAGAGCTGCGCGTCCAGGTTCAGCGGGTCGTCCCAGGTGAAGGTCCCGCCCTTGGCAGGCTTGGACATCTGCGGGAGCGTGGCGCCGTCGGCCATGACTGGTCCTCCTCGGAAGGGCGGTGGTCCCGCAGGATCGTTTCAAACGAAACATTCTGCGTGGGACGTAAACTGTCAAGGGGGCGGCAGAAGGCCCGCCCCGTCTATGCGAAGATATGTACATGCCCCCTGGGCTGTTGATAACCCCCGCCGTTCGCAGGAAACTCCCGCACAAGCCGAAGAAGCTGCGTGGGGGACGCATGGCAGGTCGAAGGTATCGCAGCCGGGTCGCGCTGACGCTGGCTTGCGCCGTGGCGACACTCACCGCCTGCGGGGGTGGTGGTGGTGGCGGGGGAACCGCCACGCTGCCGACCCCTGCTCCGGTCGCGCCGCCCGTCTCCCCCCGCCACCGCCACCCCCGCCGCCCCCACCGCCGCCTGCCACCGGCCCGGCTCGGTTCGAGACGCCGGAGTACTTCCTCAGCGGCGGCATCGCGGCCCTCAACGCCTCGGCCGCCTATGACCGGGGCGCCACCGGCCAGGGGATCACCGTGGCCGTGGTGGATACCGGCATCGACACCCAGAATCCGGAATTCGCCGGTGCCGTCAGTGCCGCCAGCATCAACATCCGCACCGGCAACCAGACGGGCTTGCGCGAACAGTCGGAGCACGGCACCGGCATCTCGGCGGCCATCGGCGCGCGACGGAACGGCACGGGTCTCCAAGGTGTCGCCTATGACAGCACCATCCTGGCCATCCGGGCGGACAACCCGGATTTCCGCGCCCAGTCGCCGGCGGAATGCCGCTTCGGCTGCTTCACCAACGCCGACCTTGCCGCGGCACTCGACTATGCCGTGGCCCAGAACGCCCGGATCGTGAATCTCAGCCTCGGCGGTGGAGACACCTCCGCCATCCTGAACGCCGCCATCGCCCGGGCGACGGCGGCGGGGCTGCTGGTCGTCGCCTCCGCCGGCAACGGCACGCCCCCTTCGGCCAACCCGGAACAGCCGGCGGGCTTCGCCACAGATCCGAGCGTTCGCGGCCGGGTGATCGCCGTGGGGGCAGTGGACGCCACCAACCAGATCGCCGCCTTCAGCAACCGTGCCGGTGTGGCGGCGGCGTATTTCCTGGTCGCCCCTGGGGTTAGCATCACCACGGCGACGCTGAACAACGGTCTCGCCGTGGTCAACGGCACCTCCATCTCCACGCCCTTCGTCACGGGGGCCGCGGCGGTCGTCTGGTCCGCCACACCCTTCCTCCGGGCGGACCAGGTGGCAAGCATCCTGCTGGAGAGCGCCACCGACCTGGGCGCCCCCGGCACCGATGCCGTCTATGGCCGTGGCCTGGTGAACCTCGCCCGCGCCCTCCAGCCCCTGGGCACCTCATTCATCCCCACCAACACCGGCACCACCCTTCCCCTCGATGGCACGGGCCTGCGGACCGGCACGGCCTTCGGCCACGCCTTGGCTGCTGCCCCCGGATTGCGGGACGCCGTGTTCCTGGACGGCTTCGGCCGCCCTTTCCCCGCCCGCCTGGACCGGCGGGTCCTTGCTGAGCCGGATCGGGAGTCTGGCATCGCCGACTGGCTGACGCCCGCCTTCACCGCACCTGTATCCGCCGACCTGTCCCTGTCCGGCATCGGCAGCCTTCACTTGGCCGCCGCCGTCCCGGCCCTGGACCGACCCGGCCCCGACCGTGGGTGGCCCGGGGACACGGCCCGCCCGGCCAGCCGTCGGCTGGCGGAACGGGCGGATGACGCGACGCTGGACGTCCGCCTGCGCCTGTCCGGCGGGGCGGAGCTGGGTTTCCTGTCCGGTCATGACCCTGGCAACGCCCTGGGCCTGACCGGCACGGCGGGCCTGCGTGCCGCCGGCACCCCGGCGGACGAAGCGCTTTCCACCCCCTACCTGGGTTTCGCCCGGGGCGGCAGCGTTGCCCTGGGCAGCATACCCCTGCCCGCAGGCTTGTCCCTGCGCCTGGCCCTGGCCCAGTCCGAGGAGGGGGAGCGCCGCTCGGCCCGGACCTCCCAAGACCGCGTCACCATTGGCGTGGCGGAGCTGTCCGGTCGCGCCGGGCCCTTGTCCCTGGGCCTGCAAATGGGCAGCACGACGGAGCAGGACCGCATCCTGCGCAGCCAGGGCGACGGTGCCCTTTCCCTCGGTGAGGCTGCGGAGACCGGCTTCGTCGCCGGCCACCTTGCCCTGGAGCTTGCGGGCCTGACCCTTTTCGGCACGGCGGCCTTCGGGGCGACCCGGGTAGACGAATCAGCAGCCTCCCTGCTGGTCACGGGGGGCCGGATCGGCACCACCAGCCTCGCCGCCGGGGTAGCGGGCGGGGATGTCTGGGCCGGGGGCGACCGGCTCTCCCTCACCATCAGCCGTCCCTTGCGGGTCACATCGGGCTCGGCCCGCCTGACAGTGCCGGTGGGCCGTTCCGACGACGGGGAGATCCTGTTCCGGGAAAGCCGCACCTCCCTCGTGCCAGACGGGGCGGAGATCCGGCTCGACCTGGGCTATGGCTTGGCACTGGCCGGCGGCAGCCTGGAGATGGCGGGCCACGTCCGCGTCCAGCCGGACCATGTGGCGGACGCGGCCCCGGCCTATGGCGTGGCGGCCCGCTACAGGGTCAGGTTTTAGAGCGTGTTTACGCTGACCGTAGACACGCTCCGGCGGCGACTGCCGCCGCGCCCGCCCATGCGGGCGAAGCCAAGCCGCGGATGCGGCGCCGGCGAGTGAGGAACACAAAGGGCTAGAACCGTTTCCCGTCTATGGGAAACGGTTCTAGAACAGCTCGCCCTTTTCCAGGCAGCGATGCTCCACCGACTGCGCCGCCAGTTCCTGGAAGCGGGACATGTAGGTGCCGTCCAGGGCGATGCCGGGATTCCGGATGGTGTCGGCGTTGAGCTGGCGCATGTCCTCCTTGATGCGGTCGCACGGGCTGGCGCAGGCGCCGAGGGCCAGCAGTCCGATCAGGGCAAGGGGGAGGCGTCTGGGCATGGGGGCACTCACCGGGGGCATCATCATGCCGCCGACCTGACCATCGCGCACGGGCGAAACCGGGGCGGCCCCATGGCCGGATTGCGGCGATGCCACGCCTGTTGGGGGTAGCGCCCCCCTACCCCCGCAAGGGGCGGAAATAGCGCAACAGGCCCTGCAACTCGGCCCGCAATTGCTCATCCTCCCGCAGCCGCGCCTGCAAGGCCGAGTCCCGCTTGGCCAGGAACACCACATGCTCCTTCGGCGGCAGCTGGCGGTAGGCGGGTTTGGACGAGATCGTGCCGTCATCCTGGATGGTGGACAGGAAGAAGGACGCCCGCATGAACTTGCTGAACAGCTTGCTGGCGTGGTCCGGCGGCTCGCGGGAGATGATGGCGAAGATGTAGAGGCAGCGGAAATGGTAATAGCTGTTGTAGATCCGCTGGACAGCCTGGAACTGCTCCCCGGGACTGGAGACCTTGGAAACGAGCTGCTGCTCCTTGAACCCGGCGAAGAAGTGGCCGTTGGCCTCCTTGGCGAAGATCAGCGGCCGTTCCCGGGCCTGGCTCATACGCTTGCGGTACTCGATCAGGCCGCGGCCGATCAGGGTGTGCAGCAGCCGCCGCTCGATCTCCAGCTCCGGCGGCAGGCCCATCAGGAACTCGATGGCCGGCATCAGTTGGACGGGGTGGGTCACGGCGACCCGCCTGCCCCGCCCCCTGCCCAACAGCGAGGCCTGCAACCACTCCAGCACGTCATGTGACTGCCAGCGGAGCCTGGCCGCCATGGGGATGGTGGTCAGACCGCTGGACTGGAGGAAAAGGCGCAGTTGGTCCCGCCAGCTCTTCTGCGGGACCCGCACATACTCCACGTCCGTGAGCTTCAAGGGCGAGCCGAGCACGTCCACCGCCGGCGGGGGCGGCTTGAAATCCAGGCTCCTGCCGTAGATGACGCCCCTGACCTTGGGCTCCGGACCTGCCATCACCATCCCGTATCCCTGCCCCGTGGGGGTCGAGAACCCGGCCTTGACCGGCCGCAGCGCCACATTAACAGGTTATGATTACCACCGAAGGGCGTTCGATGCACGCGCCTCGCGGCACATGCCCCATGCCCGTGCAGCGTGTGGCCCTGCTTTTCCTTTCATATGGACCTTGTGCCCGCCGCGCGATCGGGCAACTGTGTTGTCGGACGAGGTAGCCGGGATCGGGAATGCTGCGCCGGATGCGGACGACGCGGGGCAAGTTCGTGGTGGTCATCCTGCCGATGATCATCGCCTGCACCCTGTTGACCTCCGCCGTGTCCGTCCTGGCCAACCGGCATGAGCTGCGCCAGCGGTTGGTACAGGAGATGGAGACGGTGGCCGCCGCCCAGGCCCTGGCGGTGCGCACCCCGATTTGGAACTTCGAGAAGCGTACCCTGCAGAGCATCGTCGACGCGATGCTCACCAACCCCGACATCGCCGTGGTGGAGGTCTGGGACGAGCGGGGGCTGAGCCTGGCCCGCGCGGCCCGGCCGGACGTCCCGGGCAAGGAATGGTCCATCCGCGTGCCCGTCCATGGCCCCGAGGTGGCGGAGGGCAGGCCGGAACTGATCGGTGAGCTGGGCCTGACCTTCGGCGACGGCCGAATCCAGGCCGCGGTGGAGAAGCAGCTGCTGCGTGACGTGCTGCTGCTGCTGGTTGTCATCGCCACCACGACAGGCAGCGCGGTGCTCGCCCACACCCTGACCATCGACCGGCCCCTGGCCCGCTTCCTGGATGCCATCCACCGGGCGGAGGACCCGCGGCGTCGGCAGCCCCTGCCCCTGGAGTCCGAGGACGAGATCGGAACCATCATGGCGGCCTACAACCGCCTGCTGTCCAAGCTGGCGGCGGAGGAGGCCGAGCGCACCCGCGCCGCCGACGACCTGCGCATGGCCCGTGACCGGGCCGAACAGGCCCTGTCCGACCTGCGCGCCACCCAGCACAGCCTTATCCAGGCGGAGAAGATGGCCAGCCTGGGCCAGATGGTGGCCGGCGTGGCGCATGAGATCAACACGCCCGTGGGCATCGCCCTCACCGCCGCATCCCACTTGGCGGATGAGACACGGGCGCTGGACCGGGCGTTGGCGAGCAACCAGCTCCGCAAGGCGGACCTGGAAGACTACACCAAGGCCGCCCTCGACGCGGCCGCCCTGCTGCAATCCAACATGCAGCGCGCCGCCGCCCTGATCCAGAGCTTCAAGCAGGTCTCCGTCGACCGCGCCAACGACCAGAGGCGGTCGTTCGACCTGCGGGCCTATGTGGGGGAGGTCATGCTCAGCCTCGGCCCCCGGCTGAAGCGCACCCCTCACCGGGTGCTGATCCAAGGGGAGGATCGGCTGGTGGTGGACAGCTATCCTGGCGCCATCGCCCAGGTGCTGACCAACTTCGTCATCAACGCCCTGCTGCACGCCTTCGACGACGGCAGGGGCGGTACCATGACCATCGAGTTGCTGAGACTGCCGGACGACATGGTGGAACTGCGCTTCAGCGATGACGGCAAGGGCATACCGCCCCACCATCTGAACCGGGTGTTCGAGCCCTTCTTCACCACCAAGCGCGGGGCGGGCGGCAGCGGCCTGGGCATGCATATCTGCTTCAACCTGGTGACTCGCACCCTGGGTGGCGCGCTGATGGTGGAGAGTGCGGAAGGGTGCGGCACCACCTTCACCGCCCGGTTCCCGGCTAGCGCCCCGGCCGACGCGCCCACGGCGGAGGAAGCCCTGGCGGACTGACCGCCCGCGGTACCGGGGAAAATTTCCGCGGGGTGCCCGCGCAGGGTCCGGGGGCGCTTGCGTAGAAGGGACAGGCGGGCAGCGAGACACCCGCCGCGATGAAAAGAGGTCCCCCATGATCCGTTCCCTGTCCCTGGCCGCCCTGTCCGGCCTGCTCCTCGCCACCGCCGCCACCGCCCAGCCGGCTGGCGACCGCCCCATGGGCCCGCGCGGCCAGGGCGCCGAGATGCTGGAGCGTTTCGATACCAACAAGGACGGCAAGATCGACGAGGCCGAGTTCAAGGCCGGCCGCGCCGAAACCTTCAAGAAGTTCGACACCACGGGCACCGGCAAGGTCACCCTGGCGCAGTTCCAGCAGGGGCTGGAAAAAATGCGCGAGGAGCGCCGGCAGGAGATGGCCAAGCGCCGCTTCGAGCGGATGGACGCCGACAAGGACGGCACCATCACCCAGGCGGAGTTCGATGCCGCGGCCCAGCGCATGTTCGACCGCATGGACCGGGATGATGACGGCACCCTGTCGCCGGGCGACCGTCCCCACCACCGCGGCCATCGCTGAGTGACGGCAGGCCTGGCCCGTGACCCTCGCGTCCACACAGGCTAGGATGGCACCGGGCCGGGTCCTGTCCGCCCGCAACGGGGAGGACCCGGTGTCCCTGGCCCATCCGACGGCAGAGCCGAGCGACGAGGAGCTGGTGGCCCGCGTGGCCGCCGGGGATCGTCGGGCCTACGGGATGCTGGTGGAGCGCCACCTGGACCGCACCGTCACCGTGGCGCAGCGCGTGCTGTCCAACCGGGCGGAGGCGGAGGATGTGGCCCAGGAGGCATTTCTGAAGCTGTGGCAGGGCGCCGACCGGTTCCGGCCGGGCGGCGCCCGCTTCAGTACTTGGTTCTACCGCGTGACCATGAACCTCTGCCTGGACCGCAAGCGACGCCCCGGCGCCGCTCCCCTGGACGAGTCGGTGGACCCCGCCGACACCCGCCCCGACCCGGGCGAGGTTCTGGAGCAACACCGCTTCGCCGGGGCCCTGGCCCATGCCGTGGCCGACCTGCCGGAACGGCAGCGGGCGGCCATCTCCCTGACCTATGACGCCGGCCTGAGCAACGCCGAGGCCGCCAAGGCCCTGGACGTCAGCGTCAAGGCCCTGGAAACCCTGCTGGTGCGGGCCAAGCGGGGCCTGCGTGACCGCCTCGCCGGCTGGCGGGGCGGAAGTACGACCGATGGAGGCCAGCCATGACCCCTGACCGTTTCGCCGACCTGCTGGACCGCCACGGCCCCGACCTGTCCGCCTGGCCCGCCCCCGACCGCGCCGCCGCCGAGTCCCTGCTGGCCCGCGACCCGGCGGCGCGGCGGATGCTGGAGACCGACCGGCTGCTGGCCGACGCCCTGTCCGACCTTCCGGCGGAGCGGGCGGGCCCCGCCCTGCGCCAGGCCGTGCTGTCCATCCCGCTGGCCCACCCGCGTGTCGCGGCACCGGGCCTGGGGGCACGGCTCCAAGGCCTGCTCGGCCATGCCTGGCGACCCTTCGCCGGGGGCATGGCCGCCGCCTGTTCCGCCGCCCTGGTGGGGTTCGTGCTGGGCTATGCCCAACTGGTCAGCGTGCCCGACCTCACGGGCAGCCAGTCAGCCGACACCGCGTCCGGCGACACCCTTGTCTATTACGATACCTCTTCCGACCTGGAGCAGTTCCAATGAGGCGATCCACCCTCTTCCTGACGATCGCCCTCGTCATCTCGGTTTCCCTGAACCTGCTCGTGGCTGGGCTTATGCTTGGACACCACCTGTCCGGCCGCGGCGGGCGTGGTGGCAATCCCTCGTTGGACCGGCTGTTCGCCACCGTCCCCGACGAGATCCGGCGTGAGGTGCGGCGCGCCATGTCGGAGGACGGGCAGGCCAGGGAAGCCCGTCGGCAGGCGTTGCGGGAAGCGCGGCAGCAGGTGGCCGCGGCCCTGGGGGCGCGGCCTTTCGACCCCGCCGCCGCGGACGCCGCCCTGGCCAACCTGCGTGCCCACGGAGAGCAGGTGGCGGACAAGCTCCACGCCACCCTGGTCAGGACAATGGCCGAGGCCCAGGCCAACGGCACCCTGCCCCCGCCCCGAGTGGACAGCCGGGACGGCCACGACGATGACGATCCGCCGGGCCCGCCGCCCCGGCGCTGAAACGGGCAGCGCAATGAAAAAGGGCCGCCCCTTGCCGGGGCGGCCCTTCCCATGTCCGGCAGTCGGAAGCTTACGCCGCCGCCTGCATGGCCTTCTTGTTCACGTCCTCGATGGCGATGCGGTTCAGCAGCTCGTCGGTCTGCTTCTCCTCCGCCAGGGTCTGCTCCAGCAGCTTCGCCACGTCATTCAGGCCGCAAGCCTCGGCATAGGCATGGACGGTGCCGTACGCGGCGATCTCGTAATGCTCCATCTTCTGGGCGGCGGCCAGGATGGCGGCGTCCAGCAGCTGGGGCGGCAGGCCCTCGTCCAGCAGGCTCTGGGCCTCCTCGATCAGGCCCTCCATGGCGTCGCAGTGCTTGGCGCGGGGACGCTGGTCAAGCAGCTCGAAGCACTGCTTGAGGCGCTCCACTTGGCCATCGGTCTGCTCGCGGTGGGTCTCGAAGGCCTTCTTGAGCTGCTCGTTCTGAACGGCCTTCATGATCTTCGGGTAGGCCTTCAGGGCCTGCTTCTCCGCGTCATAGATGTCGCGCAGTTCTTCGACCAGCAGGTCTTTCATGGACTTCGTGGCCATGGTTGTCGCGTCCTCTCAGGGTTCCGTTCTCAGGGCAGGATGGCGGACCGCTCGGGGCGTTCCCCCCAACCGTCCCTGCCGTGCTCCCCAACAGGGTCGGGGGCAGATCGTTACGGGCCTACCGTTTTTCCCCGGGGGGTGTTTATCTGGCCGAAAGCCACCGAGAGAGCGGACACCGCCATGGCCGACCAGAAACGTCTCCCACCGTCCCCGCCCCCGGCCGAAGACGTGCCGCGCTGGACCGACGTCTATTTCCAGCGGACCCGGGCCATCGTGGAGCGGTTCGGCGACGCCAACGTGACCTATGCCGTCTTCATGCGCCGCCCGGTGGTCTTCGCCCCGCGCCTTGCCCTGGAGTGGCTCCTCGATACCGGTGCCGCCCGCGGCTTCACGCCGGACATCCAGCAGAACTATGAGGAGGGCAAGTGGGTCGGCGCGGGTGAGCCGATGATGTGGATCTCAGGCCCCTTCTCCCGGCTGGTGGAGTTGGAGACCTTGTTCCTGATGAAGCTGGGCCCTGCCTGTGTGGCCGCATACAACGCCTACATGATGACCGCGGGCCTGCCCAAGGTGGCCTTCCTGGCCATGGATGCCCGCCACTGCGCCGGCACCGAGATGGCTGAGCTGATGGCCTACGCCGCCTCCGTCGGTTCCGCCCGCGCCCGGCGCAAGGACGGCGCCGTGGGTTTCGTCGGCAACGCCACCGACGCCACGGCACACCATTTTGGCAAGCCCCGCGGCCTGGGCACCATGCCCCACGCCTTGATCGGCTATGCCGGCTCTACCCTGCGGGCCGCGGAGATGTACCGGGAGACCTTCCCGGACGAGCCCATGACCGTGCTCTGCGATTATTTCGGCCGGGAGGTCAGCGACAGCCTGGAAGTCTGCCGCCGGTTTCCCGACCTGGCGGCGGCGGGAGACCTATCCTTCCGCCTGGACACGCCCGGCGGCCGTTTCGTGGAGGGGTTGGACCCGCCGCAGAGCTATGCCGTGCTGGAACGCCGCGCCCCGGCCTGCCTGCGCGGTTATCGGGACGAAGGCGAACTCCGCCACCTGATCGGCCCCGGCGTCTCTGCCGCCGCCATCCACTGGATGCGGGAAAGGCTGGATGAGGCGGGTTTCCCAAAGGCCAAGATCGTCGCCAGCAGCGGCTTCAACCCGGAAAAGTGCCGCGTGATGGCCGATGCCCTTGCCCCCATCGACGTGGTGGGAACCGGCAGCTACCTGCCGGACAAATGGTCGGAGACCTACGCCACCGCCGACATCGTCGAATATGACGGTGTAAGGCGGGTCAAGGTTGGGCGGGAGTTCCTGATGCGGAAGGCGCCATAGCCGGCGCGCGGCGCCGCGACCTTCGAATTCGAAAGTCGCATCTGCGGAAGGGGGACGGGCAGTTCCCCGCCCCTCACCGGATCAGATGCTCACCGGCCCCAGTTCTTCGGGTCCAGCAGGTTGGTGTTGTCCGGCTTGCGGACGTCCAACAGCTCCACCGTGAACAGGAGGGTCGCCCCCGGAGGGATGTCGTCGCCAGCCCCCTTGGGGCCATAGCCCAGGTCGGACGGGATGGCAAACTGCCACTTCTCCCCCACCCGCATCATGGAGATGCCCTCCTGCCAGCCACGGATCAGGCGGTTCAGGGGGAAGGTGGCCGGCTGGCCCCGCTTGTAGCTGCTGTCGAACTCCTTCCCGTCGATCAGCGTGCCGCGGTAGTGGACGGTCACGATGTCGGTCAGGGCCGGGCGGACGGCGGCGGGATTGGTGGCGCGCTGGTCAATCTTGAACTGGAGCCCGCTGGGCGTGACCTGCCAACCCGGCTGCTTGGCATTCTGGGCCAGGTACTGGCGCTGCGGGTCGGGTGTGGGCTGCGCGGCTTCCGGCGGCGTCGATGGCGCCTGCTGGGCCATGGCGATCAGGCCGGCGGGCGGCATGGCCAGCAGGGTGGCGATCAGGACAAGGGTACGGGTCTTCATCAGGGGGCCACTCCGGCGGCGACATCAGGCAACTGGGGCTGCATCTAGCAACCCCAACATGGCAAGTCGAGGGCGGTCATTCCCGGGTCCAATTCTCCACCCATTGGGTGCTGTGGTACTGATGGCCCGTGGGCTCCAGCCCCTTGAGCCATTTGGGCATGAAGAAGACCTGGGACCGGAACCAGAGCGGCAAAGCCGGCAGGTCCTCCGCATACAGGTCCTGGAAGCGGCGCCACAGGGCCGCGTTCTCCTCGGGCTGGCAGACATTCTCCATCTTCACCAGCAAATCGTCCATCTCCGGCACGCTGTAACCACCGTAATTCTGGCCGGACCAGCCATTCTGCTCCGTGGGGATGTAGGTGGTCTGGAGCACCGTCTCCGGCACGTCGTTGGGGCTGCTCTGCCAAGTGAACATGGTCAGGCCACCGAAGGTGCGCTTTCGCAGGAACTCCCCGAACATGACCCGGGTGGTGACGGTGCGCAGCTCGGTGGCGATGCCAACCCGGCGCCACATGTCCTGCACCACCTGCTGCAACAGCTCCAGCGTCCGGTCCGACGCCGCGGCCAGCAACTCCAGCTTCAGTTGCCGCCCCTGCGAATCGTAGCGCCAGCCGTCGGGCCGCAGGGTCCACCCGGCCTCATCCAACAGGGCCGCCGCCTTGGCCGGGTCGTAGGCGTAGCGGTAGACGCCCTCGTGGAAGACCTGGTTCAGCGGGTTGATGTGCGTGTCGGCCACCAGCCCCTTGCCATAGAACAGCTCATCCACGATCAGGCCGCGGTCCATGGCATACATCAGGGCTTGGCGCACCCGGCGGTCCTTCAGGGCCGGGTGGTCGTGCCGCAGGTCCATGTGGAAGTAGGACAGGCTGGGCTTCCAGACCACGTTCATCCGGTCACCCACCCGCCGCTCCAACTGGGCACCCTGCACCACGTTGAAGCCCACCTCCCCCGCCACCATGTCCACGCCGCCCGCCACCAGGGTCTGCTCCAGGGCGGTGTTGTTCTCCACCGACTTGACGACGATCTGGTCGAAGGCCGGCGGATTGCCCTTCCAGGTGGGATTGCGCTCGAACACGACGAAGGCGCCGCGGGTCATGCGCACGGGCCTGTAGGGCCCGAACCAGAGGCCGGGGTTCAGGGTGTCCGTGTCGTACAGGTTCCGCTTCAGATACTCCCCCGGGTTGGCACGGAAGACCGGGCCCTCCAGATGCTCCGGCAGCAGGCGGAAGTCGTTGATCTGGTTGTAGTCGCAGACATATTTCCGGTGCAGGACGAAGGTCTTCTCATCCTCCACCTCGATGCCGGCGATGTCCTGCTGGTACAGGCGGGAATTGCTGAAGCCGGACTGGGCGTTCTTCCCCACCTCCAGGGCAAAGGCAGCGTCCCGGGCGGTCACCGGCTTGCCGTCACCCCAGGTGGCGTCCGGGTCGATGCGGAACCGGACCTTGATGCCGGGCGAGCCGTCCGGCAGGGGCGCCATCCAGGCGTTGCCGTTCTCGACGGTCGGCAACTCGACACAGAGCAGGCAGGTGAGCTTCCAGTCCTTGTCGAAGGTGGTGAACGGCCGGTAGGCCATCCACAGCATGTAGGATTTGGCCGCCTGGGCTTCGATGTTGGGATGGAAATTGCCGGGGAAGCTGGTGATGCCGATGGTCAGGGTGGCTGCGCCCTCGCCCGCCGGCACATCCGCCGCCCCTGACGGCAGGGGCCCGAACAGGGCCGCCGCCAAGGTCAGGCCCGCCAACAGCCATCGCCGCGCCATGAGCCTTCCTCCCGTCGCCAAGCCCCGATTCCCCATGGCGCTCCCGAACTGGTGGACATTCGGCCGCGCCGGCAGATCCCCGGCATGGCGCGCTTGGAGCCGCAGCCACAGGGCGCGTTCACCCGCAGCAGCGCACACCGTTCCTACATTGTCCGGCAGCCGGTCCATCCATGGGTTGTTATAGCCCAGGTAATCCTACCCGGCAAAGCCGTTGGTCGGGCTTGGCACCTGGCTGGGGTTCGGGAGGCGGGTGTCGGACAAGGCCCGAGCATCCAAGCCTCAGGCATCCAGTACATCACCGCTTAGCGGAATCAGCCTTGCACTGACCCCCGCAACCCGCGGGGGAGAATTCACGGCTTACCCGGAGTCGCGGGCGGCGCCGGCACACGGTCCGGCAGGGTGCCCATGTCCATTAGGCGCACGCCGGCGGGCAGTTCGAACAACGCCGGGTCCTGGCGTCCGCGCTTCACCTCGCGCAACTCCATGCGCACGGCGACGGGTTCGCCGCCGTCGGTGGCCGTGCCCTCCACCTTGGCATAGATGCCGTCCTCCGTGGACCAGACATGGCCGTCAAACCCACCGCCCTCAGCGAAGACGTCCTGCACCCGGTACTTCACCGTATCCAGTCCCGCCACCTTCTCCTTACCCGCCGGCTCCCCTTCCAGGGTGGCGAGCGCGGAGGGGTCGATGCCGATCTCCGGGTCCATGGGGGTCAGCTCCATGGCCATGCCCGATTCCGGCTGGACCACCCAGGCCTTGGCCTTGTCCGGGCGGAGCAGCAGCAGGTTGGCCAGTCCGTCCACCGTGGTCTCCCTCCGCTCCTTGCCGCGGGAATGGGCCAGCTTGGCCTCCGTCTTCGCGCTGTTCACCACCAGTGTCTGCACCGCCGCATATTCCGCCCTCAGCGGTGGCAGCTTGGCAGCCAGGGCGGGTGACGCCAGCGACAGGGCGGCGGCGGACAGGATCAGGGGCAGGCGCATGGGACGGGTCCGTGGGGGCTTGGGATGGGGCCGGACCCTAGCCGCCAAGCCGCCCGCCCGCAACCGCAAGGCCGGGGTGGGACGCGCCGTCCCACCCCGCGAGCCTATCTCCGGATCAACCCTGGCCCGTGTGGTCCACCGGCTTCAGTGCCGTCACCGCCGGCCCGGCGATGACGGTGCCGTCGGGGGTGAAGCGGCTGCCGTGGCAGGGGCAATCCCAGCTGCGCTCCAGCTCGTTCCAATGCACGGTGCAGCCCAGGTGGGTGCAGGTCGCCGAGACCCGGGTGAAGGTGCCGTCCTCCCCGCGATAGACCGCCACCTTGGTGCCGCCCTCCCGCATCACCGCGCCGTGGCCGACGGGGATGGCGGCCTCGCTGCTGGCCTCGCTGGGACCGAGGTGGCCCTTGGCGTATTCCCGGGCCACGTCCAGGTTCTCAGTCAGGTATTCCGTCAGGTGCTTGGTGGGCTTGCGCGACGGGTCGTACAGGCCCGCCCAGGCATTGGGACGGTGCTGCAGCAGGTCGGTCAGCAGCATGCCGGCGATGGTGCCATGGGTGGTGCCCTGGCCGCTGTCGCCGGTGGCGATCAGGATGTTGGCGGTGTTGGCCGGGTCGCGCCCGATGAAGGCCAGCCCGTCAAAGGGCTCGTACACCTGCCCGGACCAGCGGTGGGTCACCTGGCCCGCCATGGGGAAGTGCTTGCGGGCCCAGTCCTCCAGCCGCAGGAAGCGCTGCTCCATGTCATGGGCCTCACCCACCTTGTGGTCCTCACCGCCCACGATCAGGTTGTCTTCCGCGCCCTGGTCCTGGGCGGCTTGCAGCCGGACATAATGGTAGACGTCCCGCGTGTCCCACCACAGGGCCGGCTCGACGGACCCTTTGGGCACCGCCAGACAGACCACATAGGTCCGGTACGGCGCCTGCTTGGTGTGCATCTTCACCTTGTCGACGATGGGGGAGTTGGTGGCGACGACGCAGTTGTCGGCCCGCATCGTCCGCCCGTCGGCCAGGGTGATGGTGGCCCACTGGCCACCCTCGATGCCCGTCACGTGCTGGCCGGAGAAGATCTTGCCACCCAGCCTCTCGATGGCCTGCGCCACTCCCACCACATAGCGTTGCGGGTCGAACTGGGCCTGGTCGGGGAAGCGCAGCGCCGGGCCGCGATACCCCTCGCCCAGCCGGAAATCCTCCACCCATTCGGTGTCGCCCAGCCCAGCCCGATGGCAGGCATCCAGTTCCTTGCGCAGGTAGTCGGGACCGTCGTTGGGGCCCAGGAACAGGTAGGCGTCCAGGCGGCGGTAGTCGCACTGGATGCCCTCGGCCTGGGCGATGCGGCCCACCATGTCGCGGGCGGCGACATAGCTCTCGGCGATCAGCCGGGCGCCCTCCTCCCCGTGCTGCTCCTCCAGGAACTGGTAGTCATCGTCGCTGTAGGTGGCCAGGTGGGCGGTGCTGCGGCTGGTCTCCCCGCCGCCCACCGGACCCTTGTCCAGCACCCAGACCTGCCGTCCCTCCCGCGCCAACAAGTAGGCGGTGGTCAGGCCGGAGATGCCGGCGCCGACCACCACCACGTCGATGGGGGTATCCTGATGGCTGAGGAAGTCCGGCGGCGCGAAAGCGGCGGCGGACGCCATGTCCAGGCCGGATTCGTGGGGCGGCGGGTCCACCTCCGGCATGGAGCGGGGCCCCTCCGGCAGGGGTGCCGTGTCCATCCACAGGCTCTTGGTGACGCCGGTACCCCTATACGCCTCGGCCATGTCCAGCCTCCGTCCCGATCCGTTCCATCCGCGGCACGGGAACAGGTCCCTCCCCCGTAAGTTCCGGTCTTGGCGGGCCCGCCCGATATGGCAGAGTGCCCGCGGCGGGCTTGACACTTATGCTCATCCTGAGCATAGGCTTGATATGCTCGCAATGAGTATAAGGGCCCCAGCCCTCGTGGAGATTCCGATGACCGACAGCCTGACCATCGCCCTTGCCCAGGTGAACCCCACGGTGGGCGCCCTGCCCGCCAACGGGGAGCTGATCCGACGCGCAAGGGCGGAGGCCGCGGCCCGCGGCGCCGACCTGGTGGTGTTCCCGGAACTGTCGGTCTGCGGCTATCCGCCGGAGGACCTGGTGCTCAAGCCCTTCTTCATGGACCGGGTGGAAGCGCTGGTACAGGCCCTGGCGGCAGAGACGGCGGACGGTGGCCCGGGCCTGCTGGTGGGCGCCCCCTGGCGGGTGGACGGCAAGCGCCACAACGCCGCCCTGCTGCTGGACGGCGGTGCCGTCGCTGCCGTGCGGGTGAAGCACGACCTGCCCAATTACGGCCCCTTCGATGAGAAGCGCGTCTTCTCCCCCGGCCCGCTGCCGGGGCCGGTGAACTTCCGGGGCGTGCGGTTGGGTGTCATGGTCTGCGAGGACATGTGGACACCGGACGTGGCGGAGACGTTGGCCGAGACGGGGGCGGAGATCCTGGTCGTCCCCAATGGCAGCCCGTTCGAGCGCAACAAGGCTGACACCCGCCTGAACCTGGCCGTGGCGAGGGTGACGGAGACGGGCCTTCCCTTGGTCTATCTGAACCAGGTGGGCGGCCAGGATGAGCTGGTGTTCGACGGGGCGAGCTTCGTGCTGAACGCCGACCGCTCGGTGGCGGCCCAGTTGCCCGCCTTCCGGGAGCATGTGGCCATCACCCACTGGCAGCGCGCTGGCGATGGCTGGGTGGCCAGCTCCAGCGAGTTCACCCCACCCCCGGGGGATGAGGAGGCGACCTACCAGGCCATGGTGCTGGGCCTGCGGGACTATGTGGAGAAGAACCGCTTCGCCGGAGTGATCCTGGGCATGTCAGGCGGAGTCGACTCCGCCATCTCCGCCACGGTGGCGGTGGACGCGCTGGGGGCGGACCGGGTGCACTGCGTGATGATGCCCAGCCCCTACACCAGCCGGGAAAGCCTGGAGGACGCGGCGGAGTGCGCGGAGCTGATCGGTGCCCGGATCGACTCCATCGCCATCGAGCCGGCGATGAAGGCCTATGAATCCATGCTGGCCCCCTTCTTCGCCGGCCGCGACCCGGACATCACGGAGGAAAACCTGCAAAGCCGGGCCCGCGGCATGACGCTGATGGCGCTGTCCAACAAGTTCGGCGCCATGGTCCTGTCCACCGGCAACAAGTCGGAGATGTCGGTGGGCTACGCCACCCTCTATGGCGACATGTGCGGCGGCTATTCGGTCCTGAAGGACGTGTACAAGACCATGGTCTATCGCCTGTGCCGCTGGCGGAACGACAACCTGCCCACCGGCGCCCGAGGCCCCGCCGGCCGGGTGATCCCGGAGCGAATCCTGACCAAGGCCCCCACGGCGGAGCTGAAGCCGAACCAGACCGACCAGGACACCCTGCCGCCCTATGACGAGCTGGACGACATCCTGGAGTGCCTGGTGGAGAACGACCTCTCCATCGCGGAGATCGTCGCCCGCGGCCACGGGCGGGAAACGGTGGAGCGGGTCTGGCGCATGCTGGACCGGGCCGAGTACAAGCGCCGCCAAGCGCCCCCAGGCGTCAAGGTCACCCGCCGCAGCTTCGGCAAGGACCGCCGCTACCCCATCACCTCGGGCTTCCTGTCCCTGGCCAAGGAGGGGTGACGCGGAACTGGCCCGCAAGACCCGTGTCAGCGGGGCAAGAAAGGGGAATGAAGTGCGCCAAACGCTTCGCCCGTCTTGACAAGCCCCTGCCCTGCCGACCAAAGTGCCGGCCTGCAAGCCGTTCGGAAGGGGTACGGGACGACCGGTGGGAACCTCCGGTTAACCCTCTTCTGAGATAAGGTCTGCACCGGCCGCGGTGGGCCGGGCTGATCCGTGCAAACTGTCCAGGTGGGGGCTCCCGCGTGTCCGTGACCAATCTCCAGGTGCTGGTTGTCGATGATTACGCGACGATGCGGCGCATCATCAGGAACCTGCTCACCCAGATCGGCTTCACCAAGATCGAGGAAGCCGGTGACGGTGCCGACGCGCTGGCCAAGCTGCGCGCGGGGAGCTTCGGGCTGGTGATCTCCGACTGGAACATGGAGCCGATGACCGGCCTCCAACTCCTGAAGGAGGTCCGGGCCGACATCCGCCTGAAGGCCATGCCCTTCATCATGGTCACCGCCGAGTCGAAGACGGAGAACGTCATCGCGGCGAAGGAAGCCGGCGTGAACAACTACATCGTGAAGCCGTTCAACGCCGACACCCTGAAGAAGAAGATCGAGAGCGTCCTCGGCGCCATCGGCTGAGCACCAGGGTAGAATTGTGTCGGACCTGATCGCCGACCTTTCCGACCTCGAGTACGAGCAGATCGAGGACGCGCTGCTGTCCAGCGCCCGGGGCCGTGCCTTCCTGCGCATGCGGGACCGGCGGCACCGGGTGGTGGCGGTGGATGATGTCCGCCGCCTGTTCCGGGAACATCGGGACAACCCCGACCCGGACTCGAAGCTGCACATCAAGATCCTGCGGCGGGAGTTGCAGGAGCTTTCCTCCCACATCGCCCAGACCCGGCGGGAGATTGCCTCCCTCAAGCCGGACGATCCCTCCGCCAACCGTATCCTGATGGCGACGGAGGAGTTGGACGCCATCCTGGAGGCGACGGAGCGCGCCACCACGGAGATCCTGGGCGGTGCCGAGCGGATCCAGTCCGTGGCCGACCGGCTGCGCCTGCCCCATCCCGACCTGGCCGCTACCCTGGACAACGAGGTGACGGAGATCATGATGTCCTGCAGCTTCCAGGACATCACCGGGCAGCGCATGACCAAGGTGGTGAACACGCTGCGCTACATCGAGCGGCGGGTCCACGCCATGATCTCCATTTGGGGTGACCTGGACCCGGTGGAGGCCTCGTCCGACGAGGGGCCGCAGGACACCCGCCCCGACGCCCACCTGATCCATGGCCCCGGCGCCAAGGGCGGCATCAACCAGGATGCCATCGACATGCTGCTGGCCGGTGCTGCCGCCTCCGTCCAGGCCAGCGCCGACCCGCTGACGGCCACCCCGCCCGCCACCGCACCCAAGCCCGCGGAGCCCGCGCCGGAGCCGGAGGACGACAAGCCTGCCGCCGCTACCCTCAGCCAGTCAGCCGTGGACGACCTGTTCCCGTAACCCCCTAGGTCGGGGTGAGGCATCAACCGAACCCCGACTGCACGGCCTTATGCCATTTCATGTCGGGGTTCCCGTTGGTCACCCCGACCTACTTCACCCGCACCCCACCCTTCACCACAGCCTCCGCCCGCTCCAGCACGGAGATGTCGGCCAACGGGTCACCCTTTACGGCCAGGATGTCGGCGTAGCGGCCCACCGCCAGGGCGCCCACCTCCTCCTCCGCGCCCAGCGCTTTGGCGGCGTTCACCGTGGCAGCCTGGATGGCCTGCAACGGGGTCATGCCGAACTTGACCATGCGGCTGAACTGCTTGGCGTTCTCCCCATGGGGATAGATGCCGGCGTCGCTGCCGAAGACGATGTTCACCCCGGCCTTCACGGCGCGTCCGAAGTTTTCCCGCTGGATGCGGCCGGTCAGGCGCTCCTTCTCCAGGCTTTCCGGCAGGATGCCCGCCTTCTCCCCCTCACCCAGGATGTATTCGGTGTTGTAGATGTCCATGGACAGCCAGGTGCCTCGCTCCTTGGCCAGGCGCAGGCCCTCGTCGTCGATGAAGCTGGCATGCTCGATGGTGTCGAAGCCGGCGCGGATGGCCGCCTTCACCCCGTTCACCCCGTGGGCATGGGCGGCGGTGCGAAGGCCCAGTCGCTTGGCCTCCTCCACGATGGCTCTCAGCTCCTCATCCGAAAGCTGCTGCGCGCCCACGGCCGTGCCCTTGGACATGACGCCGCCGGTGGCGCAGACCTTGACCAGGGTGGCGCCGTACTT
Source organism: Aerophototrophica crusticola (assembly GCF_012913305.1). Lineage (NCBI taxonomy): Bacteria > Pseudomonadati > Pseudomonadota > Alphaproteobacteria > Rhodospirillales > Rhodospirillaceae > Aerophototrophica > Aerophototrophica crusticola. Next base: position 1,352,512 of record NZ_CP051775.1, on the reverse strand, counting down.
GTGGTTCTCCCGCACCTTCTGGGTGACGCCCCAGGGCCCGTCGGCCACGCCGTCGCCCTTGGCCTGGAATCGGGGCGGCAGCAGGTTGTTGTCGCAGTGCCCGCCGGTGGCCCCGATGGACGGGCCAGAGACCCAGAGCCGCGGCCCCGGCACCCGCCCCTGGTCGATGGCCTTCTTCAGCGCCACGTCGGCATAGCCACCGGCCCCCACGTTGCGGGCCGTGGTGAATCCGGCTTTCAGGGTGCGCTCAGCATGCACCACGCCGTTGATGGCCTCATCGACCGGGCTCTGTTCCAGGCGGCGGAAACCGTGCATGTCGTGCCGCCCGGTCAGGTGTACATGCATGTCGATCAGGCCGGGCAGGATGGTCAGCCCGGCCAGGTTCACGATCTCCGTGTCCGCCGGCGCGGCGAGTTGGCCCTGGGTGCCGACCTCAACGATTCGCCCATCCCGCACCAGCAGGGCAGGCTTCTCCAGATAGCGCCCTGCCTGCACGTCCAGCATGCGATCGGCGGTCACCATCACCGTCTGCGCCCCGGCCGGCAGGGCGCCCAGGGTCAGGGCGGTGGCAAGCAGGGCGGCGCGCATGAGGGTCCCCTCGGTTCGTGTCCTTGGAAGCCGTAGGGGAACACGCGCTGTGGGGTCAAGCGAAGAACGGCGTCTAGGGGATTGCGATCATTGGATTGCTAGCGCAGCGATATCGGCCCCACCCGAGCCTCGCCGCTTCCCCCGCGAAGGCGGGGGTCCACAGTTTTTCGGCCACGGTGAAAGTGCAGGCTGGGTCAAGAACTGTAGACCCCCGCCTTCGCGGGGGAGGCAGGACATCGGGGATTCGATGATGGGGTGAGCGCCCCCCCCTTACTCCGCCGCCACCCGCACCTTCGGCTGCAAGGCCCGGGCCTTCTTCAGCTGCTCTGCCAGCAGGAAGGCCAGTTCGAGCGACTGGCTGGCGTTCAGGCGGGGGTCGCAGGCCGTGTCATAAGCGTCGGCCAATCCAGCCTCGGTGATGCCCACGGCCCCGCCGGTGCACTCCGTCACGTTCCGGCCGGTCAGCTCGAAATGCACGCCGCCGGGGTGGGCACCCTCCGCCCGGCAGACATCCATGAAGCTGCCCACCTCACCCAGGATGTGGTTGAAGGGCCGGGTCTTGAAGCCGGAGCTGCTCTTCACCGTATTGCCGTGCATGGGATCGCTGGACCAGACGACATTTCGCCCCTCCCGCAGCACCTTGCGCAGCAGCGGCGGGAACTTGGCCTCCACCTGATCATGGCCCATGCGCACGATCAGGGTCAGACGGCCCGGCTCGTCCTCCGGGTTCAGCACGTCGATCAGCCGGATCAGGTCGTCCGGGTCCATGGACGGGCCGCACTTCAGGCCGATGGGGTTCTTTACCCCGCGCAGGAACTCCACATGGGCGCCGTCAAGCTGGCGGGTCCGGTCGCCGATCCACAGCATGTGGGCCGACACGTCGTAGCGGTCGCCCGTGGTGCTGTCGATGCGGGTCAGCGCCTGCTCATAGGGCAGCAGCAGCGCCTCATGGCTGGTGAACAGCTCCGTCTCGCGCAGTTGAGGTGTCGTCTCCCCGGTGATGCCGCAGGCGGCCATGAACTCCAGCGTCTCATCCAGCCGGTCGGCCAGGTCGCGGTACCGCTCCCCCGCCGGGCTCTTCTCCACGAAGTCCAGGGTCCAGGCATGGACCTTGTGCAGGTCGGCATAGCCGCCCTGGGCGAAGGCGCGCAGGAGGTTCAGGGTGGCGGCGGACTGGTTGTACGCCTGCACCATCCGCTCCGGGTCGGGCACCCGCGCCTCCGGCGTCGTCTCCGGGCCGTTGATGATGTCGCCGCGGTAGCTGGGCAGCTCCACCCCGCCCACCATTTCCGTGTCGGCGCTGCGGGGCTTGGCGAACTGGCCGGCCATGCGGGCCACCTTCACCACGGGCGTGGCCCCGCCGAAGGTCAGCACCACGGCCATCTGCAGCAGCACGCGGAAGGTGTCGCGGATGTTGTTGGGGTGGAACTCGGCAAAGCTCTCGGCGCAGTCCCCGCCCTGGAGCAGGAACGCCTCCCCCTTCACCACCTTGGCCAGCGCGGACTTCAGTCGCCGCGCCTCCCCGGCGAAGACCAGGGGCGGGTAGTTGGACAGCCGTTCCTCCACCGCCTTCAGCTTGGCCTCATCCGGGTATCGGGGCATCTGCCGCACCGGCTTGAAGCGCCAGCTGTCCGGCGACCAGCGGCCAGACGCGAGGGCGGCGTTCGATTCCGTCGGCATGATAGACCCCATTGCTCCAAATACTTCTGATCCAACCCCTGCCGCGGCGCGGCATCGGGGGACGACCGTTCTACCGGAAGCGCCTTGGTATTTTCCAGTCCGGAACACCTGCGTTTTGCGCAATCTTCGTACGCAAATAGCTTACCTGTGTCCCAGGCGCCCTTCTATACTGCTGGGGTCGACCGCCACCGATTGCCAGGGCCAAATCCCCCTTGTCCACGCATAGCTCGACTGCCGCCGATGTGGCGGCCCCTGCTCCGGCCGCTGACACCGCCAGGAAGGCCGCCGGCTGGCGCGACGTGCTGCGGGCGCTGCGGCAGCCGCGGGTGCTGGTCATGCTGCTGCTGGGGTTCAGCTCCGGCCTTCCCTTCATGCTCACCGGCAACACGCTGGGCTTCTGGCTGCGGGAAGGCGGGACGGACCTGGCCACCATCGGCTTCCTGTCCTGGGTCGGCCTTGCCTATTCGCTGAAGTTTCTTTGGGCCCCCTTTGTGGACAAGGTGGATGCGCCCATTTTCGGCCGGTTCCTGGGCCGGCGGCGGGGCTGGATGGCCCTGTCGCAGGTGCTGGTCGCCGCTGGCCTGTTCGGCATGGCGGCCACGGGGCCAGGGGCGGGACTGGGCTTGTTGGCGACGTTTGCCCTGGTGGCGGCATTCGCCTCCTCCACCCAGGACGTGGTGGTGGACGCTTGGCGGATCGAGGCGGCGGCCAGCCCGGATGAGACGGGGCTGCTCTCCGCCGCATACCAGTTGGGCTACCGGGCAGCGTTGATCGCCACGGACGCGCTGATCCTGATCCTGGCGGCCCAGGTGGGCTGGGCCACCTCCTACGCCGCCGCCGGTGCCGCCATGGCCATCGGCTTGGGCGCCACGCTGCTGGCGCACGAACCCACCCGTGTCGTCCTTGCCGCCAAGCTGGGTGCGGCGCCGTTGTGGAGCGGCCGGGGGTTGCTGGATGCCGTCTGGGGCCCGTTCGAGGCGTTCTTCCGCACACATGGGGCCATGGCCCTGCTGATGCTGGCGGCCATCAGCCTGTACCGCCTGCCGGACTTCCTGATGGGCCCCATGGCAAACCCGCTCTATGTGGATGTGGGGCTGACGAAGGAAGTGGTGGGCTCCGTCCGCGCCACCGCCGGCCTCTGGGCCTCCGTCGCCGGCGTGGCGCTGGGCGGGATCTGCGCCGTGCGGCTGGGCTTCCGCAAGACGTTGGTGCTGGGCGCCATCCTGGGCCCCGGGTCCAACCTGGCCTTCAGCGTCCTGGCCCTGTCGGGGCCGGACCTGCCCATCTTCACCGCGGTCATGGTGGTGGACAATGTGGCGACGGGGTTCGCGGGCACGGCCCTGATCGCCTACATGTCCAGCCTGACCAGCCTGGGCTACACAGCCACGCAATACGCCTTGCTCAGCTCCTTCTATACGCTGCTGGGCAAGTTCCTAAAGGGCTTCTCCGGCGGGATCGTGGAGGGGTTGGGGGCCGCCTATCCCACCATGACGGCCTATGCCCTGTTCTTCGCCGGCACCGCCCTGATGGGCCTGCCGGCCTTGCTGCTATGTATCCTGCTGGCCCGGCGGCAGCCCAAGGATTAGCCGCCCCGGCAGGGGCAGAAGCATACCCCGGGCTGGTCCGGCACCGGGATGGGGCTGAACCCCTCTGTCACCACCGGCCCGCGCCCGCCTGGAAAGGCTGGGCTGGAAGCCCCACCGCCGGCCAGCCCGGGATTGCTGCCGCCGCCCGGGACATTCGCCCGTCCAGGACCCTTGCCGCTCCCGGCCTCTGCCGGGAAGGACCCGGCCGACGGACCGACGGGCGAATAGGCACCCTGCCCGCCAGGCCCGACATCTGCCCCGCTTCCGTTATAGCCAGGCTGACCGGCCATCCCCGCCCCACCACCGGTCACCTGTTGCCCCGGGTGTTCCCCGAACAGGTCGTTCCACAGGCCGCCGACGACGCCGGCAAGCCCGCCCTGTGCGGCGATCGCTTCACCTCCGCCGGAGCCCGTGGCCTGCGTCCCACCGCCCTGCGCGATACCGACTGGTCCCGCACCGTTCCCGGGACGGGGAGAACCGCCGCTTGCTGTTCCTGGCTGCGCTCCTGACGGGCCCGCCGCGCTGGGGCCCACATTCGTACCACCCGCTCCAGGGCTGGAGGCTGCGCCGCCGGCGGGACCGGGACGCCCGGCACTTGCCGTCGCCTCCGATCCGGGCACCGTCCGGCCCGCCGTAGTGCCCTCGGTTCCCTGTGCCCGACCATAAGCCTCCCCGGCCGCAACGCCGCCCGCAATGGCGCTTCCCGCCCCGCCCTGGCTGCCGCTCGCGGTTCCTGGCCGCGCCGGGTTACCCGGCTGCCCGACTGCCCCGGGCTGCGAGATGCCCACCGCACCGTTATTGGCGCGGAGGTCGGTACCTGCCACCGCACCCCCCGGCGCGGCTGGACGCGTCTCCGATGGGGTAGATTGTCCAATGGTATCCGGGGGCGGAAGGGCTGCGACCTGGGTCTCGGCCGGGCCCAAATCCACCGTGCTGCGGCCGCCGGCCGTCACCACCTCCCCACCCGCCAGCACCAGTTGGGTCGGCACGCCCAGCGCGCCCGAGACGGCCTGGGTCACCCGCTGGAGGTCCAGGGGACGATCGGCATGGATCACGGGGTCTTCGATGACCGCCTTAACCACCACCCCGCCGGCGAGGAGAGAGGCCAGGGCATCCACCCCCACATAGGCCGTGCCTGCGACCAGGGCCGGCGGTCCCCCGGGCCCATCGGACAGGGCGAGGTTCCGCACCACCAGCCGGGGCGGGAAGCCGATGACCGAGTCGGGGCTGGCCTGCACCCGCACGCCGGGCAGGTTGGCGTTGTTCACCGCCGCCAGGAGGGTCTTCGCCCGGCCCGGCCAGTCCACCGCATAGGGCAGCGCGAACAGCAGCAGCAAGGCTGCCATCAGCAGGAACAAGGCGAGCCGGAACAGCCAGCGCAGGGGGGCGAGGAGGATGCCGAGCATGGGATGGACCGACCGGAAGGGGTATTCCGGCGGAGCCTACAGCCTTGACCCCGCTCCCGCCACGGCCGGGGACAGCCAGCCATGGCAGCCCGCCGCTTGTCTCAGCCGGCAGGACCGACGGTTCCGCCACCAAATCGTCCCGCAGCCGCAACCCTGGACAGCAGGGCTGGCCCGCCCCATGCTCCCCGGCATAGGACCCCGTCACAGCCCCCCCGGCGATGAGCGAACCATCCGGCCCCATCCCCTTCGAGTTCCAATGGCTGAACGCCGAGGGTAAGCGAACCGTCCTGACCTGCTGGGCCGCAACCCAACGGGAAGCGGAGGAGTCGGCCCGCCGCGCCGGCTGGCCGGGCCATGATGGCACCCGGCTGGGCCAGTATCGCGCCTGGTTGAAGGAGGCGGTGGCCGGGGATGTGCCCCTTCCGCCGCCCTCCGACGGAAGCCGTCACCGCAGTGCTTGACAGGCCGGATCGATTTCACTACATCACCGGCCTCACCGGGCTGCGGCCCGGCCCTGGGGCACCGTAGCTCAGGGGTAGAGCAGGGGACTCATAAGCCCTTGGTCGGGTGTTCAAATCACCCCGGTGCTACCAATCGGACAGAAGGGCGCCTCGCCGGCATGGCGATGGCGCCCTTCTTGTTTCCGGGCTGCCCCCGCCGCCCTGCCCCCGCCCCGCCGCATGGGCTATCCGCTTCCCTGCCCCGCTGCCATGCCCCTAAGCTGGCGCGAAAGGATGATGGGAGGATACCAGTGCGAATCACCGACCCGGCGGAACTGGACCGCCTCTATGGCCGGCCCGGCGCGGCTTCCGTCCTCAAGGTGGCCGACCACCTGACCCCGGCCTATCGGGATTGGCTGGAAGCCTCCCCATTCTATGTGCTGGCCACCCGCGGGCCGCAGGGCTTGGACTGCAGCCCCAGGGGAGACCGTCTGGGGGAACTGGCTCGGGTGGCGGACGAACGCACCCTGCTGCTGCCAGACAGGCGGGGCAACAACCGAATCGACAGCCTGCGCAACATCCTGCACGACCCGCAGGTGGGCCTGATCTTCCTGACTCCCGGAATCGGGGAAGCCCTGCGTGTCAATGGCACGGCGGAGATCCTGGCCGACGAGGCCCTGAACGCCACCTTCGCCGTGGATGGCAAGGCACCCAAGGTGGTCGTCAGGGTCAGCATCCGCAGCGTCTATTTCCAGTGCGCCCGCGCGGTGGCCCGCTCCGGCCTGTGGGACCCGGCCACTTTCCGGGCACTCGGCACCCTCCCGACCGCGGGCGTCATGTTGGCCGAGGCCAGCGCCGGCCGGGAGGGGGGTGCTGCCTATGACGCGGCATTGGCTGAACGGCAGCGGCAGACGATGTACTAGGACACCGCCCCGCCAGCCTTCAGTCGCACCGACACCGGGCAATGGTCGGAAAGGGCCTTCTGCAACGCCCGGTCCGTCTCCGCATAGGTCAGCACGGCGAAGCTGTCCTGGACCAAGTGCTTCGGGGCGTCGTTGCCCAGGACGATATGGTCGATGAAGTCAGGGTACTGGCCGCCCCAGCAGGTGGACTTCTTGCCCTCCGTCACCCGGACCAGGGGCGTCGGCCCGTCGTCCAGGGCCGCCCAAAGCGGGTCGCCGGCGGGGAAGCGGCGGTTGAAGTCGCCCAGCACGGCAAAGGCCACGCCTTCCTTCTGGCGGGCGTCGATCCAGGCGTCCAGGAACGGGATCTGCTGCTGGAGCTGGTCACAGGCCTCCCCCGACCGGCCCGGGGTGAAGCAGCCGCTCTTCAGGTGTACGGCCAGCAGCCGCAGGTCGCCGCCGGCCAGGTGCAGGGTCACGTCCACGCCCCGGCGCAGGGAGCGCTTCTGCCCGGCCAAGACATCCAGCTCCGCCAAATCGGGGTTGCGGGTGAACTTGATGCCTTTCGAGATCGCGAAACCGGGGCGCTGGTAGTCCCCCTCCTCGCTCATCACCACGGTGTAGCGCTTGCGGTCGAAAATCTTCGCCGCGGTCTCTGCCCCGTCCACCTCCTGCATGGCCACAACGTCGGCACCGAGTTGGCCCACATAGCCCTTCAGCCGGGCATAATCCGCGGCCGTGCGCTGGTAGATGGCCCGGTTCGGGTCCCGGTTGTCCGCGTTGATCTCCGCCGTCCGGTCGGTCAGCCAACCGATGTTCCAAGTGGCGAGCTTCACCTCCGCCGGACCGCCCGGCCCTTGGCTCGCGCAGGCGGTGAGGAACAGGCTGGTCACTGCAATCAAAGCGAACTTACGCACGGGCGACTCCCTTTGGTAGAGGGCCGCACTATGCCTCGCGAGGCAACTACATACAATCGAGCGCAGATGAGGGTTTTGTGTCTGACCAAGGGGACGGAAAGGCTGCCGCTCGACATGCCATGACACCTCAAGGGTTGCCGGACTACGACGCCGACCGTCGCACGAATCCTCCCTCACCCGGCAATTCAGGAAATACCGGTCAAACCCTTGGTATAATTAGAGATCAAGCCCGCGAGGCCGTGCCGCTGATCCAGCCACCGCCCAGCAGCCGGTCGCCCTGGTAGAAGACGGCGGCCTGCCCCGGGCTGACGCCGTACTGGGGCTGCTCCAACTCCACCCGCGCTGTGCCGTCGCCATGCAACAGCACGGTGGCCGGGCTCGCCGGCTGGGCGCTGCGCAGCTTGACCGCCACCGGCAGGGGCACGCCCACGGCGTCGGGGCCCAGCCAGTTGACCTCCTTCACCAGCACGACGTCGCGCGCCAATGCCGTGCGCGGCCCGACGACGACACGGTGCTTCTCCGGCTCCAGCCGGACGACGTAGAGGGGGTCCAGCTCCTCCCCCTCCGCCGTCTTGCGGCCACCGATGCCCAGGCCCTTGCGCTGGCCGACGGTATAGTTGATGACGCCCTGGTGCCGGCCCATGACGCGGCCATCCACATGCACGATCTCCCCCGGCTCGATGGCCCCGGGGCGGAGCTTCTGCACGATGGCGGCATAGCCGCCGGTGGGGACAAAGCAGATGTCCTGGCTGTCGGGCTTGTCCGCCACGGGCAGTCCCAGCCGGTCCGCAATGGCCCGCGTCTCCGCCTTCGGCTTATCGCCCAGGGGAAAGCGCAGATAGTCGAGCTGCTCCTGCGTCGTCGCAAACAGGAAGTAGCTCTGGTCCCGGCTGGAATCCGCACCGCGCAGCATGTGGGCGCCGGACACCCCGCCTTCCCGTCGGACATAGTGGCCGGTGGCTAGGCAGTCGGCGCCAAGGTCCTGGGCCTGGGCCAGCAGGTCCTTGAACTTGACCGTCTGGTTGCAACGGACGCAGGGGATCGGCGTTTCCCCCCGCAGGTAGCTGTCGGCGAAATCCTCGATCACCGACTGGCGGAACCGGCTCTCATAATCCAGGACATAATGAGGAATATCAATGGCATCGGCGACGCGCTTCGCGTCATAGATGTCCTGTCCGGCGCAGCAGGCGCCCTTCTTGCCCACGGTCATGCCGTGGTCATAGAGCTGCAACGTGATCCCCACCACGTCATAGCCTTCCTGGCGCAGGATCGCCGCGGTGACGGACGAGTCCACGCCACCGGACATGGCGACCACCACGCGGGTGTCGCCGGGAGCCTTGTCGAAGCCGAGCGAGTTCATGGGGGCGGAATATAGGGACTGCCGCCTGTTCCACAATCGCCGCCGGCGCGGGGCCCGGCTATGCTGGGCACATGACGGCGCCAAGCCGCATTTGGGAGGGGGAAACGCATGGACAGCATCCAGGGCAAGTTCGTCGAGGCGAACGGCATCCGCATCCATTACCTGGAGCTTGGCGAGGGGCCGCCGGTCCTGCTCTGCCATGGCTGGCCAGAGCTGGCCTATAGCTGGCGGCGGCAGATGAAGCCCCTGGCCCAGGCGGGCTACCGGGTGGTGGCGCCGGACATGCGCGGCTTCGGCCTGACCGACGCGCCGGACGACCTCTACGCCTATGGCATGCTGCACAAGGTGGGCGACATGGTGGCCCTGGTGGGCGCGCTGGGGGCCGACAGCGCCGTGGTGGTGGGCCATGACTGGGGCGCGCCCGTCGCCTGGCACTGCGCCCTCTACCGGCCGGACCTGTTCCGTGGCGTGGCCGGCCTGTCCGTGCCCTACAGCCCCCGCGGCAGCCAGAGCCTGCCCAGCCTGTTGGGCAAAATGGGCCTGACCCGTTTCTATATGATGTACTTCCAGGAGCCCGGCGTGGCGGAGGCGGACCTGGAGCGCGATCCCTATCAGGTGCAGCGCCGACTGCTGGTGGGCGCCTCCGGCTATGGCGTGAAGCATGGCAAGAGCTGGCCTGCCATCATCCCGCCGGGCATGGGCCTGCTGGACGCGTCCCCCGAAGCCGACACCCTGCCCGACTGGCTGAGCGAGGAAGACCTGGACACCTATGGAAAGACTTACGCCAGAACGGGTTACCGGGGTGGGCTGAACTGGTACCGCAACATGGACCGCGACTGGGAGCTGAACGCCCCCTGGGCCGGCGCCCCATCACCATCCCCGCCTGCTTCATCGCCGGCTCCCTGGACGGCGTGATCCGCATGCCCGGCATGGACAAGGCCGTGGACAACCTGCCGAAGACCTGCCGCGACTTCCGTGGCACCACCCTGGTGGAGGGCGCGGGCCACTGGGTGCAACAGGAAGCCCCGGAGGAGGTGAACGCGGCTTTGCTGAGCTTCCTCAAGGGATTGTAAGGACAAGCTGCTGGTCGAGCTGAGCCTGAGCCACGCTCGACCTTGCCAATGACAGCCCCTTTCCGGCACGCCTTTCCTTGGTCAGCCGGGCTTGTGCGGCTCGATCAAGTCCCACCTGTTCCCGTACAAGTCCTCGAACACGGCAACGGTCCCATACCCCTCCTGCCGGGGCGCCTCCAGGAAGCGCACGCCTGCCGCTGCCAAGCGGGCATGGTCGCGGGCGAAATCGTCGGTGTGGAGGAAAAGGAAGACGCGGCCGCCGGACTGGTTGCCGATGGCGGCCTGCTGCTCCGGCGTGGTGGCGCGGGCCAGCAGCAGGCCGGTGCCGTCCGAGCCCGGCGGGGTGACCACTACCCAGCGTTTGCCCTGGCCGAGGTCGGTGTCCACCACGAGGGCGAAGCCGAGGGAGCGGGTGTACCAGTCGATCGCCTCGTCATAATCACGGACCAGCAGGCTGACCAGGGCTAGGCGCAGTGGCATGGCGGGTCAGGCAGCACCACCGAAGTCGAAACCGGCCCCCTCCACCGCCTTGCGCACGGCGGACTCCTCCAGGGGGCCTTCCACGCTGACGGTACCGGCCTTAAGGTCGACCAAGGCGCGGGCGCCTGGGGCCTGCTGGGTGATGGCGTTGGACACGGCGTTGGCGCAGCCCTGGCAAGTCATGCCGGTCACGCGATAGGTCTGGCTCATCAGGGTCCTCTCATCTAGCTCCCCGCCCAACAGCTCAACTGGCCGGCGGTTGCGCCCGGATGGTGGCGGTCAGCGGCACCAGTTGGAACCCCTTGGCCGACAGGGTCGGCAGCCAGCGTTCCAGGGCGGCCACGGTCACGTCGTGCGGGTGGCCGATGGCGATTGCCGTGCCCTTTGTCCGGGCAACGGCCTCCACCTTGGCCAGGGCCGCCTCCACCGCGGCGGGCGTCATCTCATGGTCCAGGAAAACGTCGCGGGATGCCAGCGGCACATGGTAGCGGGGCGCCAGCTCCGGCGCCTTGGTCTGGGCCGTGGTGCGGCTGTCCAGGAACAGCAGCCCGCGGGACGACAGTTCCGCCATGACCACCGCCATGCCGGCCGTGTTGGCGGTGAAACGGCTGCCCATGTGATTGTTGATGCCCACATAGCCGTCGAAGGCGGCCAGGTTGCGGGCGATGCGGGCCTTGATCTCTGCCGCGGGCAGCTTGGTCAGAATGGCGTCGCGGCCGGGGTCGCCCTTGCCGTCCGGCTCCATGGGCATGTGGACGATCAGTTCATGCCCGTTGCGCCGTGCAGCGGCGGCCTGGTGCGGCAAATCCCGGGCATAGGGCAGCCAAGCCAGGGTCAGCGGGCCCGGCAGGGCGGCGGCACGGTCACTGCGCTTCCGGTCCGGGCCCATGTCGTCGATGACGATGACGATGCGGGGCCGGCCATCCTGGGCCGGGGCAGGCACGGCGTTGCGCTTCCAGAGCGGCGTCCCGGCCGGGGGCGGTACCGGCGGGGGCAGCATGGCCGTCTGGGTGGGTACCTGTCTCGCAGGCTCGGGCGCGGGCGGGGCTGGCGTGGGCGCCACCGGTGCAGGCTCAGGCACGGTGCGGACCTGGGGAACAGTCGGGGCCTCCCGCGGCAGGGTCGGGGCATCCTCCCCCAACTCGGCCAACTCTTCCTCCCCTGCCTCCGGTTGGGCGGGCGCCACGGCGGTGTAGCCGGGCGCTTCCCTCGAGCCGTCGCCATAGACGTTCGCCAGCAGCACCACGAAGGCGGCAAAGCCCAGCAGCGCCGCCAGGGACTGCAGGGTGCGACGGTCCAGGTGGGCGAGCAACCCTTGCGACCGGGCCTTGCCACGGGAGCGGCTGCCGGCGCGGGACGGGGCGGCCTTGGCGCGGGGGCGCTTGGCCGGGGGACGGCGGGTCTCGGTCATTGATGGTCTGGGGTGGCGTGGCACGGGCCGCCTGACGCGGCGAGGCTGTCCAGGATAGGGCAATCCGGCCGGTCACCGCCGTGACACTGTGAGACCAGGTCGGTCAGGGTACGCCGAAGGGATTGCAGGTCGGCAAGGCGCTGGTCGACCTCCGCCAAGTGCGCCTCCGCCAACCGCTTCACCTCCGCCGCCGAGCGGTCCCTGTCCTGCCAGAGCGCCAGCAGCCCGGCCACCTCCTTCACCGAGAAGCCCAAGGAGCGGGCGCGGCTGATGAAACGCAGGGCCTGCACGTCCTGCTCGTCATAATCCCGGTATCCGTTCCCAGCCCGCCCGGCCGAGGGTATCAGGCCGATCTCCTCATAATACCGGATGGTCTTGGCCGGGACGCCGGAGCGTTCCGCGGCGGTGCCGATCTTCATCGGGGGGCCCTCTCCAATTCGCGGCCAGTCCTGCCTCAATCCCAACGCAGCCGCAACCGCGGCGCGGGCGCGGATGGCTGGAAATCGGGGGCCGCGGGCGCTACGTTAGCCTTCCCGTAAGGATTTGGGCGCGCCATGCTGCTGCTGATCGACAATTACGACAGTTTCACCTGGAACCTCGTGCATTACCTGGGTGAGATGGGCGCCCATGTGGAGGTGCGCCGCAACGACGCCCTGGCCCCGGAGGAGGCGCTGGCTCTGAAGCCGGAGGCCATCGTCCTGTCCCCCGGCCCCTGCGACCCGGACAAGGCCGGCATTTGCCTGCCCCTGATCGCCGCGGCGGCCGAACGGCGTATTCCCCTGCTGGGCGTCTGCCTGGGCCACCAAGCCATCGGTCAGGCCTTCGGGGGCAAGGTGGTGCGGGCGCCGGAGCCCATGCACGGCAAGGTGAGCGAGGTGCGGCATGCCGGCACCGGCCTGTTCCAGGGCCTGCCCAGCCCGTTCAAGGCCACCCGCTACCATTCCCTGATCGTGGAGCGGGCTACCCTGCCCGCCTGCCTGGAAGTGACGGCGGAGCTGCCGGACGGGATGATCATGGCCCTCCAGCACCGCGACCTGCCCATCCACGGGGTGCAGTTCCACCCGGAAAGCATCGCGTCGGAGCATGGGCACAAGCTGCTGGGCAACTTCCTGCGCTTGTCCCGCGGGCCCACGGCCAAGGCCGCCTGAGCCATGTCCGGCGACATCGGCGACATGAAGGCCCTGCTGGCGAAAGTCGCCACGGGGGCCAGCCTGTCCGAGCGGGAGGCGGAGGACGCCTTCGGCATCATCATGTCCGGCAACGCCACCCCGTCCCAGATGGGCGGTTTCCTGATGGCCCTGCGGGTGCGTGGGGAGACGGTGGCGGAGATCACCGGTGCCGCCCGCACCTTGCGCTCCAAGGTGATCGGGATTGAGGCGCCGCCGGGCACCATCGACACCTGCGGCACCGGCGGCGATTCAGCCGGGACTTACAACATCTCTACCGCCGTGGCCTTCGTGGTGGCGGGGTGCGGCGTGCCGGTAGCCAAGCACGGTAACCGGGCCATCAGCAGCAAATCGGGTGCGGCCGACGTCTTGGGCGCCCTGGGCCTGAACCTGGACGCGGACTTCGGCCTGGTCCGCCAGGCGCTGTGGGAGGCTCGCATCGCCTTCCTGATGGCGCCGCGGCACCACACGGCCATGCGCAACGTGGCGCCCACGCGGGTGGAGCTGGGCACCCGCACCATCTTCAACCTGATGGGCCCGCTGGCCAACCCGGCGGGGGCCAAGCGGCAGCTCATGGGCGTCTTCGCCCGGCAATGGGTGGAGCCGCTGGCCGAGGTGCTGGGCCGGCTGGGGTCGGAGGCGGCCTGGGTCGTCCACGGCTCCGACGGGCTTGATGAGATCACCACCACCGGCCCCAGCTATGTGGCCGAGCTGAAGAACGGCACGGTTCGGTCCTTCGAGATCACCCCGGAAGATGCCGGCCTGCCCCGCGCGAGCGCCGACGACCTTCGCGGCGGTGACGCGGAGGCCAATTCCGTGGCCCTGCGCGCCGTGCTGGCCGGGCAGACGGGGCCCTACAGGGACATCGTGCTACTGAACGCGGCGGCAGCCCTCATCGTCGCCGGCAAGGCGGGGGACCTCAAGCAAGGCGTGGCCCTGGCGGCGGAAAGCATCGCCAGCGGGGCCGCAGCCAAGGCCCTCGACCAGCTTGTCGCCATCACCCACGCCCCGGGAATCAGCGAATGACCGACGTCCTGGCCCGCATCTGCGCCGACAAGCGGGAGCATGTGGCCCGCCGCAAGGTGGTGCGCCCCCTCGCCTCTCTGGACGCCGCCGCCCGTGCCGCCAGCCCGCCCCGCGGCTTTGCCCGGGCGCTGGAGCTGGTGACGGGGGTGGGCCGCTGGGGCCTGATCGCGGAGATCAAGAAGGCCAGCCCCAGCAAGGGCGTTATCCGCGCCGACTTCGACCCGCCCACCCTGGCCAAGGCCTACAAGGCGGGCGGGGCCACTTGCCTGTCCGTGCTGACGGACGTGCCGTACTTCGAGGGGGACGACAGTTACCTCCAGGCCGCCCGGGCCGCCGTGGACCTGCCCTGCCTGCGCAAGGACTTCATGGTGGACACCTACCAGGTGGCGGAGAGCCGGGCCCTGGGCGCCGACTGCATCCTGATCATCATGGCCGCCCTGGACGACGCGCTGGCCCGCGACCTGTACGACGCCGCCACCCATTACGGCATGGACGTGCTGGTGGAGGTGCATGACGCGCCGGAGATGGAACGGGCCCTGAGGCTGCCCGGCGGGCTGCTGGGCGTGAACAACCGCAACCTGAAGACCCTGGCCGTGGACCTGGCCACGACGGAGGCCCTGGCCGCCATGGTGCCCCCCGGCCGCGCCCTGGTGGCGGAGAGCGGCATCCACTCGCCGGACGACCTGTCCCGACTGGCCAAGGTGGGCGCCCGGCGGTTCCTGGTGGGGGAATCGCTGATGGCCAAGCCGGACGTGACCGCCGCGACCCGCGCCCTGCTTTCCGCCACCCTGACCGACGCGGCCTGAGCCATGGGCGAGGAGAACCGCCTGACCCATTTCGACGCCAAGGGCAACGCGGCCATGGTGGACGTTTCCGCCAAGGAAGAGACGGAGCGCGTCGCCACCGCCCGCGGCACCGTGACGATGAAGCCGGAGACCCTGGCGCTGATCCGCGACGGGCAGATGGCCAAGGGCGACGTGCTGCAGGTCGCCCGCCTGGCCGGCATCATGGCGGCCAAGAAGACCTGGGACCTGATCCCCCTCTGCCACCCGCTGCTGTTGTCCAAGGTGGCCGTGGAGTTCACGCTGGACCCCGCCCGAGACGCCGTGGACATCGAGGCCACGGTGAAGCTGAAGGGCCGGACGGGCGTGGAGATGGAGGCGCTCACCGCCGTTTCCGTCGCCGCGCTGACCATCTACGACATGTGCAAGGCCGTGGACAAAGCCATGGCCATCTCCGACATCCGCCTGGCCTACAAGGCCGGGGGAAGAGTGGGACGTTTACCGCGGAATAATGGAGACCAGGGGTGGGCAAGCGGCGGTGGCCAAAGGCGGTCTTCTTTGCCGGGGCTGGCTTTCTGGCAGGCGTGTCGCTGCTTCCACTGCTGCTGTATTTCAACAGTATTTTCCTAAACCGTGAATGCATTCCATTGGCCGTAACAGTGAACAATGGGCAACCAAATGCGTCAGCTTTGATGATGAAATTGGATTCACTTGGGAATTACGGGCCGGGTAGGACATTACTGACTCAAGCTTTGATTGCCGCTCGCGATAGCAAAAAGTTCACTCACATTGTACTAGTGCGATTGAACCTTGAATCAATTCCGGAAGAAAGTTTTGCAATTGTAATAGATTTTTCCCAAACAAATAAATCTTGCTCCAAACAACTGGAAGAATTTTTGGTATCTTACATGCCAATCAATGGCCTAGTGCAGGCAATGCTGGATGCTGGATTGATGGCAAGAGAATTTGATTGTCCAATTATAAGCAAAATGTATGGCTCTGTGCCAGATTTTACATATATAAATGTCGAAACAAATTTGACTCAAATGGAAGCATCCGCATACAGAGAAATATACGTTTATAAAGATGGCCAGAAGGAAAACTTGAGATCGATTGTATATCCAATTTACCTTTCGAATAAGTTCCATCGCTTGTTCCGTTTCATATTCAAGAACTACTCCATTTCGCCCTTGAGTTGTGGCTATGATGACAGAGCCCTTGAAAACATCACGGAAAGTGAAGCCAAGTTTCTTCTTGGACTGATCGATGCGGTGGAGCCGCCCTTATGATTCCCGTCGCCGAGGCCCGCGCCCGCATCCTGGCCGGGGTAGTACCGCTCCCGGCGGAGCAGGTGGCGCTGACGGAGGCACTGGGGCGGGTGTTGGCGGAGGATGTGGCGGCGCGGCTGACCCACCCGCCGCTGGCGGTGTCCGCCATGGACGGCTGGGCGGTGCGGACGGCGGATATCCAGGCCCTGCCCGTGGAGCTTCGCCGCATCGGCAGCGCCCCGGCGGGCCAGCCCTTCCCCGGGACCCTGGGGCCGGGGGACGCCGTGCGCATCTTCACCGGCGGCGCCCTGCCGGACGGGGCCGACACGGTGGTGGTGCAGGAGGATTGCGACGATCTGGGCGAGTCCGTCCGGGTCAAGGACGGGTCCGGCCCGGGCCGCTGGGTCCGGCCGGCGGGGCAGGATTTCGCCGCCGGTGTCGTCGGTTTTAAGGCCGGGCGGCGGTTGGGGGTGCGGGACCTGTCCCTGGCGGCGGCCATGAACGTGCCCTGGCTGAAGGTGCGCCGCCGGCCGCGGGTCGCCATCCTGGCGACGGGGGATGAGATCGTCATGCCCGGCGATACCCTCGCCCCCGGCCAGATCGTCAGCTCCAACGCCCTGGCCATCGCCGCCCTGGTGAAGACCCTGGGCGGGGAGCCGCTGGACCTGGGCATCGCTAGGGACGAGGCCACCGCCCTGTCCCAGGCCCTGGACGGTGCCCGCGGGGCCGACCTGCTGGTCACCTGCGGCGGCGCGTCGGTGGGGGAGCATGATCTGGTGCGCAAGGTCCTGGGCGACCGGGGCCTGGACCTGGGTTTCTGGAAGATCGCCATGCGCCCGGGCAAGCCGCTGATGTTCGGCCGGCTGGACGGCATGCCGGTGCTGGGGCTGCCGGGCAACCCCGTCTCTTCCCTGGTCTGCGCCCTGCTGTTCCTGCGGCCCCTGCTGCTGGCCCTGCTGGGACTCCAGGCCGAGCCGCGCTTCATCCGCGCCGTGGCGGGCACGGACCTACCGGCCAATGACGGGCGGGAGGACTATTTGCGGGCCACCCTCGCCCCAGGCCCCGACGGCATGCCCGTCGCCACCCCCTTCCCCAAGCAGGACAGCGGCATGCTGAGCCGCCTCGCCTGGGCGGACGGGCTGGTCCTCCGCGCGCGCCACGCGCCCGCTGCCCCTGCCGGGACGGTTGTGGAAGTCCTGCCCCTGGACGACGTCTGATCCGAGTCTCAGGTCATAGGACCAGCTGCCGCACCGAATCGTCTTTGTCACGACTTCGACGTAATTCCCCGTCATACCTTGACGCAAATCGTGAACACACCTAGAACATATGCTTGACGTTCCGGGATTGTTCTATATCTTGTGGGACAGATAAGTCGGGGTACGACACCAGGGGGCGATATGCTCACGCGCAAGCAACAGGAACTGCTGCTCTTCATCAACACGCGCCTGAAGGACGGCGGCGTGTCCCCCTCTTTCGATGAGATGAAGGACGCGTTGGGCCTGAAGTCCAAATCCGGCATCCATCGTCTGATCACCGGGCTGGAGGAGCGGGGCTTCATCCGCCGCCTCGCCCACCGTGCCCGCGCGCTGGAGGTGGTGCGCCTGCCGGAGCAGTTGAGCCCCGGGGTGGTGACGCCCAAGGTGGCAGAGCCGGCGACCTCCCCGCGCTTCCGGCCCAACGTGATCGCCGGCAACTTCCGCGCCAACCTCACCGGCCGGGAGGCCAAGGGTGATACGGAGGCGGTGTCCCTGCCCCTCTATGGCCGCATCGCCGCGGGCTTGCCCATCGAGGCCATGCGCGACAACAGCAGCAGCATCGAGATTCCCGCCAGCATGCTGGGCGGCGGGGAGCACTATGCCCTGGAAGTGGCCGGCGACAGCATGGTGGAGGCCGGCATCCTGGACGGCGACACCGTAATCATCCAACGCTGCGACGGGGCCGACAACGGCACCATCATCGTCGCCCTGGTGGATGAGGCGGAGGTCACCCTGAAGCGCCTGCGCCGCAAGGGCAACTCCATCGCGCTGGAGCCCTGCAACCCGAACTATGAGACGCGGGTGTTCGGCGCCGACCGGGTCCGCGTCCAGGGCAAGCTGGTGGGCCTGCTGCGCCGCTACCACTGATCCCCTGCCCCACGTTCCCTCAGTTCCACGGCCGCGCCCCCGGGTGCGGCCGTACTGATTCCAGGGTCACCCGGCCGTCCTCACCGATGGACAAAGCATGGGCGCCACGCCGGGCGAGATCCAGGGCGTCAATCACAAGGGGGGCCGGACACTGCCGCGCTTCCAGCTTTGGCGCGATGACAAGGTCGGCGCGGCGGCAATCCTCCATCAGCGCCTCGGGACGCCACACCAGCGCGATGACTTTGCCGTTCCGGCGATATTGGCATCCAAGGCTGTCGCAACGAACGACCCCGTCTGATGTCCCTGCCTTGGGCCAAGCCTTCGGCTCTCCCTCCAGGCCATCCCGTTGCTGCCACTCCGCCGCCTCGAACCGGCCGGAGCGGCTACTGGAGAGCAGCAGCCCACCATCGGGCATCCGAAGCCCGACGAGGCTTCCGGAGTCGTTGATGCGCAGGTCCGGCTTTGGGGAGAGCGGGATCGCCAGGACGAACAGGGCGATCCCTGCCAACCCCGCCATGCGCCAGGGACGCAACCAGATCATCAGCCAAAGCCCACCGAACGTCACCGATGCCAAGGCCCAGACGGGCACCGCAGGCACCGTCAGCACCGCTCCCGGCAAGGCCGCCACGGCATGGGCCGTCCAGAGAATGAAGCGGATACCCCACCCCATCCCTTCCACGGCCCAGCCCTCGAGCCCGAGTGGCATGAGCAGATATGCCAGCAGGCCGCAGGGCATCACCCAGAAGCTGGTCACCGGCACCGCCAAAAGGTTTGCCAGCAAGCCGTAGTTGGCCACCTGCTGGAAATGGTAAAGGGCGAAGGGCATGGTTGCCGTGCCTGCCACCAAGGACGTCAGGCACACGCCGAAGACATAGAGCATCGCCTTCCGCAGCGGGCCGGCGCCCATCCGCCATGCGGCCATGCGCGGCTGGGCCCATTCATAGGCGGCGATCAGGGCAACAACGGCCCCGAATGACATCTGGAAACTCGGCCCCAGCATGGCGTCCGGCTGGAAAAGCAGTACTGCCGCCGCGGCCAAGGCCACGACCCGCATGGAGAACGGGTTTCGATCCGCCAAGACGGCCAGCAACATGACGCCGGTCATCAGGACGGAGCGCAGTGTCGGCACGGCCGCGCCCACCAGGGTCATGTAGGCCAGCACCGCCAACAGCGCCGCCACGGCCGCCCATTTCTTGATGGGGAAGCGGAGGGCGACGGGCTCGGCCAGGGCCAGCAGCGCCCGAAGGCTTAGAAACACCAAGCCGGCCACAAGCCCGATATGCAGGCCGGAGATGGACAAAAGGTGCTGAAGCCCCGACTCGCGCATGGCGACCAGATCGTCGGGGGGATCGCCCCTTGTTCACCCGTCAACAGGGCCGTCGTCACCGCGGCTTCCGCCCCCTCCAGCCGCATCCCCACCCGGTCGGCAATACCCAGGCGCGCCCCCTCCAGAAAGGCGCCGAACCGCCCGGTCCAGGTCAGCTGCGGGCCGGGCCGGGGCTCCACATGGCCCAGGGCGAAGCCGACGGCACCGATCCCCAAGAAATATGCGTGCCGACGGAAATCGTAGCCGCCGGGCTCAACCGGCGCCGGCGGCGGTTGCAGGACGGCGAAGACCCGGATGCGCTGGCCCGGGCTCGGCAACACGTCACCCGCCCGAAGCCGGACGCGGGCCCGGCCCGGTGTCGCTTCCCGTGCCAGTCCAGGGACGGAAAGCTCATCCAGGAGGACACGCGCCCCCTCGTCCAGGCGCTCCACATCCACCACGCGGCCTTCGATGCCGGAAGCTTCCAATTGCCCCTTGAGCACCGGTGCCGCCACCGACCAACTCCGCACCTGGGCACTGGTGAAGCCGAGGGCGCAGGCCAGCAGGGCCCCGGCGGCCAACCGACCCCAACCATCGGCCGCCCATGCCGCCCCGATCGCCGCAACCAATAGGACAAGGCCTGACCAGGCTGGCGGCTCTACCGGCAGGCTGAAATAGGCGCCGATCCCGACCCCGAGCATGACCGGCAACCACAGGGCCCAGCGCTGACGCTCCCGCGCCAGTGTGTCCGCCAGTCGGGCGCCGGTATCACGCAGCCGGAACAGAATCGGGTCCGCCCAGTCCGGGAGGCGGGGCCTATGGGCGTGCGAGCGCGTCACCTGGGTCATGCACGAGGGCTTCCGCTGTGCTAAACCAGCCTCCGCACACGCTATCACCTAACGACAAGATTGTGTCAGCCATGACCGTGGTCACCCGCTTCGCGCCCTCGCCCACCGGCTATCTCCATATCGGCGGTGGCCGAACGGCCTTGTTCAACTGGCTGTTCGCCAAGCGCCATGGCGGCAAGTTCCTGTTGCGGATTGAGGACACGGACCGCGCCCGCTCCACCCAGGCCGCGGTGGACGCCCTGCTGGACGGCTTGAGCTGGCTGGAGCTGAACTGGGACGGCGAGGCCGTCAGCCAGTTCGAACGCAAGGACCGCCATGCCGAGGTGGCGCGGGAGATGCTGGCCAACGGCCACGCCTATTACTGCTACGCGACGCCGGAAGAGCTGGAGGCGCTACGCGAGGAGCAGAAGGCGAAGGGCTTGCCCACCCGCTATGACGGCCGCTGGCGCGACCGCCACCCATCCGAGGCTCCGGCAGGGACCAAGCCGGTGATCCGGTTGAAAGCGCCCCAGGCGGGGGAGACGGTGGTCCATGACAAGGTCCAGGGCACCGTGACCGTGCAGAACACCCAGTTGGACGACATGATCCTGCTGCGCTCCGACGGCACGCCCACCTATCTGCTGGCGGTGGTGGTGGACGACCATGACATGGGTGTGACCCATGTGATCCGCGGCGACGACCATTTGACCAACACCTTCCGGCAGCTCCAGATCTACCACGCCATGGGCTGGACCCCGCCGGAGTTCGCGCACGTCCCCCTGATCCACGGGCCGGACGGGGCCAAGCTGTCCAAGCGCCACGGGGCACTGGCGATCGACGCCTACCGCGACATGGGTTTCCTGCCGGAGACCATGCGCAACTACCTGCTTCGGCTGGGCTGGGGACATGGCGATGACGAGATCATCAGCACCGCCCAGGCCATCGAGTGGTTCAACCTTGAGGGCATCGGCCGCTCGCCGTCGCGACTTGATTTCGCGAAGATGGAGAACCTGAACGCCCACTATATCCGAGAGGCGGAGGACACCCGGCTGGTGGCCCTGACCACGCCCTTTGTGGAGCAGAAGCTGGGCCGCGCGCTGATTGAGGCGGAGAGGGACCGGTTCCTGCGCTCCATCCCTGGCTTCAAGCCGCGGGTGAAGACCCTGGTGGAGCTGGCCGACGGGGCCCTGTTCCTGTTCCGCGCCCGGCCCCTGCCGCTGGACGAAAAGGCCGCCGCCCAGCTCAACGCCGAGGCCCGGGGCCAGCTCGCCACCCTGGCGGAGAAGTTTGCTGGCCTGAACGATTGGACCGCCGCAGCCGTGGAGCAGGTGGTGCGCGACTTCGCCGAGGCGGGCGGGTTGAAGCTGGGCAAGGTGGCCCAGCCGCTTCGCGCGGCGCTTACCGGCAGCACAGTCTCCCCGCCGATCTTCGAGGTCGCGGAAATCCTTGGAAAGGACGAGACATTGTCGCGCATGGAAGATGTCAAGAACGGTCCTTAAAATGGTGCAGCTGCGTTGCCAACGGTGCGACGCAGCACTACACTCCGCCCGCTTTTGAAGAACCCCCTGGGGCCCGGCCCCGCGACCCGATGCTTGAGGACGTGCCGACATGAGCCAGACGACGGCAAACCCCGCTGACACGGTGACCCTGACCGACAACCGAACCGGCAAGACCTTCACCCTGCCGATCCAGCACGGCTCCACCGGGCCGGCCGTCATGGACATCCGCAAGCTCTATGCAGAGACGGGCTGCTTCACCTACGACCCGGGCTTCACGTCCACGGCAAGCTGCGAGTCGAAGATCACCTATATCGACGGTGACGAGGGCATCCTCCTGCATCGCGGCTACCCCATCGAGCAGCTGGCCGAACAGAGCGACTTCCTGGAGGTCTGCTACCTGCTGCTGAACGGTGAGCTGCCCAGCCCCGCGGAGAAGGCCAAGTTCGAGCAGACCATCACGCGCCACACCATGGTGCATGAGCAGCTGGCGAACTTCTTCCGCGGTTTCCGCCGCGACGCCCACCCAATGGCCATCATGTGCGGCGTGGTCGGTGCCCTGTCGGCCTTCTATCATGACAGCACGGACATCAATGACCCGCACCAGCGGATGGTGGCGTCCCATCGGCTGATCGCCAAGGTGCCGACCATCGCCGCCATGGCCTACAAGTACTCGGTCGGCCAGCCCTTCGTGTACCCGCGCAACGACCTGGGCTACGCCGAGAACTTCCTGCACATGACCTTCGCGGTCCCGTGTGAGCCTTACAAGGTGAACCCGGTCATTGCCAAGGCGATGGACCGGATCTTCATCCTGCATGCCGACCATGAGCAGAACGCCTCCACCTCCACGGTGCGCCTGGCGGGCTCCTCCGGCGCCAACCCGTTCGCCTGCATCGCGGCCGGTATCGCGTCCCTCTGGGGTCCCGCCCATGGCGGCGCCAACGAGGCCGTGCTGAAGATGCTGACCGAGATCGGCCACAAGGACCGCATCCCGGAGTTCGTGAAGCGCGCCAAGGACAAGAACGACAGCTTCCGCCTGATGGGCTTCGGCCACCGGGTCTACAAGAACTTCGACCCGCGGGCGAAGGTCATGCGCCAGACCTGCAGCGAGGTGCTGGCCGAGTTGGGGATCAAGGACGACCCGCTGCTGGACATCGCGGTGGAGCTGGAGCGGATCGCCCTGCAGGACGAGTATTTCGTCGAGAAGAAGCTCTACCCGAACGTGGACTTCTATTCGGGCATCATCCTGAAGGCCATCGGCTTCCCCACCAGCATGTTCACCGTGCTGTTCGCCCTGGCCCGCACCGTGGGCTGGATCAGCCAGTGGAAGGAGATGATCGAGGATCCGGTCCAGAAGATCGGTCGTCCCCGCCAGCTCTATACCGGTGCGACGCGGCGCGACTATCGCCCGCTGAACGAGCGTGGCTGAGCAGAGGCATACCAACCACACAGGGGGCGGGCCGCACGGGCCCGCCCCATCGCTTTCCTATGGCCCGGCGTCTGCCCTTTTCTGGCGCCGCCCGGGCGAGGTTGCCAATGACAACCCGGTCCCGATGGCCAAGCAGGTCCGCCGGGTCATACGATTGGGGATCATCCTGACCCTGGTCGGGATGCTGGCTTACACAGTTCTGGCACTCTGAGCGGCAAGGCCCCCAGCGGGGCTGATCAAAGCCGGTGCCGGGCTTTCATCACATCCAAAACGACAGCTGCCGCCCGATGACTGGGCGGCACGTCACCCTGCCCCAGCCACCGGGAGACTTCCTCCACGCCCTCGATCTGCACTTGGCGGGCAGCCGGGTCGGACAGCAGGCGGCCTACGGCCGACGCGAGCTTCTCCGGCGTACAATCGGCCTGCAACAGCTCGGGCACCAACGGTCGGTCGAGCATGATGTTGACCAGGTTCACGTACTTGACCGTGATCAGCCGGCGGTACAGCCGGTAAGTCAGCGGGTGGATGCGGTAGGCGATCACCGCCGGCAACCGCGCTAGGGCTAACTCCAGCGCCACGGTGCCGGAGGCTGCCAGTGCAGCCGTGCTGGCGGCAAAGGCGTCGTACTTGTCCTGGTCGCCCTCGATGAGGATGACCGGCACCGGCCAGGTCTTCACCGCATCCCGCACCAGCCCCGCAACCTGCGGCACGGTGGGGACCACGACCCGCAAGCCGGGATGGCCGTCTACAAGCAGGCGCAATGTTGCCCCGAAGTCGGGCAGCAACGTCGTCACCTCGCTCCGTCGGCTGCCGGGCAGGATGGTCAGCAGCGGTTCATCTGGGCCGATGCCATGCTTGGCCCGGAAGCGGGCGCC
Organism: Aerophototrophica crusticola; assembly: GCF_012913305.1. Taxonomy (NCBI): domain Bacteria; kingdom Pseudomonadati; phylum Pseudomonadota; class Alphaproteobacteria; order Rhodospirillales; family Rhodospirillaceae; genus Aerophototrophica; species Aerophototrophica crusticola. The sequence goes on along the minus strand of NZ_CP051775.1, from coordinate 1,328,371 downwards.
ATCCCCCTTGTCCGCCCCGCCCTCCACCACTGGGTGGCCGACGAAGGTGCAGGGCAGGCCCTCCTTCTCGAAATAGGGGGCTCGAAGGGCAGCAGGGCCAACAGATGGTCCAGGAAAGCGGCGACCTTCCTCGCCCGCTTCGGCCGCCACGCCCAGACAGTCGGCGCAACATAATGGATCAGGGGAACCCCGCTGCCTGCCTTCCGCAGCCGCTTGCCGATGCGGAAGCAGAAGTCCGGTGCGTCGATGGTCACCACCACGTCCGGCCTCAGCGACAACACCGACTTGGTGGTCTGGTTCAGCCGGCGCAGCAGGTTCGGCAGCTTGGGCAGCAGCTCGGCGAGGCCGAACAGGGCCAGGTCCGACATGGGGAACAGGGATTCTAGCCCTTCCGCCATCATCCGTTCGCCGCCCACGCCAGCGAATCGCACCCGCCCGCCCGTGGCCTCGCGCAGGGCGGCCATCAGACGGGCACCCAGCACGTCGCCGGAGGGCTCGCCGACCAGCAGGAAGACCAAGGGCGTGTCGCTCACGGTTTCGGATCCCCCGCGTCACCAGCCACGCCGACGACGAACAGGCCCATGGAGTCGGCCAGCCGCCGCACCTCATCACGCCCGAGAAGCAGGGTATTCCCCGCCTCCGCCGCGATGCCTGCAAATCCGGCCGCGGCCGCCTGCCGGACGGTCACCGGACCGATGGTGGGCATGTCCAGACGCTGGTCCTGCTGCGGCTTGCGCACCTTGACCAGGACGGGCCCGGGGCCCTGCCGCTTCAGGCCGGCGCAGCGGGCGATCAGGGCATCCGTGCCCTCGATAGCCTCCACGCCCAGCACCAAGCCCTGCTGCACGACGACCGACTGGCCCACGTCCAACTCACCAATGGCCCGGGCAACCCTGACCCCATGGGCGATGTCGGCGACCGCGGTTGCATCCGGACCGGTGGCACTGAGCTGTTCCAAGGGCGTGAGCAGGTCGGCTACCAGTTCCTGCACCCCGACGACCCGGAAACCTTCTTCCTCAAGGACTGAAACGACCCCGCGAAGCAGCCCGTCATCACCCAGGGCCTTGGCCCCGATCCGGGCGAAGAACTGGGCGGCTTTCCAGTCCGGCCGCAGCTCGGCCAGGGACGGTCGCCGGACAGGGCCGGCCATGACGATGTCGGTGACCCCCTCCGCCTTCAACCGCGCGAGGATGGCGCCGGCAGCCCCCATGCGGAAGCTGGCCAAGGGCGTCCCGGGTGGGAATCCGGCAGGCTGGGCATGTCCCTCAAGGGCCACGACGAAGTGGGGCCGGTTGTCCTGTTGGCAGGTTTCCGCAAGGCGGGCAGGAAGTTCTCCCCCGCCCGCCAGGATGCCCAGCTTCCCGGCCATTGGTCAGCGCGGGAGTGTCAGGGCGCGGGAGCCGCGCTCCGTCAGGAAGGCAAGCAGTTCCGTTACGAGCTGGCGGTCCGCGAAGGACTGGGCCACCTGGACCTTGCGTTCAGCCAGGGTCCCTTCCCCGGCGAAAAGCTGCTTGAAGGCGGCGCGGAGGCCGTTGATCTCCTCCTTGGCGAAGCCGCGCCGTTCCAGCCCCACCAGGTTCAGCCCTGCCAGGAACCCGCGCTCCCCTTTCACCAAGCCATAGGGAATCACGTCCGCCTCCACGCCGGTCATGCCGCCGATCATGGCATGGGGCCCGATGCGTACGAACTGGTGCACCGCCGACAGGCCGCCCAGCACGGCAAAGTCGCCGACTTCCACATGGCCGCCCAGGGTGGCATTGTTGGCGAGGATGACATTGTTGCCGACGATGCAGTCATGGCCGACATGGACGCCCACCATGAAAAGGCCGTTGTCGCCGACCCGCGTGACCATCCCGCCCCCTTCCGTGCCGGGGTTCATGGTGACGTTCTCACGGATCCGGTTGTTCCGACCGATGACCAGTTCCGACGGCTCCCCCTTGTATTTCAGGTCCTGGGGGCGTGGCCCAGGCTGGCAAAAGGATAGACCACGGAACCGGCACCGATCCGGGTCCGTCCCGCCACCGCCACATGGGACAGCAGGCGCACCCCGTCGCCAAGTTCCACGTCGGGGCCGACCACGCAGAAGGGGCCGATCTCCACGCCCGTGCCGAGGCGGGCCGCCGGATCGACGACCGCGGAGGGGTGGATGGTCACGCTCATGAAACCTGTCCTGGGTTGGCGGTAGGGCCTGATCGTACTAGCTGTCCATGACAATCATGGCTGCATAGGTAGCCTCGGCGCAGACTTGGCCGTCCACGACGGCCTCCCCCCGGAACTTCCAGACATTGCGCCGATTCTGGACCTTCTGGACCTTGATGTGGATCTGGTCGCCCGGGCCGATGGGCCGGCGGAAACGGGCTTCCTCGATGGTCATGAAATAGACCAGCTTGCCTTCCGCGACATCACCCAGCGTGTGCATCACCAGCACGGCGCTGGTCTGCGCCATCGATTCGATGATCATCACCCCAGGCATGACCGGCTTGGTCGGGAAGTGGCCGGGAAAGAACGGCTCGTTGATGGTGACGTTCTTGATGCCCGTGCAGCTTTCGCCGGGGATGATGTCGATGATCTTGTCCACCAGCAGCATCGGATAGCGGTGGGGGATCATCTCCATGATGCGCTGGATATCCAGCGTCCCCAGAACCTTCGTCTCAGCCGAATCAGCCATCGTCCCGTTCACCTTTTCCCCGCACCAACCGGCCGAGTGCCGCCACCTGCCGGAGCCATTGGCGCATGGGAACCGCGGGCGACCCGCCCACCTCGGCTCCCGGCGCCACGTCGCGCATCACGCCGCTCTGGGCGGCGATGCGGGCCCCGGCCCCGATCTTCAGGTGGCCAGTGACCCCCGCCTGGGCGGCGAGGACCACATGGTGGTCCAACCTGGTGCTCCCCGAAATCCCAGCCTGGGCGACGACAACGCAGCCCGGACCGAGGGTGACGTTGTGCCCGATCTGCACGAGATTATCAATCATGCTGCCCCGGCCGATGACCGTGTCCGGCCCGGCACCGCGGTCGATGGTGACGTTCGCCCCCACCTCCACGTCGTCCTCGATGATGACGCGACCAAGCTGCGGCACCCGGACGTGGCCGGCCGCGTCCATGGCGAAGCCGAACCCGTCCTGGCCGATGCGGGCGCCGGGATAGATCACGACCCGGGAACCGACCAGGCAGTGGCTGAGGGAGGCGCAGGGCCCGACCACTGTGTCGTCCCCGATTTCCACGCTCCGGCCCACGACGGCGTTCGCGCCGATACGGCAGCGGGCGCCGATCCGGGCACCGGCTTCGACGACGGCGCCGGGGGCCACCTCCGTCCCCTCCCCGACCTGCGCCGTGGGATGGACATGGGCCCCCGGGTTGACGCCGCTTTCCGGCTTCGGGAGGGGATAGAAGGCTTGGGCGCAGAGCGCGTAACCCTTGTAGGGCTTCTTGGTCAGCAGCAGGGCCATGCCGGCCGGCGCCTTATCCGCCAAAGCGGGATGCACCACGCAGGCACCGGCCCGGCTTGCGGCGAAGGCTTCGACGTATTTGCGGTTGTCCAAGAAGCTGAGCTGGTCCGATCCCGCTTCCTGCAGCGGGGCGACGTCATGGAGCAGGCGGTCCGGGTCCGCTCCGGGCGCCAGGTCCGCCCCGGCGATCCGGGCAAGTTCCGCCAGGCGGAAAGGCCCGGCGCGGTGGAAGAAGCGTGGGTCGGCCATGTCATCACCGGCAGGGAATCTGGGATGGGAAGGTCACTGGGGAAGGTTGACCTTGACCTCAGGCAAACGGGTGTTCAGCCGTTGCAGGGCCGTGTCCGTGATGTCCAAGCTGTCATTGGCCTGGTAGAACACGAACTCGCTGGAAATGACCAGGGTGGCCCCCCGTTCCGCGGCAATCTCCCCGATCACCACGCGGATGGTTTCCAGCATGGTCGTCCGGGCCTGGAGGAAGGCCGCATCAAGCTTGCGGGTCTTTTCCTGGGTCACGCGGCTGGTGGCCGTGACCTCGTTCCCGAACTCGATCCGCTTCCGGTCGAACTCGTCAGGCTGGAGCGAGGGGCGCAGTCGGGCAAGTTCCTGCTCCGCCTGGCGCTGTTGCTCGTACTGGGCCGCCATCTCCCGCTGGAGGATTTCCCGCTGGGAGGCGAGCTGGCGCTGGATGCTTTGGTTGGCCAGAGACTGCTGGAGCAGCCGCTGCACATCGACCACCACCATGGTGTCCCGGGCAGCGACAGGCCGCGCCCCCTCCCCGCTGCCCTGGGCAAAGGCCGGAGAAGCGCAAACCGCCGCCCCGAGAAGGGCGGCGGCGAGCGCGAGGAGGCGTGGCCGGCGCTGCATGCCCGGCCCCGTCAGAACCGGGTACCGAAGCTGAAGCGGAAGACCTCGTCCTGGTCGTACTCTTCCTTCTTGATCGGGTAAGCCAGATCAAGGCGGATCGGTCCGAAGGGTGACCGCCAGGAGAGGCCCACGCCCGCGGACCAGCGGATGGACGAGCTGTCGCGGAACAGGTCGCCCGCTTCTGCTTCCTCGCCCGACTTGGTCAGGGTACCGGCATCGGTAAAGGCGTGGGCCTTCACGCCCAGCTCGTCCGGCAGGCCGATGGGCAGGGTCAACTCCAGGCTCAGGCGAGAGAAGATTTTGCCGCCCAGGGCATCGCCTTCCTCGTCGATGACGTTGCCGTTGCTGTCCAACTGGAACGCCCGCGGCCCAATGCCACCCGGCTCGAAGCCGCGCAGCGTGTCGCCGCCCAGGAAGAAGCGGTCGTTGATGCGGATCGGCTTGCCCAGCCCCAACAGGAGGCCCGCCTCCGACGTCAGCGACAAGACCCAGTCGTCGAAGAAGCCCCAATAGGTGGCGGCGGTGATGCGGTTGCGCAGGTAACGCACGCTGCCGCCGATGCCGGCGAACTCATTCGCCAGCAGGATGTAATAGCCGTCGGTCGGGTTCAGGCGGCTGTCACGGGCATCATACAGAAGGTCGGAGCCGATGGCCGAGGTGACCGTCGTCCCCTCCTGGTCGATGAGGAACCGGGATGAGCCGAACCGCACGTTCTCGATCGTGTTCTCGGCCAGGGTATAGGTCAGGCGCTGACGCAGCCGGTCCGAGAGGGGGTAACCGGCGCGCAGGGAGACGCCGGTGCTCTTCAGGTCGTAGGAAATGGTGTCACGGTTGTCACGGACGATGCGGAAGACGTCGATGCCCGCCGCGAGGTCGCGCTCAAGGAAGTAGGGCTCCGTGAAGCTCAGGTCCACCTCGAAGGTGCGGCTGGAGAGGAGCGTGGACAGGCGAACGTCCTGGCCCTTGCCGCGGAAGTTCCGCTGACGGATGGAGAAGTCCAACAGGGCGCCGTCGTTGGTGGAGTAGCCGGCGCCCAACTGGATTTCACCGGTGGACTCCTCCTGCACCGTCACGGTGACGACCGACTGGTCTCGGCTGCTGCCTTCCGCCGTCTTCACCTCCACGCCGCCATCCTGGGCGAAGAAACCCAGGTCCTTGATGCGCTGCTCGGACCGCTTGACCTTGGACAGGCTGAAGGCGTCGCCCTCCGCCAGCAGCATCTCGCGGCGGATCACCTTGTCCAGGGTCTGGGTGTTGCCGACGATGTCGATGCGCTCGACGAAGACCCGCGGGCTCTCGTTGATCTCGAAAACCAGGTCGACGGTCTGGGTCTCCGGGTTCCGCTGCAGCAGAGGGTCGATGTTGATGAAGGCGTACTGCAGGTCACCCAGCCGATTGGTCAGCTTGGTGATGCTGCTCTCGATCAGGTCGGCGTTGTACCATTCCCCGGCCCGCGCATCGATCGCCGTGCGCAGCGTCTCGGGGTTCAGGTCGGGGATGTCGCTCTTGATCTCGATATTGCCGAACCTGTAGCGCTTGCCCTCGTCCAGCGTCATCGTGATGAAGAAGTTTTCCCGGTCCGGCGTCAGCTCCGCAAGCGACGACAGGACCTTGAAGTCGGCATAGCCGTTGCGCAGGTAAAAGCGCCTGATCTGCTCCTGGTCGTAACGCAGGCGATCCGGGTCATAGGTGTCGTTGCTGGACAGGAACCGCCACCAGCGCGACTCCTTGGTCAGCATAATCTCCCGCAGTTCACCGTCATCGAACACGTTGTTGTTGATGAAGTTGATCTGCTGCACGCCGGTGAGGGCGCCCTCGTCGATCTCGAACACCAGGTCGACGCGGTTCTGTTCCAGCTGGATGATCTTGGGTTCCACCCGCGCGGCGAAGCGGCCGCTGCGGCGGTAAATCTCCAAGATGCGCTGGACGTCTGCCTGCACGCGGCTGCGGGTATACACCACGCGGGGCCGCAACTGCACCTCGGCCCCCAGATCCTCCAGCTTCACCCGCTTGTTCCCCTCGAAGGAGATGCGGTTGATGATGGGGTTCTCCACGACATTGACCACCAGGGTCCCGCCTTCGCGACGAAGGCTGACGTCGGCGAACAGGCCCGTGGCGAACAGGGACTTCAGCGACTGGTCGATGCGATCCGGGTTGAACGGGTCGCCAGGCGCGACGACAAGGTACGACCGTACGGTCGCGCCCTCGATGCGCTGGGTTCCCTCAACCCGGATGTCACGGATGGTGCCGCCGTCGAAGGCCTCTTGGGCCATGGCGCCCGTGGAAAGCGCAATGACGGACGTTGCGGTGGTGCTGCCGAGCAGCAGGCACAGCGCCGCGAACCTGGAAACCGAACCCAAGCGTTCCCCCGAAAGGCTAGGACAGGAGATCCTTGAAGAACTTCACCACACCCAGACGGACTAGGTCGTTGCCGGTAGCGAAGATCATCAAGGTCAATACCAAAGCGAGACCGATCCGGAAACCATATTCCTGGGCCCGCTCACCGAGCGGGCGTCCCCGGACAGCCTCAATCCCGTAATACAGAAGATGCCCCCCGTCCAGCATGGGCACGGGGAACAGGTTGATCAGGCCCAGATTCACCGACAGGATCGCCATGAACCAGAGCAGGGCCGCGAGGCCGGTCTGCGCCACCTGGCCGGACACCTGCGCGATGGTGAGCGGGCCGCCCAGTTCATCCGTCGAGCGCTTGCCGGTGACCATCTGCCACAGCGTGTCCAGGATGCCGGTGGTCAGGCTGACCGTCTCCTTGCCCGCTGCCCAGATAGCGGGCAGCAAGGGGTGTTTGCGATACTCGTCCGGCCCGCGCAACACGCCCAGGCGCCCGATGGTGTGGGTGGACCCGAACCGGTCGGTGACCTGGACGACCCGCGGCGTGACGGTGATCGGGACCTGCTGACCGTTCCGCTCCACCACCATCTCCAGTGGCTGACCGGGGCGGAGCAGGATGGCCTGGAGCACATCCTGGAAACGATCGATGGATTCCCCGTCGATGCTGAGGATGCGGTCGCCATTCTGCATGCCAGCCTCTGCGGCGGCGCCGTCCGGCTGCACCTCCTGCACCACGGGTGGGGTGTAGGGCTGTCCATACAGGGTGAACAGCAGCGCCAGCGTGACGATGGCGAACAGGAAATTGGCGATGGGGCCCGCGGCGACGATGGCCGCCCGCTGGGAAACGCGCTTGTGGTAGAAGGAGACGGACCGCTCCTCCTCCGACATGGCGGAGACCTGCGCGCCAGGGCGACTGGTGGCATCGGCGTCGCCGAACATCTTCACATAGCCGCCCAGCGGGATGGCGCTGAACTTCCAGCGGGTACCGGCCCGATCGGTCAGGCCGAAGATCTCCGGCCCGAAGCCGATGCTGAAGGTTTCGACCCGCACGCCGTTGCGGCGGGCGACCCAGTAGTGGCCGAGCTCGTGCACGAACACCAGCACGGTCAGCACCACCAGGAACATGACGCCGTAGTTCCAGATGAGGCTGAGTACTTCCATGGACCTGCCTCCCAGCTCCGGTCAGGAGCGGCCAGCGAACGTGCCCCGTTCAGGGGCGTGACCTTAGACGCGTGATTAGGGCATCGGCGTGGCGGCGTGCGTCCCCATCCGCATCCCGCACGTCGTCCAGGGTCCCGAGCCCGCGGCCCGGCAGGGAGGACAAGGTCCCCTCCACCACCCGCTCGATGTCCAGGAAGCCGATACGGCCGTCCAGGAAACCCTGCACTGCCACCTCATTCGCGGCGTTGAGCACTGTAGGGGCCGCCCCCCCGCTTTGCAAGGCTTGCCGCGCCAGGGCCAGAGCTGGGAAACGCTCTGGATCGGGCGGCTCGAAGGTCAGGTTGCCGGCCTTGACCAGGTCCAGCCGGTCGCCGGGCGTGGGGATCCGGTCCGGCCAGCCGAGCGCCACGGCGATGGGCGTACGCATGTCGGGGGTGCCCAACTGGGCAAGGACCGAGCCGTCCACATACTCGACAAGGCTGTGCACCACCGATTGCGGGTGGACCAGGATGTCGATCCGGTCTTCCGGGATGGCGAACAGATGGTGGGCCTCGATCAGTTCCAACCCCTTGTTCATCATGGTGGCACTGTCGACGGAGATCTTGGCGCCCATGGACCAGTTGGGGTGCTTGCAGGCCTGGGCCGGGGTCACGCCCTCCATGGCGTCGCGCTGCCAAGTCCGGAAGGGACCGCCAGAGGCGGTGAGGATCAGCCGCTTGATGGCGTCGCGCCGAGAGGTCTCGAACACCTGGAAGATGGCGCTATGCTCACTGTCCACCGGCAGAAGGGTCGCACCGCTCTTCCGGACCTCGGCCATCATCAGGGACCCGGCGCAGACCAGGCATTCCTTGTTGGCGAAGGCGACGATGGCCCCGCGACGCACGGCGGCGAGGGTGGGCTCCAGCCCGGCGGCACCGACGATGGCAGCCATGACCCAGTCTGCCGGCCTGGTGGAAGCTTCCACGACCGCCTCCGCGCCGGCGGCGACCTCAATCCCGCTGCCGGACAAGGCATCCTTCAGGTCCTGATAGCAGGCAGGGTCGGCGGTGACGGCCAGCTTGGCCTTCAGGGCACGGGCCTGTTCCGCCAGCTTGGGGATGTTCCGGTTGGCGACCAGCGCCTCCACCGTGAACAGGTCCGGCGAGAGGCCCAGGAGCTCCACCGTGTTGCAGCCGACAGAGCCGGTGCTGCCCAACACGGTCACGCTTCTCGGCCGGCCTGGGGCCGGGGGGCTCACCACCATTGCAACCACTCTCCGGCCAACCCATGGAACAGGGCAAAGACGGGGGCGGCCACGATCAGCCCGTCGATGCGGTCAAGCAGGCCGCCATGGCCCGGGATCAGGGAACCACTGTCCTTCACGTCGCTGCGACGCTTCACGTACGACTCGAACAGGTCACCCACCTGCCCCGCTACCGCGAGGATGGCGGCGATGACCGCGCCCACCCAGGGCTTCGCAGCCCCATCGAAGTAAGGAACGAAATAGCCGAACAGGGCCGCCGCCGCCATCCCGCCGAACAGGCCGGCCCAGGTCTTCTTCGGGCTGATCCGCGGGGCGAGCTTCGGCCCCCGATGGAGCGGCCGGCGGCATAGGCGCCGATGTCCGTTGCCCAGATGGCCAGCAGCAGGAACAGGAACAGGGCAAGGCCATGCTCCGCCGTCTCCGTCCGCACCCAGTTCAGGGCGACACAGGCCACGCCGATATAGGGTACGGCGAAGGCGAGGCTCTTGCAGTGCTCGGCCTTTATGGCAGTGACGGCCAGATAGAGCACGAGGGTTGCCCCAGCGGCCATCCAAAGAGCCGTTATACCGCCCCAGGCGATGCCCGCGGCCACGACGGCGACGACGCAGAACAGGGAAAGGACGAAGGGCAGTTGCCTCGACCCCGGTTCCACCAGCCGCACCCACTCCCGCACGGACAGGGCGGCGGCCAGCAGGACTACGGCCTGGAACAGCCAGCCGCCGACCCAGACGGCAGCCAGGATCGGAGGGCCGAGCAGGAGGGCGGAGATGATGCGGGTCTTCAGGTCGCCGCCGCGCGACGGCGCAGAAGCCGGATCAGCGGGTGCCGACCGATGCCCCGAACCGGCGGTCCCGCCGGTAGAATTCTTGGATGGCATCTTCCAGGTCGCGCTTGGTGAAGTCCGGCCACAGCGTATCCACGAACACCAGCTCCGCATAGGCCATTTGCCAAAGCAGGAAGTTGCTGATGCGCTTTTCGCCGCTGGTGCGGATGACGAGGTCCGGGTCCGGTATGCCGGCCGTGAACAGGCCACCGGACAAGGCAGCCTCATCGATGTCCTCGGGGTTCAGCCTGCCGTCCCGCGCCGCCTGCGCCAGCAGCCGAGCCGCCTCGATGATCTCCTGCCGGCCGCCGTAGCTGAGCGCCAGCACCAGGGTCAGCCCGGTATTGGAGGCGGTCAGCTCCTCGGCGTTGCTGATCATGGCCTGCAGGTCCGGGGACAGGCGGTATCGCTCCCCGATCATGCGGATTCGGACGTTGTTCTTGTGCAGCGTCGCGATCTCCCCCCGCAGGTAGAAGCGGAGAAGCTGCATCAAGGCCGAGACCTCGTCCTCCGGCCGGCTCCAGTTCTCCGTGGAGAAACTGTAGAGCGTCAGGTAGCGGATACCCAGCTCCTGCGCCGCCTCCAACGCCCGCCGGACCGACTCGACCCCCTTCTTGTGGCCGGCCGTCCGCGGCAGCCCGCGCGCCTTCGCCCAGCGGCCGTTGCCGTCCATGATGATGGCGACGTGAGTCGGCGCGCTCTGCGGCAAAGGCTGGGAGGCGGAATGCATTCGGGGCGTTGTCCTCGGGATCAGCAGGCCTGGGTCAGACCTGCATGATCTCCTTTTCCTTGGCCGCCAGGGCCTCGTCGATTTTCTTGATGTGCGCGTCGGTCATGGCCTGCACCTTGTCCGACCACACCTTCAACTCGTCCTCGGACAAGTCGCCGTCCTTCTGCATCTTCTTCAGACGGTCCATGCCGTCACGACGGACATTGCGGACCGCGACGCGGGCCTCCTCGGAATACTTGGCGGCGACCTTGGAAAGCTCCTTGCGGCGCTCCTGGTTCAGCTCCGGGATGGGCACGCGGATGGTCTGGCCCTCGGTCTGGGGGTTCAGGCCCAGGCCAGCCTCACGGATGGCCTTCTCCACCGCCTTGACCGTGGTCCGGTCCCAAACGGACACGGTGATCAGGCGGGGTTCGGGCACGCTGACGTTGGCCACCTGATTCAGGGGCACGGAGCTGCCATAGGCGTCCACATGAACCGGGTCCAGCAGGCTGGCGGAGGCGCGGCCGGTGCGCAAGCCGCCGAACTCCTTGCGGAGGGTCTCCACCGCGCCGTCCATCCGGCGCTCGATGTCCTTGATGTCTGGGGCGGCCACCTTAGACCTCTTCGGTGATGATGGTGAACTTGCCACGTCCCGCCATCACCTCGGCGAACTCGCCGTCGGTGTGGATGGAGAAGACAAGGATAGGAATCTTGTTTTCCCGCGCAAGGGAGATCGCGGACGCATCCATCACCTGCAAATCCTGGGACAGGACCTGCAGGTAGGTCAGCCGGTCATAGCGGACCGCGTCCTTTACCTTCTTCGGGTCGGCTGAGTAGACGCCGTCCACGCCCGTGGCCTTGAGCAGGGCGTCGCAGCCCATCTCGGAAGCCCGCAGTGCGGCGGCGGTATCGGTGGTGAAGAAGGGGTTGCCGGTGCCGGCGGCGAAGATCACCACCCGCCCCTTCTCCATGTGCCGGGCGGCCCGGCGGCGGATATAGGGCTCACAGACGCTGGCCATAGGGATGGCCGACTGCACCCGGGTCTGCACGCCCGCCTTCTCCAGGGCGTTCTGCACGGCCAGCGCGTTCATCACGGTGGCCAGCATGCCCATATAGTCGGCGGTTGCCCGCTCCATGCCGGTGGCGGCCCCGGAAATACCCCGGAAGATGTTGCCGCCACCGATCACGCAGCAGACCTGGACCCCCATGTCGACGACCGACTTGACCTCAAGCGCCATGCGGTCGACGACCTTGGGGTCGAGGCCGTAGCCCCTGTCGCCCATCAGCGCCTCGCCGGACAACTTCAGCAGGACGCGTTTGTAGCGTGCGGCCATGGGCCAGGTCCTTTTCGATACGGGGGTCCTTGGATACTGTACTTGCCTTTGTGTCGAGACCAGGGCCTCAGCGGGCCATGGAGGCGACCTCGGCCGCGAAGTCCGACGTCTCCTTCTCGATGCCCTCGCCCAGGGCGAAGCGGGCGAAGCCGGTCAGCGTCACGGGCGCGCCCACGTTCTTGGCGGCGTTCTCCACGACCTTGCGGATCTTGGTCTCACCGTCCACGACATAGACCTGCTCCAGCAGCACCACTTCCTCGTAGTACTTGCGGATACGGCCCTCGACCATCTTCTCGATGATGCTGTCGGGCTTGCCGGAGGCGCGGGCCTGCTCGGTCAGCACGGCGCGTTCACGGTCCAGGTTGGACGGGTCCACGTCGGCGACGTCCAGCGCCTCCGGGCGGGCGGCGGCGATGTGCATGGCGATCTGGCGGCCCAGCTCGGCCAGCTTGGCCTTGTCGCCGGTGGACTCCAGGGCGACCAACACGCCGATTTTGCCAAGGCCCGGGACCAGGGCGTTGTGCATGTAGCTGGCGACCACGCCGTCGGTCACCGTCAGGCGGGCGGCCCGGCGCAGGTTCATGTTCTCGCCGATGGTGGCGACCAGGTGCGTCAGCTCGTCGCCGACGTTGCGGCCGGTACCCGGGTAGGCGACGGCCTTCAGCGCCTCCAGCTCGGAGGTGTTGTTAAGCGCCAGCTCGGTCACCTTGGACACGTAGCCCTGGAAGGCCTCGTTGCGGGCGACGAAGTCGGTCTCGGAGTTGACCTCGACGGCGGCGCCGGTCAGCCCGTTGGTGGTCACGCCCACCAGGCCCTCGGCGGCGACGCGGCCGGCCTTCTTGGCGGCGGCGGCGAGGCCCTTCTTGCGCAGCCAGTCGATGGCGCCTTCCAGGTCGCCCTGGCTCTCGCCCAGCGCCTTCTTGCAGTCCATCATGCCGGCGCCGGTCTTCTCACGCAGCTCCTTCACGAGCGCGGCGGTGATCTCGGCCATGTCAGCCCTCTCCGTCCAGGATCGGCCGCGGCCCCCACACATACGGGGCCGGGGCAGTGGTCAAACAGCAGAACGGCCGGCCCGCTCCCGGATCGGGGGCGGCCCGGCCGTCCACGGGAAAAATCAGGCCTGGGCCTCGGTGGCCTCGGCGGGGGCCTGCTCCTCCGGCAGCACCTCGGCGGGAGCCTCCTCAGCGGCGCCCACGTCGATGCCCGCGGCGGACATCTCGGCCTGCAGGCCATCCAGCACGGCGCCGGCGATCAGCTCGCAGTAGGTGTCGATGGCGCGCAGCGCGTCGTCGTTGCCAGGGACCGGGAAGGTCACGCCGTCCGGGTCGCTGTTGCTGTCGACGATGGCCACCACGGGGATGCCCAGCTTGTTGGCTTCCTGGATCGCCAGCGACTCCTTGTTGGTGTCGATGATGAACAGCAGGTCCGGCAGGCCGCCCATGTCACGGATACCGCCCAGGGCCCGCTCCAGCTTGTCGCGGTCGCGGGTCATGTTGAGCAGCTCCTTCTTGGTGCGGCCGGACTGGTCACCGGCGGCGAGCTGCTCATCCATCTCCTTCAGGCGGCGGATGGACTGGCTGATGGTCTTCCAGTTGGTGAGCATGCCGCCCAGCCAACGATGGTTCACGTAGTACTGGCCGCTGCGCTTGGCGGCCTCGGCGACCTTTTCCTGGGCGGCGCGCTTGGTGCCGACGAACAGGACGCGGCCGCCGCCAGCGACGACGTCACGCACCGCCTGCATGGAGCGGTACATCATCGGAACCGTCTGCTCCAGGTCGATGATGTGCACGCCGTTGCGCACGCCGAAGATGTACGGAGCCATCTTCGGGTTCCAGCGGCGGGTGTGGTGACCGAAGTGCACGCCGGCCTCGAGCAGCTGGCGCATGGTAAAGGTGGGCATAGCCATGAAAAGTCAGTCCTTTTCCGGTTGGACCTCCGCGGGCGACGCCCCAGGGCCGGCATGGCCGAGGGACACCGGAGACGGGGCGACCAGGATGAGCGGTCGCACCGCAAGCCCGCGTGCGGGTTTGACGACGGGCGGTTAGATACTCCGCCGATGCCACCATTGCAACAGGCCAGATACCCCCGCCGCGCGCGACACCGCCATGTCCCGGCCCTACATGCCTTGGCAGGGCCCGCCCGCCCGCGTATGGTCCGCCCGCCGCAACCCCAGCCAAGCCCCCATGCCCGACGCCGACAGCCTAGACCTGGACCTGCTCGCCCGCTTCGCCCAGGAGGCCGGCATGGCGCCGCCCAGCGTCGCCCTCCTTGCCGTATCCGACCTTCCCGAGGCGGCGCGCGGCATCCTCGTGCAGGACGGGGGCATGACCCAGGCGCTGGTGTCCTTCTGGGGTGAGGCCATGCGCCTGTCGGTGCTGGACTCCACTGAGTCGGGAGGCACCCTGCGCCGGGCGGTGGTGCTGTCGGCCGCGGAGTCGGGCATGCCCGCGGAACTGGGCCTGATCGAGATCGAACTGGAGCGCCTGCCTTCGCCGGTACGCGACGCGGTGCGCGCCGGCCTGCGCCCCTTCGGCACTGTGCTGGCGGAGGCCACCCTGCCCTTCCGCAGCCGGCCGGAGGCCTTCCTGGCCGTCACCGCCAACCGCGTTCTGGCCGACATCCTGGACGTGAGCCCGGGTGAGGAACTCTATGGCCGGGCGACCCTGCTCCGCCTCGCCGACGGCACGGCCATTGCCCGGGCCGTGGAGATCCTCAGCGGCCACGGCCCGGGCTGACGTACGGTCATTCGCTTCCTCAAACGCGGGCGCCGCATGCGCGGTTTGGCTCACGCCCGCATGGGCAGGCGCCGCGGCAGTCACCGGCGGAGCGTGTTTCCGGCGAGCGCAAACACGCCCTTGTCAAAGATCCTGGACCTCCAGCACCCCGGGGATGGACTTGATGGCCTGTCGCCCAGCGGCGCTGATCTGGTAGGCCTGCGGCAGGGCGATGTGCGTCTCTTGCAGCACGTCCGTCTCCACCACGATGGTGACCCGGCCCCGGCCCGGCGGCAGGCGCTTCAGGGTGGTCTGGATCACCGGCACCGCCTGGGTGTCGCCCAGCACCACCTTCAGCCCCAGGGCGGTCTTCGCCACCTCCTCCTCCAGCAAGGCCACCTGCTGGGCGGTGAGGCGCAGTTCCTCCCCGTTCTGCTGCACGTCCACGGTCAGGACGACGGCCTTCCCGGCCTCCAGCATCTCCCGTGAGGTGGCCAGCGTCTCCGAGAACAGGGTAACCTCGTATCCGCCGGACGCGTCGGATAAGGAGACGAAGGCGAAGCGGTTGCCGCTCTTGGCCGTGCGTTCCTGCCGGGCGATGACGATGCCGGCCATCTTGACCCGGGAGGACTTGCCGTCCCGGACCTTCCGGGCAAGGTCGGCATAGCGCACGATGCCCATGCGGGTCAGCGCCGGGCCGAAGGTGTCCAGCGGGTGGGCGGTGAGGTAGAAGCCGATCGCGTCCGCCTCATAGCGCAGCTTCTCCAGCTTGTCCCAGTCGGCCACCTTGGGCAGGTCCGGGGTCTTCATGGCGGTGGGGCCGAACAGGCTGGCCATGCCGCTGTCCCGCTGCTGCGCCTCCGCCTGGGCATAGCGCATCACCATGTCCAGCCCGGTGTGCAACTGCTGCCGGTTGGGCGCCAGCGCGTCGAAGGCGCCGGCGCAGACCAGCTTCTCCATCATCCGCTTGTTCAGGCTGTTCAGGTCCACCCGGCGGGCGAAGTCGAAGATGTCCATGTAGGGGCCGTTGGCCTTGCGCTCCCGCACCACGGACTGCATGGCGGGCAGGCCCACGCCCTTGATGGCCGCCAGCGCGTAGCGCACCGCCCGGCTGCCGTCGGGCAGCCTCTCCACCGCGAACACCTCACCCGACTTGTTGATATCGGGCGGCAACAGCTTGATCCGCAAGCGTTCCAGCTCGTCCTTGAACAGGTTCAGCTTGTCGGTGTTGCCCAAATCGTAGGTCATGGTGGCGGCCATGAACTCGACGGGGTAGTTGGCCTTCAGGAAGGCGGTCTGGTAGGCGACCAGGGCATAGGCCGCCGCGTGGGACTTGTTGAAGCCGTAGCCCGCGAACTTGTTCACCTGGTCGAAGATCAGGCCGGACTGTTCCTCGTCCACGCCCATGACCTCTTTGGCGCCCTTGATGAACTTGGCGCGCTCCTTCTCCATCTCCTCCTTGATCTTCTTGCCCATGGCGCGGCGCAGCAGGTCGGCGCCGCCCAAGCTGTAGCCCGCCAGCACCTGGGCGATCTGCATGACCTGTTCCTGGTACACCATGATCCCGAAGGTCTCCTTCAGGATCGGCTCCAGGGCCGGGTGCATGTAATCCGGCTGCTCCTCCCCGAACTTCACCTTGATGTACTTGGGGATGTTGTCCATGGGGCCGGGGCGGTAGAGGGACACCAGGGCGATGATGTCCTCGATGCGGTTGGGCTTCATGCGGCGCAGCACGTCGCGCATGCCCGAGCTTTCCAGCTGGAACACGCCCGAGCTCTCGGCTCGCCCCAGGATGGAATAGGATTTGTCGTCTTTCAGCGGCAGGGCCAGCAGGTCCAGTTCCGGCCCCAGCTCCCGCACATGGTCCACGGCGGTCTTCAGGACCGACAGGGTCTTCAGGCCCAGGAAGTCGAACTTCACCAGGCCCGCCAGCTCCACATACTTCATGTTGAACTGGGTGACCGGCATGTCGGACCGCGGGTCGCGGTACATGGGGACCAGCTCATGCAGCGGCCGGTCGCCGATCACCACGCCTGCCGCGTGGGTAGAGGCGTGGCGGTACAGGCCTTCCAGCTTCAAGGCGATGTCCAGCAGGCGGCCGATGGTCTCATCCGACCGGCGCATCTCCTGCAACAGCGGTTCCCCGTCGATAGCCTGTTGCAGGGTGACGGGGTTGGCGGGGTTGTTGGGGATCAGCTTGCAGATGCGGTCCACTTGGCCATAGGGCATCTGCAGGGTGCGCCCCACGTCGCGCACCACGGCGCGGGCCTGGAGCTTCCCGAAAGTGATGATCTGCGCCACCCGGTCATAGCCGTAGCGCTGCTGGACGTACTTGATCACCTCCTCGCGCCGGTCCTGGCAGAAGTCGATGTCGAAGTCGGGCATCGACACGCGCTCGGGGTTCAGGAACCGCTCGAACAGCAGGCCGTAAAGGATCGGGTCCAGGTCGGTGATCAGCAGCGACCAAGCCACCAGGCTGCCGGCGCCGGAGCCGCGGCCCGGCCCCACGGGGATGCCATGGTCCTTCGCCCACTTGATGAAGTCCGACACGATCAGGAAGTAGCCGGGGAACTTCATCTTGACGATGGTGTCCAGCTCGAAGTCCAGACGCTTGCGGTATTCCGCCTCCGTCTCAGCCCTTTTTTCCGCTGTCATTTCAGGGGTGAAGACGTATCTGTTCAGGCGGTAGGTCAACCCGTCGTGCGCCTGTTTGCGCAGTTCTTGGGCCTCCGCCGACTCCTGGTCCTGCTTGGCCACGCCCTGGACGAAGGCGGGCAGGATCGGGTTGATCTTCTTCGGCATGTAGGCGCAACGCCGGGCGATGGCGACAGTGTTCTCCACCGCCTCCGGAAGGTCGGCGAACAGCTCCTTCATCTCCGCCGCGGATTTGAAGCAATGGTGCGGGGTCACCCGCCGCCGCTCCTCCTGCACCACATAAGCGCCTTCCGCGATGCAGAGCAGCACGTCGTGCGCCTCGAACATGTCGGGGTGGCGAAATAGGCATCGTTGGTGGCGACGAGGGGCAGTTCGTGCCGATAGGCAAGGTCGATCAGCTCAGGCTCGATCCGGTCCTCCGCCGTGGCGATGGGGCCCTCCACATGGCGCATCAGCTCCACGTACAGCCGGCCGGGGAACAGTCCGGCGAGCTTCAGCAGCAGCTCCTCAGCATGCGGTTTCTGCCCGTCCAGCAACAGCCGCCCCACCCCGCCACCAGGGCCGCCGGTCAGGCAGATCAGGCCATCGGTGCAGCCCTCGAGCTGCTCCACGCTGACCTGGGGCAGCAGGCCGGGCTCCGTCTCCAGGTACGCTTTGGAGACCAGGGACATCAGGTTGCGGTAGCCCTGCTCCGTCTGCACGATCAGGATTAGCTGGTCGGCACCAGGGCCAGCCATCCGGCCCTGCACCTTCTTCACCGGGCCATAGGGCGTGACCCACATCTGGCAGCCGATGATGGGCTGTATTCCCTCATCCGCCGCGGCCATGGCGAATTCCAGGCAACCGAACAGGTTGCCCGTGTCGGTAACCGCCACCGCAGGGAAGCCGTGCTTCTTGCACAGCTTCACCAGCTCCTTGGTCTTGATGGCCCCTTCCGACAGGGAGTAGGCGGAGTGGACACGCAGGTGGATGAAGCCGGGATCGGGCACGGGCAAGTCCGGAATGACGGGCGAGGCTTGGGCGACTGAGCTTACCGCAGGCCGCCACCTGGAATCACGCCCGCAGTCCCGGGTGGCGCAGGTTGTCCCCAACAGACGCGCATACCGCACCGGCCCTTTCCCCATAAAAGGGAGTAAGGCATAGTGCCGCCAGAGCAGGCTTCCAAGGGCGGGGCGAAATCATGCGGGTCATCGGATCGGGGCTGGCCGCGGCGGTAGGTGTTTCCTTCCTGGCGGTAACTCCCGCCGCGGCGTCACCTGGGGACCTGCTGTCCAGCTATGTCTTGTGGGGTCCTGGTGGGCAGGCCATCGGCCGGATCGTGCTGGACGGCACAGGCCAGGCCTGCCCCAGCCTTGCCAGCGGCACGGCGATGGCGGCACGGACGAACCCCAACCCCGCCACCTTCCCCATCACGGTGTGTGAGGTGCTGGTACCGGCGGACGCACCGTCCGCCGTGCTGGTCAACGGGCAGACGGTGCCGTTGCCGGTGCCGAAGCAGAAACCGGGCAACGTGGCCGTCCTGGGCGACTCGGGCTGCAACACCGCCAAGAAGCAGGATTGCGCCGACCCGGCCCAATGGCCTTGGCCGACCCTGGTCCAGGCCGCGGCGGCGAAGAACCCGGACTTGGTGATCCACGCCGGCGACTACAATTACCGGGGCACGCCGAACCAGATCCAGGTGAACGGCCAGACCCAGTGGACCTATGACGGCTGTTTGCAGACGCCGCCCATTTCCCAGAACCAGCCGGGCAGCAGCCTTCCCGACAATTGGGCGGACTGGAAGGCGGACTTCTTCGACCCGGCGGCGCCCTTGCTGGCCAAGGCGCCCTGGGTGTTCGTGCGCGGGAACCATGAGCTCTGCAGCCGCGCCGGCCCTGGTTACTTCTACCTGCTGGACGCCCGTTCCAACCTGCTGGGCCCCGGCCAGGGGGAGCAGTCCTGCGCCGCCCCCACCCCGGTGCCGGACATCACGCCCACCTATAAGATCAGCCTGAAGTCCCTGTCCCTGGTGATGCTGGACAGTGCCAACGCCTGTGACAGCAACAACCCGCCGACCATGCCCATGGACCCGGCGGTGACCGCTGCCTATGGCCCCGTGATGCAGGCCCTTCCCGGCTTCTTCGCCGACGGGCCGGCTTGGTTCATGACCCACCGCCCCATCCTGGCCGTGTTCAGCAGCAACCCCAGCACCGGGACCGGCACCGTGCCTGTCACCGCCACGGGCACCGGCGGGGCCACCCTGCAAGCGGGCCTGGGCAGCAACCCCACCCTGCCCGCCAACGCCGCCGTCACCTTCAGCAGCCACATGCACCTGTTCCACACGGTGACGCCCAGCCAGCCAGCCCTGCCGCCGCAGATCGTCATCGGCAACAGCGGCGTGATCCTGCAAACCGTGGCGACCCCGCAGACCTTCACCACCACCCTGTTGGGCCAGACCATGTCGGGCAACACCACGGCCGCTTTCGGTTGGTTATGGATCGACAAGCTGACCGACTCGGCCAACTGGTCCGGAACCCTGCTGGGCACCCAGGGACAGGCTCTGGGCACCTGCGCGCTGCCGGTGAAGGATGGGAGCGTGTGTGCGGTGCACTGATTCGCGGCCAATCTTGATGCGACTTACTTCGAATGTCGCGCTACATCCTTTTTTACATTCACTTGACTGCTTGGGTCGAAAGCTGAGCAAGGAAGAAGAGTTCCCTTGCGATCAACGATTCGAAATTTCCGCTAACGCCGGCCTTGCGTGGGCATCGAACAAAACACAAAAAAAGCGGACTAAGTTTCGTGCATAGGGGCAACTCAACCAAAGCTCTAGGAAAATGTTCCTATTTTGAAGACAGCACAACCTAAAGAGTTTTCTTTCGCTTATTCTGTGAAGGATTGCCATTGAAGGCGCGGCAGAAATAGCTTGGGTTATAAACACATCTTTATGTCTGCATAGGTACAACTTCCTTGCGCAATATGTTGAGCGTCGCGTTTCCTGTTGCAGTCCAATCTGCACAACCCTACATATTGCGTTCCCGCGCCATTCCACACATAGGGCTGGCAAGGGTGCGGGCTGAGTGCTGGCCCTTAAGGAGAGAGCAATGACTGAGCGCCTCAAAACTCGGGACGCCAAAGAAGACGGCCGCTACTATAGCGGCGAAAAGTGCCCCAAGTCGGGTACCTACGGTCAGTGGAGCGACGCCAGCGGTCAATACGCTGGAACGTCCTATGATCGCTATGTATATGCGGGCGATCCGTTCCCCCCTTCCCTCAACAACCACCATTTCCGGCTGAAGTAAGTTTTGCGGGCTTAGCCAGCCGGAAATGGTAGCTTGCTGAAGCACTGAGTGCCCCGGAGAGCGGCTAACTCTCCGGGGTCTTTTTTTGCTGATTTTTCGCTTCCACGCAAACTCATTCCGTGACTAGCCCGGCTTCGTGCTGCACGACTCGGGCCGAGAACCGAAAGAACCGAGTCGTTCCAGCCCGCCTCGACTGCCCAACATGTAGTAGCTGCCAATCCCGCCGACAGCTATATGCGGAAGGCCCAGAACCGCCACCGAATCGAGCGACACACTTTGGCATCTCTGTTGGTGCGACCACTAGGCGGTCGTCACATTGAGTTGAAGAACGCCTCTGCTGCACCAAGCGACTGCGCAAGGTCCGATTTCCCCTCCACAAACAAGCCTACGCGAACCCCGCCCACATGTGCGCCGTGGCCAGGCTGCGGAATGGGGCATAGGGCGCCATGAGTTGCTTCTGCTCCTCAGGCGTGGGCCGCCGCTCCAGGCCGTGGAAGCGTTGCAGGCCGGCGGCGAGGCCGGCGTCGCCCGCCGGCACGCAGTCGGGGAAGCCGCAGGCGCGGAGCAGCAGGTATTGGCGGGTCCAGGGACCGATGCCCTTCAGGCCGGTCAAGCGGGCTTCCGCCGCTTCCGGCGTCATGCCTGGCAGTGCCTCGTAATCCACCCTGCCCTCCACCGCTGCTTGGGCGGCGCCGATCAGGTAGGCGGCCTTGGCGCGGCTGAACTTGCGTTGGCCAAGCTCCTCCGGGTCCAGCCGTGCCACGGCAGCCGGGCCGGGGTGGGCAATGCGGCCGCTGGGGTGTGGGGTGCCAGCCAGCTCGATCAGGGTGCGGCGCAGGGTGCCGGCGAATCGCAAATTCACCTGCTGCCCCACGATGGCCCAGACCAGCCCCTCCCACACCGTGGCGGTCAGGGCGGGGCGTAGGCCGATGCGGTCGCCCAGCAGCTTGGCCACCTGCGGGTCTTCCGCCGCCCACCGCTCCAGGCCGGAGACGTCCGTCGCTACGCCCAGCATGCGGGCGGCGATGTGGCTGGTCGTGGAAAGCTCCGCATCCGACAGGGCCCGGTCGGCGGCACAGCTCGCCACCTCCGTGCCGATGTCGATGGTCAGCAGCACCGGCCCGCCGGGCAGGTCCAGGGCCTTGGTGATGCGGCTGTCCTGCACCCGCTCCGCCGGGCCGTCCGGGTCGCGGCCGTGGTAGGACAGCACCCAGTCCGGCCGGTAGCCCGAAGGCAGGGCGACGGTGAAACCGGTCATTGTTCCACCAGCAGGCCGTCCCGCATCTCCAGGACCCGGTCCATGCGGTGGGCGAGGTCGAGGTTGTGGGTGGCCACCAGGGCGCCGAAGGCCTGGCCGCGGACAAGCTCCTTGAACATGGCGAAGACGCTTTCTGCCGTGTGGAGGTCCAGGTTGCCGGTGGGTTCGTCGGCGATCAGGACCTTGGGCCGGTTGGCCAGGGCCCTGGCTATGGCCACGCGCTGCTGCTCGCCACCCGAAAGTTGCGCCGGCCGGTGGCTGGCACGCTGGGCAAGGCCGACCAGGCCCAACAGCTCCTGCGCCCGTTGGCGTGCCTGGCCGCGGGATACGCCGGCGATCATCTGCGGCAGGACGATGTTCTCCTCCGCGCTGAACTCCGGCAACAGGTGGTGGAACTGGTAGACGAAGCCGATCTTGTCCCGGCGCAGGGCCGTGCGGTCCCCGTCGCCGAGCTTCATGACCGGCGTGCCGGCGATGCGCACCTCGCCCGCGTCCGCCCGCTCCAGCAGGCCGGCGATGTGCAGCAGGGTGGACTTGCCCGCCCCGCTGGGTCCCACCAGGGCCACCAGCTCGCCCGCCCGCACGGTGGCGGTGGCGCCGCGCAGCACGTCCAGGGTAGCGCCCGCCTGTTTGAAGCTGCGCCGGATGCCGTCCAGGGCCAGGACCTCGTCACTCATACCGCAGTGCCTCGACAGGATCGAGCCGGGCCGCACGCCAGGCCGGGTAAAGGGTGGCCAGGAAGGACAGGCCGATGGAAAGCAGCGCCACCTGCAACACCTGCCCCACGTCGATCCGGGAAGGCAGTTCCGACAGGTAGTAGATCTGGGCGTTGAAGGGGTCCGTGCCGGTCAGGCTCTGGAAGGCTTGGCGGATCGCCTCCACCTCGCTCGCCACCAGCACGCCCAGGGCGACACCGGCCAGGGTGCCGAAGATGCCGATGCTGGCGCCGGAGATCAGGAAGATGCGCAGGATGGCCCCCCGCCCCGCCCCCATGGTGCGCAGGATGGCGATCTCCCGCCCCTTGTCCTGCACCAGCATGATCAGGCCAGACACCACGTTGAAGGCCGCCACCAGCACGATCATGCCCAGGATCAGGGAAACGACATTGCGCTGAGTCTCGATGATGCCGAAGAAGGCGCCGTTCACCTGCTGCCAAGTGCGAACGGCAAGGTCGGCAGGCAGTGCCGCGGAAAGGGCGGGCTGGAGGGCCGGGGCCTGCTCCGGGTCGGCCAGAACCACCTCCAGCGTCGTCAGCGCGTCGCCCAACTCGAAAAATCCCTGCGCGGTGGCCAGGGGCATCAGCGCCACGTTCTGGTCGAACTCCGACACGCCCATCTCGAAGATGCCGGTGACCGGGAAACCGCGGGAGCGGGGCATTCCACCCTCCGGCGCGGCATTCGGGCTCAACAGGGTGACCCGGTCGCCAACCCTGATGCCGGCCTTGTCCGCCAGCCGCTTGCCGATCAACAGGCCGTCTGACTCCGGGAAGGCGCCTTCCTTGAGTGCTTGGGCGAACAGGGTTCGCTTGGCGAAGTCCTCTGGCCGCAAGGCCTTGATGGCAACACCACCAGCATGGTCGCGGTAGGTCAGCAGGGCTTGGCCGTCCACCAGCGGGTTCACAGCCAGGACCCCGGGCAGCGCGCGGGCGCGGGCAAGGTCCGCCTCCGCCACGGTGAAGGGGCCGGTGGTGCCGAAGGCGACCAGATGCCCTTGAAATCCCAGAACCCGGCCCAGAAGGTCCGCCCGGAATCCGTTGAACACGGCCAGGGTGACAATCAGCGTCGCCACCCCAGCAGGATGCCCAGGAAGGAAAAGGCGGCGATGACGGAAACGAAGCCTTCCTGCTTGCGGGCCCGCAGATAGCGGAAGGCTACCCAGCCCTCGAAGGCGGAGAAAGGGCCGGCGCCGCGGCGCTGCTCAGCCATGGCGTAGGGCCTCCACAGGGTCGGTACGGGCAGCGCGCAAGGCCGGGTAGACCGTGGCGCCAATGGAAAGGACCAAGCCCATGGCCAGGACCACCCCCACCTCCTGCCAGTCCACGATGGCCGGCAGGGAGGACAGGAAGCTGACCAGGGGCATGCCCGCCATGGCGGGGACGGAGGCCAGGGCGGCCCCGATCTCCCGGATGTTGTCGGTCACCAGGATTCCCAGCCCGAACCCGGCCAGGGTGCCCACCGTGCCGATGCTGGCGCCGGCCAGCAGGAACACCCGCAGGATGCTGCCCCGGCTGGCACCCATGGTGCGCAGGATGGCGATGGCGGCGGACTTGCCCCGAACCAGCATCACCATGCTGGAAACGATGTTGAAGCTGGCCACCAGGATGATGAGGGTCAGCACCACGAACATGGCCACCCGTTCCACCGCCAGGGCCGTGACCAGGCTGCCATTGGCCTGGCGCCAGTCGGTGACGATCAGGCCGGGCGCCGCGGCTTCCAACGCCCGGCGCATGGCGGGCACGTCGTTCGGGTTGGCGACGAAGACGTCGATGCCGGTAACGGCCCCGGGCAGGCGGAAGAAGGTCTGCGCCTCAGCCAGCGGCATGTACAGGGCGCTCTGGTCATGCTCCGGCATCTGCACGTCCACAACGGCGTAGACCGGGAAGGCCTTTCGGCGCAGCACCGTGCCAAAGGGCGTGGCCGTGCCCTTGGGGCTGATCAGGGTGACCTCCGCGCCCACCCCGGTGCCCAACAGGCGGGCAAGGCCGCGGCCCAGGGCCACGCCATCCTCTCCCAACTGCGGCAGGCCGATGATGACGCTGCTGCCTACGATGGGCCGGCGGGCGAAGTCTTCCGCCGCCAAGCCGCGCACCTTGACCCCCGTGGCGCGGCCGTTGACCATGGCCAAGGCCTGCGCCTCCACCACGGGCTGGACCTGGGTGACGCCGGGTACGGCCCGCAGCTTCTCCGCCACCGCGGCATAGTCGGTCAGCGGTCCCTTGGGCGCCGAGACGATGGCATGGGCGCTGACGCCCTGGATTCGGGCCACAAGCTCGGCACGGAAGCCGTTCATCACGGACATGACAACGATCAGCGTCGCCACGCCCAGTGCGATGCCGATGAAGGAAAAGCCGGCGATGACCGACACCGTCCCCTCCTGCCGCCGGGCCCGGAGGTAGCGCAGCGCGACCATGCGTTCGAAGGCGGTGAAGATCATGCGGGGCCCTGGGCCGGCGGGGACTGTCGGGTCGTAACCCTATAGGTGGGCAAAAGCATGGCGTCCAGCACCGCCCGTGGCTTCCCGTTTCAGCAACGCTTCGGGTGACGGGGCGTAATGGCGAAGATTACCGCTGCCACGATGCCCAGCGCCCCGCAAGCGGTCCACAGCAACGCGGGCGACAGGGTGTAGAGCATCCCGCCCGACACTGGGCCGAGCAGGGACGACCAGCCCCAGCTGGCGCTGAGGGTGCCCTGGTAAAGGGCCTTGCGCCCCTCCGGCGCCGCGGCGGCCAGCAGAGCCGGGGCGACGGGGGCGATGACGATCTCCCCCAGGCTCCAGACCACGACAGTGGCGCAGTAGACCAGCATGGTCTCCGCCAAGCCGGTAAGGGCCATGCCTCCGCCCATGAGCAAGGCGCCAGTGGCAAGGGCGAGGCGCGGCTCCAGCCGGGATACCCAGCGGGCCACCGGCAGGGACAAGGCGACGACGGTGACGGCGTTCAAGCCCACAGCGATGCCGTACTGGGTCTTACCCAGCCCATCCGCCTGCATGGCGAGCGGCAGCATGGCATAGGACTGGACGAACAGGATGGCGGTCAGGGCGGACCCGCCGGCCACGGTCCAGACCACCGGATCCCGGCCGGCGGCCCAGGCGCTGACCCGTGCCGTGCCGGCGGACAAGGCCGCCCGCGCGGGCTCCCGGAACAGCAGCAGGACCACCAGCGCATAGGCCAGGATGGCCAGTCCGTTGGCCAGGAACAGGGCGCCATAGCCCAGGGCCGCCAGCACCCCGCCCAACACCGGCGCCAAGGCGGAGCCGATGTTGGCGACCCAGTAGTTCAGGGCATAGACCCGGACCCGCCGGTCCTCCGGCACCATCTCCGCCATGGCGGCCATGGCGGCGGGGCGGTAGCAGTCCATCAGCAGCCCGGCCAGGAACAGCAGCAGCGCCAGCAGGCCGATGTCCTGCGGCAGGGACCCCAGCGGGAACACCAGCCCGGCCCCGAACAGGGCCAGCAGCATGGTGGGCCGCCGACCGATCCGGTCAGCCAGCAGCCCGCCGAGGATGCTGCCCAACACCGCCCCCGCCCCATAGGCGGCTACCACCAGCCCGGCGAAGGCGGGTGTCAGGCCCCTGCCCTCCGTCAGGAACAGGGTCATGAAGGGCGACACCATGGCCCCGGTGCGCAGCACCAGCACCCGCCCAACAGGGTCCAGACCCCGCGCGGATAGGCCCGCAGCTCCTGGGTCCAGCGCGACAGCAGGCTCAATCCGGCTCAGCCCGTGACCTTGGCCAGCGCCGCCTCGACCGGCAGCTCCTGCTTCTCCCCCGTGGCGCGGCGCTTCAGCTCCACCACGCCGTTCTTCAGGCCGCGTGGGCCGATGGTGAGCTGCCAGGGGATGCCGATCAGGTCCATGTCGGCGAACTTGGCGCCCGGACGCTCATTGCGGTCGTCCAGCAGCACGTCAACGCCGGCCGCCTGGAGCTTGGCGTAGACCTCCTCCGACACCCGGGCGCACTCCGCGTCGTCAGCCTTCAGGTTGACCACGGCTACGTGGAAGGGGGCGACAGGGTCCGGCCAGATGATGCCGTTGGAATCGTGGCTCGCCTCGATGATGGCAGCGACGACACGGGACACGCCGATGCCGTAGCTGCCCATCTCCACCGTCACGGGGTTGCCGTCCGGCCCGGTGACCACGGCACCCATGGGGGCGGAATACTTGGTGCCGAAATAGAAGATGTGGCCCACCTCGATGCCCCGGGCCGTTTCCAGCTCGGCGGGTGCGGTGGCGGCGTCGTGCATCTCCTCCGTCGCGGCGTACAGGCTGGTGTACTTGGCGAAGAAGTCCTTGAGGTCGCTGTCATAGCCGGGGTCATCGGCCAGCACGTCCAGGTCCAGCCAGCGCTTTTCGCAGAACACCTGGGACTCGCCCGTCTCCGCCAGGATGATGAACTCGTGGGACAGGTCGCCGCCGATGGGGCCGGTGTCGGCGCGCATGGGGATGGCCTTGATGCCCATGCGGGCGAAGGTGCGCAGGTAGGCCAGGAACATCTTGCGGTAGGAGAGCTTGGCCCCCTCCACGTCCAGGTCGAAGGAGTAGTTGTCCTTCATCAGGAACTCGCGGCCCCGCATCAGGCCGAAGCGGGGCCGGATCTCGTCCCGGAACTTCCACTGGATGTGGTACAGGTTCTTCGGCAGGTCCTTGTACGAGCGCACGAACGTCTTGAAGATGTCCGTGATCATCTCCTCGTTCGTGGGGCCGTACAGCATCTCCCGGTCGTGCCGGTCCTTGATGCGCAGCATCTCCTTGCCATAGGCCTCGTACCGGCCGGACTGGCGCCACAGCTCCGCCGACTGGATGGTGGGCATCAGCATTTCCTGGGCCCCGGCGCGGTCCTGCTCTTCCCGCACGATCTGCGCCACCTTCTGCAGCACCTTCCAGCCCAGCGGCAGCCAGGCGTAGATGCCGGCGGAGGTCTGCCGGATCATGCCGGCGCGCAGCATCAACTGGTGGCTGACCACCTGCGCCTCCGCCGGGGTCTCCTTCAGCGTGGGCAGGAAGAACTGGGACATGCGCATGGGACGGGCTCACAAACGGCCGTGGGACAGGGGGCGGACTTTAGGGGGTGGGACAGCGGGTGGCAATGGGGGTGCGGCGCGATGCGGCTTGTGGCAACCTACCGGGCAACTACCGTGAACACATTGCTATGACTGACAGGCGCGATAATGCCTCAGCAGATATTCACCGCAGTCATCTCCCCAGACGGCAGTCTCGTGATCCCTCTGGAAACCCGAAAATCAGCCGGCTTGGAGACAGGCGGAAAGGTCCTGGTCCGGGCGGAACACGGACGAATGATCCTAGAGATGGTCGATGCCGCGGTGGCTCGGGCACAGGCATTGGCGCGGCGATATGGAAACCCAAGTCGCAGTCTGGCAGACGAACTGATCGCTGAACGCCGGGCGGCAGAGAAACAACTATAGGCTCCACGGCCTCAGGCTTTCTCCCTTCAAGCCGCCACCAACTCGAACCTGTCCACGTCCACCAGCCCCATGTCGGTGATCTTCAGGTGTGGGATCACCGGCAGCGGGAGGAACGCCAGTTGCAGGAACGGCTCCGCGAGGGGGCAGCCCATGGCGCGGACCACGGCCCGGATGGCGGACAGCTCGTGCTCCACCGTCACGTAGTCCTTCAGGCTCATCAGCCCGGCCAGGGGCAAGGGCACCTCCCCCGCCACCGTGTCGCCGCGCACGGCGACGAAGCCGCCGCCGATCTCCAGCAGGCGGTTCACGGCCAGGGCCATCTGGGCGTCGTCGCTGCCCACCACGCAGATGTTGTGGCTGTCATGGCCGACGGAGCTGGCGAGGGCCCCTTCCCGTAGCCCGAAGCCGCGGACGAAGCCCTTGCCGATGTTGCGGGTCTTGCCGTGCCGCTCCACCACGCAGACCTTCAGGATGTCGTTGGCCGGGTCGGCGTGGCGCAAGCCGGCGCGGAAGGGCACCGTGGCGCTCAGGGCACTGGTCAGGATCTTGCCGGGCAGCACGCCGATGACGGGGGTGCCGGGGCCGCCCGCCGGGATGGCAAAGTCGGCCGCCGTGACCGGAGACCGCTTCATGCTGTCCAGACCCACCGGGGCCGGCATGGGGCGGTCGGCGAACAGGTCCGGCGTGACCACCCGGCCGGCGGAGATGACCTGGGAGACGGCGCAGGTGGCGAGGTCGTCCAGCAGCACGATGTCCGCCCGGTAGCCCGGGGCGACCAGCCCGCGGTCAGTCAGCCCGAACCCCCGCGCGGCGGACCAAGTGGCGGCGCGGTAGACGGCGACCATGTCGGCGCCGCGGGCGATGGCGCGGCGGACCAGGTGGTCCAAATGGCCTTCCTCCGCGATGTCCAACGGGTTGCGGTCGTCGGTGCAGAAGGCGACGAAGGGGCTGGTGACCATGTCGATGATCGGCGCCAACTCGTCCACGTCCTTGGACACGCTGCCGTCGCGCACCAGCACCTGCATGCCCTTGGCCAGCTTCTCCCGCGCCTCCGGCACGCTGGTGCTTTCATGGCAGTTGCGGATGCCGCAGGAGAGATAGGCGTTCAGGTCCTTGCCGGTGACCAGGGGGGAGTGGCCGTCGATGTGGGCGCCGTAGAAGGCGGCCAGCTTGTCCAGCGTCTCCTCATCCTTGTGCAACACACCGGGGAAGTTCATGAACTCCGCCAGCCCGACCACCTTGGGGTGGTGGCGGTGGCGGACCAGATCGTCGGCGGTCAGCCGGGCACCCGCCGTTTCCAGGTGCGTGGCGGGCACGCAGGAGCTGAGTTGCACCCGCAGATCCATGGCGAGGCCGCCGGCGCTGTCCAGGAAGTATTGCAGGCCCTGTTCCCCCAGCACGTTGCAGATCTCATGCGGGTCGCAGATGGCCGTGGTGGTGCCGCGGGGCAGGACGCAGCGGTCGAACTCCGCCGGGGTGACGCAGGTGCTCTCGCAATGCACATGGGTGTCGATGAAGCCGGGCACGGCGAAGCGGCCCTTCGCGTCGATCTCCACCACCCCGTCATAGCGGTCATAGGTCCCGACGATGGTGTCGCCGCAAATAGCGATGTCGGTCTGCTCGATGGTGCCGGTGGCGACGTTCAACAGGCGGGCGTTCTTGATCACCAGGTCGGCCCGGCTCCGGCCCGAGGCCTGGTCGATCCGCCGCTTCAGGATGGCCTTCGCCGCTGCCCGCTCCATTGCCTAATTCCCTAACGCTGCCGCTGTTTCCCACAGAGTACCACAAGCTCTTGTTCGGCCAGCGACGTAATCGGCTGGCCGTTGAACAGCACCCGGTTCCCCTCCACCGTCACCGTGCCGACATAGGCCTCCGCGCCGTAGAGCGCTGAGCGCGGGATGCCGAAGCGGTCGGCCAGGTCCGCGGTGATGCCGATCTCCAGCCGCTCCGGCAGGCGGACAGCGGGGGAGCCGGGCAGGTCGGCGGGGGCGACCGGCTGGCCGTTCACGTCCACGCCCGGCCTGTACTCCACGTCCGCCGCCGGCTCATGCCGTTGCACCCAGCGGCAGGCGGCGGGGTCCACTGTGATGGTGGGAGCGCGGGACACGGTAGTGCTTGGCGGGCGCTGGGGCGGCACCTGCCAGGACGGCGCTGCCGCCGGCCGGGTCGCGTCCTGGGCGGCGGCGAGACCCGCCACGGCAAGGACGCTCAGCAAGCCTATGGCGCACAAGACTTTTCCGGGGGATACTCGCATCTGTCCCTTCCCTTCCCGCCCTCGGGGTTCGCGACCGTGCTCGAATCATACTTCAAGCTGAGGGAGCACGGCACCACCGTGCGGACCGAGACCCTTGCCGGTTTCACCACCTTTTTAACGATGGCCTACATCGTCTTCGTGAACCCGCAGATCCTGTCCAGCACGGGCATGGACCAGGGCGCGGTGTTCGTCGCCACCTGCGTCGCGGCGGCGGTGGGCACGCTGGTCATGGGGCTGGTGGCCAACTACCCCATCGCGCTGGCGCCCGGTATGGGGCTGAACGCCTATTTCGCGTTCACCGTGGTCGGGCAGATGGGCTATTCCTGGCAGGTGGCGCTGGGGGCCGTTTTCCTGTCGGGCCTGATCTTCTTCGTCCTCACTGTCCTGCCGGTGCGCGAGGCGGTGGTGAATGCCATCCCGCACAGCCTGAAGATGGCCATCAGCGCCGGCATTGGCCTTTTCCTGGGCATCATCGCCCTGCAGAACGCGGGCGTCGTGGCCGACCACCCGGTGACGCTGGTCACCCTGGGCGACGTCAGCCAGCCCAAGACGGTGCTGGCCGCGCTCGGCTTCGTACTGCTCTGCGCCTTGGCCGCGCGGGCGGTGACCGGGGCGGTGGTGATCGCCATTCTGGCGACGGCGGTGGTCGGGATGGCCCTGGGCGTCTCCCCCTTCGACGGGCGCATCGTCAGCCTGCCACCCGACCCCAGCCCCACCTTCCTGGCCATGGACATCGGCGGGGCGCTGAGCGTCGGCTTGGTCAGCGTGGTCTTCGCCTTCCTGTTCGTGGACCTGTTCGACACGGCCGGCACCCTGGTGGGCGTGGCGCACCGGGCGGGGCTGATGGGGCCGGACGGCAAGTTCCCCCGCCTGGGCAAGGCCCTGTTCGCCGACAGCACGGCCACCATGGCGGGCGCCGCCCTCGGCACCTCCACTGTCACCAGCTATATCGAGAGCGCGGCCGGCACCAACGTGGGCGGGCGGACAGGCTTGACGGCCGTCGTCGTGGCGCTGCTGTTCCTGGCTTGCCTGTTCCTGGCGCCGCTGGCGGCCAACATCCCCGCCTATGCCACCGCCCCGGCCCTGCTTTATGTCGCCTGCCTGATGGCCCGGGGACTGACAGAGGTGGATTGGGACGACGTGACGGAATATGCGCCGGCCGTGGTCACCGCGCTGGGGATGCCGCTGACCTACTCCATCGCCCACGGGATTGCCTTCGGCTTCATCACCTATGCCGGGCTGAAGGTGCTGTCGGGTCGCTGGCGCGACGCCGGGCCGACGGTGCTGGTGCTTGCTGTGCTGTTCGTCATCAAGTTTGCGTGGCTAGGGCATTGACACCGCTGGACAATTCCTCAGCCGGCCAGCGTTCCACAGGTTCGTCGGGATAAAGGTGTCGCAAGTAGCCGATTTACGGGCCCAGTTTCACGCAGCCTATGGATTGGGCCCAACAAATGTCCGTCATGGCTGCGAAATGTGCAATTTTAGGCGTGACGGCCCTGCATTGAGTGCATATACTCCCCGCACAAAAAGAAAGACCGCGCTCATCGGAGCGCGGCCTGAGTTTAGGGAGGAATCGCCACCAGGCGTCAATCAAGAGGGGATCAACCCTCCTGATAAGAAGAAGTCTGATATCGTCACCTGACGAAGGCAAGGGCAAAAACGCCCTTGCCTTTTTCATTTGTGCGTTTTTCGTGCTTTCTGCACAAGTTCCATGCAGATGCGCAGGCCTCGCGCAGGAACATGCACAATCCTTAGGCGCCGTATCCGGCGTAACCGGCCGCCACCGCCTGCTGCCAGGGTTGTTCCAGCGAGTCGAGCCGCTGTTGCGCCGGGCAGCCGGGCCGGTGCGCCCCCGGCAGGAAGCCGATGCTCATCAGGAACTCGCCCACGATCTCCCCACCGGTGAAGCGGAAGGTCTTGCCGAACAGCTTCACCCACTCCGCCTTGCCACGCGGGTGGTGGGCCAGCAGCCACGCATGGAAGCCGCCATGGCTGGCCCGCATGCCTTGGATCGTGCGGGCGTTGGCGATGGCCGCCTCCACCTTCAGCCGGTTGCGGATGATGCCCGGGTCTGCCATCAGGCGGGCCACGTCGTCGGGGCCATAGGCTGCGACGACGTCCACGCTGAAGTTCGAATAGGCTGCACGGAAGGCGGCGCGCTTCTTCAGCACGGTCAGCCAGGACAAGCCGGCCTGGTTGATCTCCAGCACCAGCCGCTCGAACAGCTCATCGTCCCCCGTCAGGGGCAGGCCATATTCATGGTCATGGTAGGGGCCATGCCATTCGTGGCCGGGCGCCACGTCGCAATAGGTCAGGGTCATGCCGGGGCCATCAGCTCCCGCCAGTCCAGCAGGCCGAAATGGAACACGGCCCAGCCGGCAAGGCACAGGATGGCGGAGACGACGGAGGTGATCGCCACCTTCTTCAGCATCATCGGCCGCGCGGGCGCGCCCGGGTCATGGCCGGCCGCTCGGTCCTCCGCCCGTTGCACCCCGATGGGCAGGATGGCGAACAGCACCGTCCACCAGACGGTGAAATAGATGGCGGCCCAGGTGACCCAACCCATGCTGAAAGCCCCTTCCCGCTCAGGCCTGTTCCAGCTCGACCAGGGTGCCGAACAGGTCCTTGGGGTGCAGGAACAGCACCGGCTTGCCATGGGCGCCAATCTTCGGCTCCCCATCGCCCAGCACTCGCAAGCCTTCCGCCTTCAGCTTGTCGCGGGCGGCCAGGATGTCGTCCACCTCATAGCAGATGTGGTGGATGCCGCCGCTGGCGTTCTGGGACAGGAACTTGGCGATGGGGCTGCCCTCCCCCAGCGGGTGCAGCAGCTCGATCTTGGTGTTGGGCAACTCCACGAACACGGTGGTCACGCCATGCTCCGGCAGGTCCACCGCCGCGCTGACGTTGGCGCCCAGGGTCGCCCGGTAGGTGGCCGAGGCGGCCTCCAGGTCCGGCACCACGATGGCCACATGGTTGAGACGCCCGATCATGTCCCCTCACCCGCTCCGTCGTTGATCCGCGCGACCTATACACGAACCAGGTGCACGTCCGTCATGGGTTTCCGGCCCTGGCTGCTGCCGAAAGCCCTGCGCACAGCGAGGCGTGCCGCTTCCTTAACCGACGCGTCATCCTGGCGGTCGCCGCGGGAGAGTGACTCGACGGCGGTGCGGACGCGCTGGGACAAATCGTCCAACTCCTCCTCCAGCTCGTCTTCCTCCAGCAGACCCATGGCAGTGACCTTGGGTGCCGCCAGCAGGGCGCCACGGCCATCCATGACCAGGGTAACGACGCAGGCGCCGCTGGCCGCCATGCGCTGCCTCATCTTCAAGGCACCGCCGTTGAAGGGGACGATGCGCTTGCCGTCGATGATCAGCCGGCCGGCCGGCACGCGCCCCACCTCCTGCGCCGGGCCGGGGGCAAGGCGGATGACCATGCCGTCCTCTGGCACCAGCGTGTTGGGCACTTGGCATTCCTGGGCGAGCTGGGCATGGGCGCGCAGGTGCCGCTGCTCCCCGTGCACGGGGATGGCGAGGCGCGGACGGACCCATTGGTACATGCGGACCAGCTCGTCCCGCGCCGGGTGGCCGGAGACATGGACGAAGGCGTCGTCCGCCGTCACCACCTCCACACCCTTGCGGATCAGGGCGTTCTGGATCTTGGCGATGCCCTTCTCGTTGCCGGGGATCTCCCGGGCGGAGAAGATCACCACATCGCCGCTGTCCAGCACCACCTCCGGATGGTCACCGCCGGCGATGCGGGCCAGGGCGGCCCGCGGCTCCCCCTGGCTGCCGGTGCAGACCAGGACCACTTTCTCCCGCGGCAGGAAACCGGCGTCTCTTTCCGTCACGAAGGGCGGCAGGTCGGTCAGATAGCCGTTGGCACGGGCAACCTCATCCATCCGCCACAAGGAACGGCCCACCAGGGCGACATGCCGGTCATTGGCCTGGGCGGCCAGGGCGATTGAGTGCAGACGCGCCACGTTGCTGGCAAAGCAGGTGACGGCGATACGCTGGTCATAACGGCTGAACAGCTGGCGCAGGCTGTCCCGCACCGCGGCCTCCGACCCGGAGACACCGGGCACCAGGGCGTTGGTGCTGTCGCAGACCATGACATCCACGCCCTGCTCGCCCAGGGCCTTCAGCGTGGCCTCGTCCGAGGTCGGCCCGATCACCGGGTCCGGGTCCAGCTTCCAGTCGCCGCTGTGCAGGACGGTGCCGGCCGGGGTGCGGATCACCAGGGCGTTGGGCTCGGGATAGAGTGGGTGACGGTGATGAATTCCAGGTCGAAAGGCCCGATCTTGAAGCGCCCGGACAGGGGCACCTCAATGATCTGTACCTTCTTCTCGAGCCCTTTCTCCCGCAGCTTGTGACGCAGGAAGGTGGCCGTGAAGGCGGTGGCGTAGACGGGACAGCGCAAATCTTCCCACAGGTACGGCACTGCGCCCAAATGGTCCTCATGGGCGTGGGTCAGGACCAGGCCCGCCAGATCCTCCACCCGTTCCTCGATGAAGGCCGTATCCGGCAGGATGATGTCCACGCCCGGCGTCGTTTCATCCCCGAAGCTGACCCCAAGATCAACCATCAGCCATTTGCCGGCATGGCCAT
Source organism: Aerophototrophica crusticola (assembly GCF_012913305.1). NCBI lineage: Bacteria > Pseudomonadati > Pseudomonadota > Alphaproteobacteria > Rhodospirillales > Rhodospirillaceae > Aerophototrophica > Aerophototrophica crusticola. The sequence continues at coordinate 1,293,534 of NZ_CP051775.1, read as the reverse complement.
AGAGGTTCAGGTTCAACCCGATTTCCCCTGACCCGCCGAGGGGGACGAAGTACAGGGCGGCGGGGTCGAATTCGTCGGTGTCGCGCGCGTCCGTCATTGTCCGGTTCTGCCCTTCCGGGCTTGGTTGCGTTGGTGGATGAGCAACAATCCCCTGAGCGTCAGGTCCCCGTCGATGTGGTCCACGAGGTCCGTCCCCTCTGCGAACACGCGGACAAGGCCGCCGGTCCCGACAACCGTCACTTTCGGCGTGCCGGTGGGCGACAGCTCCTCCCGGATGCGGCGCAGGATGCCCTCGATCATGCCGGTATAACCCCAGAACATGCCGGATTGCATGGCACCGACAGTGCCCTTGCCGATGGCGCTGGCGGGCTTGGCGATATCCACCTTGGGCAACTGGGCGGCCACCCGGTGCAAGGCGTCCAGGGACAGGGCCGGGCCCGGGGCGATGACGCCCCCCGCGAAGGCCCCGTCCGCGTCCACCACATCGAATGTCGTGCCGGTGCCGATGTCGATCACCACCAGGGGCGGGGCATAGCTGGCAACGGCCGCAACGGCATTGGCGACGCGGTCGGCACCGGCCTCCCGCGGGTTGTCGATGCGGATCTCCAGGCCCAGATCCACGTCGGGCGCTCCCACGCGCATGGGCGTGCAGCCGAAATGGTCCTCGCACAGCTTGGCCAGGGTGTGGGTCTGGGTGGGGACCACGCTGGACAGGATGGCCGCGTCGATGTCCCCGGGCTTGAGGCCCTTCATCTCCATCAGGCTGTTCAGCCAGACGGCATACTCGTCGGAAGTCCGCCGCCCCTCGGTGGAGATGCGCCAATGCCCGCGCTTCTCCTCCCCGTCGAAGATGGCGAAGACCACGTTGGTGTTGCCGGCGTCAATGGCCAGGAGCATGGCCGTACCCCTTCCCTGTCAGCCGAAGAACACGTCGCCGGCGGTGACCCGCTGCAGGCCCGTCGCAGTTTCCACCAGCAGGCCGCCAGTTTCATCCAGGTCGGCGAAGCGGCCGGTGAAGCTGCCCTCGGCCAGCCGTACCGTGACCGCCTGCCCCAAGCCCCTGGCTGCGTTCAGCCAGGCGGCCCGCACGGGCGCGAAGCCCTGGGTCCGAAAGCGGGCGTACCATGCCGAGAAGCTCACGGCATAACGCTCCAGGACAAGCCCCGCCGTAAGGTCGTTTGCCGCACCCGCCCTGACCAGTGAGGTCGCGGCATAGGGCACGTCATCCGGGCAGTGTCGGACATTCACGCCTACGCCCAGAACCAGCCAGTCCAAAGCCCGGCCCGGACCGGGCTCCGACTCCAGCAAGATGCCGGACAGCTTCGCCCCGTCCAACAGAACGTCGTTTGGCCATTTCAGCTCCGGCCGGCCGGGTACCAGACCCGCTACCGCTTCCCCCACCGCCACGGCGGCAACGAAGGAGACCAGGGCCGCCTGCGCCGGCGGCATGTCGGGCCGCAGGACCAGGGAGCAGAAAAGGTTTCCCGGCGGGGATGTCCAGGCCCTGCCCCGTCGCCCCTTGCCCGCCGTCTGGCGTTGGGCCCAGACCAGGGTGCCTTCCGGCGCACCCGCCTGGGCCAGGCGCTTGGCCTCGTCATTCGTGCTGCCGCAGGCCTCCAAGGCCATCAGATGGAAAAACGCGGGCAGCGTGGCCGCCCGCGTTTCCAGGTCAGACAGGGATGGTCCGTCCGTCGCCATGGCCGGCCCTCAGCGGCCGAACAGGGCCGCCGCGGCTTGGCTGGCACCCAGCAGGATGGGGTTCAGCGCCAGCAGGTAGACGGGGAAGACGAACAGCGCGGTCCCGGCAACGACGAGGCTCAGGGCCCGGCCCGGCCGCTCCAGCGGCTCCGACAGGTCATCGAAGTACATGACCTTGATGATCCGCAGGTAGTAATAGCAGCTCACCACGCTGGTCAGCACGCCGATGATGGCCAGCACGTAAAGCTTTGCCTCCACCGCCGCCATGAAGACATAGAACTTGCCGAAGAAGCCGGCTGCCGGCGGCACGCCCGCCATGGACCACATGAACACGGCCATGGCGAAGGCCAGGACTGGGTGCGTCTTGGAGAAGCCGGACAGGTCGCTGATCGACTCAACGGCCCGGCCGTTCTGGCGCATGGTCAGGATGATGGCGAAGGTGCCCACATTCATGGCCAGGTAGATGGCCATGTACACCAGCACGCCCCGCACACCCTCTTCCGTCCCGGCGGCAAGGCCGACCAGGGCGTAGCCGATGTGGCCGATGGAGCTGTAGGCCATCAGCCGCTTGATGTTGCTCTGCTGGATGGCGGCCAGCGAGCCCAGGATCATGGAAGCGACGGAGCAGAACCAAATCACCTGCTGCCATTGGGGGAGCAACTCGCCGAACGGCTCCACCAGCACGCGGACGAACAGGGCCATCGCCGCCACCTTGGGCGCCACGGCGAAGAAGGCGGTGACGCTGGTGGGCGCTCCCTCATAGACGTCCGGGGTCCACATGTGGAAGGGCACCGCGGAAATCTTGAAGGCGAGGCCAGCAGCCACGAATACCATACCGACGATCACGCCCAGGGACGGCGTGCCCGCCCCGCGGAACACCTCTGCCAGGCGGGTGAAGTCGGTCGTGCCCGCAAATCCGTAGATCAGGCTGGCACCGTAGAGCAGCAGGCCGGAGGACAAGGCGCCCAGCACAAAGTACTTCAGCCCCGCCTCGGACGACTTGGCGAAGTCGCGGCGGAAGGCGGCGATGACGTAGAGCGACAGGCTCTGCAACTCCAACCCGACATAGAGGGAAATCAGGTTGTTGGCGGAGACCATCCCCAGCATGCCGAGTGTGGCGAAGACAATCAGCACCGGATACTCGAACCGCGCGATCTGCTCCTTCTCCAGGTAGTTCATGGAGACGATGATGCTGAGGGCGGAGGCCGTCAGCACCAGCAACTTCATGAACACGGCGAAGCTGTCCGTGACGAACAGGCCGTTGAAGGTGACCACGCGCTCCGTGGGGCCGGTGGCCAGCAGCACCGCCGTCACCACCAGGGACGCCACTGCCAGCCAGGAGACCAGCCGCAGGCTGCCCTCCCCGCGGAAGACGCCGATCATCAGCAGGGCCAAGCCGGCGCAGGCCAGGAACAGTTCCGGCAGGGCCGGCATCAGGTCGGGTAGGGTCGCCATGGCTCAGTTCTCGCTCGCGACGGACTTCACCGGCGCGGTGTCGGATGCGGTCTGCGTCGGGGTGCCGTCGTCCAAAAGGCCGGCCGCCTTCAGCGAGGCCTGGTGGTCAGAAATGATCTTCTCCACCGTCGGGGAGTAGACGTCTTTGAAGCTGGCCGGGTAGACGCCCATGATCATGACGATGGCCACCAGGGGTGCGAAGTAGCTCACCTCCTGCCAGGACAAGTCACGCATGGCCTTGACCTCCGGCTTGTCCAGCTTGCCGAAGAAGAGCTTGCGGTAGAGCAGCAACATGTAGGCTGCGCCCAGGACCAAGCCCGTCGCGGCGAACAGGGCCACCCAGGTGTTGGCCTGGAACGCGCCCAGCATGGACAGGAACTCGCCCACGAAGCCGCTGGTGCCCGGCAGCCCCACGGAGGCCAGCATGAACACCATGAAGACGAAAGCGTAGCGCGGCATGTTCTTCGCCAAGCCGCCATAGGCGTTCATGTCACGGGTGTGCAGCCGGTTGTAGGCCACGCCGATGCAGAGGAAGAGTGCCGCCGACACGATGGTGTGGCTCAGCATCTGGTAGACGGCACCGTCGAAACCCTGCTGATTCATGGTGAAGATGCCCATGGTCACGTAGCCCATGTGGGCCACGGAACTGTAGGCAATCATCTTCTTCATGTCGGTCTGGGCCAGCGCGACCAGCGAGGTGTAGATGATGGCGACGACCGAGAGGACGAACACGAACTCCGTCGCCCAGAAGGTCGCCTCCGGCAGCATCTGCACGTTGGCCCGGATCAGGCCGTAACCGCCCATCTTCAGCATCACGCCGGCCAGCATGACGGAGCCGGCGGTGGGCGCCTCCACGTGGGCGAAGGGCAGCCAAGTGTGCATCGGCCAGATTGGGGTCTTCACCGCGAAGGCGATGAAGAAGGCCACCCACAGCCACTTGTGCAGGCTCGGCAGGGCCTGGGCGAAGCCGTAGTCCAGCATGACCCGCATGTCCATGGTCCCTGCGGTCAGGTACATGGTCAGGATGGCCAGCAGCATCAGCACGGAGCCGATGAAGGTGTAGAGGAAGAACTTGTATGCCGCGTAGACCCGCTGCGGCCCGCCCCACACGCCGATGAGCAGGAACATCGGCAGCAGCACGCCCTCGAAGAACAGGTAGAAGAGGACGAAATCCAGGGCGGTAAACATGCCCACCATCATGGTCTCCAGGACCAGGAGGGCGATCATGAATTCCTTCACCCGGGTCTCGATGGACTGCCAGGACGCCATCACGCAGATGGGCGTGAGGAAGGTGGAAGCCAGGACGAACCAGATGGAGATGCCGTCAATGCCCTTGATGTAGGCAATGTTGAAGGCAGGGATCCACTTGTACTCCTCCACCAGCTGGAAGCCGGGGTTGGAGGGGTCGAAGTTCGCCAGGATGAAGAGCGAGATGACGAAGGTGATGAGCGACGTCCACAGCGCCACGCTGCGGGCGTTGCGGGCCACCATGTCCGGTTCGCCCCGGATCAGCAGGATGAAGAACGCGCCCACCAGCGGCAGGAACGTCGTCAGCGTCAGGATCGGCCAGTCCGCCATCATGATCGACTACTCACTCCTCAACGCAGGTAGAACCAGCCGACCAGCGCGACCACGCCGATCACCATGACGAAGGCATAATGGTAGACATAGCCCGTCTGCAGTCGGCTGGTGACGGCGGACAGGCCGCGGGTCACGCTCGCCGCACCATCGGGGCCGAAGCCGTCGATCACCGCCTGGTCACCGCCCTTCCACAAGCCGTAGCCCAGCTTCATGGAGGGGCGGACGAACAGCGCGTCATACAGCTCGTCGAAGTAGTATTTGCGGAAGACGATGCCGTGCAGCAGCCGGAAGCTGTTCACGAACTTGCCCGGCAGGTCCGGCTTGAACATGTAGAACACATAGGCCAGGGCGATGCCCAGGATGCCCATGGCTAGCGGCGCCAGCGGCACCCAGCCGGGAACGTGGTGGGCGGCATCAATGATGGTGCCGTGCTCCCCTGCAAGCATGGTGATGCTGCCGGACCAGAAGTGGGCCATGTCATGGCCGACGAACCACTCGTACGCCACCAGGCCTGAGAACACGGCCCCCACGGCCAGCACCGCCAGGGGCGCCGTCATGACCAGCGGGGACTCATGCACGTGGGCCATCACCTTCTCGTTGGCGCGGGGCTGGCCGTGGAAGGTCAGCAGCAGCAGGCGCCAGGAGTAGAAGGCGGTCATCAGGGCTGCCGCCATGCCGAGCCAGAAGGCCAAGGTGCCGTACCAGCTATGGTCGGCATAGGCGACCTCGAGGATCATGTCCTTGGAGTAGTAGCCGGCGAAGGGGATGATGCCGGCCAGCGCCAGGTTGCCGATCCACATCATGGCGTAGGTGAAGGGGATCATCCGCCAGATGCCGCCCATGTTCCGCATGTCCTGCTCGTCGGACATGGCGTGGATCACCGAGCCGGCGCCCAGGAACAGCAGCGCCTTGAAGAAGGCGTGGGTCATCAGGTGGAAGATGGCCGCCGGGTAGGCGCCCACGCCGATGGCGAAGAACATGTAGCCGAGCTGGCTCATGGTGGAGAAGGCGATGACCCGCTTGATGTCGAACTGGGTCATGCCGATGGTCGCCGCCAGGAAGGCGGTCAGGCCGCCCACCACAGTCACCACCGCCAGCGCGTCCGGCGCATACTCGAACACGGGGCTCATGCGGGACAGCATGAATACGCCGGCGGTCACCATGGTGGCCGCGTGGATCAGCGCCGACACGGGGGTCGGGCCCTCCATGGCGTCCGGCAGCCAAGTATGCAGGCCGAGCTGCGCCGACTTGCCCATGGCGCCGATGAACAGCAACAGGCAGGCGCAGGTCAGGGCGTGCACCTGGAAGCCCAGGAAGTTGAAGCTCGCGTCCGCCTTGGAGGCGGCCTGGGCGAAGATCTCGTCGAACTGCACGGTACCGAAGATGACGAACACCGCCATGATGCCGAGCGCGAAGCCGAAGTCGCCCACCCGGTTCACCAGGAACGCCTTCATCGAGGCATTGTTGGCACTGGTTTTCTCGTACCAGAAATTGATCAGGAGGTAGGAGGCAAGGCCGACGCCCTCCCAGCCGAAGAACATCTGCAGCAGGTTGTCCGCCGTCACCAGCATGAGCATCATGAAGGTGAACAGTGACAGGTAGGCCATGAAGCGCGCCTTGCCCGGGTCGTGGCTCATGTAGCCGACCGAGTAGACATGCACCATGGCCGACACCACATTGACCACCACAAGCATAACGGCGGTCAGGGTGTCCATGCGCAGGGCCCAGCTCACCTCGAAGCTGCCACTGTCGATCCAGGTGAACAGCTCCACCGTGCGGGCCGCTTCTGGCCCGCCGAAGCCGATCTGGGCGAACAGGATGCAGGACAGCACGGCGGCGACCAGCACGCCGGCGCAGGTGACGATCTGGGCGCCGCGGTCCCCGATCTGCCGGCCGAAAAAGCCGGCGATGAAGGCGCCCAAGAGGGGCAGGAAGATGGCAGCGATTTCCATGATGCCTGCCTCAGCCCTTCATCAGGTTGATGTCTTCCACGGCGATGGAGCCGCGGTTGCGGAAGTAGACCACCAGGATCGCGAGGCCGATCGCCGCTTCGGCCGCCGCCACCGTCAGGATGAACATAGTGAAGACCTGGCCCACCAGGTCGCCCATGAAGACGGAGAAGGCGACGAGGTTGATGTTCACGGAGAGCAGGATCAGCTCCACGGACATCAGGATGATGATCACGTTCCGGCGGTTCAGAAAGATCCCGAACACGCCCAGCGTGAACAGGATTGCCGCGACGGTGAGGTAATGGGCGAGCCCGACTTCCATGTCACACCCCTCCCCGGCTGGGGACCTTGCGGACGGCCAGCACGTCGCCGCGCTTGCGGTCAAGCTGCTGTGAAATGGACTGGCGGCGCACACCGGTCCGGTGCCGCAGCGTCAGCACGATGGCGCCGATCATGGCGACAAGCAGGATCAGGCCCGACGCCTGGAAGGCGTAGACGTAATCCGTGTACATGATGCGGCCCAGCGCCTCGGTGTTCGTCACGGCCTCCGGCGTGGGCGTGACACCCTGGCTGGCCGCGCCGGGCGCGGAGAACCTCACCCCCACCAGCAACACCAGCTCCACCGCCAGGACCAGCCCGACGATGCCGCCGATGGGCAGATACTGGAGGAAGCCGTGCCGGAGTTCCTGGAAGTTGATGTCCAGCATCATGACGACGAACAGGAACAACACCGCCACCGCGCCGACATAGACGATGACCAGGATCATCGCCACGAACTCCGCCCCGATCAGGACGAACAGGCCCGCCGCGTTGAAGAAGGCGAGGATCAGGAACAGGACGGAGTGCACGGGGTTCTTGGCCGAGATGACCATCACGGCCGAAGCCAGGAGGATCGCGGCGAACGCGTAGAAGGCGATTGCGGTCAAGGCCATGGTTACGCCGCCTCCGGCGCGGATCGTGGGCAGGACGGTGTCACGGAGGATACTCCGGGTGCGGGGCAAGGGCCGCCTGCGGATTGTCACAGGCGGCCGGTGGTCTTTCAGGCGGGACTTATTTACCGGTAAGGGGCGTCCGCCGCAATGTTGGCGGCAAGCTGGGCTTCCCATCGGTCACCGTTCGCCAGCAGCTTCTCCTTGTTGTAGAAAAGCTCCTCGCGGGTCTCGGTGGCGAATTCCAGGTTCGGCCCCTCCACGATGGCATCCACGGGGCAGGCCTCCTGGCACAGGCCACAGTAAATGCACTTCGTCATGTCGATGTCGTAGCGGGTAGTGCGGCGGCTCCCGTCCTCGCGCGGCTCGGCCTCGATGGTGATGGCCAGCGCCGGGCAGACCGCCTCGCACAGCTTGCAGGCGATGCAGCGCTCTTCCCCGTTGGGATAGCGGCGCAGCGCGTGCTCCCCCGGAAACGGGGGCTGATAGGCCCGCGTTCATAGGGATAGTTGATGGTCACCCGCGGTTTGAACATATAGCTGAAGGTCAGGGCCATGCCCTTCACCAGCTCGGTCAGGAACAGGCCGCGCGCCGTACGGTCGAGCAGGGCCATGTCGTACCTCCACATCCCTTAGGCGGCAGGGGACCGCAGCCCCCTGCCCCGAAAACTTGCTTACTTCGGCAGCCAGTCGAAGGCGACCAGGACCCCGGCGGTCAGGACCACCCAGATCAGCGAGAACGGCAGGAACACCTTCCACCCCAGCCGCATCAGCTGGTCGTAGCGGTAGCGCGGCAGAGTGGCGCGCACCCACACGAAGACGAACAGGCAGAAGATGATCTTCAGGACGAACCAGATGGGACCGGGGATCCAGTTCAGCGGCGCCACGTCCACCGGTGGCAGCCAGCCGCCGAGGAACAGCACGGTGGTCATGCCGCTCATCAGGATCATGTTGATGTATTCGCCCAGGAAGAACAGGGCGAAGGTCATGGAGGAGTATTCGACGTTGTAGCCGCCCACCAACTCCGACTCGCCCTCGGGCAGGTCGAAGGGCGCGCGGTTGGTTTCCGCCAGGGCGGAGATGAAGAAGACGATGAACATGGGGAACAGCGGGATGCAGAACCACACGGTCCGCTGCGCCTCAACCACGTCGCTCAGGTTCAAAGACCCGACGCAGAGCAGCACGGTGATGATGACAAGGCCGATGGAGACCTCGTAGCTCACCATCTGCGCGGCGGAGCGCAGGCCGCCCAGGAAGGCGTATTTGGAATTGCTCGCCCAGCCGGCCATGATGATGCCGTAGACGCCAAGGCTGCTGATGGCGAACAGGTACAGGATGCCGACGTTGATATCGGCCAGCACCATGCCTTCCCCGAAGGGAATCACCGCCCAGGCGACCAGCGCCAGGAAGAAGGTCAGCATCGGCGCCGCCACAAACACCACACGGTTGGCGCCGGCGGGGATGACGGTTTCCTTGCCCAGCAGCTTGATCCCGTCGGCGAAAGGCTGCAGGAGGCCGAACGGCCCCACCAGGGCCGGGCCCTGGCGGAGCTGCATGGACGCCATCACCTTGCGCTCGAAGTAGGTGAGCATGGCCATGCCCACCAGCAACGGCACGATGATCACCAGGATGTAGACCACCGTCTGCAGGACAGGCGGGACCTGGTTCCAGAGTTCAAGCATGTCCCGTCACTCCGCCGCGACCGCCGGCAGGGCCGGCTTGATGAAGGCCTCGGTGCACTTGGCCATGGTGACGGAGGCCCGGCTGATCGGGTCCGTCATGTAGAAGTTCTCGATGGGCGAGACGAAATGGCCGCCGCCGATGGCGCCGGACTGGCCGAACTCCGCCCACACGGACGGAACCAGCCGGTCCACGGCGCCGAACACCGGGTTTACCTGCACCAAGCGCGCGCGGACCTGACCCAGCGTGTCGTAGGGCAGCGTCTGGCCCAGCTCGGCCGACAGGGCGCGAACGATCTTCCAGTCCTCCCGCGCCTCGCCCAGGGGGAACACGGCCAGCCGGGTCTGCTGCACGCGCCCCTCGGTATTCACGTAGGTGGCAGCCTTCTCCGTGAAGGCGGCGCCCGGCAGGATCACGTCGGCCCGGTGGGCGCCGCGGTCGCCATGGTGGCCCTGGTAGACCACGAAGGCGTTGCCGAAGGCCTCGCCCGGGATCTCGTCGGCGCCCAGCAGGTAGACCGCCTGGATCTCCCCGGTGCGGCAGCCCTCCAGGATGCCGTCCAGGTCGCGGCCGCCCTGGTGCGGGACGAAGCCCACGTCCAGCGCGCCGACGCGGCCGGCGGCCGTGTGCAGCACGTTGAAGCCGTTCCAGTCCTCGCGCACGGCCCCGACCGACACGGCCAGGGCGCGGGCCGCGGCCTGCACCGCGGCGCCGTCGGCGCGGCGGAAGGCGCCCATGCCGACGATGATGACCGGGTTCTTGGCAGTACGCAGGGTCTCCGCGAACGGGTGCGTCCCGGCAGCCAGGGCGGACAGCACCTCGCCCCCGATGCCCAGATACTCCGTCGGGTAGGTCAGGTCGAAGTTCTGGCCGATGACGGCCACCTTCTTCACCTTGCCCGCCAAGTAGCCCTTGCGGATGCGGGCATTGACCAGCGGCGCCTCCCAGCGGGGGTTGGTCCCCACCAGCAGGACCACGTCCGCCTGCTCCAGCCCCGCGATGGTGGTGTTCATCACGTAGCCGGACCGCTGGGACACGTCGAACTTCGCCCCGTCCTGGCGGCACTCCAGGTTCGGGGAGCCGAGGCCGAGCATCAGCTCCTTCAGCGCCAGGGCCGACTCGGCATCCACCAGGTCACCGGCGATGGCGGCGATCTGGCTCCCGTTCAGGCCGGACAGTTTGGCGCGGATGGCCGCGAAGGCCTCCGCCCAGGAGGCCTGGCGCAGCTTGCCGTCGTCGCCGCGCACATAGGGGCGGTCCAGGCGCTGCCGCTTCAGCCCGTCATGGCTGTAGCGGGTCTTGTCGCTGATCCACTCCTCGTTCACGTCCTCGTGCAGGCGCGGGTTGACGCGCATCACCTCGGGACCGCGGGTGTCGACGCGGATGTTGGCGCCGACGGCGTCCATCACGTCGATGGTCTCGGTCTTGCGCAGCTCCCACGGGCGGGCCGTGTAGGCGTAGGGCTTGCTGGTCAGCGCGCCCACCGGGCAGACGTCCACCAGGTTGCCCGACAGCTCCGACGCCACGCCGGCCTCCAGGGCCGGGGTGATCTCCATGTGCTCGCCGCGGTTCAGCGCGCCCAGGGCGGACACGCCGGCGATCTCGTCCATGAAGCGGATGCAGCGGGTGCAGTGGATGCACCGGGTCATGTAGGTCTTGATCAGCGGCCCGAGGTTCTTGTCCTTGATGGACCGCTTGTTCTCGGAGAACCGGCCCCGGTCGAAACCGTAGGCCACCGCTTGGTCCTGCAGGTCGCACTCGCCGCCCTGGTCGCAGATCGGGCAGTCAAGCGGGTGGTTGATCAGCAGGAACTCCATAACGCCCTTGCGGGCCTTGTGGACGGTTTCCGTGTTGGTCTTCACCACCATGCCTTCGCCGCAGGGCATGGCGCAGCTCGCCACCGGCTTGGGCGAACGCTCCACCTCGACGAGGCACATGCGGCAGTTGGCGGGGACGGACAGGCGCTCATGGTAGCAGAAGCGCGGCACCTCGATGCCGAGCTGCTCGCAGGCCTGCAGCACGGACGTGCCAGGCGCCACCTCGATCTCGACCCCGTCGATGGTCAGCTTGGGCATGATGTTCCTCTTCGCCCTGCCTTATTCGGCGGCCATGCGGGCCGCGCCACGCTCGGCGCTGGACCGGTAGGCCAGGATACGGCGCTCCATCTCCGGCCGGAAATGGCGGATCAGGCCCTGGATCGGCCAAGCGGCCGCGTCGCCCAGGGCGCAGATCGTGTGGCCCTCGATCTCCTTGGTGACGTCCAGCAGCATGTCGATCTCCTCGACACGGGCCTGGCCCTTCACCATGCGTTCCATCACGCGCCACATCCAGCCCGTGCCCTCCCGGCAGGGGGTGCACTGGCCGCAGCTCTCATGCATGTAGAACTTGGCGAGCCGGGCGATGGCCTTCACCACGTCCGTGCTCTTGTCCATGACGATGACCGCCGCGGTGCCCAGGCCGGACTTCACCTCACGCAGGCTGTCGAAGTCCATCAGCACGGTGTCGCAGATGTCCTTCGGCAGCATCGGCACGGACGAGCCGCCGGGGATGATGGCCAGCAGGTTGTCCCAGCCGCCGCGCACGCCGCCGGCATGCTTCTCGATGAGCTCTTTCAGCGGAATGCCCATCTCCTCCTCGACCGTGCAGGGCTGGTTCACGTGGCCGGAGATGTTGAACAGCTTGGTGCCGCTGTTCTTCGGCCGGCCGAGGTTGGCGAACCAGGAGGGGCCGCGGCGCAGGATGGTGGGGACGACGGCGATGGACTCGACGTTGTTCACCGTGGTGGGGCGGCTGTAGAGGCCGGCCATGGCCGGGAACGGCGGCTTGTTGCGTGGCTGGCCCTTCTTGCCTTCCAGCGACTCGATCAGCGCCGTCTCCTCGCCGCAGATGTAGGCGCCGGCGCCGCGGTGCAGGTAGATGTCGTAGTCGTAGCCGGAGCCGCAGGCGTTCTTGCCCAGCAGGCCCGCCGCATAGGCCTCGTCGATGGCCTGCTGGACGTGGCTGCCCTCGTCGTAGAACTCGCCGCGGATGTAGATGTAACAAGCGGTGGCGCCGATGGCGAAGCCGGCGATCAGGCAGCCTTCCAGCAGCTTGTGCGGGTCATGGCGCATGATCTCCCGGTCCTTGCAGGTCCCGGGCTCGCCCTCGTCGGCGTTGATGACCAGGTAGACCGGGCCGCCGTCCGTCTTCTTCGGCATGAAGGACCACTTCATGCCGGTGGAGAAGCCGGCACCGCCGCGGCCGCGCAGGCCGGACTCCTTCACCAGCTCGATGATCTTGTCGCGGCCGAGGTCAAGGATCTCCTTCGTCCCGTCCCAGTCGCCCCGTTGGCGGGCGGACTCCAGGCCGAAGGGCTCGAAGCCGTAGAGGTTCGTGAAGATACGGTCTTCATCGCGCAGCATGGCTGGCTCCCCTCACTTCTGCCCGGCCGGCTTCACGCCGGCACGGATGGCCTGCTCGACCAGGGTGGTCGGGCCGCCGATGGGATAGGACCCCTTGCGGCCGCTCTGCGGGCCCGGCACGGGCTTCTCGCCGCGGGCAAGCTTGTCGAGGATGGCCTCGGTCGTTTCCGCCGTCAGGTCCTCGTAGAAATCGTCGTTCACCTGCATCATGGGCGCGTTGACGCAGGCGCCAAGGCACTCCACCTCGATGACGGTGAACTGGCCGTCGGCCGTGGTCTCCCCCGGCTTGATGCCCAGCTTCTTCTCGCAGGCATGCAGCACGTCGTCCGACCCGCGCAGCCAGCACGGGGTGGTGGTGCAGACCTGGACGAAGTGCTTCCCGACCGGCTTCAGGTTGTACATCGTGTAGAAGGTCGCGACTTCCTTCGCCCGGATGCGCGGCATCTCCAGCAGGTCGGCCACGTAGTTGATCGCGGCCTCCGGCAGCCAGTTGTCATTCTGGCGCTGGGCGAGGTCGAGCAAGGGCATGACAGCGCTCTGCTGCCGCCCCGGCGGGTACTTGGCGATGATCCGTTGCGCCAGCTCCATGTTCTCGGGCGTGAACTGGAAGCTGCCGGGGGCGGTGCCCGGGACGGTGGCGGCGCTCATCGGTCGATCTCTCCGAACACGATGTCCATGGAGCCGATGATCGCGACACTGTCGGCGAGCATGTGGCCCTTGGACATGAAATCCATGGCCTGCAGGTGCGAGAAGCCGGTGGGGCGGATCTTGCACCGGTAAGGCTTGTTGGTGCCGTCGGAGACCAGGTACACGCCGAACTCGCCCTTGGGCGACTCGGTGGCGGTGTAGGTCTCCCCCGCGGGCACGTGGTAGCCCTCGGTGTAGAGCTTGAAGTGGTGGATGAGGGACTCCATGTTCCGCTTCATCTCACCCCGCGGCGGCGGCGCGACCTTGCGGTCGTTCACCTTCACCGGGCCCGGCGTGTTGGCCAGCTTCTGCAGAGCTTGCCGGACGATCTTGTTCGACTCGCGCATCTCCTCCATGCGGACCAGGTACCGGGCATAGCAGTCGCCGGTCAGGCCCACGGGGACGTCGAAGTCGAACTCCTCATAGCTGTCATAGGGCTGCGACTTGCGCAGGTCCCAGGCCACGTTGGAGCCGCGCAGCATCGGGCCACTGAAGCCCCAGGCCAGCGCGTCCTCCGGGCTCACCACGCCGATGTCCACGGTGCGCTGCTTGAACACCCGGTTCTCGGTCAGCAGGTTGTCCAGGTCTTCCACGAACTTCGGGAAACGCTCCGTGTACTCCCAGATGTCGTCGGCGAGGCCCGCCGGCAGGTCCAGGTGCACGCCACCGGCGCGGAAATAGTTGGCATGGAGCCGGGCGCCGGAGACGCGCTCATAGAACTCCATCAGCTTCTCACGCTCCTCGAAGCCCCACAGGGCCGGCGTGATGGCGCCAACGTCCAGGGCAAAGGTCGTGATATTCAGCAGGTGGTTCAGGATGCGGGTCAGCTCGGCGAACATGACCCGGATGTACTGGCCGCGCTTCGGCGGGGCGATGCCCAGCAGCTTTTCCTGCGCCAGGACGAAGGTGTGCTCCATGCACATGGGCGACACATAGTCCAGCCGGTCGAAGTACGGGTTCGCCTGCAGATAGGTCTTGTACTCGATGAACTTCTCGGTGCCGCGGTGCAGCAGGCCGATATGCGGATCTGCCCGCTCCACCACCTCGCCGTCCATCTCCAGCACCAGGCGCAGCACGCCGTGCGCGGCCGGGTGCTGGGGGCCGAAGTTCATGGTGAACGGCTTGATCTGGACCTCGCCGCCGGCGTTCACGCCGGTGAGCTGGCCGTTGGCCGTCGTCGGGACAAGGGTCTGTGCCATGGTCTTGCTCTCCCCCTCAGCCCTTTACCGGGTCGGCGCCGGTCGGCGTGGCCAGCGGCTTGGCGGCGGGATTGTTGGCCATCTCCCGCATGGTCGGGTTCACGGCGCCAAGCGGGATCACCGCCTTCTCGTCGCCAGGGAGCTGGACATCGGTCATGCCCTCCCAAGGGGACAGGAACTCGAAGGTGCGGAAATCCTGCGTCAGCCGCACCGGCTCATAGACGACGCGCTTCTGCTCCTCGTCGTAGCGCATCTCCACATAGCCCGTGAGCGGGAAATCCTTGCGCAGCGGGTGCCCCTCGAAGCCGTAATCGGTCAGGATGCGGCGCAGATCCGGGTGGTCGGCGAAGAAGATGCCGTACAGGTCCCAGGCCTCGCGCTCGAACCAGCCGGCCACTGGATAGATGCCGGTGACGGAGGGGACGGGCGTGTCCTCATCCGTGCTGCACTTCACCCGGACGCGGTGATTGTGCTTCACGGACAGCAGGTTATAGACCACCTCGAACCGCTCGGCGCGCCCGGGATAGTCCACGCCGGCGATGTCCGCCAACATCTCGCAGTGGGTGGTGCTGTCGTCGCGGAGGAACTGCAGCACCCGGGCCACCGACTCACGCCGCACGGTGACGGCCAGCTCGCCGAAGCGGACCTCCGTCTTCAGCACCGCGTCGCCTAGGGCGGCGGCGATGTGGTCGCCGAGTTCCTGGAGGGCTTGGTCGCTCATCTCAACGTCCTTCGGTCACCGGGGCGGCGGGCGGTCAGGCCCGGACCAGGCGGTTGCCGTTCTTGATCTTCTTCTGGAGCTGCAGGATGCCGTACACCAACGCCTCGGCCGTGGGCGGGCAGCCCGGGACATAGATGTCCACCGGCACGATCCGGTCGCAGCCACGGACGACACTGTAGCTGTAATGGTAGTAGCCGCCGCCATTGGCGCAGGAGCCCATGGAGATGACCCACCGGGGCTCCGCCATCTGGTCATAGACCTTGCGCAGGGCCGGGGCCATCTTGTTGCACAGCGTGCCGGCGACGATCATCACGTCCGACTGGCGCGGGCTGGGACGCGGGATCACGCCGAAGCGGTCCAGGTCATAGCGCGCCATATAGGCGTGGATCATCTCCACCGCGCAGCAGGCCAGCCCGAAGGTCATGGGCCACAGGGATCCGGTGCGGGCCCAGTCCAGCAGGTCGTCGAACTTGGCGACCAGGAAGCCCTTGTCGTTCAGCTCGGTCGTGACGGCCTTGAGATAGGCGTCCTGGGCCTGGCCGGGCGGCAGCGGGCGGGTGTTGGTGGTCACGAGGTCGGTCATGGGGATGCTCCCGAAGGGCCGGCGGCGGGGATCACTCCCACTCCAGCGCGCCCTTCTTCCACTCGTAAATGAAGCCGATCGTCAGGATGCCCAGGAACACCATCATGGACCAGAATCCGAACATCCCGATGTCGCCCAGGGCGATGGCCCAGGGGAACAGGAAGGCGACTTCCAGGTCGAAGATGATGAACAGGATGGCGACCAGGTAGAATCGGACGTCGAACTTGCTGCGCGCGTCGGAGAAGGGTTCGAAGCCGCACTCATAGGCTGACAGCTTCTCGCTGTCCGGCTTCTGGCGGGCGACCACCAGCGACGCCGCGACCATGGCGCCGGCGATGACGATGGCGATGCCGAGGAAGATCAGGATCGGCAGGTATTCGACCAGCAGCGGGTTGGACAGCGGGTTTGACATCGTCACACCGTTTCAGCCTGCCGGGCATCGCGCCCGGGGTGGGGTATAACCCCGCATCCCCGCGCCCGTCCCGGCATGGCGGTCATGGACGGAAAGCCCCACTCGGGGCCGAGGCGAATATAGGCACAGCCTCCGGCCAAGGAAAGCAAATTACGCCCTATTCGTGGCAGTGCAGGAGGATAGCCGCGCGGCGAATTCCGCAGGGCTTTCCGAGGTTTAATGAAGGTGGGAAGGTTCGTTCCCTTATCCGCCTACGCAGGCGCGGGAGGGACATCTTGACGCGGTCGCGAAGAGTGCCACCAGGGCGGGTTTGCGGACTTTGCCGCGGGTCGGCTTCCGACCCAGAGCCCCGTCGGATTGGAATCCGGATGGGGAATGGCGCGAGTGACGGGACTTGAACCCGCGGCCTCCGGCGTGACAGGCCGGCGCTCTAACCAACTGAGCTACACCCGCGTTGCATCCCCGGGGGCGGCACCGGACGGCGCCGTCGGGGTGGGCGGGTGTATAGGGGCCCCTTCCCCCTTTGTCAAACAGGAAAGCGCCTGCTTAACGAAATAGCCGCCCTCCTCAGGCCGCCCGGTCGCGCGCCCGCAGCGCCTCCAGCGCGTCATACACGAGGTCGAGGCGGCTGGGCGGTTCGCGCCGCTCCAACGCCCCCGGCCCGCCGAACTGGGTCAGGGTCAGTTCCAGGGCACGCCAGAGCTGCTCGGCGATCTCCAGGTGTCCTTGGTGGACCGCGAGGTCCAGGGAATGCAGGATTCGGTCCCCCAGCCGCCGGTCGTTGTCCGCGTCCACACCGTCCTCCGCCAATGCTCACCCGCGCGCGTTCCGGGCCGCCCCACTCTACCGCGGCGCGCGGCCGGGTGGTAAGCGGATTTGATCCGAACGGGGGAACCCGTCTGGACAATCCTCGACGGCCTCCGTATGCCGGGGGCAGAGGCCGGCTTGTTCGGCGGGGCACAGAAGGTAGGCGTCATGGGCATCTTCAACGAGGGCGTCCCGCGGGACCATGTGGACTGGATGCGCCGGACCTTCGGCCTGGGGCATTTCGTCGAGACGGGCACCTACCACGGCGACACCGCCGCCTGGGCCGCCGGCCTGTTCGGGCAGGTGACCACCATAGAAGCCCAGCCCGCGTTGCACCGGCAGGCGAAGGAACGCCATGCGGGGACGGCCAACATCGATTTCCGGCTGGGCGACACGCGGACGGTGTTGTCGGACCTTGTGCCGACCCTCACATCCCCTGCCCTGTTCTGGCTGGATGCCCATTGGAGCGCGCTCGACACCGCCGGCGAGGGGGACGAGTGCCCCGTGCTGGAGGAGTTGGCGATCATCAACGCCTCCCCCCTGCCCCATGTGGTGCTGGTGGACGACGCCCGCTGCTTCCTGGCGCCTCCCCATGTGCCCCACGATCCCGCCCAGTGGCCCGACATCGTGACTCTTTACAAGGCGCTCCAAGCGGACAAGCGGCGCTATGCCTGCACCGGATTCGATGTCGTCTTCGGGATTCCGGCGGAGCACGCGGCCACCTTCATTGAGGACTGGCGGCGCAACCGGGCGTCCAAGCAGAAGATCAAGCGCCGTAAGACCCTGGGCCAGCACCTGCGCAAGCTGATCGGCTGAGGGGATCCTGGAAGGCTGGTGGGCGGTGAGGGATTTGAACCCCCGACCAACGGTGTGTAAAACCGATGCTCTACCCCTGAGCTAACCGCCCGCCGGATGCCGCACTGCCTAATGAAGGCCGGGGCCGACGTCAACTGTCACGGGGCTCCCGTCATCCCGAAAAAAGAAAAAGCGGGCCTAAACTGGCCCGCTTCCTCATCCCGGCGTCGACAAGACTCCGGGAATCGCTCAGTTCAGCGCGTCTTTCAGGCCCTTGCCGGGCTTGAACTTCGGCTGCTTGCTCGCCGCGATGGTGATCTTCTCACCGGTGCGCGGGTTCCGGCCCTCGGAGGCGGCGCGCTCGGCGACGCCGAAGGTGCCAAAGCCCACCAGCCGCACCTCGTCACCCTTCTGCAGGGCACCGGTGATCCCATCGAACACCGCATCGACCGCCTTGTTGGCGTCCGCCTTAGACAGGCCAGCCGCCTCGGCGACCGCGGCAACGAGATCGTTCTTATTCACTGAAGGCCCCCCTCGTCATGAGAGATTCGGTTGCGACGCCCGTGGTTCCGGGCACGTCTTGATTGGGTTCCCGCCGCCCCCAAAGCGCCGTGGATGGCGCAAAATCGAGGGGGCGAACGGGTTCCAATTCACACGATTTCGCAGCCGTCTTCAATGACGAATCACGCCCTCACGGTCCTCATCCCCAGCTTTTGCGGGCACTGCGGGCACTTCCTCCGGCTCGGTCCAGTCGATAGGGACCGGCACCTGGGTCAGGGCGTTGGCGATCACCTCGTCCACCGTGGTGACGGGGATGATGGTCATCCCCTTCTTCACATTGTCGGGGATGTCGGCCAAGTCCTTCTCGTTGTCCCCGGGGATCAGAACCCGCTTGATGCCGCCGCGCAGGGCCGCCAGCAGCTTTTCCTTCAAGCCGCCGATGGGCAGCACGCGGCCGCGCAGGGTGATCTCGCCGGTCATGGCCACGTCCTTCCGGACGGGGATGCCGGTAAGCACCGAGACGATGGATGTGATCATGGCCACGCCTGCGGACGGGCCATCCTTCGGGGTCGCCCCCTCCGGCACGTGGACGTGGATGTCCCGCTTCTCGAACAATGTCGGCTTGATGCCGAAGGTCGTGGCACGGGAACGGACATAACTCTCCGCCGCCTGCACCGATTCCTTCATCACGTCGCCCAGCTTGCCGGTTGTGACCACCCGGCCCTTGCCGCGCAGCATCACGGCCTCGATGGACAGCAACTCGCCGCCCACCTCGGTCCAGGCGAGGCCCGTGGTGATGCCGACCAGATCCTCCAGCTCCGCCTCGCCGTAGCGGTAGCGGCGGACGCCCGCGTACTTCTCCAGGTTCTTGCGGGTGATGGCGACCTTGTCGAGACCCTTCATCAGGATCTCCTTGATCACCTTCCGGGCGAGGTTAGCGATCTCACGCTCCAGGTTGCGGACACCCGCCTCCCGCGTGTAGTAGCGGATCAGGTCCCGCAGGGCGTCGTCGGAGATGGCGAACTCCTCCGGCTTCAGCCCGTGATCCTTCACCTGCTTGTCGATCAGGTGCCGGCGGGAGATCTCGACCTTCTCATCCTCCGTGTAGCCGGCCAGCCGGATCACCTCCATGCGGTCCAGCAGCGGCTGGGGCATGCGCAGGGTGTTGGCCGTGCAGACGAACATCACGTCGGACAGGTCGTAGTCGACCTCCAGGTAATGGTCGCTGAAGGTGCTGTTCTGCTCCGGGTCGAGCACTTCCAGAAGGGCCGAGGACGGGTCGCCGCGCCAGTCGGCGCCCAGCTTGTCGATCTCGTCCATCAGGAACAGCGGGTTGGACGACTTGGCCTTCTTCATGCCCTGGATGACCTTGCCGGGCATGGAGCCGATGTAGGTCCGGCGGTGGCCGCGCACCTCCGCCTCATCCCGCACGCCGCCCAGGGACATGCGGACGAAGTTGCGGCCGGTCGCCTTGGCAATGGACTTGCCGAGCGACGTCTTGCCCACGCCGGGCGGGCCCACCAGGCAGAGGATCGGCCCTTTCACCTTGTCCATGCGCTGCTGCACGGCCAGGTACTCGAGGATGCGCTCCTTGACCTTCTCCAGGCCGAAATGGTCGGCGTTCAGGATGGCCTCGGCACCCTTGATGTCCTTCTTGACCTTGGTGCGCTTCTTCCAGGGGATTGACAGCATCCAGTCCAGGTAGTTGCGCACCACCGTGGCCTCGGCGCTCATCGGGCTCATGGTGCGGAGCTTCTTGACCTCGCCCAGGGCCTTTTCACGGGCCTCCTTGGACAGCTTGGTCTTGTTGATCCGCTCCTCGATTTCGGCGACCTCGTCCTTGCCGTCCTCAGTCTCGCCCAACTCCTTCTGGATGGCCTTGAGCTGCTCGTTCAGGTAGTACTCGCGCTGAGTCTTCTCCATCTGCCGCTTGACGCGGTTCCGGATGCGCTTCTCCACCTGCAGCACGCCGATCTCGCCCTCCATGAAGGCATAGACCCGCTCCAGCCGCTCAGAGATGGTGGGCGTCTCCAGGAGCTGCTGCTTCTCCGGGATCTTGAGCTGGAGGTGGGAGGCGATGGTGTCGGCCAGCTTGCCGGCATCGTCGATCTGGTTGATGGAGACCAGGACCTCCGGCGGGATCTTCTTGTTCAGCTTGATGTACTGCTCGAACTGGGACACGGCGGCGCGGCTCAGCGCCTCCAGCTCCTGCGGCTCGCCGGCCTTCTCGTCGATCAGCTCGGCATAGGCCTGGAAGAACTCGTCATTCTCGGTGAACTTGTTGATGACCGCGCGCTTGCCGCCCTCGACCAGCACCTTCACGGTGCCGTCGGGCAGCTTCAGCAGTTGCAGGACCGTACCGACCGTGCCGACGGTGTAGATGTCCGCAGGCGTGGGGTCGTCCTGGCCGGCGTTCTTCTGGGTGACCAGCAGGATCTGCTTGTCATCCTTCATGACGTCCTCGAGCGCCTTGACCGACTTCTCGCGGCCGACGAACAGCGGGACGATCATGTGCGGGAAGACGACGATGTCCCTCAACGGCAGGACCGGATAGAGGACACCACGGGGGAGGTCGAGCATAGGGAACGCCTTCTGGTCAAAGTGCGCCGTCAGCCCCCCTGGGGCCCGGACCGCCGGCATGCCCCGGCTGGGCGCATGTCCGGCCGGCGACGGCCATGGGGGTAACGTGGCACACCCATACCCCCCCTTCAAGGGCCGGGACATTGTTGTCCCTTGCAGGGATCGGGAGCATAGGACGCGGGCAAGGCGAAGGACCGCGTACGCCAAAAATGGAGCCACAAAAGAAAACCGGACCTGCCCAGGGGACAGGTCCGGCTGACTTGGTCCGGTATACGGTCGGCAGGTCGGGTCAGGCGCCCGATCCCGTCTCCCGCCGGTCGGAGTAGATGTAGAGGGGCCGTGCGCGGCCATCCACCACTTCCTTGTTGATCACGATCTCTTCCACGCCCGTCAGGCCGGGCAGGTCGAACATCGGCTCCAGCAGGATCGACTCCATGATGGAGCGGAGGCCGCGGGCACCGGTCTTGCGCTGGATCGCCTTGTTGGCGATGGACTTCAGCGCCTCCTCGTGGACCGCCAGCTTCACGTCCTCCATCTCGAACAGGCGCTGGTACTGCTTGACCAGGGCATTCTTCGGACGGGTCAGGATCTCGATCAGCGCGGCCTCATCCAGGTCGTGGAGCGTGGCCACCACGGGCAGGCGGCCCACGAACTCCGGGATCAGACCGAACTTCAGCAGGTCCTCAGGTTCCACCTCCCGCAGGATGTCGCCGGTGCGGCGCTCCTCTGGTGCCCGGACGTCGGCGCCGAAGCCGATGCTGGTACCCTTGCCGCGGGCGCCGATGATCCGCTCCAGCCCGGCGAAGGCGCCGCCGCAGATGAAGAGGATATTGGTGGTGTCGACCTGCAGGAACTCCTGCTGCGGGTGCTTGCGCCCGCCCTGCGGCGGCACGGAGGCGACGGTGCCTTCCATGATCTTCAGCAGGGCCTGCTGCACGCCTTCGCCCGACACGTCCCGGGTGATGGACGGGTTGTCGGACTTGCGGCTGATCTTGTCGACCTCGTCGATGTAGACGATGCCGCGCTGCGCGCGCTCGACATTGTAGTCGGCGGCCTGCAACAGCTTCAGGATGATGTTCTCGACGTCCTCACCCACATAGCCAGCCTCCGTCAGGGTGGTGGCATCGGCCATGGTGAAGGGCACGTCGATGATGCGGGCCAGCGTCTGCGCCAGCAACGTCTTGCCCGAGCCGGTGGGACCGACCAGCAGGATGTTGGACTTGGCCAGTTCGACATCGTTGTGCTTGGCCCCGTGGGCCAGGCGTTTGTAGTGGTTGTGCACGGCCACGGACAGCACGCGCTTCGCATGCTCCTGCCCGATGACGTAATCGTCCAGGACGGAGCAGATGTCGCGCGGGGTGGGCACGCCATCCCGGGACTTCACCAGCGTGGTCTTGTTCTCCTCGCGGATGATGTCCATGCACAGCTCGACGCATTCATCGCAGATGAACACGGTGGGGCCGGCAATGAGCTTGCGCACCTCGTGCTGGCTCTTCCCACAGAAAGAGCAGTAGAGCGTGTTCTTCGAGTCGCCGCCGGTCGACTTGGTCATTTGTGCTCCGTACATCACCGGGTGGCTACGGATCCGGGGGCGGCTCGGCCTGCCGCCCCGTACCGTGCGCCCGGACACCCGCCGGGTGTCCTACATTCGGGTGTCCCGCCGGCCCGGACCCACCGGACCAAGGGGCCACCCCAACCAGGAACCGTGGGGGCCTGCCGGGCACTTCGCCCTACCGGCCCATTCAACACCACGGAAAGCGCGGCGATCAATAAATTGTTCGCGGAGCCGGTCCCATCGCGCCAACAACTGTCACAGTGGAACCGGCACCCCGCTGATCAAGCCGCCTGCGACGTCACGCCGCCGGGGCGATGATGGAACACCTCGTCGATCAGGCCGAAGGCTTTCGCCTCCTCCGCGCTCATGAACTTGTCGCGCTCAACGGCCTTCTCGATCACGTCCATGGGCTGCTTCGTGTGCTCATGGAAGATCTCGTTCAGGCGGTGCCGCATGCGCAGGATCTCCTGCGCCTGGATCTCGATGTCCGCCGCCTGGCCCTGGGCGCCGCCGGAGGGCTGGTGGATCATGATCCGGCTGTTGGGCAGGGAGAAGCGCCGGCCCGCGGCGCCGCCCGCCAGCAGCAGCGCGCCCATGCTGGCCGCCTGGCCCACGCAGATGGTGGCCACCGGGCTGCGGATGTACTGCATGGTGTCATAAATCGCCAGGCCGGCCGTGACGTAGCCGCCGGGCGAGTTGATGTAAAAGGAGATTTCCTTGCTGGGGTTCTCCGCCTCCAGGAACAGCAGCTGGGCGCAGACCAGGCTGGCCACCGCGTCGTTGACGCCGCCGACAAGGAAGATGATCCGCTCCTTCAGGAGGCGGGAATAGATGTCGTAGGCCCGCTCGCCGCGGTTGGTCTGCTCGACCACCATGGGAACCAGCGCGTTCATCTGCGGCTCGATCATGATACCTGCTCTGCTCCCTGCGACGGGGATGGCCCCGTGCGTTCCGTGTCAACCGGGAGGGGCGCCACGGCCCCTCCCCTGTCGGCGCGCCGGGCTCAAGCAGCCGCGGCGACGCCCTCGTCCTCTTCCGGCTCCCGCATCAGCTCCTCGACCGACACGGGCTTCTCGGTGACCTTAACCGTTCCCAGGATGAAGTCGACCACCTTGTCCTCGTAGATGGGCGCCCGCAGCCCCTCGGCGGCCTGCGGGTTCTTCTTGAAGAACTCGAAGACCTGCTGCTCCTGGCCAGGGTAACGTCGCACCTCCTCGATGACCGCGCGGTTAAGCTCCTCACGGGTGACCGTTATATTGTTGCGACGGCCGATCTCGGAAAGGAGCAGGCCCAAACGGACGCGGCGCACGGCGATGGCGCGGTACTCCGCTTTCAGGGCCTCCTCGTCCTTCTCCTTGTCCTCGGCGTCGCCGCCGCCTGCCTTCAGCTCCTGCTGCAGGCGCTCCCAGATCTGGTTGAACTCGATGTCCACCATGCCGGCGGGGACCTCGAAATCGTGCAGCTCGGCCAACTTGTCCAGGAGGGCCCGCTTGGCGCGCAGGCGGGAAGTATTGCCGTAATCGGCGGCCATGCGCTCACGGATGGCGTCCTTCAGGGCGTCCAGCGTGTCGAAGCCGAAGGACTTGGCCAACTCGTCATCCAGGACGGCGTCCTGGCCCTGGCGCAACTCCTTCACGTCCACCTCGAACACGGCCTCCTTGCCGGCCAGCTCGGCGGCATGGTACTCGGCCGGGAAGGTGACGGTGACGGTCTTGTGCTCGCCGGGCTTGGCGCCGACCAGCTGGTCCTCGAAGCCGGGGATGAAGGTGCCGGAGCCAAGCTCCAGCTCATAGCCCTCGCCCTTCATGCCCGGGCGGCGCTCACCGTCCACGGAGCCGTCGAAATCGATCAGCAGGATGTCGCCGCTGGCGGCCGGGCGCTCCTCCTCCACCTTCACGGTGGTGCGGCGGCCCTTGGAAAGACGGCCCAGCGCCTCGTCCACCATGGCGTCGGTCACCTCGACCACCGGCTTGTCCAGCTCCACGGCGGACAGGTCGGCAGGCTCGAACTCCGGCAGCAGCTCGACGTTGACGGCGAACTCCAGGTCCTGGCCATCGGCGAAGTTGATGATCTCCACCTTCGGCTGCAGGGCCGGGCGCAGGTTGTTCTGCTCCACGGCCTTGGCGGTGCTGTCGTTGACGGCCCCCTCCAGCACCTCGCCCATCACGGACTGGCCATAGCGCTGCTTCAGCAGCGGCATCGGCACCTTGCCGGGACGGAAGCCGGGCATCCGCACGGACTTGCCGATCTCCGTCAGCTTGGCCGTGACGCGGTTCTGGATGTCAGCGGCGGGGACGGTGACCTTGTATTCGCGGCGGAGGCCGTCGGCGCTGGTCTCGGTGATCTGCATGGGACGAAGTGCCTGTCTTGTTCTGGTTCGCCTGGGGCCGGGGTCCGGCCGGTCGGCTCCCGCCAGGGGCGGTTTCCCCTCGCGGTGGGTTGCGGTCAAAACTCATGGTGCGGGCGAAGGGACTCGAACCCCCACGTCTCTCGACACTGGAACCTAAATCCAGCGCGTCTACCAATTCCGCCACGCCCGCCCCGGCGTGCGCGCCAGAGGCCCGCCCGCGGGAGCGCACCCTATAGCAAGGCACAACCGCCCCGCCAAGGGTTCATGTCGCGGCGATGTTCGCCTTACTCCAGCAGCACCCGGGCTGCCGCGTCCAGGATGGCGTCGGCGTCCAGCCCCATGACGCGGTAGAGGTCGGGCAGGTCGGCGCTCTGGCCGAAGGTCTCCACCCCCAGCGCCGCCACCTTGTGGCCCTTCACGGCGCCCAGCCAGGACAGGGCGGACGGGTGCCCGTCGATGATGGTCACCAGCCGGGCATCGGGGCCCAGCCCACCCAGCAGCCGCTCCACATGGCTCTCGGCCGCCTTCCCCTCCTGCCGCGCCTTGCGGGCCGCGGACCAGCCCTGGTGCAACCGGTCGGCGGAGGTGACGGCCAGCAGGCCGGCGCCGGGGACGTCGTCCAGCAATTGGGCATGGGCCTCGATGGCCTCCGGCGCCAGCGCACCGGAATAGGCGATGACCAGGTCCGTGCCGGGGGCCGGCGGCTTCAGCCAATAGCCGCCGTCGATCACCGCCCTTGTATCCAAAGGGCGCCTCGGCTGCTCGATGGAGCGGGTGGACAGGCGCAGGTACAGGCTGCCGCCGTCCGGTGCCTGCATGTGTTCGAACCCCCAGCGCAGGATGGCCGCCAGCTCGTCCACATAGGCCGGCTCGAAGCTGGCCAGCTTGGGCAGGCCGATGCCGATCAGCGGCGTGGCGATGGACTGGTGGGCACCGCCTTCCGGCGCCAGGGTGACACCCGACGGGGTCGCCACCACCATGAAGCGGGCGTCCTGGTAGAGGGCATAGTTCAGCGCGTCCAGGCCGCGCTTCACGAACGGGTCGTACAACGTGCCGATGGGCAGCAGCCGGGTGCCGAACAGGTCATGGCTGAGGCCCAGGGCGCCCAGCATCAGGAACAGGTTGTGCTCGGCGATGCCCAGCTCCAGGTGCTGGCCCTCCGGGCTGCCGTGCCAGCGCTGGGCGGAGACGACCTTCTGCTCCTTGAAGGTGTCCTCCCGCAGGGACCGGTCGAACAGGCCCCGCCGGTTCACCCAGGCGCCCAGATTGGTGGAGACGGTCACATCCGGGGACGTGGTGACAATCCGGGCGGCCAGGTCCGTGTCCTGCTTCGCCAACTCACCAAGGATCTTGCCGAAGCCCTCCTGCGTGGACATGCGCTCCGAAAGCGCCACGTCCAGGTTCTCCGGCACCGCCACGGTGGCGGCCTTGAAGCGACGGCCGGGCCCTTGGGTGAAGGGCACCTCGTCGGTCAGGAAGCGCCGCAGTTCCTCCAGATCCACATCCAGCCCGGCGAAGGCCTCCCACTCCTCCCCGTCCTTCAGCCCGCACTGGGCCTTGAAGGCGGCGATCTGGTCCGGGTTCATCAGGCCGGCATGGTTGTCCTTGTGCCCCTGGAACGGCAAGCCCATGCCCTTGACCGTGTAGGCGATGAAGCAGGCGGGCTGCTCCGCGTTCACCCCGTTGGCGGTGCCGTGGAAGGTCTCCAGGATCGTTTCCAGGTCATGGCCGGCCAGGTTGGTCATGAGCGCGCCCAGCATGGCGTCGTCATGGTCGTCCAGCATGGCCCGCATGCCCGCCGTGTCGCCCAGGTCACGGCGCAGGATCTCCCGCCACGCCGCCCCGCCCTTGAAGGTCAGGGCGGAGTAGAGCTGGTTCGGGCAATTGTCGATCCAGTGGCGCAGGGCGTCGCCGCCCGGCTGGCGAAAGGCGGCTTCCAGCTTCTTGCCGTATTTCAGGATCTGCACGTTCCAGCCCAGGGACCGGAACATCCCCTCGATAGGGACCCACAGCTTGTCGGAGACGACGGAATCGAGGCTCTGGCGGTTGTAGTCGATGATCCACCAAGTGTTCCGCAGGTCGTGCTTCCAGCCTTCCAGCATGGCTTCGAAGACGTTGCCCTCATCCAACTCGGCATCGCCGACCAGGGCGACCATGCGGCCTTCCGGCTGCTCGGTCATGCCCTTCAGCCGGACATAGTCCTGGACCATGGAGGCGAAGGCGGTGATGGCCACGCCCAGGCCGACGGAGCCGGTGGAGAAATCCACGTCGGCCGTGTCCTTGGTACGGCTAGGATAGCTTTGCGCGCCGCCCAGGCCACGGAACTTCTCCAACTTGTCCCGGGTCTGCCGTCCCATCAGGTATTGGATGGCATGGAAGACGGGGCTGGCATGGGGTTTCACAGCCACCCGGTCCTGCGGCCGCAGCACGTCGAAGTACAGCGCCGTCATGATGGTGGCGAGGCTGGCGCTGGACGCCTGGTGACCGCCCACCTTCAGCCCGTCGCGGGACGGGCGGATGTGGTTGGCATTGTGGATCATCCAGGTGCTGAGCCACAGCACCTTGCGCTCCAGCGCCCGCAGCAGGCGCAGGCGGCGGTCGATGTCGGGGCCACCCGTCAGGATGCGGGGCGAGGCTGAGGTGTCGGGCATGGGCGGCGCTTCTTCCTTGGGGCGGTCCTCACGGGCACCCCCGGACAAGGGCGCCACGGCCCGGCCCTTCTGAACGGGGCCTGAGCGGCCCCTATATAGGACGTAACGGGGACAGGCGGAACCGCCGCATGGGCGGCCCGCCTTCCGCGCAGGCAACAACATCGGGGAAGGACAAGCGTCCTGCCGTGGTGGGCCGCCTCAGCCGGCGACGCGCTGGTCGAATAGCCGCTGGAAACTTTCCACCGACAAGGTGCGCAGGCTGCCCGTCAGGGCGCTGTCCGTCACCTCGTTCCGCACCAGGAACCGCACATGCGGCACCGGGATCCCGGCATGGAAAATGGAGAGGACCTCTGCCGTCTCCACCACGCCGCCGGTCATCACACGCCGGTACCGGGAACCAGGTACCGGCGGCTCCTCAATCTTGGTTCGCTTGAAAAACGACACGCCCATCGTAAAGCCCCCATTCCCAAATCCGCCCCATTCAGGGTACGGACCTCCCCAAGGGATAGGCCTCGCTTGTTATGAACAGGTTAATTCATTAGGAGGACTTTGCCAAGGACTTCATGGCAGTTGATGCGACCACCTTCCCATCACCCCGATATGCCTCGTGGTTGGCATCAATGTTCGACAGGCGATAGGCGTAGTTCACCATGAGCCCGAAGGACTCTTTCCAGCCTTTGGGAGAGGTATCCGCAGCCCAGTTCAGCCGCTCCACCCGCGCCCCGTTGGTCAGGTGGAAATGTGCGACCGGGTCGGCCGCACGCCGACCGTTCCGGGCAGACAACAGGTAGCTTGCGGCAAGCCGCATGAGCACGGGCTGCAACGCCGCTTCCAGGACCCCTTCCACCTCCCCCCGGGCCCGGGCAAGCGCCTCGGCCAGCAGGGGCTGTTCCCGGTCCGGAACTAGCTCGTGGAGCTGCTGGAACTCCGGTGGTGCCAAGAGCTGGTCGCCCTTCTGCGCCACCTCCGCCTCCAGCCAGCGGCGGAAGCCCGGGATGGGCGACAGGGTGGCGAATTGTTTCAGGTTCCCGAACTCGCCCTTCAGCAGGTCCACCACGCGCTTGATCAGGAAGTTGCCGAAGCTAATCCCCGCCAGCCCCTTCTGGGCGTTGGAGATGGAATAGAAGATGGCCGTGTCCGCCTCCTGCGGATCGCTGGCGGGGGCGTCCGGGTCGAGCAGGGCCTGAACGCTGTCCGACATGCCCTGGACCAGGGCCACCTCCACGAAGATCAGCGGTTCGTCCGGCATCCGCGGATGGAAAAAGCCGAAGCAGCGCCGGTCGCTGTCCAGCCGGTCCTTGAGGTCCTGCCAGCCCCGGATGGCATGCACCGCCTCATACCGGATCAGCTTCTCCAGCAGGCTGGCCGGGCTGTCCCAGGTGATGCGGCGCAGCTCCAGGAACCCCACGTCGAACCAGCCGCGCAGCAGGTCCTTCAAGTCCGCTTCCAGGGCGACATAGTGCCGGTCCTGCCGGGCCAGCTCCAAAAGCTCCGCCCGCATCTCAACCAGGAACTTCACGCCCTCCGGCAAGGTGTTGAATTGGGTCAGCAATTGCATCCGACCCGGCTCCAGCGCCCGGCGCAGGGTGCGCTCGGCCTCGCCGCGGGCCACCGGGTCGGCGGCCCTGTGGAAGATGTCGATGGCCCGGTCCACGGCGGCGCGGTCCACGTCGAATTCCGCCAGAAGACGCAGGAAGCTGCGGCGCCCCTCTGGTTCCAGGGCCAGATAGGTGCGCCCCAGGTCGGCGGCACGGGCGCGGGCCGAAACCTCCCCGCCCTTGCCTTCCAGGCAGTCACGGATCTGGCTGCGCCACCGTTCCTCCTCCGTCCGGCCGGTGGCGCTACGAATGGTACCCACGACAGTGATGGCGGAGCCGGCGATGTCGCGCCAGACGCTGCGCAGGTTGCCCAGGGTGCGGTCCAGCAGCCCGGCTTGGGTGGCGGGAACCGCGTCGGCGGCGGGTTCTCGGGTCTTGATGTCACTCATGGCAACGAATCTCGGCGGGCAAGAGGACGGCCGCAAGGGACAGATACGTTACTGCCCCCTTTGATCAGGCAAGGTCGCCTTCAACCGGCGCAGCACGCCGGGCAGCGCCTCGGCCAAGTCTTCCGCGATCAGGCCAGGCCCCACGGCCGTCCCCAGTTCGCCATGCAGCCACGCCGCCATGCAACCGGCATCGAAGGCATCCACGCCTTGGGCGATCAGCCCGACCGCGAGCCCTGCCAGGGTGTCGCCGCTCCCTGCCGTGGCAAGGTCGGGCGGGGCGTTGGAGTTGACCACGGCCCTGCCGTCCGGATGGGCGACCACCGTGTCGGCCCCCTTCAGCAATACGGGCGTCCCGGCCAGGGCCGCCGCGCGTCGGGCTTGGTCCAGCTTGCTGCCGGGAATGTCGCCGAACAGCCGTGCGAACTCCCCGCCATGGGGCGTGAGCAGCCACCGCGACTCAAGACCCGCGGCCAACCCCTTCAGGTCCTCGGAAAAAGCGCCAAATACGTCGGCATCCAGGACCCCCGCCTTGCCGGCATCCACGGCCGCCCGCACCTGCCCCCTCAGCTCCGCCGAGGCGCCGGCCCCAGGGCCGATGAGCACCGCATTCCGCCGCCTGTCGGCCAGCAGGTCCTGGAAGGCCTGGCCGTCCGGCACCGGCTGCACGATCACGCTGGGCATGGAAAGGCTGTAGACCATCCAGGCCTCCGGGTCCGCGGCGATGGTTACCAGCCCAGCCCCGACCCGCAGGGCCGCCCGCGCCGCCAGCCGCGCGGCCCCGGTCATGACCCTTCCGCCCAGGACCAGGGCATGGCCACGGCTGTACTTGTGCCCATCCAGCCGCGGCCAGGGATAGCGGGCCACCCATAACCTTTCGGTGTTTTCCCAAAGCCTTGTACCCAGCCCCTCAAGCACCGACTCAGGGATCCCGATGTCGGCCACCAGCACCGTGCCGCACAAGGCCCTGCCGGGAAGCAGCAGGTGGCCCGGCTTCTTGCGAAAGAAGGTGACGGTCAGGTCTGCCTGGGCGGCCCCGCCCATCACCGCACCCGTATCCCCATTCAGCCCGCTGGGCACGTCCACCGCCACCACAGGGATGCCGCGGTCGGCCATGGCGCGCGCAAGTTCCAGCGACGCGCCGTCCAGCGGGCGGCCCAGCCCGGCGCCATACAGGGCATCCACCACCAACCCCGCCCCGTCCAACAGCTCGGGACCAGCCCGCTCGACAGGGCCCGACCAGGTTGACGCAGCCCAGCCGGCGTCTCCTCCCAGGGCGGCGGCGTCGCCCAGCAGGCCAAGCCTGACCGGCCATCCGGCTTCGGCCAGGTGGCGGGCAACCACGAATCCATCGCCGCCATTGTTCCCGGGGCCGCAGAGGATGCTGACGGGGCACGGCTCCCAGCGGGACTGGATGGCCCCGGCCACCGCGCGCCCCGCATTCTCCATCAAGGTCGTGCCGGCAACGCCTGCCGCCATTGCGGCCCGGTCGGCCGCGTACATCTGCGCGATGCTCAGGATTTCGTCAGCCATGCCGCACCCTGGCGCCTGCCTGTGTCATCATCCCTTGCCAAGGGGACACCAGCGGCTGCCATCGGGCAAGCAAAAGCGCCGCAGCCCAGACCGGGCCACGACCGCTTTACACCAGGCGATGTGAGAAGGAAGACTGGGGCGATCGATGGGACTCGAACCCACGACAACTCGGACCACAACCGAGGGCTCTACCAGCTGAGCTACGACCGCCACAGGGAGCCGCTGTATGCCCCAGCCCGCCCCTGCCGTCAAGCCCTTCGTCAAACTTTCTGGAGGCATTTCGCACAGCCCTGCCCTTCGCCCAAGGAACAGGCGACATTCCGGCGGCGCGAACCGCACAACGGTCACGTCTGCCACCTGTTTGAACAGCAAGGGCAAGATTCAGGCAGACCATTGCACATTTTTCGTGCAGATTTGAACTCAAGACCGGCCGGAATCCCCGTCCTTTCGGTTAATCCAAACTGGCACGCCACATGCTTCACTGGGGCCGGCGCCGGGGAACCCCGGGCAAAGGGTCAGCCGAAGCCGGCGACGAGACAGGAGCTGCGATAGCTGATGAAAAAGGTCGAAGCGATCATTAAGCCCTTCAAGCTCGACGAGGTGAAGGAAGCCCTGCACGAAGTCGGCATCAAGGGCATCACCGTGACCGAGGCCAAGGGCTTCGGCCGCCAGAAGGGCCATACGGAGCTGTATCGCGGCGCGGAATACGTGGTCGACTTCCTGCCCAAGGTGAAGATCGAGATCGTCATGGACGACGCCCTCGTGGACCGCGCCATCGAAGCCATCCAGCAGGCCGCCCACACCGGCCGCATCGGCGACGGCAAGATCTTCGTAACGCCTGTGGAAGAAGTTATCCGCATCCGCACCGGTGAGCGCGGCGGCGACGCCATCTGACGGGCGGAGACAAGTTTCCAGCACCCGGCCCCGCAATCCCTGGGGCCGGCAACCACCAGCGACAAACCCTAAACAACGGAACTCGAGGCAATGTCGGACATCAGCAAGGTCTTCGACCTGATCAAGGAACACGACGTGAAGTACGTCGACTTCCGGTTCACCGACCCGAAGGGCAAGCTGCAGCATACCGCCCAGCACATCTGCACGGTGAACGAGGAGATGTTCGCCGACGGCATCATGTTCGACGGCTCCTCCATCGCCGGCTGGAAGGCGATCAACGAGTCCGACATGATCCTGATGCCGGACGCCTCCACCGCGGTCATGGACCCGTTCGCGGCCCAGCCGCTGCTCACCGTCTTCTGCGACGTGTACGAGCCCTCCACCGGCCAGCCCTACAAGCGTGACCCGCGCTCCATCGCCAAGGCCGCCGAGAAGTACATGGCCTCCGCCGGCATCGGCGACGTGGCCTATTTCGGCCCCGAGGCCGAGTTCTTCGTCTTCGACGACGTGAAGTTCGAAGTGTCGATGAACAAGGTCATGTACGAGTTCGACAGCGAGGAGGGTCCCTATACCTCCAGCAAGAACTATGAGGGCGGCAACCTCGCCCACCGCCCGGCGGTGAAGGGCGGCTACTTCCCCGTGGCCCCGGTGGACAGCGCCCAGGACCTGCGCGCCGAGATGCTGACCGTCCTCGGCGACATGGGCGTCGAGATCGAGAAGCACCACCATGAGGTGGCGGCTTCCCAGCATGAGCTGGGCGTGAAGTTCGGCACGCTGGTGAAGATGGCCGACGGCATGCAGCTGTTTAAGTACGTGGTGCACAACGTCGCCGCGTCCTACGGCAAGACCGCGACCTTCATGCCGAAGCCGGTGTTCGGCGACAACGGCTCGGGCATGCACTGCCACCAGTCCATCTGGAAGGACGGCAAGCCCCTGTTCGCGGGCAACGGCTATGCCGACCTGTCCGACACGGCGCTGTACTACATCGGCGGCATCATCAAGCATGCCCGCGCCCTGAACGCCTTCACCAACCCGACGACCAACAGCTACAAGCGCCTGGTCCCGGGCTATGAGGCCCCGGTGCTGCTGGCCTACTCCAGCCGCAACCGCTCCGCCTCCTGCCGCATCCCCTACGTCAACAGCCCCAAGGGCAAGCGCGTCGAGGTGCGGTTCCCCGACCCGGCGGCGAACCCCTACCTGGCCTTCGCGGCCATGCTCATGGCCGGCCTGGATGGCATTCAGAACAAGATCCACCCCGGCGACGCCATGGACAAGAACCTGTACGACCTGCCGCCGGAGGAGCTGAAGGAGGTTCCGACCGTCTGCCGCTCGCTGCGGGAGGCGATGGAGAACCTGGCCGCGGACAACGAGTTCCTGAAGAAGGGCGACGTGTTCACGGAAGACATGATCAGCAGCTACATCGACCTGAAGATGGAAGAGGTCCTGGCCTTCGAGACCAGCCCGCACCCCATCGAGTACAAGATGTACTACAGCGTCTGATCCCCTCTCCCGAGGGACAGGACCAGGAGGGCCGCCCGGCGACGGGCGGCCCTTTTTGCGTCTCCAGAGCCAAGCGAGGTGTTAGCACGCGCTTTTCCCTCACTGTGACACAAGGTTCAGCTATGCTCAGATGATATCCCGAATCACGCCAAGCTGATGCGCTACATCCTTGTTCTATCGCTGCTCCTGCTCGCTCCTCTGCCCGCCCACGCCCAGCAGGCGGAGGCGCGGGAGGCGGCGCGGACCGGCAATTGCACCCCTGGCAAAGTGGAGCCGGTGAAGCGCGTCACCGGCCGGCAGGCGACGACGGTCTTCAAGATCGCCTGCACCGGGCAAAAGGACGTGTTCGTGCTGGTCCGCTGCCAGGACCGCACCTGCACCCTGCTGCGTTAGCAGCCCATGCCGGGACCGCGACCACCCTTCCCCTGGACCGCCTGGGTCGTCCACCTGCTGACGGCCACCGGCGCCGTCTGGGCCCTGCTGGCCACCCTGGCCGTGGTGGCGGGTGAGGCGAAGATGGCGTGGCTCTGGCTCGGCATCGCCCTGGTGGTGGACGGGATCGATGGCCCCCTCGCCCGGGCGTTCCATGTCAAGGAGCGGGTGCCCCTGTTCGACGGGGCGGCCTTGGACCTGATCGTCGACTACCTGACCTATGTCTTCGTCCCGGTCCTGTTCCTCTGGCGATTCGGCCTGCTGCCAGAGCCACTGACCCTGCCGCTCTGCATCCTGGTGCTTCTGTCCTCCCTGCACCTCTTCGCCAAGGCGGACATGAAGAGCGGCGACAACTACTTCGTCGGCTTCCCTGCCGTGTGGAACGCGGCAATCCTGTATCTCTGGCTGTTGGCCCCTAGCGCCTGGGTGAACGCCGCCGCCGTCCTGGCCCTGGTCGCCCTCACCTTCATCCCGGCCAAGTTCGTCCACCCCTTCCGCGTCGTGGAGTTCCGGCCCTTGACCCTGGCCGCCACGGCCACCTGGGCGGTCACGATGGTGGTGCTGGTGGCCGCCCATCCGGAACGCCCTGTCTGGGCGTTGGCGCTCTGGCTGGCAGCGACGGCATGGTTCGGCGGGTTGGGGCTGTGGCGCTCGCTCCGCCGGGACTGACGGGGCAATACCCACGCGGCGACAAGGGCCAACTCGCCATGTTTCCAACCCGATCCCTATGTTAGCCTCCCCCACACGGAGAGCTTTCCAAGGGAGATGGTGCGCGATGAAGAAAAAGACGTCGCTCCTCGCCATGCTGGCGACGGTTGCCCTCGTGGCGATTTCCCCGGCCCAGGCCGAGATCGTGGTCGGGATGGCCGGCCCGCTGACCGGCCCCAACACCGTGTTCGGCATCCAGATGCGCAACGGCGCCGACATGGCCGTGGCCGACCTGAACGCCAAGGGCGGCGTGCTGGGGGAAAAGCTGCGCCTGGTGAATGAGGACGACGCCTCCAACCCCAGCCAAGGCGTTGCCGTCGCCAACAAGATGGCCACCGCCGGGGCCGTGGCGGTGTTCGGAAACTTCAACTCCGCGGTCTCCATCCCCTCCTCGAAGGTCTATGCCGACGAGGGGATCATCATGATCAGCCCGGCCTCCACCAACCCGCAACTGACCGAGCAGGGGCTGGACACGGTGTTCCGCACCTGCGGCCGCGACGACCAGCAGGGCGACGTGGCCGCCGCTTGGATCGCCAAGAACCACAAGGCCGACAAGGTCGCCGTCATCCACGACCAGACCACCTATGGCAAGGGTCTGGCGGATGCCACCAAGGCGGCCATGAACAAAGCCGGGGTGAAGGAGGCCATGTATGACGCGGTGACCGTGGGCGACCGCGACATGTCCGCCCTGATCACCAAGATGAAGAACGCCGGCATCCAGGTGGTCTATTTCGGCGGCCTGCACACGGAGGGTGGGCTTCTGGTCCGCCAGATGGCGGAGGCGGGGCTGAAGGCGCAGTTCATCTCCGGCGACGGCACCGTGAACCAGGAGTTCTGGAACATCGCCGGCAACACGGCGGAGGGCGCCCTGGTCACCTTCGGCGCGGAGAACCGCGACAAGCCGGAGGCGGCGGAGGTGGTGAAGCGCTTCCGCGCCAAGAACTTCGAGCCGGAGGCCTACACCCTCTACACCTACGCCGCGGTCCAGGCCTGGGCCCAGGCGGCGGAAAAGGCCAAGAGCACCGACGCCGCGAAGGTCGCCAAGGCCCTGCGCGACGGGGAGTACAGCACCGTCATCGGCCCGCTGTCCTTTGATGCCAAGGGCGACCGTAAGAAGACCGACTACATCGTCTACAAATGGTCCAACGGCAGCTACAAGCCGGTCCCGGGCCAGGGCTGACGACTGATTGCCTTCTCCCTGGGGAGAAGGTGGCGCGTCAGCGCCGGATGAGGGAGGTGGGCGTCGGGACGGACGGTAACCCCACCCGTTTTGCTGCTCCCACCTCCCTCACCCGTCCCGGCCTTGCGGCCGGTCCACCCTCTCCCCAGGGAGAGGGGAAATAGTCACCAACTCGGATCAGGAACAGAATGCGCACCCTGCTTGCCGCCGCGGCCATGGCCCTGGCCGTGTCCTCCGCCCATGCCGAGATCGTCATCGGCTCCGCCGGCCCCCTGACCGGCCCCCTCGCCGCAGTGGGGGAGCAGCTGCGGCGCGGGACGGAGCAGGCCGCGGCGGACCTTAACGCCGCGGGTGGCGTGCTGGGGCAGAAGATCACCGTGGCCGTCCATGACGATGCCGGTGTGCCGACCCAGGCCGTCGCCGTCGCCAACAAGCTGGCTACGCAGGGGGCGAGGATGGTGGTCGGCCATCTCCAGTCCGGCACCAGCATCCCGGCATCCCAGGTCTATGGTGATGAGGGGATCATCATGATCACCCCCACCGCCACCGCGCCGGAACTGACGGACAGCGGCAGCGACCTGGTGTTCCGCACCTGCGGCCGCGATGACCAGCAGGGCCCCATCGCCGCCCAATGGTTGGTGGAGAACTTCGCCGGCAAGCGGGTGGCCCTGGTGCAGGACCAGACCACCTACGGCAAGGGCCTGGCGGATGCCACCAAGGCAGCCATGAACGCCAAGGGCCTGAAGGAAGTGCTGTACACCGCCATCACCGGCGGTGAGCGGGACTTCTCCGCCCTGGTGACCCGCCTGAAGGCGGAGAATGTGGATGCCTTGTACTTCGGTGGCTATTACGCGGACGCTGGCGTGTTCGTTCGCCAGATGCGGGAGGCCGGCGTGACTGCCGCCTTCCTCTCCGGCGACACCCTTGCCTCCAACGAGTTCTGGACCCTGGCGGGCAAGGCCGGCGAGGGCGCCATGATGACCTTCAGCGCCGACGCCCGCAGCCAGCCCGCGGCGCAGGAGGTGATCGCCCGATTCCGCGCCAAGGGCCAGGAGCCGGACGCCTATACCCTCTATGCCTATGCCGCCGTGCAGGCCTGGGCCACGGCCGCGGAGAAGGCCAAGTCCCTGGACGGCCCCAAGGTCGCCAAGGCGATGCGTGAGGGCAAGTACGACACGGCCATCGGCGCCCTGTCCTTCGACAAGAAGGGCGACCGGACTGACACGGATTATGTCCTGTACCGCTGGTCCGACGGCAAATTCGCGCCGATCGCCCAGAAATAGGGGGACCCCACCCCCTTCTTTGCAGCGGCCCCTTAGCGCCTGGGGCGTTAACTGTCTGCCCGTCAGCAGGGAGACAGTTTGATGGCAGGGGAACGGCAGTCGCCGCGCGAATCCGGCATGGTTGCGGAAGGGTCGGGCAAGGTTCCGGCCCGCGAGGCGGAGGCTGCGTCCCTGTCCCCCGGCCGGCGCGGCGGCGGTGCGCCCGCCGCCGGTCCGTCGGCCAAGGACCAGGAAACCCTGGCGGATATCCTGGACCGAACCAGCCGCGACCTCAGCGAATCCCGCCGCCAAGTGGATGAACTGCGCCAGAAGCTGGACGAGGCGCAGCAGCAGCGGCTGGAAGACGCCAAGGAACTGGCCGAGGTCCGCCGCCGCAGCGCCGGCCTGCAGTTCCGCGTCGATTACCTGGAGGAAAAGCTGGACCAGGCCAAGCGCGCCCTGGCCCCGGCCAAGAAATCCTGGTGGAAGAAATAGGCTCAGCTCGACGGGCCGTTCCACGGCGGGCCGGCACGCCATCCTGGACTTTCGAATTCGAAAGTCGCGAAACGGGGCCGTCGGGGTCCCCGGTGGTCACAACCCTGCCTGTGCCTTCACCTCGGCCAGCCAGCCTTCCACCCGCTTCTGGTTCACCCCGAAATCCCGGATGCCATAGACAGACCGGCTATAGGCCAGCACCGTGCTGCCGCCCGGCACCGGGCGAACCTCCACCGACACGAAGTCCGGGAAACGCATCAGCGCCGTCTGCTGCATCACGGTGAAGCGCAACCCGTCATTGGACCGGTACAACACCTGGGCCCGCGGCTCGGCCGTGGCGGCGGCCAGCAGCAGGTCGCGCAGCCGCTCCGCCGGGATCGGGAAGGTCGGCGCTTCCGCATGGGGGGTGGCCTGGGCGGTGGTGCCCGGCGGGGCCAGCAGGTACTGGTTCGGCTTCCAGCCCAGGACCAGCCGGTTGAAGTCCACCGGCATGCCCAACTCGCGCTTCAGCCCCTCCAGCCGCATCGCGTTGACCCCGTGCCAACCCGCGAACAGCAGCACCGGCACGGCAACCGCCAAGATGCCCCACATCATGCGTCTCATCCCCACATCCCTTGTTGTTGCAATGATCCTACCCCGAAGGCGCAAGCCTCGTCGCCAGGGAAAGCGGGTCCCGCACCCAAGGGCTTGACGAGGCGCGCCCGCAGGCCCATCCCTCTACGCCATGACCGAACACGCCCCCATCCATGTCATCGGCGGCGGCCTCGCCGGCAGCGAGGCCGCCTGGCAGATCGTCCAGGCCGGCATCCCCGTGGTGCTGCACGAGATGCGGCCCGTCCGCGGCACCGACGCGCACCAGACCGACAAGTTCGCGGAACTTGTCTGCTCCAACTCCTTCCGGTCCGACGACCACGAATACAACGCCGTCGGCCTGCTGCATGAGGAGATGCGCCGCTGCGGTTCGCTGATCCTGTCGGCGGGGGACAGGCACAAGGTGCCCGCCGGCGGCGCCTTGGCCGTGGACCGGGACGGGTTCGCAGACGCGGTGACGGACGCCCTGCGCAGCCACCCGCTGGTGACGGTGGAGCGGGGGGAGGTCGCCGGCCTGCCGCCGGCGGAGTGGGACAACGTGGTGGTGGCCACCGGCCCCCTCACCTCCCCGGCCCTGGCCCAGGGCATCCTGGACCTGACGGGAGAGGCGCAGCTCAGCTTCTTCGACGCCATCGCCCCCATCGTCTATCTGGAGAGCATCGACCTGTCGAAGGCGTGGTTCCAGTCCCGCTATGACAAGGTGGGCCCCGGCGGCACCGGCAAGGACTATATCAACTGCGCCATGGACAAGGAGCAGTACGAGGCCTTCATCCAGGCGCTGCGCACCGGTGAGAAGACCGACTTCAAGGAGTGGGAGAAGAACACCCCCTACTTCGAGGGCTGCCTGCCCATCGAGGTGATGGCGGAGCGCGGCGTAGATACGTTGCGCTACGGCCCCATGAAGCCTGTGGGCCTGACCAACCCGCACACGGGCAAGCGCCCCTACGCCGTGGTGCAGCTCCGCCAGGACAACGCCCTGGGCACGCTCTACAACCTGGTCGGCTTCCAGACCAAGCTGAAGTATGCGGAGCAGGCGCGGGTGTTCCGGATGATCCCGGGCCTGGAGAATGCGGAGTTCGCCCGCCTGGGCGGCCTGCACCGCAACACCTTCCTGAACAGCCCCCGCCTGCTGGATGGTACCCTGCGCCTGAAGGCCCGCCCCGCCTTACGCTTCGCCGGCCAAATCACGGGCTGCGAGGGCTATGTGGAAAGCGCCTCCGTCGGCCTGATGGCCGGCCGCTTCGCCGCGGCGGAACGGCTGGGCAAGGCCCCGTCCCTACCCCCGCCCACCACGGCGCTCGGCGCCCTGCTGCACCACATCACCGGCGGTGCGGATGCCGAGACGTTCCAACCCATGAACGTGAACTTCGGCCTGTTCCCACCGGTGGACGCCCGCGGCCCCAACGGCAAGGAACTCCACGGCAAGGACCGCAAGCTCGCATACTCCCGCCGGGCGCTGGCCGACTTGGACGCTTGGCTGGGTCGGGCTCCAGCCGCGGCTGCGGAATGAACCGGCGTCGCTGATCGGCTTAGTACGACAAGGGCCGCCGTCCCGGGTTGTGGGGGGCGCGGCCCGCGCCCGATAGTGCCCCGGAACAATGACACCGGGGGACAATCCATGATTCGCCTGTTCCTGCCACTGGCCTTGATCGCCGCCCTGCCCTTTTCGGTCCAGGCGCAGGAACGGCATCCCGAACCGGCATCGCCGCCGGCGGGTAAGGGCATGGTGGTGCGGGAGGCGGACACCATGGTTCGCCAGCCACCCCCGCACAACGGCACGGGCATGAGCACCGCCTATCGGATCTCCGACGGCGTACCCAACCGGGCCATGGAGTTCCGCAAGCGCGTCCTCCACCCCGGGGCTTCCATCGGGCTGCATGTCATCGCCCATGACGAGGTCTATCATGTGCTGAGCGGTGAGGGCGACGTGACGTCCGATGGCGTGACCACCAGGGTCCGGGCCGGGGACACGGCCTATCTCTACGACGGCAACAATGTTGGAATCCGGCAGGTGGGCGAGCAGGATCTGGTCCTGATCATCGCCTATCCCTTGGCCGAGCGGGCGAAGTGAGCCAAAGCCGTCAGCCCTGGCCGGCACGCCGCCGGGCGACCAGGGCCAGGGCAGCCCAATCCTTCTCCCCGTCACCATGGGCGATGGAGTCCAGAAAGCCGTCGCGGAGCAGGCTGCCTAGCGGCAGGGGCACCGACCGGCCCTCCCCCGCCTCCAGGGCCAATCGCACGTCTTTCAGGCCGAGGGCCAGCTTGAAGCCCGCCGGCTCATACCGGCCACTGGCAATCTGCTCGCCATAACCCTTATAGGCCGGGGCCGCGAACAGGGTGTTGGTCAGGATTTCCAACAGGTCGCGCGGTTCCACCCCATAGGCGGCAGCCAGGGTCGTCGCTTCCCCCATGGCCTCGATGGCGGCAGCGATCATGAAGTTGCCGGACAGCTTCACCACATTGGCCCGCACCGGATCGTCCCCCACTGGCCAGGTACGCTGGCCCAGCACGTCGAACAGGGGCTGCACCCGGGCCAAGGCATCGGCCGCCCCCGCGGTGACGATGTTCAGCTGGGCTGCCGCGGCGGCCGGCGGGCGCCCGAAGACCGGGGCCGCCACATAGCCGATCCCCCGCGCCGCATGCCGCTCCGCCAACTCCTGCGCTAAGGCGACGGAGATGGTGGCCATGTTGGCATGGACCAGCCCCGCGGGCGCCTGCTCAAGCACCCCGCCGTCAAGCAACACGGCCCTGACCGCCCGGTCATCGGCCAGCATGGACAGCACCGCGTCACCCCCGAAGGCATCATGCGGCCGGTCCACAGGCACGGCGCCCTTGTCGGCCAGCGCACGGGCCGCCTCTGCCGTCCGGTTCCAGACCCGAACCCGGTGGCCCGCCTTCAGCAGGTTCGCCACCATGGCGCTGCCCATGTTGCCAAGGCCGATGAAGCCGATGTCCATGTCCACCCCCGTTTCCCGATTCCATGCCGCAATCACAACAATGCTGATCGCGGTCGGTCAGCGCGGGGCGGCCATGCTGTTCCCTCACCAACGCCCCGTCAGCGCCGCCCAACCCAGCCTGACCTGCCGGAACGGGTTCTGGAGCTGCACGCGCGCCGCCGACGGGTCATGCCCCTCCCGCGCCAGCACGCCCAGGTACAGGTCGGCCAGGGTGGCCGGCAGCAGGGCGGGCAGGGCAACCTTGGGCACCTCCCGCCGCAGGGCGCGGGCCTGCGCCAGATGATCCCGCGCCACCGCCGCGACCTCCTTGACGACGGCGGCAAGGCCCGGCCCCGCCTTCCCGTCAAACAGGGCGTTCTCCATCACCCCATGAGTCGCCATCAGGTCGGCCGGCAGCCTTGTCCGGTGGGCGCGGGCCAGGAAGGGGACGCTGCGCAGGATGCCGGTCAGGGCCCAGGCGATGCCCACATGGCGGGCGGCCTGCATGGCCGGTGCGTCGTTCACGCCGAGAACCTGGGACGCCAGTTGCACCAAGGGGGCCGCCGTGGAGTTGGCGTAGTTCACCAGGCAGTCCAGGCTGGCCGGGGCGGAGTCGTCCAGGTCGGCTTCCCGCGCATCCACCAGCCGGTCGAACAGGGCACGCTCCAGCCCGTGGCGGCGCACGGCGGCGCCCAGGGGCTGCACCACCTCATGCCGCCGCTCCTGCCCGGCATAGATCTGATCGATGGTGTCGCGCCACCATTGCAGACGGATCTGGCCCAGCATGGGCTCTGTCACCACCTCCCGCGTCTTCGCCACCTCCAGGTTGAAGGCATAGAGAGCGAACAGATCTTCCCGCCGGTTGGCCGGCGCGAACAGGGCCGTCAGGAACCGGTCATTGTCGAAGCGGCGCACCTGGTCGGCGCAATAGGAAAGGGTGGGGTCGGCCATGGTGTCCGGGGGGCTTGCGGGTGCCTGCTTATATGATGCCCACCCGGGTGAAGGATAGGCCGGGGAAAGATGGGTGTGGCAGACCGTTCCTTCCCGCGCACGGGTTGACCCATGCCGAGGGCAGCCGTATCTCTGCCCACGTGCCCTGCGCCGTCCTGCCCCAGGCAGGCGCGGCGCCAACCCGTTCAGCCGAACAATCCGCTGTCCACAAGGAGCGAAACCATGGCGTTCACCCTGCCCCCCCTGCCCTATGATCCCGCGGCGCTGGAGCCCCACATCGACGCGCAGACCATGGGCCTGCACCATGGCAAGCACCACCAGACCTACATCACCAACCTGAACAACGCCCTGGCCGACCATGGCCAGCTCCAGTCCCTGTCGCTGGAGGACCTGCTGTCCAAGCTGGGCGAGTTGCCGGAGAGCATCCGCACCGTCGTCCGCAACAATGGCGGCGGCCACTTCAACCACTCCATGTTCTGGACCATCATGGGCCCGAACGCCGGCGGTGAGCCCACCGGCACCGTGGGCGAGGCCATCACCCGCGACTTCGGCAGCTTCGAGGACTTCAAGAAGAAGTTCAACGAGGCCGGGACCAAGCAGTTCGGCTCCGGCTGGGTGTTCGTCACCGCCGATGCCGCCGGCAAGCTGGAAATCGTCGCCAAGCCGAACCAGGACACCCCCGTGATGGACGGCCGGCAGGTGCTGATGGGCAACGACGTGTGGGAGCACGCCTATTACCTGAAGTACCAGAACCGCCGCGCCGACTACCTGGCCGCCTGGTGGAACGTGGTGAACTGGAACGCCGTGAACGAGCGCCTGGCCGCCATCGCCAAGGGCGCCTGACGCATCACCGCGGGTCCCTGCCGCCGGTCCTGGCCGGCGGCAGGGCGCCCTGGGTCAGGTTGGCCGGGTGGCAAGGGGATGGTCCTTTCGACCAAGGGCACTACGCCCTAACGCAACTTCCAAGCCGGGTCGGTGTTCTGGCACAGTGACGCCGTCCGCCCAGCAGCCGAGTCCCGCGATGGCCGACTTCCGCACCATGCCGTCCTCCGCGGAACCGGGGGAGCCCACTGCCAGGAAGACCGCGGCCGAGGAGAATTTCCCGGTTGCCTCCCGCTTGGTCCCGGCGCGGCTTAGGCCGCACGTGATGGCCTTCTACGCCTTCGTCCGGTTGGCGGACGACATCGCCGACGACCCCTACCTGGAACCGGACGTCAAGATCGCCCAGCTCGACGCGCTGGAGCGCGCGCTGGTCAGCGGCGTGGGCACCCAGGCCTGGCTGGCCCCCGCCCTCCAGTTGAAGGCCAGCCTGACGGCCACCGGCGTTTCCGGCCTGCATGCCAGGCAGGTGCTCCAGGCCTTCCGCCGGGATGCCCAAGGCGGCACCTGCAAGCAGTGGGGCGACCTGGTCCTCTATTGCCGTTACTCCGCCAACCCCGTGGGCCGCTTCCTGCTGGAGCTGCACGGGGAGAGCATGGCCGCCGCCCCGGCCGCCGACGCCCTCTGCACCGCGCTCCAGATCCTGAACCACATCCAGGACTGCCGGGCCGACTGGGTGGACCTTGGCCGCTGCTACCTGCCGCTGGCTTGGTTCGCGGAGGCCGGCGGCCACCATGAGCAGTTGGTGGAGGAAAACGCCACCCCCGCCGTGCGCAAGGTGATCGACCGGACCCTGGACCAGGTGGACGTCCTCCTGGACCGCGCCCGCGCCCTACCCCGGCTGGTGCGCCACCCGGGCCTGCGGATGGAGGCGGCCGTCATCCTGCGCCTCGCCATCGCGCTTGCCGCCCTGCTGCGGAAACATGATCCGCTGGCCGGCCGGGTGGAGGTGGGCACCCTGGGACGGATGGGGGCGGTCCTGCTGGGCATCGGTGACGGCCTGTCCCGTCGCCCGCGCAAGCGCAAGCTGCCCAAGTCCGTCCAGGAAGCGGCAGGCAAGTCCGGCAGCACCTTCTACTGGCCCTTGCGGCTGCTGCCGCCGGAAAAGCGGGCGGCCATGTTCGCCATTTATGCCTTCTGCCGGGCCGTGGACGACGTGGCCGACGGCCCGTCCCCCGCCGACGCGAAGCGCACCGCCCTGGCGGAGTGGCGGCGGCGGGTGGAGGCGATCTATGCCGAGCCGGAGGAGCAGTGCCGGCCCGGTGCCCCCCTGCGGGACCTGGCCGTCGCCGTGAAACGCTTCGGCCTGCCCAAGGTGGAGCTGGACGCCATCATCGATGGGATGCTGATGGACGTGGACGGGCCGATCCGGGCGCCGGACCTGACGAGCCTGTCCCTGTACTGCCGCCGGGTAGCCGGCGCGGTGGGCCTCGTCTCCATCCGCGTCTTCGGGCGGGACGACCCGCAGGCCCAGCGCTTTGCCATCGCGCTGGGCGATGCCCTACAGATGACCAACATCCTGCGCGACTTGGCGGAGGACGCGCGCGACAGCCGCTGCTACCTGCCGTGGGAGCTGCTGCTGGACGCCGGCATCGACCCCAGCCTGGCCCTGCGCGATCCCAATGCCGTGCTGGCCCATGTGAAGCTGGGGGAGGTGTGCGAGGCGCTGGCGGAGCGGGCGGAGGAGAAATTCCGGGAAGCCCGGTCCCTGCTGACCGGCGACATCAAGCCCCTGGC
This sequence comes from Aerophototrophica crusticola, assembly GCF_012913305.1. NCBI lineage: Bacteria > Pseudomonadati > Pseudomonadota > Alphaproteobacteria > Rhodospirillales > Rhodospirillaceae > Aerophototrophica > Aerophototrophica crusticola. The sequence continues at coordinate 1,248,919 of NZ_CP051775.1, read as the reverse complement.
CCCCGCCGTGGCCATGATGCTGCTGTACCACCGGCTGCTCCAACGCCTGCGCGCCCGCGGCTGGCGCGACCTGAACACCCGCCCCCGCCTGGGCAAGGTGGAGAAGATCGGCATCGCCCTGCGCAGCGCCCTGGGCCGGCCACCCTCCTTCTGAGCGGGACCAACCTTGGCCACCACCCATGTGATCGGCGCCGGCCTCGCGGGGCTGGCCGCCGCCACCGCCCTGGCCGAGGCGGGAAGGCCTGTTGTGCTGCATGAAGGGGCGGAGCAGGCCGGCGGGCGCTGCCGCAGCTACCATGACCGGGTGCTCGACCGGCCACTGGACAACGGCAACCACCTGATCCTGAGCGGCAACACGGAAGTCTTCCGCTACCTGGACCGGTTGGGCGCGCGGGACAGGCTGGACATGGTCAGCCCGGCGCAGGTGCCGTTCCTTGATCTGGAAACCGGCGAAAGCTGGTGTGTCCGGCCCCAGGGCAGGCTGCCGCTGTGGCTGATGAACCCTGCTCGGCGGGTGGCGGGGGTAGGCGCCCTCGCGCACCTGGAAATGCTGAGGCTGGCCACGGCCAAGCCTCAGGACACGGTGGCGGACCGGTTGGACTTGGAAGGCCTGATCGGTCGGCGGCTGTGGCGGCCGCTGGCCGTCTCCATCCTCAACACCCAGCCGGAGGAGGCATCGGCGCGGCTGCTCTGGACCGTCTTTCGCCGCACCCTGCTGGCCGGGGAAGCCACCTGCCGGCCCTGCATCGCCCGGGAGGGGCTGTCCGACGCCTTGGTGGAACCGGCCCTGGCCTACTTGGCCTGCCGCGGGGCGGGGGTACGGTTCCGGCAGCGGGTGAAGGGGCTGGAATCCGGGGATGGCCGGGTCACGGGCCTGAGGGTCGGGGACGGGGTGGAGTCGGTCGGGCCAGCCGATGCCGTCGTGCTGGCCCTGCCGGCGGAGCAGGCGGCGGCGCTGCTGCCGGGGCTGGCGGCGCCGACGGAGCACCGGGCCATCCTGAACCTGCATTACCGGCTGGACCGGCCGGCGCGCCTACCCGGCGGGCTGCCCCTGCTGGGGCTGGTGGGCGGGCTGGCGGAGTGGCTGTTCGTCCGGGGGGACGTGGTTTCCGTCACCGTCAGCGCCGCGGAGACGCTAGTGGACCGGCCGGCGGAGGAACTGGCGGATCTGGTCTGGCGCGACGTGGCCCAGGCGATGGGCCTTTCAGGCCCCTGCCCCGCGGTGCGGGTGGTGAAGGAGAAGCGCGCCACCTTCGCCTCGACGCCCGCCCAGGCAGCCAACCGGCCAGGGGCACGGACCCGGTTCGCGAACCTTTTCCTGGCCGGCGACTGGACCGACACCGGATTGCCTGCAACCCTGGAGGGGGCCGTGCAATCCGGGCACCTGGCGGCGAGGCTGGCACTGGCTTCGTAGGTCGGATTAGCGAAGCGTAATCCGACTTCACCGCGTCTACGGGGCCGTCGGATTACGGCGCTCCGCGCCTAATCCGACCTACAATCACACCGGCAGCAGCGCGGCGGCGACGCGGCGGCCTTCGGCCAGGAGGACGTTGTAGGTGCGGCAGGCCGCGCCCGTGTCCATCACGTCCACCACGACGCCCGCCTCCTTGAGCTGGCGGCGCAGGGTGCTGGGCAGGAGTTGCATCTTCGGCCCGCTGCCCAGCAACAGCACCTCCACGCCCGGGTCGGCCTTGGTCACCGGCTCGAAGTCGGCCAGGGACAGTCCCGCGAATCCTGTGGCGGGCCAGGGGATCGTGCGGTCCGGGAAGACGATCACCGCGCCTTCGTGCAAGGTGTTGCTGACCCGGAACCGGCCGGTGCCGTAGGTGTCGATCACCTGCCGGTCAGCGGGGATGATGGGCGTGATGTCCATGGGTCGATTCCCCCTGTCAGAAAAGCCTGCGGCCCCCAACAGCCAAGCTGGGGGCCGCCGCCATCCCGGTAAAGGGGGTGGCCTTACTTCTTCAGGCTGCCGGCGTCGATGGCCTCGGCCTTCGCGGGCTCCGTCTTGGCCAGGACGCCGGTGATGGTGCTGCGGACGACACGGACGCGGACACCCTCCGCGATCTCCACGGTCACGTCTTCGTCGGCACCGACCTTGACCACCGTGCCGACGATGCCGCCGCCGGTCACCACCTTGTCGCCCCGGCGCAGGGCCTCCAGCATGGCCTTGTGCTCCTTCAGCTTCTTCTGCTGCGGGCGGATCAGCAGGAAGTAGAAGACGACGAAGATCAGCACCAGGGGAGCAGCGAGATCAGGCCGCCCGTGGGGTCGCCAGCGGCGCCGGTCGAGGCATAGGCCTCAGAAATGAACATGGAAAGGCTCCTTCGGTGCGTTCTTCGCGGGTTGGCGGGACTATACCCACCCGCACAGGTGTTGCAACGGAAACCCCGCCTTTCCCGGGGCGGGGGCGGGCTGCTAGTCTGCCGCGGCCTTCCCCAAGTGGCCCCGCCACCCCGTCCTGCCAAGCCCCGAGCCCTTGCCCATGTCCGCCGACGCCCTGCTGCCGCTGCTGTCCCGAATCGCCGACGCGCTGGAGCGGCTTGCCCCGCCCCCGCCGGCCCGGCCCGACCTGTCCGCAGCGGACGCCTTCGTCTGGCATGCGGCGGCGGGGAAACTGACCCCCGTGCCGGTCGTGAACCATGTGGAGTTGGACCTGCTGCAAGGTATCGGGCGGCAGCGCGACATATTGCTGGAGAACACCAGCCGCTTCGCCCGCGGCCTGCCCGCCAACAACGCCTTGCTGTGGGGCGCCCGTGGCATGGGCAAGAGCAGCCTGGTCAAGGCCGTGCACGCAAGGGTGAACCGGGATGCCCCCGGCACACTGGCCCTGGTGGAAATCCACCGGGAGGACATCCCCACCCTGCCCGCCCTGCTGGACATCCTGCGCGGATCGGGGCGGCGTTGCGTGCTGTTCTGCGACGACCTGTCCTTCGGCACCGATGACGGCCACTACAAGAGCCTGAAGGCGGTGCTGGAGGGCGGGATCGAGGGGCGGCCGGCCAACGTGGTGTTCTACGCCACCAGCAACCGGCGCCACCTGATGCCGCGGGACATGATCGACAACGAACGGTCCACCGCCATCAACCCGTCCGAGGCGGTGGAGGAGAAGGTCAGCCTGTCAGACCGGTTCGGCCTGTGGCTGGGCTTCCACAACTGCGCCCAGGACACCTTCTTCGCCATGGTGGACGGCTATGCCGCCGCCTTCGGCCTGGACATCCCGGCGGAGGAGCTGCACGCCCAGGCCGTGGAATGGTCCGTCACCCGCGGCAACCGCTCCGGCCGCGTCGCTTGGCAGTTCATCCAGGAGGTGGCGGGACGGCTGGGCAAGCCGGTGCCGTGACGGGGCGGATGCTTGACGGCGTTTGACTAAGTTGACCTTAACTTTACCAAAGTTGACGCTTAACTTCACCCCGGTAAAGTTATATGTGCCTGATTTTGTTGGACAAATCGCCTTAAGGTGACTAACTTGACCGGGTCGGGGTTTGGTAACGTTAAGCGAGGTCAGGGAAGCGAAAGGACTCGGGCGCGGATAGGCGTGGATGCCTGCCAGATTTTTGATATAGGTGATGTACAAGAGCCGATGGCTTTGGTTCCGCGCTCGAGCATAGGCGGTGATAGGATTTTTGTCCATTGCCGACGCTCGGCCCCCTGCTGCCCGCGTAAACCGCGAAAGATCCCCTTTTCCCTCCCGCCCTGATATCCTCTTTGTGTATTCTTGCCGAGGCCCTTGACATCCGGGGGTCACGAGCAAACTGTACGTACATACAGAGGCTGGAATGTGGGTGTGGGACCCTAAGAAGGACGAGCTGAATCATCGCAAGCATGGGGTCAGGCTGCGGGTCGGGGCTGTCGCCCTTGAAGCGGCCCCCCAACTGTTGACCTTCGAGGATCCCCACCCCGACGAACTGCGATGGAACAGCCTGTGCTGCCTGTTCGGGGAGGTGCTGCATGTGACCCACACCCTGCCCGAGGCGGACGATGAACCCGGCCGGATCATCAGCGTTCGGCGGGCGAACAAGGCGGAAAGGATGCGGTATGCCCGGCAGACCTGAGGACAACCTCACACCCGAAGACTTGGCTGATCTGAAAGCATTGCGCGACCGACCGGACGACAAAATCGTCATCGATGAGGACGCGCCGGAGATCAGGCCCGATGCCGTGGGCTACCGCGGGATACTGGCGAGGCGTCCCAAGGCATCCATCACCATGCGGGTGGATGCGGACGTGCTGGAATATTTCCGGGCCAAGGCGGGCCTACGGGGATACCAAACCATGATGAACGCCGCGTTGCGCCGACAGATGGAGTGGGAAATCGAGCGAGCAAGGACCGTCGACGCGGCGGAGTGAGGGTTGCCGGCGGGTTGCCGTGACGTGATCGTACTGGTGGCGTGCTTCAACAGGGCTTTCGGTGATCTGCATCGACCGATCCCGAGGCCCCCGGCTCGGAGGACGGGGTGACATCAGGTGCCCTGCATGGGGCTTCGTCCCTGGTCACCAGCAAATGCCCCATCAAGCCTGCGACACGCCCCCTCACCGCTCTAACTGATCCGTCGGGTTCAGCGGCGTCTCGCCCTTGCGCAGGCCGAAATGGAGTTGGGGGAGCGGACGTTGCCGGTCTGGCCGACGGTGCCGATGGCTTGGCCCTTGGTGACGCGCTGGCCCTGCTCCACCGACATGCTGTCCAGGTGGCCGTAGACGGTGACCAGGCCGCCGTCGTGGCGGACCAGCACCAGGTTGCCGAAGGCGCGAAGCTGGTTGCCGGCATAGGCGACAATGCCGTTGTCAGCCGCCTTCACCGGGGTGCCCTTCGGTGCGCCGATATTGATGCCGTCGTTGCGCAGGCCGTCAGGCTTGGGGCCGTAGTCGGACAGGATCGGGCCGCGCACCGGCCAGGCAAAGCGGCCACCCGCCCGGGGCGGTGGGGTGCTGGGCAAGGCCGCGACCTGGGAGGCTGCCTCTGACGGCGGCACGGGGGCTTGGCCTGGGGGCGGCGTCGGCCGGGTGGCGGTCGGGGCCGGGTCGGCGGCCGCGGGACGGTCCACCGGGGCCGGCGTGGCTCGCGACGCGGGCGGGACGGCGGAGGACGGGGCCGTCGGCGCCTGGGCGGCCTGACCGGCGGGAGATGCCGTGCTCCCCGACGGGGGCGGCAGGGACTCCGCCTCCATCCCCCGCTTGCTGACGGGGGCGGGGCCCGTGGGGGCCGTGGTGACGGGCGGGGTGGTGACCGTGCGGCTGGCGGGTTGGCTGGTGACCGGCGGGGTGGCAGGGGGCGGAACGGGCTTGGGAAGCGGGGCGCCATTGTTGGACGAAGGCGCCGCGGGGGCGGGTTGGCCGCCGGGCGGGGCCAGTTCCTCCGTCTCCACGCTGAGCCGCGTGGCGCGGGTGGGCGGGGCGGAGGTGGCGGGGGCCGACGGCCGGGCCACGGGGGGCGGCGTCGGCGCGCGGGTGGTCGCCTGGGCCACCGTGGTGGCCGGGGTGGGGCTGCTGGCGGGCAGGCGCAAGCTCTGGCCCGCCCGGATGGTATAGGGCGGCTGGATGTTGTTGAGGCGCACCAGCGCGCTCATGTCCACCTGGAACTGGCGGGCGATGGCATAGACCGTGTCGCCCGGCTGGACCGTGTAATCCCGCGGCACGGGCAGGATGAGGCGCTGGCCAGGGGACAGGGCGTAGGGGGCGGCCAGGCAGTTGGCCTCGATCAACTCACGGACGGGCACCCGGTACTGCTGGGCCAGGGTATAGACCGTGTCACCCTGCGACACGAAGATGCTGTTCGCACCGCCCCCCGACGGGACGGGAGGGGCCTGCCCTGTGGAGCAGCCGGCCAGGACCAGGGCGCCCACCGCCCATGCCGTCACGCGCCAACCCTTGGAACCCCTCAACCCACGCACTCCCCTCATACACGCCGCCGTTGATCGTGACCGATCAACAGCGCCCTCAAACGCCGGGCGGGCGCATCCGCGCCCTTGGCTCACGCGGGCACGAGCCCGCGGGCCGGCGGTCGCCGGCCTCCAAGCGCATGAGCCGGCGACTCATGCGCTTGGCATCAGGCACCCGGTGGTTCACCCGCCGCTGGCCCGCGCTGGCTCGCCGGCGATGTCCGGCAGCAACGGCACGAAGCGGACGGGCCACAGCTCTTCCCGGTCGATGCCGGTATCGGTGCGGCGGAACCGCACCACCGACTGGCCCCGCCGGTCGGCGCCCAAAGGTATGACCATCACCCCGCCCGGGGCAAGCTGCGCCAGCAGGTCTGGGGGTGGCTCCGCCCCTCCCCCCGCCGTGACAAGGATGCGCTCGAAGGGGCTGCCTCCGGCCAGCCCTTCATCCCGTCGGCCAGCCGGGCGGTGATGTTGTGCAGGCGGAGCTGGTGGAAGCGGGCTTCCGCCTCCTGCAACAGGGGGCGATGACGCTCCACCGTGTAGACGCGGCGGGCCAGCTTGGACAGGATCGCCGCCTGGTAGCCGGACCCGGTGCCCACCTCCAGCACCTTCATCCGGTCGGTGATCTCCAGCGCCTGGGACATCAGCCCCACCACCAGCGGCTGGCTGATGGTCTGGCCATGGCCGATGGGCAGGGCCGTGTCCTCATAGGCCTGGTCCTGGAACGGGCCGGGGACGAACGCCTCCCGCGGGATCAGCTCCAGGGCGCGGAGCACATGGACGTCCGTGACGCCATTGCGGCGCAGCAACATCAGCAACCTGATCTTGCGCGCCGCGGTGCTCACGCGAAGGCCTCCCTCAACCGGTCCATGGCCGCGTAGTGTGTCAGGTCCAAGTATATCGGGGTCACGGAGATCCCGCCATGGCTGACCACATGCACGTCCGTGTCGGCGGGCACCTCCGCCTCCCCCCGCACGGGGCCGATCCAGAAATAGCGACGGCCGCGGGGGTCGATCCGCTCATCCAGCTCGTCGCCGATCTTGCGGTTGCCGTGGCGGACCACCTGGATGCCGGTCACCTCCTCCGGCGCCACGGCGGGGAAGTTCACGTTCACCAGCACGTGGCGGGGCCAATCCACGGACATGGCCTTGCGCACCACCTCCGGCCCGAACCGCTCCGCCACGTCCCAGGACAGGGGCCGGTCACCCTCGATCCGCTGGCTGAAGGCGATGGCGCGGACGCCCAGCAGCGTCGCCTCCATGGCACAGGCGATGGTGCCGCTGTAGGTGATGTCCTCCCCGATGTTGTTGCCGTGGTTCACGCCGGACAGCACCAGGGTGGGCTTCCTGTCGGCCAGCAGGTGGTTGATGGCCAGCAGCACGCAGTCGGTGGGCGTGCCGTCCACGGTGTAGCGCCGGTCCCCCACCTGCTTCAGGCGCAGGGGCCGGTGCATGGTGAGGGAGTGGCTGGCGCCGGACTGCTCCTGCTCCGGCGCCACGACCCAGACGTCCTCGGTGAGGGTGCGGGCGATCTTCTCCAGCACCCCAAGCCCGGCCGCGTGGATACCATCGTCATTGCTGACCAGGATGCGCGCGCCGGTGAAATCGAACTCAGCCATTCCTCGAGATCCGTTCCAGGCCGTTCATGTATGGCTTTAGAACGTCCGGGATGAGGATTGAGCCATCCGCCTGCTGGTAGTTCTCCATCACGGCGATCAGGCAGCGCCCGACGGCGACACCCGAGCCATTCAGGGTATGCACCGCCTGGGTCGCCTTGTCCCCCTTCGCGCGGAAGCGGGCCTTCATGCGCCGGGCCTGGAAATCCCCGCAGTTGGAGCAGGAGGAGATTTCCCGGTAGGCGTCCTGGCCGGGCAGCCAGACCTCGATGTCGTAGGTCTTCTGGGCGGCGAAGCCCATGTCGCCGGTGCAGAGGGTGACAGTGCGGAACGGCAGGCCCAACCGGGTCAGGATGGTCTCCGCCGCCGCGGTCATGCGCTCATGCTCCGCCTGGGACTGGTCGGGCCGCGTGATGCTGACCAGCTCCACCTTGTAGAACTGGTGCTGGCGGATCATGCCGCGGGTATCGCGGCCGGCGGACCCGGCCTCCGACCGGAAGCAGGGGGTGCGGGCGGTCAGGCGCAGGGGCAGCTCGTCGGCGTCCAGGATCGAATCGGCCACCAGATTGGTCAGCGGCACCTCTGCCGTGGGGATCAGCCAATAGCCGTTGGTCGTCTGGAACAGGTCCTCGGCGAACTTGGGCAGCTGGGCGGTGCCATAGGCCGCCTCATCCTTCACCAGCAGGGGCGGGCTCACCTCCTCATAGCCGAACTCCCGCGTGTGGGTGTCCAGCATGAAGTCGCCGATGGCGCGCTCCAGCCGGGCGAGCTGGCCGCGCAGGACGGTGAAGCGGGCGCCGGACAGCTTGGCCGCGGCGTCGAACTGCATCAGGCCCAGGGCCTCCCCCAGCTCGAAATGCTGCTTCGGCGCGGGGACGGCGGCGGGCGTGCCGACGCGGCGGACCTCGACGTTGTCGTGCTCGTCCTTGCCGTCGGGCACGTCGTCGGCGGGCAGGTTGGGGATGCCGGCCAGGATGGCGTCCAGCTCGGCGCCGAGGCGCTTTTCCTCCTCCTCCGTGGCGGGCAGGCGCTCCTTCAGGGCGGCCACCTCATCCAGCAGGGGCTGGGCGTCCTTGCCGTCCTTCTTGTACTGGCCGATCAGGCGCGAGGCCTCGTTCCGGCGGGCCTGCATCTCCTGGAAGGCGGTCTGGGCGGCGCGGCGGCGCTGGTCCAGCTCCAGGATGGACGGGGACAGGGGCGCCAGCCCGCGGCGGGCAAGGCCCCGGTCGAAGGCTTCGGGATTGTCGCGGATGGCGCGGAGGTCGTGCATGGGGCCCGGCGTGACAGGGGTAAACGGGACCCGATTTATAGTGGGGGGAACGGGGGCGGTCCAGCGGGAGGGAGGGTCCCTCGCGCTAGCCCCGCCCTGATCGTAGCCATCCCTTTCCCCAAAAAGCGTCATCCCGGCGCAAGCCGGGACCCAGGATCACGAGCGATGCGCCCTGGACCCCTGGGCCCCGGCTTTCGCCGGGGTGACGGTAAGGGGAGTGGGGAGAAGGATGCTCACTCCGCCGCGACGGCGTGGCCCTGGTCTTCGGTCTTGGCGTGCTTGTCGGAGTAGTCGACCCGGGCGATCAGCCAGAAGTTCAGCAACACGCCGAACAGGAAGAACAGCAGGCCGCCGAACAGCAGGCCATCCTCATGGGTGCCGGCCGCGAGGAACAGGCCGATGATGGCGATGATGGCGCCGACGACGCCGAGGACCGGTGAGCGCATGGCGGATGCTCCTTTCTGTATGATGGTTCTTGTCATGGTCAGGCTTGGGACTTCTGGCCCGGCGGCAAGGGCTTGCCGTCGTCGAAGAGGATGCGGGTGGCCGCCCCGTCCAGATCCTCGAACTGGCCGGTGCGGACCGACCAGAGGAAGGCGATCAGGCCGAGGAAGCCGAGGCCGAGGGCGACGGGGATCAGCAGCAAGAGGATGGTCATGACCGGGCCTCCTTGGCGCGGCGGGACAGGCGGAGCGCGTTGCCCAGGACCACCAGCGAGGAGCTGGACATGGCCACCGCCGCCACCAGCGGGGTGGCGTGGCCCGCCATGGCGATGGGCACGGCGCAGAGATTGTAGAGCAGGGAGAAGCCCAGGTTCTGGATGACCAGCCGCTCCGCCTTGCGGGAGACGGACAGCAGCTCCGCCACCGGGGCCAGCCGGTCGCCCTGGAACACCGCGTCGGCGGCGGTCTGGGCGATGTCCACGGCCGAGGACGGGGAGACGGATACATCCGCCGCGGCCAAAGCCGCCGCGTCGTTCAGCCCGTCGCCCACCATCAGCACCTTGGCGCCGCTGGCGCGCAGCTCCGCCAGCCGGGCGCACTTGCCCGCGGGGTCCACGCCGGCCCGCCACTCCGCGATGCCAAGGCCGGCGGCCAGGGCGGCGACGGTGCCGGGACGGTCACCGGACAGCAGCTCCACCCGGTAGCCGGCGGCGCGCAGCTTGCCCACCACTTCCGCCGCGTCGGCGCGGGCGCGGTCGGCGAAGGCGAAGCGGACGGGCACGCGGCCAGGGCGGGCGTACCACAGTTCCGGCCCCTCCCCCACGGCCTGGGGTCCTTCCTCCAGCCCGACGAAGCTCCGGCGGCCCAGGCGGATGGGGCCGGCGGGGCCGTCCAGCTCCAGGCCCATGCCGGGGATTTCCCGAACGCCCTCCGCCACGGGGCCAGGGCCGGCGGCGCGGGCAAGGGCGCGGGACAGGGGGTGCTTGCTGGCGCGGGCCAGGCGGGCGGCGGACTCCAGGTCCTCACCCCGCCGCTCCAGGTCGGGCAGCAGGTCGGGGCGGCCCAGGGTCAGGGTGCCGGTCTTGTCGAAGACGATGGTGTCGACCTTGGCCAGCCGCTCCAGTGCGGTGGCGGATTTCAGCAGGATGCCGCCGCGCAGCAGCCGGCCGCTGGCCACCACCTGCACCGCCGGGACGGCCAGGGCCAGGGCGCAGGGGCAGGTGATGATCAGGACCGCCACGGCGATGAACAGGCTTTCCTGCCAGGCCAGGCCCATCAGGAAGGTCCAGGCCAGGAAGGTGGCCAGCGCCAGGGTGTGGACCACCGGGGTGTAGTTCTTGGCCACCCGGTCGGCCAGGGCCACGAAGCGGGCGCGGCCCTGCTCCGCCGCCTCCATCAGGCGGACGATCTCCGCCAGCAGGGTACCCTCGCCGCTGGCCGTGACCGTCAGGCGGAGGGGGGCGGACAGGTTGACCATGCCGGCGAAGACGCGGGCGCCGGGCTCGACGGGCTGGGGCTGCGTCTCGCCCGTGACGACGCTGGTGTCCACTTCCGAGACGCCGTCGCTGACGGTGCCGTCGATGCCCACCCGCTCCCCCACCGCCACCAGGACGGTGGAGCCGTTGGCGACGGCGGAGGGGGCCAGCAGGGTGGCGGTGCCGTCGGGCTTCAGCACGGTGACGGGGGTGCGGCCCAGGGCCAGCAGGTGCTCTGCCGCCGAGCGGGCGCGGCCGCGGGCGCGGCTGTCCAGGAAACGGCCGATCAGCAGGAAGAACAGCAGCATCACGGCGCCGTCGAAATAGGCGTGCTCCCCGTGCTCGAAGGTCTCCCACAGGCTGATGGAGCTGGCGAGGGTCACGCCCAGGCTGATGGGCACGTCCATGTTCGTGCGGCCCGCCTTCAGCGCCGCCAGGGCGGAGCGGAAGAACGGGCGGGCGCAGTAGGCCACCGTCGGCAGGGCGATCAGGGCCGACAGCCAATGCATCAGGGTGCGGGTCGCCTCCCCCATGCTGCCGGCATGGCCGGACCAGACGGAGACGGACAGCAGCATGATGTTCATCGCCGAGAAGCCGGCGATGGCCATGCAGCGCATCAGTTCCTTTTCCTGCGCCTTCTGCGGGTCGTCCGCGGCGCCGGTGTCGAAGGCGGCCAGGCGGTACCCCAGCTTGCGCACGGTCGCGGCCAGCCCCTCGGCAAGGTCGGCGCCGCCCTTCCAGCGTAGGGTCAGGCGGCGGGTGGTCAGGTTCACGCGGGCGTCGGTGACGGGGCCCTGCGCCTTGAGCGCGCTCTCGATCAGCCAGACGCAGGCGCCGCAGGTCAGCCCATCCACCCGCAGGCGCAGGGAACAGGTGCCGTCGGCCGCGGTCTCCACCAAGTTGGCGAGGTCGAGGACGGGGCCCTCGGCCGTCACCGGCTGGTCGCCCTGGGCGTCGCGGCGGGCGTAATAGGCATCCAGACCCAGCTCATGGATCAGGGCGTAGGCGCCGGCGCAGCCCGGGCAGCAGAATTCCTCGCCGGACTTGGGCACGGGCTGGCCGCAGTGCCGGCAGGTGCCGGGGGCCGGCCGCGGGTCCGCGGCGATATCCTGCAGGGCGAGGCTCATTTCGCGACCACCCTCTGCACCAGGTAATACTCGGCCGTGCCGCGCACCAGGGTGGCGTGCAGTTCCCACTGGCCGGGGGCCGGGAGGGATACGGGGGCGGCGTAGCGGCCGTCGCCCAAGGGCAGGAAGTCCAGGGTGATGTCGGCGGCGCCACCCAGGGGACGTTGCAGCGTGGCGGTGAGGGCCACACCCTCCAGCGGCTTGCCCTCCTGGTCGCGGGCGGTGAGGGTCAGGGTGCCGTCCAGGCCCTGCATGCCGGTGAAGGCGCTGGTGAGCTTCCAGCCCAGCGCGTCCTGCCGGTGCTGCACGTCCAGCACCTTGTTGTACTGCAGCCCACGCTCGAACGGCTTGGACACGGCGAGGCCGGAGAAGGAGCGCACGGCGGCGGTGATCATCACCCCGTTCACGGCGACCACCACGGCCATGGCGCCGACGAAGACCCAGGGGATCCAGGTGCTCTTGCGGGGGGCGGAGGGAGTGGCGGCGACCATGGCGTGCCTCACTTGCGGGGGCCGTGCGGGCCGAGGAAGACGCCGTCATAGCGGGCGGTGTCGCCGCTGTCGGGCTCGGCCAGACGGAAGGTGATGGGGGTGGATTCGGCAGACAGGGAGGATTTCGGCGCGATGACGAAGACGCGGAAGGTCTCCACCGTGTCGGGGGCGGCGTGGACCTTCACCCCTTCCCCGCCCGCGGCTTGGCCGATGTCCTGGACCACCAGTGTGGCGTCCTTGATGCCGTCCACGGTGAGCAGGAAGCCCAGCGCCTCACGCTTCTTGTTCAGGAGCTTGAGGGTGAAGCCGTTGCGCACCTCCCCGTCAGACAGGGTGACGTAGAGGGGCGCACGGTCACGCAGGACGTTCACCTCCAGCGTCGTGCGCAGCAGCAGGGCGGCGAGCATGACGGCGGAGACGACGGTGATCAGGCCGGCATAGATCAGGGTGCGCGGGCGCAGCAGCTTCCACCGCACGGGACCCTTGCCGGACTGGCGGGACTCAAGGTTGGCCAGGGTGTCGAACTGGATCAGCCCGGCGGGGCGGCCCATCTTCACCATGATCTCGTTGCAGGCGTCGATACACAGGCCGCAGCCGATGCACTCCAGCTGCATGCCGTCGCGGATGTCGATGCCCGTGGGGCAGGCGGCGATGCACTGCGCGCAGTCCACGCAGTCGCCGCGGCCGGCCGGCGGCGCGCCGGCCTTGGTCTTGCCCCGCGGCTCCCCACGCCAGCCCTCATAGGTCACCACCATGGACTGGGTGTCCAGCATGGCGGCCTGGAAGCGCGGCCAGGGGCACATGTAGGTGCAGACTTGCTCCCGCGCCCAGCCGGCGAGGATGTAGGTGGTGGAGGTCAGCAAGCCGACGAAGAAATAGGCCTGGGCACTGGCGGCACCCGTGAAGAACTCCACCATGAAGGTGGGCGCATCGCTGAAATAGAGGATCCAGGCGCCGCCCGTGGCGATGGAGATCAGCAGCCAAGCCGCGTGCTTCAGCCCCTTCTTCACCACCTTGGCGGCGGTGAGGGGCCCGTTGTCCAGGCGCATGCGGGCGCCGCGGTCCCCCTCGATCACCCGCTCCACCCAGAGGAACAGGTCGGTCCAGACCGTCTGCGGGCAGGCATAGCCGCACCAGAGGCGGCCGAAGAGCGAGGTCACCAGGAACAGGCCCAGGGCACCCAGCACCAGCAGGCCGGTGATGAAATAGACTTCCTGCGGCCAGATCTCGATTCCGAAGAAATAGGCGCGCGGGGCACCCAGATCGACCAGCACGGCTTGGCCGGGCGCGTCCGGCCCCCGGTCCCAGCGGATCCAGGGGACCAGGTAGTAGACGGCCAGGCAGAAGGCGAGGACCAGCCACTTGGCCCGGCGGTACGGGCCGCTGACCTTCTTCGGGTAGACCTTCTGGTGGTCGGCGTAGAGGGACTGCCCCTCCGCCGCCGGCTGGGGCTTGGAGGTGCGGGCGGCGCGGGAGGCGAACTTGACCTGGGCCGCGTCGGCGGCCGCAGCCTTCTCCAGCAGGGTCGCCTGCCGATCCAGCGCTTGCCCGTCGACGTGACCGTCCATGGTGGGACCTCGGGTGTTCCGGTGACGGCAACCCTCGGAATGGTTTGGGCGCCGACTTGTCCGGACGCTACCGACGGCGGACGCGGGGCGCCTTGCGATAGATCAAAGGCGGCCGAATTTCCGCCGTCCCGCCTGGGACCTGGCCGCCCCGTCCGGGGTGCCCCCCCGTGGCCGCAGGCCGCGCTCGGGAAGGAAAGGCGCGGCCTGACAAAAAACTGTCGCGGACCGTTGGTTTAGTGCCCGTGACGGGTCCCCCGCCGCCGACACCGCCCCCGCAGAGAAGCACCCCTGCCATGACCGACACTGTGCGCCCCGCCGCCGACCTGCTGCGCGAATTGACCGAGCTGAGGGAGGCGGTGGCCCGGGAGGGCCGGGAGAGTTACCGACGCTGGCGGCCGGGGATCGGCCGCCGCCGGTTCCGTGTCAGCGCCCTGAACCTGGCCCACTACCTGGCCCTGCGCCACCGGGACCTGCGCGAGCTTCAGCGGGAGCTGATGGCCCACGGCCTGTCCTCCCTGGGCCGGTTGGAGGGCCGTGTCCTGGCCAACCTGGATGCCACGCTCGGCGCGTTGCGGGCCGTGAACGGCCGCCCTGCCCCCCATTATCCCCGGCCCAAGGCCTTCTTCCGGGGCGAACGGCTGCTGGAGGCGGACACGGTGGAGCTGCTGGGCCCCACAGGCGGGCGCGGCGTGCGAATCCTGGTGACCCTGCCCTCCGAGGCGGCGACCACCCCATCCCTGCTGGTGGACCTGCTGCGCCAGGGGATGGACGCGGTGCGCATCAACTGCGCCCATGACGATGCCGACGCCTGGGCCGCCATGGTGGCCAACCTGCGCGCCGCCGAGGCGGTGACGGGTCGGCGGGCCCGCATCCTGATGGATCTGGGCGGCCCCAAATGCCGGGTCGGAACAGTTGAGGGGCCAAAGGAGGAACGGCGGCTGGGAACGGGCGACCGGTTCCTGCTGGTCTCGGGTTCCTTCCTGTCGGACGGCGAGGCGGCCATCCAGGCGACCTGCACGATCCCTGGCGCGGTGGAGAAGCTGAGGCAGGGCGACCCCGTGTTCCTGGACGACGGCAAGCTGGCCGGCGTGGTGGACCGGGTGCTTGCCGGCGGGGCGGAGGTGCGGGTCACCCAAGCGCTACCCGATGGGGTGAAGCTGAAGGCGGACAAGGGCCTGAACTTCCCGGCCACGGACCTGGGCCTGACCGCGCTGACGGAGGAGGACCGGCGGGACCTGGACTTCGTGGCGCGCACGGCGGACCTGATCGGCTATTCCTTCGTGCAGAGCGGCAACGACATCCGCCTGTTGCAGGAGGAACTGGCCACACGCCGGCCCGATGACTGGCACCGCATCGGGCTGGTGGCCAAGATCGAGACGCCTGTCGCCGTCCGGAACCTGCCGGAGATCATCGTCCAGGCCGCTTCCCACCAGCCCTTTGGCGTGATGATCGCCCGCGGCGACCTGGCCGTGGCCATCGGGTTCGAGCGGCTGGCGGAGATGCAGGAGGAGATCCTGTGGATCTGCGAGGCGGCCCATGTGCCCGTCATCTGGGCCACCCAGGTTCTGGAAAGCTTGGTCAAGAAAGGCCTGCCCACCCGCGGCGACATGACCGACGCCGCCATGGCTGCCCGGGCCGAATGCGTGATGCTGAACAAGGGTCCCCACGTGGTGGAGGCGGTGGCCCTGCTGGACCGCCTGCTGACCCGCATGGCCGAACACCAGACCAAGAAGACACCGAAGCTGCGGGCGCTGCGGAGTTGGTGAGGGGAAGTCATCCGTTCGGGAAATGACGCCCCAATAAAAAACCCCGGGCTGCTTGGGGCAGCCCGGGGTCAGGGACTGGGGGTTGTCGTGGTGACTTACTTGCCGCCGCCCAGGGCGTGGACGTAGGCGGACAGGACCTTCACCGTGGCGGGGTCCAGACGCTCGCCCCAGGCCGGCATGCTGCCGCGGCGGGCGTTGGTGACGGTCTCCACCACGGCGGCCTTGTCGCCGCCATAGAGCCAGATCCCGTCGTTCAAGCGGGGGGCGCCCACATCCTGGATGCCCTCGCCCTTCTCGCCGTGGCAGGCCGCGCAGTTGTCGGCATAGACCTGGGCGCCCTTCTCGGCCGCGGCCTTGTCCGTCGCCGTCCCGGACAGGGACAGGACGTACTCGGACACGTCGTTGATCTGGGCCTTGTCCAGCATCTGGTCCGCGCCGAACCGCGGCATGTCGGAGACCCGGCTGTCCGCGTTGGCGTTGCGGATGCCATAGGTCACCGTCTGGAGGATCTGGTCGGGGCGCCGCCCCACAGCCAGTCATCGTCCGCCAGGGTGGGGAAGCCTTTCGCCCCGGCGCCACCGGCGCCGTGGCAGCCCGCGCAGTTCTCCGCGAAGGCCGTGCGGCCGGCCGCGGTGACGAAGGCCATCATCTCCGGATCCTTGCGGATGTCGGCGACCTCGGCGGCTTTGATCTTCTCCATCATGGGGGCGATCTTGGCCTTCTGCTCGGCCAAGGCGGCGCTCACCTCACCGCGGCGGGTCCAGCCGAGGGTGCCCTCGGTATGCCCGCTGAGGCTCGGCCAAGCCGGGTACAGGACGGTGTAGCCGACGCCGAACACGATGGTGGCGTAGAAGGTGTACAGCCACCACTTCGGCAGCGGGGTGTTCAGCTCCTTCAGGCCATCCCACTCGTGGCCGGTGGTGTTCTGGCCGGTGATGGCGTCTTTTTCGATCTTGGTGGGCATGGCACTTACCTCGCGGCCTTCGCGGACGGCGAGCCGTCACGCAACGGGATGTTCCCCATCTCCTCCATCAGGCCCCGGCGGCTGGGCCAGAAGGCCCAGATGCAGATGCCGGAGAAGAGGAGCACGAACCAGACGACCCAGAGCTGCTTCAGGAAGACATAGAACTCGATCATCGATGCCTCCCCTTACTGCTTGAGGTCTTCGGGGGTGATCTTCGTGAAGTCGACCAGCGTGCCCAGCATCTGGAGATAGGCCACCAGGGCGTCCATCTCCGTCACGGCGGGGTTGCCGTCGAAGTCACCGACCACGGCCTTGGGGTAGCGGGCGGTCACCACGCTCGTGTCGCCGTCCGGCAGGGCGCCGGCCTGCAGCTCCAGGTCCTTCACGGCGTTGGCGATCTGCTCATCCGTGTAGGGGACGCCGACGATGCGGTTGGTCTTCAGGTGCTCCGCCATGTCCGCGTACTTCAGCGGCCGGTTCAGCCAGGGGTACGAGGGCATGATGGATTCCGGCACGACCGCCCGCGGGTTGTTCAGGTGGGCGACATGCCAGTCGTTGGAGTACTTGCCGCCCACGCGGGCCAGGTCGGGGCCGGTACGCTTGGAACCCCACTGGAACGGGTGGTCGTACATGCTCTCCGCCGCCAGGCTGTAGTGGCCGTAGCGCTCCACCTCGTCCTTGAAGGTGCGGACCTGCTGGCTGTGGCAGACGTAGCAACCCTCGCGGATGTAGATGTTGCGGCCGGCCAGCTCCAGCGGGCTGTAGGGACGCACGCCGTCCACGCGCTCGATGGTGCTCTCCACCGTGAACAGCGGGACGATCTGGACCAGGCCACCGATGGAGATGGTGATCAGGGACAGGACGACGAGGAGAAGGACGTTCTTCTCGATGACTGCGTGACTGAACTTCATGGCACGTCCCTCCTCACTCGGCCGCGACGGCGGAGGCGGGCAGCGTATTCGGCTCGGCCGATTCCACGCTGCGGATGGTGCGGATCAGGTTGTAGGCCATGATCAGGGCGCCGGTCAGGAACAGCACGCCGCCGGCCGCACGGATCAGGTAGTAGGGGTGCATGGCCGCGACGGTCTCGACGAACGAGTACTGCAGGAACCCGTACTCGTCGTAGGCGCGCCACATCAGGCCCTGCATGATGCCGGACACCCACATGGCGGTGATGTACAGCACGATGCCGATGGTGGCGGTCCAGAAGTGCCACTCCACCAGGGCCTTGCTGTACAGGCCACGCTTCTTCCACAGCACCGGCGTCAGATAGTAGATCATGCCGAAGCAGATGAAGGCGACCCAGCCCAGCGCACCGGAGTGCACGTGGCCGATGGTCCAGTCGGTGTAGTGGGACAGGCCGTTGACGGCCTTGACCGACATGACCGGGCCTTCGAAGGTGCTCATCCCGTAGAAGCCGACGGCGGCCACGGAGAAGCGCAGGCCGGGGTCGGTGCGCAGCTTGTCCCAGGCACCCGACAGGGTCATGATGCCGTTGATCATGCCGCCCCAGCTGGGCATCCACAGGATGACCGAGAACACCATGCCCAGCGTCTGCGCCCAGTCGGGCAGCGCGGTGTAGTGCAGGTGGTGCGGGCCGGCCCAGATGTACAGGAAGATCAGGGCCCAGAAGTGCACGATGGACAGCCGGTAGCTGTAGACCGGGCGGTCGGCGGCCTTGGGGATGAAGTAGTACATCATGCCCAGGAAGCCGGCGGTCAGGAAGAAGCCCACCGCGTTGTGCCCGTACCACCACTGGATCATGGCGTCCTGCACGCCGGACCAGGCGATGTAGCTCTTCGTGCCGAAGAGGCTGACCGGCACGGTGGTGTTGTTCACCAGGTGCAGGATCGCGATGGTCAGGATGAAGGCCACGTAGAACCAGTTGGCCACGTAGATGTGCGGCTCACGGCGCTTGAACAGCGTGCCGATGAAGACGATGGCGTAGACCACCCAGACGATGGTCAGCCACAGGTCCACGTACCACTCCGGCTCGGCGTATTCCTTGCCCTGGGTGATGCCCAGCAGGTAGCCGGTGGCGGCCAGCACGATGAAGAGCTGGTAGCCGAAGAAGATGAACCAGGCCAGCTCCGGCCCGCCGAACAGCGGGGCGCGGCAGGTGCGCTGGACCACGTAGAGGCTGGAGCCGATCAGCGCGCTGCCGCCGAAGGCGAAGATCGCCGCGGAGGTGTGCAGCGGACGAAGGCGGCCGAAGCTCGTGTACTCGATCCCGAGGTTCAGCTCGGGGAAGGCCAGTTGCAGGGCGATGACGACGCCCGCGGCGAAGGCCGCGATGCCCCAGAACATGGCCGCGATCATGAAGGCGCGGACGACGTCCTCATAGTACGCCTCCTGCACGACGGGTCCGGCCGTCGCGCGGGATGCCTCGCCGGTGAGGGCAACACTCATAACAACCCCCGGTCAATTGGTCGTTCTTGTCGGCCGCCCTGCTGCATGGGGTCACCCCTGATGGAGTCCGGGCGGCTTCCATTGGTGACGCCACACTGCTTGTGGGGGCATGCCGGCGCATTGACCTGCATCAAGGCGCAGTGGGGCAGGCGGATACTAATGTCGCAGTTGTGGTGGCAGATCAGGCCGAATCGGACGGTATTCGGCGGCTGCCGCCCAAGAACACTATCCCGAAGAGCTGAAATGCCCGCGAGGATGCGGCTTGGCGGACGGAGGCCCCCTTTGGGTCGGCCTGCCCTTCCCCCACGCGCCCGCGCGGTGGTCCGCGGCCGGGTCGTCGTCGCGAAAATCAGCGGATGCCACAGGTAAAATGCGGGACGTCGCGCACTGATTCGTGCAATCTATCCTGAAAAGAGGCGCAAAGGCCCGCGACCAGGAGGAGCTCCCATGAACCATACCGACGTGGTCCCCGTATTCGCCACCCCGTCGCCCGAAGTGCGACGGATCGCCGTGGACAGGCCCTGGCACTGGATGCAGATGGGCTACGCCGACCTGGTCGCCGGCTGGCGGGTCAGCCTCGCCTATGGCGCCACCGTCGCGGCTTTCAGCTGGGGCTTGGTGCTGGCCATGACCGGGGCCGGCTATTTCTACCTGCTGCTGCCCATGTGCGCCGGCTTCATGCTGGTGGCGCCGCTGGCCGCGGTAGGGCTGTATGAGGCCAGCCGCCGCCGGGCCCGGGGTGAGGAAGCCTCGTTCCGCGACATCCTCGGCGCGTTCCGGGCCAACGGGCTGCAGATCGGGCTTATGGGGGTGATGCTGCTGCTGCTCCAGCTCTTCTGGATCCGCACGGCGACACTGCTCTATGCCCTGTTCTTTTCCGGGCTGAACCCCAGCTTCGAGAATTTGGTGTCGGTGGTCTTCAATTCCCCCGTCAGCCTGCCCTTCCTGGTGGTGGGCACGGCCCTGGGCGGTGTGCTGGCCTTCGCCGCCTTCTGCCTGTCGGCCGTGTCACTGCCCATGCTGCTGGACCGGCAGACCAACATCTTCACCGCCGTGGCCACCAGCATCACCGCGGTGCAGGTGAACCCCAAGGCCATGCTGCTATGGGGGTTCATCATCGTCTTCTTCACCGGTGTCGGTCTGGCCACCCTGTTCTTCGGGTTGGCGGTGGCCTTCCCCCTGATCGGCCACGCCACTTGGCACGCCTACAAGGACCTGGTGGCGGAGGACGGGGAAACGGTGTGAGTCTTCGTGTGCCTCAGGCGCCCCCGGCTCGGGGGCCGGGGCAGGCTACGCCGGGTCGGACTTCCGGTTACCGGAAGCCTGACCCGCGTTAACCGGCCGCGTGCCAGGCCATGGTCGCGACCACCCCGGCGTTGAACAGCATCAGCGCCGGGGTCAGCGCCTTCATCACCCCGACCCAGCGGGATCCGGCGACGGAGCCCAGGATGCCCACCGTCATCAGGCTGGGCATGGTGCCCAGGGCGAAAGCCGCCATCAGGGCAAGGCCGCCGACCATGCTGCCCGCCCCCACGGCCGACGCCAGGGCAGCATACAGGAAGCCGCAGGGCAGGAAGCCCAGTGTCACGCCCAGCAGGTAGCCGTTCAGGCCCCCGGGCTTCGCGAACAGGGGCCGCAGGGGACGGGAAAGGGCTTGGCCCACCTGGGAGGCCCAACCCAGCCCGGACACGTTCTTGAATACCGCCAGGGCCGGCATCCAGCGGGCGAGGCCGCCCAGACCCTGGAGCAGGAACAGCGTGGCCGCCAGGGCCAGGAAGCCCACCAGCACCCAGCGGAAGCCGGTGGCCTGCACCACCATTCCGGACAGCCCACCCGCCACGGCGCCGAGCAAGCCATAGGTCGTCAGCCTTCCCAGATGATAGGGCACCAGCACCCCACCCGCGGCCCGGCGCAGCACCGTGTCGGCGCTGGCGGGACGGTTGGCGATGCCCCCGGCCACCTGGGCCATGACGAAGGGGCCGCACATGCCGGTGCAGTGCCCGAACCCGCCCACCAGCCCGGTCATGAACAGGGCCGCCATCAGGGGCCATAGGCTGGCGGCCTCCAGCAGGTGCGGGACGGCCTGGGCGGCGTGGTGGGCGTGGTCGTGCATGGTTGGCCGATCCGGTCAGGGCGGGCGACGTTGGACACACCCTGCCCTGCCCACCTTCGGTCGTGCCTTGATCAGGATCATTCGGCCGGTGAATTTCCGACCGGCAGGATCAGGAAAACACGTCGGTAATCACCTGGGCCACAACCTGCGTGGCGACGGCAACGAGGACCAGATCGGTCCCGATGCGCGCCCACTCATGCCCGTCCAGCCCGGGTAGCCGGTGCAGCAGGGTCGGCGGCACGGCCTGCTTGCCGATGCCGGGTGGCAGCTTCTTGCCGCGCACGATGTCCTTGGCAATCCTCGGCGCCAGCGGCTTTGCGCCCACGGACAGGATCTGGGAGGCAGCCGGGCCCAGCAGCCCCGCCACAGCGGCCGCTGTCACCCCGGCCTGGAGCAGGTCATCCTTGCCGCGCGTCCCAGCATGGGTCGGGATGGCGCCCGGAACGGAGAGGACGATGGCGAGGGCTACCACCAGGGCGGCGCGGTACAAGGCAGGCATGAAACGTCTCCGGTCGCGGCGGCACAGTCGACCGGCTACGCTATCCGAAAGCGCGGCACGCAGGGGAGATGTCCGGTTGCCAGAGGCGCCGGGAAGCCAAACGCAACGCTGAAGGGGAAACAAAGCGACTTTCGAATTCGAAAGTGCGTGAGCCGACGGAAGGAGTGGCGTCCCCAACGGGATTCGAACCCGTGCTGCCAACGTGAAAGGCTGGTGTCCTAGGCCTCTAGACGATGGGGACGTCGTGCGGCGGGCGTCTTGTTAGCGGGGTAACGCGGCCGTTGCAAGCGCTTAGTTGTGTGGGCGACGCAGGGGGCTGATGCGCTGTCGCGGGCTTGTCACGCCCGGAAGCGTTCCAGGGTGCGTTCCACCCGGTATTCCAGGTCGCGGATGATGTTGATGCCGGGCAGGCCCTTCAGCACCTGGTGCACGGCGTCGAGCTGGGCGATGGCGATGCCGTGCTTCAGGCGGGCGCGCAGATACTCGATCCGGAAGTCGATGCCGATCTTCAGGGACTGTTCCAGATCCGCTTCCTTGGCGCGGATGGAGCGGTCCAGGCGTTCCTGCTCCGCCAGCTTGCGCACGGCGGCGAACAGAACGGTTGCGGCCTGGGCGGTGGCCACCTGTTCTTCCGTCAGGGCGCGGGTCATGTCCGGTTCCTGACGGGCCTGGCCCCCGTCCTCCCGCACCTGCCGCACGGGAAGGACCTGGAGGCATTCGCGCAGGGCCAGGGCGGCGAACCCGTCCACCGCCTGGGCCACCTTCTGCCGGGCCTCCGCCAGCAGCTTCTGCCAGTCGGGGTGGGCATCCACCTGCCCTTCCTCCGCCAGCCCCTTCACCATCTGGCCGGCGTCGGAGACCAGCTTGGCGCAGGTCAGCAGCCAGGCCCGGCGGCTCATCTGCCCCTCCCCGCCCACTTGGCGGCCGATCTCACCCAGGGTGCGGGTGAGGTCGGAGAACAGGCGGGCCGGGATCAGGGCGGCCGGGTGGCCCGCCGCCTTGGACATGTCCTGGGACAGGACGCGGACCAGCCGCAGGGCCTGCCAGGGCTGGGCCAGCGCGCCCATCAGGCCGAGGAAGAGATACTCGACCAACTCCGGCTCCGCGTCATGCAGGTCGAGATAGGCGTTGCGGGCGGCGATCACCGCGGCGGGCGTGAAGTCAGCCACCCGCCAGCCCATGTCCAGGGGGGCTGCCTGGCGGACCCGGTCGAGGGCGGGGACCAGCCGCGGGCGGAGGCGCAGCAACAGGGCCAGTTCCCGCAGGTCGGCCAGCCCTTGTTCCCCGCCCAGGGTCTGGGCCAGCTCGGCCCGCCGGCCAATGGACCGGTCCGCCTCTGCCAGGAGGGTGGCGGTCATGCCGAGAGCGACGGAAGCCGCCTGGGTGCCGAAGCTTTCCGCGGCGTCGGCGCGGTGGTCCTGCACGGCCTTGCCGTACCCGACCTCCAGGGCCACCAGGGTTTGACGGTCGGGGCTGGTCAGAAGCAGCCGCCACCAGGGTCCCAGTACGGCGCGGGACAGGTGGCCGCGGCGCTTCTCCTCCGGGAATGGCCCATCATGCAGGAAGGGCTCGAAGCCCTGGCAGATGACCCGTTGCAGGGTCGGCACCCGCGGGGGGCGCAGTTCCCGCAGGCGGGGGCGGAGGCTGCTGAGGATCTGTTCGTCGGTGGGGTCCTTGCGGTCGCCGGCACGGGCGAGTTCCACCGCCCGGGCCACGCGCAGCAGGGCGGGTTCGTCCAGGCTGCGGAAATGGGCTTCCAGCTTGGCAAGGGCGCCGTCCGGACCCGGAGCTTCCGTCCCCGCCCGATCCGCTGCCGTCCCCCCAACGCGAGCCGCCATGACACCCCTGTCCCCCATGCCGACAATCCCGTTCTGCGCGGGTTCGCGTCGGCCCCTCGGGAAACTATATCGGTCTGGAAGATGGATGTCTGTATCGAAAGTGGAACAGGTCTTTTCCGCTGACCGCTAAGCGTTGAAGGAAGCACCGCTGGCGGGGGCTGCGTCGTCGATGAGGAGTTGCACCCCGTCATTCCCGTTCCAGCGGTCAGGGCGCAGGGTACCGGCCAGGTGCATGGGCACGCCACCGGACTGGAGCAGGCCGCGGCCAAGGTCCGTGTCCAGGGAACGGAAGGCGATGGCCTTCAGCTTGGACCCGTCCGGCCCCGTCAGGACGCAGCGCACATGGGCCCCGCCCACCACGTCGGCCCGGACGATGCGGGCGTCGGTGACGGCGAAGCGGGGCTCGGAGTTGCCGGTGCCATAGGGCGCCAGCCGCTCCAGATGCTCCATCAGCCCCGGGTTGGCGCCGCGCACGGTGAGGGCGGAGTCCAGGGTCAAGGTCGGCACCAAGGGCCCGGCCCCCGCCAGTTGGGCGGCGATGCGGTCACGAAGGAAGCCGCGGAGGTCCTCCAGCCTCTCCCGCTCCACAGTGAAGCCCGCCGCCATGGCATGGCCGCCGCCCGCCACCAGCAGCCCGGCCTGACGCGCGGCGATGACGGCGGAGCCAAGGTCCACCCCGCGCACGGAGCGGCCCGATGCCTTGCCCAGCAGCCCGTCCAGGGCGACGACGCAGGCGGGGCGGGCGTAACGTTCCTTCAGCCGGGCGGCGACGATACCGATGACGCCGGGGTGCCAGCCCTCCCCCGCCGCCAGCACCAGCTCCGGGCTGACATCCACGGAGGTGCCCACCTGCTCCAGCGCCTGTTCCAGCACCTCCGCCTCGATGGTGCGGCGCTCCGCGTTGTAGGCGTGGAGTTGCCGGGCGAGGTCCGCCGCCTCCACCGGGTCGTCGGTGGCGAGGATGCGGGCGCCCAGCTCCGAGCTGCCCACCCGACCGCCGGCGTTCACCCGCGGGCCGACGATGAAGCCGGCATGGTAGGCGTCCATCCGGTCGTTCACCCCGGCCACGTCGGCCAGGGCCGCGATGCCGGGGTTGCCGCGCTTGGCCATGACCCGCAGGCCCTGGGACACATAGGCCCGGTTCAGCCCCACCAGGGGCACCACGTCGCAGACCGTTCCCAGGGCCACGATGTCCAGCCAGGACATCAGGTCCGGCTCGGCGATGCCCTGGGCCTGGTACCAGCCGGAGCGGCGCAGCTCCCGGTTCACGGCGACGATCAGCAGGAAGGTGACGCCCACGGCGGCCAGGGTGCTCAACGGCCCGCCCGCGGGTTCGTCCAGCCGGTTGGGGTTGACCACGGCCACTGCCTTGGGCAGGCGCGGCTCCGCCTTGTGGTGGTCCACCACCACCACCTCCAGACCCGCGTCGGCGGCGCCGGCCAGCGGGTCGAAGGAGGTGACGCCGCAGTCCACGGTGACCACCAGCCGGATCCCCTCTGCAGCCAGCTTCTGCAGGGCGGGCAGGTTGGGGCCATAGCCTTCCTGGATACGGTCGGGGATATAGACCCGCAAGCGGCGGCCCACCGCGCGGAAGAAACGGGTCATCAGGGCGGAGGACGTCGCCCCGTCCACGTCATAGTC
Source organism: Aerophototrophica crusticola (assembly GCF_012913305.1). Lineage (NCBI taxonomy): Bacteria > Pseudomonadati > Pseudomonadota > Alphaproteobacteria > Rhodospirillales > Rhodospirillaceae > Aerophototrophica > Aerophototrophica crusticola. Next base: position 1,223,821 of record NZ_CP051775.1, on the reverse strand, counting down.
GCCGAAGACGGCCACCGCCTCCCCGTCGCGGATCGCGGCAGCGACCCGGGCGGCGGCCTTGTCCATGTCCTTCAGCCCGTTGGGGTCGGGCAGCAGGGCGCGCAGGGTGGGTTGCAGGAAGCGGTCCGCCTCCTCCACCCCCACACCACGGCCCGCCAGCAGGCGGCCCACCAGTTCCGGCAGGCCGTGCCCCTGGGACAGGGCCAGCGCCAACCGCTCATCCACCGCGCGGGCCCGCCAGCGCTTGCCGGCCAGGGATCGCTCGATGCCGAGGAAGGCGGTGTCGGACATGCTCGGGTACCGTCGGATGCGTGCGGAGGGATGGCCGACAGCTTTACACCGGACGGGGGTCCCCATGCCAGCCAAGCAAAACGGGCGGAGCCGAAGCTCCGCCCGTTGTCATGGTTCACGAAGAGGGGCTTTGGTTCAGCCCTTCTTCTCCGGGATGATGCTGGTCTTGGTGCGGAAGTTGTGGTGCGCCTCCACGTAGCGGACGGTGCCGCTCTTGGAGCGCATGACCACGGAGTGGGTGACGGCGCCGCCGGGGAAGCGGCGCACGCCGCGCAGCATGGCGCCGGTGGTGACGCCGGTGGCGCAGAACATCACGTCGCCCTTCGCCAGCTCGGTCAGGCTGTACTTCTTGTTCAGGTCGGTGACGCCCCAGCGCTTGGCACGCTCCCGCTCGTCGTCGTTACGGAACAGCAGCCGGCCCTGGAACTGGCCGCCGATGCAGCGCAGGGCCGCGGCGGCCAGCACGCCTTCCGGCGCGCCGCCGGAGCCCATGTACATGTCGATGCCGCTGGCCGCTTGGCTGGTGGCGATGACGCCGGAGACGTCGCCGTCGCCGATCAGCATGATGCGGGCGCCGGCCTCACGGATGCGGGCGATGATCTCCGCGTGGCGGGGGCGGTCCAGCACGCAGACCACCAGCTCCGACACGTCGGCGCCCTTGGCCTTGGCGAGGTTCTTCAGGTTGTTGTCCACCGTCTCGTCCAGGTCGACCACACCCTCGGGCAGGCCGCCGCCCACGGCGATCTTGTCCATGTAGACGTCGGGGGCGTTCAGGAAGCCGCCATGCTCCGCCATGGCGATGACCGCCAGGGAGTTCGGGCCGCCCTTGGCGCAGATGGTGGTGCCCTCCAGCGGGTCCAGGGCGATGTCGATCTTCGGGCCGATGCCCGTGCCGACCTTCTCCCCGATGTACAGCATGGGGGCCTCGTCGCGCTCACCCTCGCCGATCACCACGGTGCCGTCGATGGACAGGCTGTTCAGGGCCTGGCGCATGGCGTCCACGGCGGCCTGGTCGGCAGCCTTCTCGTCGCCACGGCCCATCAGCAGCGATGCGCTCAGCGCCGCCGCCTCGGTGACCCGGACCACCTCGAGCGCGAGGTTGCGGTCCATGACCAGCGAGATGTCGCCCCGGACGCTGGCCGGAACGGCGTGATCGGTTGCCATACTCGTTTCCCCCTTGTCGTACGTACGTCAGCGCGGGTGTTTCCCGCCGTATCAGAAATCCTCGATCCGGATCATGCGGGGCGGCTCCAGCACCGCGTCCAACCCGCCGATGAGGGCAAGGGCACGCTGCATGGCCGCCTCTTCCGTGTCGTGGGTGGTCAGCACCACGGGCACGGCTTCACCGGGCGCCCGGCCGCGCTGCAGGAACGCCTCCATGGAGACGTTCTGGTCACGCAGGGACGCCGCGATGTCCGCTATCACGCCGGGCCTGTCAACCACCATCAAACGAACGTAGTACCTTCCCTTGCGCCGGTCGATGGGCGACGCCACCAGGGATGCCAGCCGACCGGCAGGGACGCCGAAGGTCGGGGTGGAGCGCCCACGGGCGATGTCCAGCAAATCCGCCACCACGGCCGACGCGGTGGGACCGGCCCCGGCCCCGCGGCCGACCAGCACCACCTTGTCCACGAAGTCGCCGTCGGCGACGACGGCGTTGAACACGCCGTCCGTGGCGCCAATGGGGCTGCCGATGGGGACCATGCAGGGATGGACCCGCTGCTCAATCCCCTGGTCCGTCCGGCGGGCGATGCCCAGCAGGCGGATGCGGTAGCCCAGCTCCTGCGCGTACTCGATGTCCAGGGAGGAGATGTGGCGGATGCCCTCCACATGCACCGCCGCGAAATCCACCGTCACCCCGAAGGCGACGCCGGTCAGCACGGCCAGCTTGTGGGCGGCGTCGATGCCGTCGATGTCGAAGCTGGGGTCTGCCTCCGCATAGCCCAGCTTCTGGGCATCGGCCAACACCTCCGCGAACTCCCGGCCGGTGGTGCGCATCTCCGTCAGGATGTAGTTGCAGGTGCCGTTCAGGATGCCGTGCACCTCACGGATGTTGTTGCCGGCCAGCCCTTCCCGCAGCCCCTTGATGGCAGGGATGCCGCCGGCCACCGCCGCCTCATAGGCGAGGGTCAGGCCCTTCTCCTCCGCCGCAAGGGCCAGGGCGGCGCCATGGTGGGCCAGCAGGGCCTTGTTGGCGGTGACCACGTGGCGGCCATGGGCGAAAGCGGCCTCCACCGTCCGCTTGGCGATGCCATCGCTGCCGCCCACCAGTTCCACCACCACGTCCAGGTCGGGGTCGGTGGCCATGACGGAAGCGTCGTCGTACCAGCGCACGGCGGACAGGTCGGTACCCCGGTCCTTGGTCCGGTCGCGGGCGCTGACGGCCGTGACGATGATGCGGCGGCCGCAGCGCGCCTCAAGCAGCTCGGCCTGGGTCTCCAGCAGGCGCAGCACGCCCCCGCCCACGGTGCCGAGCCCTGCGATCCCGACCTTCAGCGGTGCGGCAGCTTTCATCACGGTCCCCCTCAGCGGCGCCGGTCAGGCGATGGTCTCACCCACCGGCGCGTTCTGTTTGCGGGCGCGTTCCAGGAAGGCCTTGATGCTGCGGCAGGCCTGCCGGATGCGCTGCGTGTTCTCCACCAGCCCGAAACGGACGTGGCTGTCGCCATATTCCCCGAAGCCGATCCCGGGGCTGACGGCGACCCTGGCTTCCTGCATCAGGAGCTTCGCGAATTCAAGGCTGCCGAGATGCTTGAAGGGCGCCGGGATCTCTGCCCAGACGAACATGCTGGCCTTGGGCGACGGCACCTTCCAGCCGGCGGCGGCCAATCCCTCCACCAGCACGTCGCGGCGCTGGCGGTACATCTCGCGGATTTCCAGCACGCAGTCCTGCGGGCCGTTCAGGGCGGCGGTGGCGGCCACCTGGATGGGGGTGAAGGCGCCGTAGTCCACGTAGGACTTGAACTTGGCGAGCGCGCCGACGAGCTTCTTGGAACCCACGCCGAAGCCCACCCGCCAGCCCGGCATGTTGTAGGTCTTCGACAGGCTGTTGAACTCCACCGTGATGTCGCGCGCCTCTGGGATCTGCAGCACCGACGGCGGCGGGTTGCCGTCGAAATAGATCTCCGCATAGGCGATGTCGGACAGGATGTAGATGCCGTGCTTCAGGCACAGCTCCACGATGGGTCGGTAGAAGTCCAGCGTCACCACCTGGCCGGTGGGTTGGCCGGGAAGCTGACGATCAGGGCCGTGGGCTTGGGCACGGAGTGGCGGATGGCCCGCTCCAGCGCCGGGACGAAACCCTCCAGCCCCTCATTCACCGGGATGTGCCGCAGGGCGGCGCCCGCCAACATGAAGCCGAAGGGGTGAATGGGGTAGCTGGGGTTCGGCACCAGGATCACGTCGCCGGGGCTGGTGATGGCCTGGGCCAAGTTGGCCAGGCCCTCCTTCGAGCCGATGGTGACGATCGCCTCCGTCTCCGGGTCGATGTCCACGTCGAAGCGGCGCTTGTAATAGGCGCTGATGGCGCGGCGCAGGCCGGGGATGCCCCGGCTCTGGCTGTAGCGGTGGGTCTTGCCGTCCTGCACGGCCTCCACCAGCTTCGCCACGATGTGCGGCGGGGTCGGCTGGTCGGGGTTGCCCATGCCGAGGTCGATCACGTCCTCCCCGGCGGCGCGGGCCTTGGCCTTCATGGCGTTGACTTCCGCGAAGACGTAGGGCGGGAGGCGCTTGATCCGGTGGAATTCGGGCTCGGTCATTTGGGGGCACGGGCCTGGCAGGGGGTTGTCGGTCCGCCTATGTAGCCCCGCATTCACCTTGCCGCGATAGGAATATTCGGCACGGGACCGCGGCTTTATGCGCAAGGCTGTTACAATTCGGGGCCGGCGCGGCGCGCGGCGCGGCCGATGGTGCCCAGGTGGGTGCTGCCGAAGGCGTCCGGGTACTTCAGGCCATAGCCCAACAGGCGGTCGAAGCCGACGTGGGCCGACCAGATGAGGCTGCCCAGGACGGCCATCTCCGCGCCAGCGACCCAGGCGGCGATGCCCACCAGGGCCGGTGCCAGGTAGGTGTGGGCAAGGTTGTAGCAAGCGGCACCGGCCCGCGCGCCCAGCATGTAGCCCAGCATGGACAGGTCCGGCAGCAGGAACAGGCCGAGGAACCAACCCCAACCGCCACCCATCTCCCGATAGGCCAGCACGCTCAAGGCCAGGGCCGCGGCCCCCTCCAGCCTGAGGAGGAGGAGCGGCGCCCCCTTCACGGCGCCCGCCCCCGGACAGCCATCGGCAAGCGTCATGGTACCCGCGGCGCGGCTTGCGGGACGGGCGGTGGCGCGTCGGGGACGGCGGGCAGCCCGGTGGTCACCGGGGCCTTCGGCGCCGGCACGTCGGTCGCGCGCAAATTGCCGGCCACGGCCTCCCCCTCCCCCCGGTCGGCGGTGAGGCGATCCAGCAGGGCCTGCCGCTCCACGGGCGTGGAGAACTCATTCGGGCGGGGTGGGACCGTGGACAGGTTCGGGTAGCCATCCACCCCGGGGTCGGCGCGGCGGATCGGGCGGGCCCCGGTCAGGGCGGCCTGCGGGTCCTTGGAGGCGACCTGGTCGGGGGTGGCGGTGGCGGGCCCGTCGTCGAACACCACGTCCGGCAGGGGAACGTTGGCGCAACCGGGCAGCACCGACAGGGCGGCGAGGGCCATGGCGGGGGCGGCAAGCCTGCGGACATGGTGCCGCAGCTTGATGCGGGTCAGGGTGAAAAACATGCACGGATCGTGTATGAAAACGGTTGGCCGGGCAAGGTGGAATGCCCAGGCCCGGCAGGTGTTCCACGCACACCCGCCCATTGACGGGGACATGCACCAGAACAAGCGCCGGTCCCGCCGGCCGAACGAGGAAGACGCACCATGGCAGACACCCAGCACGGCCACGACGTCAAGCTCCCCGACCCGGTGGAGATGTCCCGCGCCATGGCGCGCATCGCGGAGCAGAGCCAGCGTCTGGTGACGGAATTCCTGGCCAAGCAGGCCGATGGGGCGCCACCAACGGCGCCGGCCACATCGGCAACGCGTTCCTGGAGATGACCACCAAGCTGATGACGGACCCTGCCAAGCTGATGCAGGCGCAGATGAGCCTGTGGCAGGACTACATGACGCTCTGGCAGCGGACCACCGCCCGGTTCCTGGGCCAGGACGCGGAACCGGTGATCCGCCCGGCCAAGGAGGACAAGCGCTTCAAGGACAGCGCCTGGGATGAGAACACGCTGTTCGACTATATCAAGCAGTCCTACCTGCTGACCGCCCGCTGGCTGCAGGCCACCGTGAAGGACGTGGAGGGGCTGGACGACAAGACGGCACGCAAGGTGGACTTCTATACCCGGCAGTTCGTGGACGCCATGGCGCCCAGCAACTTCGTCATGACCAACCCGGAGGTGCTGCGCACCACGCTGGAGACGGGCGGCGAGAACCTGGTGAAGGGGCTGGAGAACCTGCTGCACGACCTGGAGCGCGGCAAGGGCCAGCTTGCCATCTCCATGACCGACTATTCCAAGTTCGAGGTGGGTCGCAACATCGCCGTCACCCCGGGCAAGGTGGTCTACCAGAACGAGCTGATGCAGCTCATCCAGTATGAGCCGACGACGGAGCAGCAGTTCAAGCGCCCCCTGCTGGTGATCCCGCCCTGGATCAACAAGTTCTACATCCTGGACCTGCGGCCCCAGAACAGCCTGGTGAAGTGGCTGACGGACCAGGGGCACACGGTCTTCATCATCTCCTGGATCAACCCGGACGAGTCGCTCTCCGACAAGGGTTGGGACGATTACATGGAGTTGGGGCCGCTGGCCGCCTTCGACGCCATCGAGAAGGCGACCGGGGAGCGGGAACTGAACGTCATCGGCTATTGCATCGGCGGGACGCTGTTGTCCTCCACCCTCGCCTACATGGCCGCCACGGGTGATACCGACCGCATCAAGAGCGCCATGTACCTGGTGACCCTGGTGGACTTCAAGGAACCGGGGGAGCTGTCGGTCTTCATCGATGAGGAACAGCTCGCGACACTCGAGGAGAAGATGAACAGCCAGGGCTACCTGAACGGGCAGACCATGGCGACCACCTTCAACATGCTGCGGGCCAACGACCTGATCTGGTCGTTCGTGGTAAACAACTACCTGCTGGGCAAGGACCCGTTCCCGTTCGACCTGCTGTACTGGAACTCCGACGCCACCCGCATGCCGGCGGCCATGCACAGCTTCTACCTGCGCAACATGTACCAGCGGAACCTGCTGGTGCAGCCGGGCGGCATCAGCGTCAAAGGCGTGCCCATCGACCTGCGGAAGATCGAGGTGCCGACCTTCATGCTCTCCACCCGGGAAGACCACATCACCCCGTGGAAGAGCACCTACACCGCCACGCAGCTCTACAGCGGGCCGGTGAAGTTCGTCCTGGCGGCGTCCGGCCATATCGCCGGCGTGGTGAACCCGCCGTCGGCGGAGAAGTACAGCCACTTCCTGAACACCAAGTGCCCGAAGGACCCGGAGCAGTGGCTGGCCACGGCGAAGCAACTGCCGGGGTCCTGGTGGCCGGAATACCAGAAGTGGGTCTCCAAGTACGCCGGCGGCAAGGTCCCTGCCCGTGTCCCCGGCCAGGGCGGCCTGCCCGCGCTGGAGGCGGCGCCCGGGTCCTACGTCAAGGTGCGGATCGTGGAGTGAGCCTGTTCCTGCTATGATGCGCGGCGCCCCGGCCAGGCACCGGCAGGGGCGCCGCCGTTCCCCGGGGAGGCCGATACCATGAACCATATCCGCCCGCGTCGGAAGCTTCCGGCGGAGGTCGTCAGGGACCCGAACATCCTGGGCGGGATGCCCGTGATCCGTGGCACAAGGGTCCCGGCGAAGACCATCGCGCTGATGGTGCGCTCAGGATACTCCGACTACGAGATCATGACGGACTATCCGTCAATCGATCTGGAGGGCATACGCGCGGCGATCGCCTACGCCCAGGCCAACCCGAACGACCTGGACTGACATCTTGTTCAAGTTCTTGGTCGATGAGTGCCTGACCCCAAGGCTGGCCTTCATGGCAAGGAGTCGTGGCCATGTCGCCGAGCATGTCACCCACATGGGATGGCGCGGCACGCCGGACCATGTGCTTGTGAGGGAAATGTCCGACGGTGATTGGACCCTGGTGACGAACAACGGGCGTGATTTCCGCAAACTGGCAGCGTCGCTCGATATCCATGCCGGCCTGATCATCTTCGTCGAACAGGGTGACCGCGACCACCAGATGAAGCTGATGGGCGCTGTCTTGGACTATCTGGCTGCCAGGGAAGACCTTGTGAACGGCTTGCTGGAGGTCAGGACGGAAGACGACATCCGCTACTCTCCACTGCCCTCGCCGGAAGCTGTCTGACCTTCACCCTTCCCCCGCCTCCCGCAAGTACTGCTGTGCCAACTGTACGTAGTGCGGCGCGGCCTTGGGCAGGTTGGCCTTTTCCTCGTCGGTCAGCATCCGGACGAACTTGGCGGGGCTGCCGGCCCAGAGTTCGCCAGACTTGACCCGCTTGCCGGGGGTGACCAGGGCGCCGGCGGCGACCATGGCGCCCTTCTCCACCACCACCCCATCCATCAGGCAGGCCTTCATGCCGATGAAGGCGCCGTCCTCCACCACGCAGCCGTGGAGCAGGGCCAGGTGGCCGACCAGCACGTCCTCACCAATGTAGGTGCCGAACTTGTCAGTGGTGCAGTGGATGACGGTGCCGTCCTGGATGTTGGTGCCGCGGCCGATGCGGATCTCATTCACGTCGCCGCGGACGGTGACACCGAACCACAGGCTGGCATCCGCCCCCACCTCCACGTCGCCGATCACCACGGCGTTGGAGAGGAAGGCACTGGGGTGAACCACCGGCCGCTTGCCGCGGAAGGGCAGCAGGGTGGGCCGGGCGGACGTGAGGTGGTCGGTCATCGTGCTCTCCCCTTCCATCAAAATGCCCCTCACGGATAGACGGGCACCACCTCCAGGCCCGCCGTCTCATCGAAGCCCAGCATGATGTTCATGTTCTGGATGGCTTGGCCGGACGCGCCCTTAACGAGGTTGTCGATGGCGGAGACGATGATGGCCCGGCCGGGCAGCCGGTCGGCGAAGACGTTCATCAGGCAGAGGTTGGAGCCGCGGACATGGCGGGTCTGGGGGGCGATGCCCTCCGGCAGGACCTTCACGAAAGGCTCCTTGGCGTACGTCTCCGCCAAGGTGGCGCGCAGGTCGGCGGCGGTGGCCCCGCCCTTCAGCCGGACATAGGTGGTGGCGAGGATGCCGCGGCTCATGGGCATCAGGTGGGGGGTGAAGGCGACCAGCAGCGGCTCCCCCGCGGCCAGGGATAGGCCTTGTTCGATCTCCGGCGCGTGGCGGTGGCTGGCGATGCCGTAGGGGTGGATGCCCTCCGCCACCTCACCGAACAGGTTGGCCTGCTTGGCGTCGCGCCCGGCGCCGGAGACGCCGGACTTGGCGTCGATGATGATCTCCTGCGCCTCGACCTGGCCGGCCAGCAGCAGCGGGATCAGGGGGAGTTGGGCCGAGGTGGGATAGCAGCCGGGGTTGGCCACCAGCCGCGCGTTCTGCACGCCGGTACGGTTCAGCTCCGACAGGCCATAGACGGCTTCCCGCTGAAGATCGGGTGCCTTGTGGGCATGGCCGTACCACTTGGCATAGGTTTCGACGTTCGCCAGCCGGAAGTCGGCGGACAGGTCGCAGACCTTTATGGTCTTGGGCAGGGCGGCGATGACGTCCTGGGTGGTGCCGTGCGGCAGCGCGCAGAAGACGAAGTCCACGTTCGCCCAGTCCACCTGCTCCATCTTCACCAGGTCCGGCAAGCCGAAGGAAGCAAGGTGGGGGAACACCTCCGCCACCGGCCGGCCCGCCTGCCGCTCCCCGGTCAGGGTCGTGATCTGCACGCCGGGATGGCGCAGCAGCAGGCGCATCAGCTCGGCGCCCGTATAGCCGGAAGCGCCCAGGATGGCGACGCGGACGGGGGCGGTGTCGGGGTCATGGGATGGCTCCTCCGGCGGGGATGGGGACGTCGCGGTCAGAGATACAGCTTGAAACCTTCGTGTGATGCCTGAAAGCCGAGCCCCAGGTAGAACCTGTGCGCATCCGCCCGGCTCTTGTCGCTGGTGAGCTGGACGAGGCCACAGCCCCGAGCCCGGGCCATGTCCAGGCAGGCCTCAATCAACAGCTTGCCGAGCCCTTGGCTCCGCAAGTCCCCCGCGACGCGCACCGCCTCCACCGTGCAGCGGCGCAAACCTTGGCGGGCGAGGTGGCGGGTGTAGGTCAAGGTTGCGGTGGCGACGACCCGGCTGTCCAGGTCCAGCACCAGGATTTCCGTCGCCGGGTCCAGGGCGATCTCATCCCAGGCCTCGAAGTAGGGTTCCAGGTCCTCCACCTGCTCCCGCCCGCTGCCGAGCGTGTCATCCAGCAGCAGGGCAACGATTTCCGGCACGTCGCGCCGCTGCGCCACGCGCACCACCACGTCATCGGTCAGGGCCACGGTTCCTCCGGTATTGTGCGGCCGGGATCATAGACAGAAGCCCGGCCGGCGGCGAGCCCCGCCGCAAGGCAGCCCTGCGTGAGTGGCCGGATGCGGTCCGGCGCGGCGGTCGCCCATAGTGATGCCCCTACATGCCGCTGCCCTTTCAGGCCCCATGACCCCACCCACCGCCGACACCCTGGCCGCCGCCCCACCCGAGCGGGGGCCGTTCCGCTACCTGCCCTTCACCTTGTTCTGGTTCGCCCGGGTCTGCTCAATCCTGGCCCTTCAAATCCAGATCGTGGCCACCGGCTGGCGGGTCTATGACGTGAGCGGCAGCGCCATGGCCCTGGGCTGGTGGGGTTGGCGGAGTTCCTGCCGGCCATCGCCCTGATCCTGGTCACAGGCCATGTGGCAGACCGGTTTGACCGGCGGCGGGTGATCGTGGCTTGCCAAGTGCTGGAAGTGGCGGCCATGGGATTGCTGGCCCTGTCGTTGACCGGCGACAGCCATTCCCTGGCCCTGGCCTTCTTCGCCGTCGTGGTCCTGGGCGTGGGGCGGGCGTTCGAGTCACCCGCCGCAAGCGCGCTGGTGCCGAACCTTGTGCCGACGAACGTCTTCCCGCGGGCAGTGGCGCTGAACTCCTCCGCGTGGCAGGGGGCGAGCATCGTCGGGCCGGCGCTGGGCGGGCTGCTCTACGGGTTCATCGGGACCTGGGTCTTCGCGGTCAGCGCCGGGCTGTTCCTGGCGGCGGCCTGCCTGATCCTGTGCATCCGGATCACCCCGCGGCCCGTAGACCGCCGGCCCATCACGCTGGAGACACTGCTGGCCGGCATCCGCTTTATCCGGGCCAAGCCCATCGTGCTGGGCGCCATCTCCCTCGACCTGTTCGCCGTGCTGCTGGGCGGGGCCACGGCCCTGCTGCCGGTGCTGGCGAAGGAGCAGTTCCTGGCGGGGCCGGAGCTGGTGGGCGTGCTGCGCGCCGGGCCGGCCGTGGGGGCGCTGGCCACCGGCCTTGCCCTGTCGGTGTGGCCGTTGCGGCGGAACGTGGGGCCGATCCTGTTCGCCTGCGTGGCCCTGTTCGGTATCGGCACCATCATCTTCGGCCTGACCACCAGCGTGCTGGTGGCACTGGTCAGCCTGGTGGTGATGGGGGCGGCGGACATGGTCAGCGTCTATGTGCGCATGACCCTGGTGCAGTTGGAGACGCCGGATGAGATGCGCGGCCGGGTCAGCGCCGTGAACGGCGTCTTCATCGGAGCCAGCAACCAGTTGGGCGAGTTCGAGTCCGGCGTCACCGCCGCCCTGTTCGGCGCCGGCCCGGCCGTGGTGCTGGGCGGGGTGGGCACGCTGGTGGTGGTGGGTCTGTGGGCCTGGTGGTTCCCGGACCTGCGCAAGGCGGACACGCTGGAGGGCAAGGCGGCGGGGTGAGTTTCGAATTCGAAAGTCGTTTTTCCCTTCCCCCGGAGCGAGGGAACGGGAGCTCAAACGAAAAGGGCCGTCCCTGGCGGGACGGCCCTTCGCAGCAGAACCGGGTTGCCCCGGGACGGCTTAGCGCTTGGAGAACTGGAAGGAACGGCGAGCCTTGGCCTTGCCGTACTTCTTACGCTCGACCACGCGCGGGTCGCGGGTCAGCAGGCCGGCGGCCTTCAGCGGCGGGCGCAGGCCCGGCTCGTAGTAGGTCAGGGCCTTGCTGATGCCGTGGCGCAGGGCGCCGGCCTGGCCGGACAGGCCACCGCCGGACACGGTGCAGATCACGTCGAACTGCTCACGGCGGCCGGTGATCAGGAACGGCTGGTCGATCATCATCCGCAGCACGGGGCGGGCGAAGTAGACCTCCTGGTCCCGGCCGTTGACGGTGATCTTGCCCTTGCCCGGCTTGATCCAGACGCGGGCAACCGCGTTCTTGCGCTTGCCCGTGGCGTAGGAGCGGCCGAGGTTGTCGATCTTCGGCTCGGCCGGCGTGGCGGCGGCCGGGGCGACGGTGGCGCCGGAGGCCCCACCCTGCTTCAGGTCGGCGAGGCTGGTGAGTGTGGTGGCCATGCTATCAGACTCGCTTGTTCTTCGGGTTCAGGGCCGACACGTCCAGCACCTCGGGCTGCTGGGCCTCGTGCGGGTGGCTGGCGCCGGCATAGACGCGCAGGTTGGACATCTGGCGGCGGCCCAGCGGCCCGCGGGTGATCATCCGCTCCACCGCCTTGATGATGACCCGCTCGGGGTACCGGCCGTCCAGGATCTGGCCCTTGGAACGACCCTTGATCCCGCCGGGGTAGCCGGTGTGCCAGTAGAAGATGTCATCCTGGCGCTTGTTGCCAGTCAGCTTGACCTTCTCGGCGTTGATCACGACGACGTTGTCGCCGCAATCCATGTGGGGGGTGAAGGTGGGCTTGTGCTTGCCGCGCAGTCGCATGGCGATCTGGCTGGCAAGACGCCCGAGCACCAGGCCGTCGGCATCGATCAGAATCCACTTCTTCTCGATGTCGGCCGGCTTCAGATTGAACGTCTTCATCGGAACACTCGGCGGTGAAACGGTTGACGGCACCGGACATGACATCCGGCGCCGAAGCGGTGTGGGTTGTACGGAAGCCAGGGCGCGCCGTCAAGGCGGATAAGCATGCTTCGGCAATGGTCTAGTAAACGGTATTATGATACCCTATCCGCAAAGCTCTTGATTTAGCTGGTTTTTTTCAGGCCATGCGGCACCACGCCGATATCCCCCCGCAGCGGCGCGGGCGCGACCTGCGGGAAGCGGATGATGAACCGGGTCCCCTGCCCCATGGTGCTCTCCACCTCGATGCCGCCGCCCAGGATACCTGAGACCTGGTTGTAGACGATGTGCAGGCCGAGGCCCGAGCCGCCGGACCCGCGCCGGGTGGTGAAGAAGGGGTCGAAGACCTGGCCCAGGTTCCGGGCCGGGATGCCCCTGCCGTCATCCGCCACGTCCAGCCGCACCTGGCCGGCGCTTTCCCACAGGGTGATCCGCAGGTTGCCGCCCTTCCCTTCTTCGAAGGCATGCATCTGGGCATTGATGCAGAGGTTGGTCAGGACCTGCGAGACGGCGCCGGGATAGCTGTCCACCTCCAGCTGCGGCGGGCCGTCGAAGGAGACCTGGATCCGGCTGCGGTCGAGGACCGGGCCAAGGGAGGCCAGCACGTCCCTGATGAAGTCCGGCAGGTCGAAGCGGCGGCGTTCGGCGGCCGTCTGCTCCACGGCCACGGTCTTGAAGCTCTGGATCAGGTCGGCAGCGCGGCGAAGGTTGTGCAGCACCACGCCCGCCCCGTCGCGGGTGGTGGCGACGAATTCCACAAGCTGGCTCTTCTTCAACTGACCGGCCTCCAGCAGGCCGGAGACGCGCCCCGCCTCCTCCGCCAGCATGGAGGCGCCGGTGACGCCGATACCCACGGGCGTGTTGATCTCATGCGCCACGCCGGCCACGAGCTGGCCGAGGCTGGCCAGCTTTTCCGCCTGGATAACGGTTCGCTGCATGGAGCGGAGCCGGTCCAGCGCGTCCTCCACCTCCGCCTTGGCGGCCAAGCTGTCGTGCAGGAACTGGGCGCGCTCCGCCGCGGTGCGGACATTGTCCACGAAGGTCAGCCAGTTGGCCCGCAGCACCGCGGCCGCGCTGATGCCCGCGATGGCGGCGGACAGCAGGGTGATGTGCGTCTCCGACCGGTCGAAGAAGACGGCGGCGGCGATCAGGGCCAGCCAGAGCGGGCCGACATAGCCCAGCCCGGCGCGCGGGATGGCGAAGATGGTGGCGGCCCCGCCGAGGCAGAGCACCGTCAGCCCCGTCATCATCACGAACTGGTCGAAGGCGCCCAGCCGCGGGAACAACATGGCCGTCGCCGCCGCCCAGGTGAGACCCATGGCCAGGGAGTGCAGGACGACGCGGCGGATGTGGCGGTGGCTCACCCGCTCCGGCCGGGGGCATGGCGCAACCTGAACCAACTGACCGCCACGGGGAGAACCAGCAGGACTTCCAGGGCTAATGGCAGCCAGGCATCGCTGGCGAGGACCACGGCCCAGGACTGGTAGGTGACGCCCCCGGCCACGGCCACATTCCCGAACACCAGGAACGGCATCATCTTCACCAGGTGCATGGCCTGGCGGATGCGCAGTTCTTCGTCGAAGGAAGCCGGGGCCATGGCGATCCCGTTCAGGAGGCGGCGGGACTGCCAGCATACACCCCTTTGCCCGGGCGTGCAGGGTACCGGCGGGTGGTGTTAGCCCGGCCGGACTCCCCCTTTGTCCCGTCCGGCTTCGTGCCTTCGCGGGAACTACATCGCCTTACGCGCCGTTGACCCGGCAGTTTGGACATCAGCGGAGGAAACGATGCAGACCCGGACCATGACCATCACCCTGGCGACCGCAGCCACGCTGCTGCTGGGGGCCTGCGGTTCGACCACCGAGGAGCGGACGGCGTCGGGCGCCCTGGCGGGCGGTGCGGCGGGCGCGATCCTGGGCGGCGACCTGGCAGCACGGCGTTGGGCGCCGTGGGTGGGGCGGGCGCGGGCTATGCCTATGACCGCTACAAGGACGACCGCGACGACGACCGCCGCGACCGGGACCGCTGCCGCGACCGGAACAATGACGGGTACTGCGACCGCCGCCGCTGATGCGCGACGCAGGGTGGGAACCAGGGGGCCGGGCCGGTGGGTCCGGCCCCTTTGCTATGGCGCGACCTTGGGACTGGGGATGGCGTAAGAGCCCGACGCATGGGCCACGGGTTCGGCATCACCGTCGGAGTAAAGCGTGACGTCGCCGAAGGCCAACCGCTTGCCGGCGCGCAGGATGCGGGACTCGGCGATCAGGTCCACGAGGCCCGGCTTGCGCAGGAAATTGATGCTCATCTGGCTGGTCACCGCCAGGGGCACGGCCCCGATGATGCTGAGCACGGCGCCATACAGGGCAAGGTCGGCCATGGCGAACAGGGTCGGGCCGCTGATGGTGCCGCCGGGGCGGATCATGAAGTCCGTCACCGGCAGGCGGGCGCGGCAGAAGCCGTGCTCCAACACGTCAACCCGGACGCCCATGGCCTTTGCCTGGGGCAGGCCCTCCAGCATGATCGTCTCAAACTCCGCCGCGGTGATGGCGGCCGGCTTGCGGACTGGTGTCACCCCTGCGCTCCCCATGATCTGGCCTTTTGTCCCGGTATAGAGGCTGATGCCGAGCTGCGCCACACGCCCATTCCACAAGAAGGAATGCGTGTTTGTCCGGATCGGCAGCAGGAAAGCTGTTGAACCCTTCGCCCCGTTGCGGTTTCCTGCCTCCGCTGGATAGCATGCGGTCCCCGCCGCCCCTGCCCCGGAGGTGTACCCATGGCCGCCCTGCCCGATGCCACGCCCGCCGAGGAGCTGGTCCTGCGCCAGGATCAGGCGGGGGTGGCGACCCTGACCCTGAACCGTCCCGCCGCCCGCAACGCCCTGTCCCGCGGGCTGATGGCCGCCTTGCAGGCCCGGCTGGACGAGATTGCCCATGACATGGCCGTGCGCGTGGTGGTGCTGGCCGCCAATGGGCCGGTGTTCTGTGCCGGGCATGACCTGAAGGAGATGCGGGCGACTCAAGGACATGACGGCCACCTGCAGACCTTCCGCCAATGCGCCAGGCTGATGATCAGCATCACCAGGCTGCGCCAGCCGGTGATCGCCAAGGTGCAGGGCACGGCCACGGCGGCCGGGTGCCAGCTTGTCGCCACCTGCGACCTAGCCGTTGCGGCAGACCATGCGACATTCGCCACCCCGGGGGTGAACATCGGCCTGTTCTGCTCCACTCCCATGGTGGCGCTGACCCGCAATGTGGGTGCCAAGTCGGCCATGGGGATGCTGTTGACCGGGGACCCGATCGACAGTGCGGAGGCGGTGCGGCTGGGCCTGCTGAACCGGGCCGTGCCGGCGGCGGAACTGGACTCGGCCGTGGACGCGCTGGCTGCCAAGATCGCCTCCAAGTCCGGCCGGGTGCTGACCCTGGGAAGGAGACCTTCTACCGGCAGAGGGAGATGGACCTGGAGGACGCCTACGCCTACACGGCAGAGGTGATGGCCATCAACATGGGCCTGCCCGACGCGGGAGAGGGCATCGACGCCTTCATCGGCAAGCGCCACCCCAACTGGACCCACCGCTGAGGCGGACCGGAGACAAGACGTGACCCACGATTGGTACCCGACGACTTCATCCGCGACGTGCTGGGGCGCGTGAAGACCATCGCCGTGGTCGGCGCCACGGACAACGAGGTGCGCGCCAGCTTCTATGTGACCAAGTACATGACGGACAAGGGTTTCCGCATGATCCCGGTCAACCCCGGGCTGGTGGGCAAGGAGGTGCTGGGCGAGAAGGCCTATGCCAGCCTGAAGGACCTGCCGGAGCGGCCGGACATGGTGGACATCTTCCGCAACGCCGAGGCCGCAGGAGCCGTGGCGGTGGAGGCGGCGGAGTTGGGCGTGCCGGTGATCTGGATGCAGTTGGGCGTGCGCAACGACGAGGCCGCGGCCAAGGCGGAGGCGCTTGGCGCCACCGTCATCATGAATCGCTGCCCCAAGATCGAGTATGCCCGCCTGTTCGGGGAGATCGGCCGGCAGGGCATCAATTCCAACATCATCACCACCAAGAAGCGGCCCGTGAAGGCCGTGAAGAAACTGATCTGAGTCTTCGTGTTCCTCAGGCGCCGGCGCCGCATCCGCGGCTTGGCTTCCGCGGCCACGTGGCCGCGCGGCGGCGGTCGCCGCCGGAGCGGTTCCCGGCAGGCCGGCAACCGCTCTAGACTAACGAGACCCCTTGGACGGGGCACAGGGAGAACCACCATGACCGACGAGTCGCCGCGCAGCTTCGGGTTCGAGACCCGCGCCATCCATGCCGGCTCCGCCCCGGACCCGGCCACCGGCGCCCGGGCCACGCCCATCTACCAGACCACCAGCTTCGTCTTCGAGGACGTGGACGAGGCGGCGGCCCTGTTCAACCTGCAGAAGGTGGGCTTCATCTATAGCCGCCTGACCAACCCGACCGTGGCTGTGCTTGAGGAGAAGCTGGCCAACCTAGAGGGCGGCGTCGGCGGCACCTGCACCAGTTCCGGCCACGCGGCGCAGATCCTGGCCTTGTTCCCCTGATGGGGCCGGGGGACGAGCTGGTGGCCAGCAAAAAGCTTTATGGCGGGTCGCTGAACCAGTTCGCCAACAGCTTCCCCCGCGCCTTCGGCTGGAAGGTGACCTTCGTGGACCCGGACGACCCGGAGAACTTCCGCAAGGCCATCACCCCCCGCACCAAGGCCCTGTTCATCGAGAGCCTGGCCAACCCCGGCGGCGTGGTCTGCGACATTCGGGCCATCGCCGACGTGGCCGACGCGGCGGGCATCCCGCTGATCGTGGACAACACCATGGCCACGCCCTACCTGTGCCGGCCCATCGAGCACGGGGCGACGCTGGTGGTGCATTCCACCACCAAGTTCCTGTCCGGCCATGGCAACAGCGTGGGCGGCATCGTCATCGACAGCGGCAAGTTCGACTGGCGGAACGGCAAGTTCCCGGCGCTGAGCGAGCCGGAGCCGGGCTACCACGGCCTGCGCTTCGCCGACACCTTCGGCCACCTGGCCTTCACCATCCACGGCCATGCCATCGGGCTGCGCGACCTGGGCCCGTCCATGGCGCCGCTGAACGCCTTCCTGACCATCGCGGGGGTGGAGACGCTGGCCCTGCGGATGGAGCGGCACTGCGCCAATGCCAAGGCGGTGGCGGAGTTCCTGAAGGGCCACCCGGCCGTGGCCTGGGTGAACTATGCCGGCCTGCCGGACAGCCCGTACCATGCCCTCGCCAAGCGCTACCTGCCCAACGGCGCGGGGGCGGTCTTCACCTTCGGCCTCAAGGGCGGGTACGAGGAGGGCGTCAGGATGGTGGAGTCGGTGGAGCTGTTCAGCCATCTGGCGAACATCGGCGACACAAGGTCCCTGATCATCCACCCGGCCAGCACCACCCACCGGCAGCTCTCGCCCGAGGGTCTGAAGGCGGCGGGCGCCACGCCGGACGTGATCCGCATCTCCGTCGGCCTGGAGAGCGTGGACGACATCATCGCCGACCTGGACCGGGCGCTGAACAAGCTGGGGTAAGTGGTTGGAATGCCACGCTGGGGGTCACGCCCCCAGCGTGTGCTCCACCAGGATCTTGGTACCGAGGGCCAGCAGGCCCAAGCCGCCCGCCCCCACGGCCCAGCGGCCGAAGACGGGGCCGACGGCGCGACCCAGCAGGACGCCCAGGGTGCTGAGCGCGAAGGTGACGAGGCCGATCACTGCGGCGCTCATCACGATGGGCTCATCGAACAGGGCCAGGGGCACGCCCACGGCCAGGGCGTCGATCGAGGTGGCGAGGCCCGCCACGAACAGGGTGGTGAGGGCGAGGTCGGAGCGGCCCGCCATCTCACCCGGGTCGGCGTCCCAGGCCTCCCA
Source organism: Aerophototrophica crusticola (assembly GCF_012913305.1). Lineage (NCBI taxonomy): Bacteria > Pseudomonadati > Pseudomonadota > Alphaproteobacteria > Rhodospirillales > Rhodospirillaceae > Aerophototrophica > Aerophototrophica crusticola. Next base: position 1,205,601 of record NZ_CP051775.1, on the reverse strand, counting down.
CACCATGCGCAGGCCGATGGCGGCCAGCAGGCCGAAGGCGACCCAATGGTCCACGGCCTCGATCAGGCCGGCGAAGGCGACGCCCAAGCCGAACCCCACCAGGGGCATCACCATCTGGAACAGGCCGAAGACGGCCCCGACCTTCAGGGCGTTGGACCAGGAGGGGCGGTTGAGGCTGGCGCCCTTGCCCAGGGCGGCGGCAAAGGCGTCCATGGCCAGACTGAGGGCCAGGGCGAGGACGGTGGTGGCGATCATGGGAAGGCATCCCGGCGGCCGGACGGTCCAATGACGCAGCTATCCCCGCCGGCCGCGGGGTCGGTGCGCCATCGGTCTCGCCACACGGCCCGGCCTGGGTAGGCCGGGGGACGCTGCCCGCACCATGGGCCCGACGGACGGGCGCCAAGTCTGTTGACGCGGGCGCCGCCCCGGGACGGGACGGCCGACTACTCCCCAATGTGGGGGGCTGTCTAACCGGGGTGGCCCGGCGGGTCAAGCCGGGCGGGCCCAGATTTGACGTAGGTCAGGCAGAGGTCACGCCTCGCAGGTGCCGCCCATCTCCCCGCCCAGGGCCGTGGTGGCGCGGGCCAGCATCTGCTCCACCTGGGTGGCGGTGTAGGGCTTGGACAGCATGCCCATGGTCTTGCAATGCTCCGCCCGCTGCTTGGTGCGGTCGTCGCTGTAGGCGGTGACCAGCAGCGACGGGATGCCGAATTGGCGACGGATCTGGCAGGCGGCGGCGATGCCGTCCAGCTCCCCCGCCAAGCGGACATCCATCAGCACCAGGTCAGGCTTGTGCGCGGCCGCGGCGGCCACGGCCCCCTCCCCCGTCGCCTCGACGGAGCACACCTCATACCCGAGCTGGCTGACCAGCGACTCCAGGTGCAGGGCGGTGATCGCCTCATCCTCGACGATCAACACCCGCATGGGGTCCCCGTGGCCTGACTCCTGCTGCATACTGCGGTTCCTTCACTCGCCGCGCTTACCTGCCGGATTCAGCAGATAAGCCGCGACACGCGCCTGCCAATCCCTTCGAAAGGGGTAGCAGACGCTTCCGGAGGCAAGCCTCCCTGTGCGGAGGTGACAACGCTATGACAGTGCTGCGGGTTCCGCGCGGCAGAGACCGCAGAAATGCAGGGCTGCCGTTCAGTCGTGGGGTTGGGTGCTCTCCGACGCGATCCACCGCAGGTAGGGCGCCGAGCCGGCCGTGACCGGCAGGGCCACGACGCAGGGCGTGTCATAGCTGTGCAAGGCCCGGACCCTGGCTGCCAGCGAGTCGAAGCGGTCGGCGCGGGTCTTGGCGATCAGGACCACCTCCTCCGCCTGCTCAACGGCACCCTTCCAGCGGTAGATGGAGCGCATGCCGGGCAGCAGGTTCGTGCAGGCGGCCAGCCCCTCCTCCACGAGCGCGCGGCCAATGCGTTCGCCTTCCTCCAGGTTCCCGGCAGTGATGTACGCGAAGACGACAGGCAGATCCTGATCCGGCATGGCAACCCCCGGCTGCGACGGCATTTTCATGGGTGCGGAGCTTAGCGTAGCATCCCGGCGACGTCCCACCCCGATGCCCAGGGTGCCATCGGCCATGAACAGATCGCGTTTACCCGTCCAGCAGCCCACCGCCCAGCAGCGCGCCTGGCTGCGACGGGGCCTGGACCAGGCAGGCGGCAAGCTCCCCCTGTTCGACAAAAAGGGTGGGAAAGTGCCGAAGACCCTGGTGCGTCGCTGCATCGAGCTGGGTTGGGCAGAGCCCTGGTTCGCCAATCCCACGATGCCGGATTGGATGGTCTGTCGCCTGACCGAGGAAGGGCGGCGCGTGGCCACGGAGAACGGCGCAAGCCCTGGGCAGGAGATCCTGCCCGGGCTGGCCGAACTGACTGATACTGTTTGAAAGGTCCGCCCTTGGGGAGGGGCGGGGATGGTCGGAGCGACTGGATTCGAACCAGCGACCCCCAGTCCCCCAGACTGATGCGCTACCAGGCTGCGCTACGCTCCGACCGTTCCGTGGACCAGTTCCCCGGTCCGGGCGCGGACTATAGCCATGCCCCCCTGGGATGCAACGCCTGAAATCAGGTTTTTTCATCATTTCGGTGGAGGTCGGGAACCGACTGCTAACACGCTGTTTTCATGTAATTCTTGGCCGATATGTCGGACCAGGGGTTGGCTCGACAGCGGTCTGGAACGGCATTGAAGACCGTCAAAGCCGTCGTCCCATCCTTGATCCTTGCCCGACGCGGCGGCCCGGCGTAATCCTCCGGGGTTAGCCCAACCATGCCCATCCCGGATGATTGAACTTTCCCGCCGCAGCCTGCTTGCCGGTTCCGCCGCCTTCGGTTTGCTGGCGAAGGAAGCGCGCGCTCAAGCCCAGCGCTTTACCCTGCGGGGGACGGCCTGGGCCGATGCCGGGCAGTTGGCGCGGCTGGATCCCTACCTGCTCTATGCCGTGGGCTGGGTGGAGAGCCGCCATCGCCGGGGTAACCGGGAGGGGCCTTGGCCCTATGCGATCCGGGCGCCGGAACAGTCCCACTACCCCGACGACTACGAATCCGCCGTGAAACTGCTGGACACCCTGCCGGCGGAAAGCGTGAAGGAGTCGGACCTGGGCTGGATGCAGGTGAACGTACGCTGGCACGGAAACCGGGTGCCGGTGTTGGCCCACCTGCTGAACCCCACCATCAACCTGCGGATCGGTGCCGGCATCTTGCGGGAAGCCATCGATTCGTCGCCACGGGACCCGGAGCTGGCAATAGGCCGCTACCACACCTGGCTGGATGAGCCACGGGCACGGGACTATGCGCGCAAGGTGCTGGCCGTGCGCGACGTGCTGCGCCGTTATGCGGGGGAGCCCCCGGCAACGCGCCTGTCGTGATGGTGGCGCGGCTCAACTAAGGGGCGGCGCGGGCTTTGTCTGCGAGATGGTATGGATGCTCGGCTTTGCTGTCGGGCTTGCGCTTCGCTCCAGCCAGGCCTACGGGTTAGACCCGTTTGCCGCCGACTGGAAACGGGTCTAGCGCCTCAGCAGTTGCCGTAGGTCCAGCAGGTCTTGGAGCAGGTTCTCCAACCCGCGCGGGTTTCCGGGGCCAGAGCGGCCCGCGTCGGCGCGACCAGGGGAGGCGCCGGGGCCGTTTCCGTGTCCTCCGGGGCCTCATCCTCCACCGCCTGGCCGTCTTCCGGCGGCAACTCATCCTCTGCCGGGAAATCCTCGCTGGATTCCGTGGAGTCGTCGAACAGGCTGACGACCGGCTTGGCGGCAGGACCTACGGGTAGCGCGGCGGCCTGGCCCTTGGCTTCCTTCAGCAGGCGCTGCACGCCCTTGATCGTGTAGCCTTCCCGATACAGCAGGGCCTGAATCCGGCGCAGCAGCTCGACATCGTCAGGACGGTAGTAACGCCGGCCCCCGCCACGCTTCAGCGGCTTGATCTGCGGGAATTTGGTTTCCCAGAAGCGAAGCACATGCTGGGGGACGTCCAGCTCCTCCGACACCTCACTAATGGTGCGGAAGGCGGTGGCGGACTTCCCCGCGGGCCGAGTGCCCGCGCCGGCGGGGTCGGCCATCGTCATGCCTGCACGGACCGCTCGGCGCCGAAGCGCTCATTGATACGGTTCTTCAGCACGTGGGAGGCACGGAAGACGAGGACGCGCCGTGGCAGGATCGGCACCTCCTCCCCCGTCTTGGGGTTGCGGCCCACCCGCTGGCCCTTTGCGCGGACTGCGAAGCTGCCGAAGGAGGAGATCTTGACCATGTCGCCGCGTGCCAGGGCGTCAGCGATCTCATCCAGCACGCTTTCCACCAAGTCGGCGGATTCGTTCCGCGAGAGCCCGACCTCCTGGTACACGGCCTCGCTCAACTGGGCGCGCGTGACGGTATTCGACATGGTGAGTCCCCCCAGGACGCCCCGATGGCCGGGGCCCATGGTTGAACCGTACTTCCACGCCGGAAATCCGTCAATTCCAGAGAGTTGCGCCCCGTTGCTCACCTGCGGGAAACGCTATCGCTCCGTGGTATTCAACCGGAAAAGGTGGCACCCTACCAACGGACCAGGGCGGCGCCCCAGGTGAAACCACCACCCATGGCCTCCAGCAGCAGCACATCACCCCGCTTGATGCGCCCATCCAGCACCGCCTCGCACAGGGCCAGCGGGATGGAGGCGGCGGAGGTATTGCCGTGGTGGTCCACGGTCAGCACCACCTTCTCCGGCGGCAGGCGCAGCTTGCGGCCCGTGCCCTCGATGATGCGGCGGTTGGCCTGGTGCGGGATCAGCCAGTCGATGGCAGATGCTTCCAGCCCGTTGGCGGACAGCGCCTCATGCACCACTTCGGCCAGGTTCACCACGGCGTGCTTGAACACCTCCTGCCCGCGCATGCGGAGGTGGCCCACGGTCTGGGTGCTGGACGGGCCGCCATCCACATAGAGCAGGTCATGGTGGCGGCCGTCGGAGTGCAGGTGGGTGGAGAGGATGCCTTGGTCGGTGGCATCCCCCTTCCCTTCCGTCGCCCGCAGGACGACGGCGCCGGCCCCGTCGCCGAACAGGACGCAGGTGCCCCGGTCGGTCCAGTCCAGGATGCGGGAAAAGGTTTCCGCCCCGATGACCAGAACCGTCCTGGCCTGGCCCGCTTTGATGAAATTGTCAGCAACGGACAGGGCGTAGATGAAGCCGGAGCAGACCGCCTGCACGTCGAAGGCGGCGCCCCGGGTCATGCCCAGGCGCTGCTGCACCTTGGTGGCGGTGGCGGGGAAGGTGTTGTCCGGGGTCGCGGTGGCCAGGACGATCAGATCCAGCTCCGACACCTCCACACCCGCATGGGCCAGGGCCGCGCGGGCAGCCTTCTCGGCCAGGTCGGCGGTTGTCTCCCCCTCCGCGGCGATGTGGCGGGTCTTGATGCCCGTCCGCTCCACGATCCACTCGTCGGACGTGTCCACCATGGACGCGAGGTCCTGGTTGGAGAGGATCCGGGCGGGGAGATAGGAGCCGCAGCCCAGGATGACGGAACGGATCGGCATCAGACTGCAGCCACCTTTGACGGGTCGGCCGGCGGGGTATCGGGGCCGGCGATGGGGTTACCCTCGGGGGCGGCGGCCAGCGCCGCCTGGAGCTTCGCCAACTCCGCCCCGATCTTCTCATTGAACTGGTTGGTCGCCAGGTTGAAGGCAACGGAAATTGCGTTGGCGAAGCCGACGGCGTCGGTGCCGCCATGGCTTTTCACGCAGACGCCGCGCAGCCCCAGGAACATGGCGCCGTTGTAACGGCGCGGGTCGGTGCGCAGCTTCAGCTTCTGGAAGGCACCGCGGGCCAGCAGGTAGCCCAGCTTCGCCATGAGGGAGGAGCCGAACGTGCGGCGCAGGAACTCCGCATAGAGCTTTGCCGTGCCCTCGGCCGTCTTCAGGGCGACGTTGCCTGTGAAACCGTCGGTCACGACCACGTCCACCGTGCCGGCGGCGATGTCGTTGCCTTCCACGAAGCCGTGGAAATTCTTGGCCAGGGGGGTCGCGCGCAGGGCGGCGGCCGCTTGGCGGATCGACTCGTGGCCCTTCTGCTCCTCCGAGCCCACGTTCAGCAGGCCGATGGTGGGTTCCAGAAGGCCCAGGACCGTGCGGCTGAACACCGTGCCCATGACGGCGAACTGCACCAGGTTCTGGGCGTCGCATTCCAGGTTCGCGCCCAGATCCAGCATCACGCTCTCCCCCTTCAGGGTAGGGAAGAAGCTGGCGATGGCCGGCCGGTCGATGCCCGGCAGGGTTTTCAGCACGAACTTGGCGATGGCCATCAGCGCGCCGGTATTGCCGGCGGAGACCACGCATGCGGCATCGCCCGCCGCCACCGCGTCGATGGCAAGGCGCATGGAGCTGTTCCGCCCGCCCCGGAGGGCCTGGGACGGCTTCGCGTCCATCGCGACGAAGTCCGGCGTGTGCCGGACCTCGGCGATAGCTTTTACCGCAGGATGTTTTTCCAGCAGGGCCCGGATCTTGGCCTCGTCGCCCACAAACAGGTAGGAGACGTTGGGGCAGCGCTCACGGGCAAGGTCCGCACCGGCGACGACCATGTCTGGTGCATGGTCGCCGCCCATGGCGTCCAGGGCGATGCGCAAGCGCGCGGTCACGGCCGTCGGGCGTCCTTACGCTGGCTGGTCGTCAGGCGGTCGCGGCCGGGGCGGCAGCGGCGACCTCACGGCCGTCATAGTGGCCGCACGAGCCGCAGACGTGGTGCGGGCGCTTCAGCTCACCACAATTCTTGCACTCATTGTAGGCGGCGGCCGTGAGGGCGTGGTGCGAACGGCGCATGTCACGCCGCGACTTGGAGGTCTTCTTCTTGGGAACAGCCATGGTCTTACACTCGCGATGGGGACAGGCGGCCAAGCCCGACGCCCGGCCAAACAATGTTTTAGGCGGCCCCCGGGAGGGCCGCCTGACAGGAGCGCTTGAATACTGGAAACCACCAGCCGGGGCAAGCGCGAAACCCGTATTTATGACGGCTTCTTTAAGCGTGCAAGGGCGGCGAAGGGATTCGGCTTCGCCGGCTCGGCCTGGACGGGGGCGGAATCGGGCTCCGCACCCTCGTCGATCTCCTCGAAGCTGATGCCTGCCTTGCGCGGATAGGGGTCCAGCGCCAGGGACAGGTGCTGGGCCACCAGCTCGCCCACGTCGATGCGGCCGCCGGGCATGGCCTCGGGCACGTCCTCTTCCAGCATCTCCACGGAGAAGGTCATCTCCTCCTCTTCCTCCTCCTTGGGGAGAAGGTGGTCCGGGGCGAACAGGGCGCTGAACTCCTCCTCCACATGGGCGGGCACGGGGTCCAGGGTGACGACGCAGGTCTGCACAACATCCGCGGACAGGCTGCCGGTGACCTTCACCATCTCCCCCCGCACGCGGCGCAGGCGCAGGGTGGCGGTCAGGCTGTCGATGGCGACCAGGTCGAAGCGCTTGGCGAGGGCGGCCCGCTCCTCCGGCTTGGAATCGATGGTCAGGGACTTCCCGCCGGTGCTCACCGTGTCCGCGATGACGACGCGGGACATCTCGGGTGCGGACCCGCCGACGGTCTGGGGCTGGGACATTTCTAGGCTACTCCTGGGAATTACGTGTGTGACGGGCCTGGAGCCGGGGCGAAGGCCACCTCTCCGCCAACAGACGCGCAGGCGGGAAGGAATCGAGGGCGGCGGCCTGGGCGCGGACATAGGCCTCCATGGTCGCGACATCCGCCGGGTCGGGCAAGGTGGAGCCGTACAGGTTCCGGTCCAAGGCCTGGGCCAGGGCGTCGGGCGCGGCATCCGGCTTCATCGCCCCCTCATAGGCATTGATGCGGCCGTAGAAGTGGGAGGCCAGGTCTTTCACCTTCTCCCCCACCTTCATGTCGCTGACGCCCAGTTCCCGCAGGTTCAGGTCCATGTCGGCGAACATGAAGTCGAACAGGGCCTGGTTGAAGGCAGCCGCCTCTGGTCCCTGGTCGCGCAGGCGGCGCATCACCAGCCAGGCATGCAGGGCCACCAGCTCGAACCGGCCCTCCACCGTGTCCGGCACGTTGGCGACGGCGAAGAAGCCGGTTTCCCGCGCCTGCGCCACGATGCGGCCATAGAGTCCGGCGACGGTGCGCTCATGGCTGGTACGCTTGAACAAGCGGCTGAACACGGGTTGCCTCCGGGGCTCTCTCCGCCGCCGACCGGGCCGGCGGCGGGCCTTGGCTGTGACTGCTGGGCCGGCGTTGACACAGGGACGATCCCGGTGCCAATGTCACCCGGCCAGATAGGGGCCGGCGTCCCGACCGTCAAGCGCGGTCCTGCCTGATGTGCCCTGGTGCTGGGATGCGCCGGGCTGGCCCGTGCCGAACCAGACTGCCCAACCGATGGAAGCAACGTCCGAGTCCATGCGCAAGATCAACGCTCCGCTCCTGCTGACCGCAGGCCTCCTCGGGCTCGGCCTCGTCGGCTGCACGCCTATCGTCGCGACGCGGGGCAACATGGTGGAGCCTGAGCGGCTGGCCAAGGTGCAGCCGGGCGTCACCACCCGGGAGCAGGTCCAGTACACCTTGGGGTCCCCCACGGCCACCGGCACCCTGGACCCGAACACCTGGTATTATATCGGCCGGCGGACGGAGCAGACCGCCTTCTTCGCCCCGGACCTGGCGGAGCAGCGCGTCTACCGCGTGCGCTTCGACGATGCGGGCATGGTGAAGGCCGTGGACGAGATGGGTCGGGAGCAGGCCCGCGCCATTGACCCGGAGGAGAGCACCACCCCCACCATGGGCCGTGACGTGGGCATCCTGGAGCAGGTGCTGGGCACGCTGGGCGGCCCGACCAAGAAAAAGAAGGATGACAAGAAGAAGGGTCGCGGCGGCGGCTGATCGCCCTGCCCCTTTCAGGCATCGCAGACGACGATTGAATGGAAGAAGGCCCCGGGGATCGCTCCCGGGGCCTTTGTCCATGTTCCCGTCCCTCAGTCGCCCGGCGCCGCCGGCGGCTTGGCTTACGCGACCATCGGGTCGCGCGGCCGTGGGTCCTCCCGGTGGGAACCGGGAGGACCCTGGCGTCACGGGGCTCAGCCGCTGTGGGCCAGGATGGCCAGCAGCAGCAGCGCCACGATGTTGGTGATCTTGATCATCGGGTTCACGGCCGGGCCGGCCGTGTCCTTGTAGGGGTCGCCCACGGTGTCGCCGGTCACCGCCGCCTTGTGGGCGTCGGACCCCTTGCCGCCATGGTGGCCCTCCTCGATGTACTTCTTGGCGTTGTCCCAGGCGCCGCCGCCCGATGTCATGGAGATGGCGACGAACAGGCCGGTGACGATCACGCCCAGCAGCATGGCGCCCACGGCGGAGAAGGCCGAGCCCTTGTCTCCGGTGATGACCAGCACCAGGAAGTACAGCACGACAGGCGCCAGCACCGGCAGCAGCGAGGGGATGATCATCTCCTTGATCGCGGCGCGGGTCAGCATGTCCACGGCGCGGCCATAGTCCGGCTTGCTGGTGCCGGCCATGATGCCCGTGTTCTCCCGGAACTGGCGGCGGACCTCCTCCACCACGCTGCCGGCGGCGCGGCCCACGGCGGTCATGCCCATGGCGCCGAACAGGTAGGGCAGCAGGCCGCCCAGGATCAGGCCCACCACCACGTAGGGGTTGGCGAGGCTGAAGTCGACCGTCAGGTTGGCGAAGTACGGGTACTGGGCCGGGTTGGCGGTGAAGTACTTCAGGTCCTCGTTGTAGGCGGCGAACAGCACCAGGGCGCCCAGGCCGGCGGAGCCGATGGCGTAGCCCTTGGTCACGGCCTTGGTGGTGTTGCCCACGGCGTCCAGCGCGTCGGTGGTGACACGCACCTCCTTCGGCAGGTCGGACATCTCGGCGATGCCGCCGCCATTGTCGGTGACGGGTCCGTAGGCGTCCAGCGCCACCACCATGCCGGCCACGGCCAGCATGCTGGTCACGGCGATGGCGATGCCGAACAGGCCGGCCAACAGGTGGCAGATGACGATGGCGGCGCAGATGACGATGGCCGGGAGGGCCGTCGACTCCATGGAGACGGCGAGGCCCTGGATGACGTTGGTGCCGTGGCCGGTGGTGCTGCTCTGCGCCACGGACTTCACCGGGCGGTAGCCGGTGCCGGTGTAGTACTCCGTGATCCAGACGATCAGGCCGGTGACGGCCAGGCCCAGCACGCCGCAGATGTACAGGCTCATGCCCGTGAAGCTTTTCCCCGCCACGGTGAAGACGGTGGCGAAACCCTGGGGCAGGACCCATGCGGTGACCAGGGCGATGGCGGCAAGGGAGAGCACGCCGCACGCGATGAAGCCCTTGTAGAGGGCGCCCATGATGTTGTTGGAACTGCCCAGCTTCACGAAGTAGGTGCCGATGATCGAGGTGATGATGCAGACGCCACCGATGGCCAGCGGGTAGAGCATCGTCGCGTTCAGCAAGGCCGGGTCGGCGACAAAGAAGATGGAGGCCAGCACCATGGTGGCCACCGTCGTCACCGCATAGGTCTCGAACAGGTCGGCGGCCATGCCGGCGCAGTCACCCACGTTGTCGCCCACGTTGTCGGCGATCACGGCGGGGTTGCGGGGGTCGTCTTCCGGGATGCCGGCTTCCACCTTGCCCACGAGGTCGGCGCCCACGTCGGCGCCCTTGGTGAAGATGCCGCCGCCCAGGCGGGCGAAGATGGAGATCAGGGAGGCGCCGAAGCCCAGCGCCACCAACGCGTCGATCAGCGGGCGGCCGGTATAGCCAGCATTGCTGAGGACCCAGTAATATACCGCGACGCCCAGCAGGGCGAGGCCGGCCACAAGCATGCCGGTGACCGCACCGGCCCGGAAGGCGATGGACAGGCCCTGCGCCAGACCCTGGCGGGAGGCCTCAGCCGTGCGCACGTTGGCGCGGACAGACACGTTCATGCCGATATAGCCGGCAGCGGCCGACAGCACCGCGCCGATGACGAAACCGATGGCCACGTGCAGGCCGAGGAAGAAGCCCACCAGCACGGCGATCACGACGCCGACGATGCCGATGGTGGTGTACTGGCGGTTCAGGTACGCCCCGGCGCCGATCTGGATGGCCTGGGCGATTTCCTGCATCCGGGCGTTTCCGGGGCTGGCGGAGAGGACGGCGCGCGCCGTCACCGCCCCGTACGCGATGGCAAGCAGGCCGCATGCCAGTACGAAGTACAGCACCTCTGTTTGCATGGATTTTTCCTTACCCCGTTGGCGGCGCCACCGTCGCTTCTGGTCGGCGATTGGGCTCCCGGCGCCAGTTTTGTTCGTCAAAAATGACACGGGGACAAGGACATGGCAATCCGTCGCACTTGCGCCCGCACCATTTGGGCACGGGGTGCGCGGTTGTGTTGCATCTGGGATTTTATCAACTAACGGTTAAAAAGCAGCATGGTGGACCAGCCGCATCACCCGCGCAGCGCACCGATCAGAAGGCGGGGCGCTGGCTTACGGACTGGATCAGGACGTCCTGGACCATGCCAGGGCCCAGCACCTTCTCCGTCGCCTCCACCAGCTTCTGCTTCACATGGGGGATGTTCAGGATCTGGCCGTCCACTACCTGCCCCTGCTCGATCCCGCCATAAAGGGCCTGGACATAGGCGTCGATCAGCCTGGGGCGCTGGGCGCTGACCTGTTCGCGCTTGCTGTCGTTCTCCACCTCCAGCGACAGAACGATCATCACGTTCTGCTCCACCCGGGTCGGCCCCACCACGGGCACGATCATGGGGCCGACGGTGACGTAGGAAGGCGGGCCGGAGGGCTTCTTGGGCGCCTGCTCCTCCGCATGCTCCCCCTCTGGCTTGTTGAAGAGGAAGAAATAGGCCCCGCCGCCGGCGCCGACGAGCACCAACAGGGCGAGCAGGAGGAGGATGATCTTCTTCATGGGTCCACGGCACCACGGCAACGGACGCCACCTTACGCCAAAGGGGTAGAGGCGGCGACCTGATTCCTCCACGGGCTCGTGTCAACCATGCGGCATGGGCTGGGCCTTACGGCGGTTCAGAAATGTTGCCAGCCGCTCTTGCCCAAGGACAACGGCTGCCCCGCCCGGTCCAGCACCGACACGCCCTCCCCCACCTCAACCCGGCCGATGGCGGTGACGGGGACACCGGCCGAGGCTGCCGCGGCCAGGATGGCGTTCCGATGGTCGGCGGGGGCGGTGAACACCACCTCATAATCGTCCCCACCGGTCAGCATCTCTGCCAGCAGGCCCGGCCACTCAGCCAACAGTCCCAGCGCGGGATCCGATACGGGGACGGTGGCCGAGTCGATCACCACCCGCACGCCGCTGGCACTTGCGATGTGGCCCACGTCGGCCACGAGGCCGTCCGACACGTCAGCCGCGGCGCTTGCATGGGCGAGGAGCACCGGCGCCAGGGGAAGGCGCGGCTCGGGCCGGCGCAGGCGGGAGAGCAGGTAATCCCCGCCACCGACGCTGTCGGGGCGCTCCAGGGTGCCGAGCGCCAGCATCAGCCCCAGCACACCGTCACCGATGCAGCCGCTGACGAACACCAGGTCACCGGGCCGGGCCCCGGCCCGCCGCACCATCCGGCCCGTGGGAACCAGGCCCAACGCGCTGATGGTGAGGTTCATGGGGCCGGCGGTGGAAACGGAGTCGCCGCCGGCCAGGTGGATGCCCCAGCGGGCCTGCCCCTCCCCCAGCCCCGCGGCGAAGGCGGCCAGCCAACTGTCGGGCGTGTCCTTTGGCAGCCCGGTGACCAGGCTGTAGGCCAGCGGGGTCGCCCCCTTGGCCGCCAGGTCGGACAGGTTCACGGCCAGCAGCTTGTGCGCGATGTCGGCCGGCGGGTCGGAGGGAAGGAAATGGACGCCCGCCACCATGGCATCGGTGGTGACGACCAGCTGGTGCCCCAGCGGCACGTCCACCAGAGCCGCGTCGTCATTCAGCCCCAGGGCGCCAGGGAACCCGGCCGCCAATGGGCGCAGGTAACGCTCGATCCGGCCGAACTCCCCCAAGCCGGCGGGGGCCGAGGGGCCGGGGCCGCTCACGCCCGGCTGCCGCCGGCCTGCCGGGGCTGCATCTCCTCGGGACGCAGGGTCCGGGCCAGGCGGTCCAGCACACCGTTCACCATCCCCGGCTCCTTGCCGGAGAAGAAGGCGTGGGTGACGTCGATATAGTCGTTGATGACGATGTGCGGCGCCACGGTCGGGTTGCCGATCAGTTCCCACACCCCGGCGCGCAGGATTTCCTTGAGCAACAGCTCAAGCCGGTCCAGGGACCATTGGCCGGACAGGCTGCCGGTGAGCATCTGGTCCACGTCCGCGCCGCGAAGCTGGACGCCGCGGACAATGGCGGCGAACAGTTCCAGGTCGGCGGTCACCAAATCCTGCCCGTCCTGCTCCTGCCCAATGCGGTGGCGCAAGAACTCCCCGATCACCTGCTCGCTTGAGGTGCCGGCCAGGTCGATCTGGTACAGGGCCTGGACCGCCGCGAGCCGAGCCGCGCTGCGCCGGGCCTTGGCCGAGCCGGTCGGCTTGATCTTGGGCGGCGACGCCTCCTTCTGGGGGGCGGCGACACTCTTCTTGGCGCGGGGCGGCATGGGCAGGAGACCTTGGGACGGACGTGGGGGGCTGGCTCAGCGGGAGTAAAGGCGGAACTGGCGCTTCAGCTCGATCATGTCAAGGCAGGCGCGGGCAGCGCCCCCGCCCTTGTTCTTCTTATGCACATAGGCCCGGGTCCAGGCCTGCTCGTCATTCTCTACCGTCAGGATGCCGTTGCCGATGGCCAGGGTGTAGCGCAGGGCAAGGTCCTGCAGGCCACGGGCGCTCTCGTTGCACACGGTCTCGTAATGGGTGGTCTCACCCCGGATCACGGTGCCCAAGGCCACATAGCCATCGAAGCGGCGACGGCCGGAGTAGAAGTCCATGGAGCGGACGGCAAACTGGATGGCGGCGGGGATTTCCAGCGCGCCGGGGACGCTGAACACCTCATAGGTGGCGCCGGCCTGGTCCAGCTCAGCCTTTGCACCCTTCAGGAGTTCGTCGGCGATGTCCTCATAGAACCGCGCCTCGACGATCATGATGTGCGGAGAGTCCGCCATGGCCTTGCCCCCTCTACCTCAGTCTTCGCCCGACCCGTGCGGGGCGGTGGGTATGGACCGCTGGCCGACGATGGTCAAGCCATAGCCTTCCAGGCCCACGACGGTCTTCCGCGTGTTGGTCAGCAGCACCATTTCCTTCACGCCCAGATCGTTCAGGATCTGCGCGCCGACGCCATAGTCGCGCAGTTCCCCGACGGGGGCGTGCCGCCCGTGTCCAGGGCGCGCAGCCGGTCAGACAGGGAGAAGGGCTGGGCATCGCGCAGCAGGACGATGACTCCCCTGCCCTCCGCCGCGATCATGTCCATGGCCGCCTTCAGGTCGCCGCCGGGGCCACGGCCACGGTCGCCCAGCAGGTCCTTGACGATGTCGAGCGCGTGCATGCGCACGGCCACCGGGCCGGGGGCCGAGACGTCGCCCTTCACCAGGGCCACATGCTCCGCCCCGCTGATGCGGTTGCGGTAGATAACCATCTCGAACCGGCCGCCGAAATGGCTGTCCAGCACCCGGCGGTAGCTGCGCTCCACAAGCGTCTCGGTGCGGCGGCGATAGGCGATCAGGTCGGCGATGGTGCCGATCTTCAGCCCATGGAGCTGGGCGAATTTCACCAGGTCCGGCAGGCGGGCCATGGTGCCGTCGTCGTTCATGATCTCGCAGATCACGCCGGCGGGGCTCAGCCCGGCGAGCCGGGAAAAGTCCACCGAGGCCTCGGTGTGGCCGGCGCGCTCCAGCACGCCGCCGTCGCGGGCAAGCAGGGGGAAGACGTGGCCGGGGGTGACGATGTCCCGGCTGTCCGTCTGCGGGTCGATGGCCACCTGGATGGTGCGGGCCCGGTCAGCGGCGCTGATGCCGGTGGTCACGCCGGTGCGCGCCTCGATGGAGACGGTGAAGGCGGTCTGGTGGCGGGTGCCGTTCTGCTGCGCCATCAGGGGCAGGCGCAGCCGCTCGATCTGGCGGCTGTCCATGGCTAGGCAGATCAGGCCGCGGCCGTACTTGGCCATGAAGTTGATGGCTTCCGGCGTGGCCATCTGGGCGGGGATGACCAGGTCGCCCTCATTCTCCCGGTCCTCGTCATCCACCAGGATAAACATGCGGCCCTGGCGCGCCTCCTCGATCAACTCCTCGGCAGAGCTGAGCACGGGGCGGTCCTCCGCGGGCAGGCGGGTGTCGTCGGCGGCCATGGTCACTGGTCCTTCCCCACGAGGCGGGCCACGTAGCGGGCGAGCATGTCCACCTCGAAATTCATCAGATCCCCCGGCTTCAGGTTGCCGAAGGTGGTGTGCTGGCTGGTGTGGGGGATGATGTTGACCCCGAAGGTCGCCCCGTCCACCTCGTTCACCGTCAGCGACACGCCGTCCAGGGCGACGGAGCCCTTGGGCGCCACGTAGCGGGCCAGCGATTCCGGCACGCGGAAGGTCCAGCGGTGGCTGTCCCCCTCCGGCCGCACGTCCAGCACCTCGATCACACCGTCCACATGGCCATAGACCAAGTGCCCACCCAGCTCGTCACCCAGGCGCAAGGAGCGCTCCAAGTTCACCGGCGTGCCCACCTGCCAGCGGCCCAGCGTGGTCTTGGAGAGAGTCTCCGCCGACGCATCGACCGTGAACCAGCCAGGGCCCTTCTCCACGACTGTGAGGCAGACCCCGTTGTTGGCGATGGACGCACCCAGGGCTACCGCCTCCATGTCAAAGGCGGTCCCGATGGTCAGGCGGGTGTCGCCACGGCGCTCGATCCCGAGGACGCGGCCGACGTCGGTGATGATCCCTGTGAACATGCCCCGTAACCTAGGGCCGACGCCCCGATTCTGCGAGCGCTATTCCTTTGCGCGGGGCGCATGACGGGCCGGATGCCGTAGGTCGGGGTGAGCGCATGCGAACCCCGACAGCACTCACCACGCCCGTAGCATGTCGGGGTTCCCGTTGGTCACCCCGACCTACGGTATGACTCCAACACATCCTCCCCCGCCTGCCGGACGCTCACCCGCTCGAACCGCGGGGCGTCAGCCAGGGCGGTCAGGCCGAAGGGCATGGTGGCGGGGAGGCCGTCGCCGCCCAGGAGCAGGCCGGCACGGAACCATTCCACCCGGTCCACGAGGCCGGCGCGCACTAGGGACGCGGCGAGGCGGGCGCCGCCCTCCACCATGACGCGGGTCAGGCCCCTGGCGGCCAGGGCCTCCAGCACGGCGGCGATGGGCATCTCACCCTGGGGTCCGGCCGGCACCTCCAGCAGCTCCACCCCGCACTCCGTGAAGGCGCGGGCGCGGGTGGCGTCTGTGCCGCCCTTCTGGGTCACGACCCAGGTGGGGGCGCGGTCTGCGGTGCGGACGAGGCGGCTGGTCAGGGGTAGGCGCAGCCGGCTGTCCACCACCACGCGCACGGGTTTGCGGCCCTCCAGCCCCGGCAGGCGGACGGTCAGTTCCGGGTCGTCCGCCAGGGCGGTGCCGCTGCCGACCATCACGGCGTCATGCCGGGTGCGGATGGCATGCCCCCAGGCTCGGGCCGTCTCCCCCGTGATCCACTTGCTCTCGCCGGAGCGGGTGGCGATGCGGCCGTCGAGGGAGGTGGCGAGCTTCAGGGTGACCAGCGGTCGTTTCTCCCGCAGGCGCAGGAAGAAGCCCTCGTTCAAGGCCTCGGCCTCCGCCTTCAGCAGGCCGACGTCCACCTGCACCCCGCCCTCCCGCAGCCGGCGGATGCCGCCGCCCATGACGCGGGGGTCCGGGTCCTCACAGGCGATGACGGCGCGGGCGATGCCGGCCGCCAGCAGCGCCTCCGTGCAGGGAGGGGTCTTGCCGTGGTGGTTGCAGGGTTCCAGGCTGACATAGGCCGTGGCGCCGCGGGCGAGGTCCCCCGCCATGCGCAGCGCCTCCGTCTCCCCATGGGGGCGGCCGCCGGGGGCAGTGGCGCCGCGGCCCACCACTTGGCCATCCCGGACGATGACGCAGCCGACGCTGGGGTTCGGCCAGACCCGGCCCAACCCGCGCTCCGCCAAGGACAGGGCGGCGGCCATGTGGGCATGGTCCGCCGCCGTGAAGGGCGACCCCGACATGGCTTACCGGCCTCTCCTGCGCTGCCCGGCGGTCAACCCGCGTCGGCCGCGTCGGTCTTCAGCGTCTCCACGAACTGGTTGAAGTCCGCCACCTCGCGGAAGTCCTTGTAGACGGAGGCGTAGCGGATGTAGGCGACCTTGTCCAAGGTGCCCAGGCTCTGCATCACCATCTCACCGATCTGGGTGGAGGGGATTTCCGTCTCCCCCGACGATTCGAGCTGGCGGACGATGGAGTTGACCACCCGGTCGATGCGGTCCGCGTCCACCGGGCGCTTGCGTAGCGCGATCCGCATGGAGCGCAGCAGCTTCTCCCGGTCGAAAGGCTCCCGCGCGCCGCCGCTCTTCACCACGGTCAGCTCGCGGAGCTGGACCCGCTCGAACGTCGTGAAACGGGCGCCGCAGCCCGGGCAGAAACGCCGCCGCCGGATGGCCGAGTTGTCCTCGGTCGGACGGCTGTCCTTCACCTGGGTATCGTCATTCCCACAGAACGGACACCGCATCGCTCCCTCTCCCCCGTCTTGCCCTGTTCGGGCGTGCCGTTGTTCGGCTTATGGCCGCCCGCCGGTGGGCCCAGCGGGCGGGTGCTCAGTCACTCGGTCATCACAGGCCCGGATAGATCGGGAAGCGGCGGCACAGCTCCTGCACCCGCGCCCGCACCCGGCCCTCGGCCGCGCTGTTGTCGCCGTTGCTCACGGCCAGCGCGTCCAGCACCTCGACGATCATGTCGCCGACCTGCGCGAACTCCGCCGTGCCGAAGCCGCGGGTGGTCGCCGCCGGGGTGCCCAGGCGGACGCCCGAGGTGACGAAGGGCTTCTCCGGGTCGAAGGGCACGCCGTTCTTGTTGCAGGTCATGCCGGCATGCTCCAGCGCCGCTTCCGCGGCCTTGCCGGTCAGCTTCTTCGGGCGCAGGTCCACCAGCACGATGTGGCTGTCGGTGCCGCCGGAAACGATGTCCAGGCCGCCGGCGACCAGCCGCTCCGCCAGGACGCGGGCGTTGTCCACCACCGCCTGGGCGTAGGCCTTGAACTCCGGCCGCAGCGCCTCACCGAAGGCGACGGCCTTGGCGGCGATCACATGCATCAGCGGACCGCCCTGCAGGCCTGGGAAGACGGCGGAGTTGAACTTCTTGCCCAGGTCTGGGTCGTTGGCCAGGATCATGCCGCCGCGGGGGCCGCGCAAGGTCTTGTGGGTGGTGGTGGTCACCACATGGGCATGGGGGAACGGGCTGGGATAGACCCCGGCCGCCACCAGCCCGGCATAGTGGGCCATGTCCACCATGAACACGGCGCCCACCTCGTCCGCGATCTGGCGGAAGCGGGCGAAGTCGATCTGGCGGGGATAGGCGGAGCCGCCGGCGATGATCAGCTTCGGCTTGTGCTCCCGCGCCTTGGCGGCCACGTCGTCATAGTCGATCCGGTGGTCGTCGCGGCGGACCCCGTAGGAGACGACCTTGAACCACTTGCCGGACTGGTTGGCAGGGGCCCCGTGGGTCAGGTGGCCGCCGGCCGCCAGGTCCATGCCCATGAAGGTGTCGCCCGGCTGCAGCAGCGCCATGAAGACGGCCTGGTTGGCCTGGGCTCCGGAGTGGGGCTGGACGTTGGCATACTCGCAGCCGAACAGCTTCTTGGCGCGATCAATGGCCAGCGCCTCCGCCACGTCCACGAACTCGCAACCGCCATAGTAACGCTTGCCGGGATAGCCTTCCGCATACTTGTTGGTCAGGACGGAGCCCTGGGCCTCCAGCACCGCGGCGGAGACGATGTTCTCCGACGCGATCAGCTCGATCTGGTCCTGCTGACGTTGCAGCTCATGCCGCAGGGCCTGGTACAGGTCCGGGTCGGTGTCGGAAAGCCGGTCGGCGAAGAAGCGGGAGCCCTGGTGCATGTCCATGATCATCGGTCCTTGACTACGGGGCGTGCCGGTCAGCAGAGCTTCTCGACCCGCCGTGCATGGCGGCCACCCTCGAAGGCGGTGGCGAAGAAGATGGTGGCGCAATCCTTGGCGACCTCGATGCCCGTGGTGCGGGCGCCGAGGACCAGGACGTTGGCGTCGTTGTGCAGGCGGGAGAAGCGCGCGTCCGTCGTGCTGTGGCAGAGCGCGGCGCGGATGTGCCGATGCCGGTTGGCGGCGATGCTGATGCCGATGCCGGTGCCGCAGACCAACAGGCCCTTCGTGGCGCGGCCATCCTTGACGGCCGCCGCGACGGCGTCCGCGAAATCGGGATAGTCGACCGAGGCCGGCCCTTCGGTGCCCAGATCCAGCACCGTATGGCCGGCACCCTCCAGCATTTCCTTCAGCGCGGCGCGCATCTCCAGCCCGGCATGGTCGGAGGCGATGGCGATGGTCTCTCGCGGCGAGTCGGTAGCCATGATGGTTCCGTTCTTCCCAAACCTGGGGGGTCGTCCGTGCGGGGGACCCTATCAGATGGACAGTCCCCATTCCAGTTCCCCCGCGACCGGGGACCGCAGCCCCGCCCTGCCACGGGCGCGCGTCTGCCCGCGGGGAGATGGGCAAGACTCCGTCCCGCCGCCGCCTGAGGAATGGGCAGCACGGAAAGGTTCACGCCAAAGCCGTCCCTGACAGCCCCCAACCCAGCTCAAGTCCAGCGCTTCCCGGCCGGGAGCATTAGGGGAGCCTGGATTGCCGTGGCCCGACTCGGATCGGCCGCCACAAGCAATCGCGTGGGATGCTGCGGGTCCCGTGTTGCAAATTTGTAATCTCAGCCATATCGACGCGTATGTCGCCCCGTACACGGCTACTACAGATGTCTAAGCCGTGCAGTCAGACAGAGGCGCCACGGCGCGGGGAAAGGACCGGTTCAGCGGGTCAACTTGTGCAAGAAAGTGTGGATAAGTAAACCTAAGGAAGACATGCTGTATTTTTCATTGACAGCCCAAGCGACACCGTGCGAAGCGGGACTACGTCCACACGAACACCCAGGGTACTTGCAATGACGGACCAGCAGGCCAATGACCTCCAGGTGGCTGAGCTTCTGCGCATGACGGCGGAGATTGTCTCTGCCTATGTGGGCAAGAACTCGCTTCCGACGCAGCAGATCCCGGAGGTGATCAATACCGTCTACACCTCCCTCACCGGCCTCCAGGGCACCCCGCGGGAGACGCAGTCGGAGCCGCAGCGCCCCGCCGTGCCGATCAAGAAGTCGGTGACGCCCGAATACATCGTCTGCCTTGAGGACGGGAAGAAGCTGAAGATGCTGAAGCGGCATCTCCGTTCCACCTACAATATGACCCCGGACGAGTACCGTGCCAAGTGGGCGCTGCCGCCGGACTACCCCATGGTCGCGCCGAACTATGCTGCGCAGCGGTCGGAATTCGCCAAGAAGATCGGCCTGGGCCGCGGTTCCGCCCGCACCACCCGCCGCCGCGCGGGCTGATCGGACCGCCGAAGTAACGATTAAGGGCCGCGACGCGAGTCGCGGCCCTTTTCGCATCCTTGATTATCGGGCACCTTGCCTCAGGCGCCCTTTTTCTTCAGCACGTAATTCAGCCGACGGACGGCAAGCTGTGCCAGAGCGGCCTGCCCTGCCGCGGCAGGGCCGGAGACGACGATCTCGGTATTGGTGCGCGGGTCGATGGCGGAGACGCGGACATACTGGCCCAAAGGCCGGAACTCCAGCAGGACATCGCTTTCCCGCAGCTCCGCCATGGCTCAGGCGGCCGGGTTGACGCTGAAGCCCGTGTAATCCAGGGACGAGGACCAGAAACGCTCCAGCTTGCGCATGGTCTCGTTGGCGCGGGTCAGTTCCTCGGTGGTCAGGCCATTGCGGTCCAGCGCTTCCACTTGGCGCGCGAACAGGTCCTTGATCTTGTCCCGGAGTGCCAGGCCCTTGTCGGACAGCTTCACCCGGACAGACCGGCGGTCGTGGGCCGACCGCTCCTGGGCCAGGTAGCCGTTCTCATGCATCTTCTTGACGTTGTACGACACATTCGAGCCCAGGTAATAGCCGCGGGCCGTCAGCTCACCCACGGTAAGCTCGTCATCGCCGATATTGTAGAGGATCAGGCTCTGGACGTTGTTGATGTCCTGAACGCCCAGGCGATCCAACTCCACCTTCAGGACTTCCAGGAAGTGCCGGTGCAGCCGTTCGATCAGGAGGATGCTGTCGTAATAGGGTTGCCGCAACGCCGTCTCCGTCTTTTTTGTCTGGCCGCCCTTGGCGGTTAAGCCCGCCTTGGTTTCTACCACGATCGGGGGCCGGCTTCATAAGATTAACGTATCACTCGCCCCCGATCATCTTGAAGATGGCGGGTATGTCCAGGTTGCCGCGGGCGGGCCGGGGAAGCGGCCAACCGCCCCCGGCCGTCACCATCAATCCTCGAACGCCAACTCACCCGCCGTCGGCAGGGTGAAGTGGGATTCGATCATTCCGGCATCGACTTCCTCAAGGCTGGCGGGGGACCATTTCGGGTTCCGATCCTTGTCCACCAGCACGGCGCGGATGCCCTCGTAAAAGTCCTGCCCGCGCATGCAACCCTGCATCATGCGGAACTCCAGGCGCATGGCATCATCGAAATCCAGTTCCACCCCGCGACGCATCTGGGCCAGGGCCAGCTTCAGGCTGGTGGGGGACATGGACAGGATGGTCTTGGCCGTGGCGTCCGCCCATTCCGAGCCTTCCTGGACCAGGGCGGCGAGGATGTCCTCCACCGTGCCGGCCGCGAAGCAGCGGTCGATGGCTTCCCGGTGGCCGGGAAGGGTCGGCTCGCCAACCGAAGCCTCGAAGGTGGCGACCAGATCGTCCACCCGCTTGTGGGGGTCCCCGCCGGACAGGTCGGACCCGGCCAGCAAGTCAACCAGGGCGTCTACCTTATCGGACGGGATGTGGCCGGTGCCGATGCCCATGTAATGCAGGTCCGCCGCCTGCACCCGGGCGCCGGTCAGGGCGAGGTAGGTCCCGAGCTGGCCCGGAAGGCGGGGCAGGAAATAGGTCCCACCCACGTCAGGGAACAGACCGATCCCCGTCTCCGGCATGGCGAACAGGGTCTTTTCCGTGGTCACACGGTGGCTGCCATGCACCGACAGGCCCACGCCGCCGCCCATGGTGATGCCGTCCAGGATGGCCAGGTAAGGCTTGGGGAAGCGCTTGATCCGGCGGTTCAGACGATATTCCTCGGCGAAGAAGGTGGCCGTCAGGGCCCCATCCCCCTCCCCACGCTGCATCGCCTTGCCGGCATCCCACACGGCGCGAACGTCACCGCCAGCGCAGAAGGCGCGGTCGCCGGCCCCGCGGATGACCACCGCCTGCACGGAATCGTCGGCGGCCCAATCCTTCAGAACCGGGGCCATCACCTCGATCATGCCCAACGTCAGGGCGTTCAGCGCCTTCGGCCGGTTCAGGGTGATCAGGCCGATGGCGCCCTTCACCTCACAGGTCACGTCCTGGGTCACGGTCCCTCCCATTTGGTCTTGTGATCGGTTGTCAGGAGGCTGCCCCCAACAGGCGCCGAGCGATGATGACGCGCATGATGCCTGAGGAACCCTGCGGGGAACCGGCGGGCGCGCTGGTCATCGGATAACTGCAAGTCCATGGCACGTCTGGCCTTGTGGCGAAATTGGGGCCTGCTGGAGTGGCCGGATCATAGTGGCGCCCCTCCCCCTGTCAATGCGCCCACCACCCTTGCAAGGCGTAACCCTTCGGGTGAGGGAAGCGCCCGGATGCCGCCGGAACCGCCACCCCCCGGCGACCGTTGTCCAGCCACTTGCCATGAAGCGACCGGAGGGCGGGCCGATGAGGCTCAGCGTCGTGCTGAACAGCGGGGCGGGTTCCCTCCTGGGGCGGTCGCCAGACGAGGCGGTGGCCGAGGTCGAGCACGCCTTCCAGGCGGCCGGCCACCACGTGCAATGCGCCATGGCGCCGGGCCATGACATCGCCGCAGCGATCCGGCGGGCGGTGGAAAGCGACGCGGAGGTGGTTGTCGTGGGCGGTGGCGACGGCACCATCGCCACCGCCGCGCATATCCTGGCCGGCACCGGAAAGGCGCTGGGCGTGCTGCCGCTGGGCACCATGAACCTGCTGGCCCGCGACCTGGGCCTGCCGCTGGAGCTGAAGGGCGCCATCGAGGCCCTGGCGGACGGGGTGGTGGAACCCATGGACATGGCCGAGGTGAACGGGCGGCCTTTCCTGAACAACTCCGTCCTCGGCCTTTATCCCCGGATGGTGCAGGTGCGGGAGCACCATCGCGGCATGCAGGGCATCAGCAAATGGCCGGCCATGACCCTGGCCTTCCTGAAGACGCTGGTGGACTACCCGAAGCTGGAGGTGGTGCTGGAGACGGAGGAAGGCACCAAGCGCCTGCTGACACCCATGCTGGCCGTGGCCAACAACGCCTATGACGAGGGGATGGGCCCCATCCCCGCCCGGTCCAGCCTGAACCAGGGGGTGCTGGGCATCTATGTGGGCAAGCACCAGAACCGGCTGCAGTTCCTGCGCCTGTTCGGCCGCATCCTGGCCGGGCGCTGGGGCGCCGACCCGCAGCTGGACGTGTACCGGCTGCGGGAGGTGACGGTGCATTCCCGCCGCCGCACCCTGCGCGTCGCCAACGACGGGGAGGTCCACTGGATGCTGACTCCGCTGCGCTACCGTATCGTGCCGGGCGGGCTGATGGTCTGGCGGCCGCGGCGGGAAGAATCCGAAAGCGAGGATCCCGCCGCCATGAGGACCAGTGCCTGATGCCCAGCCTGCTCCACATCTCCGACCTGCATTTCGGCCGAACCGACCAGCGTGTGGTGGACGGCCTGCTGGGCGACATCGGCCGGGACCCGCCGTCGATGGTGGTGGTCAGCGGCGACCTGACCCAGCGGGCCCGGCCCAGCCAGTTCAAGGCCGCACGGGAGTTCCTGGACGCCCTGCCCGTGCCCTACATGGTGGTGCCGGGCAACCATGACCTGCCGGTCTACAACCTGCTGGCCCGGTTCAGCGACCCGCTGCGGCACTACCGGCATTACATCAGCCGCGACCTGAACCCGTTCCATCAGGTGGGCGACGTCGCGGTGCTGGGGCTGAACACGGCCCGGTCGCTGATCCTGGACTTCGCCGAGGGGCGCGTGAACCGGCGGCAGATGAAGCGGGTGCGGGATTGCTTCGCCGGGCTGGGGCCGGAGGTGTTCAAGGTGGTCTTCACCCACCACCCCTTCCTGCCGCCGCCGGACAAGCCCGGGGAGCGGCTGGTGGGCCGGGCGCGGCAGGCAGTGTCGGTCCTGGAATCCGCCGGGGTGGACCTGCTTCTGGCCGGCCATCTGCACAAGGCCTATGCCGGCGACGTGATGACCCGCCATGCCCATGTCCGCCGCAGCATCCTGGTGGCACAGGCATCCACCGCCACCAGCACGCGGTTGCGCAACGAGCCCAACGCCTACAACCGCATCGAGCTTGACCCACCCTTCGTCACCCTGCGCGTCCATGCCTGGGAGGGGGCCGGTTTCGTGGCGGGGCTGGAGACCCGGTGGGAGAAGCGGGGCGAGCGGTGGGTCAAGCTGGCGGAAGACACGGGATTGGACGCCGCCGACGCGGCCATGGCGCGGCACGGGTAGCGCGCCTATCCGGCGAGTGTCACGCGGGCCTCCTGGCAAAGGACCCAGCCGTCATTGATTTCGACTTCGATCAACGGACGGCCAACGGTCCCGTCCCGATCCTTTCCCGCCTGCGGCAGGCAGGAGTATCGGACGGATCGTGCCTCCAGCATCGGGCGCGTGGCCTGGATGACAGGCGAGGGAGCTTCCATGAGCATGTAACCCGGTGAGGAGACCACGCTCCTGAACTCGGCGACAGTGCCACGCCGCAGGTAGTCCAGTGGTCCCTGCTGGGCATTCAGGCTGATAAGGAGGTCGGTGAACTCGGCAAAAAACTGGTCCGGGTCAGGCAATGGCGATGCGCCATAGATCACCCCGGCCGGGCCATGCTCCATGACGGCATGACCGGACCCCTGCAAGCCAAGATGCCAGACAGCCAAATCGCCGAACCAGAAGCCGAGTGGTAGCTGGCAATCCACGATGCCACGCAATACGACCCCGAATACGCCAACTTGATCCGGGTTGGCGCCCTCCCTCCACCAGGGGGTGGATTGCATCTGCAGGCGCGCTTCCCAATCGGAGCCGAGGGTGATCTGGTCGAGGCGGATGTAGCAATCATCCCACTCCCAATACTGGTTGAGCGCCAGGAACTCGGCGAGACTGAGATCGGTGGACATGGGGCGGTGCCATCCGGGAATTGGTGTGTCAGCGTAGCAGGACCCGATCGCAGCGCAAATCCGCCGGCACTGCCCTACCGGCAAGCCTGTTGGACCTGGGCCCGCCAGGGGCGTAGCATCCGACCGCAGCAATCCGTCACCCGGACAGACCACCATGCCTGACGACCGTCGCCTTCCCACCCTTCCCTCCCTGGCCGGCGGGGGCTTCCCGCGTACCCGCCTTCGCCGCAACCGGGCCGATGCCTTCACCCGGCGGCTGGTGGCGGAGAACCGGTTGAGCGTGGACGACCTGGTCTGGCCGGTCTTCGTGGTGGAGGGGGAGAACCAGCGCCAGCCCATCGCCAGCATGCCGGGGGTGGAGCGGATGTCCATCGACCTGCTGGTCCCCGCCGTGGCGGAGGCGCAGGCGCTGGGCATCCCCTATGTCGCCCTGTTCCCGGTGACACCGGCGGAGAAGAAGGACCCGGAGGGCACGGAATCCGGCAACCCGGACAACCTGATGTGCCGCACCATCCGGGCGCTGAAGTCCCAGGTGCCGGACATGGGCCTGCTCTGCGACGTGGCCCTGGACCCCTACACCAGCCACGGGCATGACGGCATCGTGCGGGACGGCCGCATCCTGAACGACGAGACGGTGGAGGTGCTGGTCCGCCAGTCCCTGGTGCAGGCGGAGGCCGGCTGTGACGTGGTTGCCCCGTCGGACATGATGGACGGCCGCATCGGCGCCATTCGCGACGCGCTGGACGCCCATGGCCACCAGACCGTCCGCATCTGCGCCTATGCCGCCAAGTATGCCAGCGCCTTCTATGGCCCGTTCCGGGAGGCGGTGCAGTCCGGCGGGTTCCTGAAGGGGGACAAGAAGACCTACCAGATGGACCCGGCCAACAGCGACGAGGCTTTGCGCGAGGTCGCCCTGGACATCCAGGAAGGCGCCGACATGGTCATGGTGAAACCGGGCCTGCCCTATCTGGACATCGTGCGGCGGGTGAAGGACGCCTTCGCCATGCCGACCCTCGCCTACCATGTGAGCGGGGAGTACGCGATGCTGCGCGCCGCCAGCGCCAATGGCTGGCTGGACTATGACAAGGCCCTGCTGGAGACGCTGCTGGGCTTCAAGCGCGCCGGCTGCGACGCGGTGCTGACCTATGGCGCGGTGGACGCGGCGCGGCTGCTGAAGAAGGGCTGACGGCTCAGCCGGCCGACTTCACCGGCGGGGTCTGGGTGGCCGGGGGTGCGGGCGGCGGCACGATATAGGCCGTCGTCGCATCCAGCCGACCGGCACAGGCGATACGGCCCGCACCGGCGTCGAAGGCCTCCGACGCCGGTGGGCGCAGCGTCACCTCCAGCAGCACCATGTCCAGGACCAGGCTGCCGAAAGGCTCCGGCGTGTTGGCGTCGCGGCGGATGTCGCTGTTGAACAGGCGTCGCAGGTACCACTCCGCCCCCGGCGTGCCGGTCAGGAGCTGCTCCTTCACCGCCGCGAACAACTCCCGGCACTGTACCTCCGTCCGTGACTTGGCGGGGGTGGCGAGGGAGAGATAGGCCACCACCCGCCGGTCACCGAACCGGTAATGGGCGCCCACCTTGGCGGGCCCGTCACGGCCCCTATCCAAGGACAGGCTCCGCGCCGCGTAGGACAGGTCCCGTTCCAGCCGCAGCATGCCCCAGTCCATGAGGGTGACAGGCGTGCGGGCCAGGAACTGCGCCAGCTCGGCGCTGGCCGGTTCCTTCGGTGGTTCGGGCGGGGTGGCAGGGCTTTCCTGGGCCAGGGTCGCGCCCGACCCCAGCAACCCTGCCAGCAAGAGCGGCACCATCCAGCGCGCCATGAGAGCCACCCCGTGCCGATGGGTTGAACCTGGATAACGGATTCTACACGCGAATCGCGTTCAGATTAAGCGCCCACATTATCCAGGAAAGCCAGGAGCGCCCGGTCATGCCAGACCCCGCCCCTGCCATGGAAGCCCACATGCCCGCCGCGGGTGGGCAGCAGCGGGACCAGGTTCGGGTGGGCGTGCCAGGGAAAGGACAGGTACGGGTCGCCAGGAATCCAGGGATCGTCCAGCGCGTGGACCAGCAGGGTGGGCACAGCGATGCCGAGCAGGAAGCCGATGGCGCTGTTGACCCGGTAATACTGCTCCGCCCCGCCCCAGCCATTCCAGGGGCCGACGATGGTGTCGTCGAATTGCCAGACGGACTGCGCGGTGGCGGCGGCCCGCACCCAGCGGTCTTCCAGCAGCCCGGCGCCGGCCTGCATCTCCGCCTTCATCTTGCCCAACAGCCACTTGTGATAGGCGCGGTTGTCCGGCGCCAGGAACCGGCGGGAGGAAGAAGCAAGGTCGATAGGGGCGGAGACGGCGCACCCGGCCCGTACCGGCACGGGGAAATCCCCCTCGCCCAAGAACTTCAGTACCGCGTTGCCGCCCAGGGAGTAACCGACCAGGACCAGCCCTTGCCCCGCCAGGTCGGGCGGGAGCTGACTGAGGACGGCACGGATGTCCTGGGTGCGGCCGGCATGGTAGCGCTGGCGGCAACTCCCCGCGCTGGGGCCAGCGCCGCGCAGGTTCAGGCGCAGGACGGGATGCCCGCGGCCCTGCAAGGCCTTCGCCGTGGCGAGGACGTAATAGCTGTCCTGGCAGCCGGTCAGGCCGTGGACCAGCACGGCCAGGGGCTTGTCCCCCGTCCCCCGGTTCAGGGCGCCCAGCAGCACGTCGCCACTGCCGTCCGCCATGGGAAAGCGCAGCAACTCCGCCGGGCCCAGATCGAAGGCCGGACGGACAATGGTGTTGCGGACGGTCTGCAGGTGCGGCCCCTTCCAGGGCCAGCGTTCCCGGAACGGCTCCAGGCCCGGCAGCTTGCCCTCAGGCATCCGCCAGGAACCCGCGGACCAGCGCCACCTGGGACGGGTCCATCAGGGCCGGGGCGTGGGCGGCATCCGGCACCTCAACCGCCTTGGCCCTTGGTCCGGTCTCCTGCATCCGCTTCACCGTCTCCGGCTCCAGCAGGTCGGACTCGGCGCCGCGGATGACCATGGTGGGGCAGCGGATCATGCTCCAGACGGGCCAGAGATCCACATCGGTGATCGCAGCCGAGGTGAAGGCCTTGGCAATGCCGGGGTCGTAGGCGAGGCCGAGCCGTCCATCATCGCGGGTGCGGTAGCCATGTTCCCCCAGGTGCCGCCACTGCTCATCCGTCAGGCGGCCGAAGCCGGCATAGACCTCCCGGAAGTAACCTTCCACGGAGGCCACGTCCTCGAAGATCGGGTCCTTGCCCACATAGTCGCCGATGCGCTGGAGCGCGGCCTGGGGGATGAAGGGGCCCACGTCGTTGATGACCAGCTTGGTGACCGGGCTGTCGGCCTGCGCTGCCAGCAGCATGCCGATCAGCCCGCCCATGCTGGTGCCAACCCACTCCACCGTCTCCACGTCCAGCCGGGCGATCAGCGCGGCCATGTCGGCGAGGTACTGGGGATAGCCATAGAGATCCGGGTTGCGCAGCCAACCGGACTTGCCCCGGCCCACCACATCCGGGCAGACCACGCGGGCATCCAGGCTCTCCGCCAGGTCGCGGGCCAGCACGTCGAAGTCGCGGCCGTTGCGGGTCAGCCCATGCACGCAGACGATGGTGCGGGGGCCGCTGCCCCATTCCGTGTAGGCGACCTTGTGGAACCCCGTCCCCGACAGGCCCAGGAACGACTTCTCCGCAAAATCCACCATCACGTCCCCCTAAGCGAACCGTTCACCCAGAGGGTTCGATAGCATGGCGAGGCGGGAGCGGAAAGGTCCCCGGCTGCCCTACTCCGCCGCCGCGGCTAGGCGGGCGGCCTCGTTGGGGCGCATGGGGGCGGTGGGGAGGAAGGGCTCGTCCTGCACGATGACCGCATGGCCGGCGAAGAAGCCGTTGAAGCGGGTGCGGGTGGCGGTGGTGTAGGCGCCGGCCTGGCCAATCTCGATCCAGTCCCCCTCCCGCACGTCCGCCGGCAGCATGTAGGGGCCGGGGAGTTGGTCGTAGCAGTCGCATGTGGGGCCGAACAGGCCGAAGGGGGCCAGCTCCGCGCTGGGCTGGCCGCCGGGCCGGACCACACGCATGGGCAGGTGGATGCCCGGGAACTTCAGGTCGCAGAGGGAGCCGTAGACCCCGTCGTTCAGGTACAGGAAGCCATCCCGGCGCATCTCCACCCGCACCACCAGGCTGGCGCCGGACGCCACCATGCCCCGGCCGGGCTCGCACCAGATGCAGCAGTCGGCGGGGCGCCGGATGCCGTTCAGCCCCTGGCGGATCGCCTCCATGAAGTCGCCCAATGGCGGGGCGTCGGAACCGACATACTCCGTGGGGAAGCCGCCGCCCACGTCGATCACCGCCGGCTCCACCCCCGCCATATCCAGGCACTGGCGCACCAGCTTCAGGGCGGCCAGGTAGCTGGTGGGGGTCAGGCACTGGCTGCCCACATGGAAGCAGACGCCGGCCCGCAGGCCCCGGTCCTTGGCGGCGGACAGCAGGGCGGCCCCCTGCTCCACCGTGCAACCGAACTTCCCGCCCAAATCATAGACGGCGGCGCCGCGGGCGGTGGCGAGGCGCACCATCACCACCACGTCCCCAGCGCGGCCGGTGCAGTCGGACAGCTTCTCCAACTCGTCCGGGTGGTCCACCACGTAGTGGCGGATGCCGTGCTGGTCATAGGCGGCGCGGATCGATTCCCGGCTCTTCACCGGGTGCATGTAATAGCAGCCGGCCTCGGGGTAGAGGGCGCGGACTTCCGCGATCTCCGGCAGGCTCGCGGTGTCGAAGTGGCGGATGCCGCCCTCCCACAGGGCGCGGACGACCAGGGGTTCCGGGTTGCATTTGACGGCGTACAGCACCTCACCCGGGAAGCTGTCCACGAAGGCGCGGGCACGGCGGGTCAGCTCATGCGGGCGGTAGCAATAGACCGGCTCTTCCGGTTTCAGGGCTGCTACCATGGCGGCGGCATCGGCGAAGGTCTGGATCATGGCCGGCTTCCCGCACGTCTCTGGCGTGGTCACAGGGGGTCCTGGGATGACCCCTGGCGGGCTTAGGGACGGCCTCCCCCCGGTGGCCGTCCCGCGTCCCCTCCCCCAGTCTTTTCCCGGTTTATGCCGGTGGGCCAAGGGCTTGGAAAGGGGGCCGGGAAAAAAGCAATCACGCCCTTCCGCGGAGCCTCCCGACCCGCACTGTCCAAAGCCGCTACCGTTTCAGCCGAAACAAAATTATCACCCAAGGCAGAGGGCGTGACGACTCGCCCGGCGATGTTCCCGGGCCGGGTCACCGATTGTTGGGATGTCAGGGCCGCGTGGCCGGCCGAAGGGAGGGCGCACATGACCGGGACCGAGGGCGTGGAGTACCTTGAGGGCGGTTGCCTTTGCGGCGCGGTGCGCTATCGCATCGCCGGTGCGGTGCCGCCCGACACCGTGGCCTATTGCCATTGCCGCATCTGCCAGCGGTCCAGCGGCGCCCCGGCCATGGCCTGGGCTACCTTCCCTGCTGCCGGGGTGTGGGTGACCCAGGGCACCCCGGCCACCTATCACAGCAGCGCCCAGGGTCTTCGGCAGTTCTGCCGGGACTGCGGCACGCCCCTGTTCTTCGCCTATACGGAGGGGCCGCCGGAGTTGGATGTCAGCGTGGCCAGCCTGGATGAGCCGGGCAAGCTGCCGCCCCAATACCATATCTGGACATCAAGCCGGCTACCCTGGTTCGACACGACAGACAAATTGCCCCGCCACGCGGAAGACGGGCCCGACTGGGCGCCGGAACGGTCAGGGTGAGGCGGGATTACTTGTCCGTGGCCTGGATCGGCAGGATGGTATTGCCGCGGCGGTCGGCCACTTGAACCGGCAGGCGGGCTTCGGGCCCACCCTTCGCCAGGCACGCCGCCAGCTTTTCCGCCCGCAGATCCTTGTAGGCATCGCCGGGCCAGGAAGCCTGGGTCACCCGGGCGCAGCCGGCGAAGCCCTGGTGCTCATCCGCCAGGGCCACATGGCGGGGCGCCTCGGCGGTGGCGCAGGCCGAGAGGAGCAGGAGCGACAGGGCGGGGAGCAGCGGGCGCATGGAAGACACCAAGTCATGTGGCATGACCCGGACGCTACCCCCGGTACCGCACCTGCGAAGTGACCAAAGTCACAAAGGCGATTTGGGGGGCAGGACCGTACCGCATGGCGGCCCTGCCCCCCGCTCATCACGCCCGCGGCTTCACCGAGGCGTCGCCACCGGTGAGGCTAGGCTGGCGCGGGTCGTACTTGCCCAGTTCCCACTTGGCGATCTGGTTGCGGTGCACCTCGTCCGGGCCGTCGGCCAGGCGCAGGGTGCGGGCGTTGGCGTACATCCAGGCCAGCGGGTAATCGCTGCTGACACCGGCGCCGCCGAAGGCCTGGATGGCCCAGTCGATCACCTGGCAGGCCATGTTGGGGGCGACGACCTTGATCATCGCGATCTCGGTGCGGGCCACCTTGTTGCCCACCGTGTCCATCATGGAGGCGGCCTTCAGGGTCAGCAGCCGCGCCTGGTCGATCAGGATGCGGGACTCGGCGATCCGCTCATGCCAGATGGTCTGGGCGGCCACCGGCTTGCCGAAGGCGGTGCGGGTCATCAGGCGGCGGCACATCAGCTCCAACGCCCGCTCCGCCGCGCCGATCAGGCGCATGCAGTGGTGGATGCGGCCGGGCCCCAGGCGGCCTTGCGCGATCTCGAACCCGCGCCCCTCGCCCAGCAGGATGTTCTCCACCGGGACCCGGACATTGTCGAAGGTGACCTCCGCATGGCCATGCGGCGCGTCATCGAAGCCGAAGACCGGTAGGAAGCGCTGGATGGTGACGCCGGGCGTGTCGGTGGGGACCAGGATCATGGACTGCTGGGTGTGCCGGTCGGTCCCGTGCGGGTCCGTCTTGCCCATGACGATCATGATCTTGCAGCGGGTGTCGTTGGCCCCGCTGGTCCACCATTTCCGGCCATTGATGATGTAGGAATCGCCGTCGCGCCGGATCTCCGTGGCGATGTTGGTGGCGTCGGAGCTGGCGACCTCAGGCTCCGTCATGGCGAAGGCGCTGCGGATTTCCCCGGCCAGCAGTGGCTCCAGCCACCGCTTCTTGTGCTCCGCCGTGCCATAGCGGACCAGCACCTCCATGTTGCCGGTATCGGGGGCGGAGCAGTTGAACACCTCCGGCGCCCAATGGCTGCGCCCCATGATCTCGCAAAGGGGCGCGTACTCGGCGTTGGTCAGGCCGGCACCCAGCTCGCTTTCCGGCAGGAACAGGTTCCACAGGCCCTCCGCCCTGGCCTTGGCCTTCAGCTCCTCCAGCAGGGCCACGGGCTTCCAACGGGTGTCGCCGGCCGCGACCTCCGCGTTCAGCGCCGCCTCGTTCGGGTAGATGTGCCGCTCCATGAAGCGGTTGAGCCGGTCCTGCAGGGCGACGACCTTGTCGGTGTAGGCGAAGTCCATGGCGATCCCCTTTGTCTTCCGCCCCCTGCCCCGGGGCCGGTTTGGATGGGAGCATAGACCCGCACCGCCCCGGTCGCCAGTAAATTTTCAAACAAGCGTTTGAAAGAATGAACACCAGGTGTGAGATTGCAGGGCCGGGCAGTCTTGCCCCGCAATTGTGGGCTTGCGAAACGGTCAGGGTTAACGCAACCCTATGGTCGGTCCCCGGTGCGGGGTAACCCTGGACAGATCCACCCCCATGACCGTTCCCCGAACGCGGCGGGTGCCGCAACTGTCATCCCCCTTCGCTGCCAGCCTGACCCTGCCCAACTCCCTGCCTCGCCCGGCGGAGAGCCTGTATCCAGAGATTTTCCGTGTCGGCGACGGATATCCCACCGCGGCGGAGTTCGAGGTCTCGACCCACAACGATGCCAAGGGCTATGGCGTCTATGCCCGCCGGGACTTCGCCCGCGGCTACCGTATCTGCAAGATCAGCGGCACCGTGGTGCATGAAGTGATGCAGCACACGCTGCAGATCGGTCCGGACAGCCACCTGTACGACCCCTACTTCACCGGCTACCTGCTGCATTCCTGCGACCCCAACACCTTCCTGGACATGCAGCGGTTCGAACTGTGGGCCGTGAAGGACATCAGGGCCGGTGAGGCACTGACCATGGATTACGCCAGCACGGAGGACGTGCTGTTCAAGCAGTTCCCCTGCCTGTGCGGCGCCCCGAACTGCCGGAAATGGATCAGCGGCCGGCGGGAGCCCGCCCGCATGCCCAGCCTGGCGGAATGACACTCAGGATTCAGGACTGACGATGCCCCCCGACGCCCTGGCGGCCCCCCAGGCCGACGCCGTTGCCCTGCCCCGCTTCTGGTGGGAGCGACCGGACCTGCGCTATGTGGGCCGCGACCTGTGCCTGGCGGGGGTGAACCTGGCAGAGGCGGCGCGGGCGGCGGGCGGGCCCGCCTTCTTCTATTCCGGCGAACGGGTGCTGGCGAACCTGCGGCGGCTGCGCGCGGCCCTGGACACGACGGGCCTGACCACCCGCATCCGCTATGCCATGAAGGCCAACCGGTACGGGCCGCTGCTGACCTGGATGAAGACGTCGGGCCTGTGCGGGATCGACGCCTGCTCCCCCGGGGAGCTGCGCCACGCCATCCGCTGCGGCTTCCGGGCAGAGGACATCTCCTACACCGCCACCTCGGTCTCAGAAGCGGACTTGGGCGTGCTGGCGCGGCATCCCGGCGCCTGGATCAACGTGGACAGCCAGTCATCCCTGCGGCGCCTCGCCAAGGTGGCGCCAGGCCGGTCCATCGGCATCCGGGTGAACCCGGCCATGGGCGTGGGCTATGGGGAGAACCAGCTGCTGCGCTACAGCGGGGAGCGGACCAGCAAGTTCGGCATCTACCGGGAGCAGTTCGAGGAGACCCTGGCCCTGGCCCGGGACCTGGGCCTGAAGGTGGAAGGCATCCATTTCCATGTGGGCTGCGGCTACCTGAACAACCAGTTGGACGCCTGGGCGCAGGTCGTGCGGGAATGCCTGTGGTTCCTGGACCGGCTGGAGTCGCCCAAGGTGGTGAATCTGGGCGGCGGCCTGGGCGTGCCCCACGTGGCCAGCGACCGGCCGCTGGACCTGGCGCGCTGGGCCGGCATCATCGGTGAGAGCTTCGCCGGCCGTGGCGTGGAGGTCTGGGTGGAGCCCGGCGATTTTGTCGTGAAGGACGCGGGCGTGCTGGTGCTCCAGGCCAACACGGTGGAGCGGAAGCGCAACACCACCTTCGTCGGCGTGGATGGCGGATTCAACCTGGCCATCGAGCCGGTGTTCTACAAGCTGCCCTGCGAGCCCGTGCCGGCCAGCCTTCATGCCGATCCGGCAGCGGCCTGGGCGCCCGAGGCGCTACAGACGGTGACCATCGCCGGCAACATCAACGAGGCGCTGGACCTCTGGGCGGAGAACGTTGCCCTGCCCGTGATGCAGGAGGGCGACTACCTGGCCCTGCTGAACGCCGGCGGCTATGCCAGCGCCATGGGCAGCGACCACTGCATGCGCGCCCAGGCGACGGAGCACCTGTTGGTGTGAACCGTCACCCCATGGCGAAATGCTGGCGGATGATGCGCACGTTGCGGCTGTTGGCCTTCAGGAAGAAATCCGCCACCCAGCCCACCACCGGGATGGCGCCGACGACGAAATCCACGGCCACGTTCAGGGCCATGCGGGCCACCTTGCGCTTTGGCAGGCCCATGCGGGCGCCTTCCACGACGATGTAACCGGCGGTGCTCTTGGCAGCCAGGGTGCCCACCACAGGCACCAGGTTCAGCACTCCGTCCCAACCCACGGGCAGGCGGACACGGCCGACGCGCACCCGCTCATCCATCAAGGCGGCCAGCCGGTTGACCCGGTCATAGCGGCGCTGGACCGCCTCGTTCCGGAACAGCATGGCCTGCATGTGGCATCACCCCCGAAGCAACTCCCATTGTCCCGGAGGTAAGAAGCCGACGGGGCGCGCGCAAGGGTGCCTCTGTCGTTGGCCCCAGCATCCGTGCGGGTTTCAGCGGCGAACAGGCCCCAGCAGGACCATCAGCTTCTCCCGCAGGCCGACGACGGTCACCGGTTTGGCGATGAAGGCGTTCACGCCCAGGTCGCGGGCCTTAAGCACCATTTCCTTCTGGGCGTGGTTGGTCAGGAAGATTACGGGCGTGCGGCGGCCCAGCTCTTCCTTCTGGCGCAGGTGGCTGAGGAAGGTCAGCCCGTCCACCGGTCGCATCTCGATGTCACAGATCACCACGTCAGGCTTGCGTTCCAGGGCGATGGAGAGGCCCGACGAACCGTCATCCGCTTCCCAGACCGTATGGAAATCCAACTGCTTCAGGATGCGGATCACCACCGTGCGGATGAAGTCCTGGTCCTCGATCACCAGCGCCTTCATCTGGCCGAACGGGCTTGCGCCGTAGAACACCATCACCATCCCTGCACGTTGGCGGGAATTTACCCCGTTGGGTTAGCCTATAGCGTTTGGATAGACCTTTCCATCCTCTGGAAGGCGCCGGGCAAGTCCGCCGCGGCTGAACGGGCCAACTCGGGTTGACCGGCCAACAGCGCCTGCTCGACCCGATCCGCCAGCGCGGCCAGCTCGGTCGCGCCGCCGGCCTTGCAGACGCCGGCGAGAGCGTGAGCCTGATGGCGGGCCTCCTCCAGCTCCCCCTCGGCCAGGGCAGCCTCCACGGCCCCCAGCAATGGGCGGGCGGAGTCGGTGAACTGCCGCAGGAAGTCGCGGGCGTCGGTATCGATGCTGCCGAACAGTTCCAGGGTCATGGCGGGGTCGAATGGAACAAGCCCCGGACCCCCGCCCCCCGCCACCGCACCGGGCGCGAGCGGTTCCAGCGCGGCGGGCAGCCAGCGGCGCAGGCACTGGTCCAGACGGGTGAGATCGACAGGCTTGGCCAGGAAATCGTCCATCCCGGCCCGGATGCAGCGTTGGTCCTCCCCCGCCATGGCGTTCGCGGTCAGGGCGATGACGGGGACATGGCGGCCGGTACCCGCCTCCGCGGCGCGGATGGCCTCGGTCAGCTCGAACCCGTCCATGTCGGGCATGTTGCAGTCGGTCAGGACAAGCCCATATCCACCCCGCCGCCATGCCTCCAGCGCCTGCCGCCCGCTGGGGAAGACATCGCAGGCCACCCCCAACAAGCCAAGCTGACGCCGCACGACCATCTGGTTCACGGCCTGATCCTCGGCTACCAGCACCAGGGTGCCGCGTGCCTGGGCTTCCTCCCGCGGGGGCGGTTCCCGTGTGGGGCGCAGCAGGGCGGCCGACGGGCCGCTGTCGGCCTCCTGCCCCCTACCCGCCGCGGCGGCAACGGCGCGGACCAGGGCCAGCCGTCGCACCGGGCGGGCCACCAACCGCGCGTCGGGGGCAAGATCCAGCGGACGGCGCGAATCCGCGTCGGCGATGATCACGGCCGGCAGGCCTGCCGAAGGGACGGCCCAATCCTCCCCCGTGCCGTTCCCCATGACGAGCACGTCCGCATCTTCCCCGGCTTCCGCCAACGTCGCCCCGGCGGCCCC
Organism: Aerophototrophica crusticola; assembly: GCF_012913305.1. NCBI lineage: Bacteria > Pseudomonadati > Pseudomonadota > Alphaproteobacteria > Rhodospirillales > Rhodospirillaceae > Aerophototrophica > Aerophototrophica crusticola. Next base: position 1,169,335 of record NZ_CP051775.1, on the reverse strand, counting down.
GAGATAGGCGCCCACCGTTCCGGCCAGGGTTAAATCGACTGTTTCCAGCCGGACGCGGATGCCGGTCAAGGGCGGCTTGGCCCTGTCATCCCGGCCGGGCTCTTCCTCCAAAGCCACCGTGAACCAGAAGGTGGAGCCTTGGCCCGGACAGCTGTCCAGCCCGATCTGCCCCTTCATCAACTCCATCAGGCGACGACAGATGGACAGGCCCAGGCCGGTGCCGCCGAAGCGGCGGCTGGTGGATTTCTCCGCCTGGGTAAAGGGCTGGAAAAGCTTGGCCTGCACCGACTCCTCAATGCCGATGCCGGAGTCGGTGACGGAGACGCGCACTGTCACCCAGCCCTCGCCGCCCCCGGACAAGCGCTCCGCCCGGATAACCACGCCGCCGTGCTCGGTGAACTTGATGGCGTTGCCGGCCAGGTTGAACAGCACTTGGCGCAGCCGCACCGGGTCGCCCAGCAGGCGGTCGGGGATGGCCGGGTCCACATGGACATGGAAGGCCAAGCCCTTCTTGCGGGCATTGGGGACCAGCGTCTCCGCCACCCCTTCCACCAGGGCCGGCAGGTCCAGCGGGTGCCGGTCAATGTCCATCCGGCCCGCCTCGATCTTCGAGAAGTCCAGGATGTCGTCGATGATGTGCAGCAGCGTGCCCGCCGACTCGCGTGCCGTGCCCAGCATTTCCCGTTGGTCGGAGGTCAGGCTGGTGTGGGCCATCAACTCCAGCATGCCCAGCACCCCGTTCATCGGCGTGCGGATCTCATGGCTCATGGCCGCAAGGAAGCTGGACTTCAGCCGGCTGGCGCTCTCCGCCGCCCGGGCACTGCGGATGTTGTCGTAGGAGCGCAGGCCGGTGACGATGGTGATGAACAGCTTCTCCGAGGTCAGCTCGGTCTTCGACTTGTAGTCGTTGATGTCATAGCTGACGATCACGTCCCGCACCGGGGCTTGGCCGGGCTGGCCGGTGCGCAAGACAATGCGGACGTCGCTGTTGCCGAACTCCTCCCGGATCTTTCGGGCCAGGCGCAGGCCCGCGTCGTCCGTCTCCATCACGATGTCCAGCAGCGCCACGGCGATGTCGTCGCGGCGACGCAGGATGTCCTCGGCCTCCGCGGCCGAATGGGCCATCAGCAGTTCCAGGGGCCGGTCGTTGTAGCGCAGCTTGCCCAGGACGAGCCGCGTCATGATGTGGACTTCCTCATCATCGTCCACGACCAGCACGGGCCAGGGAACCCCATGGGCCGCCAAGTGCCCTTCCCCGCCTTCGTCCCCATCCTCCGGCGCGAACAGGTCGTCCAGATCGTCGCTGTCCGTCACGCAGCACCTCTGCCGGCCCAAGCTGGCTCCGCCCACCACCCTTGCCGCCCAAGGCGGATGCCGTGTGCGGGCCGGGGCCGATCAACCCGGACGCTAACATAGAAGAGGGCCCGCTTCACCCAGAAGGGGTATGGGGTCTTCCCCTCCCGGATGCGACATGGCAGCGACCCCCTTGCCGGAAAGGGCGCGGGCCGCTAGGAAAGGGCCGGTACGGATGGGTGGCCGAGTGGTTTAAGGCAGCGGTCTTGAAAACCGCCGTGGGGCAACTCACCGTGGGTTCGAATCCCACCCCATCCGCCAGCCTGTTTCCTGGTCCGCACAATACTAAAGTACAATAGTTTTATTGCGCGACAGCAGTGAAACCCCATCCAGACCAACTATAGGGCAAGTTCTTTGCCCCTGTCGATTTGATCTACCGCAGGGACGTCCTGCCCCAGGCCTGCCTACGCTGCTTCCCGTCATCAGAAATGGTCGGCCACGGGGCCGGCCGTCCTTCGGGAGAGCGGGAATGAGGAAGGCAGGATTGCTGGCCGGCGTCGTGCTGGCGGGCGTGCTGGGCGCGGCGGCGGCGCGGGCGGAGGATGGCAAGGCGGCGATGGCCGCGGCCGGGGAAGGCGTGTTCAACGCCAACTGCCATGCCTGCCACTCCGCCGACCCGTCGAAGAACACGTTCGGCCCCAGCCTGGTGGGCGTGGTTGGCCGCAAGGCCGGGTCCCAGCCGCGGTTCAAATATTCCAAGGCGCTGGAGGACTCCGGCCTGACCTGGACGGAGGACAATCTTCGCCTCTGGATCGCGGACAACACCGCCCTGGTGCCGCAGACCCGCATGCGCCACGTGGCCATCGCCGACAAGGCGCAGCAGGACTACCTGATCGCCTATCTCAACAGCCTGAAGTAAGGCGCCGTAGGTCGGATTAGCGGGCGTAAGCCCGCGTAATCCGACGGCACGCGTGGCGGCCCGGGATTGTCGGATTACGGAACCTTGCGGCTCCTAATCCGACCTACGGGTCACGCCAGGGCAGTGGGTGGCGCCACGTTGAAGGCCACGTCCACCGGCGGCGGTTGGCGCAGGGTCTGGTAGACCACGCAGTAGCGCTCCGTCAGCTTGGCCAGGGTGGCCTTCTGCTCCTCGCTCAGGTCGCCTTCCAGGTCGAAGGTCAGGCGGATGTCGCGGAAGCCCACGGGGGCGTCCTTGGCCACGCCCAGGGTGCCGCGGAAGTCCAGGTCACCCTCCGCCCGCACGCTGCCACCGGTCACCCGCAGTTCCAGCGCCGTGGCGACGGCCTTCAGGGTCACGCCGGCGCAGGCCACCAGCGCCTCCAGCAGCATGTCGCCGGAGCAGGCGAAGCTGCCCGGACCGCCCGTGGCCGGGTGCAGGCCCGCCTCCACCAGGGCGCGGCCCGTCTCCACCTTGCAGACCAGCTTGTCGCTGTCCAGGGTGCCCTGGGCCTTGAGGGTGACCACCGCAGCGTCCGGCTGGTCCTTGTAGCGCTGCTTCAGCGGGGCCTGGAGCCCGCGCAGTTCATCCGCCTTCATCGTTCTTCTTCCGTGCGTTAGGGGCTGTTTCTGACAGGCCGCCTCAGGCCGGCTGCTCGCGGAAGCTTGGCGAGGGCGCCGGCCCGGGTTCCTCCGACGGGCATCCTGGCCCGCGCGCTGGGCGGCGCGCAACGCCTCCAATAGTCTCGTCCGCAGGGCCGGCAGCCGTTCGTCGTCCCGGCGGCCCTGGCGGGACAGGATGACCGCCTCCTCCACATGCACCCGCCCGGGATTACCGGCCAGCACCACCACCCGGTCGGCCAGGACCAGCGCCTCGTCGATGTCGTGGGTGACCAGCACCAGGGTCGGCCGCTCCTCCGGCGGGTAGCCGGACCAGACATCCACCAGATGGTCCTGCAGATCGGCGCGGGTCAGGGCGTCCAGGGCGCTGAAGGGTTCGTCCAGCAGCAGCACCTTGGGCCGCGTCACCAGCGCCCGGGCCAGGGCCACGCGCTGGGCCATGCCGCCGGAGAGTTGCCGCGGCAGGGCCGTGGCGAATCGGGTCAGGCCCACCCGCTCCAACGCGTCCGCCACCAACTGGTACTTCTCCGCCCGCCGCACGCCCGTCAGGCCGAACGCCACATTGTCGGCGATCTTCAGCCAGGGCATCAGCCGCGGCTCCTGGAACACCACCGCGATGTCCGGCCGTGGCCCGGTGACGGGGGAGCCGTCCAGCTCCACCAGCCCGCCCGTGGGCTGGTCCAGGCCGGAGACGAGGCGCAGCAGCGTGCTCTTGCCACAGCCGGAACCGCCCACCAGGGCCAGTATATCCCCCCGCCCCACGCCCAGGCTGATGCCGGACAGGGCCAGGTAGCCGTTGGCGTAGCGCTTCGCCACGTCGGTCAGGCGCAGCATCCCTTACCCCTTCCCCTTGAACCCGTCCTGCCAGGCGGCCAGCGGGGCCGTGGCCCTGGCCAGGGCCAGGTCGGTCATCTTGCCCAGGATGGCGAACAGCGTGATGCTGCCCAGGATCACGGGCGTCCGCCCGCTCATCTGCCCGTCCACCAGCAGGTATCCCAACCCCTCGCTGGCGCCCATGATCTCCGCCGCCACCACGAACATCCAGCCCAACCCCAGGCCGGAGCGCAGGCCGATGACATAGGTCGGCAGGGCCGCGGGCAACAGCACCCGGGTGACCATCTGCCAGCCGTTGTAGCGATAGACCCGCGCCACCTCCACCAGCTTGCGGTCCACGTCATGGATGGCGCTGGCCAGGTTCAGGTAGACGGGGAAGAAGACGCCCACCGCGATCAGTAGGACCTTCGACGTCTCGAAGATGCCGAACCACAGGATGAACAGCGGCACCCAGGCGATGCTGGGGATGTTGCGCAGGGCCTGGATGGTGGGGTCCAGCAGCCGCCGCGCCAGGGTGGAATAGCCGGTCAGGGCACCGATGGCGGTGCCCGCGGCGACGCCCAGCCCGAAGCCCACCAGGACCCGCCAGAGCGTGGCCCAGACATGGGTCCACAGTTCCCCGCTCTCCACCAGGGTGGCGATAGCGGCGAGCACGGTGGAAGGGGCCGGCAGCAGCTTGGTGGAAATCCAGCCAGCTCGGCCAGCCACCTCCCACGCCAGCAGCAGCGTGACCGGGACCACCAGCCCGACGGCCAGGTCCGCCAACCCGCCCTGCCGCAGCCGTGACAGGACATTGCCTGTCACGGCGGGGCGGAGGGGGCAGGGTCGGTGCGCTCGACGGACGCCATGGCCTGCCCCTCCCCTCAGTTCGCGGCCGACAGGCGCTTGCCGAAGGACGGCTCGATCAGCGCATCCACCTGGGCCGCCACGTCCACGTCCGCCGCGACCACGCCGGCCTGCTGCAGTGCTTGGCCCGCCTTCAGGATGGTATCCCGCTGGGCGGCGCCGATGGGCCCGTTGTTCAGCTTGGTGCGCTCAAGCTGCTTGGCTGCCACGGCCGGGTCAAGGTTCGCCACCTTGGCCAGAATCCCTTGCAGCACGGCGGGGTTGGCCTTCGCCTCCGCCCGGGCCTTCTCATAGAGCTGGAGGACCTTGGCGACGATCTCCGGCTGCTGGGCGGCGAAATCTTCCCGCACATTCAGCACGCCCCAGGTGTTCAGCTCCGGCGCGCGGTAGAACAGCTTGCTGCCGGCCTGCAGCTCCGTCTGGGCCATCATCGGGTCCAGCCCGGCCCAGGCGTCCACCTGCCCTGCCTCCAGCGCCGTCCGTCCGTCCTGGTGTTGCAGCAGCACGACCTTGATGTCCTTCTCGGTCAGGCCGTGGTCGGCCAAGGCGCGCAGCAGGAAGATGTAGGGATCGGTGCCCCGCGTCACAGCGACGCGCTTGCCCTTCAGGTCGGTGACCTTGGCGATGGCGCTGTCCTTGCCCGTGACCAGCGCCGTCCATTCAGGCTGGGAGAAGACATAGACGGACTTCAGGGACCCGCCATTGATCCGGGCCAGCAGGGCCGCGGCGCCGGCGGTGGACCCGAAATCCACGCCCTTGGCGTTCAGGAACTCGATGGCCTTGTTGGAGCCCAGGCTCTGCACCCAACGGACCTTGATGCCGTCCTTGGCGAACTCCTGCTCCGCCCAGCCCCGCTCCTTCAGCAGCAGGCTGAGGGGGTTGTAGGTGGCGAAGTCCAGGGTGACCGTATCAGGCTTGTCCGCGGCCAGGGTCTTGCCCGGCAGCAGTCCGGAGGCCGCGCCGACCAGCGCCAGGGCACCGGCGGCGAGGATCAGGGTACGGCGGAAGATCATCATCCATCTCCTTGGTCAGAAACAAAAAGTCCGCCGCAGCGTGGGCTGGGGCGGACATCATCTCTGACCTCGCCCCCCGCTTTAGCCGCATTTCTTAGGCGCCCGCAAGCTGAGGCTCAAATCGGCGCCGACCATGGGTGGGACGCTATTTCCTCATCAAAGCTTTGTCAAACGGATAGTTGAACAGCATTTTGAGTGTGTTTCAGATGCTTCGAAATCCGGTCTAACTTTCGGCCGATGCCGTCGGCCTAGAATTCGGGTTGCCCGTTCCCTCGGGTTCTCATAACCATCCAGTTGCCTGATCGGAATGAGATGCCGTCATCTCTGCAACCGATAAGGTGATGGTTTACGGGTGCGCCACGGGACCCGCGACGCGGCCAAGACGGATAGAGATGACGGAAAGCACGGCGACGGCGGAACAGACCAGCACCCACACCGCCCGGCGGCGCATCCTGATCGTGGAGGATGACGCGTTGGTTGCCCTGGGCATCCGGCTCACCCTCCAGGAAATGGGTTATGAGGTGGTGGGCATCGCCGCGTCCGAGCCGGAGGCGGTGACCCTGGCCACGGCGGAGCGGCCGGAGCTTGCCCTGATGGACATCCGGTTGCGCGGGCCGGTGGACGGGATCGACACGGCCCGGCGCCTGCGCTCGGAACTGGGCACCCGGTCCGTCTACCTGTCAGCCTACGCGGATGAGCACACCCTGGCCCGGGTGGCGCAGACCTTCCCCCTGGGTTTCGTGCAGAAACCCTACTCCGCGCCCCAGCTCCGGGCGGCGCTGGAACTGGCCTTCCGGCGGCTGAGCCAGCCCGGGGAAAGCGGCACAGCCTGAGCAGCGGCCGCGAATTGTCGAGACCGGCATTTTTCGCGGGAATAATACCGGCAACCGGCGTGTTCAGGGGATGGCAGGCCTGGGAGTCGGTCCTGGGCCAGACGTGACCGCTCGTGACCACGTGACAAGGAGCATGCAGATGCGCGCCAAGATTTGGCTGCTGTCCACCGCCATGGTTTTCGGTCTTGCCGCCTGTGGCGACAACGCTGGCAACAACGCGGGCAACACCAGCTCCCCGCCGCCGGCCACCTCCAACCCTCCGGCCACCGAGGGTACCACCACCCCGACCACGCCGGGCACCGGCACGGGTGACACCACGACCCCGGGCGCCACCACCCCGCCGACCACCCCGGACACGTCCGGCGGCACCACGGGCAGCGGCAGCGGCACCGGCGGCACGCCCCGCTAAGCCGTCCCGGCAGCGCACAAGGCCAGGGCCGCCCCCTCCGGGGCGGCCCTTCGCTTTTCAGCAGGTCATTCCGGCGGCACGGGGCGTGGCCGGCGGTCCTCACCCAGGGCCACATAGGTGAAGACGCCCTCCGTCACCTTGAATGCCTCCCCGCTGTAGCGGCGGCTCCAGACGTCGATCTTCACGCGGATGGAGGTGGTGCCCACCTTCTCGATCCGGCCATAGAAGTTCACCTCGTCGCCTAAGCTGACGGGGCGCAGGAACTTCATCGCCTCCACGCCCACGGTGGCGAGCCGGCCCTTGGCCCGGCGGGCAGCCACCGCCGCCCCGGCCAGGTCCATCTGCGACATCACCCAGCCGCCGAACACATCCCCGTTGCCGTTGAGGTCCCGGGGCATGGCGAAGGTGCGCAGGGCCGGCGCGTCGCGGTCGAAGTCGGGAACGCCGTCGTCCGGTGGGGCCATGGTCTGTGTTTCCCTCAGGTTACAAAATCTGGTGGCAGGCAGTGCCAGGATGCCGCATTCCTTGAACAAGCGCGGGCATCAGCCTTATAATCCTGCACCATGAGCGACTTGTTCCAGAACACCGCCCGCAAGCAGGACAGCTATTCCGCCTCGGATATCGAGGTGTTGGAAGGGCTTGAACCCGTACGCCGCCGCCCCGGCATGTATATCGGCGGCACGGATGAGCGAGCGCTGCACCACCTCGCCTCGGAAATCCTCGACAACGCCATGGATGAGGCGGTGGCAGGCCATGCCAGCCGCATCGACCTGGAGCTGGCGGCCGACGGCAGCGTGACCGTGCGCGACAATGGCCGCGGCATCCCGGTGGACGAGCACCCCAAGTACCCCGGCAAGTCGGCGCTGGAGGTGATCTTCACCACCCTGCACTCCGGCGGCAAGTTCTCCGGCAAGGTCTACGCCACGTCCGGCGGCCTGCACGGCGTGGGCTCCGCCGTGGTGAACGCCCTGTCCGACCGGCTGCATGTGGAGGTGGCGCGCGACCGCCAGCTTTTCACCCAGACCTACAGCCGCGGCGTGCCGCTGGGCCCCATCGTCAATGTGGGCCCCGTGCACAACCGGCGCGGCACCGTCGTCACCTTCCACCCCGACGCCCTGATCTTCGGGGAAGACGCCAAGCTGAAGCCGGAGCGGCTGTACCGCCTCTGCCGCTCCAAGGCGTACCTGTACCGGGGCGTGGAAATCCGCTGGAGCTGCGACCCCGGCCTGCTGGCCGCCGACAGCCCCGTGCCGGCGGCGGAGACGCTGCATTTCCCGAACGGCCTGCTGGACTATCTCTCAGGCGCGCTGAAGGACCGCCGTTCCGTCACCCCGCAACCCTTCGCGGGGGAAACCGCCTTCCCCAATGAGGCGGGTCGGGTGGAATGGGCCATCGCCTGGCCGGACGATGATGAGGGCTTCAGCCACACCTACTGCAACACTATCCCCACCCCCCTGGGCGGCACCCATGAGCAGGGCCTGCGCTCCGCCCTCACCCGGGCGCTGAAGGGATATGGGGAGTTGGTGGGCAACAAGCGGGCGGCACAAGTCACGGCGGACGACGTGATGGACGGGGCCACCGTGCTGCTGTCCGTCTTCATCCGCGACCCGCAGTTCCAGGGCCAGACCAAGGAACGCTTGGTCAGCCCGGAGGCGCAGCGCCTAGTGGACGTGGCCATCAAGGACCATTTCGACCACTGGCTCTCCGCCACGCCCGACGCCTCCAAGGCCCTGATCGAGCGGCTGATCGAGAAGGCGGAGGAGCGGGCACGCAAGCGCGCTGCCAAGGAGATGGCCCGCAAGTCGCCCACACGGCGCCTGCGGTTGCCCGGCAAGCTGGCCGACTGCTCCCGGCAGAGTGCCGAGAACACGGAGATCTTCATCGTCGAGGGTGACTCGGCCGGCGGCTCCGCCAAGCAGGCCCGCAACCGGGAAACCCAGGCCATCCTGCCCCTTCGCGGCAAGATCCTGAACGTGGCCAGCGCGTCCGTGGACAAGTTGCGCGGCAACCAGGAACTGGCCGACCTCGCCCAGGCGCTGGGCTGCGGGACGGGCAAGGAGTTCAGCGTCGACAAGCTGCGGTATGAGCGGGTCATCATCATGACCGACGCGGACGTGGACGGTGCCCACATCGCCAGCTTGCTCATGACGTTCTTCTACCGGGAGATGCCGGGCCTGATCCAGTCGGGGCACCTGTACCTGGCCCTGCCGCCACTCTATCGCCTGTCCGGCGGCAACACGGTGCGCTATGCCCGTGACGACGCGCACAAGGACGAGCTGATGAAGACCGTCTTCAAGAACGTGCGCGGCAAGGTGGAGATCAGCCGGTTCAAGGGTCTGGGCGAGATGCCGCCGGGGCAGCTGAAGGAAACCACCATGGACCCGTCCAAGCGCACCCTGCTGCGCGTGGTCGTGCCCGACCTGAAGGACCCGGACCAGGAAGACGACGTGAAGGCGACGCAGAGCCTGGTGGAAAGCCTGATGGGCCGCAAGGCGGAACTGCGCTTCAAGTACATCACCGAGAATGCCAAGTTCGCGCAGGATCTGGACGTCTAGGACAGGAGGCCGGGTGGGATGGCACGTTTGACCCTGGACGGCTCTTCCTCTCGCCTCGCCATCATCGACATGCAGGGCCGGCTATTGCGGGCCGTGCAACATGGTGACCACGTGACCAACCGCTGCCGCATCCTGGCGACAGGGGCGCGGCGGTTGGGGGTGCCTGTCGTGGCGACGGAACAGAACCCCGCGGGCATCGGTGGGACCGTGGAACCCCTGGCAGGGCTGGCCGAACAGGCCTTCGACAAGGCCACGTTCGACGCCACCCATGTCCCGGCCTTCCGCACCTGGGCTGAGGCCGGCGGCACCGTGGTGCTGTGCGGGGCAGAGGCGCATGTCTGCGTGTTGCAGACGGCACTGGGCTTGCGGGCCATCGGCCTGCCCGTCGCGGTGGCGGCAGACGCCGTCGGCTCCCGCCATGCCGAGAACAAGGCCGCCGCGCTGGAACGGATGCGCGCCCACGGGGTGGACGTGGTCACCGTGGAAATGGCCTTGTTCGAGTGGATGGGCCGCTATGACCGGCCGGAGTTCAGGGACATCCTGGCGCTGATCCGGTAGCGGCCTTGCCCGACCTCAGTGGTGACCGTGCCCGTGGCCATGGTGGTGGCCGTGGCCGTCCCCCTCCGGCGCCTTCAGGGCGAAGATGCAGACGGCGGAAATGGCGGTGACGACGAACAGGACGCCGATGGCGGCGAAGCTCATGGAACCCTCCCTCAGGATGGCGAGACCCTAGCCGCTGGCCCCTGCCCCTGCAACCGCGCCGATGCCGCGGGGGTGAAGGTCAGGGCTGGGCCAGCCACTCCCGCATCAAGGCGGTGACGGCTTCCGGTTGCTCCAACGTCGACAGGTGGCCACAGCGCTCCACGACGGCGACCCTGGCGCCAGGGATGCCGGCCGCCATTTCCTCCGCCCGGTCCGGCGGGGTGATGGCGTCTTCCCGCCCGACGATGCAGAGGGTGGGTACCTGGATGCTTGGCAGGCCGGGACGGCTGTCGGGACGGTCCATGATGGCCCGCTGCTGCCGGCAGAACGCCTCCACCCCGATGTCGAGGGCCATGGCGGTGATGGTGCCGGCCAGGGACTCGTCGCGGAGCCGGTCCGGGTGGATGAGGTTCGGCAGCAGCAAACCGGGAATCGAGGCAAACTTGCCGCCCTCGGCCAAGCGGATCAGCCCTTCCCTGCGCGCCCGCTGCTCCGCCGTGTCGGGGCGGGCGGTGGTGTCCAGCAGGCAGAGCCTGGACACACGCCCCGGTGCTTGGCGCAGGATCTCAAAGGCCAGGTAGCCGCCCATGGACAGGCCGGCCAGGGCGAATCGGTCCGGCATGTGGGCCAGGACCTGCCCCGCCAGGGCCACCATGCTGTCCGCACCGGTCATGTCCGGCACGGAGATGTCGGCCATGTCCGACAGGTGCGAAGCTTGATGATTCCAGAGCCGTGCGTCGCACAACAAGCCCGGCAACAGCACGAGGGGCAGCCTTGCGTTCCTGTATTGCGCCGACATCGCCCGAAATCCTTGCCCTGTGGCCCGAACCTTGATAGGGAAACCCGGACCGTAGCCCAGGCCGACGCCGGTGCCAAGCCGCGCGGCTTGTCTGCTGTCTGCCCGCCGGGCTCGCCCCACCGGCATTGACCAGCGGGTGAAGCAACCCATCTATGCCGCTGACGTCACGGCACTGATCGACGTCCCAGCATAAGACGAAGGCCGAATGCACTTTTCGGAACTTGGGCTCGGGCCCGAAGTCCTGCGCGCCGTTGAGGATGCCGGCTACACCACGCCGACTCCCATCCAGGAAAAGGCGATCCCGTGGGTTCTCCAGGGGCGGGACGTGCTCGGCTGCGCCCAGACCGGGACAGGCAAGACGGCCGGCTTCACCCTGCCGATGATCGAGATCCTGGCCCAGGGCCGGGCCAAGGCGCGGATGCCGCGCTCGCTCATCCTGGAGCCGACCCGCGAGCTGGCCGCCCAGGTCGCCGAAAACTTCGAGACCTACGGCAAGTACAACAAGCTGAACATGGCGCTGCTGATCGGCGGCGAGTCCTTCGGCGACCAGATCAAGAAGCTGGAACGTGGCGTGGACGTGCTGATCGCCACGCCCGGCCGCATGATGGACCTGTTCGACCGCGGCAACATCCTGCTGACCGACATCAAGATCCTGGTGATCGACGAGGCGGACCGCATGCTCGACATGGGGTTCATCCCCGATATCGAGCGCATCGTCGGCCTGCTTCCCAAGATCCGCCAGACCCTGTTCTTCAGCGCCACCATGCCGCCGGAGATCAAGCGGCTGGCCGACCAGTTCCTGATGAACCCGCGTGAGGTGACGGTGGCCCCGCCCGCCTCCCCCGCAGCGACGGTGACCCAGGCGCTGGTCGTCGTGGACGACATGGACAAGCGCAAGGCGCTGCGCCACTTCCTGAAGACGGACGACGTCAAGAACGCCTTCATCTTCTGCAACCGCAAGAAGGACGTGGCGATCCTGCACCAGTCGCTGGTCAAGCACGGCTTCAACGCCGGCGCCCTGCACGGCGACATGGTCCAGTCCAAGCGGACGGAGACACTGGAGGCCTTCAAGGCAGGCAAGCTGGACCTGCTGGTCTGCTCCGACGTGGCGGCCCGCGGTATCGACATTTCCGGCGTCAGCCACGTCTTCAACTTCGATACGCCCCACCACTCCGAGGACTATGTCCACCGCATCGGCCGCACCGGCCGGGCGGGCAAGTCCGGCCGCGCCTTCACCATCGCGACGCCGGAGGACGGCAAGCTGGTCCTGGCCATTGAGAAGCTCATCGGCAAGGAGATTCCGCGCGTCCTGGTGGACGGGCTAGAGTCGCCCGAGCTGGACTTCTCCGAGGGCGCCGGCCGCCGCCGCGGTGGCCGCGGTGGCAAGAAGGATGAGCCGAGGCGTGACCGCGACCGTTCCCGCCGCCCCCGGGGCGAGGCCGCGGAGGCTGCGCCCGTGGAAGCCGTCGCCGCCGCCGAGCCGGACCAGGAGCCGCGCCACCGTCGCCGCCGCGATGAGCGCCCTGCCCAGGAGGAGCGCGCCGAGCGTCCCGCCCGGGGTGAGCGTCGCGACCGGGTCGAGGCGTATCCCCGCGTGGAGGGGGGCCGCGACCGCAGTGACTATCGCGACCACCGCGAGGATCGCCGCCGCCGCCGGGAGGAGCAGGACGAGGATCGGGTGCCGGTCATCGGCTTCGGTGACGACGTGCCGGCCTTCATCCTGCGCGCCGCCCGCCCGCCCAAGGCCGCGTCGGCGACCGAGACCGGGGCCGACTCCGAGGGCTGAAGGCCATGCAGACCATCTTCGTCCAGGTGAAGTGCGAGCTTGGCAAGGCCTATGAGGTGGCCGACCTCGCCGTACAGACGGTGGAGGAGGTCTCCGAGGTGCACTCCATCTCCGGCCAGTACGACCTGATGATGAAGTGTTTCCTGGCCGATGGCGACGATATCGGCCACTTCGTCACCGGCCGTATCCAGACCCTGGCCGGGGTGAAGGACACTTTCACCATCATCACCTTCAAGGCTTTCGTCTGACGCGGGGCATGGCCGTCCACAGGCCATCCCAAGTATTGGACGCGTTAAGCCCCGCCCGCACGGCCGCGCGGTTGACTTCCAGGCGGGGTAAGGGAAAGGTGGGCGCGATCCCTGCCCGACGCCCCCGTCTGCTGATGCCCTCCCCCATGACATTCCGCCGCCGTCTCCTCGGCACCGCCGTTGCCGCCTGCTTCCTGCTGGCCGGCCCGGCCCTGGCCCAGCCCACGGGCAGCGGCCAGCCCGTGCTGTTGAGCGCGGATTCGGTGGACTATGACGACAAGACGGGCATCGTCACGGCCTCCGGCCGGGTGGAGCTGGCCCAGGGCACCCGGATCCTGCTGGCCGACAAGGTCCAGTTCAGCGAGAAGACCAACGTCGTCACCGCCAGCGGCAACGTCTCCATGCTGGAGCCCAGCGGCGAAGTGGTGTTCGCCGACTATGTCGAGTTGGCCGACGACATGCGCCAGGGCTTCATCGACCGGGTGCGCGTGCTGATGGCGGACAATTCCCGCATCGCCGCCGCGGAGGGTGAGCGGGTGGACGGGCGCTATGTGCGCATGGAGAAGGCGGTCTACAGCCCCTGCGACCTGTGCCAGGAGGACCCGACCCGGTCACCCCTCTGGCAGATCCGGGCCGCCCGCGTCACCCATGACACAGAAGCGAAGGAAATCTATTACCGGGATGCGCTGCTGGAGATCGGGGGCATCCCCGTGGCTTACACACCCTTCTTCTCCCACCCCGACCCGTCGGTGAAGCGGCGCAGCGGCTTCCTGGCGCCGGGTGGCGGCTTCAACAGCGACATCGGCACCTACGCCCGCATCTATTATTTCTTCGACATCGACCCTTCCAAGGACTTCACCCTGGAGGTCACGCCCAGCACGGAGGACGGGCTGCTGCTGGGCGGCCAGTACCGCCAGCGTTTCAGCTCCGGCAGCATGACCCTGTCGGGCAGCGCCACCTATGCGGAGCGGACGGAAGGATTCGGCGCGGCCCAGACCGCCGACAACGAGTTCCGCTGGCACGCCTTCGGCAATGGTCGCTTCGACATTAACCAGCAATGGCGCTGGGGCTTCGACCTGGAGCGCACGTCGGACGACAGCCACTTGCGGCGCTATGATTACAGCGAGAAGGACTTGCTGACCTCCCGCGCCTTCGTGGAGCGGTTCAACGCACGGGACTACCTGTCGCTCAACGCCTACAGCTTCCAGGACCTGCGGCCCGGCAACCCGGAAGAGGAGCCGCTGGTCTTCCCTCTGGCGACCTACAGCGCGCTGGGGGAGCCGGGCAGCCTGTTGGGCGGGCGCTGGTCCGTTGACGGAAACCTGCTGGCCCTGACCCGGGCCGACGGCACCGACACGCGGCGCATCTCCGCCCAGACCGGCTGGCGCCGGGATTTGGTGGCGCCCATCGGGCTGGTGAACACCTTCGCCGCCAGCATCCGGGCCGACGCCTATTGGGCCAATGACTACAGGCCCACCCTGGCCGCGGCGGAGCGGGACAACGAGACAAGCCTGCGGGTCTTCCCCCAGGCCCAGTGGATGATGAGCTTCCCGCTGGCCCGGCAGAGCGGGACGGTGCAGCAGCTTATCGAGCCCATTGTCATGTTCTCGGCCGCGCCGAACAATGTGAACGACGACGACATCCCGAATGAGGACAGCCAGGACATCGAGTTCGACCATTCGAACTTGTTCCTGCCGTCGCGCTTCCCCGGCGTGGACCGGCTGGAGGGCGGCCAACGGGTGACCTACGGCGTCAAGGCGGGCCTGTTCGGCTTCGGCGGCGGCAGCAGCTCCCTGTTCCTGGGCCAGAGCTACCGCTTGCAGGAGGAGACGGACTTCCCCCAGGGCTCCGGCCTGGAGAAGAAATGGTCGGACGTGGTCGGCCGGCTGCAACTCACCCCCAGCCCCTGGCTGGACCTGTCCTATTCCTTCCGCCTGGACAGCGACACCCTGGCCCAGCGCCGGCACGAGGCCTATGTGTCCGCCGGGCCGGCGGAGTTCCGGGTCAATGCCAGCTACCTGTACCTGGACCGGCTGACTTTGGAGCGCGGCACCGCCTCCCAGAACCGGGAGGAGCTGACGGTCGGCGTCAACTCCTCCTTCTCCCGCTACTGGTCGGCGGGCGTCAGCCACCGGCGCGACCTGGCGGAAAACGGCGGTCCTATCGCCACGGGCCTGGTGCTGACCTACCAGGACGAGTGCCTGACCTTCCAGCTGGTAGGCGAGCGCGACTTCACCCAGCGCTCTGGCATCGACAGCGGGGACAGGGTGTTCTTCCGCCTGGTGTTCAAGAACCTGGGCGAGTTCCTGAGCCCTTCCATCTCCGGCAACGTCTTCGGCCAGCAGGACGCGCGCTAGGCCTGTTTCCCGCAGACTGGAAACGGGCCTAGCGTTCCCTGTTCCTCACACGCCGGCGCCGCATTCGCGGCTTGGCTTACGCGGGCATGGGCCCGCGCGGCGGCAGTCGCCGCCGGAGCGTGTTTATGGCTTGCGTAAACACGCTCTACGCCCTGGCGACGGGGTTCGGCGGGCCTATGTTGTAGGGACAGACACCGCCACGGACCTGCCATGCGCCGCCTGATTCTTCCCGCCCTGGTCGCTTTCACGGCCCTGTCTTCGCCCGGCGCCTGGGCGGCGGGTGCGCTGGATTACGGCTTCACCGCCATCGAGGGCGGGCCCCTGCCCCTGTCCGGTTATAAGGGCAAGGCCGTGCTGGTCGTGAACACGGCGTCGCTCTGCGGTTATACCCCGCAGTATGAGGGGTTGCAGGCCTTGTGGCAGGCCTACCGGGACAAAGGGTTGGTGGTACTTGGCGTGCCGTCCAACGACTTCGGCGGCCAGGAGCCGGGGTCCGAGTCGCAGATCAAGGAATTCTGCGCCGTGAACTTTGCCATCGATTTCCCCATGACCGCCAAGGTGGCCGTCACTGGCCCCCAGGCCCACCCCTTCTACAAATGGGCCGGGGCGGAGAAGGGGCCGCCGAAATGGAACTTCCACAAGTATCTGGTGGCCCCGGACGGCACGCTGGTAGCCGCTTTCCCCTCCACCGTCGCGCCGCAGAGCGCGGTGCTGAAGGATGCCATCGAGAAAGTGCTGCCGCGCTGAGCAGTAGCGGCAAAGGCCACAGCGCTGCGCCTTGAGTTTGCCTGGCCCTGCCGTTAGGGTCCGCACTCATCCGTCCGGGTTAGCCGGCGGCACCCCACCCCATGCGCGGCGCTGATCCCGGAATGAGCTACGGCCTCTATGACTACAACCGCCGCCGGCGGCGGCGCTTCTGGTCCCGCCTGCTGACCTGGCTGTCCGGGTTGGTGGTGCTCGCTGGCATCGCGGGGTTTTCCTACACCGTGGGCGTGGAGCAGGTGAAATCCAGGGCCGACTCCCTTGAGCAGGAGGTGGCCGCCATGGCCGCCGCCAAGGACAAGGCGGAGAAGCGTGCCGCCCAGCTCCAGCAGATTGCCCAGACCCAGGAGATCCGCGCCAACGAGCTGGAGATCCGCCTGCAGCGGGAGGTGCCGAGCGGCGACCTTGCCAAGCTGCGGGACCTGCTGGCCAAGCGGCTGGCGGAGGGCGTGGACCCGACCCGCCTGGCCTTCGTGATCGAGCAGACCGGCATGCGCCGCGCCTGCGCCCCGGCGGAGGTGAAGCGGTTCGTGCTGCCCACCCCCGTCTACAAGGGGGCCAACACCCAGGTGGCCTTTGCCGACGGGGCCATCACCGTGACCGGCGGGGGCCAGCCGGCCCGCAATGCCGCCGGGAACGTGGAAGCCTGGTTCGATCCCACCAAGCCGGTGACCCTGAAGTTCGTCCAGGCCGACGGCCAAGCCACCAGCGCCACGGGGCCCCTGCCCCTGGAACATTCCGTGGTGGTGGGCGACAAGGAGTTCCGCTTCACCGTGAACCAGGGCGCGCGGTCCTTCGTCGAAATCAACGGCACACGCTGCCCGTTTCCCTGAACCCGGGCACCCTTCCCCTTATCCCCCGCCCCATTCCGTGATCCTGGCCGCTATCCTGATGTTGTCACGGTCAGGGGGTAGCGGAGGAGCGGGACATGGAAGGCGACGTCAATACCCTGCGGGCTGACTGGTCGGAACCGATTCCGGTTCGGTTCGGGGTGGGACGGGTGCAGGAACTGCCAAGCCTATGCCGACACCACGGCATGGAGCGGCCCCTGTTGGTGACCGACCCGGGCGTGGCAGGGCTGGGCATCCTGCGCCAGGTACTGTCATCCTGTGCCGGACAGGGGATCGAGGTGGCCGTCTTCTCCGACATCCGGTCCAACCCGACCCTGCGCCATGCGGAGGCTGGACTGTCGGCCTACAAGGCCGGGCGCCATGACGGGCTGGTGGCCTTCGGGGCGGCAGCGCGATCGACGTCGCCAAGGTCGTTGGGCTGATGGCCACGGGCCTGAACGACCCCTGGCGGGCGGAGGTGGACGACGCCATGGCCGCGGTGCCCACGCCGACGCCGCCACCACCGCTGATCGCCGTACCGACCACCGCCGGCAGCGGGGCGGAGGTACGTTCCACCGCCGTCATCACGGACCCGGAGACACGGCAGCGGCGCGTGTTGCGCCATCCCGCGCTGATGCCGGCGGTAGCCATCCTGGACCCGGTGCTGACCATCGACCTGCCGCCCAACCTGACGGCGGCCACGGGGATGAACGCGCTGACACACAACCTGGAGGCCTTCTGCGCCCCCGGCTTCGACCCGGCGGCGGAGGGCATCGCGGCGGAGGGGGTGCGGCTGGTCCGCGCCAACCTGGGCAATGCCTACCGCAACGGCCATGACCTGATGGCCCGGTCCATGATGCTGGCCGCGGCGGCCCTGGGCGGCATCGCCTTCCGCCGCGGCCTGGGCGCGGTGCAGGCCCTGACGGACCCCATCGCCGCCTTGACCAACGCCCACCACGGCCTGGCCACGGCGGTGCTGACACCCTATGTGCTGGTCCATAACCGCCCGGCCGTGGAGGGTCGCATCGACCGGCTGGCTGCCTATGTCGGATTGGAAAAGGGCGGGTTCGAGGGATTCCTGCACTGCCTGCTGTCCCTGCGGCAGGAGTTGGGCATCCCCCACACGCTCCGCGGCCTCGGCCTGGACGAGGCCCGGGTCCGCCCCCTGGTGGCCGCCGCCCTGGCCGACCCCTTCGCCGCCACCAACCCCGTGCCGCTGACGGAGGAAGGGGTCAGCGGCATCTACATGAACGCGCTTGAGGGAAAGCTGCCGTAATACCTCACTTCTTCACCCAGCGTCCGGCCGCGTTCATCACGTACTGGCCGGAGGGGGTGTTGGCGACCAGCTTGTCGCCAGCGATGGCCTGGACCTCCTGCACCGGGCGACCGGTGCTCTGGGCCACTTGGCCGTACTGCTTGCGGCGCTCGGCGTTCACCCGTTCCACCAGGGCGGCCACGGGGGCGGGCACGGCATCGGCAACGGTGCCGACCAGCCCGTCCGGCCTTTCCCCCACTAACCCCTGCGCCTTGGCGGAGGCGAGGTCGTCCTGGGCTAAGGCGGGCATGCCGCCGCCCAGCAGGGTGGCGAGCACCAGGGCGAGGACGGCAAGAAGGCGACGCGGGCTCATTTCTTCTTCTCCGACGGGAGGCCGAACAGTTCCGGGTTGTTCTGGAACACCTGGTCCAGCTCCCGGTCGATCTTGACCCGGACCTCCTGCTCCACCCGGATGTTCAGGTTGATCTCGATGGGCTTGTCCGGGGCCTGCACCTTCACGGTGGGGGAGCAGGCGGCGAGCAGGCCCAGGGCGGGCAGCAGCAGGAGGGTTGGTCTCACGGTCATGGGTTCCCTTTTCCTTGCTGCTCAATCTGCCCGCGGATCGTGTCAGGAATACGGTAGGCGCCGAGGCCCCGGCGCAGGATGGTGTACAGCGCGCCGGAAAGGTTGACGTTCAGCTTCACCGGGTAGCCGCCATAGAAGTCGGGGTTCGCCCCCTCCACCCGCAGGGCTACCGTCATCTCCCGCCCCGCCGCCCCGTCGATCAGCAGGGCCAGGGTCTTGTAGCGGAAGTTCTGGAGCACCTCCAGGACCAGCCCGGTGCTGTCATTCTTGGCCGCGCTCAGGAAAGCGGGCGGCTTGGCGGGGTCGTAGCGGATGCTGCCAGGACCCACCGCCTCCAGCTTGCCATCGTCGAAGCGGATGTCGCGGCCGGCGATGACGACGGGGATGCGCCCGGCCAGCCTGCCATCCGCCTGGAGCCCGTCCACCCCGGCCAGTTCCAGCACCGGGCCCAACCCCAGCCCCTCAGCCTCCAGCACCACGGTGTGCCTCGGGTCCGACAGTCCTGATTCGAAAGGTGCCGCCCGCACCGTGCCACCGGCCCAGGCAAAGGTCGCCTGGCGCAGGGCAAGACGCTGGTCCTTCCCCAGGGCGAAGCGGATTTTCCCGTCCCTCAGGGGCAGGCCGATGTCCAGCAGGCTGACTTCCACCGTCTGCTCCCCATCCGTGGCGAGGGGTTGCAGGCTGGCGGCGGTGAGCACGCCGTTGAGCCCCTGCACCGCCAGGGAGGGGCCTGTCAGCGCAAGGCCGTCCAGCGTCAGCCGGGCAGAGCCGGCGGGCGCGCCCTTGCCCCAGCCCAGTTCTGCCACTGCGCCGAGGCTGCCCCGCCCCTCTTCCGCCCAGCCTTCCAGCAGGGGGAAATAGGCGGTGGGCGGCGGGCCGTTGGGCAGGAAACGGATCGGGTGCAGGGTAGCCTTGGCGCTGCCCCAGCCCTTTCCCACATGCTGCTTCCCGGCCACGTCAATGACCATCCGGCCGTCCAGGGCGGATCCCTCGCCCACGAAGGATAGGGTGCCCGCCGGGTCGCCGGACAGGCTGGCGGTTACGGCCAGGGGCGCGACCAGCGGCGTGTCGCCGCCGACCCGCAGGCTGTCCGCGCGGGCCTTGGCCTGCACCGGGGTCGACTGGCCCGGACGGTAACGTGCGTCCAGGGACAGGCCGCGGGCGGACAGGGCGAAGGGCTCCGCCGACAAGGTCGTGCCGGAAATAACAAGCCCGACGTCGGCCAGCCCATCGTCGGCCCAGCGCACCACCGCCGACTCCAGCGCGCCGCCAGCGGCGACATCACCGAGTTCGAGGCCGAAGCCAGACTTGCCGATGTCTGCCGACATCCCCTCCTCCGCCTGCCGCACCGTCAGGACCACAGGCCCCTTCCCCAACGGCCGCAGGGTGAGGCGGAGGGGGCCTGGGCCAACGGCTTCCGGCAGGCGGCCCCGCAGGGCGGGGGCGGGTTTGCCGGCAAAGGTGGCGCCTTGAGGCAGGTCGATGCGCCAGCCTTCCCCGGCCGCATTGGCCTGGCCGGCAACGGTGAAGGAGGCGTCAGTCAGCCAGCCCGGCAGCGTCACGCCCTTGCCCGCCGCCTGGAAGGTGACCGAGGGGTCGGCCGCCGTGCTGCCGGGGGCGAGTGCCGCCTTGGCGTCCAGGGCACCCCAGCCCGCCGCCTTGGCGTCCAACGCCAGGGACTGGCCCTTTTCCTCGCCGACCCAGGCGAGGGCGCCGACGGCCGTCCCGCCGCTCGGCAAGGCGAATCCGGTGAGGGACAGGTCGGCCGTGCCCAGCGGCAGGCCCTGGCCGGACCAGGCGAACTGACCGCGCCCTTCCAGCCGGGCGGGCCCCTCCCCGGTGGGCGTCACGGTGAAGTCGGCAGCAAGGCTGCCGTCCGCGTTTCGGGTTGCCCGGATCGCGATGTCACTGCGCAGCCCGGCCCCTTGCAGGCCCAGGGTAGCCTCGCCGCCGACCACGCCAGCCTCACCCCGGATCAGGGTGGCGGCCAGGGGAACTTCGATCGCCCCTGCCTCCGTCAGCAGGGTGAGACGGGAGTCGCGAATTTCCAGCCGGTCCACGGGAAGGCTGATCTCACCAGAGGGTTCGGGCCCAGCCACGGGTTGCTGTCCCTCGACCCGGACGCCCCCACCGTCCAGAAGCAAGCGAACGCGGGCTCCCTGAACCAGCACCGTGTCGAGGCGCCCGGCCAGAAGCCCCGACAGGCCGTATGTCGCCTCCACCCGGTCGATGCCCTGGTCCCCGGCCAGTTTCAGCCCGCCGGACGCGCGGGTGGTGCTGATGCTGTCCAGCACCACCGCCCCGTCCGGGAAGCCGGCTTCCCGCAGGGCTGCCGCGGCCCGGTCCTCCACCAGCCGGGGCAGCCACCAGACCCCGGCCAACAGCGCCAACGCCAGCAGGCCGGTCAGGCTGGCGGCAAGGCGGCTCAGGCGGTGGCGGGCGGCTCGGGTCATCCAGGAAAGTCCGGTTTCGAATTCGAAAGTTTACCATGGCCGGCCCGGCATGGCGCAGGCATGGCAACCGTTCCTGTCCTGGCACGATTTGCCGTCCGGATGGTTCCCAACGCAGCGGCAGGGTTGTATGGTCCCGGCCGGAAGGCGCCGCGGCGCGACCAGACAACAAGGATACGGGCGATGGACCTGGAGAACACCCTGTACATGGACCTGGAGCACGGCCGGGTCGTGATCAAGCTGCGTCCGGACCTGGCGCCCAAGCACGTGGCGCGGATCAAGGAACTGACCCGCCAGGGCTTCTATGACGGGCTGGCTTTCCACCGGGTGATCGAGGGCTTCATGGCCCAGGGCGGCGACCCGGACGGCAACGGCACCGGCGGCAGCGGCCAGAACATCCCGGCGGAGTTCAGCCGGGAGCCGCATGTGCGCGGCACCTGCTCCATGGCCCGCGCGGCCAGCCCGAACAGCGCCGACAGCCAGTTCTTCATCTGCTTCAAGGACAGCCGCTTCCTGGACGGCCAGTACACCGTCTGGGGCCAGGTGACCGAGGGCATGGAAGCCGTGGACAAGATCAAGCGCGGCCAAGGCCGCAACGGGGAGGTCCGCGACCCCGACAAGATCGTCAAGCTGCAGGTTGCTGCGGACGCGGCGGCGGCCTGACCGACCTCCCGGAACGATCCGGCCAACCAGGGCGGCGGGGGATACCCGCCGCCCTTTTTCGTGCCGAATGGGCAACCGGGAGGGGTGGGCCGGTGCTGATGGGGGCACGCTTCCGCACCGTGGACGGCGGCCCCGCCCCCGCCCCATCGTCATGGGCCCCTGCCCTGGTCCCGACGATGCGCACCGCCCCTTCCGTCCCGCGACTGCTTGCCTTCCTGGCATTCCTGGTCCTCTGCCTGGTCCCGCCCGGCACGGGGCAGACGGCGCGTACCGTCGACAGGGGAAGCGTCCTCCACATCAGCGTGGGCCGCGAACCGGACCTGCTGGACCCGCATCGGGCCACGTCCCCCACCGCCGACCGGGTCCTGGGCGACCTGTATGAAGGGTTGCTGGCATGGGACGCTGGCGGAAACCTGGTGGCCGGAGCCGCGGAGACCTGGAGCACCAGCGAGGACGGGCTGACCTGGACCTTCCAACTCCGCGCCGCGGGCAAATGGTCCGACGGCAGCCCGGTGACGGCGGAAGATTTCGTCTATGGCCTGCGCCGGGCCTTGGCCCAGCCGATCCGGCCCTTCTCCCCCGACCTGCTGTTCCCGATCCGGAATGCCCGGCAGGTCTTCCGCGGCGACCTGCCCCCGTCGGCCTTGGGCGTGCGGGCCGTGGACCGGTTGGTCCTGGAGATCACGCTGGACCAACCGGCCCCCACCCTGTCCGTCGTGCTGGCGGGCCGCACCGCCTATCCCATCCACAAGGCGTCGCTACAGGCCGAAGGGGTCCGGGCATTCCAGGCAGGGAAGCTGGTCGGTAACGGGCCCTTCATGCTGGTGGAGACGGTGCCCGGCACCAGCCACCGGCTGGTCCGCAACCCGCATTTCCACGCGGCCCGCGATGTCGCCCTGGATGGGGTCGTGATGCATTTGGTCGAGGACCCGCAGGCCGAGTTGCGGGAGTTCCGGGCGGGGACCCTGCATGTAACCAGCACCCTGCCCACGGGGCACACGACCTGGGTGCAGCGGCAACTGGCGGATTCCCTGCGCATCGTGCCCCGGGCGCAGACCATGTCGCTGGTCTTCAACCAGACCCTGGCCCCCTGGAAGGACGACACGCGGCTGCGTGAGGCGCTGTCGCTGGCCATCGACCGGGAGGCCCTGGCCGCTGACGCCGGCGAGGGCGCCCGGCCGGCCGAGACGCTGATCCCGCCGGGACTGGATGGCTACCAGCCCCCGCCGGGTCCCTGGGCGGGGCTGGACCGCGCGGCGCGGGAGGCAAAGGCCAGGGAACTGTATGCCGCCGCCGGCTATGGGCCGGACAAGCCCCTCACCGTGCACCTGCTCTATCCCAGCGGGGAGAGCAACAAGGCCGTCGTGGTGGCCATCAGCCGCCGGTGGCGGGAACTGCTGGGCGTGCGGACCCGGCTTGAGAATGACGAGGCGCGCGACGTCGTGGAGCGCCTCCGCCGACGGGACTTCCAGGACATCCTGCTCCGCATCCAGTCCACGCCCCAGCTTGCGCGTTTCCTGGAGCCGTTCCGCCCGGGCGCGCTGGACAGCGCCGGCTATGGCGGGAAGCCCTTCGCCGAGTTGCTGAAACGGGCCAACGACGCGCCGGACATGCCCGGCCACCTGGCCGGCCTGAGGGCGGCGGAGGCAAGGCTGCTGGCCGACATGGCGGTGGTTCCCGTGCTCTATCCCGCCAGCCGCCGGCTGGTAGCGCCCACGGTGCGCGGCTGGCAGGACAATCTGCGCGACATCCACCCGTCCCGTTACCTGTCGCTGGCGCCGGAGACGGTGGCCGACCGCAAGGAACGCTGACCTAGGCAGGCGTTCCTTTCCCCCTGGTGTCGGCCGCAAGGGAAAGCCTTGGGATGACCTGAAGGGCCATCACCCCGCCCCTGTCGCCGGATCCCATGCCGACCCCTGTTGGACAAGGGCGGAAAAATCTGCCGCCACCCCGTGGGAACCCGCACAAATCCTGACTTGGCACGCTGTCTGCATATGGTCTGCCCGGAACGTCCGGCGGCTGGCCGGCAAGCGAAGGTTCGAGGCAGGCGATGGAAACCTCAATCTACATCACCCTCTCCCGGCAGGAAGCGCTGCGGCGGCAGATGGAGGTGGTCTCCAACAACATCGCCAACATGAACACCACAGGGTTCAAGGCCCAGCGCATGCTTTTCCTGGAGTACCTGGAGCGCCCGGACCGCCAGGGCGACCGGATGAGCTTCGTCCAGGACTTCGGCCTGATGCGCAACACCCAGGCCGGCCCCATCAACGTCACCAGCAACCCGCTGGACGTGGCCATCCGCGGCGAGGGCTACTTCGGCGTCGAGACCCTGTCCGGCACCCGCTACACCCGCGGCGGCAGCTTCCAGCTGAACAACGACCGGGAGCTGGTGGACCGCAACGGCCTGCCGCTGCTGACCGAGGGCGGCCAGCGCATCGTCATCCCCGCCGACGCCACCAACATCAGCATCAAGGGCGACGGCGGCGTCGAGACCGAGCAGGGCCCGCTGGGCAAGCTGAAGGTCGTGACCTTCGCCGACGAGCAGCGCCTGCAAGAGCTGGGCGGCGGCCTCTACACCACCGACCAGGAAGAGCAGCCGGTGGCCACCCCCCAGGTGGCCCAGGGCGCCCTGGAAGGCAGCAACGTGCAGTCCGTGGTCGAGATGACCCAGATGATCGACGTGGTCCGCAGCTACCAGTCGGTGCAGCGGATGCTGGACAACGAACATGAGCGGATCCGCGGCGCGGTCCGCACCCTTGCGAAGACCCAGTAAAGGAGGGCCGGACAATGCGCAGCCTCAGCATCGGCGCCACGGGCATGCTGGCCCAGCAGCTGAACGTGGAGACCATCTCCAACAACATCGCCAACATGACCACGACCGGGTTCAAGCGGCAGCGGGCCGAGTTCACGGACCTGCTGTACCAGAACCAGCGCCGGGTCGGCTCCACCTCCTCCGACGCGGGCACGGTCGTGCCGTCCGGCATCCAGATCGGCGCCGGCGTGAAGACCACCGCCGTCTACCGGATCAACGAGCAGGGCAACATCTCCGTCACCGGGAACAAGCTGGACCTCGCCATCAACGGCCAGGGCTATTTCCAGATCCTGCTGCCGAACGGCGACACCGCCTACACCCGCGCCGGGTCCTTCCAGCTGAATGCCGAGGGCACGGTGGTCACCGCCGACGGCTACCAGGTCCAGCCGGGCCTGGTGGTGCCGCAGAACGCCGTGGACATCACCGTGAACGCCAACGGTGAGGTGCTGGTGAAGCTGGACGGCCAGACCGAGCCGCAGAACGTGGGCCAGATCCAGCTGGCGGTCTTCCCGAACAATGGCGGCCTGGAGGCCATCGGCGACAACCTGTACCTGGAGACCCCGCGTCAGGGCAGGCGGTGGCCGGCAATCCCGGCGCCCCCGGCTATGGCCGGCTGATGCAGGAGGCGCTGGAGACCTCCAACGTCAACATCGTCTCCGAGATCACCAGCCTGATCACAGCCCAGCGGGCGTACGAGATGAACTCCAAGGTCATCAGCACCACCGACCAGATGCTCCAGTCGGTCAGCCAGCTCCGCTGATCGCGTCGCCTGACCGTTGATGTCGCCCGACCGGGAAAGGATTGCCGCCATGATCGCCGCCCCCTCCAAGCTGTTGCGCCCCCTCGCCGCCCTGCTGCTCGCCGGCAGCTTGTTGGCCGGCCCGGCCGCCGCCGCGACGCTGAAGGCCGAGGCGCGGATTGCCGGGAACCAGGTGACCCTGGGCGACCTGTTCGATGGGCTGGAGCCGGAGCAGGCGGCACGGGTGGTGGGTGCCGCCCCCAACCTGGGCCGGTCGGTGACCCTGGATGCCAATGCCCTGGCCCGCATCGCCGCCGCCAACGGCTTGGCCTGGCGCCCCCTGGGCGGCGCCGACCGGGTGAGCGTGCAGCGGGACGCGGTGCAGGTGGACGCGGCGGCCGTGCGCGAGGCGCTGGTCGAGGCGCTGGAGCGGTCCGGCGCCCCGGCCAATCTCGAGGTGACCCTGGACAACCGCTCCCTGATGCTGTTCCTGCCCACCGGCAGCGATGGCGCGGTGCGGGTGGAAAATCTTGCCTATGACGCCGCCCGCGGCCGGGTGACGGCGGAGATCGTCGGCACCGCGGGCGGGGAAACCGTGCTGCGGCAGGCCGTGGGCGGCCGCGCCGTGGAGGTGCTGGAGGTCCCCGTCCTGTCCCGTCGCCTGAACCCTGGCGAGCTGGTGACCGATGCCGACGTGGTCTGGGGCAAGGTGGCCCGTGACAAGGCCGGCGCGGACGTGGTGACGGATGCCAAGGCCCTGGTGGGCATGGTGGCCCGCAGCGGCATCAACCCCAACCAGCCCGTGCGGGCCCGCGACGTGCGCGCCGCCACGGTGATCCAGAAGGGCACGCTGGTCACCATTATGGTGAAGTCCCCCAGCATGACCCTGACGGCCCAGGGCCGCGCCCTGACCGACGGCGCCGCCGGCCAGCCCATCCGGGTCAGCAACACCAGCAGCAACCGGGTGCTGGAAGCGGTGGTGGCCGGGCCGGACCTGGTGGTGGTGGACCCGACTGGCATGCCTCTTGCTCAGCCCAAGGCGACCCCGGCGTCACGCATCCGCGCCGCCGACGCCAATACCACCCTCGCCCGCTGAGGAGCCGCCCCATGTCCGCCCGCAAGCCGTCCAAGCGCATCCCCACCCTCGCAGTCCTGGCCGTCTCGGCCCTCGGCCTCTCCGCCTGCAGCACCGCGGAGCGCCTGGCAGAGATCGGGAAGGCGCCGACCCTGGCGGGGATCGAGAACCCGCAGACGGACCCCAACTACCGCCCGGTCCACATGCCCATGCCTCAGGCCCCGGTCATGGAGCAGCAGCCCAACAGCCTGTGGCGTACCGGCGCCCGCGGTTTCTTCAAGGACCAGCGCGCCACCCGGGTGGGCGACATCCTCACCGTGACCATCCAGATCAACGACCGCGCCCAGATGCAGAATTCCACCACCCGCAGCCGCGACGGCAGCGACAGCCTGGGCATCCCCACCCTTTTCGGCTTCGAGCGCAACGTGGCCCGGGCCACCGGGCTGTCGGACACGGGTTCCCTGGTCAGCACCAGCGGCGCCAGCAGCAGCACCGGCGACGGCCAGATCCAGCGGCAGGAACAGATCAACCTCCGCGTCGCGGCGCTGATCACCCAGGTGCTGCCCAACGGCAACCTGGTCGTCCAGGGCAAGCAGCAGGTCCGTGTGAACCACGAGCTGCGGGAGCTGCTGCTGTCCGGCATCATCCGGCCCGAGGACATCACCAACGCCAATTCCATCAGCTATGAAAAGATTGCCGAGGCCCGCATCAGCTACGGCGGCAAGGGCACGGTCAGCGACGTGCAGCAGCCGCGCTGGGGCCAGCAGGTGCTGGAAGTGCTGAACCCCTTCTGACCCGGCAGGACTTGCCGGTGGGGTAGGCAATCGCGGCGCAGGAAAACTGTCCTGCGCCGCGATAGGCCTTTGTTCCTTGTAGGCTGGGGTGAGCGCATGCGAACCCCAACACGTCACGTTCGCCGGGTTGTCGGGGTTCCCGATGGTCACCCCGACCTACGGAATCAAAACGGGCCCCGCCGTCATGGCGGGGCCCGTCCCACAAAAAAGGCGCCGTGGATGACGGCGCCTCAATCGTCGCGGTGGGTACGCTCCAGGCGCTCATGGCGCTCCTGGGCTTCCAGGCTCAGCGTCGCGATGGGGCGGGCTTCCAGCCGGCGGACGCCGATGGGCTCCCCCGTCTCCTCGCAAAAGCCGTACTCGTCGGCTTCCAGCCGCTCCAGCGCCGAATCGATCTTGGCGATCAGCTTGCGCTCCCGGTCGCGGGTCCGCAGTTCCAGGGCGCGGTCGGTCTCCAGCGTGGCACGGTCGGAGATGTCCGGCTCCTGCAGGCCGCCATCATCGTGCAGGCTCTGGAGCGTTTCCGTGGAGTCCCGCAGGAGTTCGGCCCGCCAGCGCAGAAGCTTCTGGCGGAAATACTCCTTCATGACGGGATTCATGAATTCTTCGTCTTCGGACGGGCGGTAGTCCGGGGGAAGCTGCGCGTAGGATGACGACGGCATTATGACGGTCCGATCCTTAGGGCCGAGACGCGCCGGAGTATAGGGAGGAGCCCTGCTACTCGCAAGGATCACTAAATGCTTGATAAAACAGCGTTATAGTGAATCGATCACGGCCCAGGGGTAAGCTTCGCGATCTCCACCTGCGCCCGGAGGTCGATCTCATCCAGCACGGCCTGGAGCCCCGGGTCGTCCACGCCAGCCCGGCGGGCCTGCACCATGCGCACGAGTTCAACCAGCTTTTCCCGGGGAAACTGCCGGTCAGCAGGCCCAGCCGCAGCTCGTCCAGCCGGTCCAGGATATCCTCCGCCCGCTCCACGGCCTTGCGCTTGCCGTTCAGGGCGTCGTCCACCTCTTGCAGCGCGAACAGGGGGTTGATGGCGGCAGCCGATTGCGCGCCGGCCACCTTGGCACCCGACTCGTCCCCGCCGCCCAAATGGCGCAGGAAGTCGGAACCGCTGCCGCTGCGCGGGGCCTTGCGGACCTGTCCGGGGCGGAGTTGACCGGGACCCTCGATCTTCATGGCCGTGGCGACACTGTCTTTCCGGGCTGCGGGGCTGGGAAGCCGACATGGGGGGCGGAGGCCCACCCCGCCTCATATAGGTACCACCCGGCCGAATGGCGCGACTAGGGCAATTTTGCAGCCCGGCGGCCGGGGGCGGGTTGGCACGCTTCTGGCATCATGGGTCGCGAGACGTTGCATGCCCCTGCCCTGCCCGGCCAATTCTGCCGGGTGCGACGGGGGCCAGAGCCGAAGGGCCAGGACCATGAGAACCGACCGCACCGCCGCCCGCCGCCCCATCCGGACCGCCCTGCGCCTGCTGGGCACCCTGGCCCTGGGCGCCTGCCTGTTCCTGCCGGCGCCAGTGATGGCCCAGTCCCGGATCAAGGACATCGCGGACGTGGAGGGCGTGCGGGACAACATGCTGGTGGGCTATGGCCTGGTGGTCGGCCTGAACGGGACCGGCGACACGATCAACAACAGCCCCTTCACCGAGCAGAGCCTGATCGGCATGCTGGAGCGGCTGGGCGTGAACGTCCGCGGCCAGACCCTGCGGACCAAGAACATCGCCGCCGTGATGGTCACGGCCACCCTGCCGCCCTTCAGCAGCCAGGGCACCCGCATCGACGTGTCCGTCGCCACCCTGGGCGACGCCAAGAACCTGATGGGCGGCACCCTGCTGGTGACGCCGCTGATGGGCGCCGACGGGGAAGTCTATGCCGTGGCCCAAGGGGCCGTGGCGGTGGCGGGTTTCAGCGCGCAAGGCGCCGCGGCCAGCATCACCAAGGGGGTGCCCACCGCCGGCCGCATCGCCGGCGGCGCCATCGTGGAGCGGTCCATCGACTTCGACCTGCGCGACCTGGGCAGCATGCGCCTGTCCCTGCGCAACCCCGACTTCACCACGGCCATGCGGGTGTCGGAAGCCATCAACCGGGTGTTCGGGCCCAACGCCTCCCGCGCCGCGGACCCGGCCAACGTGGTGGTGGACGTGCCCCAGGCGCGCCGCGCCGACCTGGTCAGCTTCATTCGGGACGTGGAGCAGCTCCGCGTCACCCCGGACCAGGCGGCCCGGGTGGTGATCGACGAGGCCTCCGGCGTCATCGTCATCGGCGACAATGTCCGGATCAGCCCGGTGGCCGTGGCCCAGGGCAACCTGAAGGTCACCATCACGGAGACGCCCCAGGTCAGCCAGCCCAATGCCCTGAGCCAGGGCGGCCAGACTGCGGTGGTGCCGCGTACCCAGATCCAGGCGGACGAGGGTGCCGACAAGAAGCTGGCCGTGCTTCCCGCCGGTGTCACCCTTCAGGAGTTGGTACAGAACTTGAATGCGCTGGGGATCGGCCCGCGCGACATGATCAGCATCCTCCAGGCGATCAAGGCGGCGGGCGCGCTGCAAGCCGAGATCGAGGTGATGTGATGGCCGACATGACCCTCTCCCCCCGGGCTACGACGCCCAGTCCCTGGCCCAGGCCCGCGGGCTCAACATGCCCCGGCTGGGCAAGGGCGCCGGTCCGGAACTGGACAAGACCGCCAGGGACTTCGAGGCCGTGTTCCTGTCCAGCATGTTCTCCCAGATGTGGTCCGGGCTGGAGGTGGACCCCACCTTCGGCGGCGGCCATGCCGAGGAGATGTGGCGCGGCATGATGGTGGAGGAGTACGGCAAGATGGTCGCCTCCTCCGGCGGCGTGGGCATCGCCCAGCAGATGAAGGCCCAGCTCCTGCGCATGCAGGAAGTGGCCGGGGGGCCGGCATGACCGCCGCCCTGGCCCGCGCCGAGGGGCTGATCGACGCCATGGATCGGTTGGCCGGGTTGTTCGAGGAGGAAAACCGCATCGTCCGCAGCCGCAACCTGAAGCAGCTCGGCGAGGTGGCGGAGAAGAAGGGTATCCTGCTGCGGGCCTACGAGGATGCGGTCCGCACCGTCCGGCTGGACGTGGAGGGCTTCAAGGCCCTGGACCCGGAGATGAAGGAGCGGCTGCACGGCACCGGCCGGCGCTTCGCCGAGTTGGCGGCCGAGAATGCCGGCATCGTGCAGGCCGCCACCCAGGCCGCCCAGGCGGTGGTGGACACGCTCGTCGCCAGCATCAAGCAGGTCCGGGCCGACGACGGGCCCTACAGCAGCCGCGCGACCTTGGGCGTCCAGGACCCCTATGGCCGGAAGACCACCCGCCCCTCTTCCCTGAACAAGACGCTTTGAAGCGTCCGCAAGCAATCCTGCCCGGCCCTGCCAACGGGGCCGGGCCTGTCGTCGTGCGTTCGGCCGCCGCGCGCCGGCCCAACCGGCAAAGTCTGCCCGGCGGCCGGCCCTGACCGGGAAAAGAGTTCCGCCTTGTGCCTGGACGCGGCCGGCCCAGGCGGCAAACCACGGCAAGACGTTTGGCCCGCCGGTTGCATATCGCAGGACGGACCCAGTGCAGGACCCCCGCCCATGACCACGACAGCCCTTCTCCCGTCCGCGTCGAAGACCGCCCTTCCCGGCGTCGTCCCCCTGGTACCCACCCCGACGGCGGGTGAGGCGGCGGGGTTGTTCAACGGCCTGCTCGCCGGGCTGATGACCGACGGCACGGTGCCGCCGGCCCAGCCGGGGCAGGTCCAGACGGCTGGCCTTGCGCCATCCCCTGCCCTCCCCGTGGTCGAGCCGGTTCCGGCGGCGGGCGACGGGGCAGCGGGTGGTGCCCTGCCGGGCGGCTTGGTCGCCAGGGCTGCGATGCCCGAGCTGGTCCCGGGGGAGGCTGAAGCGATGGCCACCGGGGGAACGGCGCCCGTCATGGCACCGGCCCCGGCGACGGTCCCCACCCCCGTCCCCCTCGCCCGCGGCGCGGTGGCAGCCAAGCTGACGGCGGACAAGCCCCTGCCCGCTCCTGCCGTCCCCACCGACACGGCTGCCATGGTCCCGGTCGAGGGGGTCGGCATGTCTGCGGTTCCGTTCGAGACGACAGACCGGCCACATCAGGACATTCCGGAGCTTGCCGAGGCAGAGACGGTGTCTGCGGGGGCGGATCAGGACGTGGTAGTGGCTGAGGCCGTCGTCACGCCTCCCCAGCCCAACCAGGCGCAGGCCGCCCCCGTGGTCGCACCGCCCCTGGTGCCGTCTCCCGCTCCCAAGGCCCGGATGCCAGAGGACAAGGCTGTCGCGCGCCCGTCCGGTGACGGGGAAACGGCGGCGGCCGAGGTCAAGCAAACGCCCACGGTCCCCAAGGCCGAGCCCGTCGCGCAGCCCACGCCGGTGGCCGGCACCGCACAGCCACCAGCGGCAGCGAAAGCGGAAAGCCATTCGGGGAAGCCGACGGTCGCGGCCCCGCAGCCCGCCAAGCCGCCAGCCGGGACACAGGCTGATGCATGGGAGCCGGCGTCCGGTACAAAGCCCCTCCCCCGACCGGTGTCTCCGACGCCCGGACGGTCGTGGCGACTGACATGGTCCAGGCCGATCCGGAAGCCCACGATGTCGCTGCCGGCGACGAGCTGGCGGTCGCCGCGTCCCCTGATGCGCCCACTTCCGACCCGGTCGTGGTGGAGGCAGCACCAGCCATCCCCACCACGCCCAACGCCGCACCGACCCGGCCGGCGACAGCGCAGGTCCAGGCCGCCAAACCGCACGGGGCGAAGCCGGGGGCAGCCACTGACGCCGCGGCAGTTCCCGCCGGTGACGGCATGGCCCTCCAAGCCACGGCGACGGAAGCCGGCGAGGAATCCGGTGCTGCCCAGCGCGCCGCGCGGATCGAGGAGAAGCGGCAAGCCGGCGAGAAGAACGGCGTGGCGGAGGACGCGGCGGCCAACCTTGCCGGGGCCTCGGCAAATCCTGCCGCGCCGGCACAAACTGCCGCCAAGCCCGCGGCCCCCCAGGCTGCCCAGGGCAGCCTGACAGCCACTGCCGTTGCCGCCGCGGGTGCTGGCGCGGAGGCGTCCCTGGACAATGCCGGTGACCAACCGGACAGCCGGTCCCTGGCAGAGCCGACCACGGACCCCACCCTGCGCCCGGCAGTGTCCGGGGAGGCCCCACGGGCCGGCACGACGGAGTTTGCCCAGCAACTTGCCGCCGCGCGCCAAGGCCGCGGCGGGCCGAACCCACCCGCACTGAACCAGGTGGCGGTGCACGTGCAGCGGGCGGTGCAGGAAGGCAATGACCGCCTGTCCATCCAGCTCCGCCCCACCGACCTGGGTCGCATCGACGTGCAGATCGAGTTCGGCGGCGACGGGCGGATGAAGGCCAAGATCATGGCCGAGAATCCCTACACCCTCGACCTTTTGCAGAAGGACTCCCGAGCGTTGGAACGGGCCTTGCAAGACGTCGGTCTGCGCCCCGAGGCGGGCGGCCTGAGCTTCTCCTTGCGTGACCAGGGCCAGCAGGCCCAGCGGGAGGACCAGGGCCAACGCGACAGGGGCTTCGGCATGCGGATGGGCGCGGACGCGAGGGCGGACGAGGTCCAGGCACCGCCGGCCTACACGCCAATCATCGCCCCCGGCCGGGTCGATGTGCGGATCTGACGTTCGAGGAGGACCCGGGCCATGACCATCTCTGCCGCCAACGCCCAGACCGCCGGCGCCACCACCGCCGCCAACGGCAAGAAGGACAGCTCCGCCGAGCTGAGCCAGAACTACGAGCTGTTCCTGAAGCTGCTGACCACGCAGATCCAGAACCAGGACCCCCTGAACCCGCAGGACCCGTCCCAGTTCACGCAGCAGCTCGTCCAGTTCTCACAGGTGGAGCAGTCCATCGCCACCAACAAGAACCTGGAGAACGTCATCTCCTCCATCAACCGGGGCCAGCCCAGCCAAGCCATCGGTTACATGGGCCGGACCATCGAGACCGTGAGCGAGCAGATCCCCCTGCAGGACGGCCGGGCCGACCTGGCCATGACCTTCGACGCCACCACGTCCTCCGCCGAGCTGCAGATCCTGGACTCCAAGGGCAAGGTGATCCGGACCCTTCCCCTGTCCAACAAGGCCGGCACCCAGGCGGTGAGCTGGGACGGGAAGGACGCCAGCGGGAAGCAGGTGGAAGACGGCACCTATGACGCCAAGCTGGTCGCCCAGGGCAAGGACGGCAAGGCGATTGGCGGCATCATGCGCGTTGCCGGCCGGGTGACCGGCGTCGACCTGACGACGGAGAACCCATACCTGATGGTGGGCGACATGCCCGTGGTGATGGGCAAGGTCACCGCGGTCCGCTGACATCAAGGCAGCAAGAAACCCCGTTCACCGGATCTTAAGTGGCATACCCTATCGATGGGGTTAGATTTCCGGTTCGACGAGGGACTTGCACGATGGCAGCCGATACCGCCGGCGCCCATGTTCTGGAGTACACGGCAGAGGCACAGCACCGGGGGCCGGCCCGGCCGACCCTGCTGACACTCGAGGACTTGCCGCCGCCCGATACCCGCCGCTGGGTCACCCGCCGCAAGGCGGAGGTGGTGGAAGGGGTTCGCCAAGGCCTGATCACCCGGGAGGAGGCCTTGGCCCGCTACCAGCTTTCCGAGGAGGAATTCCAGTCCTGGGAGCGCCTGATCGACCGGCATGGCGTCTCCGCCCTTCGGGTGACCCGGTTGCAAGACTACCGGCGCGGCTGACAAAAGCGGCGTATCGGTCCATCCTCCCGCCGTCGAGAGACAAAGGGGGGATGGGACCATGAAACAAGTCGAGGCGCTGGCCGGCGGGGACACGGTGATTCCCGCCCGGGACGGGTTCCCCCTCGCCGCCACCTGGACCGTCCCAGCCGACCCCAAGGCGGTCCTGGTCATCGCCTCCGCCATGGGCGTGCCGCGGGGCTTCTACCGGCACTTCGCTGCCCGGATGGCGGACCGGGGACATGCGGTCCTGAGCTTCGACGTCCGCGGCACCGGCGGGTCCGGCCCGGCCAGCCGCAAGGACGCGGTGGGCGGCTTCACCGGCTTCGGCACGCTGGACCTTGCCGCCATCCTGGACGTGGCCGCGCAGCGGGCGCGGGAACTGGGCGGCGTGCCGCTGCGGCTGGCGGGACACAGCCTGGGCTCCATGGCCTTCGGCCTGTCTCCGAACAACACCCTTGTGGATGCCGTCATATCCGTGGCCAGCGGCAACGGCTATTGGGGGTTCCAGCCCTATCCGCAGAACGTGATGCGGGCGACCCTGTGGACCATGGTCATGCCTGCCTTCGCCCACACCATCGGCTGGTTTCCCGGCAGCCGGATGGGTGTCGTCGGCGACATCCCGCGGGAGGCGGCGCTGGAATGGGCGCGCATGTGCAACACGCCGGGCTATGTCCGCCCCACCTCGCGCCACCCGCCCAACCCCAGTTTCGCCAAGTGGCAGGGGCCCATGCTGGTGCTCAGCGTCAGCGATGACGAGATCATGCCGCCCCGCCCCATCGATGACCTGCATGAGAATTTCGCCGGCGCCAGGATCACCCGCTGGCACCTGACCCCGGCGGAGGTGGGACCGGAGCGGGTGGGCCATCTGGGCATGTTCAAGAAGGGTGCCGAGCGGCTGTGGGAGAACATGGCCGAGTGGTTCGACCGTCCCGCCCCGGCCGGACGGTAAAACCCACAAACCCCGTGTGACTATTCCTGAGTTCCAGCGTTTCACCGGCAGGACGCCACGCCGGGTGGCGGGCCCGTCGCGGAGGCATGTCCGGTGCAAACGCTCATGAAAAACCTTGTCTGGGTGGTCGTCGGCATCTTCGGGGCCGCCTGCCTGGGTGGCATCGCCCTCAACCGGGGGGAGACGATCAACGCCTTCTGGTTCATCGCGGCCGCTGCGGGCATCTATGCCGTGGCTTACCGGCTCTATGCCGGCTGGATCGTCGCCACCGTGCTGTCCGCAGACCCGACGCGGGCCACGCCGGCCCTGCGGCTGAATGATGGGCGGGACTATGTGCCCACCCACCGCTGGATCACATTCGGCCACCATTTCGCGGCCATCGCCGGGGCCGGGCCGTTGGTGGGGCCGGTGCTGGCGGCCCAGTTCGGCTACCTGCCGGGGACCTTGTGGCTGCTGGTGGGCTCCGTCCTGGGTGGCTGCGTGCAGGACATGGTCATCCTCTGGGGCTCCACCCGGCGCGACGGGCGCACCCTGGGCCAGATGGCGCGGGACGAGCTGGGGCCCGTGGCCGGGGCCGCGGCCCTGGTGGGCACGCTGCTGATCATGGTGCTGATCGTGGCCGTGCTGGGCCTGGTGGTGGTCAACGCCATGAAGCACAGCCCCTGGGGCACCTTCACCGTGGCCATGACCATCCCCATCGCCATCCTGGTGGGCATCTACATGCGCGTGCTGCGGCCCGGCCGGGTGCTTGAGGGGTCGCTGATCGGCCTGGTGCTGCTGCTGGCCGCCACGGTGGGCGGCGGCTGGGTGGCGGAAAGCCCGACCCTGGCGCCTTTGTTCGACTATGACGGGCCGGCCCTGGCCCTGGCGGTCATCGGTTATGGCTTCGTGGCCGCCATCCTGCCGGTCTGGCTGCTGCTGGCGCCGCGGGACTACATCAGCACCTTCATCAAGCTGGGCGCCATCCTGCTGCTGGCCTTTGCCGTCATCATCCTGCGGCCGGACATGCATATGCCCGCCGTCACCCGCTTCGTGGACGGTACGGGCCCCGTGGTGGCCGGGCACATCTACCCGTTCCTGTTCATCACCATCGCCTGCGGTGCCGTCTCCGGCTTCCATGCCCTGATCTCCAGCGGGACCACGCCCAAGCTGATCGCCAGCGAGGCGGACCTGCGGCTGGTAGGCTATGGCAGCATGGTGATGGAGAGCTTCGTCGGCATCATGGCCCTGATCGCCGCCTGCGTCTTGGACCCCGGCGTCTATTTCGCCATCAACAGCGCCCCCGGCGTGGTGGGCGCCACGCCGGAGCAGGCGGTGGCCACCATAAGCAGCTGGGGCTTCCCCGTGACGGTGGAGACCATGACGGCCCTGGCCAAGGAGATGGGTGAGACCACGCTGATGCACCGGACCGGCGGGGCCCCGTCCCTGGCGGTGGGCATGGCCCACATCTTCGCCGGCGCCTTCGGCCAGGGCCTGATAGCCCTCTGGTACCATTTCGCCATCATGTTCGAGGCGCTGTTCATCCTGACGGCGGTGGATGCCGGCACCCGGGTGGGCCGGTTCATGCTGCAGGACCTGCTGGGCAACATCTACCGGCCCCTGGGCAACACCGGGTCCTATGTATCCACCGTGATCTGCTCCGCCCTGTTCGTGGGGGCGTGGGGCTATTTCCTCTATGTGGGCGTCATCGATCCCAACGGCGGCATCAACATCCTCTGGCCCCTGTTCGGCATCTCCAACCAGATGCTGGCCGCCATCGCGCTCGCCATCGCCACCACCATCCTGGTGAAGCAGGGCAAGCTGCGCTTCGCCTGGGTCACCGGCCTGCCCATGGCCTTCCTGGCCGTCACCACCACGGTGGCCGCCTGGCAGAAGCTGTTCTCCGCCGACCCGCGGGTGGGGTTCATCGCCGGGGCCGACACCATGGCCGCCAAGCTGGAAGCCGGTACCCTGTCTGCGGCCCAGGCAGCCGCTGCGCCACAGCTCATCTTCAACCAGCGGCTGGACGCGGGCCTGACCGTGTTCTTCATCCTGGTGCTGTGGGTGACCATCATCGAGATGGTCCGCATCTCCCTCCGCCATACCCAGGGCAAATCGGTGCCGCCCCTGTCCGAGGCGCCCTATGTGGCCATGGACCAGTTGACGCCGCGCATGGCCGGGGAGGATTGAGGCCATGATGGCGGGCCCGGCCGGCTTCCTGCGCACCGCCTGGACCGTCCTGCGGGAGGTGTCCGGCGACAGTGCCTATGAGACCTACCTGGCCCGCCACGCGGTCACCCACCCGGAGGAACCGCCCCTGGACCGGGAGGCGTTCTACCTGTCCGAATTGGACCGGCGGTGGAGCGGGGTGAACCGGTGTTGCTGAGGCTGGCGATGATGTCGGGGTTCCCGTTGGCCACCCCGACCTACGGGCCTCGCAAGTCCGTGCCGTAGCCCTCACGGCCGCAGGTTGTCCGCCACGCTGTGCAAGCCATGGGCCCGCAGCACGGCCTGGCGCTGGCGGGTGCGGCGCTCGGCCAGCAGCTTTTCCACCCGCTCCCTGTCCAGAGGCATGTTCTCCGCCGTCAGCAGCGGGACCAGGGCTTCCAGCAGGGTCGGGTCGTTTTCCGGGTTGCGGCTGTCCAAGGGCCGGTCGCTGGCCAGCTCACGCAGCAGCCGCTCCGCCATGGCATCCCGGGACTCGGGCGCGATGCCCGACCGTATCAGGCCGGCGATCTGCTTCAGCGCGGGGGACGGGGCATTGGCGACGGCCTCGTCATGGCCCACCAGGATTCCGGCCATCGCCACAAGGCAGTGGCCCAGGCTGGGCTGGGCGCCGAACAGCTCCTGCACCACTTCCGCGAAGATCAGCCCGTCGGCCAGCATTCCGTCCAGCAGCGGCGACAAGGCCGGGTCCGGCGTCTCCATCGCCAAGTTGGCCAGGACCTCCACCTTGGCCGGCAGGCTGCGGAACTCGAACAGCCAGACACTCAGCAGGGAGCGCAGGGCATAGTCATGGGCCTCGTCCCCTGCCTTGGCACGAACGGCGGCGCTGTAGCCTGCCAAGTCGCTCCCCCTGAAGGGGGGATAGCCGCCCCGCTCCCCCGCGAACATGCGGGCCTTGCGCTCCACCTCATCCACCAGCTTGTCCAGCACGCCCACCCGGGCCTTCGCCGTCTCCCCCGTGGCCGCGGCCTGGAGTCCGGCGACCTTGTGGACGGCGGCGATGATCAGCCCGCCCTTGTCCTGCAGCTTCCGCTGGTGGCTGTAGTTGTGCAGCAGTTCCGTGGCCGTGATGCCGGTGCGTTGCAGGTAGTCCCGCATCACCTGCCCCACCGTTCGCCGCCCGGCGGGGCCGAGGATGTCGTCCACCCCGCGGCAGACGACCACTTCCCCCGAGGGGGTGGAGATGCTGATGGGCTTGACGGAGGCGACCTTCACCTCCTGCTCATAGACCACCGTCTCACTGCTGGCACCATTCACCAGGGTGCGCAGCCGGACGACCTTGGTCAGGGTGCTGCGGCCGGTGGCGAGGATGCGCTTGGCCTCCGCGATGGCGACTTCTTCCTCATCGCAGACACAGTCGAGCTGCCAGCGACCTTCCGATTGCAGGAAGACCTCATAACTGACCTTGCGGTTCCAGAAGCCGAGACCGAAGAACACGGGGCACCCCTCCGATGGGGATAATACCGCCGGAGGAGGCCATCACCTAAGCTGAAATGCGGGTCGTTCCGCCGTCAGTCGTCCGCGTAAGGATTGCTGCTGCCCTTGCGCAACAGCATGCGGATCGGCACGCCCGGCATGCCGAACACCTCCCGCAGGCCGTTGACCAGATAGCGGGAATACTGCTCAGGCAGCTCCACCGGCCGGCTGACGAACAGGGCAAAGGTGGGCGGGCGGGCCTTCACCTGGGTCATGTAGCGGATCTTCAGCCGCCGGCCATCCACCAGCGGCGGCGGGTGGGCCTCCGTCATCTCCTTCAGCCAGCGGTTCAGCTGGGCCGTGGGGATGCGGCGGTTCCAGAGGGCATAGGCCTCGAACACCGTGTCCAGCAGTGTGTCCAGCTTCTGGCCCTTCAGGGCGGAGATGGTCACCGTGTGCACGCCGCGTGCCTGGGGCAACGACGTCTGCAACCGGTCCTTCATCTGCTGGAGCGCGGCCTGCTTGTCCTGCACCGCGTCCCATTTGTTCAGCGCGATGACCAGGGAGCGCCCTTCCTCCACCACCAGCCGGGCGATGGTCAGGTCCTGCTTGTCCAGGATGCCGTCCGCATCCAGCACCAGCACCACCACATGGGCCATGCGGATGACGCGCAACGTGTCGGCGACGGCAAGCTTTTCCAGCTTGGCCTCCACCCGGGCGCGCTTGCGCAGGCCCGCCGTGTCCACCAGCCGCACGGGCCGGCCCTTCCAGGACCATTCCACGGCGATGGCGTCGCGGGTCATGCCGGCCTCGGGGCCGGTGAGCACCCGCTCCTCACCCACCAGGCTGTTGACCAGGGTGGACTTGCCCACGTTCGGGCGGCCGACGATGGCCATCTGGAGCGCCTTGGGCTCCGGCTCGGCCGGCAAGTCCAGGCCTGCCGCGGCCGCGGCCTCCGCATCCAGCTCAGCCGGCTCGGCAACCTCCGCCTCCCCGGCTTCCCCCTCCTCCTCTTCCTTCACGAAGGGGAGCAGGGCCTGGACGAAGTCCGCCATGCCCTCACCATGCTCGGCGGAGATGGCGATGGGTTCCCCCAGCCCCAGCTCATACGCCTCGATCAGGCCGGAGCGGGCGGCGGCCCCTTCCGCCTTGTTGGCGGCCAGGACAACCGGACGGTTGCTGCGGCGGAGCCAGGTGGCGAAGTGCCGGTCCATGCCCGTGATGCCGGCGCGGGCATCCACCATGAACAGGATGACGTCCGCCCGCTCCATGGCCCGCTCCGTCTGGCGGCGCATGCGGGCCTCGAGGCTGTCATCGAAGACCTCCTCCAGGCCGGCGGTGTCCACCACCGTCAGGTCCAGGCCGCCCACGCGCGCGTCCGCGGCCCGCCAGTCGCGGGTCACGCCGGGCGTGTCGTCCACCAGGGCGAGCTTCTTGCCCACCAACCTGTTGAACAGGGTGGACTTGCCCACATTGGGCCGGCCGACGATGGCAACCGTGAGCCGCTGGGCCACGGGCATTCCCCTTTGATCAGCGATAAGCCACCAGCTCGCCATCCTCGGTGAGGATGAACAGCGTGTTGTTGGCGATAACAGGCGGCACCATCACTGGGTCCGGCAGGTCGGTCTTCTTGATGCGGTCCCCGGTCTCCGGCGACAGCTCCACCATCTGCCCGTGGCTGCTGGCCAGCAGCAGGCGCCCGCCTGCCACCAAGGGGCCGGACCAGGAAATGGGGCCCTCGCGGTCACCGGGGTCCTCGAACTGGTCGAGTTGGCTGATCCAGCGGATGCGGCCCGTGTCGCGCGCCAGGGCGACCACCTGGGCATCGTTCGTGGTGACGAATATCCATTCGCCCACCACGGCCGGAGTCGTCTGGCCGCCCACATCCTGTTCCCAGACCCGCTGGCCGGTGCGCAGGTCCACCGCGGCCATGCGGCCGGAATGGCTGATGGCGAAGACCTGGCCATTGTCTACCACCGGCAGGCCGCGGATATCGGCAAGGCCGGTCAGGTTCTCACCCCGGCGCACCGCGGCCAGGGTCTCCTGCCAGTTCTGGCGGCCGTTCTCCACCCGCAGGGCGAACAGCTCGCCGCTGGAGTAAGGCACCACCACGGTGTCACCCTCCACCGCCGCGGCGGAGCCGCCCAGCAGGGTCGTGGGCTCCAGCAGGCCGGTGTGGGTCCATTGCAGCAGGCGGCTGTCGGCCGCCAGGGTGATGAGCTGGTTGTCCGTGGCCAACACGAAGACCCGGCCGGCCGCGACGGTGGGGGCGGACCGGGTCGGGCCGGCGATCCGCTGCCGCCAGATCACGTCGCCATTGTCCGGGTTCACGGCGATGGCCTCACCGAAACCGGTAGTGACGAACAGGCGGCCGTCACCAAAGCTCACGCCACCGCCCAGCGCCTCCTCATCCCCGATGTTCTCCCGCCGCATGTCCTTGGACCAGAGCCGGCGGCCGTTGGATTCGTCGAAGGCGTGCAGCTCGAAATCCGTGTCCAGCACATAGACGCGGCCATTCACCACGATGGGGCTGGACAGCAGGCGCGTGGTGCCGCTGGAGCCCTCGATGCTGGCACTCCAGGCCTTGGACAGGGTGGGCGGCAGGGCCAGGTGGCCCATGTTGTGGGCAGGGGTCCCGCCGGGCATGGCCCAGGCCGTGTTCACCACCGGCGCCGGCAGCGCGACCTGACGCTCGGCCAGGCCGGGGTCGACCTCGATTCGCTGCTCGAGCTGAAGGACGGAGATCCGGTTGCCGGCCAGCTTCTCCACATCCTCGTCGTCACCGCTGAACCAATCGGTGATGCCGCAGCCGGACAGCATCAGGCAGGCGGCCAGGGCGGCCACGATGCGGGCGCGGGTGGAACGGGCCCGATTCACGGGGGCGGCCAGGGGAGCATGGATCTGCACGGTCGGTTTTCCTGCCGTCATGGCTGCGGCGCGTAAAGGGCGGCGAGTTCGGTGGCGCGGCTACGGATGCCCGGGGGGCTGTCCACATCCTCCGCCAACTGCTTGAACATCTCATGGGCCTTGGCCTGGTCGCCGGCGCGGATGGCCAGCAGGCCGGCAATCTCCCGGGCTGACCAGCGCCAGGGGCTGTCGGCGCCCATCAGCGGGGCGATGCGGGCCTGGAGCTGGGCGGGGTCGCCGATGTCCACCTGGTGCATCACGGATTGGACGACGGCCAGGTCGCGCAGGGCAGGACCGACGTCGCCGGACCCGGCGAGCTGGTCGTACAGGGCGATGGCCCCTGCCGTGTCGCCGGCCTTCACCAGCGCCGCCGCCTGATAGAACCGCGCCAGGACGGCGGGGCCGCCATCAAGCTGGCCCGCGGCATTGGCCAGGGTGTCCGCCGCGGCCTTGGCGTCGAACGCCTGGCCCTCGGCAGGTCGGGCCTTGTCCAGGGCCTCGGTCAGAACAGCGGTACGGGCTTCCTGACGGGAGGCGGTGTACCGCTCCCAACCGACATAGCCAGCGGTCCCGGCGACAATGATGACGGCACCGGCCATGATGGCCGAACCGTACCGCTTCCAGAGCTTCGCAAGCTGGTCTCGGCGAAGGTCTTCATCGACCTCGCGAAAGATGTCGGACATGCACTCACCCCCGGCCGCCGGCCGGCAACGATGGACAAAGGCCGCGGATAGCAGACGCCCCGCCGCCGGTCAAGGACGGCCCCCGCCGAACGGCTTAGCGCCCTGCCCCGGACTTGGAGGAAAAGGCATGATCGGGCCGTAAATATGGCGGTGCCCGGCGGGCGGCCCCACGTTACGGGAGCCGCCGCGGGACCGGCGGCCAACGGCCCAGGCTCACGAGGCCGGCTTGGGCTTCGGCACCTCCGGCAGGTCCAGCCATTCCGCCGCGACGATGGCCTGGGTACGGTTCTTCACGCCCAGGGCCTTGAAGATGGCGGTGATGTGGATCTTCACCGTACCCACCGTGAGGGCCAGCGCCTCCGCGATGTCGGTATTGCTGTGGCCGGCCCGGATCATGGCCAGGATCTCCCGCTGGCGCGGGGTCAGGGTCTGGCCCGCATCCTCCCGGAAGAAGCCGGCCGGCACCGGCCCGGCGGTGGTCATCAGCGGCTCACTGCCCGCCCGCATCCCGATGACCGGGGGGACATAGACGCCGCCGTCCCGCACCACGGACACGGCGGTGGCCAGCTCGCTGCCGATGTCGCTGCGGCGGACATAGCCGCGGGCGCCTTCCCCCAGCGCCGCGCGCATCCGCTCGGGGTCGTTGCCGCCAACGACGATCAGCGGGACCGTCGGCCTGTCCTGGACGAAGCGTTGGATGTCCCCCCTTTGCAGGCCGTTGGTGGCAGCCACCACCAAGCGATCCGTGGAGGCTTGGCCGGTTAGGGCATCCAACAGTTCAGCGAAGGTCTCATATTCCGCTATCGAGCGCACGCCGGTGAATTGGCGCAGGATGGCGTTCAGGCGTTTGCGGAAGGCCGGGTCTTGGTCGGAGTACAGCAGGTGCATCGGTCTTGGGCTCTGGCTGAAGCACGAACCGGCGCCTCGAATGAGGCCGGGCGTACGGATTATACACTAGTAGCCAGTTCCATACAGAATTATGCAAGCGTCAATCGCACTTTCTTGACCTGCGCGTGTGCGACCGTTGCCCGGATGCAGCATCGGCAACCAGAGGCAACAGGCCGCCTAATCCGGCCATACGATTATGGGTTCACTGCTTAACCCTCAAGGTCGGCCGCTGCCGCGCCCGGAAGAAGGGGGGTAGCTGTCCACTAGGTACAGGCTATCCTCTGGGGTATCACAAGATATGGGGGTCTAACCGTTTGCCTGCCTTGAGAAACCGTGCCCCTGCGTATCTTATGGTCTTCAAGTCAACGAGGAGAAATATACCCCGAAAGTGCGGAAATTCGATGCTTTTTCATGCATTCCGCACTGGCTCGGAGGTATTAAGCAC
This sequence comes from Aerophototrophica crusticola, assembly GCF_012913305.1. Classification (NCBI taxonomy): domain Bacteria; kingdom Pseudomonadati; phylum Pseudomonadota; class Alphaproteobacteria; order Rhodospirillales; family Rhodospirillaceae; genus Aerophototrophica; species Aerophototrophica crusticola. The sequence goes on along the minus strand of NZ_CP051775.1, from coordinate 1,125,896 downwards.
CTAGATTGACTTCGAATGGAATCAGGAAGCAACGGAACAACAAAATTGTTCACGCCTGGCGAAGATATCCCAAGAAGAGCGACGACATGGATGCCCAGAACAGCCGCCCCATGGAGCCAGCGCAGAAATCCCGCCGAGGCAAGGTGAACACAATGCATGTTTGTCTGGTACCGGGAGACGAGCTGGTCGCGAGCCAGCTACTCGCTTCCCTTGACCGCGATGGCCGACACCGGGTCACGGTGTGCCAGGATATTGCGGAACTGAGCCAGGCGACATCGACGCCGGATGTCATCCTGATCGACGTGCAGCAATTCGCCGCGCTGCGCGAGAATGAACCGATGGTCTATCTCCGGCTTTCCCGCCGGTCCCGGATCATCGTCATCCTCAGCAGCCGCGAGCTGCTGGATGCGGCCCATATCCTCGCCTTCGCCGACGCGTGGGTCTTCGAGGACATAAACCTCAGCCGGGTCAATGAGTTGATCGAGCTGGGCGTGGAAGGCCACTGCATCCTCCCGAAGCAGTTCCTGTCCCGGATGGGGGTGGATGAAATCCGCCTGACCCTGCTGCCGCGGCTGACCGACGTGGAGTTCCGCTGCCTCCAGCTCCTGGGCCAAGGCCTGAACAACCGTACCATCGCGGAACGGCTGGGCCTGTCGGAGGCGGTGATCAAGTCGATGGTGCGCAGCGTCCTGGCCAAACTGCACTTCCGCAACCGTACCGAGGCCGGCGTCTTCGCCGCCCGCCAGCAGGGCGCCCTGCCTGCCGCGCGGCAGGCCACCATGCGCCAGAATGAGGCCCGCAGCGCCTGATCGGGCGCGACTCGGGAATTTTCGTCCGGGTCGGATTGAGCGGTCGGAAGGCCGCCTGATCCGACTTTTTTTATTGCCGGCGCTACGGGGGCCGTCCCCCCTGCCCTGCCATCCCCAATAAAAGAACGGCGCGGCATCGCTGCCGCGCCGTCCTGTACCTTGATCCGTGTGCCGGATCAGCCCACGGCCTGGACCGCCGGCTGGTTGGCGCCGCTGAACTCGCCGCCGATGCCGTTGTTGAGGGCCCAGATGGCGGCCTGGGTGCGGTTGCTGGCGTTGATCTTCCGCAGCAAGCTCTTCAGGTGCACCTTCACCGTGGCTTCGGTGATGTTAAGGTGGTTGGCGATCATCTTGTTGCTGTCGCCGTTCAGCAGGCAGCGCAGGATCTGGATCTCACGCTGGGACAAGCCCTTGCGGGAGACGGGCATCTCCAGGCCATTGCCGTTCACGCGGCCGCTGATCAGCAGGGCGGCGAGGTGGGTCGGGAACACCTTCTCGCCCATCATCACCAGCCGAAGGGACTGGGTCAGCGCGTCGGACGACAGGTCCTTCATCAGGTAGCCGTCAGCGCCGGCCTCCAGCGCGTTGGACAGACGGCGGGTGCAGAGATCGGTGGTCAGCACCACCATCCGGGAATTCGGCAGGACCTGGCGCAGGCGCCGCATGGCCTCCGCTTCTTCCTCGCCGCCATTGACCAGATCCAGCAGGATCAGGTCCGGCTTCAGGCCCTGCTCGGCCATGGTGACGCCCTCACGGACGTTGCCGGCTTCGGCGACGATGTGGAACGGGGACTCATCGAGCAGCCGCTTCAGCCCTTCACGGAAGAGCTTGTTGGCGTCGATCAGGAAGGCCGTAACGTTCTCCATGCTCATGCTCCCGCGCTAGATTTGGCTAGTTGATTAACTTTTGGTGCCGCTTTCGGCTTGCCGGTCGGCATTTCCCCCTGCCTCCCGGATTTCTGGGACGATTCCGTCGTCCTCTTTCGGGTGAAAAATACCCCGGTGTCGATTCGATTAATATCGCTCGAAGGCAGTAAACCTCGGCCGCTTTTGGCATAGGTCGGATTTCATCCTACCAATTCGGAGAAGCCGTCGGCCTATCAGATTGGATGGTCTTTATATCTGATTTCGAAGCATTTCCTTGATGATAGACGGCTGAAAGAAACCCTGTGATTCAGTGATGTTCATTATTGGACCCGACTACGACCACAAACATGCGGGCAATGATGAATAATGTTTCACAGCATCTGATAAAGAATTGCACAACGCTGAGGAAGACCGGCAGTGCCGCTGCCGCCCTCAGCTGACAGACAAAATGTAGGGCCTTGTGCCAGCTAAGCCGCCATATGTGCTTGGACGGGTTCGCTTAGACCCCCAGCAATATGGGATTAAGACCCATGCCGAACGGCCTATTCCCCACTGTCGCCAGGGGCGCCTTCTGGCTGGGAGCATTCGTGGCTAACCAAGCAGGCCATTGAAATCTGGCCGCCCCACCTTTGACACACGGATGTAAGAAAGACTGCCCGTCAGCCTGTTACCCGGGCAAGGAAGGCCAGGGCCAGCAAGACCAGCAACCATGGCAGCATGATGGCTGCCAACCAGATGGCGACCCGTGTCCGGGACGCGAAAGGCCGCGGCTGCACCCGACGCGGGTTGCCGCCACGGCCTTGGTTCGGACGATCATCGGGGTCAGACACCGGGCGCGGTCCTGTCGCAAGCGTGACTTGGCCGGGGGAGCGGACAGAACCGCTCCCCCGGCCCCCGGAGACGATCCTCATAGGACCCCGCGGCGCTCCGCCTGCATCAGCAGCACGAACTGCCGCATCATCTGGTTGCGGAAGCGCAGCCGGTGCCCGCCCGGCAGGATCACCCGCTCAAGCACGGCATAGGGCCCGCCGGCCAGCTGGTCGAGGATGCTCGCGACCGCCTCCGGCGGCGGATGCCGCTCCCCGGGTTGCAGCGGCACGGCCAGCAGGTCCTCCTGCAGGAAGCTGCCGAAGGCGTCGCTCTGGGCCTGGGCGGCCAGGTACAGCACGTCGGCCGTGCGCCCATGCCCTTCCCCGATGACCCGGTGGTAGGCCTCGATCAGCCCCCGCTCCGCCTCCTCCGCGCAGCGTTTCACCGCCTCCGTCATGTCGGTCCGCTGCACCTCCCGGCTGCCCCGGGCCACGGCGCCGCGGGCGGCGTGGAGGCTGAGGAGCTGGGCGTAATAGGGCAAACCCTTGGAAAGGCTCACGATGATCCGGCGTGACTCCGGTGTGAAGGTGATGCCCGCCACCTCCGAGCCGGACAGGATGATGCGCTCGATCTCCCGGTCGCTCATGGGCGGCAGGTGGACGGCGACCAGGGCACGCTGGATGGAAGGGTGCTTGCCCAGGAGCTGGTCCACGTTCTCGGCGACGCCGATGATGAACAGGGTGACCGGGCTGCCCTTGTCGGTCAGGTTCTTGATCAGCTCGGCCAGCTTGTTCTTCACGTCCTCGTTGACCAGCCGGTCATACTCGTCCAGGACCAGCATCACATGGGTGCCGGCGATCTCGTCCAGCACCTCGGCCAACTGGCTGACGGTGAAGGGGCCCGGCGGCAGGCGCTCGTCGAAGGTGCCGGTCGTCCGCCCGTGGATATAGGGCTGCCCGGCGTCGCCCCTGTAATAGCCGGCGGGAATGCGCCGCAACAGGGTGCGGAACATCTCCTCGAATCCCATCTCCGCCGAGCAGGTCAGCTTGGACGGCAGATAGCCGGCCTGCACGGCGATCTGCTCCACGGCATTGGCAAGCGAGGTCTTGCCACGCCCGCGGTCCCCATACAGCACCACATGCGCCCGCTCCTCCTCGATGGCGGAGATGATGCGGCGGATGGTGCCGAGGCGGCCGATGAAGAGGGCGTTGACCTCCTTCTTCGGGCGGGTCGGGGTGAAGGCCTCCCGCAGGGCCTTGCTGACTTCCGGCTCGATGCCAGAGACAAGCGCCCCGCGCATCCCGTTGGACACGGGGAAGGCGAAGCGCGGCATCTCGTCGTCCGGCCCGGCGCTGGGACTGCGCTCGGGCACGATGGGGCCGTTCCGGCGGTCGTCATGGCGGCGCATGGGCCCATCCATGCGCAGGCCCGAGGGCTCCGGCATCAACGGGTCATGGCGCCGCTGGGCATTGTAAGGGGCCGACCCCGAGGCCGGGATCGGCTGCGGCGTGTCGAATTCGGGCGCCAGGGTGTCGGGTTGGCGCCGCTTTCGGAAGAAGGTTCGCATTTTTCCGTCGCGTTTCGTTAAGGCCGCGGACACCCTGTCGACGGCAAGGCCGGGGGCTGGTTGGTCGCGGCCCCCTGGCCTTGCCGCCTCCGCCGTTGGTGCCGGGTTGCGGCGGCTCCCTCTAGGAACGGATTTTCGGCGCGGGCGGTGCAGATGCCCCGGTCAAATCAGAAGAAACGCTCGGGCACACGGATTACATCCTCCGGAAGGACCGGCGTCTCGGGCGGGGCGGAGCGCTCCTGACGCTGCCCGTTGATGGTCCGGGTGATCAGTACGTAGTCCTGCCGTGCCCGGTAGGTGTAGCCGCCGGAGGCGGCGACGGCGCTCAGGGCCGTCATGCCGGACTGGTAGGGATACTGGCCGGGCTTGTTGACCTCGCCGATGATGAAGAAGGGGCGGAAGGTCAGCACCTCGACGTTCACCTTGGGGTCACGGATGTAACCCTCGGCCAGCTTCGTGGTGATGCGGCCCTCCAGCTCGCGCGGGGTCAGGCCCTTGGCCTCCACCTCGCCGATCAACGGCATGGCGAGGCGGCCGGAGCCGTCCACGGAGAACTCGCCCGACAGCTGCTGCTGCCCGAAGACGATGACGCGGACATTGTCCCCGGATCCCAGGCGGTAGACCCCAGCATCGGCCGTCATGGCACTGGTTTCCAGCGGCGGCGCGGTCTGGGAACAGGCTGCGAGCGCGAGGCCGAGGAGCAGGACGAGCGGCCGGAGCGCCTTGGCGAAAACCATGGAAAGATCCCTCTCGATTGTCGTTTGCCCCTTAACGCCACTGTAAGGACGCCCGACCAAGGCGGGGAAAACGGAGAAGCATGATCCGATCGGGAATAAGAAGTACGTCGGGCGATGGTGGAACCGGCGGCAACCGGGGGACGTTCGTGCCTGTTCGCATCAGGTACCTGTCCGCCGCCCATGAACCGGAGACATGCCATGAGCCGTCCCACGCCCGATGGTCCGGTAACCACCGGCCGCCCGGCCCGCGAGGGCAACAATTCCCCGTCCCCCATGCACCCGGGCGACGACCCCGCCATGCCCTACAGCCCCGGCGGCATCCCCGAACCCGACACGGATGAGAAGGGCAATCCCAAGCGCAACCTGCCCAGCTACCCGCCGAAGCGGGAGGCATGATGCCGGCGGCCCTTGATCGCCGCTGATCAGGGGCAACCGGAGCGCCGGGCACGCCAATCCCATGAACCCGGCCCAAGCGCGCAGGCAGGATATGCGGCCCGGCGGTCGCCGGCACCCAGGCGGTCAGCCCAGGGCAGCGACCACGGCATCCAGGAAGCGGCCTACGGACGGGATGTCCGGCAAGACCACCGTGGCGGCCGTGGGGCGGCCGCTGCCGTCATCCACCCGGATGCCCAGGCCCCGTCCCTTCACGGCGATAAAGGCATCCTCGTCCGTCACGTCGTCGCCCAGCACGACGGGGTAGTGGCCGCCCCAGCCCTCCGCCTCGATCAGGTGCAGGATCGCCTTGCCCTTGTCCCAGTCCAACTCGGGCCGCAGCTCGTGCATCTCCTTGCCCGCCATGTGGCGCAGGGTGGGTTCCCCGGCCAGGACGTCGTGCACAACCTCGCCGACCCGCGGCTTCAGCGCCGGGTCCACCAGGCGGGTATGAACGGTGACGGCATAGAGTTTGGGCTCAACCAGCGCGCCCTCGATTCCGGCCAAGGCCCCTTCGAGCGCTGGGATGGCCCGTTTCAGGGCGGGACGGAAGGGCTCGCCCAGGCGCTGCCGGCCAGATGGGGCATCGATGTCCAGCCCATGGCTGCCGGCGAAGGCGATGCCGGGAATCCCGACCATCTGCCGCACATTCTCCAGGTCGCGGCCGCTGACCACGGCAACCGGGCAGCGCCCGGCCAGCCTTTCGACGCGCAGCCGCATGTCCGGGTCGAGCTGGGCCATCTCCGGCCGGGGCATGATCGGCGTCAGCGTGCCGTCATAGTCCAGGAAGAACACCGGGTTCGCCGCCGCGATCTCACGCGCGAGCCGGGTCAGGCCCGCATCGTCCAGGGCGGCCGGGGTCTGGTTCATGGTCGATTCTCCGGGGGAAACGGATCGGGTCGGGTGATGCGCCCCGGCCACAGCCAGGGGCGACCTGCACCGAAAACAGAACGGCCCCCGCTGGGGGCCGTCTGGGCACTTGCAAACCGGCGTTACCGGCCTATCATTGTGCAGTGCAGCAGGCTTCTGCTGCAGTGCCCGTTTCGGGCGTTTCCTCCCTAAACTCAGGCCGCTCACCCGAGCGGCCTTTTTTCTGCCAGAGGGTTGGGAGAGGGGCAACTCTCCTTCCGGCTGGTCGCCGGCCCGACAGGGGTAGGCTTTGTCCCGAATGCCTTTGTGTCTTACATTTGACACAAGCGGGCCGGCACGCCGGTGGCGCACCCCGCTACCGCCGACCAACCGCAGTGGCGCTTATGCGGCCAAGCCATCGGGCGGGGCACAGACGGGCTAACCCTCCCCCGGAAGGCCAGGGGGCACCCCTACCGCGTCGCAGCAAAATGCCTGCAACTCCACTAAAGTCACCGGTATCGGCAGCCTGGCCGCGCGACCAAGTCGCCCGGCCCGCTGTTTCCTGTCCGACGCAAACTGTCAAGGAGCGGTCGCGACATGCGGAGCGCCCCATTGGCTTCCCTCGACCCGGATGAGGGGGATGCCAACCTGGATCATGATGCCGTTTTCAATGGTCTGCTGCTGGCGGTGATCGGCCGGCGGCGGCTGCTCGTGCTTGTCGGCGAGGACCAGGGCGAGCGTGTTTCCCTGCTTGGCCGCCTGGCCCGGCATATCGAGATCGACGGCTCCCTGGTGATGACCGTCACCTCCAGCCCGGGCGTGACGGTGGAAGACCTGGTGGAGGTCGCGGGGCGGACCTACCTGGGCCCCACCAGCGCGACGTTGGAGTTCGACCAGCTGGTGGACACGCTCGAGGACCGGCTTGAGCGGGCGGGCACCGGCATCCTCATGGTCGAGGATGCTGACAAGCTGTCGCTGGAGACGCTGCGCGACCTGGTGGACCTGACCGGGGAGGTCAGCGGGTCCGGGCGCTTCATGCAGGTGCTGGTGGCTGGCGGCCCCGTCCTGGAGCAGAGGCTGGACCAGGCCGACCTGCTGCCCACCCTGCGGGCCGTGGGGACACTGTACCGGTTGGACAGCCGGCCACAGCCGCCTTCGCGGGGTTTCCCGACCAACCGGCCACAGCAGGCGGAACCCGGCCGTGGCCACCAGCCCCAGCGTGGTGTCGTCCGCATGGCGGAGGAACGGGACGTCCGCCTCAACCCGGACCGGCCCCCGCCCCTGTTGCGGACAATGGAGGGGCGCCAGGATTTCCGGGCCCAAGCTTCGCCATACCGCCACCAGGCGGAGCCTTCCCGCCGGGGCACCGCGGTCTGGTTCGGCATCGCCGGCCTCTGCCTGGCGGCGGCTGGCGGCGTCTACTTCCTCGGGGACCGCAACCTGGATGATCTCCGCTCGGCGGCGCAGGAATTGACCGGCCGCGCCCCCAACCGGACGGTGGAGGTGCCGGCTCCCTTGCCGGGGGCCCCCGTCGACGGCCCCTCCATCCCCGCCGAGCCGCTCCCGCCCCCACAGGCTTCCACCGGCCCGGTGGGACAGCCTGCGGCAGACCCGGGTGACGTGGCCCTGGCCGTACCGCCGCCACCGCCGCCGCAGACCCCGGAGATGGACGGTACCGGTCCGGAAGCCGCCGAACCGGCGGTGCAGGGCCCGAAGGCACCGACGGAGCCGGTGACCCCCCGTGCGAAGGAGAACGCGCCCCTCCTGGCCGACCTCGTGGAAAAGGCGGAGCGGCAGATCGACGAACGCCAGTTCGTCACGCCGAAGGGCGACAACGCGATGGAGACCATCGACGCCATCGTCGCCCTGGACCCCGAGCATCCCTCCGCCGGGATGCTGAAGGCCCGTATGGTGGAGAGCTACCGTGTATGGGGCCGAAACGCGGAGCGGCGGGGTGAATGGGAGTATGCCCGCCTGTATTACCAGCGCGCCCTGCGCATCGACCCCGCCGACCAGCAGGTGACCAACCTGCTGGACAGCCTGGACAACCGCAGACGCGGCGGTCGGGTCGCCAGGGACGACGGCCCGCGCAACGCGGCCAAACCCACCCCCGCCAGGGCGGAGCGCGCCCCGCCCAAGGCAGAGAAGCCACCCGCCCGACCGGCACCGGCACCGGCGGAGGAGGACGTGGCTACCCGTATCCTCCGCACCCTCCCGAGGGAGACGACGCCGGAATCCCCGCCTGCGGACGAACCGCCGTTGCCTACCCTCCGCCCGTGAGGGAAGGCTGGCGGGCTTCCGCCTCCACCAGGCCCAGCAGCCCCGCCAGGATCTCTTGCGGGGTCGGCGGGCGGCCGGGGATGACCAGGTCCACCGGCAACACCTTCTCCACGCCCCCGGCCACGGCATAGCTGCCGGCGAACAGTCCGCTATCGATGGCGCAGTGGCCCAGGGCCACCACCCATTTCGGGTCCGGCGTCGCTTCCCAGGTCCGCAACAGGGCCTCACGCATGTTGGTCGTCACCGGGCCGGTGACCAGCGGCACGTCGGCATGGCGGGGGGAAGCGACGAAGCTCAACCCGAACCGCTCCAGGTCATGGAGCGGGTTGTTCGGGGCGTGGATTTCCAGTTCGCAGGCATTGCAGGACCCGGCATCCACCTGCGGCCCCTTCCAGATGTTGCGGGCGATGATGCCGAACATGGTCTGACGCCCGCGCAAGCGGCATCCATGCCCCTTGGGAAATGGGCCGCAGTCGGAACCTGGGCAAAAAAGAAGGCCCCGGCGCAGGAGCGACGGGGCCTTGCCAAGTCTGCTAGGGAGGAAACGCAACCAATGTTGCGCTCCCGGTATATCGGCCCGGGACCTAAGTAATCGTTAACAGCATTGTTGCCGGACCGGAAAAAGCACCCATCATCCTTTTTCGTTCCGCTGTCGCAATCTTGCTCCTGGGGCGGCCGGCCACGGTTGGGCTAGCCCTGGCCGCGCACCTGCGCTATGCACCCGTCCTTCCCCACAGCAACCTGTCCGGCCCCATGCTCAGCATTTCCGCCCGCATCGCCCAGGAACTCGCCGTCCGTCCCGCCCAGGTGGAGGCCACGGTGGCCCTGCTGGACGAGGGCTCGACGGTCCCCTTCATCGCCCGCTACCGCAAGGAGGTCACGGGCGGCCTGGACGACACCCAGCTCCGGAACCTGGAGGAGCGGCTGCGCTACTTGCGGGAGCTGGAAGAACGGCGCACGGCGATCAAGGCCAGCATCGTCGAGCAGGGCAAGATGACTCCTGAGTTGGAGCGGGACATCGACTCGGCCGACACCAAGGTGCGGCTGGAGGACCTGTACCTCCCCTACAAGCCCAAGCGCCGCACCAAGGCGATGATCGCCCGGGAAGCGGGGCTGGAGCCCCTGGCCGACCGGCTGCTGGCCGACCCCACCCTGGTTCCGGAGGGCGAGGCCGCCGGCTTCGTGGATGAGGGCAAGGGGGTGGCCGACGTGAAGGCCGCCTTGGACGGCGCCCGCGCCATCCTGGTGGAACGCTTCGGCGAGGACGCCGCCCTGGTGGGCCGCCTGCGTGAGTTCGCCCAGCGGGAGGGGCGCATCGTCTCCACTGTCGTGGAGGGCAAGCAGGAGGAAGGCGCCAAGTTCAGCGACTATTTCGACTTCGCCGAGCCGGTGACCAAGATCGCCAGCCACCGGGCCCTGGCCCTGTTCCGCGGCCGCGCCGCCGGCGTGCTGGACCTGAAGCTGGCGGTGGGTGAGGACCCGCAGCCCGGCAGCCCCCACCCGGCGGAGGTGATGGTCGCCGCCCATGCCGGCATCGCCGACCGGGGCCGCCCGGCGGACAAGTGGCTGCTGGACACCTGCCGCTGGACCTGGCGCACCAAGGTCGCCCTGCACATCGAGCTGGACCTGATGAACGTGGTCCGCGAACGGGCGGAGGATGAGGCCATCACCGTCTTCGGCCGGAACCTGAAGGATTTGCTGCTGGCCCCGCCGGCCGGCATGCGCTGCACCCTCGGCCTGGACCCCGGCATCCGCACCGGCGTGAAGGTGGCGGTGGTGGACAGCACGGGCAAGCTGGTGGACACCGCCACCATCTACCCCCATGAGCCTCGCAAGGACTGGGAGGGCTCCATCCACACCCTCGCCACCCTGGCCGCCAAGCACAAGGTGGAGCTGGTCGCCATCGGCAACGGCACCGCCAGCCGGGAGACGGACAAGCTGGCCGCCGACCTGATGAAGCGCCACCCGGAACTGAACCTCACCAAGGTGATGGTGTCGGAGGCCGGTGCCTCCGTCTATTCGGCGTCGGAGGTGGCGGCCCTGGAGTTCCCGGGCCTGGACGTGTCCTTGCGCGGCGCCGTTTCCATCGCCCGGCGGCTACAAGACCCGCTGGCGGAACTGGTGAAGATCGAGCCGAAGGCCATCGGCGTCGGCCAGTACCAGCATGACGTCAGCCCCACCAAGCTGGCCCGTACCCTGGACGCCGTGGTGGAGGATTGCGTGAACGGCGTGGGCGTGGATCTGAACACGGCGTCCGTGCCTCTGCTGGCCCGCGTCTCCGGCCTGTCCGAGTCTGTCGCCAAGAACGTGGTGGCCTTCCGCGACACGAACGGCGCATTCCGCCGCCGGCAGCAGTTGCTGGAGGTGTCCCGCCTCGGCCCCAAGGCGTTCGAGCAGGCAGCCGGCTTCCTGCGCATCCGCGACGGCGACGACCCGCTGGACGCGTCGTCGGTCCACCCGGAGGCCTATCCGGTCGTGCAGCGCATCCTGGCCAAGAGCGGGCGCCCGCTGGACAAGCTGGTGGGCGACGTGGCGTTCCTGCGTTCCCTCGACCCGGCCGACTTCACGGATGAGCGGTTCGGCCTGCCCACCGTGACGGACATCCTGCGCGAGCTGGAGAAGCCCGGCCGCGACCCCCGCCCCGCCTTCAAGAGCGCCACCTTCAAGGAGGGTGTGGAGGAGCTGAAGGACCTGGAGCCCGGCATGGTGCTGGAAGGGGTGGTCACCAACGTCACTGCCTTCGGCGCCTTCGTGGATGTGGGCGTGCACCAGGACGGGCTGGTGCATGTCAGCCAGCTCTCCCACAGTTTCGTGAAGGACCCGCACACGGTGGTGAAGGCGGGCGACATCGTGAAGGTGAAGGTCCTGGAAGTGGACCTGAAGCGCAAGCGCGTCGCCCTGACCATGAAGCTGGACGAACGCCCCGCCCCCCGCCGCCCCGAGCCCCAGGCCGACCGCCGCGACAGCCGCCCCTCCCAGGGCCAGCGCCCGCCCCAGCAGGGCCGCCCGCCCCAGGGCAAGCCGCAGCAGCCCCGCCCGGCCGCCCCGCAGCAACGCCAACCCGAACCCTCCGGCGCCCTCGCAGAGGCATGGGCCGCGGCCCTGGCGAAGAAGAAGGGCTGAACCGCCGCCCTTCCCTCTCTCCCCACCGGGGAGAGAGGGAAACCCGGGTGCCGGACCCTACCCCCGCTTCCCGCCCAACTTGCTCCGGGCCATGTGTAGCGACTCCGACAGGGCGCGGCCGATAGGGCCGCCGTCGCCCTTCATGTCGTCGCGAACCAGCACATGCATGGCGTCCACATGCAGGGCGACCACCTGCATCTGTTGAGGGGTCGGGTTGTCCAGCCCCACCAGGAAATGGTTCAGGTTGTTGGCGAAATCCGACAGCAGGTCATAGCCGAAGGTCTTGCCCAGGGTCAGGATGCCGTCGCTGATCTTGAACACGCGCCGCAGGTGGGTGGCGCGGTTCTGCGGGTCGGTCATGGCCTTCTGGAAGGCCTCCTGCAGGTCGGACAGGTCGATCCGTGTCTGGGTCTTGTGCGCCTCCGCCATGCGGGAGACATGGGTGGAGGCCCGCTCCAGGGCGGCCGGGTCGATGCGGCCGGGCTTGCCGTCAGGGCTGCCGCCCACCTTGGCCCTGAGCTTGTTCTCCCGCTGGATGATCTCCACCCGCGGCTTCGGTTGATCGCTCATCCCGCACCCCCGACCATAGGCTCCCCGCCGACCCGACCGCTCATGCCGCCGCCCCCGCTTCCACCGGTTCCGGCACGGAGGGCTCGGCCGGGGCCGGCTTGGCTTCTTCGGATGTCGGCGCCCCCTCGGCGGCCGACTGGCTTTCGATCACCATGTGCTCGCCCTCATCCACCAGCCGGACATCCTCCGGCCGCATCAGGCGCTTGTCGCTGCCGTCATAGGGCAGGGTCTGGCGGCGCCGGTCCGGCCCGAAATAGCCGGGCGCCCGGACGAAGGGGCGCGGCTTGTCGATGATCGCCAGCAGGCGCGTGGCCACGTTCATCACCGACATGGGCTTGGCCAGGTATTCCGTCACGCCCGCGTCGCGGGCGGCGCAGACAGCCTTCACGTCCGCCTCCCCGCTCATCATCACGAAGGGCAGGAACTTGACCTTGTCGCTCTCATGCGCCCGGATCCAGGTCAGCAGGCCCAGTCCGTCCGTCGGCTCCATCAAATGGTCGGCGAAGACGATGTCGATGTCGCGGCTGTCCACCATCTGGGCGGACACGTCCAGGATGGCCGTCGCCTCCTCCCCGTTGTCGGCCTGGAGGATCTTGCCCACGCCCAACGCCTTCAGGATGGTCACCAGGATGGAGCGGACGAAACGGTTGTCGTCCGCCACCAGGACGCACAGGCCGTCGAAGCGATAGAACTTGCCGCTGGACGTGTGCCGAGACATGGCGCGCCGGATTCGGGTGGACGGGCCGGCGCACGATAACCCCGCCGGGGTGGGTGTACTACCGGTGTGGCCGGTACCTATCCCTACGTATGGGTTCTGGCACAAGCCCCTTTCGCTTCACCCCCCACCTTCCCCCCCCAAATGCGGTTTTGTATTTTAACGGTTTCGTTACTGCCCGCGCCCTAGCGTTTGTTACCCAAACAAGCTTGGCGGAGTGCCGATCCCATGTCGAACATCGAACCCACGCGGGAAACCACGCACGACGACACGATCGAGCGCACCTCCATCGTCATGTACGCGATGCTGGAACAGCTCCACGGCGCCCTGGCCGACCCGGCCGCGCCGGACGATGTCAGCCTGGGCATGCTGATGGGCATGTCCATGTTCCTGGATGAGAAGATCGGCCCGTTCCGTACCGAACGGCTGATGGCCTCCGCCCCCAGCATCATCCTGAAGACCGACGCCCATGTGGTGAAGGACCAGATCGACCGCGTCACCCCCGTGCTGCGCGCCTTCGGGGAGCAGTTGGCCAGCCTGTCCCGCCGCCCCGCCCCTGCGGCCTGATGCCCCTGGCGCCCCCTCGCGCCTTTTTCCTGCCGCATCATGCCCCCATTTAGGGAAGGGTTGGGATAGCCGGTGACGCCGGCACCCCCTTCCCTGTCCCCGGGGGCCCTGATGGGTTGGTTCGACACGTGGCTGTTCGATAGCACCTTGCTACTGGTGTTCATGGTCGGCGTGATGCTGGGCGTCCGCCGACTGATGCAGTCCTATGGTGAGACGCAATCCCGCGCCATCCGAGAGATGGCGGAGAGCATTCGCACACTGCACCGCCAGCAGAATGAGAACCGGGCCCAGCTTCTGGCTCTGGCTGCGGCGAACGCCAGGCTGCGGGACGAGCTGGAGACACTGCGGGGCCGCCCGGCTGGGAGTGACGGCCCGCGCATGGCGCTGCCGCCCAAGCCCCGTTACCTGAACTGACAGCCATGACGGATCCTGGCAAACCTGACGCCGCGGCCGAGCGGGCCCGCTGGGCCGCCAGTGGTGCCGCCTGGGACCGCTGGGCCGACTCCATGGCCGACCCCGCGGACCGGGTGAACCGGCCCTTGCTCGACCTTTGCGGCGTGACGGCGGGCGACCGCCTGCTGGACCTCGCCTCCGGCGCGGGGGAACCGGCCCTGACCGCAGCCACCCTGGCCGGCCCGTCGGGACTTGTCGTGGCGAGCGACTTGGTGGAACCCATGCTGGCCGGGGCCCGGCGGCGCGCCGCGGCCAACGGGGCGCACCTCGCCTTCAGCCTTGCCGACATGACATCCCTGCCCTTTGGCGCGCGCAGCTTCGACCGGGTCACCTGCCGCTTCGGCCTGATGTTCGTCCCCGACGACCGCGCCGCGGTGGCGGAGATGGCGCGGGTGCTGCGCCCGGGCGGTCGGGCGGCCGTGGCCGTGTGGGGGCCGCTGGAGGGCAACATCCTGTTCCGGGAACTGGCGGCCGTGCTCGACCGGCATCTCGGCCCGGGGGCGTTGGCGGGGCTGGATGTGCTGTTCCGGCATTCGGGTGCGGGATTTTTGGCGGAAGTGCTGGAATCCGGTGGATTGGATGGGGTAGAGGTACGACACCTCCGCCTTTCCCAGGGTGTGCCGGCCGACCGTCCGTTCTGGAAGGCGACCCTGGACATGGCCTTCAGCCCGGCGCTGGCGACATTGTCGCCGTCCGGGCGCGAGGCCCTGGAGGCGAGGATCGCGGCCCATTTCGCCGGACTGGCGGATGGCCGCGGCTTGGTCCCGGTGGACATGCACGTGGTCCTGGGGGCCGGGGCCGCACGGTAAGACAAGGGTTCAACCGCGACCTCGGCCGATCCGCATCGGCCGACCGGCACCCCGTGGCGGGCCGATAGGTTGCTTGACAGGCGGGGGGCGGGCACTAAGGTGCCGCCCCTCTATTCGAGAAGGCTGTTCCATGATTGATGTCAAGACCTTGTGCCTGGGAGTGCTGAGCCGCGGCGACGCCTCGGGCTACGAGATCCGCAAGGCATTCGACGAGGGCGCGCTGAGCCACTTCAGCGACGCGGGCTTCGGCTCCATCTACCCGGCGCTGAAGCGGTTGCTGGAGGACGGGCACATCCAACTGCTGCCGCAGGAGGGGGAAGGCCGGCCGGACAAGAAGGTCTACCGGATCACCCCGGCGGGGCGGAGCGCGCTGTACCAGGCCCTGGCACGCCAGCCCTCCCCGGACAAGCTGCGCAGCGATTTCATGTTCATTGTCTCCTTCGGGCACCTGCTGCCGCCCCGGCACCTGGACCGGGTGGTGGGTGACCGCATCTCCTATTTCCGCCGGTTGGTGGAGCAGATGGACCGCACCCCCGATGCCCATGCCTCGCCCGGCGAGCGCTTCGTGGACGGGCTCAGCCGCGCCCTGTACGTGGCGGCGGCGGACTATCTGGAGAAGAACCGGACCAGCCTGCTGGACGCCGGCCTGCAGACCAGCCGCGTCGCCGAATAGTCGCTCTCGCTCCCTTCGGTGCCGGGGCCGGCCTGGGGTATGATACCGGGCCCCCCGACGCCAAGGGACCGAGCCCGTGACGGCCATCGACACCTCCCCGACCGACGCCGCCGCCCAGCCCTGGGTCCCGCCGGCCCCCACCCCGGTGCAGCGGGGCGGTTCCTGGTGGAAGACGATCCGCGCCGTTGGCCAGGACATGCTGGGCGCCTGGTCGGCGGAGTCCTACAGCCAGCCCATCCGCCAATGGCGGATGCTGGGCGGCACCAACATCCTGGTCAGTGACCCGGCCCTGATCCGCCACGTGCTGGTGGAGAACGAGGCCAATTACCGCAAGAGCATCATCCTGCGCCGCCTGCTGGGTCCCGGCCTGGGCGAGGGGCTGCTGCTGAGCGAGGGGGCCACCTGGCAGCGGCAGCGCCGCACGCTGGCCCCTGCCTTCACGCCGCGGGCCGTCTCCGGCTTCCTGCCCGCCTTCGCGGCGGGGGTGGAGGACATGCTGGCGGGATGGGAGGGCAAGCGTGAGGTGGATGGCCTCGCCGCCTTCCAGCACCTGGCCCTGGACCTCGCCGCCCGCACCATGTTCTCCGCCCGGCTGGGGCCGGGGCTGGAGGAGTTCGCGCGGTTGGTGATGGAGTACCAGCACAGCGTCGGACGGCCCGGCCTGCTGGACCTACTGGCTGCCGCAGGCATGCCCTGGCTGCCCGACCCGTCCCGGGCCGGCTTCAAGCGGCGCTGGCGCGTCATGGTGGACGGCTTCATCGCCGAGCGGCGGAACCGGCCTGATGACCCTACCCGCCCGCGCGACGTGCTGGACCTGCTGCTGGCCGCCCGCGACCCGGACACGGGCAAGGGGCTGGACGCGGCGGAGGTGCGCGACCAGGTCAGCACCATGATCGCCGCCGGGTTCGAGACGACGGCCATGGCGCTGTACTGGACCTTCTACCTGCTGGGTTGCGTCCCTGAGGCGCAGGATCGGGTGCGGGCGGAGGCGGCTGGCCTGCCCCACATGCCGGATGCCTCGGCGCTGGAACGGCTGCCCTACACCCGCGCGGTCTTGCAGGAGAGCATGCGGCTCTACCCGCCGGCCCACACCTTTTCCCGCATGGCGGCGGGGCCGGACCGGCTGGGTGGCGTGCCCGTGGCGCCGGGGCAGATCGTTTTCGTCTCCCCCTGGGTGCTGCACCGCCACCGCAGCCTGTGGGATCAGCCGGATCAGTTCCGGCCGGAGCGGTTCCTGCCCGGCAGCCCGGAGGCGGGCCGGCCCTTCACCTGGCTGCCTTTCGGCGGAGGTCCACGTATCTGCATCGGCATGGCCTTCGCCATGTCGGAGATGCTGCTGGCCGTCTCCTGCATCCTCCGCCGCTATCGCGTGACGGTCCCGAACCCGGCGGGGGTCCGCCCCGTGGGCAAGGTCACAACCATCCCAGTGGGGGACACGCGGCTGACGCTGGAACCTGTGGGTCGCGGCTGAGGCGTTGCCGGAACTGCACTTTCGAATTCGAAACCGGCGGCGCCAGTTCTCCGGCCTTCAGACGTCCGGGGCCTGCCGGCGCAGCGGGCCCGTGGCGTCGGCCCCCTCCCCGCCTTCCGGCCCGACCGGCCCGGCGTCATCGTCCGCCGGCTCGCGCAGCTTGGCGGCCTCTTCCGACAGTTCCTGGTAGCGCTTCACGCTGAACGGGATGGACGCCAGATAAGCAAGGCCCAGCAGGCTGAGGGTCGCCCAAGGGGCGCTGACCAGGGCGGCGGCCAGGATGCCCACGCCCAGAAGCACGAACACCACATAGCGCTGCGGGATGCGCAGCCCCTTCAGGGAGAAGGTCGGCAGGGCGCTGATCATCAGGGCGCCGATGCAGGCGGCCCAGGGCGCCACCAGCCAGGGCGTGTCGAACCAGCCGGGCCCCACCTCCAGCGTCGCCACCAGGGGCAGTAGGGCCAGGAAGGCGCCGGCCGGGGCGGGCACGCCGGTGAAGTAGTTGAAGGCGAAGGCCGGCTTCTCCGCCGCCAGACCGATCATGGTGTTGAACCGGGCCAGGCGCAGCGCGGCGCAAACGCCCAGCAACAGGGCCGCGATCCAGCCGAAGGTGTTCGCCTCCCCCAGGCACCAGAGGTACAGGATCATGCCCGGGGCCACGCCGAAGCTGACCACGTCGGACAGGCTGTCCAGCTCCTCCCCGAACTTGCTCTGGGCGTTCAGCAGGCGGGCGATGCGGCCATCCAGCGCGTCGAAAACGGCGGCCACGGCGATGGCCAGCACCGCCGCCTTGAAGTTGCCCTCAATGGCGAAGCGCATGCCGGTCATGCCGGACGCCAGCGCCAGCATGGTCAGCATGTTGGGCAACAGCTTGTTCAGGGTCAGGCCGCCCAGCCGCGGCGGGCGCAGGCGGCGGTTCCGCGGGCGGAACACGCGGGGCGGCCGGACCATCAGCGGACCTCCCCGTCGCGGGCGGCCTCGGCCCCGTTCAGGTCGGCCAGCACCGTCTCACCCGCGATGGTCTTCTGGCCCACGCAGACCAGCGGCGCCGTGCCCAGGGGCAGGTAGACGTCGCAGCGGCTGCCGAACCGGATCAGGCCGTAGCGCTGGCCGGCCCGCAGGGGCTGGCCCGGCTGTACCCACCAGACGATGCGACGCGCCACCAGGCCGGCAATCTGCACACAGACGATGTCGCGGCCGTCCGGCAGCTCCATCCGCACGGACATGCGCTCATTGTCGTCGCTGGCCTTGTCCAGCGAGGCGTTGAGGAACTTGCCGGGGTGGTACTGCAGGTCCCGCACCGTGCCGTCCACCGGCATGCGGTTCACGTGCACGTCGAACACGTTCAGGAAGACGCTGACCCGGGTAAAGAGCTGGTTGCCCATGCCCAGTTCCGGCGGCGGCGTCGCCTCCGTGATCATGATGACGGTGCCGTCTGCCGGGCTGATGACCAAGCCGGGCTTGGTGGGGGTGACGCGGTCGGGGTCGCGGAAGAAGTAGACGCACCATGCCGTCAACACCAGGCCGATCCAGCCCAGCGGCTGCGAGACGGTGAACAGCAGCAGCGCCACGACGAAGAAGGCGGCGATGAAGGGATAGCCGGCCTTGTTGATCGGCACGATGACGGTCTTGAGCGCGGACATGTCAGGGGGTTCTTACCCGGAAGAGGTTGCCAGTGCGGGCATAGTAGTCATCAGGGCGGGCGAATTTAAGCCAATTCAGCCATGTGACCCTGGGAATGGCCCTCTATGGCGAAGGGCATAGGCGGATAACACTGCAAGTTCGAGTTAACACCCACCTGAAAATGCGGCAAATTTTGGGTTGCTACGGGCCTGGGCAGGGGGCTGTCACAAGTCGTCGTGGCGGGAAAGCGGCGACTCCCGACAATGCACCGCCTCGATCGACCATCGCCCGGCCTGAAGATCCTCATCTGTGAGGATGAGGCGATCATCGCCTTGGGGCTGGAGCAGATGCTCCTCGCCATGGGCCACCAGGTCTGCGACATCTGCGCCACGGCCGACGATGCGGTGGAGGCCGCGGGGCGCGACCGGCCCGACGTGGTGTTGATGGACGTCATGCTGCGTGGGGAGCCGGACGGGATCGAGGCCGCGCTTCAGATCCGCCAGCGCTTCGGCATCCCCAGCCTGATCATGACCGCCGTGGATGCCCAGGCCGTGCGGGAGCGCGCTGCCGCCGCCAAGCCAATCGGCTTTTTGGCGAAGCCCTACCGGGTGGAAGATCTGCGCCACCGGCTGTACAACCTGATGGCCCTCTGACGGGGCCGCCGCTGGTCAAGCGGCCCGGCCCTGCGCTATAGGGGCGCCATGCCGCCTGCCCCTGCCCCGCTCCCCCCGCTCCCCATCGATGAAGCCGTGCCCGGCCTGCTGGCTGCCCTGGCCGCCGGGCCCAGTGCCGTGCTCCAGGCCCCGCCGGGTGCGGGCAAGACCACCCGTGTGCCCCTGGCGCTGCTGGACCAGCCCTGGCTGGCGGGACGCAAGATCGTCATGCTTGAACCCCGTCGGCTGGCCGCCCGCGGGGCCGCCCGACGCATGGCGCAGACCCTGGGGAAGAGGTCGGCCAGACCGTGGGCTACCGGGTGCGGCTGGACAGCCGCGTCGGCCCCAAGACCCGCATCGAGGTGGTGACGGAGGGCCTGTTCCTGCGCCAGCTCCAGGCCGATCCGGCGCTGGAAGGCGTGGGCGCCGTGCTGTTCGACGAATTCCATGAGCGCAGCCTGGACGCCGACCTGTCCCTGGCCTTCTGCCTGCAATCCCAAGGGCTGCTGCGGGACGACCTGCGCCTGCTGGTCATGTCCGCCACCCTGGACGGGGAGCCGGTGGCCAAGCTGATGGGCGGCGCGCCGCTCATCACCAGCGAGGGCCGCGCCTTCCCCGTGGAGACGCGCTGGGCCGAGCCGCCGGCGGGGAGCGGGTGGAGGATTGGACCGCCCGCACCGTGCGCCGCCTGCTGGGGAGGAACCGGGCAGCATCCTGGTCTTCCTGCCCGGCACCGGGGAAATCCGCCGGGTGGAGCGGCTGTTGGCGGAGCGCGGCGTGCCGGACGGGGTGCTGGTCACGCCGCTCTATGGCGACCTGTCGCTGGAGGCGCAGGACGCGGCCATCCGCCCCGCCCCGGCCGGCCAGCGCAAGGTGGTGCTGGCCACCAGCATCGCGGAGACCAGCCTGACCATCGAAGGCATCCGGGTGGTGGTGGATTCGGGCCTGTCCCGCATCGCCCGCTTCGACCCGCGCAGCGGCATGGGACGGCTGGAGACGGTGCGCGCCAGCCGCGCCGCCGCCGACCAGCGGCGGGGCCGCGCCGGCCGCCTGGGCCCGGGCATCTGCGTCCGGTTGTGGAGCGAGGCGTCCGACCGCGCCCTGGCCGGCTTCACCCCGCCGGAAATCCTGCGCGCCGACCTCGCCCCGCTGGCGCTGGAACTGGCGAACTGGGGCGTACGTGACGTGGGCGAGCTGCCCTGGATGGACCCGCCCCCCGCCCCCAACCTGGCCCAGGCGCGGGACCTGCTGCGGCAGTTGGGCGCCCTGGATGGGGAGGACCGCATCACCCCCCATGGCCGGCGCATGTCGGGCCTGGGCCTGCACCCCCGTTTGGCGCACCTGGTGCTGCGCGGGGCGGAGCGCGGACGGCTGCGGCTGGCCTGCCGTTTGGCCGCGCTGCTGGGTGAGCGGGACCTGCTGCGCGGGCCAGGCCGGGACGCAGACCTGCGCACGCGGCTGGAGTTGCTGGAGGAACGTCGCGCCGACGGGCCCGGCGTGGACCGGGGTGCCATCCACCAGGTGCGGGAATCGGCCCGGCAGTTGGAACGGCAGGTGCGGGGGGAGCCGGGTCCCGTGGACCACCAGGATGCCGGCAGCCTGCTGGCCCTGGCCTATCCCGACCGCATCGCCCAGCGCCGCCCGGGCACGCCGGGGCAGTTCCGCCTGTCCAACGGACGCGGCGCAGCACTTGACCCCAGCGACCCCCTGTCCGCCGCCGACTGGCTGGCCGTGGCCGACCTGGATGCGGGCACCGGTGCCACGGCCCGCATCTTCCTGGCCGCCCCCTTGACGCTGGCCGAGTTGGAGGAGGACTTCGCCGACCAGGTGCGGGATGAGCAGGTGGTGGCCTGGGACGGGCGCGAGGGCGTCGTCCTGGCCCGCCGACGCCGCCGGCTGTTCGGGGTGGTCCTGGAAGACAAGCCGATCCAGAACCCGCCGGCCGAATTGGTGCTGCCCGCCATGCTCCAGGGTATCCGGGAGATGGGCCTGCGCTGCCTGCCCTGGACCAAGGAGCTGGAGGCGTGGCGGGCGCGGGTGGCCTTCCTGCACCGCGCCGACCCGGCGGGGTGGCCGGATGTCTCCGACTCCGCCCTGCTTGAGGGGCTGGAGGACTGGCTGGCGCCCTACCTCTCCGGCGTCAGCCGCAAGGGCCACCTGGAGCGGGTGGACCTGCACGCGGCCCTAACGGGAATGCTGGACTGGGGGAAGCGGCAGGAGTTGGAGCGTGTCGCCCCCAGCCATGTGGAGGTGCCCAGCGGGTCCCGCATCCCCATCGACTATGGCGGGGAAGAGCCGGTGCTGGCGGTGCGGCTGCAGGAGATGTTCGGGCTGGCGGAGACACCGCGCCTTGCCGGTGGGCGGGTCCCGGTCCTGCTCCACCTGCTCTCCCCCGCCCACCGGCCGGTGCAGGTGACCCGGGATTTGGCCGGGTTCTGGGCCGGGGCCTACAAGGATGTCAAGAAGGACCTGGCCGGCCGCTACCCCCGCCACTACTGGCCCGACGACCCGCTGGTGGCGGAGGCCACGGCAAGGGCGAAGCGGCGGGGGACGTGAATGGACGCCTCAGGCCGCGTGGGGTCGGACAACGGCAGCGATGTGGCTGCCGCTTTTCTCCCGGGCCACCGCCAGATCGTAGGCGGCCTGGAGGTTCAGCCAAAATCGCGGGCTGTTCCCGAAATAGGTGCCCAAGCGCAGGGCCGTATCCGCCGTCACCGAGCGAGTCCCCTTGACCAGTTCCGCCATCCGGCTCTGTGGCACGTCCAGTGCCCGGGCCAGGGCCGCCACGGATACGCCCAGGACTTCCAGTTCCTCGGCCAGGACCTCGCCCGGATGGACAGGGGCCAGGGCGGTCGCCTCAATGGTAATCGACGATCTCGACGTCATGGGCGTCTCCATCCAGGAATGTGAAGCAGATCCGCCACCTATCGTTAACGCGGATGCTGAATTGCCCCTTCCGATCCCCACCAAGCGCCTCGAAGCGGTTGGAGGGGAGCAGCATCAGATCCTCAATGCTGGTGGCCTCACCGAGGATGGTCAGCCTCCGCGTCAACTGCTTCTCCACGGCCTGGAACTCAGGCACCCGTTCGCCCTTTAGAAACTTGGCCGTGCGCTTGTCGGCGGCAGACTTAATCATGCCGCAACATTAGCGCAAGGCTGCCTATCCGTAAACCAGATAGCGGCTTCCGGATACCCCCTGCCTCACGCGTTGAAATCCAGCCCCCAGGCGCTGTAGCGCTCCGGGTCATCGGTCCAGTTCTCACGGACCTTCACGAACAGGAACAGGTGGACGCGGCGGTCCAGCATGCGTTCCAGCTCGGTGCGGGCCGCCGTGCTGATCTGCTTCACCCGGCTGCCGCCCTTGCCCAGGACGATGGCCTTCTGGCTGTCGCGCTGGACATAGATGACCTGGGAGATCTTGGCGCTGCCGTCCTCGAACTCCTCCCAGGACTCCGTCTCTACGGTAGCGGCGTAGGGAAGTTCCTGGTGGAGCTGGAGGAACAGCTTCTCCCGCGTCACCTCGGCGGCAAGCAGCCGCTCCGGCATGTCGGAAAGCTGGTCGGGCGGGTAAAGCCAGGGACCCTCAGGCACTGACTTGGCCAAATGGTCCATCAGGTCCTTGAGCCCGTCCTGCTTCAGGGCGGAAACCATGAACACGTCGGTGAAGATGCCCGTGGCCTGGAACTGCTCCGCCAGGGCCAGCAGCCGGTCGCGCTTGATCAGGTCGATCTTGTTCAGGGCCAGGATGGCGGTGCGGCCGGCATCCTTCAGGCGCTGGATGATGCCGGCCGTGTCCTCGTCGATGCGCGGGCTGCTGCTGTCGAACAGCACGACGATGAGGTCCGCGTCCGTGGCGCCCTGCCAAGCCGCGGCGACCATGGCCCGCTCCAGCCGCTTCTTGGGCGTGAAGATGCCCGGCGTGTCCACGAACAGCAGCTGGCTCTCACCATGCATGCCGATGCCCAGCACCTTGGAGCGGGTGGTCTGGACCTTGGGGCTGACGATGGAGACCTTGGAGCCGACCAGGGCATTCAGCAGGGTGGACTTGCCCGCGTTGGGGGCGCCCACCAGGGCGACGAAGCCGGCGCGCGGGTTCTCCGGCTCCGGATAGGCCTCGCCGGGGTTGGCCTCCAGAAACTCGGATACGATGTCCCGCTCTTTCTCGCTCATGCCTTCTTCGCCTTGATCACTTGCAACAACGCCGCGGCGGCGGCCTTCTCGGCCAGCCGCTTGGAAGCACCTTCCGCCTCGACCGGCGGGAAGCCGTCCACGGCGACCCGCACCGTGAAGACCGGCTCATGGTCCGGGCCGCTACGGCCCAGTACCTCATAACTGGGCAATTTCCCGCCCCGTGCCAATGACCATTCCTGCAAGGCCGTCTTCACGTCCTGCGGTGGCGCGGTGGCCGATTCCAAATAGCCCTCCCAATGGGTGCGGACGAAACGGCGGGCCGCCTCGAACCCGCCGTCCAGGTACAGGGCCCCGATCACCGCCTCGCACGCGTCGGCCAGGATCACGGGCTTGATGCCGCCGGCATGGTCCATCTCGCTGGTACCGACGCGGATATGGGGGCCCAGGCCCAGGGTGTTGGCCACCTTCACCAGCGTTTCCGCCCGGACCAGGGCGGTCAGGCGGCGGGCCAGGGCCCCTTCCGCCTCCTTGGGGAAGCGCTCCAGCAGCCATTCGGCGATGGTCAGGCCCAGGACCCGGTCGCCCAGGAACTCCAGCCGTTCATAGCCGTGCCCAACCGCCATGCGGTCATGGCCGCCCAGGCTGGTGTGGGTCAGTGCCTGCTGCAGCAGGGCCGGGTCGGCGAAACGGTGGCCCAGGCGCTCCAGCAAGAGGCGCAGGTCAGGCGGGGGCGGCAGGCTGCTCATTCGATGGCCATGAACATGCGGGACGGGCGCAGGGCGGAGGGCCACTCCCAGAACTCCCAGAAGCGGGTGCCCTCACGCAGGGAAAGGAAGGTGACCTGTGCGGGGCCGACCATGTTCTCCAGCGGGATGAAACCCACGGCGTCCAGCACGCGGCTGTCCTCGCTGTTGTCCCGGTTGTCGCCCATGCCGAACACGTGGCCCGGCGGCACGGTGAAGACCTGGGTGTCGTCCAGGTTGCCGTTGTCCCCGAACTCCTCGATGATCCGGTGCTGGCGCCCTTCCGGCATCGTCTCCACATACTGGGCGACGGTGAAGGTACGGCCAAGAACGGTGGCCCTGGTGAAATCCTCGATCCGGTCGCGCTGCACCGCCTCGCCATTGATGAACAGCACGCCGCCGATCACCTGGATTCGGTCGCAGGGCAGGCCGACGATGCGCTTGATGTAGTCCACCGACGGGTCGCGGGGCAGCTTGAACACGGCAACGTCGCCGCGATCCGGCATTCGGCCGAACAGGCGGCCGGGCACCGCCTTGCAGTCAGCCGTGGTGGCCGGCGGCGCGTCCCAGACCAGGAAGCTGGGCAGGCTGTATCGGCTGTAGCCGTAGCTCCACTTGCTGACGAACAGGTAGTCCCCCACCAGCAGGGTCGGGATCATGGAGCCGGACGGGATGTTGAAAGGCTCCACCGCCAAGGTGCGGATGCCGAAGGCGATGAGGATGGCATAGATGATGGTGCGCAGGGTCTCGCCCCAGCCGCCGTCGGCCGTGGTGGTGGCTGCCTTGGCGGCGCGGCGGGGGTTGGGGGACGGCATGGGTCGGCTCTCAGCCCTTGGGTATGGCGGACAGGACGACGAAGGCCTGGGCCAGCGGCGGCTCGTCCGTCATGGACAGGTGGATATGCGCCACCATGCCCGGCGGCGTCAGCGCCTGCAACCGGGCAAGCGCGCCGCGCGTGAGCCGCATGGTGGGCTGGCCGTTGGGCAGGTTCGCCACCTCCATGTCGCAGAAGTGGACGCCGTCGGCATAGCCGGTGCCCAAAGCCTTGGCCATGGCCTCCTTGGCGGCATAGCGCTTGGCATAGCTGGCGGCGCGCTGGTCCGGGTGAGTGTCGGTGTCGGCGCGGGCGCGCTCCGTCTCCGTGAACACGCGCTGGGTGAAGCGGTCGCCGAACCGGTCCAGCGACCTGGCGATGCGGCGGATGTCCACCAGGTCGTTGCCGATGCCCAGGATCACGGCGCCCCCTCCTCCAACGGAAGGCTGCGTGCCCGGGCCTTGGCCATGCGCCGCTGGCGCCGCTTGTCCTGGAAGAGCTGGACCACCCAACGGGCTGGGAAATAGGAGAGCGGGCCCGCGAGCAACCCGAGCAGGCAACCGCCCACGGTCATGGGCCAGAGCACGTCCCAGGGGTGGGACAGGAGGTATCCGATGGACAGGCTGGCCCCTGCCGCCCCGTCCACGACCATGTCCACCCCCAGCAGGAAGTTCCCAAGCTCGTAGCTGGCGACCCAGATGAAGGGAAAGGTCCAGAAGTTGCCCACCACCAGGGTCCCCACCGTCGCTCCCACCACGCTGCCGCCCAGCAGCCAGGCCAACGCGAAGGACAGCGGGAAATGCAGGCCCAGGAACGGGGTGAAGGAAAAGCCGGCCCCGCAGGCAAAGCCGATGGCGATGCCGTGGGGCGTGCCGGGGATGCGCCCGACCCGGTGGGCGAAGTAGCGCCCCACCCGCCGCCAGCCCATGGTCGGCCAGACCAGCTCACGGGCGCGTTGGCGCAGGCTGAATCGGTGGCGGCGTTGGAACATGGGGCCCAGACGGCACCCGCGGCGTCAGCGGCCGCGGGCCCGCTCCACGGAGTTGATCACCGGCGTCGCCCGCAGCGCCGCCATGATGTTGGTCAGGTGCTTGACGTCCTTCACGTCGATGTCGATCAGCATCTCGAAGAAGTCGGGCGTGCGGTTGGTGATCTTCAGGTTGGTGATGTTGCCACCGTTCTTGCCGATCACCGTGGACAGGGTGCCCAGCGCCCCTGCCTCGTTCGACACCATCAGGGACAGGCGGCCGACCATGTCGTCCGGCGCGTCGGCATCCGGGTCCCAGGAAACGTCGATCCAGCGCTCCGGCGTGTCCTGGAAACTCTCCAGCGTCTCGCAGTCGATGGTGTGGATGGTCACGCCCTTGCCCGTGGTGACGATGCCGACGATGCGGTCGCCCGGGATCGGGTGGCAGCAGCGGGCATAGTGCACGGCCATGCCAGGGATCAGGCCGCGGATGGCCAGGGGCGTCAGGTTGCCCTTGCGTCCCTTGGCCTTGCTGATGGGGACGACCTTGTCCTCGGTCAGCGGGACGACGGGCGCGCGGTGGCCGGGGAAGATGGCGTTGAAGACGTCGCGCGCGCCGGTCTGCCCGGCGCCGATGGCGGCCAGCAGATCCTCGCCCGAGGGCTGCTGGAAGATCTTGATGACCCCGTCCAGCGCCTTGTCGGAATAGTCGTAGCCTTCCTGCTTGAACACCCGCTCAAGCAGGCCGCGGCCCAGCTTCACGTGTTCCGTCCGCTGCTGCGTGCGGATGAAGCGGCGGATGCGGGCGCGGGCCTTGCCGGTGACGACGAAGCTTTCCCAGTCCGGCGAGGGCGTGGAGTTCTTGGAGGTCAGCACCTCAACTTGGTCGCCGTTCTGCAACTGCGACCGTAGCGGCACCATGCGGCCGTTGACCTTGCTGCCCACGCAGGTGTCGCCCACCTGGCTGTGGACGGCATAGGCAAAATCCACCGGCGTCGCACCGCGGGGCAGCGCGATCAGGTCTCCCTTGGGCGTGAAGCAGAACACCTGGTCCTGGAACAGCTCCAGCTTGGTGTGCTCCAGGAACTCCTCCGGCCGGGTGGCGTGCTCCAGGATGTCCAGCAGCTCGCGCAGCCAGCGGTACTGGCGCCCCTCCGTCTTCACGCCGCTGGGCGGCTGGCCCTGCTTGTAGGACCAATGGGCGGCCACGCCCAGCTCCGCCACCTCATGCATCTCCCGGGTGCGGATCTGAACCTCGATCCGCTGGCGCTCAGGGCCGATGACGGTGGTGTGGATGGACTGGTAGCCGTTGGGCTTGGCGGTGGAGATGTAGTCCTTGAAGCGGCCCGGAACCACCGGGTACTTGGCGTGGATGATGCCGAGCGCCTGGTAGCACTCCGCCACCGTCTTCACGACGATGCGGAAGGCCATCACGTCCGAGAGTTGCTCGAACGCCACATCCTTCTTCTGCATCTTGCGCCAGATCGAATAGGGCGACTTGCGCCGCCCGTAGATCTCGGCGTCAGGGACCGGCATCTCGTTGTTCTGGCTGACGGTCCGCTTCAGCTCCTCGATGATGCGGTCAACCCGGCCGGCGCCTTGGGCCTCCAAATCGTCCAGGCGCTTCTTGATGGACTCGTAGGCGTCAGGATTCAGCTCCCGGAAGGACAGCTCCTCCAGCTCGTCCTTCCAGCGCTGGATGCCGATACGCTCCGCCAATGGGGCGTAGATCTCCAGCGTCTCGCGGGCGATGCGGCGGCGCTTCTCCGGCTTCAGGTATTGCAGCGTCTCCATGTTGTGGAGACGGTCGGCCAGCTTGACCAGGAGGACGCGGATGTCCTCCGACATGGCCAGCACCAGCTTGCGGAAGTTCTCCGCCTGCTTGGCTTGGTCCGACTGTTCGCCGATGTTGGCCAGCTCGATCCGGCTGAGCTTGGTCACGCCATCCACGAGGCGCGCCACCTCCGGCCCGAACAGGCGCTGGATTTCCTCCAGCGTCGTCAGCGTATCCTCGACCGTGTCATGCAGCAGGGCGGTGATGATGCTGGCCGCGTCAAGCTTCAGCCCGGTGAGCAGCCAGGCCACCCAGATCGGGTGCATGTAATACGGGTCGCCGGACGCGCGCGTCTGCGACCCGTGCGCCTTCATGGTGAAGACGTAGGCGCGGTTGAGCGCGTCCTCATCCGCGTTCGGGTCATAGCCGCGGACGCGCTCAACCAACTCGTACTGGCGGATGATCTTTGCCTGGCGGATCATGCCATGGGCCCCGCGCCGGAATGATCACGCAGACCTGGGCCCTGCATCATGCCGCGCCCAGCGACTCAGATCCCGTCTTCGTCGGCCAGGTCGGCCAGCGGGATGTCCATGTCGCCCTCGTCGCTGCTGTCGGCGGCATCGGCGACGGCATCACCCTCCTCGTCGCCCAACTCGCCGGCGTCACCGCGGCCGGTGTCCATGGCGGACCAGGCGTTCTCCCCGGCCATCAGCTCGACGATCTCCTCCTCGGGCTCGTCCTGCTCGGCGACGCGCTGGTGGCCCTTGATCAGGGCGTTCTTCAGGTTGTCCAGCACCACCGTCTCCTCCGCGATCTCACGCAGGGCGACGACGGGGTTCTTGTCGTTGTCACGGTCGACGCTGAGGGGCGAACCGGCGGCGATGTCACGGGCGCGCTGGGCGGCCATCATAACCAGCTCGAAACGGTTGGGGACCTTCAGGACGCAGTCTTCGACGGTAACGCGAGCCATACCAGTAAAACTCCAACGACGGACAAGCCCCTATCTATATGCGGCGCGTCAGGCCATTGCAAGGCACGGGAACCCTGGAATCCGCGGGTCAGTCCTGATCCGCCGCCGGGCGGATGCCCTGGTCGGGCGGCAGGGCGGCGATCAAGTCGGCCAGCGCCTCCCCCGTCGCGGGATGCCGCCAGCCCGGCGCTATGTCCAGCAGGGGAAGAAGGACGAAGGCCCGTTGCTGCAGGCGTGGGTGCGGCAGGACAGGCGGGCCCGCCTGGACCCGGCCTTCATGGTCCAGCAGGTCCAGATCCAGGACCCTCGCCTCGTTCACCACGCGGCGGACCCGGCCGAAGCTTGCCTCCACCCGGTGCAGCGCGGCCAGCAGGTCGGCCGGGGACAGGCTGGTCTCCAGCGCCGCCACGGCGTTGACGAACCAGGGCTGGTCAGAGACGGGCACGGGCGCGCTCTCATACCAGCGGGACCGGGCGGCGACACGGACCCCGGCGCCCTCCAGCCGTGCCAGGGCGGCGGCGCAGACCTGGCGGGGGCCGCCATGCTCGGGACTGGAAAGGTTCGAGCCGATGCCGATCAGGATCACGTGACGTACTTTGCTGGAGATTCCACCCCTGAATTACCAGCAGAGGCGAAGAAGATCGACCTGAATTCACGCATAATCGCGCATATCCTGACTTGCCGGGGCCTTTCTCTTGCCCTACCGTGACGATTGGCATTGCGCATGCGCACAGGCCTTGCGCATAAGCCTACTTCCACGACCTGGCCCGCCAAAGCATTTGAGCGGTAGCCGCGCATAAGGAACTGAAACGATGGCTCGGAAGATTTTCTATCAGGAAGAACGGCTGGCAATGTTCATCGACGGCGCGAACCTGTACGCGGCGGCGCGGGCGCTGGGCTTTGACATCGACTACAAGCGACTGCTGGAGTTGTTCGCCGCAGAGGGGCGCCTGATCCGGGCGTTCTATTACACCGCGCTGGTAGAGGACCAGGAATATTCCCCGATCCGACCGCTGGTAGATTGGCTGGATTACAACGGCTACACCATGGTGACCAAGCCGACTAAGGAGTTCACGGACGCTTCCGGCCGCCGGAAGATCAAGGGCAACATGGACATCGAGCTGGCCATCGACGTGATGGAGATGGCCGAGAAGGTGGACCACATCCTGCTGTTCTCCGGTGACGGGGACTTCCGCCGGCTGGTGGAGGCGGTGCAGCGCAAGGGCGTGCGGGTCACGGTCGTGTCCACCGTCCGCTCCGCCCCCCCCATGGTGGCGGACGAGCTGCGACGGCAGGCGGACAATTTCCTGGAGTTGCAGGACCTGGCGCCCGCCATCCAGCGCATGCACAGCCCGCGCTACCAGCAGCAACACAATGTGGTGCCGCCGGCCTCGGGCTCCGATGCCGCCCAGCCTCTGGATACCGACGAAACGGCCGGCTGACGGGCATGGTTTTCCGTGACGAGTCGGGCCTTGCGGCGGGCGTGCCGGTGCCGCCTGCCGACTGTCCCCTGTGCCCCCGGTTGGCGGCGTTCCGCGCCGCCAACCGGCAGGCCTTCCCGGATTTCCACAACGCCCCCGTCCCCTCGTTCGGCGAGGTGGGGGCACGCTTGCTGGTGGTGGGCATGGCACCGGGGTTGCGCGGGGCCAACCGCACCGGGCGGCCCTTCACCGGCGATTATGCTGGCGACCTGCTGTACGCCACGCTGCTGAAGTTCGGCTTCGCCCAGGGAACCTACCTGCGGGACCCTGACGACGGCTTGCGGCTAGTGGATTGCCGCATCACCAACGCGGCCCGCTGCGTGCCGCCCCAGAACAAGCTGGAACCGGCGGAGACCAACACCTGCCGCCGCTTCCTGACGGGTGACATCGCGGCCATGCCCAACCTGCGGGCCGTGGTGGTGCTGGGCAAGGACAGCCATGACAGCACGGTGCGGACCTTCGGCGGCAAGCCGTCCCGCCTGCCCTTCGGCCATGGCGCGCAGCATGAGTTGAAACCCGGCGTGCGCCTGTTCGCCAGCTACCATTGCTCCCGCTACAACACCAACACTGGCCGGCTGACGACGGCGATGTTCGAGGACGTTTTCACGGCGGTGCGGCAGTACCTGGGCTAGACCCGTTTTCCGATGACCGTAAACACGCTCCAAGGGTTACTCGGTCAGGTTATGGGTGACGGACGTGGCCCCATCCGTCACGACGGCGAAGAAGCCGGCCGTGCGCAGGCCGCGCTTTTCGCAGTCCTGGTCGCCCTTGGCCTGGAAGTCCTTGCCATCCGCCACGCAGAACGGGAACTCCCCGCCCCAGCCGGTCTTGCCCTTCACCAGCGGTTCGGCGCGTAGATAATACTCGAGCAATGTCAGCTCACCGGGCAATGGCGTGGCGCAGGCGCCGGGCTGGAGGGTCCACCAGCCCTGGGACACCCAGTCCTGCCCCTGTTCCTGCCCCAGGGCGAGGCGCACGGGGTCGGCACTGCGGTTGCACACCGTCAGCCGTGCCTCTGCTGCTGGCGCTGCTGCCAACAGGGACAGCAGGAAGACGGCTAAGGAAACCCGCTTGGCCATGGCGCCCATCCGAAAGGGTTAGGCGGCGAGGATAATCCCCGGACAGTGGCGGGAAAAGGGCCGATCCCCGCCAGCCCTGCGGCCATGCGTCAGCCCTTGTCGCGCATCAGGCGGGCCTTGTCGCGCTGCCAATCGCGCTCCTTCTCCGTCTCGCGCTTGTCGCCCTTCTTCTTGCCCTTGGCGATGCCGATCTCGACCTTCGCCAAGCCGCGGTCGTTGAAGTAGACGGACATGGGGATCAGGGTCATCCCCTCGCGCTGGATGGCCTGGAGCATCTTGGCAAGCTGCCGCTTCTTCACCAGCAGCTTGCGGGGGCGCTTGGGCTCATGCTGGAAGAAGCGGCCGGCCTGGCCGTATTCGGGGATGTAGGCGTTGACCAGGAAAAGCTCCCCGCCCTGCTCCCCGGCATAGCTCTCCTGGATGCTGGCACGGCCGGCGCGCAGGGCCTTGACCTCCGTGCCCAGCAGCACGATGCCGGCCTCGATGGTGTCCTCGATGAAGTAGTCGAAGCGCGCCCGCCGGTTCTGCGCGGCGATGCGATCCGGCGCCGTTTCTGCGCGGGCCATGGACTTAAAACCTTTTCTTAAGCTATCAGGTCAAAACTCCCGCCTTGACCATGGCATCACGGACAAGGGCGCGGGTGGGCTCGCTGCACGGCACCAGCGGCAGCCGGACGTCCGGCGTGCCCTTGCCCAACAGGCTGGCGGCATATTTCACCGGCGCGGGGCTGGTCTCAAGGAAGAGGGCATGGTGCAGCGGCATCAATTGGTCACGGATCCGGGCCATCTCGGCCATGTCGCCGCGGGCCCAGGCGTCCTGCATCTGGGCGCAGAGCCGGGGTGCCACGTTGGCGGTGACGCTGATGCAGCCGACACCGCCCTGGGCGTTGAACGCCGTGGCGGTGGCGTCCTCCCCCGAGAGCTGGCAGAAGTCCGGCCCGATCTCCACCCGCGTGCGCAGCGGCCGGACCAGGTCGCCGGTGGCGTCCTTCACGCCGACGATGTTCGGCAGCTTGGCGAGGCGCGCCATGGTGGCCACGGTCATGTCGATGACGCTGCGGCCCGGGATGTTGTAGATGACGATCGGCAGGTCCACGGCGTCATGGATGGCCTTGTAGTGCTGGTACAGGCCTTCCTGCGTCGGCTTGTTGTAATAGGGCGTGACCACCAGGGCCGCGTCGGCACCGACCTGCTTGGCGTACTTGGTCAGGGCGATCGCCTCCTCGGTGGAGTTGCTGCCCGTGCCGGCGATGACCGGGATCTTGCCCTTGGCCACCTCCACCGTCAGCGCCACGACGATGCGGTGCTCCTCATGGGACAGGGTCGGCGACTCCCCCGTCGTGCCCACGGGAACCACGCCGTGCGTGCCCTCTTTGATCTGCCAGTCCACGAAGTCCTGGAAAGCGCGCTCATCAACCTTCCCGTCGCGGAACGGCGTGATCAGTGCGACGATAGACCCCCTGAACATAGCGATACCTTTCGGCCAGACCTGATGAAGCGGCGAACCTTAGCGGCCCATTCCGTGCGAAACAAGGCCCCCGGACGTAACCCCCTCCCCGCCCTCACCGTTGCACTCGCCCTCGCGCTGGCCTCCCTGCCCGCCGGGGCGGAGCTGTCGGCCGCGGACGTGCAGACCTACCGCCAGGCCTTCAAGGCGGCCGATGGCGGCAAGATGGAAGAGGCGCGGCAGATCGCCCGCCGCGCCCGGGAGGACCTGCCCGACAAGGTGCTGCGCTGGATCGAGCTGACCCGGCCAGACACCACGGCAAGCTGGGAAGAGCTGACGGCCTTCATGCGGGACAACCCCGCTTGGCCCAACCAGAACGCCCTGCGCCGGAACGCCGAGGCGAAGATGCCCGACATGCCCTACCGCGAGGTCCGGGCCTGGTTCGAGGCACGCCCACCCCTGACCATCGCCGGCTTCTTCCGCTATGTGGATTCGCTGATGGAGACAGGGGCCAGCGACAAGGCCATAGAACAGGTGCGCCGACGCTATGTGGAGGGCGGCTTCGGCCGGGTGGAGGAGCAGGACTTCCGCAAGCGCTATGTGGGCCTGCTGCGGCCGCAGGACCATTGGGCACGGCTGGACCGCCTGCTGTGGGACGGGGACGATGACGGCGCCAAGCGCATGCTGCCCCTGGTGGAACCTGGCAAGCAGGCCGTCGCCCAGGCCCGCATGGCCCTGGCCGGCATGGCGGGGGGAGCTGAGAAGGCCCTGGCCAAGGTGCCGCCGCAACTGGCGAACGACCCCGGCCTGCTGTATGAGCGCGCCCGCTTCCGGCGCCGCAAGGACCAGGATGCCGGCGCGCTGGAGATCCTGGCCAAGGCACCCAAGGACATGGGGCGGGCCGAAGCCTGGTGGACCGAGCGGCACATCATCGCCCGCCGCCTGATGGAGACGGGGCAGCACGCCCGCGCCTACCAGCTTGCGGCCGCCCATGGCACCAAGGACGGCCTGTCCTTCGCCCAGGCGGAGTTCCTGGCCGGCTGGCTGGCCCTGCGCTTCCTGGACAAGCCCGACCAGGCGCTGAAACATTTCGAGGCCCTGTCCCGCGGCACCAGCTCCCCGGTCAGCAAGTCCCGCGGCGCATACTGGTCGGGCCGCGCGGCGGAGGCGCTGGGCGACAAGGAACGGGCCAAGGCCTTCTATGAGGCCGCCATGTCCTATGGCTCCACCTTCTACGGCATGCTGGCCGTGGACAAGCTGGGCCTGGCGCCGGGTTCCTCCATCCCGAAGGAGCGGCCCCTGACCGCCGAGGCGAAGAAGGCCTTCGAGCGGAACGAGCTGGCCCGCGTGGCCAAGCTGCTGGCCAGGATCGAGGGGCGGGACAGCCCCCGGCTGGAGCTGTTCGTGCGCCGCATGGGCAGCGAGGCCAAGACCGCGGAGGAATACCGGCAGGTCAGCGCCATGGCGCTGGAGTTGGGCCGCCAGGACCTGGCCGTGTTCAACGCCCGCACCGCCCTGCAGGATGGCTTCGTCATCTTGGAATCCGGCTATCCCGAACTGGATGCGCGGCTGAACCCGCGGCCGGAGCGCGGGCTGGTCCATGCCATCGTGCGGCAGGAGAGCACCTTCGCCCCCGGTGTCGTCAGCCCGGCCGGCGCCCGCGGCCTGATGCAGCTGATGCCCGGCACGGCGCAGCAGGTGGCCAAGGGCCTGGGCCTGCGCCACACCCATGAGAAGCTGACCAGCGACCCGGATTACAATGTCCGCCTGGGAACCACCTATCTGCAGGAACTGATCGACCGGTTCGGCGGGTCCTACGTGCTGGCCATCGCGTCCTACAACGCCGGCTCGGGCCGTGTGGGCAACTGGATCAAGGAGTTCGGCGACCCACGGGCATCGGGCGTGGACGTGGTGGACTGGATCGAGACCATCCCCATCTACGAGACCCGGAACTATGTACAGCGCGTGCTGGAGAACCTGCAGGTCTATCGGGCCCGGCTGGGCGACCCGCCGGTATCCCTGAATACGGACCTGAACCGGGGTGCCGCCGGGAACGGTTGACGCATACCCCCTTTGGGTAACCCTTTAGATCGGGTTGTTGCTTTCGGGGTAGAGTTCGCGGGTTCCAGCCCAAGACTGGCTGGAACCCGCGGCAACGTTGGCGGAGTAACGCCAAAGGTGGCGGCAGTCGCAAAACCCGCTTTACCAGTCCTTAACTGGCCCGGCCTTTAGATACGCCCACATTGAAGTGCTGGACCCCAGCCACCGCCAAAGACCAAATGAAGGAAGCTTCCATGCGCGGCGTCATGATCGAGTCCGAGGTTCGTCATTCCGCCCGGGTCCATGCCGGCCTGCTGGACAGCTTCATCGCCCTGACCGAGGCGGAACTGGCCCGCCACGCCAACGGCTTCGTGGAGGAGAGCCTCCGCGAGTTGCTGGAAACCCTGCGCAACGAGCGTCGCGCCTATGGCGTCATCGGCGGCGTCGCGCCGGTGCTGATGCCGGTCATCGAAAACGCCGCCTGACCTGACGCGACCCGGGCAGGGCCGGTTCAGGCCTCCGCCTTCCGCGATCCGGGTCGGCTGGCACGGCGGGGAGGAGCCCTTTCCGCCTCCAGCGTGCTGGCTGCCGCAGCTGCCGCCTTGGCGGTGCTGATCCCCTTCCCCTCATCCCCCGTGGGCGTGGCGGAGATGCCGGCTTCGGCTCCCTCCGTCGCCTTGGAGCGACTGCGGCTGGAGCCGCGCTTCGCCGCGGGCTCCGGCTCAGGCACCTTGGCCGGGGCGGCTTCCTTGGCAGCCGGGGGCTTGGAGCGGGACCGCTTGGCGGGGGCGGCGACGGACCCCGCCCCCTGCAACATCCCCTCGCCCGTGCCGGCCGCGGGCATCCCCTCGGGCCCGGTCACCGGGTCACCCCCACCAGCGGATTCCGCCATGATCTCCTGCCGGGCCATTTCCCAGTGGGAGTCCTGCTGGCCCTCGGGCCGGCCATGCTGCTCCCAAAGCTCGTAGGCACGCCGGCGGATACGCTCCTCCAAGTCAGCCATCACTCGCCCCTCTATCCCAGCCAAGTTGTTTCCGCGTCTAACGTTGGTCTACAGCCCGTGTTCCGTGACGGCGTGAATGGAACGATGTTCCGGTGACTTGGCTCAGGAACCCGGCTTCTGCGGCACGCCGAGCCTGAAAGAATTCAGGGACAGTTTCGTGCGATGGTCGGGGCAGCCGGGCCGCCCATCCGGCAGGCGTCCCCGGAAATAGGCCTTCTGCCATTCCTCCGCCCGGGCGGCGGACCCCTCCCTCGGCAATTCCTCCAGGAAATCGGCCCGCCCCTCCGACCAGGCCCGGTATTGGGCGGCCAGTTCCGGGGCGCTGTCCAGGGGCAGCACCTCCGGCTCCATTTCCTCAACAAGGCCGCGGGACAGGGGGAAAAAGAAGCAGAACGGCTCTCCCTTCGCGAAACGGACGGGGTGGTGGGGCCGGGTGAACAGCCAGTTCATGGTGAAGGTGTAGGGTGCCCAGTCGGTCTCGACCACCGCCGACAGGGCCTGGATACCGTCCTTGGGCAGATTGGGTGGTCCGCCGACCCACAAATTCAGGCCCGGCGGCGTGCGAAACAGGCCGGGGACATGGAACGTCAGCACACCGGACCCGAAATGGCTGACAGGCAGGTGGTGCGGGAGCGCGTCGGACTCGATCCGGATCGCCTCCTTCCCGCCCGAGCCGTCCCAGGTCGCCGTGAACTCCGCCGGGCACAGCACCTCCCAACCGTGGGTGTTGGCGATGTTGAGGGGAAGGCACCGGTAGGCGAACCGGTCGGGTGTCGCCTCCATCCAGGGCCTGGACAAGGGGGCGGGACGCAGAAGCAGCTCGGAACCTGGGATGGGGTAACAGGTCAGTCGCATGGCGGCCCGGACTGGATGGTGACGCATGCATGACCAGAGCCCCGTCCGGCCAGCAGGGTCAAGGGTGACGACGACCCGTCCTGGAAAGAGCCACAAGCCTATGCGCCGAGTGATGCTATGACTGCATGCCAAAGTTCGATTCGCCGAACGATATCTGTCTTGCTAGGATTGGGGCCACAACCACCGTCCCCCGAGTCCCCGCAGGAGGTGGGAGTCGCTTTGCGCACGTCGGTATGTTTACCATCGCCATTTGGGCATGGCTTGTCGGGTGCGGTCTTTCGCTTACTTAGGCACAGTCAAAAAGCCGATTATCGCGCACAAAGTGTGGACAGAAATTCCCCGTGCGCTAATCTGATCACACAATGGTGTGGGTGATGGGTTGGATGCCCGGGGCCTGCTTCGTGCCGGATTGGTGAGTCCGGCACCGAAGTATCCCGAAGGTTGTCAACACCAGCCGAATTGTCCTATTCTAGTAAGGGATTGGGCGGCGGGCACCCAATAGATACAAAGAACAGCCTGAGGGGGCGAAAGGACGTCGATGCCGAGACGCAGCAAGAACGCAGCCGTGGCTGCGCTTGAGACCACGATCGAGAATCATGTGGCAGGGCGGATCCGCCTGCGCCGCGGCCTCTTGGGCATGAGCCAGTCCGATCTGGCACGCACGCTGGGCATCACCTTCCAGCAGGTGCAAAAATATGAGCGGGGATCGAATCGCGTCTCCGTGGGAAAACTGTACCGCCTGGCCGAGATCCTGGATGTGCCGCTGACCTTCTTCTTCGACGGTCTGGAAACGTCCGGCGTTGGCCGCCCGCCAGAGGCGGTCGGGGCGGAAGGGGATCAGTCCCCCTCCCCCATCCTGTCCCGCCGGGAACTGGACCTGCTGCGCGCCTGGAAGACCGCTCCGTCGGAAGTGTCCGACGCCGTGTCCTCTCTGCTGCGCGCCGTGTCCCCCAACGCAGGGTACATCGAGGAGCCGCCAGCCGCCGAGGAGCCTGCCGCCGGGCAGGAGCCGTCACCGGCCCGTGCGCCGTCCATCCGCCGGGCCTCGGCCAAAGCTGGGGACGATGACCCGAACGGGAAGCGCCGTCGGCGCGGTGCCGTGTGGGACCCGGCTGACATCAAGGAATACAGGATCAAGCGCCCCACGTGAGCTTGGTCACCGGCGGTTGAACAAGGGCGGGCCCACCAGGGTCCGCCCTATCTGTTTGTGGGCGCAACGCCTCTGAACCGGCGGACAACCCGCGGGGGCGCCAGCTTAGACCCGTTTCCCGCAGACTGGAAACGGGTCTAGCCCTTCGTGTCCCTCACACGCCCCCGGATCGGGGTCCGGGGCAGGCTCCGCCGCATCCGCGGCTTGGCTTACGCGGGCATGGGCCCGCGCGGCGGCAGTCGCCGCCGGAGCGTGTTTATGGTCAGCGTAAACACGCTCTAAGGACCGATTGGCGATGTCGTCGATGTCCGGGAGGGAAGTGGCGGAGGGGATGGGATTCGAACCCACGATAGGTTTTTAAGACCTATGACGGTTTAGCAAACCGTTGCCTTCAGCCGCTCGGCCACCCCTCCGTACCGGCGGCGCCGCAGTGAACCGCGGGACAGCGCCGGTAGGCCCCGGTGTTTAAGGGGCGGCGGGCACCTTGTCAACGGCAGCGGCGAGCGCCATGCTAAAAACCTGATGCCCGAAGGCGGTTTCCGGTCCGGGTGGGGTGATGATGGACGGGGCCGGAGAGAAAAGAAGCCGTCGCGGGTGTCGCCTGACCAATGAGGAAACACGGCCATGTCCAACCCGATGCGTCCCTTGACCACCGTCGCCACCCTGTCCTTGCTGATGCTCGCCCCATTGTCGGCCCAGGCGGCCACGCCACCCAACGAGCTGCCCGTCCAGGGGCTGCAACGGGTGGAGGATTCGGACCTGGACAAGGTCTATGTCCGGCCGGGCACCGACCTGCGCAGCTATGGCAAGGTGCTGCTGGCCCCCATCAACGTCGCCGTCACGCGGGAGCGGGGTGACCTGGAGTTCTCCGACCGCGACCGGCGCCACGCCGCCGAGTATTTCACCGAGCGCCTGCGCAAGTCCTTGGGCTCCGCCGTCACGGAGCAGCCCGGCCCCGGCGTGCTGCGGCTGGAGGTGACGGTGACGGAGTTCGTGCCCAACAGCCCGGCGGACCCGCGGCGCCGGTTCGGCGGGTACTTCCTGGATTCGGTCGGTGTGGGTGCGGCCGCGTTCCAGGCCACCCTCACTGACAGCCAGAGCGGGCAAGTCGTGGCCGTGCTGGCCGACGCCGACGTTGGCGCGCCCTTCCCGGAGAACCTGAACATTCGGACCGAGTATGGCGACGCGGACAATTTCCTGCGCCGCTGGGCCCGGCAGATCGCCGGCTTGGTGGAAAGCGGGCCGAAGGGGTGATTCGCAGGTCGGATTGGCGCCCGCGGCGCGTAATCCGACGGCCGTAGCCGTCGGATTACGGCGCTGGCCGCGCCCAATCCGGCCTACGGCAGGTCAGCCCTTCAGCTTCTTTGCCAGGATGTCGTTCACCAGGGCCGGGTTGGCCTTGCCCTGGGTGGCGCGCATCACCTGGCCGACGAAGAAGCCGAACAGCTTGTCCTTGCCGGACCGGTACTCCGCCACCTTGTCGGCGTTGGCGGCCATGACCTGGTCAATGGCCGAGTCGATGGCGCCCGTGTCGGTGACCTGCCGCAGGCCCTTCTCCTCCACGATCACGCCCGGGGCCTTGCCGGACTCCAGCATCTCCGCGAACACGTCCTTGGCCAGGCGGCCGGACAGCGTGTTGTCGGTCACCAGATCGATCAGCGCGCCAAGGTCGGCGGCGGAGACCGGCGACTCGGTGATGTCCTTGCCGGTCTTGTTCAGGGCGCCCAGCAGATCGCCGATGACGTAGTTGGCGGCCATCTTGCCGTCACGGCCCTTGGCGACCTCCTCATAGAAGTCGGCGCGCGCCCTCTCCGCCACCAGCACGCCGGCGTCATAGGGGGTGAGCTTGTACTGCTCGATGAAGCGGGCCTTCTTGTCGTCGGGCAGCTCCGGCAGGGTCGCCTTGATCCGCTCCACGAAGGCGGGGTCCAGTTCCAGTGGCAGCAGGTCAGGGTCGGGGAAATAGCGGTAGTCGTGCGCCTCCTCCTTCGACCGCATGGCGCGGGTCAGGCCCTTGTTCGGGTCCCACAGCCGAGTCTCCTGGACGATGCTGCCACCACCCTCCAACACCTCGACCTGGCGCTGGGCCTCATACTCGATGGCCTGCTGCACGAAGCGGATGGAGTTGACGTTCTTCGTCTCCGTCCGGGTACCATAGGGCTGGCCCGGTTTGCGCACCGACACGTTGATGTCGCAGCGCATGGAGCCCTCCTCCATGTTGCCGTCGCAGGTGCCCAGGTAGCGCAGGATGGTACGCAGCTTGCGCAAATAGGCCGCCGCCTCGTCCGGGCTGCGCATGTCCGGCTTGGACACTATCTCCATCAGCGCCACGCCGGCCCGGTTCAGGTCGACATAGGTTTTGCTGGGGTGCTGGTCGTGCAGGGACTTGCCGGCGTCCATCTCCAGGTGCAGCCGCTCGATCCCCACTTCGCGGGTGGAGCCGTCGGGCAGGTCGAGGACGATGGTGCCCTCCCCCACGATGGGGTCCTTGTACTGGCTGATCTGATAGCCGGCTGGCAGGTCCGCGTAGAAGTAGTTCTTGCGGTCGAAGATGCTGCGCAGGTTGATCTTCGCCTTCAGCCCCAGGCCGGTCTTCACCGCCTGCTCCACGCAGAAGCCGTTGATCACGGGCAGCATGCCGGGGAAGGCCGCGTCCACGAAACTGACCTGGCTGTTGGGCGCAGCACCAAAGGCCGTGGCGGCCCCGCTGAACAGCTTGGCGTTGGAGATGACCTGGGCATGCACCTCCAGCCCGATCACCACTTCCCACGCACCCGTCTCGCCCTCAATCCGGTAAGCCATCGCGCCAGCACTCTGTCTCGGAAAACGATCCAGCGGTTTTGGCCGGATTCGCGGCGAAGGGCAAGGGGGTGTGTCGGCTTCCCGCAGCGCGGCTGACAGGAGCGCGCAAGCTCGCACCAGGGCCGGCCGGACCGTAGCCGGGTCCTGGAACCAGTCCGTCCCGCTATGCCATCACATCCACCGACAAGCCCGGTTGGGCCACCATCGGCGCGGTGGCCGCCTGGACGGTGCGGGCGGCATCGGCCATGTCGCGGGTAACGGCGTCCATCTCCCGGCTTTCCTCCTCCGACGCGTCGCGGCGGGCGATCCGTGACAGGCGGATGAAGAGTGCCTTGATCTCATCCAGGGTCTTGCGCACATCGGCGGCGAAGGCCTGATCCCTTGCCCTCTCCTCCCGCTGCTGGCGGGCGAGCTGTTCCTGTGGGCTGAGCCGGCTCGTGGGACTGCCGGTGCTTTCCGCGGCCGGGGTATCCGCCGCTTCCGCTTTTCCGGCCCCGTCGGCGTCTGCGGTTTCCGGGTCGGGGCCCGGGGCGGGGTTCGTGGCCGCGCCTGTCCCGGCGGCAGCCTGTCGGGCCAGGGATTGGGCATCGGCCTGCACCTTTGCGGCCTCTGCCGTGCCGTCGTCGCCCGTAGCCCCGCCA
This sequence comes from Aerophototrophica crusticola, assembly GCF_012913305.1. Lineage (NCBI taxonomy): Bacteria > Pseudomonadati > Pseudomonadota > Alphaproteobacteria > Rhodospirillales > Rhodospirillaceae > Aerophototrophica > Aerophototrophica crusticola. The sequence continues at coordinate 1,084,993 of NZ_CP051775.1, read as the reverse complement.
GCCGGCGCAGCGGTCCCGGCCGTCGGTTCAGCGGCAACCTGGGGGCTTGCCGTGGCCCCACCCCCGGCGCCGGCATAGTCGCGGGCGGCGGCGCCCAATTCCTTGGCCAGCCGGGCCAGTTCCCGCGCGGCACCTGCGGCGGCCTTGCGGTCGCCGGTGGCTTCCATCAGTTGGATGGTCTGCTTCAGGGCTTCCAGCCGGCGCTTGATGAACTCCACGCGGCGGGCAGCGGCCTCTTTCGGGCTGGTGGACCGCTTCAACTGCTGGAGCTGTTCCAGGGCCTGCCTGGTTTCCGATTCCTTGGCCTTGACCTTGTCCCGGGATTCCGGGTCCAGGAGCAATTCCAGCCCCGGTCTGGTCGTGTCGGCCTTCGACCCCAGCTTGGCGGGCGCGTCATCCGCACCCGGCTGCGGCAAGAGACGGGTCTGCGCCGGTCGCGGACGCTCCGCAATCCTCAAACCCGCCAGTGTCACGCCTGCCAAGCCCATGGCCGGCCCCCGGTTGCCACGCTATCGAAGAAGGTAGCACAGGGGGCCGGGAGGTTCTACTCACGCAACTTGTGCTATTTGCGCTCGATCCGCACCAGCTTGCCGCCCGGGGCGCTGTCGTCCACCAGGGCATAGAGCCGGCCATCGGGCGCGGCTTCCACGTCGCGGGTGCGGCCCAGTTCCTCCTCCAGCAGGCGCTCACCGGCCACCACCTTGTCCCCCTCCACGTCCAGCCGGACGATGCCGCCGGCCAGCAGGGCCATGACGATGTCGCCCTTCCACTGGGGCATGCCGGAGCCGTCATAAAAGGCCATGCCGTTCACCGCCAGGGACGGCACGAAGTAGGTCTCCGGCTGGGCCACGCCAGCCTTCTCCGTGCCTTCCCCGATGGGCAGGCCCAGGCCGTAGGTCTTGCCGTAGGTGACCACCGGCCAGCCATAGTTCGTGCCGGGACGGATGATGTTGACCTCGTCCCCGCCCTGGGGACCATGCTCGTTGGCCCAGAGCAGGCCGGTGGAGGGCTGTAGGGCCAGCCCTTGCGGGTTGCGGTTGCCGAAGGTCCAGATTTCCGGCAGCGCGTCCTTGCGCCCGGCGAAGGGATTGTCGGCGGGGATGGTGCCGTCATCGTTCAGGCGGATGACCTTGCCCGAGGCATCCATCAGGTCCTGCGCCCGGTCCTTGTCACCCCGGTCGCCGATGGTGAAGTACAGCTTGCCGTCCTTGCCGAAGACCAGCCGGTTGCCGAAATGGTGGCGGCTGTTCACCACCGTGCCGCGGTAAAGCACCTGCATGTCGGTGAACTTGGCGCCCTGGTCCTTGAAGCGGGCGACGACGGTGCGGTTGCCGGACTTGGCATCCCGCGGCTTCGCCTCCCCGCCGGCACCGGGGGCCACCTTCTCTGCCCAGGACAGGTAGACCCAGCGGTTGTTGGCATAGTCCGGGTGCAGGGCCACGTCCAGCAGGCCGCCCTGCCCCATCTCCTCGATCTCCGGCAGCCCGTCCACCGGCTCCGGCAGCAGCTTGCCCTCCTGCACCACCCGCAGCTTGCCCGTGCGCTCCGTCACCAAGATGCGGCCGTCGGGCAGGAAGGCCATGCCCCAGGGGTGGTCCAGCCCCTCCACGACGGTGGTCACCTTCACGTCATGGCGGGCCTTGGGAGCCGGCAGGGTCTGGAACTCGGGCGGGGCGGCGAGCGCCGGGGCGGCCAACGCGGTGGTCAGGAACAGGGCCGTCAGGCCGGCGCGGCGGGTCATGCTCTCACTCTCCCGGTTCGTTCTTGCCCGGCAGAGATAAGGAGTCCGGTGCCTGCGGGAAAGGGGTGGCCCTCACGCACCGGGGGCGAAAGTCGCCAAGGCGTCCAGGTCGCCGGCCATGATGGCGGGGATGGCACGGGTGATCCGCTCCGGTTCCCAGTCCCACCAGCGCAGGGCCAGCAACCTCGCCACGACCTCCTCAGGAAAGCGCATCCTGACCAGCCGGGCCGGGTTGCCGGCCACGACGGCATAGGGCGGCACGTCCGCCGTGACCACCGACCGGGCGGCGACGATGGCCCCGTCACCGATCGTCACCCCGGGCATGACCAGCGCCTCGTACCCGATCCAGACATCGTTCCCCACCACCGTGTCGCCCTTGTGGGGGAAGTCGAGCCGGTCCAGGGGCACGCTGTCCCAGCCCTGGCCGAAGATGTTGAAGGGGTAGGTGGACAGGCCGCCCTGCGCGTGGTTGGCCCCATTCATGATGAAGCGGGTGCCCCAGGCGATGGCGCAGAACTTCCCGATCACCAGCCGATCGCCGGTGAAGTCGAAATGGTACAGGATGTTCTCCCGGAACCGCTCGGGCCCGCCGGGGTCGTCGTAATAGCTGTAGTCACCCACCTCCACGTTGGGCACGCCCGCCAGCAGCGGCTTCAGGAAGCCGACGCGGGGGTGGCCCTCCATGGGATGCGGGTCCAGGGGGTCGGGACCGACCGGCATGCGCCTATCCCTCCCCCGCCTCAGGCCGCAAGCGCCACCCCGACCCGCCGCCACATGGTGACGTGGGGGATGCCGCCGTCGTCATACTCCCCTCCCTCCGTGACGAAGCCGAAGGAGGCGTAGAAGTTCTGCAGGTGCGCCTGCGCCCCGATGCGCACGTCGGTGCGGGGATATTCCCGTTCCAGGAACCGCAAGCCCTCCGCCACCAGCCGCCGCCCCAGGCCCGTGCCGCGGGCGGCGGGGCCGACGACGATGCGGCCGATCAGGGCCGGCTCCTCCCCCCAGGGGCCGCGGGCACGCAGGCAGCCGATGAGCGCCCCGCCCGGCCGGTCGCGCACCATCAGGTGCCAGCAGGTCTGGTCCAGACCGTCCAGGTCCGGGTAGGCGCTCGCCTGTTCCACGATGAAGACCGACTGGCGGAAGGCCAGCAGCTCGTACAGTTGATGGACCGAGAGGTCCTCGAAAGCCGTCCAGCGCAGGTGCATGGCTTGGCTCCTTTCTTTTACCTTGGCCCATCCGTGGGGCGAAACATCGTTCTCCGCCGGGGCGGGTGCCGCCCTCAGCCCTTCCGTTCCTTGCGCCCAGCCCTGGCCACCAGTTCCGGTATGCCGCCCTCAGCTTGCTCCGCCAACAGGTCGTCCCGAAGCCGGGTCAGGGTCTCACCCAACCAGTTCTTGCCGCGCCATCGCGACGGAACTGTGGCGTCCGGGTCGTCGGCCGCGAGACCAATACCCCAGACAGTATCCAGTGGGCTTGCCTCTACGAGGATCGTCCCTGCCGTGTCGAGCAGCTGCCGCAACAGGTCACGGTGTGTCGTGAACTTGGCACGGTTGCCCCGATAGACGATTTCACGCGCATGCCTGTCCCAAACCTGCTGGTCAAAGCCGGAAACTTTTCGCCCGAGGGCCTTCTGGTCCCGTGGGTGGTCCGCTTCCAGAATTTGGCGGAGCCGCACGTCATCCCCGAACAGCCTGGCTTTGCTGGCCATCATGTACTGCTCGGCCGTGACGTACAGGATCCCGTCCAAGCAGAAGGGAGAGCGGTGCCATTGGGAGAAGGGGCCGTTCCAGAAAAAGGTGAACCGCTCTGCCATGTCACCGTCCCCGTCTCCTCCTTGCACCTTACTCCGCCGCTGCCAAAAAACCGCCGCTCTGCCGATGCCACAGGGCGGCGTAGCGGCCGCCCAGGGCCAGGAGCTGGCTGTGGGTGCCCTGCTCCACCACCTGCCCGCCCTCCAGGTAGAGGATGCGGTCCATGCCGGTGATGGTGGACAGGCGGTGGGCGATGGCGATCACCGTCCGCCCCTCCATCAGGGTCCACAGGGCCTCCTGGATCAGGTGCTCGCTCTCGCTGTCCAGGGCGGAGGTCGCCTCATCCAGCACCAGCACCTTGGCGTCCTTCAGCAGGGCACGGGCGATGGCCACCCGCTGGCGCTCCCCACCCGACAGCTTGATCCCCTGCTCCCCCACGATGGTGCCATAGGCCGTGGGGCGGCGGAGGATGAAGTCGTGGGCATGGGCCTGGCGGGCCGCCTGCTCCACCATCTCCTGCGGCGCGTCCTGGCGGCCATAGGCGATGTTGTCCCCGACGCTGCGGTGGAAGACACCCGGTTGTTGCGGCACCTCCGCTATGGCCGCGTTCAGGCTTTCCAGGGTGACAAAGGCGATGTCCTGCCCGTCCACCAGGATCTGCCCGCCCTGGGGCTCGTACTGGCGGCGCAGCAGCTTCACCAGGGTGCTCTTGCCGGCACCGGACCGGCCCACCAGCCCCACCTTCTCCCCCGGCCGGATCGACAGGTCCAGGCCCTGGAAGACCTTGGTGCCGTCGGGGAAGGCGAAGTGCAGGCCCTTCACCTCGATCCCGCCGTCGCGGACGGCCAGCGGCTTGGCGCCGGGGGCGTCCACGATCTCATGCGGGGCGGAGATGACCTCCAGCGCCTCCGACAGGGTGCCCAGCTCCTCGAAGAAGTTCAGCAGCCGGTCGGACAGGTGCCAGACGGTGCTGGAGATCTGGAAGGCCAGGGTGAAGACCAGCGTGAACTCCCCCACCGTCATCTGGCCGGCCAGGGTGCGGCCGATGGCCAGCCAGATCAGGGCCGCCAGCAGCAGGATGATGCTGGCCATCTGGAACAGCCGCATCAGCACCAGGAACCAGCGGAGCCGGCGGGAGCGGAACCGCTCCTCGTTGATCCAGTGCCCCAGGAAGCTGCGCTCGAACGCCGTGCGGGCGAAGCCGCGGACCAGGTCGGCGTTGGTGATGGCGTCCACGATCCGGCCGGAGGAGGAGCTGACCGCGTCGGACATGGCTTCCGACAGGTGGAAGCAGTGTCGCGCCAGCCAGGCGCTGACCCCCACATAGGCCAGCATCCACACGCCCAGGATGGCCGAGAAGAAGGGCGACGCCGTCCAGAGCAGGCCCAGGGACACCAGCAGCAGCACCAGCACCCGGATCACGTCGAACATCAGGATCTCGATGATCCCGAGGATGGCGTTGGCGCCCTGCTTGATCTTCTGGCCCAGCTTGCCGGCGAAGTTGTCCTGGAAGTAGGTGGGGCTGTGGCCCATCAGCCAGGCGAACATCCGCTTCTGCGCCAGCGCCCGGATGCTGGGCGAGGTGTAGATGTCGATCACCTGGTAGACGCGGTACATGCCGATGCCGCCGAACCAGATGCCCAGCAGGACCAGGAACCAGCCGGTCAGGCCCAGCCCCTCGATCGGCTTGCCGTCGGCCGCCGCGGTCAGGGCGTCCACCACCGCCTTCAGGGCATAGGGCTCGAACGCCTCGATGGTCTGGCCCAGCACGACGGCCAGGACCATCAGCGTCAGCCGTCCCAGGAACTTCTCCCGGATCAGGGCGGTGATGAAGCTGAAGGGCTTGCGGGGCAGCGGCCGGACCGGCTCCGCATCCTCCCAGGAGAAGGCGCGGTCCTGGTCCTCCAGGCTGTCGATGCGCACGGCGCGCATGGCCCGGTCGAGGCTGGGACGGAACAGGGTCGCGAACATGGGAGGATACTCCGGGGACGGCAAAGGCGGCGCCCCAGACCGGAACGCCGCCCGCTTGATACATCCGACGTCGGAATAGATGCCGATACATCCTAAGTCTGTCAACGGCAAAAATCCTTCTGCCACCCATCAAACCGGCTGATCCATGCGCTGCCCCGGCCGGGCCGGGGAACCGGGTGGCGAACGGGGCTGTTCCCCCGGGCATGTGCGCCACAGCCCGGAAGCCCCCCGTGACGACCCTGGAAACGTCCGACCCGGCCGAGACCAACGACCAGCCCGGCAGCATCCCGGTGGCCGGCGGTGCCGCGCCGCTGCTGACCGGGGCGCCGCCGCCCTCCTCCCACTTGGCCCCGCCGGAGGCGGACCAGTTCTATGCGGAGAGCCTTCGCATCCTGCGGGAGAGCGGGATCCCGTTCCTGGTGGCGGGCACCTTCGCGGTGAACTGCTATACCGGCATCAACCGCGCCACCAAGGACCTGGACATCTTCTGCAAGGCGGGGGACTTCCCCCGCATCCTGCTGCATTTCCAGGAGCGCGGCTTCGAGACCGAGATCGAGGATGAGCGCTGGATCGCCAAGGTCCGGCGCGGCCAGTGCTTCTTCGACGTGATCTTCAGCAGCGCCGTGGCCGTGGTGCCCATCACCGACGCCTGGTTCAAGGAAAGCCACCCGGCCCTGTATTACGGGGTGGAAGTCCAGCTCACCCCGCCGACGGAGATGATCTGGTCGAAGGCGCTGCTCCAGCTCCGCCACCGCTATGACGGGGCGGACGTGGCGCACATCATGTTGAAGCAGGCCGACCGGATCGACTGGCGCCGGCTGCTGAACCACATGGAGCAGTATTGGGAGGTGCTGCTGATGCACGTCCTGAACTTCCGCTTCATCTACCCGACGGAGCGGGACAACGTGCCCCGCTGGCTGTACGAGGAGCTGCTGGAGCGGGCCCGCATGCATGCCGACCTGCCCATCCCGCAGACCAAGGTCTGCCGTGGCCGGCTGTTCAGCCCCGTCGACTATGAGGTGGACGTGAAGCAGTGGGGCTTTGCCGACATCATCGGCGCCGCCCAGCCGGCCAGCGGCGTGGGGAGCTGAGCCATGGCGGACGACGTGATCATCGCCCCGGGGCCCCTGCGGGTGGCCGCCATCGGCGACGTCCATGCCAGCCCCAACCAGCGGGGCCAGTGGCGCGACGCCTTTGCCGAAGTGGGGCACTCGGCCGACGTGCTGTGCCTGTGCGGCGACCTGACCAACATCGGCACCGCGGCCGAGGCGGAGGCCCTGGCCGAGGATTTGCGCGGCATCGCCATCCCCGTCCTGGCGGTGCTGGGCAACCATGACCACCAGTGCGACAAGCCGGAGGAGATCGAGAAGGTGCTGCGCGACGCCGGGGTCAAGTTCCTGGAGAACGAGACCCATGTGGTGAAGGGCGTGGGCTTCGCCGGGGTGAAGGGCTTCGGCGGCGGCTTTGACGGCAAGATGCTGGACGCCTTCGGCGAGTCCGCCATCAAGCAGTTCGTGCAGGAGGCCATCGACGAATCCCTGCGGCTGGAGCACGCGCTGAAGCAGTTGGAAACGGAGCGCAAGGTGGTGGTCCTGCACTATGCCCCCATCTGCGAGACGGTGGTGGGGGAGCCGGAGGCCATCTTCCCCTTCCTCGGCTCCTCCCGCCTCGCCGAGACCATCGACCGCTTCGACGGCGTGAAAGCCGTGTTCCACGGCCACGCCCACCGCGGCACCTATGCCGGGCATACCCGCGCCGGGAACCCGGTGTTCAACGTGGCCGCACATATCGAGAAGCCGACGGGGAAGCCGTATGCGCTGGTGGAGGTGTGAGGGCCGGGATGCGTGACGGCAGGTGACATAAGGAGACCTTAAGGTGACCAAAGGTGACGCTTAAGGTGACGTATGTCTCCTTCCAAGCTGTTGGATTCGTTGATGTCTGTCGCTTAAGGAGACAAAGGTGACCGGTCCGGTTTTGTGTCTCGTTTAGGGGTGCGGACAGTTTGGGACATGGATGCACACGGATGGTGCCCGGATCGTCCCGGATGTGCTGGGGGATGGACCTGTGCAAGACCCGGCGCCGGGGTGGGCGCGTCTGACATGGTGGCATGGGATAGGAAGATTGTCCATGTTCCGGGTGATTAGCCCGCCCGATGTCAATCCGGGCCTGACCCTATGGGCAGGAAGTTGGGACTGAACCGAGAGTGACAAAAACACCACCGCGTCCCCGCGAAGGCGGGGGTCCACAGCTCTTGACCCGATGCGGGCCGTCACCGTGTTTGAAAAACAGTGGGCCCCCGCCTTCGCGGGGGAAGCACAGAAAACCTCAGGCCAGTTAGCTTGGCACCATGGGGTCAAGCCCGGGGTGACCTGACGTGCCCTGCACCTAGGTTACTTGTCCGCCAGCGCCGGCGGCCAGACGATGGTGAAGCGTTCCAGGACCATGGGTTCGTCCGGGGCCAAGGGGCGGCCGAACTTGGCGCGGACATAAGGGTCGAAATAACGGAGATGCGCGTCCCGCCACCAGGCGAGGCTCAGGTCTCCCTCCCCCTCCGCCCGGGCGAACCCCTCGTCCACCTAGTCGAAGGGCCGGACCTCGCAGGCCGTGTAGCGCAGGATGCAGGCGGGCTGCCCCCGACCGTCCACCACCACCTCATGGTAGCCGGACCGGTCCCACGGCGCCCCCTCCGCCTCATACTCCACCAACACCCCCGCCGTGGCCCGCTTGGCCCCGGACAGGATGGGCACCAACAACTCATCCGCCATGGCCGCCCCGCTGCCGAAGGCGAAGGCGCCATGGGGCGTGTCGGGGGCCAAGCCGGTGGCGGTGCAGTAGGCTGACCACATGGCCGCGACGGCGGTGGGGTCAGGGGTGACGTCGGGCTCGAGGGGGGTGATGGTGGACATGGGCTTCCGGAAGCTTGCGGTAGCAGGGATACGCCCGCACACCCGTTGTCGCCAGGGATGAGCTATGCCACCCTTTGCCGGAATGGGATAGAGGTGGTGCGGTGGAGCTTCTCAAATCCTTGAAGGAGCAGGTGGCGCAAGGCGAGGTACTGGTGGTGGCCGGTGCGGGCGTGGGCATGGCCGCGGCGCCGGGGATGCCCTTCACCAGTTGGAAGGGGCTGGTCCGGCACGGGTTGGAGCGGGCGAAGGAGCTTGGGCGGATTACCCAAAAGCAGCTCGATGGCAGGTTGGCTGACCTGGACGATGAGGACATAGTCACGCTGCTCAATGTGGCAGAGTTCCTACAGGCCAAGCTCACCCCGCCCGGTGAGTTTTCGCGATGGCTGAGGGATACGGTGGGCAGCCTGACGGCTGCCGATCCCGCCCTGCCCCGGGCCATCGCGCGGCTGGCCGAACCGGGAAACCGGCTGTCCACCACCAACTACGATTCGCTGTTGACCGAGGTAACGGGCTGCCAGCCCATCCTGGTCAGTGATGTGGCGAAGGTTGGTGACTTCATCCAGCGCGACCGCAAGGGCATCCTGCACCTGCATGGCCATTGGGAGACACCAGGCAGCGTCGTGCTGGGCATCCGGGACTACGCCCGCACGCTCGGGCATGGCTTCACCCAGGTCCTCCAGCAATCCTTTGCCATGCATACGTCGCTGCTGTTCGTCGGGTGCGGAGGCACGGTGGACGACCCGAACCTGGGGCAGCTGCTGGAATGGATCGACACCATCCTGCCGGAAACGCACCATCGGCACTATCTGCTGTGCCGGGAAAGCGAGGTTCCGGGATACCAGGACCGTGGCTGGCAACGCCTGTACCCCGTCCCCTTCGGCAAGAACCATGGCGACCTGCCGGGCTTCCTGACCGGCCTGCTGCCCAAGGCGGCGCCAAGCCTGCCACCCGCAGCCAAGGCAGCCCCCCCACCCCTGGTCGGCCGCCTGCCCCCCAAGCCGCCGCACTTCACCGGCCGGGTGACGGAGTTGGCGCAGGCCAAGGCGGCGCTGCTGGCGGCCCCGCCGGTCCCCGTAGCCCTGTTGGGCGGCGGCGGCATGGGCAAGTCCGCCCTGTCCCTGGCAGTCGCCCATGACCGGGAGATATTAGGCCACTATCCGCGGCGGCTGTTCGTGAAGCTGGAAGGCGCCAGGACCGCCGGCGACATGGTGCAACTGGTGTCCCAGGCGCTGGGGCTGGAGGTGGGGCCAGACCCAATGCCCCGCACCCTGGCCGCCCTGGCGGCGCAACCGACCCTGCTGATCCTGGACAATGCCGAGACGCCATGGGAGGCGGAAACGCTTGGCACAGAAGAGGCGCTGTCGGAACTCGGCACGGTCCCCGGCGTCGGCCTGATCCTGTCCATCCGGCGAAACGCGGCGCCCGCGGGGCTGGCATGGGAGAGGGTGTCGCTGATCCCCCTGCACCCCGACGAAGCACGGGCCTTGTTCCTGGAGATTGCCGGAAAGGGGCTCGCCAACGACAAGAACCTGCCGACCCTGCTGAAGGCCGTTGACGGCATCCCGCTGGCCCTGACGCTGCTGGCGCATCTGGCGCAGGGTGAAATGAGCCTGGACGATTTGTGGAAGAGTTGGCAGCGGCAGCGGGCCGGCCTGTTGCAACGGGGGCCGGGGGACGACCGGACGGTCAATTTCAAGGCGTCTTTGGCCCTGTCGCTCAACAGCCGCCAGTTCAGCGACGCGGCGCGCCGGTTGGCGTCCCTGCTGGGCTGGCTGCCCGATGGGCTGACGCCGGAGATGCGGGATGAACTGTTGCCGGAGGATGGTGCGCAAGGCGCCAGGGCCTTGCGGCATCTGGGGCTGGTGATTGAGACGGGTGGGCGGTTACGACTGCTCGTGCCAGTCCGGGAGTGCATTGTGGAGGGGATGCCGCCAGATCATGGGGATCGGGATCGGTTGCTGGGCCTGTTCCTGAAATTGGCGGAGGATGGAGATAAGGCAGGCACGACAGGGGGTGCCGAGGCGATCCAGCGGCTGACGCCGGAATTCTTCAATGTGGAGGCAATTCTGGAGCGGCAACTGTCGATGCTGCCCTGTGATCGATTGCATTCCGCCGTCGCTGGCTTCGCTGAGTTTCAGCGCTTCACCGGGATGGGCTCCGCCACTCTTATTCATCAGGCCATCGATCAGGCGCGGAAGGAAGGGAACGTGCGCGTCCAGGCTCGTTGGCTACTCTATGCTGCCAACCTGTCCTTAACCCGTTCCGACCATGACGGCGCCAGGGAGCGCTTCGAGCAGGCGCTGACGCTTTATCAGCAGGTGGGCGACCCGCTGGGCGAGGCGAACTGCATCCGGAGCCTGGGCGACATCGCCCTGCGCCGCTCCGACCATGACGGCGCCCGCACTTGTTACGAGCAGGCGCTGCCGCTTTACCAGCAGGTAGGCGCCCGGTTGGGCGAGGCGAACTGCATCCAGGGCCTGGGCGACATATCCCTTTACCGCGCTGACTATGACGGCGCCCGCACGCGCTTCGAGCAGGCGCTGACGCTCTACCAGCAGGTGGGCGACCGGCTGGGCGAGGCGAACTGCATCAAGAGCCTGGGCGACATATCCCTTTACCGCGCTGACCATGACGGCGCCCGCACGCGCTTCGAGCAGGCGCTGACGCTCTACCAGCAAGTGGGCGACCGGCTGGGCGAGGCGAACTGCATCCAGCGCCTGGGCGACATCGCCCTGCGCCGCTCCGACCATGACGGCGCCCGCACGCGCTTCGAGCAGGCGCTGACGCTCTACCAGCAGGTGGGCGACCGGCTGGGCGAGGCGAACTGTATCATTAGCCTAGGCGACATCGCCCTGCGCCGCTCCGACCATGACGGCGCCCGCACGCGCTTCGAGCAGGCGTTGCCGCTCTACCAGCAGGTGGGCGACCGGCTGGGCGAGGCGAACTGCATCAAGAGCCTGGGCGACATCGCCCTGCGCCGCTCCGACCATGACGGCGCCCGCACGCGCTTCGAGCAGGCGCTGACGCTCTACCAGCAGGTGGGCGACCGGCTGGGCGAGGCGAACTGCATCAAGAGCCTGGGCGACATCGCCCTGCGCCGCTCCGACCATGACGGCGCCCGCACCCGCTTCGAGCAGGCGCTGACGCTCTACCAGCAGGTGGGCGACCGGCTGGGCGAGGCGAACTGCATCCAGCGCCTGGGCGACATATCCCTTTACCGCGCTGACCATGACGGCGCCCGCACGCGCTTCGAGCAGGCGCTGACGCTCTACCAGCAGGTGGGCAGCCGGCTGGGCGAGGCGAACTGCATCCAGAGCCTGGGCGACATCGCCCTGCGCCGCTCCGACCATGACGGCGCCCGCACGCGCTTCGAGCAGGCGCTGACGCTCTACCAGCAGGTGGGCGACCGGCTGGGCGAGGCGAACTGCATCCAGCGCCTGGGCGACATATCCCTTTACCGCGCTGACCATGACGGCGCCCGAACGCGCTTCGAGCAGGCGCTGACGCTCTACCAGCAGGTGGGCAGCCGGCTGGGCGAGGCGAACTGCATCCAGAGCCTGGGCGACATCGCCCTGCGCCGCTCCGACCATGACGGCGCCCGCACCCGCTTCGAGCAGGCGCTGACGCTCTACCAGCAGGTGGGCGACCGGCTGGGCGAGGCGAACTGCATCAAGAGCCTGGGCGACATCGCCCTGCGCCGCTCCGACCATGACGGCGCCCGCACCCGCTTCGAGCAGGCGCTGACGCTCTACCAGCAGGTGGGCGACCGGCTGGGCGAGGCGAACTGCATCCAGCGCCTGGGCGACATATCCCTTTACCGCGCTGACCATGACGGCGCCCGCACGCGCTTCGAGCAGGCGCTGACGCTCTACCAGCAGGTGGGCAGCCGGCTGGGCGAGGCGAACTGCATCCAGAGCCTGGGCGACATCGCCCTGCGCCGCTCCGACCATGACGGCGCCCGCACGCGCTTCGAGCAGGCGCTGACGCTCTACCGGCAGGTGGGCGACCGACTGGGCGAGGCGAACTGCATCAAGAGCCTGGGCGACGTGGTTCGGGCGACGGATGCCCGGCAAGCCCGGTCCCATTTTCTGGAAGCTCTGGCGCTTTATCAGCGAATTTCTGCCCCGTTCTCGATCGGCTTCACGTATCTCGCATTGTCAGAAGTCGCCGACAGCGAGGACGAGGCGGCGCGGTGCAGGGAGGCGGCGCGGGCGGTGTGGATGGGGGCGGGGCTTGACTATCTGGTCAGGGAGTATTTGCCGACAGACGAATGAGGCGGTGGCCCGCGGTTGACGGCGGGGGCTGCCTGCGCCGCTTGTCCGCTGCCGCCCCCTGGGCATGAGGGCTTTCCCGCGAGGGGCCCGGGTCAACCCCGGGGTGACATCAGGCGCCTTGCAGGGCTACTCCCCCACCCCGTCGGCCACCACGCGGTTCCTGCCGTTGCGCTTGGCCTGGTAGAGGGCCGTGTCGGCGCGGCGGAGTAGGCTGTCACCGGACTCCGGCTTGCCATCGGCATCCAGGGTGCCGTCGGCGACGGCCACGCCGATGCTGATGCTGATGGTGATCTGGCCCACGGGAGCGGAGACGGGGAACGGCGTCTCCGCGATGCGACGGCGCAGGCGTTCGGCCACGTTCAGGGCCTGCACCAGGTCCGTGTCGGGCATCACCACGACGAACTCCTCACCGCCCAGCCGGGCGACCAGGTCGAAGTTGCGCAGGTTGCGGCTGGCCCGGTTGGCCACTTCCTTCAGCACCTCGTCGCCAACGCCGTGGCCATAGGTGTCGTTGACGATCTTGAAATGGTCGATGTCGAACAGCAGGGCCGCCACCGGCTTCTGGTTGCCGCCGCCGCGGTCCAGCAGGCGCGGCAGGTGGGCGGACAGGTAGCGGCGGTTGAACAGGCCGGTCAGGCTGTCCGTCAGGGCCAGGGACAGGCTCTGCTCATAGTTCGCCCGCAGCCGGTCCTGGTAGCGCTTGCGCCGGACCTGGGTGCGGGTGCGGGCCAACAGCTCGTTCCGGTCGATCGGCTTGATCAGGTAGTCGTTGGCGCCAAGCTCCAGCCCCTTGGCGATCCGGTCCATGTCCGTCTCATCCGCCAGCAGCAGAACGGGCACCTGCCGGGTGCGCTCATGGCTGCGGAGCTGGGAACACAGGCGCAGCCCGTCCTCCCGCATCAGGGTCAGGCTGATGACGATCAGCTCGAAATCCTCTGCCAGCGCCATCTCCAGCGCGGCGGCGCAGCTCTCGGCTGCCACGGTGCTGTTGCGGTCGCGGGCCAGGGTCTCGGTGATCTTGTCCAGGTCAATGGCGCTGTCTTCCACCACGAGGCAGCGCGCACCCTCGGCGGACTGGGTCTGCACCGAATCGGTGGCGACGAGCATGCCGAGCTGGCCGGAGGTGCTCTCCCGCAGCCGCCACTCGTCCATCATCATCTTCAGCCGGACCAGGGACCGGACGCGGGCGAACAGGGCCACGTCGTTCACCGGCTTGGTCAGGAAGTCGTCCGCCCCCGCCTCCAGCCCGCGCACCCGGTCCGATACGTCGGACAGGGCGGTGACCATGACCACGGGGATATGCATGATCGCCGGGTCGGAGCGGATGCGCTCACACACCTCGAACCCGTCCATGCCAGGCATCATCACGTCCAGCAGGATGATGTCCGGCGACTGCGCCTTGATGCGTTCCAGCGCCTCGGGGCCGCTGTTCGCGGTCACCACCTCGAAGTACTCGCGCGTCAGCTTCGCCGCGAGCAGCTTCACATTGGGGAGGACGTCATCAACGACGAGGACCCGAGCCGACATGGTCTTTTCTTATCCACCGGCCCGGGCGGAACCGGGCTCATCCAAGGAAACGTTGGACTGTCTGCAAGAATTTGGCAACGGAGATTGGCTTGGCGATGTAATCTTCACAACCTCCATCGCGTATCCTTTCCTCATCCCCCTTCATCGCGAAAGCCGTGACGGCGACCACGGGTATTGACCGCAGGTCGTCATCTTCCTTGATCCACTTGGTCACTTCCAGCCCCGAGACCTCGGGAAGCTGGATGTCCATCAGGATCAGATCCGGCCGGTGCTGCCGCGCCAGCTTCAACGCCTCCATCCCGTCCTTCGTCTGCAGGGTGACGTACCCGTGCGCCTCAAGCAGGTCGTGGAAGAGTTTCATGTTCAGCTCGTTGTCTTCCACGATCAGCACGCGCTTGGGCGTGAAGGTGGTCGACTCCGTGCCTACCCCGTTTGACTGCGCACACATTACGACGCTCCCGGGACACAGACAATCGGGATGGGCCACGGCTACCGTCCCGGCCGCGGGCCCTGCTTTGCCTGCACCAATTTTAACCCAAAAGGTTAATCGGCTGTTACCACTTTCGGAAGCGGCATCCTATGTCGGGCGGCAAGCCCGCGTAGCAGAACAGGCAAAGGTTAAGGAACCTGTGACGGGAACGCGACGGCGTACCGCCGGGCCGCCAGGGTCCGCCGCGACTCAGTGTCTGTAGGAAAGGGTCAGGGCAGGCCGAGCGGGGACTCAGCAGGGCCCCTTGGGCCGGCGCTCCAGGCTTTCCAGCTCCACGTCCACCTTGAACTCGCCATAGTCGATGACCATCGAGCGGACGACCCCGTTTTCCAGCAGGACGAGGGAGGTCTCGTACTCCGGCAGGGCTTCCAGCGGGTCCGTGGGGAAGAAGGCGAGGAAGACCTGCCACGCCTTGCCCTTCAACAGCTCGGCGGCGTCCACCTGGGCCGGCGCCACCGGGCGCGGCTTGCCGATCAGGGCGCCGACGCCGCTGGGCCCGTCAGACTCGGCGCCATCGAAGACCGGTGCCGAGAGGAAGGTCTCCGGCGTGTTCACCTGGGCCAGCAGCTTCAGCGTGTGGGCCGTGGGGAACATGGTGCCGGGGGCCAGCTTGACCTCCTTGGCCTCCGGCTTGCTGAACCGGGCGACGCCTCCCTGGCCGCCGTCCAGGGTCGCCTCCCCCCGCAGTTCCTCTTCCAGCTCGCCGTTGCTGAGCTTCTTCACGTTAAAGCGGTAGGACCGGCCGTCCTTCGCCTCCCACGTGGCGTAGCTGGTGTTCAGCTCCATCTGCTCGCCCTCGGCGTAGATGAAGTTGACCTGGAAGCGCTGTTCAATGGTCCAGGCGTCGCAGGAGTCGTTCCAGGCAAAGGTCATCTTGCCGTCCACGCCGCTGACGGGGCTTTGCGAACGGGCCGATGCCAGGGAGAGCTTGTAGGTCGCCAGATGGGGGGCGATGTCCGGGACCGCCTGGGCAGACCAGGCGGGCATGGCGGCGGCGAGGGTGAGCACCGCGGCACCGGCGAGGTGGGCGAGCTTCGGGCGGGCGGCGATTTTCGTCACGCGGAACCACGGGGCTGCGGAAGCTGGAGCGCCATTGTCCCCCTCCGCCGGGCCGACGCAAGGGGTTTCGCGCGCCCCGCACGGGGGACCCCGCCCGGCAGCCCTTGCCCCACGGGTCCGGCCGGTCCGGCAAAAGCTGCCGGTCGGCGAAGGTCGCCGGCCTGACAATCCAGTCTAACCAATTGATAATGCAACTAAATCCGGCTGGCACGGCGGTTGCCACTGCTCGGGTGAGCTTGACCAGAGTTCGGAGCACCGCCATGACCCCGCTCGATTCCGCCCTGCCGCATGAGTTGGTGACGGACCTGCACCTGCCGGTGGCCCGCCGTCGCCCGTCGCTGCCCCCAAGCCTGATCCCGTTGGAGTTGCCTTCGGAGAGCCAAGGCGCCCTGCTGCGGGATGCCATCCGCCGGCTGAGAGACGCGGAGGCCACCATCGCCGAGCAGCGGGAGCGGATCGAGCACCTGGAAACCCTGTCCATGACGGACGAGCTGACCGGCCTGCTGAACCGGCGCGGCCTGATGGACGCCTTCCGGCGGGAGTTGGCGGGCGCCATGCGCGGCGGAAGCGGCGGCGTGCTGGTCATGGTGGACCTGGACGGCTTCAAGGCCATCAACGACACCCATGGCCACCTCTGCGGCGACCAGTACCTGCGCCAGGTGGCCAAGGTGCTGAAGCAGAATGTCCGCGCTCAGGACGTGGTCGCGCGGTTGGGCGGGGACGAGTTCGTGGTGCTGCTCACCCGCACCGCCGCCGACAAGGGTGAGGCCCGGGCCGAGGCGCTGGCCAAGCGCTTCCATGCCGCCGCCTGCCCGTGGCAGCGCCAGTCCCTGCCGCTGTCCGCCAGCTTCGGCGTGCAGCCCTATGCCCCCCATGACGACGCGGACAAGGTGATGCGCCAGGCGGACGCGGCCATGTACCGGGTAAAGTCCACGCGGAAGGCCGCGCGCTGACCCGGGTGGCGGTTGACCGGCAAGACCCCGGCGGGAATGGGAAAGGGCGCGGGACCAAGTCCCGCGCCCTTGTCTTTCGTGGCCGGAAGTTCAGCCCTGCACGGCCTTCTTCGGCAGGTCCAACTTGATGTGCAGTTCCTTCAGCCGCTCCGGCGCCACGCTGTTGGGGGCCTGCATCAGCAGGTCCTCCGCGCGCTGGTTCAGCGGGAAGACGATGACCTCGCGGATGTTCGGCTCATCGGCCAGCAGCATGACCATGCGGTCGATGCCGGGGGCGGAGCCGCCGTGCGGCGGGGCGCCCAGCTTGAAGGCGCTGAGCATGCCGCCGAACTTGGCCTCCAGGTCCTCCGCCGTGTAGCCGGCGATCTCGAACGCCTTGTACATGATCTCCGGCTTGTGGTTCCGGATGGCGCCCGACGACAGCTCCACGCCGTTGCAGACGATGTCGTACTGGAAGGCCTTGATCTCCAGCGGGTCTTTGGTCAGCAGCGCCTCCAGCCCGCCCTGGGGCATGCTGAAGGGGTTGTGGCTGAAATCGATGCGCTTCCGCTCCTCGTCGTACTCGTACATGGGGAAGTCGACGATCCAGCAGAACTCGAACTTGGTCTTGTCGATCAGGTCCAGCCGGTTGGCGATCTCCGTCCGCGCCTGGCCGGCCAGCTTGGCCGCGGGACCAGCCTGGTCGCAGACGAAGAACACGGCGTCGCCGTCCTCCAAACCGGCTGCGGCGCGCAGGTCGGCTTGGGCCGCCTCCGGCACGAACTTGGCGATGGGGCCGGTGCCCTGGCCGTCCTTGAAGATGATGTAGCCGAGGCCCGGCGCGCCCAGGCCGCGGGCCCAGTCGTTCAGCTTGTCATAGAAGCTGCGGGGCTGGTCGGCCACGCCGGGCACGCCGATGGCGCGGACCACGCCGCCCTTCTCGATCACGCCCTTGAAGGCCTTGAACTCCACGTCCGGCCGCTGGAACACGGCGGTCACGTCGGTGATGACCAGCGGGTTGCGCAGGTCCGGCTTGTCGGAGCCGTACTTCAGCATCGCCTCGTCATAGGGGATGCGGGTGAAGGGGTACGGGCTGACCGTCTTCTTCACCCCGGTGAAGTCCTTGAACTCCTCGAAGATGCCGTGGATGACGGGCTCGATGGCGGCGAACACGTCCTCCTGCGTCACGAAGCTCATCTCGAAGTCGAGCTGGTAGAACTCGCCGGGCGACCGGTCGGCGCGGCTGTCCTCGTCGCGGAAGCAGGGGGCGATCTGGAAATAGCGGTCGAAGCCGCTGACCATCAGCAACTGCTTGAACTGCTGCGGCGCCTGCGGCAGGGCGTAGAACTTGCCGGGGTGGTTGCGGCTGGGCACCAGGAAGTCGCGCGCCCCTTCCGGGCTGCTGGCGGTCAGGATGGGCGTCTGGAATTCGGTGAAGCCCTGGTCGATCATCCGGCGGCGGACGCTGGCGATCACGTGGCTGCGCAGCAGGATGTTGCGCTGCATCTTCTCCCGCCGCAGGTCCAGGAAGCGGTAGCGCAGGCGCAGCTCCTCCCCGCGTCCTGGTCGCTGTTCACCTGGAGCGGCAGTGGGTCGGCCGCGCTCTGCACCTCCAGGTCCTGCACCTGCACCTCGATGTGGCCGGTGGGCAGCTTCTCGTTGATGGTCTCTGCCGTGCGCTTCACCACCTTGCCGGTCACGGTGATGACGGACTCCAGCCGCAGGGACTCCGCCGTCTTGAAGTGGGGGCCGGAGATGTCCAGCACGCACTGGGTCAGGCCGTAATGGTCCCGCAGGTCGATGAACAGCAACTGCCCATGGTCGCGCTTGCGGTTGACCCAACCGGACAGGCGCACGATGGCGCCAGCGTCGGTGTCGCGGAGTTGGCCACAGGTGTGGGTGCGGTAGGCGTGCATATCGGGCGACCGATCCAGGGGCAATGGCGGTTGGGCCCGCGGGATACGGTCCGCAGGCGGCGGCGCGCAACACCGCACGGATGCGGGCGGCTTGTCAAGGTGGGGCGGGCCGCCGGGCAGACCAAGAAGGTACACGGCGTTGTCACCTATCGGCTTCCGTTCGGGCCGCTTGGTCGTGTAAACACCCGATATGACCCTGATCACGACGACATCCGACCTCGCCGCCTTCATCGACCGCCAAAAAGGTGCCGACTACGTCACCGTCGACACCGAGTTCATGCGGGAGAAGACCTACTGGCCCCAGCTCTGCCTCGTGCAGGTGGCGGGGCCGAAGGAAGCCGCGGCCATCGACCCCCTCGCCCCCGGGATGGATCTGGCGCCCCTGTTCACCCTGCTGGACGACCCGGGCGTGCTGAAGGTGTTCCACGCGGCGCGGCAGGACGTGGAAATCTTCTTCCACCTGACAGGCCGCATCCCTGCCCCGCTGTTCGACACGCAGGTCGCCGCCATGGTCTGCGGCTTCGGCGACTCGGTGGGGTATGAGACGCTGATCACCAAGCTGACCAATGCCAGGATCGACAAGTCCAGCCGCTTCACCGACTGGGCCGCCCGGCCGCTGACCGACCGGCAGCTGCAATACGCCCTGTCCGACGTGGTCCACCTGCGCCCGGCCTATGAGAAGCTGGCCCGCAAGCTGGCCAAGACCGGCCGCCAGGGCTGGCTGGGGGAGGAGATGGGCATCCTCACCGACCCGGACACCTACCGGCTGGAGCCGGCGGACGCCTGGAAGCGGCTGAAGGTGCGGACCGAGAAGCCCCGCTTCCTGGCCATCCTGAAGGAAGTCGCCGCGTGGCGGGAGCGGGAGGCCCAGCGCAAGGACCTGCCGCGCCAGCGCGTCCTGCGGGACGAGGCGCTGATGGAGATCGCCGCCCATGCCCCCACCAGCGTGGACGACCTTGCCCGCACCCGCGGCCTGGGCGAGGGGCTGGCCCGCGGCCGCTATGGCACGGAGATCCTGGCCGCCGTGCAGGCCGCCCTGTCCATCCCCGACCGGGAGCTTCCCCGGCCCGAACCACGGCCGGAGATGCCGCCGGGCCTGACCCCCATCGTAGAGCTGCTGCGCGTCCTGCTGAAGATGGTCTGCGACGAGAATGAGGTGGCCAGCCGCCTCGTCGCCAACGCCGCCGACCTGGAGTCCATCGCCGCCGACGATAACGCCAATGTCCCCGCCCTGTCCGGCTGGCGGCGGGAGCTGTTCGGCGACGCCGCCCTGCGCCTGAAGCACGGGCACCTTGCCCTGGCCATCAGCGACAAGCGGGTGAAGCTGGTGGACCTGAAGGGCTGAGGGTCCTTACCGTCCCTCAAGCGCCGGGCGCCGCATCCGCGGCTTGGCTTACGCAGCCATGAGGCCGCGCGGCAGCCGCCGCCGCCAGGACCTGATGCCCGGCGGCATCAGGCCCTCACACCCCGAACGGCATCACCTCCACCCGCCCGCGATCAGCGACCAGCAGGCTGCCCTCCGGCACCTCGGTCCATTGCTCCGTGTCCTCATCCAGCGGTTCGGAGAGGACGAGGACGCCGTCCTGGCCCTTGCCGAAGCGGATTTTCCCCTCCGCGCATTCCAGGACACTGCCCCGGGCCCAATAGAGGCTGGGGGACTTGCCGTCGCTGGACCAGCGCACGGCGTAGATCTTCCGCCCGTCGGAGCAGGCGGCGGTCATGCGGAAGGGCTCCGTCGCCCCCTCCGCCGCCATCAGGCCCAGCACCTGGCGGATGGCGCGGGCGAACGCGCCGGCCGGGTCCTCCGCGAAGCCATGGCCCAGCAGCAGGTAGAACAGCGCCTCGGAGTCGGTGGAGCCCTCGCGGTGCTTGTACAGGCGCTTGTCGATGCCGCCCTCCACCGCCTGGCGGATGTCGGTCCAGCCGCCCACTTGGCCGTTGTGCATGAACAGCCACTTGTCATAGCGGAACGGGTGGCAGTTCAGCCGCGCCGTGGCCGGGCCGGTGGAGGCGCGGACATGGGCGAAGAACAGGGGCGAGCGGATCTGCTCGGCTAGCGACCGCAGGTTGGCGTCGTTCCAGGCGGGCATGGTGTCGCGGTACAGGCCCGGCTGGTCCAGGTGGCCGTACCAGCCCAGGCCGAAGCCGTCGCCGTTGGTCGGCGCGATGCTGCGCTGGGCCGACAAGCTCTGCCGGATCAGCGAGTTGCACGGCTTGAACAGCAGCGTGTCCATGGCGATCGGTTCACCGCCATAGGCGAGCCACCGGCACATCGCGAACCCCCTTGCTCCCGTCATGGCCTTGTGGGGATCGCGTCCCCTTGGCCCATACCCTAGCGTAGGCATCGGTTTTGGGCGGGACAAGGGCGGGGTTAGGGCGCGCCGATGGTTGTCCCCTCCCCCGCCAGGAAGGGGTATGATGGCCGGACCATAAGGGAGGAGTTTCGAGAATGAGTGTGTCGGGTCTGCTCTATCCCATGGCGGCGCTTGTCTTCTTCACCTTCGCCGTGGCCTGCCGAGTCCTTTACCTGCGGGTGGGGGCGGTGAAGTCGGGCCAGATCAAGCTGTCCCACTTCAAGGCCATGACCGGGGCGGAGCCGCCGGGCCCCGTGGCCGCCGCGGCCCGGGCGCTGAACAATTTGTTCGAGGCGCCGCCGGTTTTCTATGCCGGTTGCGTGGCCGTGCTGGCCCTGGGAAAGGCGGACGGGCTGTTCGTCGCCCTGGCCTGGGCCTATGTGGCGGCGCGGGTGGTGCAGGCCTTCATCCACCTGTCCTACAACGACGTCCGGCATCGGCTGTTCGCCTATCTCACGGGCTGGGCGGTGCTGCTGCTCCTGTGGGGCCGGCTGGTCCTGGTGGCGGGGTAAGTCAATGAGCGACCTCCAGGCATTCACCGGTGGCCCGTCGGTGATCGGGCTCATCCGGCGCTTCCCCGTGCCCTTGCTGGTCGCGGGCGTCTCGCTGGTCGCCAACGTATGGATGGGCTTGAAGCGCCAAAGCCTGGGGGATGAACCCTTCGACCCGGCCGTCCTCGCATGCTTCTTCGTGGCCACGGCCTGCACCGCCTTCGGGGAGCGGCGGGGCCCGGGGGACGCGACGCGGCACGGCCTCGCCTTGGGCGGGGCCGCCCTGACCTTCGCCCTGGGCACCCTGGGTGGCCTCGCCGAGGTGGAGCTTGGCCTGCTGCTGGTCGCGAGCCTGCTGTCGGCCGCCATCGCCGTCGCCGGGCCCGGAAAGGAGGGGGACGCGGTGACGCGGAATGCCAACGCGCGCGCCTGGGTTGGGGCCGGGTTGGGCATCCTGATCGGCGTCGCCACGCTTCTTGCCTTCTTCGCCTTGGCGGGGGCCCTGAAGGTGCTTTTCGGCGTGAAGGTGCAAGGCATCATCCCCTACTACGTCAGTTGCTTCGTGGCGCAGGCGGTGGCGCTGGCCGGGATCCCGCGCCCGGACCAGGACGCCGACCCCTTCGAGCCCGGGGCCCTCCGCTTGGCCATCGTCTGGCTGTTGGTGCCCCTTGCCGGGGCCTATGTGCTGCTGGTCCACCTCTATGCCTTGTTGATCCCGATCCGGGGGGCCGTTCCCAACGGGGAGATCGGCATGCTGGCGGGGGCGCTGGGGGTGGTCGGGCTGGCGGCCTGGCTGGCGGCCCATGCCCCGGACCAGGGGCGGCCACGGCATGTCCGGCTGTTCCTGCGCCTGTTCTTCCCGGGACTGGTGCTGCCGACGGGGCTGCTGGCCTTCGCGGTGTACGAGCGCGTCGCGGCCCATGGCTGGACGGCGGACCGGGTGACGCTTGCCCTGGCCGCCTTCTGCTTCGCCCTGTCCATCGGCTGGTGGGTCGCCCGCCACCGTTTCGACCTGGGGACGAGGTCGTTGCTGGGCATCGGCTGCGCGGTCCTGTTGCTGGGTACCGTGGGCCCCCTATCCGCCGGCGCCCTGACCGGGCGGAGCCAGGTTGTCCGGCTGGAGGCGGAGCTGGCCCAGGCGGGCGTGCTGGTCGGGGGCGTCCTGCAGGTGGGCGAGAGGGTCCTGCCGGACAGCGTGAACCAGGAGGTCTCCGCCGCCGTCGATGCCCTGGTCGAGGCGGGGGAGACATGGCGCCTCGAGCGCTGGCTTCCGGAGGTCGGGCAACTGTCGGGCGCGAAGTACATCACGGAGCGGCTGGGCGCCCAGTACATCGGTCCGTGGGACCGCCGGCGGGCCCCGAAGCGCCAAGCCGGCGGCGGCGAGGCGCCGTCCCCGCCCGCCACCTCGATCCGTGCCGCCCTGCCGACGGACAGGGCCGTCGGGCTGGACACGACCGGCTTCACCCGGGTCCGCCACGTTGTCTTCGTCTGGTCTGAGAAAGGCATGCCCCAAGCCAGCCCGGTACCCATCCCCTGGTTGGAGGCGGGCTGGGAGGATGGCTTGGCTATCGACCTGGGCGGGGACACGCGGTACCGGCTGGCCCCCCTCGACCTCCTTCGGGTCAAGCCGGACGAGGCCGGGGTGGCGGGGTTCCTTGATGTCTCCGGGCCCGCCCGGCGGGTGCGGGTCCATGTCGTGCAACTGTCCCTGCGCCAGGAGGACGGGGCACCGCCCCGGCTCCAAAAGCTGAAGCTGCTGCTGCTGGAGGGCCCGCCGGGCTGAGTTGGGCCGAAACGCCGCCGCCGCTGTTTCCTGATGCGGACGCCCAACCAAGGTTGGCGGGGCGCGAACCGATTGGAGGCAGCGATGAACGAGGACAAGGCCAAGGGCCGCTTCGATGAGGCCAAGGGCAAGCTGAAGGAGTCTGCCGGCGACCTGACCGGTGACCCGGCGCTGCGCCGCGAGGGTCGCGAGGACCAGGCGTCGGGCAAGATCGACCAGATGAAGGGCCACGTGAAGGACGCCATCCGCGACCTCAAGCGCTGATGGCCCCTCAGGCTGCATCCCAGTCCGACCTTGAATCGCCCGGCCGCGTCCTGCGGCCGGGCGAAACCTGTTGGCGCATCGAGCATGCCGGGCGCTTCGCCACCATCGTGGACGCCGCCGACTATTTCGCCGCGGCGCGCGAGGCGCTGATGAAGGCGGAGCACCAGGTGATGCTGGTCGCCTGGGACTTCGACACGCGGATCAAGCTGGACCCCGACGCCCCCCGGCGCGGGCCGCCGCGGCAGTTGGGGCGGTTCCTGGCCTGGCTGGTGCGCGCCAAGCCCCACCTGCGCATCCATGTGCTGAAGTGGCGCTACGCCATGTTCAATGCCACCTTCCGCGGCATGGCGCCCCTGTTCGTCCTGGACTGGCTGGCCGGGGACCGGCTGCAGTACCGGCTGGCGTCGGACCATCCGGTGGGGGCCTGCCACCACCAGAAGATCCTGGTGATCGACGACACCCTGGCCTTCTGCGGCGGGATCGACATGACGTCGGACCGCTGGGACACCAGCGAGCACCTGGACTATGACCACCACCGGCGGCGGCCCAGCGGGCTGCGCTACCAACCCTTCCACGACGTGACCACCGCCGTGGACGGCGACGCGGCCAAGGCGCTGGGGGAGCTGGCCCGGGAGCGCTGGCGGCATGCCACCGGCGTGCAGCTTCCCGCCCCCACCCCGGGCAAGGATGCCTGGCCGGAGCGGCTGCGGCCGCTGATGACCGACGTGCGGCTGGGCATCGCCCGCACCCAGCCGGCCTTCGCCGACCAGGAGGAGGCCCATGAGGTGGAGGCCCTGTGGCTGGCCGCCATCCGCGGCGCCCGGCGGCGCATCTACCTGGAAAGCCAGTACTTCGCCTCCCGCCTGATCGCCAAGGCCATCCTGGAGAAGGTGCAGGACCCGGACGGGCCGGAGGTGGTGGTCATCAACCCCACCGAGGCCAATGGCTGGCTGGAGGAGCAGGCCAT
The DNA here is from genome assembly GCF_012913305.1 of Aerophototrophica crusticola. Lineage (NCBI taxonomy): Bacteria > Pseudomonadati > Pseudomonadota > Alphaproteobacteria > Rhodospirillales > Rhodospirillaceae > Aerophototrophica > Aerophototrophica crusticola. The sequence continues at coordinate 1,060,567 of NZ_CP051775.1, read as the reverse complement.
GGGCACCGCCCGCGACCATTTGGTCGCCGCCCTGCGCGCCGCCGCCCCGCCCGGCCGCTTCGGCATCTACGCCCCCCTGACCGCCCGCGGCCGGAAGATCTATGTCCATGCCAAGGTGCTGGTGGTGGACGACCGGCTGCTGCGGGTGGGGTCCAGCAACGTGAACAACCGGTCCATGGGCCTGGACACGGAATGCGACATCGCCGTGGAGGCCGAGACCGACGAGCAGGCCCAGGCCATTGCCAGCTTCCGGTACCGGCTGCTGGCCGAGCACCTTGGCAGCAGCGTCAACGAGGTACGGGCGGCGGAGGCGCAGCACGGCTCCATGGTCGCGGTGGTGGAGGCCATGCGCCAGCGCCCGGGGCGGACCCTGATGCCCCTGCACAGCGACGGGCTGGGCCCCGCCGGTGCCTTCGTCGTGGAGGCCGAGCTGCTGGACCCGGAACGGCCCCGCTGGCCGCTGCAATCCCTGATCCACCAAGTGGATTGGAGCTGGGCCCACCGGAAGCGGCGGCGGTGACTAACCTTACCTTAAGGTGACCAAAGGTGACGCTTAAGGTGACGCGTGTCTCATGACAGAGTGTTGATATTGCTGGGCTTTACGCCTTAAGGAGACTAACGCGACCGGTTTCGGATTGTGTCTCCGTTGTCTCCTTAAGGGGTGGGATCGAGACAGTGCCCCACCCTATTCCCCTGACGGCTTCACCCTGTCCAAGACCCGCGGCCCCGCTGGGGGTGCCGCTTGGCAGGATGCCAGACCATAGGAATTTTGTCCATCCGCGCGATGGCTGGGCCGTCATGGCCGGCCCAGTGTCGGCGCGCCCCTGCCCTTGCATTCTGCATGTGATTCCGAAAGGGGAATCCGCCCTTGCCGAAAGCGTGATTCTTTTGACACACCCCGGGCAAATCCGGCAATTTTTGCCCACTTGATTAAGCCAAGCTTCATCGTTCGGGGTCATCCTCCCTCGAAATGTCGGGTAATCCCTTGTAGATTCACCCTATCCGGCATTGCCTTGGGGAGGCACCACCCGTGGAGTCGTTTCTGCAGACCTTGCGGAACCTGGGTCCGGCACGGCTGGCCGGCATCGGCGCGGTCATGCTGCTGGTGGTGGGGCTGATCGCCTATATGGGCACCCAATGGTCCCAGCCGAACCTGGTGCCGCTCTACACCGACCTGACCCCCGCCGACGGCGGCGCCATCGTGCAGCAGCTCGAGGCGCAGCAGGTCCCGTTCAAGGCCAGCGTCGACGGGTCGCGGATCGAGGTGCCGGCCGACCAGGTGGGCCGGCTGAAGATGGTACTGGCCCAGCAGGGCCTGCCCGCCGGCGGCACGGTGGGGAACGAAATCTTCAACCAGCCTGAAAGCCTGGGCACCACCAGCTTCATGCAGAACGTGCAGCAGCTCCGCGCCAAGGAAGGGGAGCTGGTCAAGTCCATCCAGACGCTGCAACCGGTCCAGGCGGCCCGGGTGCACCTGGTGCTGCCCAAGCGCGAGCTGTTCGCCCGCCAGGCGCAGACCGCCACGGCCAGCGTGCTGCTGAAGCTGCGCCCCGGCCAGCAGTTGAAGCGGGAGCAGGTGGTGGCCATCCAGACGCTGGTGGCCGCGGCGGTGCCGGCCCTGGACCCCGGCAACGTGTCCATCATCGACGACAAGGGCAACCTGCTGTCCCGTGGCATGCAGTCCAACACGCCGGAAGCGCTGCTGGCCTCCGCCGAGGAGAAGCGCGTCGCCCGCGAGATGCAGGTGACCAGCACCATCGAGGAACTGCTGGGCCGGTCCGTGGGCCACGGCAAGGTGCAGGCCCGCGTCACCATCGACATGGATTTCGACCGCGTCACCACCAACAGCGAGATCTTCGATCCCGACAGCGTGGTGACCCGCAGCACCCAGACCATCAACGAGAACAGCGAGTCCCAGAACCGCGACGGGGTGGACCCGGTCACCGTCGCCAACAACCTGCCCACCGCGGACGCGGCCAACGCGGCCACGTCAGGTTCCTCCGAGAAGCGGACCCGCACGGAAGAGACGGTCAACAACGAGATCAGCAAGACCGTCAAGGTGCATGAGCGGGAGGGCGGGCAGGTCCGCCGCATGTCCGTGGCCGTGCTGGTGGACGGCAACTACACGGTCGCCCAGGACGGGGCCCGCACCTACCAGCCGCGCAACGAGCAGGAGCTGGCCCAGCTCCGCCGGCTGGTGGAGGGCGCCATCGGCTTCGACGCCACCCGCGGCGACACGGTGGAGGTGGTGAACATGCAGTTCGCCGTGCCGGAGGACAATCTGGCCGGCGAGGAGCTGGGCCCGTTCGGCATGCCGAAGGAGGACATCTACCGCATCGCGGAGACGGTCATCCTGGCCATCGTCGCCATCCTGGTGATCCTGCTTGTGATCAAGCCCCTGGTGGCCCGCGCCCTGGACCGCACCCCGCAGCTTGAGGACGAGCCCGACCTGCTGTCCGAGGGTGGCGGCGTGCCGCAGCTTGCCGGCCCCGGCGGCGGGGCCCTGGCCCGCGAGCTGGCCATGGAGGCCGCCCAGGCCAACGAGGAGCTGGAACAGATGATCGACATCAACCGCGTGGACGGGCGCGTGCGCGCCTCCTCCCTGCGGAAGGTGGGCGAGATCGTGGAGAAGCACCCGGAGGAGGCCGTCTCCATCATCCGCAACTGGCTGTACCAGGAAAGCTGAGGCTGACCGGACATGGCCACCATCCAGAAATTCCTGTTCGACCATTCCTTCGACGACGGCACCACGCGGGCCGCCGCGCCCCAGCCCGTGGAGCTGCCGAAGCCGCCCCCACCCCCGCCGCCCCGCCGGAGCCCACCTTCACCATCGCCGAGGTGCGGCAGCAGGTGGAGCAGGCCCAGCGTGACGCCCACGCGGCCGGCGTGGAGGAAGGCCGCGCCCTGGGCCGGGCCGAGGCGGACCGCGAGGCCGACAAGGCCCTGGCTGACGCGCTGGGCCGGGTGGAGCAGCAGTTGGCGGCCCTGGTGCGGGCCCAGCAGGCGGAACTGGCCCTGCGGCGGGAGAACACGCCCCGCATCGCCCTGTCCGTGGTCCGCAAGCTGTTCCCCGCCTTTGTCCGCCGCCACGGGCTGGCGGAGGTGGAGGCGGTGGTCGCCGGCTTCCTGGAGGAGCTGGCTGAGGAACCCAAGCTGGTCATCAAGGTGCACGAGGCCTGGCTGGACCGGCTGCGGGAGCGGATCGACGCCCTGGCCGCCCGCCACGGCTTCCCCGGCACGGTCACCGTGCTTGCCGACCACCGGCTGGGGGAGCTGGACGTGAAGGCCGATTGGGGCGCCGGCGGCGCGGAGCGCGACGCGACGTCCCTGTGGCGCGAGATCGAGCGGCTTGCTGGCGACCTGCTGGCCGACAGGCCGGGCGGGCCCGGCACGCCGGTGCCCATGGCGGCGGTCACGCCCGTGCCGGTGGCTGCCGCCTTGCCCGACCCCATCCCCGTCCCCGCCGAATGACGCGCAAGGATTCGTGAGCCATGGCCAGCGACATGAGCCTCAAGGACTTCGAGGGCAGGACGACCGGGACGGACCTGGAGGTCCAGCCGGTCGTCAAGGACCTGGAGTCCGTCTACGACATCCCGGTGCAGATCAGCGCCGTGCTGGGCCGCTGCACCATGCCCATCAGCAGCCTGATGAAGATGGGCCCCCGCTCCGTCGTGGAGCTGGACCGCAAGGTGGGTGAGGCCATCGACATCTATGTGAACAACCGTCTGGTCGCCCGCGGCGAGGTGGTGGTGGTGGAGGACCGGCTGGGCATCACCATGACCGAAATCATCAAGTCGGACCGGGGCTGACGCCATGACAGCGGCCGACACCAGATCGGGGAACAGGCGGGCCGAGGCGGTCCCCGGCCGCGGCGGCCTGCCCCGCCTGCCCGGCGGCGGCAAGCGGTTGGACCTGGCCACCCTGTTGGGGCTGGGGGCCGCCCTGCTGATGATCCTGGCCGCCCTGGTGCTGGGCGGCAGCCCGGGAGCCTTCCTGGACCTGCCGTCCATGCTGATCGTGCTGGGCGGCAGCCTGGCCGTGACCATGGCCAGCTTTTCCCTGCGCGACATGAGGGCGGCGGGCCGCTGCCTGGCCCGGGCGACGGTGGCCCCGTCGGAGGAGGTGCGGGAGGTGGCGCACGGGGTGTTGGCCCTGGCCGACTTCGCCCGCAAGAACGGGCCCCTGGCGCTCCAACCCCTGGTGGGCCCGGCCCGGTCCCAGCCGGTGCTGGCCCGGGCCATCGAGCTGATTGTGGACGGGCTGCCGGCGGAGGATGCGGAGGCGATCCTGCGCACCGAGATCGACGCCAACCTGGCCCGCGCCCGGGCCGGGGCCGCGGTGCTGCGCCGCGCGGCGGAGGTGGCCCCGGCCATGGGGCTGATCGGCACGCTGGTGGGGCTGGTGCAGATGTTGGGCCACCTGGACGACCCCGGCAAGATCGGCCCGGCCATGGCCGTGGCCCTGCTGACCACCTTCTATGGCGCGGTGCTGGGCAGCATGGTGCTGTCCCCCCTGGCCGCCAAGGTGGAGCGGAACGCGGAGAACGAGGCGCTGGTGGACGGGCTGTACATGCTGGCCGCCGGCAGCGTCGCCCGGCAGGAGAACCCGCGCCGGCTGGAGATCCTGATCAACACGGTGCTGCCCCGGAGCTGAGGGTGAGCGCCTATGAGTGAGATGATGGCGGGATATGGGATGGATCGACGGCTTCCCCGGAGGAATCCGCTTCCCCCGCGAAGGCGGGGGTCCACGATTTTTGACCGGGTTACCGCCTGGACCGGGGTGAAAGAACTGTGGACCCCCGCCTTCGCGGGGAATCAGCTCATCCATCCGCCGTACCGGTGCCTGCCACGCCGACATGCTACCCGGCACACCACCAAGACAAGCCCACAAAGGGGTTGGACCGATGCGTCTCCTGATCGTTGGCACGCTCGAGGGCTATATCAGCGCCGCCGGCAAGATCGCGCTGCAGAAGGGCGCGAAGGTGGCCCATACCGACAGCATCGACGGGGCCATGAACGCCCTGCGCACCGGCCAGGGCGCCGACCTGGTGATGGTGGACGTCAAGCTGGACGTGGGCATGCTGGTGGAGGCGCTGAAGGCCGAGCGGTTCGCCGCCCCGGTCGTGGCCTGCGGCGTGGGCACCGATGCCCAGGCCGCCGTGCGCGCCATCCGCGCCGGGGCGAAGGAATACATCCCCTGCCCCCGACGCCGCCCTGATCGGCGCGGTGCTGGAGGCCATCGCGGAGGAAAGCCACAGCATCGTCAGCCGTGACCCGGCCATGGCCGCCACCCTGGCCCTGGCCGACCAGATCGCCCCGTCGGAGGCGAGCGTGCTGATCACCGGCGAGTCCGGCACAGGCAAGGAGCTGATGGCCCGCTACCTGCACCGCAAGAGCAAGCGGGCCAACGGCCCCTTCATCAGCGTCAACTGCGCCGCCATCCCCGAGAACCTGCTGGAGTCGGAGCTGTTCGGCCATGAGAAGGGCGCCTTCACCGGCGCCGTGGCCCGCCGCATCGGCAAGTTCGAGGAGGCCAACGGCGGCACCCTGCTGCTGGACGAGATCAGCGAGATGGATCTGCGCCTGCAGGCCAAGCTGCTGCGCGCCATCCAGGAACGGGTGATCGACCGGGTGGGCGGCAACCAGCCGGTCAAGGTCAACATCCGCATCCTGGCCACCAGCAACCGGGACATGCTGTCGGAGGCCAAGGCCGGGCGGTTCCGCGAGGACCTGTATTTCCGCCTGAACGTGGTCAGCCTGAACCTGCCGCCCCTGCGGGAGCGGCCCCAGGACGTGGCCCTGCTGGCGGGGCACTTCGCGAAGAAGTATTCGGAGGCCAACGGCCTGCCGGAACGCACCGTGGGCGCCCAGGCCATGGCCTTGCTCCAGTCACACCACTGGCGCGGCAACGTGCGCGAGCTGGAGAACACCCTGCACCGCGCGGTGCTGCTGGCCCGGGGGACGGAGATCGGGCCGGAGGCCATCATGCTGACCGGGGCGGAGCCGGGCTACCAGCCCCCGGCCCCGGCCGCGACGCCCGTGATCCCGCCCGTGGTGGCCCGCCCGCCGCAGCCCAACCCCTATGCGGCGAACCCCTACGCCGCCAACGCCTACGCCCCGGCGGCCCCTGCCGCTGCCGCCCCGGCCCCCGCCGGCTCCACCGGCACCCAGGGCCTGGTGGGCCGCACCGTGGCGGAGGTGGAGCGCGACCTGATCATCGACACGCTCAAGCACACGCTGGGCAACCGGACCCACGCGGCGAACATCCTCGGCATCTCCATCCGCACCCTGCGGAACAAGCTGAAGGAGTATTCCGAGGGCGGCCTGTCCATCCCGCCGCCGGCCGGCGGGGTCGAGGCGGACGAGCGGGCGACGGCGTGACGGGCTGAGCCATGACCGACCAGACGCAACCAGGTGGAGGGGGGAACGTCGCGTCAGCGATGGACGCGCTGCGCATCATCGGCGAGTCGGTGAAGCGCGGCGAGGTGGGCTTCGCGCTCGCCATCGTCGCCATCGTCACCGTGCTGATCGTGCCGCTGCCCACCTTCCTGCTGGATGTGGGCCTGGTCATCTCCTTCGCCTTCTCCATCCTGATCCTGATGGTGGTGCTGAGCATCCAGAAGCCCCTGGAGTTCAGCAGCTTCCCCACCATCCTGCTGGTCAGCACCATGCTGCGGCTGGCGCTGAACCTCGCCTCCACCCGCCTGATCCTGGGCCATGGGCATGAGGGCCAGGACGCGGCCGGCCACGTCATCGCGACGTTCGGCGCCTTCATCATGGGCGGCAACTTCATCATCGGGGTGACCGTCTTCGGTATCCTGATGCTGGTGAACTTCACGGTCATCACCAAGGGTTCGGGCCGCATCGCCGAGGTGGCGGCCCGCTTCACCCTGGACGCCATGCCCGGCAAGCAGATGGCCATCGACGCCGACCTGTCGTCCGGCCTGATCGATGAGAACGACGCGAAGAAGCGCCGCAAGGAGCTGGAGGAGGAGAGCCAGTTCTTCGGCTCCATGGACGGTGCCAGCAAGTTCGTGCGCGGCGACGCGGTGGCCGGCCTGGTCATCACCTTCCTGAATGTCGGCGTCGGCATGGTCATCGGCATGGGCCAGAAGGGGATGGATTTCGCCGAGGCGGCCCAGACCTACACGCTGCTGACCGTCGGCGACGGCCTGGTCTCGCAGATCCCGGCCCTGCTGGTGTCGCTGGCGGCCGGTCTGATGGTGTCCAAGTCGGGCGGGCAGGGTTCCACCGACAAGGCGGTGGTGGGGCAGCTCACCTTCTACCCGGCGGCGCTGGGGCTGACGGCGTTCCTGGTGTTCGTGGTGGGCCTGCTGCCCGGCATGCCGAAGATCCCCTTCTTCCTGATGGGGCTGGGGCTGGCGGCGGCGGCCTATTACCTGCCGAAGCTGAAGGAGAAGGAGCAGGAGGCGCTGGCGGCCGAGGTGGTGGCCAGCGCCGCCCCGCCCCCGCCGGTGGAGGAGCCCATCTCCACCGCCCTGGCCATCGACCTGATCCGGCTGGAGCTGGGCTATGGCCTGCTGGCCCTGATCAACACGGAGGTGGGCCACCGGCTGACCGACCAGATCAAGGGCCTGCGCCGGCAGTTGGCCGGCGACATCGGCATCATCCTGCCGTCGGTGCGCATCCAGGACAATCTGCAGCTCCCGCCCAACACCTATGTCATCCGGATCAAGGAGATCGAGGCGGGCCGGGGCGACATCCGGCCCACCATGCTGCTCTGCATGGACCCGCGGGGCGAGCGCATCACCCTGCCCGGCGAGGCGACGGTGGAGCCCACCTTCGGCCTGCCCGCCATGTGGGTGGAGCCGGCTTATCGCGAGGAGGCCCTGTTCAAGGGCTATACCGTCGTGGACCCGCCCACCGTCCTGACCACCCACCTGACCGAGGTGATCAAGGACAACATGGCGGAGCTGCTGTCCTATGCCGAGACGCAGAAGCTGCTGGACGAGATGGGCAAGGAGCACCAGAAGCTGGTGGCCGACGTGGTGCCCGGGCAGATCACCGTCGGCGGGTTGCAGCGCGTGCTGCAGACCCTGTTGAGCGAGCGGGTGTCGGTGCGCGACCTGCCCACCATCCTGGAAGGCATCGCGGAGGCCACCGCCTATACCCGCAACATGAACCAGATCACCGAGCACGTCCGTGCCCGGCTGGCGCGGCAGATCTGCGACGCCAACACCAACGAGATGGGCTATATCCGCTGGTCACCCTGTCGCCCGACTGGGAGCAGGCCTTCGCCGAGAGCATCGTCGGCGACGGGGAGGACAAGCAGCTCGCCATGGCGCCGACGCAGCTCCAGCAGTTCATCGGCGCGGTGCGGCAGAGCTTCGAGCGGTTCGCCATGCAGGGGGAAGCGCCGGTGCTGCTGACCACGCCGGGCATCCGGCCCTATGTCCGCTCCATCATCGAGCGGTTCCGCCCGTCCACGGTGGTGATGTCGCAGAACGAGATCCACCCGAAGGCCAAGATCAAGACGCTGGGGATGATCTGATGGGGTGGCAAGGACAACATGACGGCGTGACGCCGGGGAAGGCAGGCACGGCATGCGGCTGAAATCCTTCCACGCCCCTACCATGCAGGAGGCCATGCGCCTGGTGCGCGAGGTCCTGGGCGACGATGCCATCATCGTCGCCTCCCGCGAGGAGGAAGGGGTCGGCGTGCGGGTCACCGCCGCCATCGAGGAGGAGGAGCTGTTCGGCGCCGGGGCCGGCGGGCCCGCCAACGGCACCGCGGCGTCGCCCCTGAGCTTCATCGACCCGGTCGGGCCGGACCCGCTGGACCAGGTGTCGGAGGCGCTGATCCGCCACGGCGTGCCGCCGGACGTGAACCAGGCGATGATGGAGAGCATCGAGACCCTGGACGTGCGCGACCCGCTGATGGCCCTGTCAGCCGCCCTGGACAGCGTCTTCGCCTTCCAGCCCCTGAGCGACGGCCGCTTCCCCCGGCCCGTCATGCTGGTGGGGCCGCCGGGGGCGGGCAAGACCCTGACCGTGGCCAAGCTGTGCACCCGCGCCGCCCTGGCCAAGAAGCCCATCGGCGTCATCTCCACCGACACGGACCGGGCCGGCGGGATCGAGCAGTTGCAGGCCTTCACCCGCGTGCTGAAGCTGCGGCTGATCACGGTGGAGGACCCCATGGCCCTGGCCGACGCCCTGTTGGTGCAGAAGGGGATGGAGCAGGTGCTGGTGGACAGCGCCGGCCGCAACCCCTACTCCGCCGCCGAGATGAAGGAGCTGCGCGACCTGCTGGTGGCCGCGGACATCGAGCCCATCCTGGTGCTGCCCGCCGGCATGGACGCGGTGGAGGCGGTGGAGACGGCGCTGGCCTTCCGGCAGGTGGGGGCGAAGCGCCTGCTGCCCACCCGGCTGGACATGGCCCGCCGCCTGGGCAGCCTGCTGGCGGCGGCCCACGGGGCTGGCCTGGCTTTTGCAGATGCCGGGACGACCACCAAGGTGGCGGGGGGCCTGACCCCCTCACCCCCACCACGCTCGCCAAGTTGATGATGCCCGAGATGGAAGCCGCCCAGCAGCAGCCGCGCCGCACCAAGCAGACGGGGACCCACGCATGACCGACCTCAGCTCCATGGCCATGCCGGCCAACGTCACCCCGCTGCGCCGCCCCAACATCCTGGCCGTCGCCAGCGGCAAGGGCGGGGTAGGCAAAACCTTCTTCTCGATCACCCTTGCCCATGCCCTGGCGCGACTGGGCAGGAAAGTCCTGCTGTTCGACGGCGATTTGGGCCTCGCCAACGTGGACATCCAGCTCGGCCTGATGCCGAAGCGGGATTTGGGCCAGGTGATCGACGGGCTGGTGCCCATGTCGGGGGCCATCACCCGCTATCCCGACGGGGGCTTCGACATCCTGGCCGGGCGCAGCGGTTCCGGCAACCTGGCCAACCTGCCGCCGCAGAAGCTGGCCCAGATCCGCAGCGAGCTGGTGGACCTGGCCAAGATCTACCACGTCATCATCATCGACCTGGGCGCCGGGGTGGACCGCACGGTACGCACCTTCTCCAGCCTGGCCGGGACCACGCTTGTGGTGACGACGGATGAGCCCACCAGCATCACCGACGCCTATGCCTTCCTGAAGCTGGCCTATCAGGCCAACCCCATGGCGGACCTGCGGGTGGTGGTGAACATGGCCCAGACCCGGACCGAGGGGGACAAGACCTTCGACACCCTGTCCATGGCCTGCCGCAAGTTCCTGAACAAGGTGCCCCAGGTGGCCGGCGTGATCCGCCGCGACCTGAAGGTGCGGGAAAGCATCAAGACCCAGGTGCCCCTGCTGACCCGTTCCCCCACCAGCGACGCGGCACACGACATCGACACGGTGGCGCAGAAGCTGGCCCAGACCCTGTAACCGCCGGCCCCGGCCATGACGGGCGCCAGCATCACCAGCAGCCTGTTCACCGCCGCCGGCCCCGTGGCCGGCGGGACGGCGGGGCTTGTCCCGCTGGGGACGTGCTGGTCACCAGGCTGCCGGACAAGCTGGCGGGCCTGCCCCAGGCGCTGACCCTGGCGGGCAAGGTGGTGGAGCAGCAGGAAGGCACGGCCACCCTGCGCACCCAGGCGGGCGACGTGCAGGTCCGCACCAGCAGCCCCCTGCCCACGGACCGTCCGGTGACGTTGCAGGTGCCGCCACAGGTGCCCGGCGCCACCATGAGGGCCGCCGCCCTAGCCCCCCTGGCCCGCCCGGCGGAGGCCCAGGCCCCCGCCCCCGCGGCACAGGCACAGGCCCCGACCCCGCCGCCGCAAGCGCAGCAACCGGTGATGCAGCCGGGCGTGGTGGTGAGTGCCGTGCTGGTGGCGGCACCGCCGAAGCAGAACCCGCCCAAGGACCCGGCGGCCAGTCCGGCCCGGCCGTCCCCCGGTGGCGAGTCCCCGGCCCCGGCCGCTTCCGGCACCCCCGCGCCCGCACCGGCCCCGTCGGCGGGGCTGGGCCTGTTCCGGCCCACGGGCGGCAGCACCGGCGGCGGCGGAAGCCCCGAGCAGCCCCAGGGCAGCGTCCCTGCGGCAACCCCGTCGCAGGCCGCCCCCGCGCCCACACCACCCCCGGCCAGCCCCGCCACGAAGCCGGTTCCGGCGGCGGCCACATCCTTCCTGGCATCCCTGGCCAACCTGCCCCGGTCCCCGATCCCGGCACCACGCCGCAACCGCAGGGCCAGCCCCGGCACAACCCCGGCCCACCAGGCACCGGGCAAGTTCCACCGGGCACGGTCGGGACCGAGACCTTCCTGCCCGGCAACAACGCCCTGCCCGGCGCCATCGCCGCCTATGGCCGCTTCCTAGCCAGGACGGGCCCGGACCCCGCCGGGATGTTCGGCCAGACCGGGCCAGCGATAATGACGGCTCCGAATGGCCAAGCCCCGGCACCCCAGCCACCGGCACCGACAGTCCCCGGCCAGGCCACCACGCCGGTGACGGCCGGCGGTACCGTGCCAGCCCAGGGACAGCTACAGCCGGGGCAATGGACAGGCGGTACGGCCCAAGTCCCCATGCCGGGGGGACCGCTCGCGCCGGCCGGCCTGCCGGGAAGCGCGACGCCGACCCTGGCGGCAGCCCCATCCCCTCCGGGCCCTGTTGCCACCCCGACGGTCCCGCCGGCATCCCGCCGCAGCCGGCGGCACCAGCGTCGGCGGGTCCTGCCACGCCCACCCAGGCCCCGTCCGGGCCAAGCCCATCACCATCCCAGGGGCAGGCCGGCCCCAGCGTGGCGGCGGCAGGCGGGAGCCAAGGGGCCGCCATCCCGGTGGGTACCCCCACCCTGGCGGCACAGCCGGCCGTGGCAGGAGCAGCGCCGGCCCCACCCGTCTCTGCCGGGCCTGTCCCGATCGCGCCAACGCCAACCCCCGTGCCGACAGCCCCTGCGGACGGGAGCCGGACGCCACCCCCACCCCAGGGTCCCGGTACATCGGCTGGCGGCCCCGTTGCAGGTGCCCCCACGGCCGAGACCCCGCCCGCCCGAGCCGGCACGGCCTTGCCCGTCCCGGCCGGGCCGACGGTACCCCGTCCCCGGCCGGCATCCCCCTCCCGGCAGCCACCGGAAGCGCGCAGCCGCCCCCGCTTCCCCCCGGCGGAGCGGTCCCGCTCCCTTCTCCGCCTATGGCACCGGATAATCCGAACCTGGCCCCGGCCGCCCCAGCCCCGGCAGGGCCTGGCCTGCCGACGCCGGCGACCGGAATACCTGCCGCAACAGGTTCCGAGGGAGGCCCCGCCGTGCCGGCCGCACCCTTGGCCCGCCCCTTCGGCAGCGCGGTGGAGGCGTCCGTTCCCCGGCTGACGGCGGGGCAGCCGGTGCAGGTGCGCATCCTGTCCCTGGGCGGTGCGGCCGAGGGCCTGCCCGCGCCCGGCATCACCGCGCCCGTCCCGGCGGAGGAGCCGACCTTGCCCGGCACCTTTGTGGGCACGTCCCTGGCCGGGCAGCCATTGGTGACCACGGCGCAAGGGACCCTGTTGCTCCAGGCCCGCATCCCGCAAGGATTGCCCCCGGGCACCGCCTTGGCCTTGGCGGTGCTGGCGCCGGAGCTGGCGGCGCCCACACTGCCCGCCATCGACCCGCTGCATGGCCGGGACTGGCCGGCCCTGAAGGAGGCCATGGCCGTTCTGGTCGCCACGGACCCCAGCCTTGCCAAGGCCCTGGCGGCCGCCATCCTGCCCCAGCCCAACAAGCGGCTGGCCGCCAACATCGCCTTCTTCCTGGCAGCCCTGCGGGGCGGTGAGGCGGCGGACTGGCTGGGTGAACAGGGAGAGGGCGCCCTGTCCAAGGCCGGGCGGCAGGACCTGCTGTCCCGCCTGTCCGAAGATTTCCGCGCCATCCAGGCCCGGGCGCAGGAGCCCTTGCCGGAAGGCTGGCGCTGCTACGCCCTGCCCTTCGCCGAACAGGCCCAGGTCACGCGGCTGCAACTCTATGTCCGCAAGGCGGGGACGAGGAGGCCGAGGCGGAGGGGGAGAAGAAGGAGAAGGCCCGGCGCTTCCTGTTGGACCTGGATTTCAACCGGCTGGGGCCCATGCAGTTGGACGGGCTGGTGCGGCCGGGCCAACTGGACCTGGTGGTCCGCACCCGGGACCTGCTGCCCACCGGCCTGACCCAGGAGCTGGGCGGCATCTTCCGCGCCAGCCTGGACGTGGCGGGCTATACCGGCAACCTGTCCTTCCAGACCGGCGCCCACCGCTGGGTCCGGCCCCAGGCAAGGGGCCGGGGGGCGAACGTTTGAGCCTTGCCCCTTCTCCCTGGGGAGAAAGCCTGCCCCGGACTTGATCCGGGGGTGGCGCGCCAGCGCCGGATGAGGGGACGGGATCCGCGAGACGAGGTGGTTTGGCGTCGGTTCCTACGCCCACTTCCCTCACCCGCCTCGCTTCGCTCGACACCCTCTCCCCAGGGAGAGGGGACGGGCACCCGCTTGATGGGCTGCGACGAGACGCGCAGCTTGGCGGCGGGGTTGTTCAGGGGTCATGATGGGAGCGAACCGATCGGAGGATCGCCGTGCCGCTCGAGCAGGAACCGGTCCGCCCGGTGGACCATCCCCTACGCGCCATGCTGAACGACGAGGTGCATGCGCGCCCGTCCATGCGCATCAACAGCCCGGCGCGGATCACCCATGTGGCCCAGTTGACGGGGGAGCTGGCCCGCGACCGCAGCCACCTGGCCGCCCTGTGCCAGGCCCATGGCCTTCCCGAACCACCGGCGGACGCAAGGCAGGTCCAGCTTGAGGTCGAGGGCCGCCGGGTGAAGTGGGAGCGGCACACGGAATTCACCTCCGTCATGGTGGTGGAGACGGTGCCCGATGCGGACGGCGACGACTGGAGCGCCCTGACGCCCGCCCTGGCCGATTGGATCGCCCGGCTGCCGGGGGAGCGGCTGGCGGCCGTGCACCTGAAGCTGGAGGTGGACACGGAGCCGTTCCACGGGCCGGAGAGCCTGGCCCTGTACTTCCCCAGCGGCGACGTGGTGGGCAGCATCGTCCATGGCGGGGACGCGCTGGTCTGGACCGATTTCCGCATGGGGCCGGACGGCCATGTGCGCATCCTGGTGCGCAACGTGGCCCTGTCGCCCAACCGGTCGGGCCGGCTGGTGCAGCGGCTGCTGGAGGTGGAGACCTATCGCATGATGGCCCTGATGGGCCTGATCCCCGCCCGCGAGTCGGGCCGGCCCCTGGCACGGATGGAGCAAAGGTTGGCGGAGATCGTGGCCCGCACCGCCGCCCCCGACACGGCCGGCGACGCGGCGGAGGAGCACCGCCTGCTGGATGAGCTGACCCGGCTGGCCGCGGAGGCCGAGGCCCTGTCCAGCCGCTGCCGCTACCGTTTCAGCGCCACGGCCGCCTATGCGGAGCTGGTGGAACAGCGGATCGGCGGCTTGCGGGAGGAGCGGATCAAGGGGCTGCAACGGCTGGGCAGCTTCCTGGAGCGACGGTTCCGACCGGCGGTACGCACCTGTGAGGCGGTGGCCCGCCGCCAGGAGGACCTGGCCGACGGCATCGCCCGGGCCAGCGGGCTGCTGCGCACCCGCGTGGACGTGCACCGGGCGGAGCAGAACGCCGAGATCCTGAAGAGCCTGGAGGAGCGCACCGCCGCCCAGGTGCGTATCCAGGAGGCGGTGGAAGGCCTGTCGGTCTTCGCCATCGCCTATTACCTGTTGGGCTTGGGCAAGTACATGGTGGAGGGGCTGCCGGCCCTGGGAGTCCACTTCCCCAAGGAGACCATGGGGGCGCTGGCGGTGCCCGTGGTCATCGCCGCGGTCTGGCTGGGGGTCCGCCGGCTGCGCAAGGCGCTGGGGAACTCCGAGGAGAAGTGACCGCCCCCGGTCAGGGCGCCGGTGCTGCCGTGGTGGCCTGCTTCAGCCGGTCCGCCGCCTCTGGCAGCAGGGTGCCGATGGCCTGGTCCGCCAGGGCCGACACCTTTTCCGGCGGGGCGCCAGAGGCCACGGCCTCCCGCAGGGCGAAGACGTCGCTGGCAGCCAGCAGGCTGCGCTGGCCCAGGTCCCGGTCCGCCTGGGCCTTCATGGCCTTTTCCTTGGCGTCCTGGCTTTCCGACGGGTCGCCCTTGAACAGGGACTGGATGGTCTGGACCAGCCGCTGGAGGATTGTGTTCACCAGCTCTGCCGAGAAGCCGCCCACCAGGGCCAGCAGCGGCTTGGTCATGGAGACGTCCCGCGCCGTCTGCTGCTCCACCGGGATCACCTGGGACAGCAGCAGGCCGGCCACGACCCCCAGCACGATCTTGATCCAATAGGAGCTGTCATAGCGGGGGTCATAGGTCCCCTTGGTCACGTACCCGTGGGCCGTGTAAAGGGCATGGAAGCAGGCCCCCAGCCCGGCGGCGCAGATCATGAAGGTCAGGACCAGCAGAAGCTCCGCACCGCCCAGTTCCAGCATGTCCTTCGACACGGTCTGGTCGTTCACCTGGTCGGACAGGCTGGTGAGGATGAACAGGCCCAGGAAGACCAGTGTCGCCAGCAACATGCGGCGGATGTTCGGCAAGGCACCGAACGCGCCCAGCAGGGAGTCGCGGTAGGGGTCGTTCTGCAGCAGCCAGACGGTGCGCGGGGACGCGGGGGCGATGACCTGGGCCAGGCGGCCATGCAGGGCGGCCACCTCCACCAGGGTCGGGGGTTCCGGCCGGTCCAGCGGGGCCGTCAGGGCGATCACGTCCGGCGGCAGGGCCATCCCCTGGCCCAGGGCATGGCGCAGCATGGCCTCACACTCCTGCCGGAGTTCGCCCGACAGCGGGCCGAGGCTTGCAATCGGGGCGGCCGATGCAGGGGGAAGCCGGGCGGGGGATGGGTCCATGTCGCCCGCGCCCGCCCGCGTGTCCGGCCGTTCCAGCAGATCCACCATGCCGCCCCCTGCCCGCCTGTTGACCGGAGCCGGCATCACGAGCCGCTCCCCGCCGACAGTACTAACCCGAAAGATCGGATGGGGCTAGGTCTGCGGCAGGCGGAATTCAACAAAGGCGCAGGAAAGTCATAGGTCCCGGACCAGGGTCAGATGCCAGCCCCCTGCTCCACATAGTCGGAAAGGCGGTCGCGGATGGCGGCGGCGGTGGCGCGGGCCTGGGCATCGTCACGGCGGCGCGGGCGTGGGGTGGTGACCTGATCCTCCGACCGCACGCCGGCGGGGCTGCCGGCCAGCAGCACCACCCGGTCGGCGAGGTACACGGCCTCGTCGATGTCGTGGGTGACGAACAGGATGGTCTTGCCCGTGCGCTGCCAGAGATCCACCAGCTCATCCTGCAGGGTCTGGCGGGTGATGGCGTCCAGGGCGCCGAAGGGTTCGTCCATCATCAACAGGTCCGGGTCCACGGCCAGGGCCCGGGCGATGGCCACGCGCTGGCGCTGGCCGCCGGAAAGCTGGTGCGGCCAGCGGTCGGCCTTGTCCTTCAGCCCAACCAGGGCCAGAGCGTCGAGCGCGCGGCGGCGCTTCTCCGCCTTCGGCAGGCCCAGGCCCTCCAGCCCGAACTCCACGTTCTTCACCACCCGCCGCCAGGGCAGCATGCGGGAGTCCTGGAAGACCAGGGCATAGGGCCGGCGGCCAGGGGTGGGTCCCTGGTCGGAGACCACGCTGCCGGACTGCGGCCTGACCAGACCGGCGATGACCCGCAACAGTGTGGACTTGCCGACGCCGGACGCGCCGACGACGGCCACGAACTCCCCCCGCCCGATGGTCAGGTCGAAGTCCTGGAGCACGGTGGTGGGCCCGCGCTCCCCCGGGAAGGCCAGGGACAGGTCCTTGATGCTGATCATGCCTTCCACCGCAGCAGCCGGTCGCGCACGGCGACGAAGGTGGAGTCGATGATGCCGTAGAGCACGGCCATGGTGATCATGTAGACGACCACGATGTCGGTGGCGAGCAGGCTGGACGCCTGCATCATGCGCTGGCCCAGGCCCGGCACGCCGAACAGCTCCGCCGCCACAACGGCCATCCAGGCCTGCCCCAACCCGGTGCGCAGGCCCGCCATGATGGGGGAGACGCTGGCGGGCAGGATCACCTTGAACAGCTTGGCCACGGGCCCGCGGTGGCCGAAGGCGTCCGCCAGCTCGATCAGGTCACGGTCGACGGCCTGCACCGCGCCCAGGGCGGCGAAGAAGTTGATCCAGAAGACGCCGACCACGATGATGAAGATGGCCGCGGACGGCGTGACCCCGAACCAGATGATGGCGAAGGGCACCCAGGCCAAGCCCGGGATGGGCCGCAGCAGGCGCACCACCCAGCTGGTGAAGTCCTCCAGCGACCGGCTCATCCCCGCGAGCACGCCCAGCGCCACACCCAGGAAGGAGCCCAGGAACAGGCCCCAGAGGTAATGGCCCAGGCTGCTCAGCACCGCCGTATGCCAGGCGCCCGACTGCACCTCCCGCCAGAAGGTCTCCGGGATGGCGGAGGGCGGCGGCAACAGGATCGGCCGCACCAGCCCGAACCAGGGCACCGCCTCCCAGAGCAACAGGAAGGCGGCGACCCCGGCGAAGGCCAGCAGCAGGCGCTTGGATTGTGAAGGCTTAGGCATACCGCTTACATGTTCCCTCAAACGCCGGGCGGGCGCTCACGCACCCTTGGCTTACGCAGGCACGTGCCTGCGGGCCGGCGGTCGCCGGCCTCCGGCGCGATGGGGCCATGCCCCACTGCGCCGGGCCATCATAGCGGCGTCACTTCTTCTTCGCCGCCTTCTCATAGAAGGTCGCGTCGAACAGGCCGTCCAGGGCGGGGGCCTGCTTCACGGCGCCCAGCTTCACCTGGTAGTCGCGGAGGATGGCCGTCTGCTCGACGATCACCGTGGGGTCCACATTGAAGCGCACGGCCTTGGAGGCCAGGGCGCGGGACATGGTCTTGGCGTCGATGATGCCCTTGCCGATGGCGGACTCCACGGCCTTGGCGGCCACGTCCGGGTTCTTCTGGATCAGCTCGGTGGCGCGCACGGTCAGGTCCACCAGCTTCTGGGCCACGTCCGGGTGCTTCTTGATGAACTCCTCGGTCAAGGCGATGACGTTGCCCGGCTGGTTCGGCAGGATGTCGCCGCCATAGGCCAGCACCTTCACCTTGGGGTTCCGGTCGGTGATGATGGTCAGCGCCGGCTCACGGATGATGGCGGCATCCACCGCACCGGCCAGCAGGGCCTGCTGGGTGGCGTCGATGCCCATGGGCACCAGCTCAACCGCGGCCTTGTCGATGCCCGCCCGCTCCCACAGCCAGTATTGCAGCATGGTGTTGGGGACGGAGCCGGCGGGCTGGGTGGCGACCTTCAGCGGGCGGCCCAGCTTCTTGGAGAGGGCGGCGAAGGATTCCTTCGCGCTGCCTGATGTGGCGGCCAGCTCCGGCCCGGCGGCGACCACCAGCTCCTCCAGTGCCGTGGCGGCGACGATGCGCACGCCGATGCCCTGGCTCTTGGCCACGATCACGGGGCCGACACCGGCGATGTAGCTGTCCAGCGTGCCGGAGGCCAGGGCCTGGATCATGTTGGGGCCGCTGTCGAACTGCTTCAGTTGCAGGTCGAAGCCCGCCTCCTTATCCCAGCCGAGGTTGTCGATGACGAAGGCCTGGGCCGCCCCCAGCACGGGGATGTAGCCGGCGCGGACCACCACGGGGTCGGCAGCCTGCGCGGCGGCGGTGAGGGACAGCAGGGCAACGGAGGTCAGGGCAAGGCGGCGGATGAAGGACATGGCACCCCTCGGGGGTTGGGTCTTGGCCGGGTCGGTATTTCACGGCTTGGGGAGGCTTCCCCATGCGGGCAGGCTTGTCAACCTGTCTGCGTAGAATTCATTAAATTACATCGTGAATGCGTTGTTAGAGTGAATTCCGCATGCCAGCAGCGCGAAATGGCGCACGCTCCCCTTTGTCGGGCATTGACAGGCGCCGTCGCGTGCTTAACTCTGACGTCAAGGCTTCGGCCCCGGACTGGCCCGCCGCCTCAGGGCCCGCGGAGATTTGACGGAAGCAGCTTGCGCCGCGTCACCAAACGCTAAAGCGCCACGAAGTCCCTTCGTGGTTCTCCGGTCTGTCCAGGAGGAAGGGCGCCATGCGATTCATGGTTCTGCCACGGATATCAGGCCAACATACCCCCTCTGCGCGTAACCCTCGCGGCAACCAATGGGCCGGTCCCATGTGTTGTCGCATGCCCGGACGCTGAGGCCGGCCGTATCGGCCCGCCACAGCCACCATCCCGAGCCCAAAAGGTCCGTCGCGCCGCGGCACCCCGCCAGCGGCCAGAGGTATACTGGAATGAGCAACGCCATCGTCATCGAGACCGGCCGCAGCACGGCCGGCATCATCATTGCCGAGCGCACCGGTTTCCGCTTTTACGCCTCAGCCCCGTTGTTCTCCCCGCTGGAAGGCAAGTCCTTCGCCAACGCCGCGGCGGCCGAACGGGCCTGCCGCGCCCTGGAATCCGCGGCCCGGGGCAAGGGCCACTCCCCCCGCCAGGACAGCCGCGGCCAGGTGTTCCGAAGCTGGGGCGCCGCGCTGGACTGCCCTGCGGCCTAAGCTTTCGGCGCCGGGTCGTCGAAATACTGTTCCTCGAACTCCTGGAGCAGTTCCTTCGCCTCCGCCACCATGCCGCGGACGACCCGGCGGTCCGGTTCCGTGCAGAGGGTCTCGTTTACCGCGCGGCCCAGCATGGCGGAGGCCTGGGCCAGCAGCTTGATCGCCAGTTGCTCCTCGATCCTCATGTCCGCCTCATGGTTCCGGTCTGGGATTTGGTGTAGCCGACCGTGGCGCCGCCTGCCAGACGGGAACCAATGCCGCCATCACTTGTTCGCTATCTGTTCCTGTTTTGGAGAACCGAGATGGCTGACAAGCAGCAGCACGCGCCCAATCCCAAGACCGAGGATGTGGGCAACACGCCCAGCAATCGGGTGAAGGACCCGGAGGACTGGACCACCGGCGACGAGCCCATGACCGGCGCCCAGGCCAGCTATCTGAAGACCCTGTCCGAAGAGGCCGGGGAGACGTTCGACGCCGACCTGACCAAGGCCAAGGCGTCGGAGAAGATCGACGAGCTGCAAAGCCGCACCGGCCGCGGCCAGGGCGGCGCCAGCCACGGCAAGCGGGAGGGGTAGGCAGCGACACAGCTGCTGTCGTCCCCACCTGGACACAAGGACCCCCGCCTCCCCCGCGAAGGCGGGGGTCCACTGTTTTTGACCCGCCCCCCCACACGACCGTCGTTTGAAGAACTATGGACCCCCGCCTGCGCGGGGAAGCAGCTGGTGCGGGTGGTGGAGCAGCATTGACGCCACGGAACGACGGGCGGCGGCGCGGGTTGCTCCCCCACCGCCCCCAAGACGGACCCTGCCATGCCCCCGGACAGCCCCCTGCCCCCGACCAGCACCCGCCGCCTTGCCGCGGGGGCGCCGGAGGGGTGGGACGCGCAGGTGATCGCCGACTTGGCGCGGCAGGCAGGGCCCGTGCCGCTGCTGCATGTGGCGGAAAGCCGGCGGCGGCTGGACATGCTGACAGGGGCGCTGGCCTTCTTCGCGCCCGAGGTGAGGGTCTTCCCCATCCCGGCCTGGGACGCGCGGCCCTATGACCGGATTTCCCCAGCGTCGGCATCATGGCCCGGCGGATGGAGAGCCTTCGCGCCCTGGCGCGGGGGGAGGTGGAGGGGCCGGCCATCGTGCTGGCCACCGCCGCGAGCCTGCTGCGCCGAGTACCGGGGCGGGAGGCGCTGGCCGGGGCGGCGGTGGAGCTGGCGGCCGGGCAGGAGCTTGACCCGGACGCCCTGCGGGCCGAGCTGGCGCGGCTGGGACATGTGCTGCTGCCGGAGGCGGATGAGCCCGGGGAGGCCATGGTGAACGGCACCCGGCTGCGTATCCACCGGGCGGTGGACAACGCGGTGGTCCTGGCCGAGTACCCATCCGGCCGGACCCTGGACAAGCTCACCCTGGATGGGGAGCCGGTGGAGCGCGTCACCCTGGGTGCGGCGTCGGAACTGCTGCTGGACACGGCGGCGGCGCGGCGGTTCGAGGGGGGCTACGCGGCCCTGGCCGGGCCCGCGGCGGGACGGGACCCGGTGCGGGAGGGGGTGGCGGGCCTGCGCCGCCCGTCGGGGGTGGAGCACTGGCTGCCCCTGTTCCATGACCGGATGGACAGCCTGTTCGACCTGTTGCCCGGCTGCCCCGTCAGCCTGGATGAGCGGGCGGAGGGGGTGCGCGACCTGCGGCTGGCGGAGATCACCGAGGCGCACCGGCGCCGGCAAGCCCGGATGGAGCTGGACCGCAAGGCCGGCCTGCCGCCCTACCCGCCCGTGCCGGTGGCGAGCGCCTTCCTGGGCGCGGCCGACTGGGATTTCGGGCTCGCGACCCGCAAGGTCACGTCACTGGACGACGACCCGCCGGAAACGGGGCGGAAAGCGGACGACCGGGGTGGGCGCCACCTGGAGACAGTGCCGGACCCGGACGACCTGGACGGCCTGCGCAGCTTCCTGGAGGGCTGGCGGAAAGAGGGGCGGCGCCTGGTGGCCGCCGTGTCCCGCCCGTCGGAGGCGCTGGCCCTGGCGCGCCTGGTGGGCCGGCGGGGGCTGGGTGATGGGGCGGTGGTGAAGGACTGGGCGGAGGCCCAGGCCCTGCCGCCGGGGACCATCGCCGCGGCGGTGCTGCCGCTGGAGTCCGGCTTCACGGCCCCAGGGATCGGGGTGCTGGCCCGGACGGACCTGCTGAAACAGGGGGCGGCCAAGGTGGCGGGTCCGGCCACCTTGCCGGAATCGGCGGGTTTGGCCCTGGGCGCGCTGGTGGTCCACCCGGAGCATGGGGTGGCCCTGGCGGACGGGCTGGAGGCGGTGCAGGCGGCGGGGGCGCCGCACGACTGCCTGAAGCTGGTCTATAAGGACGGCGACAGCCTGTTCGTGCCGGTGGAGAATTTGGACCTGCTGCATCCGGCGGGGCCCGGCGCCGGGGTGGACAAGCTGGGCGGCCAGGGCTGGGCCAACCGGCTGGACAAGGCCAAGGCCCAGGCGGAGGAGATGGCCCGGGCCCTGCTGGAAGCGGCGGCCCGGCGCAAGGCCACGCGTCATCCCCCGATCAAGCCGCCGCGCCGGGCCTGGCGGGCCTTCCTGTCCGGCTTCCCCTACGAGCTGACTCCCGACCAGGAAACCACCATCGACGCCGTGCTGGCCGACCTGGCCGCCGGACACACCATGGACCGGCTGGTGGTGGGCGACGTGGGCGTGGGCAAGACGGAGGTGGCCCTGCGGGCGGCCTTTGCCGTGGCCATGTCCGGGCGGCAGGTGGCCGTGGTGGCACCCACTTCCCCCCTCGCCCGGCAGCATCTGGAGGACTTCGCCGACCGCTTCGCCGGCTTCCCGGTCAGTACAGGCTATCTTGGCCGCGGCCAGCCGGCGGCGGACGCCAAGGCGGTGAAGGCGGGTCTGGCCGACGGGTCCCTGCGGCTTGTCGTCGGCACCCACGCGGTGCTGGCGAAGGGCGTCACCTTCAGGGATCTGGGCCTGCTGGTGCTGGATGAGGAGCACCGGTTCGGCGTGAAGCAGAAGGAACGGCTGCGGGAGCTGTCCGCCGGGACCCATACCCTGGCCATGTCCGCCACCCCCATCCCCCGCACCCTGCGCCAAGCACTGGAAGGGCTGCGGGACGTGAGCATCATCACCACCCTGCCGGCAGAGCGCCGCCCGGTGAGGACGGAGGCCGTGACCCTGTCCGACGGGCTGTTGCGGGACACCCTGCGGCGGGAGGCGGCCCGGGGGGGCCAGGGCTTCGTCATCGTGCCGCGCATCGACGACCTGGAACCGATGAAGGAGCGGCTGGGCCGGCTGGTGCCCGAGCTGGGGCTGGTGGAGGCCCATGGCAAGCTGCGGCCGGAGGAGCTGGAGGACCGGGTGGAGCGATTCGCCCGCGGCGGCTGCGACGTGTTGCTGGCCACCAACATCGTGGAGACCGGCCTGGACATCCCCAACGCCAACACGATCATCGTCCACCGGGCCGACCGATTCGGCCTGGCCCAGCTGCACCAGCTGCGCGGCCGGGTCGGGCGGTCGCGGCGGCAGGCCTGGGCCTACCTGACCTGGCCGGAGGACCGGCCGCCCTCCCCCCAGGGGATGGAGCGGCTGCACGCCCTGGCGGCCCTGACGGGGCCGGGCGCCGGTTGGGCCGTGGCGGAGCGGGACATGGAGCTGCGCGGCGGCGGCGACCTGCTGGGGGAGGCCCAGTCCGGCCATGTGAGGGACGTGGGCCCCGCTCTGTTCCAGGCCCTGGTGCGGGACGCCATGGCCGCGGCAAAGGGGGAAACGCCTGATGCGACCTGGTCCCCCCGCATCGCCCTGGACCGCCCGGCGCTGCTGCCCCCGGCCCTGGTGCCGGAGCCGGGACGCCGCATGGAAATCTATGCCCGCCTGTCACGCATGACCGACCCGGCCCAGCGCGACGCCCTGGCCGCCGACCTCCGCCACCCCGGCCAGCCCCTGCCGGCGGAGGCGGAGGCGCTGCTGGACCTTGCCGAATTGAAGCTGCTCTGCCGCCGGGCAGGGGTGGAAAGTTTGGATATCGGGCCGAAAGGCGCCGTGCTGGGCCTGCGCCCCGGGGTGGAACCGCCCGCAGGGGCGGAGGTGCGGGACGATGGGAAACTGCGGGTGACCTGGGACGACCCGGCCGGGCGGATGGGCCGGGTGCGGGGGTGTTGGCGGAGGTGGCCGTAGGTCGGATTAGGAGCCCCAAGGCTCCGTAATCCGACGGCGACGGTGACCGTCGGATTACGCTTCGCTAATCCGACCTACATGCTCACTCATACCGCAGGGCCACGACGGGCTTGCGGGCGGCGACGCGGATGGCGTGGGCGGCGACCGTCACCCAGGCGATGGCCAGGGCCACGGCGCCGACGGCGACGAAGACCAGCGGGTCCAGGCTGACCCGGCTGGCGAAACCGGACAGCCACTCCCCCATGGCGTACCAGGCGACGGGCCAGGCGATCAGGTTCGCCACCAGCACGGGGCGGGAGAACTGCCAGACCAGCAGGCGCACGATGTCGAAGGACCCGGCGCCCAGCACCTTGCGCACGCCGATCTCCTTCGTCCGCCGCTCCGCCTGGAAAGCGGCGAGGCCGAACAGCCCCATGCAGGCGACGATGATGGCAAGGCCGGCGAACAGGCCCAGCACCTGGGCTTGGCGCTGCTCCGCCCGATAGAGCTTCTCCACCTCCTCATCCATGAACTGGCGGTTCACCGGCCGCTCCGGATAGGTTTCCTTCCACAGGGCGTCGATGCGGCCCAAGATGCCCGGCAGGGTATCGGGCGCCACCCGCACCACCAGAAGGGTGGTGGTGTCCGGGTCCGCCAGGAAGACGGTGGGCACCTTTGGCTGGCGGACGGAGCCGAACTGCACGTCGTCCACCACGCCCACCACCCGCAGGCGCAGGGCGCCGTCGCCACGGCCCAGGGTCATGGCCTTGCCCAGCCCCTCTTCCGGCGTGCCCCAGCGCATGAGCTGGACCAGGGACCGGGTCACCACCACCCCGGTTTCCCTGCCATCGACGGACTCGGCGCCGCCATCCGGCGTCCCGCGCACCCGGTCGGTGGCGCGCTGCTCGTCAAGCAGGCGGCCGGCGATCAGGGTGGCGCCCATGGCCTTCAGGTACCGGTGGTCGGCGCGCTCCGTGCGGAGGGTGGTCTCCTCCCCCGCCCGGGGGCCGTCCAGCACCACATAGTTGCTGGTCGATTCCGACTGGTCGGTGGGCACCCAGGCGGCACCGGAGGCGTCCAGCACCCCGGTTCCCGCCGCAGCCGGTCGCGCAGCGTGACCCAGGTCGGGTTCCCGCCGTCAGGGACGCCGCGCAGCAGGAGCAGGTTCTCCCGCTCGAACCCCAGCCGTGCGGACTGGGCATGCCGGGTCTGGTCCAGGATCACCCAGGTGCAGACGGCCAGGGCGATGGCCGCGCTGAACTGGCCCACCACCAGCACCGCCCGGAGCCGCCCCGGCCCGCCCGTGGCCTTGCCCCCGCGCAGCACCACCGCTGGGCGGAAGCCCGACAGCACCAGGGCCGGGTAGACGCCGCCGGCCATGCCCACCAGCACGGCCAGGGCCATCCCCAGCATGGCGAGCGTGCCGAAGGACCGGTGGGCCGCGTCGATCTGGACGCCCAGCATTTCCATGACGACGGGCAAGGACAGCTCCACCAGCGCGACGGCGATGAGGCCCGCCACCAGGGTCAGCAGCACCGCCTCCCCCATGAACTGGGCCACCAGCGCGCGGCGCCGGGCGCCGAACGCCTTGCGCAGCCCCACCTCCCGCGCCCGCAGCCCCGCCCGGGCGGTGGAGAGGTTGACGAAGTTGATCCCGGCGATCGCCAGCATCAGGACGGCCAGGGCCATGAAGGCCCAGATCACCTCCGGTGAGGTGGCGTTGAACAGGATGTCCGGGTTGGTGTGCAGCTTCGCCAGCGGCGTCAGCTCGACAAGGAAGCTGAACTGGCCGCTGCCGGGTTCGTTGTAGTTGGGGTAGCTGCGCTTGGCCGCTTCCTGCATGGCCGTGCGCACGGCATCCGGCGCCGCCCCTTCCTGCAGCAGCACGAAGGTGCGGAAGGAGTTGTTGCCCCAGCTCTCCCGGATGCGCTCCAGGAAGGGCAGCGGCGTGCTGATGGAGACGAGGGCCGGGGCCAGGACATCGCTGTTGACCGGCGGGTCGCCCACCACCGCCGTCACCGTCAGGATGGTGCCGTTGGCTAGCGGCAGGGTGCGGCCCAGCACGTCCGTGGTGCCGAACAGGCCCTGGGCCTCCTTGGCGCTGAGGACCAGGCTGTAGGGCTTTTCCAGCGCGGTGGCCGGGTCACCGGACAGGACCTCCACGTCGAACATCCGGAAATAGGCAGGGGATGCCGTGGCAAGGCGCAGGAGCCGCGTCTCCTCCCCCAACCTCACCACCTGTGCGGTGCGGGTGACTTGCAGCACCGCCTCGACCCCCGGCACCTGTTCCGCCAGGACACGGCCCATGGGCAAGCTGAAGACGGGGCTCGGCACCGGGGTGCGGCCAGGGATGAACTGGGTGGACCAGGCCAGGTGGATCCGGTCCACCTTGGCGTGGAACCGGTCGTAGGACAGCTCATGCCGCACATGGACGGCGATCAGCAGGGCCGCCGCCAGGCCGACGGCAAGGCCCAGGATGTTGATGGCGGTGAACAGCTTGTGCCGCAGCAGGTTGCGCACAGCCACCGTGGTCCAGTTGCCCAGCATGATCGTCGTTCCCCAACGCCGGGGAGGGGGCGAGCCCCCTCCCCACCCCCGTGCCCGCCCTTACTCGTACCGCAGCGCCTTGATCGGCTTGGCCTGGGCCACCTTGGCGGCGTGCAGGCCCACCGTCAGCCACGCGATGGCCAGGGCCACCACGCCGGCGCCCAGGAACAGGGCCGGGTTCATGTCGATGCGGTAGGTGAAGCCCTGCAGCCAGTGGCCCATCCCGTACCAGGCGATGGGCCAGGCGATCAGGTTGGCCACCAGCACCGGCTTGCTGAACTGCCAGACCAGCAGGCGGACGATGTCCGGGACGCTGGCGCCCAGCACCTTGCGCAGGCCGATCTCCTTCGTCCGGCGCTCGGCGGTGAAGCTGGCCAGGCCGAACAGGCCGAGGCAGGCGATGATGATGGCCAGGCCGGCGAAGGCGGCGAACATGGTGGCCATCTGCCGCTCCTGGTCGTAGAGCTGCTGGATGCGGTCGTCCAGGAAGACCCGCTGGGCGGGGGTGTCCGGGAAGAACTGCTTCCAGGCATTGTCGATGGCCGCCAGGGCGCCCGGCACGTCACCCGGCTTGACCCGCACCGCAACCGCGTCGAACTGCACCGGGTCCACGTAGAACTGCGCCGGGGCGATGGGGTCGCGGACGGAGCGGAAGTGGAAGTCCTGCACCACGCCGATGATGGTGAAGTTGTAGCTGGCCCCCTGCCCGGCACCCGCCAGGTAGGTCTGCCCCAGGGCGGCCTCGTTGGAGGCGAAGCCCAGCCGCTTCACCGCGGTCTCGTTCAGGATGACGGCGGCGGGCATCTGGAAGTCTTCCGGCGTGCCGGCCGGGCGCTGGCCGCCGGGGCGCATCCATTCCGGCCGGGTCACGTAGTCGGTGCCGCGGTTGCGGTCGAACATGCGGCCGGCGACCAGCTTCATGCCCATGGTGTCGAAGAAGTCGAAGTCCACCGGCTCGTTCCGGACCACCAGCAGCTCGCTGGAACCGCGGCCGGGCATGCGCACGTTGGTGTTGTTCTCGTCGAAGGTGCCGGGGGTGATGGCCGTGGCGGAGGCGGCCGCCACGCGCGGGTCCTTGGCGATCAGCTCGGCGACGGAGCGGGCCTTTTCCCGCATGGCGCGGGTGGAGAAGCCCTCCAGCACCACCAGGTTCTCCTTGTCGAAGCCCAGGTCCTTGTTCTGGGCGTAGAGGAACTGGCCGTAGACGATGGCGGTGGCCACCATCAGGGCGATGGAGATGGCGAACTGCACCACCACCAGGGTCATACGCAGCCGCCCCGACCCGCCGCCCACGCCCGACGAGGCACCCTTGAGCACCGCGGCGGGCTTGAAGCCGGACAGGAAGAAGGCCGGGTAGGTGCCGCCGGCGATGCCGACCAACACGGTCAGGCCCAGCAGGATGGCGGCGAGGCCCGGGTCGGACAGGAAGTTGAAGCTCAGCTCCTTGCCCAGGAAGGCCGAGTAGGCGGGCAGGACCAGCTCCACCAGCGCCACGGCCAGGACCAGGCCCACCAGGGTCAGCAGCACGGACTCGCTGACGAACTGGGTGACGAGCTGGGCGCGGCTGGCGCCCACCACCTTGCGGACCGAGACCTCCCGCGCCCGCTGGGTGGCCCGGGCGGTGGCCAGGTTCATGAAGTTGATGGAGGCGATGGCCAGCACC
The DNA here is from genome assembly GCF_012913305.1 of Aerophototrophica crusticola. NCBI lineage: Bacteria > Pseudomonadati > Pseudomonadota > Alphaproteobacteria > Rhodospirillales > Rhodospirillaceae > Aerophototrophica > Aerophototrophica crusticola. The sequence continues at coordinate 1,032,731 of NZ_CP051775.1, read as the reverse complement.
AGCACCGCCACGGCGGAGAAGGTGTAGATCTCCGTCATGGCCGTGCCCTGCCGCATGGAGGTGGCGATGGGGTCGGTGTTGATGGAGAGCAGCGGCCGGATGCTGGGGGTGAAGATGTCGGACAGCTTCACGATGCCGTTGGGGCTGCGGATCTCGGGGAAGGCGGTCTTGGACCAGGCGAGGAAGCGCTGGTTGAAGTCGGCCGCGTCCACGCCGGGCTTCAGCTTCACGTAGGTGGTGGAGCTGATGGCACCCCAGTTGGCCCGGGTCTGTTCCAGGTTCCGCACCGCGGGGGAGCCGATGGGGGCCAGCACGTCGAACTGCAGGTGGGTGTTGGGCGGCAGCTTCTTGAAGACGCCGGAGACGCGCAAATCATGCTGCCCGTCCACGGTGATGACGCGGCCCAGCGCCGGCTCGTCACCAAAGTATTTCCGCGCGACCTCCTCCGACAGGATGATGCCGCTGCGGTCCTCAAGGGCCGTAGGGCGGTCGCCCTCCAGGAAGGGCAGGTCGAAGATCTGCAGGAACTCGGGGTCGGCGGCGAAGACGGTCTCGGAGAACAGCTTCTCCCCCGTCCGGAAGGTCATGTTCTGCTGGACCATGGCGGCGCGCAGCTCAACCTCCGGGAAGGCGCCCTTCATGGCGTCGCCCATGGGAAGCTGGGTGTTGGCCACCGTGTCGGCAGGGCGCCCGGGCAACTGGGCCCGCATGATCACCTGGTAGACGCGCTCCGCGTCCGCGATGTGGCGGTCGAAGGTCAGCTCGTTGCGCACGAACAGCAGGATCAGGATGCAGGCCGCCAACCCCACCGCCAGGCCGACGATGTTGATGGCGGAATAAAGCCTGTGCTTGACCAGGTTGCGCAGGGCAACCGTGACGTAGTTCCGGAACATGGGTCTTCTCCGGCCGATGGTCGGCTTCTTGTCAGCTTCTTGGCCGCGTCACGCCGCGCGCAGGTTCTCGGCCACCACCTGTCCGTCGAACAGGTTGATGATGCGGCGGGCATACTGGGCGTGGGGCATGGAGTGGGTGACCATGACGATGGTGGTCCCCTCCCCGTTCAGGTCGGTCAGCATGCGCATGACCTCGTCGCCGTTGGCGCTGTCCAGGTTGCCGGTGGGCTCGTCCGCCAGCAGCATCTTGGGACGGGAGACGACGGCGCGGGCGATGGCGACGCGCTGCTGCTGGCCGCCGGAAAGCTGCTGCGGCAGGTGGCCCTCGCGGTGGCTGATGCGCACCTTCTCCAGCGCCTCCTTCACCCGCTCCTTGCGCTCGCGCGCCGGGATGTCGTGGTAGAGCAGCGCCAGCTCCACGTTCTCGAAGACCGTCAGCTCATCGATCAGGTTGAAGCTCTGGAAGATGAAGCCGATGTTGCGCTTGCGGATGTCGGCCAGCTTGCGCTCGCCATAGCCGGCCACGTCCTCCCCCGCGAACCAGTATTCGCCGGAGCTGGGGTTGTCCAACATGCCGATGATGTTCAGCAGCGAGGACTTGCCGCAGCCGGACGGGCCCATGATGGCCACGAATTCCCCGTCCTTGACGTGGATGTTCACGGAATTGAGGGCGGTGGTCTCCACCTCTTCCGTCCGGTAGACCTTGGTCAGGTTGACGAGCTTCAGCATGTGGTTGGTTTCCCTGTCGTAGGTCGGGGTGACCATCGGGAACCCCGACATCGTTGCATCTGCGCTTGGTGTCGGGGTTGTGGCCATCGGCCTGCTCCCGGCACCCCCTCACCCCGACCCTCTCCCCGGTGGGGAGAGGGGCAAATTCGTCAATTCAGTTGGATGCGGTCCATCTTGGTGGCGTCGCCGTAGGCGGAGGTGATGACCCGCTCCCCCTTCTCCAGGCCGCCGCGAACCTCGATGACCTGGGTGTTGCGGCGGCCGAGCTGGACGCGGCGCTTGGTGGCGTATTTGCCGTCGGCGTCCACCACGAAGATCCAGTCGCCGCCGGTGTCCTGGTAGAAGGCGCCGTTGGGGATAAGCAGGGCCGTGCTGTTGGCCCCCAGCCGCAGGCGGAGCTGCAGGGTCTGGCCGGGGCGGATGTCCTTGGGCGCGTCGCCCTGGAATTCCAGGTCCACCCGGAAGGTGCCGTCGCGCACCTGCGGGAAGATCTTGGCCACGCGCAGGGTATAGGTGCCGCTGCCGATGCCCACTTCCGCCGTCTGGTCCACGTTCAGGCGCGGCAGGTAGAACTCGTCCACCTGGGCCACGACCTTGAAGCCGTCCATCCGGTCGATGCGGCCCAGCCGCTCGCCCCGCTGCTTGGTCTGGCCGACCTCCGCCTCAAGGGAGGTGAGCTGGCCGTCCACCGGCGCCTTCACCACCAGGTTCTCAAGGTTCTTGCGGGTGAATTCCAGGTTGTCCTGGAGCTTGGTGGTGGCGGCCTTCAACTGGGTGAACTGCTCGCTGCGCAGCCGGTCGGTGACCTGCTGCTGCTCCTTCAGGACGGTGCGGCGGCGTTGCAGGTATTCGAACTCGTCCTTGGTGTCCTCGAACTGGGCCTGGGAGACGGCGTTGCTCTTCACCAGGGTGGAGCGGCGGTCCAGCTGCCGGCCGAGCTGGGTGATGCGGTACTCCACCTCCACCAGTTCCCGCTGGTTGGACAGGCGGGTGGTCTCCAGGCCCAGCTCCACGGTGCGGAGCTGGTTCAGCTGCTCAATCACCTGGGCCTCGCGGCTGATGACCTCCAGCTGCAGGTCGGTGTTGGACAACTCCACCAGCGGCTGGCCGGCCTTGACCATCTGGCCGGCCTCCACGAAGCGGCGCTCCACCCGGCCGCCTTCCACGCTGTCCAGGAAGATGCTGGTCAGGGGTTCCACCGCGCCGCGGACGGGGATGAAGTCCTCGAAGGTCCCTTCGGTGACGGGGGAGATAGCCAGCCGCTCCGCCGCCATGCGCACGGTCTGCCCGCCGCTGCCTGAGAACGCCACGTAGCCGCCCCCCAGCACGAGCAGGGCGACGGCCGCCGCCGCGGCCTTCGAGCGATGCTTCTTCCAGGTCGTCTTCTCGACCCGACGGTCCATAGGCATTGGTGCATCCCCTCCTGGCGGGACGACGGTCAGACGAGGATGTTGAGCCATGGCACGATCACCGCGAAGACGGCCCCCGCGAGCCACAGGTCCGGGTTCACGTCGGTCACCATTTCCTCGATCCGCTCCCAGGCGGAGCGGGCGGGGCCGGTGGGGTCCGGGTTCGTGGCCATGGTCGTCATCCCTTGTTGTCGAAGGGGGCGCCCCTGCCCCCGCTGTCGACGCCCTATCCGCAAGGGTTGTGCCAGTCCGGAAAGCCGCGGGATTCCTGCATCGCCTGCGACATCAGGCGGTGTGCGCATCCGGACAGTGTCCGCTGGCGGACACTTGGGACGGTGATAACGGACAGGAACATGCGTCGCCGCTTCCGCGGATGGGGGTGGGCCGCCGCCGATCCGCCAGTGCGGAAGGATGGTCCGGAACCGGTGCCGGGAACATGGCGGTACGATATACCTAGCCGGTATATCGTCCGTGATGATGCCTGTCTGTGATCGACAACCCGTAGTCAACTCCCCGGTAGTCGCGGCCAGGAAAAGGGATCGTGGACAACAATCCATACGGGACAGGGAGAGGGAAATGCACCACGGGATACCGGTGACCAAGAAGGGCAGCCAGGATGTCTTCCTTGCGTCAGGGGACACGCCGACCTCGTTCGGCATCCTGTTCGAGCAGGACAGGTCCCAGCCCAGCGTCGAGGCGCTGAAGAAGCTGGCCGAGACCATGGTGGAGCCGCCCGGGCCGCCCACGGCCGACCTGGATTCCACCCAGCCCGCAGGTTTCACCTTCTTCGGCCAGTTCGTGGACCACGACATCACCCTGTCGGCCGGCACGCCGCCCGACCCGGATGGCGTGTTCGACTTCTCCACCGTCCACAATGGCCGCACGCCCCGGCTGGACCTGGACTCCGTCTTCGGCACGGGTCCCGCCTACAGCGACAGCGCCCCGCTCTATGACCCCGCCACCTTGCGGCTGAGGCTGGGTGAGGGCGGCTTCGGCCCGCCAGCCCAGGAGGTCGCCGCCGCCGACCTGCCGGAGGGCGCGTCGCCGTCGGTGTCCCGGACATTGGGCGACCCGCGCAATTCCGAGAACCTGATCATCGCCCAGCTGCACACGGTGTTCATGCGGCTCTACAACCGCTTCCTCGGCCACACGCCGGGTGCCGCGGGGGATCTGGCGCGCTATGAGGCGGCCCGGCGGAAGACCGTGCAGCATTACCAGCATGTGGTCCTGAACGATTACCTGCCCCGCATCGCCGGGCGGGCAGCGGTGGATGCGGCGATGCTGCGGGACGTGCCGCGCTACCGGCACATGGTCTCGCAATGCCCGACCAAGCTGATCATGCCGGTGGAGTTCGCCTTCGCCGCCTTCCGGTTCGGGCATTCGCAGGTCCGAGGCGGGTACAGCCTGAACATGGGCACTGGTGGGCAGCCGCGGGGACGCCGGCTGTTCGTGCCCGGCGACCTGGACCTGAACGGCAGCCATCCCATCACGGAGGATGCCCGGATCAACTGGGACTTCTTCTTCGAGCTGTCCGAGTTGTCGGGGGACGAGCCCACCGTCCCCCGCAACTTCAGCCGGCGGTTCGACGCGAAGCTGGCGGGGGCCCTGGCGAACCTGAAGCCCCCCGGGATCCCGGACGGCACGGAACCCGTGCTGGCGACCCGCAACCTGTTGCGGGGCCGGGCCGCCTGCCTGCCCAGCGGCCAAGCCGTGGCCCGCGCCATCGGGGCGGTGCCGCTGTCAAACGACCAGTTGGGCCTGGAGACCCTGGACCCGGCCGTGCGGGAGGAGATCGAGGCCCATACCCCGCTCTGGTACTATGTCCTGCGCGAGGCGGAGGTGGTGGGCGGCGGCAAGCGTCTGGCCGGGACCGGCGCCTACATCCTGGCGGAGACCTTCGTCGGGCTGCTGCTGCACGACGAGAACTCCATCCTGAACCAGCCCTTCACCCCGGAACCGGGGCTTGAGACCCTGGCGGGCATCTGCGCCACCGTCTGGCCCAACCGGGGGCGCGGGCCCAACGACGCGGACTGACCCTTTCAGTTCCCCGGTCGCCCCCGGCTCAGGGGCGGTCGGGGCGGGCGCGGCGGCGGTCGCCGCCGGGGTGTGTTTACGCCAAGCGTGGACACGCCCTTGATCCTCCCAACCTGGCGGTGCCACGTGGGTCGGCGGCACCGCCCCCTTTTCCCGGTCATTCGTAGCGCAGGGCCCGCACCGGCCGTTCCCGCGCCACCCGGGCGGCATGGCCGGCCACCGTCACCCAGGCGATGGCGAGGGAGCCAAGGCCGGCGGCCAGGAAGGGCGACGGGCCCAGATCGATGCGGAACGCGAAGTCCGCCAGCCAGCGGCTCATGGCCAGCCAAGCCAAGGGCCAGGCCACCAGGTTCGCCATCAGCACGGGGCGGGAGAAGTTCCAGACCAGCAGGCGGACGATGTCCATCACCCCGCCCCCAGCACCTTGCGCACCCCGATCTCCTTCGTCCGCCGCTCCGCCTCGAAGGCGGCCAGGGCGTAAAGGCCCAGGCAGGCGATGGCGATGGTCAGGCCGGCGAAGGCACCCAGCACCCCCGCGATGCGCCATTCCCGCTCATACATCCGCTCGATGGACTGGTCCAGGAAGCCGCGGGCCACGGGGATGCGGGGGAACATGGACCGCCAGACGGCATCCACCTGGGCCAGCACCTTGGGCACGTCCGCCCCGGGGCTGAGCTTCAGCAGCAGGAAATTGTAGCTGTACTGCAGGTCGCCATAGACGAAGTGCATGGGACGCAGCGCGTTGCGGGCGTTGCGGGACCGGAAATCTTCCACCACCCGATGACGCGGAGCTGGGTGGGCACCGGCGTGTCGTCGCTGGTGGTCACCAACTGGCCGATGGCGGCCTCTGGCGAGGGGAAACCCAACTGCCGCACGGCGGTGGCGTTAAGGATGGTGCTGAAGGTGCGCGTGCCCTCCGCCCCCTCGGCGAAGCGCATCTCATCCTCCGCCCGCGCCGGGTCGAAGCCCCGGCCGGCGACCATGCGGACGCCCAGGACCGACAGGAAGTCATGCTCGGCCCGGTAGATCTCCGCGTTCACCCGGTCGGCCTCCGGCGCGCCGGGGCGGTTGATGTCCCGGCTCTGGTTGCCCTGCCCGCCGGGCACCATCCAGGAGGCGGAGGCGGCCTGGACACCCGGGATGCGCAGCAGTTCCGCCCTCAGCGCGTCCAGCCGGGGCCGCACGTCGGGATGGCCGATGCCGCGCAGGACGACGCGGTTCTCCTTGTCGAACCCCAGGTCGGCGGAGGCGGCGTGCAGCGTCTGTTGCAGGACCACCAGGGTCGCGGCCGCCAAGGCGACGGCGGCGGAGAACTGCACCACCACCAGGAAGGCCCGCAGCCGGCCGGCGCTCCCCACCCCACCCTTGCCCGCCCGCAGCACGGCAGCCGGGCGGATGCCGGACAGGAAGAAGGCCGGGTAGGCCCCGCCGGCGATGCCCACGCCCAGGGTCAGCAGCACCGCGCCGGCCATCAGCGGCAGGTCCGACCAGGGGCTGACATAGAGGCGTATCCCCACCAGGTCGGCAAAGCCGGGGGCCAGGATCTCCGTCAGGACCAGGGCCAGCACCAGCCCGCCCGCGGCGACGATGACGGACTCCCCCAGGAACTGCAGGATGAGCTGTCGCCGCTTGGCGCCGACGGTCTTGCGCAGGCCCACCTCCCGCGTGCGCAGGCTGGCCCGGGCGGTGGCGAGGTTCGTGTAGTTGATGGCCGCCATGCCCAGCAGCAGCAGGGCGATGCCCGCCATGGCATACACGGTGCCGGCGCTGGCGGGCGGCTCCGTCAGGCTGTCCCAGCGCCCGGAATGCAGGTGGGTGTCGGCCATGGGCTCCGGCGTCAGCCTGATGCCGTTGGAGTCGTCGCGCACGTCCTGGGGGATCAGGGGGATGACCACGGCCTCCAGCCGTTGCCGGAGGTCCGCCGCCGTGACGCCTAGCTTGGTGAGTACATAGACCGGGCCATTGCTGTTGATCCAGAGCGGCGCGCCGAAGCCGGGGGCGGCGGTGGACATCAGCGCCTCAAACCAGACGGCGCTGGGCCCCTCGGGCTCGGCGATCACGGCGGTGACGCGGAAGGCCGTGCCGCGGCTGCTGGTCAGGGTGCGGCCCAGCGGGTCCTCGTCACCGAAGAACTTGCGGGCCGCCGTCTCGGACAGGACCAGGCTGTCAGGGGTGGCCAGCGCCGTTTCCGGGTCCCCTGCCACGAACCGGAAGCGGAAGATGCGCAGGAAGTCCGGGTCCACATAGGCCACGTCCTGATAAAGCGGGTTGTCGCCGCGGGTCAGGGCCGGCCGGCCCGGCTCCACCCGCGTCACCGCCTCCACGCCCAGGCTGTCCTTCTGGCTGCGGATCAGGTCCGCCATGGGCTGGGAGACGAAGGTGAAGCGCACAGGCCCCTGGCGCGCCGGGTCGGCGGAGTCCTCGCCGATGCGGAAGATGCGGTCCAGGTCGGGGAAGTGCCGCTCGTATGAGGTCTCATGCCGGACATAGACCAGGATCAGCAGCGCCGCCGCCAGCCCGACCGCCAGGCCGAACAGGTTGATGGCGGCATAGAGCCTGTGCCGGGCCAGGGTCCGCAGCGTGATGCTCGCATAGTGGCTTAGCATGGTGTCCCCCCTCCGCTCCCCCATGTAGGCCCGGGGTTTGCAGGCAAGGGGCATGCCAGGGGCGCCGGTGCCCCTGGAGACGGCGGATTTGCCGGATTCCGGCTGCGCGGCACCCCGTTCGGGGTGTACGCTTCCGGACAGTCCGCTGTCCATGGACGGACACAAGGGCGCCCGACGAACGGGCCACCGGCGGACGGGCTGCGTGAAGGGGGATTGGACGTGGCGGGACGGGTTCTGATCGTCGATGACGATGCCGACATCCTGGTGGCGGCGCGGCTGCTGCTGAAGCGGGAAGGCATCGCCTGCCATACCGAGCCGCGGCCGGACCGCATCCCGCAGTTGCTGAAGGATGAGGGGTTCGACGCCGTCCTGCTGGACATGAACTTCGCCATCGGCGCCAACACGGGGCGCGAGGGTTTCCAGTGGCTGAAGCGCATCCTGGAGATCGACCCCACCCTGTCCATCGTGCTGATGACCGCCTATGGCGACGTGGGCACGGCGGTGGACGCCATGAAGCAGGGGGCGGCGGATTTCGTGCTGAAGCCCTGGCAGAACGAGCGGCTGGTGGCCACCCTGCATTCCGCCCTGAAGCTGACCGCCTCCCGCCGCGAGGCGCAGGAGCTGGGCGGCAAGGCCAAGGAGCTGGCCGCCGCCCTGGACGGGCCGCCCATCCCCGTCATCGGGTCCAGCCCCGCCATGGCGCGGGTCTTCACCCTGCTGGACCGCGCCGCCCCCACGGAGGCCAACGTCCTGGTGCTGGGGGAGAACGGCACCGGCAAGGAGGTCATCGCCCGGGAAATCCACCGCCGCTCCAAGCGGCGCGACCAGGTCTTCGTCAGCGTCGATCTGGGCGCCGTGGCGGAGAGCCTGTTCGAGAGCGAGCTGTTCGGCCACAAGAAGGGCGCCTTCACCGACGCGCGGGAGGACCGGGTGGGCCGGCTGGTGGCGGCCAACGGCGGCACCCTGTTCCTGGATGAGATCGGCAACCTGCCCCTGCACCTGCAATCCAAGCTGCTGACCGTGCTGGAGCAGCGGGTGGTGGTGCCGGTGGGTGGGACCAAGCCCATCCCCATCGACGTGCGCCTGATCTCCGCCACCAACATGCCGGTGGAGCAGCTCAACAAGGAGGGCGTGTTCCGGCAGGACCTGCTGTACCGCATCAACACGGTGGAACTGCACCTGCCTCCGTTGCGCGACCGGCCGGAGGACATCCCCGCCCTGCTGGACCACTTCATCGGCATGTACGCCCGCAAATACAACATGCCGCCCAAGCGGGTGTCGGCTGAGGCGCTGCGGCGGCTGATGGCCTATCGCTGGCCCGGCAACGTGCGCGCCCTGCGCCACGCGGTGGAACGGGCCATGATCCTGGCGGGGGGTGAGGTGCTGGAGGCGGAGGATTTCTCCCTCCCCTCCACCTCAGGGCAGCAGCCGGCGGCGTCGGCGCCCTCCGCCGCGGCCGCGGCACCGGGCGGGAACGCGGCCCTTGTGCTGGACACGCTGGACCTGGAAGCGGTGGAGAAGGAGGCGATCCGCCGGGCCCTGACCAAGCACCAGGGCAACATCAGCCACGCGGCCCACGACCTCGGCATCACCCGGGCCAGCCTCTACCGGCGGATGGAAAAGCATGGGCTGTGAGATGGGGAACCCTGCACCACCGGGCGCAACGCGATCCCCCTCCCCCTGGGAGAGGGGGCTGGTCTCCCACCCAGGCCAATCCCACGGGGGCCGCCATGGGCTCTAAGCGGTTCGAGCTGAACGTCACGGTCCGGGTGGCGTTGCTGGCGCTGTCCTCCATGTTGCTGGGCGTGCTGCTGGTGGCGACGGAGTATCGCGCCACGACCCTGCTGGTGGCCGTCGCCATCCTGGTTCAGGTGGGCGGGCTGCTGCGCACGGTGACGACGACCAACCGGGAGCTGTCCCGCTTCCTGACCGCCATCGCCCATTCCGACTTCAGCCAGACCTTCGGCATGAGGGGGTTGGGCAGTGCCTTCGATGAGCTGGGCTCCGCCTTCACCACGGTGCTGGAGCGGTTCAAGGCCACCCGCGCCGACACGGAGCGGCAGGCCGAGTACCTGAACGCCCTTCTGGAGCATGTGCCCGTGGCCCTGGCCGCCGTCTGGCCGGAGCCGCGCCAGGGCCGGCGGGTGGAGCTGCTGAACAACGCTGCCCGCCGCCTGCTGGGGCCTGAGGACCTGGCACGGCGGACGGCGGACGGCCACACGGTGGAGGACGCGCTGCGGGAGCTGAAGCCGGGCGACCGGCTGCTGCTGCGGGTGGCGGCCGGCGTGGGCGGCGGGCCGCAGCAGCTCACCGTCGCGGCGACGCAGCTGACCTTGCTGGGGGAACCGCGGCTGCTGGTCTCCCTCCAGAACATCGCCGGCGACCTGGAGGCGACGGAGGTCAAGGCCTGGCAGGACCTGGTGCGGGTGCTGACGCATGAGATGATGAACAGCCTCACCCCCGTCTCCTCCCTCACCCGCACGGCGCAGGCGGTGCTGGCGGATTTGCGGGAGAAGGTGGAGGACCGTCCCGACCTGGCGGAGGAGATGCAGGACGCGGAGCAGGCCATCGACACGGTGGCCCGCCGCAGCGACGGGCTGCTGCGCTTCGTGGAGCGCTACCGCCAGTTCACCAGCGTGCCCAAGCCCCAGTTGCAACGGGTGAAGGTGCGGGACGTGGTGGACCGGATGGAACGGCTGATGACCCCCGCCATGGCAGAAAAGCGCATCCGGTTCGAGGCGCTGGTCCTGCCGCCGCAGCTGGAGGTGTCCGCCGACCCGGACCTGCTGGACCAAATCCTGATCAACCTGCTGAAGAACGCCGTCGAAGCCCTGGGCGGGCGGGAGGACGGGGTGGTCAAGGTCACCGCCCACCTGGACGAGGGCGGGCGCGTGCTGGTCACCGTGGCGGACAATGGGCCGGGCATCCCGCCTGAGGTGGCGGACAAGATCTTCGTCCCCTTCTTCACCACCAAGCGTGAGGGGTCGGGCGTGGGCCTGTCGCTGGCCCGGCAGATCATGCTGGCCCATGGCGGCAGCATCGCCGTGGCCCCGGCGGAAGGGGGCGGCACGGCCTTCGCCCTGCGGTTCTGACCGCCCCCCAGCCGGTGGACGGGAACGCCCTACTCCTATAGTTTGTGCGGGCTTGCGGGCGCGGCCCGCGCCAACCCGTCCTGGAGACGCCATGCTTCGCCATCCCTTCCGCGCCGCCCTGCTGGCAGCACCCTGCTTGCCCTTGTCGCCTGCGGCGAGAAGGGACCGCAGATCGATGAGGCGGGCGCGCGGAAGATCGAGAACGGCATCAAGCAGCAACTGCCGCTCTACCTGGCCGACAGCCCCGGCAGCTACACCATCGAGATCCAGGGCGGGCCGGTGGCGAAGCCCGCCAAGGACCATTACGAGGTCACCCTGCCCGGGTGCTGGCCCACTTGGCCGACGGCGCAGGCACGTTCGACGCCGGCGTGCTCACCGCCAAGGTCACCCCGCTGGAGGACGGCAACTACAAGTTCGAGGCCGCCCTGCCCGCCACCATGACGGCCAAGCCGGCGGACGGCGGGACCCCGGTGACGGTGGGCATCGCCGGCGGCACCCTGTCGGGTGTCTGGCTGCCGCAGTTCGATACGACGGTGGACTCGACCCTGTCCGTGGGCAAGGTCGTGCTGTCCGAGGGGGCCACGGTGCTGGGCAGCGTGGACGGGATCGCCGGGACGACCAAGGGCACCCAGTCCGCCCCCGGCAAGTTCGACATCGCCATGGATTACGCCGCAACCGGCTTCCGGGCCGCCCAGGCCGCCGGGCCGGGCTTCAGCCTGGGCGAGGCGCGGGTGGCCATGACCACCAGCGGCACCGACATGGCGGCCTACATGGCCGTCGCGCGGTCCATGCAGGAAAAGGTGAAGGCGCTGGAGGCGGCGTCCACGGGCGGCGACCCGGCCCCGGCCCAGGTGGCCGCCATGTTCGACGACGTCGGCCGCATGTTCGACGTGCTGGGCACCATGAAGATGACCTTCTCCGTCAAGGGGCTGGATGTCTCCGGCGACGGCAACCGGGTGTCCCTGGGCGACGCGCAGTACAGCCTGGGCTATGCCAAGGCCGGCGACGGCCAGGGGACCGTGTCCCTGGGCCTCGGCTATGGCGGCCTGTCCATGTCCCCCACCCCGCCCATGCAGGAGCTGGTGCCCACCGGCATGACCATCCAGCTCTCGGCGGAGAAGTTGCCCCTGGCGGCGCTGGGCCCGGCCATGAAGGGCCTGCTGGCCGCCCAGTCCACGGGGGAGGAAGGCTCGCCCGAGCGGTCCGCGGCGGAACAGCTTGCCATCATGCCGCTGATGGGGGCCGTGATGCAGTCCGGCGCCGTGCTGAAGGTGGAAAAGGTGGCGGCGACCGCGCCGGGTGCCGGCTTGGACATGTCAGGCTCCACGCAACTGAAGCCCGGCACACCGTTCAACGCCGTCGCGGACTTCACCCTTGTGCTGCGCGACCTGGACAAGGCGGTGAAGGCCCTGAGCCCGCAGCCCGGACAGAAGGCGGATGAGAGCCGGGCCCAGGCCGCCATGCTGCTGGGCATGGCCCAGGGCATGGGCACCGCCGGGAAGACGCCGGAGGGTGCCACCACCCACACTTACCGCATCCAGGTGACGGAGACGGGCCAGCTGCTGGTCAACGGCCAGGATTACGCGCCGATGATGATGGGCGGAATGGGCAAGTAGGCCCGCACTCCTGGACTTATGCCCGACAAGGGGCCGGCCATCCCCGTGGCCGGCCCTTTCTTCGTCACGGGACATTTCCCCTGCCCGCCCGGTTGTCGCCTCTGGTCGGGGCCATCAGGGAACATGCACATGGCGAGGCGGGGCTCGGCGGCGCGGCGGTTGCCGCAGGGGGCGGAGGTACAGCCCGGCGGCGGGGTGCATTTCCGTATCTGGGCGCCCGACCGGTCCCGCGTGGCCCTGCGGTTGGAGTACGGGGCGGAACTGCCGCTGAACCCTGAGGGGGACGGATTCTTCGCCGCCCTGGTACCGGAAGCCAAGCCCGGCAGCCGCTACAAATACTGCCTGGACGGCGGTGACTACCTCTACCCCGACCCCATGTCCCGCTTCCAGCCGGACGGTCCCCACGGCCCGTCGCAGGTGGTGGACCCCGCCAGCTTCCAATGGACCGACCACGGCTGGGAGGGTGTCCGGCGGGAGGGCATGGTCCTTTATGAGATGCATGTGGGCACCTTCACGCCGGAGGGCACCTGGGACGCCGCCATCGGGCGGCTGGAGGAACTGCGCGACCTGGGCGTCACCTGCCTGGAGGTGATGCCGGTGGCGGACTTCGCCGGCAGCTTCGGCTGGGGCTATGACGGGGTGAACCTGTTCGCGCCCACCCGGCTTTACGGGTCGCCCGACGACTTCCGCCGCTTCGTGGACCGGGCGCACGGGTTGGGCCTGGGGGTGATCCTGGATGTGGTCTACAACCATTTCGGCCCTGACGGGAACTACCTGTCCCAGTTCGCCAAGTCCTATTTCAGCGACCGGTACGAGAACGAGTGGGGCGACGCCCTGAATTTCGACGGGCCCGACAGCGGGCCGGTGCGCGACTACATGGTATCGAACGCCCGCTACTGGGTGGAGGAGTTCCACCTGGACGGGCTGCGCCTGGACGCCACCCAGCAGATCTTCGACGCCAGCACCCCCCACATCATCGCCGAGGTCGCGGCGGCGGTGCGGGAGGCGGGAGGCGAGCGCGGCACCTTCATCGTGGGGGAGAACGAACCGCAGGAACTGCGCCAGGTCCTGCCGCGGGACCAGGGCGGCCATGGGCTGGACGCCCTGTGGAACGACGACCTCCACCACACGGCCATCGTCGCCCTGACCGGCCGGCGTGAGGCCTATTACAAGGATTACCGGGGCAGCCCGCAGGAATTCGTCTCCGCCGCCAAATACGGCTTCCTCTATACCGGGCAGCACTATGTCTGGCAGGGCAAGCGGCGCGGCAGCAACATCTTCGGCCAGCCCCAGGCGGCCATGGTGTCCTTCCTGCAGAACCATGACCAGGTGGCGAACTCCGCCCGCGGCTGGCGGATCGACCGGTTGACCGGGCCGGGGCAGTTGCGGGCCATGACCGCCTACATGCTGCTGATCCCCGCCACGCCCATGCTGTTCCAGGGGCAGGAGTTCAGGGCGAGCACCCCCTTCCATTACTTCGCCGACCATTCGGGCGACCTGGCCAAGGCCGTGCGCCGCGGCCGGCGGGAGTTCCTGAACCAGTTCCAGTCCATAGCCCACAGCGAGGTGAAGGAAGAGCTGTGCGACCCCGCCGACCGCCAGACCTTCGAGGCCTGCAAGCTGGACCATGGGGAGCGGGAGACCAACGCAGAGTGGCTGGCCCTGCACCACGACCTGCTGGCCCTGCGGCGGGAGGACCCGGTGTTTCGCCGCCAGGACGCCAGCGTGCTGGACGGATCGGTGCTGGCGCCCGAATGCTTTGTCCTGCGCTGGTTCGGGCCGGAGGGGGACCGCGTGCTGCTGGTGAACCTGGGCCCGGACCTGCACCTGTCCCCCGCCCCCGAGCCCCTGCTGGGCGCCCCCACCCGCGCCGGCTGGTGCCATTGCTGGTCCAGCGAGGACCCCAGATATGGCGGCCTGGGCTATTCCCCCGTGGAGCAGGAGGACGGCTGGCACATCCCCGGCCGGGCGGCGGTGGTGCTGGTGCCGGCAGAGGGGCAAGGCGCGTAAAGCGACACTTTACACTCACGCGTGCCCATGCGACCATCACCGCATGATCCGCGATTTTCGGAACAAGGTGTTGAAGCAGTTCTGGGACACCGGGGATCCACGGCGTCTGCCGGTTGAAAACCGTGAGCGCGTCCGTCGCCAACTGTTGGCCCTGGACGCGGCCGGCCGCCCGGAGGACATGAACCTTCCCGGCTATAGGTTCCACGGCCTGCATGGGAAGCCGAAGCGTTGGTCGGTCTGGGTGAGCGGCAACTACCGGCTGACTTTCGGGTGGGACGGTGCCGACGCCGTCGACGTGGATATCGAGGATTACCATTGACCGGAGCCCGGCCATGACCGCCTTGCCCCCCATGCATCCCGGCGAACTGCTGCGGGAGGACATCCTGCCCGCCCTCGGCAAGCCGGTATCGGATGTCGCCGCCCTGCTGGGCGTGTCCCGCCAAGCGCTGCATGGGCTGTTGGCGGAGAAGGCGGCGGTGACCCCCGCCATGGCCCTGCGCCTGGGCAAGCTGTGCGGCAACGGGCCGGACCTCTGGCTGACTCTCCAGGCCCGGCATGACTTGGCCAGACTTCGGCGGGAGATGGCGGCGGAGATCGAGCGCATCCCGACGCTGGACGCCGCCTGACACCTCCATCGACCCCGGTGGCACCGGGTGCTTGAGGCTTCAACTCATGCACCCGGAGGCCGGCGACCGCCGGCCCGCGGGCTCGTGCCCGCGTGAGCCAAGCCGCCGGATGGCGGCGCCCGGCGCCTGAGGGGCCGTTGATCGGTCACGATCAACGGCGGCGCGCATAGAGTGACATTCCGTGCCCTACCCCGTGTGGGGTCCCCGCGTCCAACGCAATCGTGTTATGAGGCACTCCGATCCATCGGCCGAAGGCGCTATATGAAACGCGCCTGTCATGAACCGGAGCCCTGGCCTTGGCCCGAGCCAACACCCGCTATGTCTGCCAGAACTGCGGCGCCAGCTTTCCCAAATGGGCGGGCAAGTGCGAGGCCTGCGGCGAGTGGAACACGCTGGTGGAGGAGCAGGCCGCCGAATCCGTGCCGAAAGGCCTAGGCAAGGCGTCCGGGAAGCGGATCGAGTTCGTGCCCTTGTCCGGCGTGTCCAGCGACGCGCCGCGGCGCATGACCCACATCCAGGAATTCGACCGGGTCTGCGGCGGCGGCCTCGTCCACGGCTCGGCCCTGCTGATCGGCGGCGACCCGGGCATCGGCAAGTCCACCCTGCTGCTGCAGGTCACGGCCTGCCTTGCGCAGGAGGTGCGCTGCGCCTATATCAGCGGTGAGGAGGCGGTGGACCAGGTACGCATGCGCGCCGCCCGCCTGGGCCTTGTCAACGCGCCGGTGGAGTTGGCCTCCGCCACCAACGTGCGCGACATCGTCGCCAGCCTGGACACGGCGGAGGGGCCGCGGGTGGCGGTGATCGACTCCATCCAGACCATGTATGTGGACACGCTGGACAGCGCGCCGGGCACCGTTGCCCAGGTGCGGGCCAGCGCGTCGGAACTGATCCGCGTCGCCAAGCGCCGGGGCATCACCCTGCTGATCGTCGGCCACGTCACCAAGGACGGCCAGATCGCCGGCCCCCGCGTGCTGGAGCACATGGTGGACACGGTCCTGTACTTCGAGGGCGAGCGCGGCCACCAGTTCCGCATCCTGCGCGCCGTGAAGAACCGATTCGGCCCGACGGATGAGATCGGCGTGTTCGAGATGGGCGAGGACGGCCTTGTGGAGGTCACCAACCCGTCGGAGCTGTTCCTGGCCGACCGCCGCGGCGACATCACCGGCACCGCCGTCTTCGCCGGGCTGGAGGGCACGCGGCCCGTGCTGGTGGAGGTGCAGGCGCTGGTAGCCCCCTCCCCCCTGGGCACGCCGCGGCGGGCTGTGGTGGGCTGGGACTCGGCGCGCCTCGCCATGGTGCTGGCGGTGCTGGAGGCGCGCTGCGGCGTCGCCATCGGCGCCAACGACGTGTATCTGAGCGTCGCCGGCGGGCTGAAGGTGACGGAGCCGGCCGCCGACCTGGCCGTGGCCGCCGCCCTGGTCAGCAGCCTGACGGGGGAGCCGGTTCCGGCCGACGCCGTGGTGTTCGGGGAGATCGGCCTGTCGGGGGAGGTGCGCGCCGTGAGCCAGACCGACCAGCGCCTGAAGGAGGCCGCGAAGCTGGGCTTCGGCCGCGCCCTGATGCCGTCGCCCCGCCGGTCGCGCGGGAATGCCGGCGACGACGGGCTGAAGCGGCTGGAGCTGGACCAGTTGTCGGACCTGCTGCCGCTGTTCCAGCCGGGCAACGTGCCGCCGCGGGCGCCGGCCCGGGTGAAGGGGTAAGGCGATGGACGGGAACGGCCTGAACCCCGTGGACGTGGCGGTCATCGTCATCGTCCTGTTGTCCGCCCTCATGGCCTTCGCCCGCGGCTTCGCGCGGGAGGTGCTGTCCATCGCCGCCTGGATCGGCGCCGCCTTCGCCACCCTTTGGGCCTTTCCCCACGCGGCCCCTGTCGCCCGCCAGTACATCGGCACCCAGATCATCGCCGACGGCGCCGCCGTGCTGGGCGTGTTCACGGTGGCCCTGATCGCCTTTTCCATGCTGACCCATGCCGTGTCCGGCCGGGTGCAGGACAGCGGCCTGTCCGCCATCGACCGGAGCCTGGGCTTCGCCTTCGGCGCCGTGCGCGGGGCGGCGGTGGTCAGCCTGGCCTTCATGTTCAGCCAGTGGCTCTGGCCCGACACGCCGCCGGACTGGCTGGCCAATGCCCGTACCCGGCCCCTGATGGCCGCGGGGGCGGAGACAATCCGCGGCCTGTTGCCGGACACCACCCTGGACCCCGCCCAGCGCGCGGCGCGGGAGGCGCAGGAGCAGGCCCGGCGCGCCATGGAAGCCAAACAGGCCCTGGAACGCCTGTCCAACCCCGCCCCAGCCGGGGCGACCAAGGCGGGTGCGCCCGCCGCGGATCAGGGTTATAACGGCGAGGCGCTGGGCCGGCTCGACCAGTTGATCAAGAACACCGATACCCCCGACCCCCAGGCCCCCCAGCCCACCCCGGCCGGACGATAGGCCTGGCCCCGACGTCCCAGCATGGAAGGCAGACCGCCGATGCTCACCACCCACCCCTTCGATGACGACAAGCTCCGCGAGGAGTGCGGCGTGTTCGGCGTGCTCGGCCCCTTGGACGCGGCGGCACTGGTGGCGCTGGGCCTGCACGCCCTGCAGCACCGCGGGCAGGAAGCGGCGGGCATCGTCAGCTTCGACGGGCGCGACTTCCCCAGCCACCGCGCCCTGGGCCAGGTGGGCGACATCTTCGGCTCCGAGGCCGTGATGCGGAGCCTGAAGGGCAACGCCGCCATCGGCCATGTGCGCTACGCCACCACCGGTGAGACGGCGGTGCGCAACGTGCAGCCCCTGTATGCGGAGTTCGAGTTCGGCGGCTTCGCCCTGGCGCACAACGGCAACCTGACCAATGCCCTGATGCTGCGGCGGCAGCTCGTGCGGCGCGGCTGCCTGTTCCAGTCCACCACGGATACGGAGACCATCATCCACCTGATGGCCACCGCCCGCGGCGGCAACGTCATCGACCGTCTGGTGGAGGCGCTGCGGCAAGTAGAGGGCGCCTACAGCCTGGTCTGCCTGGGCAAGGACCAGGTGATCGGCGTGCGCGACCCGTCCGGCGTGCGCCCCCTGGTGCTGGGCATGCTGGGGGAGCACCCGGTGCTGGCGTCGGAGACCGTGGCCCTGGACATCATCGGCGCCGAGTACATCCGCGACGTGGCGCCGGGTGAGATGGTGGTGCTGGAGGCCGGCCAGGTGCAGTCCCTGCGCCCCTTCCAGTCCGCCCCGTCCAAGTTCTGCATCTTCGAGTACATCTACTTCGCCCGGCCCGACAGCTTCATGGAGGGCCACTCCGTCTACGAAGTGCGCAAGAAGATCGGCGCGCAGCTCGCCATCGAGAGCAACGTGGACGCGGACATCGTCATCCCCGTGCCGGACAGCGGCGTGCCCGCGGCGCTGGGCTATGCGGAGGAGAGCGGCATCTCCTTCGACCTGGGCATCATCCGGAACCACTATGTGGGCCGCACCTTCATCCAGCCGACCGACAAAATCCGCCGGCTGGGCGTGAAGCTGAAGCACAACGCCAACCGCGCCTATATCCAGGGCAAGCGCGTGATCCTGGTGGACGACAGCATCGTCCGCGGGACCACCAGCGTGAAGATCGTGGAGATGATGCGCGACGCCGGCGCCAAGGAGGTGCACATGCGCATCTCCAGCCCGCCCACCAGCCATAGCTGCTTCTACGGCATCGACACGCCGGAGAAGGAGAAGCTGCTGGCCCACAAGCTGAGCGTGGAGGAGATGCGGCGCTTCATCGGTGCCGACAGCCTGGCCTTCATCAGCCTGGACGGCCTTTACAAGGCCCTGGGCCACGCCAAGCGCGATGCCGGGGCCCAGTACTGTGACGCCTGCTTCACCGGCGACTACCCCATCCCCCTGACCGACTTCGAGGCCCCCCGGCCCGCGGACGTGCACCAGTTGGCGGAGCGGCGGGCTTGACGGCCGTCCCCGTAGGTCGGATTAGCGGGCGCAAGCCCGCGTAATCCGACTGCCTACCCCTATCAGAGACGTCGGATTACGGTGCTGCGCACCTAATCCGACCTACAAAGAAGAATCCGGATCCCATCATGACCACCCCCTCCCCCACCGGCCGCCTGACCGGCCGTGTCGCGCTCGTCACCGGCGCTTCCCGCGGCATCGGGGCCGCCGTCGCGGAGCGGCTGGCCGCGGAAGGCGCGCATGTGGTGCTGGTGGCCCGCACCGTTGGCGGGCTGGAGGAGGTGGACGATCGGGTCAAGGCCGTGGGCGGCAGCGCCACGCTGGTGCCGCAGGACCTGATGGACGGGGCCAAGCTGGACAGCCTGGGCCCGGCGATCTATGAGCGGTTCGGGCGCTTGGACGTGTTCGTCCACGCGGCGGGCCAGCTCGGCACCATCGGCCCGCTGGCCCATGCGGACCCCAAGGATTGGGACCGGGTGTTCGGCGTGGGCGTCACGGCTACCATGCGCCTGGTGCGTACCGTGGACCCGCTGCTGCGCCGGTCCGACGCCGGCCGCGCCGTGCTGCTGACCGACAGGGTGGGCCGCCAGCCCACCGCCTATTGGAGCGCCTATGCCGCCTCCAAGGCCGCCCTGGACATGATGGGGCGCATGTGGGCCGCGGAAACGCTGGAGACCAGCCTGCGGGTGAACCTGGTGGACCCCGGCCCGGTGGCGACCAAGCTGCGGGAAAAGGCCTTCCCCGGGGAGGACGCGAAGACCCTGCGCACCCCGGCGGAGGTCGCCCCGTCCATCATCGAATTCTGCATGCCCGCGTGTGCTTTGCACGGCGAGCTGATCGACCTTAACCCGGCGTGACCACCGTCACAGCGGGGCCGGGGCCAGGGGATTAGTTTCGCCTTACTGATCGTTCCCCGCTCAGTCGGTACCGGTCCGGCACGTCTCCCCTCCCTTACCCTGCCGGTCCGGTCACTCGTACGACTTCAAGCCCCGCCAGGTCCCCACCGGCGGGGCTTTTCTTTTCGGGGGTGTCAATCCATCGGCAGCGGCTCGGGCGCCTTGGTGCGCATGGTGACGAACTCCTCCGCCGCGGTGGGGTGAAGGCCGATTGTCTGGTCGAAGGTCTGCTTGGTGGCCCCGGCGTTCATGGCCACGGCGACGGCCTGGATCATCTCCGGCGTGTCGGCGCCCACCATGTGCACGCCAATGACCCTCTGGCTTTCCCGCTCCACCACCAGCTTCATCAGGGTGCGCTGCTCACGGCCGGCCATGGCGTTGCGCATGGGCTTGAAGTTGGTGCGGTAGACGTCCACCGGGATGCCCTTGGCCCGCGCCTCCTCCTCCGGCATGCCCACCGTGGCGACGGGGGGGATGGAAAAGACGGCGGTCGGGATGTTGTCATAGTTCACCGCCCGGTCCGGCATCTTGCCGAACAGCCGGTCCGCCAACACATGGCCCTCCCCCAGGGCGACGGGGGTCAGGTTGATGCGGTTGGTCACGTCGCCCAGGGCGTACACGCCGGGCGCGGTGGTCTGGTAGTCCGCGTCCACCCGGATGGCGCCCTTGTCGTCCAGCTCGACGCCCACCGTCTCGAGGCCCAGGTCCGCCGTGTGGGGCCGGCGGCCGATGGCGTAGAGCACGGCGTCCGCCTCAAGCTCCCGCCCGTCCGACAGGCTGACCATCAGGCAATCGCCGGACTTTTCGATCCGGCTGATGATGGTGTTGAAGCGCAGGTTGATGCCGGACTTGACCAGCTCCTCCCCCAGGAACTCCCGCACGTCACGGTCGAAGCCGCGCAGGATTTGCTTGCCGCGGTAGAGCTGCGTCACCTCCGCGCCCAGGCCGTTGAAGACGCAGGCGAACTCCGTCGCGATATAGCCGCCGCCCGCCACGATCAGGCGCTTGGGGAACTTCGGGAGCGAGAACATCTCGTTGGATGTCAGGCCATATTCCTGCGCCCCCGGCTGGTCCGGCAGCTCCGGCCAGCCGCCCACGGCCACCAGGATGTGCTCCGCCGTCACGGTCTGGCCGTTGATGCTGATGGTGTTGGGGCCGGCGATGCGGGCGCGGCCCTCGAAGATGGTGCAGCCCGCCCCTTCCAGCAGGCGGCGGTAGATGCCGTTGAGGCGGCCCACCTCCCCCGCCACGTTGGCCTTCAGCCGCTCCCAGTCCAGGGTGGGCTTCTGCGGCACGTCCCAGCCGAAGCCGGCGGCATCCTCGAAGTCGTGGCCGAAATGGGCGGCGAAGACCAACAGCTTCTTCGGCACGCAGCCCACGTTCACGCAGGTGCCGCCGAAGTAGCGCTCCTCCGCGATGGCGACCCTTGCGCCGTGCTGCCCTGCGATCCGGGCCGCCCGCACGCCGCCGGAACCGGCCCCGATCACGAACAGGTCATAGTCGAAGCGCGCCATCGCCGATCCTCCGTTGCCGCCCGGGACACCGGGCCATTCACCCTGGGGTAAATGGGGTGTGCCACGGACGGGGGCATGGGGTCCAGCGTCGGCCCAGCCATGCCCCGAACGGGTACGCCGCCGACCGGGGGCCTATGCCCCGGCCGGCGGCGCGGACGGGCGATTAAGGGAAATTGCCCCGGTCAGGCGTCGGCGATGGCGGGGGCCTTGCGGCGTTCCAGGATCTGGCGGACGGTGTCCTTCACGCGGGTGGGGTCCAGGGGCTTCTGCATCAGGGGCAGGTTGATGCCTTCCCCGTCATCCTCCAGCCGCCAGCCGGTCATCAGCAGGACGTCCAGCTTCAGGAAGTCGCGCATCTCCTTGGCGGCGGCCAACCCGTCCGTACCCTTCGCAAGGCGGACATCCACCAGCGCCACGTCGGGGCGGTGGTAATCGGCCAGGGCGACGGCCCGAGGGGCCGTGGAGGCGAGGCCGCAAATCTCACACCCCATGTCCGACAGGACGTTCTGGAGCATGAGGGCGGTGACGGCGTCATCCTCGACGATCAGTACGCGCGGCTGTGCGGGCATGGTCCCCTCGCGGTGCGTGGTGTGCGGTCAGGCGCAGTACAAACACGTTTAATGTCCGGTTGGGGTGCGTTGCGGTCACGCGGGCATTCGGCGGTCCACTTCGGGGATCATGTTGCGCTGGCGAAAGGGGTATCCATGCCCCTGTTGGGTCGCGCGCGGCAAGAAAGGGCACGCGGTCCGTGGAAGGGGCAGCAGGTTGAGGCATCCGGAGGCAGATACATGATCGTCACCGTCACCGCCCTGGGCTCCCGCGGCGACGTGCAGCCCTTCGCCGCCTTGGCCGTGGCGCTGGCCGGGCGCGGGCATGAGGTGCGGCTGGTCACCCACGCGCAGTTCGAGGGGCTGGTGGCGGGCCGGGGCGTCACGCTGCACCCTGTCACCGGCAACATCCAGGACGACCTGGACAGCGAGGCCGGCCGGCGCATGTTCGACGAGGGGGCGAGCCCCGTCGCCGTGGCTGGCGCCATGCGCGACATGGTGAAGAGATACGCCTCCGAATGGGCCCTGATCGGGCGGGAGGCCAGCCGTGGGGCGGACGTGCTGGTGCCCGGCGGCGGCTCCGCCCTGACCGCCACGGCCGTGTCGGAGGCCTGGGGCATCCCCTATGTCGCCGCCTACCCGCAGCCCCTATACCCCACGTCAGCCTTTCCCAGCCCCTTGGTGCCACCGCCCAGGCGCCCCCTGCCGGGGCTGGCCTACAAGCTGCAACACCATGTGCTGGGCCAGTTCTTCTGGCAGATGATGCGGCCCGGCACGAACCTGGGCCGCCAAGCCGCCTTCGGGTTGGGGCCGGAGCCCTTCTTCGGGCCGTTCGGGCGGATGCGGCGCGAGAAACGGCCGATCCTGATGTGCTACAGCCGCCATGTGGTGCCGGTGCCGACGGACTGGCCGAACCATGTCCATGTGACCGGTTATTGGTGGTTGGAGGAACCGTCCTGGACCCTGCCGCCGGAGCTGGCTCGCTTCCTGGAGTCCGGCCCTCCGCCGGTCTATGTGGGTTTCGGCAGCATGAAGCCGAGGGACCCGAAGGCCACCACCGACCTGCTGCTCGCCGCCATTGGGAAGGCCGGCTGCCGGGCCGTGCTGGCCAGCGGTTGGGGCGGGCTGGGGGCCGCGGACCTTCCGGACACCGTGTTCCCCCTGGCGGCCGCGCCCCACGGCCAGCTTTTCCCCCACATGGCCGCCATCGTCCACCATGGCGGGGCCGGGACGACCGGGGCGACGGTACGGTCCGGCAAGCCGGGGGTGCATGTCCCTTTCCTGGCCGACCAGTTCTTCTGGGCCTGGCGGACGGGGCAACTGGGCATCAGCGGCGGCAGCGTCCCCTATCGCAGCCTGGACGCGGACACCCTGGCTGCCGCCATCCGGCGGGCGCTGGATGACCAAGGAATCCGCGCCCGCGCCGCGGCGCTGGGGGAGAAGGTGCGGGCGGAGGACGGGCTGGGCGAGGCGGTCCGGGTGGTGGAGGCGGTGGCGGGGGCGAGGCGGGCGGCGTGAGCGTCGTAGGTCGGATTAGCGGCCGTGGCCGCGTAATCCGACGGCTTCACCGTCGGCCGTCGGATTACGGCGCTGGCGCGCCTAATCCGACCTACAGGCGGCCTACTTCACCCCGCCCATCAGCAGGTACTTGATCTCCAGGTAATCCTCGATCCCGTACTTGCTGCCCTCGCGGCCGATGCCGCTTTCCTTGACGCCGCCGAAGGGGGCGACCTCGGTGGAGATGATGCCCTCGTTGATGCCGACGATGCCGTATTCCAGGCTCTCCGCCACCCGCCAGACCCGGCCGATGTCGCGGCTGTAGAAATAGGCGGCGAGGCCGAACTCCGTGTCGTTGGCCATACGGATGGCCTCGGCCTCGTCCTTGAACTTGAACAGGGGCGCCAGGGGGCCGAAGGTTTCCTCCCGCGCCACCTTCATGTCGGTGGTGACGTCGGTCAGGATGGTGGGCTCGAAGAAGCTGCCGCCCAGGCCGTGACGCTTGCCGCCCAGGGCGATCCTGGCGCCCTTGGACAGGGCGTCCTGGATGTGCTCCTCAACCTTCTCCACGGCGGCCGAGTCGATCAGGGGGCCGAGCAGCACGCCCTCCTCCGCCCCGTTGCCCACCTTCATGGCGCGCACCGCCTCCCCCAGCTTGCTCGTGAAGGCGTCATACACGCCCTCCTGCACCAGGATGCGGTTGGCGCAGACGCAGGTCTGGCCGGCGTTGCGGTATTTGGAGGCGATGGCGCCCTTGACGGCGGCGTCCAGGTCCGCGTCGTCGAAGACGATGAAGGGGGCGTTGCCGCCCAACTCCATGCTGACCTTCTTCACCGTGCCGGCGCATTGCTGCATCAGCACCTTGCCGATCTCCGTGGAGCCGGTGAAGGACAGCTTGCGGACGATGGGGTTGCCGGTCATCTCCCCGCCGATGGCGCGGGCGGAGCCGGTGACGACGGAGATCACCCCCTTGGGCACGCCCGCCCGCTCCGCCAGCACGGCCATGGCGAAGGCGCTGTAGGGGGTGGCGGTGGCGGGCTTGATCACCATGGGGCAGCCGGCAGCCAGCGCCGGGCCGGCCTTGCGGGTGATCATGGCGGCGGGGAAGTTCCAGGGCGTGATGGCGGCGGTGACGCCGATGGGCTCCTTCACTACCACGATGCGGGCATCGGCCTTGAAGGTGGGGATCACGTCGCCATAGACGCGCTTGCCCTCCTCCGCGAACCATTCCAGGAAGTTGGCGGCATAGAGGATCTCCCCCCGGCTCTCGGTCAGGGGCTTGCCTTGCTCCGCCGTCATGATTCGGGCCAGGTCTTCCTGGTTCGCCAGCATCAGCTCGAACCATTTGCGCAGGATGCCGGCCCGCTCCTTGGCGGTCTTGGCACGCCAAGCGGGCCAAGCCGCGTTCGCCGCCTCGATGGCGCGCCGGGTCTCCTCCGCACCCATGTCGGGGATGGTGCCCAGCGTCTCCCCCGTCGCCGGGTTGGTGACGGGGATGGTCTTGCCGCTGTCGGCGTCCACCCACTCGCCGGCCACGAAGCCCTGCTGCCGGAACAGGCCAGGGTCCTTCAGGCCGAGGGCGGTGGGCGTATCCTTCACGTGCTGGTCCATGGCGCTTCTTCCCAGGTTCCGGTTTTGGCCGGCACCTTAACCCCTGGGAGACGCTGCTGGAACCCCCGACGGTTGCGCAAGGCAGACCGTCGGGGCGATCACCCCTTCTTGGCCGCCTTGGCCGCCTTCTCCGCCTTCTTGCGGTCCCGGAAGCGGGCGGCGGCGCCTTCCTTGACCTCTTGCGGCACCCGGCTGATGGCCATGGAGTTGGTGGTGACGGTGCGGGTCACGGTGGTCGCGGCGGCCACATAGGCGCCGTCTTCCAGGGTCACCGGCGCCACCAGGGTGCTGTTGCTGCCCACGAAGACGCCATCGCCGATGGTGGTGCGGTGCTTCAGGAAGCCGTCATAGTTGCAGGTGATCGTCCCGGCACCGATGTTGCTGCCCGACCCGATGTCGCTGTCGCCCAGATAGGCCAGGTGATTGGCCTTTGAGCCCTTGCCCAGGGTGGTGTTCTTCAACTCCACGAAGTTGCCGATATGGCAGCCCTCCTCCACCACCGTGCCGGGACGCAGGCGGGCGAAGGGGCCGATCTCCGCGCCCGCCGCCATGCGCACGCCCTCGAAGTGGCAGAAGGGCTTGATGGTGACGTTGTCGCCCACCTCGACCCCCGGCCCGAACACCACGTTCTGGCCGACGACCACGTCCCGGCCCAGCTTCGTGTCGGCGGAGAAATAGGTCGTCGCCGGGTCCAGCAGGGTGGCGCCGTTGTCCATGGCGGCCTTGCGCAGCCGGTCCTGGAAGATGCGCTCGATCCCCGCCAGCTCGGCGCGCGAGTTGACGCCGATGGCATCCTCCACCGGCCCCTCCACCACGGCGCAGGCCCAGCCCTTGGAACGGGCCACGGCCACCGCGTCGGTCAGGTAGTACTCGCCCTTGGCGTTGTCGTTGCCGATCCCGTCGACCAGGGTCCAGAGCCGGGCCCCGTCGAATGCCATGAAGCCGGCGTTGCACAGGGTGATGGCCCGCTGCTCCGGCGTGGCGTCAAGGAACTCGACGATGGCGTCCAGGCCGCCGTCGGCCCCCACCACCAGCCGCCCATAGGCGCCGGGATCGGCGGGCCGCATGCCCATGACCACCACGGCGGCGTCCTTCTCCGCCCGTGCGGTCACCATGGCCCGCAACACCTCCGCCCGGATCAGCGGCGTGTCGCCATAGAGGACGATCACGTCGCCCTGGAAACCCTCCAGCTCCCCCCGCGCGGCGGCGACGGCGTCGCCGGTGCCGCGCTGGTTCACCTGCACCACGGTGGGGTGCGGGGCGACGGCGGCGGCCACGTTGTCCATGCCGGGGCCGACCACCACCACCACCTTGTCGGGCGACAGGCTCAGCGCCGTGTCGACCACATGGTTGACCATGGGCTTGCCGCCCAAGGGGTGCAGCACCTTCGGCAAGGCGGACTTCATCCGGGTACCCTTGCCGGCCGCAAGGATGACGCAGGCGAGTGGACGGTGGCTCATGGGGCGGGGCACGTGCATTGTTGGATGGCGGGAACGGCCTAGGTGCCATATCACCCGTTCGGAGACCACGCAAACGTTGGTGACCTTGCCATGACCAGCACCGCCCTGCGCCGCTTCCCGGTCCTTGTTTTCGACTTCGACGGGACCCTGATCGACAGCGCGCCGGAGATCGGCGAGGGGCTGAACCACCTGCTGGCGGAGCATGGGCGCCCGCCGGTGACCGACTCGCAGATCCGCATGTTCATCGGCGACGGCGCCGCCCGGCTGGTGGAGCGGGGCTTCGAGGCGACGGGGGAGCCGCTGGCGCCGGGGGCGCTGCCGGGCGTGCTGGCCCGCTACCTGGAAATCTATGCCACCATCCCCACCGACCCGCACTGCATCTATCCCGGGGTCAGGGAAACGCTGGAGCGGTTGAAGACGGCGGGCCACCGGCTGGGCCTCGCCACCAACAAGCCCCAGGTGCTGACCCACAAGGTGCTGGGGGAGCTGGGGATGGGCGGGCTGCTGGACGCGGTCTGCGGCGGTGACACCCTGCCGGAACGCAAACCTTCGCCCAAGCCGCTGCTGTGGGTGGTGGAGCAGCTGGGCGGCACGCCGGACGGGGCCGTGATGACCGGCGACAACAAGAATGACGTGCTGGCCGCGCGGGCGGCGAGGATGCCGGTGGTGTCCGTGGCCTATGGCTACCCGCGCATGCCCCTGTCGGAGCTGGGCACGGACATCATCATCGACCGGTTCGACGAGTTGCCGGAGGCGTTGGAAAGGTTGGCGGCCTCGTAGGTCGGATTAGCGTCGCAGACGCGTAATCCAACGCCTGCGAAACCGAACTTTCGAATTCGCAAGTCCCGTCGGGCCGTCGGATTACGCGGCCGTTGGCCGCTAATCCGACCTACCTGGCCTCCGCCCGTTTTTCCCCGCCCACCCGCTCCAGCCTGGACAGGTGGACCACCACCTTGCCCAGGGGGAATCGCTTTCCAGGCGCACGGGCAGCGGCGGGCGGTCGGCCTGGGCCGGGGCGACCCAGAGGGTGACGTCGCGGGGGTTGCGGCGGCGCCCTTCCTCATCCCGGTCGCGGCGGGCGCGGTCCTCCTTCCAGCGGCCGGCCACGGGCTTGAAGTCGAGCCCGCAGGCCTGCGCCGGACCGGCGAAGACGGACAGGTCCGACTTGGCGATGTCCTCCGTCCCCTTGGGCGTGAAGGACAGGTCATAGCGCTGGCGGCCGTCATAGACGGGCACCGTGGCCTTGCAGCCCTGCCCCTGTGCCACCGCCTGCAGCACCACGACCACGGCGGACATGGGGTCCACCGTGTTGGGGCGGAGGTTCTCCGGCACGGGTTCCCGGTCCTTCTCCGGCGGGGGTCGGCGACGGTGACCTTGGGCAGGCCGTCGGCCGTATACTCCACCACCGTGTTGCGCGGCTTGTCCTGCCACGCCCCGTGGGAGCGGAACAAGTTGGGGCGCAGCGGGCCGGCGGCGCCCGGTTCCAGCACCCCATGGGACGCCACGTCGGCCTTCCAGCTCGCCACCCGGCCCAGGAAGCCTTCCGTCGCGGCGGCGAGGCCGATGCGGTAGTCGGACGAGCCCAGCCCCACATGGGCCGTGGCGTCCAGAACATGCACCCCGCCCACATAGACCGCATAGCCCAGGGACCAGTCCCCCGGCTTCGGCCCCAGCTCCGCCCTGGCCGGTGCGGCGGCGAGGAGGCCGGCTGTGAGCAGCGGGAACAGCATCCGGGTGCGGGGCAGTGCCATGGCGCGATCCTGGCTTGGGGCCTTCTGTCGGTTAGAGATAGTCGAACGCACCCGGGGCACAAGGCGTTGCGCGGCTTTCCGGGCGATCGGAAAAGAAAACGCCGCGCGGGTGCGAAAAGGGGTTTGACAGGTCCCGGCAGGGGCCCTATAAGCCCGCTCCACCGACGACGGATGGGCGCGTAGCTCAGCGGGAGAGCATCGCCTTCACACGGCGGGGGTCGTAGGTTCAATCCCTACCGCGCCCACCATCCGTCCTCCCCTACAAGACCGAAGCAAGCACGGCCGCCCCTCCCCGGGGATTGCCGCTTCGCGTCCTGGGACCTGGCCTGTCGGCATACCCCTGAATTGCGGGGATCGCCCGCCTGTCACCCCGCGCATCCGGGGCAGGACCCGCGTGAACTACTAACCTTGCACGCTTCCGGTTCGGAACTTGAGCCGCAATAGTGGCCCATGCCCGTCCCCTTGCCGGGGGACCTGCCCACCGTCCGGTCGGAAATCCGCTTGATGATCGTCCCCGTCGAGACACCTGTCGTGCTGATCGTCTTCAACCGCCCGGACCTGGCCGCGCGGATGTTGGAGACGGTGCGGCTGGTGCGGCCTCGGCGGCTGTTCATCATCGCCGACGGCCCCCGCCCCGGCCGTCCTGGGGAGCGGGAGCTGTGCCTGGCGACGCGGGCGGCCCTGTCCCGGGTGGATTGGCCTTGCGAGGTGGTGCGCGACGAGGCGGAGGAGAACCTGGGCCTCTGCCGCCGCATCCATGGCGGGCTTACCCGGGTGTTCGAGGCGGTGGACCGGGCCATCATCCTGGAAGATGACTGCCTGCCCCACCCCAGCTTCTTCCGCTATTGCGACGAGCTGCTGGAGCGCTATGCCGACGACCCGCGGGTGGGCAGCATCGCCGGCAACAATTTCCTGAACGGCCGGGCACGGACCCGGGACAGCTACCATTTCAGCATCTTCCACCACAGCTGGGGCTGGGCAACCTGGCGGCGGGCCTATGCGCAACTGGACATGGGGATGAGCCTGTGGCCCCGGGTGCGGGACGGCGGCTGGCTGATCGACATCCTGGGCGACGAGGAGGCAGCGCGCTTCTGGGGCGCCCGGTTCAACAACACCTATGAGGGGCGGCTGAACTCCTGGCATTACCGATTCCAGCTCAGCGCCTGGCTGAACGGGGCGTTATGTGCCGTGCCCAACGTGAACCTGGTGAGCAACCTGGGTTTCCGGCCCGACGCCAGCACCACGGGCTTCCGCGCCGGATTCGCCGGGGCGCCGGTCGCGCCCATGCGGTTCCCCTTGCTGCACCCGGCCTTCATCGCGCCGGACCGGGTGTCGGACCGGGAGACCTTCCGCAACCGCTTCCTGGCGGAGCGGAGCCCCCTGTACTGGCGGCTGCTGCGCAGCACCTTCTATGCGCTGACGGGGCGGCGCGACACCTTCACCCTGCCGCAACAGCAGGGGCGGCTGGTGCCCCGCCACGGGACGGAATAGCCGGGTTCGGGTAACCCGCCCGGAAAAGCCGGGAACCACTTTTCCCTGATGGACGTTCATGCGACCGGGAGCCCGTCGGGGCCCGAACGCAGAACGGGGGAAATACATGTCCATCATCGTGACGCTGATCATCGGCCTGCTCGCCGGCATCGTCGCCAAGTTCCTGATGCCCGGCCGGGATCCCGGTGGCTTCATCATCACCACCCTGCTGGGGATCGCCGGCGCCTTCGTCGCCACCTACCTGGGCCAGGCGATCGGCTGGTACCGGGCGGGCGAAGGGGCGGGCTTCATCGGCGCCGTGGTGGGCGCGGTCGTCCTGCTGGCGCTTTACCGCATGATCGCGGGCCGCCGCAGCACGACGACGTACTGATACCAGTGGCCGTTGATCGTGACCGATCAACGGCCCCCTCAGGCGCCGGGCGCCCGCATCCGCGGGCTTGGCTCACGCGGGCACGGGCCCGCGGGCCGGCGGTCGCCGGCCTCCAGGCGCATGAGTCAAAAACTCACTCGCCTGGCATGATACCGGGTCCAAGGTTCGCGTGACGACGGTCGTCCCCGGGAAACCGGCGGGCGCCCGTCAGCGCGTCATGGCTGTGGGGCGTTGGTTGAGCTTTTCCTCCAACTGGCGGGACCGCCAGAGCCAGGGCGGCTCCACCCGCCCACCCCACAGGCCGCGACGGCGGGAGACCGCCTGGGCCTCCTCCCGCAGGTAGTTGGTGGAGACGGATCGGTACGCCAGGGCGTAGCCGGTCAGCACCATGGCGGCGCCGATGTCCTGCCCGTCGGGGCGTTTGCACACGCCCACCTGCATGCGGCCGCCGCCGGGCCGCGTCTCACAGCTCACCGGCTCGGTGCCGGCCAGCACCTCCAGCGCCTTGCGGGACACCTCGAAGCAGTCATAGTCCTTGCCGCGGACATTCTCGCAGCGCTGCCCCTGGTCGGGCGCGTCGATGCCGTAGAGCCGCACCTCCTGCCCGCCCACCACCAGCACGTCCCCCTCCCTTGCGGAAGGGGTGCCGGTGATCGGCTTGCCCGCGCCCGCCGCAGCGGGAAGTGGTGCCGCCAGCAGCAGAAGGGCCAGGGGGAGAGCGCCCCTCATATCAGCGTGCCCGCGGCGCCCACCGGCTCCACCAGGTCCGGCCCCTTGTTGCGGACGGAGTTCACCCGGGTGGAGACTGGCACGGCCACCAGTCCGCCGTCACGCGCCGGTTTCAGCAGGGACAGCAGCGTATCCCGGTCGGCCTCCGGGTCCAGCCAGGTGTCCCAGTCGCCCTCCTCCAGGATCATGGGCATGCGGTCATGGATGGGCCGCATGAACGCGTTGGCGTCTGTCGTGATGATGGTCGTGGTGAAGAGGGCCTTGTCCAGCGGGGCTTCCTTGGGACCCTTCCAGCTTTCCCACAGGCCGGCGAAGACCAGGGGGCGGCCGTCGGCCGGTTTGAAATACAGGGGCTGCTTCTTGCCGCCCTCCGCAGCCTGCCATTCATAGAAGCCGTCGGCGGGGATCAGCAGGCGCTTGCGCTTGAACGCCTCCCGGAAGGCGGGCTTCTCCGCGATGCCGTCGGCCCGGGCGTTGATCATCTTGGACCCGATGCCGATGTCCTTGGCCCAGAAGGGCACCAGGCCCCAGCGCATGGTGCGCAGGTGGCGGCCCCCGTCCTCCCCCTTCCGATGACGGACACGTCCTGGGTAGGGGCGACGTTCCAGTTGGGCTCCAGGTTCGGCAGCTCCGGGACGCCGAACATCCGCGCCAGCTCCGCCACCGGGGTGGCCTGCACGAAACGACCGCACATGGTGTTGATCCTCCTGCCGTCAGGGTAGCAGCGGTAACGGCCAGGGCGCAGCAGGTTCCTGCTGACCCGCGGCAGCGGGCGGGCCTATGATCCCCCTCCCCGCCCCCAGGGAGTCGCCCGCCCATGAGCAAGTTCGGCATCGGCCAGCCCGTCCCCCGCACCGAGGATGCCCGCCTGCTGCGGGGGAAGGTCGGTATACGGACGACATCAGGCTGGAAGGCGCGCTGCACCTGGCCGTGGTCCGCAGCCCCCACGCCCATGCGGACATCCGCGCCATCGACACCGCCGCGGCCCTGGCCGCGCCGGGGGTGAAGGCCGTCTACACGGCAACCGACCTGGACGCGGCGGGGCTGAAGCCCATCCCCTGCGTCGTGCCGCTGAAGGTGCGCGCGGGCACGACCATGGCCATGAAGCACCGGCCGGTGCTGGCATCCGGCACCGTGCGGCATGCGGGGGAGCCGGTGGCCGTGGTGGTGGCGGAGACGGCCGCCCAGGCCCGCGACGCGGCGGAGCTGGTGCTGGTGGACTATGCCGACAGGCCGGCGGTGGTGGTGACGGGGGACGCGCTGTCCTCCCCCGCCCTGGTGCATGGGGACGCGCCGGGGAACCTGTGCTTCGATTGGGAGAAGGGCGATTCGGCGGCGGTGGACGCGGCGTTCGCCGGTGCTGCGCGGGTGGTGACCCTGGATGTCGTCAACCAGCGGCTGGTGCCGAACCCCATGGAGGGCCGCGGCTGCCTTGCCAGCTTCGACGGGGCGACGGGGCGGACCAAGATCTGGGTCTCCAGCCAGGGCGTCCACATGCAGCGGGACATGCTGGCCAAGGTGTTCGGCGTGCCCGCCGACCGGTTCCATGTGCTGACCACCGACGTGGGCGGCGGGTTCGGGATGAAGATCTTCGCCTACCCCGAATATGCCCTGGCCGCCTTTGCCACGCAGAAGCTGGGCGTGCCGGTGCGCTGGACCTCGGAGCGGGGGGAGGCCTTCCTGTCCGACGACCATGGAAGGGACAACCTGACCAAGGCCGAGCTGGCGTTGGACGCGGATGGCCGTTTCCTGGCCCTGCGGGTGGACTGCATCGCCAACATGGGGGCATGGCTGTCCAACTACGCGCCCTTCATCCCCACGGACGGGCAGTGCCGCATGTTCTCCGGCATCTACCGGACCCCTTCCATCCATGCCCGGGTGCGGGGCGTGTTCACCCATACCCAGCCGGTGGACGCCTATCGCGGCGCCGGGCGGCCGGAGGCGGCCTACCTCATCGAGCGGCTGGTGGACAAGGCGGGGCGGGAGACGGGGCTGGGCCCGGTGGAGATCCGCCGCCGCAACATCATCCCGCCTGAAGCCATGCCCTTCCAGACCCCCCTGGGGCACAAGTACGACACGGGCGACTTCCGCCGAACGCTGGAAACGGCCCTGCAACGGGCGGACGCGGACGGATTCTCGGCGCGGAAGGCGGCGGCGCGGGCCAAGGGGGAGCTGCTGGGCCTGGGCATCGCCAGCTATATCGAGGCATGCTCGGGCGGGCCGCCGGAGCAGGCGGACATCCGCCTGTCCCCCGCCAGCAAGGTGTTGGTGCTGATCGGCACGCAGAGCAACGGCCAGGGGCATGAGACCGCCTACAAGCAGGTGCTGGCGGAAAGCCTGGGCGTGGGCCTGGACGACGTCGAGGTGGTACAGGGCGACAGCGACCGGGTGACCTATGGCCAGGGCACCGGCGGCAGCCGCTCCGTGCCCGTGGGCGGTGCCGCCATCCGCGCGGGCGCCGCCAAGCTGGTCGAGGCGGCGAAGATCGTGGCGGCCGGCCTGCTGGAGGTGGCGGAGGCCGAGGTGGGCTTCCGCGTGGACCCGGAGGGCGGGCTGTTCTTCGCCCAGGGCAGCAACCGCACCCTGCGCCTGGCGGAGGTGGCGGCGAAGGCGACGGCGGATGCCGACGGCAACGCCTTCGCCGTGGTGGAGCGCTGGCAGCCCCCCGCCCCCACCTTCCCCAACGGCACCCATGTCTGCGAGGTGGCGGTGGATATGGAAACGGGCGTGCCGCGGGTCACCCGCTACACCGTGGTGGATGATTTCGGCACGGTGATGAACCCGCTGCTGCTGGCGGGCCAGGTGCATGGCGGCATCGCCCAGGGCATCGGCCAGGCCCTGCTGGAACAGGCGGTGTTCGACCCGGACAGTGGCCAGTTGCTGACCGGGTCCTTCATGGATTATGCCCTGCCACGGGCGGCGGACATGCCAACCGTTGACCTGACCCTGGCCCCCGTGCCCAGCACCACCAACGCCCTGGGCATGAAGGGTGCGGGAGAGGCCGGGACCATCGGCGCCTGCCCGGCCGTGATCAACGCCCTGGTGGACGCGCTGGCGGCGTACGGCGTGACCCACATCGACATGCCTGCCACGCCGGAGAAGCTCTGGCGCCTGATCCGGCAGGGCGCCCCGGCCCTGGCGGCGGAGTGACCTTGATGCCCCTCGACCTCCCCGCCCTGCTGCCCCCCGTCCGCCGCGCCGCGGAGGAGGCGGCGAAAGCCATCCTGCTGCATTACGAGGCGGGCTGCGATACGACCCGCAAGGCGGACGGCAGCCCGGTGACCGCCGCCGACCACGCGGCAGAGGCGGTGATCCTGCCGGTGCTGCGCTGCCTGACCCCGGACATCCCCGTGGTGTCGGAGGAAGAGGCCGCCGCCGGGCTGACGCCGGACGTGACCGGCGGCACCTTCTGGCTGGTGGACCCGCTGGACGGCACCAAGGAATTCATCCGCCGCAACGGGGAGTTCACGGTGAACATCGCCCTGGTGCGGGACGGCACGCCCGTGCTGGGCGTGGTGCTGCTGCCGGTCACGGGGGAGTGCTTCGCCGCCGCCGGTCCGGGGACGGCCCTGCGCGGTCTGCCGGGGCAGGCGGATGAGCCGATCCGGGTGCGGCCGGTGCCGCCGGAGGGGCTGACGGTGCTGACCAGCCGGTCCCATGCCGATAACCGGGAGCTTGACGGCTACCTGGCCAACCTGCGGGTGGCGGAGCGGGTGGTGGCAGGCAGCAGCCTGAAGTTCTGCCGCATCGCCGAGGGGCGCGGCGACCTGTACCCCCGCCTGGGCCCCACCTGCGAGTGGGACACCGCCGCCGGCCATGCCGTGCTGCTGGGCGCCGGCGGGGCCGTGGACACCATGGACGGGCAGCCCCTGCCCTATGGCAAGCCGGGCTTCCTCAACCCCCATTTCGTGGCGCGGGGCGGGTGACGGGGCCTCGTTAAGGAAGATGGCGGGACCGCCCCGAAAATGTCCCACCGCGGTCGCGGCCCGGCCCCACCGCGGTTAAGCCCTGGGCAATCAATAAGGCGCATTCATGCCGTCACACGACGGAACGGACCCGCGCCATGACCAGCACTGCCGAGACCGCCCCCGCTGCCCCCGCCACCCTGAAGGACCGCGCCATCACTGCCCTGATCTGGGTGGGCATGCTGGGCGCCGCCTGGTCCCTTCCCGTGCTGGACCATGTCCAGGCGCAGAAGGAGCGCGCCCTGATGGAATCCGGCCATTACTACACGCCGAAGATGCCGGCGGAGTATTATCTGAAGCAGGGGGAGTGAAAGCCCCCCTTCGTGTGCAGGTCACCTGATGTCATCCCGGCCTTGAGCCGGGACCCTTGGGAAAGCGGATTTGCCAAGGGGCGGCAGCGGATCACAGGATAAGGGAAAAGGGCTTTCGGTGCCCTGCATCGACCGATCCCCAGGGCCCCGGGTCAAGCCCGGGGTGACCTCCCGTGCCCTGCAAAGTCTTGACGACAGTCGCGCATCGCGCCCATCTGGCGGGCATGGACACCCTGCCCCAGACCCTTTCCCACGCCGCCGTGGCGGTGCTGACCACCGCCGCCCCGGCTGACAAGGTACGGCTGACCCGTGCCTTCGCGGCGGCGTGGCGGGAGGGGCGGATCGCGGCGGTGGGGATGGCGCGCCCGCCCGACCGGCCGGCGCGGCCCGAGCGGCCGCAGTTGCTGCTGCCCCGGGACATGCCGAAGCGGCGCAAGGCGCAGAGCTTGGCGGGGCGGGTGGCGCTGCTGCATGCCCTGGCGCATATCGAACTGAACGCCATCGACCTGGCCTGGGACATCGTCGCCCGGTTCCAGGCCTTGCCCGATGGAAGCCCCCTGCCCCGCGCCTTCTACGACGACTGGGTCACCGTGGCGGATGACGAGGCCAAGCACCACGCCCTGTTGCAGGGGCGGCTGGAGGCGATGGGGAGCGGTTATGGCGAGTTGCCGGCCCATGACGGGCTGTGGCAGGCCAGCGAGGCCACGGCCCACGACCTGCCGGCCCGGCTGGCCGTGGTCCCCATGGTGCTGGAGGCGCGCGGCCTTGACGTGACCCCTTCCATGGTGGGCAGCCTGCACAAGGCCGGCGACCCGGAGAGCGGCCAGGTGCTCCAGACCATCCATGACGAGGAGATCGGCCACGTGGCCGCCGGCCGCCGCTGGTTCCAGGCTTGCGCCGACGCGGCGGGGCGCGATGCCGGGGCCTGGTGGCAGGAGTTGGTCCGGACCTATTTCAAGGGCGAGCTGAAGCGGCCCTTCAACGACGTCAGCCGCGGCAAGGCCGGCTTCCCCATGGATTGGTACGAGCCGTTGGCCTCGTAGGTCGGATTAGGCGCGGATGCGCCGTAGTCCGACAGCTTCCGGCGCCGGATGGGTGTCGGATTAAGCTTCGCCAATCCGACGTACAAGAAGGGATCACCGCCGCGCGTTCTGGTTCCCCACCTTGAGTTGGGTCAGGATCTGCGGTGTGGGTTCGCCGGTCAGGGGTTGGTCCGTGTCCACCTGGAACTGGCGGATGGCTTCCTCCGTCAGCTTGCCCGCGCGGCCGTCTGCCGGGCCGGGCCAGTAGCCGCGGCGCAGCAGTTCCTCCTGGATCAGGACCACGTCGGAGGGGGCTTGGGGCCGGGTGGGGGAGTAAATCTTGGGCATGCCGAAGCGCAGCCGTTCCAACAGCAACTGGCTGGGGCAGCCCGTGACGGGCATGCCGGCGGCCTTCTGGTAGGCCCGGATGGCCTGGGCCGTGCCGCGGCCATAGGTGCCGTCGGGTTTGCCGGCATCGAACCCGGAGATGGCCAGCTCCTGCTGCGTGGCCTTGACCAGGGCGGCCTGCTGGTCGGGGGTCAGGCTGGTCTCGGCACAGTCCCGCATCCGCACCCCGGGGTCGCGGGTCTGGGCCAGCGTGGCCGGCGCGGCAATCAGGCTGGCGGCCAGGATCAGGGGCAAGGCGCGGGCGGTCATGGCGGGATTCCTGGGTTTGTCAAACCGGGAAAGGCTGGCGCGGTCTGGTGGCAAGAGAATGGCAGTGTCGTCGGGGAGTTCCCGTTTACGGGACCGTTTACACGTCCGTTACACCTTGCCGGTTGGCGCTTCCTGCGGTCAGGCTAGGATGCCCGGGCCCGCCCCGACGCTTGCCGGAACCGCCATGTCCATCGCCATGACCCGCCGCACCACCCTGGCCAGCCTGTTGGCCCTGTCCGCCGCCCCGCTGGCCCTGTCCGCCCTGGCGCAGGCGCCGCGCGCGCCGGCGGCGCCCGGTCCGGATGATGAGCGGTTGAACGCCTTCCTGGAGGAGGCCTGGCAGCGCGACCTGACGCGGGACCCGCAACTGCGCACCCAGTTGGAGATGCCCGGCCCCCATGACCGCTGGACCGTGGTGGATGAGGCGTTCCGGGAAGAGACGCAGGCCATATCAAAGGCGAACCTGGAGCGGCTGAAGGGCTTCGACCTGTCCCGCCTGTCCCCGGCGGCGCGGGTCAGCCATCGGCTGTTCGAGAACCAGATGGCGGAGCGCATCCGCCTGCACCCCTGGCGCTTCCATGAATGCGGGGTGAGCCATCTGTACGGCCCGCACACGGGCATCCCGTCCTTCCTGATCGGCTTCCACGCCATCGAGTCGCTGGCCGACGCCAAGGATTATGTGGCCCGGCTGGAGCGCATCCCGGAGGTGATGGACGCGGCCAGCACCTACCTGACGGAACAGGCCAATCGCGGCATCCTGCTGCCGGCCTTCAGCTACAACCGCCTGCTGATCTCGGCCAAGGCGGTACTGGAGGGCGCGCCGTTCCAGGCGGGCAAGCCTGACACGGCCCTGCTGGCGAACCTGAAGGAGAAGCTGGCGGCGGTGGACGCCCCGGCGGCGGAGAAGGACGCCCTGGCCACCGCCGGGACGAAGGCGCTGGCGGAGCGGATGGCCCCGGCTTACCAGCGCTTCATCACCGTGGTGGAGGGGCTGTCGGCCCGGCAGAAGGAGAGCCGGGGCGCCTGGTCCCTGCCGGACGGTGCCGCCTATTACCAGGCCATGATCCTGAACCACACCTCCCTGCCCCTGGCGCCGGAGGCGATCCATGCGCTGGGCCTGAAGGAGACGGCGCGGCTGCATGAGGAGTTGCGGCAGGTCCTGCCCAAGCTGGGCTTCAAGGGCACGGTGCAGGAGTTCTTCACGCACCTGCGCACGGACAAGTCCTTCCGCTTCCCGGACACGGAGGAAGGGCGCAAGGAGTACCTGGCCACGGCCACCGGCTATATCGATGCCATGCGTGCCCGGCTGGATGAGCTGTTCGGCACCAAGCCCAAGGCCCCCGTGGTGGTGAAGCCGGTGGAGGCGTTCCGGGAGAAGGCGACCCCGTCCGCCTTCTATGAGCAGTCCAGCCCGGACGGCAGCCGGCCAGGCGTGTTCTATGCCAACCTGTCGGACATGAGCGTGCAGACGCGGCACGACCTGGAGGCGCTCTGCTACCATGAGGCCATCCCGGGCCACCACATGCAGGTGGCCATCGCCCAGGAGATGACGGGCCTGCCCACCTTCCGCCGCTTCAGCTTCGACACCGCCTATGGCGAGGGCTGGGCCATGTACACGGAACGGCTGGCCAAGGAGCACGGCTTCTACAAGGAGCCCATCTCCGAGGCGGGGCGCATCTGTTCCGAGCTGTTCCGTGCCGGGCGGCTGGTGGTGGACAGCGGCATCCACGCCAAGCAGTGGACCCGGGAGCAGGCCATCCAGTGGATGAACGACAACACGGCCAACAGCCTGGCCGACAACGAGAACGAGATCGAGCGCTACTTCGTCTGGCCGGGCCAGGCCACCGCCTACAAGGTGGGCATGAACCGCATCCTGGAACTGCGGGAGCAGGCCAAGGCCAAGCTGGGCCCCCGCTTCGACCTGCGCGGGTTCCACGACGCCGTCCTGACCAACGGCAGCGTCACCCTGCCGATCCTGGAGGAGGTGGTGGGCCAGTGGGTGGAGAGCCGGCGGGGGGCGTGACGGGCCACGGCCTCTACCCCCTCTCCCCTCCGGGGAGAGGGTTGGGGTGAGGGGGGGGCCGGGAGCAGGAAGACTGCGGAGGTCGGTGCCGCGGCACCACCCCCTCACCCGGACGCTGCGCGTCCGACCTCTCCCCGGTGGGGAGAGGGGGACTTACGCGGCCAGCAGCCGGTCATGCAGCTTGTGGACGGCGGCGGTGGTGCGGTCGTCGTGGCGGAATTGCAGGCGGATGACGCCGTCTGTGACGTCCACGACGCGGCCGGCCAGGGTCTCGCCGGACAGCTCCAGGGTCACTTCCTCCCCCACATGGGCCGGCAGGTCCACGCGCACGGCGGCGCCGCCGTCGGACAGGTTCAGCAGGCGGCCCTGGCCGGTGCGGGACGGGTCCTTGCGGTTGCCGGGCAGGGTCAGGGCGGCCGGCAGGTCCATGTCGCGGCGGGCGAAGCGGCGGCGATCCTGGGCGCTGGCCATGGCGGACAGGAAGTCCTCCACCTCCCGCCGCAGCCCCTCGGCCTTCTCCGACAGCTCGCCGGCGGCGGCGAAGAGCTGGGTGGAGGCCGCCTTGGTGGAGATGGCGCTTTCCCGCATCTGGCCCATGCTGGCCGCCACCTCCGCCGTCATGTGGGCGGCGTGGTGGATGTTGCGGCTGATCTCATCCGTCGCGGCGCCCTGCTCCGTCACGGCGGAGGCGATGGCGGTGCTGCTCTCATCCACCGCGGCGACGGTGCGGGCGATGGCGTTGATGGCTTGGCCGGCATGGGCGGCGGCCGCCTGCACGGCCTGCACCTTGGCCTGGATGTCCTCCGTCGCCCGGGCGGTCTGGTTGGCAAGGGCCTTGACCTCCCCCGCCACCACGGCGAAACCCTTGCCGGCCTCCCCGGCGCGGGCAGCCTCGATGGTGGCGTTCAGGGCCAGCAGGTTGGTCTGGGCGGCGATGTCCTGGATGAAGGAGACGACGGCGTTCACGTCCGTGACCACGGCGGCCAGGTCCTTGACGATGGTCTCCGCCTGGGCGGCGTTCTCCACCGCCTCCCCCGTGGTCATGGTGGTGCGTTCCACCTGGTGGCCGATCTCGCCGGTGGAGGCGGTCAGCTCCTCCGCCGCCGCGGCCACGGCCTCCGAGTTGGACCGGGCCTGGCCGGCCTGGTCGGCCACCCGGTCGGACAGGCTGCCGGTCTGTTCCGCCTGCTGCAACAGGGAAGCGGCGGTGGCCTCCAGCTCCGTCGCGGCGGCGGCGACGGCGCGGAGCTGCCCGCTGACCGCGGCGTTGAAGTCGCGGGCGAGCTGTTCCTGCGCCTCCTGCCGGCGCAGCTTGGCCTCCTGCTCCGCGGCCTGTTCCCTGGCGAGGCGGCGGGCGGTGGCGAGGCCGTCACGGAAGATGGTGAGGGCGCGGGCCATGGCGCCGATCTCATTCCGCAGGTCGCTGTCGGCGATCTCCGTCTCCAGCGCCCCGTCCGCCAGCCTCTGGGTGGCGGTCGTGAGGCGGCCGAAGGCGCGCAGCAGGTCCCGCCCCACCCAAACGGCCAGCAGGATGGCCAGGGTGGAGACGATAAAGGCCTCCGCCAGCACCATCACCGATTCCCGCCAGGCCTCCGCCTGGACCTCGTCCACATAGACGCCGGAACCGATGACCCAGCCCCAGGGCTGGTACTGGCGGACATAGGAGGTCTTGGCCACCGGTTCGTCATGGCCGGGCTTGGGCCACATGTAATCCACGAAGCCGCCTGCCTCGGCAGCCGTTGCCGTGCTGACGAAAAGCTGGAAGATCTGGGTGCCGGCCGGGTCCTTGAAACCGGACATGTCCTTGCCGTCCAGCTCCGGCTTGACCGGGTGCATGACCATGACGTGACGGGTGTCGTTCACCCAGACATATTCCCCGCCGTCGAAGCGCATGGCGCGCAGGGCCGCCAAGGCCGCGGCCTGCGCGTCGGCCCTGGACAGGGTGCCCTTGGCCTCCCGCTCCCCATAGGCGGCGACCACGCTGTGCGCCGATTGCACGGCGGACTGGGCCAGGGTCTTGCGTCCGTCCATGACCGAACCCTGGAGGGCATACAGGCTGAACGCGATCAGCAGCAGGATGCCCAGCACGAACACGCCGACGATGGCGGACAAGCGTTGGGGGATGGTCAGGTTGCGCAGGAAATCAGCGGTGGGCATGCATCACCGTCGCGGCAGGTGAGATTCGGCGGGGACGATGATAGCGAATTCGGATGAGGGCATCCTAGACGAAAGTATAGGAGTGCATAATTCTTTGGCAACTATCGTTTGTTTAGGCAACCGTTCTGTAAGTCCAACATCCTGTCCTTGTGCTAGCCGACCCAAACACGTGACCTAAAGAAAATGGCGGCGGCCCCTAGGGGAACCGCCGCCACCAAGCGTAACCCGGACCGGTCGGTTGTTACGCCGCCGCGTCCTCATGCCCTTTGATGCGGTGGGCCAGGGCTGCCTGGAGGAACTGGTCCAGGTCGCCATCCAGCACGCCGCCGCTGTCACTGGTCTCCACAGCGGTGCGGAGATCCTTCACCATCTGGTAGGGCTGCAGGACGTAAGACCGGATCTGGTGGCCCCAGCCGATCTCCGTCTTCGTCGCCTCCAGGGCGGCCGCCGCCTCCTCCCGCTTGCGCAGCTCCATCTCATAGATGCGGGCACGCAGCATGTCCCAGGCCTTGGCCCGGTTCTTGTGCTGGCTGCGCTCCTGCTGGCAGGCGACCACGATGCCCGTGGGCAGGTGGGTCAGGCGGACGGCGGAGTCCGTCTTGTTGACGTGCTGGCCGCCGGCGCCCGACGAGCGGTATGTGTCGGTCTTCACGTCCTTCTCGTTGATGTCCACCACGATCTTGTCGTCGATCACGGGGGTCACCGAGACGGAGGAGAAGCTGGTGTGCCGGCGCGCCTGGCTG
Source organism: Aerophototrophica crusticola (assembly GCF_012913305.1). Classification (NCBI taxonomy): domain Bacteria; kingdom Pseudomonadati; phylum Pseudomonadota; class Alphaproteobacteria; order Rhodospirillales; family Rhodospirillaceae; genus Aerophototrophica; species Aerophototrophica crusticola. Next base: position 991,053 of record NZ_CP051775.1, on the reverse strand, counting down.
TCGAACGGGCTGATGCGCACCAGCCGGTGCACGCCCGATTCGGTCTTCAGCCAGCCATAGGCATTGTGACCCTTCACCTGGATGGTGGCGGACTTGATGCCGGCCTCTTCGCCCGGCGTCTCGTCCAGCAGCTCCACCTTGTAGCCGTGCTGCTCCGCCCAGCGGGTGTACATGCGCAGCAGCATGTTGGCCCAGTCCTGGGACTCGGTGCCGCCGGCGCCGGAGTTCACCTCCACGAAGCAGTCGTTGGCGTCGGCCTCACCGGACAGCAGGCTTTCCAGCTCCAGCTTGGCGGCGCGGTCACGCACGCCGGCCAGGGATGCCTGGACCTCGTCCAGCATGGCCTGGTCACCCTCCAGCTCGGCCAGTTCGGCCAGCTCCAGGGCGTCCTTCAAGTCCTTCTCCACGCCCTTGGTGCCGGTCAGGGCGGTGTCGAGCTGGTTCTTCTCACGCAGCAGCTTCTGCGCCCGCTCCGGGTCGTTCCAGAGGTTGGGGTCTTCGGTCAGCGCGTTCAGTTCGTCGAGGCGGAAGAGGGATTTCTCCCAGTCAAAGATGCCTCCTCAGCAGGGACAAGGACTTTTCGATGTCCTCGGCCACCGCTTGGATCTCGGCCCGCATGGCGGTCTCCGTTCGGTCGTCGGTCGTGGGCCGGAAGCGGCCCGTTGCATGAACGGGCTTATGTAGCGGCGATGGCCCGGATCGCCAAGCCCCATCAATGACGATGCCGAAATGGGAAAGGGCGCGGCCCCGAAGGACCGCGCCCCTTTTTCTTGCGCCTCAATCGCCGGCGCCGCATCCGCGGCTTGGCTTACGCGGGCATGAGCCCGCGCGGCGGCGGTCGCCGCCGGGACGGCCCCCGGTCACCCGGACGCCGTCCTACGCTTCAGACCGGGATCGGCAGATCAGAACTTGGTGCCGACGCCCACGCCGAAGATCCACGGGTCGAGGTCGACCTTGGCGTTGATCAGCGTGCCCAGACCAGCGTCAACCTTGGCGTCGGCATTCAGCCACAGCTTCTTGACGTCCAGGTTGATGAACCACTTGTCGTTGATCCAGTAGTCCACGCCAGCCTGCAGGGCCAGGCCGAAGTCGTTGTCGTAGTTCACGCTCCGGGCCGCACCATCCTTCTGGTTGTAGTAGATGGTGTAGTTGATGCCGGCGCCCACATACGGGCTGAAGGCGGCCTTCGGGGCGAAGTGGTACTGGGCGGTCAGGGTGGGCGGCAGGACCCAGACATGGCCCAGGTCGACATTGGCGCCGAGCGGGCTGCCCTTCACCGACACATCGTGCTTGGCGGTGGCGGCGATCAGCTCCAGGCTGATGTTGTCCGTCAGGAAGTAGCTGAAGTCGATCTCGGGCACGACCTGGAAATCGGCATCCACTTTGCCGGCAATGGCAGTGTTCCCGAGCTTCAGGGAGCTGGAGACGTCCGGCTCGATGTAGATGGCGCGCAGGCGGACAAGCAGATCCCCCTGGCTCTTGGCCGCCTCGGCCGACATGGACCCGGCGAGCAGAGCAATAGCGGCGCAGGACGCAGCAGCCAGGACGCCAAAACCTTTCATGACAAGCTCTCCTTCATTGTGCTGCCAGCTAACTTTTCTTGGCGGCAAGCACTTTTGGTTATGCTTCACGGGAGAGATGTCTAAACCCCTACTTGCCCCGTCTCCCTGACGTGGATCAATTCCCCCACGAAATGTGAAGGTTTGTCGCAGTTGGTACGAAAAACCCCGCCGGAAGCTCCGGCGGGGTCTGAAAATTTCCGGCTCCGGGGGCTGAACGGGATCAATACACCCCGCCAGTGCCCGAACCCACACTGGCGGGCTGGGTGGAGGGCTGGCCGGGGGCGCCGGTATCCGACTGTGAGACGAAGCCCGCCCCCTCGTCACCGCCGTCCAGCACGCCCTCATCGGCGCCCGGCTCGGTGCCGGGGATGAAGCCTTCCCAGATGGCGTTGCGGGCACCAAAGGCCGCGGGGCGGCCCGTCTCCGGGTCCACGCGCACCAGGTTGAGGCCCGGCGGCACGCGGAAGGGCGTGGTCGGCTGGTCCTTCAGGGCCCCTTCCATGAAGTCCTTGAAGATGGGCACGGCCACGCTGGAACCGCTCTCATTGTCGCCGAGGGAGCGCGGGGTGTCGAAACCGACGAAGACGCCCGCCACCAGGTCGGGGGAGAAGCCGATGAACCAGACGTCGTGGGCATCGTTGGTGGTGCCGGTCTTGCCGGCCAGGGGCCGGTTCAACTCCTTCAGCCGGGCGGCCGTCCCCCGCTGAACCACCCCCTCCAGCATGGAGACCATCTGGTAGATGGTGCGGGGATCACCGACCTGAGTCCGGTCGTCAGGCACGACGGGGACCGCGCCCGGGTCGGCAGGCACGGTCGTCGCCGCCTGGTCGACCACCTGGGTGGCGGCCGTGCTGTTCACCGGCACGACGGAGGGTGCCGCGGCATCCGCCACTTCCGCGGGCGAGTTCTCCGGCAGCGGGTTGGCGCAGCCCTCGCAGGGGCGGTTGTCGTGGCGGTAGATGGTCTTGCCCGTGCGGTCCTGCACCCGGTCGATGAAGGTGGGGGTGATCTTCCGGCCGCCATTCACCAGCATGGCATAGGCGGTGGTCATCTTCAGCACCGTCGTCTCCCCCGCCCCCAGGGCCATGGAGAGCTGTGGCGGCAGGTTGTCATAGATGCCGAAGTCGCGGGCCACCTTCACCACCGGCTCCATGCCCATGTACTGGGCCAGCCGCACGGTCATGACGTTGCGGGACTTCTCGATGCCCACCCGCAGCGGGGTGGGGCCGTAGAAGCGTTCCGAGTAGTTGGACGGCTTCCACTTGCCCAACCCCCCGCCCTGGTCCAGCGCGAAGGGCGCGTCCAGCACCAGGGAGCTGGGGGTGAAGCCCTGGTCCAGGGCCGCCAGGTAGACGAAGGGCTTGAAGGCGGAGCCGGGCTGGCGCAGGGCCTGGGTGGCGCGGTTGAACACGCTGATCCGCGCGCTGAAGCCGCCGGCCATGGCAAGGACGCGGCCCGTGTGCGGGTCCATGGCCACCAGGGCACCCTGGATTTCCGGCACTTGGCGCAGGGCATAGAGGTCCGTGGCCGCCGGGGCCTCCGCGGCCGGCTTGGCGGGCTTGCCGTCCTTGGTCTTGGACGGCGCCTGGGCCTTGGCCGGCTGGGGCGGCAGCTTTTCCACCAGCACCACGTCGGCCACGCTGACGGCATCGGACGCCTTCTGGACGGGCGGGCCCACGAACTCCCCGCCCTTGGTCCTGCGGGCCCATTTCAGCTCGGACAGGGGGATGCGGCCCCGGGTGCCGTCGGCAAGGCCGATGCGCGCCTCCTCCGCCGACACCTCCAGCACGGCGGCGAGATGCCAGCCCTCGGCCCCCGCCGGTGCCTTCACGTCGGCCAGCCTGTCCTTCCAGCTGTCCATGCCCTCCAACCTGGACACGGGGCCGCGATAGCCGTCGCGCCGGTCATAGGCGATCAGGCCGGCGCGCAGGGCCCGGGTGGCGAGGCCCTGCATTTCCGGCTCCAGGGTCGTGCGCACGGACAGGCCGCCGCCATAGAGCGCCTGCTCCCCATAGACGTTGGCCACCTCGCGCCGCACCTCCTCCACGAAGTAGTCGGCCTGCACCAGTTCCTGGTCGGTGGTGTCGCGGAAGCGCAGCGGCTCGGCCGAGGCCTGCTCCGCCTCCTCCTTGGTGATGAAGCCGTCTTCCAGCATGCGGCCGATGACATAGTTGCGGCGCTGGATGGCGGCGTCGCGGAAACGGTCGCGGAAGTAGCGGTCCGGCGCCTTGGGCAGGCTGGCCAGGAACGCGGCCTCGGCGATGGTCACCTCGTCCAGGGCCTTGTCGAAATAGTTCAGCGCCGCGGCGCCCACGCCATAGGCCCGGTTGCCCAGGAAAATCTCGTTCAGGTAGATCTCAAGGATCTGGTCCTTGGACATGGCCAGCTCGATCCGGTGGGCCAGGATGGCTTCCTTGATCTTGCGGACGTAGGACACCTCGTTGTTCAGCAAGAACAGTCGGGTGACCTGCTGGGTGATGGTGCTGGCGCCGATGGGGCGGCGGTCGGAGCCCAGGTTCTTGATGTTCTGGAGCTGCGCGCGGACGACGGCGAACCAGTCCACGCCCCGGTGCTCATAGAAGTTCTGGTCCTCGGCGGAGATGAAGGCGCGGGACACACGCTTGGGGATCGCCTGAATGGGCACGAAGACCCGGCGCTCCTGGGCGAATTCCGCCACCAGGCGGCCGTCGCCGGCATGGACGCGGGTGGCCACGGGCGGGCGATAGTCCGCAAGCTGCCGGTACTCCGGCAGGTCCTGGCCATAGTGCCAGAAGGCCCAGGCCGCGGCCCCGACGCCGATGCCGCCCAGCACGGCGATGAACGCCACGATCCCGACGATGATGCGCTTCATCTCACCCAACCTGCCGCATCGGCCATGCCCCTGGCACGGCCCGTCGGCTAAACACGGAAAAGCCGCCACCGGGCAGCGTCCCGCGACCCGGCCCGGATGTTAGCACAGCGTAAGGCCGATTATGGCCTGCTCATGACCGGCCGGAGGACACGCCCCGGCCGAAATAGCCGTCTACCGCCCGGGCCAGGGACGCGGCAAGCCGCCGTTGGTGGGCGCTGCTGGTCAGCAGCCTTGCGTCCTTCGGATGGGAGAGGTAGCCCATTTCCACCAGCACCGACGGCACGTCCGGCGCGGTCAGCACCGCGAAGCCGGCGGAACGCAGCGGCGACGGCAGCACCGTCACCTGCGGGTCCATCCTGTCCACCAGCAGGTTTGCGAAGCGGCGGGACTCGTTCATCGTGTCGCGCTGGGCCAAGCCGATCAGGATGTTGACCACCTGCTTGGGCTGGTCGGACAGGTCCAGCCCGACGATGGCGTCGGACCGGTTCTCCCGCTGGGCCAGCATCTCCGCCTCCCGGTCGGAGGCCTTGTCGGACAGGGTATAGACGGACAGGCCCCGCACCTCCGACCGGCCGATGCTGTCGGCATGCAGGCTGATGAACAGGTCGGCCCCCTGCTCCCGCGCGATGCCGACCCGGTCGCGCAGGGGGATGAAGCTGTCCCCGTCGCGGGTCAGGGTGACGCGGTAGCGCTTGGTGGCCAGCAACTGCTGGCGCAGTTCCCGCGCCATGGCCAGGGTGATGTCCTTCTCCCTCTTGCCGTTCACGGCGATGGCCCCGGGGTCCTGGCCGCCATGGCCGGCATCGATGACGATCATGGGCTTCTGCCGCTCCGCCGGCTTGCGCGGCGGGACGGGAACGGGGGCGGCGAGGCCGGCGGCGGCGATGGCCTTCGGCGTGGCGGGGACCGCCTGGTCCCGCACCTCCGGCACCGGCGGGGCGAGCGGCACGGTCAGGGCCGCCAGGGTACCGAGCGGCTTGCCCTCAAGGCTGCCGTCGCCGGGCGCCAGGTCCAGGATGAAGCGGGGCGGGCGGCCGTCGCGGGGCGGGATCACCTCCGCCGAGGCCACGCGAACCGGCCCCGTGGTGGCCAGCAGCAGCCGCAGACGACCCTTGGCCGTGGGGTCCTTGATGATGGCGGAGACGAGGCCCTTGCCGGCGGGCAGGCTCGGCACGGACCAGGCCAGGTCCGGCAGGTCCAGCCGGACGCGCCAGGGGTCCCGCTGCACCTCCACCCGGAAATCCGTGTCACGGGTGAGGTCCAGGACGAAGCGGGTCTTGTCGGGGTGGGCGCCGAGCCGGGCATCCAGGACCGCGGCGGTGGACGGCACGGCGGGCATGGCAGCGGTCTGTACCGGTGCCACCGCGGGTTGCCGCACGTTCCCGGCCGCCGCCACGGGACCGGCCGACAGGGCGGCGCAGGCCAGGGCCAGCAGCCCGGCCCTGATCCCCGCCAGCAGGCGGCGCGCGCGATGTCCCAGGCCGGATACCACCCGGAGGCCCCCGAATCAGGTGACGGCGGTGAGCCGCCCTTACCGCTTATACTTTCCAGGAATCAGGCACTTCAAGGGCGTTCATGAGTCCGCGTCTCATCCGGACCACAGTCGCCGCGGCTGTGGCGGCCCCGCATCACGACAATCGATGGGATAGAGCGATCGGGACAAATTCTTTCATTGTGGAAGTGGGTATGGATGTTTATCCTCCCCAACCGCGACAACCGCACCCTGCCACCGCGCCCCTTTCCGGGGCGCCGGCGTCGCCCCCGGGACCCGTGCTGCCGGCCGTATGCGCCCGCCTCGCGACCAGAGGGTTGAGGCGCTTCAGGGCCCGCGGTGCTGTGGAAACCACGAGGTTGGTTCCGTCCCCGCCCTGCGGGTCCGGGCCCGGCCGCGGCGGCCCCCGGCCCGTCCTGGCCGCTTCGCCTTCGGGGGGAGCGCCGTTCGACAGGCCACAAAGGTCCCGCGCCGACATGCCTCGCACCAGACGGTGGCTACTGCCGGCTGGCCCGTTCGTCGCGCGGGTCGCCGGTCAGGCCACGGGGACGACATATGGCCAAGCGTATGCTTGTGGACGCCACGCATCCGGAGGAGACCCGGGTTGTCGTGGTGAATGGGAACCGGTTGGAAGAGCTGGACTTCGAGACAGCCTCCCGGAAGCAGCTCAAGGGCAACATCTATCTCGCCAAGGTGATCCGCGTGGAGCCGTCGCTCCAGGCCGCCTTCGTGGAGTATGGCGGGAACCGGCACGGTTTCCTGGCCTTCAGCGAGATCCATCCCGACTATTACCGCATCCCGGTCGCCGACCGCGAAGCCCTGATGCGGGAGCAGCAGGAGCTGGAGGATGAGCGGGAGGCCCGGGCACTGGCCCGCGCCGAGCGCGACGCCGACGGCGGCAGCGTCGAGGACCAGCCCGGCGACTTCGAGGTGAGGGACGAGGTTGGCGCCCCCTCCCCCGCCCCCATCCTGGCGGAGGGCGGCGACAGTTCCGCCGGCCAGGACAATGGCGATGCCGGTTATGAGGACAGCGCCGAGCAGGCGGCCGACGACACGGCGGAGCCTGCGGAGGCCGCCGGCGACACTGCCGAGGGCGTGAGCCCCCTGGCCCAGGGGTCCGAGGGCGGGGAGCTGGGTACCTCCTCCCTGTTCCAGCACAGCAACGGCCTGCGCCGCAGCATGCCCGCCGCCGTCGAGGGGCAGGAGACCGTCAGCGAGACGGTGCGCTTCCCCGGCGAGGACGACGTCGAGGAGGACGAGGACGAGGGTCCCGCCAACGGCGAGACCGCCGGGCGTGAGCGCGCCCCCCGCCGCCGGCCCATGAAGTCCTACAAGATCCAGGAAGTCATCAAGCGGCGGCAGATCCTGCTGGTGCAGGTGACCAAGGAGGAGCGCGGCAACAAGGGTGCGGCGCTGACCACCTACCTGTCCCTGCCCGGCCGCTATGCGGTGCTGATGCCCAACACGCCGCGCGGCGGCGGCATCAGCCGCAAGATCACCAACCCGGCCGACCGCAAGCGCCTGAAGGAGATGCTGGAGGAGTTCGACATCCCCACGGGCATGTCGGTCATCCTGCGCACCGCCGGCATCGAGCGCAGCAAACCCGAGGTCCGGCGCGACCTGGAATATTTGATGCGCCTCTGGGACAGCATCCGGGAGACGACGCTGCAATCCGTCGCCCCGGCGCTGATCTATGAAGAGGCGAACCTGATCAAGCGGTCCATCCGCGACCTGTACGCCAACGACTTCGACGAGATCCATGTCGAGGGCGAGGAAGGCTATCGCACCGCCAAGGACTTCATGCGGATGCTGATGCCCAGCCATGCCAAGAAGATCCAGCTCTACAAGGACGAGGCCATCCCGCTGTTCCACCGCTTCCAGGTGGAGGGCGCCATCGAGGCCATGTTCAACCCGGTGGTGCAGCTGAAGTCCGGCGGCTACATCGTCATCAACCAGACCGAGGCGCTGGTCGCCATCGACGTCAACTCCGGCCGCTCCACCAAGGAGCGGAACATCGAGGAGACGGCGCTGAAGACCAACCTGGAGGCCGCGGACGAGGTGGCCCGCCAGTTGCGCCTGCGCGACCTGGCCGGACTGATCGTCATCGACTTCATCGACATGGAGGACAGCCGCAACAACGCGGCCGTCGAGAAGCGCCTGAAGGAGGCCATGCGGGCCGACCGGGCGCGCATCCAGCTGGGCCGCATCAGCGCCTTCGGGCTGCTGGAGCTGTCGCGCCAGCGGCTGCGCCCGTCCTTGCAGGAGATCAACTTCGAGCGCTGCCCGCACTGCCAGGGCACCGGCATGGTCCGGTCGCTGGAGAGCGCGGCCCTGGCCGTGTTGCGCGCCATCGAGGAGGAGGGAATCCGCCGCCGCTCCGCCGAGGTGACGGTGACCTGCGCCACCAGCGTCACGCTCTATATCCTGAACCACAAGCGCGAGGTGCTGGCCGACATCGAGCGGCGGCATGGGCTGCGCGTCTACCTGATGGCGGACGACCACCTGAACGGCCCGGACCACCGGCTGGAGCGGCTGCGCGCCCGCCAGCCCGGTGATGACGTGGCCGCCGCCGCCCCGGTCCAGGCCGAGAAGGTCTTCGCCCAGACCGAGCGCCACCTGGAGGCCGAGGCCGCAGAGGAGGCGATGGACGCCGCCGAGGAGGAAGAGGCCGAGGCTTCTGATGGCGCCCAGGCCGGTGAGGCCAACGGCGGGAACGGCGACCGTGACCGGAGCGGCCGCCGCCGCCGCCGCCGCCGCCGCCGTGGTGGTGAGCGGGGCGATGGTCGCTTCGAGGCGAACGGCGCCGAGGGCAGTGACTCCGAGGCGGATGCCGAGGGGGCCGAGGCGTCGGCCGATGAGGGCCAGGAAGCTTCCGAGGGCGCCGAGGCGCAGGAGGCTGACGAGGGCGCCGTGCCGGGCGAGACCGCAGCCGAGGCGGCGGAGCGCCGTCGTCGCCGTCGCGGCAAGCGCGGTGGTCGCCGCCGTGGCCGCGGCCGGTTCGAGGGTGATGGCGTGTCCGCCGAGGGCGCCGAGGGTGCCGAAGGCGGCGACGAGGGCACAGCGGAGGACGGCGCCGAGCCGGTCGCCGACGATCTGCCCGCCGCCACGGCCGACGTGGCCCCGGTGGTGGAGACGGCCGAGCCGGTGCTCGCCGCCGAAGCTGCCCCGGCCGAGACGGTGACGGAGCCGGTGGCCGAGGCCGCCGCTCCCGCCGAGGAGCCGAAGCCGAAGAAGCGCCCGAGCCGCAGCCGCAAGAAGGTCGCTGAGCCCGCGGCGGAGGAAACGGCCGCCCCCGCGGCCGAGGCCCCTGCCCCGGTCGTCGCCGACGCGGTGGCGTCGGAGGCCCCGGCCGGCGAGGAGCCCGCCCCGGCCAAGCCGAAGCGCCCGAGCCGCAGCCGCAAGAAGGTGGCCCCGGCCGCCGAGGCCCCGGCCGAGACCGCCATCGCCACGGAGACCGTGGCCGTGGCGGAGCCGCCGGCCCCGGAGAACCAGCCGGCCTTCCAGGACGCACCGCCCGACGTGTCGGGTGAGCCGGCCACCGAGCCGCCGGCCCCGGCTGCCGAGGCTGCACCCGAGGAGCCCCCGGCCAACCCCCATGTGGTGGTGAACCCGCCCGTGGAGGCGCCGAAGCGGGGCTGGTGGAGCCGCAAGTAAGCTTGGCCCCGGTACAGTCCGGAATGACGCGACGGGGAGGTGGGCGACCACCTCCCCGTTTCATTTCGGGACTGTAGGTCGGATTAGCGGCCGGGAGGCCGCGTAATCCGACAGGACGCGTCGGTACAGGGGATCGTCGGATTACGGCGCGACGCGCCTAATCCGACCTACGGCACAAGGTCGACCCCAGCGCCGCGGCGCTGACCAGGGCGATGGCGGTCCAGGCCTGGAGGCCCAGCCGTTCCCCTAACAGCAGGAAGCCCACCAGGGCGGCGATGGCCGGTTCGGTACTCAGCAGGATGCCGAACACGGCGGTGGGCACCTGCCGCAGGGCCACGAACTCCAGCATATAGGGCAGCACGGTGGAGAACAGCGCCACCCCCAGCACCAGCAGGATGGTGTGGCTGTCCGTGAGGAAGGATGGGGCCGACCAGAGCCCCACGGGCGCCGTCAGCAGGGCGGAGAAGGCAAGGGCCAGCGCCAAGCCGTCCAGCCCCGGGATCAGCCGCCCGGCCCGGGCCGTCGTCAGGATATAGGCAGCCCACCCGGCTCCGGCCACCAGGGCGAACAGCAGGCCCACGGGGTCCAGGTGCTCCACCCCGGCAAGCGGCGTCAGCAGCAGCACGCCGGCCAGGGCCAGCACGGGCCAGGCGAAGTCCAGCGGCCGGCGGCTGCCCAGCACGGCCACAGACAGCGGCCCCAGGAACTCCACCGCCACGGCCACGCCCAGGGGCAGGCGCGCGATGGCGAGGTAGAAGCTGGCGTTCATCACGGCCAGCGCGGCGCCCAGGGACAGGGCGGCGCGCCACTGTTCCCCCGTCAGCCCCGCGAGGGAGGGCCGGACCAGGGCCAGCAGGATGGCGGCGCCAACGGCGTTGCGCAGGAATGCGAGGCCGAGGATATCCTTCCCCGCCGCCACCTCCTTAGCCAAACCGCCACCGATGGGCGGCAGCAGCAGGGCGAGCAGCACCAGGAATGGGGCTAGCCAGCGCAGGCGGTCAGCAGGCATGGGGGTTCCCCCGGAGGCTCAACCCGCCAGGGTCAGCCCCATCTCCCAGAAGCCGGCCTCCAGGCGGGAGGCGGCATCGAAGGTACGGGTCAGGTCGGCGAAGCGGGCCTCCCCGCCCCGGGCCGAGGACAGGCGGTCCAGCAACTCCACCTGGGCATGGGCCACGGTCCGGTACTCCGGGTCGGCATACATCTCGATCCAGGCGCGGTAGGGGTTGCCGTCCAACCTGGTGGCCGCGTCGGCCAGCAGCCCGGCGGCGATCTCCGCATAGCCGACCACGCAGGGCGCGAGGGCCACATGCAGGTCCAGCAGGTCGCCGGCCATGCCGCGCTCAAGCACGAAGCGGGTATAGGCCAGGGTCGCCTGGGCCTCCGGCGTGGCGGCCATGTCGGCTTCCGACAGGCCCCAGCCGGCGCAGTACTTCACGTGCAGGCCCATCTCCAGGTCCAGGATGGCGGACATGGACCGGGCCGCCGACCGCATGTCCGCCAGACTGTCCGCCTTGTAGGCGGCCAGGGCGTAGGCGCGGGCGAAGTGGATCAGGAACAGGTAATCCTGCACCAGGTAATGGCGGAAGCTGGCTTCCGGCAGGCTGCCGTCGCCCATGCCCTTGACGAAGGGATGGGCGACATAGCTTTCCCAGGACGGCCGCGCCGCGTCGCGCAGGCGCGCGAACAGGCCGCCTGATGTGGCCAGGTCCGGCAGGGCGGCGCCCGCCACGGGGCTCACGACCCGCCGGGCAGCTTCACGGTCAGGCCGTCCAGCTCCTCGGTCATGCGGATCTGGCAGCCCAGGCGGGAGGTCTTGGTCAGGCCGAAGGCGAGGTCCAGCATGTCCTCCTCGTCCTCGCTGGCGTCCGGCAGCAGGTCGTACCACTGCGGGTCCACGACCACATGGCAGGTGGAGCAGGCCAGCGAGCCCTCGCACGCCCCCTCGATGTCGATGTTGTGGCGGCGGGCCACCTCCAGGATCGACAGGCCCAGGGGTGCGTCCACCTCGCGGCGGGTCCCGTCGGTCTCGATGAACACCATCTTCGGCATCGCGCCAGAACTCCCAAACCAGACAACCGGCGGACGTGTCCGCCCCGTGATCGGGGATGTTGTTAGAAGCCCGCCCGCGTCAAGTCCAGTGCCGTTTCAGCGCGGGTCCCCTCTCCGCGGGTGCCTAATTGGCTGGCGGGGCGGCCACGTCAGGCGGAGACGTCGCGCCGCCGGCGGTGGGCCGCCTCCCCCGCCCGCTCCAGCCCCTCCAGCCGTCCGACGAGCATCGCCGCCTGGTCCAGGTCGCCCAGGCGGAAGGCGGTGGAGAGCTGCCGCAGCTCCGTGCCGACGGCGGCGGAGATGCGGGCGGCGACGCGGTCCACGGAGATGGCGTCGGGCGCGATGGCCAGCTCGATCTCCCATTCCGCCAGGGTCGGCCCGGCGGGGCCGGGCTCCAGCCCGTTCAGGCCCAGCAGGGCGCGGGCGCGCAGCAGCGGGTCCAACAGGATCGCGGCGGCGGACCCCACCGCGGTGCGCTGCCGCTCGGCCATGGCCTTTTCCCGCTGGCCCTTGGCCTCGAACCGGGCGGGGTCCAGGATGCGGCGGAAGCCGGTGGCCTGCCGCTCGATGGCGGTGGTTTCCAGGTCGAAGCGGGTCGGCAGGTTCAGCCGGGCGAAGGCGTCCAGGTCCGCCGGCGGCTGCACGCTGCCGCAAGCATGGCAGAACAGGGCGCGGGGGCTGACGCCCTTGCCGCAGAACCAGCAGGGGCCCAGGTCGCCCTGGACGGGCACGGGGCGGGGGCGGTCATTGCTCATGGGCCGGGAGGATGGGCGACCAACGCTCCGATGACAACCGCGCGGACGGCATGGGACATCCCGTCACGCCGCCTTGCGCAGTCCCTTCGCCATGGCGACCCAGGTGCTGGCGAAGCGGTCCAGCTCGGCTTCGGTCGTGGTCCAGCCAAGGCTGACCCGGATGGCAGAGCCCGCCAGGTTAGCCCCGGCCCCCATGGCGGTGAGGACGTGGGAGGCCTTGACCTTGCCGCTGGAACAGGCGGCCCCGCTGCTGACGGCGATGCCGGCCAGGTCGAAGCGCATCAACTGCGTCTCTGCCGGGATGCCGGGCAGGGCAACGCAGGTGGTGTTGGGCAGGCGGGCGGCGGAACGGCCGAAGATGACCGCCTCCGGCACCGCTTCCAGCAGCCGCTCCTCCAGCCGGTCACGCAAGTCCGCCAACCGCGCATAGGCGTCCAGGTCATGCATCGCCGCCTCTGCCGCCGCGCCGAAGCCCGCGATTCCCGCCACGTTCTCCGTCCCCGCCCGCTGCCGCCGCTCCTGCCCGCCGCCGCGCAGGATGGGCTCAAGGCCGACGCGGGGGGCGGCGACCAGGGCGCCGACGCCTTGCGGCCCACCGATCTTGTGGGCGGACAGGGTGAACAGGTCCACACCCAGGGCCATGAGATCCAGCGGCAGCCGCCCGGCCACCTGGACCCCATCGCTGTGCAGGAAAGCACCATGGGCGCGGGCCAGGGCCGCCACGTCGCCCAAGGGTTGGATCACGCCCGTCTCATTGTTTGCCGCCTGGACGGAGACGAGGGCCGGGCCGGGCCCACCGGCCAGCAGGCGGGCCAGCGCGTCCAGGTCGACCAAGCCGTCGGGGTGGACGGGGACTACCTCCACGTCAGGCCGCGCCTCCAGCACGGAGGCATGCTCCGTCGCCAGCACCAGCCGCCGGGCCACGCCCGTGGCGCGGAGGGCGAGGTTGTTGGCTTCCGTCCCGCTGGCGGTGAACACCACCTGCGACGGAGGGACGTTGACCAGCGCCGCCACCCGGGCGCGCGCATCCTCCACCACCCGGCGCGCCCGGCGGCCGAAGCCATGGACCGAGGACGGGTTGCCCGGCAGGTCCAGCGACGCGACAAGCGCCGCCCTGGCCTCAGGCCGGAGCGGCGCCGTCGCGTTCCAATCCAAATAGATACTCATCTCGCCCTCAAGCGCCGGGCGGGCGCATCCGCGGCCAGGCTTGCGCGGCCATGGAGCCGCGGGCCGCCGGTCGGCGGCCTGCCGCTGTCGAGGCGAACCTCGCCAGCGGCTGCCGGCATCCGACCGGGTGCCCTCCCCGCCTCACTCCGCCGGCACGGGGGCGCGGCGGGCGTCCTGGACGATCATCTGGCTGGAAGAGAGCACGCGGCGCTCCACCACGTCGGCCAGGGTGACCGAGGACAGGTACATGTGGATCTGGTTGCCCAACTCCTCCCACAGATCATGGGTCAGGCAGCGGGTCTTGTTGGCGTGGCAGCCGTTGGGGCTGTTGGCGGCGCAGCGGGTGGTGCGGATGGGCTCGTCCACGGCCAGGATGATGTCGCTGATGCGCATCACGTCCGAAGGGTGGGCCAGCAGGTAGCCGCCGCCGGGGCCGCGGACGCTCTTCACCAGCCCGCCCTTGCGCAGCTTCGCGAAAAGCTGCTCCAGGTAGGACAGGGAGATTTCCTGCCGGTCGGCGATCTCCGCCAGGGCCACCGGATGCCCCTTGCTGGACTTCGCCAAGTCTACCATCGCCATGACGGCATACCGACCCTTGGTGCTGAGCCTCACTGTACCCCTCCGTTCATAAGGCCTGGCCATCGGCGCAGGCGCGTTGCCCGTCATTTGCCCATTGTCCCGGCGATCTGCTGCCGCCGGTTGCCCCGGGACGCGGCCCCGTGCAGGGCCCGGCCCGACGGACCACCCCGCCACACCCAGACAGGGAAAATCCGCAAACCCTCAGGCGCCAGAGATGGAGTGACGCCCCAACCCCGGCAAGGCCCTTCACGGCGCTCGGAAAACCTGTCCGACAGGCGGTCATGACGCCCCGTCCCCAGGTCCCCCGCGCACCGGTACGGCCCGGCCCCGGTGACCTTCGCGGCCACCACGCGAAGAGGCTTGAATAGGCTGCCACCCGCTGTGGTATAGTCCGCGCCCTGTCCGGGCGGGTCACCCCACCGCGGACAGAAGTGGGTACCTGCGGGACACCGCTGAAAGCCTGGGCGTTTGTCGCGCCTGCGGCCGCCAGCCATGTCCCCCGACACCCCTAGGGTGCGATATAAGAAGACCTACCAGGAGGGTCAAGTATTCCACCTCCCAGTTTTTTTCCTGGCCTTTCGGCCATTTACCGAACATTTCGGCGGCCGGACCAATTGCTCCGGGCCAAGCCGCTGCCATGCCAGATCCATGCCCGCCCGGACGGGCGGCCCGACGCGGGACCGGTGAACAATGCCTGACGTGATCATCAACGGGCCGGCCGGCCGCATCGAAGGCCGCTACACGCACGCCAAGGGCCCGAACGCGCCCATCGCGCTGCTGCTCCAGCCACACCCGCAGCATGGCGGGACGATGAACAATCGCGTCGTCTACACCATGTTCCACGCCTTCACGAAGCGCGGCTTCTCCGCCCTGCGCTTCAACTTCCGGGGCGTTGGCCGCAGCCAGGGCACCTACGACCGGGGTGAGGGGGAGTTGTCCGACGCGGCTTCCGCGCTAGACTGGCTGCAGACCTACAACCCCAACGCCTCCTCCTGCTGGATCGGCGGCTTCAGCTTCGGCGCCTGGATCGGCATGCAGTTGCTGATGCGCCGTCCGGAGATCGACGGGTTCATCAGCGTGGCCCCGCCGGCCAACATGTTCGACTTCAGCTTCCTGGCCCCCTGCCCCGCCTCGGGCCTGATCGTCCATGGCGACCGGGACGATATCGTGCCGGAGGCCAGCGTGCAGCGGCTGGTGAACAAGCTGTCCCACCAGCGGGACATCCGCATCGCCTACCAGAAGCTGGAGGGTGCCAACCACTTCTTCACGGAGCGGGCGGACGATTTGGGCAAGATCGTGGACGACTACCTGGACACCGCCCTGGGCCGGCCCATGCCGGCGGTGGCAGAGTAAGCATCCGCTTGAACCGGAAGGGCACGGGGGCCGCGGCTCCCGTGCCCTTTTTCTTTGCCGGGATCAGTGGTCGGAGCCCTGGAGGATCTGGCGGCGCATGCCCGTCTCATACTCCAGGCCCGCCCGGGTCAGCACCACGCTGATGGGGAAGTTGCCGCGGATCAGGCCCTTGCGCTCCAGCACCGCCCAGGGGGCGGGGTTGCGCAGGCCGGTGGCATCCTGGGCATAGACCAGCCAGGGGCCCAGGTGGAAATGGTTGCCATGGGCGGTGAAGGGCATCTCCAGCACCTCCACCTCCCCGTCGCCGGCCGGACGGGCGATCTCCTCGAACTCGGCCAGGGCCTGGAACAGGGTCAGGGTCTTGAGCTGGAGGGGGTTCAGGTTCAGCGGGTTCTTCTTGGCGGCCATGGGCCCTCCGGCGCGGTCGGTCGATGTGGGGATGGGTTGAACCGCGTCCGGGACCCCGCCGTCAAGGACTGGCGCGCCACTTGCCCGCGAAAGGGGTGCGCTACCTCCAACGGGCTTTGCCGGGGCGTGCCGGTCCGGCATGTTAGGGGCCGGTCGCCCCACCACCGATGGTCCCGCCCATGTCCCGCCTGGTCCCCATGTTGCTGCTTGCCGGCCTGGTCGCCTGGGGCGCGGCACCGCCTGTGCGGGCGGACCTGGATGTCGGGCGGAAGGCGTTCGCGGCAGGGGACCTCACCACAGCCCACAAGGCCTTCCTGGCCAGCGCGGAAGCCGGCGACCCCACCGGCCAGTTCCTGGTCGGCCAGATGCTGCTGCAGGGCCGCGGCGTGGACAAGGACCCGGCGGCGGGCCTGGTCTGGCTGGAGAAGGCTGCCGCCTCGGGCCATGTGGGGGCGATGAGCGCGGCCGGGACCCTTTACGCCTTCGGGGAGGAGGTGCCGGCGGATTATGCCAAGGCCCTGGCCCTGCTGGTCCCCGCGGCGGAGGCGGGGGATGCCAATGCCCAGAACAACGCGGCCACCCTGTTCTATTTCGGCCTGGGCACGCCCAAGGACCTGACCGAAGCCCTGCGCTGGGCCATCCTGGCGGAACGGCAGAATGTGGTCACCGCCATTCGCCTGCGCAGCGAGATCGAGGCCGAGGCGAGCCCGGCCATGAAGGCGGAGGCCCTTCGCCGGTCGAACCAGCCGCTGAAGGGCCCGCCGCGGCCCGCCGCTGTCGCCCAGGTGCCGGCCAGGCCTGCCCCCCAGGCCGTCGCCTCGCCCCCTCCCCCCGCCGCGGCGCCGCCGAGGCCGGAACCTGAGCCATTGGTCGTCCCCACGCCCCGGGAAGCCGGACCGCCCCCGGCCCCTGTCCCGGCGGCGCCCGCCCCGGCACCGACACCGCCGCCCCAACCCGCCGCCGGTGCCTGGGCCGTGCAGCTCGCGGCCTTGCCCAGCCGGGCGGAGGCGGAGAAGGAATGGCAGGCCCAGCGTCGGCGGCTGGCGGCCGTGCTGGGCGACCGGGAGGCCGGCTTTGCCCAGGTGGACCTGGGGGCGAAGGGCGTCTACACACGCATCCTGCTGGGCGGGTTGCCGGACAAGGCGGCGGCCGAGGATCTGTGCCGCCGGATCAAGGAAGCGGGCGGGGACTGCCTGGTGCGGAAGCCGTAAGCCCCGGCCGCTCCGCCACGCCCACGAACAGGAAGCCGGCCAGCAGCAGGGTGCAGACCCACCAGGTCTGCCACGCCCCATAGGCGAAGCAGGCCACCAGCACCGACGAGCCATAGCAAGCCAGGGCAAAGGCGCGGGGTGCCCGGGGCAGGCGGCCGATGCGGGCCAGGAGCACGACGCCGAACCACGCCAGCAGGGCGGACCCCACCCAGCCCAGTTCCAGCCGCGCCTGGAGGAACAGGTTGTGCGGGTGCAAAGGCATGACCGGCCGCTCCAGCGCCAGACCTTCCGTGACCCGGTTGCCCTCCGGGATGGCGCGGGAGGCGTCCAACCCCAGCCGAACCAGGGCCGCTCCGTCGCCCGCTCGGCGGCGAACTGCCAGATGTCGATGCGGTGGGCGAAGCTGAAGGGGAAGTCGGGATGCTTCTCCAACCCCAGCCCCGCCAGCAGGCCCGCGACGGGCACGCAGAACAGGAACCCGCCCACCAGCAGGGCGGCCAGCAGCCACACGGCCAACCGTGGCCGATACCAGGCGAGGGGCAGCAGCAGCAGCCCGCCCGCCATTCCCGCCACCGCGGAGGCGCTGGGCGTGGCCAGGGTCAACAGGCCATAGGCGGCCGGCAGCAGGAAGGCGGCCCACGCCCTGCCCTGCTGCCAGAGCAGCAGCGCCACCGGCCAGACCAGGACGGTGAAGATGACCGACGGCCGGTTCAAGGCCCGTTCCTGCGCCACCTTCGTGCCCTCCAGCCACTTGGCCAGGTGGTACAGGGGCTGTCCGAACAGGCTTTCCACGGCATAGAGACCCAAGCCGATGGCGAAAGCCACCACCACCACCCGGCGGAGTCGGCACCGTTGCCCGTTCCCCAGGGCCCAGATCCCGCCCATCAGCAGGAAGCCGGGTACCAGTTCGTACACGAAGGTGATGGATTGGGCCAAGCCGTCCATGGGGACGGGTGTCCAGGCGATGCTGACGGTGCCCAGGGCCCAGAACAGGGCCAGGGGCAGCAGCATGTCCCGCGGAAGGGGCGGAAGCCGGCGGGTCCGCCAGAGCACCAGCCCCCCGGCCAGGACCGCCAGCGTGATCAGCAGGGGCGCCATGCCCAGGGGCACCAGCGGTGCCAGGATGGCGAGGCCGGGGGCCAGCAGGCCCATGACCAGGGGCAGGAAGGGCGGCGCGAAGCTGTCCACTGCCGGCGGCAACGCGTCCGGGCGGGGCTGCGGCCGGTCCTCCTGGAGGGGGGCCGTCACCATGCGGCCAGTTCCGGCGTCCGCGCCAGCAGGCCGAGGGCGGCCTGCTCCACCTCCTCCACCGTGATACGGCGCATGCGGTCCTCCGGCGTGTCCCCCTCGACCCGGGGGGCCAGCACGTAACGGCAGTGCTCGCCCCAAGGGCCATAGGTCTCCACCGGGGTGGGGCCGAAGACGCCCAGCGTGGGCGTGCCCACCGCCGCGGCCACATGCATCAGGCCGGAATCATTGCCGACGAACAGCCGCGCCCGGGCCACGCAGGCCCCGGCCAGCAAAGGGTCCGTCCTGCCCACCAGGTTGATGGCCCGGTCGCCCAGCCGGTCCAGGACGGGGCGGCAGCGCTGCTCCTCCCCCGGGCCGGCCAGCACCACCACCCGCGCCCCGGCCAGGGGGGTGCCCGGGGCGGTCAGCCGTTCAGCCAAGTCGGCATAGCGCTCGGCAGGCCATTCCTTGCCGGTCCAGTTGGCCGCCGGGCCCAGGGCCAGGAAGTTGCCCGGCCCCAGGCGGGCCGCGGCCTCCCGCTGGGTCTCCGCATCCAGCCAGAGGCGGGGGGACGGCGGCGGGTCCACGCCCAGCACGCCCGCCAACTCCGCCACCTTGTGCAAACCGAGCTTTCGATTTCGAAAGATGGCCCGCCGCCGGGCGGGGATAAGGCGGGAGACGGCGCTGTCCCGGAGGTCCACCACCAGATCCCAGCGGGTACCCACCACCTGCGCCCACAACTCCAGCCAATGGCCGGACCAGCGGCGCTTGCGCAGGGGGATCAGCCTGGCCAGGCGCGGCACGGTGCGGAACAGGGGCGCCGGGATCGGGCCGCAGGCGACGGTGAATCGGGCCGCGGGCAGCGTGTCCACCAGATGGCCGAGCAGCCCCGTGGTCAGGACCGCGTCGCCCAGGCGGTTCGAGGTGATGAAGAGGACGTCCACCGGCAGCAGGCCATCGGGTTGGGATCGGGGCAGTCAAGCCCCCCGAAGGCCGCTTATAGACGCCGGCCCGCGCCCTTGCCAAGGCGGGCAGGTGCGACTCGCCGCAGGGCGGCCTTGCCGTGCCGATGGGGAGCGCCTACGTCTGGGGACCATCCCCCTTCCGTGCAGCCGGCCCCCGACCATGAGCGAGTCGTCCCGTCCCCCGGTATCCACCCTCGTTCCCTTGGCCGACCGCGGGGTGCTGGCCCTGTCGGGGCCGGAGCGGGTGGCGTTCCTGCAAGGGCTGGTCAGCAACGACGTGGCCAAGCCCGACCGCGCCGTCTGGGCCGCCCTGCTGACGCCGCAGGGCAAGTACCTGCACGATTTCTTCGTGGTGCCGGACGGGGAACGGCTGCTGCTGGAGTGCGAGGCAGGCCGGCGGGACGACCTGTACCGGCGCCTGCGCATGTACAAGCTGCGCAGCAAGGTCGAGCTGGCGGATGTGACCGACCAGTTCGCGAGTTTCGCCGTGATCGGTGATGGTGCCACGGAAGCGGTGGGGCTGGCCGGCGAGCCGGGGACCGTGGCGGCGTTCGCGGGGGCGTGGCCTATGCGGACCCGCGGCTGGCCGGGTTGGGCGCACGCCTGCTGCTGCCCGCCGGCGCTACGCCCGATCTGGCCCAGGGGAGCTTCGCCGATTGGGACCGGCTGCGCCTGATGCTGGGCGTGCCGGACGGCAGCCGCGACCTGGTGGTGGACAAGTCCATCCTGCTGGAGAACGGCTTTGACGAGTTGCGCGGCGTGGCCTGGGACAAGGGCTGCTATGTGGGCCAGGAGCTGACCGCCCGGACCAAGTACCGTGGCTTGGTCAAGAAGCGCCTGCTGCCCGTGGCGGTGCAAGGTCCCCTGCCCCCGCCGGGCACGTTGGTCATGGCCGGGGAGCGGGAGGCCGGGGAGGTGCGCAGCGGGGCGGACGGCCTAGCCCTCGCCCTGGTCCGGCTGGACGCGCTGGAGGCCGACCTGACCGCCGGGGAGGCGCGGCTGGTGCCGCAGGTGCCCGAGTGGGTTCGGCTGCCGGAGAAGGCAGGGGCGTAGGTCGGGTCAGCGAAGCGTAATCCGACGTCTCATACCAGGCGAATGAGCTTTTGACTCATGCGCCTGGAGGCCGGCGACCGCCGGCCCGCGGGCCCGTGCCCGCGTGAGCCAAGCCCGCGGATGCGGGCGCCCGGCGCCTGAGGGGGCCGTTGATCGGTCACGATCAACGGCCACTGGTATCAGATGACCGAAGGCCGGATGGCGGATTCGGCGTTGGCCGTCGGATTACGGCGCTGGCGCGCCTAATCCGACCTACGAAGCCCTTGGTAGACTTCATCCAATCCAACCAGATGCCGCTCCATGGACCAGCGGGACAGGTCGGGGCGGTGCTTGGTCAGGCTTTGGCTCAGCCGGGCGGCCAATGCCGACGTTAGGGCGTCCACGTCGCCCGGCGGGACCAACCCGCCAGGGCCAAGGGTGGCCCGGGCGCCCTTCGTGTCCGTCGCGACCACGGGCAGTCCGGCGTCAAGCGCCTCCAGCGCCACGAGGCCGAAGGGTTCCTCCCGTGAGGGGAAGGCGAACAGGTCGAAGGCCTGATAGAGCGACGCGGCATCGTCGCGGAAGCCGGCGAACCGGATGCGCGGGTCCCCTTGGGCCAGGGATTCCAGCTCCGCCCGTTGTGGCCCCTGCCCCACCAAGGCCAGCCGCAGATGGTCGCCGGGCAGGCGGCGGAAGGCTTGGACCAGGGTGTCGAAGCCCTTCACCGGGATCAGCGCACCAACGGCCCCCAGCAGGGCCGTGCCCGGCCCAGCACCCAGTTCAGCGCGCAAGGCGGCTACCTGCCCGGGCGTCAGTGGCAAGGCGGGCTTCACCCACAGGTCCAACCTGTGGATCGACCCGGTGAAGCCCTTGGCCCGCGCGTCCTCCGCCTGCCAGCCCGTCGGCGCCACCAGCGCGTCCTGGCGGCGGTACCAGGCGGGGCGGTAGTCCAAATGCATGGTGGCCAGCCGCGGCCAGCGCCGCAGCCAAGCGCCCGCCACCTTGCCTGCCCGCCCGCCATGGCTGTGCACCACGTCAGGCCGAAAGGCCCGCGCCGCCCGCCAACTGTCCCAGCCCAGGAGCGACGGCCGAACCAGCCGCACCGGCACGGCCGGGTCCAGGGCCCGCATGATGGAGGCGCCGTCCTCCTCATGATCGGCGCGCAGCAGCAGCAGCAGGTCATGCCGCCCCGCCTGGCCGTTGGCGAGGTCGGCCACGTGCCGCTCGGCCCCGCGGAAGTTGCGGGAAAAGATCATCTGCAGGACGCGCATGGCCTCCTGCCTGCCAGATGCGCCCCCTTTCGTCCAGACCCGGGGCGGCCCTGACCGAACGAAAGGATGATGAGGGGGCAACAATTTGTTAGCGTCTCCGCGGTACACCACAAGATCGGTTACAGGGGGGCGGACATGGACCGGGGCAAGGCATCGCGGCTGTCCTCGCTGCGCGGCCTCAGCGCGGCGATCACGGTCGTCGCCGTCCTGGTGGTGGGGGGCTTGGCCGCCGCGGCCGCCTTCCACCTGGCTTGGTTCGGCAAGGTGCAATCCGCCCTGCTGGAGACGCCGGGGGACGCCCAGGCCAAGGCCCGGCTGCTGGACGGGGTGCGCGACCGGCTGGGCCATGGCGGATTCCTGCAAAACCTGGCCCTGTTCGCGGAGACAGGCTCCGCCGACGCCAAGGCGGCCATGGGCAAGGACCTGGAGGCAGCCGAGCAGTCCCTGCGCGGCTTCGAGGCGACCCGCCTGACGCCCACCGAGTCGCAGCTCGCCGCCGACTTGAAGCGCCTGCTGGAGACCTACCGCCAGGCGTTGGCCGCCGCGGGGGACAGGCCGCAGGCCCTGGGCGGGGGCACCGGCGTCGCCCTGCTGACCCGCCACGCCGCCCTGGCCGACCGCATCGCGGAGCTGCGCCGCGCCCAATCGGTGCTGGCGCTGGACCGGCTGGAAGCCACCGCCGCCCGCGGCTTCTGGCTGGGCACCGGCGCGGTGGCGGCCTTGTTGGCCCTGCTGGCCGCCGTGCTGGTGCTGGTGCATGCCCGCGTGCTGCGGCCGTTGGCGGAGCTGGGCACAAGCGTGGCCGCCGTGGCGAAGGGTGACTGGCGCAGCCCCGTCTGGGGGACGACGCGCGGGGATGAATTCGGGGAACTGGCCCGGGCGGTGGACGGCTTCCGCGAGGCGGCGGCTGAGGTGCCGGACATTTCCGTCCTCACCGACGGCGGGCGGATGCGGCTGAAGTTCGAAGGGGACTATGCCGACCTGTTCGAGGCCCTGTCGGCCCGGCTGCGCGGCGCCGGCGGCACCCTGGCGGTGCTGGGCACCGACGTGGGCCGTATGGTCACTGACACCAAGACCCAGCTCACCGACACGCTTTCCCAGGTGAACAACCTCTGCACCGCCGCCGTGCGCACGGTGAGCGAGAGCAACCGCGAGGTCCGGCAGGCCACGGAAATCCTGGCCCACGCCGTGTCCCGCATCCGCGCCTTCGAGGCGGAGGGGCCGGGCGGCGGGCTGGACGGGGTCGTGGAGACCCTGCGCCGCCATGCCGACACGCTGGCGGAGACCCTTTCCACGGCCGGGGAGCAGGTGGACAGCACCATGCGCAGCCTGTCCGGCAGCGACGGCCAGATGCGGGCCGCCAGCGCCCAGGCGCGGGAGGCCGCCCAGGGCCTGATGGCCAGCATGGGTGAGGCGCAGTCGCACCTGCTGAGCGCCGTGAAGCTGCTGAAGGCCTCTGGCGAGCTGCTGTCCAATTCCGCCGAGCAGACCGGCAACCGCCTGGCCCGTGCGGCGGAGGCGGTGGACGCAGGCGAGAAGGCCCTGGTGGCGGCCCTGGGTGCCGCCACGGAGCGGTTGGACAGCGCCACGGCCCAGGCCAGCGCCCGGCTGGAGGATGCGGGCACCCAGGTGGCCCGGGCCGCCGACCTGCTGGAGGACCGCACCGCCGGCCTGAACGACCGCTTCGACATCGCCCTGGACGGCATGGCCCGGGCGCAGACCATCATGGAATCCTCCGCCGACCTCGCCACCCACAAGCTGGAACCGCTGGCGGACCAGATGGAGCAGGTGCAGGCTGGGTACGAGGCGCTGCTGGGCGACATCTCCGCCCGGTCGGGGGAGATGGCGGACGCGGTGGATGCCCTGCGCCGTACCGGCCAGGACCTGCGGGCGGAGTTCGAGCGGCGCAAGGTGGAACCCGGCCAGCAGGAGGCCATGGCGGACCTGCTGGCCCGCATGCGCGGCAGCGCCGCCCAGATCGCCGACCGGGTGCAGGAAATCGGCGGCACGGCCCAGCGCCTGGCCCAGACCCTGGCGGGCGGCGTGGACGATGCCACGGCCCGCCTGCGCGACGTGACGGGCGACCTGCGGCAGGAAGCCCGCAGCCTGATGGCCGGCGCCACGGAGGCGACCGACGCCCTGGCCCGCACCGCCGTGCGGCAAGAGCAGGTGGTGGAGGGGCTGAAGTCCCTGTCGGATGAGCTGGCGGCACGGCGGGAGGACGGCACGCCCGAACGGCTGCTGGAGGTGGCGGCGGGCCTCAGCGCTGCAACAGACGCGGTGCATGCCCTGGTGGCCAGCACGGACAGCCGGGAGGCGGACAGCGTGCGCGACGCCCTGGCCCTCGTGGCCAGCCTGAAGGACCGTCTGGACCATGTGGAGGGCGTGGCCGCCGGGCTGGGGGCGGCGACGGAGGCCGTCCACGCCCTGATCGCGTCCGGTGAGGAAAAGCGGGGGGCGGAGGAGCTGGCCGCCATCGCGGAGGCCCTGCGCGACCGCTTGGCGGCGGTGGAACGGCTGGGCGAGCGGCTGGACGGCAGCGCCGACGCGGTGAAGCTGCTGGTGGAGGCCAACCGCCAGCGGGAAAGCACCGATCTGGCGGTCATCACCGACCTGGCCCAGAACCTGCGGGAGCGGGTGCTGCGGCTGGACGGGCTGTCGGTGGACCTGTCCCGCTCCATCGACGGGCTGCGCAACGCCAACCGCCAGTCAGAGGCGGCCAATGCCCAGGCCACCCGCGACCTGGGCAACCGGCTGGCCCAGATCGCCGAGCAGCTTCGCGGCAGCGCAGTGGGGATGTGACCCTTTCGCGCGCACGCCCCGCGGGAATAAGCGGCACGCCCGCGTGTTGATGGGTGGAAAGCCCGGCCGTGGCCGGGCCACCCAGAACGCGGGAGTAGAGCACCATGCGCAAGGACCTGATCGGGGCCACGTCGGCCCTCGCCCTTCTTTTGTCGGGCGCAGCCTACGCCCAGGGCAGCACCGGTCCCGGCGGCAGCCCTGCCGGGACCGACAGCGCCACCGGCAGCCCGCCGGCCAGCAGCAGCCCTGCCCCGGTGACCCCCAGCGATACCAACCGGGACAGCAGCCAATCCATGGACCGTGGCACGTCCGATACGACGTCGGCCGGCGCCCCCGGCAGCATGGCACCCGAATCCTCCGGCACCAACCCGGCCGGCACCACCGCCGGGATGACCGGCAGCGACAACATGGGCAGCACCGGCATGGGCACCACCGCCTTTGACCGCCAGTCCGCCCAGGAGCTGATGGGCAAGACCGTGGTCGGCGCCAATGGCCAGGAGTTGGGCGAGGTGTCGGACGTGGTGCTGGACCCCTCCACCGGCCAGGCCAAGCAGTTGGTGATCTCTAGCGGCGGCTTCCTGGGAATCGGGGAACGCACGGTGGCCGTGGACATGACCCAGGCGCAGATCCAGCCGGGCCAGGACAAGGTGCAGGTCAGCAGCCTGACCCAGGACCAGCTCCAGGCCATGAAGGAGTTCGAATATGACGACAACACCGTCTCGCTGAGCCGGAACACGGACGGTGAGGGTTCCCAGGCTGGGTCCAACGCGGCCAGCCGCTCCGGCAGCGCGCCGAACACCAGCGGCACCGTCGGTTCCGCCGGGGAGAACATGGGCGGGACCAGCAATCCCACCGGCAGCCTGACCAACAATCCGGGCACCACGGGGTCCGCCGGCGGCAGCGGCGGCGGTGGCGGCAGCCGCTGAGGCTTGGGGTTGGAATGAAAGAACCCCCGGGTCGCGAGGCCCGGGGGTTTTTCGTAGGTCGGATTGGCGATGCGTAATCCGACATCCGTCGCTAGGCCGTCGGATTACGGCGCCTTGCGGCGCCTAATCCGACCTACACGGAGGTGATCAAGCCTCGCTGGCCGCCTGCTCGCCCAGGATGGCCGCCTGCGCCGCCGCGAGGCGGGCAATGGGGACGCGGTAGGGGGAGCAGGAGACGTAGTCCAGGCCCACCTTTTCACAGAAGTAGATGGACGACGGGTCGCCGCCATGCTCGCCGCAGATGCCGAGCTTGATATCGCCCCGGGTGTTGCGGCCCCGCTCCGCCGCGATCTTCACCAGCTCACCCACGCCCTCCGTGTCCAGGGTCACGAAGGGGTCGTGCTCGAAGATGCCGGCCCGCTGGTAGTCGGGCAGGAAGCTGCCGGCGTCGTCGCGGCTGATGCCGAAGGTGGTCTGGGTCAGGTCGTTGGTGCCGAAGCTGAAGAACTCCGCCGTCTGGGCGATCTGCCCGGCCTGGAGGGCGGCGCGCGGCAGCTCGATCATGGTGCCGACCAGGTAATCCACCGTGTGGCCGGAAGCCTGCGCCACCTCCCCCGCCACGCGGTCGATGACGGCCTTCAGGATGTCCAGCTCCTTCTTGGTGCCGGCCAACGGGATCATGATCTCCGGCGTCACCGTCTCCCCGGTCTCCTTGAACACGGCCACCGCCGCCTCGAAGATGGCGCGGGCCTGCATCTCATAGATCTCGGGGTAGGAGATGCCCAGACGGCAGCCGCGGTGGCCCAGCATGGGGTTCGCCTCGTGCAATTGCACGGCGCGGTGCTGGACCTTCTGGATGTCGGTGCCGGCGGCCTTGGCCACCTCCGCCATCTCCGCGTCGCTGTTCGGCAGGAACTCGTGCAGCGGCGGGTCCAGCAGGCGGATGGTCACCGGCAGGCCCTTCATGATCTTGAACAGCTCGACGAAGTCCTGGCGCTGCATGGGCGCGATCTTGGCCAGGGCGGCGCGGCGGCCACCCTCCGTGTCGGCCAGGATCATCTCCCGCACCGCGATGATGCGGTCGGCGTCGAAGAACATGTGCTCCGTGCGGCAGAGGCCGATGCCCTCCGCCCCGAACTTGCGGGCGGTGCGGGCGTCCAGCGGGGTCTCCGCGTTGGTGCGCACCTTCATGCGGCGGAACCGGTCGGCCCAACCCATCAGCTCGGCGAAGTTGCCGGACAGCTCCGGCTGGATGGTGGGCACCTCGCCCAGCATCACCTCACCGGTGGAACCGTCGATGGTGACCACGTCACCGGCCTTCACCTCCACCCCGCGCACGGTGATGGTGCCGCGCTTGTAGTCGATGCGCAGCTCACCGGCACCGGCCACGCACGGGCGCCCCATGCCGCGGGCCACCACGGCGGCGTGGCTGGTCATGCCGCCGCGGGTGGTCAGGATGCCCTGGGCGGCGTGCATGCCGTGGATGTCCTCCGGCGAGGTCTCCACGCGGCAGAGGATCACCGCCTCCCCATGCTCGGCCGCCTTCTCCGCCTCCTCGGCGGTGAAGACCACCTTGCCGCTGGCGGCACCGGGGCTGGCGGGCAGGCCCTTGGCGATGATGGTGCGCTTGGCCTTGGGGTCCAGGGTGGGGTGCAGCAGCTGGTCCAGCGACTTGGGCTCGATCCGCAGCACGCCTTCCTTCTCGGAGATCAGCCCCTCCCCCACCATGTCCACGGCGATCTTCAGGGCGGCCGCGGCGGTGCGCTTGCCGGTGCGGGTCTGCAGCATGTAGAGCTTGGACTGCTGCACCGTGAACTCGATGTCCTGCATGTCGCGGTAGTGCCGCTCCAGCTTCAGGCGCACCTCATCCAACTGCCGGAACACCTCCGGCATGCTCTCCTCCATGGCCGGGAGGGTGGAGCCGTTGGCGTCCTTGCCGGCGATGGTCAGGTGCTGCGGCGTGCGGATGCCCGCCACCACGTCCTCACCCTGGGCGTTGATCAGGTACTCGCCATAGAACAGGTTCTCACCCGTGCTGGGGTTGCGGGTGAAGGCGACGCCGGTGGCGCAGTCGTCGCCCATGTTGCCGAACACCATGGCCTGCACGTTCACCGCCGTGCCCCAGCTGGCCGGGATGTCGTGCAGCTTTCGGTAGGTGATGGCGCGCTGGTTCATCCAGGAGCTGAACACCGCGCCGATGGCGCCCCACAGCTGTTCCTGCGGGTCCTGCGGGAAGGGGCGGCCCAGCTCGTTCTCCACCACCTGCTTGTAGCCGGCGATGACGGACTGCCAGTCCTCGGCCTTCAGCTCCGTGTCATAGGACAGGCCGCGGTCGCGCTTCACCTCTTCCAGCACGTCCTCGAAATGGTGGTGGTCCACGCCCAGCACCACGTTGCCGAACATCTGGATGAAGCGGCGGTAGCTGTCATAGGCGAAGCGGGCGTCGCCGGACCGGCGGGCCAACCCGGCCACGGTCACGTCGGTCAGGCCCAGGTTCAGCACCGTGTCCATCATGCCGGGCATGGAGGCGCGGGCGCCGGAGCGGACGGAGACCAGCAGCGGGTTGTCCGGGTCGCCGAACTTGGTGCCGACGATCCGCTCCACGCTGGCCAGGGCGGCGGCCACTTCCCCCTGCAGCTCGGCCGGGTACTGCTTTCCGTTGGCGTAGAACCAGGTGCAGACCTCTGTGGTGATCGTGAAGCCGGGGGGCACCGGCAGGCCCAGGTTGGACATCTCCGCCAGGTTGGCACCCTTGCCGCCCAGCAGGTTCTTCATGTCCGCCCGGCCCTCGGCCTTGCCTTCACCGAAGCTGTAGACCCACTTCGTCATGGTCCCGGTCCTGTCCTAAGGTTGGGTGGGGAAAAACGCAGGCCCGCCGGCGCGGGTGCGTGGAAGGTAAGCGCTGGATCGGATCGCGGTCAAATGGCCGGAAATCGATCCTGATTGGATGGGGAATACGCCGCATTGGGGGAGCGTGTTCCCGAAAGCGCGGGAAATCCAAGGGTCGCGCTGGGGGATTACGCCTGCTGAGCCAGACCGCCGCCGCGAAGGACGCAGCCGGGGGCGGCAGCGGGTCGCAGGAGGGGCAGGGATGTGCAGGGCACTGGAAGTCACCCCGGCCGGAGCGCAGCGGAGAGCCGGGGCCCTTGGGATCGGCCGATGCAGCACACCGAAAGCCCGAATACGCCTCCACAAGCCCACTGCCACCCCTTGGCACATCCGCTTTCCCAAGGGCCCCGGCTCAAGGCCGGGGTGACATCCGGTGACTTGCACGACGCGCTTTGTTGCATTGCAACAAATCCAGGCGCCACAGCCGGTAATTCCACTACCCCCGCACCCCTGCCCAGCCCCTTGTCGGGCTGCGGGGGGCGGGGTTGGGCCATGGCTCAGCCCTCGATGCGGGAGAAGTCGGCGACGCGGTTCAGCGTGTCGCGGATCTGGGACAGCAGGCGCAGGCGGTTGGCACGCAGCTCCGGTTCCGGCGCGTTGACGGTGACCTTGTCGAAGAAGGCGTCCACGGGGGCGCGCAGGGCCGACAAGGCCTTCATGGCGCCGGTGAAGTCCTCCGCCTCCAGCAGCGGGCCGACGGTGGCGCCGGTGTCCTCCAGCGCGCCGAACAAGGCCATTTCCTCCGCCAGGGCAAGCTTGGTGACGTCCACCTTGCCGGAGAAGGTGGTGCCGTCCTTCTTCTCCTCGATCCGCAGGATGTTGGCGGCCCGCTTGTAGGCGGTCAGCAGGTTCGCCCCGTCCTCTGACGTCACGAACCCGGCCAGCGCGTCCACCCGCTTCAGCAACAGCACCAGGTCATCCTGGCCGCCCAGGGCGAACACCGCGTCGATCAAGTCATGCCGGACGCCCTTGTCCTTGAGGGTGACCTTCAGGCGGTCGGCGAAGAAGGTGAGGAGGTCGTTTGCAAGCTCGGCTGCCGGAAGCACGGCCTGCCAATCACCGTTATCCATGTCGATCTGTAAGTCCTTCATCGACTTTGGTTTCTGCCGAAGCAGGCCCAAGCGATGATTCTGACTTAGCCAGCCCTCATATGTTTGGAAGAAGAAATCCTCGTTCGATTTATGATCGTAATTGAAAAGCAATCCAGTTCTGGAGACTGAAGCGATGACAGGACCATAGGCTTTTGTTAATGGCGTCGAAAGATTTATCCGCAGCCCATTCTCCACCACCAGCCGGATCACGCCCAGCGCGGCACGGCGCAGCGCAAAGGGGTCGCGGCTGCCGGTGGGCTTCTCGTCGATGCCGAAAAAGGCCACCAGCGTGTCGATCTTGTCGGCCAGGGCCACGGCGACGGCCACCTTGTCGGTGGGTACGCGGTCGCTCGGCCCCAAGGGCTTGTAGTGGTCGGCGATGGCGGTGGCGACGGCCGCCGGCTGGCCCTGGGCGCGGGCGACGTAGCCGCCCAGGATGCCCTGCACTTCCGGGAACTCCCCCACCACGCCGGTGACCAAGTCGGCCTTGCACAGGCGGGCGGCGGTGCGGACCTGATCGGTCATTTCGGCGTCGTAGTTCAGGGCGCCGGCGATCTCCACGGCCAGCTTCTCGATCCGCTCCACCCGCTCCAGCATGGTGCCGAGCTTCTCGTGAAAGGTGATCTGCGCCAGGGCCTCGCGGCGCGTCTCCAGCGGCGTGGCCAAGTCCTGGTCCCAGAAGAACTTGGCGTCAGACAGGCGCGCCCGCAGTACACGCTCATTCCCCGCCACCACGGCCTTGCCGCCGTCCGCCGTGGGTCGGTTCGCCACCACAACGAAGCGGGGGGCGAGCTTGCCGTCGGCCGTTTCGAGGGCGAAATAGCGCTGGTGGGTGCGCATGGAGGTGGTCAGCACCTCCGCCGGCACATCCATGAACTGCTGGTCGATGGCGCCGGTCAGGACGACGGGCCATTCCACCAGCCCCGCCACCTCCTCCAACAGGCCCGGGTCGTCCTTCAGGACGTAACCTTCGGCCTCCGCCGCCTTCCGCGCGCCGTCCAGGATCAGGCGCTTGCGCTCCTCCCGGTCCAGGATCACGCAGGCCTTGCGCAGGGCCTCGGCATACTGGGCAAAGCCAGTCACGGTGATGGCGTCGGGCGCCAGGAAGCGGTGGCCGTAGGTGATGTTGCCATAGCGCAGGACGGTGGCCGTCACCTCCCCCGCCAGGCAGACGGTGCCGTCGGACGCCTCCGGCGCCGGCTCAGAAGTACCTAGGGTCAGGGCGCCGGGGATCACTTGGCCGTCGAACAGGGCGGTGATGGCGTGCAGCGGCCGGACCCAGCGGAACTGGGCATCGCCCCAGCGCATAGATTTGGGCCAGGGCAGCTCCCGGATCGCCGCGTCGATGATGGCGGGCAGCGCGTCGATGGTCTGCCCGCCCGGCTTTTCCATCACGGCGAAGTAGAACACGCCCTTGCCGGTGTCCCGCTGCTCCGCTTGCGAGATGTCGGTCAGGCCCGCCGCCTTCAGGAAGCCGGCCAGCGCCTGCTCGGGGGAGCCGACGCGGGGGCCCTTGCGCTCCTCCCGCACGTCGGCCTGCTTCGTGGGCAGGCCATCCACCACCAGGGCCAGCCGCCGCGGGGTGCTGTGCGCCTCCGCGTGATCGAAGGACAGGCCCGCCGCGGCAAGCTTGTCCGTCACCAGCCGCCGGAAATCCTCCGCGGCCCGCACCTGCATGCGGGCGGGGATTTCTTCCATGAACAGTTCGATGAAAAGCTCGGCCATGGGGCGGGGGTCCGGTCAGGTGTTTCTCAGGCGCTCAACGCCTGCGGGATGGTGCAGTAAACATTCACGAACACGCACAATACACTCACGGACATTCACAAAAAGAAATACTGCCTGCGGCGCAGCCATCTTTTCCCCTGTGCGTGTTCGTGCGTGTGTTTGTGTGTGTTCGTGGATGTCAATTTTTCGGAGCGATGTCGAAGCAGGGGGTCACGCCGCCCGCTCCCGGCGGAAGCGGTCGGCCAGCCAGGACTCGCAGCAGGCCTTGGCCAGGGTGCGGACGCGCAGGATGTAGCTTTGGCGCTCCACCACGCTGATCACGCCGCGGGCGTCCAGCAGGTTGAACAGGTGGCTGGCCTTGATGCACTGGTCATAGGCGGGCTGGGCCAGACCGCGGTCCAGCAGGGCGGCGCATTCCTTCTCCGCGTCCTGGAAGTGCTGGAGCAGCATTTCCGTGTTTGCGAATTCGAAATTGTGGGCGCTGTACTCGATCTCCGCCCGCTTGAACACCTCGCCGTACTTCTTGGCGGGGCGGTTGCCGACGGCGTCGTTGAAGTCCAGGTCGTAGACGTTCTCCACACCCTGGATATACATGGCCAGCCGCTCCAGCCCATAGGTCAGCTCGGCCGCGACGGGGTTGCACTCGATGCCGCCCACCTGCTGGAAATAGGTGAACTGGGTCACCTCCATCCCGTCGCACCAGACCTCCCAGCCCAGGCCCCAGGCGCCCAGGGTCGGGCTTTCCCAGTCATCCTCCACGAAGCGGATGTCGTGCAGGGCGGGGTCGATGCCCAGGGCCACCAGGGACTTCAGGTACAGGTCCTGGATGTCCGGCGGGGACGGCTTCATGATGACCTGGAACTGGTAATAATGCTGCAGCCGGTTCGGGTTCTCCCCGTACCGCCCGTCCTTCGGCCGGCGGGAGGGCTGCACGTAGCAGGCGTTCCAGGTGTCGGGGCCCAGGGCGCGCAGGGTGGTCGCCGGGTGGAAGGTGCCGGCGCCCACTTCCATGTCATAGGGCTGGAGGACGAGGCAGCCCTGTTCCGCCCAGAAGTTCTGGAGGGTGAGGATGACGCCCTGGAAACTGAGGGGCTTCGCGCCCGTGCCGCCTGCCATGCCCTTGGTACTCTGCCCGATGTTGCGGTGCGGTGCACCTTAGTCGGGCGGTTGGGTGGAATCAAGGCAGGGGAGCAGCCGGAATCCAGGCAATTCGGACAAGGCGGTCATCCCCGCTGGGGGCAGCCGGGCTTGCCGCAAGCCTGCGCGTCCGGCGCGACATAGACGCCGCAGGCTGTACACTTCACCATGTCCTCCGACATGACAGCCGGGGTCTTGGGCTTGGCCGGGGCCGGCCCCTCCCCCGCTTGATGGCGCGGGCGCGGTCCTCCTGGATGCGGCGGTAGGCTTTCATGCCGTACCAGGCCACGGCGATCAGCAGGGCGAGGACGAGGAGCTTTGAGAACATGGGCGGCCGACCTGGGGTGTCAGTGGTTAAGCCCTAGCACAGCTTGCGGCTCCGCGGGTGGGTAACTCACAACCCATACCGCCCCCACAGGGACCGTTCCCCCGCCGCCGAGACGACGGCCGACGCCACCTCCGCGCCCAGGCTGCTGCCGGACAGGCCGAAGCGGCGGGCCAGCCAGGGCTTGCGGGTCTCGACCAGGGCAAGGCGCACCTTCTCCCCATACCGGGCGCGCATCACAGTGCGCACGTCGCCCAGCGCGTCCACAAGGCCAAGGTCCAGGCCGCGCTTGCCGGTCCAGAACTCCCCCGTGAACAGAGTATCGTCGTCGGCCCGCAGCTTATCGCCACGGCGGGACTTCACCCAGTCGATGAAGTTCTGGTGGATCTCGAGTTGGAGGGACTTCAGCCGCTCCACATCCTCCTCCCGCTCCGGGCGGAAGGGGTCGAGCATGGCCTTGTTGCGGCCGGCGGTGTAGACGCGCCGCTCCACGCCCAGCTTGGCGATCAGATCCTGGAAGCCGAACCCGGCGGAGATGACGCCGATGGATCCGACCACGGACCCGGCATCGGCGATGATCTCATCCGCCGCGCAGGCCAGCCAATAGCCGCCGGAGGCTGCCACATCCTCCACGAAGGCGACCACGGGCACCTTCTTCTCCACGGACAGGGCGCGGATGCGATTGCCGATCAGGGCGGACTGCACCGGGCTGCCGCCGGGGGAGTTGATGACCAGGGCCACGGCCTTCAGCTCATCCGGCGCGAAAGCGCGCTCGATGGACTCGGCGGTGGACTCCATGCACAGCCCGCCGCGCATGGGGCCGACCCCGGCGCCGATGACGCCGGAGAGACGCAGGACGGTGACGAGGGGGCGGGCGGGGCGGCGGAACAGCTTCCGCAGGCGGGACCGGATGGACATGACCCTATAGGTTGGGATTGTTGCCGGACAAATCCAGGGGGGCGGCATCCCGCAGCACAGCTTCCGCCTGGGGGGCATAGCCGCTTCCCTCCCCATGCAGCACCAAGCCGGGCAGCAGCAAGGTGGGGCCGCGGGCGTCACGCCGGGCCTGCACGATGACGCGCTTGGCGGGCAAGCCCTGGCGGGGCCAGAGGGGGAAGACGCGGATGTCCCCGAACCGGCCGGCCAACAAGGCCAGCAGATGCTCCAGCCGGTCGGCGGGGTAGATGGCGGTCAGGGTGCCGCGGCTTTTCAGGAAGCGGAGGGCACCCTGCACCCAGGCGGCGAGGTCCGCCGTGCCCTCCCCATGGCTCTGGGCCTTGTGGGCGTGGGGCGAGGGGGTATGGCGGCCGGCCTCATGGAAGGGCGGGTTCATCATGACATGATGGAAGCTGTTGGGCTTCAGGTCGGGCGGCGGGTCGGACAGGTCGCCCTCCACCACCGTGACCCGGTCAGCCACCCCGGTCAGGTCGGCGCTTTCCCTGACCAAACCCGCGGCAAAGGGTTGCAGCTCCAACCCGGTCAGGGCACATCCCTGCACCCGGGCGGCAAGGCAGAGAAGTGCGGCGCCGGTGCCGCAGCCCAGCTCCAGCACCCGTTCCCCCTCCCTCGCCGGCACGGATGCGGCCAGGAACACCGGGTCGATGGCGGCGCGGTAACCTTTTTCGGGCTGGAGCAGCCGCACCCGGCCGCCCAGCAGCGCCGTCTCCCCCACCTCAGCCATCGGGCAGGCAGCCGGACTCGGCCAGGACGCGGCGGGCGGCGTGGTAATCTTCATCATCCACCACGAGACGGCGGGGAATGGCGCCGATGCTGCCTTCCAGGATCGAGGTGTGCTGGTCCAGGACCAGCGACTCGATGCCGGCGTCGGCCAGCAGGGCCTGGAGGAAGGACAGCTCCACCGGGTTGTTGGTGCGCAGCAGCTCTTTCATGGCTCCCCGGCTGGCATGGCGGGCATGTCCCCATACGGTCTGCGGCGAATCCGCCGGGGCCTTGACCCCCGTGGGTTCACAGTTATGCTCCCCAACCAAAGCGGGGCCGTCAACCCGGCCCGCCCTTTGTCGGTACCCCCGTCGTTCAGGAGCGCATCCTTGGCCACCGTCACCACCCTGGATCCCAAGCGCCGCAAGGGCGGTACGGACGCGCTGGACGCCTTGATCAGCCTGGTCGAGCCGGAACTGCGGGACGTCAACGACATCATCCTGAAAAGGATGCACTCCCCTGTCGAGCTGATCCCGCAGCTTGCCGGCTATATCGTGGCGGGCGGCGGCAAGCGGCTGCGGCCGGTGCTGACGCTGGCCGCCGCCAAGCTGTGCGGCGCGCAGGGCGGGCGGGAAAAGGCCCTGGCGGCCTGCGTGGAGTTCATCCACACCGCCACCCTGCTGCATGACGACGTGGTGGATGAGAGCGACCTGCGCCGCGGCCAGGCCAGCGCCAACGCCGTGTTCGGCAACAAGTCGTCCGTGCTGGTGGGCGACTTCCTGTTCGCCCGCGCCTTCCAGGTGATGGTGGAGGATGGCAGCCTGGACGTGCTGCGCATCCTGTCCAACGCCTCCGCCGTCATCTCCGAGGGGGAGGTGCTGCAGCTCACCACCAGCAACGACACGGAGACCTCCGAGGAAGCTTACCTGGAGGTGATCAAGGCCAAGACGGCGGAGTTGTTCGCTGCCGCTTGCCGCATCGGCGCCGTGGTGGCCAACCGCCCGGCGGCGGAAGAGGACGCGCTGCGCTCCTACGGCCTGAACCTGGGCATCTCCTTCCAGCTGGTGGACGATGTGCTGGACTATTCCGCCGTGCAGGCCCGGCTGGGCAAGACCATCGGCGACGACTTCCGCGAGGGCAAGATCACCCTGCCCGTCGTCCTGGCCTTCCGCCGCGGCAGCGAGGAGGAGCGCGGCTTCTGGCGGCGCACCATGGAGGAGATGGAGCAGCAGGACGGCGACCTGGAGCGGGCCATCGAGCTGATGGTGAAACACAACGCCCTGCGCGACAGCGTGGAGCGCGCCCGCCATTACGGCGCCGTGGCCCGCGACGCGCTGGGCCTGTTCCCCAACTCCCCCGTGAAGCGCGCCCTGCTGGACGTGATCGATTTCGTCGTCGACCGGGATTTCTGAAATCCCTGCATCGCAAGCGTGATTGAACGCTTGCAGTGTCCGGGATAGGGCGCTATATAGCCGCCCACCCCGACGACGGGGCCTGACGGAGTGTAGCTTAGCCTGGTAAAGCGCCTGCTTCGGGAGCAGGAGAGCGGAGGTTCGAATCCTCTCACTCCGACCAATGACGAGGGGCCGTCCCACTGGGGCGGCCCTTTCGCTTTTGGGGCAACGGCTGCCCCACCCCGCCGGTTGTCGGCTGGCAAGGGGGCGGGAAAGCGGGTACAGCTTGGCCCGCCCGACCCGTCGACCGGAGTGCCGAGCCGTGAGCCAGTCCGATTTCGTCCCCTTCCGCATCACCGTCTGCGGGATCGAGGAACTGGGCGCCCATTGCGCCGTGGGGGTCAGCCACGTGCTGTCCATCATGGACCCGGGCCGAGAGGCGCCGCCCGCCTTCGGCAGCTATGGGGAGCATGCCCGGCTGGACCTGCGCTTCGACGACATCATCGAGGAGCTGGAGGGCAAGCAGGCGCCGGAGCAGGCGCATGTCGAGGCCCTGCTGGCTTTCGGCAAGGAGCTGGAGGCCGAGGGGGATGGCGCCCACCTGTTGGTCCACTGCCACATGGGCGTGTCCCGCTCCACCGCGTCCATGGCCCTGATCCTGGCCCAGGCCCGGCCCGACCGGCCCGCCGCCGAAGCGATCGAGGAGGTGTTCCGGATCCGCGACCGCGCCTGGCCCAACCTGCGCATCCTGGAGATCGGCGACCGGTTGCTGGGCCGCGGGGGTGAGTTGGTGGAGGCGGTGAAGCCGCTGTACCGCCGCGTCGGGCCGACGAACATGGAGTTCATGCAGTTCCTCGACCAGTACGGCCGGGGGCGCGAGGTGGACATCGCCCTCGGGCGGACTTGATTTGTCGGCCGTTGATCTGGACCGATCAACGGCCCCCTGAAACGCCGGGCGCCCGCCTCCCGTGACATGAACCATGGCCTCATGCCGCTGGTGAGGAACCCTCCCCCGCCGCCGCCGTTGCTGCGGCAGTGTCCGGTGAGGGGAGCGGGTTCGGATGGACGGGCTTTGGCGGTGCGGGTCCCTGGACCGGCTTACCCTGTCCCTGGACGTGGTGATCCGCCCCTGCGGGCCCCAGGACCTGGAGGGGCTGGAATGGTCCGGCGCCTTCCGCGACCAGCGCGACCTGTTCCAGGCCATCCACCAGCGCCAGCACCTGGGTGAGGTGGACATGCTGGTGGCCGCCGTGGGCGACGTGCCCGTGGGCCAGGCCTGGGCGGACTACCGCCCCGCCGCCGCCGGCAAGCTGCCCATGGTCTGGGGCCTTCGGGTGCAACCCGCCTTCCGCCGCAAGGGCATCGCCGCCCGGCTGCTGGGCGCGCTGGAGGGGTTGGCAATGGGGCGTGGGCATACGGGCCTGTCCCTGGAGGTGGAGGAGACGAACCTCACCGCCCGGCGACTTTATGCCCGGCTGGGCTACCTGACCGTGCCGAAGCATTGGGACCGGGTGGCGCCCACCATCCGCAGCTCCGGCGGCCGGCGCATCCTGCTGGAGAAGCGGTTGGCCGGGGCTGCCCAACTGTCGGCGGGAATGGCCGCCCATGGCTGACGGCGGGTTCGGCACGGGACCCCAGGCCGAGGCGCTGTTGAGGGCCGGGACGAGGGCCCTGGAGGCGCGACGGGTGGCGCGGGCCGCCGCCCTGTTCCGCCGGGCGGAGCGGCTGGGCGCCGATCCCTTGGCAGAGGTGGAGGCGCGCTGGAAGGCGGCCATGCTATTGGGCAGGTACGAGTGGGCCTGGCGCCTGTCCGACAGCGTGCTGGCCAGTCGGGCCCCGGAAGATTTCAACCGGCCCTGGACGCCCTACCACACCCGCTGCGTCTGGGACGGCACGCCCTTGGCAGGGCGCCGGGTGTTGGTGCGCTGCTATCACGGGCTGGGCGACTCGGTGCAGTTCCTGCGCTACGCCCCGGCATTGGAGGCGCAGGGCTGCCGGGTGGCGGTGGAAATCCAGCCGGAGCTGCTGTCGCTCGCCCGCGACTGCCCCGGCGTGGCCGAGGCGGTGGCCCTGGGCGAGGCGGACGACCTGCTGGTGGAAGAACGCGGCTGGGAGGTGCAGGTGGAGAGCATGGAACTGTCCCATGCCCTGCGCACCCTGCCCCACACCATTCCGAACGACGTGCCGTACCTCGGCCGTGGTTTGCCACGCCGGGTCAGGCCCGCGGGGGAGGCGATGCGGGTGGGCCTGGTCTGGCAGGCAGGGGGATGGGATGCCAGGCGGTCCCTGCCCCTGGCCGCGCTGGAGCCACTGCTGGGCCTGTCCGGGGTCGAACTTGTCAGCTTGCAGCAAGGCCCCGCGCGGGAAGAGCTGGCGGCCTTCCCCGCTGTCCGCGACGGGGCGGTGGACAGGCTGGAGGCGCTTGCGGAAGCCATGTGCAGTCTGGACCTGATGGTGGCGGTGGACACCATGGCCGCCCACCTGGCCGGGGCGCTGGCCGTGCCGACGGTCGCGCTGCTGCACCAGGACGCGGATTGGCGCTGGGGCGCCGCGGGCACGCGCACCCCCTGGTACCCGACCCTGCACCTCGCCCGGCAGCGGGTCCAGGGCGACTGGACCCCGGCCGTAGCCGAAGCGGTGGAGATAGTCCGGGCGCGGTTGGGCGGCTGAGCGCCCTGCCCTATCGCCCCGCCAGCAGCCTTTCGGCCAATTCCAGGTCCGCTGTCTTGTCCACATCCACGGCCGCGGCACCGAATGGCATTTCCACCACGGCGGCCTGGGTACCGGTGATGGCACCAAGGCGGGCCAGGGCGGCACCCAGGCTGAGCTGCCCGATGAGGAAGCGGAACACGGCCCAGGGACCCAGCAGCCGGATCATCCTCAAGGGATGCTTCCGCTGCGCCTCCACCTGCCGCCAGACCTCCGCGGCACGCATGGCGGCAGGGGTGCGGAAGGCGAACAGGTTGCAGCCGCTGAAGCGGCCGTCCGCGAAGCGCAGGTAGGTGCGCTGCGTCCCAGGCACGGCGGCCTGCACGGCGCTGTCCCGGGCCAGGGCGGCGACCACGTCGGCATCGTCGGGGAGGTTGGCCAGGAAGTGGCTGACCCACTCCGGCCGCAGCAGGGCATGGTCGGCGGTGGTCACCAGCAGGGGCGTGCCCAGGGCCTTGAGCGCTGCCACGACGCTGCGGCTGGGGCTGCCCTCCGCCGGCAGCAGGACGAGCCGCCCGCTGTCCAGCAGGGGGGAGAGTTCCGCGTCTTCCCGCACCAGTTCCGGCCGCTCGATGGCGACGGCGATGGTGCCCACGTCAGGGGTGGCCAGCAGGGCGCGGACGACACGGACCAGCATGGGCACACCCGCCACCGGGGCGAAAGCCTTGTGGCTGACACCGGCCAGCTTGGCGACCGGGTCTTCCGCCCCGCGGGAGCCCGCAAGGACCAGGGTGGTGACGGGGGCCATGGCAGCGCTACAGGGCCTTGCCGTAGATTCGATAGGTCTTGTAGGGGATGCTGCCGATCCGTTCGTTGATCTTCCGCATGGGCAGGTTGTCCTCAAGGATCCAGGACAGCTCCACGAACTCGATCCCCCGCTTGATCGCGTTCTCCCGCATGCCGTTGATCACCAGGAACGGCAGGATGCCGCCAGACAGGCCCACCTGGAACTTCTGCCTCACGCCCATCAGCGGCACCCTGGCCGTCTTCACGCCGGACACCTTCAGCCGCCACAGCAGCTTGGCCCAGCCCAGGGGGAACAGGCTGCCGCCCAGATCGCGGATCGCCTCGTTCAGGTTGGGCAGGCAGACGCCGAAGGCCGCTGGCTCCCCGTCGATCTCCACGAACCAGACCATGTCCGCCACCACAAGCGGGCGCAGCGACGTGGCCAGATGCTCCGTCTCGGCGTCGGTCAACGGGACGAAGCCCCAGTTGCCCATCCAGGCGTCGTTGAAGATCTCCGTCAGGTACCGGACGTCCCGGGCATAGTTCTTCATGTCCAGCTTGCGCAGGACGACCTGGCCAGGAAGCTTCCGCTCCAGCATCTGGCGGACATACTTGGGGAGTTCCTTCCGGATGTCATACCAGTAAGCGTAGACATCCTTCGCCTTGGCATAGCCCAGCGCCTCTATCCGGCGGGCCACATAGGGCTGGTCGTGGGGCATCATCATGACGGGCGGCGTGTCGTGGCCGGCCACCAGCAGGCCCATCTCCTCATTGATGGAGAGATTGAAGGGACCCTGGGCGGCGCGCATGCCCTTGGCCCGCAACCAAGCCTCTGCCGCCTCGAACAGGGCGGCGAAGATGTCCGGGTCGTCCTCGGCGCAGATCATGCCGAAACAGCCGACCCCATCGGCCGTGAGGGGGGAAAGCTTGTCCACCTGGGCGCTGATCCGGCCCACGTCCCGCCCGTCCCGCACGGCCAGGAAGAACTGCACCTCGGCATGCCCGAAGAACGGGTTCTTGGCGGGGGAGAGGGACTCCTCCCGCTCCATCAGCAGGGGCGGCACCCAGTTGGGGTCCCGGCATTGATGCGGTAGGGCAGCCGGATGAAGCGCGCCATCGCCGCCTTGTCGTCCGGCGACACCGGAACCACCCGCAGGGAGGCATCCCGCGGGGCCAGGGCTTCGGCGGCACTCACGACACGGCCTTCAGGTCGGTGTCGGTCTTGTTGGCGTTGGCCCGGGGCGGCCGGTCCCGCGGCGGCGAACCGGTCAGCTCCATCACCCAGGGATACCGCTCCGCCTCCTTCACGTCGTAGCCCAGGTTGAACACGTGCGGGCTGCGCGGCCGCTCCTTGGCGTCCTTGTAGAAGGTGCCGAACAGGATGTCGGGCAGGAAGCTGGTGATGCCGTAGTTCCCGTCCTCGTTATGGAAGTGGTGGGACAGGTGGAGCTGCTTGATCCGGGCGAAGTAGGCGTTCCGCGGCTTGTAGTTCAGGTGCTGGATGCAGTGGCAGAACTCATAGAAGCAGGTGGTGGCCAAGCCCGTGGCCAGGGCCGTCATCGCGCCGGGCAGCCCGTCGATCAGCCAACCCACCGGCAGGGTGATGGCGGCGATGGTCGGCAGGGTGTTCAGCAGGCTGCCGAACAGCACCTCAAGCTTGTGGGGGTCCTGGTGGTGGTCGAAGTGGATGCGCTTCCACAGGGCGGCCGTCCAGGACATCTTGTAGAGCCAGCGTCCGTGCAGGATCCAGCGGTGGATGCCGTACCAGGCCAGCGGGTAGACCAGCGACGCCACCAGGATCACCAGGCCGAAGCGCAGCCAGTCCGTCGTCAGGGACAGGGACAGGACGGCCGCCACCAGGGCCAACGCCGCATAAGCCTGGATGGCCGGATAGGTCCAGTACGCCACCGTCAGGTCGCGCAGGTTCATCTTGCCCAGGTCATAGCTGCGGCCGCGCCACGCGTCGCCCCACATGCCCTTGCCCCTTTGTCTGATACCGTCAAGGCACCGCTGCCGCGATGCGGAATCCCCAGAAACTATGGGTGTTCGCCCGACCTATCAAGACATCGGGAGTCGCAGGGCCGGGTTGCGGGCATGCCTGTGTCGCGGGCGCGACAGGTTTGGAGTGGCGTCGCTACCCCTCCACATGCACCAGGATCGCCCCGCCCACGGCGGCGAAGAACAGGGTCGGTGCCCAGGCGGCGACCAACGGGGGCATGCTCCCCGCCTCCCCCATGGCGGCCAGGAGGCCGTCCACCAGCAGGAAGGCCAGCCCGATCACCACGCCCAGCGCCATGTTGCCCATGGCCCCGCCGCGGCGGCGCAGGCCGTGGGCCACGGGCGCGGCCAGCAGCAGCATGACCAGGGTGGCGAAGGGGCCGGAATAGGTCTCATGCAGGCGGGTCTGGTAGAAGGCCCGGCTTTCCGTGCCCGCATAGGTGCCGCGCAGGATGCCCCGCAGGCGGGACACGGGCTGGCGGTCCGTGGGCGCGCTCAGGTCCCGCAGGTTGGACGGGGTCAGGGCGGTGTCCCAGGGTTGCGTCTCCGCCCGGGTGGTGACGAGGGTGGGCTCCAGCTCCGTCCGGGCCACGTTGGCCAGGGTCCAGGCCTTGCCGTCATAGATGGCCGCCTCGGCGGTCAGGCGGGCGACCAGGGCGCCGTCGGCCGTGCGTCGGAACACCTCCACCCCTTCCAGCCGCCGCCCGTCGCGGGCGACCACCTTCGCGGTGACCACCTGGTCCCCAAGGCGGAACCAAAGGGGCTTGGGCACCTCCGGCTCGTCGTTGGGCGGGGTGGTGCTGGCCCACCAGTCGATGAAGCCCCGCTCCACCCGCGGCACCACCTGGTCGGACAGGACCAGATGCAGCAGGCCCACCGCGATGGCCGCCGGGAACAGGGCACCGAGAAGCTGGTACGGCGTCATGCCGATGGAGCGCATGGCCACCACCTCATTCGCCCCGGCCAGGGTCCACAGGGTGGACAGGCTTCCCACCAGCACGGACAGGGGCACCACCTGCTCCACGATCACCGGCAGCCGGTAGCCGATGTAGCGCGCCAGGTCCCCCGCCCCGCCGCCCCGTTCCAAAACGGTACTGGCGGCGTCCAGCAGGTCCAGCAATTGCAGAAGGGCCGACAGCGCCAGCAGCACCGCCAGGCAGCGGGTGACGAACATCCGGGTCAGATAGCGGGTCAGGACGGGCGTGCTCATGCCGCCGGCTCCTTCCGGCGCTTCGGCAGGCTGCGGCCCAGCCGGTGCAGCAGGGCGTCCATCCGCTCGAAGGCGTTGACGAAGGGGTTGTCCCCGGCCGAACCTGGGCCCGGTGGAACAGCCAGAGGCACAGGGCGGTGAACAGCACGAAGGGCACCCATACGCCGATGCCCGGCGGCAACCGGCCCACGTCCGCAAGGCTCTCACCCAGTTGGACGGAGTGGTGGTAGACGACCAGGATCACCGCGGCCAGGGTGATGCCCAGGCCGCGGCGGGCCCGCTTGGCCGCCATGCCCATGGGCACCGCCAGCAGGGGCAGCAACGGCAGCGTCACCGCCCGCACCAGCCGCCCGTTGAACTCCGCTGCCAGCTTGCGCTTGGGCAGCAGGGAGGTGGGGTCGTGCATCTCCCGCCACAGCTCCAGCAGGGTCAGTTCCCGCTCGCTGCCGCCGCGGGCGCGGAAGGGCGGGGCTTCCAGGTTGAAGGGGTGGTCAACGGTCAGGGTGTTGAAGTCCAGCAACTGCTGCCGCCCGTCGGGTCGGGTGCGGAGCTGGGTGCCGTTCTCCAGGGTCAGCAGGATGCGCCTGCGGTCGGGCGTCGCGTCCAGCCGCCCGCCGGCGGCGGTGGTCACCCATTCCTCCCCGTCGGGGCGGAGCTGGTGGATGAAGACGCCGGTCAGCTCCCGCCCCGTGGAGTCCACCATGTCGGCGCTGATGGTGACCCCGTCACCGGCCTGCACGAAGCTGGTCTCCGGCACGGTGGCGTCCCAGGCGGTATTGGTCACCACATGGAACAGGGCGCGGTAGGCATAGCGGCTGTAGGGCTGCAGGAAACCGAACAGCAGCACGCTGAACACCATCAGCCCGAAGCCGGTGAACAGCAGCGGGCGGGCGATCCGGGCCACCGACAGGCCGCTGGACTGGAGGGCGTCAAGCTCGTTGTCCTCCCCCATGCGGGCGACGATGACGAACATGCTGATGAAGAAGGCCGCCGGCAGGGCCAGGCCCAGATAGTGCGGCACCAGGTTGGCCGCCATCAGGATGACCGTGTCGAAGGCGCCGCCATGCTGGGCCAGCAGCTCGAACAGGCGCAGCACCCGCTCCATCAGCAGGGCCACCAGCACGACGGCCAGCGATGCCAGCAGCGGCTTCGCAAGCTCCACCAGGATATAGCGATCGATCAGGCCCGTCCCGCCGGGCGTGCCAAGGCGGGGGCCGGTTGGGCGAGGTCTGTCACGGACGGCCCCGCCCCTGGGTCTGGAATCTCCCCATCAGGCCGCCTGCCCCGGCCAGCGGGCCTTCAGTGCGGCCACCAGCGCATCGCGCACCGGGTCCGCCAGGGCGACGGCCGGGGACAGGGCGGGCTGCCCGGGCCAACCGGCGTCCCTGAACTCCACACCCTCGAACGTCCGGCTCCCCTCATAGCGGGGGATGACATGGAAGTGCACGTCGGGGTCCACCATCATCAGCATCAGGTAATTGATCTTCTGGTAGCCCACCAGGTCCGCCAGCGCGGACTCGGCCGCGGCCACCACGGGCTGCAGTCCGGCGAACCCGGCCGGGTCCACCTGCCCAAAGGCGGCCGCCGGCTGCTTGCAGGCCAACACCAGGGAGCCGAGGGTGGGCTGCTGCGGCCGGACCAGCACGCACCAGTGCTCCGTCTCCGCCACCAGGGTGGCGGGATAGCCGAACTTCAGCATGGTCGCGTTGGGCTGCATCGGGAACCGGGTGTGTCGGGACATGGGCAGGGGTGCCGGCGGCGCGGCGCTACTCTAGTGCCAATCATGTCACCTGCCAAACGATCCGCGACCCCGGCCAGGCGGGTGATGCCCGAGAAAGCGAAGCATGACACCACCAATGCCCTTCGTTCGATGACGGCCATCACACCGCCGGTTGATCCCGGGTTGGACAAGCCATGTCCCGAAAGGGGTGGACGGGGCGGACGGCAGCCCTAGACTGCGAGCCTTGCCCGGCCCCTTCCCCGGCACGACAGACCAGGACCCGCGCATGCGCAAGACCAGCCTCGCCCTCTCGATCCTGATGCTGGCCGGGGTCGCGAAGGCCTTTGCCGCCACCCCTGCCCCCGCCTGTGACGGCGGTGACGGGGAAGTGCGGCTGAACCTGACGGTAGAGGGGGTGCGCAGGGCGGCGGGCAACGTCACCATCACCCTTTACCCTGACGACCCGGACAAGTTCCTGGCCCGCACCGGCAAGATCGCCCGCATCCGGGTGCCCGCGACCGTCCCCGCCACCAGCATCTGCCTGCCCGCGCCGGAGGCTGGCGGCTATGCCATCGCCGTGTACCATGATGAGAACGGGGACAAGGACTTCAACCGGACCATGCTTGGCATGCCGAAGGAAGGCTATGGCTTCTCCAACAACGCGGAGACGACCCTGGGCCTGCCCCGGTTCCAGGAGGTGCGGTTCGACGCCAAGGCGGGCGACAACAGCGTGACCATCAGGCTGCGCTACTGAGGGCAGACGGCAAGGCCGCTGCCGCCGGCAGGTCCATGACATACTCCCCCAACGTCCCGAACCCGCCGTCGCTGGCCTTCGGTCCCCGGGCCGTGACCGTCAGGCGCCAGCCTTCCGCCGTCCGCGCCACGGACAGGAGGTGCCAG
This sequence comes from Aerophototrophica crusticola, assembly GCF_012913305.1. Lineage (NCBI taxonomy): Bacteria > Pseudomonadati > Pseudomonadota > Alphaproteobacteria > Rhodospirillales > Rhodospirillaceae > Aerophototrophica > Aerophototrophica crusticola. Next base: position 946,263 of record NZ_CP051775.1, on the reverse strand, counting down.
CGCGCCGGCTCGTCCTTGTGGCTGTCCGCCCGGCGGCGTGACGGGGCGGAGGAGGCGGACGGAACGCCAAGGCACGGGATGGGCCCAGACGGGCCCGGCACGGTGCTGAAGCAGCTCCGGTGGGCATGGCCGTGCAGCACCAGCTCCGCCCCCACCCCCGCCAGCATGGCGCGGAAATCCTGCTGGTCCGACAAGGCCTTGCGGGGGGAGATCACGCCCGATGCCACGGGGTGGTGGACCAGCACCACGCGGAACAGCCCCTGGCGGCCCAGCGATTCCAGCCGGTCGCGGGCGGCGCGGATCTGGGCCGGACCCAACCGGCCGGTCGCCAGCAGCGGCGGGGTGGGTAGGCCGGAGTTGAGGCAGACGAAGGCCACCGGGCCGCGCACGCGCACGGCGGGGAACGGCCCTTCCCCCTCCTGCCCCGGGTCGGCGGCCATCCAGGGGGTCCAGAGTCCCAGCCCCTCGTCCCAGGGGAACGGCACCAGCGTGTCGTGGTTGCCGGGGATGACCGTCACAGCTTCCGCGTTGCCCAGGGAACGCAGCCAATCCCGCCCCCGCGCGAATTCCCCGGCCATGGCGATGTTGGCCAGGTCCCCCGTGACGGCCACATGGTCGGGGGCAGCGGCCCTCACATCCTCCACCAGCCGCGCCAGCATGGCAGGGCTGTGGATGCGGCGACGCTTGCGCTGCCAGGACAGGAACCCCAGCGCCCGCTTGGAAAACAGGTGCGAAGCCTTGGTTTCCCCAGGCACCAGCGGCAGGTGTGGGTCGGAGAGATGCGCGAAACGAAAGGCGACCATGCTTGCCCGCGGTGACGGCCAGGGGATGAAAGTGGCAACCATGCCACCATGTCACGCAACCGTCACGCGGGTGGGTAGGCAAACCCCCTCACCCCAGGTATGAAGCAGCGCGTGGCAATGGTTCTAGAGTTGGCGGCGGACGTGGGCAAGGACGACACCCAAACGGCACGGAAACCCCAGGGCGCCATCGTGGGCGAAAGCCCCGTGCGCCTGTGGGGCATGACCTCGGCGGAGCGGCTGCGCCGGTCCCTGGTGCGCAGCGGCATCACCGACGTGCGCGGTTGGGACGGGTTCGACGGCGGCCTCCCGCAGATCCTGCTGCGCGCGGACTGGGTGTTCGACGAGGCGCTGGTGCGCGACCTGGCCAAGTCACCGGGCACCATCCTGGTGGACAGCCGGTCGGGGGAGCCGGTGGCCGCCCATGTGGAACCTGCCGACGCCGCCGCCGTGGCGTCCATGCTGGGCTCATCCCGCGTCGTGCCGGATGAACTGCGGGAGCGGCTGCGGGTGGTGGGCCCCGGTGAGCTGACCAGCACCTACAACAACGCCCTGCGCAAGAAGGAGCCGCCCTTCCTGCTGCGGCTGACGCCGGAGGCCCTGCCGAGGATCGAGCAGCGCATGTTCGCCGGCAGCTACAAGGGCGTCACCGACCTGGTGACCAAATATGTCTGGCCCTGGCCGGCCCGGCACGTGACCAAGGCCTGTGCCCTGCTGGGCATCACGCCGAACATGGTGACGACGCTGAGCGCCGTGCTGGTGGGCATCGCCTTCTGGATGTTCTGGGAGGGGCATTTCCTGCTGGGCCTTGCCGCCGCGTGGGGCATGACCTTCCTGGATACGGTGGACGGCAAGCTGGCCCGCGTCACCCTGACCAGCAGCAAGTGGGGCAATGTCTTCGACCACGGCATCGACCTGGTCCACCCGCCCTTCTGGTATTGGGCCTGGATGGTGGGCCTCTGGTCCAACGGGTATGACACGCTGTACCCCGACCTGGTCTTCTGGATCGTCGTGGGCGGCTATGTGCTGCAACGGGTGCAGGAGGGTGTCTTCCTGTCCGTGTTCAAGATCGAGATCCACATCTGGCGCCGGTTCGACAGCTTCTTCCGGCTGATCACCGCCCGCCGCAACCCGAACCTGCTGCTGCTGACCGGCTTCGCCGTGGCGGACCGGCCGGAATGGGGCATGGTGGCGGTGGCCCTGTGGACCCTGTTCTGCTTCGGCGTCCACATGGTGCAGATCCTCCAGGCACTCGCCGCCCGCCGCGCCGGCCCGATCCGGTCCTGGCTGGCGAGCTGACGTGACGCCATGGTCCGCCTCGGCCTGATCCGCAACCCCAAGAGCACCCGCAACAAGGCGGCGGGATCGGACGCGCGCGACCGGGCGGCGGCCATGCTGGGCCTTTACTTCGCCGAGCCCGCCACACCGGCGGAGCTGTCGGACGTGCTGGCCGACTTCGCCCGGGACGGGGTGGAGATCATCTGCGTGGACGGGGGCGACGGCACGGTGCGGGAGGTGCTGACCGCCCTGCCCCAGGCCTATGGCGACAGCCTGCCCCAGCTCAGCATCCTGGCGTCGGGCAAGACAAACCTGATCGCCGCCGACGTGGGCACGCCCGGCCCCGGGCTGAAAGGCTTGGCTCGGCTGGTGGAGGGCGCGCGGAAAGGCACCCTGGGCGGCCATATCCGCCGCCGCCACGCGCTGGAGGTGAGCTGGGCCGACGGCAGCCAGGCGCCGGTCCTGGGCATGTTCGCCGGGGCGGGCGCCTTCACCCGGGGGACCGAGCTGGCCCAGGGCTATCATGCCAAGGGCCTGACCCAGGGGCCCGCCGTCATCGCCACCATGGCCGGCGTGTTGGGCCGCGCCCTGGTGGGCAACGACCGGGACGGCTGGCTGGCGGGGGAACCCATGTCGGTGGTGACGCCGGATTGCAACGGCCCCGCCGGCAGCCGCTTCATCACCCTGGCTACCACGCTGCACCGGCTGATGCTTGGCCTCTGGCCCTTCTGGGGTGAGGGGGACGGGTCCGTGCGTTACCTGGACGTGGCCGCCAACCCGGCGCACCTGGCCTGCGCCCTGCCCCGCATCCTGCGCGGCAAGCCCACACGCTGGATGAAGCGGGACGGCTATCGCAGCGGCGTGACCGACCGGCTGACCTGGGGCCTGACCCGGCCCTTCATCCTGGACGGGGAGGTCTACCAGCCCGGCCCCGGCGGTGTGGTGCACCTGTCCAGCGGGCCGCTGATCGATTTCGTCGTGCCATGAGCGCCGCCCTGGCGGAGGTGCTGGCGGCGGAACTGGACCGGCCCATCCCCGCGGGCACACGGCCCATGGTGGACGCGTTGGCGGCCAAGGGTGGCGGCACCGTAGCGGCCGTGCTGTTCTACGGCTCCATCCTGCGCACCGGCGATCTGGACGGCATCCTGGACTTCTACGTGTTGGTGGACTCCCTGCGCGCCTGGCACGGCAGCCCGGGGCTGGCCCTGGCCACACGGCTGCTGCCGCCGACGGTGGAGTATTGGGAGGTCCCGGTGGACGGCCGCATCCTCCGGGCCAAGGTGGCGGTGATGCGGCCGGACCAGTTCGCCCGCGCCGTCCGGCCGGGCAGCCTGGACACCACCATCTGGGCCCGCTTCGCCCAGCCTGCCCGCCTTGCCTACGCCCGTGATGCGGCGGCCAGGAACAAGGCGGCGGGGCTGGTGGCGACGGCAACCACCACGGCCTGCGCCTGGGCGGCCCGACTCGGCCCCGACCAGGGGACGCCGCTGGACTATTGGGACGCCCTGTTCCGCCACACCTACGCGGCCGAGTTGCGGGTGGAGACGGGGGAGCGGGCCGTGAGCATCGTCGGCCACGACCCTGCCCGCTACCGGGACCTGTTCCGCCCCGCCCTGGCCCAGGCGGGGCTCGATTGGCGGGAGGTTGGCGGCGGGGCGCTGGCCCCGGCCCTCACGCCAGCCCAGCGGAAGGCCGCGCGGCGCGGCTGGGCCCTGCGGCGGCTCGCGGGCAAGGCACTGAATGTCAGCCGGCTGGCGAAGGCGGCCTTCACCTTCGTCGGCGGGGTGGACTACATCACCTGGAAGATCGAGCGGCATTCCGGCGTGAGGCTGGAAATGACGCCCTGGCAACGCCGCCACCCCATCCTGTCGGCGCCCCTGCTGCTGTGGCAGCTGAGGCGGCAGGGGGCGATCCGGTGAGCAGCATCGCCCATTACGAGGCACACGCCGCCGAGTATGGGACTGCCCTGCTGGGCCATGACACAGGCGACAGCCGCCGGCGCTTCCTGGCAGCCATCGCCAAGGAAGCGGCGGACATCCTGGATTTGGGCTGCGGCCCCGGTCGGGACCTGAAGGCTTTCGCCGCGGCCGGGCACCGCGCCGTCGGCCTGGACGGCTCCCCCACCCTTGCCGCCGCGGCGCGGGCATACAGCGGCTGCCCCGTCTGGGAACGGGACCTGGCCGATCCGGGCCTTCCCGCGGAAGCCTTCGACGGGGTGTTCGCCCAAGCCGTGCTGTTCCATGTCCCCACGCCGGGCCTTCCCGCGCTGCTGGCCGCCATCCTGGCCACCCTGCGCCCGGGCGGGGTCTTCTACGCCTGCGACCCTACCGGGTCGGGGGAGGAAGGCTGGGTGGAAGACCGCCACATCGCCCTGCGCCGCCCCCAGTCCTGGAAGCGGCTGGCGCGGGACTCGGGCCTCACCCTGGTGGAGGAATGGCGCCGCCCCCTGGACGCCCCGCGTCGCCAGCAGACCTGGCTCGCGACCCTCTGGCGGAAGGCCTGATACGCGTCCCCTCAAGCGCCGGGCGCCCGCATCGGCGGGCTTGGCTCACGCGCCCACGAGGGCGCGGGCCGGCGGTCGCCGGCACGGGACCCATGCCGCTGGCCTTCCCCAAAAGTTTCGGGCCCGGCGTCGCCGCCGGGCCCGTGCGCTGTTTTTTGCTTGAGGCTCCCGACCCTTCGCCGGGTTTACTCCGCCGCCTGGACCACGAGGCCAGGGGTGGGCAGGACACCGAGCCGGCGGCCGACCTGGCCGAACAGCTCGATGGCCGTATCGATCTGCGCCGGCGTGTGGGCGGCGCTGACGCTGGAGCGCAGCAGGGCGAGGCTGTTGGGCGTCGCCGGCGGCAGGGCCAGGTTCAGGTACAGGCCCGCCTCCAGCAGCATGTTCCAGGCCGCGATGGCCAGCTCCTTGTTCGGGAGCATGACGGAGACGATGGGGTTCGGCTCAGGCCCCAGCTCGAAGCCCAGCCCCTTCAGCCCGTAATACAGCCGTTCCGCATTGGCGGTCAGGCGACGGCGCAGGCCCGGCTCCTCCCGCATGCGCTTCAGCGCCTGCAGGGTGGTGGCGATGACCGACGGCGGCAGGGAGGCGGTGAACATGTAGGGCCGGCAGGCCACCCGCAGGATGTCGAAATCCGGGTGGTCGGACACGCAGAAGCCGCCCACGGCGCCCAGGCTCTTGGAGAAGGTGCCGACGGTGAAGTCCACGTCGTCCTCCACCCCCTCCTGCTCCGCGAGGCCGCGGCCGTTCTCGCCGAGGACGCCCATGGAATGGGCCTCGTCCACCAGCAGGAAGGCGCCGGTCTCCCGCTTCACCTGCACGAACTCCTTCAGCGGGGCGGTGTCGCCCAGCATGGAGTAGATGCCCTCCACCACCACCAGCTTGTTGCCGGGCTGGTCGCCCAGGCGGCGCAGGCGCTTGTAAAGGTCGTCCGGGTCGTTGTGCCGGAAGCGCACCACCGGGGCGGTGCCCATCTTCGCCGCGTCATAGATGCTGGCGTGGCTGTCGCTGTCGATCAGCAGGAAATCGTCCTTGCCGACCAGCGTGGAGATGATGCCCAGGTTGGCCTGATAGCCCGTGGTGAACACCATGCAGTGCTGGCGGCCGTAGAAGTCCGCCAGGGCCGCTTCCAGATCGCCATGGCCGCCATAGGTGCCGTTGGCGATGCGCGAGCCGGTGGTGCCCGTCCCCTGCCCTTCGAGCGCGGCGACGCCAGCGTCGATGCAGCTCGGGTCGAAGGTCAGGCCCAGATAGTTGTTGGTGCCCAGCAGGATGGTGCGCTTCCCGCGCAGCACGCCCTCGGTCGGCGACACGATGCGCTCGAACTTGACTGAGAAGGGATCGTGCCCCAGGGCCCGAAGCCGCTCATAGTTCTCACGCAGCGGGGAAAATTTCGCGAGGATGGTCATGTTCAGGAGCGCCCCCGAAGTTCCCGGATCGTCCGCGCCAGATCCCCCACCGTCTCCACCTCGGCGATGCGCTCAAGGGGGATGGAGATGTCGAACCTGTCCTCAAGCACCATCACGAAATCCATGACGGCCAGGGAGTCGAGCCCCAGGTCGCGGGTGATGTTCGTGTCGGTGGTGATGGTAACGGGCGATTGCAGGCTAGGCCCGAGGGCGCGGATGATCTCTGCAACGATCTCGTCGTCTTCAGCGTCCATTCAGCGAACCCGGGCGAATTCTGGAAGAGTTTTTTGGAAAGGGATCAAGGATACCGAAGCCTCGGCATCCATGCACAAATCGTCATCTGGCTGTAAGGTAAGTGCAACGCCCACGGATGCAAGTAGAAACCGGCGGGACAGTTTGTTGCAGGCGCAGAACAGCCGCGCGTTTGGTAATTCGGCCACACCATCCCTAGCGGTTACGGCTTTCGGCCTATAGCCAGCCCTGGTGTCGGTACCAGGAAACGGATTCCGTAAATCCTTCCAACAGCTTGCGGGTGGGCTTCCACAGGCCCGGGGCGGCATGCCGGACGGGTCGACCGACCAGTCCGGGTGGAGAATTTCACGGACTTTGCCGGATGTCATCATGACCGGACGTCGAAGCAGCCATGCCCAGCCGCTGCCCGCCAGACCCATCCCACGCAGCAGCGGGGCGGCGACTCTGACCCGCACGGCCTTGTGCCCCAGGGCCGCCGCGGCGGTGTCAAGCAAATCCGCCCAGCCATATCCGCCGGGCTTGCCGTCGGCCAGCTCGTAGGTCTGACCGCGGGGGCCGCCGGGACGGGCCAGGGCGGCGACGGCCGCCGCGCAATCCTCCACATGCAGCAGGGCCAGGCGCGCGCCGGGACCACCCGCGACGGGCACGACGGGGCTGTCGGCAGCCTTGAACAGGGCCAGCGTCTCGCGGTCGCCGGGGCCGTACAGGGCCGGGGGGCGCAGCACCACCCAATCCTCCGTGCCGGAGCAGCGCACCGCCGCCTCCTCCCCCGCCCGTTTGCTGGCGGCATAGGGGGAAAGCTGCGGCTCCCGCGCCGCGAGGCTGGAGACCACCACCAGCCGGGCGCCGGGTGCCGCCTTGGCCATGGCACGGCCCAGCCGGGCGGAGCCGCCCTCGTTGATGGCGAAGAAGTCCTTCCTGCCGGCCGCCTTGATCAGGCCCGCGGCATGGATGACCGCGTCGGCCCCGCGCACCAGCCGCTCCAGCGCGGCATCGCTGGACAGGTCGCCGGGGACCACCTCCAGGGGCACCGCGGCCGTCAGGGGGTGGACGGGGTCCTGGCGCACCAGAATCCGGACCCGGAACCCCGCTTTATGCAGCGCCCGGATGACGTGCCGGCCCAGGAACCCGGTGGCCCCGGTCAGGGCCGCCAGGGGCCGCGGCGCGCTGTCTGCTCCGACTGCCATGGGCCTGCCGTCAGGCTGCCGCCGTGCCGCGGCCGTACTCCCCCCGCAGGTACATCTGCTTGGCGCGGGAGCGGCTGAGCTTGCCGGAGGAGGTCTGCGGCAGGGAATGGGTGGGCACCAGGACCACCCGCACCTCCACCCCGTGGGCGGAGCGCAGCACGCCGGCCACCTCCTGTGCCAACGCGTCGCGGGCGCCCGGGTCGCTGGTCCGGCACTGGACCAGAACCATGACCACCTCGCCTGAGTCCTCATCCACGGAGAAGGCGGCCACATCGCCGCTGCGCAGCGACTCGACCTGGTGCTCCGTCGTCCACTCCAGGTCCTGCGGCCAGATGTTGCGGCCGTTCACCAGGATCAGGTCCTTGGCACGGCCGGTGATGACAATCTGCCCGTCGCAGAGGTAGCCCAGGTCGCCCGTGTCCAGCCATCCCTGCGCGGACAGGGCCGCGGCCGTCTCTTCCGGCCGGCCGAAATACTCCCGCATCAGCGACGGGCCGCGGGCGAAGACGCGGCCCACCTGGCGTTCGGCGACGGGCCGGCCCACCTCATCCCGCACCTGGATCTCATGCCCCGGCAGGGCCGGGCCGTTCAGCACGAAGTCGCGGGACCGCTCGGTATCCGGCCCGGGGGGCACGGCCACCTGTTCGTTCTCCAGCCGGTCCAGGTCCACCAGGTCGGTGACCAGCCCCGTGTCCAGCGGCGCGAAGCTGAGGGCAAGGCTCGCCTCCGCCATGCCATAGCTGGCGACCAGGGCCTCCTTCCGGAAGCCGCGGGGCCCGAAGGCGTCGGCGAACCGCTCCAGCACCCGGGGGCGCACCATGTCGCCGCCGATGCCGGCCACCCGCCAGCCCGACAGGTCGATATCCTCGGTCGAGGCGGTCTGCGCCCGGCGGCTGGCCAGCTCATAGCCGAAGCTGGGGCTGTAGGACAGGGTGCCGCCATTGCGGGTGATGAGCTGCAGCCAGAGCAGCGGCCGCCGCGCGAATTCCCGCGTCGGCAACAGGTCGATGGAGAGCTGGCTGACCAGCGGGGCCAGCATGAAACCCACCATGCCCATGTCATGGTAGAGGGGCAGCCAGGAGGTGGCCCGGTCCCCGTCACGCACCTTCAGCCCGTCGCGGGTGATGCCCACGCAATTGGCCATCAAGGCGCCCTGCGTCACCGCGACGCCCAGGGGGAAGCGGGTGCTGCCGGAGGAGAACTGGAGATAGCAGAGGTCGTCCGGGCCGACGGTGGGCAGTTCCACCCCGTCCGCGGACACGTCCTGGAACAGGGCCAGCGTGCCCACCGCCTTCAGGTCCAGCCCGTCGGCCGCGGCGGCCAGCCAGTCGGCCAGGGCGGCCGGGGCCAGGGCGGCTGCGGCCTGGGCACCCTGGATCATGCGGCGGATATGGTCGACATAGGCGTCCTTGCCGCCGAATGCCGCGGGCAGCGGCATGGGGGCCGGCACCAGCCCGGCATACTGGCAGGCCATGAAGGCCCGCAGGAAATCGCCGTCGGACTCCGCGATGATGGCCACCCGTTCCCCCGGCACCAGTCCGGCGGCCAGCATCCGCCGGGCCAGGTCCAGGGACTGGTCCCGCAGGGCGCGGTAGGTGAGCACCTCCAGCAACTCCCCCCGGCCGGAATAGAAGTTCAGGCCGGTCGCTCCCCTGGCGGCATAGTCCAGCGCCTCCGCGACCGTGCGGAAGTCGGCAAGGCGCCTGGCCAGCCCGGAAGCGGTGGGGGTGGGTGACGACATGGGGTCCTGGGTTCCAACAAACGAGGGCGTGGCGGGCGATAAGCCTAACACGCGAAGGGGTTATCGTCGCGACCGTCGAAGGGCCGGGCAAAGATGGAACGCGCTTCCTAGCAAAGCCACCCCCAAGGGGCAACACGGCCGGGGCGCGTGCGTCCTGATCGTCACAGGGTGTGACAGCGGCGCATCCGCCCCGCCTTGATCCAGGCCAATCCTCAGGCCTTTCCGGCCGCCACCTTCTTCCGCAGCCATGTGGCGATGACGTCGGCATTGTGCCGGCCGGGCTCGGCGACGGTCAGGTCGAATGTCGCGGCCACCGCCTGTTCCTGGAACGGCCGCCAGGGGGACGGGTCGGCCATCAGGGAATCCAGCGCCGCGCCGAAGTCCGCCATGTCGGACACCACGGGCCCCAGGGTCCAGAACAGGTAGCGGGGGTTGCCCTGCCATTCCACCCCGTGGGCGTCGAGGAACAGGCAGGGCCGGGGCGACAGCAGGAACTCGTACACCTGGCTGGACACGTCGCCGAGATAGGCGTCGGCGCTGATCGTGTAGGTCATGTCCACGCTGCGGCCGCTGCCCAGGTCGATGAGCATGTGCGGCAGGTCGCGGTAACGGGCGAAGGGCGCGTACTTGTCCGGTGTCGGCGGGTCGAACAGCCTGACGTGGGGGGCGAACACCAGATTGTACCGGTCGCTGCCGGCGAAATATTCCAGCACGTCCCAGCCGAACCGCTCCCACGATGCGTATTTCGGGTCCCAGTTGGGATTGTACAGGATGGTCGGCCGGTCATTGTCGAACAGGCGCCGCGGTTGCTGGCGCATCCGGCGGACCATGTCGAACTTGGCATAGGCGCCGACGGCATGGTCGCCCGGCCGGACCAGCCCCGCCTCCGCCAGCCAGCCGGCCGTCTTCGGCCCGGGGGCCAGGACGAAGTCGAACTTCCGGATGCGCCGCTCCACCGCCGTGCCCTTGTCCCCCGCACCGTGGGCGGTGTGGATGAACTTGGGCCGGCGGACGCCGAACCTCTTCAGGTTCAGGCTGGTCTTCTCCGTCACCACCAGGGCGTCGTACTCGTCGAAGACATGCCGGTTGTGCCAGAGGGTCAGCAGCTTCGGCGGCACCTGCACCCGGCTGACCTTGCGCAGCAGGCGCAGGGGCCAGGCCGTCCCCAGCAGGCGGTAATTGACCCGCGACTCCGGGTAGAGCCGCTCCATCTCACGGACGAAGTCCAGGTGGCCGGGATAGGGGGACAGGATGTCCACGCAGAATCCCTGCATGGCCGACAGCTCGAACGCCATGGGCAGGCTGTGCGGGATCTGGTGGAGCTGGGCGTTGTAGAAGAAGGCGACCCTCATGCCCCGTCCCCCTCGTCACGCGCCGCCCTGGCCGGCGGGGTCGCCGGCAACGCCTGGCCCCGGAACCAGCGGATGACCGGCAGCAGGAAAGCGGCGAACACCACCACCGACGCGAACAGCCGTGCCCACCCGGCGCCGATCAGGCCATAGGACTGGACGGCCAGGAACAGCACCGGCAGGTACACCGCGGAACTCCAGATCCGCGCCCGCAGGGCGGCCCCGGCCTCGCCGCTGCTGATCAGCACGGGTTCCAGGGGGAAGGCCCAGATGCCCACCACGGCCGCCGCCACAAGCCAGATCATGACCGGATAGGCCGGGATGAAGTCCGGTCCCAGGACCAGGCCCAACAGCCATTCCCCCGCCAGCCAGACCAACCCCAACCCCAGGCTGGCCCCCGCCCCCGCCAGCAGGGCGGAACGCAGGGCCAGGTCGCGCATGGTCTTGTGCTCCCCCGCCGCGGACAGGCGGGCCAGCTCCGGGTAGATGGCCGGGACCAGCAGCTTGGCGGGCTTGGCCAGTGCCTCCCCCACCTGCCGGGCGACCCGGAACAGGGCGGCATCCTTCGGCCCCAGGTACCAGCCGACCACCAGCGTGCCAATATGGGTGAAGGCCAGTTCCAGCGTGGCGTTCAGGTTGGTGGAGAAGACGAACTTCCAGATGCCGTCGAACCCGCGGGTCAGCCCGCCGCCGCGCCAACGGAAGCCATCCAGCAGGCCACGGACCTTCAGTTCCTTCCAGCCGGCATGGATCAGGTAGACGCCCGCCACGACGGTGGCCAGGTACCAGGCGGCCAGGAACCACTCGATCCCCCCGCCCCACGCCCAGGCCGCCGCCCCGGCCAGCAGCCGCACCAGGTTGCCCAGGGTGCCCTGGACCGACAGCACGCCGAAACGGTCCACCAGGCGCAGCACCCCGGTGGGCGTGGCCGTGACCATGAACAGCACGGAGGTGACATAAAGCGCCGCGGCCGGCAGCAGCTCCGCCGGCCAGCCGAACCGCGGCCCCAGCACCCAGGCCAGCGCCACAGAGAACACCATGCCGGCCACGGCCGCACTTGCGTCCAGCAGCACGGTGAAACGGATAAGCCGTTGCAGGTCGCCGACCCGGCCATCCACCAGGGCCGGGGTGCCGTAGCGCAGCACCGCCTGCCAGGACTGGAATTTGGCGATCTCCCCGATGGCCTGGGTGAAGGTATGGATCAGCACCAGGATGCCGAACTGCTCCACGCCGAGGGCGCGGGCGGCCACGGCCATGGCGCCCAGGCTGAAGACGGCGTTGAAACCCTTGCCGCCCAACAGGATACCGGCATTGGCGAACAGCCGCCGCAAACGGCCGTCTCCGAACCAGCCGGCCCTTGCGGGGGTGGAGGGGGATCACTCGGAAGGATAGGACTCATGGGATTGCATCTAGCAGCATCGCTGCCACCCGCCTATGGACATGCGCTGACAGGTAGCCGGTGAAGTGTTGCAGTGCAGGATGAACCGCCCTGCGCAGATCGCATGATGTGGCGACCATCACTTTGTCGCATCTTTTTTGGTGATATCGGTATGCCCGCCCTGGTGGCAGCCGCCACCTTCCAGGACCATTCCCCGTGAGCTTGCTTCCCCGTCGCCTCCCCGCCCTACTTGCCGTCCTGTTTCTGGGGGCGGCCACCTTCGCCTTGCCGGCCGGGGCCCAGGAGGCATCGCAACCGGCGGAAGACGTCAACGACCCGCTGGAGCCGGTGAACCGCGCCATCTTCTGGCTGAATGAGGGGCTGGACGTGGTCATCCTCCGCCCCGTGGCGGAGATCTACAAGGCCGTGTTGCCCGACCCCGCCAAGCGCGGCGTGCGCAACGTGCTGCAGAACCTGCGCTCGCCGCTGGACCTCGCCAACCAGACACTGCAGGGCGACTGGGAGGGGGCCGGCAACGTGGTGAAGCGTTTCGCCATCAACACCACCGTGGGCCTGGGCGGTCTGATCGACGTGGCCGGGGAACACGGCATGCCCTATGAGTATGAAAGCTTCGACCAGACATTGGCGGTCTGGGGCGTGCCAGAGGGACCGTATCTGGTGCTGCCGCTACTGGGCCCGTCCTCCCTGCGCGACGCCGTAGGATTCGGGGCGGAGTTCTACGGCGACCCCGTCTCCAACCTCGCCAGCAACAACGATGCCCAGTGGTTCAACTACACCCGGGCTGGCCTGAACGTGGCGGACACCCGTGCCGGCTACATCGAGGTGATGGACGACCTGAAGCGCAACAGCTTCGACTACTACGCTGCCATGCGCTCCCTCTATCGCCAGCGGCGGGACAATTGGGTCCGCGACGGCGTCCTGCCGCCCCCCTCCGCCGACCTGCCGGACATCCCGGACTACGACGCGCCGGCCGGGAAGTGAGTACAGCCGGTCTTTGGACCGAGCTAGGGCCTGGAGCGCAGCTTCCCCCGCGCAGGCGGGGGTCCACGGTTTTTGAGCCGTTGCCCGCCGCCAGCCGTAGCTGAAAAACAGTGGACCCCCGCCTGCGCGGGGGAGGCATAATTCCCAGCTACGCCGGAATTCTGGCCCCCTGAGCCTGTTAAGCCGGCCATGCCGACGGACAAGGACTTCCTCCCCCTCCTCACCCCCGGCCTGCCGGGCTGGCGCATGGCAGGCGCCGGCGGCTTCCTTGAGGTGGGGCCGGGCACGGTCGAAAGCCGGGGCGGGCCCGGCCTGTTCTGGTTCGCGGACGCGGTCTTCGCGGACTTCGTGCTGGTGGCGGAGTGGCGTTGCCAGGGCGACCATGACAATTCCGGCATATTCCTGCGCAGCCCGCCCCTGGCCGACAGCGACAAGCCTGCCATTGAGCAGGGCTATGAAATCCAGATCGACGACCGTGGCGTGGCCCCGGACGGCAGCCTGGGCAGCCCGTTGCACCTGACCGGTGCCGTCTATTCCCTGGTCCCCGTGACGGAAAGCGCCTTCCGCCCCACCGGCGACTGGAACCGGTTCGAGGTCAAGGCCCGGGGCGGCGACATCGGCGTGGTGCTGAACGGCCGGCCTGTCTGCCACCTCACCGGTGGGAACCGGCGGCGGGAGGGGCACGTTGCCCTCCAGGCCCACCATGACGGGTCCCGGGTGCAGTTCCGGGACCTGCGCGTCGCCCGGCTCTAGCCGACGACACGACACCGAGGGGAGAGCACCATGCCGCGTCCGCAGCCCCTGCCCGGGGACGGCCGTCCCGCGCCGAACGAGGACCTTCCCGTCACCGACATCCCCATGACCGACATCCCGGGCCCCCGGGACCTGCCGGGGAACGACCTTCCCGGTGTCGGCATTCCCAAGGACCCGCCCGGCCTGCCCCCCGGCGCCCCGCCGGGCGTCATCCCCATGTGACGGGGCGGTGGGGACTCATACCAGCCGCCGTTGATCGTGACCGATCAACGGCCCCTCAGGCGCCGGGCGCCGCCCTCCGGCGGCTTGGCTCACGCGGGCATGGGCCCGCGGGTCGGCGGTCGCCGGCCTCCAAGCGCATGAGTCAAAAACTCATGCGCTTGGTATCAGTGGCTGGCGTGCCCGTTCAACGGCACGGCGGCCACCGCCAGGATCGGCGCCGGCATCGTCTCGGCCGCGCCGGCCTCCGCCGTGTCCACAACCAGAAGGCCGGTGAGCTGGCGCATGAAGTCCTGGCCCTTGCGGGTCAGGAAGACGCGCTTGTTTCGCCGGTCGGCGGGGTCTTCCCGCCAGGCCAGCAGGTCATGCCCGTTGGCGCCCTTGTGCCCCGTGCGGGACATAAGCGCCACCGTGCGGCTGACGGAGGATTTCACCACCCCGACCCGCTGGGCGATGTCCTTCATCCCGATCTCACCCGCTTCCGCCACCACCAGCAGGATGGCCATCGCCACCGCGCCGATCTCCGCGTCCAACGCGCGGAAATGGGCCACCATCCTGCCCGCCGCCCGCACTGCCCCCTGGTCCATCACTGCCCCCGTGCTACCGATGCCCACGGCAGACAGGTGCCACGGCCGAACGATGGGCGGCTGTGAAAACATTCGGACGGGGTAACCCGGCCGGGAAGGTCACGGGGCAGGTTCAGCCTAAGGCGATGAGCACCCCTTCCGCCTCACCCAAGGACAGGGTGCCAGACAGGCGCTCCCCCGCGCGTGGCCGCCGGTGGACAGCAGCACGTCGCCGCCGCCGTCGGGCAGGGCCACCTCATGCCGCTCCGCGCCCAGGTTCAGGACCACCAGGATGGTCCGGCCGGCATGGGTCCGGCTGTAGACCAGCAGGGTGCCCAGGGCGGTGACGTCCTGGTAATCGCCCAGGCTCAACGCCGGCTCTTCCCGGCGCAGGGCGATCAGGTCGCGGTAGAGGGACAGGACGCTGCCAGGGTCCCGGCTTTGCGCCGCCACATTGTTGGTCTTCCAGTCCTCCGCCAGGGGCAGCCAGGGCTCCACCCCCTCCGCCGCGAAGCCGGCGTTGGGGCTGTCATCCCACTGCATGGGCGTGCGGCAGGGGTCGCGGCCAAGGCCCAGGCCGGGCACGTTCTTCTCGAACGGGTCCTGAACCCGGTCCGGCGGGATGGGCACGTCCATCATGCCCAGCTCGTCCCCGTAATAGAGGGTCGGCGTGCCGCGCAGGGTCAGCAGCAGCATGGCTGCCACCCTGGCCTGCCGCGGCCCCACCCGGCTGGCGATGCGGCTGCGGTCATGGTTGCCCAGCACCCAGTTGGGCCAGCCGCCCTTGGGCAGCGCCCGCTCATACTCCTCCACCAGATCCCGGATCTGCCTTGCGTCCCAGGCCGAGGTGATGAGCTGGAAGTTGAAGGGCAGGTGCGCGCCCTTCAAATCCTCCCCGTAATAGGCCACCAGCCGCTCACTGGGCAGCCAGATCTCCCCGATCAGGACCCGCTCCGGATAGGCATCCATCACGGCACGCATCTCCCGCACCACCTCATGCACCTCCGGCCGGTCGGCGGAATAGGTGGTCAGCAGGCGGTTGGCCGGGTTGCCGCCGGCGGGCGGGTTGGGGTTCGGCGGGTTGTCCCGGAACTGGTCGTCCTTGACCAGGTGCCACATGACGTCCACCCGGAACCCGTCCACCCCCTTGTCCAGCCAGAAGCGCATGGAATCATAGATGGCCTCCCGGACCTCCGGGTTGCGCCAGTTCAGGTCCGGCTGGCTGGCCAGGAAGGCGTGGTAGTAGTACTGGCCCGTGGCCTCGTCATATTCCCAGCCCGACCCGCCGAACTCCGACAGCCAGTTGGTGGGCGGGCCGCCATCCGGGGCGGGGTCCCGCCAGATGTACCAGTCGCGCTTGGGATTGTCCCGGGACGACCGGCTTTCCAGGAACCAGGGGTGCTGGTCGCTGGTGTGGTTGGGCACCAGGTCCAGGACCAGCTTCAACCCACGCTCCTTCGCCGCCGCCAGCAGGGCGTCGAAGTCGGCCATCGTCCCGAACAGGGGCTCGATCCCGCAATAGTCGGCGATGTCGTAGCCGAAATCCTTCATGGGCGACGGGAAGATCGGGCTGATCCAGATCGCGTCGACCCCCAGCGACACCACATGGTCCAGCCGCTGGCGGATGCCCCGCAGGTCCCCAACCCCGTCGCCGTCCGTGTCCTGGAAGCTGCGCGGATAGACCTGGTAGACGATCCCCCGCTTCCACCATTCCGCCTCGCTGGACATCCCGAACCCCTCTTCCGTGTCGCCATGAGCCGACTCCAACGGCGTCACCGGCCGCTTGTTGCCCGCAACCCTACCGCCCGCCCATTGCGACCGCATGACAAGGGCCGGCCAAGGAACAGTCCCCGCCCGGTCCTTGTTCTGCGCCCTGGCTGATCCCGGCCTTCGCGGGCACTGATGATGCGTGTGTGGAAGACCCTGCTTGTCCTGGCCGTGCTGGGCATTTCCCTGGCCGCCGCCGCCCTGCTGGTCCGGGTGGAGTACGCGCCCTTCCCGTCGGAGGCGGAGCTGCTGAACCCCCAGCGCCGGCCGTTCGACACAGCCTATGACGTGCTGGGGGAGCGGGTGCCCCATGCCGACGTGCCCCAGCTCAAGGCCACCCGCGCCGGCCTCGCCCACCTCTCGCGGGAGAACGGGGCCATCCAGGTCACCCCCGCCCTGGTGCAACTGGGCCGCGACGCCTTCTACCGGGAGACCTTCGGCAACGAGGTCTTCCTGTCCGACGTGATGGGCCTGCTGGACGGGGCCATGACGCCCTGGGCGATGACCAAGTCCCTCCTCTCCCTGGCAGGCGGTTCCACCACGAACCTGGAGCTGACCCTGGCCAGGGACGTGCGGCTGGGCGACCGGGTACTGGCCAAGGGCACGGTGGTCCCCACCGGCCTGGACGTGCCCGCGGGCTCCCTGCTGCCCCTAGGCGTGAAGATGGTTTGGGACAAGGGGCGTTTGCGCGCCGGCCTGACCTGCGCCGCCTGCCACAGCACCGTGGACGCGGCCACCGGCAAGGTGGTGGAGGGGGTGCCCAACACAGACCTGAACGTGGGGCTGATGCTGGCCTTGGCGTCCAACACGTCAGCCTATTTCACCCATGTGGGGGTGAAGGACCCCACCGCCCTGGCCGGGCCGGATGCCGCCACCGTCACCGCCCGGGACGGGCAGCCCGTCCCCCTGCCGGACCCGGCGGCCCTGGAGGCGCTGGTGGACGGGCAGTTCGCCGCCTGGCCGCCGGGCAGCTTCGACAGCACCATCGACAAGGTGAACAACCCGACCAGCATCCCCGACAGCTTCACGGCGGAGGCGCACCCCTATGGCTGGTCCGGCTTCGCCCTGGTGGGGCCGTTCCGCGGCTCCAGCATGCTCAGCAACAACGTCCACGCCCTGAACGCCGACGCCACCACCAGCGCCCAGGCGGCACCGGACGTGCTGGGCCTGGACACGGAGGTGTACCTGGCCCTGCTGCTGCGCGGGGCGGCCAACCCGGATTTCCGCTGGGACCCTGCCGGCGGCGCCCCGCCGTCGGCCGTGCTGGCCGCCGCCGACCCGACGCCGGAAAGCCCGGCCCTGGTCAGCGCGGCAAGGATGCCCACCTTCCCCAAAGTCACCTACGTCTCCACCGACAGCCTGCTGCTCAGCACCCCGGGCCTGCCGGTGTGGGAGAAGGTGAACGCCATGTCCGCCTTCCAGGAGACGCTGACCGCCCCCCTGCCGCCCCTGGACCCGCAAGCGGTGCAGCGCGGGGCGCGGGTTTTCGACCGGGCCGGCTGCGGTGCCTGCCATGCCGGCCCGGCCCTGACCAACAACCGCATCCTGCCGGTGGCGGAGGTGGGGACGGAGCCGTCCCGCGCCATCGCCCTGGCGGCGACGGAGAAGGCGCTGGCCCCCAGCCTAATGATCGCCCCCTCCGCCCCCTTCCCCATGCCGGCGGAGCCGCGGGTGATCGACGTGCCCATCCCGACGGAGCAGCTCGACCAGCTCGCCCTGGGCTGGGCGCACCGGGGGACACAGGGTGGCTACAAGGTGAAGGGGCTGGTAGGCCTCGCCTGGACCGCCCCCTACCTGCATGACTCCGGCGTCGCGGTGGGGCCGGATGCCGACCGGCAGCTCGGCCTGCCCGGCACCCTCTATGCCGGGGTGACGCCCGATCCGCGCAACAGCCTTAGGGCCCTGCTGGACCGTGACCTGCGGGCAAAGGTGGTAGCCGCGAACAGGGCCGACGCCCGCGCCCAGACCACCCACGCGACCGGCGAGGGCCACCCCTTCTGGGCCGACGCGGCAGCCGGCTTCAGCCCGGCGGAGCAGGAGGATTTGGTCAGTTTCCTGCTGTCCATCCGCCAGGCCGCGCCCCGTTGACGACACGGCTTGGAACCGCCTCACCCCACCCCTGTTGCAGGCCCATGGACGAGATGACCGACATCCTGGCGGGACCCTACCCAGTGCCGCCCCTGCCCGAACCTGCCGGCCCCGGCCGGGAAGACCCGGACGCCCCGCCACCTGTGGAGGAGCCGCCGGACGCCATCCCCGTCCCGCCGCAGGAACCGCCCCCCATGCCCGAACGATTGGCGGGCCGCGGCGCTTGCGGATAGGCCCGCGCCCGCTGGCCGGATGTCACACCAAGGGGCCGGGCCGGTTGCTTAGAGCGGTTTCCAGGCGACGGGAAACCGCTCCGGAGGCGACCGCCGCCGCACGGCCCCGTGGTCGCGGAAGCCAAGCCGCGGATGCGGTGCCGGCGTTTGAGGAAGCGTAACGAAGACCAATGCCGTGGTGCGGGCGGCAGGCCCGTACCACCCCGTTTGCCCCTGCGGAGGAGCCCGATGCGTACCCGCCTGATGACGGCGGCGGTGGCCTTGATGGTGCTGGCCGCGCCGCTGCCCGTACTGGCCGAGGAGGCCGGACCCGTTACGACACCGACCACCGAGGCGAGCACCGAACCGAGCCGGGCCGAGCTGGCGGCCAGCGCCACCACGGCGCAACTGTTCGAGGCCCGCAACTCCATCCGCCTCGCCCAGCGGGAGTTGGGCATCGCCCAGCGCGCCGGGGATGAGATGCGGCTGGAGCGGGCGCGCTCCGCCATGGACCAAGCCCTTGTGCGCCTGTCCGCCGTGCTGACCGACGCCCAGCGCCAGGTGGAGGTAGCCCGCGCCTCCCTCCAGCAGGAAGCGCCGGACGCCCAGGAGAACGTCGCCGCCGCCGTGCGCCCGTTCGACTCCTCGCCCACCCGGGATGCCGAGCCCACCCGCTTCGAGGGCACCGCCCCCGTGGACGGCGAACCCGTGACCCAGGCCATGGCCACGCCGGAGCAGCAGCGTGCCGAGGCCGGCCCGCCGGTGGAGCCGCCGGACGCCGACCCCTCCGCCGCCCCCGCGCCGCCTGTACCGGCCATGGACCCCACCGCTTCCGCGCCGCAGGACACGGCCAGCCTGGACGCTGACCGCCAGGGCGTGGACCAGCAGGGCCCGGCCGCCAGTGGCCTGGCCACCGAGCCCGTCCCGCCGGCCGACAGCACCGTGGCCCTGGCCGGCCGTGGGGAGCCCATGCCGGACGTGGCCCCGCCCTCCCCGGCAGCCAGCGCCACCACCGGTGACGCGCTTGCCGCCACCGACGTGGCCCCGCCTGCGGCGGAGCCCCAGTCCTCCATGCTGGCCCCGACTGAGCCGGCAACCGCCGACCCGGCCACGCCGCCGGTGACGGAACAGTCCTCGGCCTTGCCGGCTGAGCCCGCCCCGGCCGAGACGGCCATGGTCACCCCGGGTGAGGCCCAGCCGCCGCTGGCCCTCGGCACCCAGCCCGGTCCCGAGGCCGCGCCGGAGCCCCTCGCCAACATCCCCCCTGCGGCCACCCTGCCGGCCGAGGGCACGGCTGCCCCCGTGGCGCCGGCCACGCCGGTACCGGCGCCCGAGCAGCACTCCGCCCTGACCCCGGCGGAGCAACAGGCGGCCCTCCCAGCTCCTGCCGCGGCGGACACCGCCCCGGTGACGGCGGAGGCCGAGCCGGTCACCCTGCGCACCGTCATGGGCCGTGAGGTCTATGGCAGCCGGGGCGAGCCGCTGGGCCGGGTGGAGGACCTGCTGGTCTCTGGCAGCACCGGCGGCATCTCCGCCCTGCTGGTCCGGGTGGACCAGTCCAGCGACGACAGCGTCGCCCTGGTCCGGGTGCCTTTCACCCTGGTGCAGATGGGCAACGGCCGCATCACCGTGCCGATGAACCTGACCACCCAATAAGTCATCAAGGACTGGAAAGGGCCGCGGCATCCCGGTGCCGCGGCCCTTTCTCTTTTGGGGGCACGCGCACTCTCAGCCCAGCGGCACCTTCAGGTCCCAGCGCAGGCCTTTCCCCATGGTGGGGACCAATGTCCCCCGCACCTGCTCCGCCAGCGCCTTGGACAGTCGCAGCCCCAGGCCATGGCGCAAGGGCTGGGCCGGCCCGGGCCCGTCATCTGCCACCCATAGCCAAGCCGCCCCCTCATCCGCCCGGAAGCCCACCCGCACGGTCCCCCTGGTCCCGGCCGGGTAGGCGTGCCGCAAGGCGTTGGACAGCAGCTCGTTCAGGATCAGGCCGATCGGGACGGCCCGGTCCACGTCCAACCGGCCGGCCGCTTCCTCCACCAGCACCACGACCTCGGGCCGGCCGGAGAGGGAGGCCAGTTGCGGGGCCAGGGTGCGGACATAGTCGCCGAAATCCAGAAGCCCCACCTCCTCCGTCATGTAGAGCCGGGCGTGGATCTCGGCGATGGCGCTGACGCGCTGGCAGGCCGCGTCGAAGGCGACGCGCGTGTCACCCGCGCCCAGGGTTCCGGCCTGCAAACGCAAAAGGCTGACAACCAGTTGCAGGCTGTTCTTGATGCGGTGGTTAAGCTCCCGCAGCAGCAGGCCGCGACGGTGCAGGGCGTCTGCCCGCTCGCTCTCCAGCGCCTCCGCCTGCTGGGCCTGGCCTTGCTCCGCCGCCACCAGGGCGCCGATCTCGGTGATGATGCCCATGACCTGTGTGACGTGGCCGTCCGCGTCCCATTGGAAGGGGCGTTCCTTGGTGCGTATCCAGTGCCAGGACCCGTCGGCCGCACGAAGTCGGTACCGGGCCTCCACCATCCTGTCCGGCCAAGCCGACAGCCGGCCGTCCGCCAGCCGCTGCGCCCGCATCTCCGCCAGATCGTCAGGATGGATGATGCTCGGCAACAGTCCCGGCCCCAACGCCGCCATTTCCGCCTGGGTCAAGCCCGTGAACTCGCAGGCGCGCGGGTTGGCATAGACGTTCCGGTCCGCCACGACGTCATGCACATAAATGATGTCCGGCGTCAGCGCCACGAGCCGTTCCAACAGGGCTGGATCGGTGCCGCCACCCGGCGAATTGCCTGGCTTGTCTTTGTCGAACTTGGTCATGCAGGACATCATCATGGGCCGTGAAAAGCAAATTCATGAAAAAAGCCACACAACGCCTTACATTCGCATGATATCCTGCATAGTTGGTTGAACCAACCCTGTCCCACTATCCATTTAGCCTTAAGACCTGGCCCAGGAATTTCCGTTTACGTAAAGGAACGTCATTTTCCATTGACGTAGAGTTTCCCTTTCGTTGCCGATCTGCTCTGATCTTCGCAACATCGGCATGGCATCATCGGGATGCCTGCTTGGCGTGATCCCCGTGGGCAGGGGCTGTTGTCCCCTTATCCACTAACGGGAGGTTCCGCCATGACAACGGACAACCGCGCCCATCCCAGTAATCTGGGCGACGCCTCGCCAGACAAGGTCCGCGCCGACCAGTTCGAGAGCCGCATCAAGGGCCAGACCCCGGACCGCAAGGCCGACGCCGGCGGCAAGCCGGGCGACAAGGCCAAGGTGGTGGAGGCGTCCTGCCACGGCCAATCCGGCCACGCCCAGCACGGGACGGGCGACTAACCGACCAGGCGCCGGATCGTCGTCGCCATGTGCGGCGGCGGTTCGGCCGTGGCTTCAAGAAATAAACCTCATGGACCGGATCGCCCAGGATGGGCATGGCCGACGCGGACAGGTCCGGGCGCAGCTGGTGCATTGGCCTGTCCGCGGTTTCAGCGTCACCCACGACAGGCGCACGTCCGTGCCCAGCTGCGCTGGCAGCCGCGACATACTGGGCCAGCACAAGGCTGCCGGCCCCGTCAGCCCAGGAGGACCGACGGGGCCGTCCGGTCAGGCAAGGCGCAGGACGGAAGCGAAGTTGGTCGTCGCCGCACCCCCGGTGGCTATGTTGACCGTCACCTGCAGGGTTTGGCTGTCCGTTCGGGTCAAGGCATCGGTCATCCAGGATAGGCCGGAGCCGCCGCCATTGTCGGCCAAGCGCGGCAGCTCAACCAAGGTGCCGATGCCTGTCTCAAGGAAGATGCTGCACCGGACCAGATAGGCCGTGCCGGACGCGGTATATGCCCCGCGCGTCACCAGATAGACCCGCAGCTCCTTGTAGCGCATACCAGGGAAGGCATGGGTTGAGCTGCCGCCCGAGGGCCGCGCCACCTCCTGCCGCCCGAACCGGCCGACCAGCGCCGACAAGCCCCGTGGCGCGGTGACGTGCATCACCAGGTCCTCAAAGGGCAGGCCCTGGTCCGGGTCCGTCACCTGGGAATTGGCCTGGTACAGGGTGGACGGGGTGATGTCGGGGATCTCGCTCGGGAAGGACGACTGCACGCGGTTGGTCAGGCCGCCATAGGGCGCGGTGCCGCTGACGCGGGACCAGACCATTCCGGGCACCTTCGCGAACACGGTGCTGGCGTTGTGGTTTTCCACGTCGCGGGTGCAGGCTTCCCACTCGCCGACGACATAGTTGGCGTCGTTCACGATGCCGGACGAACTGCCCACGTTGAGGATTTTCAGGGCCGTCGGAGTGGCGTTCGGGCCCGTATGGTTTTGAATTTGCTCGTACCGGTTATCCAGGAAGTTGCCCTCGCCGTCGTCCAGTTGGAAGCCGGTATTTCCGTACGTCGGGCCCCAGATGTGCAGCCTGAACCAATTGCGGTTGCTACCAGAACCAGAGCCCGGCGACGCATTGCCCGCCAGCCACACCCCACGCCGGCAATCCTTCACCTCACCAGCGATGTGGTTATAGTACAGCTGGCTGTCCAAGGCGCCGGCCCGAGGGCCGGGCCGCAGCACGATCCCGTTCTCGAAGCCATTCACGTAGACGCGGATGTTGTTGTCGTTGATCTCCGAGAAGCCGGCGCTTTCGTTGACGGGGGCCAAGCGCAAGCCGGTGTTGCCACTGAACTGAGACAGGTCGGACGTCAGCTTGATGTCGTGCACCACGCACCGGGACGTGGCCACCCGCAGTGCCGCCTTGTTGCTGGCATGCAGATAGATGCCCGATTTCAGGCCGCATCCAAAAATCTTGGTGCCTGGCACGGTGATCTGGAGTTCATCCGTGACGCGGTAAACTGCATCGATGAAGCCCGCCACCGGGTTGGCTTGCACATAGGCCAGCCAGTCCCGCATGGCCGTCGTGCTGTCCACCACGCCACCCGGCGTGGCACCGAAGCGGGCCGGCGTGACGTACTGGCGGATCGCGTCCGCCAACTGCACGGGCACCGAACCGGTGCCTCCCTGCGTGAAGCTGTCACCGGCGGGGAATTCCAGGCCGTCGATCGACTGCACTAGATTGTCGGCCTTGTCGCGCAGGACAACCTTGTAAGCCCCGGCGCCGAAGATGGCCGGGAACAGACCGGCGCTGTCGGCAACCACGGGATTCGCGTGCGGGGTCGTCATGGCAGGGTCGGAGTAGGTGGGCTTGGGCGTGCTGGTGCCGGCCTCGTAGGTGTATAGCTTTGCCCCATCACGGGGGAGGCCGCTGGCATCGAAGGTGGCGACGAAGGGGGAGAACAAGCGCGACATTGCGGCTCCTTGGCGCGAGAAAAGCCCCGCGGGTCATGCGGGGCTGGAAGTTATAAAAAAAGCCCGTTGGCTGATGGCGGGTCTGCGTTTAAATAAGTATTCAGAGCAGTGGGCAAGGCACTTAACCCTGGCCAAGCCAGGTCATCCGGCGCCCGGTTTCGGGAAAAGTCTTGCTTCACAACGATTGTTGCATTCTCTGGATTGGGTGTGGAAGGTAATGCTTGCTGGAGCAAGCAGACAAGCCCTTTCAGTTCGGCTGATCCTCATTGGCGGCCGGAGGCGGACAACCCCGTCACGCGAACCCCGGATATGGCTGTCCGCGGACCCTAGCCAAACATGCCCCGGATCGTCGCCGCCATGTGCGGCGGCGGTTCGGCCGTGGCTTCCACCCAGCCGCCCTGCGCCTCCGCCCAGGGGATGCGTACGGCGCGGGACAGCAGGTGCAGGGGCTGGGCCGGCGGTATCTCCGCCCCATAGATCGGGTCGCCCAGGATGGGCATGGCCGTGACGGCCAAGTGCGCGCGCAACTGGTGCATCCGCCCGGTGCGCGGGTTCAGCTCCAGCAAGGACAGGCGCCCGTCCGTGCCCAACAGGCGCCAGTCGGTCAGGGCCGGCTTGCCTGCCGGGTCCACCACGACCTTGGAACAGCCGGGGATGTGCACCTTCATCAGCGGCAGGTCGATCTGCCCAGCCTCCGCCTTCGGGCGGCCCAACACGACAGCCCAATAGGTCTTCCGCACCTGGCCCGACAGGAACAGCCGGCCCATCCGCGCGGCGGCTGCCGCGTCGCGGGCCAGCACCAGGCAGCCGGCCGTGTCCTTGTCCAGCCGGTGGGCAAGCCGCGGCGGCTCTTCCCGGCCCATGGCGATCAGGGGCAGGTAGCGGTCCAGGTCATCCGTCGTCTTGGTGCCGAAATGGACAGGCAGGCCGTGGGGCTTGTCGAAGACCAACAGGTCCGCAGCCTCCACCAGCACGCGGGCACGGATCTCCTCGGGCAGGTAAGGCATCGGGTCGGGGCCGCGGGTCTGGGATCGGGTCCCCGTCCTACCTGACCCAGGTCATTTGCGCCAGGGCCCGGGACGGCCAAGATCACCCCTTGACCTTCCAGTGACTGGAAGCCCCACCTATCCGAGGGTCTGAACGAACCGTTTGGGTTTCCTGTCATGAGCACGACCGCCACGGCCCCCGTCACCCAGGTCGATTTGTCCATCCAGGGCATGACCTGCGCCAGTTGCAGCACCCGCGTGGAGAAGGCCCTGGCCCGCCTGCCGGGCGTGGTCAGCGCCAGCGTGAACCTGGCGACGGAGATGGCCCGGGTGCAGTCCAGCGGCCCCACCGCCCAGGAACTGGCGGACGCCGTCACCCGCGCCGGCTATCCAGCCCACCCCGTCGCAGCGGATGAGGTCGCCCCCCGCCGCCCGACACATCCGGGCGGGAGCGCCTGCACGTCCTCATCGCCGCCCTGCTGACCCTGCCCCTGGCCGCGCCGATGCTGCTGGCCTTGGCGGGGGTGGACTTGGTGGTGCCGGGCTGGCTGCAGCTTGTGCTCGCCACCCCGGTGCAGTTCTGGCTGGGCGCCCGCTTCTACCGGGCCGGCTGGAAGGCAGCCAAGGCGCTGTCCGGCAACATGGACCTGCTGGTGGCCCTGGGCACCTCGGCCGCCTATGCCCTGTCCCTCTGGCTGTTGCTGACTGCCCATCCCGGGCACATGCCGCATCTGTATTTCGAGGCGTCCAGCGTCGTCATCACCCTGGTCCTCCTGGGCAAGTATCTGGAAGGTCGGGCCAAGCGGCAGGCCACCTCCGCCATCCGCGCCCTCTCCGCCCTCCGCCCCGCCACCGCCCGGCGTTTGCGGAAGGGAGAGGAGGTGGAGGTGCCCGTGGCCGCCATCCGCGTGGGCGACCTGGTGGTCGTCCGCCCAGGCGAGCGCATCCCGGTGGACGGGCAGGTGGCGGAGGGCGACAGCCACGCGGATGAGAGCCTGCTGACCGGGGAGAGCCTGCCCGTGCCCAAGCACCCCGGTGCCAAGGTGGCCGGCGGCGCCATCAACGGGGAGGGCCGCCTGCTGGTCCGCACGACCGCGGTCGGGACCGAAACCGTCCTGTCCCGCATTATCCGGCTGGTGGAGGACGCCCAGGCCGCCAAGGCCCCCATCCAGAAGCTGGTGGACAAGGTCAGCGCCGTTTTCGTGCCCGTGGTGCTGGCCATCGCTTTGCTGACTTTGGCGGTCTGGCTTCTGGTGGGCGCCGGCATGGAGCAGGCCATCGTCAACGCCGTCTCCGTCCTGGTCATCGCCTGCCCCTGCGCCCTGGGCCTCGCCACACCCACCGCCATCATGGCCGGCACCGGCGTCGCCGCCCGGGCCGGCATCCTGGTGAAGGACGCGGAGTCGCTGGAGCGGGCGACGGGGGTGGACACCGTCGTCTTCGACAAGACCGGCACCCTGACGGAGGGGCGCCCCACCCTGGTTGCAGCGGAACCGGTGGGCATCCCCGCGGACGAGCTGTTGCGCCTGTCTGCCGCCGTCCAGTCCGGCAGCGAGCATCCCCTGGCCAGGGCCGTCCTCGCCGCCGCCGCTGACAAGGGCCTTCACATCCCCAAGGCGGCGGGCCTGCGCGCCCTGCCCGGCCGGGGCGTCGCCGCGACCGTGGAGGGCCGCGACCTGCGCCTGGGCAGCGGCCGGCTGGTGGCGGAGCTGGGCTTGGACCTGACGCCCCTGGCCGCGGCGGCGGAACGGCTGGCGTCCGAGGGGCGTACCGTCTCCTACCTGGCCGATGCCGGGACCGGCACCTTGCTGGGCCTGTTGGCTTTCGGCGACCCGGTGAAGGTCGGGGCGGTGGAGGCTGTCCGGCGGCTGGCGGCGCGGGGCCTCCGTACCGTCCTGCTGACCGGCGACAATGTGGGCAGCGCCCATGCCGCCGCCCGGACCCTGGGCATCACGGAGGTGGTGGCCGAGGTGCTGCCGGAGGACAAGGCCGCCGCCGTCGCCGCCCTGAAGGCCAAGGGCGCCAAGGTGGCCATGGTGGGCGACGGGGTGAACGACGCCCCGGCCCTGGCCGCGGCCGATTTGGGGTTGGCCATGGGCAGCGGCACCGACGTGGCCATGCAGGCCGCGGGCATCACCCTGATGCGGGGCGACCCGGCGCTGGTGGGGGACGCGCTGGACCTGGCGCGGCGGACTTACGCCAAGATCCGCCAGAACCTGTTCTGGGCCTTCGCCTACAACGTCCTGGGAATCCCACTGGCCGCCTTGGGCCTGCTGAGCCCGATGGTCGCCGGGGCGGCCATGGCCTTCTCCAGCGTCAGCGTCGTCAGCAACGCCCTGCTGCTCTACCGCTGGACGCCTGGAAGGTAGGGCGGGTTTCGAATTCGAAAGTTCGCCTAGTCGTGCCGGGCGAGATCGACGAGGTGGATGTCCGCCTCGTCGATCACCATGCTGGACAGGATGACCGACCGGCCATCCGGCCGCACCGCCAGGCCGGACATGGCATAGAAGCGGGACAGGGTCGCCACCGCCTGCGCCCCCTGCCCGTCCAGCCCCGCCCGCACCAGCACCGCGCCCCCGGGCCGGCCGCGCAGCACGTACCAGAGCATCCCGTCGGCGATGGTCCAGTTGGGCCAGTCCTGGTAGGCGAAGTCGGGGATCACCAGCACCTCATCCTCCGACCCGTCCAGGGACCGGCGCCAGATCCCGCTTTCCCCCTCCTTGGCATAATAGATGGCTTGGCCGTCCGGGCTGGCCCGGACCGTCATGGGGCCGTCGCCGGTCAGGGGCAGCGCCTCGCCGGAGGAGAGGTCCAGGCTCCACAGCCGCCAGAACCCGGTACGGCGCGAGGTGAAGTAGAGGGACTGCCCATCCGCTGCCCAGACGGGGGACAGATCCTCCTCCATCTCCTCCGTCCAGCGCTTCAGGCCACTGCCGTCGGCCCCCACCGTGAAGACGTCATAGTTGCCAGCCCGCGCCGCGGCGAAGGCCAGCCGCGTGCCGTCCGGCGACCAGCGCACGCTGCTGATGGAGGTGCCGCCCAGCTCCGTGAGCTTCCGCGGCTCCCCCGCCGTCGGCTTCACCCAAATTTCCGGCGTGCCGGAGCGGGTGGAGATGAAGGCCAGGCTGCCGTCGGGGGCGAGGTCGGGGTCGTGGTCGGCGGCGGTAGCGAAGGTCAGGCGCTTGCCGGACGTGTCCGCCACGGGGGAGCCGCCTGGGTCCAGGGTGATCTCGGACAGGTTGGCGTGGAAGGTCCAGGACTCCACCGCCAGCCGGTCCGCATGGCGGGCGCTGGACAGGCGGCGCAGGTCCTGCACCCCGGCCAGCAGCCGGCGCGGCACCTCCGCCCCCGGCGCCAGGGTCCAGAGGCCGCGGTCGCCCTGCCGGGCGGAGCTGAAGACCAGGGAGCCATCGCGCAGCCAGGCGAGGCCGCCGATCTCCCCGCCCTCGTTGGTGACGCGGCGCACCGTGCCGTCCAGCAGGTCCAGCACCTGCACGTCCTGCACCGACCAGGCGGGGGTGTCCACGAAGGCGACCCGGCGACCGTCGGGGGAGACGGTGGGCCGGTCATGGCCCCAGGTGCGGGCCAGCGCCCTTGTCAGGGGCGTGACGCGGCCGTCATCCAGGGCCAGGCGGTAGAGCTGGAATGGCGCCACGATGCCGGGGCGGTCCGGGAAGATGATGGACTTGCCGTCGGGGGTCCAGGCGGGCTGGGTCCAGGGGGCGTCACGGCACTGGCCCACCTGCTGCGGCTGGCCGGCGGGGACGGTCATCACCAGGATGCGGCAGGGCTGGCCGTCGGCGCTGCGGGAGAAGGCGATGCGGCTGCCGTCGGGAGACCAGGCGGGGGCCGAGTCGATGCCCGGGTCGTCGGTCAGGCGGACGGGGCTGCCGCCGGCGACGCTCTGCAGGTAGAGGTCGGCGTTGCCCGGGTCGGCGAGGCGGGCGGCGAAGGCGAGCTGGCCGCCGTCGGGGGACAAGGCGGGCCAGGTCTCCCGCCCCGGCAGGGCGGTGGCAGGGGTGACGCGGCGCACCTCCCAACCCGGGCCGGGGTCGCCCCAGAGCAGCATGGCCGCCAGTACCACCAACCCGCCCAACACCGCCGCCGCCCCGCCAGGGCCAGGGGCAGCCAGGGGCGGCGGGACTGGGGTGGCGGCGAGGGGGACGGGGCGGGCCCGGGCGGGGCAGCGGCGGGCGGTGGGGGCTGGAGGGGCTCGACCGAGAGGCCGTCGGGCAGGCGAAGGCGGTAGCCGAGGCGGGGCAGGGTCTCGATCTGGATGCCGGGCTCGGCCAGGTCGCGGAAGGCGGCGCGGAGGCGCTGGATGCAGCGGTTCAGGGCGTCGTCGCCCACCACCACGTTGCCCCAGCAGGCGTGCAGCAGATCATCGCGGGAGACGGGGTGGCCGGCGCGGCGGGCCAGGGCCACCAGCACCTGCATGACCCGCGGCTCCAGCCGCGCCTGGCCGCCGCCAGGGGCGGTCAGGAGGCCGGCGGAGGGGGAGACGACGCACCGGCCCAGCCGGAAGTCCGGCTCGCGGGCCAGCGCGACCATTTCCAGGGCCATGGCGGGTTTCCGGTCATCGCGCCCGGGGGAGACCCCCGGTCATGGGCCTGGGAGGATGCCCCTTTGCCCAATAAGGATGCAAGGCCGGCCGCCGGTGGTACCGGGCCACTTGGGCAGACCGGCCCCTGCCCCACCTCCCCCCCGGCCTAGTACCAGGCCCGCAGGGAGGCGGCGGGGCCGGCGATGCCGGGGGGAGCATGGGGAGGGAGGGCGGCTCCACCGGGCGGGCGTCCTGGACCGAGCCGTTCAGCCGGTCCCGCATCTGCCGGCCGAAGGGGGAGAGGTGGACCGTGCGGACCCGGCCGTCGCTGGGCCAGGGCCGGACCTCCACCAGGCCGCTGCCCGGCCCCCGAGGGCCGCCACCACCCGGGTGGCGGTGGAAAGGCTGGTGCGCAGGAGGAAGGCCAGCTCGGAGATGCTGATGCCCTCATTCTCCGCCACATACAAGAAGGCACAGGCGGCCTTCAGCGAGACATCCGGGTCCCATTCCCGGAACAGCTCCAGCACCTCCAGCGGGGTGGAGCGTTGGCGCTTGCGGTTCATGGCGTTCATGTCTGCCCCCGTCCTTGTTTGTTGGTCCGAGGGTCCCGCGGCGGCCGGGCCGGTGCCATGGCGGGGGGCCGATGAATTGCCGATGAATTGCCGATGGCGAGGGTTTGTGCGGGTTACAGCGCCTCCCCATAGATGCGGCGGGCGTCTTCCAGGGTGACCTCGCGGGGGTTGTTGACCAGGAGACGGGTCTGTTTCATGGCGTCCGTGGCGAGCAGGTCGAGGCTGTCGGCGCCCACGCCCACCTCCCGCAGGGTGGGGGGCAGGCCCAGGTCGCGGGACAGGCTGGCCAGGTCGTCGGCGAAGCGGCCGGTGCCGTCCCGGCCGGGGAAGAGGATGGCGGACAGCTCGGCATAGGCGGCGGCTGCCGCGGGCTCCGCGCTGTTGAAGCGGATGACGTGGGGCAGGACCAGGGCGTTGGTCAGGCCGTGGGGCAGGTGGAAATGGCCGCCCAGGGGATAAGCGAGCGCGTGGACCGCGGCCACGGGGGCGTTGGCGAAGGCCTGGCCGGCCAGCATGGCGCCCAGCAGCATGTCCTGCCGCGCCGCCCGGTCCCGCCCGTCGGACACGGCCCGGCGGATGGCCCCGCCGAGGAGGCGCAAGGCCTCCCGCGCCAGCAGGTCGGACAGGGGGTTCTTCTTGTGGCGGCTGGTATAGGCCTCGATGGCGTGGACCATGGCGTCGATGCCGGTGGCCGCCGTCACGGCCGGCGGCAGGCCCAGGGTCAGGTCCGCGTCCAGCAGCACCGCGTCGGCCAGGAGCTGGGGGGAGACGACGCCCTTCTTTTCCGCCTCTCCCGTCGTGACGATGGAGATGGGGGTGACCTCGGACCCCGTGCCGGCGGTGGTGGGCACCTGGATGAGGGGCAGGCGTGAGCCGCGGCAGGCGCCGACGCCGTAGATGTCACCCAAGGCCTGGCCCGTGTCCCCCAGCAGGAAGGCCACCAGCTTCGCCACGTCCATGGCGCTGCCGCCGCCGAAGCCCACCACCCCGTCCGCCCCGAACCCGCGCCCCTGGGCCACCGCCGTGCGGATCACCGATTCCGGCGGGTCGGCCTGGACATCGGCGAAGGTGGAGACGGTGATCCCCGCCGACTTGCAGGCATCCACCGCGCCCGAAGGCAGCCCCGCCCGGGCCACGCCGGGGTCGGTGACCAGGAACAACCTGCTGATGCCCAGTTCCCGGCACAGCTCCGGCAGCCGCTGGACCGAGCCCGGGCCGGTGAGGAGGGTGCCGACGGTGCGGAAGTCGAAGGCGGTCATGGCGGGTTCGAACGCTTGTTTGAGGGAAGGACAGGGTGGGCCGGTTGGGCGTTTCGGGCAAGGGGGGAAGAGGGGATGACGGGCGGGGGAGTTGTCCGGCTTCCAGGAGCCCTCCTGTTTCCCCCGCGAAGGCGGGGGAAACAGAAAACCCAAGCGGGAGCCGATGAGAAGGCCGGGGGAGCGGGGCGGAAGGGTTGGGACACGGATGGACACGGATGCTGGCCGGATGGGCACGGATGGGGTTGATCTCCATGCCCACCCCCCTCACCCGCCGCCTTCGGCGGCACCCTCTCCCCAGGGAGAGGGAAATGGGTGACCTGATGAGACCTTAAGGTGACCAAAGGTGACGCTTAAGGTGACGCGTGTCACATTTCAGGGCGTTGGGATCATTGGGTTTTCGGGCTTAAGGTGACTAAGGTTACCGGGTTGGCTTCGTGTCACCTTTGTCTCCTTAAGGGCGTCGCGGCGGCGGAGCTGGTCGCGGATCTGGTCCAGGCCCTCGGCCAGCTTCACGTAGTTGGCGCCGTCGTCCAGGCGCATCATGCGGGCCAGCGCCACCAGCACATGGGGGCTGCGGTCCAGGCAGGCGGCCTGGAGCATGCTTTCCAGCACCACCATGCGGGCCCCGTCCAGGCGGGCCGCGAACTCGCTGGCGCGCTTCATTCGCTCCTCCTCCACCATGGCGCGGAGCTGGGGGGACACCTTGATGGCGCGCCAGAGGGATTGCCGGGCACAGCCAATCTCCAGCGCCACGGCGCTGACGCTGTGCCCCTCCCCAAGCAGTTGGGCGGCGCGGGTCCAGTCGTAGCGCTTGCGCCGGTCGCGGATCAGGCGCGGCGGCTCGGGCTCGGGATAGGGCGGGACGGAGGGGTCGGAGACGGCGGCCAGGGCTTCCGGCGTGAAGAAGATGCCGGCCGCGGCGGCTTCCGCGCAGTCCTTGGTGAAGGGGCCGGGGTCCACGGGGCGCATGTCCCGGTCCACGGGCCAGCTCTCCACGAACTCCTCCAGGATGCCGGGGCGGAACCAGCGGTGGAACGGCGCCAGCGGGCGGCGGCCCATGCCCTTCCAGACCAGGCCGGGCATGTCGATGGAGGGCGACGGGACCAGGTCGGTGTAGTCGAAGGCCGGGTTGCCCGGCGTGAACTCCACCACGTAATCCTTGACCACCAGGTGGCAGCCGGAGAAGCCGGGCGGCAGGGTGTTGTCATGGTTGCCGTCATAGGGCACCACCCAATCATACCCCGCATTGGCATGGGCCACCGACTCCGGCCCCCCGGTCACCTCGTTCCGCGCCTGCACCTCATGCGCCACTTCCGGGTGCATCAGCAGGAAGAAGCGGTTGGCCATGTCGTTGGGCCGGTGAAAGCTGGCCGCATGCCGCCGCTTGGCCCAGTCGGTGTAGGGGATGGGCGGCCAGGCCGCGAGAGGATGATAGTCCTTCGGCCGCTGCGCCGGCAACTGGTCCGCCGGCGGCGGCCCCTCCGGCCCCCAGGGCAGCAACAGGCTCTTAACCCGGCTGCCGGGCTCGGGGAGCTTCATGAAGTAGGTGAAGTCGGACATGGGACGGGGCTCCTTCCGGATGGGGAAGGAGGGAAGGATATCGGTTTTTTTTCCTGTTTCATAGAGCGAGATGTCAGGAGCCGGTTAGGCGAGGTGCGATAGCCGGCAAGACCGACGCGATCTACATCTGTAAACTGCATTTGTTGCAACACAAAGATTTGACATTATTCCATTAGCGGTACATCATCTTAGAAAACTAGACCATCCATGGTGGATTATGTCCCTGCTCCAAGCTGTAATTGGCAAGGTTGAAACTGCCGAGACCTCATCAGAGCAGGCAGACTCAGTATTTGAACGTAGGACGCCAGAATTGGTGATTGGCTTCATTGGCCCCGTAGCATCAGGCGTTACGACTACAGTAAATGCCTTTAGACGCATTTTAGAAAAGGAGTTCGGATACGAAGTTCCTGAACCAATTCGTGTGAGTTCTTTAATCAACAAATGGTCCAGCAGAGTAAGCATGAGCGCCTCTCATGACATGAAGGGGGCGAAGCGAATTGAGCATTTGCAATCCACCGGCAATACTTTGCGTGCACGTTTTAGCAGTGACATTCTAGCCAAGTTAGTAATTGATGAGATAGCCGTACAAAGAAAAACAAACAATGGCTTTAGAAAAGTCTCCACCCCTTCCGGGGATACGTCAGTCCCGGTTCCGATTCGGCGTGCATACTTGGTCGACTCTATCAAACACCCGGCTGAGCTAAGGTTATTCCAAGAGGTTTATGGAGAGATGTTTTGGTGTGTTGGTGTGTTTGCTCCGGAGTTTGTTCGCTTGAAGCGCCTCACGAAAACAATGTCCAAATCAGAAGCGGAAAAAATAATGGAGCGCGACCAAGGAGAAAATTTAGAAGAAGGGCAGAAAGTTAGAAAAATATTCTCTGAGTCGGATTATTTCATCCGAAACGAACATGATACCGAGAAGCCTCTCGAAGATACAGTTCTTCGATTCCTAGATATCATTTTTCACGGTACAATTCACACACCAAACAGACACGAAGCAGCTATGTTCAAAGCAGCATCTGTTGCAGCTAAGTCTGGGTGCATGTCTCGTCAAGTTGGCGCAGCAATTGTCAGCAAATCTGGCGATTTGCTAGCAGTCGGATGGAATGATGTTCCAAAATTTGGCGGGGGATTGTATGAGGAGCCACTAAAGGAAAAGGATTTTTTGGATGCACGCTGCTTCAAATGGAAGCAAGGCCTGTGTCATAATGACGAACGAAAAGCTAATCTGATCGATAATATCATTGCAAAATTATTGGATAAAAGAGTTATCAAGAAGGGAACCGATATCACCCCAATAAGAAAAGCTCTGAAAGAAACCGAACTATCGTCCATCATTGAATACAGCAGATCCATCCATGCCGAAATGGAGGCAATCATAAGCGTTGCGCGGAACGGTGGCAAATCTATACTCGATAGCATTCTATACACGACAACATACCCCTGCCACAATTGCGCCAGACATATCGTAGTCAGCGGCATCCGAGAGGTTTATTACATAGAACCTTATCCCAAAAGTCTTGCCGACTCACTTCATGAAGATACAATATCTTCAGATGAGCGAAACTCTGCCACTCAGGTGATCTTCCGCCAGTACGAGGGAGTTGCACCAAAGAATATTCTCAAACTTTTTAACTCCCGTATTGAAAGGAAACAGAGTGGCAAAGTGATCCTCTTTGACCGCAAGCGACAGGAGCCAATCTACAGACCACATCTGGATAGTTTTACAATCTACGAAGCGCAGATTGTAAAACAGCTGCGCGAGATGGAGTCCAAAACGTCGCAGCCCTGATCCCACTTAAGCGCGCTTGAAAACTACCCAGTAAGAATTAGAATTATAGTCACAAAAAAACAATGATGCAGCGGGACCATGGGGGAAAAAGATGAGCGCGGGAACCAAACCGAATGGCCAGCAACTCGCATTCTTTTTTCCGATTGACGGTTCAGCAGCTGATGATCGGAAAGATTTGAGAGGCGACGAATCGCCATCCTATTCTGATGAAGCGTCGGTAATCTGCTTTGAAGAGCGACGCCGTGAAGCTGTTCGAGCTGAGTTAATCCGAATGGCCCGAGAGTCTGGGGTTTTTCGCTAAAACTTAGCCATTCAATGCAGGTCATTAGAAAATGCGGCGACTATCTCCGATAGGCGCCGCTGATCTTTTTCTGTCAAACGAGAAAAGTTTTCTATAATTTTGTATTCATATTCGTTTGCTGCTTTGGTAGCAGGTACCAGATTTTCCACCGTTACAAATTTCCAAAGCGGCACCCCCAGCACCTTCGACAGTGCTGACAGCCGATAGAGCGACGGCACAGTCCGCCCCCGCTCGATATTTGAAATCGTGTTGTGAGACGCCCGGCCGATCATCTGCCCAAGCTGCTCTTGGGAGAGGCCCAGGCGCTTGCGGTTTTCGCGCACGACCCGGCCGAGATGCTGGCGAAGCTCCTTATCCATGGCCGCTACGATAAGGAGGCAGCCGGGAGTTTCTGTGCATTGGCCGTGGCAAGCACTCACAATCTGATTGTGAATCTGCTGGCACCCCCTCCCCTCCCTGCCCTGGGGATGGTGGGGTGATCCTACAGGGTCATATGACTTGGCGGGAGGGGCCATGCGGAAGGTGTTGGTGGGGGTGGCCTTGGGGCTGGTGGCCGGGGCGGCGGGGGCGAACCCGTTGGCGCAGACCCAAGGGCCGGTGACCGTGGCGGTGCTGCGGGTGGTGGATGGGGAGACGCTGGCGGTGCGGGCGTATCCTTGGCCGGGGGCGGTGCTGGAGGACACGGTGCGGCTGCGCAACCCGCCGCCGGAGGGGTCGGCGGACTGCCGGCGGGCCCTGCTGGAACAGGCCATCGAGCGGGCCAACAAGGGGCGGCCGGCGCGGACCATGGTGCTGGTCCAGGTGGAACGGGCGCAGGATGGGGGCGCGGTGACGGCGCTGATGCTGCCGCCGATGGCGGGGGACGTGGTGCGGTACGGGGGGTGTGGAGGTTAGGTGGGGGCGGTCCGTTTGGCTGGACGCAAGCCCCCTCCCCCATGGGGGGGGGGGAGGTCAGGGCGATGCTGGGTGGCCCGACGCTCTCCCCGTGGAAATGGCGGAGGGCCGCTGCCGCGCCATTGGCACTGCGGCTTTCCCGAGGGCCCCGGGTCAAGCCCGGGGTGACATCGGGGATTGGCAGGGGGGCCGCCGGCTCTATGCCGGGCACCCCCTCACCCCGCCCCCCGGATCAGGTCCGGGGCAGGCTCTCTCCCCGGGGGGAGAGGGGGAGGCGTTGGTCTCTATGCCCACCTCCCCCGCCTTCGCGGGGCAGGCTCTCAACCGGCAGCTGCGCGGCCACCCTCTCCCCAGGGCGAGGGGACAAAACTATTCCTGGCCCATCCGTAGCGCGGCGATGAAGGCGCTTTGGGGGATTTCCACCTCGCCGAACTGGCGCATGCGCTTCTTGCCCTCCTTCTGCTTGTCGAGGAGCTTGCGCTTGCGGCTGATGTCGCCGCCGTAGCACTTGGCCAGCACGTCCTTGCGCAGGGCGGCGATGGTCTCTCGCGCCACCACCTTGCCGCCGATGGCGGCCTGGATGGGGATCTTGAAGAGGTGGCGGGGGATCAGGTCCTTCAGGCGCTCGCAGAGCTGGCGGCCCCGGTACTCGGCCTGGCTGCGGTGGACGATCATGGAGAGGGCGTCCACCGGCTCCGCGTTCACCAGGATGGACATCTTCACCAGGTCGCCCTCCCGGTACTCCTCAAGCTGGTAGTCGAAGCTGGCGTAGCCGCGGCTGATGGACTTCAGCCGGTCGTAGAAGTCGAACACCACCTCGTTCAGGGGCAGCTCGTACACCAGCATGGCGCGGCCGCCGACATAGGTCAGGTCCTTCTGGATGCCGCGGCGTTCGGTGCAGAGGGCCAGGACGCCGCCCAGATACTCATCCGGCAGCATGATGGTGGCCTTGATCCACGGCTCCTCGATGTGGTCGATCTTGACCACGTCGGGCATGTCCGCGGGGTTGTGCATCTCGATCACGTCGCCGTTGGTCATGTACATCTTGTAGACGACCGACGGGGCTGTGGTGATGAGGTCCAGGTTGAACTCGCGCTCCAGCCGCTCCTGGATGATCTCCAGGTGCAGGAGGCCGAGGAAGCCGCAGCGGAAGCCGAAGCCCAGCGCGGCGCTCGACTCCGTCTCAAACTGGAAGGAGGCGTCGTTCAGGGCGAGCTTGCCGAGGGATTCGCGCAGGTGCTCGAAGTCCGCGGCGTCGGCGGGGAACAGGCCGCAGAAGACGACGGGGATGGAGGGCTTGAAGCCGGGCAGCGCGGTGGGCGCCAGGCGCTTTTCCTCCGTGATGGTGTCGCCCACCTTGGTGTCGCGGATGTCCTTGATGGCGGCGGTGACGAAGCCCATCTCCCCCGGCCCGAGGCGGTTGGTCACCACCTTCTTGGGCGTGAAGATGCCGACGCGGTCCAGTTCGCGCGTGGCGCCGGTGGCCATGAAGCGCACCTTCTGGCCCAGGCGCAGCTCCCCGTTCACGACGCGGACCAGGATGACGACTCCTAAGTAGGGGTCGTACCAGCTGTCCACGATCAGGGCCTGGAGCGGGGCGTCGATGTCGCCCTTGGGGGGCGGCAGGCGGGTGACGATGGCCTCCAGCACGCCCTGGATGTTGAGGCCGGTCTTGGCGGAGATCTCCACCGCGTCGGACGCGTCCAGGCCGATCACGTCCTCGATCTGCTGCTTCACGCGGGGCACGTCGGCCGCGGGCAGGTCGATCTTGTTCA
The DNA here is from genome assembly GCF_012913305.1 of Aerophototrophica crusticola. Lineage (NCBI taxonomy): Bacteria > Pseudomonadati > Pseudomonadota > Alphaproteobacteria > Rhodospirillales > Rhodospirillaceae > Aerophototrophica > Aerophototrophica crusticola. The sequence goes on along the minus strand of NZ_CP051775.1, from coordinate 908,794 downwards.
GGACGGGCACGATCTCATGGTTGGCGTCGATGGCCTGGTAGACGTTGGCCAGGGTCTGCGCCTCCACGCCCTGGGAGGCGTCGACGACCAGCAGCGAGCCCTCACAGGCGGACAAGCTGCGGCTGACCTCATAGGCGAAGTCCACGTGGCCGGGCGTGTCCATCAGGTTGAGCTGGTAGGTCTCCCCGTCGTTCGCCTTGTAGGACAGGCGGACGGTCTGGGCCTTGATGGTGATGCCGCGTTCCCGCTCAATGTCCATGTTGTCGAGGTACTGTTCCTTCATCTCCCGCGCCTCAAGGGCGCCACAGTACTCGATCAGCCTGTCCGCCAGGGTGGACTTGCCGTGGTCGATGTGGGCGATGATGGAGAAATTGCGGATGCGCGACAGGTCGGTCATGGAACTCAAGTCCTGGACGGGGTGGGCGGAAGATAGGGGCCGCAGCCCCCGGAAGCAATGGCGCTGCGGCCTTGGGGCATTGCTGGGGCTCGCAGGCGTGGTGTGCGCGGGTGCCGCGGGCGCGCAGGAGGTGCCCAAGGGCGTGTGGATGCTGCAGAACGGCAAGGCGGCCGTGAGCTTCCACCCCTGCGGCAAGAAGGGGGAGGAGCTGTGCGGCACCCTGGTCTGGGGGCGGAAGGACCAGTACCCGGACGGCCAGACCAAGGACGTGCGCAACCCGGACCCGAAGCTTCGCGGGCGGGAGCTGTGCGGGGCGGAGGTGGTCTGGGGCCTGGAATGGGAGGGGGACGGGACCTGGAGCGGCGGCCGGGTCTATGACCCCCACTCCGGCAAGACCTACGGGGCGAGGCTGGAGATCCTGGGGCCGGAGCGGCTGAAGGTGCGGGGGTATATCGGCATACCGTGGATCGGGAAGACCCAGAACTGGAAGCCGGCGCCCCCGGACCTGGAGGTGTGTGGGGGCTAGCGTGACCTAAGGGGTGCCACGGCGGTTGAGGGGGTGACACCCCAACCGACGACGGAGGAGACCATGCCCCTGGACATGCCCGGAAGCGCCCGGCGGCTCGCCCGGTGGGACGTGCCGAGGCCGGAGCGGCTGAGCCATGAGCTGCGGGAGGGGCGGTCCGCCGACCTGACGCGGCGGCGCTGGGTCGTCGGCCTGTCCATGCTGAGCGGCACCATCGGCAACCTGGTCGGGCTCTACCAGACCGGAATCATCAAGCGCCTGCCCGACCCGCCGGAGGATCTGGTGGTCATGGGGGCGGAGCTGGGTAAGCTGTTCAACGCCACCAAGGTGGATGCCAGCGCCTATGCCTATCGCCGGGCGGGGACGCCGGACGGGCTGCTGATGACCGCCACCTATGCCGTGACGGCCATCCTGGCAGGGGCCGGCGGGCGGGACCGGGCGCGCACGGCCCCTGCCCTGCCGCTGCTGATGGCGGCGAAGACGATCTATGACGCGGTGCTGTGCGTGAAGCTGGCCCGGGAGGAATGGGCCGACAACCACGCCCTGTGCGAGTACTGCCAGGTGGCGACGGTGGCGAGCTTCGCCTCGGCCGCGCTGGCCCTGCCGGAGGCGCTGTGGGCCATCGAGACGCTGATGGGCGCGGACGAGCATGGCCGCCAGGACCAGGGCCGCGGGACGCGCCGGGAGGACGGGGTGCGGCCGGAGCGGCGCTATCGCTACGGCGCGGACCTGGCGATGACGCCGGGGCGGGGCCGGGTGGTGCAGCCCTATGACGAGGAAGAGGCCTTCAACGACGTGGCCATGTATCCGTGAGGACTAGGGGCGGGTGTGGGCGATGGCGCCTTCGATGACGAAGGCCAGGAAGGCGCCGACCCCCTGCTCCGCCGCCTGGGCGACGCGGGCCTCCGTCACGCCCAGGGCGACGGCCAGCTCCTGCCGGTCGGCGGGGCCGATGGGGAACCCGGTGGCGACCTCGACGGACGGCGCGTCCTGCATCGCGACGCCCACCAGCAGGAAGGCGCCCAGGGCGGCCAAGGCGCGGCGGTTGTTGCGTTGGCGGGCGGTGGTCTCGGTCGGGCGCATCGGGGCTTTCCCCTGGCTGGAAACGGCTGGCCTGGACATGGGGGCAAGGGCCCCGGGTTTGAAGTGAGCCTTGTCACAGGCCGGCGGATTTCTGCGCCGTCCGGGGTATGGAACGACCGTACGGGCCGGGCAATTAGCTGGGGAGTGCCCTGCCGCTGCCCGGAGTGACGCCCATGCACGCGAACCGACTGATGCTGCTGCCCGGCCTGTTGCTGCTGGCCGCCTGTGCCGGGCCGTCGGAGGAAAGGTTGAACGCCGGCGGGTCCCCGGCACAGGGCCCGGCGGTGACGGTGGGCGTGCCGCCCGTGGGGGCGGTGGTGGCGCAGGCCGCCGGGGCCGGGCTGAAGGCCTTCGTCCAGGGCAACCCGGGCAGCCCTGGGCTGAACGGCGGGGCGTGCCTGGCCTATGTCATGCCGGCGGCCGGGCCAGGCGAGGTGCAGTACACGTTCCGAGACCTGATCGGCTATCCCGTGGAGATCAATGACGACATCGCCCAGGGGCGGCCCGACTGGTCGCCCCTGGCCCTGTGCGAGGGCGGGCCCGGCCTGTCCGTCACCAGCCGCACGGGCCTGGGCGGCCAGCCGCGGTTGCTGCTGTGCGAGGGCATCACCAAGGTGGCCCAGGGCTGGCGCATGTATTGCGGCTGGCGCGGGCCGGGCCTGGCGGGGGAGCGGCCGGAATACATCGTGTCGCCGGTGCCGGGGAAGCCGGGGAGCTTCACCGTGGCCAGGACGTGCGCGGCCTGCGTGCGGGGGAGCGTGGGGTGAGGCCGGGCAAAAGAAAACGCCGCCGGAGGGCATCCCCCGGCGGCGTTCCTGTCTCTCGACCAGTCAGGCTGGGGTCAGCCGACGATCTCGCTCTCCGCGAAGAAGAAGGCGACCTCGCGGGCCGCGTTCTCCAGGCTGTCGGAGCCGTGGACGCTGTTGGCCTCGATGCTCTCGGCGAAGTCCTTGCGGATGGTGCCGGGGGCGGCGTTGGCCGGGTTGGTGGCGCCCATGATCTCACGGTTCTTCGCCACGGCGTTCTCACCCTCCAGCACCTGCACGACCACCGGGCCGGAGATCATGAAGGACACCAGGTCGCCGAAGAAGGGGCGCTCACGGTGCACGTCGTAGAACTTCTCGGCCTGGGCCTGGCTGAGCTGCATGCGCTTCTGCGCGACGATGCGCAGGCCCGCATCCTCGAACCGGGCGTTGATCTTGCCGGTCAGGTTGCGACGGGTGGCGTCGGGCTTGAGGATCGACAGCGTGCGTTCGATCGCCATGGGATGCTCCTGGAAAACTCTCGAAAAAGTCGCGGCGTTATAACGGCAGCCCATTCTGCCCGCAACGCCAATCCTACGCCACCGCATCGCCGAACGCGCGGGCCAGATGTGCGCGTGCGCGCGCCCTCAGGCGCCGGGCGCCCGCTCCGCGGGCTTGGCTTGCGCGGGCATGGGCCCGCGGGCCCGCGGTCGCGGGCCTTGGGTGCCTGTTCGGCGGTATTGTTCCCTCTCCTTGGGGAGAGGGTGGCGCGGTAGCGCCGGGTGAGGGAGGTGGGCGTAGGGACCGAAGCGTCTCGAGGAACCCGGCCCCCTCACCCCAACCCTCTCCCCCGGGGGGAGAGGGGGTGGGTAGTGCTGCTCCCACCTCCCTCACGCCTCGCTGCGCAAGGCACCCTCTCCCCAGGGAGAGGGAACGGTAACGGCCGCTTCTGCCCTTGGCGCGGCTGTGCTACATCCCCCGCCATGCTGCAGATCACCGACCTCACTTTCCGTATCGCCGGCCGCGTGCTGTTGGACCGTGCCTCCGTCACCGTGCCGGCCGGGCATCGGGTGGCGTTGGTGGGGCGCAATGGGACGGGCAAGTCCACCCTGCTGAAGCTGATCGCGGGGGAGCTGCACCAGGATGAGGGCAGCATCAGCCTGCCCGCCGGCCTGAAGATGGGCTGGGTGCGGCAGGAGGTGCCCGCCGGGGCCACCAGCCTGATCGACACGGTGCTGGCCGCCGACCAGGAGCGCACGTCCCTGCTGGCGGAGGCGGAGACGGCCACCGACCCGGCCCGCATCGGGGAGATCCACGCGCGGCTGGCGGACATCGGCGCCCATGCGGCGGAGGCGCGGGCGGCGCGCATCCTGCACGGGCTGGGATTCGACGCGGAGGCGCAGCGGCGGCCGTGCAGCGACTTTTCCGGCGGCTGGCGCATGCGCGTGGCCCTGGCCGGCGTGCTGTTCGCCGAGCCGGACCTGCTGCTGCTGGACGAACCGACCAACCACCTGGACCTGGAAGCCACCCTGTGGCTGGAGGATTACCTGCGGGCCTACCCGCACACGGTGATGATCGTCAGCCATGACCGGGAACTGCTGAACAAGGTCCCCACCACCATCATCCACCTGGACCAGTTGAAGCTGACCTCCTACAGCGGCAACTACGACCAGTTCGTGAAGCAGCGGGCAGCCAAGCTGGAACAGATGAAGTCCGCCGCGGTGAAGCAGGAATTGCAACGCAAGCACCTGCAAAGCTTCGTGGACCGGTTTCGCGCCAAGGCCACCAAGGCCCGCCAGGCCCAGAGCCGCATCAAGGCGCTGGAGCGGCTGGGGCCGCGCATCGAGGTGATCGAGGACAGCGCCACCAGCTTCAACTTCCCATCGCCGGAAGAGCTGGCCCCGCCGCTGATCGCGGTGGACGACGTGACCATCGGCTATGACGGCCGGGCGGTCCTGAGGAAGCTGAACCTGCGCATCGACGCGGACGACCGCATCGCCCTGCTGGGCGCCAACGGCAACGGCAAGTCCACCCTGGTCAAGCTGCTGGCCGGGCGGCTGGCCCCCATGGCCGGGGAGTTCCGCCGGTCCTCCAAGCTGAAGGTCGGGTACTTCGCCCAGCACCAGGCGGACGAGCTGAACCTGGACTGGACGCCCATCCAACAGATGGCGTCCATCATGCCGCCCAACACCCATGAGACGGCGGTGCGCGCGCACCTTGGCCGGTTCGGGCTGGCGCAGCAGAAGGCGGAGACCAAGATCGGGTCCCTGTCAGGCGGGGAGAAGGCCAAGCTGCTGCTGGCCATGATGACCCGGGACGCGCCGCACATCCTGATGCTGGACGAGCCCACCAACCATTTGGACATTGACAGCCGCGAGGCGCTGGTGGAGGCGCTGAACGGCTATGAGGGGGCGGTGATCGTCATCAGCCACGACCCCCACCTGATCGAGCTGACGGCCGACCGGCTGTGGCTGGTGGCGGACGGCACGGCCAAGCCCTTCGACGGCGACCTGGAGGAGTACAAGCGCCTGCTGCTGGACAAGGCGCGGGCGGAATCCCGGGCGGAGAAGCAAGCCGACCCCCCGGCCCGTGGCCGCGACGCCCGCAAGGACGAACGCCGGGCGGCGGCAGAGGTGCGCGCCCAGCTCGCCCCGCTGAAGAAGAAGGTGGAGGCGGTGGAGAAGCAGATGGCCGCCGTCACCAAGAAGAAGAACGCCCTGGAGGCCCGCATGGCCGACCCGGCCTTCTACCAGGGCGCCAAGGCCGACGTGGCCGCGGCGCAGAAGGAGCTGGGCACCCTGGGGCGCGAGCTGGAAGAGCTTGAGATGCAGTGGCTGGAGCTGTCCGAGGAGCTGGAGCGGATGGAAGCCGAGCTGACGGCGTGATCCCGCTGCGGCCGGTGTTCGCCGATGGGAGTAGGATGACCTTTTCCTGTGCCGCGTGTGCCGGGATGCCGTAAGCTTTCCGTGGACGATTGACACGGAAAGCCTGGGGAATTGGCCATGGACCCGTCACGTCGCCCCATGGACGATGCCGAGGAGCGCAGGGTGGATGCCGAGGAAATCCGGCGGCGCGGTGAGCTTCGGCGGTCCCATGCCGAACAGGACCGCATTTCCGCCGAACAGGACCGGGCCGAGGCCGAGCAGGCCAGGGCGGCGGCCTTCGCGCGGCTGGAGGCGGCTGAAGGAAGCCGCCTGATCGCCGAGGAGGGGCGGGTCACCGGCGAAACACAGCGCCTGGAAGCCGAAGACCAGCGCCGGTTCGCCGAGAGCGCGCGGCTTGCGGCGGAAGAGGCGCGCCAAGCCGAGGAGCGGGCGCGCATCATGGGCGAGGATGCCCGAAAGTCTGCCGAGGCGGCCCGGCTGTATGCCGAGCGCGCCCGTACCGACGCGGAAGAGGCCCGTGCGGCGGCTGACGAGCAGCGCCAACTGCTTGAGGAAATGCGGGCCACGGTGAGGCGGTACGAGGCCTTGCTGGACCGTGAGAACGGGCCGCGGCTCCAGTGACGGAGTGACGGCCCCTACCCGACAAGGCAAAGCAGGCCGCTGCTTGGGTATCCCTCTCTTGCCCAGGGATGCACGGGTCTTCCGGCGTAGACGACCCAGGATCGGGATCAGTGCGGCGCAAACCTACGGTCGGCCATTCCGGACTGGGTGTTCTCGAGACACGGATGAACACAGTCAATATTGATAGCCCCGGTTCACCGAAATGCGTTTACTCCTATCATAATCAGTAGGTTGCCTGATTTCTTAATAGCTCATTCATTTTTGTTATGTGTGGTCATCATTTTAAATCTGTTTTCATCTGTGTTCCCACCCGCCTCCGAAACCCATGCATCCAGTGCCGGTTGGGGTGTGGTGGGCAATTGGATATTGACGCACTCCTAAGAAGAACCACTTCGGCAACTTGGTGCGGTGCTTGGGCCTCTGGCGTCAGCCAGGAAGTTGCTCGCTTTGGCTGGTACAAGTGGTTGTCAAGCCGATAGCATCGCGCAACGAAAGATGAAAAGCGACGGATCACAGCATTGTCATATGCTTAATAAGGTTCTTTAAGTGCGCTCTTTTCGGCTTCTGACTTTCCATCGGTTATAGGCAGTGATAGAACTGCGTCCGCGGTAGTAACCCGTCCGGGACAGCAGGGGACGAGTCGTGGCCAACCTGGGACTGCATCACCTCATCCAGGCCATCGCCAACGCGGTGGCCGAGGCGCAGGACAAGATTCATCGTTTCCAGCTTTCGACGGTCAGCGACTATTTCGACGAGAACAACCGCCCCAAGGCGGTGGACGTCCGGATGCCATCCCTGTCGCCGGACGCCGAGGAGGGGGAGGAGCGGATCGTCCGCGTGCCCCTGCTGTCGCTGGTCGGGCCGCAACTGCTGTCCATCAAGGCGGCCGAGATCAATTTCGAGATCGGGCTGACCGGCATCGATGACGACGACCCGCCCAAGGGCGCGGGCGCGAAGGATGCCAAGGACGGCAAACCACAGGACAAGAGCGATTCCGGCGCCCCGGACGACGATGGGTCGGGCTGGCGGGGCGTCGGGCTGCAGCGCGTGCTCGGCGTCGATGTCGGCGGGAGCAGGAGCCGGGGGCCGGGCGCCATCGCCAAGGTCACCCTGAAGGTCGAGAGCCAGCCCCCGTCCGACGGGATGGCCAGGCTGATCCAGCAACTCGACAAATTGATCTGAATGCGGACTTAACCGGGAGTTTGAAGCATGGCAGCGATTGCTGATCAGTTCCGCGGCCTTCCCATGGGCGACCTCATCGGCGGTCCGCTGATGGCCGCCTGTGACGCCCAGGTGCGCCTGGCCACCGCCACGGCGAATTTCATCAAGGTGGTGGGCTTCAACCCGCCTGCCGACCCCAGCAAGGCCGACGCCAACGCCGTGGGCGATGTGCGGACCGTGTCCTTCAAGTTCAACCGCCCCTCCACCGCCGTGGCCACCGACCCGAACACGGCCCCGAGCATGGAGACGGTGGAGCTGGAGGTTCCGCTGCTGGCCGTGGTGAAGATCCCGTCCCTGGCGATCAACACCGTGGACATCACCTTCAACATGGAGGTGAAGAACAGCGAGACCACCACCGAGAAGAGCGCCAGCGAGGCCAAGGGCGAGCTGGAGGCCAAGTTCGGCTGGGGCCCCGTGTCCGGCAGCGTGAAGATCTCCGGCTCCGTCTCCAGCTCCAAGGAGACGCAGCGGCAGACCGACAGCTCCGCCAAGTACACGGTGATCGTGAAGGCCGAGGACAAGGGCATGCCCGAGGGCCTGGCCCGCGTGCTGGACATGATGAACCAGTCCATCGCGCCGAAGACCATCACCCCGCCGAAGACGTGATGGCCCATACCCCCGGGCCGGCGACGGCCCGGGGCCCCTTCCCCCTGGGCCTGTCCGGCCCGCTTCCGTCCGCCGAGGCAAGCGCACGATGTTCGACCTGACCGATGTCGGATTCGTCAAGCGCATCACCGTGGGCAGTACCAACCCGGAGAGGATGGCGACGGAGGAAGAGGTGCAGGCGGCGGCGGACCTGCTGAACCGCTGCCTGTCAGACTCGCCCAAGGGACGGATCATCGGGGTCGAGAAAAATTTCTCGATCCTGAACATCGGCGAGCACCAGGTCGTCTTGCAATGCGTTGTCTACCATGTGGGATTCCCGCGGAAGCCTTATTGGCTTGAATGAACCCTTCACTGGGAGCACCGCAGTCACATGGCGGCCATCAGCCTTGACGATCTGGTCCTCAGGCTGCAGACGGCGGCCGGCCTTGCCCAGGATGCCCTGTCGGCGTCCGAACGCGGCCGTGTCGTGCGCAACCTGCAGCTCAACGGGAACAGCGACGTCGAGGCGGAGACATGGAGCCTGAAGGTCGAGATCCCGGGACGGGGCGGGCAGCCCGCGCGGACGGTCCAGATCCCGTTCGCCTCGCTGCACACCCTGACCGAGACGCGGGTCACCGAGCTGCGGATCGAGACCACCGCCGTGGTGGAAGAGGTCCCCGCCCCCCAGCCGCCACGCCGGCCTGGGATGCTGGCCCCGCCGCCCGACCTGCGCCTGCGCATCGGCGTGCCGCCGCGCGCCGCCTCCAAGCTGCACAAGCTGGTCGTCACCATCTTCGGGCCCCGCTTCGAGCAGGCGGAGGTGCGGCTGAATGACCGCCTTCTCCGCGTCTTCGGGATCAAGCCTGCTGGCCGGGCTGATGGGGCGGCTCCGCCCGCCGAGGAATGAGGGGATCCTGCTGTCCCTGAGCCGGGAGGAGCAGGATACCCTGCGCGCCATCCTGGCCGAATCCGCCGCCGAGGAACCGCCACCGCCGCCGGCCCGCCCGCCCCTGTGGCCGAAGCTGCTGGCCGCCGGCCTGTCCCTTGCCATCCCCCTGGCGCTGGTCCTGTCCCTGCCCGAGGCGCGCGACGCGATCCTGGGAGCGGTCATGCGCGCCCTGGCGGTGCTGGCGAACCCATGAACAACGGGCCGAGAACGGCCGAATGCGAGGGGAGAAACATGAGGATCGGACATGGGCGCGGCCTTGCGGGCCGCATGCTGTTGGCTGGCCTGGCGAGCCTGGGCATCCCCGCCCTGTGCGCGGCGGGGGCCGCCGACCTGGCCGGGCGCTGGTCGGGCACGACGGACCAGGACGGGCGGCCGGTGCCCGTGGTGCTGGAACTGGCAGCCGCCCAGCCGGGGCGGGCGGCGGGGGAGGTCCGGTTCGGCCAGCCCTACCAGTGCAAGCTCCCCCTCACACTGGCGGCGGCGGAGGGCGGGGCGACCCGCTTCGCCCTTGGAAGCTCCAACGGGGGCAAGTGCGCCCCGTATGCCCTGGGGAGCCTGACCGCCACCGCCGGGACGGGCGGGGCGCTGCAGGTGGCCCTGGCGCAGGTGAACGGCAAGCCGGGTCCCGTGGCGACGCTCACCGCCGGCGACGGCACCGCCTCCACCGCCGCCGTGGCGGGGACCTACAAGGGCAGCTACCGCAAGCAGAACGGCGCCACCATCCCCTTCACCCTGACGGTGAAGCCCGCGGGATTGGGCAAGCCGGCCGGGACCGTGGAGTTCGCCGCGCCCGAGTCCTGCCGCAACGAGCTGGAATTCTCCGGCCCCGCGGCATCCGGCGCGCTGGTGCTGACGCCGACCAACAGCAATGGCGGGCCCTGCGGCACTTATACGCTGGGCACGCTGGCGCTGTCCGGGAGCGCGGCGGGGCTGCGGGCGGTGATGACCCGGCAGGACCGGAGCCAGGCCTTCGACACCACCGTCAGCCCCTGACCCGGGACGCCCCGCGACCGGGGCTTCGTGGCGGGATTCCCCGGGGCGTGGCAGGTGGTACCCTTCCCGGTACTTCCAATGCGCTTGCGGGGAACCCGGACGCGGGGTTAGGGGTTTGGCGACAGGGCCCGTATGCAGACCGTGCGCCAGCCCCGACGATTGCAAAGCTGCCGCCCGCGTGCCATTTCTCCCGTCACCCGTTTTCGCAACCGACACCAGGGACGAAACCCCCGATGCCGCTTGACCGCGCCGAGGCCACCTCCACCACCAGGAAGGCCCCCCACCCCGCCTGGCTGTTCTTCAAGCGCTGGATGGCCAACCCCCTTGCCATGGCGTCGATCACGCCTTCGTCCCCCGCCCTGTCCAACCTGATCGCCAGCAAGGTCCGCCGCGACCCGGATGAGATCGTGGTGGAGTTCGGCGGCGGCACGGGCGCCATCACCAAGGCGCTGTTGGAAAACGGCGTGCCGCCGTCGCGCCTGTACACCATCGAGCTGGACCCGGAGCTGGCCGCCTACCTGCGCCAGCACTTCCCCGAGGTCAACGTGATCGAGGGCAACGTCACCGACGTGCAGAAGCTGATCCCCAGCCAGTTCATCGGCAAGGTCGGCACCGTCGTCGTGGGCATCCCCATGATCCTGATCCCGGTGGACGCCCAGCGGAAGATCGTGGAAGAGATCTTCAAGGTCATGCCGGAGGGGCGGCAGTTCCTGGCCTATACCTATTCCGCCCGCTCGCCCCTGAAGCGCAAGCCGCTGGGGCTGCATGGCCGCCGGGTGGGCTTCACCATGGCCAACATCCCGCCGGCCAGCGTGTGGGGCTATACCAAGGCCTGAGTCGGGTCACACGGGTTGCGGATGGCGCCGGGAAGGGGTCCTTCCCGGCGTTTCCGTTTGGGCCTCAGCCCTTCCGGGGCAGCGCGGCCAGGAAAGGGTCGATGAGCAGGGGCGGCAGGGTGCCGAGCAGCCAGCTCACCAGGTAGGTGCCGAAGGGGAAGGCGATGCGGGCGCGGTCGCGCTCCAGCCCCCGCCGGATGATCCGGGCGGCGCGGTCCGCGTCCATCAGGAAGGGCATGGGGAAGCGGTTCACGTCCGTCATGGGCGTGCGGACGAAGCCCGGGCAGATGACGCTGACGCCCACGCCATGGGGGGCGAGGTCGGCGCGCAACGCCTCCCCATACACCCGCACCGCGGCCTTGGAGGCGCAATAGGCCGGGGCGCCGGGCAGGCCGCGGAAGCCGGCGAGGGATGCCATGAGGCCGAGTTGCCCCCGCCGCCGCGCCTGCATGCGGGGGATAAGGGGGTGGATGGTGTTCATCACGCCGTCCAAGTTGGTGGCGAAGACGGCCCTCGCCTGGGCCTCCGTCTCCACCCCGCCGCCGGTGCCGGCGGAGATGCCCGCGTTGGCGAGGACGAGGTCGATGGGGCCTGAATCGTCCTGGGCCAGCAACCATGCTGCCAGGGCGTCGCGGTCGGTGACGTCGGTGGTGGTCGTCTCCACCGCCGCCCCCTGCCCCGCGCAGTCGGCAGCCACGGCGGCAAGGCGGGCGGGGTCGCGGCCGGTGAGGAGCAGGCGGGTGCCCGGGGCGGCATAGAGCCGGGCCAGGGCGGCGCCGATGCCGCTGGACCCGCCGGTGATCAGGATGCAGCGCGGGTCGCGCATGAGTGGCTCCTTCCCGGCCTGCACGGGCAAAGGGATCGGCAGTTGTTGCGGGGTGGGCAACGGGTCTATAAACCCCCACCCCTTCCCCCTTGATTAGCCCGAGAGTCCGGTGACCGCCAGCAAGACGACCAGCGCCGGCAAGGCCGCCATCGCCAGCATGACCGGCTTCGCCCGCGCCGACGGCGCGAATGGTGCCGCTTCGTGGACCGTGGAGGTCAAGAGCGTCAACGGCAAGTCCCTGGACGTGCGCTGCCGTTTCCCGTCCGGCCTGGACGCGGTGGAGGCCTTCGCCCGGGCCGAGGCCATGAGGGTGCTGAAGCGGGGCAACGTGAACATCGGGCTGAGCCTGACCCGCACGGCCAGGCAGTCGCCCCTGCGGCTGAACCGGGAACTGCTGGCCCAGGTTATCGAGTTGGCCCGGGAGATCGAGGGCGCCGGGGCCGAGCGGCCCCGCATCGACGCCCTGCTGTCCGTCCGCGGCATCATCGAGACGGTGGAGGAGGATGGCGGCGGCGACGCGGAAGGGGAGCGCGCCGAGCTTGAGGCCGCCCTGACCCGGTCCGTGGCGGAGATGCTGGGCAAGCTGGCCCAGGCGCGCCTGGACGAGGGCCGGCACCTGGCCGCCGTGCTGTCCGGCCACCTGGGCACCATCGCGTCCCTGACCGAGGCGGCGGCGCGGACCGCCAGCCTGCAACCCGATGCCCTGCGCGCCAAGTTGAAGGCGCAGCTTGCCCAGTTGCTGGAGGCCGTGCCCAGCCTGCCGGAGGAGCGGCTGGCCCAGGAGGCCGCCCTGCTGATCGCCAAGGCCGACGTGCGGGAGGAGCTGGACCGGCTGCGCGCCCACATCGCCCAGGCCCACGCGCTGCTGGCGGAAGGTGGCGCCGTGGGACGGCGGCTGGACTTCCTGTGCCAGGAGTTCAACCGGGAGGCCAACACCCTGTGCTCCAAGTCCGCCGACGTGGAGCTGACCCGCATCGGCCTGGACCTGAAGGCCACCATCGAGCAGTTCCGGGAGCAGGTGCAGAACATCGAGTGACGTTCCGCCAGCCCGGCCTATATCCCCGCGTACACCCGAACCCCGTCGAGTCCGACCCATGCCCACCGCTTCCGACGCCAACGCCACCACCGCGGGCCTGCCCGGCGACATCCGCCGCCGCGGGCTGATGCTTGTCCTGTCCTCCCCCTCCGGGGCGGGGAAGACCACCATTTCCCGCCGGATGCTGGAGTCGGACGGCAACCTGTCCATGTCCGTGTCGGTGACCACCCGGGCCAAGCGGCCGGGGGAGGTGCATGGCAAGGACTATTTCTTCATCGACCCCACCGAGTTCAACCTGATGGTCAACCGGCGGGAGCTGCTGGAGCATGCCAAGGTCTTCGGCAACTATTACGGCACGCCCAAGGGGGCGGTGGAAGAGGCGCTGAGGGCCGGCAAGGACGTGCTGTTCGACATCGACTGGCAGGGTACCCAGCAGCTTGCCGAGTCCGCCCGGGACGATCTGGTCAGCATCTTCATCCTGCCGCCGGGCGCGCGGGAGCTGGAGCGCCGCCTGACCACCCGCGCCCAGGACAGCGCCGCCGAGATCGCCAAGCGCATGGCCAAGGCCAATGACGAGATGAGCCACTGGTCGGAATACGACTATGTCATCGTCAACCGCGACCTGGATGAGTCCGTCACCGCGGTGCGCAGCATCCTGCAGGCCGAGCGGCTGAAGCGCCGCCGTCAGGTGGGGCTGAGCGACTTCGTGCGGGGCTTGCAGGCGGGGTTGTAGGCCCCACCCGCTGCCGGCTTGGATGAGCCTCAAGCGCTTGCGGGCTGCCTTAAGGGGCCAGGGCCAGCCCCGCCCGCTCCAAGCGGGAGCGGTACAGGGCGATGTAGTCGGCGGCCATCCGCTTGGCGCTGAAGCGTTCCTCGAAGCGGCGGCGGATGGTGGCGCGGTCCAGCCGGTCCAGGCGGCCCACTGCGGCCACCGCCTCTTCGAAGCTGTCGACGACGAAGCCGGTGACGCCGTCCTCCACCACCTCGGGTGCCGCGCCGCGGCGGTAGGCGATCACCGGGGTGCCGGTGGCCATGGCCTCGATCATCACAAGGCCGAAGGGTTCTTCCCAGGCGATGGGGAACAGCAGGGCCTTGGCGCTGCCCAGCAGGCCGTCCTTGCGGCGGTCGTCCAGTTCGCCCAGGTAGCGGACGCCGGGGCCGGCAAGGTGTGGCGCCACGGACTGGACGAAATAGGGGTCCTGCGGGTGCTCCGGCGGGCCGGCCAGGAACAGGGTGTGGCCCGTGGCCTGGGCGATGCGGATGGCCTCATGCGGCTGTTTGGTCGCGGACAGGCGGCCGAGGAAGGCCAGGTGCCCTTCCGGCCGGGGGCTGAAGCGGTACAGGTCCGCGGGGATGCCATGGTAGATGGTGCCGGCCCAATGCCCCTCCGGATAGGGGTGGCGCTGGCATTCGGAGATGGAGACCAGGGGCATGTCCGGCATGGCGCGGAAGGCGGCCGTGGTGTCCGGCCATTCCAGCGACATGTGCAGGGTCGTCACCGTCCGCGCCGACCTGTCCTGGAAGCCAAGGGCACTGAACCCGCTGTCATGAAGGTGGAGGATGTCGAAATCCGCCATCCGGCGCCGGACTTCCGCGAGGTGGGCGATGCAGACGGGCAGCGGGTCGGGGCTGCCCTGGGCGGCGAGGCAGGTGGGCCGGACGGACACCAGCCGCGCCGTGGTGACGCTGTCGCCACTGGCAAACAACGTCACCTCCTGTCCCGCTTCCACCAAGGCCTCAGTCAGGTAGGAGATCATCCGCTCCGTCCCGCCATAGAGGGTCGGCGGGACGGGGTAGAGGATCGGGGCGACCTGGGCGATACGCAGCGGACGGGGCATCTCGGCATCCCGGGATCAGGAGGGGTAGCCGAGTTTAGCCGACGCAAGCCCAAAGTCATATGACATCTGGTTCTTCTGCCGGAACGACATCGCGGGCCCGGTAGCCCGGCGTGGGCCCCACCTGCCCCACCCCATCGCAGGCCATGCTGGTGGCCCCGGAGCCGCGCCGTCAGGGGCCGTTGGAGGGGCCGCCCTGCCCGTGCAGCTTGGCGGCGCGCCGGCTGGCTTTCGGCTGGGCAATGGACCCGTCTTGCCGTTAGTCTGGTCGCCATGCCAGACCTGACCCAACTTGCCCTGTATTTCGCCGCGGCCCTGGTCCTTGCCGTCACGCCCGGGCCGGGGATCTTCTATGTCGCCGCCCGCACGCTGGCCGGCGGCCGGGCGGAGGGCTTGGCATCCAGCTTCGGCACGGGGTTGGGCGGCATGGCCCATGTGCTGGCAGGGAGCCTGGGCGTGTCCGCCATCGTGCTGGCCAGCGCGGAGCTGTTCACCGGCCTGAAGCTGGCCGGTGCCGCCTATCTGGTCTGGATCGGCATCCGCACCTTCCGCTCCGCCCGCCGGGAAGCTGCGACGGCGTTGGAGGGGGGCACGGCAGCCCCGCCGATGGGGCCGCGCCGGGCCTTCCGGGAAGGGGTGCTGGTGGAGGCGCTGAACCCCAAGACTGCCGCCTTCTTCCTGGCCTTCGTCCCGCAGTTCCTTGATCCGGCCGCAGGCCCCGTGGCCGTGCAGTTCGTGGTGCTGGGCACGATTTCCGTGGTGCTGAACACCCTGGCGGACATGGTCGTCGCCTACGGTGCCAGCGGCATCCGGGAGGGCGCTGCCGCCCGGCCCGGGCTGGTCCGCCGGTTGCGGGAAGGGTCCGGGGCGGCGATGGTGGCCTTGGGTGTCGGCTTGGCCCTGGCGCGGCGGCCGGGGGTTTGAGCACCAGTCCCCCCGGTTAGGCTCCGCCTCGGGTTCGGCCCCATCGGCACCAAATTGATCCGCATCGAAAAATTTTCGTGCATCCCCCGCGCAGGCGGGGGTCCACGGATTTTCCAACCACGGGAATGGCACACCGCGGGTCAAGAACTGTGGGCCCCCGCCTGCGCGGGGAAGCGGTCGTGCCTGTCAGAGCCGGCTTGGCCTTAACTTGGCGCCGATGGGTGTGAGCCCTGTTTCCACGCCTTCGCCAGCGCCACGAACCCGGCCACGTCCACCTCCTCCGCCCGCCAGGTGGGCTGGATGCCGACGGAGAGCAGGAGGGGTTCGGGGGTGCCCAGGAGGGATTTCAGGCTGGCGCGGAGCATCTTGCGGCGTTGGCCGAAGGCGGCGGCGACCAGGGATTCCATGGTGGCGAAGTCGGGGTCGTCGGCGGGGCGGGTCCGGGGGGACAGGCGGATGACGGCGCTGTCCACCTTGGGCGGCGGGGTGAAGGCGCGGGCGGGCAGGTCGAACAGGGTGCGGCACTCCGCCAGCCACTGGCACATGACGGCGAGGCGGCCATAGGCCGGCGTGCGGGGGCGGGCGACGATGCGGTCCGCCACCTCCTTCTGGAACATCAGGGCCAGGAAGCGGTAGCGGTCGATGTGCTTCAGCCAGCCCAGCAGCAGGGGCGTGCCCACATTGTAGGGCAGGTTGGAGACGACGGCGCGCGGCTCCGCCACCAGCTCCGCCGCGTCCACCTGGAGCGCGTCGGCTTCCACCAGGCGCAGGCGGCCGGCGCTGGCCTGGACCAGCTCCTCCAGTGCGGCGGCGAAGCGGCGGTCGCGCTCCACGGCCACCACCTCCCGCGCCGGGCTTTCCACCAGGGCGCGGGTCAGGCCGCCGGGGCCCGGGCCCACCTCCACCACGGCGACGCCGATGAAGTCCCCGGCCTCCCGCACGATGCGGCGGGTGACGTTGAGGTCGAGCAGGAAATGCTGGCCGAAGGCCTTCTTGGCGCCGAGGTCATGCTTGGCGATGACATCGCGCAGGGGCGGCAGGTGGGAGAGGTCGGTCACGGTCAGGCTGGTGAGGCGCGGCGGGCGGCGATGCGCGCGGCGGTGTGGAGGGCGGCGATGAGGCTGGAGGCGCTGGCCTGGCCGGTGCCGGCGATGCCCAGGGCGGTGCCATGGTCCGGCGAGGTGCGGACGAAGGGCAACCCCAGGGTGACGTTGACCCCGGTGTCGAAGTCCAGCGTCTTCAGCGGGATCAGGCCCTGGTCGTGGTACATGCAGACCACCGCGTCATAGCGGCTGCGGGCCCCGGCATGGAACAGGGTGTCGGCCGGGTGGGGGCCGGAGGCGTCGATCCCCTCCCCCACCAGCGCCGCCACGGCGGGGGCGATCAGCTCGATCTCCTCCCGCCCCATGCTGCCGGCTTCCCCCGCGTGGGGGTTGAGGGCGGCGACGGCGAGGCGGGGGTGGGCGATGCCGAAATCGGCCTTCAGGGCGGCGTTGGTGACGCGGGCGACGTGGAGGATGGCGTCAGCCGTCAGCACGTCCGGCACCCGGGCCAGGGCGACATGGATGGTGGCGAGGACGACGCGCAGGCCACCCCCTTCCAGCAGCATGACCGTGCCATCGTCGGGCAGACCGGCCAGGTGGGCCAGGTACTCGGTATGGCCGGGCCAGCGGAAGCCGGCCTGGTACAGGCTGCTCTTCTGGATCGGGTTGGTGACCACCGCCGCCACCTGCCCCGCCTGGGCCAGGGCGACGGCCCGGTCGATGCTGTCGATGACGGCGCGGCCGTTGGCCGGGTCCGGCTTGCCCGGCGCGGCGGGCACGGCCAGCGGTACGGGCAGCACGGGCAGGGCGTCGGCGAAGCGGCCCGCCCCCTCCCCCACGGCGGCGATTTCCGCCACCGGCACGTCCCAGCCCAGGGACGCGGCGAGGGCGCGGATGCGGGCCGGGTCGTCCAGCAGGACGAAGGGCGGCAGGTCCCGTTCACCCCGCGCCAGCCACGCCTTCAACGCGATCTCCCCGCCGATGCCGGCGGGCTCACCCATCGTCAGGGCGAGGGGGAGGCCGCGCCCGGTGATCACAGCCGGGTCTGGATGTCGGCGTCGCGGCGCAGGTCGCGCAGGTAGCGGCGCTGCTGGTTGTCCAGCCGCTCCAGGAACAGGGCGTTGCGCACCTGGTCCACGGGCGGGGTGCTGCCCTCCGGCACGACGCGGTCGCAGACCATCAGGATCATGACGCCGCGGTCGGTCACCAGCGGCTGGGTGGGGGTACCCACGCCCAGGGGGGCGATCAGGCCGCGGAGCTGCTCCGGGATGTCGCCCATGCGGGTCAGGGGCAGGTTGAAGAGCTGGGCGCCCTGGATGCGCTGGCTGGCCTGCTCCAGCGCCGGGCAGCTCGCCGCCTCCTGCACCACCTGCTTGGCCTGGTTGAACTGCGGGGTCGGGTCCTGCCCCTCCGCGGCGGGCAGGATAAACTGGCGGATGCTGACCTGGATGTTGTTGGGGTCGCCGGCCGCCACGGTGCGCTGCTCCCGCAGCCACAGGATGTGGTAGCCGCTGGCACCGCGGATGGGGCGGGAGAACTGGCCGGGGCGGAGCTGCTGCAACGCCCGGTCCAGGTTTTCCTCTAACTGGCCCTGCTGGATCCAGGACAGGTCGCCGCCGGCGGCGGCACCCGAGCTTTGCGAGAACTGCTGGGCCACGGCGGCGAAGGGCGCGCCCTGGCCGATGCGGTCCACCAGCTGCTCCGCGAGCTGGGCCACTTGGCGCTCGTCGTTGGCCTTGTCCACGGACAGGAAGATCTCGGAGACCAGGTACTCCGGCTTGCCGGCGTTGGCCTTGAGCCGCTCGATATAGCCGTTCACCTCATCGTCCGACACTTGGACGCTGGGGCGGATCATGCGCTGCACCAGCTTGCCCCAGGCCACGTGGGCGATGGTCTGCTGGCGCATGGTGTTGAAGGGGATGCCCGCCTGGGCCAGGGCCTGCTTGAACTGGTCCAGGGACATGCGGTTGCGCTGGGCGAGGTCCGCCATCTCCTGGTCCAGCTCGTCCGCCGTGACCTGGATGTTGCGCTTGCGCGCCTCCTGCACCTGCAACGTCTCATCGATCAGCAGGCGCAGCACCTGGGGCAGCAGCCGCTGCCGCGTCTCCACATTGTCCGGCAGGCCCGAGGACGCGACGGCCAGCTGCAGCCGGCCCATCACGTCGGACATGGTGATGGCCTCCTCGTTCACGATGGCGGCGATCCGGCCCGCCTCCTGCGCCGAGGCGACAGGCACCGCCACCGGCAGGGCCGCGATGGAGAAGGCGGCGGTCAGGCCGAACAGGGTGCTCCGGAGGAGGCGCTTCATGATGGCTCTGGTCACTGTAGGAGACGACATGGGACGTCGGGGTGGCGGTGTTATAGAGGGTATCGGCCCACAAGGCAAAGCGCGGGAGGGTCAGCCATCCTCCATATGGAGAAGGGCCGCGATCCCGAGCATCACCGTGATGCCCGCGGGCGCCCAGGCGGCCAGCGGCACCGGCACCGCGCCGGATACCCCCAGCGCCCTGACGATGTCACGCAGCACGAACAGCACCAGCGTGGTGGCGAGCCCGGCGGCGACCAGCCCCAGCACCCCGCCGCGGCGGGACTGGCGCAGGGCGAAGGCGGCGGCCAGCAGCACCATGGCGGCGAAGAACACCGGCAGGGCCAGCAGGGAGTGCCAGTAGAGCCGGTGGCGGATGGAGGACAGTCCCGTCGCCTCCAGCATGTCGATGAAGCGCGGCAGCTCCCAGAAGGACAGGGTGTCCGGGCTGGCGAAGCTCTCCTGGATGCGCTGCTCCGTCAGCTCCGTCGGCAGGCGGTAGCGGGCCAGGAACTCCGGCGGGCGGCCGGGGCGGTTGTACCAGACCTCCCGCAGGTCCCAGTAGCCTTCCTTCAGCACGGCAGTGGCCGCGTCCAGCCGTCCGGCGGTCTGCGGCGCGCCGGAAGGCCCGGCCGGGGCGCCCGGGGGCGCGTCCAGCAGGACCATGACCTTGCGCAGTTCCAGCGTGCCGGGCACCACCGATTCCGCATGGATCAGGTAGGACAGATCCTCCCCCGGCTGGCGCAGCCACAGGCCGGACTTGGCCACGTCGAGGGAGGAGGTCTGGCCGCGCAGGTAACGGTTCTCCATCTGCTCATACCGCGACAGCATGGCGGAGAAGATGGGGTTCAGTACGGTGATGAGCAGGATGCCCACCCCGATGGCGGTCAGCATGACCGGGGCCATGAACTGCCAGACGGAGATGCCGCTGGCCCGGGCCACCACCAGCTCCTGCGTACGCGTAAGGCGCCAGAAGGTGTAGAGGCCGCCGAACAGGATGACGAAGGGGAAGACCTGCTGCCCGATCTCCGGCAGCTTCAGCAGGCCCATGCCGATGACCACCTCGAAGGTGGCGTCGGGCTTGGTGGCGGCGCGGCGGAGGAGTTCCACCGTGTCCAGCAGGTAGATGATGGCCAGCATCACCCCCAGCACCGCCAGGAACCAGAGCAGGAACTGGCGGCCGATATAGGCAGACAGGGTCGGGGAAAGGCGCATGGGGGTCACTCCGCCGCCGCGGGCGCCGGCGGGGCGAGCCGCCGGGACAGGGCGCGCCGCACGATGCGCCAGTTCTTCATGTACCAGAGGCCCAGCACCGTCGGCAGGATGCAGGTGGCGTAGAGCAGCGGCGTGAGGGTCGGGTTCTTGCCCACCAGGTTGGCCACGCCCAGCACGGCGCTCTGCAGCACCAGCGCGGCCACGGCGGCCCCGGCGATGCGGGAGGCGCGGCCCCGCCGGCTGAACTCACCCGGCAGCAGGGCGCACATGGCGATGACGGTGAAGGCCAGGGCCAGCAGCGGCGTGGACAGGCGGGAATGCAGCTCCGCCCGCAGGCGGGACTTGAATTCCTGGTCCAGCGGGTCGTTGGAGATGCGGAACAGCTCCCCGATGGGGCGTTCCCGCGGGTCGGGCCAACGGGTGCCGAGCTGCTTGCGCAGGACCTGGAGGTCCACGGTGTAGCGGCCGAACTCCAGCCACTCCAACTTGCCGGTGGGTTCGTAGAACTTCATCTGGGTGCCGTTGGAGACGACCACCCGCGGGTTGTCGCCCACATCCATCAGCATGCCGTACTCGGCCACGATGGTGGTCTGCGCCTCCGGGCTGCGGATGTCGTGGATCAGCAGGCCGCGCAGCTCCCCGTTGCGGCCCCGCTCCCGGATATAGACGGTGAGCCCCTCGCCCACATCGTTGAAGGTGCCCTCCCGCAGCAGGACGGCAGAATACTCGCTCCGCACCTCCTCCCGCATGCGCACCAGCTCCCGCTGGGCGGCGGGGCCGATGCTGACGGTCAGGGCGTAGCAGACCAGGGCCACGCCCAGGCCCAGCAGCAGCGCCGGACGGGCCAGCGCCATGGGGCCGAGCCCGGCGGCCCGCATCACCACCAGCTCGCTGTCCATGGTCAGCTTGTTGTAGGTGAACAGCACCGCCGACAGCAGCGCGATGGGCAGCACCAGCGACAGGAAGGTGGGGAAGGTCAGCACCGCCATCTTCAGGAACATGGCGAAGGGCGCCCCGCCCTCCACCACCAGCTGCACCAGCCGCAGGGACTGGGTCAGCCAGATGGCCGCGGCCAAGCCCACGGTGACGAACAGGGTCGCCACCGTCAGGTTGCGCAGCAGGTAGCGGCCGATCTGGTTCATGGTCCCCGCTGTTCCGTCGGGCCCGTGCGGACTTGCACGCGGCAGGCAAGCATACCTTGTCGTTTACACGACCGGCCTTTGGCCGTGAACGTCCAAAGGCCCCCTCAGACGCCGGGCGCCGCCATCCGGCGGCTTGGCTTCGCGACCATGGGGTCGCGGGCCGCCGGTCGGCGTCCTCCGGGGGCATGCCCCCGGGTCTAAGGCCGGATCGGGGCGGCAAGATGGCACGCGCGCCCCGCCGGTCCGGCGCCGAAAGGGGCAGTGACGTGCGGGCACGGCTTGACATGGTTTGGTGGCTGTTCTTTATCGACTCCCAAGCACCAAGACAACACCCGGGGCCGCAGGGCATCCCCCCGCGCGGCACCCCCGGGGCCACCAGCAGCACCAGCCAGGAAGACAAGAATGAAGATCTCCTTCTCGCCCCTCGCCCTGCCGAAGGCGGGCGTGATCGCCGTGACCGTGGCGGCGGACCGCAAGCTGGGTGGCTTCGGGCAGGATTTGGACCAGCGCACCGGCGGCCTGCTGACCCGCGCCATGGAGTCGGGCCGCTTCTCCGGCAAGGCGGACGAGGTGCTGAGCGTGCTGGCCCCCACGGGCGTGGAGTCGCCGCGCATCCTGCTGGTGGGCATCGGCAAGCCGGCCGACGGCACCGCCCTGACCGCCAACAACACCGGTTCCGCCGCCATCGCCGGCCTGCTGGCCAGCGGCGAGACGGAGGTGGCCATCGCCGCCGACGCCCATGAGGGTGCGGCCCTGGCGGGCGCGGAGTTGGCGGTGGAGATCGCCTTTGGTGCCCTGTCGCGCAGCTATCGCTTCGACAAGTACAAGACCAAGACGCCGGAGGACAAGAAGCCCTCCCTGAAGAAGGTCACCGTCCTGACCGCCGACGCCGGTGCCGCCAAGAAGCTGTGGCCCCGCCACGAGGCCCTGGCCGACGGCGTGTTCCTGGCCCGCGACCTGGTGTCCGAGCCGGGCAACGTGATCTATCCGGAGAGCCTGGCCGACCGCTGCCTGGAGCTGCGCGACCTGGGCGTCGAGGTGGAGGTGCTGGACGAGAAGAAGATGCGGAAGCTGGGCATGGGCGCCCTGCTGGGCGTCGGCCAGGGCAGCACCCGGCCGCCCCGGCTGGTGGTCATGCGCTGGAACGGCGGCGCCCAGGGCGACGCGCCGGTGGCCTTCGTCGGCAAGGGCATCACCTTCGACACCGGCGGCATCAGCATCAAGCCGGCCGCCAACATGGAAGACATGAAGTGGGACATGGCGGGCTCCGGCGCCGTCGTGGGCCTGATGGCCGCCCTGGCCGGCCGCAAGGCCAAGGCGAACGTCGTGGGCGTGGTGGCCCTGGCGGAGAACATGCCCGACGGCAACGCCCAGCGCCCGGGCGACATCGTCACCAGCATGTCCGGCCAGACCATCGAGGTGCTGAACACCGACGCGGAAGGCCGCCTGGTCCTGGCCGACGCCCTCTGGTACACGCAGGCCACCTTCAAGCCGAAGTTCATGGTCAACCTGGCCACGCTGACCGGCGCCATCATCGTCAGCCTGGGCAACGAGCATGCCGGCCTGTTCAGCAACAATGACGAGTTGGCGGACAAGCTGGCGGCCTCCGGCAAGAAGGCGGGCGAGATGCTGTGGCGCATGCCGCTGGCCCCCGCCTATGACAAGGACATCGACAGCGACGCGGCCGACATGAAGAACATCGGCCGCCCGATGACCGCCGGCAGCATCATCGGCGCCCAGTTCCTGCAGCGCTTCGTCAACAACGTGCCCTGGGCCCACCTGGACATCGCCGGCACGGCCTGGAGCAAGACCGACCGCGGCTACATCCCCAAGGGCGCCACGGCCTTCGGCGTGCGCCTGCTGGACCGGCTGGTGGCCGACCACTACGAGGGCTGAGGCCGGCCCCGACACACGGCCCCGGCGGCAGGCCTTCCTGCCCGCCGGGGCCGTGCCCATTTGATGGAAAACCCGTTTCGGAGCGTTCCCCATGGCCCGCCCCCTCGCCCGACTGGTCGCCGCGGCCCTGCTGTTCTCCCCCCTGGCAGCCACGGTCGCCCTGCCCGCCCAGGCCCAGCAGGCGCCGCAGCGGGAACCCAACGGCCAGATGACCAACGTGCTGCCCGACCCGCCCGACGGCTGGAAGGCGGACGAGGTACGGCTGGCTGGCGGCGTGATCGCCATGTATTCCGGCGTCTCCGCCGAGCGGACCTACAGCAAGGGCGACATGCGGGTCGTGGTGTCCGCCACCCGCAGCAACACGCTGAACAAGGCCATCGCCGGCTCCATCGCCAACACGGGCACCCTGCCCCCCGGCGCCCGGGTCGAGGTGGTGGCCGGGCGCCGGGCGGTGGTGGCGGAGGCCAAGACCCCCGCCGGCTGACCGTGCAGATCCCCGCCGGGACCACCGGCCTGTTGATGCTCGTGACCGACAGCGCCACCCTGCAGGACTTGGCCGCCCTGGCCAAGGAAGCGAACTTCACCCTGCTCACCGACCGCTAGGCCCCTGCCCCATGGCCGAGCTGCGCTTCTACCACCTGACCCGCAAGACCCTGGAGCAGACCCTGCCCGGGCTGCTGGAGAAGTCGCTGGAGCGGGGCTGGAAGGCCGTGGTGCTGACGGGCAGCGAGGAGCGGGCGGAGGCGCTGGCCCAGCACCTCTGGACCTACAAGCCGGACGGCTTCCTGCCCCACGGCACGGCCAAGGATGACCACCCGGACCGGCAGCCCGTGTACCTGACGCCGGAGGATGAGCGGCCCAACGGCGCGCAGGTGCTGTTCCTGACCGACGGGGCGGAAAGCGGGCGAATGGCCGAGTATGAGCTGGCCTGCGACCTGTTCGACGGCAACGACCCGGACGCCGTCAGCGCCGCCCGCCGCCGCTGGAAAACCGCCAAGGACGCCGGCCACGCCCTGACCTATTGGCAGCAGAACGAGCGCGGCGGCTGGGAGAAGAAGGCCTGAGGCAAGCCGCCATTGATCGTGACCGATCAACGGCCCCTCATACGCCCCCGGCTCGGGGGCCGGGGCAGGCTCGCGCCCGCATCCGCGGGCTTGGCTTACGCGGCCATGGAGCCGCGGGCCGGCAGTCGCCGGCCTTTATGGGGCCCTGTTGTGCCCGCCCGCGGACTATCCTACATTTGTGGGAGGGGTACGGAGGACAACGGCAGATGTCTACGACGATCAAGGTCAACGACCAGGGCGAAGCGGTCCTGCCGGAGGACGTGCTGAAGCAGTTGGGCGTCAAGCCGGGGGACGTGGTCGAGGTAGAGGTGCTGCCCGAAGGGCGGGCCATCGTCCGGCGGTCTCTACCTGACCAGCCGGTCGGGAAGAAACGGAATATCCAAGAGCTGTTCGGCATCCTGGGGCCGCCCCCAATCAAGAGGCCACCGCCCACGATTGAGGAGATAAATGAGGCAATCGCAAAGGGTTGGGCTGGGGAGCCATGATCTTCACAGTCGACACCAATATCCTGGTGCGAGCCATCATGCAGGATGATCCTGCGCAAAGCCCGATCGCGACCCGTTGTTTGCAGACCGCTCAGAAATTTGCTGTGCCTACCCCAGTTCTGTGCGAGCTGGCGTGGGTTCTAAGTCGGACTTATGGGTACACAAGGTCCGCCCTGGCCGTTGCCATCTTTGCCTTGCGCGATTTTGAGAATGCGATCTTGGATACCGAAGCCGTTGACGCTGGCCTCGCCATGCTTCACGCCGGTGGCGACTTCGCGGATGGCGCCGTCGCGCACATGGGAAGCCGGATGGGGGCGCCCCTGTTCCTGAGCTTCGATCAGAAAGCGGTCAAGCTGCTGCGCCGGGTCGACCGGCAGGCCGCGTTGCCCACCGAGGTCTGATCCCCCTCCCCTGCCTTACTGCCGCCCGTCCTGCACCCGCCGCCAGGCCGCGACGTTGCGGTTGTGCTCGTCCAGGGTCTCGGCGAAGGCGTGGCCGCCGGTGCCGTCGGCGACGAAGTACAGGTACTTGTGGGATTCCGGGTTCAGGGTGGCCTTCAGGGAGGCGAGACCCGGGTTGGCGATGGGGCCGGGGGGCAGGCCGTCGATGAAATAGGTGTTGTAGGGGTTTTCCAGCTTCCAGTCGGCCCGGGTCAGGGGCCGCTCCAGCGGGCCCTTGCCGCCGGTCAGGGCGTAGATGGTGGTGGGGTCGGACTGGAGCTTCATGCCCATCCGCAGGCGGTTGACGAAGACGCCGGCCACCTTGGGCCGCTCCGCCGCCATGCCCGTTTCCTTCTCCACAATGCTGGCCAGGGTCACCGCCTCTTCCACCGTCTTCACCGGCAGGTCGGGGGCGCGGTCGGGCCACAGGCTTTCCAGGGCCTTGCGCATGTCGGCCGCCATGCGGGCCAGCAGGGCGGCGCGGTCGTCGCCCCAGGAATAATGGTAGGTCTCCGGCAGCAGGGTGCCGTCGGCGGGGATGGCGGTGACCTCGCCGCTGAAGGACGGCTCGGCCCGTAGCAACTCCACGATCTGGGCGCTGGTCAGGCCTTCCGGGACGGTGAAGCGGCGGATGACGGTCTTGCCGCTCTCGATCAGGTCCAGCACGTCCTTCAGGCTGATCCCGGCGGGGATGGCGTATTCGCCGGCCTTCAGGCGGCGGACGGAGTCGCGCAGCTTCAGGGCCACCAGCACGTCACGTTCGCTGCGCACCACCCCCGTGGAATCAAGCTGCCGGGCGATGGCCTGGACGCCGGTGCCCCGGGCGATGACGATCGTGGTGTCCTGGGCCAGCGGCCCCGGCCCGACATAGCGCTGCCACCCATACCATGCCGCCCCGCCCGCCGCGGCCAGCAGCAGCAAAAGCAACGCCGCCGCCGGCATCAGCCAGCGGCGGCGCTTTGGCGTGTCAGGGGTCGCCCCGGCCACGGCCTCAGGCGAACTGCTTGAAGACCAGCGAGGCGTTGGTACCGCCGAAGCCGAAACTGTTCGACAGGGCAGCGCGCACCTTGCGCTCCTTCGCCTTCAGCGGGACCAGGTCGGCGCCCTCCGTCCCTTCGGACGGGTCTTCCAGGTTCAGGGTGGGCGGGACCACCTGGTCCCGGATGGACAGGATGGAGTAGATGGCCTCCACCGATCCCGCGGCACCCAGCAGGTGGCCGATGGCGGACTTGGTGGAAGACATGGAGGCGCCGGACAGGTCGTCGCCGAACAGGCGGCGCACGGCGCCCAACTCGATCAGGTCGCCGACGGGCGTGGAGGTGCCGTGGGCGTTGATGTAGTCGATCTCGTCCGTGTTCAGGCCGGCCCGCTTCAGCGCCATGCGCATGGAGCGGAAGCCGCCATTGCCGTCCTCCGCCGGGGCGGTGATGTGGTAGGCGTCGCCGGACATGCCGTAGCCCACGATCTCCGCATAGATCTTGGCGCCGCGCTTCTTGGCGTGCTCCAGCTCCTCCAGCACCACCACGCCGGCGCCCTCACCCATGACGAAGCCGTCGCGGCCCTTGTCATAGGGGCGGCTGGCCTTCTCGGGCGTGTCGTTGTAGCCGGTGGACAGGGCGCGGGCGGCGGCGAAGCCGGCCAGGCCCAGGCGGCTGACAGCGGCCTCAGTGCCGCCGGCAACCATCACGTCGGCATCGTCCAGCGCGATCAGGCGCGCCGCGTCGCCCAGGGCGTGGGCGCCGGTGGAGCAGGCCGTGACCACCGAGTGGTTCGGGCCCTTGTAGCCATGGATGATGGAGACGTGGCCGGAGGCGAGGTTGATCAGGGCCGACGGGATGAAGAAGGGCGACAGGCGCCGGGGCCCCTTCTCCGCCAGCAGCACCGACCCGTCATAGATGGCCGGCAGGCCGCCGATGCCGGAACCGATCATCACGCCGGTGCGCTCGGCCTGCTCATCGTCGGCGGGCTTCCAGCCGCTGTCCTTGATGGCCTCATCCGCCGCGCCGATGGCGTAGAGGATGAAGTCGTCGATTTTCTTCTGGTCCTTCGGCGACACGTAGGCGTCGGGGATGAAGCCCCCCTCCACCTCCGTCCCCCGCGGCACCTGGCCGGCGACCTTGCAGGGGATGTCCGACACGTCGAAACGCGAGATGGCGCTGATGCCGGACGTTCCGGCGATCAGGCGATCCCAGTTGTGCTGGACGCCGACCCCGAGGGGGGTGACGAGTCCAAGACCGGTGACGACGACGCGGCGCATGGCAGGACCTGTGGCAATTTCTGTCTGGCACGCCCCTCAGGTGGGGCTTCTGGCAAAAGATGTCGAGGCCGGCCCGCGAGGGCCGGCCCCGTCCACCGGCCGGAAAATCAGGCGGACTTCGACTGGATGAAGTCGATGGCGTCCTTCACGGTCAGGATCTTCTCCGCGGCGTCGTCCGGGATCTCGATGCCGAACTCCTCCTCGAAGGCCATGACCAGCTCGACGGTGTCCAGCGAGTCGGCGCCCAGATCGTCAATGAAGCTGGCGGTCTCGGTGACCTTGGCCTCCTCGACACCCAGGTGCTCGACGACGATCTTCTTCACGCGCTCGGCAATGTCGCTCATCTGCTTGGACCTTTCAGGATCTTCCGGTGGTCAGTTGGGATTCTGTGGCGTTCGAGGAGGAGGGCGGACCCTTGGAGGTTCGTTTTGCCCCGGTCTTACCCGTGCCGGTCAGAAAAGTGCCGTCACTTACCATAGACCGCGGCCCCTGACCAGCACCCGAGAACGGGGTAGGTGCCCACCCGCTCCCCCAGGGCTTGAGCGCCCCTGGTCAGATCATCGCCATGCCGCCATTGACGTGCAGGGTCTGGCCGGTGACATAGCCCGCCTCCTCGCTCGCCAGGTACACGACGCCGGCGGCGATGTCGCCGGGCGTGCCCAGGCGGCCGGCCGGGATGCGGCCGGACATGGCTTCCTTCTGCGCGTCGGTCAGCACGTCCGTCATGGCGGTCTGGATCATGCCGGGGGCGAGGCAGTTCACGGTGATGTTGCGGCTGGCGACTTCCTGGGCCAGGGCCTTGGAGAAGCCGATCATGCCGGCCTTGCTGGCCGCATAGTTCACCTGGCCCGGGTTGCCGGTGACGCCGACCACGGAAGTGATGCCGATGATGCGGCCCCAGCGGCGCTTCATCATGCCCTTCACCAGGGCGCGGGACAGGCGGAAGCCGGCGGTCAGGTTCACGTCCAGGACGGTCTGCCAGTCCTCATCCTTCATGCGCAGGATCAGGGTGTCCTTGGTCAGGCCGGCATTGTTGACCAGGATGTCCACCTGGCCGAGTGCTGCCTCCGCATCCTTGGCGAGCTGTTCCACCGCGGCAGGGTCGGACAGGTTGGCGGGGACGACCTTGGCCCGCTCCCCCAGCTCCGCGGCCAGGGACTCGAGGGCGGCCACCTTGGTGCCGTGCAGGGCGACGGTAGCGCCGCGGGCATGCAGGGCCTTGGCGATGGCGGCGCCGATGCCGCCGGAGGCGCCGGTGACCAGGGCGGTCTTGCCGGTGAGGTCGAACATGGGGTGTCTCCCGTTCCCTGGGTCAGATCAGGCGATGGTGAAGGCGGCCACGTCGGCGGCGGTGCCGACGGACAGGCCGGCCAGTTCCTTGTCGATGCGCTTGGCGAGGCCGGACAGCACCTTGCCGGTGCCCAGCTCCACCAGCTCCGTCACGCCCTGTCCCTTCATGAACAGCACGCCCTCACGCCAGCGCACGGTGCCGGTCACCTGCTCCACCAGCAGGCGGCGGATGGTGTCGGGGTCAGTCACCGCGGACGCGGTCACGTTGGCCACCACGGGCACCACGGGGGCGCTGATCCTCGCGTCGGCCAGGGCGGCGGCCATGGCATCGGCGGCCGGCTGCATCAGGGGGCAGTGGAAGGGGGCGGAGACAGGCAGCAGCACGGCGCGCTTGAAGCCCCGCTCCGCCGCGATCTTCATGGCCCGCTCCACGGCCGCCTTGTGGCCGGAGACAACGACCTGGCCGGGGGCGTTGTCGTTGGCGGCGGTGCAGATCTCACCATCCGCGCTGGCGGCGGCCGCGATCTCCACCGCGGCGTCCAGGTCGGCACCCAGGATGGCGGCCATGGCGCCCATGCCCACGGGCACGGCCTTCTGCATGCTCTGCCCGCGCAGGCGCAGCAGGCGGGCGGTGTCGGCCAGGCCCAGGCCCCCGGCGGCGCAGAGGGCGGAGTATTCGCCCAGGCTGTGGCCGGCGACGAACGCGGCGTGGGCCTTCAGGTCCAGCCCCTTCTCCGCCGCCAGCACGCGGGTGACGGCGACGGAGACGGCCATCAGGGCCGGCTGGGCGTTCTCGGTCAGGGTCAGCTCATCGCCCGGGCCCTCGAACATGAGGGTGGAGAGCTTCTGGCCCAGGGCCTCGTCCACCTCCTCGAAGGTCTGGCGGGCGATGGGGAATGCCTCGGCAAGGTCCTTGCCCATGCCGACGGCCTGGCTGCCCTGGCCCGGAAAGACGAACGCGCGCGTCATTGACTGGTCCCGCCCGTGGTGGATTGGCGTTGATTTGGGGACTGCCCCGATTTCGCGCCCTTGATAACGGCTGTACCGCCTTAGTCAAGCCGTGACGATTACGGAAGGTGGGCAGCCATCCGCCCATTGGGCGAGTCGGGAAAGATTGTTCGCCGGCACAGGTGCCCTGTGAATTTTCCTTAGAAAAGACAAGGTCCATGGGTCATGCTGTTACCCCTATCCATCTGGTCAAGGGAGGTACGCATGGTCGCCGTTCCCCTCAACCACCGCCGGGCCGCGCACAGCCCCGCCAGGATTGCCGGCCTCGCCGCCGTCGGCGCGGCCCATCTGGGGCTTGCCCTTTATGTGCTGAGCCAGCCGTCGCTGCTGACCTTCACCCCGGTGAAGCCGCCGGTCATGGAGGTGACGACCCGGACGGAGACGGTGAAGGAACTGCCGCCCCCGCCGCCGGTCACCGAGACCGTGACGACCCAGGTGACCAACCGCATCCCGACGGTGACGACGACCATCAACATCGAGACCCCGCCCGCCTCTGCCAACCGTCCGGTGGCCACCGCCCCCGCCGACACGGTGACGGGCCCCACCCCGGTGGCGGGGGTCCCGGCCAAGCGGGCTATCGTGCCCGGCAGGATCGACCCGAAGACCTGGACCGCGCCGGAATACCCGTCCCAGTCGGTGCGGCTGGAGGAGGAAGGCCGCGTGGTGCTGCGCCTGTTCTGCGACGTGAGCGGCCGGATCACCGTGGCCGAGATCGCGGAGGGCAGCGGCAAGCCCCGCCTGGACAACGCCGCCCTGACCCAGGCCCGCCGCGGCGGCTGGACCTGCCAGCCCGGCACCGTGGACGGCAAACCGGACGGGACGTGGTTCGACCTGTCCTACCGGTTCAAGCTGGAGGGGGGACGGTAGGTCGGGGTGACCATCGGGAACCCCGACATGTGACGGCGCCGTGGGATGTCGGGGTTTGCTGCCGCTCACCCCGACCTACGGCGGCGCATGGCTCAGTCCGGCATTTTCCCTTGCCCCCCGGCCGCCCCTGTGTATAGTGCGCGCCTTCCGAAACCCCGCCGGCACTCGCCAGGTGCCGGCTAGGCCCGTGCGGCCGGGCTCCCGACATGGGGGACCTCCGGCGGCGGGCCAGCAACAGCCATGGGGAGTTGTATGGCACTGTATGAAACCATCCTGATCGCCCGCCAGGACATCGCGTCCTCGCAGGTGGAGGGGCTGACCGAGACCTTCAGCAACATCCTGAAGGAAAACGGCGGCTCCGTCGTGAAGACCGAGCAGTGGGGGCTGAAGACCCTCGCCTACCGGATCAACAAGAACCGCAAGGGCCACTACGTCTATCTCGGCATCGACGCCCCCGCGGCGGCCGTGGCCGAGATGGAGCGCAACATGTCCATCAGCGAGGACGTGCTGCGCTTCATGACCGTGAAGGTCGAGAAGATCGACGAGGCCCAGACCGCCATGCTGGCCAACAAGGGCGAGCGCAACGAGCGCGGCCCCCGTGGCGGCTTCGGCGACCGCGGCCCGCGCCGTGACTTCGGCGACCGTGGCCCCCGTCGTGAGTTTGGTGACCGTCCCCGCCGCGACGCGGAGCCCCGGTCCGAGGGTGAAGGAGACCGCGCATGAACGCCGAACGTACCCCTGGCGCCGGTGGCCCCGGCGGCCCCCGTTCCGGTGGCGGTGGTGGCGGCGGTGGCCGTCGCCCGTTCTTCCGTCGCCGGAAGACCTGCCCGTTCTCCGGCCCGAACGCGCCGGCGATCGACTACAAGGACATCAAGCTGCTGTCCCGCTTCATCTCCGAGCGCGGCAAGATCGTCCCGTCCCGCATCACCGCGGTGTCGGCCAAGAAGCAGCGTGAGCTGGCCCGCGCCATCAAGCGCGCCCGCTTCCTCGCCCTGCTGCCGTACATCGTGAAGTAAGGCCAGGAGAACAGACATGGACGTCATTCTGCTGGAGCGGATCGAGAAGCTCGGCCAGATGGGCCAGGTGGTGAAGGTGAAGCCGGGCTACGCCCGCAATTACCTGCTGCCCCGCAAGAAGGCCCTGCGCGCGACCAAGGAGAACCTGGCTTACTTCGACAGCCAGAAGGCCCAGCTTGAGGCCCGCAACCTGGAGCTCCGCAAGGAGGCCGAGGTGGTGGCCAAGGGCGTGGACGGCATGACCGTGGTCGTGCTGCGCCAGGCCGGCGAGACCGGCGTGCTGTACGGCTCCGTCGTGTCCCGTGACGTGGCCGAGGCGGTGACCGCCAACGGCGTGACCATCAGCAAGGGCCAGGTGGCGATCGACACCCCGATCAAGACCCTGGGCCTGTTCAAGGTCCGCGTCGTGCTGCACCCCGAGGTCGCCGTGGCCGTGACGGTCAACGTGGCCCGTTCCGCCGAGGAGGCCGCCCTGCA
Organism: Aerophototrophica crusticola; assembly: GCF_012913305.1. Classification (NCBI taxonomy): domain Bacteria; kingdom Pseudomonadati; phylum Pseudomonadota; class Alphaproteobacteria; order Rhodospirillales; family Rhodospirillaceae; genus Aerophototrophica; species Aerophototrophica crusticola. The sequence continues at coordinate 876,829 of NZ_CP051775.1, read as the reverse complement.
GGCCCAGCGCGGCGGCATGGTCGCCCGCACCGACGACGAGGACGAGGACCAGGCCGAGGAGGCCCCCGAAGGCGACGAGGAGACGGAGGCCTGAGGCTTCCCCTTCCCCGTCCATCGGGTTCGAGTACCGGAACGGCGCAGTCGCAAGGCTGCGCCGTTTTCGTTTGTTCGGGACCGTGGCAGAAAAATCCCCTCGCCCTTTCCCGCTGAAACGCTACCCTCCCCCACACTTGTCCACAGAACCGTTCACATCCTGTCCACGGCTTGCACCTAGGCTGGGGCGTGGACGGATGTCCCGTCGCTGCCCCCGCCCTGTTACACTGGCATCATGGACACCAAGCTGATCGACCCGCCGTCAAAGGCGCTGACCATCCCCACCTATCGCACCCCGCCCCACAACGAGGAGGCGGAGCAGGCGGTGTTGGGCGCCGTCCTGGTGAACAACAAGGCTTTCGAGAAGGTGGGCGAGTTCCTGCGCCCGGAGCACTTCTTCGACCCGGCCAACCAGAAGATCTACCAGGCCATCATGAAGATGGTGGACCGCGGCCAGGTCGCGAGCCCCATGACCCTGAAGGCCTATTTCGAGCAGGACCAGGACCTGGCGGAGATCGGCGGGACCGAGTACCTGGCCCGGCTGGCCGCGGCCATCGTGACCGTGCAGAACGTGGAGGATTACGGGCGGATCATCCACGACGCCTACCTGCGCCGGCAGTTGATCGAGGTCGGCGAGGACATGGTCAACCATGCCTACAAGCACGACCTGGACGTGACGGCCAACGACCAGATCGAGGAGGCCGAGAAGAAGCTGTTCGAGCTGGCCAGCTTCGGCGACGTGAAGGGCGACTTCATCCCGTTCGAGCGGGCCCTGAAGCTGGCCATCGACAATGCGGAGGCCGCGTTCCGCCGCACCAGCCACGTCACCGGCGTGACGTCCGGCCTGCGGGACCTGGACAGCAAGCTGGGCGGCCTCCACCCCTCGGACCTGCTGATCCTTGCCGGCCGCCCGTCCATGGGCAAGACGGCGCTGGCCACCAACATCGCCTTCAACGCCGCCAAGGCCTACATGCTGTCGGGCGGCAAGGAAGGGGCGCCGGTCGGCTTCTTCAGCCTGGAAATGAGCGCCGAACAGTTGGCCCTGCGTATCCTGGCCGACCAGGCGGAGGTGTCGGGCGACAAGATCCGCCGCGGTGAGATCGCGGCCAGCGACTTCCCCAAGTTCGTGGAGGCCAGCCAGTTCCTGTCCCGCGTGCCCTTCTTCGTGGACGACACGCCGGCCCTGAGCATCACCGCGGTTCGCACCCGATGCCGCCGGCTGAAGCGCACCCATGGGCTGGGGCTGGTGGTGGTGGACTATCTGCAGCTGCTGCGCGGCGGCGGGGCGGGCCGGGGGCCGGAGAACCGGGTCCAGGAAATCTCCGAGATCACCCGCGGCCTGAAGGCCATCGCCAAGGAATTGCACGTCCCGGTCATCGCCCTGTCCCAGCTTTCCCGCTCCGTGGAGCAGCGTGAGGACAAGCGGCCCCAGCTGTCGGACCTGCGCGAGTCGGGCTCCATCGAGCAGGACGCGGACGTGGTCATGTTCGTGTTCCGCGAACAGTATTACCTGGAGCGCGCCGAGCCGGGCCGCCGGCCCGACGAGTCGGAGGACAAGTACAACGACCGGTACCAGCGCTGGCAGGAGCGGCTGGGCGAGGTGCACAACACCGCCGAGGTGGTCATCGGCAAGCAGCGCCACGGCCCGGTGGGCACGGTGCGGCTGTTCTTCGACGGCAACTACACCCGCTTCGGCGACCTGGACACCACCCATCCCGGCGGCGGGTACGAGGAGTGACGGTCGCGGCATGACGGAGCCCCCCTGGACCCGGCCCTGATGGCCGCGCTGCGGACCCCGGCCGCCCAGCGGGCCGGGGCGGTTCTGTTCGTCGACCTTGCCGCCGTGGCGGACAACTGGCGGGCCATGGCGGCCCTGGCCAAGGGCGCGGAGTGCGGGGCGGTGGTGAAGGCGGACGGGTACGGGCTGGGCGCCGTGCCCACGTCCAGGGCCCTGTATGCCGCCGGGGCGCGGACCTTCTTCGTGGCGGACATCGCCGGCGGGGTGCGGCTGAGGGCGGCCCTGCCCGGGGATGCCCGCATCGCCGTGCTGCACGGGGTGCCGCCGGGGGCCGGGGCGGAGATCGCGGCGGAACGGTTGACGCCCATCCTGAACACCCTGGGCGACATCCAGCGCTGGCGGGAGGAGGCGGCGCGGTTGGGACGCCCCCTGCCCTGCTTCGTCCATATCGACACCGGCATGAACCGGCTGGGGCTGGAGGCGGCAGAGCTGGACCGGCTGGCCGCCGACCCGGGGACCCTGCTGCAAGGGCTGGAGGTGCAGGCCTGGATGAGCCACCTGGCCTGCGCCGACGATCCCGGGAACCCCATGACGGCGGAGCAGCTCGGCCGCTTCCGCGCCGCACTGGCGCGGCTGCCGAAGGCGCCGGCGAGCCTTGCGAACTCCGCCGGCGTGTTCCATGGGGCGGGTTACCATTTCAACCTGGTGCGGCCGGGCATCGCCCTGCACGGGGCCAACCCCGCCCCCTGGATGCCCAACCCCATGCGGCCCACCATCCGGCTGCTGGCCCGCATCCACCAGGTGCGGATGGTGGAGCCCGGGCGGACCGTGGGCTATGACGCCACCCACCGGGTGGCCGGCAAGCGCAAGGTGGCGGCCCTGGGGATGGGCTATGCCGACGGGTATCCCTGGTCGCTCCAGGGCAAGGGGCAGGTGATGGTCGGCGGGCACAGGGCCCCGATCATCGCCCGCGTCTCCATGGACCTGCTGACGGTGGACGTGACCGACGTGCCGGCCCGCTTCCTGGCAGAGGGCGACTGGGCGGAGGTCATCGGCCCCCACCGCACGGTGGACCAGGTGGCGGCAGAGGCCGGGACCATCGGGTATGAGGTGCTGACCCGGCTGGGGCCGCGCTATCACAGGGAATATCTGGGCCCCGCGTGACCCACCGTTCCCGTCCCCCAGAACGTTGGGCGCCGCGATGTAGCGGTCTCGCCGGCCTGCCCCCTTGCGTCCGTCCGCGGCGGCGCAACATTGACAGGGGGCCGCGCGTTGGCTAGCGGTACGTGGGTCCCCCGCCGGATGAGGCATGGTTGATGAATTTCCTCGGCACGATCGGCCGGACCACCCTGCTGTTCATGGAGGCGACGGGGCGGCTGGCCATGTTCACCTTCATGGCCCTGTCCCACTGCCTGCGCCCGCCCTTCTACCTGCGCCTGATCGGGCGGCAGATGGTGGACATCGGCTATTACAGCCTGCCCGTGGTGGGCCTGACGGCCGTGTTCACCGGCATGGTGCTGGCGTTGCAGAGCTACAGCGGCTTCGCCCGCTTCAACGCGGAAAGTGCCATCGCCACGGTGGTGGTGCTGTCCATCACCCGTGAGCTGGGGCCGGTGCTGGCCGGGCTGATGGTGGCGGGCCGCATCGGCGCCGCCATGGCCGCCGAGCTGGGTACCATGCGGGTGACGGAGCAGGTGGACGCCCTGACCACCCTGTCCACCAACCCCTACAAGTACCTGGTGGTGCCAAGGCTGATCGCCGGCACCACCATGCTGCCCATCCTGGTGCTGGTGGCGGACATCATCGGCGTGTTCGGCGGGTACCTGGTCAGCGTCTACCGGCTGGACTTCAACCCGGCGACCTATGTCCGGAACACCTGGCAATACCTGGAGTTCATGGACGTGGTGTCCGGCCTGGTCAAGGCGGCGGTGTTCGGCTTCGTCATCGCGCTGATGGGCTGCTACCACGGCTACCATTCCAAGGGTGGCGCCCAGGGCGTTGGTGCGGCCACCACCAACGCGGTGGTCAGCGCCAGCATCCTGATCCTGGTGCTGAACTACCTGCTGACGGGGATCTTCTTCTCATGAGCGCGGTGAACGGGACCAACGGCGCCGGCGGGACGCCGAAAATCTCCCTGCGCGGGGTGCGCAAGGCCTTCGGGCCCAAGGTGGTGCTGGACGGCATCGACCTGGACGTGGCGCGCGGCGAGAGTGTGGTGATCATCGGCGGGTCGGGCACGGGCAAGTCGGTCCTGCTGAAATGCATCCTGGGCATCCTGCAACCGGACCAGGGCACCATCCGGATCGACGGCGAGGACACGACCCACGTGACGGGCCGCGAGCGTGAGGCGGTGATGCGCAAATTCGGCATGCTGTTCCAGGGCGCCGCCCTGTTCGACAGCCTGCCGGTGTGGGAGAACGTGGCCTTCGGCCTGATCCAGGGCCAGGGCGTGGGCCGGCGGGAGGCGAAGGAGCGCGCCATCGCCACCCTGGGTGCCGTCGGCCTGACCCCGGAAGTGGCGGACCTGTTCCCGTCGGAACTGTCCGGTGGCATGCAGAAGCGCGTGGGCTTGGCCCGGGCCATCTGCACCCGGCCGGAAGTGATCTTCTTCGACGAGCCGACGACGGGCCTGGACCCCATCATGTCGGACGTGATCAACGACCTGATCGTGAAGTGCGTGCAGGATCTGGGCGCCACCGCCCTGTCCATCACCCATGACATGGCCAGCGCGCGGAAGATCAGCAACCGCATCGCCATGCTGCACAAGGGCAAGCTGGTCTGGGTGGGCCCCACCAGCGAGATCGATAACTCGGGCAATGCCTTCGTGGACCAGTTCATCCACGGCCGGGCCGAAGGGCCCATCCAGATGCAGATCCGGGCGTTCTGACGCCGTGGTGCCAATTCGGCCGGCGAAGGTTAGACCACTTACTTTCGTGGGATGGCGAGGAGCGCCCCTTTCCACTACCCCTGTTGCGTGATGTTCAGGGGATGCCGTGGAAGGGGTGCAGCATGGCTGTTCGGTTCGTTGCCCTGGTCTTGGCGGGAATGGTATTCGCGGGTCCTGGGCTCGCGCAGGAAACCGCGCCGCCAACGCCCGCCCAGCAGCCCTCCGGCCAGCCCGCCGCCGCCGGGGATGATGAGGAAGTCTGCAAGACCCTGAAGATCACCGGATCGCGGTTGGGCAAGAACAAGGTCTGCAAGACCAAGAAGGAATGGGCCGCCATGGAGGCGGAGAACCAGAAGGCCCTGAAGGACATCCAAGCCCGCGGCGGCGTCTCCCGGTCGGCGGAGTGACGGGTTGGAGCGTGTTTCCGGTGAGCGGAAACACGCTTCGGCGGCGACTGCCGCCGCGCGGCCTCGTGGCCGCGTAAGCCAAGCCGCGGATGCGGCGCCGGCGTCTGAGGGACACGGACAGCGAGACCTGTTTCCAGCCGGCTGGAAACAGGTCTAGGCTACACGTCGCGCCATCTCCGGCGCCCAACGGTCGAAGTTCTCGTTCTGGCAGTCGCTGGCCGGGCGGCCGTACCAGTCCCAGGGCAGGTTGCGGGCGTTCAGGCCGACGAAATGGGCGCCGTGGCTGCCCAACTCCGGCTTCTTCGGCCAGAAGGGGGAGCAGATGCTGACCTCCGCCGTGCGGACCACGGCGGGGGTTTTCTGTTTCTGGAGGGCGGCCACCTGCAACCCTTGCTCGTCAAGTTCCCCAGACAGGGGCGCCGGGTGCTGGCGCAGGATGGCGAGGAGCGCGGATTCCAGGTCGAAGCCGGGCGGGAAGCCGCGGATGCCGGTGTTCAGGTTGTCCGGGCCGCAGAGATGGTCGAAGGCGCCATGGGCGCGCTCCACATCCTCCGCCAACAGGCAGCGCGCCCTGTCCCATCGGCCAGCCAAGTCCCCAGGGATGGCGGCAGGTCCCAGAGGATGAGGTCGTTGTCCAGGGCCACTTCCCAGCGATCCGGGAACAGGCGCAAGGGCGCCAGCTTCCAGGCCACCCCTCCGCCATGTCGGGGCCGAGGAATCGGGCGAGGCCATCCGGCAAGTCGCCGGCGGGCAACCATTCCACCTCTGGCGGGATGTCGCCGGCGCGGGCGCGGGCGTCCGCCGGGTTCAGGGTATTGACGACGACGGCATAGGCGGCGCTGGGGCCGAAGATTTTCCGGGCGCCGAGGATGGACAGGCGAAGGGCCTGGAAGCCGCGTTCGCTGACGGCGCCGATCGTCCAGCGGATGCCGATGGGGGACAGGTTCGTGCTCATGGCAGGTCCCGGGTAAAGCGGCGCCAATGGCTGGGCCGGTCGGTGGCGCCCCAGCGGTATTTGTAGGGCTCCTGGCCACGCAGGAAGTCGAACAGGGTGCAACCCTCTGCCGTGGCCCGGTCGATGGCGTGGGACAAGAGCAGGCTGCCGGGGCTGCACGCGGCCAGGGCTGGGTCGTGGCCGCCGATGTAGTAGTGGAACCGGCCCTTGGCGGCGAGGCCGTAGAGGACGGCCACGGTCCGCCCGTCCAGGTCCAGGGCGTAGAGGCGGAGCAGGCCGGCAGCATCCAGCAAGGGGGCGGCCTGGCGGTGGAAAGCCTGCACCAGCGGGTCGGCCAGGACCCCGGCCTCCCCATCCTGCTGCCAGCGGGCGGCGTGCAGGGTGAACAGGGCGTCCAGGGCGGGGGAGATGTCGGGGCCGGAAACTTGGCGGATGGCGACCCTGCCCAGGCGGTCCAGCCGGTTGCGGGCGGTGCGCAGGTTCTGGCGGTGGGATCTGGGAAAGGTCGCTGGCAAGTCCAGGGCGGGGCACGGCTCCCCCTCCCCGCCCTTCTCCCGCCAGCCGGGCGGGGGCGGCAGGGATGGGGTGGTAGGGGCAGGCCGGGAAGGTCGATCAGGACGGCCGTGTCGGGCCAGGGGATCGGGGCTTCCGCGGGATGGGTGGACAGGGGGCCGAGCCAGTCGGTGGTACCGGCGCCGAGGGGGAGGACGTGGCGGCCACCGTCCAGGGTGAAGAGCGGGAGGAGGAAGGTGATGTTCCCTGACTCGGCACCACGTCCTTCATTCCAAGTTTCATCCGGGGCCGCGGAGAGCCTTGGGTGCTGAGTGGAGTTAGGTCGAACCTCACCGTTCCGTCCCCTCTCCCAGGGGGAGAGGGACAGGGAGAGGGGTGGCCAGATCGGGACAGCAGGCGCTTGTCCGCAGGCTCCCTTTCCGGAGACAAGACAACCCCTCTCCCTGTCCCTCCCCCTATGGGGGAGGGGACGCGGGGGCGCCGTTCGACCAATCTCCCTACCGGAAAGCGCGCCTCGGATGCCGTAGCTTGCGCCGGGTTTACGGTTGCCAACATCGACAGAGCCAACAACCGCCAGGCAACTCCCCGGTTGGAACACTTCCGCCCAAGGCAGCAGCCACGCAGGGCTGTGGAAGGGCGTGGCGTGGGGGTCGGCGTGCCAGAGGTGCCACCAGGCGGGCTCGAGGGCGCGCAAGGCTTCCAGGCCGTGGACCGTCCTCACGCCGCCTCCGTGCGGGCCTCGCGGCCGAGGATGCGGCGGTAGGTGGCCAGGTAGGACTCCACCATGGCGTCGAGGGAGAACCGGGCGCGGGCGGTGGCACGGCAGGCCTCGGGGTCGATGTGCCCCAGATCGGCGATGGCGTCGGCCATGGCCGCGGCGTCGGGGACGATGAAGCCGGTGACGCCATGCTCCACCACCTCTGGCAGGGCGCCATTGGGGAAGGCGATGACGGGGGTGCCGCAGGCCAGCGCCTCCATGCTGGAGAGGGAGCTGGTCTCCTCACACAGGCTGGGCACCAGCAGGGCCCGGGCCATGCCGAGCAGGTGCCGCTTGCCGAGGAAGCCGAGCGGGCCGATGAAGCGGCGTCGGCTGTCGAGGCGCGGGGTCAGTACGTTCTCGAAATAATCCTGGTGGGCGCCGTAGGCATAGAGCTTTCCGGCCAGCAGCAGGGGCTTGCCGGCGGCCTTGGCCGCGTCCACCGCATGCTCGAAGCCCTTTTCCGGGCAGATGCGTCCCATGGCGGCCAGCAGGTTGCGCTTGCCGTAGGGGCTGGAGAGGGCCTTCGCCGGGACGCCATTCAGCACGGGCGGCAGCAGGGCCGGGCTGTCCGGGCACTGGCGCCGCTGGTGTTCCGATACCGGAACAAGCCAGGTATCAGGCCGCCCCTGCCCCCAGGTTTCCGCGGGGTACCAGGATGGGGGCAGGTGCAGGGTGACCAGCACGGGCACGCCGGGCGGGGGCAGGTAGCTGAAGGCGTCGATGCCGTGCAGGTGGACCAGATCGATCCCGTAACGGTCCAAGGCCCTTTCGATGGCCCGGGCATGGCGGGCCTGGGCCTGCTGCCGGACGGGGCCATCCAGGCTGCCGCTGACGGCCGGCACGGGGACCAGGTCGCCGGCAGGGCGGGAGCCTTCCGGGGCGACGACCAGGGAGCGGTGGCCGCGGGCAACCAAGCCGGCGTCCAGGTGGTAAAGCACCTGCTCCGCCCCGCCCACCGTATCCGGGCCGACGGGGGCGAGCGGGTAGCCCACCTGCAGGATGGTCAGGCCCATGGCGGCGCCTCCAGGCCGAGCTGGGCGATGGCCTCTGCCGCCATGTCGCGCCAGCGGTCCGCCGTGCAGCCCCAGGAGAACTGGTCGTACCAGGCCTGGGCGAAGGGTGGCTGGAAGAAGTCGTAGGTGGGTGCGACGCGCACCCGCTCCGGTACCAGGGGGAACTGCACCAGCACGGCGGCCTGGCTCTTGTGGCAGTCCAGCAGGCGGCGCTTCAGGTCCCGGTCCTCCTCCGCCAGGGGCATGGCCAGTTCCTCGGGCTTGCCGGGGTCGGGCAGGAAGATGCCGGACTCCAGGTTGCCGTCCGGGCCCGTGTGGTAGCCGGTGAACTCCAGGATCACCGGGGCGGGCCGGCCCTCCAGCCGCAGCAGGGCCGCGGCGGCGTGGACGGCGAAGCAGGTGCTGTCATGGTCGGGGTGGCCACCCTCGAATGCGTGGGTCAGGATGATGCCGATATCCTTCTGGTCCACCAGTTCGGCCAGCCGGCGGGCGATGCCGGCCATGACCTGGCAGGCCTCTTGGTCGGCGATGCCCAGCCCCACCAGCCGCACCGGCGGGATGCCCGCCACGGCCATGGCGGACTCCAGCTCGTCCCGCCGGGCCTGGGCATAGTCCTCCCGCGTGGCGAAGCCGTGGGAGACGGCGTCGCGCATGTCGGCGGGGGCGCCGTCGGTCACATGGATCACCCGCACCCCCGCCAGGCGGGGGAGCTGGGCGCCCAGGCCGATGGTCTCATCATCCGGGTGGGCGCAGACCAGGGCCACGCGCCGCGCGTCCAGCACGCCGGGGCCGCTGGGGCCGAGGTCGTGCAGGAAGGCCTCCGCCAGCGGGATGCCGCGGATGATGCCGGGCCGGTTGGCCCTGGCGGGGGTCAAGCGCCTGTCGGCGCCAGACCCATGGCGGGCGCCGCCTCCTGTGCCTGGCGCCCAGGCTTGGGCGCGTAACGGCGGGTCATCTCGGCGCAGAAATCGGCGAACTCCCGCGGGTCCAGGGGCGGGCTGGTGTAGTTCGGCGTCTCCCCCAGGCCCTTGTGCTCCGGCGTGAAGCAATAGGTGACGGTGACCTTGAAGTCGGCCAGGGCCTCCATCTGCCGGTCGAACCAGTCAAGCGCATTGGGCCGGTAGTAATCGGCCCAGGACAGGCCGGTGCGCAGGTAGGTGACGCCCAGTTCCTTCATGCGGCGCACCGCTTCCTCCAGCCGGTGGTCCTCGAAATGGAACCACTGGCAGAGGCCGACCTCCGGCGTGAAGGCGCTGAAATGCCTGTAGGCCAGCTTCTCCGTCATGTCCTCCCGCACCAGGCCCATGTAGAAGTGGCGATAGTAGCTGGAGCCCTCCGCCTCCCGGTGGCGGGTGGTGGCCGGCCAGGCCTTGGGCAGGTCGAACAGGCTGTACCAGTGGATGCGCGGCACCCGGCCGATGAGCAGCTCCGCCGTGCGCTTCAGGCCGAACTCCTGCACCTCCTCCGCCCCGAAGGTGCTGATGCCCACCTCCGACACCCACAGCTCCTTGGAGGTGACCTGGCGGATCTCCTCCAGCTTGGACGGCCAGTCGTTGAGCTGCCAGTGGTTCCAGTCCAAGGGGAAGCCGTGCACGGCCACGGCGTCCATGGTGTCCAGGGCGCCCCTTTCCGCCATGTTGCGGATGAAGTTGGGGTCGATGGGGCTGATACCGCCCAGCACCCGTGGCAGGCCCGGGCAGGCCTCCCCCACCGCCTTGCCGGCCAGGCGGGCCATCTCCGCGAACATCGCCCAGTCCCGGTCCAGCTCGATGTCCCAATGGGACTTGTTGTTGGGCTCGTTCCAGATCATCACGCTGTCGAGCATGGGCAGTCCTTCTATCTCTTCCTGTTCGTCAAACGCCGGCACCGCCTCCGGCGGCTTGGCTTACGCGGGCACCTGCCCGCGCGGCGGCGGTCGCCGCCGTGGCGTTCCCGGACGATCCGGGAACGCCCACGCGAAGCTCAAACGCCGCGGGCCGGGTAGACGGCCCCAATCCCATGCGGGGTCTCCACGCGGCGGCAGATGTAGACCTCCTGCTCCGGGTGGTCGGTCACCTGGAAGCCGGCGCTGCGCAACATGGCCTCGGCGCAGGCCGCGTTGGGTACCCACCAGTTGGTCCAGTCGTGGGCGTAGTCCTGCTCGATGAAGTGCAGCTTGGGATAGCCGGGGCTGTCGAAATGCGCCGTCTCGGCAAAGTCATAGTCGGGTTCCACCGGGTCGACCCCGGCGCTGCCCCGCTGCATGGACTGGAACACCAGCAGGTCGCCGGCCACATGCTCGTGGATCAGGTCCAGGGCCAGGAGCGGGTGGCGGAGGTGGTAGAGCACCCCCATGAACAGGACCACGTCGAAGCGGCGGCCCAGCCTGGCCACGTCATAGACGGAGAGGTTGCGGAACTCGATGTCCGCGCCGGCCACCTCCGCCGCCAGGCGGGCCTGGGCCAGGTAGCGGTCATCCTCGTCGATGCCCACCACCGTTTCCGCCCCGCGGCGTTTCATTTCAAGGGCATAGAAGCCGGCGTTGCAACCAATGTCGAGCACCGACTTGCCGGTCAGGTCCGCCGGGATCGCGTGGGCGAAGCCGCGCCACTTCACCTGGGGATAGTCGCCCAGGAAGTGCTCGGGCGCGGTGCGCACGCCGCCGACGTCCATGTTGTGGAACCAGGGGCCGAGGGCCTCCACCCGGCGGCGGATGTCATCCCGGTCAAGGCGCGGGGGCAGGCTGTCCATGGGCATGGTCCCTCCCCTCTCACCGGCCGCCGGGGATGGTGGGCGGGGTGGCGAGCCAGGGGCCCCCGCCGTCACGGTCGATGGCCCTCAGCGCGGAAGCGGCCCCGGACAGGCCCACCGGGTCCTGGCCGGACAGCAGGGTCATGGCACTGCGGTAGCCATGGATGGTGCCCACGTCCACGTAGGATTCCCCCGCCTTCACCCCCACCGCCTTGCCACCGCGGGCGATCCAGGCGTTGACCAGGGTGCCCATGTACTCGTCCCGGCGATCCCGCTCCCGCCAGAGGTCGTGCAGCTCGTGCAGCACATGGCCGGGCATCTTGAAGGCGCCCCAGATCCAGTCGGTCGCGGCGTCGGCGCGCTTCACCTGGATTTCCTCCACCGTCCCATCGGGGGCGGTGACGACGGCGTCGAACAGGGCCGGCCGGTCCACCGGGAACAGCAGGAAGCCCAGCCGGTCGTCGGGCAGGTGGCGCAACGCGTCCTCCGGGAACCAGACCGTGTCGGGCAGGCCGACGATCACCGGCTCGTCCTTGGGGATCAGCGGGCAGGCGCGGAAGATGGCGTCGCACAGCCCGCCCGGCCGCGGCTGGACCACATAGGCGATGGCGGCGGTGCCGTAGCCGCCGGCGTAGTATTCCAGGATGTCGGACTTGCCGGGGCCGATGACGAAGCAGACCTTGTCCGCCCCGCCGAGCACCATCCGCTCCAGCAGATACTCGCTGACGGCACGGGGACGCTCGGTGTCGCCGTCCTGGCGGCTGCCCACGGGCAGCAGCTCCTTGGAAAAGGCGAGTGGCTGGATTCGCGTGCCGCTGCCGGCGGCGGGTACGATGCCCCACATGGGTTCAGCCCCCTTGGGTGTGGTGGTCCGGCCTGGCGTGGCCGGTGTTCGGGGCCCGCGCCGGTCGCCGGGCGCCCTCGAGCGCGGCCAGCAGGTCCAGGGCGCGGGCGTCGCTGGTATGGCGGTCCAGAACCTTGGCGCGGGCGGCCGCCGCCACGCGGCGCAGGTCTGCGTCGGGCAGGTCGATGGCAGCCCGGGCCTCATCGGCCGTGCGGGCTACCAGGATTTCCTCCCCCGGCACCAGGAAGGCGTCCAGCCCCTGCCACCAGTCGGACAGGATGGGCGCGCCGCAGGCCGCCGCCTCGAACAGGCGGCCCGAGGGGCACCAGCCCATGGCGGCCATGGCGGCGCGGGTGACGTTCAGGGTCAGCCGGCTGGAGCAGAAGAAGGCCGGGTGCTCGCTCGGCGGCAGGTGGCGGACGAACCAGATGTTGTCGGTCCAGGGAAAATCCTGCGGGTACTGGGACCCGGCGATCAGGAAGCGCCGTCGCGGCAAGGCACGGGCGGGCTGGACGAACAGCGTCTCCAGCGCCTGCTGCCGGTCCTCCGCATAGGTGCCGATATAGGACAGGTCGGCGCGGTAATGGTCCTGGCGCGGCACGGGACGGTGCACGGACGGGTCCACATGGCCATAGAGGGGCGCCACGGCCCGGGCGCCCAGCCGGCGCTGCAAGGCGGTCAGCGCCTCCCCGCCCGTATAGCTCAGCACCAGGTCGAAGCCGGACAGGCCGCCGGGGCCGATGTAGGACAGCTCCTCCCCCGCATCCAGCGCGGCCAGGGTGACGGGGGTGTCCAGATCATAGAAGGTGCGCAGGGACCGCCCCTCCTCCAGCACCAGCTCCGTGGCGGCGATGCCGTCGGGGCAGTAGCTGGTGACCATGCTGGCATCGGCATCGGCCAAATGGCGCCGGGCGATGGGCAGCGCCTCCTCCCACCGCTGGTAGAGCACAAGCTCCCCGCCGGGCAGTTCCCAGAGGTCCCGGTTGTTGGCGTACCAGTACTGGTCCTTTTCGAAAAAGACGACCGTGTGCCCTAGCCGCGCCAGGGCAGCACACAGCCCCCGCCACAGGGTGGCGTGGCCGTTGCCCCAGGACGAGCTGATGGTGAGGCCGAAGACGACAAGCTTCACATATGCCTCCCGCGGCGGCAGGAACCCCTTCAACCCGGGAACGGGGCATCAGTCACCCGGCCCGACGGCTTGGGCCCCGTCGATGAAGGCGCGGGTGCGGGCGCGGGCGTCCGCGTCGGTGAACTGGCGCGGGGGGGACTTCATGAAATAGCTGCTGGGCCCTTCCAACGCGCCGCCGATGCCGCGGTCCAGGGCCAGCCGGGCGCAGCGCACGGCATCGATCACCACCCCGGCGGAGTTGGGGCTGTCCCAGACCTCCAGCTTCAGCTCCAGGTTCAGGGGCACGTCGCCGAAGGCGGTGCCTTCCATGCGGATGTGGCACCATTTGCGGTCCTGGAGCCACGGCACATAGTCGCTGGGGCCCACATGGGCGTCGTCGTTGGACAGGGGGATGTCCATCTGGCTGGTGACGGCGCGGGTCTTGGAGATCTTCTTGGACTCCAGCCGGTCCCGCTCCAGCATGTTCATGAAGTCGCTGTTGCCGCCGAAGTTCAGCTGGTAGGTGCGGTCCAGCTTCACCCCCCGCTCCCGGAACAGGTTGGCCAGCACCCGGTGGACGATGGTGGCGCCCACCTGGGACTTGATGTCGTCGCCGATCAGGGGCAGCCGCTTCTCCTCGAAACGCTGGCGCCACTCCGGCCGGCTGGCGATGAAGACGGGGATGCAGTTGACGAAGGCGCAGCCGGCGGCCAGGGCCTGCTCGGCATAGTATTCCGTGGCCTTCTGCGAGCCGACGGGCAGGTAGCTGACCAGCACCTGGGCGCCGCTGTCGCGCAGCACTCGGGCCACGTCGCAGGGGCGCTCATCGGATTCCGGCACGGCTTGGCGGAGATAGGCGCCCAACCCGTCCAGGGTGGGGCCGCGGCGGACCGTGACGCCGGTGCGCGGCACCTTGGCGAAGATCTGGGTATTGTTCGGCGGGGCCAGGATGGCGTCGGCCAGGTCCAGGCCCACCTTCTCCCGCGAGACATCGAAGGCCGCCACGGCCTCCACGTCACCCACATGGTAGCCGCCCAGCTTGACGTTCATCAGCCCCGGCACGGGCAGGTCGTCATTCGCGTGCCGGTAATACTCGATGCCTTGCACCAGGGAGGAGGCGCAGTTGCCGACCCCCACCAGTGCCACCCTGACCTTGCCGTCCGCCACGGGCTGCTCCGCCGTCCTGGAGGGCGGGTTGTGTCCCGCCGGTTGCCAGGGTCAACGCCGGCCCATTCACGCTTGTTCCAACTTACGTTCGAAGGAGAAGGGTCGGGTTGGGGCGGCGGGTCCGGACGGCCAAAGCCGGGCTGCCGCGCTTCGCCGGTTGGCAGGCAGCCGACGCAGCCATATTCAGATCATAAGCCGGCCAGCCCACGCGCATTATGCGAATCCCGCTTAGCGTTGCTTGATGTAGTATGCAAAATCGAGTAGATTGGACAATGGCACCGGAAAATCCGGTCGCTCCCTCACAGGAAGGCCCAAAATGACTTCCATCGACAATCGCACGAATATCGGCGCCGGCAGCAATTCTCCCCCTTCCCCACAGGACAAGGCAAATCTTGCGGGTGCCGGCGGGAACGACCAACTACTCCGTCGATTTGCAGAACTTGCGAAGCAATCTGCGGCAGCCGCGAGCGCCTTTGTCGACTCGCTTTCCGAAGATGAGCAGAACACCAAAGTCTGGACGAACCTAGGGGAAAAAGTCGGATTGCACACCTTGGGTGAGGTGCGTGACTACAACAACATACGCACCGCGATGGGTGACCGGTTGCAGGCCATGGCCGACCAGTCAGGCACCAAGGATCGGCGTGCGTTCATGAAGCTGCCAGCGGTCGAGGAATGGGTAGCCGTGATGGACGACTTCCAGAAACATAAACCGGGCGGGTCAGAACGCGCCCTTGCCTATCTGGCCCGACAAAATCAGCCGAACGACAAGATTACTTTGTCCGCCGAGGCCGGCAGGTTGTTCAAATCCGACATGGCAGCCGGCAAAACCCAGGCAAGCGTGGAAGACTTGGCTGTTCAGCTCCTGGGCGGCACCCCGAGGAAGCCGGGAGGCGGCTTGGACAAGCTGGTCTGAACACGACCACCCATGACCGCCCGGGTGGGCTCGGCCATGCCCACCCGCACCAGGATTTGCTTTCACACCCGCGCCCCGCGCACCTCGCCATCCCGCAGCGGGACGAAGGGCATGGCGGCCATTTCCATGGCCTGGTCGATCATCTCGTCGGACTTCTGGTCGAAGAGCTGCATCAGCAGGTCATCCACCGCCCGCTCCTCGATATGGCCGCACTCCTTGTAGACGCGGGCCAGGACGTTGACCTGGTAGGCACGGCGGCGCTCCTCCTCCCCATGGTAGCCCATCTCCTTCAGCACCTTGATGGCGGAGCGGAAGGGCGGAAGCAGGACGGTGGACAAGCGGGCCTTGTCGAACAGGGCCTTCAGGCCGGCGGGGCCGTCATCCAGCAGCAGGGTGCGGGCGTTGTCGGCGCCGATGCCGGCCCGCACCGCCATGCCGGCCAGGAACAGGCCGATATCGCCGCCGCACAGGGCGCGGAACAGCAGCGACGGGGTGAGGCGGCCGTTAACGTGCAGGTGGGTGGCCAGCAGGGCCATGTCCGTGCCCTTCCGCGCCAGGGGCTGGAGCATCAGGATGGTGGCGGCCTCCCGCGCCCGGGTCACCAGCTCCGCCACCATGGGGGCCGAGAGGTGGTAGCGCTGGACGAGGCCCTGGCGGATTCCCTCCGACACCCGGTGGACCAGCTTTTCCACCACGGTCAGGGGAAGCTGGGCGCGGCCGGCCAGGGGTTCCGCCACCAGGGGCATGTCGCCGTAGCGGTCGGCCAGCTTCTCCAGGGTCAGGGTCAGGATGTCGGCCCCGTCATTGACCAGCAGGGTGTTGATGGCGCGGAGGTTGGCGCTTTCCACGATGGCGTCGGACACGACGGCGGAAACGTTGGGCCGGCCGGCGATGGCCACCTGCTTCTGCCCATCCTGCTGGGCGATGACCTCCAGCAGCACGTCGTCCGGCAGCCTCAGGCTATGGCGCAGCACCGGGAAGGCGACATGCCCCACATCGTCGGCCAGTTGCCGGGCCAAATCGTCGGACAGCAGCGGACTGTTGTAGATCTGCCAGGCCACGGCCTCGCGCACCGCCACCTCCGCGTCCCTGGCGAAGCGTTCCAGCAAGTCCCGGGCGATCTCCGCCTCCCGACCGGCAAGGCGGCCGGCCTCCAGGTCGGCGACGACCTTTTCCATGGTGTCGATGCGCGCCTGGGCTGAACTGTCGGCGCGGAGCTTGGTCAGGTCGGAGACGGACAGGGCGGTAGCGGCGACAGTCATGGCATGATCCTCCCATAGGGCCGGCACAGGGCACGACGCTTCGCGCCCAGGCTTCGGAAAGGCCGGGGTTCGACGAAAAATCGTGCTGAAATCGTGATATCGGGGCGGCGCCTCGCGGCGCCTTCACTCAGGGCGCGGCGGTCACTCGAAGTCGGAACCGTCGTACCGGATGACATCGGTCCAGGTCCGTTCCAGGCGGCGCAGGGTGCGATAGGTGGCCTCCACATCCGTCGCCTCGGCGTCGGTGCGGGCCAGATTGTCGATGTGGCCGGTCTCCATGCGGCGAAGCTCGCCCCAGAGCTCCAGGCCCTTGGGCGCCAGCTTCAGCCGGGCGGAGCGGCGGTCGCGCTGGCTCTGGGTCCGGTCCACATAACCGGCCTCGACCAGGTACTTCAGGTTATAGCTGGCGTTGGAGCCCAGGTAGTAGCCTCGCTCTATCAGGTCACGGACCGACAGTTCCTCCCCGCCGATGGTCATGACCATCAGGGCCTGGACCGGGCTGATGTCGTCCAGGCGCAGGCGGGCCAGCTCGATCCGGATCACGTCCAGGAACCGGCGATGCAGCCGCTCGATGACGCGGGCAAGGTCCTGGTAGGCCCGGCCGGCGGACACCCGCTCCCGCGACAAGACCACCAAATCCGCGGCGGTTGAAGCCCCGCTCATTCCCCTGCCCCTCCTGTCCGCACGCGATCCACAGAAAGCGCAATGAAATCCGATCTAATTCTGATCCAGTATTCGTGCCAACGAAACCGGAGTAGAAGGAGGATAACATTGCCCAAATTCGGGAGCCATCATGAAGCGGGGGAGTAACCCAAAGGTTAACACTTATGATCGTCACAGGAAGGGGTGGGCGGCGTGGATGGCGGGGGGCCTGCCCCTCGGACGCCGCGCGCATACGGAAAAGGGCGCGCGGCATGCACCGCGCGCCCGTCCGGAACTGGTCCGCTATATCGTCGGGGTGACGAAGGCGCCGGTGCACCCGGCGCCCGGGTCAGGCGCGGGGGGCGCCCTCCCCCTCCTTCGCGGCGACGACCTGCTTGTCGTCGCTGTCGTCCTTCAGGCCCTTGCGGAACGCCTGCATGCCCTTGGCCAGGTCGCCCATGGCCTTGGGGAGCTTGCCCGTGCCGAAAACGATCAGCACGACGACGAGGACGATGACCCAATGCCAGAGGCTGAAGCTGCCCATGGGGGCGTTCTCCTGAAATCCGACTGAAGGGCCGCGGATGGCGGCCCCTGCCGACCCGCCGGGGCCGGCACGGCCGGATCATGCCACAGCTCGGTAAAGAATTGCCAACGCGCAGCGGAGGAGTGGCGCCGGGACGCGCTCAGCCGTGCTGGCCGCGCAACTCGAAGCGGACGATGTACCGGTGCCGGCCCTGGACAGGGTGGCCGGCCACGTCACTGGGGGTGTAGCGCAACGCGGCGACGTAGCGCATGGCCGCGCCCTCGAACAGGCCGGCCGGCTCCGCCTCCAGAACACGGAGGTCCTGGGTCGCCCCGTCCTGGGCGACCCTGAACTCCACCACGACACGCCCCTCGCGACGCAGGCGCAAGGCCCGCTCGGGGTAGACAAGTCGCGGGCGGTAGGCTGGTTCCAGCTCCGCCGCGACCGGTTCCCCCGCCAGGGTCCCTCCGCGGCCGGCTCTGACTGGCCGCGGGTCCCCATGGTCAGACGGCCTTGCCGCCGGAGAGCACCCACAGCTTGGCCAGGTCGGCCGTGCCGTCGGTACCCTTGACCGCCTTGAAGGTCTGCTCGGCCTTCGCCTTGTTGCCGGCCATCAGGTAGTAGGTGCCCAGACGCAGGCGGGCGTCCTCCGGGTTCTTCAAGCCGCCCTTGGCCAGGCCCTTCTCCATGTTGGCGATGGCCTTGTCATACTGGCCATAGCCGGCATAGGCCTCCGCCACGCGGACCAGCGGGCCGCCGTCGTTGCGGTTGGCAGCCTCGACGGCGGTGCTGTCCAGCACCTTCTTGTCCTCCGCGACGCTGCGGGCGATCAGGTCGCGCAGGCGCTTGTGGCGATCGGCGTCCGCACCCTGGCCCAGCTTGCCCAGCTGGTAGCCCTTTTCCACCACCTGCTGCGCCTCGCCGGGCGCGCCGGCCTGCAGGGCGAGCTGCGCGAACTCCATGTAGTCTTCCGGCTTCTCCAGCAGGCCGGTGGCGTTCATCAGCCGGTAGACGTCCACCGACAGGCGGTCGCGGCGGAAGGTCGGCTTCTTCTGCGCGCGGATCAGCAGGTCCTGGAAATAGTCCTTCTTCGGGTAGTACTTCAGCAGCTTCTCGACCGCCAGCACATAGCCCGCCTCGTCCTTGGACAGGTTGGCGGCATGGGCCATCAGGCGTAGGTCTTTCTCCTCCGGCGCCTTGCCCGCCTTCTCGGCGGCGGCCACGTCGGCGGCGGCCTGCTTGGCGGCGCCGGTGACGTCGCCGGACTGCATCTTGGCGGCCTGCTGGACCTCGCGCATCTGCGCGTCGTTGCCGCCCGCCTTGAAGTACCGGTCGATCAGGGCCAGCGACTTCTCATAGTTCTTGTTGTTGTAGTAGGAGCCGGCCAGGGCCTGCAGGAACTGAACCTGCTGCTGCTGGGACAGGCGGCCGGTCTTCTCCAGGTTGTTAAAGGTGTTCTCCGCCACGCCCAGGTCGCCGCCGTACAGGCTGGCGATGAAGCGGATCTGGTCGATGAGGAAGTCCTCGTAGGCGTTCTTGTTGGGAACGGCGTCGGCTTCCTTCACCTTCGCCAACGCCTCCTTGTACTTCTTCTGCTTGATCAGCTCCTGCGCCGCGTTCAGCGGAGTGCCCACGGCTGGGCGGGCTGCGTCACCCTCGGGTGCCTTGCCGGGGTCCTCGGCCTTCTTCTCTTCCTTCTGGGCGCCGGCGCGCTGGGCGAAGGCATCGCTCGGGACCAGGGTGGCCATGATGCCGACGGAGAGGGCGGAGCCGAGCAAGGCTGCGGTGAAAAGTCGTGTGCGGTTCATCGTCCTGTCTCAACGTCTGGCCGACCGCCCTGCCGTTGCCCGGGACAAGCGTCCTCGGGCCGGGACCAGCGGCGCGGGATTGCTGACAAGGGGCTCGCGCGTCACGCGGGCCCGGGAATTCGGATATTGGCTGACGAAAGCGGCGGGAGGGTGGCGGCGCTGCCACCCTCCCCACCGGTCAGTCGGCGAACTGCTCGTTGCCGATCATCGCGATCTTGTTCAGACCGAGACGCTGGGCCGAGGCGAGCACCGCCGCCACATGCTTGTACTCAACCAGCTTGTTCGGGCGCAGGTGCACCTCAGGCGGGTCGGCCTGCTGCGCGGCATTCTGCATCCGGAACTCCATGTCCTGGCGGTTGGGGATCACCTCCCCGTTCCAGTACACGGTGCCGTCGAAGTCCACGTCCAGCTTGATGACCTGCGGCTCTTCCGTCGTTGGCGGAGGAGGCTGGTTGTTCACTGGCATGTCCAGCTTCACGGCGTGGGTCTGGACCGGATGGTGATGATGAGCATCACCAGCAGCACCAGAAGCACGTCGATCAGCGGCGTGGTGTTCATGACGGGCGGGACTTCACCCTCTTCCGCGCCACCACCACCGACACTCATACCCATGGTTCAGTCTCCCATTCGAACCCGGAGTACTGCCGCGCATCACTGCGCGGCAGCGACCCCCATGGGCGGCTCCGTGATGAAGCCGATCTTGAAGATGCTCGCCTGCTGAGCCTTGTAGACCACCTTGCCGATGGCCTCGTACTTGGCATTGCGGTCACCGCGGATGTGGATCTCGGGCTGGGGGTCCAGCACCGCGATCTCCTTCATCCGCTCCAGCAGGGCGTTGTAGTCCGCCACGCCGACCGCGTTCCAGTACAGGTTCCCTTCACGGTCCACCGCGATGGTCACGTTCTCAGGCCGGGTCACCGTGGGTACGTTCCGCTCCAGCGGAAGCTGCACGGGGATGGTCTGGATCGCCACCGGGATGGTGATGAGGAAAATGATCAGCAGCACGAGCATCACGTCGACGAGCGGTGTCGTGTTGATTTCCGACACCACATCATCTTCGCCCTCAGCGGGGCCGACGCTCATTGCCATTGTCAGGCGCTCCGGGCCACGGTGCCGTTGGCCTTCTGGCCGGCCAGCAGCAGGGCATGCAGGTCAGCGGCGAAGTTGCGCAGCTTGTCCATGGCGGCCTTGTTGCGGCGGGTCAGCCAGTTGTAGGCCAGCACCGCCGGCACGGCGACGGCCAGACCGATGGCGGTCATGATCAGCGCCTCACCCACGGGGCCCGCGACCTTGTCGATGGAGGCCTGGCCGGACACGCCGATGCTCACCAGCGCGTGATAGATGCCCCACACCGTGCCGAACAGGCCGACGAACGGGGCGGTGGAGCCCACGGTGGCCAGGAAGGCCAGGCCGCCCTGCAGGCGGGCGTTGATGGCGTCCACCGAACGCTGCAGGGACATGGTCACCCAGGTGTGCAGGTCGATGTGGTCGGTCATGGCGCCGTCATGGTGCTCGGTGGCGCGCAGGCCGTCCTCCACCAGGGCGCGGAAGGCGCTGGAGGCCTTCAGGCGCTGGGCGCCCTCCTGGATGCTCGGGGCGGTCCAGAAGTTCTTCTCCGCGGCCTTCGCCTGGGACAGCAGCATGCCCTGCTCGATCAGCTTGGTCACCAGGATGTACCAGGTGCCCATGGACATGATGATCATGATGAACAGGGTGCCCTTGGACACGAAGTCACCGTGCTCCCACATGGCCTTCAGGCCGTAGGGGTTCTCGATGGTCTCCGTGGTGGCGGAACCACCCACGCCGGCTTCCGGGGCCGGGGCGGCGGCGGGGTCCGTGGCCGGCGGGGCAGCCGGGGCGGCGGCCGGGTCGGTCGCAGCCGGGGCGGCGGGGGCGGCAGCCGGGTCGGCCGGGGCGGCGGGGGCCGTCGGGGCGGGGGCGCCCGGGGCCGGGGTGGCGGGGGCCTGGGCGAAGGCCGGGCCCGCGGACAGGGCGACGATGGCGGCCACGGCGGCGAGGCGGCCAGCGGCGGAGAGGATGCTCTTCATCTTAATCTGTTCCATACCTTGGTGTTTCGTCTCGGACGGAAACCTGTTCCCTGGGCGTCAGCGGGCGTCTTCCAGGCGGAAGGTCAGCGGCACCACCGCGGGGAGCCACGCCCCCGTCGGCTTGCCGTCCTGGACCAGCGGGTCGCACTTCCACCGACCGCGCTTGGCCATGTTCAGCCAAGCGTTATCCAACCGCTCATAGCCGCTGGACTTCTCGACCGTGCCCTCCGTGATCCGGCCCTCGGCGCTGCAATAGAGGCGCATGCGCGTCGTGCCTTCCTCCTCCAGCCGGATGGACTGGGAAGGATAGTCAGGCCGGTTGGTCTGGAGGCTCTTCACGTTGATCGAGCCGCCCTGGGGCGGTGCCGGGGGAGCCGGCGGACCCGGAGGGGCCGGCGGCGCGAACGCCTCCTGCCGCTGCACCGTCTCCTGCACCACCTGCGTCGGCGGGTTCTGCTGGGGCGGCGGGTTCTCGATCTTGATCACCGGCGGCGGGAGCGCCGCGGGCGGCGGCGGCGGCACGTCCGTCGGCGGTGGCGGGGGCGGCGGCAGTTCCTCCGGCGGCGGCGGCGGCTCTTCCACCGTCTCGACCACGATGTCCTTCGTGACTTCCTTCACGAGGTCGCGGGCGAGGCCGGTGATAAGGGCGTAAACCAGCCCGATATGCAGGAGGACCACCAGCCCGATGCCCACCAAGCGCCCGGTCATGGGCGGCTTTGGCCGCCGATATGGCGATTGCTGAGACAGGTATGACATCGGTCGGTTGCTCGGTCCACGGGATGAGGCATCCGCCGCGATCCTCCCCACCCCGGGAACCGTCTGCCGGGGCAAACGGTTTTCCGTTCGGGTTCCTATCACGCCCGGGTCACGGGCGCCGTCCCGCTTGCACGGGCTGGCGTCCACGCCACGGTTCCGGATGCGGGGCCACGGAACCCGGGTCACGGGTTGCTCGGGCCGGTTTCAGGGAACGCGGTCGTCAGGCCCCCGGGGCATCCCGCGGTGGCCGGACGGCTTCACTCAAGCCGCGAGGCAGGGCGGACCCGTCGGGCAGCGTCCTGCTTCGCGGTGGCGGCCTTCCGGGGTCAGCCCGATCGTCAGGGAACGGGCGACCTCGCTGCCCCGCAGCGGCAGCGCGAAGACCAAGGCGATGGCGACCACCACAAGGGTGGTCACCGGGTCGTCAGACGGCCCGTCGGAGACCCCGTCACGACGGAGCGCACCGGCGGAACGGCCGTTGGCGGCCTCGAGGCCCTTCACGTCTAGTTTGGGGTATGGCCGGAGCCTTCCCCGAACCCCTGGTGGAAGGAGGGAGCACCCATGCGGGGGGACACGGCGGCCGTCGTGGCCCCGGGGACTGTCAGCCCCTGGACCAGGATCAGGCAAAACAACAATGCGAGGAGCCCACGGGCCCAACGCTGTGCCATATCCCTTACGCCCTCCCGTGCCGGTCTTGTGCCGACAATCGGCCGGACACTCGCACAGCCCTGGATGCTTTACAATGCTTTTAAGGGCACGGAATGGTCACTCACCCCGCTTGGCGCGCATATCCCTCCAGGATCGGGCGTTGTGCGGAAAGATCGTATCCGGCAGCCTGCGCCAGCCGCAATATCTCGTCCGGGGCCTGCTTCCCCTGTTTCGCCGCCGCCATCGCCCAGAGGATGGTGGAACGGGTTCCACTGCGGCAGTGGGCCAGGACGGGGCCGGGGGAACTTGCCAGGGCGTCCGCGAACGCCTGCACATCCGCGGGTCCCAGGCCCTGGGTCGTCACGGGGATGTGGACATACTCGAGTCCCGCCGCGTGGGCCAGCTCGGCCCCCCTGGCGGCGGGGAACTGCCCTGGGTCTTCGCCGTCAGGGCGGTTGTTGATGACGGTGGTGAAGCCGCGGGCGGCGATCTCCGCGAAGTCCGCCTCCCCCAGTTGCGGGCGACGGAGATCCGGTCGTCGATACGGCGGATGTCGGCGGTCATGGGCGTGCCTCCTCTGCGCGTCCCGGGCCGCCGGGACGGTTCATCGGGAGAACCGTAGCCGACGGGCCCGCCGACGGGAAGCCATACCCGTGGCCGTTGATCGTAACCGCCCAACGGCCCCCTCAGGCGCCGGGCGCCCGCGTCCGCGGGCTTGGCTCACGCGGGCATGGGCCCGCGGGCCGGCGGTCGCCGGAGCTTTTCTGCCCTCAGGCACCGGGCGCCCGCATCCGCGGGCTTGGCTCACGCCCGCATGGGCGGGCGGGCCAGCGGTCGCCGGCCTTTGGCGGCTTGGGCCGCCGACCTCATCAGCCGGCGATGCGCAGGGCCTCGGGCTGGTGCACCGGCTCGGCGGTGCGGGCGCGGGCGCGGAGCGTGATCAGCAGGTCGAGCAGGCGGGCCCGCTCCTCCACCGTCAGGTCGGCCAGCAGCATGTCGTTCACCGACTGGCGCAGCGGCTGCAGCCGTCGCAGCATGGCAAGGCCGGCAGGGCTGACGGTCAGCAGCTTGCGGCGGCGGTCCTGGGGATCGTCGTCCTGGCGGATCAGGCCCTTGCGGATCAGCTCCGTCACGGTGGCGCTGATGTGCGGGCGGGACAGGCCCCGGGCGGCCGCGATCTCCGACGAGAAGATGCTGCCGCCCACGCGGGTGCCATCCTGGAAGTTGGCATCACCGGCCACGTTCAGCAGCACCGTCCATTGCGGGGCGGTCAGGCCCGCCTCCTCCAGGATCGCCTCGCTGTGGCGGGCGATGGCGTTGGCGAGGTCCATCAGGCACAGCGCGATGGCATCCTCTGACCGGAAACGGAAGGCTGAGTCTGGCATGGCGGCGGCCCCGGGGTCTGAATGCAGTAGGCCTACCATCGGCTCTTGCTGCACCCGCGG
Organism: Aerophototrophica crusticola; assembly: GCF_012913305.1. Taxonomy (NCBI): domain Bacteria; kingdom Pseudomonadati; phylum Pseudomonadota; class Alphaproteobacteria; order Rhodospirillales; family Rhodospirillaceae; genus Aerophototrophica; species Aerophototrophica crusticola. Next base: position 852,569 of record NZ_CP051775.1, on the reverse strand, counting down.
CATTGACGAGGATCAATAAAAGTTGCCGTATTGAACCATCCGACAGGTTACCGGTCCGCAATATGAGCGGGCGCTGATTCGCGGGCCGGGCCGGATCATGGCCCGGCGGCTGCCGTTGCTGGAAGACTTCGGCAGGACCGGCCGGCGGCAGAGGATGCACCCCCATGTTCCAGATCACCTTCCTGGGCACCGGCGCCACGGTGCCGAGCGCCGAGCGGGGCCTGTCGTCCCTGCTGGTGGAGCATGGCCAGACCCGGTACCTCGTGGATTGCGGCGAGGGCACGTTGCGCCAGATGCGGGCGGCCCATGTGGGGCTGCGGCGCCTGGACGTGGTGCTGTTGACCCATGGCCATCTGGACCATGTGCTGGGCCTGGCCAGCCTGGCGGGGACGCTGGAGCTTTGGCACCAGGGTGACCGGCTGGATATCCATGGCGGCAAGGACGCGCTGGAGATGGCGCGGGTGCTGATGGAGAAGGTCACCTTCCCCGACGGCCACCCGGGGCTGGACGTCACCTACCATCCCCTGTCGCCCGGGTGCTTCCGTGACCGGGACGGGGTGCGGGTCAGCGCCTTCCCCGTGCGGCACCACGATACGGACAGCTTCGGCTTCCTGTTCGAGGAGGCGGCCCACCAACCCCTTGACGGGGACAAGCTCGACTCAGCAGGCGTCCCCAACGGCCCGCCGCGGCAGGCCCTTGCCCGGGGTGAGCCGGCCACCCTGCCGGACGGGCGCACCATCACCCCGACGGAGGTGCTGGGCGAACCGGAACGCGGGGCCCGGCTGGCGGTGGTGGGCGACACGGAGGACGCCGGTGCCCTGGCCGACGCGGTGCGCGGCGTGGACGTGCTGGTGATCGAGGCCACCTACCGCACGAAGGACAAGCCCACCGCCCGCGGGCGCGGCCACCTGACGGTGAAGGACGCGGCCACCCTGGCGAAGGCGGCGGGGGTGGGCCGGCTGGTCCTGACACACCAGTCCGACCGCTATGACCCGGAGGAGGTGCTGGCGGAGGCGCGCTGCTTCTTCCCGGAAACCACCATCGCCAAGGATTTCGACCGGGTGCGGGTTGAGGCCCAGCCGAGGTGACCGGTCAGTTGAATGCCCCGCGTTTGGCAACACGCCACGGCGGCGACCGGCGCCGCGCGCACCCGTGTGCGCTTAAGCCAAGCTGCGGATGCGGCAAGCCTGCCCCGGACCCCGATCCGGGGGCGCTTGAGGAAAACAAGACCTAAGCCCGGGCCATCCAGCCGGCGGTCAGCTCCGTGTTGCGCTCCACGTCGGCGGGGAAGTCCATCTCCCCCCACTCCAGCCCCTCGATGGAGGCGGTGGCGACATGGGTCCCGGCCTTGGCCATCCCGTCGATCACCGACAGGTACCAGCGGCGCAGGCCCTCCGGCGTGCGCAGGGTGCGCTCCACGCAGTCGGCGAACTCCCGCCCGCCCTCGGGGGAGAAGCGCAGGAAGCCGATGGATTCGCCGTTGACGATGCTGGGGTCCAGGGTCTTGCCGATGGACAGCAGCCGCCCGTCCGGGGCCGTCTGCACCTTCATGTCGTCGGCGTCGTAACCGTCCTTGCGGTCGATGGTGACCGTCACCGGGGCGGTTGGCGACTCCAGCAGGCGGCGAGCGATGGCCGGCTCGAACAGCGTGTCGCCGTTAAGGATTAGGAACCCGTCCGTCATCTCATGCCGGGCGACCCAGCAGCTCGCCGTGTTGTCGGCCAGGGCGTAGAAGGGGTTGTACAGGGTGCGGGACCGGATGCCCGGGACGGCCATGGCCTCCAGCGCCGCCTCCACCGTGTCGGCCCGGAAGCCGGTGACCACCACCGCCTCCTCCACCCCGCAGGCGGCAAGGGCGCGCACCTGCCATTCCAACAGGGAGCGGCCGGACAGGTCGATCAGGCATTTGGGCCGGTCGGCGGTCAGCGGCATCAGCCGCTTGCCCTGGCCGGCGCTGAGGATGATGGCTTTCACGGGACGGGAAACCTTCGGCGACAGCAAGTTGCGGGGACTATAGCCAAATGGAGGCCCGTCCGCGCTACGACATTCGGGATGGCTCTTCACGTTGCCAGAGGATGGGGACGCGGGCCGGCCACCTCAACACCCCCTCATGGGCAGGAGACCTGCGGCCGGGTCAATCCTCCGCCCACTTCCGCAGCAGGTTGGACAGGCATTTGGACAGCAGGTCGAATTCCGCCGACTTGCCCCCCGCCTTGAACAGGGCATGGCGGGCCGTGTCCAGGTCGAACAGCAACTCCCGGTCGGCCGGGTCGCGGACGAAGGAGCGGATCCAGCCCACGACGCACAGCCGCTCACCCCCCGTGACCGGGGCCACATGGTGCAGGGTGGTGGACGGGTAGAAGATGCCGGAGCCGGCAGGCAGCTTGTAGCCCATCTCCCCCGCCGCCGTTTCCATGACCAGCTCCCCGCCTTTGTAGCTGTCGGGGTCGGCCAGGAAGATGGTGAAGGACACGTCGGTGCGGACGCCGCCCATCAGCGCGTCGTCCACATGGCTGCCGTAATGCTGGCCGTTGCCGTAGCGGCTGAACAGGATGGGGCCGAAGGCCTTGGGCCGGGCGGCCATGGCCACCACTGGGTTGGCGCGGACCACCCGCTCCACCTCCGCCCGCAAATCGGCATGGGCCGGGTCGTCGGGGCGGAGCTGCTCGTTCTCCTTTACCAGCTTGGCATGCCAGCCGGCGGTGGCGGCGCCGGGCTGGAAGCGTGCGGCACCCAACCGCTCCCGGAAGGCGGCGACCTGTTCCGGGGTGAGGACGTTGGCGACGGGGAGGATCATGGCGGGGCCTGGTCGTCAGCGGGATATTCGCAGAAGCGGAGGCGGTTGCCGAACGGGTCGGTGAGCTGCAGCTCCCGCCCCCAATCCTGGGGCACGATCGCCGGCCTCTGGTAGGGATAGGGACGCCCCTCCAGCTCCGCAAGCAACGCGTCAAGGCCGCGCAAGGGGACGAACAGCACCGTGCCCGGCGTGCCGTCGCCATGGTGCTCGCTGAGGTGCAGCACCAGGGGCCCGCGGGAAACCTGCATGTAGAGGGGGTAACCGTGGCCGAACCGGTGCTCCCAGTCCACCACCATGCCCAGCCAGTCCCGGTAGAACTCCAGCGCCTTCTCCACCGAGAAGATGCGCAAGACCGGGATGGCAGGTTCGAATTTCACGGACATGGGATCAGCCCCCGCGGGTCAGCAGGTGGGCCAATGCCGTGTGGGTGGCCAGGGTCAGGGGCTGCGGCAGGGCGTCCAGCTCGAACCAGCCGCAGCCGCCCAGGGCGTCCGGCTCTTGCACCGTCGGCTCCCCGGCCGTGATGTGGGCGCGGTAGGTGGGGGCGACCCAATGGGTGCGGGCCTGCGGGTCGATCTGGTCCAGGACGCAGAGCAGGCCGTCCAGCCGGATGGTGACGCCCAGCTCCTCCGCCACCTCCCGCACGATGGCCGTTTCCAGTGGTTCCAGGAAGTCCACCTTGCCGCCGGGCAGGCCCCAATGGCCGGCCTCCGGGTCCCGCTTGCGCAGGACCAGCAACAGCTTCCCATGGTGCAGGATGAAGGCGCCCACGCCGACGCGGGGCTGGGGGTCAGGTGGGGTGGCCACGGCTTAGCACCAGGTCGATGGCGTTGATCAGTTTCTCCGCGTCGTCGGAGAGGTTGGTGACCACCTCACCCAGGACGTTCATGGGGATGGCGGAAATCAAATGTGGGAGAAAGTGTAAGGAATGCCCCACAATGTTGAAGACAGGAAACATGGCAGGATAGACGATGAATCCCGCCGCATCACCAAATGGACAGGCAAGCCGCCGGTCCCATTTGTTCAACAAGCCGGACTGGACGACCACAAAAAAAGGGAACTGCCTGCGAGAGCGGCCGATGTTCCTGTGGACGTCATATTGGTGCATCAGTGAATCCCGAACTCATCAGAAGGCAAGAGCTTGTCCTTCTGCCATTCGTTCATCAGCTCCATTTGCCTGTCCATGATTTCCTGGAGAGAGGCGCGTTCCCAACGCTCCACCTCTGCACGGATTGCATCCTCATTCCCCGATGACACGTCGATGCAGAATGCTTTGGCCCGCTCCAGCAGGGCGGGGTCAAGTCCGGCAACTTTCCTGATCGCGCCCATGCGTGCCTCCAACCAGTTCAAGGCCATCATCCCACGGCCCCCTCCCCCGTGGCAACGTCCCTACCCCATGGGCAGCGCCGTGCGCTTGGCGACGGTGCGCAGGGTGAAGCTGCTGCGGACGCGGGCGACGCCGGGCAGGCGGGTCAGGGTCTGGGTGTGCAGGCGCTCATAGTCGCTGCCGTCGGCCACCAGCACCCGCAGCAGATAGTCGCTGTCGCCAGCCATCAGGTAGCACTCCATCACCTCCGGGCATTCCATCACCCGCGCCTCGAAGGCGCGCAGGTCCTGTTCCTGTTGCCGGTCCAGGGTGATCTGCACGAAGACGCTGGTGCCCCGGCCCAGCGCCGCCCCGTTCAGCAGGGCCACATAGCCTTCGACCACCCCTTCCTCCTCCAACCTGCGCAGGCGGCGGTGGCAGGCGGAGGGGGAAAGGCCGACCTTGTCCGCCAGGTCGGCGTTGGAGACGCGGCCGTCCGCCTGGATGCAGTCCAGGATACGCCGGTCCAGGGAATCAAGCTCGATTTTGCGCATTGCAGCAAGACCTAGGGCAGAGTCTTCGACGGATCGGCCGAACCGCGCACGATCCTGCGAAAAGGAGGCATGGCTGCGCCCGCCTTTGCAAGGACATTCACAGGTCTTCGGCGTATCCTTGCGCCCATAATCCGGACAGGGAGTGGGACCAATGCTCGTCGGCGTGCCGAAAGAGATCAAGAATCATGAGTACCGGGTGGGCCTGACCCCCGGCAACGTGCGCCAGTTGACCGCCCATGGGCACCAGGTGATCGTGCAGAAGGATGCCGGCACCTCCATCGGCCTGGCCGACGACCAGTATGTGGCCGCCGGCGCCCGCATCGTGGACAGCGCCCAGGAGATCTTCGCCGCCGCCGACATGGTGGTGAAGGTGAAGGAGCCGCAGCCCCATGAGTGCAAGATGCTGCGCGAGGGCCAGGTCCTGTTCACCTACCTGCACTTGGCCCCCGATCCGGAGCAGACCAAGCTGCTACAGGAATCCGGCGCCATCTGCATCGCCTATGAGACGGTGACCGATCGCAACGGCGGCCTGCCCCTGCTGGCCCCCATGTCCGAGGTGGCCGGCCGCATGTCCATCCAGGCCGGCGCCCACTGCCTGGAGAAGTCCTACGGCGGCATCGGCATCCTGCTGGGCGGCGTGCCCGGCACGCCCCCGGCCAAGGTCGCCATCATCGGCGGCGGCGTGGTCGGCACCAACGCCGCCCGCATGGCCATCGGCCTGGAAGCCTATGTGACCGTCCTGGACAAGAGCCTGGACCGGCTGCGCCTGCTGGACATGCAGTTCGGCCGCCGGCTGAACACCGTCTATGCCAACGTGGACACCATCGAGCAGGCGGTGCTCGAGGCCGACCTGGTGATCGGCGCCGTGCTGGTGCCGGGCGCCGAGGCGCCGAAGGTGGTCACCCGCGACATGATCGGCCGCATGAAGAAGGGCTCGGTCCTGGTGGACGTGTCCATCGACCAGGGCGGCTGCTTCGAGACCAGCCGCGCCACCACCCATGCCGACCCGACCTATGTGGTGGACGGCGTGATCCACTATTGCGTGGCCAACATGCCGGGTGCGGTCGCCCGCACCAGCACCTTCGCCCTGAACAACGCCACCGCGCCCTTCACCCTGGCGCTGGCGGACAAGGGCTGGCAGCGCGCCCTGGCCGACGACGTGCACCTGCGCAACGGCCTGAACGTGTTCCGCGGCAAGCTCACCCACCCCGGCATCGCCCATTTGGGCCCCGTGGTGGCGCCGGAGCAGGCCATCGGCATGTGATCCCAGCCAGTTAGGTTGGGATGCGGAGCGGCCCGGCGGGGAGACCTGCCGGGCCGTTTTCGAATTCGAAAGTGCGATTCAGCCCTCCCCGTCCTTCCGGTACGGGCTTTCCTCGCCATAGGCCTGGATCGTGGCTTCCATGGCGGGGGTTTCCCGTTCCAGGAAATCGGCCACCGCCCGGCGCAGGCCCGGGTGGGTGATGTAGTGGGCGCTGTAGGTGGGGACCGGCAGGTAGCCGCGCTGGATCTTGTGCTCCCCTTGCGCGCCCGCCTCGACCCGCTTCAGGCCGTGCTCGATGGCGAACTCGATGGCGCGGTAGTAGCAGCATTCGAAATGCAGGTAGGGGTATTCCCCCGCCCCACCCCAATTGCGGCCGTACAGCGTGTCCGCCCCGATCAGGTTCAGGGCCCCGCCCACCCAGCGCCCGCCGTCGCGGGCCATGACTAGCAGAACCTTGTCGGGCATCGCTTCCCCCAGCAGGTGGAAGAAGCGCTTGGTCAGGTAGGGGGAACCCCATTTGCGGTCGCTGGTGGCACGGTACAGCTTGTCGAACGCGTCCCAGTGCTCCGGCTTCAGGTCGGGGCCGGTGAGGGACAGGATTTCCAGCCCGCTGTCCGCCACCTCCCGCCGTTCCTTCCTCACCGCCTTGCGCTTGCGGGAGGAGAAGGCCGCCAGGAAGTCGTCGAAGTCCGTGTAGCCCCGGTTTTCCCAGTGGAACTGGGTGCCCAGCCGTTGCAGCCAGCCGGCTTCCCCGAACTCCTCATGCTCCTCCGCCGTGGTGAAGGTGGCGTGGACGGAGGACAGGCGGTTCTGCCGGGCGATGGTGGCCAGGGCATCCATCATGGCGCGGCGGGTGCCGGCGGGGGCTTGCGCATGGGTCAGCAGGCGCGGGCCCGGCACCGGGGTGAAGGGCACCGACACCTGGAGCTTGGGGTAATAGCGCCCACCGGCCTGGTTCAGGGCGTTGGCCCAGCCATGGTCGAAGACGTATTCCCCCTGGGAATGGGTCTTCACGTACAGCGGCGCGCAGCCCACCAGCCTGCCCGCCGCGTCACGCACGGTCAGGTGCTGCGGGCCCCAGCCGGTCCCCTCCCCCACCGACCCGCTCTCTTCCAACAGGCGCAGGAAGGTATGGCCGACGAAGGGGTTGGCGGTACCGGCGCAGGCGTCCCAGTCGGCCGGGGGCACGTCGGCAACGCGGTCGACAAGGGCGACGGACAGGGTCTGGGGCTGGTCGGGTCCGGCGGACATGGGCCCTCGGGCTTCCGGGATGACTTCCCGCATGTAGCACGATGCCGGGCTTGGGCAAGGAAGGTAGTCGAGATGCTGACGCTACGGATCGCGCCATCCCGACTGCTTCCCCCGCGAAGGCGGGGGACCACAGGTCTTCAGCCACGGCACCGCCAAGCACCGGGTCAAGAACCGTGGACCCCCGCCTGCGCGGGGGAAACAAGGAAAGCTGCGGTGGGCCTGCGGCCCCCCCACTCACTGCACCTCGAGGATCGCCTCGACCTCCACCGCCACGCCCAGCGGCAGGGAGGCGGCGCTGACGGCGGAGCGGGCGTGCTTGCCGGCGTCGCCGAAGACCTCCTGCATCAGCTCGGAGGCGCCGTTGATCACCTTGGGCTGGTCGGTGAAGTCAGGGGTGGAGTTGACGAAGCCCACCAGCTTGACCACGCGGACCACCCGGTCCAGGTCGCCGTCCAGGGCGGCCTTGGCCTGGGCGATGATGTTCAGGCCGCAGAGGCGGGCGGCCTGCTTGCCGGCTTCCACGTCCAGCTCGGCGCCCAGCTTGCCGATGAACTTGACCTCACCGTTGAACACGGTGATCTGGCCGGAGGTGAACAGCAGGTTGCCCGTGCGGATGACCGGCACATAGGCCGCGACAGGGGCCGCCGCCTTGGGCAGCTCGATGTCCAATTCCTTCAGGCGAGCGTCGATGCGACCGGCCATGGTGTCCCTCCTTGGTTGGTTGTTGGGGCGGGACAGTAAGCAGGGCGCGACCTCCCGAAAAGGCCGGAATGCGCAACCCTCGTAGGTCGGATTAGGAGCCGGCAGGCTCCGTAATCCGACGGCCCCGCGTTGGACCTGGGATGTCGGATTACGCTTCGCTAATCCGACCTACGACGCAGGCGCCCAGCGTGTAGAAGCGCAGGGTCGCCGGCTTGCCGCGGGAGTAGTTGAAGCCTTGCAGCTCGGCCACCTGCCGGGGGACAGGCCCTTGGCGGACAGGGTCTGCTGGAACAGGGTTTCCTCCTCCCCCGTGGTCACCAGGCCAAGGGCGCAGGCGGGGTTGTGGCCAGGTGGTCGCGACCATGGCGCCCGTTGCCGAGGCGGGTCTTGGTCCCACCAGGAAGACCATGCTGGGCTCCGTATAGCCAGCGGCGCGCCAGCAGGGTGTCCGGGCAGGGCTTGTGCTGGTCCACCACCGCCTTGACCTGCGGGCTGAGCCACATGGGTCAGGTTCGGCCAGCACACCACGCCGTGGACGGCGACATAGGTCAGGATGGCGCCGGCAACGCCGCCCAGCAGCAGGCGGTTGGGCTCCCGCCCCGTTTCCAGCACCAGCACGGCCACCCCCGTGCAGAGGAATCACCGCCCCGCCCAGCAGGGCCAGCGGCAGCACGCTGCCGGTGAGCTGGTAGGGGAAGCCGGCGATGATGGCGGCGAACGCCAGCGTCACGGCCATGTAGAGGAAGCCGGCCAGGGCCAGCAGCCAGGCTTGCGCACCACCCGGCCGCGTGCCGGTCCAGCGCCGCCGGCGGCGGTCAGGGCGGCGATGGCGGGGAAGGTGACGACGGTAGTGGGAAGCTTGGTCACCACCGCCTCGAAGACCAGCCAGGTCGGGATGATCCAGGCGAGGCAGAAGCGCACCGCCGGCTCCGACCGGTTGCGCCAGATCCAGGGCAGCGCCAACACCGCCAGCAGCGACCAGGGCCAGAAGGTCAGCCAGAAGGTGGCGAGGTAATAGCCGGGCGGGCCGCCATGGTTCTCCTGCCCCGTGCCGGCCTTGCCGAGGAACTCGTGCCCAATGGCGTAGCTGAAAGAAGGCGCCCTGGGTCTGGATGCCGATGGCCACCAGCCAGGGCAGCACCACCGCCAGCATCACCGGGATGCCGATGCCGGGGCGCAGGCGCCGCAGCCAGTCCGCCCCGCCGCTCCACCGCCAGCAGGGCCAGGATGGTGCCGCCGGTGACCATGAAGATGATCGGGCCCTTGACCAGGATGCTGAGGCCCATGGCGAGCCAGAAGGCCAGCACCAGGCCAGGGGCGGCGGGATGGGCTTTTCCCGGTCCAGGTAGATGCGGGCCAGCACGCCCTGCGCCGCCACGATGGTGGCCAGCAACACGGCGTCCGTCTTGGCCATGCGGGCCTCGACGCCCAGGATCACCGTGCAGGCCATGGCAAGGCCGGCGGCCAGCCCCACTGTCGCCCCGAACAGGCGGCTGGCGGTCCAGGCGGTCAGCAGCACGGCGGCGATGGCGCCCAGCAGGGACGGGATGCGGTACATCCAGATGGCGCCATGCTCCGCCCCGCCGGTCAGCAGGCTGACGCTGGCCGCCTGCATCCAGTAGATGCCCACCGGCTTCTTGTGCCGGGCCTCTTCCTGGTAGCGGATGTCCACGAAAGTCTCGGGTTTCCAGCATCTGGTGGCTGGCCTGGGCATAGCGGCTCTCATCCGGTCGAAGGGCGGGATGGTGGCGAAGCCCGGCAGGAAGCAGGCGAGGCTGACCAGGACCAGCAGGGCCCAATGGATGGGGGTCAGGCGGGTCAGCCGGTGGGGCGCGTGGGTCATTCGGCCGCCGCCTCCCGCACCGCTTCCTCCCGCGCGTCCACGCTGCCCAGGCGGCGCTTCTCCCGCCGGATCAGCACGATGTTGCGGCTGTAGATGACGAGGGCGGGCAACTGGCCGACGATGATCACCAGGTCCGGCCGCAGCACGCCATAGACCACCAGCATCATCCCGCCGCCCAGGCTGAAGTACCAGAAGGCCTCCGGCACCACGGACCGCCCCGCCCGCTCGCTGCTGACCCACTGGATCACGAAGCGCATCATGAACATGATCTGGGCGGACAGGCCGAACAGCACTAGCCAGCCCTTGTCCGCGATGGCGGCGTGCCACCAGGCCTCGATATGGGTCCAGATCATGGCTCAGACCTCGGGTGCTGCCGGCGGCAAGGTGGTCCGGCGCAGCAGCCAGACGACGCCGAACAGGTCGAACAGGCCGACGAAGGCGCGGCCCAGGTTGGTGTATTTGGACGTGCCCGCCGCCCGCAGCCTGTCGTTCACCAACAGGTTCGCGTAACGGTGGCCGTGGCCCTGCACCAGGGCCGGGAAGAAGCGGTGCATGCCGTTGAAGAAGGGCAGGCCAGCAGCACGTCGCGGCGGATCAGCTTCAGCCCGCAGGCCGTGTCCGGGCAGGCGTCATGCAGCAGGGCGCGGCGGATGCCGTTGCCGGTGCGCGACGCGATCTTCTTCCACACGGTGTCCTGCCGCCGCCGCCGGTTGCCGGCCACCAGGGCCAGGGCGGGGTCGGCGGCGATGAGTTCCAGCATCCGGGGGACGTCGGCGGGGTCGTTCTGCCGTCCCCGTCCATGGTCACCACCCAGTCCCCCCGCGCGGCGCGGGCGCCGCTGCGCAGGCGGCGGACTTGCCCGACTTGGCCGCATGGCGCAGCACCCGGACCATGGGAACCTGGCCTTCGCCTCACACAGACGGGCCGGCGTGTCGTCGGTGGAGCCGTCATCAACGAACACCACCTCGAAGGCTGGGCCGGCGGACAACGCCGCCACCAGCTCCTCCACCAGCGGCAGGATGTTGTCCTGCTCATTCAGGACAGGGATGACGACCGAATAGGAAACCAAGGGACCCTCACCCGGGACGGCGCGCAAGGCACCCCACTGCGCCGCGTCATAGCCCGAACGGACGGTACCGCGCCAGTGACGGTTTCCGGGGACGGCCTGCCATGGGGCGCATGGCGGGGAAATCGCCAAGGTAGGTGAACCACCGTTGCCGCAGAGACAACGCATCCCCCGCGAAGGCGGGGGTCCACGGTTTTTGACCCCATCAGCAGCGGAACCGTCGCAAAAGAACTGTGGGCCCCCGCCTTCGCGGGGAAGCAGGAAAAAGCCTGCCGTGAGTCAACCGATCTCCCCGCTCTGCACCACCCCCACCCCCGCCGCCCGCAGCCGGGCCATGGCGGCGGCGAGGGAGCCGTTGAGGTCGATGGCGCGGCAGCCATCCTCCACGACCACCGCTTGGAAGCCGCAGCGAACAGCGTCCTCCGCCGAGAAGGCGACGCAATAGTCGGTGGCCAGGCCGGCGAAGACACAGCGGGTGAAGCCCCGTTCCCGGAGATAGCCGGCGAGGCCCGTGGCGGTGCGCCGGTCGTTCTCGAAGAAGGCGGAGTAGCTGTCGATGGCGGGGCGGAAGCCCTTGCGGATCACCAGCTCGGCCTCGGTCGCCTCCAGCCCCGGGTGGAAGTCGGCGCCCGCCGTGCCCTGGACGCAGTGGTCGGGCCACAGGGTCTGCTGGCCATAGTCCAGCCTGACCTCGGAGAAGGGTGCCAGGCCGTGGCGGCTGGCGAAGCTGGCATGTTCGGGGCGTGCCAGTCCTGGGTCAGCACCACATGGCGGAACCGGCGCACCAAGGCGTTCGCAACCGGCACCACCGCGTCCCCGTCCGGCACGGCCAGGGCGCCGCCGGGGCAGAAGTCGTTCTGGATGTCGATGAGGATGAGGACGTCGGTGTCGGTGGGGTGCATGGACTTTCCTCCGTTCCTTCTCCTTGGGGAGAAGGTGGCGCGCCAGCGCCGGATGAGAGCCTGCCCCGCGAAGGCGGGGGAGGTGGGCGTAGGGCGAGACGCAAACCCTGTCGTCGGCCTGCTCCCGTCTGCCTCACCCGCCTCGCTTCGCTCGGCACCCTCTCCCCAGGGAGAGGGAACCTAGTACGGGATCTTGTCCGTCTTGTCCGCCCAGGCCTTGAACACGTCCAGCGCCGCGTCGGACGGCTGGTGGATGCAGGGGACGGCACGGGCGGTGGGGGGAAGGGCCACCTGGGCGTAGAGTTCCGCGTCGTCGAAGCCGATGTCGGCGGCTTGGTCCCGGGTGTTGGCATAGACGATCCGGTCCAGCCGGGCCCACAGGCTGGCGGCCAGGCACATGGGGCAGGGCTCGCAACTGGCATAGAGCACGCCGCCGCGCAGGTCGAAGCGGTTCAGCTTGGCGCAGGCTTCCCGGATGGCGACCACCTCCGCATGGGCGGTGGGATCGTTGGTGCTGGTGACACGGTTCCACCCCTCCCCCACCACCTGACCGTCCAGCACGACCACCGCCCCGAACGGCCCCCCGGCGCCGGAATCCATGCCCTTGCGGGACAGGTCGGCGGCATGGCGGAGGTAATGGGCGTCGCGGTCGGTCATGGGGCATCCCGTGGTCGTGCCGTAGGTCGGATTAGCGGAGCGTAATCCGACAGCCATCGGCTGGGCCAACGTCGGATTACGGTGCTAGCGCACCTAATCCGACCTACGGGCAGGGCGCAACCGCGTCGGCTTTGAAACTGTTTCGCTTCAGCTGAATTGCAGCATCGACGGGGCCTTGTGGATGATCTCTTCCAGGATCATCTCCGCCGTGTCCAGGTCGCCCTGGAGCTTGTCGCCCAGCTTGCCGGCATATTCGGGCGCTTCAGCTTTTCCGCCGCCTCGTACAGGCTGCGCAGCTCAGACACGAAGATTTCCCGCGCGCCGATGGGCAGCATGGTCTTGGCAGACAGGACGAAGAAGAAGCGCGCATGCTGGCCCGCACCAGCACGCCCAGCATCATGGTGTCCAGGCGGGCATATTCCTCCTGAAGGTCGTCGGCGCGGACGGCCTCCAGGTTCTTCAGCCGGCCCTCGATCAGGATGCACAGGGCCTTGAATTCCCCCACCTTGGCGCGGAAGTCGTTATAGGCCTGGAAGCTGTCCTTGGCCGCCTCATCCTCCGCCAGCTTGGCCAGGCGCAGGGCGTCGCGCGCCTGGCGCTCCAGCGCGTTGAGCAGGTCCTGGACTTCCTTGCGGGTGTAGGTGCGCTTGATCACGGCATACCGGGGGTGGGCTGCGGCGGCACTGTATAGCCCGTCCGGGCGGGCGGCGGAAGCAGGCGGGCGGCACCCCCGCCAGCCCATCGTTTGGACCTTGGCACCGAGCGCCGCGCGGGGGATGGATGGGGTGTCATGACCCTTCACCCCGCCTTGTCCGCCTTCTGTCTGGAGATTTGCCGGCCGGCCTTCTGGGCCTGCTTCGGGCTGTCGTTCCTGGCCAGCGCCGCGACCGTGCTGGCCGGGGGGGCGGTGGCGCGGGGGTCGCGGCGAACAGCCCCGTGACGCTGGCCGAGTCCGTGGCGATCCTCAGCCTGTTCGGGCTGGCGATCCCGCAGCTGCTGCTGCCGGCCGAGGGCGGGACCGTGGATGGCGCCCGCTTCGCCGGCGCGACCGCGGCCGTCGTCCTGGCCTTCACGGGCGTGCCGCTGGGGTTGGCGGTCGGCAGTGCCCTGGGACCGTTCGGATCGGTGGAGACGGGTCCTTTCCGCCCCTGGGGCCACGTCGCGGCGCTGCTGCTGATGGGCTGGCCGACCCTGCTGCTGGCCTGCGCCCTGGCCTTCGCGCGCGGGCGGGTGACGGGCAATGCCTGGGCTGGGCGGCTGGCGATACTGGGGCTGCTGGCCTGGTGGCTGGGGGGCCAGGTCTTCATGGTGGGGCCGGACTGCCGCGGCACCGCGGCCCTGGCGGACCCGTCCGGCCTGCGCGCCCTGGCGGAGGCGACGCGCTATTGGTCGGTGCAGGAGCGGAACAGCCTGCCCGTGCCGCTGGAAGGCGGGCTGCTGCTGAACCGGCTGCTGTGGCTGGGGTGGCCCTGTCGGCGATGGCGCTGGGCCTTGGCTTCGACCGGCTGCGCGCCCGCCCCGTCAGCCCGCCGCGCTGAGCGCCATGCCCTGCTGCCACGCCCGCACCCGCGGGTCCATCACCCGGTGCCAGAGGGGCGGCACCAGGGCCAGCAGGACCATGCCGGAATAGCCGGTGGGCATCTGCGGACTCTGCGGTTCCGGCTGCAACTCGGCGAAGCCTTGCCGGCATGGGTATGGTGGTCGGCATGGAGGCCCAGGTTGAACAAGGTCCAGTTGGTCAGCCGGTGGGCCGAGTCCCAGCTGTGCCGGGGGCGCACCGGCTCATAGGCGCCGGGCCGGGTGGGCCGCCGCTCCAGCCCGTAATGCTCCACATAGTTCACCGTCTCCAGCAGTTGCACCGCCACTAGGGCCTGGAGCAGGAAGAACAGCAGGGCCAGGGCCCGAGGAACGCCAGGACCAGGGCCGGCAGGCCGAGCTGGACGGCCGCGTACCAAAGCATCCGGTTGCGCCAGGACCAGGTTCCGTGGCCGCGGCGGGCCAGCCGCTCCGCCTCCAGGGTCCAGGCGCTGCGCCACTGGGCCGGGATGGTCCGGGCATAGAAGCATAGACCCCCTCCCCCAGCCGGGCCGTGGCCGGGTCGTCCGGGGTGGCCACGCGGCGGTGGTGGCCGTGCACATGCTCGATCCGGAAATGGGCGTAGAGGGTGAGGCTGAGCAGCGCGACACCCAAACCCCGCTCCCAGGCATGGCGGCGGTGGACCAGCTCATGCGCCGTGTTGATGCCGATCCCGCCGGAGACCATGCCCACCGCCAGCGCCGTCGCCCACACCTCCCACCAGGCGAGGGCACGGTGGCAACGATCCACAGGCCGTAGCCCACCACGAAGCCAACCACCGGCAACACCAGCCAGGTCAGCAGCCCCAGCAGGCCCTGCGTCACCGGCCCCACGCGTCGGGGCCGCAGGTCTGGCGGCACCACCAGGTCCAGCAGCACGGCCACGCCCAGGCTCCAGGCCGGGGCCAGGAAGATCCAGGGCCCGCCCCAGGTGAGGCCCAGCACCGCCAGGATCGGCGGCAGGAAGGTGAACCAGGCATGCAGGAGCAACAGCATCCGACCCCTCCCCCGGTTACCAACCGCCGGTCCGCAGCCAGTCCGCCACCTGGGGCAGCCGGTCCACGCCCCAGAAAGGCTCATCCCCCACCAGGAAGAAGGGGGAGCCGAAGACGCCCCGGGCGATGGCGGAATCCGTCTCCCGCCGCAGCCGGTCCTTCACGGCCGGGTCCTGCATGCCGGAGTCCAGGTCGTCCCGGTTGATGTCCAGGCTGGCGGCCACGTCCAGCACGTTCTCCGGCAGGGCCATGTCCCGCCCCTCCGCCCAATGGGCGGCGAAGACGGCCTTCGCCAACGATGATGCCAGGTGCGGATCCCGCTGCTCCGCCCAATAGACGGCGCGGGCCGCGGCCAGGGAGGCGAAGGGCGACGGCATGGGCAGGTGCAGCTCCACCCCCAGCCTGCGGGCGAAGCGGGGCACGTCCCGCAGCAGGTAGTCGCCCACCAGGGGACGCTGCAGGTTGGGCGCGCTGCCCGTGGCCCTGAACACCACCCCCAGCAGGATGGGCCGCCAGACCACGTCACAGCCGGTGTCGGCCGCCAACTGGTCCATCTGCGTCGCCGCCAGATAGCCGTAGGGCGACGCGAAATCGAAGTAGAAGGTCACGTTCTTGCGCATGGCCGCGCTTCCATCCCCGTTCGGCAGGTCTTTGGCCTGCCTTGGCCCTGATCCTGCGCCCCGCCGCGGCCTGGGGCAAGGGTCAGGCGCGGCGGATGGCCGCGCAGGGCACCCTAACCCTTTGGATCAATGACCGGCCAAATGACCCGTGGCATGGGTAGCCCGCCAACAACTTTGGATTTTAGGCAAAGACGACCTACGCCCGCCCAGGGCGGGTCGCCCGCGCCGACGGAGCCGAACCCGTGAGCTACGACCGCATCCTGTCCGCCGTGGAAGACCTGGACGCCGCCCTCAGCCTGCTGGAAAGGGTGTCCCACCTGTCCCGCCTGCCCAGCCGCCGCGCCCTGGATGAGGCCGCGGCCCAGATGGCGGAGGCCGCCCGCCTGATCCAGGCAGCCAATTCCGGAATGGATCTGCGGGCGTCGGCCTGAACGACGCCCGCCGGGGGATCGGTCAGGGACCGCGGGTCACCAGGGAATTTCGCGGCCGTCATGGCCGAAGAAGCAGCCAGTGACCTCCATCCCCGCCCGGGCGATGACCCGCCGCATGCCGGCGACGCTGTCGGTGGGCTTCACCGGGGCGTTGGCGCCGCCCATGTCGGTCTGCACCCAGCCGGGATGCAGGACGATGCAGCAGATGTTCCGATCCCGCAGGTCCACCGCCAGGCTCTTGTTGCCCATGTTCAGGGCGGCCTTGGAGACGCGGTAAGCGTACATGCCGCCGGATTCGTTCTCCCGATGCTGCCGAGCTGGCTGGTGATGCTGGCCACCTTGGGCGCCTTGGACTTGGCCAGGTTCTCCCGCAGGGCCAGGACAAGCAGCAGCGGGGCCAGGGTGTTGACCCGCATGGTGTGCAGCCAACCCTCCACGTCGATGCCGTCCTTGGACTGGCGCGGGAATTCCGGCCCCATGACGCCGGCGTTGTTGACCAGCAGGTCTACCGCCTCCCCGCCCAGCCCTGCGCGAAGGCCTGGATCGAGGCGGGGTCCGCGACCTCCAGCGCCCGTACCTCCACCCCCTTGGTGGCGGACAGGTCGGCGGCCTTGGCCGGATCACGGGTCGTGGCGATGACCCGCCAGCCGTCCGCGGCATACTGGCGCGCGAACTCCAGGCCGATGCCGCGGTTCGCGCCGGTGACGATGACGGTGGGCATGCTTCCTCCAAGGAACCTTGCGGGCGTTTTCCGGACAGCCTAGCGATGGCGCCCAGGGCTGTCACCCCGGGTTGAGCGGCCTTCCCCCCCGGCCCTTGTCCGGCCGCGCGCTTCCGGCCATGTTACGGCCCGGGCGGGCACGGCACCCCGCCTTTCGAATTCGAAAAGCCGGGAGGGGTTTGCTCGCCATGATTCCGTACAACGCGCCGATCCAGGACATGCGCTTCACGCTCAACCATGTGGTGGGCCTGCCCAAGGTGGCGGAGCTGCCCGGGTTCGACGCGGTCACCCCCGACCTGGTGGACGCCGTGCTGGAAGAGGCGGGCAAGCTGGCCCGGGACGTGCTGGCGCCCCTGAACTGGGTGGGCGACCAGGAGGGCGCGACGCTGGAGAACGGCGTCGTCCGCACCGCCACCGGCTTCCGCGACGCCTATTTGAAGTATGTGGAGGGCGGCTGGAACAGCGTGCCCTTCAGCCCGGACTATGGTGGGCAGGGCCTGCCCTGGACCCTGGCCCTACCGATCCAGGAGATGTGGCAGAGCGCCAACATGAGCTTCAGCCTCTGCCCCATGCTGAACCAGGGGGCGGTGGAGCTGCTGACGGCCCATGGCTCCGAGGAGCAGAAGCGCCTGTACCTGGAGAAGATGATCACCGGGGAGTGGACGGGCACCATGAACCTGACGGAGCCGCAGGCCGGTTCCGACGTGGGTGCCGTCCGCACCAAGGCCGTGCCACAGGGCGACGGCAGCTACAGGATCAGCGGCCAGAAGATCTACATCACCTTCGGTGAGCATGACTTCACCGACAACATCATCCACCTGGTCCTGGCCCGCACGCCCACCGCCCCGGCGGGCATCAAGGGCATCAGCCTGTTCGTGGTGCCCAAGTTCCTGGTGAACGCCGACGGCAGCCTTGGCGACCGCAACGACCTGCGCTGCGCGGGGCTGGAGCACAAGCTGGGCATCCATGCCAGCCCCACCGCCGTGATGGCCTATGGCGACAACGATGCGTGCGTCGGCTACCTCGTCGGTGAGGAGAACCGCGGCATCGAGTACATGTTCACCATGATGAACAACGCCCGGCTGGGCGTGGGCATGCAGGGCGTGGCCATCGCCGAGCGCGCCTACCAGCAGGCCCGCGACTATGCCAAGGGCCGGGTGCAGAGCCGCGCCTTGACCGGCAAGGACCCCAACCCGGTCGCCATCATCAACCACCCGGACGTGCGGCGCATGCTGCTGTCCATGAAGAGCCAGGTGGAGGCGGCCCGCGCGCTGGCCTACCTGACCGCCTTCGCCCTGGACAACGCCCACAACAACCCGGACGCCGAGGCGCGCAAGCACTATGCCGGGCTGAATGACCTGCTGACCCCCATCTGCAAGGCCTGGTGCACCGACCTGGGCGTGGAGCTGACCAGCATCGGCGTGCAGGTCCATGGCGGCATGGGCTTCATCGAGGAGACGGGCGCCGCCCAGCATTTCCGCGACGCCCGCATCGCCCCGATCTATGAGGGCACCAACGGCATCCAGGCCAACGACCTGGTGTTCCGCAAGGTGATCCGCGACGGCGGGGCCGCCGCCTTCGCCCTGCTGGCGGACATCAAGAACGTGGCAGCCCAGGCCAAGGACGGCCCGGGCGACGACCTGGCCACCATCGGCACCAACTTGCAGGCCGCCGCCCACGCGGTGGAGCAGGCGACGACGTGGCTGCTGGAAGCCGGCAAGGCCGACCCGGTGGCCGCGGCGTCCGGTGCGGTGAACTACCTGCGCATGTTCGGCGTCACCATCGGCGGTTACCTGACCGCCAAGGGCATGATGGCCGCGGTGGAGCAGCAGCGCGACCCGTCCGCCGACCACAAGTTCCTGGATGCCAAGCTGGTCACCGGCCGCTTCTATGCCGACCAGGTGCTGCCGACGACCCTGGGCCTGCTGAAGCCCATCGTGGAGGGGCATCGCAGCGTCATGGCCCTGGCAGAGGACCAGTTCTGAGGTCACGCCTACGCGCCTGACGCGCGACAGTTGAGTTTCACCCTACACTAGGCGACAGTGGCGCACCCCCGCCGCTGTCGCCTTTTGCTTTGCGCCCTATCCTCCCTGCCTTCCTGTCCCTGCTTCTCGGCACGGCGGCCCTGGCCGGCGGGCACCCGGCGGCGCTGCCCGGCAGCCGGCCGGAGGGCTTCTTGCCGGATGTGGGGAGCTATTGGGTCGCCACGGAACGGGACGAGTTCGAGACGCTGGTCCTGGCCGGAGCCCGCCCGCTGCCCAAGCTGGGGCTGGCCCTGCGGCGGGGATGGCTGACGGAAAGCGTGGTGGACATCTCCTGGCTTGGGCTGGCGGAGACGCGGGACCGGCCGTCGCTGCTGCTGGCGAGCCATGGCTTGGGCAGCATCGGGGCGGAGCGGGCGGACGCGGTCATGCTGGGCAAGACGCTGGGGCCGATCCGGCTTTCCGGCGGCCTGGCCTGGTCCGGCGACCGGGGCTGGTTCCAGGGCAGGATGTCGCCGCTGCTGGTCGGGCGCTGGACACCGGAAGGCGGGGCCTGGTCCGCCGTCCTGGAAGGCGGGCGGTTCGGCCCGGTCAGCCAACCCCGGGCCATGCTGACCTACCGCCCCCTGTCCTGGATCGAGATGTCGGGTGGCTACCAGCCCGGGCGCGGCATCATCACGGGCCTGACCCTGCGCGCCGACGCGGACGGCCTGCCCGTGCCCGAACCGCGGCCGGCCCGGGCACGGGTGGCGGGGCCGGGCCGGGTGGTGCTGGGCGTGCCGGACCGGACCGACCTGGCCAGGCTGGTGGGGCGGGCCGCCCTGGGAACGCCGCCCTCCCGCCAGGGCACGGTGACGGTGGAGACCCACGCCCAGGGCCTGCCCGGGGTGCGGGTGGAGATGCTGGGCGCCGACCTGGAGCGGGCGAAGCGCCTGCGGGGCAGCCCGGCGGAGATCGCCCGCAACGCACGCTTTTCCCAGGCCGACGGCCCCGACGCCCTGGGGACGGAGCTGGACCTGACCTTGGACACAAGGTTCGAGCTGGGGCCCGGACCGGGCGATGCCGGTTGGGTCTATCGCTGGACGGCGGGCCTGGAAGCGGCCCTGCGCCCCCTGCCGGGAATCCAGCTCTCCCTCGCGGGCCGGGTGGGCCTGGACGATACCGCCCTGCTGCTGCCCCCGCCGGGACCCCGGCCGGTCCGGGGCGACCTGGATGCCTATGCGGCAAGGGTCGCCGGGCTGGAGCGGGCGAGCCTCGCCGCCTATGCGAGGCTGGGCGACGGGCTGACGGCCCTGCTGGACGCGGGCTACCTGGAGGAGATGTTCGCCGGTGCCGGCGGGAACTGGAATACCGGCCGTTCCGCTCCACCTGGCGGCTCGGCCTGCGGGTGCACCAGGCCTGGAAGCGGGAACCGGGCTTCGGACTGCGGCAGGACACCGGGGTGACCACCGGCGCCGTCGGCATCAGGCAGGATATCGGCGACCCGGACACGGTCCTGTCATTGGCGGGCGAGCGGTTCCTGGACGGCGGCTGGGGCCCGGTGGCGGCGTTGGAGATGCGGCTGCCCGGCGGCGGGCTGCTGGAGGCGGAGGCGCTGCTGGCCGACGGGCTGGCCGTGGGGTTGGGCCTGAGGGTGCCCCTGGGGCGGTTCCTTGGGCCGGTGGAGGCGACCATGGCCGCCAAAACGAAACCGCTGGCCCGGGACACGGGCCAGCGGCTGGAACGTCCCCTGCGCTTGGCGGACCTGACCGACCGGATCGGTTATGGCCGTCTTGCCGCGGGGTGGGAGGGGTTGTTGGGCGACCCCGTCACTTGCGCTGCACGATGGTGCCGCTCTCCGGGTCCAGGACGACGCTGACCCAGTCGCCCTCGGCCGTCTTGGCCTCGGTGATGTAGGTCTCGCCCTCGCGGCGGAACTCGCGCACGTCGGCGAAGCCAAGCTGGCTGAAGCGGTTCAGCAGGGCGCGCTGGGTCTCCGCGGTCCGCTGGCGGGCGTTGCCCTTGGCGGGCTTCTCCACCTCGGCCAGGACCTGGGAGTCGCCCGAGCCGCTGGCGGCGGTGCTGCTGGTCCCGGACGTGGAGGAGCCGGTGTCCGTGGCGGTGGACCCCATGCCGCCCGTGGCCGCGGCGCCGCCCATGGTGGAGGTGCTGTCGGTCGCCGTGCTGCCGGTGGTCGGGCTGCCATAGGTCGTGGTGGTGCCGGTGTTGGCACCGCCGGCATGGCATCGGTGCTGCCGGCGGTGCTGCCGGTGGCCATGTCGCCAGCGGTCGTGCCGGTGGTGGTGCCCGTGGTGGCACCGGTGGTCGTGCCCGTGCCGCCGGTGGTCATGTCCGTACCGCTGGTGCCCTGGGCGAGCGCCACCACGGGGGCGGCAGTCAGCATCAGGGCGGCGAGCGCGGTCCTGGTGGTCCGGTTCATCGGCTATCCTCTCCTTGCCAGGATATGGTTCGTTGCGCCCCTGGAACAGCACAGGGCGCCCCCTGTTCCCTGTGGCCGAACCTTCCCCCCGAAGGTTCTAGGCCAAATTAGCGAGAGCTATGTCCTTCTCCGGTTGTGGACTTGGGTTGCGTGTCAAAGTATTCCAGGTCAACGACCAAAAGGCGGAGATGACGATGAGCGAACAGCCTGTCCCTGGCCTGCGTGAGCTGGCCGTGAAGATCGCCACGTCCTATACCCGGGCAAACCCGACCTCCGTCGATTCCCTGCCGGGCATCATCCAATCGGCCTATCGGGGCCTGCTGGCCTGCACGCTGCCACCCGCCGCACCCACCACCGCCAAGTCCATCCGCGGCCCCAGGACGGCAAGCGCCCGGGTCGCCGCCGCCGGGCCTGATCCCCCGCCCCACCTGACAGCATAGGCCGCCCGACCGGGACGGCATGGACAGCCCCCTCGCGGACACCGCGTGCCGGGGCTGGAACCTTTTCGGCAAATGCCACGTTCTCCATCATGAATGCCGCTGCCACCAGGTGGCGCCGCGGCAAGTCCCGATGGAGGAACGAATGCTTTATTGGGCCTTGATCTTTTTCATCGTCGCGGTGGTCGCCGGCGTGCTTGGATTTGGCGGCATCTCCTCGGCTACGGCTGGGATCGCGCAGATCCTGTTCTTCCTCTTCCTGGTCGTCTTCGTGGTTTCCCTGATCATGGGCCTGGTCCGGCGCCGCTAGCCCATGGGCATTGCCCCCCATAGGCGCCCATGCCCGACCCGGTTCCTGCCATGAGAGGGGGGCCGGGCATGTCGTAGTCGACTTGCCTCTCGATGATTGCCTCGTCCCTTCTGCGGCACCCTCACGGGTGCCGCTTTCTTTTTGGGATCGAGGGGTTCGTCAGGGGAGAAGCCCGCCGCCGACGATGCCGAGGCTTTGCGGTATGTCCGCCAGGATCTGCTGGGCCAGCAGCACCATGAGGCCGAGGACGGCCAGGGCCGCCGACAGCCAGCGGCGGCCGGCGGCGCGAACCGGGACCCCTTCCGCCGTGGGCCGGGGCTTAGCCTCGGCGGCACGCAGGGTCTGGAGCAGGCGCTCCGGGATCGGCTCGTTCAGGATGGGGTCGTAGAGGGCGTGGAGGCCCTCCACCTGGGCCTTGTAGGCCAGGGCGCGGCCAGCCACCGCGGGGTCACGCGACAGGGCCAGTCCCACCACGGCCGAGCGGTGGGACGGCAGGGCCCCGTCCACCCAGCCATGCAGGTCATCCCACCCCTCCCCGTCTTCCGGGGCGGGCGGTGGGGCGGACGGCGGAATGCCGGCGAGGCCCCCTTCGATGACCGTCAGGTATGGGCGGGACGGCGACCCTGTCTTGCAGTCCGGCAGGTCAGGCCGATTCACGTTCATGGATCGACTCATGGGCGTCCGCCCCGCCATCCATCAGCAGGCGCAGGGCCCGACGACCACGGGACAGGCGCGACTTCACCGTGCCGATGGAGACCTGCAGGATGTCGGCGGCCTCCGCGTAGCTGATGCCTTCCAGGCCGATCAGCAGCACCACCTCGCGCTGTTCCGCCGGCAGCTTGTCCAGGGCCCGGCGCAGATCGCGCAGCTCCAGCCGCACCACCTGGGAGCCATGGGCGCCGCCCAGGCCGGTCTGCACCTCGCTGTCGATGTCCACGAAGGTCTGCTGGCGGCGGATGCCGTTGATGTGCAGGTTGCGCAGGATGGTGAAAAGCCAGGCTCGCAGGTTGGTGCCCGGCTGCCAGAGGTGCAGGCGCGACAGCGCCCGCTCCAGGCATTCCTGGACCAGGTCGTCGGCCAGCGCGCTGTCCCGCACCATGGCGCGGGCGAAGCGGCGCAGGCGGGGATCTCCTGCTCAATCTGCCCGATCACCTCAGGGCAGTTCTCAGCCCCGCGGGGGGCGGGGGCATCTGTCTCGGGGGTGGACGGGACTTCCAGCACCGGCGGCATCGGGGCGTCCGGACGCAGGGTCCGGTCCGGCGGGGCCTGGTGTTCGACACCCATCACGGGTCTCCCTATGGGTCTGTAACAGTCACCCATAGTATAGGGCGCGGCGCGAGAGCTGGTATGGGCGCAAAAGTAAGAGTGCGGGTGCCAATCGGCGCAGTTGAAAGGGGCCCATAACAAGCAAGTAACTAATAAATCCTGGATACAAATTTGTATTAGAGCCTAGCACATATTACGTCCTGGCCCATCCGACACCCAAAAATAAACGGCATAGGCCGATCCTCCTGCTACCATCATAAGCACACCACTTACGGGTAGTAACCCGTGTTTGTCCCGATCGAAAGTGGATAGTATAGGGAGAGGAATAGACCGCATGGCCCGGTTGGCCTCAGCATCGGCCCCATGATATCCGCCCTCAACCAACCAAGAACGGGGGACGTGACGATGCAGCATCTCAGGTGGATTCTTCCCATACTGGCAATTCATCTGGGGTCCTCCGCTCATGCCGCAATTTCTATTGACAGTGGGCGCAATGTAGCCTCCGCCTCGACTGCGTCCGAAAATGTCACAGATCATTTTAGTCTTGCCCGGGCCTATGAACGGGGCGTCGGGGTGGAGCGGAACGCCGAAAAGGCGGTGAAGCATTACTGCCTCGCGGCCCGGGCCGGGAATGATGAGGCCGCCTTTGCCATGGGCTGGATGTTCATGACCGGCAACGGCATCGGCGTGGACCGGAAGCAGGCGGCGGCCTGGCTGAAGCTGGCGGCCGACCAGGGGCATGACACGGCCCGCCGCATGCTTGCCAAGCTCCCCGCCCCCGGCAAGACCAAGCCCGCCTGCTCCGGCGCGGAGATCGCCCAGGCGGAGCACAAGCCCCCGCCAACTTGGTGAAGCTGATCCGCAAGCTGGCCCCGAAATACGGGCTGGACCCGGAGCTGGTGATGGCGGTCGTGGCCATCGAATCGGGCTTCAAGCCGGATGCCGTGTCCCCCCGCGACGCCCAGGGCCTGATGCAGTTGACGGCGGAGACGGCGGACCGCTTCGGCGTGGCCGACCGGTTCGACCCCACGGCCAACCTGCACGGCGGAATGCGTTTCCTGCGCCAGCTTCTGACCGCCTTCGACGGCGACGTGGAACTGGCCATGGCGGCCTATAACGCCGGCGAGGGGGCCGTGCGCCGCCACGGCGGGGTGCCGCCCTATGCCGAGACCCAGGAGTATGTGGTCAAGGTCCGGCGCTACTACCCCGCGACCGCCACCCCATCACCCCGAAGGACCCCTCTCAGCGCACCCTGGTGGCCAAGTCCAAGTCCGTGACGCCCACCGACCGTTCCCAGGTGGCACAAGTCCCCTGAGGAACGGGACATCCCTCCCCTTCCCCAGGTTAGACTGCCCGGCCACAATGGGGGAGGACGGGATGAAGTTGCTGCGTTTTGGATCGCCGGGCGCCGAGCGGCCGGGCATCCTGGACGGGGATGGGCGCCTGCGCGACCTGTCGGGTTTCATCCCGGACATCGCCGGTGATGCCCTGCTGCCCAAGAACCTGGACCGGCTGCGGGCGCTGGACCTGGGCACCTTGCCGCTGGTGGAGGGCACTCCACGCCTGGGCCCGCCGGTGGGCCGCGTGGGCAAGCTGATCGGCATCGGCCTGAACTATGCCGACCATGCCGCCGAGACCGGGGCCACGGTGCCGCCGGAGCCGGTGGTCTTCCTGAAGGCCACGAGTTGCATCGCCGGGCCCAACGACGCCCTGCCCATCCCCCGCGGCTCGGAAAAGACCGACTGGGAAGTGGAATTGGGCGTGGTCATCGGCACCACGGCCAAGTACGTGCCCGAGTCGACGGCCATGGACCATGTGGCCGGCTATTGCGTCGTCAACGACGTGTCGGAGCGCGACTTCCAGATGAACCGGTCCGGCACCTGGGACAAGGGCAAGGGCCATGACGGTTTCGGCCCCCTGGGCCCCTGGCTGGTCACCGCGGACGAGGTGCCGGACCCGCAAGCCCTCAGGCTCTGGCTGGAGGTGGACGGGCAGCGCATGCAGGACGGCAGCACCGCCACTATGGTCTATGGCGTCCGTTTCCTGGTCCACTACCTCAGCCAGTTCATGACCCTGCACCCCGGCGACGTGATCTGCACCGGCACGCCGCCGGGCGTCGGCATGGGCCAGAAGCCGCCCCGCTTCCTGCGACCGGGGCAGACGGTGCGCCTGTCGGTCGAGGGGTTGGGGATACAGGAGCAGCGGACGGTGGGGGCGTGAAGGTCCTCTTCGGCCGACGTGGAAGGACGCGGGGCGGAAGGACTTGGACACGGATGAACGGGATGATGGCCGGATTGTCCCGGATGGGGCGGAACGGCAGGGGCTTGTGCGCCGGCCATAGAGTTTTTTTGCCTGCGGCGCAGCCACAAAATCTTATCCCGGTTATCCGGAAACCATCCCGTTCATCCGTGTCCGAGTCCTTCCGCCTCGCTGTCCACCTCACAATCACCCCCTACTCAAACCGCAGCGCCTCGATGGGGTCGAGGCGGGCGGCGCGGCGGGCGGGCCAGAAGCCGAAGAACACGCCGATGGCGGCAGAGATCAGCACGCTCATGACGATGACGTTCGGCTGCACCAGCACCGGCCATTGGGCGAGGTTGCCGATCAGGTAGGCAAGGCCGATGCCCAGGCCGATGCCGATGGCCCCGCCGATGATGCAGAGGGTCACCGCCTCCACCAGGAACTGCAGCAGGATGTCCCCCCGCCTGGCGCCCACGGCCAGGCGCAGGCCGATCTCCCGCGTCCGCTCGGTGACGGAGACCAGCATGATGTTCATGATGCCGATGCCGCCCACCAGCAGCGAGACGGAGGCCACGGCTGAGACCAGCATGGTCATCGTCTGGGTGGCCTCGGTGGCCGCCGACAGGAACTCCGTCAGGTTGCGCACCTCGAAGGTGTCGGTGCCGCCAGGAGGAATGCGCAGCCGCTGGCGCAGCAGGTCCTTGATGTCCTCCACCGCGGTGCCCAGCCGGCCCCCGCTCTCCGCCTTCACGGTGATGGTGTCCACCCGTCGGGGCTGGATGCGGCTGTTGCCCAGGATGCGGCGGGAGGTGGGCAGCGGCACCATGACGATGCGGTCCTGGTCCTGGCCGAAGCTGGTCTGGCCCTTGGACTTCAGCAGGCCCACCACCGTGGCGGGGGTCCGGTTGATGCGGATGGACTGGCCGACGGGGTCGCTTTCCCCGAACAGCTCCCGCGCCACGGTCTGCCCCAGCAGCACCACCTGCCCGCCGGTCCGCACCTCCGAGCTGGACAGGCTGCGGCCCGACTCGATGGTCCATTCCCGGGCGACCATGTAGTCCTCGGTGATGCCCTCCAGCCGGCTGGTGGAGTTGGCATTGCCGGCGACGAGCTGGACATTGCCGCTGCGGGTGGGGGCGACGGCGGCGATGCCGGGCACCTCCCGGATGATGGCGGCCGCGTCCTCCTCCGACAGGATCGCGTTGCCGGAGACGGCGACGCCGCCGAAGCGCCGCACGCCGGGGGTGACCATGATCAGGTTCGCGCCGATGGAGCTGACCTGCTGCTGCACCTGGTCCCGGGCGCCGGAGCCCATGGCCACCATGGTGATGACCGCCGCCACGCCGATGACGATGCCCAGCACCGTCAGCAGGCTGCGCATGGCGTTGGCGCGGATGGCCGCCAGGGCCATGCGGATGCCGTCGATGATGGTCATGCCACCGCCTCCCCGCCTCGTCATTGGCCGGCGGCAGGGCGGCCAGCTCCGCCGCCAAGTCGCGCGGACTGGCATTGCGCCGGTCGCTGACCAGCCGCCCGTCGCGGAAGGTGAGGACGCGGGATGCCGCGGCGGCCACCTCCGGGTCGTGGGTGACCACCACGATGGTGATGCCCTGCCGGTTCAGCCGCTGGAACAGCTCCAGGATTTCCATGCCGGTGCGCGTATCCAGGGCGCCGGTGGGCTCGTCCGCCAGCAACAGGGTCGGGTCGTTCACGAGGGCACGGGCGATGGCCACGCGCTGCTGCTGCCCGCCGGAAAGCTGGGAGGGGAAATGGTCGGTACGCGACCCCAGCCCCACCATCCCCAGGCACCGCTTGGCCCGCTCCGCCCGGTCGGTGACCGGCCGGCGGGCATACATCAGGGGCATCATGACGTTTTCCAGGGCCGAGGTCCGCCGCAGCAGGTTGAACTGCTGGAAGACGAAGCCGATCCGGCGGGAGCGGATGTCCGAAAGCTGGTCGGGGGAAAGGTCGGACACGTCCTCCCCGTCGATGGCGACCCGGCCGGCGCTGGGCGTGTCCAGGCAGCCAACCAGGTTCATCAGGGTGGACTTGCCGGAACCGGACGGGCCCATGACGGCCACGAACTCCCCGGCGAAGATGTCCAGGCTGACGCCGCGCAGGGCCTGAACCACGCCGCCGCCCATGGCATAGGTCTTCGCCACATCGCGGCAGGCGATGACCGGGCGGTCCGCGGCGGCGGCAGGCGGGATGGTCTGGATCTCGGCCATGCCCTTAGAACCTCATGGGCGGGCCGGGGGGCCGGCCGGAACCGGAGGCGCCCGAGCCGTCGGCACGGTCGGCGCGGAGGATGATCTGGTCACCGGGCTTCAGCGGGCCCTCCACGATCTCCACCCAATCCGTGTCCTGCAGGCCGAACTTCACCGGCACGGCCTTGGGCTTGCCGTCCTCCAGCACATAGAGGGTGCCCGGGGTCGGGCTGTCCGCCCCGGCGGCACCGGGCCGGGGACCACGCATGCCGCCCTCGCCACCCTGCCCGCCGGGGCGGGGCGACGCCCCTCCTGCGCGCCGGGCTGCGGGGCCGCGGCGGGGGTGGCGGCGTTGGCCGTGCCGGGGCCGGCGGAGGCCACGGGCGTGCCGCTGCCCTGGCGAGGCGCCTCCTGCCGCGGCCGGAAGCGCAGGGCCTGGGAGGGGACGCGCAGGGTCTTGTCCTTCTCGCCGATGACGATGTCCAGCTTGGCGGTCAGGCCGGGCAGCAGCTTTTCCCCCGGGTTGGGGGCGGCGACCACCACGGTGTAGGTGACGACGTTCTGCACTTCCTTGGGCGATTTGCGGATCTGCTGCACCCGGCCGATGAAGCGCTGGCCGGGGAAGGCGTCCACGCTGAAGCGCACCAGCTGCTCCGGCCGCACCCGGCCGATGTCCGCCTCGTCCACCCGCGCCTCCACCTCCATCTCGGACAGGTTGCTGGCGATGGTGAACAGGGTCGGGGCCTGCAGGCTGGCGGCCACGGTCTGGCCCGGCTCCACCTCCCGGCTGATGACGATGCCGTCGATGGGGGAACGGATAATGGTCCGTTCCACGTCGATCTTCGCCTGGGCCAGGGTGGCTTCCTGCTGCGCCACGGTGGCGCGGGCATTGGCGAGCTGGGCCTTGGCCAGGTCCAGTTCCACCGCCGCGGTGTCGAGGGTCGTCTTGGCGGTGTCGAAGTCCCGTTCCGAAAGGTTGCCGGCGGCACGCAGGGCCTTGCGGCGGGTGAAGTCGCGCTGGCTGTCGGCCAGCTTCAGCTCCGCCCGGCGGACGGAGGCCTCCTGCTCCATCACCCGGGCCTTGGCCACCTCGAGCTGCGCGGAGTTCTGGCGCACCCGGGATTCGTAGGTGGAGGGGTCGATGCGGGCCAGCACGGCATCCTTGGCGACGCTGCTGTTGTAGTCCACCAGCACCTCCAGGACCTGGCCGGAAAGCTGGGAGCCCACCACGACACTGTTGGCGGCCTGGACCGTGCCCGAGGTGGAGACGGCGCTGGTGATCGGCCCCTCCTCCACCGGCGCCAGCTTGTAGGTGACGGGCGGCGGCGCGTCGGACCCCCGCCAGTTCCAGACGGCGAAGCCGATGCCGGCAACCAGCAGGGCGGCGGTGATGAGCAGGGTCTTGCGTGACAAGGGTGGGGCCTCGGGCTCTCTGTCCGGCGTCGGGGGCGCCATGCCCGACCCATTAATGGTAATCCGTGCCGAAATGATGACAGGATGGCGCCGTACCTTACACGCGGCAGCTTTCCGAAACCTGCGCTGTTGCACCCGTTAATTCGGTGTCATAAGGGGCACCAAAGCGACGCGGGCCTTCCAGGACCGACCCGTTCCGCCAGAGAGAGATGATGTCCTCCCAGCATCCGGACCCCACGAAGCCCATCGCCTTCCGCGGCGCCACCGAGGCCGTGGTCCTGTCCGTGGTGCTGCCCATGCACAATGAGGAGGGCAGCATCCCCGCCCTGTTCGCCCGGCTGCAACCGGTGCTGGAGCGGGTGGGACTGCCCTATGAGGTGATCTGCGTCGACGACGGCTCCGGCGACGGCACCTGGGACATGCTGCTGGCCATGCGCGCCCGCAACCTGCGGGTCAAGCTGCTGCGCTTCAGCCGCAATTTCGGCAAGGAAGTCGCCATGTCGGCCGGGCTGCGCCAAGCTGGCGGCCGGGCCGTGGTGCTGATGGACAGCGACCTGCAACACCCGCCGGAGCTGATCGAGACCTTCGTCGCCCGCTGGCAGGCGGGTGCCCAGATGGTCTATGGCGTGCGCCAGGACCGCGCCACGGATGGCTGGCTGCGCCGCACCCTGACCCGCGCCTTCTACGGCACCCTGGACCGGCTGTCGGAGGTGGACCTGCCGCGGGACGCCGGGGATTTCCGGCTGATGGACCGGGTGGTGGTGGACGCGCTGAACGCCATGCCGGAGCGCACCCGCTTCATGAAGGGGCTCTACAGCTGGGTCGGCTTCCGGCAGGAGGCGGTGCCGTTCGAGGTGGCGGACCGCCATGCGGGCAGCAGCAAGTTCAGCCTGTGGCGCCTGATGCGCTTCGCCCTGGACGGCTTCGCCAGCTTCAGCACGGTGCCCCTGCGCATGTGGTCCTGGCTGGGCTTGGCGGTGGCGGCCCTGTCGGGCCTGTACGGGGTCTGGATCATGGCCAAGACCCTGGTCTACGGCGTGGACGTGCCGGGCTATGCGTCGCTGATGGTGGCCACGCTGTTCCTGGGCGGGGTGCAGCTGATCTGCCTGGGCGTGCTGGGCGACTATGTCGGCCGCATCTTCACCGAGGTGAAGGGCCGCCCGCTCTATCTGGTGGGGGAGAGCCACGGCCTGTCCCCCCGCCAGGAGGAAGCCCGCAGCGAGCCCCCGGCCGAGCTGCGCGGCGGTTTGGCCCCGTAAGGCAAGGCCAAGCGCCATGACGGAGCAGGCGTGGGGCCGGTGGGGGCGCGTGCTGCTCATCCTCGGGCTGGTCGCGGTGGTCGCCACTTTCCGCGGCTATGGCATCAGTTGGGACGAGCCGCTGCACCTGGAATATGGCCGGCGGGCCCTGGAATGGTACCTGACCCTGGGCCAGGACCGCGGCGTGTTCGAGTACCAGAACCTCTACCTTTACGGCGCGGCGTATGACACGGCCGCCACGGCCCTGGGGGAATTGCTGCCGCTGGACCCCTATGCGGGCCGCCGCCTGCTGGGCGGGCTGGTGGGGCTGGCCGGGTTGCTGGCCGTGTTCAAGCTGGGGCGGGAGCTGGCGGGGCCGCGGGCCGGGACCCTGGCGGTGCTGCTGCTTGTCCTGACACCGCTCTGGATGGGCCACGCCTTCGCCAACCCCAAGGACGTGCCCTTCGCCGTGGCTGGCGCCTGGTGCACCCTGTACCAGATCCGCATCCTGCGGTCCCTGCCCCGGCCGGCCTGGAGGGACCTGGTCGGGTTGGGCGTCGCCCTGGGCTGCGCCCTTGGCATCCGCGTGGGCGGGGTGATCCTGCTGGCGCCCCTGGCGCTGGGGGGCCGGTCTGGCTGGCGCAGGCGGCGCGGCGGCAGGGGATCGGGACGGAACTGGCGCGGGCTGTGGGCATGGCGGCGGCAAGGCTGCTGCCGGCCCTGCTGCTGGCCTGGGCGGTGATGGTGGCGGCTTGGCCCTGGGCCCAGCTCGACCCGTTGGGCAACCCCGTGCGGGCCTTGACGGAGTTCTCAAGCTTCCCCCTGGACTTCACCTTCCGCTTCGCCGGGCAGGAGCTGCGGACGACGGACCTGCCCTGGTGGTACGTGCCGGCAGGGTTCGGGGTGAAGCTGCCCCTGCTGGTCATCGCCGCGCTTGGCGGTGCCCTGGGCTGGGCCTTGGCAGGGCTGGCCCGCGGGAACCTCCGGCCCGAGCGGATCGGCCTGGGGGCGGCCGTGCTGTTGCCCCCGGCCGTGGTGATGGTGACCGACGCGGTGCTGTATGACGGCATCCGGCACCTGCTGTTCCTGCTGCCGGTGCTGGCGGTTGCCGCCGCCCTGGCCCTGGACCGGGCCTTGGGCCTGCTGCCGGAGCGGCGGGCCTGGATCGGGCCGACGGTGCTGGCAGGCTGGGCCGCGGCCATGCTGGTCGACATGGCCCGGCTGCACCCCTATGAGGCAGTCTGGTACAACGCCCTGGCCGGCGGCGTGCGCGGCGCCGATGGGCGCTATGAGCTGGATTATTGGGGCACCGCCCTGTCGGAGGCGGCCCGCATCCTGTCACGGGACATCGTGCGGGCCGAGGGGGCGGAGGCGATCACCAGGCCATATCGGGTGCGGGTCTGCGGCCCCCACGAGTCCGCCCTGTACTACCTGCCGCCCCGCTGGCGCGCCCCGCCGGACGGCCAGGGCCCCGTGGACTTCTATGTCAGCTTCACCCGCAGCCCCTGCCCGGACGCCCCTAAGGGTCCGGAGATCGTGCGTGTCGAGCGCATGGGGGTGACCTTGGCCTATGTGCTGGACCTGCGGGCCAAGCCGCTGCCAGCGGCGGGCGGGCGCTGACGCGGGTTCCGGCATCCCGGGCCCGCCCTCCCCCTCAACCCTTCCGCCCTTTCGCCGGCTTCTGTTCCTGCTTCGGCTTGTCCTCCGCCTGCTGGATCAGGCTGCGGCAGGGGCTATCCTCACCGCCGCCCGTCTCCAGGAAGGGGATGATCGCGGCGAGCGGCGTCAACAGAACGCCCAGCGCAACGGCGGCCGCACCCTTGGCGGCCGCATTCTCCGCCTCCACCCCCAGCTTCGGGTTGGCCCAGGTGCCACCGAAGGTGACCGGCATGCGGGCGGCCAGGGGGCTGGGGTCCTTCGGGTAGGCCTCTATCCGGCCGTCCAGCGTCTCCTTGCCCAGGTGGCTGGTGATGTTGCCGGCGATGTTGGTGTCCGTGGTGTCGAAGACGAGGGTCTTGGTCTTCAGCAGCCCGTCCTTCACGTCCAAGTCCGCCACCAGGCAGCGCACGCCCACCGGCTCGTCCCCGCCGATCAGGTCGCCCAGGGCCTCGGCGATGTCCACGCCCGCCGCCTCCACCAGCAGGTGGCTGACCTTGCCGCCCTCCATGACCATCACGATCTCCCCGTCGGCGGCGCCCAGGATGCCCGACAGGGATTTCCCTGACCCGGCCAGCTTCACGCGGCCGCCGATGGTGCCCTCCGTCTCGTCCTCGAAGCGGGTGCCGGCGAAGAAGGGCTTCAGGCCCACGCCCTGGATGCCGATGTCGAACCGGCCCACCGGCGTCTCCTTGCTACCGTCCAGGACGGCGCTGCCGGCGATGCGTCCGACCTCCGCCGTCATCTTCAGCGGGTCCATGCGGGCCACCCCGTCCTTGAGGCTGAGGTGGAAGGCCACATCCTTCAGCGGCAGCACCGGCACCTGCACGTCGCCGCCGGTGAAGCCCACCTCCATGTCCGCCGCCTTCAGCCGGTCCAGCGCCACCGGCGTATCGGGGACGAGCTGCCCGTCGGCACCCGCCGGCTCGTTCTGCTTCTGCGCGCTGTCGGCGGTCATGCCGATCAGGCCGCCCAGGTCCTGGAGGCGGAGCTTCTGGGATTTCAGTTCCGCCTTGATCAGGGGGCGCACGTCCCGCGGCTCCAGGGTCACCCAGCCGGACAGGTCGCTCTGCCCCACCCGGCCCTTCAGGTCGCGCACGGCCCAAAGCTCCCCCTCCCGGCGGATATGGCCCTCCAGGGCGTATTTGTCGGTGATGGGGGTGGGGATGCCGAACAGGGGGAAGATCTCCGCCAGGTTCGGGCCTTCCAGCATCAGGCCCAGATTGGGGCCCTGGAGCTGGACCGGGTCCTCGAAGGTGCCGCCGATCTCCGCCCGCGTGCCGCCGGCGCGGACCTTGATGTCGATGGGATAGGGCTCTTCGGATTCGCGCAGGGCCAGCAGGGGCCCGGCGGTGACCTCCACCTTCAGCGGCTTGCCGGCCAGGTTCCCCTCACCGGTGAGCTGGAGCGCGTCGTCACCCCCGTCCCCGCCACGGTGGCGATGCGACTGGTGACGTTCGCCTGCTTGGCCTGGTCCTTGTAGGTGAGCAGCCCCTCCTCGATGGCGATGCGGCCGATCAGGGGGAACTCCCCCGGTCCTCTGGCGCCGCCGCCTGCCCGGCCTCATCCGCCGCGGCGCCCTCGAAGCGCCAGTTGCCGGTGCCCTCCTGGCTTTTCTCCAGCAGCACCTTGGGCCGGGTCACCACCAGTTCCGGCAGGGCCAGGCGCCCGCGCAACAGGTCCGACAGGCTGACCACGGCGCGCACCTGCTCGATGTCGGCCATCAGCGGCTCGCTGCCCCAGGGGGCGTTGGCCACGGTGATCCCCCGCAGGGTCACCACCGGGTGCCAGGACCAGTCCACATGCAGGCCCTGGATGCCCACCTGCCGGCCCGTCACCTGGCTGGCCCTCTCCGCCGCCCAGCCGGCCGCCCGGTCCCAGGGGAAGAGCGCCACGCCCACCACCACCAGGGCCACCAGCCCCACCAGCACGCCCAACACCCACTTCAGGACCCGGCCCATGCCCCGTGTTCCCCTGTCCTGGAATTGATTCGAAGTCGAGGGAATCCAACCGGGGCCGAGACAGAGGGTTCCCACTTGCGCCGACCACCTACCCCCAATGGCGACACGGCAAAGGAGCCGGGTCCGGATCGCGGATCACGGTGTTCTAATGTCCCCAACGGACAAAGAAGGAGGAAACGGGATGCTGGGCCATACCCTGTACGCCAAGCAGCTGAACCTGGAGCCCCGCTGGACGCGCCAAAACACCCGCGGCACGAGCCGGGGCGACGGTCTGTTCGGGATGGTTTTGCGGATGTTGGTCTCGGCTTCAGTCGTAAATGGACGTGGCTAGGCTGAATCGGGCCGAAAGGCGAAGGGTTGCTGTAAGGAAATTCTGAGGGTTCGTGTTAGAAAACCGTCATTTCCGCAGAGTTCACATAAGTAATCCAGCACCTCTGCCCAGCCGGCACCTTACCCAGCTGGTACGGCGCTGCCTGCCCGATTGACTACTCCCGCATAAACCTTTGACCGACAAGGCACCAGCCCTCCCAGAATTCAGCGAAGCTGGAGCCCGCACCATGGAAACCACCTGCGCCCACTGCCGCTACTGGGACGGCCACCCCGACCACCGCCGCGGCACCTGCCGCCAAGCCGCGCCGCGCGCCCATGTCACGGGAGTCGGTGCCGAGTTGGATGTACAGGCGATCTGGCCGCTGACGAGTGCTGATGATTGGTGCGGACAGTATCGGGAACGACAATGAACTTCACGCGCCTTAAAACGCCAGGCAATTAACATCAACGTTGCAGCGGTAGCCTGAGGTGGGCGGCCTTGGCGATGGCTTGATGGGCCCCTCGCCATGTCGACCAGGTTTTAGGCAGGGCCCGCTCGTCCGGCGCAGGGCGTCCTCCAGCACCCAGGTGCCGTAAACGCTGTCGGCCTCCGCCCAGGCGAACGGCTCCCCCGCCGCAAAGGCCCAGTGCAGCTGGCCCGCGACCTACCCAAAGCGGCAAAATGTTTCACCAGAAGGCGGAGGTCGATGCCAACCCGGCATCGCCCCGGGCTGGCGGGGGCGCCGGCTATTGCGGGGGGCAAAGACAGTGGCGCACAGGAACGTCGGCCCCGCCACGCAGGAGGCGCCAATCCCGGGAGACGCTCCCTCATGCTCAGCTGGCGACCACCTCGAGCAAAGAATAATCATGGTCGCGAGCCTCTCGGGCCACGAATTCTCCGAATGCAGCTAGCATCTGGTTTGATAGAGGCTCAATGGCCCGCGATACACGCGTGACCGGATATGTTATGGCGCCCTTGGAGAACGAACCAAGAAACCGTAAGCTGCTAGACATCGCCAGACTTGGCATCCGCCACTTTCCAAACTCTTTCGCTGCATCGGCGCCGTGGCGGCGCTCGAAATCCTCGACTTCGCGAATAATCTTAGAATATCTGCTTTGCAAAAGGCCTGCTCTCTTTACCCAGGACAGATGATAAAAGGCATCAGGGTCTGGAGATTTGTCTTTCTCGACCTTACAGGCACCATCATCATTGAGGACACTTAAGTCTAGAACTTCTAGATTGGCAACTGTTGCCTCGCTGAATCTCACTATTGCTTGGAGATCGCCGCCCGAATTGACATGAGGCAAACTGAAAAAATTGACACCCTTCTTGTCTTCAGGCGTTGTCGACACATCAAGCATTGTGAGCGGCGCCAGAAACGCTATCTTAAAATTGTTCTCCCTACTCCGCTTCCCGTCCTTGCGCACCATCAGGTCACAAGGTTGGCCAATCAGAACATACCTTTGAGTGTCGGCGCCACTGCCCACCTCAAAAATATCGCCGTTCCTGACAGGCTCATGGCAGGGATTAATATTTCCTCCGTCGTCGAACAACTCGTCATGGCGAAGCTTTCGGAGGCGAACCAGCGAGTGATTGGTTCCCCCACGATCCACGTCGGCAATCGCGCGCGCCTGCTTGGCACTGTCCTGCATCTTCCTGCGCCGGTCCTGCGTGAGGAAAGCGCTTCTCGCGCTTGCCCGGTGGAGGATGAGGTAAACGCGCTGAATAGTTTCGATTTCAGCTACACCGTCCTTGTCTGAAGACTTGAGGACAATGTGCTCAAAGTCGATTGGGTCGATGTCCCGGAACGAGTCCAGCGCACTTTTCAGTGCAATCGCGAAGTTCTCCTCAGCAACTTCTTTTATCTCTTCGCAGTATATATTCAACACTGTCCTTCTGATAGAACGGAAAAAATTCTCCCCTGCTCGAACATTCTTTTTTGAGAGAGCCATGAAGTGTTTCAACTTCAGCCCCGCTTCATTATCATTCGCAAGTTTGCGCCATTTTCCAATCTCATCATTTGCTTCAATAGTGTGAGACAATATACCACAAAAAAAGTTCTTCCCGAATTTTTCCGGATGTCTTGAAACAAGACTGCGAATGATGTCCACTCCTGTCCGGAAGGTTCTTGCAGAAGGCAATGTGGCCGTGCCTAGTTCCTGGTCGA
Source organism: Aerophototrophica crusticola (assembly GCF_012913305.1). Classification (NCBI taxonomy): domain Bacteria; kingdom Pseudomonadati; phylum Pseudomonadota; class Alphaproteobacteria; order Rhodospirillales; family Rhodospirillaceae; genus Aerophototrophica; species Aerophototrophica crusticola. The sequence continues at coordinate 816,279 of NZ_CP051775.1, read as the reverse complement.
ACAGGAACAACGTGCGGGACTCATGCGAACACGAGCCTAGGTAGCCGTCAGCTGCGCTTTCCCATTCAGCGGGCGTCAACCTAGCTAGGTGTATGTTCTCGGGCAGCCATGCCTCAACCTGGGACAGTACCGCCGCATCACTCTCGCCGTCGGTCAGATCAGCTGTAAGGGCGGCCACGGTCTTGAGCTGGTCGGGCGTAGCCTCGCTGAGCGCGCGCAGTAGTTGGTCAGTCCAGTTCTCATCCGGCTCGTCAAAGGGAACTGATGACAGTATGGCACGAAGCTTTTGCCTCCGTCCCTCGTCGCCTTCTTGGGACAGAAAAACCCGTGTCACGTCGGACGGTCCAGGGATCCGCTCATACTCGTCGTCAACGATGACGACGGTCTTGATCTTGAGTTTTGTGAACAGCTCGCCAAGCTTCTGACGGCCCTCTATCCACTTATCCGTCTCAGCAGTCATTTCTTACCCATCCCTTCGGGAGCCGCGCCGGACAAATCCATCTGGAACACATAGCGTCGCCCAAACGAGTTTCGGCGGTGAAGCAGTACCAGAGTTCCGCCGAGCGACTCCAAAATCTGACTACAGATGAACAGTCCCAAGCCCCGTCCTTCGTTCCGCGGCTTCAACGTTACGAACGGTTCGAACAAGGTATCCTCCACTGCCGGATCCACACCAGTTCCACTATCCCATATCTGTACCATCATAGGGCTATAAAGAACATGAATGCAACCTGGCGTGCCGCCCGCCGTAGCCAAATTTTGCCTAACCCAATATTCAGAGTTCATTATCAAATTATCAAACACTTGCATGAGCTTGCCACGGTTCGCGTTAAGTTCAAAATTTTCACTCTCCGAGGAAATATGCAAGACAAGTTCCGATGCCTGCCATCTCTCATCGTGATAATTCTTGATATCTGCCACAAAACTTGCAATATCGAATCTTTCGGTTACATCACGTTTGTATCTCAGGGATGGCGATAAGTGGCTTACTTGGCGAGAAAGTGCGTTCGCGGAGGCGATAACGTCCATGGCGTATAGACGGAGTTCGACGTTTTCCGGCTTTGCTTTCTGCGCCTTGTTCATGGCGCCCTTTGCCCGGCTCACAACCCTATCGGCTATGTTTTCGATTTCATGGGTCAGCGCTTCCGCGATCAGGCCCAGGCTCGCGAGTTCGCTGAAATCGGTTATTCTCTGCTGCAACATCGCAATGCGGGGCGTCACGTGCTGGGCCAAGGCCACGAGTTGTTCCGCCTGAGGCCTCAAGGAGGCGGCGTCTGACAAAGCCGCACGGGTCTGAGCCAGTGTTGTCTCCAAGTCAGCCATCAAGGCGTGTAGCCTTTCGGGGTCCATCCCAAGCAGTGGTCGCTGGCGGATGTCCTCCACCAAAGCAGACACCCTTGCCTGCAGAGGCTGCACCTTGGCTTGAACAGCTGCCGCCGAGGAAGAAAATCGGTCCAGATGACCAGTGGCGGCGGACGCGAATTCAGTCATGGCTGAAGCGTCTAGCAAATCAACTGGCGTTGGCAAACACTCAGCCTTGAAGGCTAAATATCCGCGCCTTACCCATTCGTGAAACTGATTAATCACCGATACAGCATGAGAGTGGATTTTGAAAAAGTTTCGGGAATAGGGATTGTCGATGAAACCTTCTCTGTCTGTCTTCTCACGTAAGCTTCGGTTATGCTTCTCGGATATCAGGACGTAGCCGAGCGTGTTGTTTGGCCTCAACCCATACCAGGAGCTGCCGCTAGTTTGGGCGGCGCCAAGCTTCAGCCAGTCGTTTTGGTCTACCCCATAAGGCCGGACTCCAAACCCGTCCCGGAAAACCTTGACGCCTGCATGAATTTTCACCAGGGATCTGAGGGTGCTGTCAGATAGAGTGGAAACATCACGCATGCCGCCGGCGCCTAAGTTGCGCAGCGAATACTCGGCGAATTCGGATCGAAATGGTCCCGGGTCGGCAACGATGACGTCTTTGGCACCCCTACTGTCGGAAACATCCTCCGCCAGGCTCGGTTTCAAAGACGCCAGCGCGACCTCATAGCTGAAGCTCAAAAAATCAGGGCGCCCGCCTTCATAGCGGTAGCCAACAAATGGCGCCTTGGACTTCCAATGGCTGAGAAAATCGAAGAACCTACGCCCGGAGTCCGACAAAACGTTTTTTTCAAAAAACACATCATCCGAGGCATTCGCCTGGAACTTTGCAAGCCTTACCCGACCATCTAGCTCAATTCTGCCACTTGAAAAGCGTAGGCTGTAGACCGCTACAGCCGCTGCCCTGACCTCCCTAGACAAGGGGGCGAGATCCACCGGCCTGTTGTTTATGGTTACCGTCACCGAGAACGGCTTAATCTCCTCGTAGGGCGCCACTATTTGTGCCAGCTTGTTGCTAAGGGTGACGAGATCATCGCCAACCCAAACGGCAGGGTTCTTCAGACCCGATATTACGAGGGTTGCCCCATGTGGCCGCTTAAAAATTTTTGGCTGCTTGTGGCGGACCTCGACCTCGGTAAGCTTGGTGCCGGTACCGAACGAATCCCAACTGAAGCCGACATGGTTGACCTCCTCGGACCCCAACTTCCTCGTAACGATTTCTAAGTTTGCACCCAATTTTTGTGTGCTAAGGCGCCCGAGGCCCTTCTCGCCCAATGGGGTCCGCTTCTTTCGCTTTGTGACGACACCAAGATCCTTCAGCTTGCCTTTCTCTGAAAGCGATATGGTTAGCCAGCCCCTACGCAGGTCGGCGAGACCCATGCCGTCGCCATCATCCTCAATCTTGATGTAGCCTTTGGCGTCAGGGAAATAGGTTTCATGCTCGTCCGGACGGCCGTCAGTACTTATCTCGACCCTCACGTAGCTGGCATCGGCATCATAAGAATTCTTTATGAGCTCAACCAGGGCCGTTACTTCGTCGGATACCAGCTCGTCGCCAAGCTGGCGGACCACGTTGGCGCTGATGTCGAACCCGAGCTTCTCCCCGGCAGGCTGGGGGGACGCCAATTCCGGGGTCATTTCATTCTCCGTGCCTTAGCACAAGGATGTGCTCGCGCTTCATCGTTTCGCTGCTCGCGTTTCGGTTGGGCATACGCTTGTGCCGAATAACCCGCGTGAGTTCAGCAACGTAGGTGCAGCCCCTCGCCTCCAGAAGTTCCGTAATGATCTTGTCAGTAGGGATCGCGCATCCACTGATGTTTCGGTTGCCTACCGTCCAGATGAGATAGGCATCCTGCTTCATCACCGAAAGCATGGAGTCGATTGCTAGCGTCACGTCTGCGTAGAAGGACATCAACCTTTGCCTGCCCGTGCCGCCGCTTGGTAGCTTTGCCCAAGCTTTCTTCAGCGCCCGACTTCCCTCCAGAAGCCTGCTAGGATCAGGTCGCTTCGCCGCCACCTTCCCGCCACCCAAGCTCCTTTGATCAATCTCGCGAGTAGACTTCAAGAAGTCGGGCGAAGCGCCCTCGTCTATGTCGGCAAGATCTATCCAATTCAGAGGCAAGTAGGAGTGCTGGCCATAAGTTACGGTCGTCACATTGTCGCCGTAGGGAGGCGAGGTCATCATGAGGTCGAATTTCTTCTCGCTGCCCCATATGCCGCTCATCGTTTCCGTAGTGTCGGCGAGCTTCACCACCGTATCTCGTAAATACTTCCCAGCAGTAACGAACCCATTGTCATTAAGAGCTGCGCGGAAGCCTAAAAGCGATTTTGCGTTCTGTGCGGCCAGGCGTTCAAACTCGTCGATGGGGGACTGGTCCCTGCGATTGATGTCTTCCTCGGTACGAACATGCAGCTTGTAAGTCGACGTCCGGTCATTGCTGGTCAGGCGAATGGTCTCTGCGAGGGTTGTCCATAGAAGCCTGCGCATCCACAGATTTGACTCGTTCCTGATTGATCGCCGCAACGCGGACAACTCAAGGGCGACTTCTTGCTTGAACCACTTTTCTCTGTTCGGCATGGCCGTTTCAACGACCTGGGATTTGTCGCCACGGGCGTCGGAGACTGCGCGCCGCACCTTCTCCGCGATGTCCGCATCCACCTCCCTTGCGGTCCGAAGCCGGCTGATCAGTACCGCCAGTGGGTTGATGTCGTTTCCATGTACCGACATACCCAAGTGCATTCCGCTCACTAGGGACGTACCCGAGCCGCAAAACGGATCATATAAGGATATGCCTTCACGCTGGGAACACACCACTGCCTCTAGCAGCCTACGCTGAACGATGGGGACCATCATCGCCGGGTATTGGAAAACCCGATGCCCGCTATCGGTACGGTCCCTGTTCGGTGGAGACCAAAGGTGCTCGTCGTCCTGCTTCTCGCGGAGCAAACTGCGGATGCGGAAATCGATTTTTCTGAAATCCTCCTTGACTGACACTGCCCTAGATGGCCCTAAATATTTGAATTGGAAATTCATCTTGTTGAGTATCCAAAGGGTAATTTGAGCATTATTTCCATTTCGGCGCCACCACAGGAGGCCTAACAGACTTTAACAGGGAACTCGTGGTCAGGAAAGGACATATTCCCGCATCGGAGGTCCTTTGGACGGTGGCTGGGAGCCATCCACCGCCATAGGGTACGACCAAAGCCATTTCAGAGTACCGTTGCCAAAGCTGTGGCCAGCCCTCCCAGCGGGGACGGAGCATCATTGCCGGAGGAGCACCTGACGCGGAACGCTGTTGACAAATGCTTGTGACATTAATCTTCGTGGGAGGAACCCTGCCTTGCGGCGATCAGGGTTCGGTTTTGACTCGTCTCACTTGGCGCATGAGGAGGAGCGATGAATCATCTGCACAATCCATCGGCGATAACGTCCTGGGCTTACAATGATCGTCTAAGGATCGCCTTTCAACTACTTCTATATTTATAAGGAGCCGGACTTGTTGATAAGGCGAGAGTGCCGGAAGCGGTCGACAAGATGTTGACAACTTGGGCGAATCGGAAAAAAGGTAGGCCAATGCGGACAATCACTTTAAAAGGCAGAGCTATAGCGCTCCTCGGCGATCTTCCGGCATACGATTCAGATGAGCCGCATGATGAGAACCTATCCGCCAAGATGAAGGATTATGGGAGCGCGCTCATCGAGGAAGGGTTTTCGGTGATCCTGCCGTGCGGGACAGGTGGGTGGAGATATAGGAGGACAATCTCCGGTGAGGTGCTTTTGAGAGATACAGGATATTTTTCCGGCGGAGTACCGTACTAATTGGTCCGGTCGCTTGCGCCGGTGGAGTCGCTTTCCGCACTTTGCAGTTCACCGCCTGGGCCTGTTTCAGGAGCATGCAGAAGGCCTGGGCCGAGCAGCCGGACCGCCTGGCCGCGGCGCGCATGCCGCAGGGTACGGCCTTCGCCACCCCGCCCGCTATCGCCGCGGGCATGCTGCGCCGGGCCGTCACGGCGGGGGAGCCGTTTGCCTGGGCGGAGGCCGACAGCATCTGCGGCACCTGGGAGCTGGAGGACGCCCTACGGCGGACGAGCCGGCCCTGGCCATCACCTTGGTCGACATAGCGACGGGTCCATCAAGCCATCGCTAAGGCCGTTCACCTCAGGCTTCCGCTGCAACTTTGATGCTAGTCACCGCGCCGCTCGCCGCCTCTCGCTGGGCATCACCCACGGCACCTTGTCCAGCGTCTCCATGTCGATCACCTCGCGGCCGGTCTGGATGGCTACCTCGGCGGCGATGGACATCAGCTTGCAGGTTTCGCCGGTCAGGCCCTCGGCCATGCGGTGGATGCGGCTGACCAGGTCCTTGGAGCGGAAGGAGCTCTCCTCGCGCAGCTCCAGGCTCTTCACGAAGCGGGAGACGAAGAGGCCGTACTCGGCGCTGATGGTCCAGCGGGGGATGCCGATCGGCTCGAAGCGGTTGCCCAGCTCCGGGCTGGTCTGGAAGACGCGGACGGCGTCCTGGGTGCCCATGGCCACCACCGGGATGCGAAGCTCGTTGGACAGGCTCTTCAAGCTGTTCAGCACCATGATCCGCGAGTCGGGCTTGCCCACCAGCAGGTTGTTCACCTCGTCCACCACCAGCATGCGCGTGCCCACGGCCGGCAGCAGGTGCAGAATCTGGTCCCACTTGCCCTGGGCCCGGGTGGAGGTGCGGTAGGGCGCGTCCAGGGCGCGCAGGATGGAGTCGTAAAGGCCCACCAGGTCCGCGTAGGGCGGGGAGTGGCAGTAGACGACGGGCAGCTTGCCATACTGCGGGTCGCCCTCCTGCGGGGTGACGTCGCGGATGAACTTCCTGGCCAGGGCGGTCTTGCCGTTGTTGGTGTCGGCGTAGATCAGGTTGCAGGGCGGCCGCGGCACCTCCGGGTGCTCGTACAGCCAGGCGAACCGGCGCAGGATCAGGCTGCCGGCCTCGTAGTCCACGTAGCGCGGGCTGCGGATGCGCAGCAGGCGGTGCTCCAGGTCCGGGGTGGCCGGGATCTCGAAGCCCAGGATGCCCTGGCGGGCGAACAGTTCCGGGGTGCTCACCATATCTCCACCCCCTTGCTGATCTCATCCTCGGGGAAGTCGAAGCTGTCGGACGGCGCCGCCGGTGCCTTGGCGGGGTTGTCCACCACGAGGGAGAGGTGCGGCTTGCCTCCCCTGCCCTTCCGGGGGGCCTGGGGCGCCGGCGCCGGGCCTACTGGGGCGGGCGGCGCCGCGGCGGTGATGCCGGGCGGGTCCAGGGTCAGGTCCTCCCGGTGCCGGCGCATCTCGTCCCGCTTGGCCCGCTGCCGGCGGACACGCTTCGTCTCCCGCTTGGCCCCGTCGGCGATCCGGTGCATGTCCTCGAACGCGGCAAAGATGGCGGCCTCGTCCTCCGCCTGCTTCCCCTGGCGTTCCAGCCAGTTCAGGGCCGCCTTGTATTCCCAGAGCGAGATGGAGGGCCGGCCATAGTCCCGGTACGGGATCTCCACGTAATCCTTCAGCCCCGGGTCCAGGAAGTAGAGCTTGCTGATGTCCGTCGGGTCGCGGCGGACCTTGAACTTGCGCAGGCGGCTGCCCTCGCGGGACCGGACGTGCTGGGAGATCAGAGGGTCCCTGTACCAGATCTTGTCCCAGACGATCCCCTCCGGCTGCACCGTGCGCTCCGCGAAGGGCAGGAAGTCCAGCCGCAGGCGCCTTGGGTTGGCGATCGGGTCGGGCAGGCCGGTCGGCCGCTTCACCGTGCCGCCCCCGATGACGCCGTCATTCCAGCGGGCCAGGGGCGGCTGCTTGATCCCGTCATGGACCTTGTTGTGGTAGATGCCGACGATGAGGGTCAGCAGCCAGTGGCGCAACTCCGCCAGGGTCATGCAGGCCTTGCCGCTGGAGTCGTACTCGCCCCGTTTCTTGGGGTTGGAGAAGGTGGTTCCGGGCAGCGCGTGGATCTGCCCGCCCAGCGTGCCGCAGAGCCGCTCGATGTGGCCGCCATAGTGGGGCGTCTTGGGTGGGCGGAACTCGTAGAGGATGTCGTGCTCGTCCAGGGTGTCCCGGATCAGGTGGCTGCGGAAATCCTTGCCGTTGTCGGCGTGGACCATGCGGGGCTTGCCCCAGACCGGCCACTCCCCCTTAATCCCCAGCCGCTCCAGCTCCGCCTTCTTGTCCAGCATCCCATGGCAGAGGCAGAGCCCCACGGCGAATGCGCTCGGCCGGTCCAGGGACAGGTGGTAGCCGAACACCATCCGGCTGAACACGTCGATGGCCAGGGTCAGCCAGGGACGGCCGATCGGCAGACGCTGTTCCTCGTCCACCACGATGATGTCGAGGAGGGTGTGGTCGATCTGCACGACGGCCAGCGGGGCATCCGCGCCCGGGAACTCACCCTTCACGGCGCCGAACTTGTCATGGGCGGCCTTCTTGCCCTGCCGCTTCAGCACCTTCTCCTGCGGTTCCAGCGCATCCAGCCGCGCCCGGATGGTCGAGGCATGGGGCTTGGGCAGCTTGGCGGCCCGGCAGCGCCGGTGGACCTCCTCGATCGTCCGCTGGCCATTCGGCTTCTGGTCGGTCAGGTAGAAATCCTTGATGACGCTGCTGATGACGGCCTCCACCTTCGGGTCCAGCAGCTTGGGCATCGGCTTGCCCCGCCGGCGGGGCGCCAGGTCGGACAGGAGCCGGCGGCCCTCGTAGGCCTTCATCCAGCGGTAGATGGTCGGGTAAGTCGTGCCGTGAGCCTCCGCCGCGGCACAGACCCGCTCATGGATCCCGGGCCCCTGGTGGGCCAGGAGCGGCTTGATGATGGAGAAGCGGCGCTTCGCCTCGGCTAGGTCGTCCGGGTGCAAGGCGTCCAGCAGGCGCCGCTCCGGGTTGGCGGAGGGCTTCGGTTCCGGCGCCGACAGCTCCCACACCGGGACGACATGCGGGTCGCCGCCGTTCGGGTCCTCCAGCAGCACGGAGGTGGCGGTCACCGCCTGCCCGACGCGGAAGATTTGGGACCGCCAGCGCACCAGGGACCCGGGCTTGTAGCTGATGCCGCCCGTCATGGCGAAACCTCCCCGCAGATCATCATGGGCTCCGTTCCCGGGGCAGGGTCAGTGGCGTGGTGGCGGCCACCGGCTGGTCGAGGTCGGCCGCAAGTTCCAGCCGTGCCACGAGCGTCCAGACGTCCGGCAGCAGGGCCGGGGCGCCTGCGGCACTCTCCGGGCCACTGGCAGCCAGCTCCCGCACCGTGAGCACCCGGGCCAACCGCACGGAGGCGATGAGCGCGTCCCGCCGGCCGGCAGGGACGGACCTGTCCCGGTAGGGCAGCAGGAACTTCGCGTTCTCCAGCCGCGCGGTGCGGATCGCCTGTTCCGTCGCGACCTCGAATCGCCAGCCCATGTCGGCCGCATAGGCCCGGGCCGCCGCGAAACGCGCCTCCAGCTCGCCGGCGAGGAGAGCCTTGTCGGTGGAATACTTCACCTCCACCAGCCTGGGCGGCCGGGCATCGCGGTAGGTCACCAGGAAATCCGGCACATAGCTGCCGCCCCCTGGCAGGCGGATGCGGACGGGCTGCTCCTCCAGCGTCGCGACAGCCAAGTCGAAACGCTGCAGCAGGGCGAAGTCGCGCTCCAGGGTGGACTCCACATCTACGCCCCGCCGGCCCGGCCCCATGGGCACCCGTCCCCCGACACTCCGATAGCACAAACCAATCTTGCGAACGGGCATATACCCTCCAACCCCCAAGGGTTAATCACCCGTATCATGATGTGCGTAAAGCGCTTCGCGTGCTTTCTTCGCGTGGCGCGGGAAGGTTGAGGCATTTGCGCAACAGACTATCCAGCCAGGGTCCCACGCCCTCTCCGGCGTTGTGGGCCGCGGCGCGGGCGGCTGCCTTCACCTCGGGCGACACGCCGTCCAGCTTCCAGTACCGGCCCTCCCCCAGCGCGCACCGTCGGTGGCAGGGTCGGCCAGGTCACTGATGGCCAGCAGCTTCGTCCCCATCAGGGCGATGAGGTTCCGGTAGGTGCCGGGCCGGCCGGCGCCGGCGAGGACCTGCTTGGCGGCCAGAACCTCTTCTCGGTGTCCGGCCCGCTGCTCCCGGTCCAGGTGCCAGGCCACGGCGTCTGCCAGGGCGAAGGGCTGCCGGTCGCCATGGCGCTTGCGGATGTGGCTGCTGGCCAGCCCGACGGCCTTGCCGGCCGCGACGAAGCGATGGGGCCAGTCCTGCACCAGGTAGTGGGCCATGGCCAGCAGGATTGACCGCGGCCGGGGTGCCAGGTGGGCGATGTCCTTGACCCTGGGCACCGACGCGGGCGGCAGGTCCAGGCCTGGCTCCCTCGCCGCCACCCAGCGGCGCAGGGCATAGGCGTGGGGGCCGCCGGCGAGGAGCCGCATCACGGCGGCCAGGACGTCCAGGGCAGCGAAGGAATAGGTCGGGCCGTAAGCACCCAGGTCGACCCACCCCTCGCCCACAGCAGCCATCCAGGCGGCCTGGAGCGGGCCTGTGTCCACCGGGGGCGGCACCGATGCCCACCGCCGCGCGTCGCTGCCACAGGACCAGCAGCGGAAGCCAGAGCGGTTGTCCTGCTGGAGAAAGCCCAGCGGCTCGCCACAATCCCCGCAGCGGTCCACCAACAGGGCTCCGTGCGTGGCGCAGGTGGTGACGAAGGCCAGCCGCCAAGACAGCCTGAGGTGCGGCACCGGGTCGGTGGAGAGGCACTGGGGGCAGACCTGCTGCCCGAAGCAGCGTTTCCCGGCCTGACGCCCAGCAGGCGGGAGCCAGGGAAGGATGACACGGCCATCCGGGTCTTGCTCAAAGACCCGACCGGCCAAGCCTTGGAAGCTGGCAGCCCGGATCGCTTCAGCCTCAACCCCCGCGCCGTCGGACAGGGCGTGGATCAGGCCAGGCTCGGCGTGCCGGTCCAGGTCGGGGACGCTGTTGCCGCCCGCCGGCAGGCAGCAGCGGTAAAGGTCGCGCGGCCGGTGCCCATTGGCCGCGGCGACGCGGACGAACCATGAGGTGAGCGATTCACCTGCAATCAGCTCCGGCCTGCCTGGCCACCGACCCGTTCGCCCCGCCATGCCAACCCCCATCTGTGCGAGGCAGGATCATGTATGCGGGCGCCGGGGCGCGTCCTCGGGGAAACAGCATACATCGGCATGCAGTTGAGGATGCCTGCCGCGGGAGCCGAACGCCGGGTGGCGGTACCCAGGCTTTGCGGATCGTTCGTGTGAGTAAATGGATTCGGAGGGCGTCGTCATGCCCGTGCGCGCCAACGCGGCAAAACTGGCTTTCTTGCCGATCCGCGCTCGCTAAGCTGTTCAGATCGCAAGAAAATCGGGCGGCATGGAGAGTCGGTTTACTCGCACGAACGAGGCACCAAGTCCATTTACCAGCCGGTTTCTAGCAATTACGTCTGAAACCGACAGTTGGGTCTACGCTGACCGCATCTTGCTGATCGTGGTGCCCAGGGGCGGAATCGAACCACCGACACGGGGATTTTCAGTCCCCTGCTCTACCAACTGAGCTACCTGGGCACACCGCGATCAAACCGGGCTAAGCCGCTGGATTTCCTGGCTGCTTTGCCCCCCACCGTCGTTCCGCCGTGGGCGGCGCCCGGTGAGGAGCGCGGTATAGACAAAAAATTTTGGGCTGTCCAGCACCTGATTACGGGTCCTCATCGAATTTTTCAGCCCCGGCCTTGTCGTCCTGCTCCCCCGCCGGGACGCGGTAGACGCCGCCGAGCCAGCGGGACAGGTCCACGTCGGCGCAGCGCTTGGAACAGAAGGGCTTGGCCTCCGGCACGGCCGGGCGGCCGCAGATGGGGCAGGCGGATTTCTTCGGCCGGGCGTCGGCCAGGTTGATCGGGTCGGTGGGCATCGGGTCGGCAAACCTGGTGGGCGGGCGGGAAGGACGGGTGTCAGGCCGGGTCCGGCTCGGCGGCGCCCGGGCCGCCCGGCGCGCCGTCCAACAGGGCGGACAGGGGCGGGCCGCGGCGGGCACGGGTCAGCTCCACCAGCCCCAGCTTCGACATGCCATAGACATGGGTACCCGCGGGGTCGTCGGAAACCGCCGTGCTGAGCGCCTGGAGCACGGCTTCCCGGTCCCCGGCGCGGGACAGGCTGACGAAGTCCACCACCACGATGCCGCCCAAATTGCGCAGGCGGAGCTGGCGGGCAATCTCCCGGCAGGCGTCCAGGTTGGTGGCAAGGGCGTTGCCCCGCTCCCCCCCGTTCACGTCCACCACGGTCAGCGCCTCCGTCCGCTCGATCACCAGGGAGCCGCCTTGGGGCAGCGGCACCCGTGTGCCCAGCAGTTGGTGGATGGCCCCGTCCACGTCCCCTTCCTCGAACAGGGCGCCGGACCCCTTGTGGGGGGTGAGCAGGGGTTCCAGGTCCGGGGCGCGGGTACGGCACCAGGCGCGCACCTCTGCCAACAGGTCGGCGCCATCAACCCGGATCGAGTCCACCCCGGCGCCGGTCCATTCCACCAGCGCCCGTTCCGCGGCGGTGGGCGCAGGCCGCAAGGGGCGGGGCGGGCTGCCCTGTGCCAGCGCCTGGACGGCGTGCCAGTCGGCGAGGTGCGCCTCCGCCTCCTGCAACACCAGGCCGGGGTTGGCGCCCAGGGCGTCGGCGCGCAGGATCCAGCCGCCCTGGCGGGGCAGCGCGTCGGCCAGGAGCTGCTTCAGCCGCCCCACCTCCGGCCCCTTGCCCAGGCGGCGGGAGACGTGGAGCCCCTGCCCCAGCGGCGCGTGGACGACGAAGCGGCCGGGCAGGCTTACATCCATGGTGACGGTGGCGCCCTTGGCCCCGTGGGCGTCGGCCTTGACCTGGACGATGACGGTCTGGCCGGTGCGGAGGAGTTGGCCGATGCGGGCGTCACGTTTCCCGGGACGCACGTCGCTGGCATTCAGCAGGGCCTGCTGCCGCTCCCCGATCTCCACGAAGGCGGCGTCCAGCCCGGCGGCGAGGCGGGTCACCTTGCCCAGCAGCACCGCGCCCAGCAGGGAGGGCCGGTCTTCCCGGTCGATGGTCAGGTCGGTCAGGGTCCCCCGCTCCAGCAAGGCGGCGCGGCGGAAGGGGCCGCGCCGGTCCAGCAGCAGGGTGCGGCTCATGAGTCGGCCTTCAGGCCCAGCGGGTCGATGCCCGCGGCGCGGAGAAGTCCGCCCACCTCCGCCAAGGGCAGGCCGACGATGTTGGGATAGCTGCCGATCACCTCACGCACGAACAGGCTGGCGAGACCCTGGATGGCGTAGCCGCCGGCCTTGCCCTTCCATTCGCCGGAGCGGACATAGGCCTCGATCTCCTCCGCCCCCAGGGTGCGGAAGGCGACGACTGTCGTGACGGTTCGGGTCCAGGTGCGGCCGTCGGCGCCGATCAGGCAGACGCCGCCGAACACCTTGTGCCGGCGGCCGGACATCAGTTCCAGGCAGGCCTGTGCCTCCGCCGGCTCCTCCGTCTTGGGCAGGATGCGGCGGCCCACGCCCACCACCGTGTCGGCGGCCAGGATGACGGAGCCCGGGTGGCGCGGGGCGACCTTGGCGGCCTTTTCCGCGGCCACGCGGCCGGCATAGGGGCCGGGAAGCTCCCCCTTCAGCGGGGTCTCATCAATGTCGGCGGGGTCGATGGCGTCGGGCACCAGCCCGATCTGGGCCAACAGGTCGCGGCGGCGCGGCGAACTGCTGGCCAGCACGAATCGCGGGCGGCCCGGGTGGTTCAGCCCTGGAATCGTGCCGGCTTTCATGGGCAGCGGCCCGCTTACTTGAAGCGGAAGGTGATGCGGCCCTTGGTCAGGTCGTACGGCGTCATCTCGACGTTGACGCGGTCACCAGCCAGCACGCGGATGCGGTTCTTACGCATCTTGCCCGAGGTATGGGCCAGCACTTCATGGTTGTTATCGAGCTTCACACGGAACATCGCGTTGGGCAGCAGTTCGGTCACCGTGCCGGAAAACTCGATCAGATCTTCCTTCGCCATCTCTTCCTGTAAACCCGGGTGGAAAGGCGGGCAAATAGGTGATTGGCCCGTGAGTTCCGGTCAAGTGTTTTAAAAGCATGGATGCGCAACCTTCCCCTTTCGGCGAGGGCTGTGCCGGGGACGACACGGGGGCCCGGTTCCTTCTCCCTGGGGAGGGGGAGGTTCCGACGAACCCACCTCCCTCACCCGCCTCGCTTCGCTCGGCACCCTCTCCCCCGGGAGAGGGAACTCACCCCGCCTTCTTCATCACGAAGGCGTTCAGCTTGTTGCCGTCGGGGTCGCGGAAATAGGCGGCGTAGAAGCCGCCCTGTTCGCCGCGGTAGCCGGGCTTGCCCTCGCAGGTGCCGCCGTGGGACAGGGCGATGTCGTACAGCCGGTCCACCTGCTCCGTGCTGTTGGCCTCGAACGCCACCATGACGCCGTTGCCGATGGTAGCGGGCTTGCCATCATAGGGCTTCATCAGGCAGACGCCGGCAGCGCCGCCTGCCTCACCCCAGGCGATGCCGCCGGGCCATTCCATCATCCGGCCGGTGCCCAATTCCTTGGCGATGGCGTCATAGAAGGGCGCACCGCGCTCCAGGTCGTTGGTGCCAAGCGTGACATAGCCGATCATGGTTCCGTTCCCCCAAATTCGATCTGGTTATGTCGGAACAATACGTGAACAGACAACTGCCTGTCCAGGGGGGAAAACTTTCGAATTCGAAAGTGCCTTTGGCGCTTTCCTCAGGTGCTCCCCTCTTGGGGGGCCGGGGCAAGCTCCGCCACAGCAGCGGCTTGGCTTGGGCGGGCACGGGCTCGCGCAAGCCAAGCCGCTGGGACGTGTTTACAGTAAGCGTAAACACGCCCTAATCCACCCCGAACAGGCGTCGCACCCATCCCTCCCCCTCATGCCGGGCGGTGGCGGGGTCGCCGGCGATGAGGTGGTGCAGCCAGGCGAGGCCGGCGAGGCGGTTGATGCCGGGGGGCCGGTCCAGCCAGGGGAACGGCAATGCCGGGGCGGCGGCGACATGGTCCTGGCGGAGGGCCGGCAAGTCGGCAAGGGCCGGGTTGGCCCGGAGTGCGGCAGGGGCGGCGGGGTCCAGGGTGACGATCCAGTCCGGGGCGAAGGCCGCGAGGTCCGCGGGACCCAAAGGCACCAGCAGGCCCGGCCCCGCGGCGGGCGGCAGGGCGGCGCCCAAATGGGCGAACAGCTCCCGCGCCAGGGCGCCCTCCGCCGGGGTCTCCAGCCCGTCGGGGCCGCAGCCGTAATGGATGCGGCAGCCGTTGAGGGCACCGGCGGTGGCGGCGAGCAGGGCAGCCGCGGCTTCCGCCAGGCTTTCGGCACGATCCGCCACGCCCAACGCCCGTCCCAGGGCGCGGACGCTGTCCGGCAGGGCGGCGAGGCGGCCGTCCAGGGTTAGGAACCCGGCCCCGGCTGCGGCGGCCAGGGCGCGGAGCCGGTCCGATTCGGCCGGGTCGGGGCTGCCCACATCCAGCACCAGGGTGGCCCCGACGGCACGGATGGCCCCTTGCCCCACCCCGCGCCGGAGGCGGGGGACGGTGGGCAGGTCGCGGACAACGGCGGGCAGCAGGACCGCCTGCTCTGCCGCCAGGGGGCGGGTCCAGCCGGCCAGGGCCCCGGGGGCCAGGGCACAGGCCAGCACCGCGGCGGGATGGCCGGCGGGGTAGATCCGGTGTGGGGCGGGAGGGTCGGTGGGCATGGTCGGCGGCAGCCTAGGCCGAAGGGCGACGGTGTTCCAGGGTTGAGACAACTTGCATCCTCTCCAGCGGAACTGCAAAATCCTGCATCCTTTACCGGAGAGGCGGGATGGAGGCGTTGGGGGCGGCGGTGGGGTTGATCCTGGCGGGGGACGGCGAGTTGCTGTCCATCGTCGGCCTGTCCCTGCGCGTGACGCTGATGGCCCTGGCGCTGGCCTGCGCCGTGGGGCTGCCCCTGGGCGCCCTGCTGGGGATCAGCCGTTTCCCGGGGCGAGGGGCGGTGATCGTGCTGGTCAACGCCCTGATGGGGCTGCCGCCTGTGGTGGCGGGGCTGCTGGTCTATCTGCTGCTGTCGCGCAGCGGGCCTCTGGGAGACCTGGGCCTGCTGTTCACGCCCACGGCCATGGTGGTGGCGCAGACGGTACTGGTGCTGCCCATCGTCACCGCCGTGACCCGGCAGGTGGTGGAAGACCTCTGGGCCGAGTATGGGGAGCAGTTGCGGTCCTTGGGCTCCGGCCGGGTGCGGGCCGTGCCGACGTTGCTGTGGGACGCGCGCTATTCCCTCGCCACCGGGGTGCTGGCCGGGTTCGGGCGGGCCAGTGCCGAGGTGGGGGCCGTGCTCATCGTGGGCGGCAACATCGCCGGCCATACGAGGACCATGACCACCAGCATCGCGCTGGAGACGGCCAAGGGCAATTTGGCCCTGGCGCTTGGGTTGGGCATCATCCTGCTGGGCTTGGCGCTGGCCATCAACGGGGCGGCCTTTGCCCTGTCCGCCGCCGCCCGGCGCGCGGCCGCGGCGTGACCATGCGCGCCACCCCGTCCCTGCTGCCACTGGCCCTGGACCGCGTGGGATTCCGCGTGGGCGGCGACTGGCTTGTGCGGGACATGAGCTTCAGCGTGGCGGGCACGGGGCGCACCCTGCTGCTGGGACCCAATGGGGCGGGCAAGAGCGTGACCTTGCGCCTGTGCCACGGGCTGCTATCGCCGACGGAAGGAACCGTGCGCTGGGCGGCGGGACAGCCCTGCCCGCCGGGGCCGGGGCGGCATGCCATGGTCTTCCAGAAGCCGGTCTTGCTGCGCCGGTCGGCGCGGGAGAACCTGCTGCACGCCCTGTCCCTGGCCGGGCTGCATGCCCAGGCGGCGGGGGAGCGGGCGGACATGGCGCTGGAGCGGTTCCAGCTTGCCCCCCTGGCCCACCGGCCCGCCCGGGTGCTGTCGGGCGGGGAGCAGCAGCGGCTGGCCATCGCCCGGGCCTGGGCGGTGCAGCCGCAACTGCTGTTCCTGGACGAGCCCACGTCCCACCTGGACCCGGCCTCCACCCGCGCCATCGAGCTGGCGCTGGACCTGTTCCGGGCAGAGGGGACAGCCGTGCTGATGACCACCCACGACCTGGCCCAGGCCCGCCGGCTGGCGGACCGGGTGCTGTTCCTGCACCGCGGCCGGCTGCTGGAAGACCGGCCCGCCGCCGCGTTCTTCACTGATCCCCACACGCGAGAGGCCGCCGCGTACCTGCGCGGCGAGCTGCTGGACTGACGACAAACGAGGAGGAAGCGCCCTTGTCCCTGACCCGCCGCGTCCTGTTGGGCCTTGCCGTTGCCGCCGGCCTGGCCGCCCCCGCCCTGGCGCAGGACAAGCCCTTCATCACCGTCGCCAGCACGACGAGCACGGAGGCATCCGGCCTGTTCAAGCACCTGCTGCCCGATTTCACCAAGAAGACGGGGATCGAGGTGCGGGTGGTAGCCCAGGGTACCGGCCAGGCCATCCAGACCGCCAAGGACGGCAACGCGGACGTGGTGCTGGTCCATGACAAGAAGGCTGAAGAGCAGTTCGTCGCCGACGGCTTCGGGGTGAGGCGGTTCGACGTGATGTACAACGACTTCATCCTGGTGGGTCCGAAGTCCGACCCGGCTAAGGTGAAGGGGACCAAGGACATCGTCGCCGCCCTGAAAGCGGTGGAGGCCGCCAAGGCGCCCTTCGCGTCCCGCGGGGACGACAGCGGCACCGACCGGGCGGAGAAGCGGTTCTGGAAGGAAGCGGGCATCGCGCCCAAGGGCGACTGGTACCGGGAGCTGGGCGCCGGCATGGGCCAGACCTTGAACACCGCCGCGGGCATGAATGCCTATACCCTGGCCGACCGCGGCACCTGGCTGGGCTTCAGCAACCGCCAGGACCTTGTGGTCGCCGTGGAGGGGGACAAGAAGCTGTTCAACCAGTACGGCGTCATCGCCGTGAACCCGGGCAGACACCCCCACGTGAAGGCCAAGCAGGCGCAGGCCTTCGTGGACTGGTTGATCTCCAAGGACGGACAGGCCACCATCGCCGCTTACAAGATCGGCGGCGAGCAGCTTTTCTTCCCCAACGCCGCCGCGGGGTCATGACGGGAGCAGCATGGCGGAGACGTCCGATTACCTGACGGTGCGGGAGGTCGCGGACCTGCTGCGCCTCAAGGAACGCAAGGTCTATGACCTGGTGAAGGAAGGGCGCATCCCCTGCCTGAAGGTCACGGGCAAGTGGCTGTTCCCCCGCGCCCGGGTGGAGCAATGGATCGCCGCCGGCCGGCCCGCGGAGTCGCCCGCCCCCGCCGCGATGTCGGCCCGGCCCGGGATCGTGGCGGGCAGCCGCGACCCCTGGCTGGACTGGTGCATCGCCGAGTCCGGCTGCGGCCTCGCCACCCGGGGCGGCGGCAGCTTGGTCGGGCTAGACGCGGTGTTGAAGGGGGAGGCTTTGGCCGCCGGCCTGCACCTGCTGGACCCCGCCAGCGGCGACTACAACCAGCCCTACGTCGCCGGCCGCGACGGCACGGACGGGCTGGTCCTGGTGGAATGGGCCCGGCGGGAACAGGGCCTGGTCCTGCCGCCGGGCAACCCGCTGGGCATCGCCGGGGTGGCCGATCTGGTGGCGAAGCGCGCCCGCGTCGCCCAACGCCCGGCCACCGCCGGGGCCGCCGTGCTGTTGCAGAGCCTGCTAGCCCTGGAGGGGCGCTCCGTCACCGACCTGACCCTGGTGGACCCGCCGCATGCGACCGGGTTCGAGCTGGGCTTGGCCGTGCTGGACGGAAGGGCGGACGCGGGCTTGGCAACCCGGGCCGTTGCAAGGCGCCTGCACCTGGACTTCCTGCCCCTGCGCTGGGAACGCTTCGACCTGCTGCTGCCCCGCCGCGACTGGTTCGAGCCCCCGTTCCAGACCCTGCTGCGCTTCGCCCGGTCAGGGGTCGCACAGGCCAAGGCGGCGGATTTGTCAGGCTATGACCTGTCCGGGCACGGGATGGTCTGGTGGAACGGGGCGTGAGGCGCGCCAACCTTCCCTGCCCCTCGCCTGTTGCATCCGTCAGCCTATCATAGTGTCCTGCGCCGTCAGCGCGACCGTGCCGGAGGGGGTGACGTGGCCGTCAGCAGTGATTTCCTGTCGGAGTTCATCATCCGGCCCAACCCGGAGGACCCGCGCCTGACCGAGGTGGTGCGGGGTGTCGACCAGACCGGGGCGGCCGTGGACACGGCCGTGACGGTGGAGCGGCCGTTGACCCTGTACCTGAACGGGCAGGAGATCGTCACCATGATGACGATCGGCGACCACCCGGAATACCTGGCGCTGGGCTACCTGCTGAACCAGAACATGCTGCGGGCCGACGACAATGTAACGGCCATCCAGTTCGACGAGGAGCTGGACGTGGTGGTGGTCCGCACCGATCGGCGGACCGACTTCGAGGAGAAGCTGAAGAAGAAGACCCTCACCTCGGGCTGTGCCCAGGGCACCGCCTTCGGCGACCTGATGGAGCGGTTCGAGCAGGTGGCGCTGGCGGAGGACGCGGTGCTGCGGACCTCCTGGCTTTACGCCCTGCTGCACAAGGTGAACACCGCGCCCAGCCTGTACCTGGCCGCGGGCGCCATCCATGGTTGCCTGCTGGCGCAAGGGGACCGGCCACTGGTCTATATGGAGGATGTCGGCCGGCACAACGCCGTGGACAAGATCGCCGGCTGGATGTTCCAGAACCGGGTCCCGCCGGACGACAAGATCTTCTACACGACAGGCCGGCTGACGTCGGAGATGGTGATCAAGACCGTGCAGATGGGCATCCCAATCCTGGTCAGCCGCAGCGGCTTCACCGCCTGGGGCGTGCAGTTGGCGCGGCAGGCGGGGTTGACGCTGGTGGGCCGGGCCCGGGGCAAGCGCTTCGTGGCCCTGTCGGGGGAACACCGCATCGTCTTCGACGCGGACCCGACCTATTCCGAGGAAGAGGCGGCCAGGCACCGCCGCAAGGGGGCGCGGGATGAGGACTGACGGGACGCGGGTGGCCGGCGTGCTGCTGGCGGGCGGCCTTGCCCGGCGCATGGGCGGCGGCGACAAGGGCCTGCAACGGGTGGGCGGCAAGCCCATCCTGCAAAGGGTGGTGGAGCGGGTGCGGCCGCAGGTGGAGCTTCTGCTGCTGAACGCCAACGGCGACCCGGCCCGGTTCGCGGAACTGCCCTACCTGAAAGGCATGCCCGTGGTGCCGGACGGCATCGAGGGGTATGCCGGGCCCTTGGCGGGCGTCCTGGCGGGGCTGGACTGGCTAGCGGACAACGCGCCGGACATCACCGACCTGCTGAGCATCCCCACCGACTGTCCCTTCATCCCGAAGGATCTGCGCGACCACATGGTGGGCGCGCGGGACGGGGCCGGGGCGCAACTGGCCTGCGCCCGGTCCGGCCCGGTGGCGGACCCCGGCGACGGCAGCACGGAAGACGGTTGGCAGGCCCACCCGGTGGTCGGGCTGTGGCCCGTGGCCCTGCGACATGAGCTGCGCCACGCCATGGTCGGCGAGGGCCTGCGCAAGATCGACGCCTGGACGGCGCGCTACCCCCTGGCCTATGCGGACTTCCGGGACGAGCCGGTAGACCCCTTCTTCAACGCCAACACGCCCGAGGACGTGGCGGAGGCGGACCGCCTGGCGGCGGAGTGCCCGGGGTTGTAGCCGGGGGGCGCGCCTTCCTTCCTGATCGCCGCCATCCGGGCGAAATCCCAAGCCCTCAGTCCGCAACAACTCCCGACTCACTTGCTTCCCCTGCGAAAGCAGGGGCCCACAGTTCTTCAACCGGAGAGACGTTGGACGATGGGACAAAAACCGTGGGCCCCTACTTTCGCAGGGGAGGCGGTTGGGCCTGGGATAGGCCGATGTGCCCAGACATGGACGTGTCACGGCGAAGGCCGGGGGGTACGACCTATGGATGCCTCAAACCGGCCGCACGCTGACCACCTTGAAGGGCCGCTGCTCCCCGTCATGTTCGGTGACGGAGACGTACTCGCCCTCCACGAAGCGGTGGCGGTCGAATTTGAAGATGGGCTCGTCGTCCTCGGCGTCCATGCCTTCATAGTGGAAGTACCAGCCGCTGCCGCGGTGGACCAGATGGCCGTGCTCCTCCGGCTCGGCGGCCCAGAAGCGGCGGACGGTGCAGCGGTCGCGACCCTGCTGCCAGCCTTCCTTGTCCAGGTGGCCCTCCGCGTCCAGCGGGGCCATGAACTCATACCCGCGGTCGGACGCGCCCAGCGGGAAACCCTGCATGCGGGCCAGTTCCAGGCGGATCTTCTGCAAGCCCAAGGATTCCTCCATCATTCTTCTTGTTGGCAACCGGTTTTGCGTGGCCGCGGTTCCGTCAAGGGCTCCCGGCCGAATGGGATGCCCCACCCGCGAAGACGGGTGTCCACGGATTTCAACCCCGGTGACGGCGGGGGCCAGGTCAAGAACTGTGGACCCCCGCCGTCACTGGGCAGGCACGAAGTGGTCGCCCCCGGCGGCTCAGTGCGCCATCAGCACGGGGATCTGGGCATGGCCCAGCACGTGGCGGGTGACGCCGCCCAGGATCAGTTCCCGCAGGCGGGAATGGCCGTAGCCACCCATGACCAGCAGGTCCGCCCCGGCGCCCAGGGCGGTGCGCAGCAGGGCGGCCCCCACCGCCTCACCCCGCACCTCCACCGTCTGGGCCTGGGCGCGCACGCCGTTCCAGGCCAGGTAGTCCAGCAGGTCGCGGGCGGCGGAACCGGCGGTCTTGCCCGTCTCTGCCGTCAGCACCACCACCTGGTCCGCGGCGCAGAGCACCGGAAGCGCCAGCGCCACGGCGCGGGTGGCCTCCGCGCTGCCGTTCCAGGCCACGGCCACGCGCCGCGCCACCACCTCCGGACCGGACGGGGGCGCCACCACCAGGGGCCGGGCGGAGCCCATCAGGCAGGCCTCCAGCGCCAGGACGATGGCCGTGTCACGGTCGCCGGAAACGCTGGGGAAGATCGTGACGTCGGAGACGCGGGCCGCGGTGACGACCGCGTCTTCCGGGATGCCGTCCGCCTCATGGAAGCTGGCGGTGATGCCGCCGGGCCCGGACGGATGCTCCGCGACCACGGCCCCGGCCTGGGCCACCGCCGCGTCGAACAGGGCGCGCGCCTGGGTCAGGCGCTGGCTGTTCTCCTGCTCCATCACCTTCATGATGTCGCTGACCATCATGCCGGACACCCCCTCCCCCACCATGGGGATGGCGTTGCGGGGGTCGGGCTGCGGGACCAGCACGGCCACGTGGCCATCGCGCTGGCGGGCGAGGGCGAAGGCGGTGGCCAGGGCGGCGGTGTCGCCGGGGCTGCCGCCCAACACGCACAGGATCTTGCGGAATGCCATTTTCCCCTCCCGGGTCAGCCGTTCATTGGGTGAACGGTATGACAGGAGGCGCTTCCCGGCATTGACGTGCGTCAAGAGGGGCAGGCTACCCCACCGGGGTATCAGCTTGATGTGGAAACCAGTCGGGCGGCCACGGCCGCCACCTCCCCCGCCGGGCCGTTGGCGGCGATGACCTCCCACCGCATCTCCCCCAGGTCGTAGGCGGCCTGGCGGCGGACGACGGCGGCATCGGCGTCGGAGGCATCGTGCTGGCGGTCAGTGACCCGCCGGATCTGGGTGGCTTGGTCCGCCACCAGCCAAAGGCCGGTGAAGGCCACCCCGGCGGTGCGGGCGGCGGACTCGATGGCCGCCCGCTCCTCCGGCCGTGCATAGACGGCGTCGCAGACCACGGCGTGGCGGCCCTCCAGCGCCAACCCGGCACGGCCGGCCAGTTCGCCATAGACCCGCTCGGTCACCGCGGGGGCATAGGCGGTGGGGGGAAGGTGGTCCTCCTCCCCCACGCCGGCCAAGTGCTTGCGCAGAACGTCGCTGCGCAGGATGACGGCGCCGGGGGCGGGCCCCAGGGTCGGGGCCAGGTGGCGGGCGAGCGTGGTCTTGCCCGTGCCGGACAGGCCGCCGATAGCCACCAGCCGTGCCGGCGGCGGGGAAAGCAGCGCGGCGGCGAGGTCCAGGTAGGTGGTGGCTTCCTTGCCCAGGCCCGATGCCTTGGCCGCATCCTGCTGGGTGCGGCAGGCGGCGGCGGACAGGTGGGCGCGGATGCCCGCCCGGATCGCCATGAACAGGGGCAGCAGCGACAGGCCGGACAGGTCGCCGGTCAGTTCCAGGTAGCGGTTGAACAGGGCGTTGGCCTGGGGACGGAGCTTCCGGTGCTCCAGGTCCATCAGCAGGAAGGCGAGGTCGTACAGCACGTCGGAGACGGCCAGCCGCTCATCGAATTCGATGCAGTCAAAGGGGACGGGGCGGCCATCCTGCATCACGATGTTGCGGAGATGCAGGTCGCCATGGCAGTGGCGGACATAGCCGGCGTCCCGCCGCCGGTCCAGCAGGTCGTGCCCGGCCGCCAGGGCCCGGTCCAGCCGCCGCGCCACCCGGTCCACCATGGCGGCGGCGAACAGCTCGGGATAGCGGCGCAGCTCCATCACCACGCCGTCGGCAAGGCGCTTCACCTCATCCGCCCCACCCCCGGCGGGCCGGGGCTCCGCCGCCTCATGGAAGCCGGCCACCACCTCCGCGCAGGTGCGGGCCAGCTCTTCGGTCAGGGTGCCCGCGTCGGCCATGCGGTCCAGCAGGTCGTGCTGGTCGAAGCGGCGCATGACGACGACATAGTCGACCACACCCGCGCCGTCCTCCGGCGCGACCTCCACCAACCGCAGGGCGCCGCCCGGATCGGCCATGACGGCGCCGACGCCCAGATAGAGGTCGGGGGCGGTGCGGCGGTTCAGCGCCACCTCCGCCCGGCAGGCGGTCCGGCGCTTTTCCAGCGTGGAGAAATCCAGGAAGGGGAACCTGACGGCCCGCTTCAGCTTGTAGCCCCTGTCACCGGCCAGGAAAACGCTGGCGCCATGGGTATCGAACCGGTCCACCGGCTGCCCGCCATGGGTGGCGGGATCGGCCAACAGAGCGAAGACGGGGGCCTGCCCCGCCTCCCCGTCAGGGGCGGACATGGTGGTGGCCCGTATGCGGGCCCTGGGCATCCGTTCCAGGGGCGAGATGTCGTCCATGGGCAGCCACCCTACACAGGTTCCATGACATTTCGCAGAACGTCCCCGCCATGCAAGAAACGATCATCCACATGCCCCTAAACGAATTGACAAGGGTTAACCCAGAGCCCCACCCTGCGATGCTGCGTCGCAGCACGAACGTTTCGTCTGTAACGGAATTACCCCCATGCCGCTGGACAAGCCGTCCGCCGTCGCCGCCGTCCCGTCCCCCGACCGCGACCTGCTGGCCACCGTCGCCGGCAAGGGCCCGTTGCTGACAACCACCACAACCCAGTTCACGCCGCCCAAATCCCTGGATGTCCAGGGCCTGGCGGCAGAGCTGGCCGGGATGCTGGACCGTTTCGGGTCCGAGACGGCCCATGACCCCTTGGCCAACCCGGTCCTGCTGCTGGCGCTTGAGCTGTCCCGCCGCCTGCGGGCCGGCAGCCTGGAGCCCGGCGCGCTGGAGCAGCTGGTCCAGTTCCTGAGCGTGGAGGGCACCCTGGCCCGCGCCGCCCGGTTAGGCCGTTACCTCGGGGAGGCGGCACCGGAAGCCAACGAGGCCAAGCTTGAGGCCCTGGTGGAGACCCTGGCCGTGGGGCCGGACGGCACGCCGGTGCCCTTCGAGTCGTTCCGGGCCCAGGCGGAGCGGGAAATCTTCGGCATCGTCATCACCGCCCACCCCACCTTCAACCTGGCCGCCCCCCAGATGCAGGCCCTTGCCTGCCTCGCCACCGGCCGGGACGACAAGGGCAAGCCCCTGGGCCCCACGGCACGGGAGGCCTTCGTCCGCCGCCTGGCCACCGCCCCGCACGTGCCGGAGGAGATGACGCTGGAGCGGGAGCATGGGCTGTCGCTGGACGCGATCTCCAACATCCAGGCGGCCCTGCGCACCCTGTACCGGGCCGTGCTGCGGGTGGCCCGCCGCCGCTACCCGGAGCAGTGGACGAGCCTGCGCCCCCGCCTGCTGACCGTGGCGAGCTGGGTGGGCTATGACCTGGACGGCCGCAGCGACATCCGCTGGAGCGACACGCTGGCCAAGCGCCTGCTGGTGCAGCAGCGGCAGCTCCGCTTCTACCTGGCGGAGATCAAGGCTGTCCGCACCGCGGCGCCGGACCTGGAGGATTTGCGCCACACGCTGGCGCTGATCGAGTCCCGCCTTGCCCTGGCCCTGAACCAGGTGACGGATGAGGTGACGGTGTTCGGCGGCGGTCAGGCCGCCGACATGAAGCAGCTCCGCACCACCGCCAAGCGCATGGCGGAGGGGCTGCCCCTGCGCCTGGTGGACGCGGCGGAGGCCATCGAGTTCCTGGACCGGGCCGTGCGGCTGGCCGCCGGGCTGGAGGGCGACAAGGCCCTGGCCGTGGTGGAACGGCTGGCCGTTCTGCGGGCGGAGCTGGCGACCCTGGGGCTGGGCATGGCCCACACCCATGTGCGGATCAACGCCACCCAGGTGCACAACGCCATCCGCAAGCAGGTGGGGTTGGAGACATCGCCGGACGACCCGCGCTACCGCCAGTCCTACCTGACCACCCTGACGGAGCTGCTGGACCGGGTGGAGCCGGTGAGCATCAACTTCGGCAGCATCGTGGCTGAACGGACCAGCGCCAAGCGGCTGTTCATGCTGGTCGCCACCATGCTGCGCTACGCCGACCGCACGGCCCCCGTCCGCTTCCTGATCGCGGAGACGGAAAGCGCCTTCACCGTGCTGACGGCGCTTTATTACGCCAAGCTGTTCGGGGTGGAGGACCGGCTGGACATCAGCCCCCTGTTCGAGACGGAACGCGCCCTGGAGGTGGGCAGCCGCATCATCGAGCAGCTGCTGGACAACCCCCATTACCGCGACTATGTCCGCGCCCGCGGCCGGCTGTGCATCCAGACCGGCTATTCCGACGCCGGCCGCTACCTGGGCCAGACCCCGGCGGGCGCCAGCATCGAGCGGCTGCGCCTGCGCATCCTGCGCCTGTTCACCCGCCACGGCTTGAGCGGCGTGCAGCTGGTCATCTTCGACACCCATGGCGAAAGCATCGGCCGCGGCGGCCATCCCGGCGGGTTCCGCGACCGGCTGGCCTATGTCAGCCCGCCCGCGACGCTGGCCTTCGCCGCCAAGCACGGCATCGAGCTGAAGCAGGAGGTGAGCTTCCAGGGCGGCGACGGGTTCCTGTACTTCATGACCCCGGCATCGGCCCTGGCGTCCGTGACCCGGATCATGGAGTACATGCTGGGCACCTACGTCCAGGCCCCGGCCCTGCTGGCCAAGGGTACCGGCCAGCCCGACCCGGAGCATGACCGCTTCTATGCCGAAGGCGATTACATCCGGGAGTTCTTCACCACGGTGAAGGCCTTCCAGGTGGGGCTGGTGCAGGACCCCAACTATGGCGCCCTGCTGGCGGCCTTCGGCACCAACCTGCTGTACCCGTCGGGCAGCCGGGCCATCAAGCGGCAGCATGACGGCGCGCCGGACGAGTCGGCGGAGACCATGGCCGCCCAGTTCCGGGCCATCCCCCACAACGCCATCCTGCAGCAGTTGGGCCTGGCCGCGAACAGCCTGTCCGGGGTGGGGGAAGCCATCGACCGCGACCCCGACCGGTTCCGCAGCCTCTATGCCGCCTCCCCCCGCTTCCGGGAGCTGCTGGGCATGGTGCAGTACGCCGTGTCCATCGCCTGCCCGGAGGCGCTGAAGGCCTATGTGGACACGCTGGACCCCGGCCACTGGCTGGCCCGGGCGGCCCGCACCACCGACCCGGTGGAGGCGGACGAGCTGCGCGCCGTGGCGGCATTGCTGGAGGAAAGCCCGACCCATTCCCGCCTGATCCGGGTGTTCCGCAAGCTGTACCGCGACTATGGCCTGCTGGTGCAACAGCTGGGCAAGGCCAACGCCCTGCCCCCGGCGGACCCGGAGCTGAAGACAGGCATCCAGGTGCTGCACGCGGTGCGGCTGGCCCTGACGCATGAGATCTACCGCCACGCCACCCACGTGCCCCAGTTCAGCAGCCAGCACGGCATCACCCGCAAGCGGCTGGTGACCCGGCTGCTGCACCTGGACGTACCCTGGGCCCTGGACACCCTGGCCAACATTTTCCCCATGCGGGGCGAGTCGGGACCGGAGGAGGATTTCGGCGAGCCCGCCACCTATGTCAGCGACGAGAGCCAGGATTACAGCCAGGAGAACCTGCGCATCTTCCGGCCCATCGCCTCGCTCTATGAGCTGGTCCGGCGCACGGGGAACGCGCTGACCCAGCGATTCGGCTTCTTCGGCTGACATACACCTGTCCGGGAGCCCCGGCGGCAGGCCCATTCGGCCCGCCGTTCGGGGCGTTCCCTAGCCGGACCGTGGGGTTTTCCCCGCCCGGTCGGGCGACCCCGTACAATGACATTGCGGCGCATGTGGGTTCATGCGTAAAGCAGGTGAGTTCCTGACGACGTTAAGGACCTGCCGGTGAAGCCTGCCGCCCGCGTGATGCTCCTCGCCGCCTGCCTGACGACCGGAACCCTGGCGGCGGCCGAGGCACAGGCGGCACAGCCCGCCCTCGTCTCCTTCGGTGCCGGCAAGTTCGACACGTCGGACAACGACCCCAAGAACAGCGCCACCGACTTCCGGCTGGAATACCGGTTCGGCGACGACACGGACCTGATCGATTTCGGGTCCGGCATCGCCCTGCGCCCCTGGGTCGGGGTGGAGCTGACCACCGACGGCATGAAGTACGCCCTGGGCGGGCTGCTGTTGGACATCCCGATCGGCCCGCTGGTCATCACCCCCAGCTTCGGCGCCGGTGCCTTCTACCGCGGGGCCGGCAAGGACCTGGGGTCATGGGTGGAGTTCCGCTCCACCATCGAGGTCGGCTACCGCTTCGACAACGGCATGCGGATCAGCGCCGCCTATGGCCATATCTCCAACGCCGGGATCACCGACGACAACCCGGGGGCGGAGATCGGCACCGTCTACCTGCACATCCCTGCCGACCTGCTGTTCTGAGCCGGTGGCGTTGCGGCGGGGGCCGGCGCGGGCCTATGCTGGGGTCCCCTTCTCCGCCCCGGTAAGGCCACGCCGCCCATGCCCCGTACGCCCCTGCCGCTGAGCCTGGAGGACAGCCCCTTCGCGGCCAAGGCCCTGGTCGCCCTGCTGGGGAGCTGGGCGATCGCCGCGTCGGCCTGGGTGCAGGTGCCCATGTACCCGGTGCCCATGACCATGCAGACATTCGCCGTGCTGGTGGTGGGGGCGTTGGGCGGTTGGCGGTTGGGCGCGGCCACCCTGGCCCTGTACCTGGCCCAAGGCTTCGTGGGCATGCCGATGCTGGCGGGTGGGGCGGGAGGGCCGCAATACTTCATGGGCCCGACGGCGGGTTACCTGCTGGCCTTTCCCGCCGCGGCTGCCCTGGCCGGGTTCCTGGCCGAGCGGGGCTGGAACCGGCGCTGGCCGACCCTGCTGGCCGGCTTCCTGCTGGGCCATGGGGTGATCCTGGCAGGCGGCGCCGCCTGGCTGGCGACGCTGAAAGGCTGGGAGGTGGCGCTGACGGCCGGCGTGGCCCCGTTCCTGGCCGCCACCGTGCTGAAATCCGCCCTCGCCGCCGCGACGGTGAAGGCAGTGGACCGGCTGCGCAAGGCGGGGTGAGCCTGCTCCTGCCGCGTTGCGCGACGGGAAAGGTGGTGGGGGACGCAGAGGACACAGAGGGCCGCAAAGGACGCTGAGAAGGCATTACTGGCCAGGGGAATGCCCTTCGCGACCATCGCCGTCGGTCACGCGGGTGAGGCAGGGGGGAACGTCGTCGCGGCACCGACCCTCGGTGTCCTCTGCGACCCTCTGCGTCCTCTGCGTTCCAATGACCCACGCCGAATGCTGCCTCGCGGGCAGAGGACGAATTTTCGAATTCGAAAGCCAGCCTCAGAACTCCACGATCACCCGCAGCATCCGCCGCAGCAGCAGGGCCAGGGTGGCACCCAGCAGCAGGCCCAGGGGCTGGCCCATGACCATGTCCGTCACCATGCCCCACACCACGCCGCCGCCCGCCCAGGCAAGCAGGTCGCCCCGCGCCGCCGCCAGGTTTGTCTCTTCCAACAGGAACATGGGCCTCTCCCGCCATATCGCGGGCTGAGGCTAGCGGCCAAGGGTTGCCGGGAGGTTACCGGCATGATCCGCATTCCGGTGTATGCGAGATCTTAACCAACCGTTCACCTGGCGCTCCCTAATCATACCGTCGGAAAAGCTACCACTTATGGGCAGGGGGCGAAGCCGTGAGCATCGAGGACCTGGAAGACCTCCGCCGGGACCTGCTGGCCAAGTCCGCCGAGATGCGGTCGGAGGCGGAGCGTGTGGCGCCCGACCAGCCGGAGGAGGCGGCGCATCTGCGCCGCATCGCCGACCGGCTGGAAGTCTATATGCGGGATTATCTGGAGGCCTGACGGCCCCTTCACGCGGCGCTGACACGCCGGTCCGCCACCGCCGCCTCGATGGCGCGGCGCAGTTCCCGGGCCAGGATGGGCTTGTGCAGGATGCCGAAGCCGCTGCGCTCCGTCTCCGCGATCCGGGCGGGGTCGGTGTCGCCGGTCAGGATCAGGGCCGGCACCTCCCGCCCCATCAGCAGGAACAGGGACCGGATCACGTCCGGGCCGGTCTTGCCGTCGCGCAGGCGGTAATCGGCCAGGATCAGGTCCGGTGGCTTGTCCGACTGGGCCAGCCGGTCGATGGCTTGGCGCTCGCTGTTGGCAGCGAGCACTTGGTAACCCCAGCTTTCCAGCATGGTGGCCAGGCCCATCAGGATGATGGCCTCGTCATCCACCACCATCACCGTGCCGCGGCAGGTATTGCCGTCGGTGGTGGGGCGGGGCTGGATGCGGATCTCGGCAGGCACGGTGGGGACCTCCAGGCTGAACAGGCTGCCACGGCCGGGCCGTGACCGAAGGATCAACGGATGGGCGAGCAAAACGGACAATCGCCGTACGATCGCCAACCCCAAACCCAGCCCCTGGTCACGGTCCCGCTCGCTGTTGGAGACTTGCACGAACTCTTCGAAGATTTCCCGTTGCCGGTTCAGCGGGATGCC
Source organism: Aerophototrophica crusticola (assembly GCF_012913305.1). Classification (NCBI taxonomy): domain Bacteria; kingdom Pseudomonadati; phylum Pseudomonadota; class Alphaproteobacteria; order Rhodospirillales; family Rhodospirillaceae; genus Aerophototrophica; species Aerophototrophica crusticola. The sequence goes on along the minus strand of NZ_CP051775.1, from coordinate 786,850 downwards.
GATGCCCGTGTCCACCACTTGCACCTGGACGCGGCCCGCCCGGTGGCGGCAGCCCACCAGGATGCCGCCCCGGTCGGTGTAGCGGATGGCATTCTCGATCAGGTTGCGCAGCATGCGTTCCAGCAGCGACGGGTCGCTGCGCACCCAGGCCCTGGTGGGGACCACATGCAGCCGCAGCCCTTTCTGGGCCGCCCGCGGGCAATATTCGGCGGCCAGTTGGCGCAGCAGCGGGTCCAGGGCGAAGCGGCCCACCTTCGGCGTGATGACGCCTGAATCGAGGCGGGAGATATCCAGCAGCCCGTCCAGCAGCCGCTTCAGGGCCTCCGCCGATTTCTGCAGGTGCTCCACCAGCACCCCCTCCGGCCGGCCATGCAACTTTTCCGCCAGGGCGCCGGCGAAGAGGAACAGGGACTGGACGGGCTGGCGCAGATCATGGCTGGCCGCGGCCAGGAACTTGGTCTTAGAGAGGTTGGCCCGCTCCGCCTCTTCCTTGGCGTCCTGCAGGTCGCGCTCCATGCGCTTGCGGTCGGTGATGTCCAGGTTCAGGCCGGAAATCTGCAGGGGGTGGCCATCCGGCCCATAGGTGACCCGGCCGACGCTGGACATCCAGCGGATGCCCAGGTCCGGGTGGGTGATGCGGAACTCCGTGGCGAAGTCCTCCCGCCGCGCGGCCAGGTTTTCCCGCATGGTGGCACGCATGACCGGCTCGTCGTCCGGATGGATCAGGGCCAGCCACTGGATCATGTTGGGGCTGGGCTGGTCCGGGTCCAGGCCATAGAGGGCGAAGGTCTCCGCCGACCAGACGGTGGTGCCGCTGGCCAGGTCCAGGTGCCAGGTGCCGGCCTTCGCGGCGGCCAGGGCAAGGCGCAGCCGTTCCCGGCTTTCCTCCAGGGCGGCCGCGGAGTCGCGCTGCTCCGTCACGTCGGTGTTGGTGCCGAACCAGAGAGCGACCTTGCCATTCGCGTCATACAGGGGCCGGGCGCGGGTCAGGAACCAGCGCCATTCCCCGCTGGCGGAACGCATGACGAAGGTCTCTTCCCACGGCTCGCCCTTGGCCCAGGCCTGCTTCAGGCGCTCCACCACGCCGGCCACGTGGTCCGGGTGGTGGACGGCGGTCCAGCCCCAGCCTTCCATCTGTTCCGGGGTGGTGCCGGTGAAGTCGTACCAACGCTGGTTGTACCAGAAGATGTGCCCCTCGGGCCGGGCCATCCAGGCGAGCTGGGGGATGGCGTTGGCCATGGTGCGGAAGCGCAGCTCGCTTTCCCGCAGGGAGGTCTCCATGGCCTTGCGCATGCCGATGTCCTGGACCACGGCGATGTAGCGCAGGGGCTTCCCGTCACGGTCCCGCTCCAGCGAGACGGTGACATGGGCCCAGATGGTAGAGCCGTCCTTGCGCAGGTAGCGCTTCTCCACCCCATAGGTCGGAATGCGGCCGGCCAGCAGGGCACGGGCCATGCGCCGTTCCGGCGCGCGGTCGTCCGGGTGGGTCAGGGAGGCCAAGTCCTTGCACAGCAACTCCGCCTCCGAATAGCCCAGCAGGGCGCAGAGGCGGGCGTTCACCCGTTCCCAGCGGCCATCCAGGCCGACCAGCACGACCCCCACCGCCGCCTGCTCGAACACGGCGCGGGACCGGGCCTCACTGGCGCGGAGGTCGGCGGCGACGCGCAGCCTTTCCCGCACCACGGCCAGATGGGCCGCCACCGTCTCCAGCAGGTGCAGATCCTCGGTGTCGAAGCTCTCCCGCCGGCGGCTGCCGAAGCCCAGCACGCCCAGAAGCTCGCCGCCGCCCCGATCAGGGGAAAGCCGGCATAGGCCCGCAGGCCGGCGTCACGGGCCGCCTTGAGCTGCGGCTCGGTGGTCAGTTGCACATGGTCCAGGACCAAGCGCTTCCGCGTCTCCGCCACCACCCCGCACAGGCGGTTGCCATAGTCGATGGCGTTGAGTTCGCGGGCCAGGCGGTCGGACACGCCATGCACCCAGCCCAGCCGCAGGCGGCGGGTGGCGTCGTCGGCCACGTAGCTGAAGCAGATATCCAGCCCCAGCAGGTCCTTGGCGGCGGTGACGAAGGGGCGCAGCACGTCATCGGGCTCGTCGGCCACCAGCAGGCCGCCGGCCATGTCGGCCAGCAGCTTCAGCCGCGCCGCCCGGCGGGCCAGCGCCGGGTTGGCGCGGCCGCGCATGCGCGTCGTCGGCAGGCGGACGCCGCCTGCCATGGACGCCAGGAAAGACCGGAGCGACGCTAGGCCACGCATGCTGGTCCCAACAGAGCAAGGCATGTTGCCGCCGGGCGACCGCCGCACGGATCGGCAACGAATGCCCCGCGAATCTCGGTCCGGTATGGTAAAGCACCTGTTAAGGCAGGGGGGCCGACAGGGGCGGGCAGAGGGATTACTCCCCCTCGCAAATGGCCCCCGGACATTGGGGCGGATTTGCCGGGACTTTACTTCGGAACTGTCCGGATATTCAGCAAAGCCACGGCGGTTGCAGGTCGGGAGCCTGACAGACCGGTCTACCTGCTATCGCGTCATCGTCTGAGGGGAAGTGGTGGGTGTACAAGGACTCGAACCTTGGGCCCGCTGATTAAGAGTCAGCTGCTCTACCAACTGAGCTATACACCCACTTTGGCCGGGGCGGGATGGGGATGGTGGGTGTACAAGGACTCGAACCTTGGACCCGCTGATTAAGAGTCAGCTGCTCTACCAACTGAGCTATACACCCAGCCCCATCGCCCGTCTCCGGACAACACGCCCGCGGCACATGGCGCCGTTCGCGTGCCCGCAGCGATCTGGATCGTTGCGAGGCGCGCGGTATAGCAAAGCCCGCCGGGCTTGTCGATAGGGTGATTGCGGGAAATTGATCCCGCCCGATGGGGGCAGGCATTGCGCCCAGGGCATGGACCGCCGCCTGCCCTGCCCCGCCCCGCCCCCGCGGCGGCGCCGGGCCTTGCCCAAAAACTGCCGCAGTTCAGGTGCTAAGGATCACTGTTCCCGTCCCCCCGTTGTGCCCATATGGTCACGGGAGTGGGGGATGTGGCCGGCCTGCGGGCGGCCCTGTCGAGAGGAGCACGGTCCATGATGTCTCGTCGCGCCCGGGCGTGGCGGCCCGGTTTCCTGAAGGTCGCGGCGTTGGGCCTGGCGGTGGCGGGGCTTTCCGCCTGCGCCAACCCGCAGGCCGACCAGGCCTTGTACGCCCAGCAGGCCTTCGTCGGCATGCCCAAGCAAACCTTGCTGTCCTGCGCCGGCGTGCCGGACAGGCAGGCGGCGATGGATAACCTGGAATACTATACCTACAACAGCCAGCGGATCACCTCGACCACCACGCCCAGCCCGCGCTTCGGGTTCGGCTATGGCCACGGGTTCGGTTACCATCCCTGGTACGGCGGCTATGGCGGCTTCGGCTGGCCGGAGACGACAGAGATCGAGTCCCGCGACTGCCAGGCCACCTTCACCCTGAAGAACGGCACGGTGCAGCAGCTCATCTATGGCGGCGCCAGTGACGGCCCGTCGGGCCGGTTGGGCCAGTGCTACCGGATCGTGGAGAACTGCCTTGCCCTGATCCCGCAACAGGCCCAGCCCGCCGCGGCGACGCGCTGAAGCCGGGACACCGGGGTACGACATGCCAAGGCGGCCGGCCTGTCCGGCCGCCTTTTCCTTTGCTGATCAAGGGCTTTTCAGGTCCGGCCGTCGGGGGTGCCCCGAACGGTGAAAAATCGTCCGATAGACCGAAGCCCCTTGCGCGTGCGGCGCAACATCCATTCTGCTGGGATGGAGCGGGGTTGGCCCCTTGCTGCGGGCCGCCCCCGCCTTGGCAACAAGGAGGGGACGATGCACGTCGCGGCGGTTCTGAAGAACAAGGGCTCCACCATCATCACGACCCGGCCGGAGGAACCGATCGGGACCGTGGCCCAGCTCCTCCATGTCAACCGCATCGGCGCGGTCCTGGTGGTGGACGCCAAGGGGGAGATCGCGGGCATCATCTCCGAACGCGACATCGTGCGCGGCCTGGCCAGCCATGGGGCGGCGGTGCTGGACATGCCGGTGTCCTCCCTGATGACCAGGAAGGTGGTGCATTGCGCCCCCACCGACACGGTGGCATCGGTCATGGGGCTGATGACATCCGGCCGCTTCCGCCACCTGCCCGTGCTGGAGCAGGGCCGGCTGGTGGGCGTGATCAGCATCGGCGACGTGGTCAAGCACCGGCTGGAGGAATACACCCAGGAGGTGGAGAGCCTGCGCGACTACGTGTCCGGCAAGGCCTGACAGCCCGCCGCGGCCGGGCCGGGAAGTACTGGCGCCAGGGCGCCGTCCCCGCCGGGGCGGCGCCCTTTGCTTTGCCGGGAAACGGGTTGTGCGATCCCTCACATCCCCGGGCTGTTGGCGTGGTTAACGTCCGCCATCCCGTCCGATTCCCCGAGAGGACCCGCCCCATGGCCATCGAGCTCTACGTCTGGCCCACGCCCAACGGCCACAAGATTTCCATCGCCCTGGAGGAGATGGGCCTGGACTACACCGTCCACCCCATCGACATCGGCAAGGGCGCGCAGTTCGACCCCGCCTTCCTGAAGATCAGCCCCAACAACCGCATGCCGGCCATCGTCGACCCGGACGGGCCGGGCGGCAAGCCTATCAGCCTGTTCGAATCCGGTGCCATCCTGGTCTATCTGGCGGACAAATCCGGCAAGTTCCGGCCGCAGGACCCCGCCACCTGGTACACCCACCTGCAATGGCTGATGTGGCAGATGGGTGGCGTAGGGCCCATGTTCGGGCAGGCCGGCCACTTCATGTTCTATGCGCCGGAAAAGGTGCAGTACGGCATCGACCGCTACGGGCTGGAGGCCAAGCGGCTGATGCGGGTGGCGAACACCCGCCTGGGTGAGGCCCGGTTCCTGGGCGGCGAGGAGTACGGCATCGCCGACATGGCCAGCTTCCCCTGGCTGCGCCTGCATGAGCGTTATGGCGTCGTCACAGCCGAATACCCCAACGTGAAGCGCTGGATCGACGAGATCGAGGCACGGCCTGCCGTGCAGCGCGGCCTGGAGCTGCTGAAGGACAACGCCCGAAAGCCCGGCCAAGCCCTGACCGACGAGGAGCGGGAGAACATGTTCGGCAAGGGAAAGCAGGGCGGCTGACGCCACTTTCGAATTCGAAAGTGGCTTTTGCTGGCGGACCCGCGCCTAACGGCTGTCCACCTTGATCTCCAGCCGCCGGTTGCGGGCCAGCGCGTCGGGCGCGGTGCCTGTGTCCAGCGGCTGGAACTCCCCGAAACCGGTGGCGGCGAGGCGTTCAGGCGGGATGCCCTGTTCCGCCAGGAACTTCACCACGCTGGTGGCCCGGGCGGTGGACAGTTCCCAGTTGCTGGGAAGCGGCCGCTCCGGATCGGCACCACGTCCGTGTGGCCGTCCACCCGCAGGATCCAGTTGATGTCCGGCGGCAACTTGGCGGCGATGTCCTTCAGCGTCGTGGCCAGGGCCGCCAAACGCTGCCGCCCCGCCTCCCCCAGCTCGGCGCTGCCGGATTCGAACAGCAGCTCCGACTGGAAGACGAAACGGTCGCCGACGATCCGCACGTCTTCCCGGTTGCCCAGCACGTCGCGCAGGCGGCCGAAGAACTCCGACCGGAAGCGGGCCAGTTCCGATACCTTGCCGGCCAGGGCGGCGTTCAGCCGTTTGCCGAGGTCGGCGATCTGCACGTCCTGTTCCCGCGCCTTCTTCTCCGACGCGTCCAGCAAGGCGGCCAGCTCCTGGAGCTGCTGGCGCAGGGCCGCTACCTGTTGGTTCAGCAACTCCACCTGCGCCCGCGCCTCGGCACTCAGCTTGCGCTCGCCCTCCAGCTCCTGGGTGAGCTGGGCTTGGCGCTGCGACGCCTCCCCCTCCAGCCGGGCGGCGTTGGCCGCCAGGGCGTCCCGTTCCGCGCCCAGGGCGTTGAGCTGGGCCTGCAGCGCCTCGTTCTGGCCCAGGGTGCTGCGCAGCCGCTCGGTCAGGGTGGTGAGGTCGGCCTGGAGCTTGGCGGAGTTGTCCTTTTCCAGCGCCAGCAGGTCCGCCAACTGGGCGATGCGGGCGGACAGGGACGCCACCTCCCGGTCCCGGCCCTGGAGGGCGTTGGACAGATAGAACTGGGCGACGACGAAGACCATCAGCAGGAAGACGACAACCATCACCAGGCTGGACAGGGCGTCCACCCAGCCCGGCCAGATATCGACCTGCCCGCTGCGTCCGTTGCGTCTACTCCAGGCGGACATGGGGTCAGGTCCCTTTGCCGGTCGCTACCCGGTCACCCCAGCCTGAACCGCTTCCCCCGCGAAGGCGGGGGTCCACGGTTTTTGACCCCTTACACGCGTGACCCATTGCAAAAGAACTGTGGGCCCCCGCCTTCGCGGGGGAGACAAGGGAGGTGCGGCGGCGATGCCCACGCATCACTGCCCCTCCCCAAGGCCGCGATGGTGCGGGCCAGGATCTTGATTTCGTTGCGGATTTCCTGGGTGGACTGGAGCCGACCCTGGCTCGTCTCCTCCAGCAGGCGGGCGGTGTAGAGTTCCAGGTTGCGGATGTGGGTGCGGGTGGCCTCGTCCAGGCCCATGTTCACGCCGCCATGCATGGCGTCCGCCAGCTTCTGGAGCACGGGCCGCATTTCCAGGTTGCTCTCCGCCAGCCGGACCATGAGCTGCTGCTCCATCCGCATCTGGTCGGTCAAGGCGGCGATGCGCTCCGTCAACTGGCCCAGCTGGGCGTTCTGGGTGCGGCGGCCATCTTCCGCCGAGGCCATCGTGTATTGCAGCCGCTCGATGTTCTCCGCGGTCTGCTCCAGCAGGGCCTGGAGGTAGGCGGGGACGGAGCCGCCCTCCCCCGTCTCGGCGATGGCGCCGCTGGACAGGCGGGTGGCGCCGGCCAGCCAGTCCTCAAGGTCCATGTAGAAGCGGTTCTGCGCCTGCCCCGCCTGGAGTTCCAGGAAGCCCAGGACCAGGGAGCCGGCGAGGCCGAAGAGGGACGAGCTGAAGGCCGTGCCCATGCCTGCCAGGGGAGCCGCCAAGCCCTGTTGCAGGTTGCTGAACACCCGACCCACGTCGGCGTCGGCGAAGCTGAGGGAGCCGATGACCCCGCCGATGGAGGACACCGTGCCCAGCAGGCCCCAGAAGGTGCCGAGCAGGCCGAGGAAGATCAGCAGGCCGATCAGGTAGCGGCTGATCTCCTTGCCCTCATCCAGCCGGGCGCCGACGCCGTCGAGGATGGAGCGGGTGGCGATGGCCGACAGGGTGAAGCGGCCCTGCCTTTCCCCCAGCATGCGCGCCATGGGCGCCAGCAGTCGGGGGGCGGTCGTCGGGGCATGGCCGGCGCGGAAGGCTTCCAGCCAGTCGATCTCCGGCCGCAGGGTCAGCACCTGGCGGAAGATGAAGATGACGCCCAGCACCAGGGTGAACAGGATCAGCCCGTTCAGGCCGGGATTGGCCAGGAAGGCAGACTGGATGGCCGGGAACAGCACGGCCGCCACTGCCAGGACGATGGCCAGGAACCCCACCATCCGGGTCAGGAACCGGCCGGGCCGCGACAGGGGCGGCAAGGGCTGCGGCGCTTCCTGCCCGCGGCGGGCGGCGGTGAAGGAGGGCGTCTGCGGGGCGGCGGGCGGCGGGGTCATGGGCGGAACACCAGGTCCACGCGGTCGGCATTGGCGGGGGCGACGGCACCGGGCGGGGTGCCCACGTCGCGGGCGAAGACCACCAGCCGTTCCCGGTCGATGCCCCGGGCGATCAACTGTTCCCGCACCGCCCGGGCGCGTAGCAGGGCAAGGCGGCGAGCCGCCGTCTCCTTCTCCGGGAAGGCCGAGGCGTAGGCGCGCAGTTCCAACCGTTCTGCCGGGCGGGCGGCGAGGCGGGCGGCGATGCCGTCCAGCAAGGCCTTGGCGTCCTGGGCCGGCGCCTCCGCGTTGGGGGCGAAGGGCAGGCTGAGTTGGCTGACGCCGGTGAACTGGGCCGGCATCTCCCCCTGCGGCGGCTTCGCATCCACCCGCGGCGGCAGCTCCGCCATGGCGGGCGGCGGGAAGGCGGACAGGTCGGGCGGGGCCGGGATGGTGACGGCGATGTCGGGCTTGGCAGGGGTCGGCAGGGGCTGGCCGCGGGGGACGCGCGGCGCCGGCCGGGGCAGCGCCTGCCCGTTCGGCAGCACCTCGGCCGGGCGCTCCGGGGTGCGGCTTTCCGGCTGGGGAGCCTGGGTGGCCTGCGCCGGGGGAGTCTGTCCCTGTGCGGCGGGCGCGGCGAGCCCGGCCGCCAGCAGCAGGGCGGCGGCCAGGGCGTGGCGATGGGAGGTCGTCTTCGTCTGCACGGTCCCGATCAGGCCCCTGAATTGTGGCCCTGTCATGTCGGGCCCCGATGGTTCGCGGACGCGACCTTATCGGAGCGGGATGACGGATGGAACCCCGGGGAAATGGTTATCGCCCCGGGGCGCCCCGCTCACCCCGCCTTCGGCACGGGGGCAGCGGCCGGCTTGGCGGCCTTGGGCTTGCCGGCATTGCGCAGCAACAGGGCCAGGGAGGGGTGCAGGTAGGGGTTGGCCGCCAGGATGCTGGCGCCGCCGGCCGGGTTCTTGCCGGGGCCGATCTCGCTGACATAACCGCCGGCCTCGCTGACCAGGATCACGCCGGCCGCCACGTCCCAGGGCTTCAGGTTCGTCTCCCAGAAGCCGTCGAAGCGGCCCGCCGCCACGAAGGCAAGGTCCAGGGCCGCCGAGCCGAAGCGGCGGATACCCGACACCTGGCCCATGATCGCCTCAAGCTGGGCGATGAACTCCGGCCCGTTGCCGTGGCCCTTGAAGGGGATGCCGGTGGCGATCAGCGAGTCGGCCAGGTCGCGACGGCCGGAGACGCGCAGACGGCGGTTGTTCAGGAAGGCACCGGCCCCCTTCTCCGCCACGAACATCTCGTCATACACCGGCTGGTAGATGACGCCGGCCACGATCTCCCCCTCCCGCTCCAGGGCGACGGAGATGGCCCAGTGGGGCAGGCCGTGCAGGAAGTTGGTGGTGCCGTCCAGGGGGTCGACGATGAAGCGGTTGGCCGTGTCCTTGCCGACGACCTCCCCCGTCTCCTCCATCAGCAGGCCGAAGTCCGGCCGCACCTTCTGGAGTTCCTCGCGCAGGATGCGCTCCGCCTTCTGGTCGGCGGTGGAGACGAAGTCCGCCGGGCCCTTGCGGGAGACTTGGAGCTGCTCCACCTCGCCGAAGTCGCGCAGGATGGCCTTGCCGGCCTTCTCCGCCGCACGGGCCATGACGTTGAGCAGTGCCGAACGGGCAGCCATGGGGATCACTCCACCTTCAAGGGATCGACGATGTGCAAGAACCGGGACGGCGGGCGGATGACCCTGCCCCGAAAAGACGGCGCCCGCGCATCACACGCGGGCGCCCATGTAACCGGTAGACGGAGACGGCGCGGGACCTCAGTCCTTGGCGCGCTCCAGGTACTCGCCCGTCTCGATGTTCACGACGATGCGGGTGCCGGACTCGATGTGGGGCGGCACCAGCACGCGGGCGCCGTTCTCCAGCACCGCGGGCTTGTAGGAAGAGGAAGCGGTCTGCCCCTTCACGACGGGGTCGGCCTCGGTGATCATCAGGGTGGTGGTCTGCGGCAGCTCCACCGTCAGGGGCGTGCCCTCGAACGACTGGACCTTCACCTCCATGTTCTCCTGGAGGAAGATCTTGCCGTCGCCGATCAGCTCACCCGGGATGGTGACCTGCTCGAAGGTCTCCTTGTCCATGAAGGTGTACTGGTCGCCCTCGGCGAACAGGAAGGTCATCTCCTGGTCGTCCAGGCGGGCGCGCTCCACCGTTTCCTGGGTGCGGAAGCGCTCGATGTTCTTGTTGCCGGTCTTCACGTCCTTCATCTCAAGCTGGATGAAGGCACCGCCCTTGCCAGGCTGCACGATCTGCGTGCCAGTGATGACATAGAGCTTGCCGTTATGCTCAAGGATGTGGCCCTTGCGCATGGTGTTCGCGTTGACCTTCATGGCACTCGTCTCGACAGAGATTTCAAAAGCGGCGCGGACCCTACCAGCAACGCCAGCGGCCTGCAAATGCCTTGATCCGCCTAGGCCGCATGGGCAACCGGCGGGATGTGCAGGCGTTCAGCGCCGGCCGCCGACAGCACGGCGCACCAGGTCGGGGTCCTCCGCGATGACCTTGAGCAACGTGGCCGCGGCAGTATCCGGCTCCGCCCTGTGCTGTTCCCAGTCACGGAGGAGGTGGACATTCAACCCGAACTGCCGGGCAAACTCCTCCTGGGTCAAGCCAAGGCGGTCGCGCAACGCTTCCACATCGGGCAACGGGGACATGCCGACGAACCCAGCCGCATCCAGCGTGGAAAGGTCCGGCGCCTCGTCCGGGTCATCGGCGATCATGCGGTCGATGTCATCGTCCGTGAAGCCGGACGCCTTGGCTGGGTCGGCCGGCCGCGCTTGCCGGACCTCTTCACGGGAAAAAAGCCGCATGGATCTCCCGCTCCTTCCGCTTTGCCGGCCTTGCCGAGATCATCCAGCGGACGGCTTCGCCGGCCAAATCCTGCCGCCACGTATAAACGACGACAAGGGTCAGGCTGCCCGTCCGCCCAAGGGCGATGATCCGCTCCTCGCCGTAATCCCGCCGCCGGTCGACGACCTCGACGGTATCCCCGTCGAAAATGCCCGCCGCGACCAGGAACCCGAATCCGCGTTCCTGCTCGTTCTTCTGGCACTTCGCCGGATCGAAGCCGACAAGCATGCTCGTACTATAGGTGGGACGACCTTGGTGGACAAGGCAAGGGCCCTGCCGACAGGATGAACGTGACCATGGGGCGTTTCCAGGGTTGATGGAACCGACAAGGGAGGCTGCCATCCATTTCGCCGACAACAAACCCCGTAGCCGCTTCGAGCTCCAGGTGGACGGCGGCACCGTCTTCGCCGACTACCGCCGCGGCCCCGGGCTGGTGGAGATCACCCATGTGGAGGCGCCGCCGGCCCTCCGCGGCACCGGCCTGGCCGGCAAGCTGATGGAGGGGGTGGCGCAGGCGGCCCGGCGGGAAGGCCTGCGCATCCGGCCGCTGTGCGGGTACGCGTACGCCTGGATGCGGCGGCACAAGGAGCACCGCGACCTGCTGGCCTGAAGGAGGTGACAGGATGAGAGGGATGACGCCGGCCGCCCTGGCGCTGGCCGCGATGGTGGGGCTTGGCGCCCTGCCGTCCGTGGCGCAACAGCCCGCCTATGGGCCCCAACTGGAAGGGTTCGAGTATCCCCACCCGCTGAAGCGCTTCGCCCTGGACAGCCAGGGGCAGGGCCTTTCCATGGGCTATATGGACGTGGCGCCGACCGGCACGCCCAACGGCCGGACCATCGTGCTGCTGCACGGCAAGAACTTCTGCGCCGCCACCTGGGAGGCGACCATCGCCGTGCTGTCCCGGGCCGGCTACCGGGTGGTGGCGCCGGACCAGGTGGGTTTCTGCACCTCTGCCAAGCCGAAGGGCTACCAGTTCAGCCTGGCCCAGCTCGCCGCCAACACGCGGGCGCTGCTGGCCAGCCTGGGGTTGGAGCGGACCCTGGTGATGGGCCATTCCATGGGCGGCATGCTGGCCATGCGCTATGCCCTGCAATACCCGGACGCGGTGGAGCGGTTGCTGCTGGTCAACCCCATCGGGTTGGAGGACTGGCAGGCCGAGGGCGTGCCCTACGCCACCCTCGACCAGCTTTACCAGCAGGAGCTGAAGACCGACGCGGCCAGCATCAAGGCCTACCAGAGCCGCTTCTACTATGATGGCCAATGGAAGCCCGAGTACGACCGCTGGGTCACCATGGCCGCCGGCCTCTATGCCGGGCCGGGCAAGCAGGCGGTGGCCTGGAACCAGGCGCAGACGTCGGAGATGATCTTCACCCAGCCGGTGGTGCATGAGTTGGGCCGGCTGAAGCCGCCCACCACCCTGTTCATCGGCGGCAAGGACCGCACCGCCCCCGGCGCCAACCGCGCGGCGAAAGAGGTGCAGGCCAGGCTGGGCGACTATCCGGAACTGGGCCGCCGCGCGGCGGGGCGCATCCCGAACGCCACCCTGGTCCCCTTCCCCGACTTGGGCCACTCCCCCAGGTGGAGGCGCCGGACCGGTTCCATGGGGAGCTGCTGGAGGCGCTGGGGCGCTGAGGGCCGCTTGCCGGGCCCCTCACTCGATCCCGGCCAGCACCGCCAGCTTGCCCCTGACCTCCCGCAGAACATCCACCGGCACCGCGGCGCCCACCGGGCGGACGGGGCGGGCCAGTGTGTCGATGCTGCGGACATGGCTGGTCAGGATTTCCCCCTGGATCGGCAGCCCCTCCGGCAGGACGACGCTGGAGCCGAAGGGGCGGATGCGGGACGTGATGGGGCAGACGATGGCGAAGCGGCTGGCATCCCAGAACGCCGCGGGAGAGATGACAAGGGCCGGGCGGCGCCCTCCTTGTTCCCGCCCCGGGCGGGGGTCGAAGTCGGTCCAGACCAGATCACCCGCCTCGGGCCGGAACTCGCTCACTCCACAGACTCCCGGCCCTGGTCGTCGCCCCAGTCGAAGGCGTCGCCCATTGCCTCCGGCGTCATGCCGGCCAGGAGGTCGGCCAAGGCATAGCGGGGCTTGGGCGTGGAGATGACGATCCGACCGTCCTCCACCACCATGTCTACCCGACTGCCTTCCGCCAGTCCCACGGCGCTGGCGATGTCCCGCGGCACCCGGACGCCAAGGCTGTTGCCCCAACGGGCGACCTGCACCTGCATGGCGACCTCCGTCACGTATATCCGGCGTATATCCTGGACATGGCGCAGGGGCTCGGCAAGCCCATCGGTGGCAGAGGGGCACCCTTGATGGCACCCCAGCGGTCGTTTAGGGTGCCCCCGCGTTTCGGCTGAACAGCGCACCGGCAAACGGGCCGGCCGAGGCGGGGAACGGGGCGGGGGAGCATGGACGGAGCGGTCGCGCTGGGGACATTCCTCCAGCACCTGATCAACGGCCTCACGCTGGGGGCCATCTATGGGTTGATCGCCATCGGCTACACGATGGTCTATGGCATCATCCGCATGATCAACTTCGCCCATGGCGAGATCTACATGGTCGGCGCCTTCGTGGCCGTGACGGCGTTCACGCTGCTGGCGGTGCTGGGCATCACGGCGGTGCCGCTGGCCCTGGTGATCGTGTTGCTGGTGGCCATCCTGTTCACCGCCGCCTATGGCTGGACGGTGGAACGCATCGCCTACCGCCCCTGCGCGGGGCGCCGAAGCTGGCGCCGCTGATCAGCGCTATCGGCATGTCCATCCTGCTGCAGAACTACGTGATGCTGACGCAGGGCGCGCGGCCCAAGCCGCTGCCGCCCGTGCTGACCGGCGGCATCACCCTGTGGCAGGGGAGGGCTTCTCCCTCGGCATCACCTACATCCAGCTGTTCATCATCCTGCTGACCGTCGCGCTGATGACGGGCTTCACCCTGCTGATCACCCGCACCGCCCTGGGCCGCGCCCAGCGGGCGTGCGAGCAGGACCGGACCATGGCAGGCCTGCTGGGCATCAACGTGGACCGCACCATCAGCATGACCTTCGTCATGGGGGCGAGCCTGGCGGCCGTGGCCGGGGTGCTGGTGACCATGTATTACGGGGTGATCGACTTCTATATCGGCTTCCTGGCGGGGATGAAGGCCTTCACCGCCGCGGTGCTGGGCGGCATCGGCAGCCTGCCGGGCGCCATGCTTGGCGGCCTGCTGATCGGACTGATCGAGGCGTTCTTCACCGGCTATGTCAGCGGCGCCTACAAGGACGTGGCCGCCTTCTCCATCCTGATCCTGGTGCTGGTGCTGCGGCCCACGGGCCTGCTGGGCCGGCCGGACATCGAGAAGGTGTGAGGGCCGGCCCATGACGACACAAACCCTCACCCACCGCGCCCCCGCCCTGCTGAAGGACGCCGCCGTCGCGGCCCTGCTGGCGCTGGTGCTGTCCATCCCCTTCATCGGCCTGTACACGGCCAACAGCGACCAGGGCCAGGGTTTGGCGGTGCTGAGCCGCTGGCACTGGGTCGGCTATGTGGTGGCCATCGTCTTCGTCGGGCGGCTGCTGTTCAGTCTGGCGGGCGACGCCCTGGCCCGGCGCCGCATGCGCAACGCCGGCAAGAAGCCGCTGGTCTCCATCGCCATGGGCCACACGCTGGGCCGGGCGTTCATCGTGCTGGCCCTGCTGTTCGCCGTCACCCTGCCCTTCATGCCCTACAGCGACCGGTACGTGCTGGACCTCGGCATGACGGTGCTCATCTACATCATGCTCGCCATGGGGCTGAACGTGACGGTGGGGCTGGCGGGGCTGCTGGATTTGGGCTTCGTGGCCTTCTACGCCATCGGCGCCTATACCTTCGCCCTGATGAGCACGGTGTTCGGCCTGGGCTTCTGGATCTGCCTGCCCCTGTCGGGGCTGGTGGCCGCGGCCTTCGGCGTGCTGCTGAGCCTGCCCATCCTGCGGCTGCGCGGCGATTACCTAGCCATCGTGACGTTGGGCTTCGGCGAGATCACCCGCATCGTCCTGCTGAACTGGCAGAGCCTGACCGGCGGCCCCAACGGCGTGTCCGGCATCCCCCGCCCCACCCTGTTCGGCATGAGCTTCGACCGCCGCCCGCCGGAGGGGCTGTCCAGCTTCCATGAGGTGACGGGGATCGAGTTCAGCAGCGAGCACCGGCTGATGTTCCTGTACTTCATCATCCTGGGTCTCGTCCTGCTGGCGAGCTGGGTGGTGTGGAAGCTGCGCCGCCTGCCCATCGGCCGGTCGTGGGAGGCGCTGCGGGAGGATGAGATCGCCTGCCGCTCCCTGGGCATCAACCCGACCGCCAGCAAGGTCAGCGCCTATGCCACCGGCGCGCTGCTGGGCGGGTTCGCCGGCTGCTTCTTCGCCGCCCGCCAGGGCTTCGTCAGCCCGGAGAGCTTCGGCTTCATCGAGTCTGCCTTGATCCTGGCCATCGTGGTGCTGGGCGGCATGGGCAGCCAGGTGGGCGTGGTGATCGCCAGCCTGTTCATCGTGCTGCTGCCGGAGTTCGCGCGGGAGTTCGCGGACTACCGCATGCTGCTGTTCGGCGCGGCCATGATCCTGATCATGGTCTGGCGGCCCGGCGGCCTGCTGAGCAACCGGGAGCCGACCCTGAAACTTTCCAGCCTGAAGGGGGCCGGGCCATGAACAGCGCGCTGCCCCTGCTGGAGGTTTCCGGCCTGACCATGCGCTTCGGCGGGCTGGTGGCGGTGGACGGGGTGGGGCTGACCGCCCGCACCGGCGACATCACCGCCCTGATCGGCCCCAACGGCGCCGGCAAGACCACCATCTTCAACTGCCTGACCGGCTTCTACAAGCCCACGTCGGGCCGCCTGCTGCTGCGCCACCCCAGCCGGGGCGAGGTGGAGTTGCAGCGCCTGCCCGGCTTCCAGGTGGCCCGCCACGGGGTGGTTCGCACCTTCCAGAACATCCGCCTGTTCCCCCGCATGACCGTGCTGGAGAACCTGATGGTGGCCCAGCATGTGGGGCTGATGGCCAAGTCAGGCTTTTCCATCGCCGGGCTGTTGGGCCTGTCCGGCTGGCGCAGTGCCGAGAAGGGCGCCATCGACAAGGCCCGGCTGTGGCTGGACCGGCTGGAGCTGACCCGCGTGGCGGACGAGGAGGCGGGCAACCTGTCCTATGGCATGCAGCGCCGGGTGGAGATCGCCCGCGCCATGGCCACCGACCCCCTGCTGCTGTGCCTGGACGAGCCCGCCGCCGGCCTGAACCCGCGGGAGACGGCGGCGCTGGGTGAGCTGCTGCTGTCCATCCGGGAGCAGTTCGGCATCGGCATCCTGCTGATCGAGCACGACATGAGCCTTGTCATGCGCATCTCCGACCAGGTCCATGTGGTGGAGTATGGCCGCAAGATCGCCGAGGGCACCCCCGACCAGGTCCGCAACGACGAGCGGGTGATCAAGGCCTATCTGGGCGAGCCGGAGGAGGAAGAGATGCCGGCCGAGGTGGCCCAGGACCTCAACATCGGGGAGGCCCGGCCATGAGCCTGCTGACCCTGAAGGGCGTGCGCACCAACTATGGCCCCATCGAGGCCCTGCGCGGCGTGGATGTGGAGGTGAACCAAGGGGAGATCGTCACCCTGATCGGGGCCAATGGCGCCGGCAAGTCCACCCTGCTGATGACCATCTGCGGCCAGCCCCGCCCGTCCGCCGGGACCATCACCTATGAGGGGCGGGTGATCAACGACCTGCCCCCGCATGAGACGGCGAAGCTGGGCATCGCCCAGGTGCCGGAGGGGCGGCGCATCTTCCCGCGCATGACCGTGTTCGAGAACCTGCAACTGGGCGCCACCCTGGCGGACCCGCAGCACTTCGAGACGGACCTCGCCTATTGCCTGGACCTGTTCCCCATCCTGAAACAGCGCCGCGACCAGCGCGCCGGCACCCTGTCGGGCGGGGAGCAGCAGATGCTGGCCATCAGCCGCGCCTTGATGGGCCGCCCGCGGCTGCTGCTGCTGGATGAGCCTTCCCTGGGCCTCGCGCCCCTGATCATCCGCCGCATCTTCGACGTCATCGCCGACCTGAACCGCACCCGCGGCATGACCATCCTGCTGGTGGAACAGAACGCCTACCACGCCCTGAAGCTGGCCCACCGGGCCTATGTGCTGCAACAGGGGCTGGTGGTGATGCAGGGCGGCGGCAAGGAGCTGCTGGCCAACCCGGAAGTCCGGGCGGCGTACCTGGAGGGCGGGGCGCATTAGTTTCCCTCTCTCCCCAGGGAGAGGGCGGGATTCTTGCTGCTCCCACCGCTCTCACCCGCCTCGCTGCGCTCGGCTCCCTCACCCCGCGTTCAGCGCCGCCACGAAGCGATGGACCTGGCCGCGCAAATCGTCCAGGCGCTTCTCCAGGGCGGCGATGCGTTCCAGCAGGCCGCCGGCGGATTCCCCGCCCGCCTGGGCAGTGTCGGCCACGGTGCGGACATTGTGCTGCAGTTCGGCGGTGCCGCTGGCGGCCTCGGCCACGGCGCGGCTGATCTCTCCGGTGGCGGCGTTCTGCTCCTCCACCGCGGCGGCGATGCTGGAGCTGATCTGGCTGACGTTCTGGATCACCCGGGCGATGCCGTTGATCTCCTGCGCCGCCTCCCCGGTCGAAGCCTGGATGGCCTGGACCTGGGCGGAAATCTCCCCCGTGGCGCGGGCGGTCTGGTTGGCCAGGCTCTTCACCTCGTTGGCGACGACGGCGAAGCCCTTGCCGGCCTCCCCCGCCCTCGCCGCCTCGATGGTGGCGTTCAGGGCCAGCAGGTTGGTCTGGGCGGCGATGTCGCTGATCAGGGTGACCACGTCGCCGATACGCTGGGCCGCCTCCACCAGGCCGGAGACCTTCTGCACGGTTTCCGCCGCCCGGTTCGCCGCCTCATCCGCCACATGGCTGGAGTTCTGGGCCTGGGTGCTGATCTCCCGGATGCTGGCGGCCAGTTCCTCCACCGCCGCGGCCACGGTCTGCACGTTGTTGCTGACCAAGTCCGCCGCGTGGGCGGAGGCGGTGCTGAGGCTGGCGTTGTGGCCGGCCCGGTCGGCCAGGTCGTTGGCGGCCCCGGCCATCACCTCCGCGGTCTCGGCGACCCCGGTGATGACGCAGCCCACCTCCGCGTCGAAAGAGGCAGCGATGGCCTTCCGGGCCTCCACCTTCTCCCGCTCGGCCCGCGCCTGGGATTCGGCCTGCTCCGCCTCCATGCGGCGCTTGCCCTGGGCCTCTTCCTTGAATTTCTCCACCGTGGCGGCCATGCGGCCGATCTCATCCTGCCGGTCCAAGGCCGGGACCGCCACCGTCAGGTCACCCCCCGCCAGCCGCTGCATGGCCCCGGTCATGGCCAGGATCGGGCCGCTGAGGTTGTTCGCCACCCAGAGCAGCACGCCGGCACCCGCCAGCAGGGTCAGCAGCCCCACCAGCATCAGCCCGTTGCGGGTGGCGATGGCCTCCGCCAGCATGGCGTCCTCCGGCACCACCAGCCCGAAGGCCCAGGTGGTGGCGATGCCGGGGAAGCGCACCGGCACCATGACCAGCAGCGAGTCGCCGCCGCCCCGCGGGTCCGTGACCATGCGGCGCATGGTCTCCCCACCCGATGCGGTGGCGAGGGCGTCCTTGAAGATCTGTTCCTGTACCGGCTTGCCCACCTGGGCGCCGTCCGGGTGGGCCACCCACTGGCCGTCGGCGCTGAGCAGCACGGCATAGCCGGCGCCGAACGGCTTGATGCGGGACAGCACCTCCCCCACCGTCTGCATGGTCACGTCGATGGTGACGACGCCGCGGGCCACCCCGTCCTTGTCCAGAACGGGGGCGGAGGCGGTGGTCATCAGAACCTCCTTGCCCTCCACGGCGTAGAGGTAGGGCGGGGTCACCACCAGCCGCTTTTCGGAAAGGACCCGCTGGTACCACTCGTTGGTGGCCTTGGGGTCGGACATGTCCAGGGGTTCGTAGCCGATCCCGTCGGCCTTGCGGAAATAATAGGGGGCGAACCGGCCCTTGGCGTCGCTGGCCGGATGGCCGACGAAGGGCGTGTCGTCCCCTTCCGGCCAGTTGGGCTCGAACCCGATGGCGGCACCGAAGAAGCGGGCGTCCGTGACCAGGCCGGCCCGGGCGACATCCACCATCGCGTCGCGCTTGCCCTGCCCGGACTTCAGCATGTTGGACATGCTCCCGCCCAGGGTGCGGGCGGTCACCAGGGCCCGGCCCACCGTGTCATGCACCACCTGGGAGGAGGCGCGGGCCTCCTGTTCCATCAGCACCTCGGCCGCCCGACGGGCGTCCGCCATCTGGGCGACGGTGGCGTAGCCGACCAGGGCCGCGATGCCCAGAAGGAACACGGCCAGGACGGACAACAGGATTTGCAGGCGTATGGACAGGCGGCTCATCCGCAGGCTCCGGGTAGTCGGGAGGACCTGCACATACGATACAGTGCAATTATCTAAAGTGTTACCTATTTTCGGGAAGGATTGCCGGTCGCGACCTTTTCACTCGGCAGCGCTGCGGTCGAACTGCAAGGCCGCCAGCCGGGCATAGAGCCCCTCCTGCCGCACCAGCTCCGCATGGGTGCCGGAGGCCACCACCCTGCCCTGCTCCATCACCACGATGCGGTCGGCGTTGACGACGGTGGCCAGGCGGTGGGCGATGATCAGGGTGGTGCGGTCGCGCATCAGCTCTTCCAGCGCCTGCTGGACCAGCCGCTCGCTCTCTGCGTCCAGGGCGCTGGTGGCCTCGTCCAGCAGCAGGACCGGTGGGTTGCGCAGGATGGCGCGGGCGATGGCCACGCGCTGGCGCTGGCCGCCGGACAGGCGGACACCCTTCTCGCCCAGGAAGGTATGCAGCCCCTCCGGCAGGGCCTCCAGGAAGTCCAGGGCGTGGGCGGCGCGGGCGGCCTCCCGCACCTCCGCGTCGGTGGCATCGGGGCGGCCGTACCGGATGTTCTCCATGGCGTCCGCGGAGAAGATCACCGGGTCTTGGGGCACCAGGCCCAGCCGGGCGCGGACATCGCGCGGGTCGGCCCGGCGCACGTCCACCCCGTCCAGCCGCACCAGCCCGGCCTGCGGGTCGTAGAAGCGGAGCAGGAGCTGGAACACCGTGCTCTTGCCGGCACCGCTGGGGCCGACCAGGGCCACTGTCTCCCCCGGCTTCACGTCGAGGGTGAAATCCTCCAGCGCGGCCCAGTCCGGCCGGGACGGGTAGTGGAAGCTAACCCGCTCGAAGCTGACGGCCCCCTGGGGGGGCACGGGCAGGGGCAGCGGGTCGGCGGGGGCCTGGATGTCCGCCTGGATGGAAAGCAGGTCGAACAGCCGTTCCGTGGCGCCGGCGGCGCGGGCCAGTTCCCCCATGATCTCTGAAAGCGCCCCGACGGCGCCGGCCACGACGATAGCGTAGAAGACGAAGGCGCTCAGCTCACCCGCGCTGATCCGGCCGGCCAGCACGTCATGCCCGCCCACCCACAGGATCACGCCGATGGCGCCGAAGACCAGCGTGATCACCAGCATGGTCATGAAGGCGCGGACACGGATGCGCTTCACCGCGGTGTCCACCGCCCCTTCCACCGTGCCGGCGAAGCGGCGGCGCTCCATGTCTTCGCGCACATAGGCCTGGACGGTGCGGATGCCGGTCAGCACCTCGTCCACCGTGCTGCCCACGTCGGCCACCCGGTCCTGGCTGGCCCGGGACAGGACGCGGAGCTTGCGGCCGAAGATGATGATGGGCACCACCACCAGCGGCACCACCAGCAGCACCAGGCCGGTCAGCTTGGCGCTGGTCAGCATCAGCATGACCAGGCCGCCGATCAGGGTCAGGGTGTTGCGCAGCGCGATGGAGACGCTGGAGCCCACCACCCCCTGCAGCAGGGTGGTGTCGGTGGTCAGGCGGGACAGGATCTCCCCGGTCTTCGTCGTCTCGAAGAAGCCGGGGGACAGGCCGACGATGTGGTCGAAGACCCGCTTGCGCAGGTCCGCCACCACCCGTTCCCCGACCCAGGACACCATATAGAAACGGGTGTAGGTGCTGACTGCCAGCAGGCCCACCACCCCCAGCATCACCAGCAGGGCCTGGTCCAGCAGGGCGGCGTTGCCCGCGGCGAAGCCTTCGTCCACCAGGGCCCTCAGCCCCTGCCCCAGCCCCAACACCGTGCCGGCGGCGAACAGCAGCGCGATGCTGGCCAGCGCGATCTGCCGCCAATAGGGCTTCAGGTAGGGCAACAGTTGGCGCAGCGGCCGCAGGTCCCGCCGCTTGGTCTCGGCAGAATCCTTGATGGCATCATTGGCCGGGGTGGGTTCGCGGAACACCAAAGCGGGGACTCCGGGGGCGCTGGTCGGACAGGGACTCGGGTCGTCCGTACCGTCCTAGCCCCAGCCGGGCGGCGGGGCAACAGTTCCGCAGTCGCAGGATGGGAAAGCGGCCCTTTGCCCCCCTGTCCCGGCCACCCCCGCCCCGCATGCCACCCCTTCCCGGCCACAGGCTGGCGCCCGCGCCCGGGGGGTTGCGGAGGTGGGGCAAGTTGTATATAAGGCGCGCTTCTTTCTGAGGACCGCCGATCATGCCGAAAGCCGATATCCACCCCGACTACCATGAGATCAATGTCGTCATGACCGACGGCACGACCTTCAAGACCCGTTCCACCTGGGGCAAGCCGGGCGACACCATGCGCCTGGACATCGACACCAAGTCCCACCCGGCTTGGACGGGCGTGCAGAAGCTGTTGGACACCGGCGGCCAGATCGCCAAGTTCAACAAGCGCTTCCAGAGCTTCGGCCTGAAGTAAGCTGCGCTTTCGAATTCGAAAGGGCGCCGCGGGTAACCGCCGGCGCCCTTTTCGTGTTTGCGGCATATCGCTGCTTTGCCGCTTGCCGGCGCCAATCCTCCCCTCACGCCACGTTCCGCCTTACCATGTCCTCCAGCCGGGACACGCGCATATAGAGGCTGTGGCTGCGTTCCAGCAGGGATCGGATGCCCGTGGGCAGGGATTCGTTCTCCGGCCCGCTGGGGTCGGTGCAGACCAGTCCGCCGGACAGGGCGAAGTCCTCCCCCACCGCCTGGGCGGCGGTCAGTTCCCCCGCATGCACGGCCTTCTGGGCCAGCAGCCAGGCCATGACCTGGGTGAGCCGGCTGGTGACGCGCATGGATTCGTAGGAGACCTGGAGCCGCAGCGGCGGGGCCAGGCCGCGGGTGTCGTTGGCTTCCTGGTAGGCGACATAGTTCCGCGCCTCGACCAGGAGGGCCATGGTCTCGTCATACAGCTTGGTGAAGAAGGCGGTCGGACCGTTCACGCGGCACCCCTTCCGCCGGGGCGACGGCCCCAGCCCTTGGGTTGTGATGGTAGAGGCTAACACCCCGCGGGCGCAACCGCTCCCGACGCAGGCGGCGATGCCACAGGCGGCGCGGACGTCGCGGGTCGGGGTGCCCGACCGGATCGGGATTTCGCCGCACGGGCACCCCTTGACGGCCTGGAAGGCGCTTCCTACCTAGGGGGCGTGGCAGGGACGCCCGATCGGGGTCCCATCAGGCCACACCAGACGGGGCCGGCCAGCGCTGGGGGCCCCGGGACATGTATCGCTTCTTGCGGAGGATACCCATGCGTACCTATGACCTGTCGCCCCTGTTCCGTTCCACCGTCGGTTTCGACCGGATGACCCGGCTTCTGGAGACCGCGCTGAGTGGCGAGGACAACGGCAACTCCTACCCCCCGTACAACATCGAGAAGCTGGGTGACGACCAGTACCGCGTGACCATGGCCGTGGCCGGCTTCCGGCCCGAGGACCTGGAGATTACCGCGCACCCGAACCTGCTGGTCATCCAGGGCAAGGCGAAGGAGCAGGAGGGCGGGACCTTCCTGCACCGTGGCATCGCCGGCCGCGCGTTCGAGCGCCGCTTCCAGCTGGCCGACCATATCCGGGTGAACGGTGCCGCCCTGGAGAACGGCCTGCTGCATGTGGAGCTGTTGCGTGAGGTGCCCGAGGCCATGAAGCCCCGGACCATCAAGATCAACACCGGCGCCCCCGTGGCCGCCCCGCAGATCGAGGCGAAGGCGGCCTGAGGCCGCCCCCTCAAACGCCGGGCGGTCGCTCCGCTCCCTTGGCTTGCGCGGACACGTGTCCGCGGGCCCGCGGTCGCGGGCCTTGAGGCAAGGGTAGGTGCAGCGTCGGGCGCACAAATTATAAAGGGCCGCGGTCAGTGCCGCGGCCCTTTTGCTGTTACCAGCGCTTTTGAAGCCCCGCCCGTTCAACCCGTACGGACATGACGGGACGGTATGCAGGCGACGCAGGGCCGTCAAGCCGAAAACTCACGTTTTGCAGGGCTCTGTCAGAAATCTGTCATTGTTGCAGGACGGCCACGGGCCTCGCCGTGGGTGAAGGCGATGGTCCCGGCCTGGACCGTGGCGCCACGGGACAGCCGGTCATGCACCGCGTCGGCAAGGCGAAGCATCTCCGCCCGCGGCAACTCCCCCACCAACGCATAGGCCAGGTTGTCGTCCAGCCAGGTGAACATCACCTGCTCCCCCCGGCGGCGATAGCTGACGCTGGCCTCCCGCGGGCCGGTGGGGCGGCCCACCAGGACGGACAAGCGTCGCCCGGTGCCGTCGCCATAGATCAGTTGCGCCGCGTCCTCCACGCCCACGCGCACGGGGCGGATGCCCTCCAGGATCCAGCCCAGGCGGCGCAGGTCAGGGCCCCGCCCTTGGGTCAGGGCGGCCAAGGTGGCGCCATTGCCGCGCCCCGTCGTGATCAGGTGGACCCGTTCCGCCGCCCGGGCGAAGCGGGCGACGCCGTCCTCCGTCCGGTTGTCCGGCAGGGTGGAGCCCGCCAGGGCCCCGGTGACCAGCAGGGCCAGCCCCGCCGCCATGGCGGGCAGCCGCCTGGTCCCGCCCACCCTGGCCAGGGCCGCCTTCACCTTGGCGGAGCGGCCCTTGGGGCCTGCCAGGGACGCGGCCTCCGCCTCCCAGGCCGGGTCGGCGCCCGCGGCCGGGCCGGCGGCGAACAGCAGGCGCAGGGCCCGGTTCTGCTCACGCCAGGTCGCCACCTCCGCCGCCGCCGCGGGGTTCAGCTCCAGGTAGGCCTTGACCGCGGGCAGCCGGTCGCGGGCCAGCAGCCCGTCGGCATAGGCGTGCAACTCCTCCTCCGTCACGGGACGGGGTGGTGCCGGCGGGCCGCGGCGGATGATCACTTCACCCTCCGCAGGCGCGGTCGCTCGCCCAAGAGGTGGCGGCGCAGGGTTTCCCGCGCCCGGGACAGGCGGCTCATCACCGTGCCGGCGGGGATGCCCAGCACCTGGGCCACCTGGTCGTAACGCAACCCCTCCAGCGCCACCAGCAGCAACACCTGGCGCTGCTCCGCCGGCAGGGTGGCGAGGCCGCGGGCCATGTCGCGCAGCTCGATCCGGTTGTCCTGGTCGGCCGGACAGGGGATGTCGCCGAGCACCGTGTCATCCACCGGCGACTCCGGCCGCGCCACCCGCTGGCGCACCTGGTTGGCGTGGACATTGTGCATGATGGTGAACAGCCAGGCGCGCAGGTTGCTGCCCGCGCGGAACCGGTCCGCCCGCGACAGGGCCCGCGCCACGCTGTCCTGGACCAGGTCCTCCGCCTCATGCCCGTTGCGGGAAAGCCGCCGCGCGTAGCAGCGCAACGGCCCGAGATGCTCGCCGATATGCCGCTGCAGCTGGTCCACGCTCCCCCTCCGCCCCCGTTTTCCCTGACGGGTGAACACGGGGGAGCGGCGGGGGTTTCACGGGCGAAGGAGGCTGGTTACCTATTCGGGTGTAGGAGGCCTACGCCTTCTCCTTCGCGTACCCGATGCCCTTCAGGGCCTGGCCGATCTCGTCCAGGATGATCGGGTCGTCGATGGTGGCGGGCATCTTCCAGGGTTCCGCATCGGCGATCTTCTGCATGGTGCCGCGCAGGATCTTGCCGGAGCGGGTCTTGGGCAGGCGGTCCACCACGATGGCCTGCTTGAAGGCGGCCACGGGGCCGATCTCATCCCGGACCTTCTTCACCAGCTCCTTGCAGATGGTGTCGTGGTCCTTGGTGACGCCGGCCTTCAGCACGACGAAGCCCAGGGGCAACTGGCCCTTCAGCTCGTCCGCCACGCCGATCACGGCGCATTCCGCCACGTCGGGGTGGCCGGCCAGCACCTCTTCCATGCCGCCGGTGGACAGGCGGTGGCCGGCGACGTTGATGATGTCGTCGGTGCGGGCCATGACGTGGATGTAGCCGTCGCTGTCGATGAAGCCCGCGTCGGCCGTCTGGTAGTAGCCGGGGTATTCGGCCAGGTAGCTGTTCCTGAACCGGTCCTCCGCGTTCCACAGGGTCGGCAGGGTGCCCGGCGGCAGGGGCAGCTTGGCGACGATGGCGCCGATGTCGCCCTTGGGCACCTCATGACCGTCGGCGGCCAGGACCCGGATGTCCCAGCCCGGCAAGGGCTTGCAGGTGCTGCCGTACTTCACGGGGAAGAGTTCCAGGCCCAGCGGGTTGCCGGCGATGGGCCAGCCCGTCTCCGTCTGCCACCAATGGTCGATGACGGGGACCTTCAGGTTCCGCTCCGCCCACTGGATGGTGTCGGGGTCCGACCGCTCCCCCGCCAGGAACAGGGCGCGGAAACAGGACAGGTCGTACTTGCCCAGCAGTTCCGCGTTCGGGTCGTCGCGCTTGATGGCGCGGAAGGCGGTGGGGGCGGTGAACAGGGTCTGGATGCCGTACTCGTTGATCATGCGCCAGAAGGCGCCGGCATCGGGCGTGCCCACCGGCTTGCCCTCATAGACCACGGTGGTGCAGCCGTGCAGCAGCGGGGCATAGACGATGTAGCTGTGACCCACCACCCAGCCCACGTCCGACGCGGCCCAGAACACCTCCCCCGGCTTGACGCCGTAGAAATGCTCCATGGTCCATTTCAGGGCCACGGCATGGCCGCCATTGTCACGCACCACGCCCTTGGGCTGGCCCGTGGTGCCCGAGGTATAGAGGACGTAGAGGGGGTCCGTCGCCTTCACCGGCACGCAGTCCGCGGGCTGGGCGGCGGCCACGGCCGCTTCCCAGTCCACGTCGCGGGGGGCGACCAGCTCCGCCTCCGCCTGCGGGCGCTTCAGCACCACGCAATGGTCGGGCTTGTGGGTGGACTGCTCGATGGCGCTGTCCAGCATGGGCTTGTACTTCACCACCCGCCCGGGCTCGATGCCGCAGGAGGCGGAGACGATCACCTTGGGCTTGGCGTCGTTGATGCGGGTGGCCAGCTCATGCGGGGCGAAGCCGCCGAAGACGACGCTGTGCACGGCGCCCAACCGGGCGCAGGCCAGCATGGCCACCAGCGCTTCCGGCACCATGGGCATGTAGACGATGACCCGGTCGCCCTTTTCCACGCCCAGGTTCCTGAGGGCGCCGGCGAACAGGGCCACCTGGTCCCGCAGCTCGCGATAGGTCAGGGTGCGCTTGGTCTCGGTGACGGGGCTGTCATAGATGATGGCCGCCTGGTCGGCGCGCCCGCCTTCCACATGGCGGTCCAGCGCGTTCCAGCATGTGTTCAGCTCCCCCCCGCTGAACCAGCGGTAGAGGGGGGCGTTGCTGTCGTCCAGGACCTTGTCCCAGCGTTTCACCCAGTCGATCGCCCCCGCGGCCTCGGCCCAGAAGCCTTCGGGATCGGACAGGGAGCGGCTATGGAGTTCCTGGTAACGGCCCGGCATGGTTGAACCTCCCGCACGTTTGCTTCTTCGTTCGGCGCCGCAGAGTAATGTCCATAAGACTTGATGGTGCAAGTGCGAACGAACCTATCCCGGGGGCTGCGGCGGCGCGCCGCGCCCGGAACCTGGGCGCATCTCGCCGCATACCCTGTGGCTTGCCGACCTACCCGGATATGATCTACATCAGCCGCACGCCCGGGCACCCCCTTTGGCCCGCGGCGTTCCCTTTCGCGGCAACCGGTTTTCACCATGATCGTCGACACGCGGCACATCATGTTCTCGCCGGAGGCGGTCCGCGAGGCGGTGAAGACCTACCGCTCCCTGTTCCCCCAGAAACAGCCCCCCGGGCTGGTGGGGCCGATCCTGATCCGGTCCGCCAACCCCTTGGTGCTGGGCATCAAGATCCAGGCCGTCGGCGCCCGCGTCTTCCGCGAGATCGAGATGGAGGAAAGCGAGTTGGCGGCCATGCTGATCCTCTATTGCCGCCACGCCAGGATCCCCCTGCCCCGCACCGCCGCCAAGTCCATCGAGGCCCAGGGCGAGCATGTCGTGCTGGTGGTCAGCAAGGCTATGCCCGTGGAGCCGGCGCCCAACTAGGGTTGGTCTACGCTGACCGCGAACACGCTCCGGCGGCGACTGACGCCGCGCGCCCATGCGAGCGTAGCCAAGCCGCGGATGCGGCGCCGGCGACTGGGGCAAACGAACGGCTGGAACCGTTTCCGGTCGTCGGAAAACGGGTCTAAGCGGCCTGTGAATTGTGCTCCGCCACCAGGCGGGCGACCAGCCTAGCCACGTCGGCGTGGCGCAGCAGGGGATAGCGGCTGCGCAGCAGGTTGGTCAGTTCCGGCAGGTCCCAGGCGGCCAGTTCGGTGGGCTTGAAGTGCAGGGCCAGGTATTCCCCGGCCAGCATGCCGCCTTCCTGGGCGAAGAAGCGGATGCGCTGCACCACCTCGGTGCTCGGCAGGCCCGCGGGCTCATCCAGTTCGGACGCGATGCTGGACAGGACCAGCAGGTTTTCACGCGTCTGGTCGGCCTGCCAGCGCCGCACGGCGCGCAGCACGGCCCGCAGGCCCGACGTGTCACGGAAGAAGGCGGTCTGGGCCGCCAGCGTCTCCAGCAGGTCGGCGGCCCCCACCAGGGCGGCCTCCAGGTCGAAGATGGCGGGCACGTCCCGCTGCCGCTCCAGCTCCCGCCGGACGGCGGCTTCCTGGGTCGGGCGGTCGGGCAGCTCGAACCAGACCGTATCGAACCACTGGACGGCCCGCTCCAGCCGCGTTTCCCCCCGTGGGGCGCGGATCACCTGGCCCACAAGGACCTGGTCGTCCAGCAGCTCATCCGCCTCCGGCACCTGCTCTGGCAGCAGGCCGGCGAGCACCGGGTCCAGCCCATGCGTCAGGTTCACGGCCAGCAGGACCGTGGCGTGCGCCACGAAGGCGTGGGGTACCTGCTCCAGCGTGTTCTCTGCGGCTCGGTCGTCGTCCATCCCGGTCCTTCCCTGGGACCGCGCCGGTTGAAAATCCGGCGTCCATATTCTTACGGAATGATGACTCCCCTGGACAGGCTTTGGCAAGCACGCAACGCGGGGCGGTCGGACCCGTCGGGCGGGGCGACTTTCGAATTCGAAAGTTCGTTCGGGGGCGTCTGAGGGAAACGAACCCCTAAACCAGGAACCCGCCCACGTCGAAGGTGCTTTGAACCCCCAGCCGGTCATAGGTCGAGTCCAGCCAAGCGGCCGCCGCGGCCCGGCCCAGGTCGCGCAGGGTGGTCAGGAAGCCCCAGTCGGCGTTCAGCTTGCTGGAGACGCCGAGCTGGGCCATGGCGTCCTCGGCCGCCACCCGGTGCAGGTAGAAGCGGGTCAGTCCCGCCTCTTCCTCCGTCATCTTGCCCTGGTCGATCAGCCGGTTGACCAGCTCCATGGCCCGCAACTCACGCAGGTAGGTGGAGTTGAAGCTGATCTCGTTGATCCGGTCCACGATGGCCGTGGGGGTGGTGGGCAGGCCCGGCCGGGCGATGGGGGTGACCTGGATGATGACCAGGTCGCGGGCCACGCTGTCATGGATCAGCGGGTGCAGGGTGGGGTTGCCCATGTAGCCGCCGTCCCAGTACTGCTCCCCGTCGATGTCCACGGCCTGGAACAGCAGGGGCAGGCAGGCGGAGGCCACCAGGCAGTCCGCCGACAGTTCCTGCCCCTGGAACACCTTCAGCCGACCCTGGGTGACGTTGGTGGCGCTGACGAACAGCCGCGGCGCTGCCACCCGCCGCAACACGTCGAAATCCACCAGCCCGCGCAGGGCGTCACGCAGGGGGTTCAGGCCCAGGGGGTTGAACTGGTAGGGCGACATCATCCGCACCATCAGGTCCAGCCCGGCATAGACCGGGTGGGCATCCAGGTGCGGGTTGCCGGTCACCGCCGATAGCCAGGACGGGGACAGGGGCCCGAAGGCGTTGGCCTTGGCCAGCCGCCGCCACAGCCGCTCCAGCAGCTCCCGCGCGCCATCCGGCCCGCCGGAGGCCAGCCCATAGGCCAGCAGCGCCCCGTTGATGGCCCCGGCGCTGGTGCCGCTGACCCCGTCGAAGTCCAGCCGCCCGTCTTCCAGCAGCTTGTCCAGCACGCCCCAGGTGAAGGCGCCGTGGGCGCCGCCCCCTTGCAGGGCCAGGTTGACGGTCTTCCGCGGCTGCGGGGCGGGATGGGGAGCGGCCCCGGCGGTGTGCGGAATTCTGTTGCTCAACTTCTCTCTGCCTGACCCGGTGGCGGACGCCCCATCCTGCGCGACCACCCGTTAGGGATAGGCTAAGGGGACAGGCCGGCTGTCCCCGTTGCTTACCCCCAACCTTATTGTGCCGTCCATCCCCCATCGACGCTGAGGGAGGCCCCGCGGATGTTGGCGGCCCCGTCGGAACAGAGGAACAGCGCCACCTCCCCCAACTGTTCCGGGGTGGTGAAGCTTGGGGCGGGCTGCTTCTCCGTCAGCAGCTTGGCCTGGGCGGCCTCCACGCTGGTGCCGTCCTTGGCGGCCAGGGCCTCGATCTGCTTCTGCACCAGGGGCGTCAGCACCCAGCCGGGGCAGATGGCGTTGCAGGTGACCGGGGTGGCCGCCGTCTCCAGCGCCACCACCTTGGTCAGGCCGACCAGCCCGTGCTTGGCGGCCACGTAGGCGGACTTGTTGGCGCTGGCCACCAGCCCGTGGGCGGAGGCAATGTTGATGACCCGGCCCCAGCCCTGCCGCTTCATGGCGGGCAGGGCCGCCTGGATGGCGTAGAAGGCGGCGGACAGGTTGATGGACAGGATGGCTTCCCATTTGTCGCCCGGGAAATCCTCCACCGGTGCGGTGTGCTGGATGCCGGCGTTGTTCACCAGCACGTCCACCCGGCCGAACCGCCCCAGTGCCTCTTCCACCATGCCCTTCACCTGGTCCGGCTTGGACATGTCGGCGCCGGAATAGGCAGCGCGGATGCCGAACTCCCCCTCCAGCCCGGTGCGGAGCCTCTCGATCTCACCCGGGTCGCCGAAGCCGTTCAGCAGGATGTCCGCCCCCGCCCCGGCCAGGCGCCGGGCGATGCCCAGGCCGATGCCGCTGGTGGAGCCGGTGACGATGGCGAGCTTGCCCTTCAGCATGCGTGACCCCTCTTCGTGCCTGGGCGCCCCGGCGGCGCCCGCGGGCGGAGAGGTAACGGCCACCCCGCCCCGCCGGAAGGCGGCCAAGGGGTGTGGCCCGTCCGGCTATTGCTGCCTCAATCGATCCAGGATGCCCTTGACGACGGAGTCCTCCGGCTTCTGCTCCGGCGTGGGTTTCGGGGCGGGCCTGGGTTCCTGGCGGGGTGGCGGGGGTGGGCGGGGGCGGTCGTTGGCGGGGACGACGGCGGGCTGGGGCGGCACCTCCAGCGGGGCCACGGGGGCCAGGACCTGGCGGGCGGCGCGCTTGTCGGCCCAGGCGGCGACCTCCGCCCCCTCCACCGTCCGTTCCACCGCGGACAGGGGGCCGGAAAGGGCCAAGGTGAAGGGCGGGGTGTTGGCGGGATCGGAAAGCGTCACCTGCAACCGCGCCTCCAGCCGCCGGTCCGGCAGGCCAAGGCTCGCCCGGCCGGTGAGCCTGCCCGCCTGGGCCGTGGCGGCCAGGGACTCGGCCAGCACCTGCCCGCCCGCCAGGGTGAAGGGCGCCTCCAGCGTCGTCAGCGGCGTCGCCCCTTCGCGGACCGAGCGGCCCAGCCCGGCCAGGGCGGCGCGGCTGCCATCGGCATCGCCCAGCCGCGCCGCCGCGTTGGCAAGGTCGATCCCCGACAGGGTGGCGCCGCGCACGGCCGCCTTGCCGCTGCCGGTCAGGGCCAGGGCGATGGCCGCCGGGCTGCCCCCCTCCCCCCGCGCGTCCAGCCCCAGGTCGAACCGGCCGCCGGACAGGGAAATGCCGATGCCCGCATCATCCGGCCCGGCTTCCGGCATGGCCGCGTCGGTGACGGACAGGGCCAGGGTTGCCTTCAACGGGGCGAGGGCCAGGTCGGGGGCCGCACCCGGCAAGGGCGCGTCCTGGGACAGGCCGGCGGTGGCGGCCAGGCCCCCGTCCCGCCAGCGGGCCTTCAGGTCCCGCAGTTCCAGCATCCCGTCCTTCACCAGCACGGTACCGGTGGCCTGCCGCAGTTCCGCCCCGGCCAGGGTCAGGTTCGAAGGCTCCAGGGCCAGGCTTGCCGTCAACCGCCGCGCCCAGCCCAGGTCCCAGGCAGGGCCCGCGGCGGCCAGGGCCGGCAGCAGCATGTCCACGTCCAGGCCCGTGAAGGCCAGGCTGGCGTCCAAGGCCGGCATCTCCCCCGTCCGGTCCAGGGCCAGCCGCCCGGTCAGGCCGGAACCGGCGACGTTGCCTTGCAGGTTCGTGGCCGTGAGGGCCTTGGCCGTGCCCCCCAGCTCCCCATACAGGTCGAACGGCCCCAGGGTCGCCGTACCGGGCCGGTAGTCCGCCCGCCAGAGGCGGACCAGCTCCGCCGTCTCCGGCAGGGTGGCGCGGGCCTTCACCTCCAGCCGGCCCTCCCCTTCCGGGTCCAGCACGGCGCCACCGGCCTGGAGCTTGCCGCCCAGCAGGCCGGCCTCCAGCTCCACCGCCAGCCGGGCGGCATCGCCGGACAGGCGAGCGTCCAGGGTGACGGGACCCAAGCGCTCCGGCGCCACGGGCGGCTCTAGGCCCAAGGCCCGGAACAGGGGCGCCAGGGTTGGGGCCTGGGCGGACAGGGTCAGGAAGGAGGGGCCGAGGGGCTCCAGCCCGCCCAGCTTGCCGTTGGCCTTCAGCTTCACCCCGGCCGCCTGCTCGGCCGTCAGGTCCCGCAAGGTGACGGCCCCGCCCTGGACGGCGGCGGAAAGCACCAGCCCGTCTGCCTGGACGCCGCCGAGGGTCAGGTGCCCCACCTTGGCGTCCACCTCCCCATCCACCTCCCGCCGCCAGCGGTCCCAGGGCCAAGGGCTGGCGGGGTCGCGGTAGGCATCCAGGTTCAGCCGGTCGGCCTCCACCCGCAGGCCCAGGGACAGCCGTTCCCCCCGCTTCACCGCGGCGCTGCCGGTCAGGGTGGCCGTGTCCAGGGTGGCGGTGGCGCCTTCCAGCCGGAAGTCATCGGGCGTGCCGGTCAGGCGCCCGGTGAGGGTCGCGGCACGCAG
This sequence comes from Aerophototrophica crusticola, assembly GCF_012913305.1. NCBI lineage: Bacteria > Pseudomonadati > Pseudomonadota > Alphaproteobacteria > Rhodospirillales > Rhodospirillaceae > Aerophototrophica > Aerophototrophica crusticola. The sequence goes on along the minus strand of NZ_CP051775.1, from coordinate 755,037 downwards.
CCGCTCCGGCGGGATGGCGCCCGACTCCAGACCGGCCCAGGCGAGGGTCTGGCGGAGGTCGTCGGTGCGGGCCTCTACCATCAGGTCCGCGGTGGGGCGGCCCTGGTCCCGGGCGAGGCTGCCGGTGGCCTTCACCTCCGTCCCGCCGGGCAGCACGGCACCGGCGCCCTCGATCCCCAGCACGCCTTCGGCGAAGCGCCCGACCAGCCGGGCATCGGTCAGGGCGCCGCCACGCCAGCGCACCGAGTCGGCCAGCAGGTCCAGGGTCAGGGCCCGACCGTCAAGGCCCGGCAGGTCAGGCAGGCCGGTGGCGGGCAGGCTGTCCAGGTCCAGGCCAGCGAAGGACAGGACCAGAGAACCGTCACGCTCCGCCCCGTCCAGGGGCCATTCCAGGCTGCCGGTGCCCTTGCCCTCCCCCAGGGCCAGGGTCATGCCGTCCAGGGAGATGCCCCGCGGCCCGGCCACCAAGGTCCCGGTCAGGCCGAAGGGCAGCGGCGCGGTGGCCACATCCGCCCCCGGGGTGCCCGCCAGGGTCTGGGCCAACCGGGCCAGGGCGCCCAGGCCCTTGCCCTCCGCCGACAGGTCCCCCTCCAGCCGCCAGGGTCGCAGGGCCGTGCCCATGCCGGTGAAGCGGACGGTGGCCTCATCCTCCGGCAGGCCCAGGATCAGGCGCAGGGGCGCCGATCCTTCCAGCGCGCCGCGGCCGGCAGTCAGGTCCAGGGACAGGGGCTGGCCCGCCAGGGTGAAGCGGCCGGTCAGGGTATAGGGCCCCTGCTGGCTTCCCGCGCCCAGCTCCGCGCCCACCCCTTCCAGCAGCAGGGTGCGGCCGCCGGCCTGGTCGTCCAGGGTCACCGTGCCGTCATCCAGGGTCAGCCGTTCCACCTGCACCGTCTGGCCCAGGGCGGCAGCGTCGATGGGCCAGGTCACGGTGCCGTCCGCCGCGCGGGTGACGCGCAGGCTCGGCCCGTCCAGGGTCAGCCGTTCCACCTGCACCAGCCCGCGCAGCAGGGGCCAGGGGCGGACACGCAGGTCCACCTCCCGCACCGTCGCCAAGGGCGGCCCCTCCTCCCCGGCGGAGAGGGATACGTCCCGCGCGGTCAGCACCGGCCGGGGCAGCAGGGTCAGGTCCAGCGGGCCGGATATGGCCACCTGCCGGCCGGTCGCCCGTTCCAGCAGGGCCGCCACCTGACCGCGATAGGCACCCCAGTCCACGAAGCGGGGCCCCACCGCCGCCGCGGCCAGGAGAAGCCCCACTACCACGCCCAGAGAGAGGAGAAGCTTGCGCACCCTTAATCCCTTCGACCCGCGTCCATCGCCCCGGCTATGCCACAAAGGCGGACTTGGCTTATCCAGGGAAGGCGGTACCCTTCCCTACCCGCCAGCATCGCATGATCGGTGAAGATATGGGCGAGATCGTGAACCTGAACCGATTCCGCAAGGCGCGCGAGAAGGCGGATCGGGAACAGCGCGCCATCGAGAACCGGGCCAAGTTCGGCCAATCCAAGCTGGCCAACCGCCAGAGGGAGGCCTTGGACCGGAAGGCCGACAAGCTGCTGGACGGCCACCGGCTGGGCAAGCGGGACGGGGAGCCGGAATAGGGCCACCCGCCCGGACGGCCCGCTTGGAAGCAGGGCCGCCGCCTTACGCCTTCCGGTTCACATGCCCCATCTTGCGGCCCGGCCGGGCCTCACTCTTGCCGTAGAGGTGCAGGTGGGCGCCCGGTTCGGCCAGCAGGGCCGGCCAAGCGGCCACGTCGTCGCCGATCAGGTTGGTCATGACGCATGGGCTGACGATGCCCGTGGGCCCCAGGGGCAGGCCGCAGACGGCGCGGACGAACTGCTCGAACTGGTCGGTCTCGCAGAAATCCTGGGTCCAGTGGCCGGAATTGTGGGGCCGCGGCGCAACCTCGTTCACCAGCACCCGCCCGTCCGAAGTGACGAACATCTCCACCGCCAGCAGGCCGACGACGTTTAGGGAGCGTGTCATCGTCTCCGCCACCCGCACGGCCTGCGCCGCGACGGCGGGCGTCACGGCGGCGGGAACATGGGTGGTGTCCAGGATGCCTGACTTGTGCCGGTTCTCCACCACGGGGAAGCTGGCCATCACGCCGTCTTCCCGCCGGGCGGTGATGACGGAGACCTCGCAGGCGAAGTCCACGAAGCCTTCCAGGATGGCCTCGTCCGTGCCGACGGCGGCCCAGGCGTCTGCGAGGTCGGTGCCGGGCAGGATGCGGGCCTGACCCTTGCCGTCATAACCCAGGCGGGTGGATTTCAGGATGGACGGGCGGCCCAACTCGGCCACCGCCGCCTCCAGCTCCGCCACGTTGCGGACGGCGCGGAAGGGCGCGGTCTCCAGGCCTTGCGCGTTGGCGAAGGCCTTTTCCTTGAGCCGGTCCTGGGCCACCGCCAGGACGGCGGAGCCGGGATGCACCGGTACCAGGGTAGACAGGAAATCCACCGTGCCGGTGGGCACGTTCTCCCACTCCAGCGTCACCACGTCCACGGACGCGGCGAAGCGGGCCAGGGCATCACGGTCATGCCAGTCGGCGGTGGTGACCTCCGCACAGACCTGGCCGCAGGAGCTTTCCCGCCCTTCCAGGGAAAAGGCGTGGAGCTTGTAGCCCAGGCGGGCGGCGGCCAGGGCGGTCATGCGGCCCAGCTGGCCGGCGCCCAGCATGCCGATGGTGGAACCGGGGGGCAGCGTCCTCACGGCGCGTCCACCGGGAACTCGGCCACGGCCTCCGTCTGCCGCTTGCGCCAGTCGGCGAGGCGGCCATGCAGCCCCTCGTCGTTGAGGGCGAGGACGGCAGCCGCCAGCAGCGCCGCGTTGATGGCCCCGGCCTTGCCGATGGCGAGGGTACCCACGGGGATGCCACCGGGCATCTGGACGATGGAGTAGAGGCTGTCCACGCCCTTCAGCGCGTGGCTTTCCACCGGCACGCCGAAGACGGGCAGCGTGGTCATGGAAGCGGCCATGCCGGGCAGGTGGGCGGCCCCGCCGGCCCCGGCGATGATCACCTTCACGCCCCGGTCCCGGGCCGTGGTGGCATAGTCGTACAGGCGCTGCGGCGTGCGGTGGGCGGAGACGATCCGCGCCTCATGCGCCACGCCGAGGGCGGCCAGCGTGTCGGCCGCGTGCTTCATGGTGGCCCAGTCGGACTGGCTGCCCATGATGATGCCCACCGGCGGGCTCTGTGTCTCGGGGGCGCTCACGGCTCTGGCTCTCCTGGCAACACCGGGTCGCGGAAAGCGCCGCAGTATAGGCGGCCGGAACCCGCTGGCAAGCCGCGCGGGCGCAAGGGAACCGCGCGTTTGTGCCGCGTCTTAAAAAGGTACGTTCCGATAGATGTCCGCCAGGGACATGGCGATGTCCATGGAGGGCAGGCGCAAGACGTGGCCCGGCTCGGTCAGCCGCTCTTCAGGCGCGTCCACCCAATCGTCGCCGTCGTCATGCCGACGATAGACTGTGACCTCCATCCGGCGGCTGTCCACCAGCACGATCTCCCGGACACCGGGGAGGCTGGCGTAGAAGGGCAGCTTGGCGAGGGTGTCGGCCCAATTGGACGGGGACAGCACCTCAAAGATCACGGTCGCTTCCAACAACGTCCGCCGCACCGGCTCTTGGCAGGTCAGGACCACGTCCGGCGCGCGCATGGTGTGGTGGCGGAAGCTCTTGGCCAGCCCGGCCTCTGTGATCGGGCGGCAGGGCGGGCGGTCGCGCAGGGCAAGAAAGGCCAGACCCGTGATGTTGGCCTGTATCGTGCCATGCTCGGGACTGGGTTGTGCCTGGGCGACGGGGATGCCGCCAATCAGCTCATGGTTCGAGTCCGTGCCGTCGCCGGGCCAGTCGGCGAATTCGGCCACAGTCATCAACGCGGGCTTTCCCAGGGGCAAGGCGTTCATGGGTCCACCTCCTGACCTCGCGACGATAACATGCGGGCAGGCCGGTGACACCCGCCGTCAGGCAATGATGTCCGGCACCAGCTCGCTTTCCAGCCGGGCGATCATGTCCTTCAGCAGCAGCTTGCGCTTCTTCATGCGCTGGATCTGCAACTGGTCCATGGGCATCTGGTCCTGCAGGCGACGGATGACGTCGTCCAGGTCGCGGTGCTCCACCCGGAGTGCGGCCAGCTTCTCTTTCAGCACCAGTTGATCCGTCATGGGTCCCGCGTAAGCACGCCAATTCCATCGCGGGCCGGCTGTCCGCCACGTCGCCCACCGCCTTGGCCCCAGTCCATAACACAAAACCCCGGCATTGTGGGCCGCCCTTTTTCAGGGGCACCAAGGGCAGGTCCACGCCGTTGAAGCGCGGCAGGCTTTCCCGCAAACTGCGCGCCCGACCCATCCCTTTCCCCTGACGGACGATCCAATGGCTGGCGAGAAGCGTATCGGCATCCTGACAAGCGGCGGAGACTGCGCCGGACTGAACGCCGTGATCCGGGCGGCGGTGCACCGGGCCGCCCACCATGGTTGGGAGATCGTCGGCATCGAGGACGGGACCCAGGGCCTGCTGCAACGGCCCGTGCGCTATGTCACCCTGGACCGCAACATGGTGGACGGGAACATGATGCGCCAGGGCGGCACGATCCTGGGCACCACCAACAAGGGCGACCCCTTCGCCTATCCCATGGCCGACGGCAGCCGCAAGGACCGCTCGGCGGAGATCATCGGCGGCCTGCGGGAACTGGGCGTGGACGCCCTGATCGGCATCGGCGGCGACGGCAGCATGGCCATCCTGCGCAAGCTGGCCGCCATCGGCGGGATCAAGCTGATCGGCATCCCCAAGACCATCGACAACGACCTTGGCGTGACGGAGACCAGCGTCGGCTTCGACACCGCCGTGGCCGTGGCGACCGAGGCGCTGGACCGGCTGCAACCCACGGCGGCCAGCCATGACCGGGTGATGGTGCTGGAGGTGATGGGCCGCGACGCCGGGCACATCGCCCTGTCCGCGGGCATCGCCGGCGGGGCCGACGTGATCCTGCTGCCGGAGATCGCCTGGTCCGTCCAGGGCATCGCCGCGAAGATCCGCCGCATCCAGCAGGCGGGCCGCAACTTCGCCCTGGTGGTGGTGTCGGAGGCGGTGAAGACCATGGAGGGTGCCGCCGCCCAGCAGCAGTTCACCGACGGGCAGAAGCGCTATGGCGGCATCGGCAACTATGTCGGCCACCTGATCGCCGAGGCCACGGGGGCAGAGACCCGGGTCACCGTGCTGGGCCACGTGCAGCGCGGCTGCCCGCCCAGCTACCGCGACCGGCTGCTGGCCAGCGCCTTCGGGGTGAAGGCTGTGGATTTGATCGCGGAGGGCAAGTCCGACCGGCTGCTGGCCTGGTCCAACCGCCAGGTCATCGACGTGCCCATCGAGGAGGCCATCAAGACCTACGCCGCCGTGGACGTGGACAGCACCCTGGTACAGACGGCGCGCGGTCTGGGGATCTACCTGGGGGACTGAGGGATGGCGGACACGCCCACCCTCTGGACCTTCTCGCTCACCGTCTATGCCCACCCCGGCGTGGCAGAGGCCTGCCTGCACGCGCAGGACGCGCTGGGCCAGGACGTGAACCTGCTGCTCTGGGCCGCCTGGGTGGGGGCGGCCCATGGGCACGGGTTGTCCGGTGGTGAGGTCGCGGCGGCCAGGGCGGCCGTGGCGCCCTGGTCGGAGTCGGTGGTGCTGCCGCTGCGTGCCCTGCGGCGCGGGTTGAAGGCGGGGCCGCCGCCTGCCCCCTCCCCCGCCACCGACGCCCTGCGGGAAAGGGTCAAGGCCCTGGAGCTGGAAGCGGAGCGGATCGAGCAGGACGTCCTCTCCGCCCACCCCGCGGTACTGCGCCCCGGACCGGTCCGGGCGGCGGCGCTGCGGGCCAATGTGGGCCTGCTGCTGCCCCCGGGGGCGGACATGGTTACCGATCGGCTGTGCGCCGCTGTGGGGGAGGCCTTTCCCGGCATGGCGGGGTGAACCTTCGGGTGGACGCGCCCGGCAATGTCCCCACCCCGAGTCGTTGCTTTCGTAACAGTCCGGTTACAAAGCTTTCAGTGCCCCTGCCCACCCGCTTTTGGCAAGATGCGGCCAACCCGAACGGGTCAAACATAGGGTGGGGAGAGGCTTCCTATGAGCATGCGTACGGCCGCGGGCATCGCGGCGTTGGGTTTTGTCCTGCTGTCCGGCAGCGCGCTGGCGGCACCGGACCAGGTGGCGCAGACGGCCGCCGTGCCGAAGGCCCAGCCGGCAGCACCGGGCCTGCCGGTGGTGGATCCCTCGGTCAACCCTTGCGACAACTTCTTCCTCCACGCCTGCGGGCCGTGGATCAAGGAGAACCCCATCCCCGCCGACCAGTCGCGCTGGGGCAACTTCGGCGCGCTGGCGGAGCGCAACCGCGACATCCTGCGCCAGATCCTGGAAGAGGCCGCCAAGAACCCGACGCCGGAGACCCGTAAGATCGGCGACTTCTACGGCACCTGCATGGACGAGAAGGCGGTGGAGGCCGCGGGCATCGCCCCGCTGAAGGCCCATTTCGACCGCATCAACGCCGTGGGCAACCGGGCCGACCTGACCAAGCTGGTGGCCGACCTGCATTCCATGGGCGTCGGCACCCTGTTCAGCTTCTACCGGCAGCAGAGCTTCAGCAACGCCATCCAGACCATCGCCAGCGCCGACCAGGGCGGCCTGGGCCTGCCGGACCGCGACTTCTACTTCAAGGATGACGAGAAGTCGAAGCAGCAGCGCGAGGCCTATGTCGCGCACATCACCAAAATGTTCACCCTGGCCGGTGACACGGAGGCCGCAGCCGCCAAGAAGGCCGAGGCCATCATGGGCTTCGAGACCAAGCTGGCCGAGGGGTCCCGCAACCGGTTGGAGCGCCGTGACCCGCTGAAGCGCAACAACCCCTTCACCCTGGCCGACTTCCAGAAGCTGGCCCCCAGCGTGGACTGGGCGACCTACATCAAGGCCATGGGCGCGCCGTCGGTGAAGGACCTGAACGTCGGCAACCCCGACTTCTTCAAGACCCTGGAGAAGGTGCTGGCGGAGGCCCCCACCGACACGGTGAAGGCCTATCTGTCCTGGCACGTGCTGCGCGCCTCGGCCCCCTGGCTGCCGGACGCGTTCGTGCAGGAGAACTTCAACTTCTACGGCAAGACCCTGTCGGGCACCAAGGAGATCCAACCCCGCTGGAAGCGCTGCGTGGCCGCCACGGACACCGCCCTGGGCGAGGATCTGGGCAAGCACTTCGTGGAGCGCGCCTTCGGGCCGGAGCACAAGAAGCGCATGCTGACCATGGTGGGCGACGTGCAGGCCGCCTTCGCCGAGATGATCCCCCAGCTGGACTGGATGAGCAAGGAGACCCAGGCCAAGGCGCTGGAAAAGCTGAAGAACCAGCCCAACAAGATCGGCTATCCCGAGCAGTGGCGCGACTATTCCAAGCTGGAGGTCAAGCAGGGCGACCTGCTGGGCAACGCCATGCGCGCGGCGGTGTTCGAGACGCGCTATGACATGAACAAGATCGGCAAGCCACGGGACGACAAGGAATGGGGCATGACCCCGCCGACGGTGAACGCCTATTACTCGCCGCAGCAGAACAACATCAACTTCCCGGCCGGCATCCTGCAGCCGCCCTTCTTCGACTTCAGGGCTGACGACGCCTACAACTACGGCGCCATCGGTGCCGTGATCGGGCACGAGATCACCCACGGCTTCGACGACCAGGGCCGCAAGTTCGACGCCCGGGGCAACCTGGCCAACTGGTGGACCGACGAGGACGAGAAGAAGTTCACCGAGCGGGCCCAATGCCTGGTGGACCAGTACGGCAACTTCGTCGCCGACGGCGAAACCAAGCTGAACGGCAAGCAGACCCTGGGTGAGAACACCGCCGACAATGGCGGCATCCGCATGGCGATGAACGGCCTGCGCAAGCGCCTGGGCGAAAAGGGCATGGCCGAGAAGATCGGCGGCCTGACGGCGGAGCAGCGCTTCTTCTACGGCTTCGCCAACATCTGGTGCTCGTCCGAGCGGCCGGAGGCCCGCCGCCTGCAAGCCCTGACGGGCGTGCACTCCCTGCCGGAGTTCCGGGTGAACGGCACCGTGTCCAACTCCCCGGACTTCGCCAAGGCCTTCAACTGCCCCGCGGGCTCGCCCATGAACCGGGCGGAGAAGGCCTGCCGGGTCTGGTAAGGGCGCTGTCATCGCCAAGCGTATCGGGGCGGCCTTCGCGGGCCGCCCCTTTTTTTCCACCCCACCCTTGAGCCAATCCTCATTCCATGCCAGATTTCTCGATGTGGCACAGAGGAGGTTCTGCCATGTCACACATCTCGATGGCATCGAATGGCCGCCTGGTGGTCCCGGCGGCCCTCCGTGCCGAAATGGGGCTGCAGGGTGGCGGCGACCTCTTCGGTTCCGTGCAGGACGGCAAGCTGGTCCTGGAACCATATAGGGACGTGCTTTCCCGCGTCCGGGCGAGAATCCGGAAGCATATCCCGGAGGGTACGGTCCTGTCCGACAGCCTGATCCAGGATCGCCGGGCCGAGGCCGAGCGTGAGTGAGGATGCCGTCCTCGACGCCTCGGCCCTGATCGCCTTGCTGCTTGGCGAGCCGGGATGCGAGGTGGTCGAGGCCGTCATGCCAGGGGCCATGATCAGCGCGGTCAATTTGGCAGAAGTCGTCAGCAAGCTGACCGAAGGCGGGGTGCCTTCCCAGGACGCCTACGCGGCAACCATGGAGGCGGGTCCCCGGGTCGTGGACTTCACGGCAGAGCAAGTGGAGTTCGTCGGCCGGCTCCGTGGCCTGACCCGCTCCCACAGGCTTTCCTTGGGTGACCGCTGCTGCCTGGCATTGGGAAAGCAGAAAGGCGCGAGGATCCTGACGACGGATCGCGCGTGGTTGAAGGTGGCCGGGGAAATCGGGGTCCAGGTGACCTTGATCCGGACCGGCGCGAACTGAGGCCCACCGGAAGAGCTACATGAAAGCGGCGACAGGAAGGGGAGAGATGTTGCTCCCTCCCCTTCCAAAAACCGCGTTTACCGCGGGTTGGACGTCGCGGAGCCGTCGACCTTGCCGTCGCTGCTGTCCAGGCGCTCGCGGGCAGCCGCGTCATTGTTCTCGGCGCGCTCGGCCTGGGCCTCGATCTTGTCGCCCAGCTTCTCGGCCGCGTTCTCGGTCTTTTCCGCCGCGTTCTCGGCGGCGTTGTCGATCTTCTCACCCGCCCGCTCGGCCGGGCCCTCGCTGTCACAGGCAGCCAGGCCCAGCGGGGCGGCCAGCAGCAGGACGGCGGCGAAGCGGCGGAAGGTGGTGGTAGACATCTGTGAACCCATTCGTCGTTGGACCGTGGCCGCTGCGTCGCGACCTGCCAAACCAACGCGCCCCCGGACCCCGCGGTTCCGCGGGCGTTCTGGGTATTTTCGCGGCAAGATTGGGGCAAAGCCCCCCGCCTCAACCCCCTGCCTCTTCCAGCGGCGGTTCGCCCCATCGCTTGACCTTGCCGGTGTCGATGCCGAACAGGTCCAGTGCCCGGCCGACGCTGTGGTCGATCAGATCCTGCACGCTCTGCGGCTTCGCATACATGGCGGGCACGGGCGGGTAGATGATGGCGCCCATCTCCGTCAGGGACACCAGGGTGCGCAGGTGGCCCAGGTGCAGCGGCGTCTCCCGCACCATCAGCACCAGCCGCCGCCGCTCCTTCAGCACCACGTCGGCGGCGCGGGTCAGCAGGGTGGAGGTCACGCCCGTGGCGATCTCGGACATCGTCCGGATGGAACAGGGGGCGACGATCATCCCTAAGGTTTGGAAGCTTCCACTGGAGATGGCAGCCCCAATATCTTGGACGGGGTACACCACATCTGCCAGCTCCCTGACCTGTTGGACCTTGAGCCCTGCCTCATGCGCAAGGGTCACCTCGGCAGACCTGCTCATAACGAGGTGGGACTCGATGCCCAGGGGGCGTAAGGTTTCAAGCAGGCGGATGCCATAGGCGACGCCCGATGCCCCGCTGATACCGACGATCAGCCGCCTTTTCGGGGGTTGTGGGTCCAGGGGGGTCGGATCAGGGTTCATGGTAGCCATGGAGGTGATGTAGCGCCCGAGGCCGGGGCCGTCCACAGCCAGGTGGTCCGTCCGTCCCGCGCGGGGGCGGCAAAGCGTCCCTGGCCCCGTCAAACGGACACCCCATCGGCACCGCCCGCCCGCGGCACCTGCGCGGATACCGGGCCCGATCCCGTGGCGCCCATGCCCCACTACCCTCCCCCCGGTCCCGTCGGGCGGCGTCGTGCGCCGCCTTCGCGCGCAACCAATGGAGGGACTGATGCTGTTTCCCGAGCGCCTGGAAGCTCTTCGCACGAGGCACCAGAAGCTGGACGAAGCGGTAAGGCTGGAAACCAAACGACCTTACCCCGACGGTTCCGCCCTGAAGCAGCTGAAGCTCGAGAAACTGCGGGTCAAGGAAGAGATGGATCGGCTGAGCCGCCACTGACCCGCGAAAACCCCGAAGAGAATGGGAGAGATAGGAAAGGGGCGCACCCGACGGGGTGCGCCCCTTTCTGCATCATGGGATGGCTGACGGGAAGCCGGGACCGGCTTATACCAAGCGCATGAGTTTTTGACTTATGCGCTTGGAGGCCGGCGACCGCCGGCCCGCGGGCCCATGCCCGCGTGAGCCAAGCCGCCGGATGGCGGCGCCCGGCGCCTGAGGGGCCGTTGATCGGGCACGATCAACGGCGGCGGGTATTACTCGTCCTCGTCGGGCACGTAGGCATCGGCGGTGACGATCTGGGACTCGGGCTGCTCCTCGCCCTCCTCCTGCTCCGGCCGGTTCTTCTTGGAACGCTCCAGGGCCGCTTCCAACTCGCGCTGGCTGCACAGGCCCAACAGCACCGGGTTGCGCGGCTTGATGTTGGCGGCGTTCCAGTGGGTCTTGTCGCGCACCGCGGCGATGGTGGTCTTGGTGGTGCCGATCAGCTTGCAGAGCTGGGCATCCGTCAGCTCCGGGTGCGACTTCAGCAGCCAGGCGATGGCGTCGGGCTTGTCGCCGCGCTTGGTGACGGGGGTGTAGCGCGGGCCCTTGGCGCGGGCCACGGGCTGGGGCAGGTCCTGGATGCGGATCTTCAGCTTGTAGCCGGCGTCCTTCTCCCCCTTCTCGATCTCCACCTGGGACAGCTCGCCGCCGGCCACCGGGTCGCGGCCGACCATGCCCACCGCCACCTCGCCGTCGGCGATGGCCTGCACCTCAAGCTCATGCATGCCGCAGAAGTCCGCGATCTGCTCGAACGACAGGCCGGTGTTCTCGACCAGCCAGACGGCGGTGGCCTTCGGCATCAGGGGCAGGGCCATGCTTCCTCCTCGCGAACTCTGGGCGCCTCGGCGGGCGCCCGGGTCAATCCAGGGTCCAACAACGCAATAGCCGCCCGTGCGCGCGGGTCGAAGGCCCCGCACAGCCACGGACGGTCATGACTCGTCCCCCCGCATATAGCCTCCTGCGCCGATACAAGCCACGGCTTTTTGAGGGGCCGCCGCGCGATGCGGTGTCGAGCCGCCCGGCCTTCACACCTCCAGCACGATCTTCCCCACATGGGTGCTGCTTTCCATCAGGGCGTGCGCGTCGGGCGCCTTATCCAAAGGGAAGGTGGCGTGGACCACCGGCTTCACGCGGCCGGACTCCAGCAGCGGCCAGGCCTGGCCCAGCAGGGAGCGGGCGATGGCCCCCTTCTCCGCCACCGAGCGGGCGCGGAGGGTGGAGCCGGTGAGGGTCAGGCGCTTCATCATCACCGGGCGGAGGTCCAGCTTCACCGTCTGGCCGCGCAGGAAGGCGATGCTGACATGCCGCCCCTCAAGGCCCAAGCAGTCCAGGTTGCGGGGGACATAGTCGCCGCCCACCATGTCCAGGATCACGTCCACGCCCTTGCCGCCGGTCAGCTCCTTCGCCACGGCGGCGAAGTCCTCCGCGTGGTAGTCGATGCCCCGGTCGGCGCCCAGGGCCTCGCAGGCCTTCACCTTCTCCGGCCCGCCCGCCGTGGCCAGCACCGTGGCGCCCAAAGCCTTGGCGAGCTGGATGGCGGTGACGCCGATGCCGCTGGTGCCGCCATGGACCAGGAACGTTTCCCCCGGCTTCAGCGCGCCCCGCTCGAACACGTTGGTCCAGACGGTGAAGAAGGTCTCCGGAAGGGAGGCCGCCTGCACTGGGGTCAAGCCCTTCGGGATCGGCAGGCATTGGGGCGCCGGGGCCACCGCGTACTCGGCATAGCCGCCGCCCGCCAGCAGGGCGCAGGCCGGGTCGCCCACGGACCAGCCGGTCACCCCCTCCCCCACCGCCACCACGGTGCCCGCCACCTCCAGCCCCGGCAGGTCGCTGGCACCGGGCGGGGGCGGGTAGACGCCCATCCGTTGCAGCACGTCCGGCCGGTTGACGCCGGCCGCCGCCACCTTCAGCAGCAGCTCCCCCGGGCTAGGCTCCGGTACCGGGCGGGTGCAGGGGGTCAGCACCTCGGGCCCGCCGGGGGCCTTGATCTCCACCGCGCGCATGCTGTCCGGGAGCGTCATTTGCGGTCTCCTGTTGCTGTCCCCGTGTCCGGGTTGCCCGTCACCCGCTCCTATCGCAGAATGGGGGCCGAGACCATCCCTTTGCCCTGGGGGACCGCCATGGCCATCGAACTGGACGACCTGCTGCCGCGCAACCAGAAACCCAAGCCGCGCGACCTGTCCGCCCTGTCGGTCGGCGAGCTGGAAGAATACATCGCCGCTATGGAAGCGGAGATCGCCCGGGTGCGGGAGACGATCAGGGCCAAGCGCGACGTGCGCGGCGCCGCCGAGGCCTTCTTCAAGCGCTGAACTCCCGATTCCCGCCCGCCGGCCCTTGCCCGTGTGCCGCTGCGGGCTAGGTGGTTGTAACGGGAATGCCGTTCCCGCTCAGTGGCTGACTTCAGGCCGGGCCCCGCCTTCGGGCGGCCCGGCCTGATTTTCTTTTAAGCCCCCCGATACTGCCGCAACACCCACACCCGGATGGCGCTGGACAGGTTGCCTTCCCGCCCCTGGTCGATGGCCTCGACCAGGGCGGTGACGGACGTGCCGCGGGTGGCGGCCAGGTCCTTCAGGGCGGACCAGAACTCCTCCTCCAACGTGACGCTGGTAGGGTGGCCGGCGATGAGGAGGGAGCGTTTCTTGACCATGACGCCCCTCAATACCGCCAGCGGGCCTCCACGGTCCAGGTGCGGCCGTCGGCAGGGGTGACCAGCCAGGCGCGGCGGAACTCGGTCCGGCCGGCGACCACCACGGGCTCGTTGAAGCGGATGGCCACGGGGGCGGAGCGGTCGTCAAACAGGTTGCGGACCCGCAACGTGAAGCGCGCCCCGCCCTGCTCCAGCCCGACCCAGGCGTTCACCTTGCCGTCGGCGGGGATCCAGGAAAGGTTGGAGTTCTCCGTGTACTGGCGGGACTGCCACAGCCACTCCCCGCCCAGGAACCCGTCCCAGCCGGCGGCCAGGGCGGCCGTGTACTGGCCGCTGGCCACGATCTGGTGGCGCGACTGGCGCGGCAGAGCGAGACCGGAGATGTCGCCATCGGGCGCGAAGGCCGGGATGTTGAAGTAGTCCGTGTCCCGGTAGTCCCGGAACTCCGCGTCCACGAAGGTATAGGCGGCGCGCAGGTCCAGCCCCTCCACCGGGGCCGCCGCCAGTTCCAGCTCCAAGCCGCGGCTGCGGCTTTGGGCGGCGTTGGCGGTGTAGAAGTTGTTGTTGGTGAAGGGGCCGCTGCTGACGGCCACCACCTGCTGGTCGGTCCAGTCGATCCAGAACAGGGCGGCGTTGGCGGTCACCCTTCCGCCCAGCCATTGCGTCTTGGCCCCGACCTCATAGGTCCAGTTGGTCTCCGGGTCGAAGCTGCGCTCGGTGGGGAGGATGTTGGCCATGGTGCTGAAACCGCCGCTTTTCGCGCCCTTGGCGGCGGAGGCGTAGAGCAGCGCGTCGTCCGTCGCCTGCCAGGACAGGGCGAAGCGGGGCGTCCACATGGTCCATTCGTCGGACAGGCCCACATTGGGCAGGGCCGTGGTGGCGAAGCGCTTCTCATCCCGCTGCCAGCGCAAATCGGCCGTGGCCGTCAGGTCCAAGGGCAGGCGGTAGGACAGGGAGCCGTAGACCGCCCAGCTGTCCGTCACCTCCGCCGTGCGGGTGCCGCCGCCGGGGCGCACGCGGCTCTCCACATAGTCAAAGTCCCTCCGCTCCGTCTCATTGTCGAAGCGGTAGCGGCTGGCTCCGGCGATCCAGGACAGGGGCTCGCCATCATCGTTGGAGACCAGCCGCAGCTCCTGGCTCCAGTCATGCCGGTCGGTCAACTGCCCGGCCCGGGCGATGAGGGCGGCGGAATAGTCGTTGTCGCGGTTGAACTCGTTGGTCTCGAAATTCGCCGCGCTGATGCTGGTCAGGGTGGCGGGGCCGAGGTCGTAATTGACGGTCAGGGCAGTGCGCCAAGCGTCGCGGCGGAAACCAAAATGCTCGGCATTGGCGGCCTGGGTCGGCACGTCCTCCGGGATTTCCCCGCAATACTGGGTGAAGGCGCCCGCGGGCACGCCGGCGGCGTTCAGCCGCTGTTGGCAGTTGGTCTGCAGCCACCAGCCCTTGGGCTGCCCGTCCCGGTCCTCGGCATAGGACACCCGCAGCAGCGCCTCCAGCCGGTCGGTGGGCGTGGCGCGCAGGGTCAGGGCGGCGGCGGTGGATTTCTCCGCCCCGATCTCCGGCCCCCCGGCCAGGGCGTTGCGGTAGAAGCCGTCGTAATCGTCAAGCGCGAAGCTGGCCCGGGCCGCCAGCTTCCCGGCCACCAGCGGCCCGCCGACGCTGGCGGAGAATTCCTTGCGGCCCTTGTTGCCGATGGCGCCGGCAACCTGGCCCTCGACCGCGTCGCCCGGCTTGCGGGTGACCAGGTTCACGGCCCCGCCGAAGGTGTTGCGGCCGAACAGGGCGTTCTGCGGCCCCTTCAGCACCTCGATCCGCTCCACATCATCCAGGAACAGGTTGATGGAGCTGCGGCCGGAGACATAAACCCCGTCCAGGAAGAAGCCCACGCTCGGCTCCTCACCCACCCCCGGCTGGGTCAGGCCGCGGATGGCCGGGGCCGGGTTGAAGCGGCCGAAGGGGTCGCTGACCACCAGGCCCGGGGCGCGGGTGGCGATGTCGGCGATGCTGTCCACCTGCGCCCGCTCAATGGCCTCCGGCCCCAGCACGGTCAGGCTGAGGGGCGTGCGCTGCGGGTCCTCCGCCCGCTGCCGGGCGGTGACGACGATCTCCTCCACCCCTTGGGCGGAAGCGGGGATGGCGGCCAGCAGGGCCAGGGCGGCCGTGGTCGTGCGCAGGGCGTGCATAGGGGTGCCGATGATGCGGGGAACGAACTGACGGCAGGCGGGTAGCACCCCCAACGGGGGGTGTCCAGCGACCAAAGCCATGCGAGAAAGCCGGGCGGGGGTGCTTTTGCGGGAGGGGCCCGCGCAAAGCACTGATGTCACCCCGGGCTTGACCCGGGGCCCTTAGGAAAGCGGACGTGCCAATGGCGCGGCAGCGGGGTGCAAGCCAAGGAAAACAGGGCTTCCGGTGATCTGCACAGAGGGTCCCCGAGGGCCCCGGGTCAAGCCCGGGGTGACATCAGGTGCACTGCAACTTCTTCAGCTTCCCATCACCCGCATCCCCAGCGCCCCCAACAGGGCCATGTCCTTGTCCGCTTCCGGGTTCGGCGTGGTCAGCAGCTTCTCGCCATAGAAGATGCTGTTGGCCCCGGCCAGGAAGCACAGGGCCTGGGTCTCGGTACTCATGCCCTCACGCCCCGCCGACAGGCGCACCATGCTGGCGGGCATGGTGATGCGGGCCACGGCGATGGTGCGGACGAACTCCAGCGGGTCCAGGGCGGCGGTGCCGTTCAGCTTGGTGCCTTCCACCTGGACCAGCAGGTTCACCGGCACGCTTTCCGGGTGCTGCGGCAGGGTGGCCAGGGTGTGGATCAGGCCGACGCGGTCCTCCCGCCCCTCCCCCATCCCGACGATGCCCCCACAGCAGACATTGATCCCCGCCTCCCGCACCGCCGACAGGGTGTCCAGCCGGTCCTGGTAGGTGCGGGTGCTGATGACCTTGCCGTAGAATTCCGGCGAGGTGTCGAGGTTGTGGTTGTAGTAGTCGAGGCCGGCGTCCCGCAGCCGCGCCGCCTGCTCCGGCCGCAGCATGCCCAGGGTGGCGCAGGTTTCCATCCCCAGCGCCTTCACCCCCTCCACCATGGCGCAGACCGTGTCCAGGTCATGGTCCTTGGGCGAGCGCCAAGCCGCCCCCATGCAGAACCGCCCGGCCCCACGGTCCTTCGCCGCCCGCGCCTCCGCCAACACCTGCTCCACCGCCATCAGGCGGGAAGCCTTGAGGCCCGTTTCGAACTCCGCCGACTGCGGGCAATAGGCGCAATCCTCCGGGCAGCCGCCGGTCTTGATGGACAGCAGGGTCGAGACCTGGACCTCCGCCGGGTCGAAGAACCGCCGGTGCTCAGCTTGCGCCCGGAACAGCAGCTCCGGGAAGGGCAGCGCGAACAGGGCCGCGACCTCATCGCGGGTCCAGTCATGGCGGACGGCGCCGTCGGCGGTCGTCACGGGCGCGGCAGTCTCGGCGGCGAGGGTCATGGGATCACCCGCGGGTTCCGGGAAGGAAGGCCGGCGGGGTTAGCAGGAGGGGGCCTCAGCTGTCCAGCCCACATGAAAGCCGGGCTGGGAAGCATTGGCGGGCGAACTTGTCACGCCCCGATCATCCCCTCACCCCGGCCGGATCATCTCCTCCGGCCGGACCCATTCCCTGAACTGCTCCTCCGTCAGCAGGCCCAGTTCCTGGCCGGCTTGCAGCAGGGTGGTGCCGTCCTTGTGGGCCTTCTTGGCAATCTTGGCGGCGTTGTCGTAGCCGATGTGGGGGTTGAGGGCCGTCACCAGCATCAGGCTCTCATGCAGCAGGCGGGCGATGCGGTCGCGGTTGGCCTCGATGCCCACCACGGCGTTGTCGGTGAAGCTGCGGGCGGAGTCGGCCAGCAGGCGGATGCTCTGCAGCACGTTGAAGATGATGACGGGCTTGAAGACGTTCAGCTCGAAATGGCCCGTGGCGCCGGCAAGAGAGACGGTGGTGTGGTTGCCCATCACCTGGGCGCAGACCATGGTCATGGCTTCCGACTGGGTGGGGTTGACCTTGCCGGGCATGATGGAGCTGCCGGGCTCGTTCTCCGGCAGGTTGATCTCCCCGATGCCGCAGCGGGGGCCGCTGCCCAGCAGGCGGATGTCGTTGGCGATCTTCATCAGGCTGACGGCGATGGTGTTCAGGGCGCCGTGCGCCTCCACCAGGCTGTCATGGGCGGCCAAGGCCTCGAACTTGTTGGGCGCCGTCTCGAAGGGCAGGCCGGTGATGTCCGCCACCTCTGCCGCAAAGGCGGTGTCGAAGCCCTTGCGCGCGTTCAGGCCGGTGCCGACCGCCGTGCCGCCCTGGGCCAGGCGCAGCAGGGCGGGCATCACCGCCTTCGCCCGCTCGATCCCATAGGCCACCTGCTGGGCATAGCCGCTGAACTCCTGCCCCAGGGTCAGGGGTGTCGCGTCCTGAAGGTGGGTGCGGCCGATCTTGACGATGTCCGCGAACTCCGCCGCCTTGCCGTCCAGGGCGGCGTGCAGGTGTTCCAGGGCGGGCACCAGCTCATGGTGCACCTGCTCCGCCGCGGCGATGTGCATGGCCGTGGGGAAGCTGTCGTTGGACGACTGGCCCATGTTCACATGGTCATTGGGGTGGACGGGCTTCTTGCTGCCCATCTCCCCGCCCAGCAGCTGGATGGCGCGGTTGGCGATCACCTCGTTGGCGTTCATGTTGGTCTGGGTGCCGGAGCCGGTCTGCCAGACCACCAGGGGGAAGTGGTCGGCCAGGGTGCCGTCGATCACCTCATCCGCCGCGTCGGCGATGGCCTGGCCAAGCTGGGCGTCCAGGGCGCCGAGGCTGATGTTGGCCCGGGCCGCCGCCTTCTTCACGATGCCCAGCGCCCGGACCAGGGGGGCGGGCATGCGCTCCCCGCCGATCCTGAAGTTCTGCAGGGACCGCTGGGTCTGGGCGCCCCAGAAACGGTCGGCCGGCACCTCGATGGGCCCGAAGCTGTCGGTCTCGATCCGGACATTGTCGGCCATGGCGCCCTCTCTGGTCCTTCGCGTCGCGGGATGGTCACAGCCGTTCTAGCCCCGCCGTCCCGCGGCGGCAACGGTGCGGAGGGGCAACCATTCCGCCGGCCGTGCGCCGCGACCCTCCGAGGGCCTTCCGCCACCCCGTCCGAGCGGGTGCTTCGATGTCCCGGCCGGGCTTGAAAATATCGCCGCCCCACCCCTTCCGCCCTATGGAACAATCACCCCTGCTATGTGTCATGCTGGACACAGGGGAACATGGTCGGCCAAGGGCCCGATCCGTTGGGGAACACCCGGAAAACCGGGGACTGCGGGGCGGTAATACAGCCGGCGAGTCAGCGGGGTAAGGGCGCATGCCGTACCGGCAGCGGGGGACTGTCGTGCCCATGGCACAGGCGGTGGGGAACAGGCGGGGGCGGGGGCGCGGGCGCGCCGTCGCCCTGCGGCGGGAAGACCAGGCGGCCGCTGGCTGGCTCAGGCTGGCCATGGGCGCCGCCCTTGCGGGGGCCTTGGCCTGGGGGCTGGGCACCATGCCGTGCGACGCGAAATCGAAGAAGGCCAAACCAGCCGCGGCCGGCACCATCACCGCACGGGAAGGCGTGCCCCTGTCCCAGGCCGCCGCCGCGCCGAAGATGGACCTGACCCCGTCCGGCAAGCAGCAGAAGGATGACGATGGCCGGCTGCGCCTGAACCTGGAGCCGGAGAAGCCCCGGGAGGCCCGGCCCATCGACCCGCTGTCCGGCAGCACCTCTACCAGCTTCGGCGACACCCAGGTGGACATGGGCTGGAGGCTGCGTGGCACCAACCTGTCCATGTCCATGCGGCCGGGCGGCGGCCCCGTGGAGCTGACCAGCAAGCTGGAAGTCCGGGACAAGCGCATGAAGGTTGGCGTGCGCATGCCGTTCTAGGCTTTCGCGTTCCTCGGCCGCCGCGCCCGCGGCTTGGCTTAAGCGGGCACGGGCCAGCGCGGCGGCGGTCGCCGCCGGATCGGTTCACGTCATGTGCAAACCGCTCTACGCATCTCCCTCCCGCCACGCCATGACCGTCACCAGGGCCAGCAGCGGCAGGGCAAGCGCATCCACCACCGCCACGGTGCGCAGGGGACCCTGCGGCAACCCCGCCTGGGCATAGAGTACCAGGAAGCTGAGCACACTGATCCCCACCACCAGCGACGCCGCCCGCCGCGCCCCCGGGCTGGCGGCGGCGAACAGGGCCACCACCAGCACGGCCAGGAACAGACCCGCCCGGTGGCTGACCAGCAGGCCTGCCGTCCCCTCTGCCGGGATGCCATACAGCGTCTGCGCCAGGCCCGGCCGGAACAGCACCGCCGCCGGGGCCGCGTGGACCGCGGCCAGCGCCAGCCAGCATGCCTTCACCACCCACTCCATCATCCCCTCCCCTGCCGGTCTGCATAGGGGGAGGCTAGCCCCTCCGGTCGGGGGTGGCGATTACCTGGCACGTAATCGCGGGGTGGTCGGCGCAGGCGGGAGGACCCGCCATTCCCGGGCACCACGCCGGCGTCAGCCCCTGCCGGGGATCAGGCCCCGTATCGCCTCCACCGCCCCGTCCACGTCCACCTCCGCCGTCCCCACGGTGCACACGGTACCATAGGCGCGGTTCTGCCCGTCCCCCACCGCCGTCACCCGGGCCATCCAGAGGCAGACTCGCCCATTCCTGGCGAAGCGGCTCCAGGCCACGTCATCCTTGGCCCGGACCTCGCCCAAGCCGGCGGCCTGCCCGGCGGGGGTGGCCCGCACCGCCTCCACCAGCGTCCTGGCGTCGGCATGGGCCGCCTTCGCGGTCAAGACGCGGTCCAGCAGCAGTTCCCAATAGCCGTCCATGCCCCCGCCCGAGACAAGGTGCAGGGGCCCGATGCCCGTGCAGCGCAGCCGGTTCCCCTGGGGCAGGTCGAAGGCGGCCGTGCGGCAGTCGTTGGACATCGTGCGCCGCCCCCACCCGTCGGGCGCCGCCTGGCTCAGGTTGACGTAGATGAAGGGGAAGCCGGACAACACCGCCTGCCCCTCCCCCGCCGGCTTGAACCTTGCCCTGGCGAGGCCGTCGCGCAGCATGTCGTCGAACAGCAGGGCCGGGATGGTGGCGACCGTGGTGACGCCGGTCACCTGGCCGTCCGGGTTGGCCTCGACGGCGAAGTTTCCATGGACCGACAGGGACAGGGCCTCCAACTCCGCCGGGACCACGACCGGCAGCGGCCCGTCCAGCTTGGGCCATTTCGGCAACGGCTCCTTGGCCCGCCTCGCCTTGGCGACGGCGGCGGCGAAGTCGCTCGGCGGCTCGGACGTGACCTGGGCCAGGACGGACTGGAGCTTGCCGGCATCAACCGGCTCGGCGGCACAGAGGCTGCCGACCTGGCCCGAATGAATGCCTTGGGCCGGCATGTGGGGCTGCATGCGGGCGAACCAGACGCAGTGGGCAAGGCCGAGTTCCGCCTCCGGCCGGGTGAAGGCGAAGGCCTGGAGCGTGTCCGGCAGCCCGGCGAGGGCGTCGCCGCCCAGTTCCCCCACCCGGCCGCGCGCCAGCGCCGCCACCGGCTTCAGCCAGTTCCGGACCGTGGCCTCGTCCGCCAGGCTGGCGCGCAGCCGCAGCCGGGCCCGGCCGGGGAGGTCGGCGGCGATGCCCACCGTGCCCGGCAGCGCCTCACACTCGCTGCGCTCCGCCCCGGCAAGGCGGAGGGGTGCCTTGTCGCACGGTATGTCGAACACTGGCTGGAACCGCGTGTCATCCTTGTCCCGCAGCCGGAACGCCACCCAGACCCGGACATCGCGGCGGCGGGTCCCGGGCAGGTCGGCCCCGCTGGGCAGGTAGCGCCAGGCGCGGGCCGCCTCCAGCGCCTCCCGCTCGAAGACCAGCCCGGGGGAGGAGTCCACGACGCGCAGGTTGGTGACCGCGCCATCATCGGCTAGGTCGAAGCGGACAAGCACCTTGCCGTCCAGGTTGTGGTTGCTCAGGTCTGGCGGGTAGGCCGGCGGTATCTGGACGAGCGGCGCGGGGCTGCGCTCCTCCGCCAGGGCCGGGGCGACGCCGGCCATGAGGAGGGCGAGGGGAGCCAGTCGGGCCAGGGACGTCAGGCGCATGCCGCGGTTCCGTTCAGAAGGGGTAGGTGGATAAGCCATACACCCCTGTTCCGGGCACTTCCATGCGATCCTGCGCCCGGGCCGCAATCGGTCCGCATCCGGACACATCCTCGCCACAAGCCTGTTTTACATCGGCATTAACGGTTCGGGGCTAAGCTGCCCCGGACCCCCAACCGACCGACGCCCATGCTGACCCGCCAGACCCTCGCCGCCCCCGCCCTGACCCTATCCGCCATCACCGTGCTGGCCATCCTGGCCGCCTGCACGTCCGGGCCGCCGGTGCCCCATGGCGGCTACCGGGTGAACGAGATGCAGCCGGAGGAGCGCCGCGTGCTGTCCCAGCCGCGGTTCGAGCACTTCCCGCCCTACCTGATCCTGGCGTCGGAAGCCGCGGTGCCGGACCTGGACAGCGACCCCCGCGCCAAGGAATACCGCACCGCCCTGCGCAAGGCCGCGGAGAAGGGCGCCAGCTTCGCCGGCCATCTGGCGGTGGCAAGCTGGCCCTGCGGCGGGGACTGCACCCAATGGGCCTTCGTGGACGTGGGCACCGGCGACGTGACCTGGGGCCCGAAGACCGCCGGGAAGGCCAGGTTCCAGAAGGACAGCCGCCTGTTCGTGGCCGATACCGGCGACGACGCCCGCTACTTCGTCTGGACCGGGCAGGAACTGAAGCCGCTGGAGGGGTGATCCCCCTCCCCCGGCCCCGTGCCCTGGGAGCGGGGCCGGGCATTGGTGTTCTTCAGTCGCCGGCGCCGCATCCGCGGCTTGGCTCACGCGGCCACGAAGCCGCGCGGCGGCAGTCGTCGCCGGAGTGGGTTTCCGTTCGCCGGAACCCCACTCTCAATCCCGGTTGCCCATCACCAGATTGCCCAGGGGGCCGAGCACGCTGCCCTCCCCCTTGTTGCCGTAAGGTGCCGCGGCGCTCAGCATCCGGCCGGCCAGTCGGCTGCAGGGCAGGCTCTGGATCCAGACCCGGCCGGGGCCGCGCAGGGTGGCGAAGAATACCCCTTCGCCGCCGAACAGCATGGTCTTGATGCCGCCGGCCTGGACCAGGTCGAAATCCACCGACGGGGTGAAGGCGGCCACGCAGCCTGTGTCCACATGCAGCACCTCCCCCGGGCCGAGCTGCCGCTCCACCACCGTGCCGCCCACATGGGCGAAGACCCAGCCGTCGCCCTCCAGCCGCTGCATGATGAAGCCCTCCCCGCCGAACAGGCCGGTGAGGATCTTGCGCTGGAAGTGGATGCCGATGGAGACACCCTTGGCCGCCGCCAGGAAGCTGTCCTTCTGGCAGATGATGGACCCGCCCAGGTCCGACAGCTTCAGGGGCAGGATGGTGCCGGGATAGGGCGCGGCGAAGGCCACCTTGGCCTTGCCGGACCCGCGGTGGGTAAAGACGGTGGTGAACAGGCTCTCCCCCGTCACCAGGCGTTTGCCGGCGCCCAGCAGCTTGTCCATGAAGCCGCCGCCCGTCCCGGCGCCGGAACCGTCGCCAAAGACGGTGGCCATCTCCACCGCCGGGTCCTTGTAGACCATGCCCCCGGCCTCGGCCACGGCCGACTCGCCGGGGTCCAGCTCCACCTCAACGAACTGCATCTCCTGGCCGTAGATGCGGAAGTCGATCTCATCCGCCCGGCTGCGGCCGACGCTGGGCGAGGGCGGCGGGGGCATGGCGGCGCCGCCCCAGGGGCTGGCCTGCCCCGTCAGTTCCGCCACGGCGCGGACCGGCAGCCATTCCGCCATGCCCTGGCGCCAGCAATGGGCGGCCGGGTGGGCCCGGGCAAAGGCCGTGGCCGCCGCGCCATCCAGCGGGCCGGCCTGGGTCTCGCCGTCATGGAAGAACCATTGGGTCATGGGATGACTCGCCGTTTCTGGTTGTCGCTTGGCGCCGGGTCAGCCCGCAGCCTCATCCAGCCGCGCCTCGATCTCCGCCACCATAGCAGCATCCAGGCCCAGCCGCCGGGCCAGTTCGGCCAGATAGGCCCGTTCCACCGGCAGGTCCGGCTCGATGGCGAGGCGGGAGGCGGCATAGACCTCTGCCGCGGTCACCGGGTCCGTCACCCGGGCCACCAGCGCGTCCAGGTCCATGGGCGCGGCCAGCAGCCGGTCCAGCAGGGCCCGCTCCTCCGCGCCGGCACCGGATTGCAGCAGGTGTTCCAGCAGGGCGGCACGCTCTGAAGGGTCCAGCACCCCGTCCGCCTTGGCGGCGGTGACCATGGCCAGCAGCAGCAGGTCCGGGTCGGGCGTACCCGGCAGGGCCCGCGCGCCGGCGAAGGGCGGCGGGGCGGCCTTGGCCCCCGGGAAGGGCGGCGGCGTGGCAGGGCCGGTGGCGGGGGTGGGCGGCGTCGGGGCGGCCTGCGCGCCGCGGAAATGCTCATAGGCGGCCATGCCGATGCCGGCCAGCAGGGTCAACCCCTCCTTGGAGAAGGCGGCTTTCTTGACCATGCCGCTGAAGCCCTTGCTCTTGCCCTTGGACTTCGACTTGGTGGACAGGCCGCTGCGCAGCACCATCCCCAGCAACCGCTCCACATCCATGGCATCCTCTCCCCGGCAGTGTCCCGAGTGACCCTTATACCGGGGCGGGGCGCCCCTGTCCCCCACCCCGCCGGGGGGCCTCAACCACGAGGTGCCAGGGCCAGCCGAAGGGCCAGCGCCAGGAAGATCAGCCCCACCAGCTTGCTCTGGAACGACAGCAGGCGGGGGTGCCGGGCCATCCAGCGCCCGATGCCGCCCCCGCCCAGGCCGACCGCGGCGTTCAGCGCCAGCCCCGGGACGACCAGGATCAGGGCGAGGATGAGGGTCTGTGCCGCCACCGACCCCGCCTCCGGCCGGATGAACTGGGGCAGGAAGGACAGGAAGAACAGCAGCAGCTTCGGGTTCAGCAGGCAGGTGACAAAGCCCCGCCGGACCACGGCCGCCGTGGCGACGGGCGTGGCCTGCCCCTCTGCCGTCAGCAGCATCGGCGGGGCGGTGAGGCTTTTCCAGGCGATCCAGGCCAGGTAGGCGGCACCAGCCCAGCGCAGCGCCTCGAACGCCAAGGGGCTGGCCGCCACCAGCCCGGCAAGGCCCAGGGTCACCGCCGTGACATGCACGCACAGGCCCAGGAAGATGCCCAGGGCCGCCGCCAATGCCCCCGCGCCCCATGCGCCACCCCGTTGGCGAAGCAGAACAGCATGTCCGGCCCGGGGGCCAGCGACAGGGCCAGGGCGGCGACGGTGTAGGCGGCCAGCAGCTCCGGGTCAAAGGCCGGCATGCCTCACCCGTTCCGGCTGGCAAGGCCGAGCCGCACGGCCAATCCCAGGAAGACGATGCCCGTCAGCCAGTTCAGAACCCGCCCCACCACCGGGTTGCGGGCCAGGACCCGGCCCAGGCCGCCGGCCCCCACCCCCACCGCGGCGTTCACCAGGGTGCCGCTGGTGTTCATCAGGCAGCCCAGCAGCACCGCCTGGGCAGCCACGGGCCCGGCCTCCGGCTGGATGAACTGCGGCAGGAAGGCCAGGAAGAACAGGGCCACCTTGGGGTTCAGGATATTGGTGACCGCCCCGCGCAGGAAGATGCGGCGCAGGTCCGCCCCGCAGGCCGGCACGCCCGGGTCCCGCACCGGGGACGGCGGTGCGGTGACGGTCTTCCAGGCCAGCCACGCCAGATAGGCCGCCCCCGCCCAGCGCACCGCCTCGAACAGGAGGGGGGAGGCCAGCAGCAGCCCGGCCAGCCCGAAGGCCGCCCCCAGCGTATGGACCAGCGCCCCCGCCGCCACGCCCAGGGCCGCCGCCACCCCGGCCCTGGGCCCCCGATGCATGCCGTTGGCCAGGCAGAACAGCATGTCCGGCCCGGGGGTCAGGTTCAGGGCGATGGCCGCCGCCATGAACAGGGCGATCACCTGGATGTCGGGCATGGCCGGGAACCCCCTTCCCTTATGGTCCGGAGGGTTTACCGTACGGCCCGACCGGTCCCCCGCCAAGCCGCAGAGGCCCCCGATGACCACATCCCTCCCCCGCCCCGCCTGCATCCGGCACTGGACGGAAATCCAGGAACCGGACGACGCCACCTATCCCGGCGACACGGAGCTGATGTCCATCGGCAGCCCCTTCGGCCGCGTGTTCGGCTTTGCCCGCATCGGCATCCACCATGAGGTGCTGCCCCCCGGCCGCCGCACCAGCTGGCCCCATGCCGAGAGCACGGAGGAGGAGTTCGTCTATGTGCTGGAAGGGGAACCGGACCTCTGGCTGGACGGACACCTGCACAGGCTGGGGCCCGGCGACGGCGTCGGCTTCAAGCCCGGCACGGGGGAGACGCACTGCATCCTGAACAACAGCGACCGTGACGTCCGCCTGCTGGTGGTGGGGGAGCACAAGCGCGCCGACAACAAGGTCTACTATCCCCTGCACCCCCGGCGGGCGGCAGAGATCGGGGAGCGGCACTGGAAGGACTGGCCCGCCCGGCCGCTGGGCCCCCATGACGGGAAGGCGCGGAAGCCGTGAGGCTTCAGTCCTTCTTCCGCCACCGCCGCGGCACCCGCAGCAGGGCCACCCCCGCCATGATGGCGAGGTAGGTGGGCAGGGCGTGGGCGGCCAGGGCCGGCAGGGCGTGCAGCACCAGCACGTCGTTGCCGCCCGCGGCCAGCGCGCCGCCGGCCCCCATCAGCATGCCGCCGGCAAAGAACCGCACCCCGTCCTTGGGTGAGAAGCGCAGCCGCACCCGGTCCGCCAGCGTTGCAGACACCATGCCCCCGGCCATCACCGCCAGGGTCAGGACGAAGGGCAGCCAGGTGGGCGGGCTGTCGGGGGAGACGGGCTGGCCCAGGGCCCGGGGCAGCAGGGCCGTGTAGGTCCAGGGCCCGTGCAAGGCATAGAGGCTTCCGCCGGCGACCCCCATCACGGCGGTGGCGGCATAGGGGTTCCAACGTGGCCGGGCCCAGGCATCACGCCAGGCGCGGCGGCGCACCAGCCCTGCTACCAGCACCGCCCCCACCAGCGCCAGGGCCGCCACCAGCGCCGCCGACCAGGGCTGCGGCACCGTCAGGGGCGACGGCGTCTCCAGCCGCTCCACCGACCTGACCATGACCGGCAGCAGGGTCAGCAGGATCAGCCCGGCCAGCATGCCCAGCACCGTCATGGCACCGGCCACGTTGCCGGAGGCGCAGCGGCTCAGCGTGCTGTGGGCGCAGCCCTTGTTGACGGCCGCACCGACCCCGAAAGCCACCCCGCCCGCCAGCATTGCCCAGTCCGTGTCCAGGCTGCTGGCCAGCCGGTAGCCCGGGGACAGCCAGTGCAGCGGCACCGTGACCACCGCCACCCACAGGGCACAGGCCAGGATGGCCAGGAGCTGGTCAGGCCGCTTGCGCGACAGCAGCTCCTCCACCCCCGCCACGGCGCAGATGGAGCCCTTCTGTGCCGCCAGCCCGACGATGAAGGCCAGGGGCAACGACACGGGCAACAGCCACCAGGACGACACCAGGCCCCTCCCCTTCCACGGTTCTCCTCGGGAAGGTAAACCCGCCCAAGGGCGACAGAGGTGCAAGGCTTGGCCCTAGACCCGTCTCCCGCAGACTGGAAACGGGTCTATCCTTTCGTGTTCCTCACACGCCGGCGCCGCATCCGCGGCTTGGCTTCCGCGCCCATGTGGGCGCGCGGCGGCAGTCGCCGCCGGAGCGTGTTCACGGCCAGCGTAAACACGCTCTGGAAGGCGGGCGCGAGCCTGTCCCGGACCCTGATCCAGGGGCGTTTGGGGGGCAGCGTCAGGCCACCACATCCAGGCGCGCGGCGAAGCGCACGTCGTCCACCCGGCCGGTGCGGCCGTTGGCGAAGTCGAAGCTGGAGCGGGCGATGGCCGTGCCGCCGGCAATGGCCTCATCCACCGGGACCACGGCGTCCAGCCTGATACGGGCCACCCCGGCTTCCTCCAGGGTGCGCAGGCCCCCGTCGGCGGAGAGCAGGTGCAGCTTGCCGAAGACCCAGTCCTTGGCGTCGATGCCGCCGTCGGCGTTCCCATCGAACTTGGCCAGCTCGATGAAGCCGTTTTCGGCCCCGTGCTGGTCGCCGAACAGCTCCCCGCCGTCGTCGATGCTGCCATTGCCGTTGCGGTCCAAGGCCAGCAGGGCGTCCTTGCCGGCGACCCAGCCGGTGACGTCCTTCTTCCCGTTGGCGTCGATGTCGAACAGCTTGGCGAAGGGGCTGGTCTCCACCCCGTTGCCGTCCAGGTCCAGGATCAGTGGGTCCGTCTCCGGCGGGCCTTTCAGGCGCATGCCGATGACCGTCGTCTCGCTGCGGAAGCTGATGGACTGCATGTTGACGGAGAGGGACGTGCCCTCCGGCCCCTGGCGGAAGCTGACCTCCACCTGCCGGAACTCGATCGCGGTGACGGACTGCATGGCCTGGAACTCCAGGCCCAGCGCCTCCGGCCCGCCGGTCAGGGCCTTCAGCTTCATCATCGGCCCGACCTTCTTGGCCAGGTTGCCCGCCGTGCCGTCGTCGAAGCCCATCCCTTTGAACATGTCGCCGAAATCGTCGGTCAGGGCGTCAATGGCCTTCATGACCGCCTTCATGGGGTCGTCCAGGATGGCCCGGAGCTTGTCCGCCGCCCCCTTGGCCGCGTCCAGCTTCGGGTCGGGCGCCCGCTCCGCCGGCACGCCGCGCCCGCCGCCGGGCAGGCTCCCGAACATTCCTTGCGCCTCCGCGCTGAAGCTGAAGGAGACGGCGCTGAGGCTGGCGCTGCTGGACTGGAAGGACAGGCTGTTGCCGCCGCTGCCCACGCTGATCGCGGTGCTGCTGGTGCTGGCGCTGAGCGCCATGGCCTGGAAGGAGAAGCTGCTGGAATAGGCCCCAGGGCCAAGGACGGGCGCGCGCCCGTGCCGGTCAAGCTGGTCATGTCATGCCCCGTTTTGGCGACAGCCGGGGACGTCTGGACCATGCTCCCCGGGGTGGCCGTTTTCGGCCACGGATAACTTAACACGATAGAATGGGGTAGTCAGCAGGGTTTGGGGGCGGTCAGGCGGCACTGAACCCGCCGCCCCCCGGCGTCTCGATGACGAACACGTCGCCTGCCCCCATGTACACCTTGGCCGTGGCGGGCAGGTTCTCCACCGTGCCATCTGCCCGCTCCACCCGGCAGGCGCCAGGGCGCGCGTCGCCGCCGCCGTCCAGGCCGAAGGGGGCGACGCGGCGGTTGTTGGCCAGGATGGCGGCGGTCATGGGCTCCAGGAAGCGGATGCGCCGCACCACCCCGTCGCCACCCCGCCAGCGGCCTGCCCCGCCCGACGAGTTTCGAATTCGAAAGTTCTCCAACAGCACGGGGAAGCGCCATTCCAGCACCTCCGGGTCGGTCAGGCGGCTATTGGTCATGTGGGTGTGGACGGCATCCGTCCCATCGAAGCCCGGGCCGGCGCCGGACCCGCCGCAGATGGTCTCGTAATACTGGTAGCGGTCGTTGCCGAAGGTGAAGTTGTTCATGGTGCCCTGCGCGGCGGCCAGCACCCCCAGCGCGCCATAGAGGGCGTTGGTGACCGCCTGGCTGACCTCCACGTTCCCGGCCACCACGGCCGCGGGATAGGCGGGGTTCAGCATGGACCCTGGCGGGATCACGATCTCCAGCGGCTTCAGGCAGCCATCATTCAGGGGGATGTCGTCCTCCACCAGGGTGCGGAAGACGTACAGCACCGCGGCCCGGGCGATGGCCGCCGGGGCGTTGAAGTTGCCGGGCTGCTGCGGGCTGGTGCCGGTGAAGTCGATCCTGGCGGAGCGCTTCTCCCGGTCGATGGTGACGGCCACCTGGACCTTGGCGCCGCTGTCGAGGTCCACCGTGAAGGACCCGTCCTTCAGCACGCCGATGACCCGGCGCACCTGTTCCTCCGCATTGGCCTGGACGTGGGCCATGTAGGCCTCCACCGTCTCCCGCCCGAACAAGTCCACCATGCGCAGCAGCTCCCCCGCCCCCCGGGCGTTGGCGGCCACCTGGGCGCGGAGGTCGCCAAGGTTCTGGGCCGTGTTGCGGGCGGGGTATCTGTGGTTGGTCAGCAGGTCGACCACCGCCTGTTCCCGCAGATGGCCGCCCTCCACCAGCAGGAAGTCGTCGATCAGCACGCCCTCCTCCTCAATGGTCGTGCTGTCCGGCGGCATGGAGCCGGGGGTGATGCCGCCGATGTCCGCCTGGTGCCCGCGGCTGGCCACCCAGAACAGCAACTCCTGCCCGGCTTGGTCGAACACCGGCGTCACCACCGTCACGTCGGGCAGGTGGGTGCCGCCGCGGTAGGGGTTGTTCAGCATCACCGCGTCGCCGGGGCGCAAGGACTCCCCACGGGTGGCGATCACCGCCCGCACGCTGTCGCCCATGCTGCCCAGATGGACCGGGATGTGCGGCGCGTTGGCGATCAGCCCGCCGCCACGGTCGAAGATGGCGCAACTGAAATCCAGCCGCTCCTTGATGTTGACGCTGTGGGCCGTGTTCTCCAGCGCCAGGCCCATCTGCTCCGCGATGGACATGAACAGGTTGTTGAACACCTCCAGCATCACGGGATCGGCCTGCGTGCCCACGGCGACGCGCTTGGGCAGCGGCACCACGCGGGTCAGGACGAGGCCGCCTGCCGCCGTGACCCGCGCCTGCCAGCCGGGCTCAACCACCGTGGTGGCGGTGGGTTCGCGCAGGATGGCCGGGCCGTCGATGAGGCTGCCGGGAGGCAGGGCGGCGCGGTCGAACACCGGCGTGTCGTGCCAGGAGTCGGCGGTGTAGGTGCTCACCGTCGAGATTGGATCAGGCGGGGTCACCCCCTCACCCCAATCCTCTCCTCGGTGGGGAGAGGGGGCACCTCGGCCCGCGTCGTCCGCCCCCCGTCCCACCGCCTCCACGCTTACCGCCTCCACCACCAGCGGCCGGTCGGGCAGGTCGAAGCCGAAGCGTTGGCGGTGGGCTTGGGCGAAGCGGTCACGTAACTCCGCCAGCGACCCGTAGGCCACCTCCAGGGCCGCGTCGGTGCCGGCGACCTTGATGTGGGCGCGGCGGTGCAGGGCCACGGCGTCGGGTGGGACGCCTTGGGCGCGCAGTTCCTCCGTCGCGGCCTGCCCGATCCGGTCGAACAAGCCGTCCAGCCTTGGCAGCAGGTCCGGCCCCAGCCCCTCCTCCACCGCCTGTTCCCGCAACGCCACCAGGTCGGCCAAGCCCATCCCGTAGGCCGACAGCACCCCCGCCAGCGGGTGCAGATAGACGGTGGTCATGCCCAGCGCGTCCGCCACCAGGCAGGCATGCTGGCCCCCCGCCCCGCCGAAGCAGTTCAGGGCGTAGCGGGTCACGTCATAGCCGCGCTGGACGGAGACCTGCTTGATGGCCTGGGCCATGTTCTCCACCGCGATGCGCAGGAAGCCGGCGGCCACCTCCTCCGGCGCCATGCGCTTGCCCGTGGCCGCCTCGATCTCCTGGGCCAAGCCCTCGAACCGCTCCCGCACCACGCCCGCGTCCAGGGGCTCATCCCCGCCCGGGCCGAAGACGGCGGGGAACAGGGCGGGGTGGAGCTTGCCGACTATGACGTTGCAGTCGGTCACCGCCAGCGGCCCGCCGCGGCGGTAGCAGGCGGGCCCCGGGTTGGCCCCGGCGCTTTCCGGCCCCACCCGGAACCGGGTCCCGTCGAACCGGCAGATGGACCCACCGCCGGCCGCCACCGTGTGGATGCGCAGCATGGGTACCCGCAGCCGCACCCCGGCCACCACGGTCTCGAAGCTGCGCTCATATTCCCCGGCGAAGTGGCTGACGTCGGTGGAGGTGCCGCCCATGTCGAAGCCGATGACCCGGTCGAACCCTTCGGCCCCGGCCGTGCGCACGCAGCCCACGATGCCGCCCGCGGGACCAGACAAGATGGCATCCCGGCCCTGGAAGCGCGCGGCCTCCGTCAGCCCGCCGCTGGACTGCATGAAATAGAGCGGCACCCCAGGCAGCGCCGCCGCCACCCGGTCCACATAGCGGCGCAGGATGGGGGAGAGGTAGGCGTCAGCCACGGTGGTGTCGCCGCGGCCCACATACTTCATCAGCGGGCTGACCTCATGGCTCGCGGAAACCTGGGTGAACCCCACCTCCCTGGCCAAGGCCGCCACCGCCGCCTCATGCGCCGTGTGGCGGTAGCCGTGCAGGAACACGATGGCGCAGGCCCGGTAACCCTGGGCGAAGGCCTGCTCCAGCCCGGCCTTCGCGCCATCCAGGTCGAGGGGCACCAGCACCTCCCCCCGGGCGCCCACCCGCTCCCGCACCTCAAGCACGTCCGCGTAGAGCTGTTCCGGCAGCTCGATCTTGCGGGCGAAGATCTTGGGCCGGGCCTGGTAGCCGATGCGGAGCTGGTCGCGGAAGCCCGCCGTGGTGACCAGCAGCGTCCGCTCCCCCTTCCGCTCCAGCAGGGCGTTGGTGGCGACGGTGGTGCCCATGCGGACGGCGGCGATCTGGCCGGCCGGGACCGGGTCCCCGTCCCCTAACCCCAGCAGGTCGCGGATGCCCTGCACGGCGGCGTCGGCATAGCGCTCCGGGTTTTCCGACAGCAGCTTGTGGGTGGCGAGGGTGCCGTCAGGGCGGCGGGCCACGATGTCCGTGAAGGTGCCGCCCCGGTCGATCCAGAACTGCCAGCGCCCGTCCGCCATCTGCCCGCTCCTGCTGCCGAAGGGGCGGGAGTGTGCCGGGAGACAGGCCTGAGGTAAACCCTTACGCCGCCCGCTTGCCCAAGCCTTCCCAACGGTCCAGCCAGATGCTGACGGGGACGGAGCCGGTGTCCAGCATCTCCTGCGACAGGGTCAGGCCGTTGGCGGGGGCCAGGTCGATGTCGGCCAGAACCTCCCCGCCCTCATAGCCCAGCCGGCCGTCCAGGCGACGGGCGATCTTCTGCATGCGGCGGTTGTCGGCGAGGCAGTACAGGTAGATGCGCCGGATGCCCCGGTTGCGCGCCACGGTCAGGGCGCGGCGCACCAGCTCTGTGCCCAGGCCCTGGCCCTGCCAATCCGGCTCCACGCTGACGGCCAGCTCCGCCGCCCCGCCGAAGGCCTGCTCCCGCCGCAGCTCCACCACCGCACGCACTTCTCCCTGCACCAGGGCGGCCATCAGGATGGCCTTGGACCAGTCGATGCGGTCCACATGGGCGAGGATGGCGTCGTCATTGATGGCGCCCATGAAGCGGGCGCGGCGGTCCGCCGATGGCAGGCGCAGCAGGTGGTCGGCATAGAGCCGGCCCTCGCCGGGCATGAGCTTGCGGTAGACGGGCATGACAGCGAACTCCCGGCCCGGACGGCCCGGGCCTGAATTGTGCGACAGCGAATAAACACGCTGCACTGCAACATGGCCCCATCCTTATCAATGACAAGTTAATGTCGGCCGTCTGCGCGGAAGGGCTGCCTTGCTCCTTTCGCAGATGCGAGATAGCGCCGCCCGTGTCAGCACCCTCCTTCCGCGTTGGCGAAAGCCCCTGCCGCCGGTATGGTGTCGCCGGCAGAAGCGGGGCACATGGTCGATGAGCATCTGGGGAAAGATCCTGGGCGGGGCGGCGGGTTTCGCCATCGGTGGGCCCATCGGCGGCCTGTTGGGCGCGCTGGCCGGCCACGCGGTGGATGAGCTGCGGGAGATGGACACCCCCCAGGGCATGGATGCCGAGGGCAAGCCCGACCAGACCAAGACCATTGCCTTCACCGTGGGCGTCATCGTGCTGGGCGCCAAGATGGCCAAGGCCGACGGGGTGGTGCACACGCTGGAGGTGGACGCCTTCAAGCGCGTCTTCCACGTGCCGCCGGATGAGCTGAAGAATGTCGGCCGCCTGTTCGACCTGGCGAAGCGGGACAGCGCCGGGTATGAGACCTATGCCAAGCAGCTGGCCGGCATGTTCAAGGACCGCAAGCCGGTGCTGGAGGAATTGCTCGGCGGCCTGTTCCACATCGCCACCGCCGATGGCGTGATCCATTCCGGGGAGCTGTCCTACCTGCGCTGCGTGGCGGACATCTTCGGCTTCACGCCGGAGGAGTTCGAGCAGACACGCCGCATCCATGGCGGCGACCGTTGCGGCATCGCCGACCCGCTGGGGGACCCCTATGCGGTGCTGGGGGTTGCCCCGACGGTCGGATTTGACCAAGTCAAGACCGCCTACCGCACCCTGGTGCGGGAGAACCACCCGGACCGGCTGATCGCCCAGGGCCTGCCGCAGGAATTCATCGACCTGGCCCAGGAAAAGATGGCGGCCATCAACGCCGCGTACGAAAAGATCGAGAAGGCGCACCGGGCCGCCGCCGGCGCCTGAACCATCCCGAACAAGACAGAGACATGGCCGCTTCCCCTCCCCTCGCCGGGCTTACCGGTGCCAGCGTCAGCATGGGCGCCACCACCCTGTTCCGCGACGTGACCTTCACCATCGGCCGCGGCGACAAGGTCTGCCTGGTCGGCCGCAACGGCAGCGGCAAGTCCACCCTGCTGAAATGCCTGGCCGGGGAGGTGGAGGTGGATGCGGGGGAGCGCTTCGTGCAGCCCGGCGCCCGCATCGCCCACCTGGCGCAGGAGCCGGACTTCACCGGCCACGCCACCGTGGCGGACTTCGTAGCCGCGGGGCTGCTGGAGCCGGAGCCCTATCGCGTCGAGGCGGTGCTGGAGTCCATGCAGCTTCCCCCCGACCGGGCCTGCGCCACCCTGTCGGGCGGGGAATCCCGCCGCGCCGCCCTGGCCCGCGCCCTGGTGGATGAGCCGGACGTGCTGCTGCTGGACGAGCCCACCAACCACCTGGACATCCCGACCATCGAGTATCTGGAGCGGGAGTTGCAGCAGTTCCGCGGCGCCCTGCTGGTGATCAGCCACGACCGCAAGTTCCTGTCCAACCTGTCCAAGCGCCTGTTCTGGCTGGACCGCGGCACCCTGCGGGAGACGGAGCGCGGCTTCGACCAGTTCGAGGCCTGGCGGGACGAGGTGATCGCGGCGGAGGAGGCCGCCTGGCACAAGCAGGACCAGAAGATCAAGGCGGAGCTGAAATGGATGTGGGAGGGCGGCATCAGCGGCCGCCGCACCCGCAACATGGGCCGTGTCCGCCGGCTGCAGGACATGCGGGGGGAGCGGGCCAACCGCCTGCGCGCCCGGCAGGTCAATCTGGGCGTGGCCGAGTCCGACGTGTCCGGCCGGCTGGTGATCGAGGCGCAGGACATCTCCAAAACCTTCCCCCTGGCCGACGGGGGGGAGCGGGTGATCTGCCGCGGCTTCTCCACCCGCATCCTGCGCGGGGACCGGGTGGGGCTGGTGGGGCCCAACGGGGCCGGCAAGACCACCATCCTGAAGATGCTGGTGGGGGAGCTGGCGCCGGACAGCGGCGCCGTGCGCACCGGGACGAACCTCCAGACCATCGTCTTCGACCAGCGCCGCGCCCAGCTCGACCCCAACGAGACGCTGCGCCAGGTGCTGCTGCCGGAGGGGGGCGACAATATCTGGGTGGGCGGCAAGCCCCGCCACATCGCCAGCTACCTCAAGGACTTCCTGTTCGACCCCAGCATGATGGACCAGCCCACCCGCACCCTGTCGGGCGGGGAGCGGAACCGCTTGCTGCTGGCCAAGCTGTTCGCCCAGCCCAGCAACCTGATGGTCCTGGACGAGCCCACCAACGATTTGGACATGGACACCCTCGACCTGCTGGAAGAGGTGCTGTCCGATTATGAGGGCACGCTGTTGCTGGTTAGCCATGACCGCGATTTCCTGGACCGGCTGGTGACCAGCACCATCGCCGTGGAGGGCGACGGCGACGTGACGGAGTATGCCGGCGGCTACAGCGATTACCTGACCCAGCGCCGCGCCAAGGAGGCGGAGGCTGCCCCCGCCGCCAAGCAGGCCCCCAGGCCCCAGGCGTCCCCCACCCAACCCAAGGCCAAGACCAAGCTGAGCTTCAAGGAGGCCCGCGAGCTGGAGGAACTGCCCGCCCGCATGGCCGCCCTGGAAAAGAAGATCAAGACCCTGGAAGCCAAGCTGGCCGACCCCGCCTTCTACACCAAGGACGCCAAGGGCTTCGGAAAGGCCACCGAAGACCTGCACACCGCCCAGGCCGACCTCGCCACCGCCGAGGACCGCTGGCTGGAGCTGGAGGCGCTGAAGGAGGAGTTGGGCTCGTAGGTCGGATTAGCGAAGCGTAATCCGACATCCCCACGCACGCCGGCATGGCCGTCGGATTACGCGGCTGGCTCTGCTAATCCGACCTACGGCGCTTGACCATCCACCCGCTTGTATCTACGTTGTAGAGACTCCCACAAAGGAGGCGTGCCATGCACCTGCAACTCGCCCGCTGGGGCAATAGCCTGGCCCTGCGGATACCCACCGCCTACGCCAAGGACCTGGGCATCGCCGAGGGGGCGGGCGTGGATGCGCGCGTGGAAGATGGGAAGTTGGTGATCACGCCCTTGGCGGACCCTCCCACCTATGACCTCGACGAACTTCTAGCCGGCATCACGGACGACAACATCCATGGTGAGGTCCCGACCGGCAAGGCCGTGGGGAACGAGTTCCCCTGATGTCGGCCGCAGTCGCAGAGCCCTATTGCCCTGATGACGGCGACATTGTCTGGTTGGACTTCGACCCCCAGGCCGGGCGGGAGCAGAAGGGCCACCGCCCCGCTTTGGTGCTTTCTCCCCGCGCCTACAACAAGCGCGTCGGCCTGTGCGTCGTTTGCCCGATCACATCGGAGGTCAAGGGCTATCCCCTGGAACAGCCGGTACCGGCGGGCGGCAAGACGAAGGGCGCCGTGCTGTGTGACCAGGTCAAGAGCCTGTCCTGGCTGGAGCGTGGCTGCGTGTTCGGGGAGAGGGCGCCCGACGGGCTCACCGCCCATGTGAAGCTCAAGATCAAGGCGCTGTTGCGGATTCCGTGACGGGCTGGTCGTAGGTCGCGGCTGAAGCGGAGCGGAAGCCCGACAGCATGACTCCGAAGGCCATATCTGTCGGGCCTCGCGGCGCTCGGCATCGACCGACGGGGCATGTGCGCGGGCGCATCCCAGGGTCCAGCCTTAACCATGGCCCCAACCGGTGCTCCTGCCGGTAAGCTTTGGTATCCCACCCGTTGCCCCCCTGCACCAGATGACCCCGATCGTCATTCTCCAGGCCGTCACCGTCATGGCCATCTGGGGGTTCAACTTCGTCGTCGCCAAGGTGGCGATGACGGAGCTGCCGCCCCTTTTCCTGATGGCGTTGCGCTTCTCCCTGGCGGCGGCGGTGCTGCTGCCGCTGGCCCGCCTGCCCAGGGGGAACCAGTGGCGGGCGCTGTTCCTGTATTCCGTGGTGATGGGCGGCATCCACTTCCCCCTGATCTTCAGCGGGGTTCGGATGGTGGACGCCTCCACCGCCTCCATCGCCATCCAACTCCAGGTGCCCTTCGCCTCCATCCTGGCGGCCATCTTCTTCAAGGACCAGTTGGGCTGGCGCCGAGCCCTGGGCATGGCGATCAGCTTCGCCGGCGTGGCGGTGATCGCCGGTATCCCGGACGGGCGGACCAGCACGCCCCACCTGCTTATGGTGATCGGGGCGGCCCTGGCCTTCGCCTTTTCCAATATCCAGCTGAAGTGGCTGGGCGACGTGGACTGGAAGACGCTGAACGCCTACATGGCCCTGTTCGCCGTGCCGCAACTGGCCCTGCAATCCTTTCTATTGGAGCAGGGGCAAATAGAGGCCTTGCGTGACTTGAGCTGGATGGGGGCCTTGTGCCTTCTTTATCTCGCCCTGATGGCGACCATCCTGGCCTATGCGTTCTGGTACCCGCTGGTGAAGCGGTTCGACGTGAACCAGACCATCCCCTTCCTGCTGCTGGTGCCCATCTTCGGGGTGGGCGGGGGGATCCTGGCGCTGGGCGAGCCCCTGACCTGGAAGCTGCTGGTCGGCGGGCTGCTGACGATCGGCGGCGTCGGTGTCATCATCCTTCGGCGGCCGAGGCTGACCCCCGGCCGCAGCACCACATGAGTTCGTGACGCATGCGCCTCGTCGACCTGCCCTCCCCCAACTTCGGCCCCCGCCGCGGCGGCATCCGGCCGGACATGCTGGTCCTGCACTATACCGGCATGCGCAGCGCGGAGGACGCGCTGGACCGCCTGTGCGATGAGGAAGCCCAGGTCAGCGCCCATTACGTGATCGACGAGGAAGGCACCGTCTACCGCCTGGTCCGTGAGGACAAGCGCGCCTGGCACGCCGGCCGCGGCTGCTGGCGGGGGGAGACGGACATCAACAGCCGCTCCATCGGGATCGAGCTGGTGAACCCCGGCCACGAGTTCGGCTACCGCCCCTTCCCCATCGCCCAGATGGCGTCTTTGATCCTGCTGGCGGGGGAGCTGGTGCGGGAATACGCCATCCCGCCCCTGCACGTGCTGGCCCACAGCGACGTGGCCCCCGACCGCAAGGAGGACCCGGGCGAGCTGTTCGACTGGCCCTCCCTGGCCGCCGCCGGCATCGGTGCCTGGCCGCAGCCGAACGGCCAGGACATGGCTTCGTGGAGCAATGCGGAGATCCGCGAGCTGCTGGGCCGGGTCGGCTATGGGACGGCATGGGAAAAGCCGGATGGGACGGCATGGGATGGGACCGCATGGGACGGTGCCGCCGCAAAGACCCTGCTGGCCTTCCAACGCCACTGGCGCCCCGCCCGCCTGACCGGCCAGCCCGACACGGAAACGGTGGCAAGGCTGCGGGCGCTGGTGCGGGAGTACTGCCCGGCGAACGGGACGACTGTCTCCGCATAAGGGAGCCGACGGCGACGCGGCGGTAGCCCTCTCCCTGGGGAGAGGGCGGCGCGGCAGCGCCGGTGAGGGAGATGGGCGTGGGGACCAGCCTTTGGCCTGCGCCCGGCACCCCTCACCCCAACCCCTCTCCCGGGGGGGTGGGCATTCACACAGTTCTGAGCGACGCCAGCTTTCAAAGCCAAATGGGGCGAGCATTTGGAGGATCGGTCTGGCGCTGCGGAGAAGTGTGTGGGGAAAACGGATTTAAACGGATCAGAACAGATTGTAACGGATAAAATAGTTATTTGGAGCAACTCATTCGCCATTAAACATTAATCGGCAATGGACAACATTATCAACGATGATTTATAATAATTTGCAATATCCGTTCAATCCGTTTTGATCCGTTGAAATCCGTTTTCCAAACACACTTGGTCCCAGGCGCCTCGTTACCCGATTTGACCGACCAAGCAGTTGATCCAGAACCATCTTGGATTTGTGTGAATCCCTAAGCCGCGGCGGGGAGAGGGGGTATGTCTCGAGGAACCCGTCCCCCTCACCCGGCCGCTGCGCGGCCACCCTCTCCCCAGGGAGAGGGGACGTGACCAACCCCCTTGCCCCAACGTCATCCGGGGTCTACAACCCCGCCACGCCAGACGGTCGGATGGCCGCTCCGTCGCAATGGGGAAACCCGCGGTGGGGAGGAAAGTCCGGGCTCCACGGAAGTACGGTGCCGGCTAACGGCCGGCGGGGGCGACCCCAGGGAAAGTGCCACAGAGAGCAGACCGCCCGTCTGCCCCGGGCTTCGGCCTGGGACGGCATGGGCAAGGGTGAAAGGGTGCGGTAAGAGCGCACCGCGGCCCCGGCGACGGGGCTGGCATGGTAAACCCCACCGGGAGCAAGACCGAATAGGGGCGGCAGCGCCGGGCAACCGGCCAAGCGCACTTCCGCGCCGCCGCCCGGGTGGGTCGCGTCGAGGCGTCCGGCAACGGGCGCCCCAGAGGAATGGCCATCCCCCGGATACCGTCCAGCACGCTGGATACGGTCCGGCGGACAGAACCCGGCTTACAGGCCGTCTGGCGTTTTTACTTCCGTCCATTGGCATTGACTTACAGATTACTACCATACCCTAAATCGCGGAACCGGGCCGGCCTTCATCCCGGATTGGGCATGGGACGGCATGGGAAAGGGGCGGACAGGCCGCCTTCCTGTCACCCTGATACAATAGCCGCCGCAAAAAGGTGGGATGCCCACAATATGTTGTGGCCTCGGCTGTTATATCAGGGCACACAACGACTCCCCACAGGGGCGGCCCTGGCCGGTTCCCCCCTCTTTCAGGCGGCCGATAGCCCGTCCAGGGCTCAAACGGCGCATTACCGCGGGCGACAGCGGTACAAGTCCCGGCAAAGAGCCTGGGATACCTCTTCTGGTGAGTTTTAAAAGAACAAAACAAGTCCGACAAAGCATCCACTGCCGATTCTCCTTGGGAATCCTGTGGGCTCGGCAACCTTATCCGCATTCATCCCCAGAAAGCCCCCAGACCTATCCACACGCTGTGGATAATTCTTAAAGAGCCTTGACCATTATTGACTTGGTGGCGTTGACGCCCATAGCGGCCCATGTTATCCCATATCCACCCAGAACGAGGGACCGACGCCCCATTTCCGCCCGGTTGGAACGGGCGGGGCGGGACGATCGAGGAGGGGACGAACAGCGCATGGGGCGGTGCCGCGGGCACCGATCGGGTGGGGGACGATGGGCTTGTTCCTGTCCACATACGTCAACAAGGTCGACAAGAAGGGCCGCGTGTCGGTGCCGGCACCCTTCCGCTCGGCCTTGGTCGGCGGTGGCGGCGGCCCGACGGAGGTGGTGATCTTCCGTTCCCTCCAGGCCCAGGCCCTGGATGCCTGCCCCATCGAGTACCTGGAGCAGCTCTCTGCCGCCCTGGACGACCCGAACACCCCCGACGACTACCGCGACCTGATCGAGACGACGGTGTTCGGCGGCTCCGTGCGCCTGCCCATCGACCCGGAGGGACGCATCATCATCCCGGACGAGTTCCTGCAGTTCGCCGGGATTTCCGAATCCGTGTCCTTCGTCGGCCGCCGCAAGACTTTCCAGGTCTGGGACCCGGAGGCCTTCGCCGCCCATGAGAAGGCCAGCCGCGACACGGCCCGCAGCAACAACATCTCCCTCAGCACCATCCTGGCCAAGACCGGCGGCCTGGCAAAGGCGGCGCCATGACCGGGACCCTGGTGCATATCCCCGTCCTGCGGGATGAGGTGGTGGCGGCCCTGGCCCCCCGGCCCGGCGCCGTGATCGTGGACGGCACCTTCGGCGCCGGCGGCTACAGCCGCGCCCTGCTGGCGGCCGGCTGCGCCGTCTATGGCATCGACCGGGACCCAGCGGCGATCGCGCGGGCCGAGTCGCTGCTGGCGGAGTATCCGGGCAAGCTGACCATGGTCCCCGGCCGGTTCGGCGACATGGCGGACCTGCTGGCCGCCCGCGGCGTCACCGCGGTGGACGGCGTGGCGTTGGACATCGGCGTGTCCTCCCCCCAGATCGACGACCCGGAGCGGGGCTTCAGCTTCCGCTTCGACGGACCGCTGGACATGCGCATGGGGCCGGATGGGCCCAGCGCCGCCGACTTGGTCAACACGCTGCCGGAGGCGGAGCTGGCGGACACCCTGTGGCGCTACGGGGAGGAGCGGCTGTCACGCCGCATCGCCCGCGCCATCGTGGAGCGCCGCAAGACCCAGCCCTTCGCCCGGACCGGCGACCTGGCGGACCTGGTCCGCTCCGTCGTGCCCAAGTCCAAGGACGGGATCGACCCCGCCACCCGCACCTTCCAGGGCCTGCGCATCGCCGTGAACGACGAGCTGGGCGAGCTGGAGCGCGGGCTGGAGGCGGCGGAGCGGCTGCTGGCCCCCGGCGGCCGGCTGGCCGTGGTCACCTTCCACAGCCTGGAGGACCGGGTGGTGAAGGAGTTCCTGCGCGCCCGGTCCGGCAACAATCCCGCCCCGTCGCGCCACCTGCCCGGCCCGGCCGCGGCGGGCCCCGCCCCCACCTTCCGGCTCACCGACCGCTCCGGCACCAAGGCCGGCGAGGCCGAGCTGGCCGCCAACCCCCGCGCCCGGTCCGCCCGCCTACGGTCCGCCGAACGCACCAACGCCCCTGCCTGGGTCCTGGGAGAAGCCGCATGATCGGCAAGTCCACCATCGTCTGGATCGGCCTCGCCTGCATGGCCAGCGCCATCCTCTACCAGACCAGCTACGAGGTGCAGGAGCAGGAGGAGCAGCTGGCCCGCCTGAACCGCCAGATCGTGGCCGAGCAGGAAGCCATCCAGGTGCTGAAGGCGGAGTGGGCCTACCTTAACGACCCGACCCGGATCGAGCGGCTGGTGGCGGAGCACATGATCCTGCAGCCCACCAAGAGCACGCAGATCGTCGGCCTGGACGCCATCCCGCAGGTGGACCCGATGCTGGTGGCCAGCCTGCCCACCAGCCCCGTGCCCGGCCGCAAGCCCGGCAGCCGCCTGGACCGCGCCCCGTCCAAGGTGGAGGTCGCCAGCGCCGACGCGCCGCCCAAGGCCCGGCCCGGCGATACCGCCAAGGCCCCTGTCGTCATGGTCAACTACGGAGCCGCCCGATGACCGACGCGCCCCTCTCGCTCACCGGCTTCGACATCGCCGGCATGGACCGCCGCCAGGGCGGCCGGCCGGAGCCGCGGGTACGCGTCGGCAACAAGGCGGCCGCGGCGCTGGAGCAGGGGCGCGCCCGCCTGCTGGTGACGGCGGCCATGTTCGCCATGGCCTTCGGCGCCGTGGGCGTGAAGCTGGTGGACGCCACCGTGCTGGCCGGCGGGGCGGAGCCGTCCGCCCCCCACGCCGCCGCGCGCAACGCCCACAACGGCCGGGCCGACATCGTGGACCGCAACGGGGTGCTGCTGGCCACCTCGCTGACCACCCAGTCCCTCTATGCCGACCCCAAGCTGATCCTCGACCCCATGGAGGCGGCGCAGCAGCTGGCCACCGTGCTGCCGGACCTGGACCAGAAGGCGCTGGTCGCGGACCTGAAGGCGGACAAGCGCTTCGTCTGGATCCGCCGCAACCTGGGCCCCAAGCAGCAGTATGAGATCAACCGGCTGGGCATCCCGGGCATCGCCTTCCAGCGGGAGGAGCGGCGCATCTACCCGCAGGGCAACCTGGCGGCCCACGTGGTCGGCTTCACCGGCATCGACAACCAAGGCCTGATGGGCATCGAGCAGGCCTTCGACAAGAAGCTGAAGGAGATGGACGGGCCGCTCCAGCTCTCCATCGACGTGCGCATGCAGCACATCCTGCGCAAGGAGCTGACGACCACCATCGACGACTTCCGGGCCATCGGCGCGGCCGGCATGGTCATGGACGTGAAGACCGGCGAGATCCTGGCCATGGTCAGCCTGCCGGACTTCGACCCGCACAGCCCCCCCGCCCCCATCGAGGACCAGGACCTGGACCCCCGGTTCAACCGGAACACGCTCGGCGTGTACGAGATGGGCTCCACCTTCAAGATCTTCAACACGGCCATGGCGCTGGAGTCGGGCAAGGTCCGGCTGCACGACATGTACGACACCACGCGCCCGATCCGCATCGGCCGCTTCACCATCTCCGACTACCACCCGGTCAACCACTGGATGGACGTGCCGGACATCTTCCGCGAGTCGTCGAACATCGGCTCTGTCCGCATGGCGGAGCAGGTGGGCCCCGCCGGCCAGAAGGATTTCATGGCCAAGCTGGGCTTCCTGAAGCCCGTCAACCTGGAGATCCCCGAGCTGGGCTGGCCCATGGTGCCGAACCCCTGGCGCGAGGTGAACATGATGACCATCAGCTTCGGGCACGGCATGTCCGTCAGCCCGGTGCACACGGTCACCGCCGCCGCGGGCATGGTGAACGGCGGCGTGTTCCACCCAGCCACGGTGCTGAAGCGCGAGAAGGGGGAAGAGATCCCCGGCACCCGCGTCATCAGCGAGCGGACCAGCGACGTGATGCGCAAGCTGATGCGCCTGGTGGTCACCGAGGGCACCGCCAAGATGGCGGAGGTCCCGGGCTATGTGGTGGGCGGCAAGACCGGCACGGCGGAGAAGGTGAAGAACAAGGGCTACAGCCGGTCCAGCCGCATCTCCTCCTTCCTCGGCGCCTTCCCCATGCATGACCCGAAATACGTGGTCTATGTCATGGTGGACGAGCCCAAGGGCAGCAAGAAGACCTTCGGCTACGCCACCGGCGGCTGGGTGGGCGCCCCCACCGTGGGCCGCATCGTCCAGCAGATCGGCCCGCTGCTGGGTGTCCGGCCGGTGGACGCGCAATCGCCCGAGATCATCCAAGCCCTCGCCATAAACCCCGCGCAGGCTAAGCCCGTGAC
This sequence comes from Aerophototrophica crusticola, assembly GCF_012913305.1. Classification (NCBI taxonomy): domain Bacteria; kingdom Pseudomonadati; phylum Pseudomonadota; class Alphaproteobacteria; order Rhodospirillales; family Rhodospirillaceae; genus Aerophototrophica; species Aerophototrophica crusticola. The sequence goes on along the minus strand of NZ_CP051775.1, from coordinate 711,744 downwards.
CACCCAGCTCGCCTCCTTCCCCACGGGCGGGCAACGATGAGGAGACTGTCGGAGCTCATGGCCTCACGGACCGAGATCGCCGTGTCGGCGCTGGCGCTGGAACGCGACCCGCCGATCACGGCCCTGACCGCCGACAGCCGCAAGGTGGTGCCCGGCACGCTGTTCGCAGCGTTGCCGGGCACCGCGCATGATGGGCGTGCCTTCATCCCGCAGGCCGTGGCCCAGGGCGCCGTCGCCATCCTGGCGCCCAAGGGCACCGCCCTGCCCCCGGGCTGCGAGCATGTGGCCCTGATCGAGGATGAGAACCCGCGCCGCCGCCTGGCCCTGCTGGCCGCGGCCTTCCATGCCGCCCAGCCCGCGAAGATCGCCGCCGTCACCGGCACCAACGGCAAGACCAGCACGGCCCAGTTCACCCGCCAGATCTGGGAAGGGCTGGGCCACAAGGCCGGCGCCATGGGCACGCTGGGGCTGGTGGCCCCAGGCTTCCCCCAGTCCGGCAGCCTGACCACCCCCGACCCCATCGACCTGCACCGCACCCTGGCAGAGGTCGCCAGGGCCGGCGTCACCCACCTGGCCATGGAGGCGTCCAGCCACGGGCTGGACCAGTTCCGGCTGGACGGGGTGCTGGTCTCGTCCGCGGGCTTCACCAACCTGACCCGGGACCATCTGGACTACCACGGCACCATGGAGGCCTATTTCAAGGCCAAGGCCATGCTGTTCGAGCGGGTGATGCCCAAGGGCGCCACCGCCACCATCAACGCCGACATCCCGGAGTTCGAGCAGCTGTCCGCCCTGTGCCGGGCCCGCAAGCAGACGGTCATCGGCTTCGGCACCAATGGCAAGGAATTGCGGGTCCTGGACCTGACCCCCCTGCCCCACGGCCAGCGGCTGGAACTCGAGGTGTTCGGCAAGGCCCGGACCATCGAGCTGCCGCTGGTGGGCCGGTTCCAGGTGTGGAACGCGCTGTGTGCCCTGGGCCTTGCCATCGGCACGGGCGAGGACCCGGAGCGGGCCGCCGACCAACTTTCGAATTCGAAAGTGGTGCGCGGCCGGCTGGAGCTGGCGGCCACCCTGCCCAACGGGGCGGCGGTCTATGTGGATTACGCCCACACGCCGGACGGTTTGGAAACCGTATTGAAATCCTTGCGGCCCCATACCTTGGGCCGGCTGTCGGTGGTCTTCGGCTGCGGCGGCGACCGCGACCGGGGCAAGCGGCCGATGATGGGGAGATCGCGGCGCGGCTGGCCGACCGGGTGATCGTCACAGACGACAACCCCCGGACGGAGGTGCCGGCCAGCATCCGCGCCGCCGTGATGGAGGGCTGCCCGGGCGCCACGGAGGTGGACGACCGGGCCAAGGCCATCCGCCTGGCGGTGGGTGAGCTGGGGCCGGGCGACGTGCTGGTCGTCGCCGGCAAGGGGCATGAGCAGGGGCAGATCATCGGGACCGAGGTCCGCCCCTTCGACGACGCCACGGTGGCCCGCGCCGCGGTGGCGGAGATCTTGGGATAGGGCAGGAGTTGACGGCATGAAGACGGCATCCGGCACCGACATCCTGTGGACCGCGGCAGACGCGGCGGCCGCCACCAACGGCCGCCACCCGTCCGGACGAACGCCGGGGCGCTGGGTGGCGACCGGCGTGTCGATCGACAGCCGGACCGTCCAGCCGGGCGACCTGTTCGTGGCGCTCCGCGGCCCGAACTTCGACGGCACCGCCTTCGTCGCCGACGCCCTGGCAAAGGGCGCCGCGGCGGCCATCGTCCCCGCCGTCCCGCCGGGACTGCCGGCCGACGCGCCCCTGCTTCTGGTGGAGGACGGCCTCACCGCGTTGGAGGACCTTGGCCGCGTCAGCCGCCTGAACCTGCGGGGCAAGGTCATCGCCGTCACCGGCAGCGTCGGCAAGACCGGCACCAAGGAGGCGCTGAAGGCCTGCCTGGACAGCCAGGGCAAGACCTATGCGACCACCGGCAACCTGAACAACCACATGGGCGTGCCGCTGACCCTGGCCCGCATGCCCGTGGACAGCGACTATGCCATCATCGAGTTGGGCATGAACCATGCGGGGGAGATCGGGCCCCTGTCGCGCATGGTGAAGCCCGACGTGGCCATCATAACCACGGTGGAGGCCGTCCACCTGGAGTTCTTCAGCAGCGTCGAGGGGATCGCCGACGCCAAGGCGGAGATCTTCGAGGGGATGGACCCCAACGGCACCGCCATCCTGAACCGGGACAACCCCCACTTCGCCCGGCTGCTGGCCGCGGCCCGGACGCAAGGCCTGACCAAGGTCTGGAGCTTCGGCGCCCATGACCAGGCGGACGCGCGGCTGGTGGATTGCTCCCTGCACGCCACCTCCTCCGCCGTCACCGCGGACATCAGGGGGGAGCGGGTGCAGTACTGCCTGTCCCTGCCCGGCCGTCACCATGTGCTGAACAGCCTGGGCGTCCTGCTGGCGGTGAAGGCCGCGGGCGGGGACGTGGGCAGCGCCGCCCGCGGCTTGTCCCAGTTGCAGGCCATCAAGGGCCGCGGCATGCGCCGGCGGGTGCAACTGTCCAAGGGCAGCTTCACCCTGATCGATGAGAGCTACAACGCAAGCCCGGTCAGCGTGGCGGCGTCGGCCACCGTGCTGGGCAAGACCGACCCGGGCGCCGGGGGCCGACGCATCGCCGTGCTGGGCGACATGCGGGAGCTGGGCGGCCAGGGCGCCAGCCTGCACGCCGGCTTGGCCGAGCCGTTCAAGGCCGCGGGCGCCGACCTTGTGTTCTGTTGTGGACCACTGATGCGCCACCTTTTTGACCGCTTGCCCGCCGCCATGCGCGGGCGGCATACGGACGACAGCGCCAGCCTGGCCCCCCTCGTCGCGGACGCCGTCCGGGCCGGGGACGTGGTCATGGTCAAGGGCTCCGCCGGCAGCCGCATGGGTGCGGTGGTGGAGGCCCTGCTGGCGCTGGACCACGACAACCAGGCGACCCGCGCCGACGCGCCCGCCATGGCCGCTTCGGGCACCTAAGAGACGAGAATGCTGTACAACCTGCTGTATCCCTGGGCGGATGAATTCCAGCTCTTCAACCTGTTCCGGTACATCACCTTCCGGACGGGTGGGGCCATCCTGACGTCGCTGGTCATCAGCTTCGTCATCGGCCCGCATGTGATCCGCTGGCTGAAGTCCGTCCAGGGCAGCGGGCAGCCCATCCGGGAGCAGTACCTGGAGACCCACCTGAAGAAGAAGGGCACGCCCACCATGGGCGGGCTGATGATCATGATCGCCGTGATCGTCAGCACCCTGCTGTGGGTGGACCTGACCAACACCTATACCTGGATCGTCTTGCTGGTGACCGTGGGCTTCGGGCTCGTGGGCTTCGGCGACGACTTCCTGAAGCTGACCAAGCGCAACACCGCCGGCCTGTCCAGCAAGGCCAAGATGGCCGGCACCATCGTCGTGGCCGTGGCCGCGGTGGGCTGGTACATGGCGGCCACCCCCTCCCCCCTCGACACCGGGCTGGCGCTGCCCTTCTTCAAGGACATCGCCCTGAACCTGGGCTGGTTCTTCGTGCCCTTCGCCGTGGTGGTGATCATCGGGTCCAGCCATGCCGTGAACCTGACGGACGGGCTGGACGGGCTGGCCACCGTGCCGATCATGATCGCCGCCGCCTGCTTCGCCCTGATCGCCTATCTCTGCGGCAACGTCATCTTCTCCAACTACCTGGGCATCCAGCACGTGCCCGGCACGGGTGAGCTGGCGGTGTTCTGCGGCGCGCTGGTGGGGGCCGGCCTGGGCTTCCTGTGGTTCAACGCCCCACCGGCCATGGTCTTCATGGGCGACACCGGGTCCCTTTCCGTGGGCGGCGCCCTGGGCGCCATCGCCGTGATCACCAAGCATGAGATCGTGCTGGCCATCGTCGGCGGCCTGTTCGTGCTGGAGGCGCTGTCGGTGATGATCCAGGTGGCCAGCTTCAAGCTGACCGGCAAGCGCGTCTTCCGGATGGCCCCCATCCACCACCACTTCGAGAAGAAGGGCTGGTCGGAGCCGACGGTGGTCATCCGCTTCTGGATCATCGCGGTGATCCTGGCCCTGGTGGGCCTCTCCACCCTCAAGCTGCGCTGAGGGGGCGGGATGATCGACCTCTCCGCCCTGAAGGGACAGCGTTATGCGGTGATGGGCCTCGCCCGCTCCGGCCTGACGGCCGCCCGCGCCCTGGCCGCCGGCGGGGCGGAGGTGCTGGCCTGGGACGACGGCGCCGCCGGCCGTGAGGCCGCGACGAAGGCCGGCATCGCCTTGACGGACCTGCACAGCGCCGACCTGTCCGGCGTGGCCGCTTTGGTCCTGTCCCCCGGCATCCCCCACACCTTCCCCGCCCCCCACTCGGTGGCGGCACGGGCCAAGGCGGCCGGCGTTCCCATCATCGGCGACGTGGAGCTGCTGCGGCGGGCCCAACCGGACGCCACCTACCTCGGCATCACGGGCACCAACGGCAAGTCCACCACCACCGCCCTCACCGGCCACATCCTGAAGGAGGTTGGCCTGCGGGTTGAGGTGGGCGGGAACCTGGGCATCCCCGTCCTGTCCTTCGCCCCCTTGGGCAAGGGCGACGTGTACGTGCTGGAGATGTCCAGCTACCAGCTTGAGCTGACCCCCAGCCTGGGCTTCGACGCGGCGGTGCTGCTTAACATCACCCCGGACCACCTTGACCGCCATGGCGGGATGGACGGGTATGTGGCGGCCAAGCGGCTGGCGTTCCAGCCCGGCGCCCCCGCCCCTGTCGCCATCCTGGGCATCGACGACCCGCACACCGCGGCCATGGCCGACGCGCTGGAGGCGGAGGGCGGGCGTACCGTCATCCGGATCAGCGCCGAGCAGCATGTCCCGAACGGCATCTCCGCCCCGACGGTATCCTGATGGATGGGGGTACCCGGATCATCGACCTGCGCGACTGCCCCGCCCTGCCCGGCCGGCACAATTGGCAGAACGCCTGCGCCGCCTATGCCCTGTGCCGCGCCGCCGGCGTGGGCGCGGAAGCCATCGCCGCGGCAATGCGCACCTTCCCGGGCCTCGCCCACCGGCAGCAGCTGGTGGCGACCCTGGACGGGGTGCGGTTCATCAATGACAGCAAGGCCACCAACGCCGACGCCGCGGCCAAGGCCCTGGCCTGCTACGCCCCCATCTATTGGATCCTGGGCGGCAAGCCCAAGGACACCGGGCTGGAGGGGCTGGATGGCTTCATGCCCAACGTGGCCCGCGCCTTCCTGATCGGGGAGGCGACGGAGGACTTCGCCGCGTGGCTGTCCGCCCGCGGCGTGGCGTTCGAGCGCTGCGGGACCATGGCGAACGCCGTCCCCGCCGCCCATGCCGCCGCGGCCAAGGACCCCGCGGGCAAGGCCGTGGTGCTGCTGTCCCCGGCCTGCGCCAGTTTCGACCAGTACCCGAACTTCGAGGTCCGCGGCGACGACTTCGTCCGCCAGGTCCGGGCCTTGGCCAACGACAAGAACCAGGGGGCGCCCGCATGATGTCCTTCGCCCGCACCGACCATTCCATCCTGGGCCGCTGGTGGTGGACGGTGGACCGCTGGACCCTGGCTGCCGTGGTGCTGATCGCCGTCATCGGCGTGGTGCTGATCCAGGCCGCCAGCCCCGCGGTGGCGGAGCGCATCGGCCTCAGCACCTTCCACTTCATCGAGCGGCACCTGATGGTGCTGTTGCCGTCCCTGGGCCTGGTCTTCGCCGTCAGCCTGTTGAGCCCCCGCGGGGTGCGCCGGCTGTCGGTGATCATGTTCCTGGCAGCGGCCCTCGGGGTGTTCCTGACCCTGTTCATCGGCATGGAGATCAAGGGCGCCACCCGGTGGCTGCACGTCCCCGGCCTGTCCATCCAGCCGTCTGAGTTCCTGAAGCCCGCCTTCGCCGTGGTGGCCGCCTGGCTGTTCGCCCTGCAGAAGAACCAGGAGAACTTCCCCGGCATGGCCATCTGCGTCGGGCTCTGGGCCCTTTGCGTGCTGCTGCTGATGAGCCAGCCCGACCTGGGCCAGACCTTCGTCGTCACCGCCGTCTTCGCCGGCCAGTTCTTCCTGGCGGGACTGCCCATCATCCTGGTGGCCATCCTGGTGGTGCTCGGCGTGTCCGGCCTGGTCAGCGCCTATTTCCTGTTCGACCACGTGAAGAGCCGCGTGGACCGCTTCCTGGACCCTGCCGCCGGCGACAATTACCAGGTCGCCCGGTCGCTTGAGGCTTTCGAGAACGGCGGCCTTTGGGGCACCGGCCCGGGCCAGGGGACGGTGAAGATGTCCATCCCCGACAGCCATGCGGACTTCATCTTCTCCGTGGCGGGGGAGGAGTTGGGGCTGATCTTCTGCGTCATCATCATCCTGCTGTTCGCCTTCGTCGTGCTGCGCAGCTTCATGCGCGCCCACAACGACCAGAGCCTGTTCGTCATGCTGGCCGCCGCCGGCCTGACCATGCAGTTCGGCCTGCAGGCCTTCATCAACATGGCGTCCAGCCTGCACCTGATGCCCACCAAGGGCATGACCCTGCCCTTCATCAGCTATGGCGGCTCGTCCCTGATCGCGCTGGGCATCGGCATGGGCATGCTGCTGGCCCTGACCCGCAGGCGCTTCGGCGCGGGGGAGGCCACGTGAGCCAAGGCCCCGTCATCCTGGCCGCCGGGGGCACCGGCGGGCACATGTTCCCGGCGGAAGCGCTGGCGCGGGAGCTGCTGGACCGCGGCCGGGACGTGGTGCTGGTGACCGACATCCGCGGCAAGGCCTTCGGCGATGCCCTGCCCGCCGTGCGGGTGGAGCGCATCCGCGCCGCCACCGCCGCCCCGGGCATCGTGGGCAAGGTCCGCATGGTGGTGGAGCTGGTGGCCGGCACGGCCCAGGCCCGCACCCTGTTGCGCAGCCTGAAACCGTCCCTGGTGGTGGGCTTCGGCGGCTATCCTTCCGTCCCCACCGTGTTCGCCGCCCAGCAGGCGGGCATCCCCACCGTGCTGCATGAGCAGAACGCCGTGCTGGGCCGGGCCAACAAGCTGCTGGCCGGCAAGGCCCGCCTGATCTGCACCAGCTTCCCCGAGGTGAAGGGCCTGGGTGCGGCCGACGGGCGCCGCATCGTCCGCACCGGCAACCCGGTGCGCCCGGCCATCCTGTCCTTGCGGGACTGCCCCTACCCCGCCCCCTGCCACCAGGGCCCGCTGAACCTGCTGGTCACCGGCGGCAGCCAGGGGGCCAGCGTGTTCGGGGAGGTGGTTCCCCGCGCCATCGCCATGCTGCCGGAGGCCACCCGCCTGCGCCTGAAGGTCGTGCAGCAGGCCAGGCCGGAGAACATCAACGAGGCCCGCGACGCCTATGTGAAGATGGGCGTGGACGCCACCCTGGCGCCCTTCTTCAAGGACATGCCGGATCGCTTGGCCCATTGCCACCTGATGATCGGCCGGTCCGGCGCCGGCACGGTGGCGGAGCTGTCGGTGGCGGGCCGCCCCGCCATCCTGGTGCCCTACCCCCACGCCATGGACGACCACCAGGCCGCCAACGCCAAGTCCATCGAGGCAGCCGGCGGCGCCTGGGTCATGCCCCAGAACGGCAGCTTCTCACCGGAAGCGCTGGCACGGAAGCTGGAGGCCCTGTTCGCCGACCCCCATGCGTTGACGGAGGCCGCGAAGGCCGCGGCATCCTGGGGCATCCCGGATGCCGCCCAGCGGCTGGCGGACGCGGTGCTGCGGCTGGTCGCCGCCGATGGCGGCAGTGGGAGCGGGGAGATGGCGGCATGAGCATCCATCCCGCTTTCCATCCCGCCCTGCCCCCGATCCACGAATTGGTGGGCCGCTTCCCCCTGCTGGTGGGTGACATCAGGGGTGAAGACGTGGTTTCTGCGCCCCCCGGCCCGGCGCTGCCGGACGCCGACAGCTTCGACCCCTGCCTTGACGACCTGACCGGCCCGTTGCCGGATTTCCTGGAGTGACGCCATGCGGGCCCTGCCGCTGAACATCGGGACCATCCACTTCGTCGGCATCGGCGGCATCGGCATGTCCGGCATCGCGGAGGTGCTGCACAACCTCGGCTATGCGGTCCAGGGCAGCGACGTGGCGGACAATTACAATGTCCAGCGCCTGCGCAAGCTGGGCATCAAGGTGGAGATCGGCCACCGGGCGGAGAATGTCGGCGAGGCCGCCGTCATCGTCATCTCCAGCGCCGTGAAGAAGGACAACCCGGAGGTCGTGCAGGCCCGGTCCAACCTGCTTCCCGTCGTCCGCCGGGCGGAGATGCTGGGTGAGTTGATGCGCCTGAAATGGTCCATCGCCATCGCCGGCACCCACGGCAAGACCACGACGACGAGCATGGTCGCAGCATTGCTGGACGGCGCCGGCTTCGACCCCACCATCATCAACGGCGGCATCATCAACAGCATCGGCACCAATGCCAAGCTGGGCGCCGGCGACTGGATGGTGGTGGAGGCGGACGAGAGCGACGGCACCTTCACCCGCCTGCCCGCCACCATCGGCATCGTCACCAACATCGACCCGGAGCACCTGGACCATTACGGCACCTTCGAGGAGGTGAAGAAGGCCTTCGACCGGTTCGTGGAGAACATCCCCTTCTACGGTTTCGCGGCCCTGTGCATCGACCACCCGGAGGTGCAGGCCCTGATCGGCCGCGTGGACCGCCGCATCGTCACCTACGGCTTCAGCCCCCAGGCCGACGTGCGCGCCGTGAACGTGGAGACCAACACCCGCGGCTGCTTCTACGACGTGGCGGTGTCGGAGCGGGTGATGGGGGAGGCGCGGGTGGTGCAGGGCGTGCACCTGCCCATGTACGGCCTGCACAACGTCCAGAACTCCCTGGCCGCCATCGCCGTGGCCATCAACATGGGCATCCCGGACGAGGCGATCCGCCAATCCTATGCCCGCTTCACCGGGGTCAAGCGCCGCTTCACCAAGACCGGGGAGAGCAACGGCATCGTCGTCATCGACGATTACGGCCACCACCCCGTGGAGATCCAGGCGGTGCTGAAGGCGGCCCGCATGGCCGGCACCGGCCGCACCATCGCCGTGGTGCAGCCCCACCGCTACAGCCGCCTGTCCAGCCTGTTCAACGAGTTCTGCGCCTGCTTCAACGACGCCGACGCGGTGATCGTGGCCGATGTGTATGCCGCCGGCGAGCAGCCCATAGAGGGCGCCAGCAAGGAGGCCCTGGTGGAGGGGCTGCGGTCCCGCGGCCACCGGCAGGCCGTGGCCCTCCCCTCGCCCGAGGCGCTGCCCAGCCTGGTGCGCGACATGGCCCGGCCGGGCGACATGGTGGTCTGCCTCGGCGCCGGCAACATCACCCAGTGGGCGGCCAGCCTGCCGGCGGAGCTGGACCGGCTGTTCGGCCTGGACAAGGGGGCGCCGCGGTGACCGACCTGGCCCTCTCCGGCAAGGACCTGCTGACGCGACTGCCGCCCGTGCGCGGCCGGTTGCAGGCGGGCGCGCCGTTGGGGCCGATGACCTGGTTCCGCGTCGGCGGCCCGGCGGAGGTGCTGTTCCGCCCGGCGGATGAGGAGGATCTGGCCGCCTTCCTGGCCGGCTGCCCGGCGGATGTGCCGGTGACCGTGATCGGCGTCGCCAGCAACCTGCTGGTCCGCGACGGCGGCGTGCCCGGCGTGACCATCCGCCTCGGCGGCCCCTTCGCCGAGGTGGCGGTGGAGGGGACCAGCGTGACCGCGGGGGCCGGCGCCCTGGACCTGACCGTGGCCCTGACCGCGCAGCAGCATGGGCTGGGCGGCCTGGAGTTCCTGTCCGGCATCCCCGGGACCATCGGGGGGGCCGTGCGCATGAACGCCGGCGCCTATGGCGGGGAGGTGGTGGATGTCATCACCGACGCCCGGGGCATCGACCGCCAGGGCCGCACCCACATCTATGACCGCGACGCCCTGCACCTGACCTACCGCCACTGCGGCGTGCCGGACGACGTCATCTTCACCCGCGCCACCTTCCAGGGCCGCCCGGAGGACGGGTCGGTGGTGAAGGCCCGCATCGACGCCATCCAGCAGGCCCGTGCCGACAGCCAGCCCGTGCGCGCCCGCACCGGCGGCAGCACCTTCGCCAACCCCGAGGGGCACAAGGCCTGGCAGTTGATCGACGCGGCGGGGTGCCGCGGCTTGGCCATCGGCGGGGCGCAGGTCTCGGAGAAGCACTGCAACTTCCTGCTGAACCTGGGGGACGCCACCGCCGCGGACATCGAGTCGCTGGGCGAGACGGTGCGCCGCCGGGTGCGGGAGACCAGCGGCGTGGAGTTGCGCTGGGAAATCCGCCGCATCGGCCTACCCCTTCCGGGGGAGGTAGCGCCATGACTGTGGCCGCGCCGATTCACTTGCGAGTCTTTCCGGCAACAGGTCGGGGGCCAGTGGAATCCCTGGCGCGACTCGGCCCAACAATGCCGCTTGCGGCTCCGCGACTCGTCAGTTACACCGGATTTTGTGGTAATCCTGCCGGCGCGTCACACAAAATGTTGCGCCGGAAAGAAGAAGTTCGGAATTTCCGTAAAAGGCTGTCCGACGGGCAATGTTGGGTTGTCGGGCAGGCGGGGGATGGGGCATGACGGATCAGCGCGCGAAGCACGTGGCGATCCTGCTCGGCGGCTGGTCCGCGGAGCGGGAAGTGTCGCTCGTGTCCGGGGCGAAGATTGCCGCCGCCCTGGAATCAAAGGGTTACCGGGTCACCGCCGTCGACGTGCAGCGGGACCTGGCCGGCCTGCTGGCCGCCCTGACGCCCAAGCCCGACGTGGTCTTCAACGCCCTGCACGGCAAGGGCGGGGAGGACGGGCTGATCCAGGGCGTGCTCGAATACTTGCACGTTCCGTATACGCACTCCTCGGCCCTGGCCTCCGCCCTCGCCATGGACAAGGCCATGGCCAAGCGGGTGCTTTCCACCGTCGGCATGCCGGTGGCGGACGGCGTCGTCGCCACCAAGGACCAGGTGCTGGCCGGCCATGTCCTGCCGCCGCCCTATGTGGTGAAGCCGGTGGATGAGGGCTCCAGCGTCGGCGTCCGCATCGTGCGGGAAGGGGACAACCACACGATCCTGGAGGAGGATGGCTGGGTCTATGGCGACCGCGTCCTGGTGGAGCAGTTCATCCCCGGGCGGGAGCTGACGGTCGGCGTCATGGGCGACCGCGCCCTGGCGGTGACGGAGATCGTGCCCCACGCCAACTTCTTCGACTACACCGCCAAATATTCCGACGGCGGCGCCGACCATGTCTGCCCGGCCAAGCTGCCGGAAGAGGTGACGCGGGAAGCCATGCGCCTTGCCCTGCTGGCCCACCAGACCCTGGGCTGCACCGGCGTGTCCCGCACCGACTTCCGCTGGGACGACGCCAAGCCCGGCGTCTCCGGCCTCTGCTACCTGGAGACCAACACCCAACCCGGCTTCACGCCCGTCTCCCTGTTGCCGGAGCAGGCGGCCTACCGGGGCATCTCCTATGCCGACCTGTGTGCCTGGATCGTGGAGCATGCCCGATGCCACGCGTGACCCATAGCGACGCCCTGATGCCCGACAACCCGCGCGCCCGCATCGCGGAAAGCGCGCGGCGCAACACGGTGAAGGCGGCCCAGCGCGCCAACCGCCGGCGCGCCATGCCCCGCTGGGCCCTGCCCGCCCTGCGGGTGGGCCTGCGCGCCGCCCCGGCCCTGGTGCTGGCGGCCCTGGGTATCTGGGGCTGGACCAGCGGGCGCCTGCCCGCGGCCTGGGACGCCACGTCGGAGGCCTTCCTGGCCCACTCCGCCCAGGCCGGGCTGGCGGTGCAGGAGGTGCTGGTCACCGGCCGCAAGGAGTCCGACAAGGCCGCCGTGCTGGCCGCCCTGGGCGTGCAGCGCGGCACTCCCATCCTGTCCTTCGACCCCCAGTCGGCCCGCGAGGCGCTGGAATCCATCCCCTGGGTGGCCGCGGCGACGGTGGAGCGGCGGCTGCCCGACACAATCTTCGTCAAGATCGTGGAGCGCACCCCCATGGCCATCTGGCAGCACGACCAGACGCTGCGCCTGGTGGACGCCGACGGCGTGGTGCTGAGCGAGAAGGACCTGGCCCGCTGGGGCGACCTGCCCATGCTGGTGGGCGCCGAGGCGCCGAAGCGCGGCCGGGAGCTACTGCAACTCCTCCAGTCGGAGCCCAGCATCGGCCAGCGGGTCCAGGCCGCCGTGCTGGTGGGCGGCCGGCGCTGGGACCTGCGGCTGGACAACGGCATCGACGTGCGCCTGCCGGAGCACGGGCTGGGCGACGCGCTGCGCCAGCTCGCCACCGTGCAGCAGACCAACAAGCTGCTGGAGCGGGACGTGGTGGCCATCGACCTGCGGGTGCCGGACCGGCTGTCGGTCCAGACCTCGGCGGCGGCGGCGGAGGCAAGGCGCAAGCCGGCCGACGCCAAGAAGCAGATCTGAGCGGAAGGGGGCGGGCAGATGGCATTCCCAGGGGCGTTGAACGTCCGGTCGAAGCCGAAGCGGGTGCCGCGGGGCGGCACCATCGCGGCTTTGGACGTCGGCTCCACGAAGGTCGTCTGCTTCATCGCCCGCGTGGAGGATGCGGGCGCCATCCGCGTCATCGGCATCGGCCACCAGATCAGCCGCGGCGTCCGCTCCGGTGGCATCGTGGACATGGAAGCGGCGGAGACCGCCATCGGCACCGCCGTCCACGCGGCGGAGACCATGGCGGGTGAGCAGATCCGGGAGGTGCTGGTCAGCCTGTCCGGCGGCCAGCCGGAGAGCCAGACCCTGACCGTGGAGACCCCGGTCTTCGGGCCGGAGATCAGCGACACCGACGTGCGCAAGGCCCTGGCCCATGCCCGCCACCTGGATGTCAGCGCCGACGCGGAGCTGATCCATTCCATCCCCGTGGGCTACACGGTGGACGGGTCCAAGGGCATCCGCGACCCCCGCGGCATGGTGGGGGAGAAGCTGGGCGTGCGGCTGCACGTGGTCACCGCCGCCGCGGGGCCGGTGCGCAACCTCAGCTCCTGCGTCGGGCGCTGCCACCTGGGCGTGGAGGGCTTCGTCATGAGCCCCTATGCCGCCGGGCTGTCCTGCCTGGTGGAGGACGAGATGGACCTGGGCGTCACCGTGATCGACATGGGCGGCGGCACCACCAGCATGTCCGTGTTCTTCGACGGCAAGATGGTCTGGTGCGACAGCATCCCCCTGGGCGGCGCCCACGTCACCAACGACATCGCCCGCGGCCTGACCACCCCGCTGGCCCATGCCGAGCGGCTGAAGACCCTGTACGGCTCCGCCATGCCCGCGGTCAGCGACGAGCGGGAGATCATCGACGTCCCCCAGGTGGGGGAGGAGGAGCGCGGCCAGGCCAACCACGTGCCGAAGTCGCTGCTGGTCGGCATCATCCAGCCCCGGCTGGAGGAGATCTTCGAGCTGGTCCGCGGCCGGCTGGAGGCGTCCGGCTTCGCCAAGGTGGCCGGCCGCCGCGTCGTGCTGACCGGCGGCGCCAGCCAGTTGCCCGGCATGCGCGACCTGGCGCAGCAGGTGCTGGACAAGCAGGTGCGCATGGGCCGCCCCCTTCGCATCGGCGGGCTGGCGGAGAATGTCAGCGGCCCGGCCTTCGCGGCGGCCGCCGGCCTGCTGGCCTATGCCATGCAGCAGCACCAGGACCTGCCCGCCCTCGCCCCGCTGATGCCCCCGTCCACCGGGCTGTGGGGCAAGCTGAACGGCTGGATCAAGGAGTACCTGTGATGGTGCCCAGGGTCCCCCTCCCCCGCCGCGTCGGCGCGCCTTAACGGTTCGGCCCGCGCACCCGACACCAGACCCCCGGCTAGGCCGACACCGACCCTAGCCCCCGCCCACCGCCCCATAAACGCGAGACACCGCCGGCGCCCCACCCGCCGGCACTCCTGAGCCAGAGGAGCCCCGAGATGAGCATCAAGGTCAGCATCCCCACCGTCGAGGTCCAGACCAAGCCCCGCATCACCGTCTTCGGTGTGGGTGGCGCCGGCGGCAACGCCGTCAACAACATGATCCGCTCCAACCTGGAGGGGGTCGAGTTCGTGGTCGCCAACACGGACGCGCAGGCCTTGCAGGGCAACCTCGCCCAGAAGCGCATCCAGCTCGGCTCCACCATCACCCGGGGCCTGGGCGCCGGTAGCCGCCCCGACGTGGGCCGCGCCGCGGCGGAGGAGCAGCTGGAGGAGATCCTCGGCCACCTCTCCGGCACCAACATGTGCTTCATCACCGCCGGCATGGGCGGCGGCACCGGCACGGGTGCCGCCCCGGTCATCGCCCGCGCGGCCCGTGAGCAGGGCATCCTGACCGTCGGCGTGGTGACCAAGCCCTTCAACTTCGAGGGCGCGCACCGCATGCGCACCGCGGAGTCGGGCATCGGCGAGCTGACCCAGTATGTCGACACGCTGATCATCATCCCGAACCAGAACCTGTTCCGCATCGCCAACGAGCGCACGACCTTCGCCGACGCCTTCAAGATGGCGGACGACGTGCTGCATGCCGGCGTGCGCGGCGTCACCGACCTGATGGTGATGCCCGGCCTGATCAACCTGGACTTCGCCGACATCCGCACCGTGATGACGGAGATGGGCAAGGCCATGATGGGCACCGGTGAGGCGACGGGTGAGCGCCGCGCCATCGACGCCGCCGAGGCCGCCATCAGCAACCCGCTGCTGGACGACATCAGCATGAAGGGCGCCCGCGGCGTGCTGATCAACATCACCGGCGGCTACGACATGACCCTGTTCGAGGTGGACGAGGCCGCCAACCGCATCCGCGACGAGGTGGACCCCGAGGCCAACATCATCTTCGGCTCCACCTTCGACGAGCACATGGAAGGCAAGATGCGGGTGTCCGTGGTGGCCACCGGCATCGACACCATCGCCGCCCAGCAGCCCCGCCCCGCGGCCCAGCCGACGCTCCAGGTGGTCAGCAGCCAGCCGGCCGGCGCCCGTCCGGCAATGCGCCCCGTGCCCGCCGCCCCCGCGCCGGCCCGCCCGGCCATGCAGCCGGCCCCGATGCCCGGCGCCGCCCCGGGCTATGCCAACCTGACCCCCGCCCCCGTCGCCCCGCAGGCGGTGTCGGTGGAGCCCGTGGCCCGCGCCGAGGAGCAGGCCCAGCCTGCCGCCCCGGCCCCCATGGCCATGGAGCACGCCCCCGCCCCCGTGCAGGAGCCCGCCCCGCGCATGTTCGAGCAGGCGGCCCCCCGCGCCGCCCAGCCGGCCCCCACCGGCCCGCTGCGTGGCCAGCGCAGCGACACGGGCTTCGTGGCGCCCCGCCCGGCCGACGGCGGCCCCCGCGTCTCCAACGCGCCGGAGCGCTTCACCCCGCCGGCCCCGGCGGAGAAGAAGGCCGGCCTGTTCCAGCGCATGTTCGGCTTCGCCGGCGGCAACAGCGCCCCGGCCCCGGCCGAGCCGCCGCGCCAGCCCCAGGCCCCGCAGGCGCCCTACGCCAACGGCCACGCCCAGCCGCAGCCCTACCCGTCCCAGCGGCAGGCCCCGGCGCCCGCCCCGCAGCAGCCTAACCTCGCCACCGAGCCGGGCCCCCGCGCCCCCAAGCCCGCCGCTGGTGAGGACGACATGCTGGACATCCCCGCCTTCCTGCGCCGCCAGGCCAACTGACGGGCACACGCTTCCGGCCGGGCGGGCGACCGCCCGGCCCACGGCCTGGCTGGGCCGGCCCCTTCCCGCGGGGGCCGGCCATTTTTTTGCGCGTCACCTGACATCCGGGAATGATGGTTCTCCCTCTGCAACCATCGGCGGATGTATGCGTTCATACATTACACCCGCCGCAGACCCGCCTTCCTGGACCATCCGGGGATGCGGATCGCGATTGCATTTCCGCGTCGCAGCACACGGCCGGGTAAAGGGCCGCCGGGCCGGCCGGGACTGTTAAAGGGGCATCGTGACAGCCGTCACAGACTGCCAAATTTCCGTCATGATTCAGCCACTTAGCGCCGGTTTCCGGATGTAATATTCGGTAACAAAGCGTGATTTGAGCCGGGACGCCGACAGGCCTATCTGTGGGTCGTGGCAGTTCGCCCCTTGCTGCGTTGCATGCTGGCTCCATGCGGCACGGCACCCCGGGAACGGGGACCCCCGGCGACGGGGATGGGGCGCGGATCGCCGATGGGGCAAGCGAGACCCCCGAGACACGGAAGAGCGGCAATGGCCTGGCAACAGACCCTGAAGTCCCCGATCGAGTGCACCGGCGTCGGCGTCCATTCCGGCAAGCGGGTGCGCATGGTCCTCCGGCCGGCCCCGGCCGACACGGGCATCAGCTTCGTGCGCACCGACCTGCCCGCCGGCACCAACGTGATCCCGGCGCTCTGGGACAAGGTGGCGGACACGCGCCTCTGCACCGTCATCGCCAACGGGCACGGCGCCAGCGTCGGCACCATCGAGCACCTGATGGCCGCCCTGCGCGGCTGCGGCATCGACAACGCGATGGTGGAGCTGGACGGCGCCGAGGTGCCGATCATGGACGGCAGCGCCGCCCCCTTCGTCTTCCTGGTGGAGTGCGCGGGCATCCAGGCCCAGGACGCGCCCCGCAAGGTCATCCGCGTCCTGAAGGAGGTGCGGGTGCAGGACGGCGACAAGGTCGTCACCCTCTCCCCCGCCCCCCACGCGGCTTTCCGGGCAGAGATCGTCTATGACAACACCGCCCTGATCCGCCGCCAGCAGGGTTCCCTGCGGCTGGTGGACGGCAGCTTCAAGGCGGAGGTCAGCAACGCCCGCACCTTCGGCTTCCTGCATGAGGTTGAGGCCATGCGCAAGGCGGGCCTGGGCCTCGGCGGCTCGCTGGAGAACGCCGTCGTCATCAGCGGCGACCGGGTGCTGAACGAGGGCGGCCTGCGCAGCCCGGATGAGTTCATCCGCCACAAGATCCTGGACGCGGTGGGCGACCTGTACCTGGCCGGCGCGCCGATCCTGGGCCAGTACCACGGCGTCAAGGGCGGCCACGCCATGAACAACAAGGTCCTCCACGCCCTGTTCGCCGATCCCACCGCCTGGCGGCTGGAGGAGGAGTGGGTGGAGCAGACAGCCGCCGTCGCTTGACCCTGCAAGGCGCGGGACGTCACCCCGGGCTTGACCCGGGGCCCTCGGGATCGGTCGATGCAGGGCACCGAAAGCCCCTGCGGCGCCCGGCTTTCCTGACCACACCCCCGCTGCCGCGCCATCGGCACGTCCGCTTTCCCAAGGGCCCCGGGTCAGGCCCGGGGTGACATCCAGTGCCCCGCACGACGCTGTTCCGCCCTGAAATCCCCGCAATCCGCTGGCTTTGATCACCCGGTCGGGTTGGCCCATGCAGTTTGCCGCTTGGCGACTGGCCGATACCGCGTGCTATAAGTCCCCCGCAATCCTGCTGCCTTGGTTGTCGGTCACGATGCCCTTCACGGTCCCCTCGTCCCTGCCCCGCCCCATCCGGGTCCTGGCCCCCGCCGCCCTGCTGCTGCTGTCCGCCTGCGCCGGCAAGGCTCCGGAGGTCCCCTATGTGGAACGGCCGGTGGAGCAGATCTACACCGAGGCGGCCAACGCCATCGATGCGGAGAACTACCCCAAGGCCGCCGCCCTGTTCGATGAGGTGGAGCGGCAGCACCCCTACAGCCAGTGGGCGGTGCGGGCACAGCTGATGGCGGCCTACGCCCACTACCAGGCCTACAAGTACGATGAGGCGATTGAGACGCTGGACCGCTTCATCGGCCTGCATCCGGGCAACCGGAACGTCTCCTACGCCTACTACCTGAAGGCCCTGTGCTATTACGAGCAGATCGCCGACGTCCGCCGTGACCAGACCGCCACGAATGAGGCGCTGAAGTCGCTGGATGAGGTGGTCCGCCGCTTCCCCTCCACGCCCTATGCCCGCGATGCCAAGGTGAAGCTGGACCTGGTCCGTGACCACCTGGCCGGCAAGGACATGGAAGTCGGCCGCTTCTACCTGCGCACGGCCGAGTACACCGCCGCCATCAAGCGGTTCCGCCACGTGGTGGACGTGTACCAGACCACCAGCCACGTGCCGGAGGCGCTGCACCGCCTGGTGGAGGCCTATATGGGCCTGGGCCTGGTGGAAGAGGCGCAGGCCACGGCGGCCCTGCTGGGCCACAACTATCCGGGCAGCGAGTGGTACGGGCGGACCTACACCCTGGTGACCGACAGCCGCCCGGCTGAGGAGCGGTCCTTCCTGGGCCGCGCCATCGACTGGGTGTTCTGAGCACCGCTCTCCTGACCAGGGCCGGGCCGGCGGCGGTGCCCGCCGGACGGCCGTACCGGGGTTGGCCCTGCCCATGCTGGTGACGCTCTCGATCCGCGACGTGGTCCTGATCGAACGCCTGACCCTGGCGTTCCGGCCCGGCCTGTGCGTCCTGACCGGTGAGACCGGTGCGGGCAAGTCCATCCTGCTGGACGCGCTGGGCCTGGCGCTGGGCGCCCGCGGCGACAGCGCCCTGGTCCGCCATGGTGCTGAGCAGGCCAGCGTCACCGCCGAGTTCGACCTTGGCGGCCGCCCGGACCACCCCGCCTTCGCCATCCTGCGGGAGCAGGAGCTGGAGGTGGAGGACACCCTGGTCCTGCGCCGCACCCTGTCCGCCGACGGCCGGTCCCGCTGCTTCGTCAACGACCAGGCGGTGGGCGTCACCCTGCTGCGCCGGTTGGGGGAGACGCTGGTGGAGGTGCATGGCCAGTTCGAGACCCACGGCCTGCTGGACCCCCGCACCCACCGCGACCTGCTGGACGACTATGCCGGCATGGGCAGCCAGTCCCGCGCCGTGGCCGACGCCTGGCGCGCTTGGCGGCAGGTGGAGCAGGCCCGCGTGCAGGCCGCCGCCGACGCCGCCCGCGCCCGGTCGGAAGAGGACTATTTGCGCCACGCGGTGGAGGAGCTGGACCAGCTTGCCCCGGAGCTGGGGGAGGAGGCGGCGCTGGCGGAGAAGCGCATCGTCCTGCAACACGCCGAGAAGCTGATCGAGTCGGTCAACCAGGCCTATGCCGAGCTGGCGGGGGAGCGGGGGGCGGAGCGGTCGCTCGCCTCCGCCCTGCGCACCCTGGGCCGCATCGCCGACAAGGCGGGCGGGCGGCTGGAGCCGGTGATCTCCGTCCTGGACGAGGCGGCGGCGGAAGTGTCGGAGGCGTCCCGCTCGCTCCAGGCCCTGGTGGCGGACATCGACACCGAGGGCGGCAGCCTGGACAAGATCGAGGAGCGGCTGTTCGCCCTGCGCGCCGCCGCCCGCAAGCATGGCACCGACGTGGACGGGCTGGTGGCCCTGCGGGACGACATGGCCCGCAAGCTGGCCCTCATCGAGGACCAGGGCGACATCCTGCAATCCCTGGCCAAGAAGGCTGAGGAGGGCAAGTCCGCCTACCTGGACGCCGCCAAGAAGCTCTCCGCCGGCCGCACCAAGGCGGCATCCAAGCTGGACCAGGCCGTGGCGGCGGAGCTGAAGCCCCTGCGCATGGAAAAGGCCCGATTCTCCACCCGCGTCGCCCAGACGGGGGAGGAGGCCTGGGGTCCCCACGGCATCGACGACGTGGCCTTCCAGGTGGCCACCAACCCCGGCGCCCCCCGGGCCCCTTGGCCAAGATCGCCTCGGGCGGTGAGCTGGCGCGCTTCATGCTGGCGCTGAAGGTGGTGCTGGCCCAGGTGGGCACCATCCCCACCCTGGTGTTCGACGAGGTGGACACAGGTGTCGGCGGTGCCGTGGCCGACGCCATCGGGGAGCGGCTGTCGCGCCTGGGCCACAACAACCTGCAGGTCCTGGTGGTCACCCACAGCCCCCAGGTGGCCGCCCGCGGCGCCTATCATTGGAACGTCCGCAAGCACGCCACCCCCACCCGCACCGTCACCGAGGTGGTGGAGCTGTCCCAGGAAGCCCGGCTGGAGGAGATCGCCCGTATGCTCTCCGGCGCCGAGATCACCCCGGCCGCCCGGGCCGCGGCGGAGAGTCTGATCGCCGGGCGGGGGTAGTGGTTGGCGGACCGGCTTCCCCCACCCCCGTTCTGGCGGCTGCCCTACCTCGAACGCCAGATGGCACGGCCAGACCGGGCCCTGGTTCGGCACGACGACATAGCGGCCACGCTGTCCGCCCCCACGCGGACCTTGCGCCAGGAGGATGGTCGTGTGCGTTATTGGGGCTGGGTGGAGCGCGAGGGCCGCTGGCTGCGGGTCGTCGTGGAGCCCGATGGGGAGACGGTCCTGAACGCCTTCTGGGACAGGGGTTTCAAGCCATGACGGACAACGCCGCCCTTTCCTATGATCCCGCGGCCGACATGCTGCGCGTGGAACTGCGCCCCTGGCCGGCGCCGCGGGCGGGTGACGACCCCGCTTCCGTGGGGGGCGAGGAGCAGGAGCCGGACCTGGTCGTCCACTTCGCTACCGACGGCAAACCCTGGGCGTGGGAGATCGAGCATGCCTCCCGCCGGCCGGACCTTGTGGCCCGGGCACTCGCGGCCTTGCGGGCCAGCCATGGGCTGAAGGACGCCGCCTGACCTCCCCCCGTCAGTTGGAACCCCCGGCCAAGAGCCTGATCACCGGGCAGGGGCACTGGTTGCAAGTTTAGGCAAGCACCGTTAGGCTCTTTACTCGTTCGGATGGATCAACACCCCATCAAGCTCGCGCGCCCATTGGATGAGACTGACCCCGACGGGCGAGCCGAAGCGCTTGCCACCACCGCCCTTCTGGCGCACCGAATACTTCGCCAACGAGGTCCTGGGAAAGCCGGGGCGCTGCCGCATCGACCCGTTGGACATCAAGCGGATCATCGCCAATCCCGACCGGAAGCGCCGACAACCCGATGGCCGGATCCAGTTCTGGGGCTGGGTCCCGTCGTTGAATTCGGACGTGCGCGTTGTTACTTTGGCTGATGGCGAAACCGTCCACAACGCGTTCCGTGACAGGACGTGAAACAGATGACGACCCGCTCCCCCATCTTCTACGACCCTTCTACCGACAGCATGTATGTCCGGTTCACGGATGGGAACCAGTGGGACCAGAAGGTCGACGATGACCGCGACCTCGTCATCGACTATGACGAGCATGGTAATTTGGTCGGCTATGACATCCAGTATGCGTCCCAGCACATGGATGTGGTCGCGGAGGCGATGGCGATCTTGCGCGGGCACATGCCCAAGGCTGCCTGACCCGCCCCGTCAGTTGGAACCCCCGGCCGCCGGCCTAGTTTCTGGCCCATGGACCCCATCTACGCCCCGCTGATCCTCACGCTCCGCCTGGACCAGGCCTCGTTCCAGCATTTCCAGGCCCTGCGGCAGCGCCACTTCCCGCCGGAGCGGAACTTCATCCCCGCCCACGTCACCCTGTTCCACCACCTGCCGGGCCCGCAGGTGCAGTCCATCCTGGCCGACCTGCGCCGCACCACCCGCGACACCGCGCCGTTCCCGGTGGAGGTCTTCGCCGTCAAGTCCATCGGCCGGGGCGCTGCCTTCTACCTGCGCTCCCGCCCGCTGGAGGAGCTGCGGGAGCGGCTGGCAGACCTTTGGGCCCCCTGGCTGATCCCCCAGGACCAGCAAGGTTTCCGCCCCCACGTGACGGTGCAGAACAAGGTCCAGGCGGGGGAGGCCAAGGCCACCCTGGAGGCCCTGCAACGCACCTTCACCCCCATGACCGCCCGCGGCGAGGGCCTGCTGCTCTGGGCCTACAAGGGCGGCCCGTGGGAGCAACTGGCGGACCTGGGCTTCACGGCCAAGCCATGACTTGACGGCAGCCCGTCGCCCGACGACCTTTGCCCCGCCGGCGGTCCCGTCGGCGTCTCCCCTCCCCGTCCCTGCCGGCCCTTCCCATGCCCGACCTGCGCGCGACCCCCGTGGATACCCTGACCCTGGACCAGGCGAAGGAGGAGCATGACGCCCTGGTGCGGGAGGTGAGGCACCACCGGGAGCTTTATTACCGGAAGGACGCGCCGGAAATTTCCGACGCCGACTATGACGCGCTGGAGAAGCGGCTGAACCTGGTGGAGGCCCGCTTCCCGGAGCTGGTGACCGCCGACAGCCCGACCCAGACCGTGGGTGCCGCCCCGGGCACCGGCTTCAGGAAGCTGCGCCACACGGTGCCCATGCTGTCCCTGGACAACGCCTTCGCGGCGGAGGACGTGGACGGCTTCATCGAGCAGATCGTCCGGTTCCTGAACCTGAAGACCGTGGACGGGCTGGAGTTCGTGGCGGAGCCGAAGATCGACGGCGCCTCCCTGTCGATCCGCTACGAGGATGGGGAACTGGTCCAGGCCGCCACCCGCGGCGACGGGACGGAGGGGGAGGACGTCACCGCCAACGTCCGCACCATCGCGGAGATCCCCAACCGCCTGTCCGGCCCGGCGCCCAAGGTGCTGGAAGTGCGCGGTGAGGTCTACATGACCCGCGACAGCTTCTTCGAGCTGAACAAGCGGCAGGCGGAGGCGGGGGAGAAGGTCTTCGCCAACCCGCGCAACGCGGCGGCCGGGTCCTTGCGCCAGTTGGACGCGCGCATCACCGCCAAGCGGCCCCTGTGCTTCTTCGCCTATACCTGGGGTGAGCTGTCGGAACCCCTGGCCGCCACCCAATGGGACAGCCTGCAACGGCTGAAGGCCCTGGGCTTGCAGGTGCCCAAGCAGAGCACCCTGTGCCGCAGCCGGGACGAGCTGCTGGCCTATTATGAGCAGATCGGCAAGGAGCGGTCGTCCCTGCCCTTCGATATCGATGGCGTGGTGTACAAGGTCAACGACCTTGCCCTGCAAGAGCGGCTCGGCTTCCGCACCCGCACCCCGCGCTGGGCCACGGCCCACAAGTTCCCGGCGGAACAGGCCCGCACCCTGCTGAAATCCATCACCATCCAGGTGGGCCGCACGGGGGCCCTGACCCCCGTGGCGGAGCTGGAGCCCATCACCGTGGGCGGCGTGGTGGTCAGCCGCGCCACCCTGCACAATGCCGATGAGATCAGGCGCAAGGACATCCGCGTCGGCGACACGGTCATCATCCAGCGCGCCGGCGACGTGATCCCCCAGGTGGTTTCCGTCATACCGGAGGCCCGCCCCGCGGACAGCGCCGAGTTCACCTTCCCCGACCATTGCCCGGAATGCGGCAGCCAGGCCGTGCGGGAGGACGGGGGCGTGGTCAGCCGCTGCACCGGCGGCTTGGTCTGCCCCGCCCAGGCGGTGGAGCGGCTGCGGCACTTCACCAGCCGCAACGCCTTCGACATCGAGGGGCTGGGCATCGAGCGCATACAGCTTTTCTTCGACCAGGGCCGGATCAGGACCCCCGCCGACATCTTCACCCTGGAGGCGCGGGAGGAGCAGCGGCTGGACCGGCTGGTCACCATGACCGGCTTCGGCAAGAAATCGGTGGAGAACCTGTTCCGGGCCATCGAGGCCCGCCGCACCATCGGCCTGGACCGCTTCATCTTCGCCCTGGGCATCCGGCAGGTGGGGGAGGCCACGGCCAAGCTGCTGGCCCGCAACTACCGCACGGCGGAGAACTGGCGCGACCGGATGCTGGAGGCCGCGGGCGAGCGCGCCGCCGCCCCCAACCAGCCCAAGGCGGAGCTGGTGGGCGACGCCTATGCAGACCTCTGCCGGATCGAGCAGATCGGCATGAGCGTGGCCGACGACATCGTCCAGTTCTTCGGCGAGGAACACAACCTGAAGGCCCTGGACGACCTGCTGGCCCAGGTGACGGTGCAGGAGTTCGTGCCGCCCCGGGTCACGGCCAGCCCCGTGCTGGGCAAGACCGTGGTCTTCACCGGCACCCTGACCACCATGGGCCGGTCCGAGGCCAAGGCCAAGGCGGAGGCCCTGGGCGCCAAGGTCAGCGGCTCGGTCAGTGCCAAGACCGACTATCTGGTGGTGGGGGAGGATGCGGGCAGCAAGGCCGCCAAGGCGCGGGAGCTGGGCGTCACCACCCTGACCGAACAGGAATGGCTGGCGCTGATCGGGCAGAGCTAGGCGTAACCCTCTCCCCCCGGCTCCACCCCCCGCCTGCGCCCAACCGCGGGGCGGGGGCTTGTGGTTTGGTTCCCGGCATGCAGGCTGCCGACGGGACCGGGCCATGACCACCCTCCTCGCCAACCCCGTGATGCTTCCCCACCACGTCTACAGGAACGTGATGGGTGATGAATTCGTGGACGGGTTGCTGGACTACGTCTACGCCAACCGTGACCGGTTCGAGGTCGCCAAGGTGGGCGGGAAGGATGAGGCGACCCTGTCGGTCCGGGTGGCCAGCATCCTGAACGACACGGGCCCCTATCGCGCCCTGTTCGAGGCCAAGGTGCGGGAGATGCTGCCCCAGGTCACCAAGGATCTGGGCGTGCCTGCCGTGGACCCGAAGCGGATCGAGGTGCAGTTGGCCGCCCATGGCGACGGCGCCTTCTATGCTCGCCACCTCGATATCCAGACCGGCAGCCAGGAAGGGCCGCGGCGGCTGGTCAGCATGGTTTATTACTTCTACCGGTTGCCCAAGGCCTTCACCGGCGGCGCCTTGCGCCTTTATGCCCTGGGCCCCAACGCCCCGACCCAGGATGTGGAGCCCGCCCGCGACAGCCTGCTGGCCTTCCCCGCCTGGGCCCCCACTCCGTCCAGCCGGTGAGCTGCCCCAGCGGCCAGTTCGAGGATTACCGGTTCGCCGTGAATCTGTGGGTCCGGGGCTGAGGTCGCGTTACGCGGCTTCCAGCAACAGGGCAAACTCGCCCTCGGCTATCTGTTTGTCTAGGGCCTCTCGTTGAGCCTTTGGCAACTCCCCGTGCCCACGCAAGCCATAGCGCTTTGTCAAGGCATCCTTCAGGCTCAGCACCTGCGCGGGTACGTGTGAACTCCCCAACCGGTCGAGGGAAGTCGCGGCATCCCTTTTGTTACCAGAAGCTGCCAAGGCATGGCTGAACAGGATCACCGTCGCAGCAGTGGGGCTCCCTGCCATGGCCGGGCGCAACCGTTGCGCCGCCTGCCCAGAGAACCCATGCGCCACATCCAGGTACGCCAGCGTCATGGCAAAGTACCAGTGGCAATCCGGGAAGGGGCAAGATTCGGCGCCCATCTCCAGGAGATGGCGGGCTTCCTCCGGTGCTTCCGAGCGGAGATACGCCATGGCAAGGATATGGCATGATATCCAATCCCCACGCGTTATGGGCTGAATCGCCTTGAAATCCTCGATCACCTCCTGCGTCCGGCCAATCGAGACGAGAGTAGACGCCTTTCCGTTCCGGGCAAATTCCTGCCGTGGGAAAGCAGCCAACACGTCGCTATACGCCGCCAGCGCCTCGCCCAGCTGGCCCATCGCCTTCAGGACCTCTGCCCGGCCGGTTCGAGCCACCACGTCGTTGGGGAACTGGGCCACCACGTCCTCGTAGGCCGCCAGAGCCTCGCCAAGGCGCCCCATCGCCTTCAGGACCTCCGCCCGGCCGTTGCGCGCCACCACGTCGTTGGGGAACTGGGCCACCGCGTCCTCGTAGGCCGCCAGAGCCTCGCCAAGGCGGCCCATCGCCTTCAGGACCTCCGCCCGGCCGTTGCGCGCCACCACGTCGTTGGGGAACTGGGCCACCGCGTCCTCGTAGGCCGCCAGCGCTTCGCCAAGACGGCCCATCGCCTTCAGGACCTCCGCCCGGCCGTTGCGCGCCACCACGTCGTTGGGGAACTGGGCCACCCCGTCCTCGTAGGCCGCCAGAGCCTCGCCAAGGCGGCCCATCGCCTTCAGGGCTTCAGCACGCCCATTGCGCGCCACCACGTCGTTGGGGAACTGGGCCACCGCGTCCTCGTAGGCCGCCAGAGCCTCGCCAAGGCGGCCCATCGCCTTCAGGGCTTCAGCACGCCCATTGCGCGGCACCACGTCGTTGGGGAACTGGGCCACCGCGTCCTCGTAGGCCGCCAGAGCCTCGCCAAGACGGCCCATCGCCTTCAGAACTTCAGCCCTGCCAACGAGAGGAAAGTATTCGTTATAATTAGCCTCGCGTGCATAGCAATAAATTCTCAATGCAGCATCTGCAAAAAAACCCCCATTTAGCCGAGCAGCAATATCACAAAGTGACTTTGCAAGATGCTCTGGCCGGCTATTGGCAAGCTGGTACTCAACCAATTCACGGACGAAGCGCCATGCTCGCTCTTCCCGTCCGCGCGCAAACTCTTTAACAATGTTTTTCTTCTGGTTTTCAATCTTCTCGATCAAGTCACCGGAATATGTGCGGGGAGTCTCCCTTTGGCTCAGAGACGCCTCTTCAACCCCATTCTGTATCAATGAAATGATAGGGTCATCATCCCGTTCACTATCTTTGTTTTTCTCTTTCTCAACAGAATCAATCGGCACTGAATTGCCTTTATCTGATAGCTTTCCGATGAGCATATTGGAGAACCCGACAAGAAACTTCGCCGGTTGTTGAACAGCGCCGATCAAACTCGCCAAAAGGGTGGCATCCAGTGGAAGCGTTGAGATGGCAAGACGGTCGCGGGCCATCAAACTCCGGGCGCAACGCTCAAAGATACCGGCATCGATCAACTGCCGCCGAAGAGCCTGGCCCGGAAAGTCGGGGGTCTGATTGGCGCAGGTTGCCTTCCAAGCGTCATGCAAGTCGGCGAGCGCCGGACGCAACCGCACCATATCGGCATAAAGCGCGACGACACGACTGCAATTTGCCGACCGCGCCAACCGGGAGCCGCCGTCCAAATCGGCGTCTTCAGGAACAGGACACCCGAGCAGACGCCGCGATGCGAAGTCGGCGGCAGCGCCTGACGTAAGCATCGGTTCCGCGAGATCGATCGACCACTTCCTGGAACGCTCACTCAAGTCATGATCAAGACCTTGCAGCAGCAAACGCAACAAAGTCTCTCCATCACCCAAGCGACGCAGGTTGGCTCGGACCCAGTCCAGGTTCCGGTGTCTCGACGGTATCTGATGAACTTCGTGTCCTGAATCCAGGATCAATCCGATTTCGCCGGGCCGCAGGTCATCAAGTGCATTCGCCCCGACCCCGCGCAAGACTTTGATCCGGTCAGGCCCGACAACCATGGCCAATCCGGCACCTGGCACCAGAAAGCCGCCCTGGATCAAATGCTCGTGCATCGGATACCCAACTTGTCCAACCGATCTCTGATCACGTTCAACTTCTGGTCTTTGGTTGGCGTTCCGCCTGCTTTGGGCAACACCGCCGCCTCAAAGGCCTGCAACGAGATTTTACCATGGATGTGAATCTCGATGAATTCATCGTCTTCCCGTGACCCGCTCGACCTTAACACCAAACGAGCAAAAGCGGCTTGCGTTGTTTGCCGCTCAATCATGGCACCACATTTGGCCACGGCCAACTCGGCCTTTCCCTGCCACGTCGCCCGATAACCCGCTTCCGGCATGCTGCCGGCCCAGAAAGGATGACGCTTGACAAAGGTATAGGTGTTGCATTCCAGCAAGCTCGCACGCGTTTCGACGGCAATCTCCTTTAGCCGCAAGCTAATCTCGCCATAGGACCTCAAGCCGACGCCATCCAAACTTAGGGCTGCGTACCGGATGTCTTTGGCTGTGGACCCAAAAAAACTGCACTCAACGGCCGTTCGCTTTACATCATTCTCGAGTTCAGCAACCATCCGGACTTCGCCATCGACCTGCAAGCGGTAGTTAGAATACAAGGTTTTATCATTTGCCAGCAAAGAGTCCGCATTGTCGATGCTGATATTGATGACAGCGCCAGCCATGCTCACGGCGCGTTCAAACTCTGCCAACCGGTCCTTTACGCCGCGGGCTTCGGCAGCGACCTTTGCTTCTTCATACCGTTTGCGCAATGCCTCCTTCTCCTGGGCACGCTCCGCTAAGCGGACATTCGGAACGCCCACCATTTCATTGCAAACAGGGCAGAGAACCGCATCCCATGGACACGGGTTCCTACATTTGGAGCAGGGGAAGCTTTCCATGCCGAGTACTAACCGGTGTTCTCTTTATAGGTAGCCCAGGCAGCTTATTGTCGTCTTCCGCGCATTGCAAGCTTGCCAAAGCCAACCAGAGCGTTGTCCGTTTCCCCACTCATTTGTTCGAAGTGCTATGAAGTCGATTTTCCCGCCACCTCCCCCTGTCAGTATCGCAACATAAGGCCAGCATTCCCGCAGCTGGCACACCCCTTGCTCCCGTCCGAGCCAACCACCGGGAAACGAGGGGAGCCCGCCATGATCCGCCGCACCACCATCCTGACCACCGCCGCCCTGGCCCTGCTGGGCACGCCCGCCCTGGCTTTCGGGCCGCAGGACTTCACCGCCCGGGCGGTTGAGGTGGACGGTGTTTTTGGCTCGTTGGAGGTGGTGGTGGACAAGTCCGCCACGAAGGTTACCGCCAGCGTCACCGGGCCGGAGCGCTGGTTGCAGGAGGTGACCGTCCGCCAGCAGGGGGACCGTCTGGTGGTGGAGCAGAAGGACCAGCCGGACGGGATGCGCCGCTGGGACGACCGCAAGGACTGGATCGCCGTCAAGCTGACCGTCCCGCCGGGACCGCCCTGGAGGTGGAGGACTTCACCGGCGAGGGCACGGTGGGCGACCTGGGTGCCGCCTTGGTCGTGGACGACATGACTGCCGGCAAGCTGAGCATCGGCAACGTGACCACGGCCAAGCTCGGCATCTCCGGCAGCGGCGACATCATCCTGGGCGAGGTGGCCCGCGACCTGGCCGTGGAGATCAACGGCTCCGGCGACGTCCGCACTGGCCGGACCAGCGGCCAACTGGAGGTTGAGATCAACGGTTCCGGCGACGTGGAGGTGGCCCGGGTGGACGGGCCTGTGAAGGTGGAGGTCAACGGGTCCGGCGACGTCACGCTGAAGGCCGGCATGGCCGACCCGCTGGCGGTCGCCATCAGGGGATCGGGCGACGTGACCCTGGACGGGATGGCCCGCAACCAGGCCATCAGCAAGGCCGGCTCCGGCAATGTCCGCGTCACCGGCCGCGCCGACGGCTGAAGCCCTGCCCCCTCCCGGAAACATGAAGGCTGCCCCCATGCGCGCCCTCCCCGCTTTCACCCTGTTCCTGGCCCTGGCCGGCACCCCCGCCCTGGCCGCCCCGCAGAGCTTCACCGCCGACAGCGTGCGGGTCACCGACATCGTCGGGACCGTGCAGGTGGTCGTGGACCCCGCCGCCCGCGCCGTCACGGCGGACGTGACCGGACAGCAGCGCTGGGTCGATACCGTCCGGCTGGAGCAATCCGGCGACACCCTGTCCATCATCCAGGACAGGTCAAGCCAGCGCGGTCGGATCGGCAAGGACGACATGGTGACCGTGTCGGTGACCCTGCCCCCCGGCACGGCCCTGGAGTTGGGAAACCTGGTGGGTGATGCCCGGGTGGGCGACCTGGACGGGACCCTGCGGCTGCGGGGCAGCGGTGCGGCGGACGTCAAGGTGGGCCGGGTGGCCGGGGTGGACCTGGACCTGTCCGGTGCCGGCGACGTCACCCTGGGCGAGGTGCGCGGCCCCTTGCGCGGCAGTTTGAGCGGTGCCGGCAGCGTGGAGGCGGGCCCGGTCCGGGGCGAGCTGTCCCTGGACGTCTCCGGCTTCGGCGACGTGGACGTGGACGCGGTGCACGGCCCGGTGAAGGTGCGGCTCAGCGGCGTGGGCGACGTGCACATCAAGGGCGGCCACACGCCCCTGCTGGATGCCAACGCGTCCGGCGTGGGCAGCATCCGCTTCGATGGCAGCGCCGACGATTACCGGGTGGACCATTCCGGCATCGGCAGCGTCCGCATCAACGGCAAGAAGGCCGGCAGGAGCTGAGGAAGCTCCCCGTCAGACGACTGCCTTGGACAAGGACGCAGGCAGTCGGTCCCGGGGAAAGCGGACATGCACGGCGGTGCCTTGGCCCGGGGCGGTCTGGATCACCAGGGTGCCGCCATGCAGCCGGGTCAGGGCGTTGACCAGGGACAGGCCCAGCCCGGCCCCGGCATGGGACTTGTCCAAGCCGTTCTCCAACTGGCTGAAGGGCTCCAGCGCCTTGGGCACCAGCCGGGGGTCCATGCCGATGCCTGTGTCGGCTACGGTCAGCCGCAGCCGCCCGTCCGGTTCCAACTCCGCCGACAGGGTGACGTGGCCGCCGGGTCGGGTAAATTTGACGGCGTTGCCCACCAGGTTGATCAGCACCTGCCGCACCGCCCGCTCATCGCCCACCAGGGCCGGCAGGTCGTCCGGCACGCGGAGCAACAGGCCGACGCTGGCCGCCTCCGCCATGGGCTGCATCAGCCGCAGCACCCCGCGCAGGATGCGGGCCAGGTCCAGCGGCTGCTCGTTCAGCTGGAACTTGCCCGCCTCGATCCGGGAATAGTCCAGCACGTCGTTGACCAGGGCCAGCAGGTGCTTGCCGCCATCATGGATGTCGGCCGCATGCTCCACATAGCGCGGGTCGATCTGGCCATAGGCCTGGTCCTTGATCAGGTGGGAGAAGCCGATGACCGCGTTCAGCGGCGTCCGCAGCTCATGGCTCATGGTCGCCAGGAAGCGGGACTTGGACAGGTTCAGGGTCTCCGCCTCCACCTTGGCGTGGGACAGCTCGTCCAGCAGCAGCTTCTGCTGCCGCATCTGATCCCCCACCTTGTCGATGACCCGGTTGTACTGGGCGGCGATCAGCTCCACCTCCGACTCGGGCTCCACATGGACGGGCCGGTCGAGCTGCCCGTCCTGGCGGTGGCGGTCCATCTCCGCCACCAGCTCCAGCATGGGGGAGCGGGCGTCATGCTCCGCCACGTTCAGGCCGATCCGCTCATCCTCCGCCGGGATGCGCAGGGGGTGGACGCGGTCCAGCAGCTTCAGCAGAAGGAAGCCCAGGCCGAAGGCATAGGCACCGCAGGCCAGCACGCCCACCGCCTGCACGCCCAACTGCTCCAGCCGCGTGTGCCCCGTCCCCCACAGGGCCGGGTCACCCAGCAGGGCCACGGCCAGCGTGCCCCAGACGCCCGCCATCAGGTGGACGGGCACGGCCCCCACCGCGTCGTCCACCCGGAAGCGCTCCAGCAACCGCTCACCCGCCAGCACCAGGGCGCCGCCCACGGCCCCCACGCACGCGGCGGCGGGCGTGCCCATGACGTTGCAGCCGGCGGTGATGGCGACCAGCCCGGCCAGGATGCCGTTCAGGAAATGCTCGATCTTCGGCTTGCCGTTCAGCAAGGTGGACAGGCCGTGCGCCGCCAACCCGCCGGTGCAGCCGGCCAGGACGGTGTTGAGCAGGATGCCCGGCACGCTCTCCGACAGGCCCAGGGCGCTGCCGCCGTTGAAGCCGATCCAGCCGAACCACAGCAGCAGCACGCCCGCGGCGGCAAGGGTCAGGTTGGCGCTGGCCATGGGCCGCGCGCCGTCACCGAAGCGGCCCAGCCGCGGGCCGATGATCAGGCAGCCCGCCAGCGCCAGCCACCCGCCCACCGAATGCACGACGGTGGAGCCGGCAAAATCGATGAAGCCCATCCGCCCCAGCCAGCCGGTGGGCGTCCCCTCGGCCATCCCGCCCCAGGCCCAATGCCCGAAGATTGGATAGATCAAGCCGGACAACAGGGCGGAGGCGGCGATATAGCTGCGCAGCCCCATCCGCTCCGCCACGGCACCAGAGACGATGGTGGTGGCGGTGCCGCAGAACATCACCTGGAACAGCACGAACACCAGCAGGCCGGGCGGCCAGCCATGGCCGGGCATGAAGCCGCCGGTGCCGACCAGCCCGTTCCAACTGGGCCCGAACATCAGCGCATAGCCGAACAGCCAGAACAGGAAGGCGGCGATGCAGAAATCCATCACGTTCTTGACGGCGACGTTGATGGAGTTCTTGGCCCGGACGAACCCCGCCTCCAGCAGGCAGAAGCCGAGCTGCATGGCAAAGACGAGGGCGGTCGCCGCAAGAACCCAGACCAATGCGACCGGCTCGGCGGACATGATGGATGCCCTCGCTACCACAGGGGTACCGCCATGGGGCCACAGTTCCTGTTGCAGTGCAATATGGCTGTCATCAGGGTCGGCACGGCAGGGGTGTGGGGTGGCCCGACACGGACCACCCCCTCTACCTTATGGCGTAGGCCTTTCGGCTTGTACACTGTCCGTAGGGTCAGGTCTCACTGCCCCTGGCCCAGGCTGTAGCCCGCCACGCCGTCGAAGGTGCACAGCGTCTCCGTCTTGATCACGTCCAGGCCGGCCTCCACCAGGCGGGACATCAGGTCCACCACCTGCAGCCCGGTGACGCTGCCCGCCGTCGCCATGAAGCGGCAGCGCCAATGGTCCACCAGGAAGGTTTCCGGCATGTAGCCCGGCCAGACCTTCACGCCCCGGTTGGTGACCATCTGCAGGGACAGCCCCTTGCCGTCACCCCGCTTCAGGATCGCGGCCAGGTCATCGGGCGTGCCGCCGGACCATTGGACGAACATGTCCACGCCCACCATCTCCTTCCGCGCCTTGCGCGTCGGGCTGGCCTTGGGCACGGGCATGCCGCCGGCCCGGCCCTGGTAGGCCACGGGCTTGAAGTGCCGGGGCCCCTCCCCCAGCCGGTCGATGACCGCCTGGGCGAAGGCGCGGGTGCCCACCGTGGCCTCGGTCTTGCCACCCTTGGCGATGTCCGCCGTGTGGACCCCGTCCTCCAGGGTGCGGAGCCAGGCGTTGTGGATGCGGGTCGCCGCCTCCGCCTGGCCCACATGGTTCAGCATCATCACGCCGGACAGCAGCAGGCCCGACGGGTTGGCCTTGTCCTGGCCCGCGATCATGGGGGCGGAGCCGTGGATGGCCTCGAACATGCTGACATGCTCGCCGATGTTGGCGGACCCGGCGAGGCCGACGGAGCCGGTGATCTGCGCCGCCACGTCAGACAGGATGTCGCCATACAGGTTGGGCATGACGATCACGTCGAACACCTCGGGCGTGTCGGCCAGCCGGGCCGCGCCGATGTCGACGATCCAGTGCTCCTTCTCCAGGTCCGGGTACTCGGCGCCGACCTCGTCGAAGACCTTGTGGAACAGGCCGTCGGTCAGCTTCATGATGTTGTCCTTGCTGAAGCAGGTGACCTTCTTCCGGCCATAGGTCCGGGCATACTCGAAGGCATAGCGCACGATGCGCTCACAGCCCGGCCGGGTGATCAGCTTCAGGCACTGGAAGACCTCGTCCGTCTGCCGGTGCTCGATCCCGGCATAGAGGTCCTCCTCGTTCTCGCGCACGATGACCACGTCCATGGTCGGGTGCTTCGTGGCGACGAAGGGGTGCAGGCTGGCGCAGGGCCGCACATTGGCGAACAGGCCCAGGGTCTTGCGGATGGTGACGTTCAGGGACTTGTAGCCGCCGCCCTGGGGCGTGGTGATGGGCGCCTTGTAGAACAGCTTGGTCCGCCGCAGGCTGTCCCAGGCCTGCGGCTCGATGCCTGACGTGTGGCCGCGCTTGTAGACCTTCTCCCCGATCTCGATCACCTCCATGTCCAGCTTGGCGCCACCGGCCTCCAGCACACGCAAGGACGCTTCCATGATCTCGGGGCCGATGCCATCGCCATAGGCCACGGTCACGGGTACGGGCTTCACCATCGTCCAGTTTCCCTTTCCGGTGCCGGGCCACCCTTGGCCGCCCGCAGGAAGGGCGGCGGGGCCGGCATCCCTCGGCCAACCCCACCCGGCGCTTTGCCCTTTGGGATAGCGGGGGACATCAGATCGGGGAAATTGATTGTTCTGATCCGATACATTGGATAATCGGCATGTGTCGCCCCACCCCTGGGTTGGCGGCAGGCGAGCCATATGTTATGGGCCGAGACCGAACGATCCCGTATCCGCTGGAGAACCCGATGAAGTACCTGCACACCATGGTCCGGGTGACGAACCTGGAGCAGTCGCTGGACTTCTACTGCGACAAGCTGGGCCTGAAGGAAATCCGCCGCATGGAGAACCAGGCCGGCCGCTACACCCTGGTGTTCCTGGCCGCGGAGGAAACGCCGGACGCCCAGGTGGAGCTGACCTACAACTGGGACCCGGAGGAATACACGGGCGGGCGCAATTTCGGCCATTTGGCCTTCGCCGTGGACGACATCTACGCCACCTGCCAGCGCCTGATGGACAAGGGCGTGACCATCAACCGCCCGCCGCGGGACGGCCACATGGCCTTCGTCCGCTCCCCCGACAACATCTCCATCGAGCTTCTGCAGAAGGGCGGGTCCCTGCCCCCGGCGGAGCCGTGGAAGAGCATGCCCAACACCGGCGTCTGGTAAGCCAGGCTCCGGCCGACTGACGACAATGAAGGCGCCGGGCACGAACCCGGCGCCGCTTCATGGGGAGCCCCGGCGATGGCCGCGAACAAGCACATGCCCTGGATCGTCCCGCTGGCCTTCCTGGTCAGCGTCGTGGCCGGCCTGATGGCCGCCGGGGGTGGTCCCGGCTACCGGCTGGGGGTACTGGACCTGCCCACCGCCTTCGCCGGCATGCGCTATGGCGCTTATGTGGGCATCGCTGGTGCCCTGCTGAGCCTGGCCGCCGCCATCATCGTCCGTCCGGGCACGGGCCGGAAAGGCTTCGTGCTTGCCCTGGCGGGGCTGGTGCTGGGTGCCGCGGCCTTCTATGGCCCCACCAGCCTGCGGGGCCAAGCCCGCTCCGTCCCGCCCATCCACGACATCAGCACCGACACGCAGGACCCGCCTTCCTTCGTCGCCGTCCTGCCGCTCCGCGCCGGGGCGGCCAACCCGCCGGACTATGCGGGGCCGGAGACGGCGGCCCAGCAACAACAGGCCTATCCCGACCTTGCCCCCTCACCCTGCCCCTCCCGCCTGCCGAGGCGGTGAAGCGGGCGGAGGCCGCGGCCCGCGACATGGGCTGGGACATCGTGGCGGTGGAGCCCGCAGAGGGCCGGGTGGAGGCCACCGCCACCACCGCTTGGTTCGGCTTCAAGGACGACGTGGTGGTGCGCGTCCGCCCCGAGGGGGATGGCAGCCGGATCGACGTGCGCAGCAAGTCCCGCGTGGGCCGCAGCGACCTGGGCGCCAACGCGGCCCGCATCCGCGACTACCTGGCGCGCCTGAAATAGCCATATCCCCCCGTGCCGACCGGCCTCCCCCCCTGTTCTGGGGAGGGACGGAGACGGGAGGTCGGCATGTATGACAGCGGCGGCGTGGACGGCCAGGTGATCTGGGCCTTCTTCATGGTGCTGGCGATCCCCATCGCCGCCGGCATCTTCACCTTCTTCGCCACGCGCGCGGACAAGAAGCGTCGCGCCGTGGCCGAACAGGCCAACCGTCCCGACCTGCTGCCCCCCGACGCGGCAGAGGCCAACCAGCGGGAGGCCACCCTGCCCGAAGCACACCCTGACAACCGCCCGCCGCGGATCGAGCCCGTGCACCTGGTAGACCCGGCCGGGAAGACGGCGCGGCAGGGTTAGGCCTCCCGCCTAAAGACCCTATCACCCACATCTCATTTCATACGTGTGAGTGCCTCGCCCTCAGACCGGAAAATTGTCCAGCAAGCGCGTCTTGCCCAGCCGCGCGGTGCAGACCACCCGCGCCGGCCCGTCCAGCCTTTCCAGCGGTTCCAGGCTGGCAACGTCCACAACGGCCAGGTAATCCACCGCGTCGAACCCGGCCGCCAGCAGGGCCCTCTCCCCCGCGGCCACCGCGTCGGCCACGGTACCCGGCTCGGCGCGCACCCGCTCCACCACATCGCGCAGCACCCGGTTCAGGCTGGCGGCCACGGCGCGCTGTTCCGCCGTCAGGTAGGCGTTGCGGGAGGACAGGGCGAGGCCGTCCGCCTCCCGCACCGTGGGCACGCCCTCGATGGACACGGGGATGTCCAGGTCGCGCACCAGCCGGCGGATGGTCTGGAGCTGCTGGTAGTCCTTCTCCCCGAACAGGGCCACATCGGGCAGACCTTGCAGCAGCAGCTTGGTCACCACCGTCGCCACGCCGTTGAAGTGGCCGGGGCGGAAGGCGCCCTCCCACCGGCGGGTCACGGGACCGACGTCAATGCTGGTGGCGAAGCCGTCGGGGTACATCACCGACACGTCGGGCGCGAACAGCAGGTCGCAGCCGGCGGAGGCCAGCTTGGCCGCGTCGCCCCCCTCGTCCCGGGGATAGCGGGCGAAATCCTCGCTGGGGCCGAACTGGGTGGGGTTGACGAAGACGCTGGCGACGACCTTGTCCGCCAGCGCCCGCCCCCGCCGCACCAGGGTCAGGTGCCCGTCATGCAGGGCGCCCATGGTAGGCACCAGGGCCACGCGCAGCCCCTGCCCGCGCCAAGCAGCCACCTGGGCGCGAAGGTCGGCGACGGTACGGACGGTGGGCAGGGACATGGCGGTCGGGTCCATCAGCAAAACCGGAACTTCCGGGGGGAGTTAAGGCGCCCAAGCCCCGGGCACAAGCGGCGGTATCACAACCCTAATCCGCCATGCGCTTCTTGATGGCCCGCAGGACCCAGCCCAGGACCGGCAACCGCTCATAGAACTGCTCCGCCGCGTCCCAATGGTCGATGTGGCTCTGCACCATGCCGGCATGGTCGAAGCGCACCTCCGACATGCCCTCGATGGTCAGGGGGCGGGCCTGGCCCTTGACCCGGAAGGTGAAGCCCCAACGCAGGAAGGCGGTCTGTCCCGAGGTGGCGTGGTCGCGCACGATGAAGCGGGGCTGTTCCACCCGCTGGTACATGTTCTGGAAGACATGCTTCATCCGGTCCCGTGACCGGAAGTCGTTGAACGGGTCCTTGAAGTGCACGTCCGGCACGGCCAACCGGTCCAGCCGGTTGACGGTCTCCGGCCGCAGGTCCTGATAGAACCGGATGTAGGCCTCCACGGCCTGTTCCACCGGGACCGGGGCATTCATTTCGGGACCGTCCTCCGCACGATGTTGAAATAGGCCGGGTAAGGCAGGCAGCGCAGCCGCTGGAGCCAGAAGGTGAAGCGGCGCGGGAAGGTAATCTCGAACCCTTCCCCCTTCAATCCCGACACAAGTCGCTCCGCCGCCTCCTCCACCGGCATCAGGAAGGGCATGGGGAAGTCGTTCTTGTCGGTCAGCGGGGTCTTGATGAAGCCGGGGCTCACCAGCTGCACCTTCACCCCATACCGCTCCACGTCCAGCTTCAGGGATTCCGCCAGGTTGATCAGCGCCGCCTTGGTGGCCCCATAGGCCAGCGACCGCGGCAGCCCCCGGTAACCCGCCACGCTGGAAACGATGGCGAGGTGGCCGAGCTGGCGGCCGATCATGTCGGGCAGCAGGGCGTCCAGGCAGTGGATGGTGCCCATCAGGTTGATGTCCACCGTCTGCCGGTACTCCTCCGCCTTCAGGGTACGGGCGCTGTCGGGCTTGAAGGTGCCGGCGTTCAGCACGGCCAGGGCCACCGGCCCATGTGCCGCCTTGATCCCGGCCACCGCGGCCCTTGTGGCTTCCAGGTCCACAAGATCGACCGGCCACGGAACGATCCGCCCCGGCCCCCGGGCGCGGGCGGCCAGGGCTTCCAGCGCGTCGGCCCGGCGGGCGCTGGCGACCACGGTCCAGCCCTCCCCCGCCAGCCGCAGGGCCACATGCTCCCCGATCCCGCTGGAGGCACCGGTGACCCAGGCCACGCCGTCGGCGGGCATGGGCGTGCGGATCGGGAAACTCATGCATCCTCCTGATGGCGGGTCGTTCCGGCTGCGAACAGGTCCGGGCTGCTAAGGGCGGGTTTCGTTACGCTTCCGGTCCCGTACAGGTTTTCCAGGAAGCGGGCGCTGTCGGCGCGGAAGCCGTCGCGCTTGGCGGGGGCCATCTTGTCCAGGGTCTTGTAGATCATGCCCATGCGGGGGTTGCCGCGCAGCTTGCCCTCATTCTCTATCAGGAAATTCCAGTAGAGATAGTTCATGGGGCAGGCATCGGGCCCGCTAGTCCGGGCCACGTCGAAACTGCACCGGCCGCAATAGTCGGACATGCGGTCGATGTACTTGCCGCTGGCTGCATAAGGCTTGCTGCCCAGATAGCCGCCGTCGGCATGCATCACCATGCCGTGGACGTTGGGCAGTTCCACCCACTCATAAGCGTCGGCATAGACGGCCAGGTACCATTCCTCGACTTGCGCCGGCTCCACCCCCAGCAGCAGGGCGAAGTTGCCGGTGACCATCAGGCGCTGGATATGGTGGGCATAGGCCTCACGCCTGGTCTGCCCCACCACCTCCGCCAGGCAGCGCAGGGGCGTCTCTCCCGTCCAGTACAGGTCCGGCAGGGGCCGGTGGGCCCCAAGGTGGTTGGTCCGGGCATAGTCGGGCATCTTCAGCCAGTAGATGCCGCGCACATACTCCCGCCAGCCCAGGACCTGGCGGATGTACCCTTCCGCCGCGTTCAGCGGCACCCGTCCCGCCCGGTACTCCGTTTCCACCCGGCGGCAGACGGCGCGCGGGTCCAGCAGGCCGCAGTTCAGGTACTGGCCGATGACGCTGTGGAACAGGGTATCCTGGCCCATGGCCATGGCGTCCTGATAGTCCCCGAACAGGGGCAGGGCGTGTCTGACGAAATGCTCGAAGGCGGCCTCCGCGTCCGCGGCGGTGACGGCGAAGCCGAAGGGCTCAAGGTCGCCGAAATGGTTGCCGAAGCGGCGGCGCACCAGGTCCAGCACCTCTGCCGTCATGGCGTCCGGCGCCACGGTGAAGCGGGGCGGCACGGGCTGGCCCCTGGGCAGGCTTTTGCGGTTCTCCGCGTCGAAGTTCCACTGGCCGCCTTCCGGCTCGCCGTCCGGGTCCAGCAGGATGCCGTGCTCCCGCCGCATCTCCCGGTAAAAGAACTCCATGCGCAGCTGCTTGCGGCCCTGGGCATGGGCGCGGAAGCGTTCCGGGGGGCAGAAGAAGCGGGTATCCTCGGCAATCTCCACCGGCAGGCCGCAGACATCGCCCCAGCCCCTCATGTCTTCCCAGACCCGCCACTCCCCGGGGAAGGTCACCGCCACCCGGTCGGGCCGGTGCCGCTCCACCGCGCGCAGCAGCTCCCCCGGAAGGACCCTGTGTTGCCGGGCTGGTCCAGCCGGACATAGTCCACCCGCACCCCCTGCCGCCGCAGGTCCTCCGCGAAGTGGCGCATGGCGCTGAACAGGAAGGCGATCTTCTTGGGGTGATGGCGGACATAGGTGGCCTCGTCCCACACCTCCGCCATCAGCACCGTGTCGGCGGCCTTGTCCAGACCACGCAGGCTTGACAGGCCGGGGCTGAGCTGGTCGCCCAGCACGAAGCGAAGGGTGCCGGGCATGGCGTCAGTTCCGCGCCCCGGCCTGGCCGAACACCACCTCTGCCGCCTGGCCGGGGCGGACCAGCCCCTCCGGGTCCAGGACATAGCCGATGTCCTGGCCCTTGGCCTTGAAGGCCAGCTTCACCCAGGCGTCGTTGCGGTCGTACCAGATCTCGATGGCGTTGGTGGCGCCGGGCGGGTTGGTCAGCAGGCGGATGGTGTGGTGCCGGGCCGGGATGTCCTGCCCGCCGGCCCGGATCACCTGCTCCCCCTTGTCGTCGATGGCGACATCCATCAGCAGGCCCCGCTGCGTGTCCAGCAGCCGCGGGGCCTTCAGGGTGGCGATGTTCCAATAGCTGGTGGGGATGATGTCCGGCGGGGCGAACAGGCTTCCGCGGCTGCTCTCCACCGCGAAGGCACCGTCTTTGGCCTGCCCCTTGACCCAGTGCTTGTCACCGTCGTCGTTGGTCCTGGTATCCAGGCTCACCAACCGCCCGTCCTGCCAGACCTCCCGGTTCGTGTGCTTGTACCGGTAGGCGGTGATGAAGGCGACCTTGACCTCGAAGCCGATCTCCTTGTCGACGATGAACCGGTCCCCCTCCCGGCTGAAGCGCAGCCGGTGGTAGCCCATGGCGTCGTCGCCATTGCGGAAGACGCTGAAGGGGATCTGGCCGGTGCCGGGGATTGTGGCGGCACCGGCCCGTCCCGGGAGCCCGGCCCAGCCCAGCGCCGCGACGCCGGCCGCGCCCGCCACGAATCCCCTGCGCGACAGCGCCGGAACCATGCCCGCCCTCCCCTTTCGATCCTGCTCGGATTGAAGTAGGGCGCGGGTGCCCGGTCCGCAACGGCTGGTGAGGGAGGAACCGACGTCAGCCCTTGTTCCGCAGGGTCGACCGCCCGCCATCGACGCCCAGTGTCTGGCCGGTGATCCAGCTTGCATCCTCCGACAGCAGGAAGGCGGCCGCGGCGGCCTGGTCGTCCGCCTCGCCCAGGCGGGGGATCGGGTGCATGTTGGCGATGCCCTGGGCGAACTGGTCGCTGGTCAGCAGGGGATGGGCAAGGGGCGTGCGGGTCAGGGACGGGGCCACCAGGTTCACCCGCACCGCCGGCGCCCACTCCGCCGCCAGGGACCGGGCGAGGCCGGCCACGGCCCCCTTGGCGCTGGCGATGACGGAGTGGTTGGGGAAGCCCTGCTCCACCGCCACGGTGCTGAACAGGACCACGCTGCCCTTGGCGGCCTTCAGCCCCTTCTCCGCCGCCTTCAGGGCGGTGACGGCGCCGGCCACGTTCAGCCGGTAGGCCTCCATGAAGTCCTCCGCGCTGGCGGCCTTCAGCGGCTTGATGGTGATGGTGCCGACGCAATAGGCGAGGCCCGCGATCCCGTCGCCGGAGTCGGCCTGCTGCACCGCCGTGGTCAGGGCCTGGTCGTCCAGCACGTCGGCCGCGGCGCTGCCGACGGCGCCCAGGCTTTCCGCCAGGGGGCCCAGCTTGTCGCCGTTGCGGGCGACCAGGAACAGCGGCCGCTTCTGCGCGCTCAACCGCCGGGCCAGGGCCTCGCCGATGCCGCCGGTGGCGCCGATGACGATGATGGGGGCCGCCATGTCTCTCCTCTCCTCAGCACTGGGTCCCGTCCGGGAATTCACCCGATGGCTGCCTCAACTAGGGCGGGGGCGCGAAAGGTCCATCCGTCCCGTCGAATTCGGCGACAGGCGTCCCCACCTGTACTAGGGTTGGCGAAACCTGGACGTGTCAGGGATGGAGAGAGTGGGCGTCACCGCGCACCAGCATCAGCCGAGCAACGGCCACCGCCACGACCACGCCGCCTGCGTGCACGGCGCCATGGACCGGGCCCGCGACCTGTGCGAGGCGCGGGGCGTGAAGCTGACCGCCCAGCGCGCCCGGGTCCTGGAACTGGTCTGGTCCAGCCACCAGCCCCGCGGCGCCTATGCCATCCTGGAGGACCTGTCCAAGGACGGGAAGCGGGTGGCGCCCCTGACCGTCTACCGCGCCCTGGACTTCCTGCTGGAACAGGGCCTGGTCCACCGCATCGAGTCCCTGAACGCCTTCGTCGGCTGCCCCCAGCCCGGCACCAGCCACACCGGCCAGTTCCTGGTCTGCGAGCGCTGCGGGGAAGCGACGGAACTGACCGACACCACGGTGCGCGACACCATCACCGCCGCCGCCGCCGCCCAGGGCTTCACCGTGACCCGGCAGACGGTGGAGGTGACGGGGCTGTGCCCGGGGTGCAGGGGCTAAAGGGAGGACCGGTCCTGCCCGGGCCCGAAGATGCGGATGACCAAGATGGTGTCGTCGCCGCTACCGGGCCCAGTGCTCCAGATGAGCTGGTAGATTACCCGATGCCCTCGACACCAAGCTCCCGCAAGCCATCGTGCCGGCTTTGGGCGCCCAGATACGGGTAGGTTTTCACGTTCCTGAGGGCTTGGGTAAGCCGGCGAAGCTTTTGGCGGGCTGCTGGCCCGGATCCCGGTTGGGTGTACCAGTCCCCGATCTTGTCCAAATCGCGGGCGGCGCGATCCGTCAGCTTCACCCGCCAAACCATCGGGCCCGATCACCGCCCAGATTGCGGCACAGGTAAATTCTCACCGCGTTCAAGGGCATCGACCCAAGCCTCGATATCTTCCAGGTCCACCACCCGTCCGACGGCAAAGTCCTGCAAGCCAAGCTCTATCTCGGCCCGCTCTTCGGCGAGGCGCGCGGCAAGATCATCGGGCGTCTCCTTGCCTCGCACCCATGCTGGCTCCGCCATGACCAATCCCCCGCGACGTGCTGGATATGAAGAAAGGAACCGAGAGGTTAAACGTCGAAATGCATAATATAGCATTCAGTTGCAGGAAGGCAAGAAACCTCGCTCCAGCTCACCCTGCCCCCCGTAACCGTCTCATCAGGCTTGCGGCACGGGATGGCGGGTGGCATTGGGGGAGCCCCTTCCTCATATAGCTTCCACGATAACACGGCGGGTGGCACCCTGCACCGCCGTTCCCCTGGAGCCGACACGACCCATGACCGCGACCCAGACCCCGCCCGCCCCGACGCCCCGCCTGCCCATCTCCGTGCTGACCGGGTTCCTGGGCAGCGGCAAGACCACGCTGCTGTCCCGCCTGATCCGGGACCCCGGCATGGCCCGCACCGCCGTGGTGATCAACGAGTTCGGGGAAGTCGGGCTGGACCACCTGCTGGTCAGCAAGGCGGATGAGAACACGGTGCTGATGGATTCGGGCTGCCTGTGCTGCACCATCCGCAGCGACCTGTCGGACACGCTGCGCGACCTGTACATGCGCCGCCTGCGCGGTGAGGTGCCGGAGTTCGACCGGGTGGTGATCGAGACGACGGGCCTGGCCGACCCGGCCCCCATCCTGCACACGCTGATGACCGACCCGCTGATCGCGTCGCGCTTCCGGCTGGACGGGGTGGTGACCACAGTGGACGCCGTCCACGGCATGAAGCAGCTGGACGAGCATGAGGAAAGCCTGAAGCAGGCCGCCGTGGCCGACCGGGTGGTGCTGACCAAGACCGACATCGCCGACAAGGACGCGGTCTACAATTTGCGCCACCGCTTGCAGCACCTGAACCCCGGCGCCACCCAGGTGGACGCCCAGAAGGACGAGTCCCTGCCCGTCCTGCTGTTCGAGGCCGGGCTGTACAACCCGCAGACCAAGTCCCTGGACGTGCAGCGCTGGCTGAAGGCCGAGGCCTATGAGGGCGACGGCCACGACCACGGGCACGACCATGACCATGGCCACCACCATCATGACCACGGCCATGACCACGATCACGACCACGCCCACTGCGACCATGACCACGGTCACTGCGCCCACGACCATGGGCATGACCATGACCACCACCACGACGCCAACCGCCACAACGACAAGATCCATTCCTTCGTCGTGACGCATGAGGCGCCGCTGTCCTGGGACAAGCTGGTGGGTTTCTTCGAGACGGTGGCCCAGGCCCACGGCGACAGCATCCTGCGCGTGAAGGGCCTGCTGAACGTGGAGGAGGCGGAGCGCCCCATCGTCATCCACGGGGTGCAGCACCTGTTCCACCCGCCGGTGCAGCTTGAGGGCTGGCCCACCGACGACCACCGCACCCGCATCGTCTTCATCGTCAAGGACCTGCAGAAGGACACGGTGCAGGCCCTGTTCGACGCCATGGTCACCGCCAAGGCCTGATGCGATGAAAGGGGCCGTCCCAGGCGGGTGGCCCCTTTCCCCTCACACCCGCACCACGTCGCAGCCTTCCAGCCAGGCGGCGTGGTAGCGGGACAGCTTGCCATAGCTGTTGTCGGTATAGGTGACCGGCCGTTCCAGCAGGCAGGACAGGATGATGGCGTGCAGCCGGTTGGTGGTGACCGCGTCATGGGCGGCGAAGGTCCGCACCATCCGGCCGACGATCCGGTCCCGCAGGCTGTACCAGAGCCGGTGGTTGGGGAAGCGGTGGCCCAACCTGTTGTCCAGCCGCACCCAGCGCAGCAACGCCTTGAAGGCGGCCATTTCCGCCGGCGTCACCATGTCTTCCCAATCCACGGGCTTGCCCGCCTGGCTGCCGAACTGGTCCGCGTAGTCCACCTTCTCGATGTCCACCCGCCAGAGGCACAGGGTTCCTTGCCCGCCCGCCTCCTGCCCGGCGCTGAGCGGCCAGAGGGCATGGGCCATGTCGGGGAACATGTGGATGGGCATGCCGCCCAGGGCAGGGCCCAGCAGCTCACGGCTTTCATGGTCGCGCACCGTGATGGTCAGGTCCCGGTGCCGCTTCAGGACGGAGGCCGTGCGCCGCAGGTTGGCCGCATCGCGGAAATGCACGGACTGGGGCATCACCACGATCTTGTTGTGGGGCAGGTCGGCCACCACCCGC
Source organism: Aerophototrophica crusticola (assembly GCF_012913305.1). NCBI lineage: Bacteria > Pseudomonadati > Pseudomonadota > Alphaproteobacteria > Rhodospirillales > Rhodospirillaceae > Aerophototrophica > Aerophototrophica crusticola. Next base: position 667,835 of record NZ_CP051775.1, on the reverse strand, counting down.
TCCCGCAGTTCCTGGTGCACGCCGTACAGGTCGCCGAAGTTGCCGCCGCCATGCAGCAGCACGGTGGTGTCCTGGCTGATGCGGGTCCAGTCCCGCGGCGTCGCGTCATGCACGCAGGCACGGCCCACCACCTCATAGCCGTGGGCGGCCAGCCAGGCCTCCGTGCCCAGATTGATCAGCATGTCGCCGACATTCAGGTGCAGCGGATAATCCAGGTACAGCACCGGCCTACCCCGGGGGATGAAGTCGGCCAGCCCGTCAAGCCGGCCCTTCAGCCCTTCCATGGCGGCGGCGTGGCCGGGGGCGAGCGGCGGGGAGCTGCTGCGGGCGGCGATCATGGGCGGGCATCCGGGGCAAGGGTGCGGAACCTGGGGTCCGGGCACTCTACCCGCCATGCCGCACCGCGGCAGGCGCCATCAAGTAAGTGCCGGGGGCAATTGGATTTACCCAGATCGAACCGCCGACAATGGCGTATCGCCGCGCCTATACAGGGGTTGGGAACCGGCCCGGCCCGCCCGGGCCCTTGCCGATGCCGGGGCACCCGGCGGGGAGGGATGCATGCGCTTCGCCTATGTCTATGACCTGGACGCCAGCGACATCAACGTGCAGTCGGGCCGCCCCTTCTCCATCCTGTCCCAGATCGAGCGGCGCACCGGCCCGGTGGAGCGGGTGTTCCCCCTGGAGGACCGGGTGAAGTACGTCTTCGCCCCGCGCTACGCCTTCAACCGTCTGCGCGGCCTGCGCTATCGCCCGGATCGGGAAACCCTGTTGCTGCGCAGCCTGGCCCGCCAAGTGTCCAAGCGCCTGAAGGGCAGCGACGCGGATTGCGTCTTCTGCCCCGGCTCCCACGCGGTGGCGGAGTTGGAGACCAAGTTGCCGAAGATTTTCTGTGCCGACGCCACCTTCCAGAACGTCATCGGCTTCTACGACAGCTTCTCCAACCTGGCCCCCTCCTACCTGGCCCAGGGCCACCGGCTGGAGCGCAAGGCCCTGGCGTCCTGCGCCGCCGCCATCTACCCGTCCGACTGGGCGGCGCAGAGCGCCGTGCGCGATTATGGCGCCGACCCGCGAAAGGTCCATGTCGTGCCCTTCGGCGCCAACGTCCAGGCCCCCGACCGGGCCACGGTGGCCGACCGCATCGCCGCCCGCCCCACCGACCGGCTGGTGGTGCTGTTCAGCGGGCGGGAGTGGGAACGGAAAGGGGCGGACATCGTGCTGGCCGCCTGTGAGATGCTCCAGGCCGGCGGCATCCCGGTGGAACTGCACCTGGTGGGCATCCGCCAGCCGCCGGTGGCCCTTCCCCCCTTCGCCACCAGCCACGGCCTGCTGAACAAGCGCGACCCTGCCCAGAACCGGCTGATGCAGGACCTGCTGGCCAACGCCCACGTCATGTTCGTGCCGTCCCGGGCGGAGAATTATGGCATGACCTTCTGCGAGGCCGCGGCCTACGGCCTGCCCTCCCTCTCCACGGCGGTGGGCGGCATCCCGACCATCGTGCGCGACGGGGTCAACGGCTGGTGCCTGCCGCTGGAGGCAGGGCCGGCGGACTACGCCACGGTGCTGGCCGGGATGTGGGCGGATTATCCGGCCTACTTGGACCTGGCCCATGCCAGCCTCGCCGAATACCACGCCCGCTTGAACTGGGACGCCTTCGGCGACCGGCTGATGGAGATCGCCAAAAGCGTGGCGTGACGCTGACGTAGGTCGGATTAGGCGCGCCAGCGCCGTAATCCGACGGCACCACACCACATGCTTCGCTGTCGGATTACGTGGGCCCGGGCCCGCTAATCCGACCTACGCCCTCACGCATACCCCGCCCGCGGCCCCAAGGCCATCCGCACCCCCTCCGCCACCACCCGCCGCTCCGCCGCGCGGTGGGCGGCGATGGTGCCGGTCAGGAAGGCGAAGCTGACCCACAGCATCACCATGCTGAGGTTGGGGTTGGAGAAGGTGTGGATCATCAACAGGCCCAACAGGTGCCAGCGCAGGGGCGCCAGCTCCGAATCCCTGGACCGGCTGCCGTCCTCCCGCGTCACGGTGCGGGGCCGCAGCAAGTCCACGGCGAACAGGGCGAAGGCCAGGAAGCCCAGCACGCCCACGTTGGACAACAGGGTCAGCGGCAGGGCGCTGGGCTTGTGGCTGCCCAGGCCGATGCCGATGCCGCCCGTCTCCACCGTGATGTCCAGGGCCATCAGGTTCACGGTGGAGCGTTCCTCGAAGGAGGAGCTTTCGGTCTTCTGCAGCACCATCTTCTCAAAGACGGTCTGCACCGCCTCCAGGTTCTGTACCACATAGACCGTGCCGCCGAAGGAGGCGGCCAGCAGCACCAGGGCGGCCGCCGCCCCGCCCAGCCGCAGCCTTGGCATGGCGATGCGCCGGCGCAGGAACAGGGCCAGGCCCGTCTGCGCCACCAGCAGCCCGAACACGCCCATCACCAGGAACCCGGTGGTGGAGCGTGACAGGAACAGGGCGACCAGGCACAGCCCGATCATCATCACGCCGAAGCTGGTGGCCTGCTGCCGGAAGCGGAACCAGGCGAAGTACAGGAACCCGGCGTAGAAATAGGCCAGCGCCGACGGCTCGGAAAAGGGCCCGTTCACCCGCAGCTCGCCGAACAGCATCTGGTCCATCCCCCGGTACATGGGGTTCGACTGGAAGAAGCTGGTGGGCCAAGGGATGAAGCCGAAGCGGAAGCTGGCCCAGTGCCACAGGCAGCAGACGGACGCGAAGACCAGGGCGATGGACATGCCCTTGTACAGCAGGTCCACCCGCTCCTCCTCCGGTCGCCGCGCCACCTGGTGGGCGACGGCATAGAGGATGGCCACGTGCAGGGCCAGATAGGCAAGCTGGGTGATGTTCTCGCGCCGGAACACATAGGGTGCGGCGCGGTCCAGGTCGAAGCCGTCCGACCCGCCGATGACGTAGATCTCCCCCTGGAACATGACCAGCGCCGCCCACAGGGTCAGCACCGCCAACATCAGTAGCAGGAACATGGGCGTCATCAGGCGCAGCACGTGCCGGTTCAGCGCCTGGGGCTTCAACAGCACCTCCACCAGCGTCCGACCGACGATCATCAGCCCGAAGAACAAGCCGGGCTGCAGGCCGAAGGAACCGAGCTGGAGCACCGACGCCGCGTGCAGCAGGGCGATGGACGGCAGCGCCATCAGCGCCCAGCGCCAGGGCGCCAGGATCAGCAGCAGGCAAAGCGGGATGAGGATCAGGCCGGTCAGGGTCATGGGGGTCCCGAGTTCTGGTCCCGACGGACTATGGTGCAGATGCGGCCCGCGGTGGGCGGCGCGGAAGGGGTGCCCTGTTCCCTCCCCCTGGCATTGTCCCTTCTCCCTGGGGAGAAGGTGGCGCGGTAGCGCCGGATGAGGGAGACGGGTTCCTCGAGACATCCCCCTCTCCCCCCCGGGGAGAGGGTCGGGGTGAGGGGGAATCAGCAGAAAGACACTTGGTCCCTACGTCCACCTCCCTCACCCGGCTCGCTCCGCTCGCCACCCTCTCCCCAAGGGGCAGGGCTATCGCATATGAAAATCCCAAGTACGTTCCGTGCATTTGGAACCGCTCTTCGGATAGCGATTCTGCCCGGAACGCGCTTAGCAGAGTTCGATGTTTGCCGGGCGGAAGCGGGTCGAGCGCCATATGCGATAGCCCTGCCCCAAGGGGAGGGCACTAGCCTTACAACCTCACCCTGATCCCCAGCAGGATGTTGTTCTGCTTGTACTCCCGGCCCGGGCTGTCCGACTCCCGCCGGCGGTGCTGGACGGAGGCGGTAAGGCCCAGGTTGCGGTTCAACTGGTACTCCCCGCGCAGTTCCGCTTCCCAGCGGCGGTCGCTCCCGTCGTCCACACGGCCGAAATCGTCGATGGCGTAGTTGACCCGCGCCTCCGCCGACAGGTTCAGCAGGAAGTCGTGCCGTACCGACAGTTGGAAGCGGGTGCTGACCAGGTTGCCGGCCCCGGGCCGCGTGTTGGGGGCCTGGCTCCGCACCGTGCTGGCCGTCACCGTCGTCAGGGCCGACGGCTTCCAGGTCAGCCGCCCGTTGACGGCGAAGCTGGTCAGGTCCTTGAACTGGTCGGACCGGTAATCCTGCTTGAAGACGCCGACGCCGATGTCGCCGACCCAGATGGTGGACAGGTCGAACCGCGCCCCGGCCAGCGCCGTCAGGGTGGTGGAGGTGGCGCTGTCGAAGTTGGGGAAGTCCTGCCAGGCGAAGGCCGGTTGCAGGTAGGCGCTGAGGCTGGGTGAGAGCGCATAGGATACGCGGAGCGACGCCTGCGCGTCGTCCCGGTCCCGGTCGTTCAGCAGGCCGGGATAGTCCACGGTCCCGCCGAAGCCGGTGACCGACAGGGCGAAGTTGTTCACCCGCCGCTCATACAGCAGCGACGCGCTGTAGCTGTCGAAGCGGATGTTCTCCGCCGGCGGCAGGTTGGGGTCAACGTCCTGGAAGTTCCGGATCTCCGCCTGCCGGCGGAAGCGCAGGTCGAAGCCGACGGTATCGTCCTCCGTGGCGTCGAACTGGCCCGACAGGCCGGCGATGATGCTGGTCCGGTCCTGGTTCTCGTTCTCCCGGTAGCGGCGGGCGCGGACCTCCAGGTCGGCGTTCAGGGTGTCCCGCGCCCACAGGGTGTTGGCGGTGAACCCGGCCACGAACTCCGTCACCAGGTCGGATTCCTTGTCGGTCCGGTTGGCGAAGACGTTGTCGGTGTAACGGGCCACCACCCCCGCGGTGGGATAGATCTCCACCAGGCCCAGCCGCACGCCCAGGGGGCCATAGGGCGATTGGGCGGCGACGGGAAGTGTCAGGCTGCCGGCGGCGGCGAGGGCCGCCGCCGACCGGAGCCACCCGGCACGGCGGGCGGGCATGGTCAGAACACCCGGTCGAAGACGTAGATGACGTCACCGGGGCGGACCTGGGTGCTGCGCTGGGCCACCCCCTCCTCCGACTTGCCATCCACGGTGCGGACGATGGACACCTCGTCCGTACGGGCCCGCACGGTGAAGCCGCCGGCCACCGCCACGGCGGTCAGCACGGTCATGCCGGGTTGGTAGGGGTACTGGCCGGGCCGGGCGACGCTGCCCAGGATGAAGAAGGGGCGGAAGGACTTCACCTCGACGCTGACGTTCGGCTTCTCGAAATAGTCCTTCTGGAGCCGGGCAAAGATGGCCCGCTCCAGGTCCGGCACCGTCTGGCCGCGGGCCGGGATCGGGCCCACCAGCGGCAGGGACACGGTGCCGGCGTCGCTGACCGTGTATTCGCCGGACATGGGCTGGCTCTCCAGCACGATCAGCCGGATCGTGTCGCCGCTGTCCAGGCGATAGGCCTCTTCCGGCTTGTTGGCCAGGGGCGCGATGCGCTCGGCCCCGGTGCAGGCCGCCAGCAGCAGCGCCATCGCCGCCGCGACCAGGGTGCGGAACTTCTGACCCATGGAAAACCTCCCACGCTCGCCTGATGACGGTCGGGGCTTGTGCCGCCCCGTCCCGATGGGAAACCGCCCGGGCCGCCGGGCGCCAGATCAGATGGCGGCGACCACCGCGGCCAGCCGGTGGTTGCCGGTCGCCTTCGGCGGCGTCTTGATGCCGTGTTCCGCCGCCACCACGCCCAGGTCGGCGGCGACCATGTCGCGCACCAGCTCCGGGAAGGTGACCTTGTGCTGCCAGCCCAGCTTGGCACGGGCCTTGGACGGGTCGCCCAGCAGCAGGTCCACCTCGGTGGGGCGGAAATAGGTGGGATCGATGCGCACCAGCACCTTGCCGCTGGCCGCGTCGATGCCCTGCTCCTCCACGCCGGCTCCCTGCCAGGTGACCTTGCGGCCCACCTCGGCGAAGGCCAGCTCCACGAACTCGCGCACCGTGTGCATCTCGCCCGTGGCCAGGACATAGTCGTCGGCCACGTCCTGCTGCAGGATGCGCCACATGCCCTCCACATAGTCGCGGGCATGGCCCCAGTCGCGCAGGGAGTCCAGGTTGCCCAGGTACAGGCAGTCCTGCACGCCGTACTCGATGGCGGCGACGGCGCGGGTGATCTTGCGGGTGACGAAGGTCTCGCCGCGGATCGGGCTCTCGTGGTTGAACAGGATGCCGTTGCTGGCGTGCATCCCGTAAGCCTCGCGGTAGTTCACCGTGATCCAGTAGGCGTACAGCTTGGCCGCCGCGTAGGGGGAGCGCGGGTAGAAGGGCGTCGTCTCCCGCTGCGGCGTCTCCTGCACCTTGCCGTACAGCTCGGACGTGCTGGCCTGGTAGAAGCGGGTCTTCTTCTCCAGGCCCAGGATGCGGATGGCCTCCAGCACGCGCAGGGTGCCGATGCCGTCGGCGTTGGCGGTGTACTCCGGCGTCTCGAAGCTCACCGCCACGTGGCTCTGGGCGGCGAGGTTGTAGATTTCGTCCGGCTGGACCTCCTGCACCAGGCGGATCAGGTTGGTGCTGTCCGTCAGGTCGCCATAGTGCAGGCGGAAGCGCACGTCCGGCTCGTGGGGGTCCTGGTACAGGTGCTCGATGCGGCCGGTATTGAAGGAGGAGGAGCGGCGCTTCACGCCGTGCACCATGTACCCCTTGGACAGCAGCAGCTCCGCCAGGTAGGCACCGTCCTGGCCGGTGGCACCGGTGATAAGGGCAACTTTCTGCACGCGACGATCTCCCCCGAAGCCCAAAGCGGCCGGCGCGGCCCTATCCCCGCGAAAGGGGTGGGGCCGCGCGAATGGCGAAGACCATACTGCGCTTCGGGGGCCCGGGGTCCAGCCGGGCAAGGGAAGTAGCCCGCGCCCCCTGCTGCGCCGCACCATGGGGCGGGGGACTCACCCCGACCGGTTAGGGAAACCGTCACCGGCCGGTGGCGACAAGGAACCCGACCCCTCCCCGAAAGAGAAGGGTCAGGATCAAGCGGCGCCTCAGTCCGCTTGACGCCGGCAATTCAGGGGGCGGCTCACGCCGCGGCCCGGACCTGCGGGGCGGCGGCCTGGGGCTTCACGCCCAACGGGCGGGTGGCGGGCTGCTTCAGCACCACGTCCACATAGCGGCCGCCGGACTTGGCATAGAGGGCGGTCACCGCCGCCTCGGGCATCAGCCAGCCGCGGGGCTTGCCGTTGCTGCTGGGGCGGACGTCGTCCTCATCGTCATCGAAATCGTCATCGGCGAAGTCCTGGGCCGCCGGCTTGGCCTTGGCGGGCTTGGCGGCTTCCGGGCGGGCGGCCGCGGGGCGGGAGGCCATGGGCCGCGGGGCGGTGCGGCGGGCGGGAAGCTCGGGCAGCTCCTCGGCGGCCGGGATCACCACCGGCTGCGGGGCGGGCACGCAGGGTGCGGGCTGGCTGGCCAGGGCGGCCACGGCGTCCGGCAGGGCCTGCCGGCGCACGGCCATGCTGGGCGGCTGCACGTTGTTCGTCCTGACGACGCCGATCACCTCGGCCGCGCGGACGCCGATCATGGCGGCGATGTCGGTGATGCCGTGTCCGGCCTTGTAGGCCTCGACGATCCGGTTCTCGATCTCAGTCAGCGTCGTCATGGGGACCCCCCTCCGCATTCCAGGCACGTGAGACCCTAAGGGAGCCCTGAAAAGGTAAAGAGGAGACTTAAATCAGGCGCCAAACCGGCTACGAAAAAGGGGGATGCGGCGGGAAAAGGGGGCAGGCCGTGCAAGCGGCCTCCGGGGGTTGGCGCCTCATCAGCCCCCGGCGGGCAGGAAGCGCAACCAGCCGCGCCGCCGCTTTGCCCCCTGCCGGCAGGGCGGCGGCAGCCCCTCATACTCCAGGTCGCGCAACGTTGCGTAATGCAGGTCGGCGAAGGCGACGGCAGTCTCCAGGTCTTCCGCCGCGAAGCGCAGGCCGGGCGGCAAGCCCGCCTCCCCCAGCACCCATTCCGGCTCCGGGTGGCTGGCAAGCGCGCTGGCGCAGACCCGGATGGTGACGCCGTCCTCCATCACCTGGTAGATGGCGCGGGTCGGGTCATGGTCGCGGCGCACATAGAAGCCTGGGCGTGCCTTCGGCACGGCGTCCTCCCCCCATCCCGGGGCGCCCGGGGCGGCACCTATGCCGACCCGTTACCCGCCCCGTATGGCGAAAGGCTACCACCCCGCCACTTGCGGGCAAGCCGGTCAGCCGGTGTTCCGATTTTATTTCGGCTTAGCCCGACGCCGGGGCAACGCATTCCCATCCGGAATTTGGGGTCACGGGCGGAGGGCCTCGGCCAACGCACGCTCTACCTCGCCCCGCCGCCAGGGCTTCCGGACGCGCCGCACCCCGGGGTACTCGTCCTCCCCCGCCTCGTCATAGCCGGTGCAGAACACGAAGGGGATGCCCCGGTCCGCCAGGATGGCCGCGGCGGGAAACGAGGCCCGTCCCTGCAGGTTCACGTCCAGCAGCGCCACGTCCACCTGCTCCGTCGCGGCGAGCCGGGACAGCACGGCCAGGTTGGTGGCCGGGCCCACCACGTCGGCGCCCGCCGCCTCCAGCGTGGCGCGCAGTTCCAGGCCGATCAACCCCTCATCCTCCGCCACCAGCACCCGCTTGCCCTGGAGCGGCCGGACCTTGGACGGATCCGCGGCAGGGCCGCCCCCGTGGCCGGCCGGCGCGGGCCGTGCCGGTGGGGTGGACGACACCTCGGCCGAAAGGTGGCGGGCGGGGATGGTGACCTGCACGGCCAGGCCGTCCGGCCGCCAGTGTAGGCGTACCGTGCCGCCCAACTGCTGTTCCAGGCACTGGCGGATCAGGGTCAGGCCGAAGCCCTCATCCTGCGGCGGCGGCGCGCCGGGCCCGCCCGCCTCCCGCCAGCGCAGGCTCAGGTCGGTGCCCGGCCCCAGCCACCAATAATCCACCTCCACCCGCCCTTCCGGCACCGACAGGGCGCCGTACTTGGCCGCGTTGGTCCCCAATTCATGGATGGCAAGGGCCAGCGCCTGCACCGCCGCCGGGGCCAGGCTGGCCGCGGGGCCGGCGATGCCCAGGCGGGCCGGGTCCTCGACAAAGCCCTCAAGCCCCTCGCGCAGCACCTCCGCCACCGGGCCGCCGGCCCAGCAGCCGCGGGCCAACAGGGTGTGGGCCCGGGCCAGTGCCGCCACCCGCCCTTCCATCACCTGCTGGAAGGTGGGAAGGTCCCGCGCCGGGGCCAGGCGCAGCAGCGACTGTATGACGGACAGCATGTTCTTCGCCCGGTGGTCCAGCTCCCCCATCAGCAGGCGCTGGCGCTCATCCGCTTCCCGCCGGGCGGTCACGTCCAGGTTGATGCCCACCAGGCAGCGCCGCCCGTCCGGTTGGCGCACCACTTGGCCGCGGGCGGCGATCCAGCGCACGCGGCCGTCGGCGCCGATGACCCGGAACTCCGTGTCCACGGGGGTCCCGTTGCGTATGGCGGCCAGCTCCGTGCCCATGGCCGCCTCGCGGTCCTCCGGATGGATCAGGCGGGTGAAGTCCATGGCCGTCTCCGGCGCCATCTCCCGCGGGATGCCCAGCACGTCATGCTGGCTGTCGGACCACCACAGCCTGCCGCTGCCCAGGTCGATCTCGTAATGGCCGATGCGCCCGGCCTGCTGCGCCAGCTTCAGCCGCGCCTCGCTCTGCCGCAGCGCCTTCTCCGCCATCCGCCGTGCGGTCACGTCGCGGAAGGAGACGCCGAGCCCGTCCGGCAGGGGGAAGACCCGGACCTCCATGATCTGGCCGGGCCGGATATAGCTTGCCTCCTCCCGCTCGACGCGCACGCCGGTGTCCATGACCCGGCGCATCGCCTGCTCATAGTCGCTGCCCAGCGCCTGGGGGAAGACCTGCCAGAGGTCGTGGCCCAGCACCTCGGACCGGTCGCGGCCGAAATGCTCTTCCGCCACCCGGTTGAACACGGTGACGCGCCAGGACCGGTCAACCGCATAGAAGCCGTCGCCGATCCCGTCCAGCACGGACTGCAAGGCGTTGGCGGCCTGGGACAGGGACCCGGCGATGCTTTCCCAATCGGGCTCCCCTGGCGTGGTCGCGGACATCCCTGCTCCCGTGGTCATGTCCCGCGCCCGTATCATCCCGCACCAGACCAGCCAAACGATATCGCCTTCGGTCAGATACTATAGGACCGTAAGGCCGAATGATGCTAGCCGTATGGTCAGCATTTGCCGTTACAATCATGTGTTCACTTGTTGGCCAAGCACCCCGGGCACACACCCGCATCGGTGTCCGGCCGCATCTGCATGGGTTTCAATCCTTGTCCCGACCAGAAACCGCCTCAGCTTTATTATTCCTTCCGCCATATGTTCTACCGCCTTCCGGCCTATTCCTACCGGCATAGCGGCAGGCGTGACCGTTCCGTGTCCAGCTTCCCCGCGCTGGCGGCGCCTGCTAGACATCCCGGCACGACCCCCATTGCCAGGATGCCCACCCGTGACCGACTTCGACCCTGCCGTCGCCGCCGCAGAGCTTCTGACCGTCCGTGACTTCCTGCGCTATGGGGTGAGCCGGTTCAACGCCGCCGGCCTGGTGCACGGCCACGGCGTCACCACGGCCCATGATGAGGCCGCGTTCCTGGTGCTGGAGACGCTGAAGCTGCCGGTGGACCGGCTGGACCCCTACCTGGACGCCCGGCTGACGACGCCGGAGCGCAAGGCGGTGGCGGACATCATCGATGCCCGCGTCCGCACCCGCAAGCCGGCCGCCTACCTGACCAAGCGCACCTACATCCAGGGCGTGCCCTTCTATGTGGATGAGCGGGTGATCGTCCCCCGCAGCTACATCGGGGAGCTGCTGTTCGGCGACCTGTTCGGCGGCGACGGCTTCACCCTGGTGGAGGACCCGACGGAGGTGGAGCATGTGCTGGACCTGTGCACCGGGTCCGGCTGCCTGGCCATCCTGGCGGCCCAGGTGTTCCCCAATGCCAAGGTGGACGCCGTGGACCTGTCGGCCGAGGCGCTGGAGGTGGCGAGGATCAACGTGGCCGACCACGGGCTGGAGGACCGCGTCACCCTGTTCCAGGGCGACCTGTTCGCCCCGCTGAAGGGCCGCAAGTACGACGTCATCATCACCAACCCGCCCTATGTCAGCGACGAGTCCATGGCCGAGCTGCCGCCCGAATACCGGCATGAGCCCGCCATGGCCCTGGCCGGCGGCGGGGTGGAGGGGCTGGACATCGTCCGCAAGATCCTGAAGCAGGCGCCCAAATACCTGACCCCTGAGGGTGGCCTGCTCTGCGAGTTCGGCACCGGCCGGGAGGCGCTGGACGCCATGTACCCGGACGGGGAGTTCCTGTGGCTGGAAACCGCCGACAGCTTCGGTGAGGTCTTCTGGCTGACGCGGGAGCAGCTCACCGAGCTTTGAGGGGGCATCGGCCATCCCTGCCCCTGGCCTGCCTATCCAGCTTCGCCCGCCCTTTATTGTTTCCCCCGCGAAGGCGGGGGCCCACTGTTTTTTTGCCGCCGCGCCGCCTCACACCGGGTCAAGAACTGTGGACCCCCGCCTTCGCGGGGGAGGCAGTTGAGACTGTGACACGCCTCGTACGGGCGGGCAGATGCCCACAAGCATGCCGGTCAGCGCCGACCACCACCGCATTCCCCACCATCCCCTATGGCAAATCCGCATCACCCGCGTGGCGTCTGCTGCATGGCAGCACGCCAACGGCCGCAAAGCAGTGTCCGGCCCTCGGCTGAAACCAAGCCTTAACATGCTGGAATTACGCTGAATTCACCCATTCCACAGGGCGGCATGTATCTACATGCGCACTGTGGAGAAATTATATTTCACCTCGACAAAGCAAGCTCCCGGCCCAATCCTGTGGTTATCGGTAAGGACGGACGGCTTAGGGGCAGGCGATGGCGCTGCACACGTTCCCGGTCTCGCTCCCCCTGGGGGGCGACCGGTCCTGGTGGTCGGTGGGGGTGAGCTGGCGTTGCGCAAGGCGCGGCTGGTCGCCAAGTCCGGCTGCCGCCTGACCGTCATCGCCGAAGACGTCATCCCCGACCTTGCCGCCCTGGCCCATGAGGTCCGCGCCCGTGCCTTCCAGCCCGCGGACCTGGCCGGCCACACCCTGGCCTTCGCCGCCACGGATGAGTTGGAGACCGACACATCCGTCGCCCAGGCCGCCCACGCGGCGGGCGTGCTTGTGAACGTGCCGGACAAGCCGCACCTGTCCACCTTCATCATGCCGGCCATCATCGACCGGGAGCCCATCACCATCGCCATCAGCAGCGGTGGCGCCAGCCCCGTGCTGGTGCGCCGCCTGCGCGAAAGGCTGGAGGCAGCGCTGGAGCCGGGCATCGGCCGCCTCGCCTCGTTCCTGGACAGCTTCCGCGGCGCCGTGAAGGCGGTGCGGGAGGGGGAGACCGCCCGCCGCCGCTTCTGGGAGGCGGTGATCGATGGCCCCGTGGCCCGCGCCTTCCTGGCAGGTGACGAGCGGACGGCGCGGGACCGGCTGCTGGTCGCCGTCAACGACCCGTCCTATGGCCAGCAGAAGACCGGCCGCATCACCCTGGTGGGTGCCGGCCCCGGCGACCCGGATTTGCTGACCCTGCGCGCCCTGCGGGTGCTCCAGGACGCCGACGTGGTGGTGCATGACAAGTTGGTGGACGACCGCATCCTGGACTATGTCCGCCGCGACGCCCGCCGCATCTTCGTCGGCAAGACCAAGTCCAACCACACCCTCGGCCAGTCGGAGATCAACGCCCTGCTGGTGCGGGAGGCGCAGGACGGCCATCGCGTCGTCCGGCTGAAGGGGGGCGACCCCTTCGTCTTCGGCCGCGGCGGGGAGGAGCTGGAGGCCGCCCGCGCCGCCGGCATCCCCATCGAGGTGGTTCCCGGCATCACCGCGGCGCTCGGCTGCGGTGCCGCCACCACCATCCCGGTCACCCACCGGGGCGTGGCCCAGGGCGTCACCTTCGTCACCGGCCACGGGAAGGACGGCGAGCCCGACCTGGACTGGCAGGCGCTGGCCCGGCTGAAGCATACCCTGGTCATTTATATGGGCCTGTCCTCCTCCGGCACCATCGCCCGGCGCCTGACCGACGCCGGTCTGGACCCGGCCACCCCGGCGGCCCTCATCGAGAACGGCACCCGCCCCGACCAGCGGCTGGTGGTGGGCAGCGTGGCCGAGCTGCCGGAGCTTGCCCGCCTGCACGGGCTGGTGGGCCCCGCCCTGATCATCGTCGGCGAGGTGGTCCGCCTGGCCGACCCCGCCCAACTGGCCGAACTGGCCGCCCCTGCTTTGCGCGAAGCCGTCTGAGGTAGCTGTACCATGTTGGTGAAGGCCAAGGGTCCCCTGCAATCCATCGCCGCCAACCGGCTGACCGACGGCGTCGCCGTCTGGCTGGGCAACGGCGGCCGCTGGGTTGAGCGCGTGGGTGACGCCGCCGTGTTCCAGGGCCCGGGCATCGAGGCCGCGCTGGCGGAGGCCGCCGCGGCCGTGAAGGCCCAGCTTGTCGTCGACACCTACCCCATCGACGTGGAAGTCCGCGACGGCGAGACCGTGCCCCTGCACATGCGGGAGCGGATGAAGGCCCTTGGCCCCAGCGTCCGCCCCGACCTTGGCAAGCAGGCCGAGCCCTCCCCGCAGAAGCCGGCGGCGGCGGCCTGAGGATCGACAACCATGAACCACATCGCGAAGCTCCCCAACGCCGCCCCCGACGCCAATGCCGGCGTCTACCATTATGACGAGGTGGATGCCCGCTTCGTGCACCAGCGGGTGGAGCAGTTCCGCGCCCAGGTGGAGCGCCGCCTGAAGGGTGAGCTGACGGAGGAGGAGTTCAAGCCGATCCGGCTGATGAACGGCGTCTACCTCCAGCTCCACGCCTACATGCTGCGGGTGGCCATCCCCTACGGCATGCTGGACAGCACGCGGCTGCGCAAGCTGGCCCGCATCGCCCGCGTCTATGACAAGGGCTACGGCCACTTCACCACCCGGCAGAACATCCAGTTCAACTGGCCCAAGCTGGTGGAGATCCCCGACGCCCTGCATGAGCTGGCGGAGGTGGACATGCATGCCATCCAGACCAGCGGCAACTGCATCCGCAACGTGACGACGGACGCCTTCTGCGGCGCCGCGGCGGATGAGATCCTGGACCCCCGGGTCTATGCGGAGGTGCTGCGGCAATGGTCCACCCTGCATCCCGAGTTCACCTTCCTGCCCCGCAAGTTCAAGATCGCCATCGCGGGCAGCCCCAACGACCGCGCCGCGGTGCGGGCCCATGACATCGGCCTGATCGCCAAGCGGAACGAGGCGGGGGAGCCGGGCTTCACCGTCTATGTGGGCGGCGGGTTGGGCCGGTCGCCCTTCCTGGCCGTCAAGGCCCGGGACTGGGTGGGTGAGGCGGACCTGATCGCCTATCTTGAGGCGATCCTGCGCACCTACAACCAGCTCGGCCGGCGGGACAACATCTACAAGGCCCGCATCAAGATCACCGTCCATGAGCTGGGCGCGGAGTTCCTGCGACTGGTGGAGGAGGAGTATGCCCGCCTTCCCCGGGAGAACTACCGTCTGGACCCGGCCATCGTGGAGAGCATCCAGCAGCACTTCACCCCGCCGCCGCATGAGGATTTGGCCGACGACCCGGCAGAGTTCGTGGCGGCCAAGGCCAAGGACCGCGCCTTCGCCCGCTGGGTGAAGAGCAACGTCACCAAGCACCGCCAGCCCGGCTACGCCATCGCCACGGTCAGCCTGAAGCCGGTGGGCGGCATCCCCGGCGACATCACCGATGTCCAGATGGAGGCGCTGGCCGACCTGGCCGACGCCTACAGCTTCGGGGAGGTGCGCGTCAGCCACGAGCAGAACGTGGTGCTGGCCCATGTGAAGCAGTCCGACCTCTACGCCCTGTGGCAGGGGCTGGAGGCTCAGGGCATGGGCACCGCCAACGCCGGGCTGGTCAGCGACATCATCGCCTGCCCGGGCCTGGACTACTGCGCCCTGGCCAACGCCCGCTCCATCCCCGTGGCCCAGCGCATCGCCAAGCTCTATGGCGACCTGGACCGGCAGCACGACATCGGCGAGCTGAAGATCAAGATCAGCGGCTGCATCAACGCCTGCGGCCACCACCACCTCGGCCACATCGGCATCCTGGGCGTGGATAAGAAGGGCGAGGAGTTCTACCAGATCCTGCTGGGCGGCGACGCCGGGCCCAACGCCGCCATCGGCGACATCGTCGGCCCCGGCTTCAGCTATGACCGGGTGGTGGATGCGGTGGACACCGTGGTCCAGACCTACCTGCGCCTCCGCCAGCCGGGTGAGCTGTTCGCCCAGACCATATCCCGCACCACCCCGGCGCCCTTCAAGGAGGCCCTCTATGCCGTTGCTTGAGAAGGGCCGAGAGGTCGCCGACCCCTGGACGACCGTGCCCGACGGCGAGCCCCTGCCCCCACCGGCCCCGTTATCGTCAGCCTGGAGCGCTGGCGGGCGGAGAAGGCCGACCTGCTTTCCCGCGGCGACAAGGTCGGCGTGAAGCTGAAGTCCAACCAGCTCGCCCCCGAACTGGCCGACGACCTGGGCGCCCTCGCCCTGGTGGCGGTGGAGCTGCCCAAATTCCGCGATGGCCGCGCCTTCAGCACGGCGCGGGAGCTGCGGGAGCGGTTCAAGTTCACGGGGGAGGTCCGGGCCACCGGCCACATCATCCCGGACCAGTACCTGTTCCTGACCCGCGTGGGCGTGGACACGGTGGAGGTCCCGGCCGACCGGGCGGGTCCCGCCTGGGAACATGCGCTGGCGGAGATCAGCGTCGCCTACCAGCCGGCCCAGGACGACGCCCAGCCCCTGTCCCTGCTCCGCCGCCATGTGGGGAAGCAAGCATGAGCGACGCCTTGGAGCTGGAAGCCCTGGCGGCGGAGCTGTCAGCCCGCTTCGCCGACAAGGAACCGCAGGAGCTGCTGCGCGCCGGCGTCGCCCATTTCGGGCGCCGCATCGCCCTGGTCAGCTCCTTCGGCACCGAGAGTGCGGTCCTGCTGCACATGCTGGCCGGCATCGCCCCCGCGACCCCCGTCCTGTTCCTGAACACCGGCAAGCTGTTCGGGGAGACGCTGCGCTACCGCACGAAGCTGGTGGAGCGGCTGGGCCTGACCGACTGCCGCGCCATCGCCCCCGACGCGGCGGAGGAGCAGGCAGCGGACAAGGACGGCCTGCTGTGGCGCCTGGACCCGAACGCCTGCTGCGCCCTGCGCAAGGTCCGGCCGCTGGCCAAGGCCGTGGCGCCCTTCGAGGCCTGGATCACCGGCCGCAAGCGCTACCAGTCCGGCACCCGCGCCGCCCTGCCCCTGGCAGAGGTGGCGGACGGCAAGCTGAAGCTGAACCCCCTGGCCAACTGGGACCGGGCGCGGGTCGAGGCCTACCTGGACCTGCACGACCTGCCGCGGCACCCGCTGGAGGCGGACGGCTTCCTCTCCATCGGCTGCATGCCCTGCACCGACCGGGTCGCCCCCGGCGAAGACATCCGTAGCGGCCGCTGGCGCGGCACGGGCAAGACGGAATGCGGTATCCACCTGCCGCTCCCGTCCGCCACAACCCAGGTGGGAGCCTCCTGACCATGACCGGCACCCTCGACCATCTCGACCAGCTGGAAGCCCAGAGCATCTATATCCTGCGGGAAGCCAAGTTCCGGCTGAAGCGGCTGGGCCTGCTCTGGTCCCTCGGCAAGGACAGCAACGTCCTGATCTGGCTGTGCCGCAAGGCCTTCCTGGGTGAGATCCCCTTCCCCGTGGCGCACCTGGACACAGGGTTGGAGTTCCCCGAGGCCTACGCCTTCCGCGACCGGTACGCGGCGGAGTGGAAGCTGAACCTGATCAAGGACCCCTGCCCCCCGCTGGAGCGGACGGACCCCAGCCTGCCCCCCGGCGCCCGCATCGCCGCCCGCAAGAGCCTCGGCCTCGCGGAGGCGCTGGAGACCTACAAGTTCGACGGGCTGATCACCGGCATCCGCCGGGACGAGCAGGCCACCCGTGCCAAGGAGCGGGTGTTCAGCCCCCGCGGCCTGGACGGCTCCTGGCAGGCGGCCAACCAGCCGCCGGAGTTCTGGGACCAGTACACGGTGGAGCGCGCCCCCGGCACGCACATGCGCATCCATCCCCTGCTGGCCTGGACCGAGGTGGACGTGTGGCGCTACATCCAGCGGGAGAACATCCCCCTGGTCCCGCTCTACTTCGCCAAGGACGGCATGCGCTTCCGCTCGCTGGGGGAGATCGGCATCACCGTCCCCGTCGCCAGCAACGCCAGCACCGTGGACGAGATCATCACCGAGCTGGAAACCACCCGCACGCCCGAGCGCGCCGGCCGCACCATGGACCACGAGGCAGAAGACGCCTTCGAGCGGCTGCGGGCGGGGGGTACTTGTGAGGGGAGCTTCGGTGCCTTCCATAACACGCTGACGTTGATTTTTATTGCTTCCCCCGCGAAGGCGGGGGTCCACAGTTCTTCAGCCACATGGACGCTGGCGCCCGGTCAAAAAACAGTGGACCCCCGCCTTCGCGGGGGAGGCTGGTTCCTGAAATCCAGGTCAGGATGATCCCCCGCCAACCACAGCGCCCCCGCCCATGCCAACCGAACGAGCCCACCCCATGGCCAAGGCCCCCTTCCCCATCGTCATCGTCGGCCATGTCGACCATGGCAAGTCCACCCTGATCGGCCGCCTGCTGCACGACACCGGCAACCTGCCGGAGGGAAGGGTGGCGGAGCTGAAGGCCGCCGCGGCCCAGCGCGGGCTGGAGATGGAATGGTCGTTCCTCCTCGACGCGCTCCAGGTGGAGCGTGACCAGGGCATCACCGTCGACACCACCCGCATCTGGTTCAAGACGGCCAAGCGCCCCTACGTCATCATCGACGCCCCCGGCCACCGGGAGTTCCTGCGCAACATGGTGACCGGGGCCGCCGGGGCCAACGCCGCCGTGCTGGTGACGGACGCGGAGCGCGGCAGCGGCGAGCAGACCCGCCGCCACGCCTACCTCTTGTCCCTGCTGGGCGTGCGGCAGGTGGTGATCGCCGTCAACAAGATGGACCTGGTGGGCCACCGCCAGTCGGCCCTGGAGTCGGTGGCCGCGGAGGTGGGCGGCTACCTGCGCAAGCTGGGGGTGGAGCCGCTGCACGTGGTGCCCCTGTCCGCCCGCCACGGCGACAACATCGTGGACCGCAGCCAGCTCATGCCCTGGTACCAGGGCCCCACGTTGCTGGAGGCCCTGGACACCCTGCCCACCCCGCCCAGCGCCCTGGACCTGCCCCTGCGCCTGCCGGTGCAGGACGTCTACCGCAAGGGCGACAACCGCCTGGCCGTGGGCCGGATCGAGAGCGGGCGCCTGCGCGTCGGCGACAAGCTGGTCATCGCCCCCACCGGCCAGCCCGTGACCGTGGCCGCCATCGACACCGGCCGGGGTGAGGCTGAGGACTACGCCACCGCCGGCCACTCCGTCGCCGTGCTGTTCGAGGAGGACGCGGCCCTGGCCCGCGGGCAGGTGGTCTCCGCCCCTGCCAGCCCGCCCCGCGCGGCGGAGGCGGTGCGCGTCCGCGCCTTCTGGCTGGACACCCAGCCGCTGACATCGGGCACCCGCCTGTTCCTCCGCCTCGCCACCGCCGAGCACCCGGTGCTGGTGGACCGGGTGGAGAAGGTGCTGGACCTCCAGACCTTGACCGACGCGGAGGCCAAGGAGGTGGGCCAGGGCGGCATCGCCGAGCTGGTGCTGCGCGCCGCCAGCCCCATCCCCTTCGACATCCACACGGAGATCGCCGCCACCGGCCGCGCCGGCCTTGCCCGGGAAAGCCGCATCGTCGGCGGCTGCGTCCTGCTGGGTGCCGCGGACGACGTGGCCAAGCCCGCGCCCAAGGCGGTCACCGCTGTCAGCTCCTCCGTCACCCGGGCCGAGTTCGAGGCCCGCACCGGCCACCGCGGCGGCGTGGTCTGGCTGACCGGCCTGTCCGGCGCCGGCAAGTCCACCATCGCCATGGCGGCCCAGCGGGCCCTGTTCGACGCGGGCTGGAAGGTGGCCGTGCTGGACGGCGACAACCTCCGCACCGGCCTGACCAGCGATCTGGGCTTCAGCGAGGCCGACCGGGTGGAGAATGTCCGCCGCGTGGCGGAGGTGGCGAACCTGCTGGCCCAGACCGGCACCCTGGTCCTGGTCAGCCTGATCTCCCCCACCCATGCCATGCGCGACCAGGCCCGCGCCATCGTCGGCGAGGGCTTCCATGAGGTCTGGGTCAAGGCCGACCTGGAGACCTGCGCCGCCCGCGACCCCAAGGGCCTCTACGCCAAGGCGAAGTCCGGCACCCTCCCCGGCTTCACCGGCATCTCCGCCCCCTACGAGCCCCCCGCCACCCCCGACCTGGTCCTGGAAACCGGCGCCGACCCGGTGGACACCACCGCCGGGCGGTTGGTGGAGGCGGTGCGGGCAGCGTTCGCGCCGGCCGTGCAAAACACCTGATGTCACCCCGGGCTTGACCCGGGGCCCTCGGGATCGGTCGATGCAGGGCACCGAAAGCCCCTGTTTTTCTTTATTCTTACCCCGCTGCCGCCCCTTGGCACGTCCGCCTTCCCAAGGCTCCCGGGTCAAGCCCGGGATAACATTCAGCACCTTGCACAAGCGAAAACGGCGCGGGGATCGCTCCCCGCGCCGCTGCCTTGTCCAACGCGTCCCGTCCTAGAAGAACATGATGGCGCCCAGGGCGATGCTGTTGTTCTCCGCCTTGTTGCCGTTGTGGGCGTCGGACTCGGTGTTGGTGTACTCGCCCACCAGGTTCAGCCAGCTGGTGAGGGCGTACTGGGCCTGGAACACCCAGGACTGGTTGGTCTCCACCAGCTCGGACACCGCCTCGCCGCCGGCCAGGTCCAGGTTGCTCTCGCCATAGCTGACGCCCAGGGCCGCCTTGCCGAACTTGGCCTGGCCCTGCAGGATGAAGCCGTCGCTGTCGCGCTTGTTCCCGTTCGCCGCGATGGCGTTGTAGAACAGGCCGGTCGTGCCCACGCCCTCGGTGGTGTAGTAATAGCCCAGCGCCGTCACCGGCCCGAAGGTCAGCTTGGTGCCCACGTCGAAGGCCTGGCCGGTGGGGCTGCGGCCGGTCCCGCCCACATTGGCCAGCTCCTGCGTCAGGAAGCTGCCCCAGACGGTGCCCTTCACGCCGCCGACATCCAGGGTATAGGTGGCCTTGGCCTGGAAGCCGGGCGTGTCGCCGCTGTCGCTTTCCAGGCTGAAGCCCGGCGCCGCCACCGCGTGCAGCGGCTGGAAGATGCCCGCCGCCACCTTGAACCCGCCGAAGTCCGGGCTGGTGTAGGTGATCTGCGGCTGGAAGTCGGTATAGATGTAGCCGATGCCGATGCGGCCCAGGCTGGTGTTGCCCGGCGCGTTGTTGCCGGCCGCCGTGCCGACGCCCAGCAGGGTAATGTCGTTCAGGATCACGTCGGACCCGAACAGGCCGATGTCGCGGCCGATCTTGATCTCGCCCGCATTCTTCGTGCCGAAGGTCAGGTAGTTCTGGCGGAAGTCGATGCCGCTGGTGCCCAGCCCGATGGGCAGGCCGCCGGAGTTGGCGCCCACCGCCGTGGCGCTGCTGTTGATGCCGGGATACAGGCCGAAATGGGCGCCCACGTCGATCCCGCCCTGGGTCGTCGTGATGTCGAACTTCAGGAAGCTGGGCAGCAGGCCGCTGCGGATGGAGGAGGTCTCCTCGGTGCCGCCCGCGACACCGCCGACGACGACATCATTGCCGCCCTTCGGGTTGTCATAGGTGTAGAAGCCGTTGATGGAGCCGGAGAGCTTCACCTCCACCTCACCGATCCGGAGGCCGACGCCGGTGTCCGCGGCCCGGATGAAGCCGGCGCTGTCGGCGTTCCCCGCGGGGGCCTGGGCCTGGGCCCGGGTGGTGTCCGGCACGGCTTGGCCGCGCTTGGCATCTTCCTCGGCCTTGCGGGCCTTGAGCACCTGGACTTCCTGCGCCGTCAGGATGCCTTTGGCCTGGAGTTGGTTCAGCAGGTCGTCGGTCACGTCCGCCCGGGCAGGCGCTGCCATGGACAAGCCCAGGGCGCCAAGGCACGCCCCGGCCAGCAGGATGTCACGAATCCTCATATCTTCCTCCCCGTGAATGCCCACGCCCGTTTCCTTTCCGGCGCGCAGGCAAAAGGTCCCCCGGCACCAAGACAATGCCTTGGCGCATCTTGTCCGACGGCATAAGGTCGCCCGGACTTGTGACAACAGAGTACGAGTGGTTATTAGGACGTCCTATTGAACTTTAGTCGCCGCCAAGGAGGCCCGGGTTACCACCGTTATCGAGCGGTGATTTTAATATTGCGATAGCTCAGTCATATATTGCGCTGAAGCATGGCACGCCATGCACGGACCCGGCTGGATTCTTGCCAAGTCTTGCCCGATGGGGTGGAATGTCGGGGGCTGGCCGGCCGGGCGCGGAAACGCTCCCGCGGCTTGGGCTGCGGAAGGATGACACCACGGCTGCGCACGGGTCCGGAATTGTGCCTTGGTCTAATATCAGGGCGGCGGGGGCATTTCCTAAGCTTCCCCGGCCAACATGAAGAAGGGTGGCCACGCCTGCGCGTGGGTCGAACCCCGGGCGGGAGGAAACCATGGCCGACTCGGTGACGAACGGCGCGCTGACGCGCCGCCAGATGCTCCTTGGCACGGGCGCCGCCCTGGCCCTGCCCGCCCTGCTGTCCCCGCCCGCCCGCGCCGCCCAGGCGGGCAGCTTGCGCCTTGGCGTCCTGCCCTTCGGCACGGTGCAGTGGGAGCTGGACACCATCCGCCGCTTCGGCCTGGACAAGGAAGCGGGCCTGACCATCGTGCCGGTGGAGCTGGCCGGCCCCCAGGCAGGCCAGGTTGCGCTCCAGGGCGGTTCGGTGGACGTGATCACCAACGACTGGCTATGGGTCGCGCGGCAGCGGGCCACGGGCACCAACCTGGCCTTCCTGCCCTACACCGCCTCCCTCGGCGCCGTGATCGTCCCCGGCAACTCCCCCATGAAATCGCTGGCCGACCTGAAGGGCCGCCGCATCGGCGTGGCCGGCAGCGCCCTGGACAAGAGCTGGCTGATGCTCCAGGCCCATGCGAAGCAGGCCCACGGGCTGGACCTGGCCACGGCGGCGGAGCCTGTCTATGCCGCCCCGCCCCTGCTGTCGCAGCAGTTGGAGGCCGGCCGTATCGACGCCGCCCTCACCTACTGGCACTTCGCCGCCAAGCTGGAGGCCAAGGGCATGCGCCAGCTCGCCGGCATGGATGAGGTGACCCGCGGCCTGGGCGTGACGACAGAGGTGCCCATGGTCGGCTATTGCTTCAAGGAGGACTGGGCCAAGGCCAACAGCGCCGCCGTCGCCGCCTTCGCCGACTGCTCCCGCAAGGCGAAGGAGATCCTGGCCAGGGACGACGCGGCCTGGGCGCCCCTGCGCCCCCTGATGGGCGCCGACAGCGATGCCGCCGCCCTGCGCCTGCGCGACCGCTTCCGGGAAGGCATCCCGACCAAGTGGGGGGAGCCGGAGCGCAAGGACGCCGCCGCCCTGTTCACCCTGCTGGCCAAGCTGGGCGGGCCGGAGCTGGTGGGCAGCGCCACCACGATCCCGGAGGGCACTTTCTGGCCCCTGGCCTGGGGCTGAGGGGCCCGCCGGATGAAAGGAATGGACCGCCGCCCCTGGACTGCCCTGTCCATCCTGGCCCTGCTGGGGATCTGGGCCGCGGCGGCCGCCATCGCGGCCAGCCCGACCCTCCCCGGCCCCCTGGCTGTGGGGGAGGCTTTGGTGGCGGAGGCCGCCAACGGCAAGCTGTTCTACCACCTTGGCCTCACCCTCTGGCGGGTGGCGGCCAGCTTCGCGCTCGCCATGAGCATCGGCGTGGCCCTGGGCATCCTGATGGGCCGGTTCCGCACGGCGGATGACATATTGGGCCCCTGGCTGGTGCTGACCCTGAACGTCCCGGCCCTGGTGGTGGTCGTCCTCGCCTATGTCTGGCTGGGCCTGACGGAGGCCGCGGCCATCGCCGCCGTGGCGGTGAACAAGATCCCCAACGTGGTGGTGCAGGTACGGTCCGGCGCCCGGTCCCTGGATGAGGGGCTGATGGACATGGCCCGCGCCTACCGCCTGTCGCGCTATGACACGCTGCGCCATGTGGTCCTGCCCCAGTTGGCGCCCTACATGATGGCGGCGGCCCGCAACGGCTTGGCGCTGATCTGGAAGATCGTGCTGCTGGTGGAGCTGCTGGGCCGGAGCAACGGCGTGGGGTTCCAGATCCACATGTTCTTCCAGCTTTTCGACATCGCCCGGTTGCTGGCCTATACCTTCGCCTTCGTCGCCGTTGCCCAGTTGCTGGAGCTGGCCCTGCTTGCCCCCGTGGAACGACATGCCGCCCGCTGGCGCACCGCCCGTCCTTGACCTGCGCATCGCGGGCAAGACCTATCCCGGCGCCTCTGGCCAGCCGGTCACGGTGGTGCGCGACCTGGCCTTCACCGTGGGCCCGCGGGAAAGCGTGGCCCTGGTGGGCCCGTCCGGCTGCGGCAAGACCACCAGCCTGAACATCGTCGCCGGCCTGGACAGCCGGTTTGATGGCAGCCTGTCCTTCCCCGCCCTTGGTGGCAGGGAACCGCACATCGCCTGCGTCTTCCAGGAACCCCGCCTGCTGCCCTGGCGCACGCTGGAGCAGAACCTGGAACTGGTCCTGCCCAAGCCCCGCCGCGGCACCGGCATCGCCGCCCACTGGCTGGCCCACATGGGCCTGGCGGAGGCCGCCCAGCGCTTCCCCACCCAGGTCAGCCTGGGCATGCAGCGCCGCGCCGCCCTGGCCCGCGCCTTCGCCGTGGAGCCGGACCTGCTGCTGCTGGACGAACCCTTCGTCAGCCTGGACGGCCCCCTGGCCCGCCGCCTGCGCCGCCTGCTGCTGGATACGCTGGCCGAACGCCCCTGCGCCGCCCTGCTGGTGACCCACGACCTGCGCGAGGCCATCGAGCTGGCCGACCGCATCCTGATCCTCTCCCCCTCCCCCACCCGCGTGGTGGCGGAGGTCACGGTCCCCGGCCGCCGCGAGGACCGCACCGAACGCGACGTCGAGGCCTTCCGCCAGGATTTGGTGAGCCGGCCGGAGCCCGTGTTCAGGTTGATCGCGTGACGTAGGTCGGATTAGCGAAGCGTAATCCGACGCCCACGCACATATCTCGCTCAAGGTTTGGGAAGGTAGCGCTTGAGGTCCATGGCGTCATGGATAACACAGACGATCTCGATGATATCAGGCCCAACCGGCCGGTATGCGATCAGGTGGCGCGGCGAGCGGACCCTGTCGGCAGAGGCAGATCCGGAAAGGCGGCTGTGCCGCAAATGGAAGATGCGGATGGGCTCGAACCCCTTTGCAGCCTTAGTACCAAAGCGCTCCGGATTTTCTGCCAGATCGTCAACGGCTTGCCGAATGAGTCGCTCGTACCGGGCTCGCGCCGCCAAGCCGAACTCGTCCCCCGACCAGTCAAGGATGTCCGCGATGTTTTGTAGGGCTCTTAGTGAAAAGCGAACCTGGACCATGGTCGCCTAAGCCGGCGGCCACTTCTTCGTGGCGGTCCGCCCAAGGCTGTTCAGGTAGTCGCCCAGCTGATCCAGGCGAACCTCCACATACTCGCCACGGTCAAGTTGGTCCAAGCCGATCTTGATCTCGGCATGAAGCCGGCGGAGCTGCATCTCTTCATCGCTGTCGATCAGCTCCAGCGCGAACACCCCATCCCTGAGCGCCGACTCCACATCAGGGTAACGTCCATCCTTCACCTGCGCGGCGATGAAGGCTTCCTGCTCCTCGGTCAATCGCACTTGGTGGACGGGCATGGTGCACCTCGCTTCATCGTCTCTATCCTAGCATGAACAGCCCGCCCGGCAATCCGGTGAGGGCCCTGCAAATCACCGGAGTCACCCCGGCCCCCGAGCCGGGGCCCTCGGGGACCGGTCGTGCCAATCACCGAAAGCCCAACCCGCTGTCCGCGGCTCAACGTGCAGGAACAGTGATGACGGTGATGGCTAGGGATGACAGTGATGTCTTGCTCCCTTTCGGGCCGCAGAGGACACAGAAGGGTCGGTACGGCGGTACCCTCGGGCATAACGATGCCCGCTCTGCTCCTAGGCGCCGAAGGCGCCAGTCAACTGCTCATTCACGCAGCCACCGACGCCCGTCCCAGGCCGAACGCATCACTGTCATCCCTGGCCATCACCGTCATCACTGTTCCAGTAAGTTGAACCCCTCTGCGGCCATCTGCGTCCTCTGCGTTCCAGAAACTGCTATCCGCCGCATCGACGCTCATCAGGAGGCCCGCTGCCGCGCCAGTGGCAGGTCCGCTTTCCCAAGGGCCCCGGGTCAAGCCCGGGGTGACCTCCCGCGCCCTGCAAAGTCAGTGACAAGAATCCTATTCCCTGCCACACTCCTCCCCGTGCGCCCTCCCCAGGGCCGCCGGTTCTTGGACAGCGTGAATTCCCAACCGCCATCCCCCTTAAAGTGACAAAGGTGACGCCATCGCAACCCCGTCTCCTTTGTCTCCTTAAGCCCAAAACCCCAACGATCCCAACACCCTGGAATGAGACACGTGTCACCTTAAGCGTCACCTTTGGTCACCTTAAGGTCTCGTTACGTCACCCGATGTCAAACACTCACCCCTCCCCCGCCCCGGCCTTCTTGGGCATGAGGCCGCGGGCGGGGTTGTAGGCCAGGAAGCTGGCGCCCAGGAACAACACCAGCGCTCCCAGCACCCAGGCCAGGGACACCCAGTCCACCTGGCCGTACAGGGCGAAGCGGATCAGCTCCACCGCGTGGGTGAAGGGGTTCAGGGCGCAGATCTGCCAGAGCAGCTCGCTGGACTCCCGCATCTTCCACAGGGGGTACAGGGCGGACGACAGGAAGAAGGCCGGGAAGATGACGAAGTTCATCACACCGGCGAAGTTTTCCAACTGCTTGATGGTGCTGGACAGCAGCATGCCCACGGCGCCCAGCATCAGCCCGGCCAGCACCAGGGCCGGCAGCACCGTGACGTATCCCCACGGCTCCGCCACGATGCCGAAGGCGGCGGCGATGACCAGGAAGGCATAGACCTGCATCACCCCAACCGCCGTGCCCGCCAGCAGCTTGGCGGTCAGCAGGAACTCCCGCGGCAAGGGGCTGACCAGCAGCAGCCGCATGCTGCCCATCTCCCGGTCATAGACCATGGACAGGCTGCTCTGCATGCCGTTGAACAGCAGCACCATGGCGCAGAGGCCGGGCAGGATATAAGTCTCATAGGTGATATAGGTCTCATAGGGCGGCTGGACGGAGACGCCCAGCGCCGCCCGGAACCCCGCCGCGAAGACCAACAGCCAGACCAGCGGCCGGACGAGGGCGGAGACGAAGCGTTCCCGCTGGTGCACGAAGCGCAAGACCTCGCGCCAGACCACCGCCTGGAGCGCGCGGACATACCCCATGGCGGTCATGCCGCGTTCCTCCCCACCAGGGCGTGGAAGGCCCGGTCCAGGCTGGGGGCGTCGGCCCGGGCCTTGATCTCAGGCACGCTGCCGGTGGCCACCACCCGGCCCCGGTCCAGCACCACCACCCGGTCCTCCGGCAATATCTCGTCGAACAGGTGGGTGGCCCACAGCACGGCCACCCCCTCCTCCCGGCACAGGGCGTGGACATGCTCCACCAGCGCCCGGCGGCTGGGCACGTCCAGCCCCACCGTCGGCTCGTCCAACACCAGCAGGCGGGGCCGGTGCAGCAGGGCGCGGGCCAGCTCCACCCGCCGCCGGTGCCCGCCATTCAGGCTCCGCACCTTGTCCCCCGCCCGCTCCGCCAGGGCGAAGCGGTGCAGCAGCATGTCGATACGGGGGGCATAGTCCGCCTTGGCCAGGCCGCGCAGGCCGGCGGCATAGGACAGGTTCTGGCGCACGGTCAGGTCCAGGTCCAGCGTGGCCTGCTGGAACACCACGCCCATGCGGGCCAGGGCGTCGCGCGGCTGCTTGCCCATGTCGAAGCCGCAGACCTTCACGCTCCCCGACCCGGCATCGAACAGCCGGGTGATGACCGCCAGCAGGGTGGTCTTGCCGGCGCCGTTGACGCCCAGCAAGGCCGTGAACTCCCCTTCCCCCACCTGGAAATCGATGTCGCGGATGGCGAAGGCGGCGCCATCGGCCCGCCTGCCATAGCCGAAGCTGACACCGGAAACGCCCAAGGCCGGAACGGCTTCTGTCACGGCTTCACCACCACGCCCCACGGATAACGGCCAACCGGGATGGATTTGACCACCTTGAGGCTCGCCACGTCCACTACCGAGACGTCGTTGCTGACGCCGTTGGTGGTGAACAGACGGGAGCCATCGGGCGTAAGCGCAAGGTGCCAGACCCGCCGGCCCACCAGCAGGTAGTCCTTCACCTCGAAGGTCTTGGCATCCACAACGGCCACGTGGTTGGCGGGGCCGAGGGCGACGAACATGGTCTTGCCGTCGGGCGTCAGCTCCATGCCCACGGGCTGGATCTTGTCCTTCTGCACGCCCTTGATGGCGAACTCGATGGTCTTCTTGGGCTGCCGTGTGGCCACGTCGATGACATGGACGGTGCCGCCGATCTCCGCCGACACCCACAACTCCTTGCCGTCGGGCGTGAACTCCGCGTCCCGCGGCCTGCTGCCCACCAGGGTGTTGTCCACCACGGCCCTGGCCTTGGTGTCGATCCAGTGGACCATGTTCGTCGTCTCGGACGTGTTCACCGCCCAGGCCCCGTCGGGGCTGACGGCCATCCCCTCCGGCTCCACGCCCACATCCACCTGGTAGGCCACGCTGCGGCTGGGCACGTCCACCACGGTGACGACATTGTCATCCTCGTTGGCGACATACAGGTGGGTCCCGTCGGGGGCCAGGGCGAAGGTCTCCGGGTCGTCGCCAGAGGGCAGGTTGTGCAGGATCTTGCCGGTGGCGATGTCCATCACCTGCACCGTGTCGTCGTCGCTGGCGCAGACGTACAGGTGCTTGCCGTCCTGGCTCAGGGTGATGCCCCGGGGCCGCATCCCGACCTTGATGGTCTGGGTCACCGCCAGGGTCTTGCCGTCGATGACGGACAGGGTGTTGTCCCGCTCGTTGGAGACATAGATCGTCTCCGCCCCCGCCGGCAGGGCCAGCAGCAGGCCCGCCAGCACGCCCGGCAGCAGGCGCCGCGGGTGGGGCAAGTTGACGCGCATACTTTCGTCACCCCCCGGTGACCCGGCCCGGGACCCGTCCCCGCCCCCGACCATGGTATGCCATCGACCCATGCCCTTCCTCCCGCTGCTGCCATCCTTCGGCCCCTGCCGGGCAGGGCGACGGCTTGGGGCCAAGCCTAGCGGGGCCGCGGGAAAGCCGGGAATTAGACGAAGGGCGAAGGCAAGTCTCCCAGGCCTCGCGCGGGGCGGCGCCTCCCCCCTGACACCAAAGTCGAATTAAGTCCGTCCGGGGCAAACGTCTAGATTTCGCGGGCCGGAAGCCCACCCACGGGGCCCGGCGCACAGCGGCCCGATGGGCATTGTTGGAGGTCATGCGTCATGAATCACGGTCCTCGCTGGCTGGCCGGTATCGCCGCCGCCACCTTCCTCGCCGTCGCGGGCGCCGGGTCCGTGTTCGCCCACGGCGACGTCACCCCCCAGGCCGTCAACACTGAGGGTCTGGAGAAGCTGGGCGCGGAGTGGCGGGCCAGCAACCCGTACCGCGGCAACGCCAAGGCCATCCAGATCGGCTCCTCCGCCTACAACCAGAACTGCGCCCGCTGCCACGGGCTGGGCGTGATCTCCGGCGGCATCGCCCCGGACCTGCGCTACCTGGAGCCCGGCGACAGCGGGGACGAGTGGTACAGCGAGCGGGTGCGCAAGGGCGCCACCCGGGACGGCAAGGTCTACATGCCGGCCTTCGGTGAGGTGCTGGGCCAGGAAGCCCTCTGGGCCATCCGCGCCTATATCGAGACGGTGCCGGCCGAATGAACCGGCGCGCCGTCCTGAAGGGACTGGCCACCGCGGCAGCGCTGCCCCTGGCGGGCGCGCTGCCGTCGCGCGTTTCCGCGGCCCCGCTGGACACGGTCGTCAAGAAGGGCCGGCTTCGGGTGGCGGTCTACACGGATTTCGCCCCCTGGTCCTGGCGCCGGGACGACAAGCTGGTGGGCGCCGACGTGGACCTGGCCTTCCTGCTGGCCGCGGCCCTGGGCGTGCGGGTCGAATTTTTCGAGCTGCCCGCCGACGAGAACGTGGAGGACGACCTCCGCAACGCCGTCTGGAAGGGCCCCATCACCGGGGGGAGGTGGCGGACGTCATGCTCCACGTCCCGGTGGACAAGGAATTCGCCCTGCGCAACCCCAACGCCGTGATCTTCGGCCCCTACCACCGGGAGCGCTTCGCCCTGGCCTGCGACCCGGAGAAGGTGGACTGCACCGGCCCGGTCACCGAACTGGCCGGCACCCGCATCGGGGTGGAGATCGACAGCGTCCCCGACTTCTACCTGACCGGCTCCTTCGGCGGTCGCCTGCGCGGCGATGTCAACCACTTCCCCACCGGCGAGAAGGCGGTGGAAGCCTTGCGCAAGGGCGAGGTGGCGAGCGTCATGGCGTCCCACACCCAGATCGAGCATGGGCTGGGCGACGCGGCCAGGAAGTTCAAGCTGGTCGGCGGCCCCTTCCCCGGCCTGTTCCGGCCAAGCTGGGACATCGGCATGGCGGTGAAGGAGGATAGCCGGGACTTGGCCTACAAGCTGGAGGACGTGGTCAACGCCCTGTCCCGCGACGGCAAGCTTGCCGAAGTCTTCTCAAAATATGGTATGACGCATACGCCCGCCGTCAGCGGCTGATCAGGCATGTTACCTAATATAAGTGGCGTTGCCGGAAGGGAAACCTTGGCCGGCAACGCCGCCATGTGCTTTTCCTTTCATACAGCCACCGACCATTTTTCATGCCGATCCCTGCATATAACCCCATTTGTACTAAGGTCCAATTGTGACAATGGACACCCCCGGTAGTCTGCTGCTGTCGTGATCCGGCGCCCTGATGCGCCCTCCCCCGGACCTGGAACCAGGCATGGGGAGGGGGAACCCGGGATGATCATCGGTAGAGACACGTCCGGGTTCCGCGGGATTGCCGCGGCCGAAAACACAAGGGGAGATTGACGCCATGAAGCAGTTCCTGTTGGCGAGCTGTGCCGTGCTGGGCCTCTCGCTGGCGGCCCTTCCGCAGGCCTATGCCGCCGGACCGACCGACGCGGACCTGATGAAGGACGCGGAGACGCCGGGTGACGTGCTGACCAACGGCATGGGCCCGAAGGCCCAGCGCTACAGCCCGTTGAAGACGCTGAACACCGACAACGTCACCAAGCTGGTGCCGGTCTTCTCCTTCTCCTTCGGCGGTGAGAAGCAGCGCGGCCAGGAAGCCCAGCCCATCGTCCATGACGGCGTGATCTACGTGACGGGCTCCTACTCCCGCCTGTGGGCCGTGGACGCCAAGACGGGCGAGGAGAAGTGGCAGTACGACGCCCGCCTGCCCGAGGGCATCATGCCCTGCTGCGACGTGGTGAACCGTGGCGCCGCCATCTATGGCGACATGGTCTATTTCGGCACCCTGGACGCCAAGCTGGTCGCCCTGAACAAGGACACCGGCAAGGTCGTCTGGTCCAAGAAGATGGCGGACTACGAGGCGGGCTACAGCTACACCGCCGCGCCGATGATCGTGGATGGCAAGATCATCACCGGCAACTCCGGCGGTGAGTTCGGCATCGTCGGCAAGGTGGAGGCGCGCGACGCCAAGACCGGTGAGCTGGTCTGGTCCCGGCCGACCATCGAGGGCCACATGGGCACCTTGAACGGCAAGGACAGCACCATGACCGGGAAGCTGAACGCGACCTGGCAGGGCGACATGTGGAAGCAGGGCGGC
Organism: Aerophototrophica crusticola; assembly: GCF_012913305.1. Lineage (NCBI taxonomy): Bacteria > Pseudomonadati > Pseudomonadota > Alphaproteobacteria > Rhodospirillales > Rhodospirillaceae > Aerophototrophica > Aerophototrophica crusticola. The sequence continues at coordinate 637,060 of NZ_CP051775.1, read as the reverse complement.
GGCGCCACCTGGCTGGGCGGCACCTACGACCCCGAGTCCAAGCTGATCTACATGGGCACCGGCAACCCGGCCCCCTGGAACAGCCACCTGCGCCCCGGCGACAACCTGTACACCTCCTCCACCCTGGCCATCGACCCGGCCACGGGCGAGATCAAGTGGCACTACCAGACCACCCCGCATGACGGCTGGGACTTCGACGGCGTGAACGAGTTCATCCCGTTCGAGCTGAAGAAGGACGGGAAGACCATCAAGGCCGGCGCCAAGGCCGACCGCAACGGCTTCTTCTTCGTGCTGGACCGCACCAACGGCAAGTTCATCAGCGCGACCCCGTTCGTGTCCAAGATCACCTGGGCCAAGGGCTTCGACAAGAACGGCAAGCCGATCTACGACCCGGCCAACCGCCCGGGCAACCCGATGGAGGGCGGCGGCGCCGACGGCAAGGGCAAGTCCGTGTTCGCGGCCCCGTCCTTCCTGGGCGGCAAGAACTGGATGCCCATGGCCTACAGCCAGGACACCGGCCTGTTCTACGTGCCCGCCAACGAGTGGGGCATGGACATCTGGAACGAGCCCATCGCCTACAAGAAGGGTGCCGCCTACCTGGGCGCCGGCTTCAACATCAAGCCGCTTTACCAGGACCACATCGGCGTGCTCCGCGCGGTCGACCCGGCCACCGGCGAGATCAAGTGGGAGTACAAGAACAAGGCCCCGCTGTGGGGTGGCGTGATGACCACCGCCGGCAACCTGGTCTTCACCGGCACGCCGGAGGGCTTCCTGAAGGCCTTCGACGCCAAGACCGGCAAGGAGCTGTGGAAGTTCAACACCGGTTCCGGCGTGGTCGGCACCCCGATCACCTGGGAGCAGGACGGTGAGCAGTACGTTGCCGTCGTTTCCGGCTGGGGTGGCGCCGTGCCGCTCTGGGGCGGCGAGGTGGCAAAGTCCATCCAGCACATCAACCAGGGCGGTTCCCTCTGGGTCTTCAAGCTCCCGAAGGCCTAATACTTTTGAACTGTGAACAAAACGGGTGCGGGGCCGGATTCATCCGGCCCCGCGCTTGCATTAATGCCCCATGCCCTTAGTATGGTTGGTCGAAACGACTAACCCAATTCGCATATGCGAAATAAAAAGTCCGGGAGGACCGCCTTGGGGAAGGTGCTGATTTCCGATGACCACCCTCTGGTCCGGGACGGCCTGCGGACCGTGCTCGCTGTCGCCTTCGACCGGTGCGAACTGTTCGAGGCGTGCGACCTGGATGAGACCGTGCGCACCATCGACAGGGAAGGTGACTTCGACCTGGTCCTGCTGGACCTGAACATGCCCGGCATGAACGGCTTCGGCGGCCTGTCCACCCTGCGCACCCGTTTCCCGTCCCTGCCCGTTGTCATCGTTTCCGCCTCCTGCGACCGCAAGCTGGTGACAGAGGCCCTGCGGCAGGGGGCGGCAGGCTTCGTGCCCAAGTCGCTGCCCCGCAGCGCCATCGCCGATGCCCTGCGCGGCGTATTGAACGGGGAAATCTTCACGCCCGTGGACCTGGGCGACGAGGAACCCGCCGCCGCCCCGTCCGGTGAGGACCAGGAGATCCTGCGCCGCATCGACAGCCTGACCCCGCAACAGCGCAAGGTGCTGGAACTGGTGGTGGCCGGCAAGCTGAACAAGGAAATCGCCTACGAGCTGGACGTGACGGAGACGACCGTGAAGGCCCATGTCTCCGCCATCCTGCAGAAGCTGCGGGTGTTCAGCCGGACGCAGGCGGTGATCATGGCCAACAAGGTCAACTTCACCCCCAGCACCCCCTGCGCCGCCACGCCCATGCGGGCCGCGGCGCAGTAGGGCGCGCCGCTGACCGGGCCGGTTTCGAATTCGAAAGTGCGCCTACCCGCGCTTGTCCTGACCACCGGCCGCCACGCCGTCGCCGGTGGCCGGTGACAGGCGCAGCACGGACCCGCCCTCCTCATCCGTCAGGGCATAGACAGCCCCGTCCGGGCCGGTGACCACCTGCCGGATGCGGGTGTCCAGGGGGATGCTCTCCTGCCCCGTGACGGCGTCGCCCTCCAGGGTCAACCGTACGATTCCGCCCTCGCCCAGGGAGGCGACCAGCAGGTTGTCCTGCCAGCCGGGGATCAGGGTGCCCCGGTAGAAGGCCATGCCGGAGGGGGAGATGGCAGGGACCCAGTGCCTCACCGCATCGGCGAAGTCCGGGCGGGTCGGCGGGTCGGGGATGTCCCGCCCATCATAATGCTCGCCCCAGCTCACCAGCGGCCAGCCATGGTTCTTCCCGGCATCGGGCCGGTTCAGCTCGTCCCCGCCCTGGGGGCCGAACTCGATGGTCCAGACCTTGCCGTCCCGCGGGTCCACGGCGATGCCCTGCGGGTTCCGGTGGCCGTAGGACCAGATTTCCGGCCGGGCGCCCTGGCGGTTGACGAAGGGGTTGTCCGGCGGCACCGTCCCGTCGGGCCGCAGCCGCACCACCTTGCCCAGGTGGTTCGACAGGTCCTGGGCCGGGTCGAACTTGAAGCGCTCGCCCAAGGTGACGAACAGGGACCCGTCCGGCGTGAATGCCAGGCGAGAACCGTAATGGTTGCCGCCCGTGACCTTCGGTTCCTGCCGGAAGATGACCGACAGGTTCTCCAAGGCCCCTTCCCCAAGCGTGGCGCGGGCCACAGCCGTACCGGCGGTGCCGTTGGGCCCGGGCTCGGAATAGGTGATGTAGACCTGCCGGTTCTGGTCGAAGGCGGGGTCCAGGGCCACGTCCAGCAACCCACCCTGCCCCCTGGCCGCCACGTCAGGCACGCCGCGCAGGGGCCCTGACACCGTGCCGTCGGCGGAAACGACCCGCAGCCGCCCCGCCCGTTCTGTCACCAACATGCGCCCGTCGGGCAGGAAGGCGATGCCCCAAGGGTGGTCCAGGCCGCCGGCCACCGTCTCCACCCGCAGCGGCCCGGCCTGGCTGGGCACGGTGCGCGCCTCATCCGCCACGGCCGGGGTCGGCGCCATCGCCAGCGCCAGGGCGGTCAGCAGGGCTCCCGTCATCACGCGCATCGTCTCACGCTCCCGTCCCAGTCGGATACCGGGAGCGTCAACGCCCGGGACGGGAAAGGGTCACGGCTCCGTCTGCAACTGCCAGCGCACGGCCATGACCAGGGCCATCAGGCTGGCGACCGCCGCGGCGGAGAAGGCGAAAAGGTTCTGCTCCGCCGCCGCCCAGGCCAGCAGGCCATAGAGGCCCGCGGCGGCAGTGATCGCCTGGGCCATGCCGCAGAACATCAGCAGCAGGGCAACCATCCGCACCGAGCGCTCCTTGAAGCCGCCCAGCGCAAATCCTTCCCGCAACGGCCGGCGCCGGGAAACCCAGGGTTTCCACAGGCCCGCGAGGGTGAAGGTCTCGCAGAACGCCATCGCCATGCTCTCGAAGAGCTGGTCTTCCTCGCTTACCCCTGCCCGTGCCATGGCCCATGCCCCGCTGTCCGTTGCGGCCAGCAAACCCTGGCCCGGAGCGGTGGGTTCCCGCCATGACATGGATCACGGCCTCTTTCCCCTCTCCTTGGGGAGAGGGCACCGTCGACTACGCCAGCAACTGTGTCATCAGCGCCCGCAACTGGGCGGGCTTGACCGGCTTGGTCAGGACGGGAAGGCCATGTTCCTGCACCTTCTCATGCACCTCCGCCGTGCGGTTGGCGGTGATGACTAGGCCGGGGACGGGGCGGGCGCAGGCGCGGCGGACGGTGGCGATCTCATCCACGCCCAGGGCGCCGTCCTCCAGGTGGTAGTCGGCGATGATGACGTCCGGCGGGCTCTGGAAGCGGACCAGGGCGTCCATGGCCTCGATGCCGGAAGAGGCCACCTCCACCTGGCAGCCCCAGCCCTTCAGCAGGGCGCCCATGCCGTCCAGGATGGCGTGCTCGTTGTCGATGACCAGCACCTTGGCCCCCGTCAGGGGGCTGCGCACCGAGGTGGCGGCCGGGCGCGGGCTGACCGGCGGGCTGGGACGCTTGCCCAGGGGCACGGTGACGGAGAAGACGGAGCCCTTGCCCACCACCGAGGTGACGCCGATGGGGTGGTTCAGCATGCGCCCGGCCCGCTGCACGATGGCGAGGCCCAGCCCCATGCCGCGGTCGCGGCCGGCGGGACGGTCCGTGTCCAGGCGGCGGAACTCCTCGAAGATTTCCTGCTGCTTGTCCAGGGGGATGCCGGGGCCGGTGTCCACCACGTCGATGCGCAGGCCCTCCGGCACCCGGCGGCAGCCCACCAGCACGCGGCCGCGGCGGGTGTAGCGCAGGGCGTTGGAGACGAAGTTCTGCAGGATGCGGCGGAGCAGGCGAATGTCGCTGTGCACCACGGCCTTGCTGGGCACCACGCTGAACTTCAGGCCCCGTTCCGACGCCACGGGGGCGTATTCCTGCTGCATGCTGGTCAGCAGGGCGGACAGGGGGAAATCGTCCACCTGCGGCTGGACCACGCCGGCATCCAGCTTGGAGATGTCCAGCAGCGCCTCTAGCAGATCCTCGACGGACAGCAGGGCGGCGTCCGTCTTCTCCACCAGCACCCGGGAAGCCGGTTCCTGGTCCATGTCGCAGAGGGCGGAGACGAACAGCCGCGCGGCGTTCAGGGGCTGCAGCAGGTCGTGGCTGGCGGCGGCCAGGAACTTGGTCTTGGACAGGTTGGCCTGCTCCGCGGCGGTCTTCGCCTCCCGCAGGGCCTGCTCCACCTGCTGGCGCTCGGCGATTTCCTGGAAAAGCTGGCGGTTCACCTGGGTCAGGGCGGCCGTGCGCTCCGCCACCCGGCGCTCCAGCCCCTCATTCGCTTCCCGCAGGGCGTCGGCGGCGGCCCGCCGCTCCGTCACGTCCTGGATCAGGGAGAAGAAGCCCACCACCTCCCCGTCCGGGGCGAAGTGGGGGATGTAGGCTGCCTGGGAATAGCGCTTGCCGCCCTCCGGCAGGGGCCACTCCAGCTCGAACCGCGTCTCCGCCCCCGCCATGACGGCGCGGACATGGGGCTGGCGCACCTCATAGGCCTGGGGGCCCAGCAGGTCGCGCATCGTGGTGCCGATGATCTGTTCCCGCGGGCGCTTGAACAGGTCGCCATAGCGCCGGTTGACGAAGCGGTAGGTCTCGCCCGCGTCCACATAGGCGATGAGGGCCGGCATGGCGTCGGTGATCAGGCGGATGCGCTGTTCGCCGTCGCGCAGGGCCTGCTCGATCCGCTTGCGCTCCGTGATGTCGGTGTAGGTGGTGACGAAGCCGCCCCCCGGCATGGGGTTGCGCCGCACCTCCAGCATCAGCCCGTTGTGCCAGGCCTGCTCGAAGCTGAGGGGGTGCGGGTCCCCCGGGTCCCAGGCCGTCGCCTCCGCCGGGAAGCCGCGGTCGCCCAGGCCGGCGTTGTGGCGCAGGAAGTCGCCATAGGTGGCGTCGTCATGGACCACGTCGGGCGGCAGGTCCAGCAGCCGGACATAGCTGTCGTTCCAGGCCACCAGCCGCAAATCCTTGTCGTACACGCAGACGCCCTGGGGGATGTTGTCCAGGGTGGCCTGGAGCAGGACCGACTTTTCCGCCAGTTCCCGCGCCCGTTCCCGCGCGTCGTGCTCCTTCACGTCGGTGATGTCGGTGTAGATGCCGACGATGCCGCCGTCGCGGGTGCGCCGCTCATTGATCTGGATCCAGCGCCCGTCGGACAAGGCGTGGACATGGGCGCCGTCGGCTTCCGCATGCTGGGCCAGCCGCTCGTTCACCCAGCGGTCCGGCGCCACCAGGGCGCTGATGACGGAGCGCTGCTGCGCCGCCAGGGCCGCGATCTCCGTGAAGCTGATGCCGGGCCGGATGCGGTCCGCGATGGCCGGCCAGAGGCCCAGGTAGGTCTTGTTGCAGAGGACCAGCCGGTCGTTGCGGTCGAACAGGGCGAAGCCCTCGTTCACGCTCTCGATGGCTTCCTTCAGGCGGGTCTGGGCGGTTTCCGCCGTTTCCTTGGCGCGGGCCAGCTCGGCATTGCTGGCCTCAAGTTCCCGCAGGGTCTCCTCAAGCTGCTGGGTGCGGTCGCGGACCTTGGTTTCCAGGACGATGGCCGTCTGGAACAGGCTGAAGGCGTTGCCCTGGAAGTCCATGCTGCGCTCGACCCGGTCCATCAGGGCCTTGTTGATGCGGCGCAGCTTGAAGTTTTCCCGCTCCAGCTCCTGGATGCGGGCCTGCTCGGACGTTTCCGGCTGGTTGGCCGGCAGGGGAAGGTCGGCGAAGCGGGCGGTCATAGCGCCCCCACCAGCGGCGCAGTCGCCGCCGCGGCCATCCCGATGGCCAAACCGGTGAAGGTCTGGTTCACGTGCATGGCGTTGTACTGCTCACCATAGGTGCAGAAGCCGACCACGTTGTTGCGGCCCAGCAGCCGGCTGACCGACTGCTTGAGCTGCTTCTGCTCCAGCTCCAGGGAGCGGAAGACGCAGTCGAAGCCCAGGACCAGGTCGGGGGGCCCGATCTCCCGGCTGACTTGGTCGAACAAATCCTCCAGGCTGCGGACGATGTCCACCCCGTCCGCCACCGTCAGCACGATGCCCTCATCGATGGCGCAGAAGAAGGTCAGGCTCTCGTCGTCGTTCACCTTCTGGATCGCCCGCACATAGTATTCACCGCCGGTGCGCACCACGACGGGGTGGGCGGCGAAGATCATGGGCGTCAGGGGTTCGCCCTCCAGCCCCACAAGCCTTGCGTACTCCCGCGCCGCGGGTTCGGCGTTGATCTCCGTCACGATGCGACGGGCGGGGTCGGCCTGGGTGACCACCATCTTGCGGTCGGTGTGGACGAAGTGCTGGTTGCGGAAGACCTTGAAGGGCCGGGTGGTGCAGAGCATCAGCAGCAGGGCCGCGTCCTGCCGGAACTCCCCCTCATGCAGCACGTAGGTGTTCTTGAAGGACAGGTCGTCGCCGGCGGAGCCGCCGATCAGGGGCACGTCGCCCAGCGCGTCGAACAGGGCGCTGACCAGCAACTCCTCCTTCACGCACAGCCCGTCCACCAGGAAGAGGGCGATGCGGCGGGCGCCGGGGCCGAGGCGGGATGAGGCGACCTCCGCCTTCGCCAGGAGGGAGCGGGCGGCGGGCTTGGCGTCGCCGATCTCAAACCCGCTGACGCGGTCGATCCGTTCCACCGCCACGGCGAAGCCGTCCTTGGGGAAGGCGACGCCGGTCACGGCGCCGTCCATGTAGCCGAAGGGCGTCAGCTCCCCCGCCGTGGTGCAGCCCACCACGGGCACGTCGCCGAAGCGCGCCGCTAACGCCTTGGCCAGGGCGGGCAGGTCATGGTGGGTGGAGACGAACAGCAGCACCAGGGCCACGTCCGGCCCGCCCAACTGCTCGAAGATGTCCTGCGCGGCCACGTCCGCATCGGCCGCCTGGGTGCATGCCTTGCGGAGGGGCTGCGGGTTGCTGCCACGCATCATCCCATCCCTTGCCGCCGCGGGGTTCGGCCCCGCCACGTCCGCCCCCACGATACCCTGATGTCACGGGGGGAGCTACATAGGCCAGACTCTATCGGAGGGTCCGGGCCATTGCCAGTGACCGAGGGCCTTGCGACCGTAAGACATTAGTCGAATGGTAGCGGCCCCAATATGTAAGCTAACCCATTGATTGCTAGGGGAAAGAGAATTCCTTGGGGAGGCGCCCGTGCGCCAGCGGAGAGCGAAGGCCCGAACCATCGTCCTATGGGCCGCCCTGGCGGCCCTGGCGAGTGCCGCCCCCTGCCCCGCCCGGCCCTTGCCCAGGCGGCGGTGCCGGCAAGCAACGCGGCGCCCCAGCCCCTGACCATCCCCATCGGCTTCATCGGCCTGGCGGAGGAACCGAGCAGCAGCCTGTCCTTCCTGGACCCGGTGATCCGCGACGGCGGGTTGCAGGGGGCGCGGGTGGGGGTGGCGGACAATGACACCACGGGCAGGTTCCTGAAGCAGAACTTCACCCTGGTGGAGGCGGTGGCGGAGGAGCCGGGCAAGCTGGCGGAGGCCGCGCAGGGGCTGCTGGCCCAGGGCATCCGCATCATCGTGGCCGACCTGCCGGCGAAGGAGCTGCTGGCCCTGGCGGACATGCCGGCCGCCAAGGGGGCCCTGGTGATCAATGCCAGGGCGCGGGATGACGCCCTGCGCAACCAGGACTGCCGGCCCAACCTGCTGCACACGGTGCCCAGCCGCCGCATGCTGGCCGACGCGCTGGGGCAGTACTTGGCTCTGAAGCGCTGGACCCGCTGGTTCCTGGTGGAAGGGCCGGGGCCGGGTGACAAGGCCTATGCCGACGCCATCCGCCGCACGGCCAAGCGCCTGAACGCCCGGATCGTGGAGGACAAGCCCTGGACCTTCGATGTGGGCAACGCCCGCACCGACGACGGCTTCACCAACGAGCGGGACGTGGTCCAGACCTTCACCAACGGCGCGGACCATGACGTGCTGATCGTGGCGGACGAGGGGGACCGGTTCGGCGACTACCTGTCCCACCGCACGGCCCGCCCGCGGCCCGTGGCCGGCACCCATGAGCTGGTGCCCACCGCCTGGAGCCGGGTGTTCGAGATGTGGGGCGGCACCCAGTTGCAGAACCGCTTCCAGGCCGCCGCCGGCCGGGCGATGACCGAGCGGGACTATGCCGCCTGGGTGGCGGTGCGCGCCGTGGGCGAGGCGGCGAGCCGGGTGAAGTCTGCCGACCCGGAGGAGCTGGCGAGGTTCATCCAGGGCCCCGCCTTCGCCCTGGCCGGCTTCAAGGGCCAGTCCCTGAGCTTCCGCCCCTGGGACGGGCAGTTGCGCCAACCGATCCTGCTGGCCAACCCCAGGCTTCTGGTCTCCGTCTCCCCCCAGGAAGGGTTCCTGCACCAGCGCACGCCGCTGGACAGCCTGGGCGACGATCTGGGGGAGAGCGGGTGCAAGGCGCGGGGGCGGTGAGATCGGAGACAAAGTTGACCTTAAGGTGACCAAAGGTGACGCTTAAGGTGACGCGTGTCTCATCCCAGGGTGTTGGGATCGTTGGGGTTTCGGGCTTAAGGAGACAAAGGAGACGGGGTTGCGATCGCGTCACCTTTGTCACTTTAAGGGGGATGGTGGTGGGTGTTCACGCTGTCCAAGAACCGGCGGCCCTGGGGAGGGCGCGCGGGGGTGAGTGTGGCAGGGAATAGGATTTTTGTCACTGACTTTGCAGGGCGCGGGAGGTCACCCCGGGCTTGACCCCGGGGCCCTTGGGAAAGCCGTAGTGCCGATGGCGCGGCAGCGGGCATTCCGATGAGCGTCGATGCGGCGGATGGGGATCTTTGGAACGCAGAGGACGCAGATGGCCGCAGAGGACACAGAGAGGTTTTGGACTTACTGGAACAGTGATGGCGGTAATGGCCGGGATGACAGTGATGGGTTCGGCCTTGGACGGGAGTCGGTGCCTGCGTGAGAATGGATTTGTCTGGCGCCTGCGGCGCCGGGCAGCTTGGGGGCTTCATCTAGAGCGTGTTTACGCTGACCGTAAACACGCTCCGGCGGCGACTGCCGCCGCGCGGGCCCATGCCCGCGTAAGCCAAGCCGCGGATGCGGCGCCGGCGAGTGAGGAACCCAAAAGGCTAGACCCGTTTCCAGTCTGCGGGAAACGGGTCTAGCTCTACGGCACCGGCGCGCCGACCCCTCTGTGTCCTCTGCGGCCATCTGCGTCCTCTGCGTTCCAGAACCCGGCCGGGCACGGGCGCTGTGGCCCGAAAAGGAGCGAGGCATCACTGTCATCCCTGGCCATCACCGTCATCACTGTTCCTGTAGGTTGAGCCGTGGACAGCGGGTTGGGCTTTCGGTGATTGGCACGACGCGATCCCGAGGACCCCGGCTCGGAGGCCGGGGTGACATCAGCGATTTGCACTCACGTTATGAAAACCGCCGGTACACGAACTCCCCCACATCCGCCGCACTCTCCCGCTCCGCCACGGCAACCAAATCCCGGTGGAAGGGGCTTTTGGCGCAGGCGGGGTCGGTGGCGGTGGCGTCGCCGGTGAGGGCGAGGGCTTGGCAGCGGCAGCCGCCCCAGTCGCGTTCCTTGTGCTCGCAGGTCTGGCAGAGGCTCGGCATCCAGCCGGTGCCGCGGAAGCGTTCGAAGGCGGGGCCCCAGTCCCAGATGTCGGCCAGGGGGACATCCCCCGCCCGTTGGAATTCCAGGCCGGGGATGCTTTCCGCCGCGTGGCAGGGCAGGACCTTGCCGCTGGGGTTCACGGTGATGAAGCGCCGGCCCCAGCCGCCCATGCAGGGCTTCGGGCGGCTGGCGTAGTAGTCGGGGACGACGTAGTCGATAACCAGGCGGCCCTTCAGCGCGACGCGGGCCGCGTCCACCACGGCCGTCGCCGCCTCCAACTGCTGCCTTGTGGGCATGAGGGCGGCGCGGTTCTTCAGGGCCCAGCCGTAATACTGCACATGGGCCACCTCCAGCCGCGAGGCGCCCAGGTCCAGGGACAGGTCGATCATCTCCTGGAGCCGGTCCAGGTTCTGGCGGTGGACGACGGCGTTGAGGGTCAGAGGCAGGCCGGCTTCCCGCACCGCGCGGCAGAAGGCCAGCTTTCTGGGTTGGGCACCCCGCAGGCCGCCGATCCGCTCGGCCGACGCGACCTCCGTGTCCTGGAAGCTGACCTGGATATGGTCCAGGCCGGCGGCGGATAACCCGGCAAGGCGGGCCGTGTCCACCAGCACGCCCGAGGTGATGAGGTTGCTGTAGAGGCCGACCTGGGCGGCATGGGCCACCAGCTCCTCAAGGTCTTTCCTGACCGTGGGTTCGCCGCCGGAAAAGTGGACCTGGAGGCAGCCCAGATCGGCGGCCTCCGTCATCACCTGTTTCCAGGTCTCGGTCGGCAGTTCCCCCGCGGCACGCACCATCTCCACCGGGTTGGAGCAGTAGGGGCAGGCCAGCGGGCAGCGGTGGGTCAGCTCGGCCAGCAGGGCCAGGGGGGCGCGGGGGCGGTCATGGGTCGAGCATCCCCTTGTCGGCCAGGTCCTGGAGCAGGGTTTCCACGTCGCCGCGGACCTCCGCCGGGTCGGCCTCATACTCGGTGGCAAGGGCTGTGACGATGCCGTCCAGGGTGGTGGCGCCGTCGCAGCGCCGCAACACCCCCGCCGCCACCTCATCCAGCATCAGCACCCGCTCCGGCCCCAGCAGGACCCAGCCGTCGCGGGCCTTGTCGAAGCGCAGCTTGGCATGGCGGGGCAGCTTGGGGCGGCTTTCGGCGGTGACGGCCGGCATCACTTACTCCTGCGGCACGAAACTGCCGGGCGGGACATGGCCCGGGGCCACGTAGGCGTGGTAGAGGGCGTCGAGCTGGACCCAGAGCACGTCGCACTTGAAGGTCAGGGCGGCGATGGCCTGCTGCTGCTGTTCCGGCGTGCGGGCATGGTGCTTGACGTAGGCCAGGGCGAAATCCGCGTCGCGCGGTGCCTCCGTCAGGCGGTTCTGGAAATAGGCCAGGGTCTGTTGGCTGACGAAGTCGTAGTTCGCCAGCATGCCCGCCACCCGGTTGGCGATGATCATGGGGCTGAACATCTCCGTCAGGCTGGACGCCACCGCCTCCAGCACCGACCGCTCGGCCACGAAGTGCACATAGGCGTCCACGGCGAAGCGGGTGGCGGGGAGGATGCCGCGGCAGCCCTCCACATAGTCCTGGTCCAGGCCCAGGCCGCCGGTCAGCATCAGCCAGCGGGCGATGCCGCCCTCCCCCTCCTTCATGCCGTCATGGTCGATGATGCGCTGGCGCCAGGCGCGGCGGTCGGCGGCGTTGTCCAGGCGGGCCAGCAGGGTCGCGTCCTTCCGCGGGATGCTGGCCTGGTAGTAGTAGCGGTTCAGCGCCCAGGCCTGGACCTGACCCTTGGTCAGCTTTCCGCCGTGCAGCAGCTTGTGGAAGGGGTGGAGGTGGTGGTAGCGCGTCTCCCCCACATGCCGGAGCCGTTCTTCCAGTTGGGCGGCGCTGAGCAATTCCGTCATGGCGTGACCTCCCGCCCGTCCTCCGCCACCTCCCAGCCGGCGGCGGCCAGGGCCGCCCGTTCCGGGCTGTCGTCCAGCAGGATCGGGTTCGTGTTGTTGATGTGGATGAGGATCTTGCGGCCGGCGCGCAGGTGTTGGAGCGCTGCCAGGGAGCCGTCCGGGCCAGCGATGGGCAGGTGGCCCATGCGGCGGCCGGTCTTGGTGCCGACCCCGGCGGCCTGCATCTCATCGTCATGCCAGACGGTGCCGTCGAAGAAGACCACGTCCGCCCCGTGCATGCGGTTGAACAGGGCATCCGACACCCGGGCGCAGCCGGGGACATAGACGACACGGCGGCCGTTGGCGCGCAGTTCGAGGCCCACCGTGTGGCCGGTTTCCTGGTCCAGGCGCATGCCTTCGGATTCCAGGAACAGGGCGACCTTGCCGGGGACGGGGAACATCTCCACGCTCAGGCCGCTAGGGCCGGTGGGGGTGTCGATCTCCACGGGTCCGTTGAGGGCCAAGGGGCGGCGGCTGACCAGGGCCGGGTTCAGCACGCCGAACACCGGGTTGGCGGCCAGCACGTCCTGGATTTCCGGTGTGGCGTAGAGGCTGAAAGGGTGCCCTTCGCGCAGGTCGATCAGGCCGATGATGTGGTCCACGTCCGCGTTGGTCAGGACCACGGCGCCGATGGGGCTGTGCCGGGCGCCATGGCGGGGGTGGAGCGCCGGGTTGGCCAGGATCTGCTGGCGCAGGTCGGGCGAGGCGTTCAGGAGTACCCACCGCTCCCCGTCGGCGCTGACGGCCAGGGAGGATTGGGTGCGGGGCTTGGCGGCCGGGTCACCGGCGCGGGCGCGGCGGCAGCCCCCGCAATTGCAGTTCCACTGGGGGAAGCCCCGCCTGCCGCCGCACCCAGGATCACGATGCGCATGGCGTCTCGTCCCTTTCGTCGGTGGCGGGCGGGGTACGGCCTCAGATCTCGGCGCAGGCGTAGCAGTTGATCTCGCAGCCGACGGAGACCTCGACGACGCGGGGCTTGGACCACTTCTTCATGACGTCTCTCCCTCAGTTCCTGTTCGGCACCCCGCGACGCGGGGGCACGAGGGGGACGCTAGCGGGATCGGACGGGGGCGGTTAGCTATGCGTATCATAGGCTATGGCCGCCATAGGCCCGGACCTATGCTGCGGCGCGGCAACAATTCCGAGGGGGAAAGGCATGACCGAGGTTACCATCTACCACAACCCGTCCTGCGGCACGTCCCGCAACACCCTGGCCATGATCCGCAACAGCGGGGTGGAGCCGCGGGTGGTGGAGTACCTGAAGACCCCGCCCAGCCGGGCGGAGCTGGCCGACCTGGTCCGCCGCATGGGCGTGCCGGTGCGCGAGGTGGTGCGGGAGAAGGGCACACCTTATGCGGAGCTGGGCCTGGGCGACCCGTCGGTGACGGACGACCAGTTGCTGGACGCCATGGCGGCCCACCCGATCCTGATCAACCGGCCCATCGTGGTGACGCCCCTGGGCGTGCGCCTGTGCCGGCCTTCGGAAAAGGTGCTGGAGATCCTGCCGGACCCGCAGCAGGGCGAGTTCACCAAGGAGGACGGGCAGGTGGTGGTGGGCGCCGACGGCAAGCCGGTGCCGGGGACGTCGGTGTGAGGGGGTGCCGGGAGCAGGCCGACGCTGACAATTGGTGAAAAACAAAGGGCCCGGGATGGCGGCTTGCCGTCCCGGGCCCCTTGGGCTGTCAATGGCGTCTGCCGATCACTTCTCGCGGCGGGCCCGCTGCGGCTTCTCGGAAGCGGCCGGGGCGGGGGTTTCCACGTCCGGCAGGCTTTCGAAGATGCCGGCTTCCTGCAGGCGGTCGATGGCCACCAGGTCCCCTTCGTCGCCCGCCCGCATGGCGGCCAGGGCGTAGTTCAGGTTGCCGGGGGAGTTGCTGTTGCTGTTGCTGCGGCTGTTCTCACCCGGGCGGAACAGGTTGGCCAGCTTGGGCAGCTGGGACAGCTTGCCCTCGATGCCGCGCGGTTCGCCCATGGCGCGCCAGTAGGTGTCGATGGCCTGGATGCGGTTGCGCACGTCCAGGGCCTTGAAGATGGCGGTGGCGTGCACCTTCAGCGTTCCCGCCTTGATGCCCAGGGCCTCCGCGATCTCCACGTTGCTGTCGCCCGCGGACATCCGGGTCAGGATGCCCAGTTGGGTCGGGGTCAGCGCGGACAGGACGTTGCCTGCCTCATGCCCCGCGGCCCGGTAGCGGGCACAGGTCTCACGAAACTTGGAGAGGGCCAGGGCTATCGCGGCCTGGTCCTCATCCGCGAGCGCCGCATCGTAGGCCAAAGCGGCCGCGATCAGCTCGTCATCTGTTCTCTTCGCCATGGGATAGCATTAAACCCCATTAACAGCCCATTTAACAGAGCAAATGGGACGCTTTCGGATAGGTGCAAGCCCCAGAAATCAGCTTTTGCCTGTCCAGTACGCCGTCGCGACGCCCGAAGGCGAGTAAACGGCGATGAAGCGCCCCGTTCGCAAGCGGTAGTGCCCGGGCCTGGACACACCGCATAAACGCCAAAAGCAACCTATCCGGTTCGGCACATCTTCGGGAAGTATCCAAAAGTCGCTGGCTGACGGAAATCGGGCGCAAATGTATGCAGTCAGCTAAGCCCGACGATGTGGCCCGCGGGTGAAACGCCGATGTGGCTGGAGGCCGGGACCTTGGGCAGGCCGGGCATGGTCATGATGTCGCCGCACAGCACCACGACGAAGCCGGCCCCGGCGGACAACCGCACCTCCCGAACCGGCAGGGTGAAGCCGGTGGGCGCCCCCTTGGCATCCGGGTCGGTGGAGAAGCTGTACTGGGTCTTGGCCATGCAGACCGGCGCCTCGCGGAAGCCGCGGGCCTCGAACTCCGCCAGCCGCGCGCGGACGGTGGCCGGGAACTCCACGTCGTCGGCGCGGTAGATCTCCCGCGCGATGGTGCGGATCTTCTCGGTCAGGGGCAGGTCGGCGGCGTAGAGCGGCTTGAAGGCGGCGGTGCCCCCGTCCGCCAGGGCCGCGACGGCATGGGCCAGCGACTCCGCCCCGGCGCCGCCCTCCCCCCAATGGTTGCAGAGGTGGACCTCCACGTCGAGCGCGCGGCAGGCCTCCGCCACGGCGGCCAGCTCGGCCTCCGTGTCCGCGGTGAAGCGGTTGATGGCCACGGCCACGGGCAGGCCGAACTTGCGCATGTTCTCCACATGCCGGACCAGGTTGGCGCAGCCCGCCGTGACGGCGGCCACGTTCTCCCCCTTCAGGTCCGCCTTGGCGACGCCGCCATGCATCTTCAGCGCCCGCACGGTGGCGACCACCACGGCGGCGGAGGGTTCCAGCCCGGCGAGGCGGCACTTGATGTCCAGGAACTTCTCGGCACCCAGGTCCGCGCCGAACCCCGCCTCCGTCACCACATAGTCGGCCAGGGACAGGCCCGCCCGGGTGGCGATGACGCTGTTGCAGCCATGGGCGATGTTGGCGAAGGGCCCGCCATGGACCAGGGCCGGCGTGCCCTCCAGCGTCTGCACCAGGTTGGGGGCCATGGCGTCGCGCAGCAGGGCGGTCATGGCGCCCACCGCGTCCAGGTCGGCGGCGGTGACAGGCTTCTTGTCCCGTGTCTGGGCGACGATGACGCGGCCGAGGCGGGCTTGGAGGTCCTCAAGGTCGGTGGCGAGGCAGAGGATGGCCATCACCTCCGACGCCACGGTGATGTCGAACCCGTCCTCCCGCGGGACGCCCTGGGAGGCGCCGCCCAGGCCGATGACCATGTTCCGCAAGGCCCGGTCGTTCAGGTCCAGGCAGCGGCGCCAGGTGACCCGGCGCGGGTCGATGTTGAGCGGGTTGCCCCAGTAGATGTGGTTGTCGATGAGCGCGGCCAGGATGTTGTTGGCCGCGGTGATGGCGTGCAGGTCGCCGGTGAAGTGGAGGTTGATCTCCTCCATCGGCGCCACCTGGGCCTTGCCGCCGCCGGTAGCGCAGCCCTTGGCGCCGAAGACCGGGCCCAGGCTGGGTTCCCGCAGGCAGATGGCGACACGCCTGCCGATGCGGCGCAGCGCGTCGCCCAGGCCGATGGTGGTGGTGGTCTTGCCCTCCCCCGCCGGGGTGGGGCTGATGGCGGTGACGAGGATCAGCTTGCCGGGCTTGGCAGGCCGCCGGGCCAGCACCCAGTCCAGGGCCAGCTTGGCCTTGAAGGGGCCGTGGCGGTAGACCGCGTCGGCCGGGACGCCCAGCTCCGCGGCCACGGACTCGATGGGCTTCAAGGGGACGCCGCGGGCGATGGCGGCATCGCTGCCAGCGGGGTCCTCAAGGACGCGGGGTGGGGTCACGGGGGCTTCCTCCGGAATCGTTTGCGCATGCTTAGCATCGGGGAAAGGGTGATGCACGCCCGGCCGGGGACAAGGGGCGCGCAGACGACCCGGGCGACTCGCAAAGCAGGTCTGACGCCCAACCCCTGGGACCGGCGGGAACAGCCGCCCATATTCGTGCCGTTCCCCAGGGGCCGGGTGCCCCGATGCCGCCGGCCGTTCCGGCGCTGGCTAGAGAGATGATGACGAGTTCCCCTGTTTGGTTCTTCCAGACCCCGCGCCGGCTGGCCCTGAAGGCCGGCGGCAAGGCCATCGCGCTGGTCTACCTGGCCGTCCCCGGTGCGGGTGGCTGGTCGATCCGCGTGGACGGGCGGGACGTTTCCCGCCACCCTGACCTGGTGTCCGCGCAAGGGGCGGCGCTTGCCCTGTTGGGCGGCCCGGACCTGGCGCATGCTGCCTGACCCGACCGCCGGAGGGCCCGAAGACATGGCCGGATACGTCGCCGCCCGCCTTGCCCGCATCGACCTGCTGGAGCACGTGCTGACCGTGCCGGAGGGGGACGAGTCGGGCCTGGCCGATGCCGTGACCACCGTGGCAGAGGCGCTGGCCGACGACGGCGCCCTGGTGCTGGACGAGGACGGGTTCCCCGCCCAGGGCGCCACCGACGCCGAGGTGGTGGCCGAGGCGCTGGACGCCTATGCCCGGCTGCTGCTGCTGTTCGGGGAGATCGACCAGGCCGCGGAGGCCGTGGCCCTGATCGACCGCATCCACCATTTGGACCAGCGGCCGGATATCCGCGGATTGAGAATCCTCTGACTTTGCCCGGGGCGCTTCCGGCAAATCCGGGAGCGCTTTTGTGCCATCCCCGTAATCCACACACCCCTTGCGGAACCGCCCCGCTCTGGCATCCTTTATGCAATGTCTGAGCATGCCAAACGAGAAGCACCGGGCCGCAAAGGCACCGGGGCCGCGGTTGGGGAGGTTTTTGGACAGGAGGTTGGGATGGACGGCAAATTGGCCCGGTTCCGCCACGGCTCGACCCCACCACGGGATTTGCCGGACCTGATCCGGCGCCTGATGGTGCGCTGCGCGGCCGCCGATCCCAGCGAGGTGGCCGTCCTGCAGGCCTATATGCAGCGGCTCTGGTCAAGAAAGACCGGGTTGCTCCCCCGCCAGGGCTAAGCCGAAGGTCGGCTGCGCCGATGGTGGCCTGACGCCGTTTCCTGCCGGTCGCCCGTCCGGGTGGCCGGGACGGACAGGATACGGGCTAGGCATGCATTCCAGTCGGGCAAGCATCGGGAACGGCGGCATGTTGCTGCTGCTGGCGCTGTGCCTGGGCATCATGGCCCTGCCGGTGCTGCTGGTGGAGACACCGCCGCTGTTCGACTATGCCAACCATTTGGCCAGGGTCCATGTGCTGGCCAATTGGGAGGGCGTGCCCGCCTTCCAGGAGAATTTCACCCGCGACGCGCTGCTGCTGCCCAACGTGCTGTCGGACCTGGTGCTGCTGGCCCTGGAGCCCGCGATGGGGATCGAGGCGGCGGGCAAGGTGCTGCTGCTGCTGATCCTGGGCGGCATCGTCACCGGCGGGGCCGCCCTGGGCTGGGCCATCGCCGGGCGGCTGTCGCCCTGGCCCCTGCTGGTGGCGGGGCTGGCCTATCATGAGATGTTCATCTGGGGCTTCCTGAACTATGAGCTGGGGCTGGCCCTGCTGCTGTGGGGCCTGGCGGCCTGGGTCTGGCTGGAACGGCGCACACGGGCCGGGCAGTTGCTCAGCGGCGTGGCATTCGCGCTGCTGGTCTTCTTCGCCCACCTGGTGGCGTTCGGGCTGTTCGCCGTGGGCATCGCCATCCTGGAACTGTGCCGCGCCTGGCGGGAGCGGCAGCGTGGCTTCGGGCCCGTGCTGGGCCGGCTGGTCGTCTCCGCCCTGATCTTCGGGCCGCCCCTGGCCATCTTCCTGTCCCGCAGCCCGGCGGGCGGGCTGCCCATGGCCTTCGCCTGGGACATGACCCTGTGGGGCAAGCTGTCCCCCTTCACCCGGGTGCTGTCCACCGGCGACACGGCGGCGGATTACGCCACACTGGCCGGTCTGGCCCTGCTGGCCCTGCTGGGTATCGTTACCGGGCGGGTGAGGGCGAGTGGCGCCCTGCTGCTGGCGGCCGGGACATATGCCCTGCTGGTGATCGCCCTGCCCTATACGGCCATGGGGTCCTTCTTCCTGGACGCCCGCATCGCCATCGCCGTGTTCCTGCTGCTGGCCGTGGCCCTGGTGCCGCGGCCTGACGTGGCGGGGGGCAAGGTGGCCGTCATCGCCTCTGTCGGGTTGCTGGCCCTGCTGGGGGCGCGGTCGGCCCTGGTGCTGGAGGACTGGCGGGCGCAGGAACGTTCCTATGACCGGGTGCTGGAGAGCGTGGCTAAGCTGCCGGAGGGCGCCGTGGTGGTCCCCGCCTTCGGCCGGTATTTCGAGATGCCGGGCTGGATCAGCACCCGCGGCCTGTGGCCCACCCATGAGCATACCGCCGCCTATGCCGCCATCCGGCGGGATGCGGCGGTGACCAACATCTTCGCCCGCAAGGGCCAGAACCCGCTGGTCTATACCCCCGCGGTCGAGGAGCTGCTGCCCCTGGGCCGGAACCCCATCACCCGGGTGGTCACGGACAAGGAGCTTGGCGGCTTCCTGGAGCAGACCCACGCCGCCGCCCGGGCCCTGGCCGAAACGGGCAGCGACAGCAAGGTCTTCGCCCTGCTGTTCGACAAGGGATGCGACACCGTCCCCGACCAGCCCTGGGCCTGGGTGGTCGAGTGCGGGCCGGAACTGACCATCCTGGAGATCGCGCCGGAGCAGCCGCCCGCGGAGTCCGTCGCCCACCGGCAGGAGGCAAGCTGATGCAGGACAGGGTTCCCGCACTTTCCCCCCGGCCCCTTCCGCGCTGGGCCGCGGGACTGCTGTGTGCCCTGCTGGCCCTGTTGGCGGGCTGGGCCCTGTCCCGGTCCCTGCCCGGCCCGGGGCTGCTGGATTTCGGGTCCTTCATGGGATCGGGCAAGGCGGCGCTGGAGGGGTTGGACCCCTATGGCCTGTACCCGCCCCTGACCTTCCACGTGGTCCTGCCGGGCTTCGATGTCTGGAACCCCAACCTGAACCCGCCCGTGGGCCTGCTGCTGTTCGGGCCCCTGTCCACGCTGGAGCCGTTCCACGCCTTCCGGATCTGGTGGGCGGTGAGCTTCGTCACCTATGGCATCCTGGTCCTGCTGCTGCTGCGCCGCTATCGGCGGGAGGACCCGCTGCTGCCCGGCCTGTGGGCCTTCGCCCTGGCGGGATTCTGGGACACGCTGGTGCTGGGGCAGATCTATGTGCCCCTGGCCCTGGCCGCGGTCGGGGCCTGGCTGTGCCTGGACAAGGGACGGCCCGTGGCGGCGGGGCTGCTGATCGGGATCGTCATCGCCGTTAAGCCCAACTTCCTGGTCTGGCCGGGGCTGCTGTTCCTGGCGGGGCATTTCGTGCCTGCCCTGGCGGCAGGGGCCTGCGCCCTGGCCCTCAGCCTGCTTGCGGGGCTGGTGTTCGGGTTCGAGACCTATGCCCAGTGGGCCCAGGTGGTGGCCAATGACATCAACAGGGGCGTCTTCCTGACCAATGCCAGCCTGCCGGGGCTGCTGGACCGGATGGGGCTGCATGGCACGGGCAAGCTGGCCAGCCTGGCCCTGCTGGCGGGGCTGGCCTGGTGGGCCTGGCGATCGAGGCCCGACCCGATGCGGGCCAGCACCCTGGGCCTGCTGGGGGCGCTGCTGGCCTCCCCCTTGGCCTGGGTGCATTACAGCCTGTTCCTGCTGCCCGCCTTCCTGTCCGGCCGGATGAACCCGGCCCTGCTGCTGGCCGCGGCCCTGCTGGTGATCCCCGTGCCCACGGTACTGGACCATTTCATGGCCGCCCCCGCTTGGCAGCAGGCCACGCTGGGTTCCGCCTATGGCTGGGCGCTGCTGCTGTGCCTGGTGGGCTTCTCACAACAGCGGCGGGAGCCTGCCGCCCATGCCGCCGGGGATCAGCAACTGCCGGCCCGCAACCACATGGTCGCGTGACCGGCGCCGGCCTGCGCTTCGATCACCCCTGCCGTCAGCTTCCCGGCGGCAGGGACAGGGTGGCCCGCATCAGGACGACGGTGTAGGGGTTCCAGGTGCTCATCAGGAAATAGACGTCGGAACCGCGGCCGTCGGCGCTGACCTTGCCGGCGCCGGCCAACAGGTAGGGGCCATAGGCGTCACCCACCGCGTCGGGCACGTGCGGGTCGCCGCGGGCGGCGCAGACCCGGCCGACGGGCTGGGCCACCATGCGCAGGGGACCGGGGTTGATGTACTCACAGAAGCCGCCGTCCCGCTCCGGGTCGAACAGCACCTGCGGGGCCGACCAGGGGCCCCAGGGCTGCATCGCGCTGCGCATGACGATCTGCGAGCGCGGGGCACCGCAATTGTACAGCATCAGCCAGCGCCCCAGCCGCGGGTCCCAACTGACCGACATCTCGCCCAGGCAGGGCTGGTTGAACAGGGGCTGGCTGTCCGCCTCACGCTCGCTCCAGCGCGGGGCACCGGCCGGGTCCAGCCCGGCGAAGTAGCGCAGGGCCGCCTTGTCGTCGGCCCGGTCGGCGGGCAGCACGGCCAGGAACGGGTCGCTGGCCCGGTAGCGGCCGCTGCCCACAGCAGCACCGCCTGCCCCTCCCCCGGCGGCAGCCCGGGCACGTCCCGCCGCTCCACCACCGCGGGGGCCACGTTGATGAAGCGCTCACGCGACAGCTCGAACCGGACGGCGAAGCTGTGGCCGTCATCGTCCGAGGTGGCCAGCACGCTGCGGGCCATGACGTTGCCGGGGCATATTCGGCGGAGGCGAACACATGCATCCGGCCATTCAGGCTGAAACCGCCGGTGGGAACGCCGAAGGCGCCCTGGTAGGTGTCCGGCAGGACGAAGGGTTGGAAGCCGCCGTCCGGCGCCGTGGGGACGTCCAGGGACAGGCAGTCCTCCGGGTCTTTGTCGGCGGTGCTGGCGATGAAGTCCACATCCTTGGGCCGGGCGAGGCCGGGCCGCACATGGGTGTCGCCGAACAGGAAGACGGTGCGGTCCTTGTGGGTGAAGGAGGCGCCAAGGTCCGTGCCCCAGAAGCCGAAGCGGCTCTCGGTCCGGTTCAGGGTGGGCTGGCCGGTGGCGCGCTCCACCTCGCCCACCAGTTGGCAGACGCGGCGCATCTCCTGGCGCAGCAGCGGCACCGGTGGGGCGGGCGGCAGGTGGGCTACCGCCGGGGCCGGGGGTGGAGGCGCGCTCGGCGCCACGAAGGCGGCCAGGGCCAGGGCCACCGGCAGGAGGCCGGCGATCCGGGCGAGGCGGGCGGGGCGGAAGGGCAGGTTCATCCGGGAGGTCATGGTGCCGGGGAGACTGGCGCCAGCATGGTTAACCCCCGGCTAAGCATGGCTTTTCCAGCCGTGACCGATGGGGGACAGACGGCGGTTAAAGGATTGGCCAGCCCAGACCCGTGTTGGGCTCACCGGAGGGGACAGGCCCCCGGCAGAAGGGGTCGGTGGCGGCGGGAAGAAGGCGCCGGGCGGGCTGTCGGGTTCCATTAACCCATTCCCGGCCAAGGGGACAGTGCCCCGGACGGGGTGCGAGCTGCGGCCTTGGCCGTGCCGCCACCCCTTTCGAATTCCGTAGCGGGCCGGTTTGCGGGCCTGAGCTGGTTCGCATGGGCTGCCCCTTCCGGCCCCCTGACAAAAGGCGGCCCCTGGCTTGTTTGCACTGCCGCATGGCCGCGTCCACGGTCCCGGGGACCGGGTGGCAGGCAACGGATGGCGGGGATGGAATGAAGATCGAGGTCGTGGCACCGGGCCGGCGGGTGGAATGGGCGGTCGCCGCCACCATCCTGCTGTTCACAGCCATCATGGCTGCCGCCGCGGCCTTTGCCGGCGGGGACAAGGTCCTGGCCAGCCTGTCCCGCCTGAGCATCCCACTGGTGGCCGCCGTCTTCGGCCTGTCGCTGTTGAACTATGCCCTGCGCACCTGGCGCTGGCACCTGTACAGCCGGCACCTGGGCATGCGGGTGCGGCCCAGCCGGTCGGCCCTGTATTATGTGGCCGGCTTCGCCCTGACCACCACGCCTGGCAAGGTGGGGGAGGTGCTGCGGCTGTGGCTGATGGAACGGTGTGAGCGCGAACCCTATGAGCGGACCCTGCCCCTGTTGGTGGCGGACCGGCTGACGGACCTTGGCGGCATCGCCCTGCTGCTGCTGGCCGGGCTGACCGCAGCGTCCGGCCAGCCCTGGATGGTGGCCGTAGGCGTGGGCGTGCTGGCCATGCTGGGCCTGTTCGCGGCCCGGCCGAGCCTGGCCGCCTTGGCGGTGACCCTGGGCTATCGGGTGGTGGGGCGCTGGCCAAGGCTGTTCGGCAAGGCCCGGCGGGCGGCCCGGCTGACCGGCAACCTGTTCACCCCCGGCATGCTGGCCGGGGCCATGGTGCTGGCTACCCTGGGCTGGTTGGCGGAATGCGTGGGCTTCTACCTGGTGCTCCAGGCGTTGGGCGCCGATGTCAGCGTGCTGACCGCGACCTTCATCTTCACCGCCGCCATGCTGGTGGGTGGGGCCACCCTGGTCCCCGGCGGGCTGGGCGGGACGGAAGCCACCATGCTGGGCCTGCTGGCCGTGGCCGGCGTGGGGATGGGGGTGGCCGTGCCCGCGACCATGGTCTGCCGCGTGGCCACCCTGTGGTTCGCCGTGGGGCTGGGCCTGGCTGTGATGCCTCTGGCCCTACGACTGGCCCGCGCCCGTGACTTAGGCGTCAACCCCGACGGGAGCCTCGTCGCAGCGGGGGGCAACCCGGCGGACCGTATCGGCCACGGCTTCAAGGGCCTTGCCCCGCGGAAAGCTGGGCCGGCTGACGAGCCGCACGGTGCGGCCCGGCATACCCTCTAAAGGCCGCAACGCGATCCCCCGGCCACGCAGGGCCCCGGCGGCAAGACCAGGCACCAGGGTCGTCCCGTAACCTGCCGCCACCATGTTCAACAGCGTCTCCAGCCCCGCGGCGCGGAAGGCGCCGGCGCGCGCGTCGGCCCGCCCGCAGGCGGCCAGGGCCTGGTCGCGCAGGCAGTGCCCGTCCGCCAGCACCAGCAGGTCATCCGCCAGGTCCGCCTCCGCCACGCGGGCGCGCCCGGCCAGGAGATGGTTTTCCGGCAGGGCGGCCAGGAAGGGCTCGGTGAACAGGGGGATGTCCACCAGCCCCTCCGGCGGGTCCGTGGCGATCAGGGCGGCATCCAGCCGCTTGGCGCGCAGCCGCTCCAGCACATTGTCGGTGGTGTCCTCCCACAGCTCGATCCGCAGCTTCGGGTAGGCATCCCGCAAGGGCCCGAAGACCAGCGGCATCAGATAGGGGCCCAGGGTGGGGATGACGCCCAGGGTCAGGGGACCATCCAAGGGGTCCCGCGCCGCCCGCGCCGCGGCAACCAGGCCGTCCGCCGCCTCCACCGCCTTTGCCGCCTGGGTCAGCAGCCGCTCCCCCACCTCGGTCGGGACCACCCATTTGTTGGTGCGCTCGAACACCTCAACCCCCAACTCCTCCTCAAGCTTGCGGATCTGGCCGCTGAGGGTGGGCTGGCTGACATTGCAGGCCTCGGCGGCCCGGCCGAAATGCCGGTGTTCCGCCACGGCGAGCAGGTAACGGAGGTCCCGCAGGTTCATCGGTCGTCC
Organism: Aerophototrophica crusticola; assembly: GCF_012913305.1. NCBI lineage: Bacteria > Pseudomonadati > Pseudomonadota > Alphaproteobacteria > Rhodospirillales > Rhodospirillaceae > Aerophototrophica > Aerophototrophica crusticola. Next base: position 613,103 of record NZ_CP051775.1, on the reverse strand, counting down.
CTGGGAAAAGGCTGTGGGGCCGGTTGCCGGCCCGGGTTCACCATAGCTGCTTCCGATGATATCAATCTGAACAATCGATTTCATCACAGATGATGCCAAGACTAGGTTTCTCCACAGGACAAAGGGTCGCGCAGCGGACGGGGGACATGACATGAGGGATGGTCTGTGACGATGGTACGGCACCCCCTGGCCCGGGCGGGATGGAAGCTGGCGGGCTACGGCCTTGTGCTGCTGGGATTCGTGGGCATGGCCTTGCCGGTGATGCCGACGACCATCTTCTGGATCCTGGGTGCGGTCTGCCTGCTGCGGGCCGGGGATCGGCGGGTGGAGCGACTGCTGGCCCATCCCCGTTTCGGCGGGCCGGTGCGGTTGTTCCTTGAGACAGGGGCGGTGAGCCGGCAGGGCAAGGGGATAGCGTTGTCGGGCATGACCCTCGCAGCCATCGTGCTGTCGCCCTTGGTCTTGTCCCACCCGGCGATCTTCCTGCTGGCAGGCCTTGGCCTCACGGCCGCCGCTGCCTGGGTCGCGACCCGGCCGGAGCCGGTGTCGGCGCGGGTACGGTCCCGGCGCTGATCCCCCCTCATCAAACCCGCTTCCGACGAC
>NZ_CP051775.1:0-607500 GCF_012913305.1 Aerophototrophica crusticola | reverse complement strand
TGCGGCACCGAGAACCTAGGGTTCCCAGCGCCTAGCCGACATCGTTTACGGCGTGGACTACCAGGGTATCTAATCCTGTTTGCTCCCCACGCTTTCGCGCCTCAGCGTCAGTGTCCGTCCAGTGGGCCGCCTTCGCCACCGGTGTTCTTCCCAATATCTACGAATTTCACCTCTACACTGGGAATTCCACCCACCTCTCCGGAACTCGAGCCAACCAGTCTCAAGCGCGGTTCCCAGGTTGAGCCCGGGGCTTTCACGCCTGACTTGGGTGGCCGCCTACGCGCCCTTTACGCCCAGTGATTCCGAACAACGCTAGCCCCCTTCGTATTACCGCGGCTGCTGGCACGAAGTTGGCCGGGGCTTCTTCTCACGCTACCGTCATCATCGTCGCGTGCGAAAGGACTTTACAACCCTAGGGCCTTCGTCATCCACGCGGCATGGCTGGATCAGGCTTGCGCCCATTGTCCAATATTCCCCACTGCTGCCTCCCGTAGGAGTCTGGGCCGTGTCTCAGTCCCAGTGTGGCTGGCCATCCTCTCAGACCAGCTACTGATCGTCGGCTTGGTGGGCCGTTACCCCACCAACTACCTAATCAGGCGCGGGCCGCTCCCTCGGCGGTGAACCTTTCCGCCGCAGCGCGTATCCGGTATTAGCGCCCGTTTCCAGGCGTTGTCCCGAACCGAGGGGTACGTTCCCACGTGTTACTCACCCGTGCGCCACTCCCCTTGCGGGGCGTCCGACTTGCATGTGTTAGGCCTGCCGCCAGCGTTCGTTCTGAGCCAGGATCAAACTCTCAGGTTTCACTTCGGCACCACCCAAGGCAAAACCAAGGGCGCGCCTCTCGAGTGCCGGCCAAGGCCGGGCACCAAAGCAACCTGCTTCCCAGCTACCCATCCCAACGGGATGGGGGCACAAGAGCATGCTACCAAGATGCACATGACCTCAGGCCAACGATCCGGGGCCATCCGCCCCTTGCCGCTGCGCCCGCCGCCTGCGCATCCCTTCTCGACACTTCACTTGTCCAAGATCCGGCGCGGCGGCCGGGGCCACCGCGAACCCACCCGCGCAGGCCGACCCGGTGGGCCAGCCCGCTCCCGGCACGCCAGGGGGCGGAAGGAACCGTGCGGCCCCAAGCGGGGCCAGCGCCGCGACAGGCGGGCCGCCAGGGCCCCGTCGCGCCCGGCCGCCAACCCTGTCGGGCATCGCGGCCGGACCCCCTACATAGCCATCCGGCAACGCGCCGTCAAGCCTTTTCTCAGGGAGCGCTCCACCGTCGCCGCCAGACTGCGTCCGGCGCGTCGGTGGAGCGCTTTCTACGCCCCACCCCAATCACCGTCAACAGGATTTTTGTGCGACGCGGAATTTTCTTCGCGGGCGCCAATCATGCCAATCCCAGTTCCCGAAGTTCGGCCAGCAGGTGGGCGGGCAGCTCGTCCCCTCCCCCGCCCTGGCCCAAGTCGGGTGGGGCATCCTCTGGCCGCAGGTAGCGCCAGCCCTGGAAGGGGCGCTTGGGCACGGGTGCCGTCTCGATCAGCTCCGGGTCCATCAGCATGCGGCAATAGGAGGTGCCGTCCGTATCGGCCACCATGTCGAAGCCCGCGAAGGGCTGACGGCAGCGGATCACTCCCTTGACCACCCAATAGATGCAGCCGCCGTCCAGCAGCTCCGCCTGCCGATTGGGCGGGCGCTTGGTGTAGGTCGGGACGACGCGGCGCCCCTGCCAGTCGATCTGGTGCTCGGCCCGCCAAGCCCGCATGGACTCCAGGCTTTCGGCGCCGACGGCGAGGCGGAGGAGATGGATGGTCATGTCCGGGTATGCTGCTTCGGCTGCGGTGCAGGGAAAGTGGCACCGCTTACGCCGCCGTAAAGCCCCGGTCCAGCGGGAAGAGGGGGATGGAAAGCGGTCCCGTCGGCAGCGCGACTGCGGCGGAGGCCCCTCCCCCTGCCCCCGTACCGGGAGCGCCTGAGGACAAGGGTATCACGCCCCCGCAGTGGCGTTCATGCCGCGGCACTGGGCCTCGAACCCGGCGGAGATGAATTCGGGCTTCTTGAACAGGCCCTTCAGCCAGGCGGCCAGCATGCACAACTCCTCCAGCTTCAGCACCTCATCCAGGGTGCCGGGCGGGAAGCGGATGGAAAAGCTGTCGGCGATGGCGTCCAGCACCTCTTCCACCTGTTCGATGGAAAGGCCGCAGTCGGTTTCCAGCATGGCGGTGCGGTTGAGGACCTTTTCGTCCACGCCGTATTCGTCGCGGATCAGCTTCACGATCCAGCGGAACATGTGCATCCAGTTGGAGACGCCCTCGATGGACCGACTCACGACCTGCTCCGCGCCAACGAACTCTGCGCGAAAGTAGTACGAGCCGGCCCCATTTGTCGAGTGACGGCGGCATTACTGCGCAAAGCGCGCGTTCCCCATCCGCTGGCGCGGTCGCAGCCGTGATGGTTCCGGTCAGGCCTGCCCGGCCTTGGCCATCAGGGCACGACCCACCTTGCTGCCCGTGGGGCGACCAAGGATCTCGGAAATCCAGCCGCCGACCCGGGCCACCGCGTCCAGGTCCACGCCCGTTTCCAGCCCCAGCCCGTGCAGCAGGTAGAGCACGTCTTCCGTCGCCACGTTGCCGCTGGCGCCCTTGGCGTAGGGGCAGCCGCCCAGGCCGGCGACGGCGCTGTCCACCACCGTCACCCCTTCTTCCAGGCAGGCCAGGATGTTGGCCACGGCCTGGCCATAGGTGTCGTGGAAATGCAGAGCGAGCCGGTCGGCCGGCACGTCCAGCACCACCCGCCGCACCATGGCGCGCGCCTTGGCCGGGGTGCCGACGCCGATGGTGTCGCCGAGCGAGACCTCATAGCAGCCCATAGCGACCAGGGCGGCCGCGACCTCCGCCACCTTCCCCGGGTCCACCGCCCCCTCATAGGGGCAGCCCAGGACGCAGGAGACATAGCCGCGCACCCGGACGCCCGCGGCCAGGGCCCGTTCCGCCACCGGGCGGAATCGCTCCAGGCTCTCCGCGATGGAGCAGTTGATGTTCTTCTGACTGAAGGACTCGGAGGCCGCGCCGAATACGGCCACCTCCGTCGCGCCAGCGGCGAGCGCGGCCTCCAGCCCCTGGGCGTTGGGGACCAGCACGGGGTAGGCGACGCCGGGATGCCGTGTGATCCCGGCCATCACCTCCGCCGAGCCCGCCATCTGCGGGACCCATTTGGGGCTGACGAAGGCGCCGGCCTCGATGGAGCGCAGGCCGGTGGCGGAGAGGCGGTCCACCAGCTCCACCTTCGTCGCCACGGGGATCGGCTGCTTCTCGTTCTGCAGGCCGTCGCGGGGGCCGACCTCGACGATGCGGATCGTGGTCATGGCGCGGCCTCGAAGCCCACCAGTTCCACCCCCTCCGGCACCTGGTCGCCCACCTGGTAGCGGTGCTTGGTCACCGTGCCGGCGGCGGGGGCCTTCAGGGTGTGTTCCATCTTCATGGCTTCCAGCACCACCACGGGGGCGCCCTTCTCCACGGCGGCACCTTCGGCCACCAGCAGGGCGATGACCTTGCCGGGCATGGGGGCGGTGAGCTTGCCGGCGGCGCCGGTGTCGGCCGCGGCGGTGGCCAGCGGCTCCACCACCTGGAAGCGGTGGGTGGCGCCGTCGAGGAACAGCACCAGCTCCGGCCCGGACTTCACCCAGGTGGCGGTGGCGGCGAAGCCGTCCAGGGTGGCGGTGAGGGTGCCGTCGTCGGCCAGCTTGCCGTTGCCGACGTGGTGCCCGCCGCGGGCGTCGAAATGGTAGCCGTCGCGGCGGTAGGTGAGCTTGAGCACATGCTCCGCCCCGCCCGGCTCCCGCAGGGTGACCGCATCGTGCGCCTCATCGTTCAGGCGCCAGCCGTCGGACCGGCCCCAGGGGTTCCAGGGGTCGGCGCTGGTGAGCGCCTTGGCCCGCGCCTCCCCCGCCCGGTGCAGCAGCAGGCCGAGGGCGGCGAGAACCTGGGCGCGCTCCGGGGCTTCCTGCGCGGGGGGCAGCAGGTCGGCCTCGTGCCGCTCGATGAAGCGGGTGTCCAGGTCGGCGGCCAGGAAGGCCGGGTGGGCGGCGATGGCGGAGAGGAAAGCCACGTTGGCGTTCAGCCCGGCGACCTGCGTGCCGCCCAAGGCTCCGCGCAGGCGGCGGACGGCGGCATCCCGGTCCTCGTCCCAGACGATCAGCTTGGCGATCATCGGGTCATAGTGGATGGAGATGGCGTCGCCCGCGCGCACGCCCGTGTCCACCCGCACATGGGGGCCGGCGGGCGGGAAGCGCAGGTGCCGCAGGGTACCGGTCTGCGGCAGGAAGCCCTTGGCCGGGTCCTCCGCGTACAGCCGCACCTCGATGGCGTGGCCGTTCAGGCGCAGCTCATCCTGCAACAGGGGCAAGCGCTGGCCGGAAGCGACGCGGAGCTGCCACTCGACAAGGTCCTGGCCGGTGACCAGCTCCGTCACCGGGTGCTCCACCTGCAGGCGCGTGTTCATCTCCATGAAGAAGAAGGAGCCGTCGGTGTCCAGCAGGAACTCCACCGTGCCGGCGCCCACATAGCCGATGGCCTGGGCGGCGGCCACAGCGGCCTGGCCCATGCGTTGGCGGATGGCGGGGTCCATGCGCGGGGCCGGCGCCTCCTCCACCACCTTCTGGTGGCGGCGCTGGATGGAGCAGTCGCGCTCGAACAGGTAGACGCAGTTGCCGTGGGTGTCGGCGAAGACCTGGATCTCCACATGGCGAGGCCGGGCCAGGTAGCGCTCGACCAGCACCCGGTCGTCGCCGAAGCTGGCCTTGGCCTCCCGCTTGGCGCTGGCGAGCTGGGCGGGGAACTCCTCCGGTCCGGTGGCGACCTTCATGCCCTTGCCGCCGCCGCCGGCGCTGGCCTTGATCAGGACGGGATAGCCGATGCGCGTGGCCTCTCGCGCCAGCAGCGATTCGTCCTGGTCCTCCCCGTGGTAGCCGGGGACGAGGGGGACGCCGGCCCGCTCCATCAGGGCCTTGGCCTCCGACTTGCCGCCCATGGCGCGGATGGCGCTGGCCGGGGGGCCGACGAAGGTCAGGCAGGCCTGGGCGCAGGCGTCGGCGAAGGCCGCGTTTTCCGACAGGAAGCCGTAGCCGGGGTGGACGGCCTCCGCCCCGGTGGCCTTGCAGGCCTGGATGATCGCGTCGGCGCGCAGGTACGAGTCGCGGGCGGGGGCGGGGCCGAGGCGGACGGCCTCATCCGCCAGGGCGACGTGCAGGGCGCCGGCATCGGCGTCGGAATAGACGGCCACGGTCTTCAGGCCCATGCGCCGGGCCGTGCGGATCACGCGACAGGCGATCTCCCCCCGGTTCGCCACCAAGAGCTTCTGGAACATGATCCCTCCCCCACACACCACCTGGTCAGGCCGTCTTCCCGGTCCTGCTTGGACCCGTCCGGGTCAGTGGTGCTGACGTATCCGATTCCCGGTAGCGCGTCACCAGTTCTTCGACGGCCATGGTGGGCACCCCCAGCGCCTCCAAGGCGCCCCGGGCCAGGGTCAGGCTGCTCTCGAACGTTTCCGGCACCACGGCGGTGACGCCCATGGCCAGCAGCTCGGCCGCGTGGTGGCGGTCGCGGGAGCGGGCGAAGATCTTCAGGTCCGGCCAGTGGTGGCGGATGGCGGCGATGCTGCGCTCAGCCGCCGCGGGAACGTCCAGCGTGACGATGATGGCCGTGGCGCGGTCGGCGCCCAAATGCTTCAAGACGTCGGGCTTGCTGCTGTCGCCGTAATGGATGGGGTGGCCTTCGGCACGGAGGGACCGAACCAGCTCCGGGTTCATGTCCAGGGCGACGAAGGGCACCTGCTGGCCGGCGAGGAGCTGGGCCACGGTGCGGCCGACCCGGCCATAGCCGCAGACGATGACATGGTTGGCCAGCTCCCCGGCCCGGCGGCCTGGGGCGATTCGGGGGCAGCGACCGGGAACAGGGCGACCAGCCTTTCCGCCAGGGCGGGCAGGAACGGCGTGACCATCATGGACAGGCCCACCACGGCGAACATGAACTGGCCCATGTCGGTGGGCATCAGGGCGGCGGAAAGGGCGACGCCGATGACGACGAAGGCGAATTCCCCCCTTCGCCCAGCAGCAGGCCGCTGCGGATGGCCACGTCCCGCGGGGCGCCGAATGCCAGCGCCAGCCCCCCGGCGATGGCCGCCTTGATGGCCATGAGGCCGACGACGGAGGCGAGGATCCAGCCGAGCTGGCCATAGATCAGGCTGAGGTCGATCCCAAGGCCCACGGACAGGAAGAACAGGCCCAGCAGCAGGCCCTTGAAGGGCTGGATGTCGCTTTCGACCTGGTGGCGGAACTCTGTCCCCGCCAGGACCAGCCCGGCCAGGAAGGCGCCGAGGGCCGCGGAGAGGCCGCCCTGGCTGGTGGCCCAGCCGGTGCCCAGCACGATCAGCAGGGCGGTGGCGGTGAACAGCTCGGTGCTGCGGGTGCTGGCCACATGGCGCAGCAGGGGCCCCAGGGTGAAACGGCCCACGAGGAGGATGACGACCACGGCCAGCACCGCCTTGCCCAGGGCGAACGCCAGGGTGAGGGCCAGGGGCTGTTCACCCGGGTCCGACAGGACGGAGACCATCAGCAGGATCGGCACCACGGCCAGGTCCTGGAACAGCAGCACGGCGAAGGTCACCCGGCCGGTGGGGGATGCCACCTGCCCCCGCTCCACCAGCAACTGCACCACCACGGCGGTGGAGGAGAGGGCGAGGCAGGCCCCCAGGATCGCCGCGGCGGGGGCCGGGTTGCCGAAGCCATAGGCGATGGCGCCGATGACGATGGCGCTCAGCACCACCTGGGTCGTGCCCAGGCCGAAGACCCATTTGCGCATGGCCGTCAGCCGGTCGATGGACAGCTCCAGCCCGATGACGAACAGCAGGAAGACCACGCCCAACTCGGCGAAGGCGCGGATCTCCTCCACCGCCGTGACCAGGCCGAAGCCGGAGGGGCCCAGGGCGACGCCGGCGGCGAGGTAGCCCAGCACCGGGCTGACCCGCAGCCGGTGCAGGACCAGGATGGCCAGCACCGCCGCGCCCAGGAACAGCAGCGTTTCCTGGACGAAGGGGAGGGCGTGGCTGTGGGCGTCAGGCATGGGGTTACTGTCCTGCGGCGTCGGGATGCCGCTTTGTGCCGGGAGAAGCGGTTCGGCTGCAAGATGGATGGGTGCGGGAACCGTGGATCAATGCCCGGGGCGTTGGCGCGGGTGGGGCGGCCGGTCATGGGCCACGGGCGCGTGGGGATGGGCGTGGTGGTCCGCGCGGTGGCGCTGGCGCTCACTGGAGAAGCTGAAGATGGCGTTGAAGCCGAACAGCAGCAGCAGGACCCCGGCCACCACCTCCCCCGCCACCAGCAGGCGGACCACGTCGGTCACCGGCATGATGTCGCCATAGCCGACGGTGGACAGGGTGATGACGGAGAAATACAGCGCCTCCCCGAAGCTGATGTCCCGGCCCTGGCCATGGACAATGAAGTGGCTGCCGGCGGAGAAGCGGTCCAGCACCGTGTAGAGGCTGGCGAAGACGATCACCAGCAGGGAATAGAAGGTGAAGAAGGCGAAGGCCGGCTCCACCAGCCTTGCCACCTGCTCGAAGAACTCCTCGAACAGAAGGCCCGTGTCCAGCAGCAGCACCGCTACGTCCTTGCTGGCGAACAGGACGATGAGGGAGATGCCGGCCATGGAGGCCAGGAACCAGTCGCTGATCCCCTTGGCCGTCCAGCCCTGCGGCACCAGGAAGGTGGCGAGCCCGATCATCCCCACCGGCACCAGCCAGACGAAGGCGCGGCCGAACTTGTTGTCCAGGCGCCGCCCCTCTTCCAGCACCACGGCGCGGATGTCCGCCCGCACCCGCAGCGCCCCGGCCAGGAAGGCGGCCAGGGGCAGCATGAAGCCGATGGAGAGCACCGGCGCCGACACGGCGGCGAAGTTGGCCTCCACGAAGAAGATGAAGATGCAGGCGTAGATGCCGATGAAGTTGGCGAGCGCGACGGTGAAGAAGCGGCTGCCGGGGAAGAGCCGGTGGAAGGCGGCCACCACCACGGCCACGGAGCCCAGCACCGAAAGGACGAGCCAGCCGGCCACCGCCTCGATGCTCAACGCCTCCAGCCCCAGCAGGGACACGGTGAAGAGCATCGCCGGCAGGGTGTGGTGGACGCGGCGGCGGGCGGTATGGGGCATGGCGGTCCCGGAACGGTTGGACCACCGAACCTAGGCACGGGGTGCCCGGCGCGCCTTGATGTGGGTCAGGACCGGACCCAGTTCGGCTTGCGCTTCTCCAGGAAGCTGGACACCCCTTCCCGCCCCTCGTCGCTGGCCCGGGCGGCGGCGATGCGGTCGGCGGTGTCGGCCATCAGGGCGTCGTCCAAGGGGCGGAAGGCGATGTCGCGGACCAGGCGCTTGCTCTCCGCCAGGGCGTTGGGCCCGCCGGCCAGCAGATGGCCCACCAGCTTCTGCACCGCCGGCTCCAGCCCGTCGGCGGGCAGCACCTCATGCACCAATCCCAAGCGCAGGGCGTCGGCCGCGCCAAAGCGCTCCGCCGTCAGGAAGTAGCGGCGGCAGGCGCGGGGGCCTATGGCGGCGGCCACATAGGGGCCGATGGTGGCCGGGATCAGGCCCAGCCGCACCTCCGTCAGGGCGAACTGCACATGGTCGGCGGCCAGGGCGATGTCGCAGGCGCTGACCAGCCCGCAGGCGCCGGCGAAGGCGTTGCCATGGATCACGGCGACGGTGGGTTTCGGCAGCTCGTTCAGGGTGCGCAGCATGCGGGCGAGGCCCAGTGCGTCCTCCCGGTTCTGCTCCACGGTATAGCCGGCCATCCGGCGCATCCAATTCAGGTCCCCGCCGGCGGAGAAGCTGGGCCCGTTGCCCCGCAGCAGGACGACCCGCACGGCCGGGTCGGCCCCCAAGGCCTGGAAAGCGGCCGTCAGCTCGGCGATGACCCCGTCGTTGAAGGCGTTGTGCACCTCTGGCCGGTTCAGGGTGACGGTGGCGACGGGGGTTCCGGTGCCGGTGACGAGGACAGCGTCGGACGCGGCGCCAGACTCAGCGGCGGACATGGGAAACCCCTGGCGAAGAAGCGGTCGGGCCTATTCGGCGCCGGGCTTCGTAGCACGGCCCGCGGGCGGGGCATAGGCCAGGGTCGTGGGCAGGCGGCGGCTGATCTCATCCACCCGCCCGCTCAGCTCGAAGAACTCCCGCGGGTTCGGGTAATGGGTCATGTTGGTCTCGATCCGGGTCAAGCGGTCGCCCAGGGAGGCAAGCGTGGCCGAATGCTCCGCCTGCACTTTCTCCTGCCGGCTGACCATGGAAATCAGCACGTCAAGCTTTGCCAGGACCTCATCCTTTGGGAAGCTCATGACCCGCCCCGTCCTGTCGCCTGCCACATACTCTAACATTAAGCGTGGCGCGATCAAGGGGCCCGTTTGCTCTACCGGGCCTTGCGCGGCTCCAGGATCAGGCGCTTGCCGGGATAGTCGATTACCAGGTTCCAGCGGCGCAGGGTGCCCATGCCCACTGTGCCGATGGAGTCGCCCTGGTCCATGCGGCCCGAACCCTCATACAAGGGCGTCTCGCCGGTCGCGCGTTCCCCGCCCAGGGCCAGGGTGACGGGCGCGCCCTCCCGCTGGTCGATGGTGCCGTTGACGAGGCAGGCGGTGCGGGATCGCCCCTCCGCCGGCATCACCAGCCCCGGTGCCTTGCCGGCCAGCAGCATCAGGCCGGAATTCTTGCCGGTGTCCACGTGGAAGCGGCCAGGCACGGCGGTGCCGTCGGGCAGGGTGACGCCGCCGTCTACATAGATGTGCCGGTCATGGAAGGTCAGGGGCAGGACGGTGCCGCCCCGGTCGTAGCGGTAGCTGGCGGGATCGTGCAGACGCAGGCGGTTGGCGTCGAAATCCACCTCCACCACGAAGCGGCGGAACAGGTCCATGCCGATGACGCCGCGGAAACCCAGCTTGTGGAACCGGTCCTGGCAAGGCATGGAGCCCAGGGGCACGCCCACCAGGGGCAGGTCGCGGATGGCGATGGGCCCGAAATCCAGGCCGAATCCGAACAGGATGGAGCCGACCGGGCTGGCGGGACTGTCGCCCAGCTTTTCCGCCTTGCTGAGGTCCAGGGCCAGCGGGGCCGTGGGCTCACCGCCATCCAGCAGCACGGTGACCGGGGCACCCGTGTCCAGGACGAAGTCCAGGGTCGCCTTGCCATTGACGGTCCCGGGGATGATGACCAGCCCGTCCCGGTCCTGGAAGGGCAGCTCCACCGGCAGGGCGGCGGCGACCTGGTGGGGTGCGGCCTCCTGCGCCCGCTGCATCCGCAGCGCGTCCACCACCAGACACCCGCTGAGCGCCATCCCGCAGGCGGCCAGCAACAACAACCTCAGCGCACGCATCCCTGGACCCCTGGGCTTGAGACCATCCGGGTGCAGAGCATCGCCATGGGCCCGTAACAATCAACGCGGGAGGTGTAACGCGCCTGTAAATGCCTGGGCTGTGGGCGCAACCGTGGGGCGCGCGGGCTGTTCTGGTGGCGGAACCCGATGGAGGAGAGCCCCCATGATATCGACCCGCACCCACGGAATCATCGATTACGCCGTCTCCGCCGCCCTGTTTGCCACGCCCCGGCTGCTGGGCTGGGACCGCACCGCTACCCGCGTGATGGATGGTGCCGCGGTCCTGTCCACCGCCTATGCCCACCTGACAGATTATGAGCTGGGGGCCTATCCTCTCCTGTCCATGAAGCAGCACTTGGCCGTGGACGCGCTGGAGGGCGCAGCCTTCCTGGCCGCGGCCTGGATGATGGATGACGAGCCGGATGCTGTGCGCGGGGTTATGGCGGGTTATGGCCTGTTCGCCTTGGGCGCGGCGCTGCTGACCGACAGGGAGCCCAAGGGACACCCGGGCGACCTGGCCTCCGCCTTCGGCGGGGGACACGGGATGGACGAAGGCAACTCGGGCGGCCGCCGCACGCGGGCAGGTGCCTGGGTAATGGATGACGACCAGGAGGATACGACCATGCATCTTGATGACCGCTCCCCCGCCCAGGGCCGGGCCGACCTGTCCGAGCGCGAATGGCGCCAGGCCCGCCGTCACGCCCCCACCCCCATGGGTGCCACCAGCGCCGGCAACCGGCAGGGCGCCGACGACCTGCGCGCCCGGGAATGGCAACGCGCGCGCCCCGACGGCAGCGCCGCCCAGAAGGCCTCCGCCGGCCGCAACACCCATAGCAGCGATCCCCGCTTCAGCCCGCAGGACGCGCGGCGCGGGTACATGGCGGGGCAAGGCATCTGAGCCTGGAATTGTCGGGGCTGCCCTGAATGTCGGGGTTCGCTGGCGCTCACCCGCGACCTACAGGGCTTCGTAGGTCGGGGTGACCAACGGGAACCCCGACACCACCCCCCAACCGCCCCAGGACCAAATCCCGGCGGCGCTCCACCCCCATGTTCCCCGGCGGCAGGAACAGCAGGCGGTCGGGGGCAGCCAGCGGCGGCACAGGCCCTCGACCAGTTCCTGGAACTGGAGCTGGTGCCAGGGGTTGCGGCTGCGCACGCCGTCGTCGCCCAGGGGCAGTTCCCCCCAGGGGGTCACCACCACCAGCGTGAAGTCGGCCATGGCCGCCACGGCGCGGGCCAGCAGCGCCTCCGTGCCCGGCTCATCATCCACCTGGTAGCCATTGGCCAGCCAGAAGGCGGCGAAGTCCAGGGGCGTGCGGTCGGTGACCAGGCCGCCCTTGTCCCGGGCCAGGACGGCGGCCAGGTCGTCCGCCTGTTGACGGATCAGGGCCCGGTGCCCCTCCCGCGTCAGGCTGTGGAAGTCGAAGCCGGCCTTCAGCAGCGCCCGCATCGCCTCTGGCACCAGGGGCACGCCCAGCGCCCCTGCCAGCGCTTCCGCCAATGTGGTCTTGCCGGTCCCGGCGCTGCCGGTGATGCCGATCCTGGGGCTTCCGTCCATCCGGCAAGGATAATCCTGCCGCCGGGGCCGATCCAGCCCGCATGGCTTCGATGCTTGCCGCGTCTATGAGCGAGGCTTGATGCAGCGGCCCCACGGGCGGTAATGTTTCCCCCGCGTCGGTCCCTCGACAGGGTGAAAAGGGAACGCGGTGAGGTCCGGGCCTGAAAGGGCCATGGGCCGACGCCGCGGCTGCCCCCGCAACTGTGACCGGAGAGCCAACGCCCCCGCTTGCCCTGCCAAAGGGCCGGCGGCATGCCACTGGACGGCGACGTCTGGGAAGGCTGGGCGGCGGCGATGACCCGGAAGCCAGGAGACCTGCCGGCGCGAAGCGTCACGCAGCCACTGGGCGGGGTGCCCTGGTGGGACGGTTGCTTCCGTTTTGCGGTGACGTGCCCGTTGGGTTGCCGTGGACGGAGGCGTGCCTTGCATCCTCTGAGTGCCCGTGCAGTTCACCGATCACGGTACCGGGACCATGCCCGGCGCCGCCGGTGGCGTGCGCGGTCCATCCGCGGCGGCCCGCCCACCACGGGCCGGACCGCTGGGAACAGGCGACGTCCGGCCGGACAATGCGCGGACGTCATGACACCAAAGTCTTTCCTTAAGCTTGCCCCCCTGCCCTTCCTTGCGGCGGGCCTTCCCGCCCTGGCCCAGTCGCCGGCCGACACCCAGCTTGCCGAGGTGGTGGTGACCGCCACCCGCGTGCCGACACCGGTGGAACGGGTGCCCGCCAGCGTCAATGTCGTCACCCGCGAGGTGATCGGGGAGCGCGCCTACCAGACCCTGCCGGAGGCCCTGTCCACCCTGCCGGGCGTGACCGTGGTCCGCAGCGGCGGCATCGGCAGCAACGCGTCCGTCTTCCTGCGCGGCGCCAACAGCGACCATGTGCTGGTGCTGGTGGACGGGCTGCCCGCCAACGACCCGTCGCTGGCCGCCGGTGCCTTCAACTTCGGCGACGACACCCTGGGCGGGTTCGAGCGGATCGAGGTGGTGCGCGGCCCCGCCTCCACCCTTTACGGCTCCAACGCCATCGGCGGCGTGGTGAACCTGATCACCCGGGCGGGCGGCGACAGCCCGGCAAGCCCGGAGGTGGATGTGGGCGTGGGTACCGACGGTACCTGGCGCGGCACCGCCGGCCTGTATGGCAGCGCGGGGGCGGCGGACTATGGCCTGTCGGTGGAAGGGCTGACCACGGACGGGCAGAACAACACGCCCAAGCGCCTGCGCCGCCCCGGCACCGGCGACAAGGACGGGGCGGAGACTGTGACCGCCACGGCCAAGGGCGTCTACACCTTGGGCTTCGGGACGGTTGAGGGTCTGGTCCGCTACCGCGATGCCCAGTTCGACCTGGACAGCGTGCCCAGCGACGAGCCGAACTATGAGGGCGAGTCGGAGAACCTGACCTGGCAGGTGGCCGGTACGGCGGCCCTGTGGAAGAACCAGCTCACCAGCCGCTTGGCGGTGGGCCAGACCATCTATGACCGCAGCTTCACCGACCGGCCGGACGCCAACGACAGCGGCACCAGCGACGACCGGTATGAGGGCACCCGCAGCCAGCTCGACTGGCAGAACAGCCTGGCCGTGTCCGGCGCGCCGGAACTGCGGGACATCGTCCTGACCGGCGGCCTGACCCTGACGCGGGAGGATGTGGAGTTCAGCACCCTGTCCGTCTCCGCCTTCGGGCCTTTCTCCTCTGCCGTGGATGAGCGGGCGGACAGCCTGGCCCTGTTCGCCCAGGCGCAGGCGCGGGCCTTCGGCTTCCTGGATTTGAGCGCCGGGGTGCGCCATGACCGGCCGGACGATTATGGCAGCCGCACCACCTGGCGGGTGGGCGCGGTCGCCGCGGTGGCGGAGCTGCCGGGCGGCGGTGAGGTGCGGCTGAAGGGCAATGTGGGCACCGCCTTCAAGGCGCCGACCCTGTATGACCGGTTCGGCACCAACAGCTTCCGCTATGTCGGCAACCCGAACCTGCGGCCGGAGAAGTCCACCGGCTATGAGGCCGGGGTGGAGGCGGATGTGGCCGGCCTGGGCCGGGACGACCTGGTGCGCGCCGGGGTGGTCTATTTCCGCAACGACATCAAGGACCTGATCACCTTCCAGTACAACGCCGACTTCTCCAGCACCGTGGTCAATGTGGGCAAGGCGGACAGCGAGGGGGTGGAGGCCACCCTGGCCCTGCGGCCCGCCGACGGGGTGGAGTTGGCGGCGAGCTGGACCTGGACCGACGCCCGCAACGACGACACGGGTATCCGCCTGCTGCGCCGGCCGGAACATGCCCTGGCCTTCACGGCGCGGCTGGAGCCGGTGGACGGGCTGATGCTGTCGCCGGAGCTGACCTTCGTCGGGCAGCGGCTGGATGCCACCTATGCCGACAACGGCAACTTCCTGGGCACCCGGGGCGTGGGTGGCTATTGGCTGGCCAATTTGGCGGCGACCTATCAGGTGACGGAGGGCTGGAGCCTGTATGCCCGCGGGTCCAACCTGCTGGACCGCCGGATAGAGAACCCCAGCGGCTTCGCCCAGCCCGGCGCCTCCGCCCTGGCGGGCGTGCGGGGGAGGTTCTGATGGGCCGGGGGGCGCGGCGGCTTCTGGCGGCGCTGGCGACGGCGGTCGCGCTGGCGGCCGCGCCCCCCGTGCTGGCCAAGCCACAGCGCGTGGTCAGCCTGAATCTGTGCACCGACCAGGTGGCGGTGCTGCTGCTGCCGCGGGAGCGGATCGCTGCCCTGTCCTTCCTGGCCTTGGACCGGGAGTTGTCGGCGGTGGCCGATTCGGCGGCGGGGCTGCCCACCGTCCAGGGCATGGCGGAGGAAATCCTGCCGTTGCAGCCCGATCTGGTGCTGGCGGGCAGCTTCACCACCCGGCCAACCGTGGCCCTGTTGCGGGCGCGGGGCATCAA
This sequence comes from Aerophototrophica crusticola, assembly GCF_012913305.1. NCBI lineage: Bacteria > Pseudomonadati > Pseudomonadota > Alphaproteobacteria > Rhodospirillales > Rhodospirillaceae > Aerophototrophica > Aerophototrophica crusticola. Next base: position 592,645 of record NZ_CP051775.1, on the reverse strand, counting down.
GGTGCTGGAGTTGGGGCTGGCTGACGATTTTGACGCCATCCGCGCCCAGTTGCGCCAAGTGGCGGACGCGCTGGGGAGCGGGAGCGGGCGGAGGCCCTGCTAGCCGGGATGGATGCCAAGCTGGCCGCGGCGACGCCGGAGGATGGCCAACGGCCCAGTGCCCTGTCCCTGGCGCCCGGCGGCTTCACGGCCGGGTCGGGCACCTTGTCCGACACGGTTATGCGGGCGGCAGGCCTGCGGAACTACGCGGCGGCCCGCGGGCTGGCGGGATATGGCTACCTGCCGGTGGAGACGGTGGCGGCGGACCCGCCCGACCTGCTGCTGGACAAGCCGGAGGGGGGTGGCACCTCCCCCTCCCTCGCCAACCGGCTGCTGGCCCACCCGGCCCTGGCGCGCAGCGTGCCGGCGGAGCGGCGGCCCGTGGTGCCGGGGGCGCTGATCACCTGCGGCACGCCGCTGACCGCCGATGCGGTGACCCTGCTGTCCGAGGCGCGGGACAGGCTGCTGGCAGTCCCGCCCCAGGTGGCGGAACGTGGCGCGGTGCCATGACCGTGATCCCCTTGGCCGAACGCTTGTTGCTGCCGGGGCTATCCCTGCTGGTCGCCCTGTTGTTCCTGGGCAGCCTGGCCGTGGGGCCGAGTGCCGTGTCCCTGCCCCAGGCGGCGGCGGACTGGTGGCGCGGCGGCGACAGCACGGCCGCGGTGATCTTCGCGGAGATCCGCCTGCCCCGCGCCATCCTGGGCCTTGCCGTAGGCGCGGTGCTGGGCCTGTCGGGGGCGGCCCTGCAAGGCCTGTTGCGCAACCCGCTGGCCGAGCCGGGGCTGGTGGGCGTGTCGGCCAGCGCTGCCCTGGGTGCCGTCATCACCTTCTACAGCGGGCTGACCCTGGCCTTCCCCCTGGCCCTGCCGCTGGGGGGATGGCGGGGGCGCTGCTGGCCACGGGGGTGCTGTACCTGCTGGCAGGCCGCGATGCGGGCGTGCTGACCCTGATCCTGGCCGGCGTGGCGGTGAGCAGCCTGGCGGCGGCGCTGACGTCGCTGGCCCTGTCCCTGTCGCCCAACCCCTTCGCCCTGACGGAGATCGTGTTCTGGATGCTGGGCTCCCTGGCCGACCGCAGCCTGGAGCACGTGCTGCTGGCCACCCCCTTCATGCTGCTGGGGGCGGCGCTGCTGCTGTCCGTGGGGCGGGGGCTGGACGCGCTGAGCCTGGGGGAGGACACGGCCCGGTCGCTGGGCTTTTCCGTGTCCCGCGTGGGCGCCCTGGTCATCGTCGGCACGGCCCTGGCGGTGGGGGCGGCGGTGGCCGTGGCGGGGGCCATCGGCTTCATCGGGCTGATCGTGCCCCACCTGCTGCGCCCCCTGGTAGCCCACCAGCCGGGCCGCCTGCTGGCCCCGTCGGCCCTGGGCGGGGCGGCTCTGGCTCTGGCCGCGGACATCGCGGTGCGACTCGGCGGGCCAGGGCCGGAGCTGAAGCTGGGCGTCGTCACCGCCCTGCTGGGCGCGCCCTTCTTCCTGGCGCTGGTGCTGCGCCTGCGGCGGAGCGTGGCATGAGCATGCTGGCCGCCGCCGACCTGTCCGTCAGCCTGGGCGGCGCGCCTGTCCTGCGCGGCGTGGGCCTGGCCTTGCGGCCGGGGGAGTTCACGGCCCTGGTGGGGCCGAACGGGGCGGGCAAGTCCACCCTGCTGCGCACCCTGGCGGGCTTGGCCCCGTCGGACGCCGGGACTGTCACCCTGGACGGCGTCCTCCTGCCCGCGGTGCCGGCGCGGGAACGGGGGCGGCGGCTGGCCTACCTGGCCCAGGCGTCCACGGTGCACTGGCCCCTGACCGTGGAAAGGCTGGTGGCGCTGGGGCGGCTGCCGCACCTGGAGCCCTGGCGGCGTCCGGGCCCGGCGGACGCGGCGGCCATCGACCGGGCCCTTTCCCTGTGCGACGTGGAGGGATTCCGCGACCGGGCGGTGACCAGCCTGTCGGGCGGGGAGCGGGCGCGGGTCTTGCTGGCCCGGGCCCTGGCGGGTGACCCGGCCCTGTTGCTGGCGGATGAGCCGGTGGCCGGGCTGGACCCCTACCACCAGCTCCGCGTGATGGAGGTGCTGCGCGACCGGGCCGCGGCGGGCACGGGCGTGCTGGCCGTGCTGCATGACCTGGCGCTGGTGGCGCGGTTCTGTGGCCGGGTCATTCTGCTGGAAGCGGGCCGCGTGGTGGCTGACGGCCCCCCGTCGCTGGTGCTGGAACCCGGCCTGCTGTCGCGCCTGTATGGCGTGGCCTGGCGCGACCTGGGGGACGGGGTGATGCTGCCGTGGGAGCGGCTGGGGGTCAGTCCTCCAGCGCCTCGGGACTGACGAGGCCGGTGGCCGGGTCCGTGGCGCTGTCCAGGTTGCCGATGATCCGGGCGAGGATCGCCATCAGCTGAGCCATCTGGTCCTCCGGCATGCCGGCCACGGCGGCGCGGGCCACCTCTGCCGAGCAGGGCAGCAGCACCCCCCGCAGGTCCTTGCCCTTGGGCGTCAGGAAGATGTTGACCTTGCGACGGTCGTGGGGATTGCGCACCCGGGTGACCAGGCCGCGCCGCTCCATGCTGTTGATGGCGGTGACGGTGGTGGGCTCCATCATCCCCACCCGCTGGCTGAGTTCGCGCTGGGTCAGGCCATCCTGTTCCCACAGGGCACGAAGGAAGAACCACTGGCCCATGCTGACGCCGTGCAGCGCGATCCGCGACTGGAGCGCGCGCGACATCGCCCGGTGCGCGTCACGCAGCACCTGTCCAAGGCCCGCCTCCACCTCCCCGCTGGTGGCTTGGCCTTCGATCCCTTCCGTGGCCGCCCGTTCTTGTTTCGTCATCAATGTTTCCGAGTCAGCAACCAAACTGCGTCCCGCGTGCTCCCACCCAGCTCGGAACCAGTGTTCCGGGCGGACGCCAACTTGTTTCCGGCGAAACTAAAGCTGGCATCCTTTGGTTATAGTGTGACCTACGGTTGGTCAAACGGGAATGTGAAGATTTTCTGGTTCAATGGCAACAGGCGGAAAAGACTTCAGGTCAAATCAGGGCGCCCGTCACAAGGAACAACAATTAATTAGAGGACTAAGCATTACAGTCCAGAGCCGCGCCATATCTGTGCTGCGAAGTTATGCTTGCGTCAATCTCCCCGAACTTTCCGGTCGGGGGTACCCCGGAGAGGCGCGCCCGCCCAGGGCGCGACATGCGGGGCGGGTATGGCAGGCCCGTTCCATCCCGACCTGATTTCGGTCTAGACCATGCCCATCTTGGCGCTGCCTGGGCCGCCCCCGTCGTGGCGGGCTGCCCCGGCACCCATGCGAGGGGGGAAGTGGACGATGCGACAGGTGACAGTGGCGGCGACGCAATTCGCCTGCGGATGGGACCGGGAGGCCAACCTGGCCAAAGCGGAGGAGATGGTGCGCCGGGCCCATGCCCGGGGCGCGAACATCATCCTGCTGCAGGAGCTGTTCGAGACGCCCTATTTCTGCAAGGAGCAGAAGGCCGAGCTGTTCGACCTGGCCGCCCCTGCCGAGGGCAACCCGGTGCTGGCCCGCATGTCCGCCCTGGCCCGGGAACTGTCCGTGGTGCTGCCGGTCAGCTTCTTCGAGCGCGCCAACAACGCCTGCTACAACTCCCTGGGCACGATCGATGCCGACGGCACCGTGCTGGGCATCTACCGCAAGAGCCACATCCCCGACGGGCCGGGTTACCAGGAGAAGTATTATTTCAACCCTGGCGACACGGGCTTCCAGGTCTATCAGACCCGCTACGCCCGGATCGGCACGGCCATCTGCTGGGACCAGTGGTTCCCCGAGTCGGCCCGGGTGATGGCGCTGAAGGGGGCGGAGCTGCTGTTCTACCCCACCGCCATCGGGTCGGAACCCCATGACGACAGCATCGACAGCCGCGACCACTGGCAGCGGGTGATGCAGGGCCATGCCGGCGCCAACCTGCTGCCCCTGGTGGCCAGCAACCGCATCGGCCGGGAGGATGAGCAGAGCTGCGGCATCACCTTCTACGGGTCCAGCTTCATCGCCGGCCCGAAGGGGGAAAAGGTGGCCGAGGCGGGCCGCGACGAGGAGGCGGTGCTGACTGCCACCTTCGACCTGGACGCGGTGGCCCGGACCCGCACGGCCTGGGGCGTGTTCCGCGACCGCCGGCCGGAGCTGTACGGCCCCCTGCTGACCCTGGACGGCCGTACCCAGCGCTGACCAAGCCGTTGCCTGACGGGCGGAAGCCGGGGTCCCCCAGGGGGCCCCGGCTTTTTTCTTGGCCGGGCTATGGGAGCTTTGCGCTGCCATCTACTTGTGTATGATGGGCGGTCTGCCCGCCCGCCGCGTACATGTCAGATGCCGAACCGTTCCCTGTCGATTTTCCTTCTGCTCTGCCTCCTCTGCTGGTTGCCGCCGCCGGTCCAGGCGGCAGGGCCGGGACGGGTGGAGCAGGAATTCAGCCGCCGCGCGGGGGAGCCCCTGCGCCTGTACGGCCACGGCCTGTTCGCGGAGGCCCCGGCCGGCCGGCCCCCGGCCCTTGGGTCGGCGGCGGACAGCCATGTGCTGGGGCCTGGGGACGAGGTGCTGGTGGTGTTGCGGGGGCTGGTGAGCGGGGTGAGCCGCCACCGGATCGGGGTCGACGGGCTGCTGCTGGTCAACGACCTGCCCCCGCTGCCGGCGGCCGGGAAGACGTTGGGAGCCTTGCGGGCGGAGTTCGACGCGCTGGTGGCGACGGGCTTGAGCCAGACCAGCGGCCACCTGTCCCTGGCAGAGGCCCGGCGCCTGTCCGTGCTGGTGGTGGGGGAGGTGGCGCGACCCGGGCCGCAGGAAGTGCCTGCCTTCGCCAGCGTGCTGGACGGGCTGGCCGCGGCCGGCGGCGTGCTGGCCGGGGGAAGCCTGCGGGCCATAAGGCTGGTCCGGCCCGGTGGTGACCCGGCCGGGGTGCCGGTGGACCTCTATGAGTTGCTCCGGGACGGGGCTGGTGCCGCGACGGAGCGGTTGCGTGACGGCGACCGGCTGGTCGTGCCGCCCCTGGGGCCAGTGGTGGCGGTGGCCGGCCGCGTCGCCCGCCCGGCCCTGTATGAGCTTCCCGCCGACGGCCGTCCGGCCACCCTGGCCGGGCTGCTGGACCTGGCCGGCGGGGCACTGGATGCCGGCCCGCCGGCCGCCGTGCGGCTGCATGCCGGACCGGACGGCAGCGAGCGGAGCGCCATCGTCACCGACCCCGACCGTCCCCTGTTCCGCTCCGGCGACATCCTGCTGTACGGCACCCGCCGCCCCGACCGCCTGGACACGGTGGAGCTGGCGGGCCATGTGCGCCAACCCGGCCCCCGCCCCCTGTCGGCGGGCGGCCGCCTGTCCGGCCTGCTGGCGGAGGCGGACCTTCTGCCGGACGCCTATCGCCCCTTCGCCGTGGCCGTGGGCATCGACCCGACCACCGGCAGCCGCCGGCTGGAGGCCGTGGACCTGGAGGCCGTGCTGGACGGGCGCGACGGCCCGTCACTGGCAGGGGGTGGGCGGCTGCTGGTCCTGGGGCCCGCGGACATTTCCTATCTTGGCAGCCGGCAGGTCCTGTCCCTTCTGGCCGGCCCGCCCATCCCGCCGGGAGAGGACTGCCCAGGCCTTTCCGCGCTGGCCGCCACCCTGTCGGCGGACCCGGAGGGGGTGTTGGCACGGGGGCGCTGGCCCAGGCCGCGGCCGGCTTGTCGGGGCCACCCCTGCCCTGCCCCGACCTTTTCACGGCGGAGCCCGACCTGCTGCCCTTCGCCCTGGCCAATGCAAGGCTGCTGCGCCGGGGCGTGCTGCGGCCCGGCCCCTACCCTGCCGCCCCGGGCGTTGGCGCGACCCGGCTGGTCCAGGCGGCCGGCGGCACCGGCGCCCCGGTCGGGGAAACCGGCGCGGGGCAGGTCCTGGATGCCGGCCCTGCGGGGGTGGAGCTGGCGGGGGCCGTGCGGCTGCCGGGCGTGCGGGACCTGTCGGCGACACCGACCTTGCGCGCCCTGCTGCGGGACGGGGAGGCGTTGGCCCCCGACGCCTATGGGCTGCTAGCGGTGCTGGAACGGTTCGACCGGGCCCGCCTGGCCCGTGTCCTGATCCCCTTCGCCCCCGTGGAGGTGCGGTCCGGCGGCAGCGACCGCCGGCTGCAGGAGGGGGACCGGGTGCGCATCCTGTCGCGGTCGGAGGTGGCGGCCCTCCCCGCCGAACCCGGGGCGGACGCCCCGGGGGACCCGGCCACGTCCCGCCCACCCCGGCCGGACCTGCCCGACGACGTGCTGGCCCTGCTGCTGGAGCACCGGGCCTGGGTGGGCGGGGCGGTGCGCCAGGCCGGGGCCTACCCGGTGGCGGAAGGGGTGGCCCTGGGCGCCCTGCTGCAAGCCGCGGGCGGGCTGGCCCTGGGCGCGGACCCGGCGCTGCTGGAACTGTCATCCCCACCGCCCCCGGCCGGGCGGGACACCCGCGGCGGGTCGGGCTGGAGGACACCCGGGTCGGACCGGGGGACAGCGTGCGGGTGGGCTCGCGCCTGCCGGCCGCCGCCCGGCGGACGGTGGTCCTGGCCGGGGAGGTGGCGCAGCCCGGCACCTATGACATCGCCCCGGACGAGACCCTGTCCGGCCTGCTGGCCCGGGCCGGGGGGCTGACGGCCTCGGCCTATCCCTATGGGGCCGTCTTCACGCGGGAAAGCGCCCGGCGGGAGCAGGAGGCGGCGCTCCGCCGCTATGCCGCAGAGGTGGACCGGGCGCTGGAGGAACAACTCCGCCGCGCCAACCCGCCCGCCGCCGACCGGGTGGAGATGGCCCGGCGCCTGTCCCAAGACCTGCACCGGGCCCAGGCCCTGGGCCGGATCACCGTGCAGGCCGACCCCGCCGCCCTTGCCGCGGACCCGTCCCAGGACATCACCCTGGAGCATGGCGACCGCCTGACCATCCCCAAGCGCCCCCTGACCGTGACGGTGGTGGGGAGGTGCTGTCGCCGGCATCACTGCAGTTCCGGTCCGGCAAGGGGTCGGACGATTATCTGGAGGAGGCGGGCGGCACGACCCGCAACGCGGACGAGGACTTGGCCTTCGTCATCCTGCCGGACGGCAGCTCCCGCCCGCTGGAGCGGCTGCCCGACCTGTACCGGGTGGCCGGGATCCCGCCGGGGTCCACCATCGTCGTGCCGCGCGACCCGGAGCCGCTGGAGTTCCTGCCCCTGACCCAGAGCGTGACCGGCATCCTGAGCCAGTTGGCCCTGACGGCGGCGGCCATCGTCAGCATCGCGGACTGACGGGATGGACGGACCGCTGCTTTCCGTGATCACGGTCACACGGGACGACCGGGCCGGCCTAGCCCGGACACGGGCCTCCCTGGACGCGCAGGGCTGGCGGGAGTTCGAATGGCTGGTGGCCGACGGCGGCTCCACCGACGGGACCCTTGGGGACTTGGCCAGGGACCCGCCCCACTGGTGGGACAGCCGGGTCGATGGCGGGCCCTTTGGCGGGATGAACAGGGCCATGGGACAGGCCCAGGGCCGTTACCTGCTGTTCCTGAACGGCGGCGACCGGCTGGCCGGGCCGGGCGTGCTGGCCGGGGTGGCGGCGGCGTTGCGGGCCGGGTCACCGGACCTGCTCTATGGCGACGCGTTGGAGGACCCGGGGACCGGGCACTTGGCCTTGAAACCGTCCCGGCACTGGCGTTGGGTCTGGTACGGCATGCCGGCCCACCATTGCGCCATCCTGTACCGGCGCGACCTGGTGGCCGACATGGAGTTCGACATGTCCTACCGCATCGCGGCCGATTACGCCTTCACCCTGGAGGCGATTCGGCGCGCCTGCCGGATTTCCCGCATGCCTAGCGCCCTGGCCGTGTTCGCCCCCGACGGGCTGTCACGTCGGCACGCGGCCTTGGGACGGCAGGAACAGGACCGCATCCGTGCGGAGATCCTGGGGCTGCCCCAGGGTGTTCGGCGTTGCATCTCTGCCCTGCAATTCTGCATGGCAAGCCTCAGAAGCGCGCATCCCGCGGCTTACGCGTACCTGCGCTTCGGGCGGAAGCAAAGTTAATGAACAAACTTCTCCTCCCCGAATTGGTGCCGACCGGGGGCCGCAACCGTTATTGGCATAGCCGGGGCGATGGGGTGATTTCGGCCACAAGACCGGGGCCGGCAGAAGCCCTTCGACTACGCATAAATCCGTTTGCCCGCTAAGGATTCTGCACTATACACGCTTGGCCGCCGTGCAAGGTTGGGAGAGGAAGATGATCGCAAAGAAGAGCTCGAAGAAGGCCAATCTGGCGAGCCCGTACTCGCTGTCAAAGCGTGGCGAGGGCCCCAACCCCATCGACATCCATGTGGGACAGCGCCTGCGCCTACGCCGCACGCTTCTGGGCTTGAGCCAGGAAACCCTGGGTGAGGCGGTCGGCATTACCTTCCAACAACTGCAGAAGTATGAGCGCGGCGCCAACCGGATCAGCGCGAGCCGTCTGTTCAACTTGTCCCAGGTCTTGGGCGTGCCGGTGACCTTCTTCTTCGAGGACCTGCCGGCCCAGGGCCCCGACCTGTCGAACGGCGTGCCCAGCGAAACCCAGGAGTTCGAGTCCATGGCCCGGCGGGAAACGCTGGAGCTGGTCCGCGCCTATTACCGCATCCCGGAGGAGCCCGTCCGCCGCCGCGCGTTCGAGCTGATCAAGGCGCTGGCCGGTGACGTGGAAGAGGACGACTCCGAGGACTGAGCGTCGTCGGGCCGGCCCTGTCGGGATGCCAGCCAGTCACGCTTGTAACCAACCTGCCAGTAATAGAATGCCCGGGCCAGGGCGTGGTGCAGACCCGCCCGCCCGTCCAGGAAGCCCAGGCGCAGGCCGTATTCCAGCAGGAACAGCAGGCCGGGGCGGCACGGCAGGCGGCGGAAAACCCGCTTCAGCGCCCGCCGCCAGGGCCCCTCCCCCGCCAGCAGCGCTGCCCGCCCGCCACCATGGTCCAGGTGGGCCTCCCAATCCGAATAGCGGTTGTGCCGCTCGAACCAGGCGAAGGGCGGCTTGGCGTCGGCATGGAGCAGCGGCGCGCGCAGCCGCCCGACCGGCCCGTCGACGACGGGCTGGTAGTGCCCCTCAACCTCCCACATGGTCGCGATGCCCAGGTCCGGGCAGGGCGCGAAACGGCAGCGTCGCCGGTGCATCAGGGCCACCTTGCGGAAGCGCGCGCCGAAGCGCAGCACCCGACCCAGCACCACGGGCCGGCTATCCAGCATATAGGCCGCGGCGTCCGGTCCCCGGCACACCAGCCCGCGCAGTTCCCCCGCCAGGGCCGGTGTGACGCGCTCATCCGCGTCCACGAACAGGACCCAGTCGTGCCGGAGGGGCAAATTATCCAGGCACCACTGCTTCTTCTTGGGATAGCGCCCGTCCCAACGGAACGGCACTACCCGAACCCCGGCAGCGAAAGCCAGGCGGGCGGTGTCATCGCCGCTGCCGCTGTCCACCACGAAGATTTCCGCGAAGGGCTCCAGGCTCCGCAGGCAGTCCTGGATGTTCTCCGCCTCGTCCCGGGTCATGACGACCACGGACAGGGGAACGGGGGGCGTCTTCCCGGTCACCGGCCGAACCGGGTCAGGCCCAGGCGGGCGGTGACGGCGAAGACCATCAGCCCCATGCCGGCCACGGCGCCCAGAGGCAGCAGGACCACGGGGTTGGGCCAGTCCGGCAGGGCCTGCGCGTGGGCGGGCTCGATCACGTCGGCGGCGAAGGGCAGGTCAATGTCCAGCATCATCAGGATACGTTCCTGGTCCGCCAGCAGCGCGCCCAGCGCCCGTTCGTCCCCGGCCTTGCTGATCCCCTTCAGCTTATCCCGCACATAATCCACCTCCTTGCCCGTGCGGCGGGCCGCTTCCTCCCGCAGCAGCCGGTCGGCGACCATATGCAGGCGCGACACCAGCATGATGGCGAAGGCACGGTCCTCATGCCGGAAGGAGATGCGGTGGATGGGTCCGCCATGCACCTTCTCCAGCGTCAGCTTGCGGCGGAGATGGCGGGACAGGCTGACCGCGTCCGGGGGTGCCCAGGTGGGCTGGCCCACCAGCCAGCGCAGCAGCCGCGCCCCCAGCGACATCGGGTCCATGGCCGGGCGCCATTCCTTCAGGTCCGCGTCCCAGGCGGAGGGGAACAGGCGGGCCATCAGGCCGGTATCGGCGGCCAGCCTTTCCGCCACGGGGACGGAGACCATCAGCTCCAGATAGCGGCTGAAGTCGGACAGCAGCTCCTCCCCCGACCCGCCTTCGGCCACCGGGCGGACCGGGTTGGTGACGGCGCTGGGCACCCGCATGCCCATGCCCGCGGGTCCGATGCGCCCGGTGGGGCCGATGGTGATGGCGGCCGTGTATTGCGGCGTCACCAGCCAGAGCCCGGCCAGGGCCAGCAGGAACCCGGCAAGCCCGGCCCACAGGACGCCTCGCCAGGAGGCGCGCAGGTCCTGCCGCAACTGCCCGACCGCCACAGGGATGCTGTGCAGCCCGCCATCCATGGCTCAGCCCACGCGGCCGGGGCCGAGGGGGGTGGTGACCGGCAGGGACAGGCGGCGGATGAGACGCGGGCGGGCCACCCGCCCTTCCAGCAGCTCCGACGCCAGGCCGGCAAAGGCCGCGGGGCCCGGCCGGTCCCGGAAGGCCGCCCTTTCCCGGGCCGCCGCTTCCGTCCAGGCTTCCAGCATTCCCGGATGCTCCAGGCAGGCCTGGACGGCGGCAGCCAGGGCTTCCCCATCCGGAGGCACGACGCGGCCAGCCCCGGACGCCGCCACCTGCCGCGCGGCGGTGCCATCGGGCGGGCCACAGAACAGCACGGGCCGGCCCGCCCCGAGGGCGGCCGGGACCTTGCAGGGAACCAGCATGCCGACCGTCGCCGGTTCCATCAGGGCCAGATGCAGGTCGGCCGTGGCGGATACCATGGCCGCCCGCCCATCATCCAGGTAGGGCAGCAGGGAAAGGTTGCGCAGGCTGGCGGCGTCCTGGTCCAGGGCCTGCCGTCGCCGACCTGCCCCCATGACAACGATCTGGACCGGCGCCCCGGCTGCCTGCAGGCGCCGTGCTGCGTGCAGAAGGGGGGCCGTGGGGTGGACGAGGCCGATGGTCCCGGCATAGAGCAGGACCAACCTGCCCCGCGCGGCGGGGACGATTTCCTCCAATGCGCCGCGGTCGGGCTTGGCGGCCAGCAACCCGGCCTGGGGCCAGTTGGGGATGGGGTGGATGCGGCGGGGGTCCAGGCCGCGGGCGGCGAGCCGGTCGGCCATGCAATCCCCGATGGGCACCAGCCGGTCGCACCGCGCCAGGGCCGCCGTGGACAGCCCCGCGAGCGCCAGCGCCGCCGCCTTGGGCAGAGCCAGCCCCACGCGGGGGAACAGGTCCGGGTACAAGTCCTGGCACCAATGCACCAGGGCCGCACGATGCCGCGCCCGCAAGGCCGGCCCGGCCAAGTGCAGCAGGGGCGGGTCGGTCATGGTGACCACCAGGTCATGGCGCGGCTGCGCCAAGGCAAGGCGTGCCAGCCGCCCCAGGCTGCCCAGATAGGCGCGGGCACTGGCCCCCGACACCCGGCCCCCGGTGCGGCGGACAGTGAGCCCGGGCATGGGCGTGGCGTCGCCTTCACCCTCGGCCACCACGGTGACCTGCCAGCCCTGGTCGGCCATGTGGCAGGCGACATCCGCCAACAGGCGCCCCGTCGCCCCCGCGTCCGGCGGGTAGACCCGGTTCACGAACAGGATGGAACGCGCGGCCATGGGATCGCCCTGCCGGATAGGTCGCTTACTACAAGAGAATGACCCCCATCATATTCTTTGTAAAGCCGCAAGCGGCTTAGCCGCCCCGCCCGCGGGCCGTGAGCAAGGCCAGGAGCAGGCCGAAGCACAGGAACTTGAAGGAGGTATGGAGGAACAGGCCCAGCAGCAGGGACGGCCCTGCCGCCAGAAGCAGGTCGGGCCGGCGTGCCTGTGCCGCCAGGATGCGGCCCGCCAGCAGGCCCAGATAGGCCAGGACCAGCACCAGCCCCACGGCCCCCACCTTCAGCAACAAGTAGCTGGCCAAGCTGTGGGTATAGGAGACGCGGAGATACCCCACCGCCGGGTTGGACAGCAGGGCGCCCCAGCCGTCGCCCAGCAGGAACGCGACCGGGGAACGGCCGGTCTGGGCCAGCACGGCCTCCACCTCCGCCAACCGGTTGTTCAGGCCCACCGCTTCGGTCTTGCGCGCGACCAAATCCAGCGCGTCCAGCAGCACCGGGCCCAGGATGGAGGAGGCGGCCAGCAAGCCCAGCAGCAGGACCAGCCCCAGCCGGGGCCGCAACAGCCCCTGCGCCACGAAGCCGATCCCCAGCGCGCCCAGGCACAGCAACAGCGCCGCCCGGTGCACCGCCTCTGCCAGGGCACCCAGGCAGGCGAGGCCGGCGATGAGGCCCAGGCCCGCCAGGACCCAGCCGCCCCTGCCCGGTCGCTCCAACGCAGGGCGGAGGCCCGCGAGGGGCAGCCAGACCGCGGCAAAGGGCACGGTGGCGCTGTTCAGCAGGTAGTCCGCGCTGTTGGGGCCCGCCATCCCCGCCGGCCCGATGCCCATGACCTGGCTCCCCCACCAGCGCAGGGCAAAGAGCAGGCCGGCAAGGGCAAAGGCGTGCGCCAGCCGACGCAGCACCCGCGGCGTCAGGCAGGCCAGCAAGGGGCCGAGCAGGAGGGGCAGGAACAGGAACCCAAGGGGGACCACGTCACGCAGGATGTCCCGCTCCGCCCAGCCCAGGGCGATCCCCCGCACCCCGCCCAGCAGCAGCAGGGCCAGCAGGGTGAGGCTGCCCACCCAGTCCAGCATGTCCGCACCGGGCCGCCGCAAGGACAAGCCGCTGGACAAGGCGAACAGCCGTGCCGGGCCGATGGCGGCGAAAAGGCCCAGGGCCACCGCCAGCTCTGCCGGGCCGAAGCCCTGGGGCGCGGGCATGCAGAAGGCGCCATAGGCCATCAGGGCGGCGATGAGCGCCCACACCCGCCACCCCTCCCCAGCCCCCGGTATCGTTCCGTGTAAAGCCACCATTCCCCACCGCCTCTGGCTAGAAGGTGGCAGAGGTCGGCGGTGCGCGCCAGGGCTGGACGGGCCCTTTCAGGGTGGGCAGACTGTCGCCATGACCCATGCCATCGACATCATCCCCCTTCCCTTCAACCGCCCGGGCACCGGCCGGTCCTTGCGGCTGCACCGCTTCGGCAGGCCCGGCGCGGGGCCCAAGGCCTATGTCCAGGCCGGGCTGCATGCGGGGGAGCTGCCGGGCATGCTGGTGGCGCTTGACCTTGTCGCCAAGCTGGCCGCCCTGGATGCGGCGGGCCAGGTCCGGGGGGAGGTGCTGGTGCTGCCCCTGGCCAACCCCATCGGCTTCGACCAGGTGTTCCAGGGCCGGCTGCTGGGCCGGTTCGAGCTGGGCGGCGGGGTGAACTTCAACCGGGCCTATGCCGACCTGACCGACGCGGTGGAGCGCCGGGTCAGGGGCCAACTGGGCCTGGACGCGGCGACCAACGTGGCCCTGGTGCGCCAAGCCTTGCGGGACTCGGTGGCGGAGCTGGTGCCGCAGACCGACGCGGACGCCCTGCGCAAGCTGCTGCTGGGCTTCGCCGTGGATGCGGACGTGATGCTAGACCTGCATTGCGATTCGGACGCGGTGATGCACCTGTACACGGGCACGGAGCTATGGCCGGGCTTCGCCGACCTGTCGGCCCGGCTGGGCTGCCACGCGGCGCTGCTGGCCGGCGAGTCGGGCGGGGACCCGTTCGATGAGGCCTGTTCGTCCGTGTGGTGGAAGCTGCGGGCGCGGCTGCCGGACGGCATCCCCCTGCCACCCGCCTGCGCCGCCACGACCATCGAGCTGCGGGGCGAGGCGGACGTGGACGACACGCAGGCCAAGGCCGACGCCGACGCCATCCTGGACCACCTGCGGGTCCGCGGCGTGCTGGCCGGCACCCCGGCCCCCCTTCCCGCCGCCTTGTGCGAGGGCACGCCCCTGGCCGGGGTGGACCGGGTGCGGGCCCCCGTGGCCGGGGTCATCGCCTACCACGCCGCCCTGGGGGACCGGGTGGAGGCGGGACAGGTGGTGGCGGACATCGTGGACCCCTGGTCCGGGGAACGCTTCCCCTGTCGCGCCCAGGCCGCCGGCCCCGTCTGGTCCCGCCGCCTGGAGCGCTTCGCCACCGCCGGCGAGGTGGTCATGAGCATCGCCGGCACCGAGCCGCTGAAGGAAGAGGGCAGCGGCCTGCTGACGGCGCGGTAGCGCCCGAGGTCACCCCCTCGGCGCCACCACGGTCAGGGTCCCCGCCGGGGTGCGGGCGAAGCGGGTGGCGTCCACCAGATCCTCCACCCGGGCGGCGGGCAGGCCGAAGGTCCCGGCATTGGCCACGCGGGCCAGGTAGACCAGGCGGAAGTCCGGCGTCTCCGCCGGCAGGTCCAGGGCGGCGACGAACCGGTCCTCCCGGAACTCCACATGGGCGGCATCGGACAAAGGCCCCAGCCAGGACAGGTCACCCAACTGGGCGCTGCCGGCCAGTCGCACATTCTCGATGGCGAAGCCGGCCGGCAGCGGGTCCACCAGCAGCAGCGGCCCGGCCGGCGGGCGCTCCGCCTTGCCCTCAAGCACCACCACCAACAGGTCGTTGGCCCGGACCTTGTTCAGGTCCACTGGGTTGCCCTTGGTGTCCAGGATGCGCCGCTCCAGGGTAAGGCCGTTGGCCTCTGCCGGCAGGGGCTTGGCGGGGATGCCGACGGCAGTGACCTGCGTGGACAAGGGTTGCTGGCCGGGGTTGCCCAGAAGCAGGCCCTTGGCCGGGTCCACCCGGCGCAGCAGGGGACGGGCCAGCGTTTCCGGCTTGCCGTCCTGGGCCAGGGTCACGGGGCCGGAGCGGCCCGACAGGGCATTGGCGGCCAGCAGCAGCCAGGCCCGCTCCTGCGTGCTGGTCTGGGCGGGGTCGCGCAACAAGGTCTGCAGGGCCTTGGCCTCCGCCTCCACCAGGGCGGCGTCGGCGTTGCCCTCCGCCAGGAAGGCCAGGGCGGCGGCCCGGTCGCGCAGCTCCGACCCGAAGTCGCGCGCGCCCGGCGTGCCCACGGGCAGGTCGCGCAGGCCCGCGAAGATGGATGCCGCCCGTTCCCCGTCGCCCAGCAGGGCGAAGGCGGCACCCACCTGGGCCCGGGCCAACCGGCTGCTCACCTTGGGGAAGAAGGTTTCCTGGAAGAAGCGCACCGGGGCGGCGTCGATCACCTTGGCCCGGGCGGCGACGTACAGGACATAGGCGCGGGAGGGCAGCTCCGCATCCTCCACCCAACTGTTGCCCACGGCACGGGACAGCCAGTCCAGCCCGCGGCGGTAGCCTTCCTCCGGCACCACATAGCCGGCTTCCCGGGCGCGGGTCAGGGCGTCCAGGACGAAGGGGGTCAGCCAGGGCTCGGCCGGCCCGTCCACGGACCAGAGGGCGAAGGCGCCGTCCGACCGCTGGCGCGCGGCCAGCCGGTCGATCAGCATCTGCACCCGCTCCTTCAGGGCGGCATCGGCGGGCAGGCCCAGGTCACGGGCCCAATCGTTGACGTACAGCAGGGGCAGCAGCCGTCCGGCCAACTGCTCCGACGAGCCATAGGCGCGGGTGTCCAGGGCCAGCAGCTGTCCGGCGGCGTCCAGGGGCAGGCGGGGACCCGCCGTCACCGCCAGGGTCGCCGTGCCGGGCCGCAGCCCTTCCAGCAGCGGCCCGCCGCGGACGGTCAGCGTCCCGCCGGGCGCCAGGGTGCCGCCATCCTGCCGGGCGACCGGCGGGACCGGGCTGCGCACCGTGATGGGGAAGATGCGGGTGAGCGTGTAGCCCTCCGGCCCCGTCAGGGTCAGGGTCAGCCGGCCCTGGCCGACGCCGGTGGCGGTCAGGGTGCGGGTGGCATTGGCGTTGCGGCCGGGCTGCAGGGCCTTGAAGTCCATGGGCGTGCTGTCCACGGCCAACGGCCCCTCGGCGATCAGGGTGGCCCGGTAGGGGCCACGAGGGCCTGCGGCGTTGTCCACCGAGAGGCGGAGCTGGACCTTGTCGTCCGGCGCCAGGAAGCCCGGCACGCCCAGGGTGGCGGTGACCGGGTCGCGCACGGCCATGACCGCGTCGCCGCGGCCGACCTTCGTGCCGGACCAGGCCACGGCGGTCAGCGACAGGGTGGACTGGATGTCCGGCAGGTCCAGGACCACTTGGGCCTTGCCGTCAGCCCCGACGGTGACGATGCCGGAATAGACGGCGGCCACGTCCCGGCCCTGTAGCAAGGTCGGGGACGGGGCCCGGGGCAGCGCCTTGACCGGTTCCTTGTCCTTGGTGACGGGCGGGGCGGGTGCAGGCTCACCCAACAGGCGACCATAGGCGTCGCGCAGTTCCACGGGCAGGCTGCGGCGGCCGAAGAACCAGCCGGCGGGGTTCACGCCCTGCTCACCCACCGCGTTCTGGCCGCCCAGGGAGGACAGGCCCTGGTCGATCGCGGTCACCACCACATGGGCCTGCGCCCCCTCCTCCACCCCGGTTACGGTGACCGGCAGCGTCAGCGGGCCGCGGGGCCGGGCCTCCGCCGGCGGTTCGATCTTCACGGACAGAAGGCGGGACGCCGGGTCCACGGCCACCCAGTCGATGCCCACGGCCCGGCGGGGGGCGTTGCGCTTGGCCGGGTCGGCGGGGCATAGGCGGTGGCCAGCAGGTGCGCGCCGCCGGTCACGTCGGCGGGGATGGGTACCT
Source organism: Aerophototrophica crusticola (assembly GCF_012913305.1). NCBI lineage: Bacteria > Pseudomonadati > Pseudomonadota > Alphaproteobacteria > Rhodospirillales > Rhodospirillaceae > Aerophototrophica > Aerophototrophica crusticola. The sequence goes on along the minus strand of NZ_CP051775.1, from coordinate 575,934 downwards.
CCAGGAAGGCGCCCTGGGGCCCCACCTGCTGCACCTGGGTGGAGCGCACGGCGCGGTCGGCCAGGGCCACCACCACCGTCGCCTCATAGGGCGGGCGGACGAACACCCGGGCGGTGCCGCCGGGTTGGGCCTGGGCCCCCTCCACCGCCAGCTCCACCGTGTCGGGCTTGTCGCCCAGCTTGGCGCTGACCCACCAGCCGGCGGAGAACCGGACACTGGACGCCACGCCCGTGGCGGGGTCGAACACCTCCAGCCGGTAGCGGCCGGCCTTGACCTGTTCCTCCAGGATGGACGGCTTGTCGGCGGCCACGTCCAGGGTGCCGCCGGTCAGGCGCTTGTCCCGGATGCTGGACTTGTAGTCCCAGCGGCCGTCGGCCTCGAACCAGTCGTACTGGAATTCCTCCTCGTACAGCTCCCAGGACAGGCCGGTGCGGGCCACCCGCTGCCCGTCGGGGGCCACGGCCACCACGTCGAAGGCGACGCTCGCCCCCTCCGGCACCGCCTCCCCGTTGAAGTTCGGCTTGATGCCCAGGGCGAAGGCCTGGTTGGACACGGGAAGCACCAGCGTCCGCTCCACCGAGCGGCCGCCCACGTCATGCACCGTGGCCTGGAGCACCGCCTCGAGCGGGCGGGTGGTCTCCGGCAGCTTGCCCAGTTCCACACCCACCTTGGCCGTGCCGTCGGGGGCGGTGGTGAAGCCGGGCAGGCTGCGCCGCTCCGGCGCGAGGGCCTGCTGCACCAGGCCGAAGCGGTAGCCGTCCAGGCCCGGGTAGGGCTTTTCCGCGGGGCGCAGGGTCACGGTCAGCTCGCCCGGCAGGCGGGCGGCGGGGCCGCCGAACAGGTAGCGGCCGTCCACGGTCAGGGTGGCCTTGCCGTCGGGGCCCAGCCGCGCCTTGTCGGCGGTCAGGGTCACGTCCAGGCGGGTGGGCGCCACCTCCCCCACCATCATCTCTGCCTTGCCCAGGGCCGGGCCGTTGGCGTCGGCATGGGCGGTCAGGGACCAGCGGCCCCCCACGGCGTTGGGCGGCAGCCGGAAGGCCACGGCATAGCCGCCGGCCCCGCGGTCATCGGCATAACGCGTCTCAAGCACCAGCCCGTCGGGCCGGGCGAGCTTGAAGGCCAGCCGGCGCCCGGCCACGGCACGGGCGTCGGCGTCACGCAGCAGGGCTGTCAGGTTCAGCAGGTCACCGGGGCGGTAGGCCCCGCGGTCGGTGAACAGGTAGGCGTCCAGCGGGCCGGTGGCCCGGCCGTCCGCCGCCACCTCCACCGCCGGGGCGCCGAAGTCCAGCAGGGAGAAGCCGCCCTCGGGCGCGTTGGCGAACAAGGCCTGGGGCGTACGCCCCTCCTGCCCCTGCAACAGTTCCCGGGGGAAGCGGGCAAGCCCGTCCGGGCCGGTGCTGGCTGTGCCCAGCTCCTCGTTGTTCCGGGCGACGAGGCGCACGGACACGTTCGGCAGGGGCTTGGCATTGGACAGGCTGCGGGCGAAGACGGTCAGGCCGTCCTCCCCCCGGAAGCTGGTCAACCCCAAGTCGGAAACGACGAACCATTGGGTGGCCCGCATGTCCCAGGCCACCACGGGGAGGGCCGCGTTCTCCGCCACCGCCACATAGACGCCCGGTGGCAGGGTGCCCAGCACCGCGTCGATGGGGAAGGGCGTGACCGCGGCGCGGTTGCGCCCGCCGGCCATGGCCATCTCCCCCCGCCAGACCACCTCGCCGTTCTTGTCCAGGATGTCGCCGACCTCGAAGTCGGTCATGGTCTGGTTGATGCGGCCGTAATAGATCTGCTCCACCAGCGCCCGGTCGTTGACCCGCAGCACCGACAGGCGCGCCCGCTCCACATTCACGCTGCGCAGGGGCAGCCCTTCCCCGCCGATGCGGGGCAGCAGGTAGCCCTGGCCGCGGAAGGCCAGGCTGGCCCGGCGGTCGGGCACGTCCACTTCCCGCGTGACCGGCGCGGCCAGGGTCTCCTTCCCGCCCTCGGCGGGCAGGCCGACGGCGAGGGTGATGGTGTAGCGCTGGCCGTGGCCCAGCCCTTCCAGGCAAAGGTCGCGGTCGCGGACAGAGACGGTGATGTCCTGGGCCGGTGCCACCTGGACGAACTTGGCAAGGTCCGCGCCCCTGGGCCGGGGTTTCGGCAGGGTGCGGGTGAACCGGAAGCAGGCCTGCGGCTTGTCGCGCTCCGCCGCCACTTCCACGCCCGCCAGCTCGAAGGGGCGCTCGGCGGGGGACGGCTCCGCCGGAGCCGGGGGCGCCGCCGGGGCGGACGCCGGCGCCGGGGCCGGGCGGGAGCCGGCGGGCGGGGCCGACTGGGCCAGGACCGCCGGGGTCTGGAGCATGCCAAGGGCGAGCAGGAGCGATAGGGTGCGCGTCGGCATCGTCAGGGACTGTTTCCTCGCTACCGGGTCCGAAGGGGGACGGGACCGGGCCGAACCGGGGTGGCCGCATTCGGTCCCCTGGTTCTCGCGGCGCAATATGGCAGACATGGGGCCGGATGGGAGGCGCATTTTTGACCTGCATCCGGCAGGCTGGAAACAGGTCCAAGCTTTGCGTGTCTCTCAATCGCCGGCACCGCCTCCGGTCAGCGGCACCACGCTCTTGCAATCGATCATCAGGGCCATTGCGGAATGCCCCGGGCTCTGCATCCTTCCGCCGCATCGTCGCCACATCACCGGTCTACCCAGCCCATCATGACACCGATCCCCTCCCCCGCCGCCGCCGAGGCGACACAAGACGGTCGCCGGGCCCTGGCCTGGGCCGCCGCGCTGGCGCTGTCGTTGGCGGCCCTGCTGGCCCCCGCCCTGTGGAACGGCTACGCAATCGTGTTCTTCGACACGGGTGGCTACATCAAGCGGGTTTTCGACCTGGAGCTGGAGCCGGGTCGGTCCCTGTTCTATGGCCTGTTCCTCTGGGGAAGTTCCCTGGGCTGGGTGACCCTATGGGGGCCGGTGCTGGCGCAGGCGGCCGTGACCCTTTGGCTGGTCCGGCTGGCCTTGCGGGCCCACGACCTGCCGCACGGCCCCTGGGCGCTGACAGGTGCCGCGGTCGGCTTGGCAGCCCTGACGGGCATTTCCTGGTACAGCGCGCAACTGATGCCGGACATCCTGACCGGCCTGCTGGTCCTGGGCTTCTGGATGCTGGGTTTCCGCTGGGAGCGGCTGGGGCGGGGGAACGGGCGGGGGTGGCGGCGGTCGGCCTGCTGGCCCTGCTGTCCCACATGGGCACCATCGCCCTGGCCGCCGGGCTTGTGGCGGTGGTGGCCGGAGCCAAGCTGGCGGTGCGGCGCTGGGGCTGGGCGGTGACGCCGCGGCTGCTGCCACCCGCCCTGGTGCTGGGGGCGAGCCTGCTGGTGATGCCGCTGGGCCACCTGGCGCTGGTGGGCAAGGCGACCTTCACCCCCGGCGGCCCGGCCTTCGTGTTCGGTCGGTTGGTGCAGGACGGGATCGCGCAGAAGTTCCTGGCGGAGCACTGCCCCGACCCCGCCTACAAGCTGTGCGACTACCAGGACCAGATCGTGCCGGACGCCAACGAGTTCCTGTGGCACCCGGACAGCCCCTTCAGGAAGGTGGGCGGCTGGGGTGGCGCGGACGCGGAGCTGTCCCGCATCACCAAGGAGAGCCTGAAAGCCTATCCCGGACTGCACCTGAGGACCGCCCTGGTCGCCACCTGGCACCAGATCCTGGAGGTGGAGACGGGCGACGGGTTGGATGAGTGGCAGGAGGTCACTCGCTGGATCTTCAGCGGCCACCTGCCCTGGCAGAACGACGCCTTCACCGCAGCGAAGCAGCAGAAGCAGCAGACCACGCAAGGCATGTTCGACGCGCTGAACCTGGTGCATGTGCCCGTGGCGCACCTGTCCCTGCTGGCCCTACCCTTTGTCGTCGCCTGGGCCGCGCGGCGGAAGCGGCATGACGTGGCCGCCCTGGCCCTGTTCATGCTGCTGGCCCTGCTGGGCAACGCCTTCATCAACGGCGCCCTGTCCAACCCCCACGACCGCTACCAGAGCCGGGTCGCCTGGCTGGCGACGCTGGCGGTGGGGATGGGGGTGGCCGGGATGGGAAAGCGGGATCCCAGGCTTAGTAGCGTCAATCAAACTCAAAGTTAAGGCTTTAGTGTATACAGCCGAGGTACATCTTTCCAAAACGAGCCAACGCCGCGTCTTTGATTTCGTCAGCCAAAGCTTCATCGATATAGAGCCCATAGGGCGTCACATCGGCCATCGGCTGGATCTCATCAGCCTGCCAATCGTCAGGGTGCGGAGGGGCGGCGGAGAAGAAGTTATACCTTATGCCCGTCCAAAGTAGAAATCCAATTTCTATTTCTTCGGGCCAGCTCTGATTTTCGTCCTTTCCAATATTGACTTTCTTGCTCGTTAAACCCATTGCTTCTTTCAGCATAATGGCACAAGTATGCGCCGTCAGATCGGCAAGCTGTATGCCGCATACCTCTCTCGAATCGCACGAGAACTGGAAATTTAGCTGGCACTCAGTAACCAACAGCGACGTTTCTTCTCTGATTGATTGGTTTCGCGGAAACAGTCCTTGATCGAAATAAACCTGATGCGGTCTTCCCATCAAACTCGGATGGGCGAGCATTTTCCGCAGCAGCGCAAGGGATATCTTGCTCATGTTCTCATCCGGCTTCGATATAGCTACGCCAATCTTGCAATTATATGATATAATATCCATGAGACTATCTCTCAAACAAGAGAGCTTTTGATTATTCTTCATATGCCGACCTGATTTAAATTCGTCGACTCCATAACGATATCCAACCTCAATAAATTTTTCCTTTATTTTATTCGATACATCCTTCTCGCTATATACGCTTGCAACTATATGAAAACCACTGCTTGGGTGCTTGCTATCATCGAAGAAAAAGGTTCCCACAGCACACTTCCTTCCTCGCCGCACTTTCGGCTTTATCATTGGCGATTCACGCCCGCGCCGCGAACCAGCCCTCCAGCCGGCGGCAGGCCTCATCCAATGTCTCGTCCTTCTTGCAGAAGCAGAAGCGGATCAGGTTGCCCGGCGGGTCCTGGTCGAAGAAGGCGCTGACGGGGATGGCGGTGACGCCGGCCTCCGCGGTCAGGCGCTTGCAGAACTCCGTGTCGCCCTCCCCCAGCCCGGTGTGGCCGATGTCGGCGGTGACGAAATAGGTGCCCTGGGCCGGCAGCACCGTGAGGCCCGCGGCGCGCAGCCCCGCGGTCAGCCGGTCGCGCTTTGCCTGCATGTCGGCGGCGAGGCCGTGGAAATAGGCGTCGTCCTTGCGCAGCCCGAAGGCCACGGCGTGTTGCAGGTTGGGCGGGGTGGTGAAGGTCAGGAACTGGTGGGCCTTCGCCACGGGCTGGAGCAGCCGGGGGGCGCCGGTGACATAGCCCACCTTCCACCCGGTGAGGGAGAAGGTCTTGCCGGCGGAGCCGATGCGCAAGGTGCGGTCGCGCATGCCGGGCAGGGCCATCAGCGGGATGTGCGGGCGACCGTCGAAGACCAGATGCTCATAGACCTCGTCGCAGACGGCGAGGCAGTCATGCTCCTGCACCAGCTCGGCCAGGGTGGACAGCTCTTCCCACCCCCAGACCTTGGCGGCAGGGTTCAGCGGGTTGTTGATGAGGACGAGCTTGGTCCTGGGCCCGAAGGCGGCGCGCAGCTCATCCGGATCGAAGCTCCAGTCCGGCGCCCGCAGGCTGACGAAGCGGGGCACGGCGCCGGCGCGGCGGATGATGGGGACGTAACTGTCGTACAGCGGCTGGAACAGCACCACCTCGTCCCCCGGCTCCAGCAGGCCGAACAGGCAGGCGGCCAGCGCCTCCGTGGCGCCGGAGGTCACCATCACCTCCGAAGCCCAATCGACATCCAGCCCGTAGAAACGCCTGGCATGCTCCGCCACCGCCTGCCGCAGGGTGGGCAGGCCCATCATGGAGGGGTATTGGTTCCAGCCTGTGTCCAGGTAGCGCGTGGCTTCCGCCACCAAGTCGGCCGGGCCGTTGCCATCGGGGAAGCCCTGGCCGAGGTTGACGGCCTTGTGCGTCTCCGCAAGGCGGGACATCACCTCGAAGATGGTGGTGCCGTAGGAGGACAGGACGCTGTTGCCGGATTTCATCGGGTTCCCCACCACGCGACGATCTGCCCGCCTTCATAGCAGGCCCGGCGGCGGGGGGCGAGGAGGTGGTCCTCAGCGGTTGGGCTGTTCCCAGTCCTTCAGCCCGTAGGAGGCCAGGATCTCCGCCAACCGGCCGGAGGCGCGGAGCTTGGCTGTGCCATCCGCCAGCAGGGTGGCCAGGGCGGCGGCGCGGGGGTCGCGCTTGGAGACGCCGACGAACAGGTCCGCGTCATCCTCCAGCGAGACCACGCGGACCCCGTCCGCCTTGGGCAGGCGGGACAGGGTCCAGACCAGGACGTTGCGGTCGTCCAGGAACAGGTCCATGCGCCCGGCCATGACCATGCGCAGGCCCTGGGTGACGTGGGAGTAGCCGAAGCCGCTCAACACCTCCACCCGCTTCGGGTCGGCCTTGTGGGCGTCCACATAGGCCTGGATGGCGCCGCCATAGACATAGTCCTTGATGACCCCCAGCCGGTGGCCCGTGAAGCTGTCGGGCCCCTTCCAGGTGAAGTCCCGCGCCGGGGCCACGGCCACCGCGTTGGCGGAGTTGCCCTGGGACAGCTTCGGCAAAAGCAGCGTCCCGTCCAGGTCCGCGGCCACGCCGGGGATCAAGGTGGCGCTTCCGTCGGCCGCCATGCGGCGCATGACCTGGAAATTGACCACCCGGTAGTCCACGGACAGGCCGGCCTCACGGAACACCTCCCGCGCCAGCTCCACCATGTAGCCTTCCCGCCCCTCCGTCTCCGGGTTGCAGGCATAAGGGCACCAGGGGTCCGAGGCGATGACGACAGGCCGTTCCTTGTCCGCCGCCGTCAACGCCCCCGCCGCCATGGCAGGACTGGCGGGCCCGGCCAGGAACGCCAGGGATACAAGGACGGTACGCAACCGGAAAGGGATCAGGGGACGGGAGGTCGTTGCCATCGCGGATCAGGTCTGTAACAGACCAGCAACATACCTCGGGCGCGCCGGAAATGGGAGGCGGTTGCGGGAAATTCGCGTGACGGGTGGCGGAAATGACACGGGCGGGGCCTTCCGGACCCCGCCCGCGCAATTTTCGACCCGCTTCCAGCAAGCTGGCATCGGATCTAGCTTCTTGAGTTCCTCAAACGCCGGCACCGCATCCGCGGCTTGGCTTTCGCGGCCACGTGGCCGCGCGGCGGCGGTCGCCGCCGGAGCGTGCTCCCGGTGCCCGGGAACACGCTCTTGCGCCTGCTTTACTCCGCGGCCTGGGCCTGCACCGGCTGGGCCGGGGGCGTCCAGCGCAGGATGGGCTTGCGGGCCGCCGCCGTCTCGTCCAGGCGGCGGCGCGGGGTCAGGCGGGGGGCCGCCTGGAAGAACGCCGCGTCGCCGGCCTTCGCCTTCTCCGCCAGGTGGCGCAGGGTGGCGATGAACTGGTCGAGGGTGGACTTCGACTCGGTCTCCGTCGGCTCCACCAACAGGGCCCCGTGCACGACCAGGGGGAAGTACATGGTCATGGGGTGGAAGCCCTCGTCGATCATGGCCTTCGCGAAGTCCAGCGGGGTGACCCCGGTGCCCTTCAGGAAGCCGTCGTCGAACAGCGCCTCATGCATGCAGGGGCCGCCGAAGGGGGCGGACATGACGTCCTGTAGGCTGGCCAGCACGTAGTTGGCATTCAGCACCGCGTCCGTCGCCACCTGCCGCAGCCCGTCCGCGCCATGGGACAGGATGTAGGACAGGGCGCGCACGAACATGCCCATCTGGCCGTGGAAGGTCTTCAGCCGGCCGAAGGGCTTGCCCTCGGCGTCGGCCGCGTGCTCCACCAGCCGGAACCCGTCCTCCCCGTGCACCACATAGGGCAGCGGGGCGAAGGGGGCCAGGGCCGCGGACAGCACCACCGGGCCGGAGCCGGGGCCGCCGCCGCCATGGGGCGTGCTGAAGGTCTTGTGCAGGTTGATGTGCATGGCGTCCACGCCCAGGTCCGCCGGGCGCACCCGGCCGACGATGGCGTTGTAGTTGGCGCCGTCGCAGTAGAAATAGCCGCCGGCCTCATGCACCGCGTCGGCGATCTCCTTGATCTGCGGCTCGAACAGGCCGCAGGTGTTGGGGTTCGTCAGCATGATGCAGGCGACGTCGGGGCCGAGCTTGGCCTTCACCGCCTCCACGCTGACGCGGCCATTGTCCTCCGCCGGGATCGTGTCCACGGAGAAGCCGCAGAAGGCCGCCGTGGCCGGGTTGGTGCCGTGCGCGCTCTCCGGCACCAGCACCCGCTTGCGGTGCCCCTCCCCGCGCGCCTCAAGCGCGGCGTGGATGGCCATCAGGCCGCACAGCTCACCATGGGCGCCGGCGCCCGGCGACATGGCCACCGCCGGCATGCCGGTCAGGGTCTTCAGCCAGTGGGCCAGCTGGTCGATCAGCTCCAGCGCCCCCTGCACCGTGGACTCGGGCTGGAGCGGGTGGATGTCGCTGAAGCCGGGCAGCCGCGCCATCTTCTCGTTCAGGCGCGGGTTGTGCTTCATGGTGCACGAGCCCAGCGGGTACATCGTGCTGTCGATGCCGAAGTTCTTCTGGCTCAGCCGGGTGAAGTGGCGGACCACCTGCGGCTCCGCCAGGTCCGGCAGGCCGATGCGGCCGCGGGCCTTGACGCCGCCCAGCTTGGTCTTCGTGGTCGCCGGCTCCGGCAGGTCCACGCCGACGACACCGGGGTTGTCCAGCTCGAAGATCAGCGCCTCTTCCTGCATCAGCGCCCGGTTGCCGGTGAAGGTGCCGGCCGTCTCCGACGCGCTGGCGGCGTGGGGCGTGGTGGGGCGGCCCTGGTTGTTCATGCTCATCAGAGGACCTCCTCCAGGCCGCGCACCAGCGCGTCCATGTCGCTTTCGGTGTTCGTCTCGGTGCAGGCCACCAGAAGCAGCTTCTCCAGCCCGTCCTCGGCCGGGTACAGGCGGCTGACCGGGACGCCGGCCAGGATCTGCTGCTTGGCCAGCTTCTCCACCACCTTGGCGGCCTTCTTCGGCAGCTTCACGGTGAACTCGTTGAAGAAGCTGTCGTTCAGCACCTCCACGCCCTTCAGGCCCGCCAGCTTCTCCGCCAGCAGGACGGCGTTGGCGTGGTTGATGCGGGCGAGGCGGCTGAAACCCTCCTCCCCCAGCAGGGACAGGTGGATGGTGAAGGCCAGGGCGCAGAGGCCGCTGTTGGTGCAGATGTTGCTGGTCGCCTTCTCCCGCCGGATGTGCTGCTCACGGGTGGACAGGGTCAGCACGAAGCCGCGCTTGCCCTCCGCGTCCACCGTCTGGCCGCAGAGGCGGCCGGGCATCTGGCGGACGAACTTCTCCCGCGTGGCGAACAGGCCGACATAGGGGCCGCCGAAGTTCAGGGCGTTGCCGATGCTCTGGCCCTCGCAGACCACGATGTCGGCGCCCATCTGGCCCGGCGGGGTCAGCAGGCCCAGGGACACCACCTCCGTCACCACCACGATGACCAGGGCGCCCTTGGCGTGGGCGGCGGTGCACAGGGCGGTGAAGTCGCTGAGGTGGCCGAACAGGCTTGGGGTCTGCACGACGACGCAGGCGGTCTGGTCGTCCACCAGGCCGGCCAGGTCCTCCTTGCCCGCGGGGTCGGGGGTCTGGGCCTGGATGTCCATGCCCATCACGCCGCAGGTGGTCTGGGTGACCTCCCGGTAGTGGGGGTGCAGGCCGCCGGACAGGATGGCCTTGTTCCGCTTGGTGATGCGGTTGGCCATCAGCACCGCCTCGGCCGTGCCGGTGGCGCCGTCATACATGGAGGCGTTGGCCACATCCATGCCGGTCAGCAGGGCGACCTGGGTCTGGAACTCGAACAGGTACTGCAGCGTGCCCTGGCTCACCTCCGGCTGGTAGGGGGTGTAGCTGGTCAGGAACTCGCCCCGCAGCAGGATCTGGTCCACGCTGGCCGGCACATGGTGCTTGTAGGCGCCGGCGCCCAGGAAGAAGGGCACGCAGCCTGCGGTCAGGTTCTTGGTGGACAGGCGGGACAGGTGCCGCTCCACCTGCAGCTCGCCCATGTGGTTGGGCAGGCCGGGGATGGGACCCGGCAGGCGGGCACCCTCGGGCACGTCACGGAACAGGGCGTCGACGCTGTCCACCCCGATGGTGGCCAGCATCGACCGGCGGTCGGCCTCGGTCAGGGGGAGGTAACGCATCACAGGCCCTCGACGTAGGACTTATAGGCTTCCTCGTCCATCAGCGCGTCCAGCTGGGACGGGTTGGACAGGGTCATCTTGAAGAACCAGCCCTTGCCGGTGGGGTCGGTGTTGACCAGGGCGGGCTCATCCGCCAGGGCGGCATTGCCCTCCGTCACGGTGCCGTCAACGGGGGCATAGACCTCCGACGCGGCCTTCACGGACTCCACCACGGCGGCGTCCTTGCCCTGGCTCAGCGCCTTGCCGGCCTCCGGCACCTCCACGAACACCACGTCGCCCAGGGCGTGCTGGGCATAGTCGGTGATGCCGACGGTGGCGACGTCACCCTCAAGCTTGATCCACTCATGGTCCTTGGTGAAACGGATAGTCATGGTCCTGTCCCCTTGTCCGAGAAGCCTGTTCTGTAGGTCGGATCAGCGAAGCGTGATCAGACGAAATCCCTTGGCCGTCGGATTACGCGGCGTGCGCCGCCAATCCGACCTACGGCCCTACCCCTTGAAATACCGGTGCGGCGCGAAGGGCATGGCGGCGACCTTGGCCGCCAGCGGCTTGCCGCGCACGATCAGGTTCACGGGCGTGCCCACCGCGGCCTGGGCAGTGGCGACATAGCCCATGGCGACCGGGCCGTTGGCCGTGGGGCCGAAGCCGCCGCTGGTCACCTGGCCGATGACGCGGCCGTCCTGGTCCTGGATGTCCGTGTGTTCCCGCGCGGGCTGGCGGCCTTCGGGCAGGATGCCCACGCGCTTGCGGGTGGTGCCATTCTGGAGCTGGGCCTGGATGATGGCCGCGCCCAGGAAGCCCCCCTCTGCCCGGCGGCGCTTGGAGATGGTCCAGGCCAGCCCCGCCTCGATGGGGGTCGTCGTCTCGTCGATGTCATGCCCGTAGAGGCAGAGGCCCGCCTCCAGCCGCAGCGAGTCGCGGGCGCCCAGGCCGATGGGCGCAACCTCGGGCTGGGCCAGCAGCAACCGGGCGAGGGCTTCCGAGTCCCTGGCGGCGACACTGATCTCGAACCCGTCCTCGCCGGTGTAGCCGGAGCGGCTGAACTGCACCGGGATGCCATTGATGCTGGCCGTCGTGGCGGACATGAAGGGCATGGCCTCCGCCCCCGGCACCAGCCGCGCCATGACGGTGGCTGCCGCGGGGCCCTGCAAGGCCAGCAGGCCGGCGTCGTCGCCCAGATACTCGATCTCCACGCCCGGCAGGTTCTCCGCCATATGGGCCAGGTCGGCGCGCTTGCGGCCGGCGTTGATCACCACATAGACGTGGTCATCGAACCGCGTGACCATCAGGTCGTCCAGGATGCCGCCCTGCGCGTCGGTGAACATGGTGTAGCGGATGCGGCCCGGCGCGAGGGCCGCCACGTCGCCGGGCACCAGGGCCTCCAGCGCCGCGATCACGGCTTCCACGCTGGCGCCGCGCAAGCGGACCTGGCCCATGTGGGACACGTCGAACAGGCCGGCCTGGTGCCTTGTGTGCAGGTGCTCCTTCAGCACGCCCATGGGGTACTGGACCGGCATGTCATAGCCGGCGAAGGGCACCATCTTGGCCCCCAGCTCCCGGTGGAGGGAATGGAGCGGCGTCTGCAGAAGGGTCTCGGGCGCGGTGCCCGCATCATTGCCCACTGGAAGTCCCCCGGACAGAGTTCACGCCCGCCCGGGATCATCCCAAGCAGGTTTGCCCCCCTCTGTCCTGGCCCCTGAGAGATTCGCGGCCGGCTTGCGCCAACCACTTACTCCGTCGGTGGGCGGTCGGCCCGGGACAAACCCCGGACCCGCCTGCTTTCCAGATGTGCCTGCCCCAAGCGGTCCTTTTGCCTGAGAGTTTCCGGGGGCGGTTGCTCCTTCGGCGCCGGATACCCCGTATGGGCTATCCGGTCTCTCCCGCATGGGGTGAGCGGCATGTGCGCGGTAAACTAACCATGGCCCCGGCGAAGTCAATGCGCCGGGCGGTCACGCCCAAACTTTCCCCAGGGCGGGGCGTCAGCGCCCCTCGTTGACCCGGCGGTTGGTCTCCACCTGCTCCGGCGGGAGCTGGAAGCCCACCAGCACCTCGTACCAGCGGGCATCCACCGTGGGGGCGGCCGGGATGAACTGGACCAGGGACTCGGCCACCGCGCCCGTGCCGCCGCTGATGTCCACGCCGGTAGCGAAGACCTGCTTGGCGATGACGTTGCGCTGCGGGTCGGTGACGACGACGAAATATTCCAGCGGCAGACGGCCGGGGTTCGCCCCTTCCGCCGTCCGGCCGGTGATGGTCAGGTCGGCAGTGACGGTGACGCCCGTGTCCTCATACTCGCAGGCCGCGTCCACCCGCGCCATGACGGCCACCCCGCCCTCCTGCCGCCAGGTGGCGGCGTCGCGGACGATGCCCACGTTGGGGCAGCCGGGGCGGAAGCTGTCGCGGTCGCTGCCGCAACCGGAAAGGGCCAGCAGTGCCACACCGGCCATGGCAGCCCCGACCAATCGGCGGGCGGCGTTCCCGCCGTCCCGTGCTATAGGCTGGCGGGCATGGGCGGGGGTCGAACGGGTGCGCGTCACAGGCAAGATCCGGTCCGTGCGTAAAAAGGGGTAGCGGGGGTCCCGCGGCCACGCGACAATAGGGAAACAACCGGGGACGCACAAGCCCGGGCGGGCGCGGCGGTCCGGGTTGCCCGGCAGGACCGGGGTGCGGCCATCCCTCCCCTCCCCCGCCATGAAATCTTCACCAGGTGGGCCCATAGGATGCGGTGCCCGATCCCGGAGCGCGGTAGAGCAGCAGGAAGCCGAAGCAGAAATGTCCGCCAGCCCTGACATGTCCGTCCTGGACCCCGCCGCGCGGGACACCCAGGCCAAGCCCGCCCTGCATATCCTGCTGGCCGCGCCGCGCGGCTTCTGCGCCGGCGTGGACCGGGCCATCCAGATCGTCGAGGTGGCGCTGAGGAAATACGGCGCCCCCGTCTATGTCCGGCATGAGATCGTGCACAACCGCTTCGTGGTGGAGAGCCTGGAGCGTAAGGGCGCCGTCTTCGTGAAGGAGCTGGACCAGGTGCCGGACGACCGGCCGGTGGTCTTCTCCGCCCATGGCGTGCCCAAGTCGATCCCGGCGGAGGCTCAGCGCCGCAACCTGCTGTATGTGGACGCCACCTGCCCCTGGTCAGCAAGGTCCACCGTGAGGCGGAGCGGCACCACAGGGACGGCCGCACCATCGTGCTGATTGGTCATGCCGGCCACCCCGAGGTGGTGGGCACCATGGGCCAACTGCCCAAGGAAGCCGTGCTGCTGGTGGAGACGGTGGAGGACGTGGCGACGCTGGAGGTCGCGGACCCGGACAATTTGGCCTTCGTCACCCAGACCACCCTGTCCGTGGACGACACGGTGCAGGTGGTGGAGGCGTTGCGGCAGCGGTTCCCCGCCATCGCCGGCCCGAAGCGGGAGGACATCTGCTATGCCACCACCAACCGCCAGGCGGCGGTGAAGGCCATCGCGCCCCGCGCCGACGCGCTGCTGGTACTGGGTGCGCCCAACAGCTCCAACTCCGTCCGCTTGGTCGAGGTGGCGCGGGCCCATGGCTGTAGCCGCGCCATGCTGGTGCAGCGCGCCGCCCAGATCGACTGGGACCGGCTGGACCGGGTCCGCACCCTTGGCATCACCGCCGGCGCCTCCGCGCCCGAGGTGCTGGTGGAAGAGGTGCTGGACGCGCTCCGCGCCCGCTACCAGGTCACCGTCGAGGAGGTGGTCACCGCCACGGAGGACGTGGTGTTCAAGCTGCCGAAGGTGTTGGCGGAGTGAGCGCGTGGGGACTGCCGTTCGAGGATGTTCGCAGTCTTGGTGTCAGTGGATGCCTGTGTAGGGAAAACGGAGTTTAACGGATCAAAACGGATTTGAACGGTAGGCGTGTCGGGTGCGTGACCCGCATCCATGAATGCAAGGCCGTCTTCAGGTGATTGCGCCGCAGGCGCGGAATGACCTTTGCAGAACTGGCCCGTCGGCAGCCCCAGGCCGCACCCATACCGTTTTCATCCGTTCCGATCCGTTGGAATCCGTTTTCCCCGAACACGCCACCACGGGCTCCAGGCCGGACATCACCCGCCACCCGTACCACCCATAAGTGTTACACACCCATCCACACCGGTCGGGTTGCCCCTACCCCGTTGGTTTGCCATGATGTTGCGGGGCGGCAAAGGCTGCCCGCGCCTTGATGGGAAACCATGGCCCCTGCCGTGACCGCCGCCGTGTCAGACCTGCCGCCCGTCGACCTTGGCGGGCGTTGCGAGATCCTGCCCGGGTCGCGCCTGCCGGAATTGGATTCGGCCGGGGGCAAGGCCTATGTGGCCAAGGCGATCAAGGACCGGCGGACGGAGCTGTTCGCCATCGTCACCGACCGGCCGGTCCCCGCCCGCATCGACGCCCTGCCCGCCTTTCGCGGCCTGGACAACCCCGCCGTGCTGCGGCTGGCCGACTGGGGTGCGGTGGACTGGACCCCCGACCGGCGGCGGCGCTTCGCCGTATTGTATGAGCGGCCCGCCGGCCGCCGGGTGATGGACGACCTGCGGGACACGCGGGAGCCGGTGCCGGAGGACCAGATCATCCGGGGGCTGCTGCCGTCCCTGCTGCTGGCCCTGCGTGAGCTGAACATGCGCGGGGTGACCTGCGGCGGGCTGAACCCGACGAACCTGTTCTTCAAGGATGCCTCCACCACGGGCGGCGTGCTGATCGGGGACTGCCTGACGGTTCCCCCCGGCTATGGGCAGCCCTTGTTGGTGGAGACCATCGAGCGGGGCATGGCCCAACCGTCGGGGCGCGGGCCGGGCAGCATCGCGGACGACCTGTACGCCCTGGGGGTCACCCTGCTGGTCCTGCACCTGGGCCGCAACCCCCTGCGCGACCTGGACGACGACGCCATCCTGAAGGCCAAGATGGACCGGGGCACCTACCCGGCCCTGACCGCGCAGGTGCGGCTGCCGCAGAACCTGATCGAGCCCCTGCGCGGGCTGATGACCGACGACCCCCGCCAACGCTGGACCATGGCCGACCTGGACCTATGGCTCCAGGGCCGGCGGCTGAGCCCGAAGCAGCCCCAGGTGCCCCGCAAGGGTGCCCGCCCCTTCGAGTTCGGGGGGGAGGAGCTGATGCATTGCCGGGCCCTGGCCCGGGCCATGTGCCGCAACCCATTGGCCGCCGCCCCCCTGATCGACCGGGGCGACGTGGACAAGTGGGTGCGCCGCGCCGTGGGGACGAGGCGCGGGCGGAGGCGTTGCAGGCCGCCATCTCCTCCGCCAGCATCGGCGGGCGGGCCACCGCGCAGGAAGACCGGCTGGTCGCCCGGGCCGCCATCGCCCTGGACCCGCCGGCCCCCATCCGCTATCGCGGCCTGTCGGTCATGCCGGACGGGGTGGGTACCGCCCTGGCGGAGGCGTTGTGGGACGGGGGCGGTGTGCAGGCCTTCGCCGAGCTGGTGCTGGCACAGTTGCCCATGTTCTGGGCCAATTGCCAGCCGGAGTTCCGGCCGGAATATGTGCCCATGGTGCAAGCCTTCGACGGGAACCGGAACCTGCTGGAGCAGACAGGCCCCGGTTTCGGGGTGGAGCGGCTGCTGTATGAGCTGGCGCCCGCCTGCCCCTGCCTGAGCCCGCAGGTGGCGTCCCATTACGCCTTGACCCTGCCGGACCTGCTGCTGGCGCTGGACACGGTGGGGGCCGGGACCGGCCGCGGGAAGGAACCGGTGGACCGGCACGTGGCCGCCTTCATCGCCACCCACCACAAGAAGCTGAACGAGAAGCTGTTGCAGCCCCTGGCGGGCGGGATGGACCCGGGGCGCCGGCTGGTGGCCATGCTGCATGTCCTGTCCGACGTGCAGCAGCGCTTCGGCCCGGCGCGGCTGCCCAACCTGTGCGGCTGGTTCGTCAGCCTGATGGACCCGGCCTTCAAGCGGTTCAAGCACCGGGAAACGCGGGAACGGCTGCGCGTCGAGGCGCAGCGGGTGGCGCGGGAGGGGTCGCTGGACGGGCTGATCCGGCTGGTGGACAGCCCCGATGCCATCGTCAAGGACGACAAGGGCTTCCGCCAGGCCCAGCGGCGGTATGAAAGCCTGACCCGGCAGATCGACAGGACCAGGGCCGGCCAGCATGTCCAGGCCGGGGAGGTGGAGCACAATGGCCGCCAGGTGGCGGCCGTGGTCAGCAGCGTGGTGGCCGGGGTCGTGCTGCTGCTGACCGGGTTCGTCATGCTGGGGGGGCGCTGAGCCATGGCGCGGGCGGCGGGCAAGCGGAGCAGCGGCGGGCTGTGGCTGACGCTGGTGCTGGTCATCCCGCTGGGGCTGTTCGTGCTGCCCAGCACGGTGCTGCTGCTGGCCGGGCTGATCCCCACCATCGTCGCCTATGTGGTGGACAAGGACCCGGACAAGTCGGCGGCCCTGACCGTGGGCTCCATGAACCTGACCGGCATCGCCCCCTTCCTGGTCCGGCTGTGGCAGGCCGGGCATACGCTGGACGGGACGGCGCGGCTGCTGGCGGACCCCTTCACCTGGATGGTGATGTTCGGGGCCGCGGCCATCGGCTGGCTGATGTATTTCTTCATCCCCATGGGCGTGGCCATGGTGGAGCAGGCGCGCAGCGGGTCCCGGATCCGGGAGATGGAGGCGGAGCGCGCCGGCCTGGTGGCCGACTGGGGCCCCGAGGTCATGGGCCGCCCCGGCGGGGCCGAGCCGCTGGGCATGGCGCCGGAGGAAGACGCCCCCGCCGCCCCGGCGACCGCCGCAACGGGCCAGGCGGCCCGGCCGCTCACGCCAGCCGCTGCTCCATCGCCGCGGCCTTGATGGCCTTCTGAAGCTTCTCGAAGGCCCGCACCTCGATCTGGCGCACCCGTTCCCGGCTGATGCCGTATTCCTGGGACAGATCCTCCAGGGTGGTCGGTTCCTCCTTCAGGCGCCGCTCCACCAGGATGTGCCGCTCCCGCTCGTTCAGGGACTTCATGGCCTGGGCCAGCAGGGCCTTGCGCTTGCCCAGCTCCTGCCGCTCGCCTAAGCGGATCTCCTGGCTTTCCTGCTCATCCACCAACCAGTCCTGCCACTCCCCCTCCCCGTCCACGCGCAAGGGGGCGTTCAGGCTGTGGTCCGGGCTGGCCAGGCGCCGGTTCATGTTGACCACGTCCTGTTCCGGCACGTCCAAGGTCTGGGCGATCTTCGCCACCGTCTCCGGCGCCAGGTCGCCATCCTCGATGGCCTGCATCTGGCCCTTCAGCTTGCGCAGGTTGAAGAACAGCTTCTTCTGGGCGGCGGTGGTGCCCATCTTCACCAGGGACCAGGAATGCAGGATGTATTCCTGGATGGCGGCGCGGATCCACCACATGGCGTAGGTGGCCAAGCGGAAGCCGCGGTCCGGGTCGAACCGCTTCACCGCCTGCATCATGCCCACGTTGCCCTCGGAGATCAGCTCCGACACCGGCAGCCCGTAGCCGCGGTAGCCCATGGCGATCTTCGCCACCAGCCGGAGATGGCTGGTCACCAGCCGGTGCGCGGCCTCGGCGTCCTCATGCTCGGTCCAGCGCTTGGCGAGCATGTACTCTTCCTCGGGCTGCAGCATGGGGAACTTGCGGATCTCCTGGAGATAGCGCGCAAGGTTGCTCTCGGAACTGATGGTGGGTACGGCAGGTAAGCTAGCCATGGTCTTCTCCCCCGAAGGGCCTCCTTCCCTGCCCCCGGCCCGGACGTGGCACCGGGGGAGCGGACAACCGATGATAACCTAGTACAGGACTCCGGGACCCGCCATCACGACGAACCCACGGTGTCGATGAGCGCGCGCATGTCCGCCGGCAACGGGGCGGTGAAGGACAGGCGCGCGCCCGTCACGGGATGCAGGAACTCTATCCGTCCGGCATGCAGGGCCTGGCGCGGGAAGCCGGCCAGGGCCTTGGCGGCCGATGCCGCTTCCCCCTTCGCCCGGGTGGCGCGGGGGCGGCCATAGACAGGGTCGCCCACAAGCGGGTGGCCGACATGGGTCATGTGCACGCGGATCTGGTGGGTACGCCCGGTCATCAGCTTGCACTCCACGAGGCTGGCGGAGAGGCCCAGGCTGCGTTCTACCCGATACAAGGTGACGGCTGGCTTGCCGCCGGATGACAGGACTGTCATGCGCTTGCGGTCCGTGGGGTGGCGGCCGATGTTGCCCTCCACCCGGCCCTCCCGCGGGACAGGCGTGCCCCAGACCACCGCCAGGTAGGTGCGGGACAGGCTGCGGTCGGCGAACTGGGCGGCCAGGCCCCGGTGGGCCCGGTCGGTCTTGGCCACCACCATCAGGCCGCTGGTGTCCTTGTCCAGCCGGTGGACGATGCCGGGCCGGCGGACCCCGCCGATGCCGGACAGGCGGTCGCCGCAATGAGCGAGCAGGGCGTTCACGAGCGTGCCGTCCGGGTTGCCGGCGGCGGGGTGAACCACCAGGCCTGCCGGCTTGTCCACCACCAGCAGCTCCTCATCCTCATACGCCACCGTGATGGGGATGTCCTGGGGCCGCGGCTCCGCGCCCACGGCGGCGGGGACCGCCACCTCCACCCACTGGCCGGCTTTGACCCGGCGGGAGGCGTCGTCTATGGTCACGCCGCCCGTCGCCACGTGGCCCTGGTCGATCAAGGACCGGAGGCGCGAGCGCGACAGGCCGGCCCCCGCCAGCAGCTCGGCCAGGGCCTTGTCCAGCCGCTCCCCGTCCGCGCCCGCGGGCACCTGGACGCGGTGCAGGGACGGGGCCGCGTCTGCGGGCGCGCCGGGGCCCTCGCCCTCTTCCCCCTCCAGGAAAAGGTCGTCATCCCAGCCTTCCAGCCCCGCCAGATCCATGGCGGGCGGCGGCTCAACCGAAGGGACAACGTCGCGTGCGGGCACTCAAGGCACTCCTGGTCATCATGGGCGTGATCATCTTCGCCGGGTTCGGCTTCATCGCCTGGGAAGTCTACAAACGCGCCACCGATCCGAACCATCCCCGCAGCTTTTCCAAGCCCGCGCCGGCCGCGGGCCCTGCCCCGGCCGGCGCGACGGCCCAGCCCGGCAGCCTTCCGGCGGGGAGCCGCATCGGACCGATGGTGGAATCCAACGGCCGCGTCGTCTACCACGTGACCCTGCCCGACGGGCGCGAGCAGTTGCACGTGCTGGACCCCCGTGCCGGCACCAGCCTGCTGGTGGTCCAGACCGGGGACAGCATGGGCCAAGCAACCAACCCGGCGCGGTGACGGGTGTCACAGGGAAAAGCGCCTGACAGCCGCGGGATTCCCAGGCCATCCCTTTGGATCAAACAAGTCTAATACATTCCGCCGCCCGGGCCAGCCCCCCTTACGACAGAGGGCTGGTCGGGGTGGGGCACGCCCCTTCCAACGCCCCGGGGTCCGTGCCATAGTCTATGCCATGACCAAGCCCGCCATGAAGCCGCTGCCGATGAGCGAGGACGACGCCAAAACCGAAAGGGCGTTGGAACACGCGCGCCAAGGGATCGGGATTCCGTTGGAGGAAATAGAGGCTTGGGTCGATTCCTGGGATACGGAAGATGAACTGCCTCGTCCCCAGGCCCGGAAACTGTTCTGACCAGTGCGCTACCGGGTCATCCTTTTGCCGGAAGCAGCGGACGACCTGAACGAAGTCCGTCGTTGGTATGGCCGTGGCGGCCCGGCCGCGAAGGCCAAGGTGAAGCATATCCTGAGCGCTGTTAGCGAGTTGGGGTCGGCCCACTGACATTGGCCCCAGGACGACATCGACCCAAGGTTCCGGATGCGCATCGTGGAACGCCACCGCATCAGATTCCGCGTGGATGAGGACAAGAAGATCGTCCTCGTCGTCCGCGTCCGCGGCCCATGGCAGGACCTCCCAGGCTGAACCCCTTTACATCAAAGCATCGTCTTGCCCAGATGCACCGGATTTCCCGGAACCTGGACCCATCACGATGAACTTCATGAGCGACAACGTCACCGGGGCGGCGCCCGAGGTGATGGCGGCCCTGGCGGCGGCGAACGAGGGCACGGCCCCGTCCTATGGCGCCGACGCGCTGACCGCGCGGGTGGAGCAGCGGCTGGCGGAAGTGTTCGGCACGGACGTGGCGGTGTTCCCCGTGGCCACGGGCACCGCGGCCAATTCCCTGGCGCTCACCTGCCTGGTGAAGCCCTGGGGCGGCGTCTACACCCATGCGGACGGCCACATCAATGTGGACGAGTGCGGCGCGCCGGAGATGTTCACCGGCGGCGCCAAGCTGGTCCCCCTGCCCGGCGAGCACGGCAAGCTGGCGCCCGAAACCCTGCGCGGCGCCATGGACAAGGCCCATTGGGGCTTCGTCCACTGCGTCCAGCCCATGGCCCTGTCGCTGAGCCAGGCGACGGAGTCCGGCACCGTCTACAGCCCCGCGGACGTGCGCACCCTGGCGGACCTCGCCAAGGGGAAGGGCCTGAAGGTGCACATGGACGGCGCCCGCTTCGCCAACGCCGTGGCAGGCCTGGGTTGCCACCCCGGCGACGTGACCTGGCGGGCCGGGGTGGACGTGCTGTCCTTCGGCGCCACCAAGAACGGCGCCCTGGCGGCGGAGGCGGTGGTGTTCTTCGACAAGGGGCTGGCGGAGGAATTCGGCTACCGCCGCAAGCGGGCCGGCCACCTGTTCAGCAAGATGCGCTTCCTGTCGGCCCAGCTGGACGCCTACCTGGCCGACGGGCTGTGGCTGCGCCTGGCCGCCCACGCCAACGCCATGGCCGCCCGCCTGGGCGAGGGCCTGTCCGCCCTGCCGGGCGCCACCTTGCGCGATCCCGTGCAAGCGAATGAGGTGTTCGTCAGCCTGCCCGAGCCGGTGATCCAGGGCCTGGAGCAGGCCGGCTTCGGCTTCTACCGCTGGGACGGGCAGGTGGTCCGGCTGGTGACGGCCTGGAACACCAGGGAAGAGGACGTGGACGCCCTGCTGGCCGCCGCGCGGCGGCTGGTCGGGGAATAACCCAGGGAAAACGGCCACCCAAATACCCCCTCTCCCCCCCGGGGAGAGGGTTGGGGTGAGGGGGACCGCAAGACTCGCGCGCAGCGCCCCACGCCCCCCTATCGCCCCGATCCAATCCGGAGATTTTTTGCCCGGCGGTGAAAAAAGCGCTTGCGGGGCCCCGGTCGGTGGCCTATACACCCGCTCCACCGACGGCCCCTGTCCCCATCGTCTAGAGGCCTAGGACGACGCCCTCTCACGGCGTAAACTGGGGTTCGAATCCCCATGGGGACGCCATCGGCCTTCAAAAGCCCTGCGGCTTACGCCGCGGGGCTTTTTGCTTTTCGCGATCCGGCGCAGTCGCGGAGGCGTGTCCATGCCGGCGGCCAACCATTCTGGCGGCCTGGAGCATCACACCATGGCAGGGGCTTCAGCCCAGGACGAGGTCGAGGGCACTCCAGAGGGCCAAGCCGCACAGGAACAGCGGCGGCAGGCAGAGCATCAGCCCGGCAACGTGTTCGGCGAAATCGGGAAGGTGCGCCCAGTCCCCCGTCGGGACAGGCTGGAAGACTGGCCCCCGGCGGACTTGGCCGCGGAGCCTGAGGACACCCATGGCATTCCTGGTGGCAGAGCGCATGTCCCTACTCCCCTTCCTGCTTGCCGGGTGAGTCTAAGCCCATGCAATAAAATCTGCATAAACGCAAAAGGATGGGAAGCGGCGGCGGGGCGGCCTCCCCCATCCGGCAGGGCCGGCGGAACTAGCTTGCCCAAAGGCGGGGACAAGGTCAGGGCCGCGTCTGGGTTGCCGTGGTGGTCGTGGTGCTTTCCCCCTCCTGGCTGCCGGACATGGCCGCCAGCACCCCGCCCGCGATGGCAAGCGCGCCGACCGTCTCCACCGTGAGGGAACCAACGGCGAAATTGCCGGCAAGCTGCCCCGCCGGGCCGGCGGCAACCGAAGGGCCCAGGGGTTGCCGGGCCGGGCCGGGCGCCTCCCCCGTCCCGCAGGCGGCCAAGAGGAGGCAGGGGAGGATCAGGGTCAGGCGCATGGGAGGGGAACACCCGGGCCTACCCGTTGGGTCCCATGCGACGGACGTCGTGAAGCGCCGCCAATCCCCCTCTCCCTACCGGGGAGAGGGGGACCGGCCTCCATCGGGTCTGGAGGCACCGCCCAAATGAAAAGGGCGGGAGCCTCGTGGCACCCGCCCTCTCCAACTCACACCATGGACCGGTCGCTTACGCCGCCGTCGCGGCCAGCTTGGCGCCCACGCTCTCGGCCAGCAGCAGCCGGGCGCGTTCGACGATGTCGTCCATGCTGGGGCTGCGGACGAACATCTTGGAGGCGCGTTGGCGGAGCTCGTCCGTGCTGGGCATGTGTGGGAGGCTGATGCCGGACAGCAGGGCCTCCGCCCGCTGGCGGGCATTGTCGCGGGCGGCGCGCAGGCGGGCCTCCACCTCGGCCAGGGTGGGGGTGGCGCCCAGGGACTCGCGGATCTGGGCGGCGATCTTGTCCGGGCTGAAGCTGGCGGCGAGCTGGCTGGCCGCGGCCTCGATCACCTTGGTGCCCAGGCGCTGCTCGTTGCGGACCACGGCCTTGGGCGGCTCATGCACGTCCCAGGTCAGGCCCACATAGGACATGGCCTTGATGATGTAGTAGGTCGGGTCGAACTCCCACCAGCGGAAGCCCTGGCGGGCGCTGGACTGGTAGGCGTGGTGGTTGTTGTGCCAACCCTCGCCCATGGTCATCAGCGCCAGCAGCCAGTTGTTGCGGCTGTCGTCGCCGGTGACATAGCGCTTGCGCCCGTGCACGTGGGCCAGGCTGTTGATGCAGAAGGTGCCGTGGTAGACGGCCACGGTGGACCAGAAGAAGCCCACCACCAGGCCGGACCAGCCGAAGAACAGCCAGACCAGGAAGCCCATGATGAAGGGCGGCACGTAGTAGTGCCTGTCCAGCCAGACCAGCTCCGGGAACTTGGTCAGGTCGGGGATGGTGCGGTAATCGGCCGTGTCGTGCCGCTTGGTGAAGATCCAGCCGACATGGGCATAGAAGAAGCCCTTCTGCCGGGGGGAGTGCACGTCCAGCTCGGTGTCGCTGTACTTGTGGTGGTGGCGGTGCTTGGCCGCCCACCACAGGGCACCCTTCTGGGCCGTGGTCTGCGCCAGGAAGGCCAGCAGGAACTGCATCACCCGGCCGGTCTTGAACGCCCGGTGGGAGAAGTAGCGGTGGTAGCCGGCGCCGATGGCGAAGATGCGCAGGAAATACAGGAACACGGCGATGGCGATGTCACGCCAGTAGACCCCGGTCCAGATGGCGCCGAGGCATGCCACATGGACCATCAGGAAGGGGATCATACCGGGATAGATGACGTCGTCGGACGGCAGTTCGGCCTGGCCGTTCTCAAGGTCGGTCTGGACGGACACGGGGCAACGTTCTCCAAGGGGATGGGCTGGCGGTGGGGACCGTCGGCGCCGGTGGCACCGGACCGGCAACAGCCAAGCCCCCGGATACTCCCCTCGCCGACTCCGGGGATAATCGCCGCAGCCCCCGGCGTCCCCGCCGGACCAGGAAACCGTATTCCGGCACGGGCAGCAAGGCCTTCCGCCCTCGGTACCCCCTCCGGGACCGTGTCCGGCTGACGCAGGACCCCGCGGCCGGGCGGCTTGCGGACCCCGCGCACCGGCCCGACGTTGTGCTTCGGGCCGGGCGGCAGCCCCGGCGACACGCGGACGAGGGAGCGCGAGACCATGTCGGAACAGGCGGACAGGGCCCGGGACATCGGCCAGCAGGTGGGCGAGGAGGCCCGCGGCGTCCTGCCCGTGATCGGGGACGCCATCGAGGGCTTCTGGGACGGGATGGTGCGGAACATGCCCGACGAGGGCAGCGGCACCTATACCACGGCCTATGACATCGGGGCGGCCATCCCGGGCGCGCTGCAGACCCTGTGGGACTTCACGGCCGGCTTCTTCGCCGGGCTTTTCGGGTGAGGCGAATTGTCGCGGTCTATCGCGCAAATGGGGGCGCGACCAAAGTCTAACCGGCCGAAACATGCGCGGGGCGACAAAAAATTGTGATGTTTCAAAAAGAAAGGTACGATCCCCCGCACAAAGGTGACCCGGGCCGCCGCAGCGGCCCGGCCAAGACCTGCGGCCCAAAGTCACAGAACCGGTGAGGGTATCCGGGAACTTCGGGAAACGCGGGCTGAAAGGGTCATTGGGAAGTCAGTTCGAAATGGCTGAACAAGCGCCGAAGGGCGCCCGACATGGGAGGAAAGATTTCATGACCGATGAGACGACCCGTACCGACGCGGTAGCCGCCGACACGACCCCGGCGGAAGCCACAGGCAGCAGCCGCCGCAAGTTCATCGGCGCGGCCGCCGGTGCCGTGGCGGGCGCCGCCGCCGGCGCGGTGGCCATGCCCAACGTTTCCCGCGCGCAGACCACCACCCTGCGCTTCCAGAGCACCTGGCCCGCCCGCGACATCTTCCACGAGTTCGCGGCGGACTATTGCAACACCGTCAACACCCTGTCCGGCGGCCGGCTGAAGCTGGAACTGCTGCCGGCCGGCGCCGTGGTGGGCGCGCTCCAGCTGCAGGACGCGGTGATTGCCGGCGCCCTGGACGGCGGCCACGGCGTGACCGCCTATTGGTACGGCAAGAACGCCGCCTTCTCCCTGTTCGGCACCCCGCCGGCCATGGGCTGGAAGGCCAACCACATGCTGGGCTGGATCAAGTATGGCGGCGGGCAGGCCCTGTATGACGAGCTGGTCCAGAACATCCTGAAGCTCGACCTGGTCGGTTTCCTGACGGGCCCCATGCCCAGCCAGCCGCTGGGCTGGTTCAAGAAGGAGATCAAGACCATCGACGACATGAAGGGCATGAAGTACCGCACCGTGGGCCTGGCCGCCGACCTGAACAAGGAGCTGGGCGTCGCGGTCACCATCATGGGCGGCGGCGACATCGTGCCGGCCCTGGACCGCGGCCTGCTGGACGGGGCGGAGTTCAACAATCCCTCCTCCGACCGGGCGCTGGGCTTCCAGGACGTGACGAAGACCTACATGGTGGGCAGCTACCACCAGTCGGCGGAGTGCTTCGAGGTCATCTTCAACCGCACCAAGTACAACGGCCTGCCCAAGGAGCTGCAGGGCGTGCTGCGGGTGGCGGCGGAGGCGGCCTCCGCGGACATGAGCTGGAAGGCCATGGACCGCTACTCCAAGGACCTGGAGGAGCTGAAGAAGGCCGGCGTGAAGGTGGTGAAGACCCCCGACGCCGTGCTGAACGCCCAGATGGACGCCTGGAAGAAGGTGATCGCCGCCAAGAGCCAGGACGCCTTCTTCAAGAAGGTGCTGGACAGCCAGATGGCCTGGGCCAAGCGCGTCATCGCCTTCGAGGACGAGTTCCAGGTTCGCACGGACCTGGCCTACAAGGCCATGTTCGCCTGACCGGGCGGGGGCGGCATCCCACGGGGTGCCGCCCCTTTTCCGTTCCGGCCCCCTCCCGTCCCATTGCCCCCGGGGAGCGTGATGAACCGTTTACTTTTCCTGATCGACGAGGTCAGCACCTGGGTGGGCAAGGCGTTCTCGTGGTGCATCCTGTTGCTGACCTTCGTGGTCTGCTACGAGGTCGTGTCCCGCTACGTCTTCGGTGCCCCCACCTCCTGGGCCTACGACACCAGCTACATCCTGTATGGCAGCCTGTTCATGATGTGCGGGGCGTACCTGCTGTCGCGCAACGGGCATGTCCGCGGCGACTTCCTGTACCGCACCTGGAAGCCCCGCACCCAGGCTGGGATCGACCTGCTGCTCTACGTCACCTGCTTCGTCCCGGCGGCGCTGACCCTGATCTATTCGGGCTACGGCTTCGCCAAGATGTCCTGGATCATGAACGAGCACAGCTCCTTCACCCCGGACGGGCCGCCCATCTACCCCTTCAAGACCCTGATCCCCGTCGCCGGCGCGCTGCTGCTGCTCCAGGGCATCGCCGAGATGGCGCGCTGCATGATCTGCCTGCGCACCGGCGCCTGGCCGC
Organism: Aerophototrophica crusticola; assembly: GCF_012913305.1. NCBI lineage: Bacteria > Pseudomonadati > Pseudomonadota > Alphaproteobacteria > Rhodospirillales > Rhodospirillaceae > Aerophototrophica > Aerophototrophica crusticola. Next base: position 549,774 of record NZ_CP051775.1, on the reverse strand, counting down.
AGCGGCTGCACGACGTGGAGGAGTTGGAACAGATCATGCTGCAGCAGCACGCCATCCAGGACGACGCGGACCGCTTCGCCCATGAGCATGCCGAGACCTCGGGAGGCCTGCGATGAGCGATCCCGCCGTCGGCATGCTGATGCTGGTGGTCTTCATCTTCAGCATCCTCATCGGCTTCCCCATCGCTTTCACCCTGATCGCCCTGTCGGTGATGTTCGGCTTCTACGCCATCGGGGACACCATCTTCCCCCTGCTGGTGCAGCGCGCTTATGGGGTGATGGCGAACGACGTGCTGATCTCCATCCCGCTGTTCCTGTTCATGGGCTACATGATCGAGCGGGCGAACATCCTGGACAAGCTGTTCTACTCGCTCCAGGTATCCATGCGGCGCATCCCCGGCTCCCTGGGCGTGGCGACGCTTGCCACCTGCGCCCTGTTCGCCACCGCCACGGGCATCGTCGGCGCGGTGGTGACGCTGATGGGCGTGCTGGCCCTGCCGGCCATGCTGCGCGCCGGCTATGACAAGAAGCTGGCGTCGGGCGTCATCGCCGCGGGCGGCTGCCTGGGCATCCTGATCCCGCCCAGCATCATGCTGATCCTGTATGGCGCCATGGCGGGGGAGTCCGTGGTGCGGCTCTATGCCGGCGCGCTGATCCCCGGCCTGATGCTGGCCGGCATGTACATGGTCTATGTGATCGGCCGGGCGGTCATCAACCCGTCCCTGGCCCCCAGGCTGCCGGAGAACGAGGGCAACTTCCCGTTCCTGCAGGTGGTCAAGATGCTGCTGACCAGCTTCGTGCCGCTGACCGCCCTGGTGCTGGGCGTGCTGGGCGCCATCCTGTTCGGCCTGGCCACCCCCAGCGAGGCCGCGGGCATCGGGGCTTTGGGCGCCATCCTGCTGTCCGTCGCCTACCGGTCCTTCACCTGGACCAAGCTGAAGGAGGCAGTGTTCCTGACAGGCCGCGGCAGCGCCATGGTCTGCTGGCTGTTCGTGGGCAGCTACATCTTCGCCAGCGTCTTCGCCCTGCTGGGCGGCCAGCACCTGATCGAGGGGTGGTTCACCTCCATCGACCTGGAGCCCTGGCAGTTCCTTCTGCTGACCCAGATCCTGATCTTCCTGCTGGGCTGGCCGCTGGAATGGACGGAGATCATCGTGATCTTCGTGCCCATCTTCCTGCCGCTGCTGGACAATTACGGGATCGACCCGGTGTTCTTCGGCGTGCTGGTGGCCCTGAACATCCAGACCAGCTTCCTGTCGCCCCCCATGGCCATGTCGGCCTTCTACCTGAAGGGCGTGGCGCCGAAGGAGGTGGAGCTGAACGACATCTTCAAGGGCATGCTGCCCTTCATGTTCATCGTGCTGATATCCCTGTTCCTGCTGTACCAGTTCCCGGGGCTGGCGCTCTGGCTGCCCAGCGCGATCTATGGGTAGGCCCGGTAGAGTTCCTTGAAGACGGGGGGCGGCCCACCGGCCGCCCCTTTGTCGTTTGCGGAGGCACTGCCCTTTTCGCCCTCTGGTGGATTAACAGTTCGGTAACCAGTTCCGATAAGACTGACACCATGCCCGACAGCCTGTCCTTCCCCGATGCCCTGCCGCCCACCCTCGCCTCACTGCGGATGGTGGAGCATCTGCGGGATTTGCTGCATGAGCGGTCGATCCACGCCCTGCATCAGGACCGGGTCGGGCGATTGACCGGGGTCCTGGCCCGGGCGCTGGACCTGGGCGCGGCCCGGGCCGACATGATGGTCAAGGCGGCCAGCGCCCATGACATCGGCAAGCTGGCCATCCCCGACGGCATCCTGTTCAAGACCACGCCCCTCACGCATGAGGACTGGGCCGTCATCCATCGCCATTCGGAGCTGGGCCACCAAGTGCTGAGCGGCAGCGGCGACCCGCTGATGGACCTGGCCGCCAGCATCGCCCTGAACCACCACGAAGCCTTCGACGGCAGCGGCTACCCCAACGGGCTGCGCGGCACCGACATCCCGTATGAGAGCCGGGTCGTCACCGTCTGCGACGTTTACGACGCCCTGCGCTCCGACCGGCCCTACAAGCCGGGCTTCAGTCACGACCGGGCGGTGGACAGCATCCTGAACGGCGACGACCGCATCACCCCGGCCAAGTTCGACCCGGAAGTCCTGTCCGGCTTCAAAGACGCCCTGCCCCGGATCAGGGGGGCGTGGGAGGGGTGAATGGTAGGTCGGATTAGGTGCGCCAGCACCGTAATCCGACATCAACGGGCGACGATGTGCCGTCGGATTACGCAGGCTAGCGCCCGCCAATCCGACCTAAAAGGCCTTGGGCCTGTTGCCAACAGCCTGGGCAACGCCCTCCGACATGCAGGCAAGGGTGAAGGCACCGAACCCTTCACCCTGGGCCAGCTCATCAAAGGCCTTGGAATCACGCTTCCTTGAGGAATGGGCTTGGACCTCGTCCGCCCCCACATCAATCCTGGAATGGTCAGGCAAGGGTGCCTCCATCGCTTTCGTGCTAGAATATAGCGGAACACCCTCGCCTTTTCCACCCTGCCGTGCCTAGGCCGCCTGTTTCGCCGCGGGTGCCGGATAGAAGCGGTCGCCGCGGGTGGCCATGTCGCGCAGCAGCCTGGGCGGGCTGAACCGCTCGCCATGCTTGGCAGCCAGGGCGTCGCACTCGGCCACGAAGCGGGCCACGCCCACCGTGTCGATCAGGCTGAAGGGACCGCCGGTCCAGGGCGCATAGCCAAGGCCCAGGATGGCGCCCACATCCCCGTCTTCCGGCGTGGTCAGCACGCCCGCCTCCAGGCAGCGTACCGCGTCCAGGGCCTGGGCATAGAGCAGGCGGGTCTTCACCTCCTCCACGTCGGGCTGCTGGTCCGCCGGCCTTTGCGGCCAGTGGGTAGCGAGGTCGGGCCAGAGGCGCTTCTTGCCGCCCTCCGGGTAGTCGTAAAAGCCCTTGCCGCCCTTGCGGCCTGGGCGGCCGAACTCCTCGACCATGCGGGTGGTGACGCTTGCCCCGGAACCGGGAACGAAGCTGTCGCCCAGATCCAGCTTCCACTGGCGGAAGATCTTGTAAGCGAGGTCGATGGCCGTCTCATCCGCCAGGGCCAGCGGGCCCACGGGCATGCCCGCCATCTTGCCGGCATTCTCGATCAGGGCGGGGGCCACGCCCTCCAGCAACAGGGTCTGCCCCTCGTTGATGTAGGCGCCGCAGAAGCGGCTGGTGAAGAAGCCGCGGCCGTCGTTCACGGTAATGGGCGTCTTCCGGATGGCCTGCACGAAGTCCAGTGCCATGGCCAGGGCCTCGTCGCCCGTCCGCTCCCCGCGGATAACCTCCACCAGGGGCATCTTGTCCACCGGGCTGAAGAAGTGGATGCCGATGAAGCGCTCCGGCCGGCTGCTCGCCTCCGCCAGCCCGGTGATGGGCAGGGTGGAGGTGTTGGAGCCGAAGATGGCCGTGGGGGGCATAACCGCCTCCGCCCGCCGCGTCACCTCCGCCTTCAGGGCGCGGTCCTCGAACACCGCCTCCACCACCAGCCCCGCGTCGGACAGGCCGTCGTAGGACGTGGTGGGCTGGATCAGGGACAGGATGCCGTCCGCCTTCGCCTTGGTCATGCGGCCCTTGGCGACGGCGTCGGCCAGCAGCTTGGCGGCATAGCCCTTGCCCCGCTCGGCGGCTTCTTGGGTCTGGTCGACCAGCACCACCGTGATCCCCGCCATGGCGGCCACATAGGCGATGCCGGCCCCCATCATGCCGGCGCCCAGCATGCCGATTTTCCGGATCTTGTTCCGCGGCACGTCAGCCGGGCGGCGGGACAGCTTGTCGGCCTTGCCCTTGTTGATGAACAGGGTGCGGATCATGTTCCGCGCCACAGGCGTCAGGAACAGGCTGGTGAAGTACTTGGATTCCACCCGCAACGCCGTGTCCATGGGCAGCTGCGTGCCCTCATACACGCAGGACAGGATGGCCGCGGGGGCCGGGTAGTTGCCGTAAGTCTTGTCCCGCAGCATGGCCCCGGCGGCCATGAAGGTCTGCACCGAGCGCGGGTCCATGCCCCCCGCCCCGCCGGGCACCTTGTAACCCTTGGCGTCCCAAGGCTGGGTTGCCGTGGCGGCGGGCGACAGCAGCCAGGCCTTGGCGGCGGCCAGCAGCTCCCCCGCCGGCACCACCGCGTGGGCGAGGCCGGTATCCCTGGCCTTCTGCGGGCTGAGCTGCCGTCCCTCCAGCAGCAGCGGCAGGGCCAGCTGGATGCCGATCAGCCGCGGCACCCGCTGGGTCCCCCCCGCGCCCGGCAGCAGGCCAACCTGCACCTCCGGCAGGCCCAGCTTGATGCCGGGATCGTCGGCGACGACGCGGTAATGGCTGGCCAGCGCGATCTCGAACCCGCCGCCCAGCGCCGTGCCGTTGAGGGCGCAGGCTACCGGCTTGCCGCAGGTCTCCATCTTGCGCAGCGTGGCGCTGAAGCCCGCGAAGCCCTGGTAAAGCGCGGCTGTGGGCGTGTCCGCCACCCGCTCGAACACGGCCTCCAGCTCCATCAGGTCGGCCCCGGCCAGGAAGGCAGGCTTGCCCGAGGTGATGAGGATACCCTTCACGGCCGCATCACCGGCGGCCTGGGCGATGGCACCGGCGAACTCCCGGGCAAAGGCCCCGTCGATCACGTTCATCGACCGGCCCGGCTGGTCGATGGTCAGGATGCAGATGCCGTCGCCGTCCACGGCGGTGGTGATGCAGGTCATGGGGGCCTCACGGAACCTTGTTCTTGTCGTAGGTCGGATTAGCGGGCGCCAGCCCGCGTAATCCGACGGCAAACGGATCGGTATGGGATCGTCGGATTACGCGCTTCCAGCGCTAATCCGACCTACGAATCAACCGGTCACACCCGCTCGATGATCGTGGCCGTGCCCATGCCGGCCCCGACGCAGAGGGTGGCGAGGCCGGTGGCGGCGTCGCGGCGTTCCATCTCGTCCAGCAGCACGCCCAGGATCATGGCCCCGGTGGCGCCCAGCGGGTGGCCCATGGCGATGGCACCGCCATTCACGTTGATCCGGTCATGGGGCACCGACAGGGCGTCCATGAAGCGCAGCACCACGGCGGCGAAGGCCTCGTTCAGCTCCCACAGCTCGATGTCGGCAGCGGTCATGCCGGCCTTCTTCAGGGCCTTCTCCGCGCTGAAGCTGGGGCCGGTCAGCATGATGGTCGGCTCCGAGCCGACGGAGGCGAAGCTACGGATACGGGCGCGGGGCTTCAGGCCCAGCCGCTCCCCCGCCTCCCTTGTGCCCACCAGCACCCCGGCCGCCCCGTCCACGATGCCGGAGCTGTTGCCGGCGTGGTGGACGTGGTTGATGCGCTCCACCTCCGGGTAGCGCTGCACCGCCACCCCGTCGAAGCCATAATTGGCGCCAAGGTCGGCGAAGGACGGGTTCAGCGAAGCCAGCGACTGCATGCTGGCATCCGGCCGCACCGTCTCGTCCCGGTCCAGCAGGGTGAGGCCGATCACGTCCTTCACCGGCACCACCGACCGGGCGAAGCGCCCCTCCCCCCAGGCCTGGGCGGCGCGGCGCTGGCTCTCCACGGCATAGGAATCCACGTCGTCGCGGCTGTAGCCGTACTTGGTGGCGATCAGGTCGGCGCTGATGCCCTGGGGCACGAAATAGGTCTTGATGGCAACGGCAGGGTCCGTGGCCCAGGCACCGCCGTCGCTGCCCATGGGCACGCGGCTCATGCTCTCCACCCCGCCGCCGATGGCCAGGTCCGCCTGGCCGGACATCACCTTGGCGGTGGCCATGTTCACCGCCTCCAGCCCCGAGGCGCAGAAGCGGTTCACCTGCACCCCGGCCACGGACTGGTCATAGCCGGCGTTGATGGCGGCCACGCGGGCGATGTTGGCCCCCTGCTCCCCCACCGGGCTGACGCAGCCCAGGATGACGTCGTCCACCGCGGCCGTGTCCAGGGCGTTGCGGTCGCGCAAGGCGTGCAGCACCTGGGTGGCAAGCTGGATCGGCGTCACCTCATGCAGGCTGCCGTCCTTCTTGCCCTTGCCGCGGGGCGTGCGGGCGGTGTCGAAGATATAGGCGTCGGCCATGGCGGACGTGTCCTTCCCCTGGGTTCCCGGCCCGCGTTGCCCGCGGCGCCTTCCGTATTGGGAAGGGAGTGTCGAACGGTTGTTTGAGCTTTGCAAGGGGGCGGAAGCGCCTTAACGCGCCTTCGGCACGGGCCGCGTGGCGATGAACAGGCCGGTGCAGACCAGGGTGACACCCACGCCCCACAGCACCGCCGGCCGGTCCGAGGTGGCGTAGACCAGCCCGAAGGACACCCCCATCATGCCGATGGCCAACAGCTTGGCCCGGGTGGGGATGGCGCCCTGGTCGCGCCAGTCCCTGAGGTAGGGGCCGAAGCGGGGATGGGCCAACAGCTTCTCCGCCCGCTCGGGGTGGGAGCGCATGTAGGCCCAGACCGCCACCAGCAGGAAGGGCGTCGTGGGCAGCACCGGCAGCACGGCCCCGGCCGCCGCCAGCGCCACGCAGACATAGCCCAGTGCCAGGAAGAAGACACGACCCCGCCCGCCCGTCGGCGCGCGTGGTGCTGCCGGGGCGTCCAAGGGTGCCTCCGGGGCGGCGGGCCGGGCTTGGGGAACGTCCATGGCGGAAGTCTGGGGCCGCGCGGGCCGGGGCGCAAGGGGGTGGCGACTGATAATCGTTCACATGCCGCTGTCCGGCCGTGCGGGGCGGCGGGCGCAGTGCTATAGACCCTCTACCAACAAAGGATGCATTGGAGGACAGGTTGATCACGATCTACGGCATGGCAGGCTCACCCTATGTCAGCCGGGTGCTGTTCCAGGTTCGGGCGAAGGGGCTGGAGCACACGCTGAAGCCGGCGCCCTTCGGCACGCCCGAGTTCAAGGCGATGAACCCCATCGGCAAGGTGCCGGTGCTGGACCATGACGGCTTCATACTGCCGGAAAGCGCCGTGATCTGCGAATACCTGGAGGACGCTTTCCCCACCCCGTCCCTGCTGGGCACCAACCCCCAGGCGCGGGCCAAGGCGCGGCTGGTGGGCCGCACGGTGGACCTGTACTGCCAGGATATGGGGGAGATGCTGCGGGCCGGCATGGACCCCAGCCACAAGATCGACATGGAGGCGGCCCGCGCCCGGCTGGACAAGGGGCTGGACGCGCTGGAGGTGTTCCTGGCCGATGACGCTTATGCCGCCGGGCCTGAGGTCACCCTGGCCGACTGCACCCTGGTGGGCTGGCTGTTCTACGCCCGCATGTTCTGGGCGCGGGGCAACGACGACCTGGCGACCCGGCCGAAGCTGCGCCGCTATGTGGAGTTCGTCTCCGCCCAGCCCCTGGTGCAGCAGCTCTGGTCCGACATGGACACGGCCTTCCGCGCCTTCCTGGCCAAGTTCGCGGCGCAGCGGGCGGCGCAGGCCGGTTGACACCCGCCCGGCGGCCCGGTTGACGGCCGGGCCGCCGCCGCCCATCATGATGGGGACACGCGTGGGAGCCCCGCCATGTCCATCCAAGTCCCCGTCGCCAAGGCCAAGGCCGACCTCGACACCCTCCTCGCCCGCGCCGAGGCGGGGGAGGACGTCCTCGTCACCCGCGAGGGCAAGCCGGCGGTGCGGCTGGTGGTGGTCAACGACCAGCCGGGGCGCAAGCCCGTCCGCTTCGGTGACTTGGCGCACCTGGGCATCAGGGTGCCCGACGATATCTCCCTGCCGGACGACTTGATCGACGATTTCTACAAGACGTCGCTGCCGTGAACGGGCCGGGGATCATCCTCGACACGCACATCTATCTCTGGCTTAGGCTGGAGCCAGGGCAGCTTACGAAAGGCGAAGCGGCCGCCATCGCTGAGGCGTCAATCTGCTTCGTCAGCACGGTGGTGCTGTGGGAAATCGGCACACTATCCCGCATCGGCCGTCTGCCCTGGAACCCGAAGCTGTTCGACGTACCCGAGGAAATGGCCCTGCTGACGGTGGAGCCTCGGCACTGTGCCCGCTACGCCACCCTGCCCCTGCTCCACCGGGACCCGTTCGACCGGATGCTGGTGGCCCAAGCCGCGGTGGAGCGGTTGCCCTTGCTGACCCGGGATGGACCCTTGCAGGCCTATGGGCAGCAGGGCTTGGTGACCCTGCTGCCCACGCTTTAGGCCCTCACTCCGCCGCCTGGGCGGCCTGGTGGCAGGAGGCGCCGAGGTCGTCGCCCAGGGCGCAGGCGATGGCCTGGTCCACCGTCTCCAGCCAGACGAACTTCAGCCGGTTGCGGGCGTCCTCCGGGATGTCGTCATAGTCCCGGCGGTTGCGGGCCGGCAGCATGACGGTCTTCACCCCGGCAAGCGCCGCGGCGGTCACCTTCTCCTTGATGCCGCCCACGGGCAGGACGAGGCCGCGCAAACTGATCTCCCCCGTCATCGCCACGTCGGCCCGCACGCTCCGCCCGGTGAGGAGGGAGGTCAAGGCGGTGAACATGGCGACACCGGCGGACGGGCCGTCCTTGGGCGTGGCGCCGGCCGGGACGTGGACGTGGATGTCCTGCTTGTCCAAATCCTCGGCCTTGATGCCCAGGGCGGGGGCCCGGCTCTTCAGCAGGGACAGGGCCGCCTGCACGCTCTCCTTCATCACGTCGCCGAGTTGGCCGGTGAGGACCAGCTTGCCGTTGCCGGGGTAGCGGCTGGCCTCGATGAACAGGATGTCGCCGCCCACCGGGGTCCAGGCCAGGCCCGTGGCCACGCCCGGCAGGGCCGTGCGCAGGGCCACCTCGTTCTCGAACCGCTTGCCGCCCAGGATGGCCTGGAGGTCGTCCGGCCCGATGGTGATCTGCTCCGCCTCCCCGCTGGCGATGCGGACGGCGGCGTTGCGCAGCACCGCCCCCACCTGCCGCTCCAGGGAGCGCACGCCCGCCTCCCGCGTGTAGCCCATGATGATGGCGCGCAGGGCCTCATCCGTGATGGCGACCTGCTCCGGCTTCAGGCCGTTGGACTTCAGCTGCCGGTCCACCAGGTAGCGGCGGGCGATCTGGAGCTTCTCCTCCTCCGTGTACCCGGCGAGGGAGATCACCTCCATCCGGTCCCGCAGGGGGCCGGGGATGTTTTCCAGCATGTTCGCGGTAGCGATGAACATCACCCGCGACATGTCGAACGGCACGCCCAGGTAGGTGTCACGGAAGCTGTTGTTCTGCTCCGGGTCCAGCAGCTCCAACAAGGCAGCGGACGGGTCGCCATGGAAGCCCTGGCCCAGCTTGTCCACCTCGTCCAGCATCAGCACGCAGTCGCGGCTGCCGGCCTTCTTCAGGGCCTGGATGATAGTGCCGGGCAGCGCCCCCACATAGGTGCGCCGGTGGCCGCGGATCTCGCTCTCGTCATGCACGCCGCCCAGGGCCACACGCTGGAACTTGCGCCCCGTTGCGCGGGCGATGCTCTGGCCCAGGCTGGTCTTGCCCACGCCCGGCGGCCCGACGAAGCAGAGGATGGGGCTCTTGCCCTCCGGGTTCAGCTTGCGGACGGCCAGGAACTCCAGGATGCGCTTCTTGATCTTCTCCAGGCCGAAATGCTCGTCATCCAGGATGGCGCGCGCCTCCTTCAGGTCGATCTCCTTGGCCGTCTCCACGGCCCAGGGCAGCTCGGTCAGCCATTCCAGGTAGGTGCGGACCATGCCGTACTCGGTGGCGGCCTCCGGCATGCGCTCCAGCCGCTTCAACTCCTTGCGGGCCTGGGCCTCCACCTCCTCGGGCATCTTCGCCTTGTCGATGGCCTGGGACAGCTCCTCCACCTCGGTGGCCTTCTCGTCGGCCTCCCCCAGCTCCTTCTGGATGGTGCGGAGCTGCTCGCGCAGCAGGTACTCCCGCTGGCGCTTGTCCACGTTCTCCTTGGTCTGCTGGCTGATCTCCTTGGTCAGGCGCATCACCTCGATGCGGCTGTTCAGGACGGACAGGACGCGGTCCAGCCGCTGCCGCAGGTCCAGGACCTCCAGCAGGTCCTGCTTCTCCGACGGGCCGATGTCCAGGTACGTGGCCACCATGTCCGCCAGCAGCGGGGCTGACGTCATGGCCTGGATGGCGGCGCCCATCTCCTGCGGGGCGTTGGGCAGCAGGCTCACCGCCTCCAGCGCCCGGTCGCGCAGCAGGTAGAAGCGGGCCTGGATCTCCGCGTCCTGGGTCTCGGCCTCGCTGACCCGCTCCACCCGGGCCACCATGAAGGGCCAGCCCTCCAGCCATTCCTTGACGTGGAAGCGCTGCTCCCCTTGGACCACCAAGTGGTGGGTGCCGTCGGGGGCGGTCAGGTAGCGCAGGACGTTCGCCACCGTGCCGGTCTGGTACAGGTCGTCGCCCGACGGTTCCTCCGTCCCCTCCTGCTTCTGCAGCAGGATGCCCAGGGGGCGGCCGCTGCGGGCGGCCTCCTGCGCCGCGGCGATGCTGCGCTTGCGGCCGATGGCCAGCGGCAGGACCACGCCGGGGAACAGCACGATGTTGCGGGCCGGCAGGACGATCATCGTGTCCGGCGGCAGTTGGGCGATCCGGGACTCCGCGGTGCCGGCGGAGGCGGTCTCGTTCACGTTCATCTCAGCCATGTCTCAAAACCCCTCACGCCTTGTGCAGGACCACCAGCAGGCAACCGTCCACCAGCTCGCGCCGGCCGATGCCCACCACCGTGGGCGGCAGCTCGATCCGTCGCTCGAAGCGGCCATAGGGCAGCTCCAGCCGGTGCACCAGGGCCGCCTCGCCATGCTCCACGGGGAAGGAGCGCTCCCCCACCACCAGGAGCGTGCGGCCGTCCAGCAGCACGTCGAGCTGGTCCTTGTGGACGCCCGGCAGGGCCACGCAGATGCGGTATTCGCCCTCCGTCTCGAACACGTCGACGGGGGGTTGCCAGCCCGGCTTGGCCGAGGCGGCGGGGACGGGGGAGAAGGATTGTCGGTGCATGCGCTCGACCCGGTCGAGCAGCTCCACCGCCTGCGCCCACATGAAAATGCGGGGGTCGCGTTGGGACATGGTTGTTGGCTTCCTTCAGATCGGAACACCGGCCGCCGCCCTCCCCCGAACAGGCAGGAGGGCGGAAGCGTTGCCAAGGAGATGTGGCGGTTCGCCGGAGAAATAAAAGGGGTCGCCTTTCACCCCCGCCCGGGAACCCTACACCGTCATCCCGGCGAAAGCCGTGACACAGGAGCCCCAAACACCGGCGGTGTGGTTCAGCCGCTCACAAGCCAATAGCGGAGATGTCGCGCCCCTGACCCCGGGTCCCGGCTTTCGCCGGGATGACGGGGCTTCTGTTTTCTACAGAGGTGTTGGCTCGGAGACCTTACTTCTTCAACCTCTTCCCGAACCTTGCCTTGATTTCCGCCAGCGTCACCGGCCGGAAGTCCCAGACATCCACGCCCACGTCCACCTGCCGGGTCATGCCCTTCAACTGGCCATGGCTGTGGCCGTGCAGGTTCCAGGCGCCCTTGTACAGGCCGTTCCAGGTGCGGAAGGCGTAGTGGCCCAGGACCAGCCGCGTCTCGTCCACCATCAGCTCGGCATAGTCGCCGACGCTGGCCCAGCCGGGCAGCCGCTTGGTGGCGGCGCTGTCGTTGTTGCCGCAGAGCAGGTGCTTGGTGCCGTTCAGGCTGCCCAGGATCTCCGCCATCCGCTCCGGCCCGTGCTTCAGGGCGAAGTCGCCCAGATGCCAGACCTCATCCCCCGGCCCCACTGCCTCGTTCCAGCGGGCCACCATGGCGGCATCCATCTCTGCCACGCCGGCGAAGGGCCGGCGGAACCGGCTGATCGCGCCGGCATGGCCGAAATGCTGGTCGGAGGTGAAGAAAATGGGCATGGCACTCGTAGGTCGGATTAGGTCCGAGAGGACCGTAATCCGACGTCAACATCCGTGGGGGCCCGTCGGATTACGCGCTGGGTCCGCAACCATCCACGCGGTGCCGTCGGATTACGCGCCGCCGGCGCTAATCCGACCTACAAAGCCTCGCCCTTCACCATCCTTGGCAGGTCGCCCACCACGCCCATGGCGTGCCGCATGAACATGCGCTTCAGGGGCCGGAAGGGCGGCAAGGTGTTGATCGCCGCCATGCCCAGGCGACGGGCGGCGGCCAGGGGGGCGATGTCGTTGCTGAACAGGCGGGTCAGGGCGTCCGTCGTGGCCAGCAGGCTGACCGTGTCGAAGCGGCGCCAGCGCTGGTAGCGCTCCAGCACGTCGGAGGAGCCCACGTCCAGGCCCAGGCGGCGGGCGTCCACCACCACCTCTGCCAGCGCCGCCACGTCGCGGATGCCCACGTTCAGCCCCTGGCCGGCGATGGGGTGCATGCCGTGGCAGGCCTCCGACACCAGGGCCAGCCGCTGGTCGATGTAGCGCTCCGCATGCATCAGGCCCAGGGGATAGGCGGCACGGGGGCCGATGGGGCGGATGCGGCCCAGCCAGTCGCCCACCCGGTGCCGCAGCTCCGCCGTGAAGCGGGCCTCCGGCAGCTTCAGGTACCAGGGCGCCATCTCCGCCCGCTCGCTCCAGACGATGCTGGTGCGGTTGCCGGTCAGGGGCAGCATGGCGAAGGGGCCGGACGGCAGGAACAGCTCCACCGCCGTGCCGCCATGGGGCAGCTCATGCTCGATGTTGGTGATGATGGCGTGCTGGCCGTAGGACCAGGAGGTCAGCTTGATGCCGGCGCTCTCCCGGCAGAAGCTCTTCTTCCCGTCGGCGCCGACCACCAGGCCCGCCTTGACCTTGCGCCCGTCGGCCAGGGTGACGGTGGCATGGCTCGCCCCCCGCTCCAGCCCGGTGACGGCCACGGGGGCCAGGTGGACCACGTTCGACAGCTCCGCCAGCCGCCGCATCAGGGCGTGGCGGATGACGCGGTTCTCCACGATCCAGCCGAAGGGCTTGTCCCCCACCTCCCGGTGGTCATAGTGCAGGAACAGTGGGTCGTTCTGGTCGGTGACGCGGATGTCCAGGATCGGCCCCGCCTCATCCGCCATGTATTGCCAGACCCCCGCCCCGTCCAGCACCCGGGCCGAGCCATAGGCCACGGCGGTGGTGCGGCCGTCGAAGGCCGTCGCCATCTGCGCCTCGGGCGGGTCGCGGTCCACCACGACGGTGGGCACGCCGGCCGTGCCCAGGGCACAGGCCATGGTCAGGCCACCCAGGCCCCCGCCCACCACCACCACGTCGGCGGTCAGGGTCTCAGGCTTGGTGGCGGCGGCGGGGGATGCGGTGTCGGTCATCATGGGGCGTAAGGTTGCGCGCTTGGCCTGCGATGTCCAGGGGCCGATCCGCCGCAGCATATGCCTGCTTTTTGGGCAGCTACTGCCCATGGTTGCGCCTTTCCCTGCCAGGGCACCCGGTTCTGCCCGCGTTTTCCGCCACCACGGACGTCGGCACGGTTCTTGTAAGTGCTGTGGGCAGCAAGGCGCGGCAGGGGGGACCCGTGACGCCGTCGCCAAGGGAGCCAAGGTTTTCAATTCCGGAGGGAAAGCGCGATGAAGCTCGTCATGGCCATCATAAAGCCGTTCAAGCTGGACGAGGTGCGCGAGTCCCTGACCGCGCTGGGCATCCAGGGCCTGACCGTCAGCGAGGTGAAGGGCTTTGGCCGCCAGAAGGGCCAGACCGAGATCTACCGCGGGGCGGAGTACTCGGTCAGCTTCCTGCCCAAGGTGAAGGTCGAGGTGGCCGTCGCCGACGAGCAGGTGGAGGGCGTGGTGGACGCCATCCAGAAGGCCGCCAACACCGGCCGCATCGGCGACGGTAAGATCTTCGTCCTGGACGTGGTCCAGGCCGTCCGCATCCGCACGGGCGAGACCAACGCGGACGCCTTGTAAGCACCGACATCCCGAGACTCTGCCTTCCCTGCGGCGGCAGGGACCCTGGCCAAGGACCCTTGGCCACGGCGCCAACGGCCAGCGAGGCCCGGGCCCCCACCGCGATGGGGGAGGCAGAGTCCAATGTCGGCGGACACCTATTGTTGAAAGCGGTCGGGCGCGTTATCTTCCACCGGGAGAGGTGGCCATGGACGACGCCCGACCAGCCTTTGCGGCCCTGAAGGATGAACAGGTGGCAGTCAGCCGGGAGACGGCGGACCGTCTTGATGCGTCTGTCGCTATCGCGACGGAGATGGTGGAGTATGCCGACCCGCTGCCGGATTGCGATGCAGACGGCAGGCCGTTCTTCCAGGTGATCGCGCCGCCGGACATCCGCGAATACACGTTGGTTCGTGAAGCCGACGATACCGATGAAAGCTATGCGAAGCGTGTTGCCCTATTTGACAGGGTTCTCACGGCGGGCGGGTACTGAGTTTGTCGATCTACGCTTCTGGTGAGTGGGTCCGGTGTCGCTTCCCAGAGGATGAGCTTGACCGCAAGGATTTGCCAGGGCCAAAGGTCCGCGTGGCATAAGTCTTGGGTTCGTTCGTCAGGAGCAACGGGGAGACCGTTGTCCTTGCGTACACGACAACCCAGATCGGCCCAGTAGGGTCAGCTTTGCCCAAAGGCGTGCGGGACTTTGATCTGCGGCAAGCCATGGCAGAGGGCCAGAGGCAGCCTTTCAGGCTTGATCTTCGCCGGCTTGCATACCTTCCGCCGACCCAGGCGTTCTTCCCTCGTATTCATGAACCTGATCGGGGTGTGCTGGGCAGGGCCAAACCTGGGCTCAGGCAAGCCATCGAAGCGCTTTTGGATGAGGCTTCCGCGGCCCGCCTCATCCAGACCACCGGCCCCGCCCGCCCCCGCTGACCCGCGGAAACCCTGGCATTTACCCGCCCGTTACACTTCGTAACCCCGCCGTTTCCAAGTGACCGGGGCGGGTTACGTGCCCCGGTTGTATGGTCCCCGCAGCGACCGGACGACGCGGCCCCCGCCCTGGGCCGCGCGGCCGGCATCGCCGTCGGCCGCGGGGCCCGCCCATCCTTCCCCGCGCCCGGCCACGGGGGGAGGATACCCATGGACATCGTGAAGCTTGGATTGCGCAACCCGGCGGCCCTGCTGGTGGCCGTGCTGGTGGTGGTGGCCGCCGGCATCTACAGCGCCCTGACCCTGCCGGTGCAGCTGTTCCCGGAGATCGAGCAGCCCACCATCGGCGTCACCGCCAGTTGGCGCGCCGCCTCCCCCCAGGAGGTCGAGAGTGAGATCCTGGAACCCATCGAGGACGTGTTGCAGGGCCTTCCCGGCGTGACGGAGATGCGCGGCGGCGCCAACCCGGGCTTCGCCTTCGTCACCCTGACCTTCAGCATCGACACGGACATGCAGCGGACGCTGCTGGACGTGATCAGCCGGTTGAACCGCCTGCCCACCCTGCCCGCGGACGCGGACCCGCCGCGCATCACCATCGGCGGCGGCGGGCCCGGCGGGGCCAACGCCAACGACACGCTGATCTTCTACTTCATCCAGAAGCTGCCCGGCACCTCCGGCAGCCTGCGGGACCAGTACGACTACATCAACAACGACGTGATCCCCCGCATCGAGGCCATCGAGGGCGTGGCCCGGGTGGACTGGGGTGCCGGCGGCGGCGGCGGGCCGGAGCATGAGGTGCAGGTGGTCTTCGACCCCTACCGCATGGCCCAGTTCGGCATCACCATCCCCCAGGTGTCCCAGGTGGTGGGCCGGGCCCAGGACGTGACCGGCGGCTTCGTGGATGACGGCCGCCGCACCTACACCGTGCGCTACAAGGGCCGCTTCCAGCCGGAGCAGCTGTCCGCCCTGATCCTGGAATGGCGCGAGGGCCGGCCCATCCGGCTGGGCGACGTGGCTGAGGTGAAGGTCGACCTGGAGCGGCAGTTCGACTACTCGTTCCAGAACGGCAACGAGGCCGTGGGCCTGCGGGTGATCCGGGAACAGGGCGCCAACGTGCTGGCCACCCTGAACGAGGTGAAGCGCGTCTTCGCGGAGATGCGCGACGGGGAGATGAAGGCCCGCGGCCTGACCAACAACCAGAGCTTCGACCCCAGCGTCTACATCAACAATGCCATCAGCCTGCTGACCGGCAACCTGGTGTCCGGCATCGTGCTGGCGGTGGCGGTGCTGTGGCTGTTCCTGCGGCGCACGCAGTTGACCCTGCTGGTGGCCATCACCATCCCCATCTCCCTGCTGAGCCTGTTCGCCGTGCTGGCCATCACCGGCCGGTCCATCAACGTGATCAGCCTGGCCGGCCTTGCCTTCGCCGTGGGCATGGTGATCGACAGCGCCATCGTGGTGCTGGAGAACATCGTCCGCATGCGGGAGCGCGGGCATGACCCCGACACCGCCAGCCATGAGGGCGCGCGGCGGGTGATCTCCGCCCTGTTCGCCTCTGCCGCCACCACGGTGGTCACCTTCGTGCCCATCGTCTTCATGAAGGAGGTGGAAGGCCAGATCTTCGCCGACCTGGCCCTGACCATCGCCGTGGGCGTGACCATCAGCCTGATCGTCTGCGCCACCGTGCTGCCCGTGGCCGCCAGCCGCTGGATGAAGCTGACCCCCAGCATGTCGGGGGAGGCCCGCTGGGTGGATTGGCTGAGCCTGAGGATCATGCACCTGACGGCCAACAACCGCCGCCGCATCGTGGTGATCGTCGCCCTGGTGGGGGTGAGCCTGGGCGGGTCCTGGCTGCTGTTCCCGTCCATGTCCTACCTGCCGCCGGTAAAGCGCGACAGCGTGGACGCCTTCCTGAACTTCCCCGTGGGCACCAGCGTGGACCTGAACCGGGAGGAGGTGGGGAAGGTCGTGGTGGAGCGGCTGATGCCCTACTACCTCGGCGAGAAGCAGCCCAAGGCCAAGAACTTCTACGTCATCGGATTCCCCGGCGGCGGGTCGGTCGCCGTGCGGCTGGAGGACGAGTCCCGCCTGGACGAGATGATGAAGATCATGCGGGAGGAGATCCTGGTGGGCTTCCCCGACGTCCAGGCCTTCGCCAACCGCGGCAACCTGTTCGGCGGCCTGGGCGCGGAGGGCACCGTGTCCCTGCATTTGCAGAGCAGCGACGCCGACGGGCTGGCGGACGCCGCGTCCCGCGGGTTGCAGGTGCTGCGGGACGCCTTCCCCGGCGTGGCCGTGTTCAGCGACCCCAACCCGGAGATGGCCCAGCCGGAGCTGGCCGTGATCCCCGACGACCAGCGCATCCAGGAGGTGGGCTGGACCCGCACCCAGGTGGGCAGCGTGGTCCGGGCGCTTGGCGACGGCCTGTTCCTGGGGGAGCAGTTCGACGGCAAGGACCGGCTGGACATCATCCTGCGCGCCCCGGAATGGACCGGGCCGGAGGAGCTGGAGGCCGTGCCGGTGGCCACCCCGTCCGGGGCCGTGGTGCCGCTGGGCGACCTGGTGGACGTGGTGCGGTCGGTGGGGCCGGCCAATATCTCCCGCATCGACGGCAAGCGCACCATCAGCCTGAACATCCAGCCGGGGAGGACATCGCCCTGGAGGACGTGCTGGTGAAGCTGCGCACGGAGATCGAGCCGCAGCTGAAGGCCATGCTGCCGCCGGACGGCACCATCCGCTATGGCGGCAGCGCCGACCGGCTGGACGCCACGGTCAGCGCCATGGCCAAGAACTTCATCCTGGCCCTGGGCCTGCTGTTCCTGCTGATGGCCCTGCTGTTCCGCTCCGCCAAGGACAGCGCCATGGTGATGATCTCCATCCCGCTCGCCACGGTGGGCGGGCTGGCGCTGCTGGACGTGACCAACCTGTTCACCTTCCAGCCGCTGGACCTGCTGACCATGATCGGGTTCATCATCCTGCTGGGCATCGTGGTGAACAACGCCATCCTGCTGGTGGATGAGACGCGCCGCTGCGAGCTGGAGGGCAAGGGCCGGGCGGAGGCCGTGCACATCGCCCTGCGCAGCCGCATCCAGCCCATCTTCATGGGCACACTGACCACCGTGGCCGGCATGGCCCCGATGATCGTCGTGCCCGGTGAGGGCAGCGTGATCTACCGCGGCATCGCGGCGGTGATCACCGGCGGCCTGGCGGTCAGCACGGTCTTCACCCTGCTGCTGCTGCCGGCCCTGCTGCGCCTGGGCGAGAAGCCCCGGGCCGAGGCCGTGCCGGTGAACCAGGACGACCCGCCGGTGCGGCGGGTGGCGGCGGAGTGAGGTCGGCCCCACGGAGACACCCCCCCAACCCGCCCCCTCTCCCCGGCGGGGAGAGGGGGCGGGTTGGGGGGGAAGTCGCAGAAAGACCGTAAGGCCAAATAGAAAAGCCCCGCCCACCTCCCCCTCGGGGATGGTGGGCGGGGCCGGATGCGGGGCGACCCGCCCGTCGCCCCGCAAGCCCGTGCGGCCTTACCAGCGGCTGCGGTCGTAGCGGTCCTCGCCCAGGGGGCCGTAGCGGTGGACGAAGGCGTCGTAGCGGCTGATGGGACGCTTGTTCAGGACCAGGGCGCCCACGACATAGGCCAGCAGGGTCGGGCCGGTCAGGAACACCAGGCCCAGGATGGCCAGCAGGCGGATGAACCAGGTCTTCACCCCCAGCCACCCGGCGACCCCGGCGCAGATGCCGAAGATCATGCCGTTCGCGGGGTCCTTGCACAGCTTGCGGGACCGGGCGTTGCGGGTGATGTGGTCGAAGGTGGTCACGTCTCTCTCCATCTCGTCAGGTGTCTCGTTCAAGTCAGGTCCGGCGCGCGTTCAACGCGCCCCGACCCGTGTCTTCAGGGCTTGCAGGTCGGCCTTGACCCGTTCCTCGCTCTCCAGGGCGGCCAGTTCCTCCGCCAGGGTGCGGCGGCGGCCCATGGTGGCCACGTCGCCGGCGGCCTCCACCCGGTCGATGTCGCGCTCCAGCTCCACGCAGCGGGCCAGGGCCTCGTCCAAGCGGCCGTCGTTCAGGCTGGTGCGGACCCTCAGCCGCTCCACCGCGCCGCGGTAGCGGGCGGCCAGGCTGCGGCGGCGACCTTGCGCGTCGGCCAGCTTCGCCTCCAGCTTGCGGGCATCCTCGCCCAGCTCAGCGATGGCCTTCTCCAGCACGTCCAGTTCCTCCCGGGCCGGGTTGGCGGCGCGGCGCACCTGCTCCCGGTTCCAGAGCGCGGCCTTGGCCAGGTCCTCCCGGCCGTGGGACAGGGCCAGCTCGGCCTTGCGCTCCCACTCCAGCATCTCGAACTCGGCGGCGCGCCAGGCCTCGGCGGCATCTTTGCGCTCGGCGATCAGCCGGACCGTGCCGCAGCGCACCTCGGACAAAGCGTCCTCCAGGGCGCGGATGGCCTGGTTCAGCGCCAGCTCGGGATCCTCGGACCGCTCCACCAGGGCGGAGAGGTTGGCGTTGATCACGTCACCGAGGCGATCGATCAGGCCCATGGTCTTGGTCCTTGTCTGGGAATGTGTCGGTCAGGTTTGGCGGCGGTCAGAGGATCTCGATGATCGCGGCCACGATCAGCAGGGCGGAGGCCAGGATGGGCAGCAGCTCGGCGCCGGTCAGCACCTCGGCCAGGCGGTTGGGCCACTCGCCGGTGCGGGGGGCCACCTGGGTCTGGTTGAAGGTCATGTCGGTCATCGTCGTCTCCGTCGGTCGGCCCCGGTGGGGCGGCATCTCGTCGGCCTTGCCGGCCATGCCTCCCTATCAGCAACCGCCGTGCCAAGTGCTGGAAGCCGCGGATTTCCTCACATTTCCGGAATCGCGCCGGCCTGGGCGCCACATCGCCGCCATTGTGTGGCGGTTTCCGCCACTTTCTGAATGGCGCCGCCATGTGAGTTCCATCTCCACCCGAAGGCCACCAGGATTGGAATTAGGACCTGGATTTTCTGCTTCCCCTGCGAAAGCAGGGGCCCACAGTTCTTCAACCAGGGTGACGTTGCCTGGCGGGTCAAAAGCCGTGGACTCCTGCTTACGCAGGGGAGGCAGTCGAGCCAGGGGGAAACGGGCTGCTGCCATGTTGGCGGATCCAGGACAGTGGTCGCATTGACCGCGGGCCGCGCTTCGGCTACCCACCCACCATGGCCGTCTACACCGAAGTCTCCGACGAGGATGTCCGTTCCTTCGTCGCCCAGTACCCGCTGGGCGAGGTGGTGTCCTGCAAGGGCATCGCGGAGGGGGTGGAGAACAGCAACTTCCTGCTGGTGACGGAGTCCGGGCCGTTCATCCTGACCCTCTATGAGAAGCGGGTGGACCCGGCCGACCTGCCCTTCTTCTTAGGCTTGATGGAGCATCTGGCCGCCAACGGCGTCACCTGCCCCCAGCCGGTGCGCGCCCGCGACGGGGAGGCCCTGCGTACCCTGTGCGGCCGGCCCGCCGTGCTGGTGACCTTCCTGAAGGGCATGTGGCCCCGCCGCATCCTGCCGGAACATTGCGCCGGACTGGGCGCGGGGCTGGCGAGCCTCCACCTGGCCGGCGCCGGCTTCCCCCTGAAGCGGCGCAACGCCCTGTCCGTCCAGGGCTGGCGCCCCCTGTTCGAGGCCAGCGCCCCCCGGGCGGATGAGGTGAAGCCCGGCCTGCGCGACGCGCTGGCGGCGGAGCTGGACCATCTGGAGAGATCCTGGCCCGCGGACCTGCCCGCCGGGGTGATCCATGCCGACCTGTTCCCGGACAACGTCTTCTTCCGCGACGGCAAGCTGTCTGGCCTGATCGACTTCTACTTCGCCTGCGACGACCTGCTGGCCTATGACGTGGCCATCTGCCTGAACGCCTGGTGCTTCGAGCCGGACGGCAGCTTCAACATCACCAAGGCCCGGCTGCTGCTGGCCAACTATGCCCGCACCCGACCCCTGTCGGCGGCGGAACTGGCCGCCTTGCCCCTGCTGGCCCGGGGCAGCGCCATCCGTTTCCTGCTGACCCGGCTTTATGACTGGTTGAACACGCCCGCTGGGGCCATGGTCCGGCGCAAGGACCCGCTGGAATACCTGCACAAGCTGCGCTTCCACCAGCAGGTGCGCACCGTGGCCGAATACGGCCTCGACCCCGCCAGCCTGGGGCTCTGAGCATGGCCGAGGACAAGGTGGTCGACGCCTATACCGACGGGGCGTGCAGCGGCAACCCCGGCCCCGGCGGCTGGGGTGCCATCCTCCGCTGGAACGGGGTGGAGAAGGAGCTGAAGGGCGGGGAGCCCGCCACCACCAACAACCGCATGGAGCTGATGGCCGCCATCGAGGCCCTGTCCGCCCTGAAGCGCCCCATGGCCGTGCGCCTGCACACCGACAGCCAGTATGTGAAGAACGGGATCACCACCTGGATCCACGGCTGGAAGAAGAACGGCTGGAAGACCGCCGGCAAGGACCCGGTGAAGAACGAGGACCTCTGGCGCCGCCTGGATGACCTGGTCGCCAAGCACCAGGTGGAATTCCATTGGGTCAAGGGCCACGCCGGCCACCCCGAGAACGAACGCGCCGACGAGCTGGCACGCGAGGGGCTGCGGGAGGCACGGGAGGGGTTCTGAGCGGAACGGCGGCGTCTCGCTGCTACGGCCCCCTCACCCCGACCCTCTCCTCGGTAGGAAGAGGGGGTTTATGGGCGCAAAGTCCTACTTTCGAATTCGAAAGTCGGCTTTCTGTCTCAATACCCTTCAGGCGGGCCGACTTCCCCCTCTCCCCCCCGGGGAGAGGGTCGGGGTGAGGGGGAAACCCGGGTGCCGAACTGGCCCGCCCGTCACACCTGCTTCAGCACATACTCCGCGCTGGACACCTCGAAGGCGCCGGGCTTCTCCACATACAGGCCCTTCACCACGCCGTCCTCCGCCACCAGGGCGAAGCGCTGGCCGCGGTGGCCGAGGTTGTAGGCGGTGCCGTCCATCTCCAGGCCCAGGGCCTTGGTCAGGGCGCCGTTGCCGTCGGGCAGCATGGTGATCTTGCCGGCCACGTTGTTCTGCTTGCCCCAGGCCTGCATCACGAACGGGTCGTTGACGGCCATGCAGACGATCTCCTGCACGCCCTTGGCCTTCAGCTCCTCCGCATGCTCGACGAAGCCCGGCAGGTGCTTGGCGGAGCAGGTGGGCGTGAAGGCGCCGGGGACGGAGAACAGGACGACCTTCTTGCCTTTGAAGATGTCGTCGGTGCTGATCTCCTGCATCCCGGACTCGGTCAGGTGCTTCAGGGTCACGGACGGGATGCGGTCGCCCACATTGATGCTCATCTCTATCTCCTCCCGGGAGTTGGACTGGGGCCCGAAACAGGGACGTGCGGTCCACGCCCCAGGGGAGCCCGCCTGGGGCAATCGCACTCACGCCAAGCTTCTACGGTCCGGCCGCGCCGGGGGCAAGGGGCTGCCTCAGCGGGGGTGCGGGCTATCCTTCCGGCCCGCCCCCCTTGCGCGCCGGGGCGGGCGGGGCAACCTTTCACGAAAGCGCGGGTTTCCCCTTGGCAGACGGGCGGCCCGACGGCCAGCGGCGACGGGGAATAGGCCCGACGCCCCGCCCTGTGCTACGATTGCTTGTTGACGGTGCGGGGCCCTTCCCGGGCCAGCCTGGACCCAGACCGGATGAGCGGACGCCCATGAAGGTATCAGAGATACGCCACAGCCTGACCGGCCAGGTGCTGATCGCCATGCCGCAGATGCCCGACACGCGCTTCGCCCGCAGCGTGATCTACATGTGCGCGCACACGCCCGAGGGGGCCATGGGGCTGGTGGTGAACCGGCTGTTCAACGGCATCGACTTCGAGGAGCTGCTGGAGCAGTTGGAGATCGATACCCAGGACCTGGCCGGCGACCTGCGTATCCATTATGGCGGCCCGGTGGAGCCCGGGCGCGGCTTCGTGCTGCACTCCACCGACTACATGCAGGACGGCACGCTGCAGGTGGACGACGACGTGGCCCTGACCGCCACGGTGGACATCCTGCGCGCCATCGCGGAGGGCCGCGGCCCGAAGCAGAGCTTCCTGGCCCTGGGCTATGCCGGCTGGGGGCCGGGGCAACTGGACCAGGAGATGCAGACCAACGGCTGGCTGCACGCGCCGGCCGACTCGGCCCTGCTGTTCGACCCGGACCTGGACACCAAGTGGGAACGGGCCATCGCCAAGCTGGGCGCCAGCCTGTCCATGCTGTCGGCGGAGGTCGGCCACGCGTGAGGCGGTCTTTATAGGTCGGATTAGCGGGCGAGAGCCCGCGTAATCCGACAGTCGCCCTGTGATCCCCGGCATATCCCCCTGTTGGCGTCGGATTACGGTGCTGGCGCACCTAATCCGACCTACGGACCGGGGACCATGCTAAGACCCTTCCTGTTGATCTGCCTCCTCCTCCCCTCCCCCGCCCTGGCGGCGCCGGGGGCGGCCACCTATGGCTATGACGTCTATGTGGGCGGGCTGAAGCTGGGGCGGATGACGTTGCAGACCCAGGTGCAGGGGGATGCCTACACCCTGGCCGTCGGGGCCAGGCCCGGCGACCTGCTGGCCCGGCTGATCAACTGGTCCTACGTGGCAGAGGCGGGCGGCCGGTTCGGCGGGCCCGCCGGGGTGCAACCCCAGCGCTTCCACAGTGAGCGCACGCTTCGCGGCAAGTCCCACACCCAGGACATGGCCTATGCCCCCGACGGCACGGTCACCACCAGCCATGTCCCCGCCCAGTCGGCGGAGGATGAGGCCGCGGTGCCGCCGGACCAGCGGGCGGGCACGGTGGACCTGCTGTCCGCCGCGGCCGCCATCTCCCGCGCCGTGGAGGCAAAGGACGGCCGCTGCGAGGTGCGGGTGCCGGTCTATGACGGGCGCCGCCGCTATGACGTGGAGGCCCGGCCCCTGAAGCCGCGCAGCATCGAGAAGTCCGACTACACGGCCTATGAGGGGCAGGCCATCGGCTGCCGCGTGCTGGTCCACCCGGTGGCGGGCTTCCGCCAGGCCAAGCGGAACGAGCAGAACTTCTGGACCATCGCCCCGGACGGCAAGCCCAGGGGCTTCGACCTGTGGCTGGGCCGCCCCGCCCCCGGCGACCCGCTGGTGCCGGTGCGGCTGGAGGCGAAGGAGCTTTTCTATGCCGACGTCATCGGCCACTTGGCCGCCGTGGACCGGCCCGAGTGAGGCGGGGTAGTGCGCCGAAAACACACCCGTATTTTGCCGGACACACGCCTTTTCCCCGTCCCGGTCCTGCCCCGGACCTGCCCCAATCGAACGGCGTAGTCGCCCTGTGACCAAAAACGGTCGCGGGGATTGACACAAGGGGAACCGACCATGGGGAACACCGCCCGACTCTTCGCCTTCGGCCTGCTGGCCCTGGGCCTCACCGCCTGCTCCACCACCGGCGGCGACAGCGCCAACACCAGCGGGGGCGGCAGCGGCAGCCAGACCGCCCAGCTCACCCAACCCGTGCAGGCCGTGCAGTCCACCGAGAACCCCTTCCTGACGGCGGGGGCCGGCGACCGGGTGTTCTTCCCCCTGGACCGCTATGACCTGAACCCGGAGGCGACCTCCGTCCTGGAGAAACAGGCCGCTTGGCTGCGCCAGAACCCGACCGTCCGGGTCATCGTCGAGGGACATGCCGACGAGCGCGGCACCCGCGAGTACAACCTGGCCCTCAGCCAGCGCCGGGCCGAGTCGGTTCGCCGCTACCTGGAGACCGCCGGCATCGACACGGCCCGGGTAACCACCATCGCCTATGGCAAGGAACGCCCTGCCGTGGCCGGCAGCAACGAGGCCGCCTGGGCCCAGAACCGCCGGGCGGTGACGGTGGTGAACTGACGCCCTCCCCTGGCCCCGCCCGGCCTTGCGGGGCCGGGCGGGGCGGGAAATGATGGAAGTGAAGGGGGGCGGAGATGGATCGGCGAAAGCTGTTGCTGGCCTGTGTGGCACTCACGCTGGCACCCCTGGGTGCCGCGGCGGCAGGGGTGTCGCCAAGTTCCCATGGCCTGACCGTGCCATTGCGGGTGATCCTGCCGTTCGGCCATGACCGGATTGATCTGGGGCCGGAGGCGCTGGTGGCTGTGGAGGAGCAGGCCCGCACCCTGGTCCGTGACCCGGCCTTGGCCGTGCGGCTGGAAGGCCATGCCGACGACACCAGCAGCCCCGAATACGCCATCGGCCTGGGCCAGCGGCGGGCGGACGCGGTCAAGACCCGCCTCCAGGCCCTGGGCATCGCCCCCAACCGCATCACCACCATGAGCTACGGCCGCGAACGCCCCGCCGTGCCCGGCGACAGCCCCGAGGCACGGGCCCAGAACCGGCGGGTGGAGATGGTCATCCAGTAAGGGCTGACGGAGGCCGCTTGTCCCCCACCCGCCACCGCCATGCCAGGTCCGCCCCATGGGCCAGCAGGGACCCCACCAGGGCCGCCGCCACCCACCCCCACCCCGCTCCCACCAGCGCCGCCCGCAGCGCCAGCATCAGGCACAGGCCGGCGGCGAGGTTCACCAGGAAGGGCCGCAACGCCGGCCCCCGGCCCGTCCGCCAGCGGTAAAGCGCCACGCCCAACCCCTCCAGCAGGGCCAGGGCGATGGCGATGTCGACGATGCGGCCGGAGGTGAAGAAGTCAGCCAATGTCATGGGGGCATGCAGGTGGGGTTGTGGGGATGAACGTTGCCCCTGCGTCCCCTCCCCCATAGGGGGAGGGACAGGGAGAGGGGTTGGGCCTTTTCCGGAAAGGGGAACCTGCGGCAAGGACCTGCTGTCCCAGGCTGGCCTCCCCTCACCCTGTCCCTCTCCCCCTGGGATAGGAGACGTAACGCAGCCGTTCGACCAAGCTTCCACCGCGAGGAAATAAGGAGGAAGGGGGTCACTCACCCCAAATACCGCCGCTCCAGGTGCGCCTGGAACACGCCCGCGTCCAGCGGCTTGCCGGTGGCCTGGATCAGCAGCTCCCGCGTGGTCAGGAAGCGGCCCCAGCGGTGGACCTTGTCGCGCAGCCAGCCCACCAGGGGCCCGAACTCCCCGCGGCCCAGCTGGTCCTCCAGCCCGGGGATGTCGTTGAGTGCCCCCTGGAAGAGCTGGGCGGCCATCATGGCGCCCAGGGTGTAGGTGGGGAAATAGCCCCACAGCCCCATGGGCCAGTGCAGGTCTTGCAGGCAGCCGACCCCGTCGTCCGGCGGGGTGATGCCCAGCAGGCCGCGCAGCCCCTCGTTCCAGGCGGCGGGCAGGTCGGCGATCTCCAACCTTCCCTCCACCATGGCCTGTTCCAGCCGCCAGCGCAGGATGACGTGGGCGGGATAGGTCACCTCGTCCGCGTCCACCCGGATCAGGGTCCGCTGCACCTGCCGGAAGCGGCGCTGCATGTTCTCCACGGTCCAGCCGGGGCCATCCACGCCGAAGGCGGCCTTCATCTGCGGCAGCAGCCATTCCAGGAAGCGGGGATGGCGGCCCACCTGCATGTCGAAGGTCAGGCTCTGGCTCTCATGCACCGCGAGGCCGCGGGCGAAGCCCACCGGCTGCTGCATCCAGGCCTGGGGGCGGCCCTGCTCGTACAGGGCGTGGCCGGTCTCATGCAGGCTGGATTTCAGGGACTTGAACCAGTTCGCCTCGTCGAAGCGGCTGGTGATGCGCACGTCGCCGGTAGCCCCGCCGCAGAAGGCGTGCATGGTCTCGTCCACCCGGCCGGTGTAGCCGATGCGGGCGGCAAGGCCGATGGCCAGGTCCCGCTGGCCGGCGATGGGGAAGGCACCGTCCATGGGCAGGGGCGCCGGTTCCGCGGCCTGGCGCGCCTCCACCTTCTCCAGGAAGCCGGGCAGCCAGTCGGCATAGGCGTCGAACACGGGCGCGAAGTCCGCAACCCGGTTGCCGGGCTCGTACCCGTCATGCAGGGCGTCGTACAGGCCGCAGCCCAGGATCCCGGCCTTGACGGACGCCTCCTCCCGCTTGAGGGCCAGCACCTCTTCCAGCGCCGGGCGCAGGGCGGCGAAGTCGGCCTTCGGCTTGGCGGTGCACCAGGTCGCCTCTGCCCGCGAATGGGCGCGGGCCTGGGCCTCCACCAGATCGGCGGGCAGGGCGGCGGCCAGGTCGCGGACGCGGCGCATCTCCCGCAGGTTCGCCCGCTGCCAGTCGTTCAGGTCCGCCGTCCTGGCCTCCGCCTCCGCCAGCCAGTCGGCCACGCGGGGATCGGACAGCTGCTCGTGCAGCACCAACTCCAGCGCCGCCACCTGCTCCGCCCTCGACGGGGCGGCGGCGTCCGGCATCATGGTGCGGCTGTCCCAGTGCAGGATGCCCAGGGCGCCCATCAGGGCGGTGCGGCGGGCGAAAACGGATTCCAGCTTCTGGTAGGCGGAGGGCGGCAGGGTCATGCGGCAGGCCTCAGGCGCGGCGGTAACTGGCGACGATGAAGAATATAGCCAGGGTCAGGGCCAAGCCGTACCACGTAATCGCGTAGGACAGGTGGTCGTTCTTGATCTGCACCAGCGTCTGCCCACCCACCGGCAAGCCGCCCGGGTTTTCCGCCGGGCCGGCCTGCATGACCAGGGGGTCGAAGCCGGGCAGGCCCGTGGCCGCGGCCATGGCGGGCAGGTCATAGGCGAACCAGAAATTCTCCGCCGGGCGGTTCTCCGGCTGCATCCAGGCCCGGCCCTGGGGCACGCGGGCGATGCCCTGGATGGTGACGGTGCCCTGCACCTGCCCCTCGGCGCGGGTGCCGGGATCGCGGCGGTCGTTGGGGACGAAGCCCCGGTCCACCAGCAGGATGCCTGACCCATCGTCCCGGGCGAAGGGGGTCAGCACGTGGAAGCCCGCCTGCTTCGGCCCGCGGGGCGGGGTCAGGGTGCGGGGGCCGAGATACAGCTCCTTGTCATGCAGGAACCGGCCGGTGACCAGGACGGGGCGGTAGTCCCAGGATTCCGGGTCTTCCACCACGGCCGGCAAGGGCACGGGCGGGGCGTCTGTCCGGCTCTCGATCTTCCGGATCAGGTCCGACTTCCACTGCAGCCGCTGCACCTGCCAGGTGCCGAGCACGGCCAGGATGGCGACGCCCACCAGCACGAACAGGGCGGCCACGGGATTGGGGCGGAAACGGCGGGGTGCCAGGGTGGTATCGGGGGCGGTCATCTTCGTCCGCTGAGGTTCAGGATGCCCTCATCCAGATGGGGGTGCGGAAGGCGGCGGATAATGGTCCCCAGAAAGCAAAACGGCGGGGGAAACATTCCCCCGCCGCAAGCCGGCCGACGATCTGGTCTCAGTGGGCGACCCACTTCCCGCCGGCGCCCCACCAGTAGATGGCGACGAACAGGAACAGCCAGACCACGTCGACGAAGTGCCAGTACCAGGCCGCCGCCTCGAAGCCGAAATGGCTCTTCGGGGTGAAGTGGCCCTTCATGGCGCGGAACAGGCAGACGGCCAGGAACACGGTGCCGATGAACACGTGCAGGCCGTGGAAGCCGGTGGCCATGAAGAAGGTGCTGGAATAGACGTTGGTGTTGAAGGCGAAGGTGGCGTGGCTGTACTCGTACAGCTGGAAGCCGGTGAACAGCACGCCCAGGGCGACGGTGATGGCCAGGGCCGTCACGGCCTGCTTCTGGCGGCCCTCGATGATCTCATGGTGCGCCCAGGTCACGGTGGTGCCGGACAGCAGCAGGATCACCGTCATCAGGAACGGCAGGTCGAAGGGGTTGAAGGGCGTGATGCCCTTGGGCGGCCAGGTGCCGCCGGTCGCCTCGACCCGGGTGTACTGGATGGCCTCGTTGGTGAAGAGGCTGGCGTCGAAGAAGGCCCAGAAGAAGGCGGCGAAGAACATCACCTCCGACGCGATGAACAGCGACATGCCATAGCGCAGGCCGATCTTCACCACGGGGCTGTGGGCCTTCTGGACCACGCTCTCCTTCAGCACGTCGCGCCACCAGCCCCACATGCAGCCCAGCACGGCCAGCAGGCCGGCGGCCAGCAGGTACCAGCCATGGCCGTGGAACTGGAGCACCAGACCCGTGGCCAGCAGGCCGCCGGCGAAGGCGCTCAGCAGGGGCCACGGGCTCGGGTCAACCAGGTGGTAGGGCTGCTTGATCCCATCGCTGGGAACGCTGCCGGAATGGGCCTGTACGTCCGCCATCTCTCTTTTCCCTCGGTCTCGCTCAGTCGTGCCGACTTGGTTGCCGTTGTTGTCGTTCGGGTCCGGTCAGTTCGGTCGCGCCGCCGGTCCGGCCCCCGCGCCGCCCTGGGGCGGCTGGGGGGATGTCCCTTGGTAGCTTGTGGCCTTGGCACCGTCCAGGGCCTGGGCCGCCTGCGCCGGGGCCGGCTGGGCGGGCTTCGCCGCCGCCGACTGGTCCGCCGCCAGGAAGAAGGTATAGGACAGGGTGATGGTGGTGACGTCCGCCAGCTTGGGGTCGTCCGCCATGGCCGGGTCCACGAAGAAGTAGACCGGCATCTCCACCGACTGCCCGGGCTCCAGCCGCTGCTCGGTGAAGCAGAAGCACTGGACCTTGTTGAAATAGATGCCGGTCTTGTCCGGGGTCACGTTGTAGGTGGCCGTGCCCACCAGCACCTTGTCGGAGGTGTTCCTGGCGTGGAAGGTGGTGGTCGCCGCCTCCCCCACCTTGACCTGCATCTGGGTCACGGCCGGGCGGAACTGCCAGGGCAGGTTGCCGTTCACGTCGGCGTTGAAGCGCACGGTCACCGTGCGGTCCACCACGCGCTCCGACACGGCCTGCGCCACCTGGGTGGTGCCGCCGAAGCCGGTCACCTTGCAGAACAGGTCATAGAGCGGCACGGCGGCGTAGGACAGGCCCACCATGCCCGCCACGATGCCGCCCAGCGCCGCGGCGACGCGCAGGTTCTTCCGGCCCAGGTTCGGCGTCGGGTTCCCGTCGGTCATCCCGGCCCCCCTCGCTCATCCGGACGATGGCGACCACGTAGACGATGGCGACGAAGGCCACCAGCAGCAGGGCGACGGCGATGTTCTTCTGCCGCTGCCGCTTCAGCCGCTCCGCCTCTGTCTGGATGCCCGTCCCCGGTGCCACGGTCTTGTCCGTCTGGTTGGTCATGGGTCCCCTTCCCCTCCGTCAGGCCGCCAGCCGCTCACCGATGAGCAGGGCGAACATCAGGAACAGGTACAGGATGGAATAGGTGAACATCTGCTTGGCGGGCTTGTGGTCCTCGCTGCGCAGCACGCGGATGGCGCTCAGCACGAACAGCCCGCCCAGGATGATGCTGCCGGCCAGGTACACCGGCCCGCCCACGCCCACGAAGTACGGCGCGACGCCGATGGGGAACAGGGCCAGGGTGTACCAGAGCATCTGGCGCTTGGTCTCGGCCTCGCCGGCCACCACGGGCAGCATGGGCACCCCGGCGGCGGAGTAGTCCACCTTGCGGAAGATGGCCAGGGCCCAGAAATGCGGCGGGGTCCAGAAGAAGATCAGGGCGAACAGGATGATGCTCGCCAGGGACACGTCCCCGGTCACCGCGGCCCAGCCGATCATCGGCGGGAAGGCGCCGGCGGCACCCCCGATGACGATGTTCTGCGGCGTCCGCCGCTTCAGCCACATGGTGTAGACGAAGACGTAAAAGGCGTTGGCCAGGCCCAGCAGGGCGGCGGCCACCCAGTTCACGGCCAGGCCCATCAGCACGACGGACGCCACGGACAGGAACACGCCGAAGGCCAGCGCCTCGTCCGGGTCCATGCGGCCCTGCGGCAGGGGGCGCTTCTGGGTACGGGCCATGATCGCGTCGATGTCGCGGTCATACCACATGTTGATGGCACCGGCGGCACCGGCGCCGATGGCGATGCAGAGGATGGCCACCGCCGCCAGCACCGGGTGCAGGTGCCCCGGGGCGACGATCAGGCCGGCCAACCCGCTGAACACGACGAGCGACATCACCCGGGGCTTCAGCAGGGCCACGTAGTCCTTAACGGAGGCGGCGCCGTACGAGGCGGCACCGGTCTCAACACTCATGTCCAGGGCGGTGTCGGTCATCTTGAGCGTCTCTATCCCTCGGGAACTGGCCCGGCGGCCGGGGTCTTCTTGAAAAACCGCGCGGGGTGCATCCCCCGCGCGGCTGACCCTGGTCTTCTTGCCGTCAGGCCGGGCCGGCGGCGCACCGCCGGCCCACTGTCACACTCGACTTACTTGATGCGCGGCAGGGTCTCGAACTGGTGGAACGGGGGCGGGCTGGACAGGGTCCACTCCAGCGTCGTGCCACCGGTCTTCCAGTAATCGCCATCAACCCGACGGCCCGCCACCAGCGTGTAGATCGCCATGAAGACGAAGAAGATGGTGGAGGCGAAGGAGATGTAGGCGCCGTAGGAGGAGATCATGTTCCAGGCGGCCATGGCGTCGGTGTAGTCCGGCATGCGGCGCGGCATGCCCGCCAGGCCCAGGAAGTGCTGCGGGAAGAACAGCAGGTTCACGCCGATGAAGGTCGTGTAGAAGTGCAGCTGCCCCGCCCACTCCGGGTACTGCCGCCCGCTCATCTTGCCGACCCAGTAGTAGAAGCCGGCGAAGATGGCGAACAGGGCGCCCAGGCTCAGCACGTAGTGGAAGTGCGCGACCACGTAGTAGGTGTCGTGCAGGACGATGTCCATGCCGGCATTGGCCAGCACCACGCCCGTCACGCCGCCCACGGTGAACAGGAAGATGAAGCCGACGGCGAACAGCATCGGCGTCTTGAACTCGATGGAGCCGCCCCACATGGTGGCGATCCAGCTGAAGATCTTCACGCCCGTCGGCACCGCGATGATCATGGTGGCGGCGGTGAAGTAGGCCTTGGTGTCCACGTCCAGGCCGACCGTGAACATGTGGTGCGCCCAGACGATGAAGCCCACCACGCCGATGGCGACCATGGCGTAGGCCATGCCGAGGTAGCCGAACACCGGCTTGCGGCTGAAGGTCGCCACGATGTGGCTGATGATGCCGAAGGCCGGCAGGATCATGATGTACACTTCGGGGTGGCCGAAGAACCAGAACAGGTGCTGGAACAGCACCGGGTCGCCACCGCCGGCCGGGTCGAAGAAGTGGGTGCCGAAGTTGCGGTCGGTCAGCAGCATGGTGATGGCGCCGCCCAGGACGGGCACGGCCAGCAGCAGCAGGAACGCGGTCACCAGCATCGCCCAGACGAACAGCGGCATCTTGTGCAGCGTCATGCCCGGGGCGCGCATGTTGAAGATGGTGGTGATGAAGTTCACCGCGCCCAGGATGGAGCTGGCGCCCGCCAGGTGCAGGGCGAAGATCGCCATGTCCACGCTGGGGCCGTCATGGCCGAACGCCGCACCCGACAGGGGCGGGTAGATGGTCCAGCCAGTGCCGGCACCCGGGCCCACGAAGGCGGAGCCGAGCAGCAGCAGGAAGGCCGGCACGATCAGCCAGAAGCTGATGTTGTTCAGGCGCGGGAACGCCATGTCCGGCGCGCCGATCATCAGCGGCACGAACCAGTTGCCGAAGCCGCCGATCAGGGCGGGCATGACGACGAAGAACACCATGATCAGGCCGTGGGCCGTGATCAGGACGTTCCAGAACTGGCCCGGGTCGTCGGCCAAGAAGGACAGGACCTGGATGCCAGGCTCCTGCAACTCCATGCGCATGATCACCGAGAACAACCCACCGATCAGCCCGGCGATGACCGAGAAGTAAAGGTAGAGAGTCCCGATGTCCTTGTGGTTGGTGGAGAAAAGCCAGCGCTTCACGAAGCCTGGCTTGTGATCGTGGTCGTGGGCGTGAGCCCCGGTCACAGCACCCATTGTCTCACCCTCTTTCCGGAGCCGGTTACTTCGCCTCGGCCGCCTGGGCGACCTGGCGGGGCTCCGCCCCATTCGAATTCATGGCCTGCTTCTGGCTGGCGACCCAGGCGTCGAACTTGTCCTTGGTCACGGCCTCCACGGCGATGGGCATGTAGCCATGGCCGGTGCCGCAGATCTCGGAGCACTGCCCGTAGAACACGCCCTCGCGGTCGGCGCGGAACCAGGTCTCGTTCAGGCGGCCGGGAACGGCGTCCTTCTTCACGCCCAGGGCCGGCAGGGCCAGGGAGTGGATCACGTCCGCCCCGGTGACCAGCACGCGGACATCCACGCCCACGGGCACCATGATGCGGTTGTCCACCTCCAGCAGGCGGTGCTGGCCCGGCTTGATCTCATCGTCGGGGATCATGCGGACCTCGGCGGTGATGCCGTCATGGTCCGGGTACTCATAGCTCCAGTACCACTGGTGGCCGGTGACCTTGATGGTCAGCTCGGGGTTCGGCGCCTTCTCCATGAAATAGAGCAGGCGGAACGACGGCACGGCGATCACCAGCAGGATCAGCACCGGCACGCCGGTCCACAGCACCTCCAGCAGGGTGTGGTGCGTGGTGGTCGACGGCGTCGGGTTGGCCCGGCGGTTGAACCGGATCATCACGTAGACCAGCAGCCCCAGCACGAACAGGGTGATGGTGGTGATGATGATGAGCAGCAGGTCATGGAACTGGTCCACCTGCTCCTTCACGGGGGAAGAGGCTTCCTGGAGCCCGAGCTGCCACTCGGTGGGCGCCCCCACGACGCGCCCCGCTTCCTGGGCCAGCGCCGGAAGGCCGCCATACACCAGGGGGATCAGGAAGGCCGCCAGGGCGGCGCCGATCTTGCGAACTGACATCCCTTACCACTCTCGTCGTTGCCGGGGGCTTTGCACCCCCTTTCCTGGCCGGACCGGCCGATCGACCGTCGAACCCGCGGTTACCGCGACACGGGGAGATGCCGCCCGGCCCCGGCGTGGCAAGCCGCCGGTCCCGCCTTGCGGGCGGAGCGGAGGTGGCTTGATCGGCAGGGACGCAACACGGGTCACCACGGGCCGCCCGACCGGGGCGCTTTTCGTCGCAGACCATACAGACGGCGGCGACGCGGGTAAAGATCGACCACCTTCCGCGGGGTTCCAACCCCTCGGGCAATGCGTCGCAGCCGACATAGATCAATGCGGACCGCGAAAATGCGCTTCCGAAGGCGCATGCGCGAAGGGGGCAGGGGCCGAATCCGCCTAAAAAATTGGCGCCGGAAATGCTATAACCATTTGGCAGCAGAACAAAGGGGATGTTTCACGCATTCCGAGTCGCGATCTCCGGAAGCATGTTTTTACCAGAACTTATTTTGTCTGTGAATCTTGCCGTGACCGACAGGTTTTGTTTGCCGGGTGCACCGTAACCGGCGGGATGACATGAGCGCGCCCCCCGATCCCGGCCCGGATACCACCCCCGTGGGACGGGTCTGCGCCCCACCCCATCCGCGCCATCCCTGTCGCTTGCCCTGCCCTGCCCCGGTCGCCATTGTATAGGTGTCATCCCCGCGGAGAGAGCGATGTCCAACCTGGCCCTGACCGACGACCTGTTCTACACCCGCGCCGGCCTGGACCGGTCGCGCACCGAATCCCTGGTGGGCGACGCGCTGCGGGGGGCGGACGACGGCGAGCTGTTCCTGGAATACGCCCAGTCCGAGAGCTTCGCCTGGGACGACGGCAAGCTGAAGAGCGCCAGCTTCGACACCTCCCAGGGCTTCGGCCTGCGGGCCGTGTCGGGGGAGGCTACCGGCTATGCCCACGCCAGCAATCTGAGCGAGGACGCCATCCGCCGGGCGGGGGAGACGGTGCGCGCCGTCCATGCCGGCCATGGCGGCACCTATGCCGAGCCGCCCCAGGGCACCAACCGCCAGCTCTATGCCAGCGACAACCCGCTGGGCCTGGTCCCGTTCGAGGCCAAGGTGAAGCTCCTGGCGGAGGTGGACGCCTATGCCCGCAAGAAGGATGCGCGGGTGCGCCAGGTCTCCTGCTCCCTGTCGGGGGAGTGGCAGGCGGTGCAGATCGTGCGGGCCGACGGCACCCGGGTGGCCGACATACGGCCGCTGGTCCGGCTCAACGTCTCCGTCGTGGTGGGCGAGGGCGACAAGATGGAATCCGGCAGCTACGGCGCCGGCGGCCGCCGCACCTATGAGGCGTTCCTCCAGCCGGAGGTCTGGCAGGGCTATGTGGACGAGGCGCTGCGCGGCGCCCTGGTGAACCTGTCCGCCACGGACGCCCCGGCGGGCGAGATGCCGGTCGTCCTCGGCCCGGGCTGGTGCGGGGTGATGCTGCACGAGGCCATCGGCCACGGGCTGGAGGGTGACTTCAACCGCAAGAAGACCTCCGCCTTCTCCGGCCTGCTGGGCCAGCGGGTCGCCGCACCCGGCGTGACGGTGGTGGATGACGGCAGCATCGAGGGCCGCCGCGGCAGCCTGACGGTGGACGACGAGGGCACGCCCAGCCAGTGCACCACCCTGATCGAGGACGGCATCCTGGTGGGCTACATGCAGGACCGCCTGAACGCCCGGCTGATGGGCGTGAAGCCCACCGGCAACGGCCGCCGCCAGAGCTTCGCCCACATGCCCATGCCGCGCATGACCAACACGGTGATGCGCAGCGGCGACAAGAGCGTGGAGGAGATCATCGCCAGCGTGAAGCGCGGCCTCTATGCCGTGAACTTCGGCGGCGGGCAGGTGGACATCGTCTCCGGCAAGTTCGTCTTCTCCGCCTCCGAGGCCTACATGATCGAGGACGGAAAGGTCGGGGCCGCCGTGAAGGGCGCCACCCTGATCGGCAACGGGCCGGACGCCCTGACCAAGGTCACCATGATCGGCAATGACAGCTGCATGGACCCTGGCATCGGCGTCTGCGGCAAGGCCGGCCAGGGCGTGCCCGTGGGCGTGGGCCAGCCCACCATGCGCATCGACGGGCTGACGGTGGGTGGGACGAAGGCGGCGTGAGGATTCACGGGGGCCCCGACCCCCGGTTCGCCTCGGCCAGGGACAGCAGGTCGGCGGGCGTCGTGGGCGCGCCGCCGACCTCGCCGAAGAAGAAGTCCAGATAATCCGCCAGCCATCCCAGGAAGCGGTCGAGGTCCGTTCTCGTCCGCACATAGGGCGTGTGGCCCACCGCCAGGGACGGGCTGTGGAAGCAGAGCTGGAACACGAGCGTGCCCCGCCGCAGCAGGGCGCGTGTCAGGGCCATGGCTTCTGCCAGCGGCACCCCCTCCGGCGTCAGTTGCACCCGTCCCAGCAGGCCGGTGCGGGACAGGACCGCCGGCAGGCCGAAGGGCTCCAGCGCCGGCGCGGTCAGCCGGGCGGCCAGGGGCTGCGGCAGGCCACCCGCCAGCCCGATGAAGCCGCAAGTCACCGGGATCTCCAGCAGGGACCGGCCCGGCCCGAACCAGAAGGGCCCCAGGGGCGAGTCGCGGAAGTCCGGCCCGCCCAGGGGACGGTAGTCCCGGCTGGGCACCAGACTGGCATCGATCCGGAACCCCAATGAATGCAGCAGGCCGGCCGTGTTCGGACCGACCCCGTAACGACCCGCCTTGTACAGCAAGGGCGACAGGCCGAACGTATCCTCCAGCGCCGCCTTCAGCCGCACCAGCTTGGCCCGCTCCAGGCCGGGGGGCAGGTTGCCGGGGAAGGAATGGCGCTTGCCGACGATCTCCCCCGCCGGGGGCGTGACCCAGGGGTGGAGTTGGGCGCCGATATGGCAGCGCCCGTCCGCCAGGATCTCGCGCAGGGGCTCGTACCCCTCCGCCTGGGTGGCGACCGGGTAATCCACGGCATAGGTCGGGCGCAGCCCATGCCGGTCGAACAGGCGCTGCGCCCGGTGGATATGGCGCAGGGCGGTGACGCTGGTGTTGGCGGGGTCGAAGGGCGCTGCCCAGTCGAATTCCTCCTCCACATCCACCACCACGGCCAGCAGGGGCCGATCGGTGGGCAGGCGCGCCGCCTGGTCGGCGCGGGGCCGCAACAGGCTGTCGGCCGCCGGCGGCGGGTCCATGAGGCGGGCGCGGGCGGCGGGCCAGGCGCCCTCGACCGGGATCGTCATCCCTCCCCTCCCCTGCCAACCCGTGCCTGCATCGCCATGCCGATCCCCTGCCCCATCCGGTCCCGCGAATTGTAGGTAGGAACGCCAAGGGGGCCAGGGGGCAGCGGGGGATGTGCTGCGTATCGGGACGGTCCGCCCGCCGGGCCGGCTTACCCCGGCCGGTGGAGCACGGGTTGGGCCGGGGCGGTGTCGACGCGCCGCGGCAGGGTGAGGATGAAGGTCGTGCCTGAACCGGGCGCCGACTCCAGCCGGATCGTCCCGCGCAGGGTCTGGGTCACCAGATTGTAGACGATGTGCAGGCCCAGCCCGCTGCCGCCCTGGCCCCGGGCCGTGGTGAAAAACGGGTCGAAGACCTTGCCCTGGTTCTCCGCCGGGATGCCCCGCCCGTCGTCGCTGAAGCGCAGTTCCACCCCGTCCGCGCCGGCATAGGCGGCCGTGATGCCGATCCGGCCCGCCTGCCCCGGCTCATAGGCATGGGTCAGGGCGTTGATCAGCAGGTTGGTCAGCACCTGGGACAGGGCGCCGGGATAGCTGTCCAGCACCAGCCCGGCGGGGCAGTCCACCACCAGCTTGTGCCGTTCCCGCTTCAGGCGGGGCGCCAGGCTCTGCAGCACCTCCTCCACATAGGGGCCCAGCTCGAAGGGCCGCCGCTCGGCGCTGGCTTGGTCCACGGCCACCTGCTTGAAGCTCTGCACCAGCCCGGCGGCCCGGGTCAGGTTGGCGGTGACTAGGCGGCTGCTCTCCCGCAGGGTTTCCTGGTAGTCGCGGAGCTGGCTGCGGGTCAGCTTGCCTGTGGACAGGGCTTGGTCCAGCTCGGCCATGCTGTCCTGCATGTGGGTGGCCGCCGTCACGGCGATGCCCATGGGGGTGTTCAGCTCATGCGCCACCCCGGCGACGAGCTGGCCCAGGCTCGCCATCTTCTCCGCCTGCACCAGGCTGGCCTGGGTCTCCAGCAGGCGCCGCTGCGCCTCCTCCAGCTCCCGCACCTGGGCGGCCAGCCGGTCACGCTGCTCCGCGATGATGGTTTCCCGTTTCTGCAACTCGCCGTTCGCCTCCGCCAGCCGGTGGCGCTCGGTGTCGAGCTGGACCATGCGGTGGTACTCGGTCCGGCGCAGGGTGCTGAGCTGGTAGGCCGTGAAGCCGCCGAACAGGTTGGCCAACGCCTGCATCACCGTGGCCGTGGCGATCTGGCGGGCGGGCGCGTCGGCCAGGGGCATGACCACGCCCACATAGGCCACGCTGGCCGTGATCCCCCATGCCACCATCCAGACCCAACGGGTGGGCAGGAACAGGTAGTTCATCAGGACCACGATCATGATGAAGAAGGACACGGTCAGCGCCGCGTCCGGCCGCTCCACCTTCACCGCCACCAGGGTGGCCATGGCCCAGATATAGCCCAGGAGCAGCAGGACCAGCAGTTGCCGCGGCCGGTAGGTGGATTCCCGGCTGGGGATCAGGATGATGCCGGCGATGGCGGCATAGACGACGGCCCGCAGCGGCAGGAACAGGCCGTAGACCGTATCCTTCGGGAAATACAGGAAATCCAGCGCCAGGGGCATCAGGTAGAAGACCATCAGCCCGAACAGGTTGCGGCGCAGGGTCCGCACCTCCTGCTCCATGGCATGGAGGCGGTAGGACCGCTCCGCGGCGGGATCCGTGAACTCCCCGAAACGCAGCATCCCGCCGGACCCATTTCCTCCCGCGGCCGGGCATCCTGGCGGCCCGGCCTGTGTCGGCGACACTACCCGATTTCGCGGGCGGGCATAAGGGCGGGATCAGTAAGCGTATTCGTCATACACTTTCGAGGCGTCACCGCCCCAGGCGCCCTGGTACTTTTCCAGCAGCTCCGTGGCGAGCGACCGGCCGGACTCGGCGATCTGGGCCAGGGGCTCCAGGAAATGGGTCTCGTCGTCGCCCACATATTCCATGCGGGCGCGGGCGCGCAGGCCCGCCCGGGCAATCTCCACCACCCGGACCGCCACGTCCCGCAGGGTGCCGCCCCGGAACGGGGTGGCGAGGCCGTGGCGCGGCACGTCGCGGCGCAGGGCCGCCCGCTCCTCCGCCGTCCAGCCCTTCACCAGGTCCCAGGCGGCGTCCAACGCCGTCTGGTCGTAGAGCAACCCCACCCACAGGGCCGGCAGGGCGCAGAGGCGGCCCCAGGGGCCGGCGTCGGCCCCGCGCATCTCCAGGTACCGCTTCAGCCGCACCTCCGGGAAGACGGTGGTCAGGTGGTCGGTCCAGTCGGTCAGCAGCGGCACCTGCCCCGGCAGGGCGGGCAGGCGGCCATCCAGGAAATCCCGGAAGCTCTGGCCCGAGGCGTCGATGTACTGGCCGTCGCGGTAGACGAAGTACATGGGCACGTCGAGCACATAGTCGGCATAGCGCTCGAAGCCGAACCCGTCCTCGAACACGAAGGGCAGGTCGCCGGTGCGGTCCGGGTCCGTGTCGGTCCAGATGTGGCTGCGGAAGCTCTGGAACCCGTTCGGCCGCCCCTCCGTGAAGGGGCTGTTGGCGAACAGGGCCGTGGCCACCGGCTGCAAGGCCAGCGACACCCGGAACTTCTTCACCATGTCGGCTTCCGACGCGAAGTCCAGGTTCACCTGCACGGTGCAGGTGCGGGTCATCATGTCCAGGCCCAGCCCGCCCACCTTGGGCATGTAGCTGCCCATGATCTTGTAGCGGCCCTTGGGCATCCAGGGGATGTCGTCCCGCTTCCACAGCGGGTTGAAGCCCAGCCCCAGCATCCCAAAGCCTAAGTCCCGGCCCACCTGGCGGACCTGGTGCAAATGCTCCCCCACCTCCCCGCAGGTCTGGTGGATGGTCTGCAGGGGCGCGCCCGACAGCTCGAACTGGCCGCCGGGCTCCAGGGTGATGTTGGCCTTGCCCTTCACCAGGGCGATGATGTTCTCGCCCTCCAAGACCGGCTCATAGCCGAATCGGTCAACGAAGGCCTTCAGGATGGCACCGATCCCGGCCTCCCCCTCATAGGGCAGCGGCCGCTTGTCGCCATGGCGGAAGACGAACTTCTCGTGCTCCGTGCCGATGCGCCAGTCCGCGGCGGGCTTGCAGCCCTGCTCCAGGTACTCGACCAGCTCACGCCGGGAGGCGATGGGGGTGCCGGGCGTCTTCGGGGGGCGGACATGCAGGGCGTTCCTTGGGGGAGGTCGGCAACGGGAAACGATTCGGGTACTCAGTCAGCGCGGAACGGGGGGCGGCTGTCGCCGCCGTCCCGGGTCCAGTCACCGGCCAGGGCCTGCCACACCGCTAGCGCGGCGAAGCCGGCCGTGTCCGCCCGCAGCACCCGCGGCCCCAGCCCGACCGGGACAACAAAGGGCAAGGTGTTGAGGGCGTCAAGCTCGCGGGCGTCGAACCCGCCTTCCGGCCCCACGAGGAATGCCGCCGGCTGGGCCTTCCGGGCTGTGACGGCGGTCACCATCGGCTCGGCCCTGCCACTTTCGGCGGCCACGAACAAGATGCGGCCCGGGTCCCAGCCCGCCAGCAGCCGGTCCAGCGGCTGGCCGTCCCGCACCTCGGGCACCGACAGCCGCTCGCACTGCTCCGCCGCCTCCACCGCGTTGGCCCGCAGCCGGTCCAGGTTGACCCGGGCCACGTCGCCCCGGCGGGTATAGGTGGGCTGGAGCAGGCCGGCCCCCAGCTCCACCGCCTTCTCCACCACATACTCCGTGCGCCCGCCCTTCAGCGGCGCGAACAGCAGCCAGGGACCGTTATCCGGCACCTGCGGCCGCACCCGCTCCAGGCAGGCAGCCTCCCCGCCCGACTTGGACAGGCGGGTCACCTCCACCAGCCACTCCCCGTCCCGCCCGTTGAAGGCCAGCAACCGGGCGCCGGGTTCCAGCCGCAGCACGGCCCTGAGGTAATGCGCCCGGTCCCCGTCCAGAGCCACGGGCAAGCCTGAGCCCAGGGGGGCGTCCAGGTACAGGCGGGTGCGGGGGCGGTCGGTCATGGGGGACTTTGGCGGTGCGGGTTCGATTGGACGATGGTATATGTCAACACCTGGACGCAGGGAACAAACCATGACACCCGAGCGGCAGGAAGCACCACGGGCCCGAAGGATCGAAGATCCGTCCGACCCGGCTTGGCTGTTGTCGGATGCGTTCGGGGCGCGGGTCCAAGAGCATTTGTCAGAAGCAAGAACCCTGGCCATCCGCGACTTGAAGGCCAAGGGCATTGTCCCAGCGGGATGACGGAACCGGCATGTCGGCAAGCTCAACCACGGACACGGCCACCGGCCACACCGACATCCGCACCGGCACCTGGGTGGACCGGGTGTTGCCGGCGGGGCTTCGGCCCTATGCGCGGTTGGCGCGGCTGGACCGGCCCATCGGGACGTGGCTGCTGCTGTTCCCGGGCTGGTGGGCCATCGCCCTGGCCGCCCCGGCGGGGCAATGGCCGGACTGGTGGCTGATGGCCCTGTTCGCCGTGGGCGCGGTGGTCATGCGCGGGGCGGGCTGCACGGTCAACGACATATTGGACCGCAAGCTCGACGCGAAGGTGGAGCGGACCCGCGTCCGCCCCATCCCGGCGGGGGAGGTGACGGTCTTCCAGGCCTTGGGCTTCCTGGGCCTGCAACTGTTCCTCGGCCTGTTGGTGCTGCTCCAGCTCAACTTCCTGTCCATCCTGCTGGGGGTGGCGTCGCTGGTGCTGGTGTTCAGCTATCCCCTGATGAAGCGCATCACCTGGTGGCCGCAGGCCTTCCTGGGCCTGACCTTCAACTGGGGCGCCCTGATGGGCTGGACGGCGGTGAAGGGCACGCTGGATGCCCCCGCCCTGCTGCTCTATGCCGGCTGCATCCTCTGGACCCTGGGCTATGACACCATCTACGCCCACCAGGACAAGGAGGACGATGCCCGCGTCGGCATCAAGTCCACCGCCCTGCTGTTCGGCGCCAAGTCCAAGCGCTGGGTGGCCGGGTTCTATGCCGGGGCTTTCGCCCTGTGGCTGGCGGCCCTGTCCAGCCTGGGGCAGGGCTGGGTCCTGGCCGTGCCGCTGCTGGCCACGGGGGGCCTGCTGTGGGTGCAGGTGCGCGGCTGGCAGGTGGATGACCCGGCGGACAGCCTTGCCACCTTCAAGGCCAGCCGCTTCGTGGGCTGGGCCCTGCTGGTCGCCATCATGGCCGGGGTGGCGAGCCAGCCCGCCGCCCTGTCCGCCGGCGGCGGCATCCCCGGCATCGGCGGGAACGGCAACCGGATGCCCGCCCCCGTGGGGCCCTTGCAGCTCGTCGCCTATCCCATCCGGTAAGGCTCCCCACCACGCCGGTGGGCGGGGAGCCACACGGCCTCAGCCGCCCATGGGCAGGAAGGTGATCAGGCTGACCACCGCGCCGGTGGGGTCGTTGATCACGCAGAAGCGGCCGACCTCCGGGATGTCGGACGGGGGCACGCAGACCTTGCCGCCCAGCGATTCCACCTTGCCCGCCGCGGCGTCCACGTCATCCACGGCGATGTAGCTCATCCAATGGGGCGGGATGCCGTCCCACATGGCGCCTTCCATCTTCATCATGCCGCCGATCTGCCGGTCGCCGTTCTGGATGATGGTGTAGACCCCCATGGGGCCCATGTCCTTGGAGGTGAAGGTCCAGCCCAGCACCCCGGCGAAGAAGGCCTTCGCCGCCTCCGGGTCCGGCGTGTTCAGCTCGGTCCAGACGAAGTTGCCCGCCGCCATCGGGTTGCCCGCGTCGCTCATGTCCATCCCCCCTGTTGTCGCTGGTCGCACCCGTCCCCCGGGCGCCTGGACAGCCTCTCACACGGTAAGGCTATTGTCCCATGACGTTTCGTCGGTGAAAGCGGTTGCCGCCCGGCGCGGGACGCGCATAGTGCCCGGGCCATGACCGACACCCCCACGCGCACCGCCGCCGACCGAATCGCCTTCATCCGCGCCCACACGGCGCTGGCGGCCCCGCCCCTGGTGCCGGAAGTGCCCATGTACCTGGCGACGGAGATCACGCCCCTGTGGCAGGCGACGGAGGCCTGGCTGGAGCACCACCAGGTGCCCCCGCCATTCTGGGCCTTCGCCTGGGCCGGCGGTCAGGCCCTGGCCCGCCACGTGCTGGACAATCCGGGCCTGGTGGTCGGGAAACGGGTGCTGGACTTCGCCACCGGCAGCGGCCTGGTCGCCATCGCCGCGGCCAAGGCCGGCGCCGCCCACGTGGTGGCGGTGGAGATCGACCCCTTTGCCACCGCCGCGACGGAACTGAACGCCGGGGCCAACGGCGTGGCGGTGGAGACGCGCCTCGCCGACCTGGTCGGCCAGCCCCTGCCTGACGTGGAGGTGCTGCTGGCCGGCGACATCTGCTATGAGCGGCCCTTCGCCGAGCGGGCGCTGGCCTGGTTCCGCGACCTGACCCGC
Organism: Aerophototrophica crusticola; assembly: GCF_012913305.1. NCBI lineage: Bacteria > Pseudomonadati > Pseudomonadota > Alphaproteobacteria > Rhodospirillales > Rhodospirillaceae > Aerophototrophica > Aerophototrophica crusticola. Next base: position 506,886 of record NZ_CP051775.1, on the reverse strand, counting down.
GCCGGCACCCTGGTCCTGATGGGCGACCCCGGCCGCACCTACCTGCCCCGCACCGGCCTGGAGCCGCTCGCCACCTACACCGTCCCCACGACGCGGGAGCTGGAGGACCGGGAGCAGCGGGAGACGACGGTGTGGCGGGTGCCCTGACCCCTCACCCCCTGGTCAGCTTCCCCTCCGTCATGAACCAGGCCGCCGACCAGCCCGGCAGGGCGCCGTCGGCCTGGAAGCCAGCGCTGGCGCCTTCCGGCGTCTCGAACAGCAGGTCGCCGGCGGGCGGGTCGAAACCGCCGGCGGGATCGGGCCCCAGGGCCAGCAGGGCGGTCAGCTTTGCCCCGTCCGCGAGGGTCCAGGACAGGGTGGCCGCGGTGCCATCGCGCAGGCTTCCCCTGGCGTCGTTTCCGGCCAGCCCCGCGAGCCGCGGCACCAGGGCGGTGTGGCGCAAGGTCAGCAGCAGCTCGTAATAGGCCAACCAGTCCTCATGCTCCTCCTTCGACAGATCCTCCCAGCAGAGGCGGGAGGCGGCGAAGGTTTCCTCCGCGTTGGGGTCGGGCATGTCGTCCAGGTGGGGCAGGAAGCCGGGGAAGCCCTGGAAGTCGCTCGTGCGGCCCTGGCGCACCGCCTCCGCCAGGTCACCCCGGAAGCCGGCGAAGAAGTGGAAGGGCGTGCGGCTGCCCCATTCCTCCCCCATCCAGAGCAAGGGGATGGCGGGGGACAGCAGGTGCAGGCTGGCCAGCGCGCGCAGGGCCTGCGGCTCCGCCAGGGTCACCAGCCGGTCGCCCCGGGGCCGGTTGCCCACCTGGTCGTGGTTCTGCAGGTAGTTGACGAAGGCGGTGGGCGGCAGGTGGGCGCTGGGTTCGCCGCGGGGTTTGCCGTCCCGCCAGGGGCTGGGCTCCCCTGGTAGGCGAAGCCGTCCGTCGCGGCCTTCACCAGCGTGGCGGCAGGGTCCGGGTGGACGTCCTGGTAGTAGCCGCCATCCTCCCCCGTCAGCAGGGCCTGGGCGGCGTGGTGCCAGTCGTCATTCCACTGGCCGGCATAGCGCTTCACCTTGCCATGCTTGCCCCGGTCCAGCCGCCGGGCGCTGTTCAGGTCGTTCTCCAGCACCAGATGCACGTGGCGGTCCGGGAAGCGCTCCCTCACCAGGGCCGCCAGCTCGTCCAGCAGGTCGGGGTCGCTCGCGTCGCGGATTTCCTGCACCGCGTCCAGCCGCAGCCCGTCGAAACGGTATTCCTCCAGCCAATACAGGGCGTTGTGCAGGGCGAAGTCGCGCACGGGCCGCTGCCCATAGTCGATGGCCGGCCCCCAGGGGGTGTCGCCGCCGCCGAAGAAGGGCTTGGCATAGGCGTGCAGGTAGTTCCCCTCCGGCCCGAAATGGTTGTAGACCACATCCAGGAACACGGTCATGCCCCGCTCATGGATGCAGTCCACCAGCGCCTTCAGCTCGTCCGGCGTGCCATAGGCGGCCTCCGGCGCGAAGGGCAGCACCCCGTCATAGCCCCAGCCGCGCCGGCCGGGGAAGTCGGCCACGGGCATCAGCTCCACCGCCGTGACGCCCAGCATCTCCAGATGGTCCAGCTTGTCCTGGATGGCGGCGAAGGTCCCTTCCGGCGTGAAGGTGCCCACATGCAGCTCATACAGCACCGTCTCCTCCCAGGGCCTCCCCGGGAAACCCGGCATCCGCCAGCGGTAGGCGCGCGGGTCGATGACGGTGGAAGGGCCGTGCACGTCCTGGGCCTGGTGCCTTGAGGCCGGGTCGGGCACCCGCATCCCGTCGGGAAGCTGGAAGCGGTAATGGCAGCCGGCGGGGGCGGGCCGGACCGCCTCGAACCAGCCTTCTCCCTGGGGCTCCATGGCATGGACCCGTTCCTGCGCCCCTTCCCCCAGCACCAGTTCCACCCCCTCGACCGAGGGGGCCCAGAGGCGGAACCGGGTGGTGCCGTCAGGCCGGACCTCGGCGCCGAAGGGCATGGCGTGGGCGACACGGTCGGGGGGTGCCCCGGTCTCCGGACGGTCTGCCATCGGATACGCTCCCCTGTCTGGTGCCAAGCCGGCGCAGGCACAACGCGCCAGCCCCCGATGCGTTGCCGCGCACCGGCATCACCGTCGCGGGCCAGGGTCAGGTTCAGTCCGGCGGCCCCGCCTCCTCCGCGGCCTTCTCGGCGGCCGGCTTCTCCGGTGCCGCCTGGGCGGCCTTGGCCTGGGCGATCTGGTCCAGCCGGCTGCGGTAACTGTTCACGGCCACCCGCACCTCCTGTTCCAACGCTTCCATGTCGGCGCGGCGGGCGGTCAGGGCGGCCAGGCCGATGGCGGCGCGGCGCAGGGCCTCCACCTCCTCCGGCCCGGCATGGGACTGCAGCCGCACCTTGTCCAGTTGCAGCCGCAGGGCGTGGGCATAGGTCTCCACCTGCGACCGCAGCTCCGTGGCGGCCAAGCGGCGCAGCAGGTCCTCCAGCGGGATGGCGACGCGCAGCAGGTGCTCCAGCGCCATCCGGTCCGGCGGGTCCTGGGACAGGCCCGGAAGGGCGAAGATCACCAGGAAGGCCACCTGGAAACCGTGGCGGACCACCTTCTGGTCGTTGATGTCGGCCAGGCCCTTGGCGATGGACTCCCCCACCTTCGACCGGTCGAACTGGCCGAGGGCCTTCTGGCGCAGGGTGTTGGGCACCTCCACCAGGGGGATCTGCTGCCCTTCCCGCGGGGCCTTGCGGCGGTCGGGGCCGACATATTCCGACGTCACCACATAGGGCTTGCGGTTCTCCACGATGTTGGCGACCCGGTCATGCACCTGCTTGGCGGAGAAGGGCTTGACCAGCAGGTCGTCCGCCCCGCTGGCGGCGAAGCGGACCATCAGCGCCTGGGTGGGCTGCCACGTGGTTGCGATCACCCCGGCGAAGGGGTTGGTGGCCGCCTGGCTGTGGCGCAGGGCCTGGATGAAGCGGAACCCGTCCCCCTCCGGCGGGTCCGCCTCCACCAGCACCAGGTCCAGCAGGGTGCCGGACAGGCTGGGCCCCGCCTCCTGCACCGTGGCGAACTCGGTGATGGCGGACATGCCCATGCGGGCCAGGATGCCGCGCAGCAGCCGGCGGATGTTGCTGTCCCGGTCCACCAGCAGGACCTGGACGCCGCGATAGTCGTGGTCGGTCATGGCGGGGCGACGGGGGACGGCCCGGCGTGGGGCGGGATGGCCTGGCCGCCCGCCCCCGCCAGCTCGAACAGCAGGCAGGTGCGGCCGGGGATGCGGGCGGGCAGGCCGGGCAGCTCGGTCCGGTCGCCGGGGGCACCGGTGGCGTGGCCCGTATCCAGCAGGCAATGCCAGATCCGGCCACCGGGCACGCCGGGCATGGTGAAGGGCACGGCATCCACGTGGGCGTTCAGCACCAGCAACAACACCCCGTCCGTGGCCAGGGTGCCGTCCACCGCCAAATGGGTGCCGGCGCGGCCGTTCAGCAGCATGCCGATGCAGCGGGCATGGCTGTCCCGCCATTGCTCCGCGGTCTTCTCCAGGCCTTGCGGGGTGATCCAGGTGATGTCCTTCACCCCGTCGGCGCCCGTCTCCCGCCCATGCAGGAACTTGCCGCGGCGCAGCACCGGGTGCTGGCGGCGCAGGCCCGTGAGGCGCTGGACGAAGGCGGTCATCTCCGCCGCCTCCCCGCCCTTCAGGCCGGACCAGTCCACCCAGCTCACCTCATTGTCCTGGCAATAGGCGTTGTTGTTGCCGCCCTGGGTGCGCAGCAGCTCGTCCCCGCCCAGCAGCATGGGCGTGCCCTGGGACAGCAGCAGGGTGGCCATCAGGTTGCGCGCCTGTCGCCGCCGCAGCTCCTTCAGCACCGGGTCGTCGGTCGGCCCCTCCACGCCGTAATTGGCGCTGTAGTTCGCATCGTGGCCGTCCCGGTTGCCCTCCTTGTTGGCCTCGTTGTGCTTGTGGCTGTAGGACACCAGGTCGGCCAGGGTGAAGCCGTCATGGCTGGTGACGAAGTTGACGCTGGCCCAGGGCCGACGCTTGCGGTGCTCATAAAGGTCGGCGCTGCCGGTCAGGCGGGCGGCCATTTCCGGCAGCATGCCGTCGTCCCCCCGCCAATAACGGCGGACCGTGTCGCGGTAGCGGTCGTTCCACTCCGCCCAGCCCGGCGGGAACTGGCCGACGCGGTAGCCGCCGGGGCCGATGTCCCAGGGCTCGGCGATCAGCTTGGCCTGGGCCAGCACCGGGTCCTGGCGGCAGGCGTCCAGGAAGCTGCCGGAGGGGTCGAAGCCGTGCTCCTCCCGCGCCAGGGTGGTGGCCAGGTCGAAGCGGAACCCGTCCACATGCATTTCCGACACCCAATACCGCAGGCTGTCCATGACCATCTGCAGCACCCGCGGGTGCGTCAGGTTCAGGCTGTTGCCGGTGCCGGTGTGGTCCAGGTAGAAGCGTTTGTCGTGGGGGTGCAGCAGGTAATAGCTGGCGTTGTCGATGCCCTTGAAGGACAGGGTGGGGCCAAGGTGGTTGCCCTCGCCCGTGTGGTTGTAGACCACGTCCAGGAAGACCTCGATCCCGGCATCGTGCAGCCGGGCGACCATGGTCTTGAACTCCTTGGTGCTCGGCCCCGCCATGTAGCGGGGTTCCGGCGCGAAGAAGCCGATGCTGGCATAGCCCCAGTAGTTGTGGAGCGACTTCTCCACCAGATGCCGGTCGTCGGTGAAGGCGTGGATGGGCAGCAGCTCCACCGCCGTCACCCCCAGCCTTTTCAGGTGGTCGATGACCGCGGGGCTGGCCAGGCCCGCGAAGGTGCCGCGCAGGCCGGGCGGCACGTCCGGATGGCCCTGGGTCAGGCCCTTGACATGGGCCTCATAGACCAGCGTGTCGGTCCAGGACACGTTCGGCCGCCGCTCCCCGCCCCAGGTGAAGGCGGGGTCCACCACCCGGCACTTGGGCATGCCGCGGGCATTGTCGCGCCGGTCGAAGGACAGGTCTTCCTTGTTGGAGCCGACGCGGTAGGCGAAATGGGCGTCGGACCAGCGCATGTGCCCCACCAGGGCCTTGGCATAGGGGTCCAGCAGCAGCTTGTTGGCATTGAAGCGGTGCCCGCGGGACGGGTCATAGGGCCCATGCACCCGGTAGCCATAGACCAGGCCCGGCCGCGCCTCCGGCAGGTAGCCGTGCCAGACCTCGTCCGTGCATTCCGGCAGGGCGACCCGGTCCACCTCGCGGTTGCCGTCCGGGTCGAACAGGCAGAGTTCCACCTTCTCGGCATTGGCGGAGAACAGGGCGAAGTTCACCCCGAAACCGTCCCAGGTGGCACCCAACGGGTCGGGACGGCCGGGCCAGACGATGGTGCGGGCAGCACCGGAGGTTCGCATGGGGACTCACGCGGAAGGTTAACCCATAAGATGGATACACCATGCCGGATGCAGGGGCGCCCTGCCAAGCCACCTTGGACGGGGCAACCGGGCATAACCCTTTCTGTCACGGGGGAGATTCGGGGTGGCGGTCAGGCCTGCCAGGGGTCAAGGAGGGAGTGCCCCTCTACCTGGAAAGCTTTGGTATTCGTCTTAAACAGCACAGGGAACCCCGGTCACCCCTCCCCCCGGGCCACCCTCGATTCCCGGTGGATGATGTACAGCCCGCTGGCGATGACGATGGCGGAGCCAAGCCAGATGGCCTGGTCCGGGATGTCGCCGAACAGCAGGTAACCGAAGCCCACGGCCCAGAGCATGGCCGTGTACTCGAACGGGGCCAGCAGGGACGGCGCCGTCAGGCGGAAGGCCTGGGTGAAGGCGATCTGGGCCACGCCGCCCACCAGCCCTATGGCCACCAGCAGGGCGAATCCGGCCAAGTCCGGCGTGTTCCAGTCCGGCAGCATCACCACCCCCGACACGGCGGCCAGGGTGACCAGGAAATAGAAGACGATGGCGGCGTTGGTCTCCGTCCGCGCCAGGACCCGGACATAGAGCATGGTCAGGGAATAGAAGAAGGCCGCCGCCAGGGGCACCAGGGCCGTCAGGCTCAATACTCCCTGCCCCGGGCGCAGCATCACCATCACGCCGGCGAAGCCCACCAGCACGGCGGCCCAGCGGCGCCAGCCCACCTTCTCCCCCAGCACGGGCACGGACAGGGCGGTCATGAACAGGGGTGCGGCGAAGCCGATGGCATAGGCGTCGGCCAGGGGCATCAGGCGGAAGCTGGTGAAGAAGCCGTACACCGCCGCCAAGCCCACCAGGGCGCGCAGCACGTGGCTGCCAAGCCGCTTCGTGCGCAGGGAGGAGACCCCGCCCGACCAATGCACCAGCACCGCCACCGGCAGGATGGAGGCGGCGGCGCGGAAGAACATGATCTGCCAGGTGCCATAGTCGGCCGACGCCACCTTGATCATCGCGTCCATGACGCCGAAGCAGAAGATGGCCAGGACGAACCAGCCCACCCCCGCCAGGGCGGCGGGGCGGGCGGCGGCCAGGGATGCGGGACCCCCGGCCATGTCAGGCCGCCTCCCGCGGCGGGGCCGCGGCGGCACGCTGGCGGCCCAGCACCGTTTCCCGGTACAGGATGTACAGCCCGCTGGCGATGACGATGCCGGCGCCCAGCAGCATGGGCGCCGTGGGCCGGTCCCCGAACAGCAGCCAGCCCAGCGCCACGCCCCAGAGGATCTGGGTGTACTGGAACGGCGCCACCACGGCGGCCGGGGCCAGCCGGAAGCCGCTGAGCAGCAGCACGATGGCGATGCCCACACAGGTCCCGCCCAGGGCATGCAGCACCAGATCGTCCATCGTCGGCGCCACGGCCAGCCAGGGCAGGGTCGCGCCCCAGACGGCAAGGCCGACGATGGTGGTGGAGAAGGCGAAAGACACCGCGCTGTCCGTGGCGCGCGCCAGGCGGGTGATCATCATCCCCATGGAATAGAGCGCGGCCCCGGCCAGGATGCCCAGCGCGGCCGGGTTCAGGCTGCCGGACCCCGGCCGCAGCATGACCATCACCCCAAGGAAGCCCACGGCCACGGCCGTCCAACGCCGCCAGCCCACCTTTTCCCCCAGCATGGGCACGGACAGGGCGGTGATGAACAGGGGCGCGGTGAAGCTCAGGGCATAGGCATCGGCGATGGGCATTTGGCTGTAGCCGTAATAGGCCAGGAAGCCGCTGAACAGGCCGCAGGTCGCCCGGGCCAGGTGCAGCAACGGCCGGCGCGGGCGGAGGAAACGCAAGCCCCCGCTCCAGGCGGCATAGCCGATGATGGGGACCAGGCTGAACAGGCCGTTGCCGACGATGATCTGCGGCACGCTCATCCGCGCCGACAGCGCCTTCACGGTGGCGTCGGTCACGGAATAGAGCGCGAAGGCCAGCACGGCCAGCAGGATGCCAAGGGCCTTGTTGTCGGGACGGGGCGCGGGGGGCATGGGCAGGACCTGCCGGGAAGGAGGGCGCCACGTTAGCCGCCCGGGCCCGCGCCGCACATCCCATCAATCCGCATGGCCTCGTTGCCCCCGCGCGCCGGGCCGGGGCCGGCACCCGTGCCGGCCCCGGGTAACCCTAGGAAATCAGGGTCTTTCCCGGCCCGGACAAATCGTTTTTCCGGATGGTAACGACCCTGGACTCTCCGGGCGGGAACCCGCACATATCGGCCATGCCCGAACGGGTCCTTGGGAGACACGCATGCGTTTCGTCCGTCGCCTGGCGCCGGCCATAGCCGCCGCCGCGCTGGCCGCCACCCTCACCGCCGCGCCCGCCTTCGCCGAGATGGTGCTGAACCGCGGCAACCAGGCCGAGCCCAGCTCGCTCGACCCCCACAAGGGGACCGACATGCAGTCGGCCCGCATCGGCTACGACCTGTTCGAGGGGCTGCTGACCTTCGCCCCCGACGGCAAGGCCATCCCCGGCGTGGCCGAGCGGTGGGAGATCAGCGCCGATGGCCTGACCTACACCTTCTTCCTGCGCAAGGACGCCAAGTGGTCCGACGGCACCCCGGTGACGGCGGAGGACTTCGTCTTTTCCTGGCGGCGGCTGGTGGACCCGAAGACGGCCAGCGACTACGCCTATTTCCTGTGGCCCGTGAAGAACGGGGAGGCCATCAGCAACGGCAAGGCCCCGCTGGACAGCATGGGCGTGGTGGCCAAGGACCCGCACACCCTGGTGGTGACGCTGGAGCGGCCCACCGGCTATTTCCTGTCCTCCCTGATCCACCGCATGACCTACCCGGTCTCCAAGGCGAACGTGGAGAAGTTCGGGCCGGACTTCGTGAAGCCCGGCAACATGGTCAGCAACGGCGCCTACCGCATGGTGGAGGCGGTCCCCCAGGCTTACGTGAAGGCGGTGAAGAACCCCCACTTCCGTGAGGCGTCCACGGTCAAGATCGACACGGTCCTCTACCACCACACCGACAGCCAGGAGACGGAGCTGCGCCGTTTCCGCGCCGGGGAGCTGGACACGCTCCAAATGGCGCCGGTGACCCAGATCGACTGGCTGAAGCAGAACATGCCCGACGTGATGGAGTTCTATCCCGTCCTGGGCATCCGCTACCTGGGCGTCAACATGGTCAAGGGGCCCCTGGCGAACGAGCCGAAGGTGCGCCTCGCCCTCGCCCTGGCCGTGGACCGGGAGACGCTGACGGAGAAGGTGACCAAGGCGGGCGAGCCGCCGAAGATGACCTTCATCCCCGACGGCATCCCCGGCTACCAGTCCCCCGACCTGCCCTTCCTGAAGATGACGCAGGCCGAGCGGGACGCCATGGCCAAGAAGCTGGTGGCGGAGGCGGGCTATGGCCCCGGCGGCAAGCCGCTGGCCTTCGAGATCATGCACGCCACCAACGAGAGCACCCGCAAGACCATGGTGGCCATCGCCAGCATGTGGCAGCAGAAGCTGGGCGCCAAGGTCAGCCTGAACAACCAGGAATGGAAGGTCGTCCTGCAGAAGGCCGGCGAGAAGGACTATAACGGCCTGGTGGAACTGGGCTGGATCGGCGACTTCCCCGATCCCTACACCTTCATGAAGCTGTTCCTGGGCAGCGTGGGCAAGATGAACCGGTCCGGCTACAAGAATGCCGACTACGATGCCCTGCTGGACAAGGCCAACGCCACCGTGGACCCGGCCGAACGCCTGAAGCTGATGGCCCAGGCGGAGGCGATGCTGCTCCAGGACGCGCCGTTGGTGGTGCAGTTCCACGCCACCTACCGCAACCTGGTGCACAAGCATGTGAAGGGTTGGTTCGAGAGCCCCATGGGCGTGCAGCCGACCCGGTACCTCAGCATCCAGAAGTAAGCGCCGCTTATTCCTCGGACGCTGGTGCCGCCACGGCGGCTTGGCTTACGCGACCATAAGGTCGCGCGGCGGCAGTCGCCGCCGGGGTGGCCCCCAGAGCATCGGGGCCACCCTCATGACGGATAGGGGCGCCACCCGGCGGCAAGACCGGGGGCACCCCCGACAGGGGAGATTTCGGGAGATGAAGACACTGTTCAACCGCGCCCGCGCCATCGCGCTGGGCGCCCTGCTCGCCGCCGGGTCGCTGGCGGTATCGGCCGTCCCGGCCGAAGCCCAGAAGATCCTGCACCGCGGCAACGGCTCCGAGCCGGAGACGCTGGACCCCCACAAGTCCACCGGCGTGCCGGAAAGCTACATCCAGTACGACCTGTTCGAGGGGCTGGTGGTCCCTGACGGCAAGGGCAACCTGATCCCCGGGGCGGCGGAGAGCTGGAGCAGCAATGCCGACGGCACCGTCTTCACCTTCAAGCTGCGCAAGAATGCCAAATGGTCCGACGGCACGCCGGTGACGGCGGACGACTGGGTCTATTCCTGGCGCCGCGTGGTGGATCCCAAGACCATGTCCAAGTACGCATGGTATCTCTGGCCCGTGAAGAACGGGGAGGCGGTGAGCAACGGCAAGCTGCCGCCGGACCAGTTCGGCGTGCGCGCTTTGGACCCGCTGACCTTCGAGGTGACGCTGGAAGGGCCGACGCCCTATTTCGTCTCCATGCTCCAGCACCACGCCACCTACGCGGTGAACCGGGCCAGCATCGAGAAGCACGGGGATGAGTTCATCCGCCCCGGCAACTACGTCACCAACGGCCCCTACATGCTGGCGGAGGCGGTGCCGCAGAGCCACATCAAGGTGGTGAAGAACCCGCACTTCCACGACGCCGCCAACGTCAAGATCGACACGGTGATGTTCTATCCGACGGAGAACATCGAGGCGGAGCTGAAGCGGTTCCGTGCCGGGGAACTGGACATCACCTATGAGATCCCCGTCAGCCAGATGGACTGGGTGCGCCAGAACATGGCCAAGCAGGCCCGGCTGGCCCCCTATTTCGGCACGTACTTCTTCGCGCCGAACCTGACCAAGGAGCCCTGGAAGTCCAACAAGGACCTGCGCCTCGCCTTGAACCTGGCGATCGACCGGCAGACCCTGGTGGACAAGATCAACAAGCGCGGCGAACAGCCCGCCTATTCCTGGCTGCCCCCGGGCACGGAGAACTATACCCAGCAGGTGCCGGAATATGCCAACTGGACCCAGGAGCAGCGGGAGGCCAAGGCCAAGGAGTTGGTCAAGAAGGCGGGCTACGGCCCCGGCGGCAAGCCGCTGGAGGTGGAGGTCCTGTTCAACACCTCGGAGAACCACCGCAAGATGGCCATCGCCGTGGCCAGCATGTGGCAGAAGGTGCTGGGGGCCAAGGTCACCCTGAACAACCAGGAATGGAAGGTCTTCTTGTCCACCCGTGACGAGAAGAAATTCAAGGACGTGGTCCGCCACGGCTGGATCGGCGACTACCTGGACGCCAACAACTTCCTGGCCCTGTTCCGGTCCGACGTGGGCAAGCAGAACCCGTCCGGCTACAACAACCCGGAGTTCGACCGCCTGGTCTCAGAGGCCAACAAGCTGGCCGACGTGGAGAAGCGCCGTGCGCTGCTGCAACAGGCCGAGCGGCTGATGATCGAGGACGTGGCCTTCTTCCCCCTGCACTTCTACTCCAGCCGCCACATGGTCTCCGACCGCGTCATCGGCTGGGGCGACAACCTCCAGGACCTGCACCCCAGCCGGTTCCTGGATGTGAAGTGATCCTGCCTGGGTGGTCGTCGCGTACGGGTTGAGTGCGCGACGACCTTTCTGCTGCTCGTTACTGCTCCCCGCAGGGGCGGGGAGGCACCCCCAAACACAAAAGGCCCCCGTGAGGGAGCCGTTGGCTTGCAGGCCAGTGGTGGTAGACACCGGCAGGCAGTAGGTCGACATGTCCACTTCAGAACACCCCTGAACTGGTCCCTTCCCCGTCTTTCCGCAATTCCCTCTCCCGCCTGGACTGCCCTCCCCTCCCCCGCTACCGTGGCGAGGCAAATGCGGAAGGGGTGGTTCATGGGCATCAGGGCTTGGGTGGCGGCGTTCCTCACGGTGCTTCTGCTGGCGGCCCCCGCCACGGCGCAGAAGGTGCTCCACCGCGGCAACGGCAGCGAGCCGGAGACCCTGGACCCCCACAAATCCACCGGCGAGCCCGAGGGCTGGATCCAGTACGACCTGTTCGAGGGGCTGATGACCGTGGACGGCGCCGGGAACCTGATCCCCGGGGCAGCGGAGAGCTATACCGTCTCCCCCGACGGGCTGACCTATACCTTCAAGCTGCGCGACACGGTCTGGTCCGACGGCACGCCCGTGACGGCAGAGGATTTCGCCTTCTCCTGGCGCCGCCTGCTGGACCCCAAGACCGGCTCCCGCTACGCCTTCTTCCTTTGGCCCGTGAAGAACGCGGAGAAGGCCAACAAGGGGGAGGTGCCCCTGTCCGAGGTGGGCGTGGCCGCCCCTGACCCCCGCACCTTCGTGGTGACGCTGGAGGCGCCCACCAGCTACTTCGCCTCCGCCCTGCAACACAACGCCACCTACGCCATCTCGAAGAAGAGCTACGAGAAGCACGGGGAGGATTTCATCAAGCCGGGCAACCTGGTCAGCAACGGCGCCTTCATGCTGGTGGAGGCGGTGCCCCAGGGCTATGTCCGGGTGCGCAAGAACCCCCGCTACTGGGACGCGGCCAACGTCCGGCTGGACGAGGTGGTGTTCCACGCCACGGAGAACCGGGACACGGAGCTGAAGCGCTTCCGCGCCGGGGAACTGCACCTCACCTATGACGTGCCGGACCCGCAGATTCCCTGGCTGAAGCAGAACATGCCGGCGGAGCTGCGCATCGCCCCCTTCTTCAGCACCTATTACTACGCCTTCAACCTGACGCGGGAGCCGTGGAAGTCCAACCCCGACCTGCGCAAGGCCCTGGCCCTGGCCATCGACCGGACCATCATCACGGAGAAGATCACCCTTTCCGGGGAGGTGCCGGCCTACCAGCTCGTCCCCGACGGCACCGCCAACTATGCCAGCCCCAAGCCCGAATGGGCGTCCTGGACGCAAAGCCAGCGCGACACGGAGGCCCGGCGGCTGGTGGAGGCGGCCGGCTATGGCAAGGGTGGCAAGCCGCTGGAAGTAGAGCTGTTCTACAACACGTCGGAGAACCACAAGAAGGTGGCCGTGGCCGTCGCCAGCATGTGGCAGCAGAAGCTGGGCGTGCGCACCGTGATGAATAACCAGGAATGGAAGGTCTTCCTCCAGACCCGCAGCCGCAAACAGTACCGGGACATCGCCCTGGGCCGCTGGGTTGGGGACTATAACGACGCCTACACCTTCCTGGGCCTGTTCCTGTCGGACCTGGGGCCGTCCAACTACAGCGGCTATGCCAGCCCCGAGTATGACCGCCTGGTCCGCGCCGCGTCGTCGGAGGTGGATGCGGAGAAGCGGCGCGACCTGCTGCAACGGGCGGAGGCGGTGCTGCTGGCCGACCTGCCCATCATCCCGGTCTATATCTATACCACCCAAAACATGGTCAGCCCGAGGGTCAAGGGCTGGGTCCCCAACATCCGCAACCTGCACCCCAGCCGGTTCCTGGATCTCAACTGATCTGCCACATTTCCGACACAGACCCTGGCTTTCCTGCAACAGGCAGGCCGTAACGATACGCCCGCGACCCCTGGGAAATTGACAGGCCCCACCCCCGCCCCTTAACCACCCCCGCGACAGACGTGAGAAGACGCATCCGGCCACCCCGCCCGGGGAAAGGCCGGAGCCTTAGGGACGGAATGCCCGCGAAGGGCCAAGACACGTTCACCGAAGGGGCCGTAAGAGATCATGATGGGTTCCAATTTCCGCCGGTCGGCGCTGCTGGGCGCGACCGCGATGATGGCCGTTTGCGCCCTGGGCGCGACCGGCACCGCCGCCCTGGCGCAGTCCACCCAGACCGCCGAGCTGGACGAGATCGTGGTCACCGCCACCAAGCGGGTGCAGAACCTGCAGGAGGTTCCCGTCTCCGTCGCCGCCGTCAGCCCGGAGCAGTTTGAGAACTTCTCCGCCGCCGGTGAGGACATCCGCTTCCTCTCCGCCCGGGTGCCGAGCCTGACCGTGGAGTCCTCCTTCGGCCGCACCTTCCCGCGCTTCTACATCCGCGGCCTGGGCAACACCGACTTCGACCTGAACGCCTCCCAGCCGGTCAGCCTGGTCTATGACGAGGTCGTGCTGGAGAACCCGATCATGAAAGGGTTCCCGGTGTTCGACATCGAGCGGATCGAGGTGCTGCGCGGGCCGCAGGGCACCCTGTTCGGCCGCAACACCCCCGCCGGCATCATCAGCGTCGTCTCCAAGAAGCCGACCCAGAAGACCGAGGGTTACGCCAGCCTGTCCTATGGCCGCTGGAACGCCATCGAGGCGGAGGCCGCGGTGGGCGGCGCCCTGGTGGAGGACAAGCTGGCCGCCCGCGTCAGCGTCATCCACCAGCGCCGCGACGGCTATGTGGACAACACCTTCACCGGCGAGAAGGACGCGCTGGAGGGGTATGAGGACACGGCCGCCCGGCTGCAGCTGCTCTACACCCCGACCGAGCGCTTCACCGCCCTGCTGAACGGCCACTTCCGTGACCTGAACGGCACCGCCCGCGTGTTCCGCGCCAACATCATCAAGCCGGGCACGAACGAGCTGGTGGACGGCTTCACGCCCTACAAGGCCTATGTGGACGGGCAGAACGACCAGGAGGTCAGCGCCCGCGGCGCCAGCCTGAACGCCCAGTACGAGTTCGACGGCGTCACCTTCACCTCCATCACCGCCTACGAGTATGTGGACGCCTTCTCCCGCGGTGACGTGGATGGCGGCGTGGCCCGCGGCATCGGCAACCCGCTGACCGGCCCGGGCCGGGTGCCCTTCTCGGTGGAGAGCGCGTCGGAAGTCGCCGGCATCGACCAGTGGACCCAGGAGTTCCGCCTGTCCTCCAGCGGCGAAGGCCCGTTGCAGTGGCAGGTGGGCGCCTTCTACTTCGATGAGAAGGCCCCCTTCGCCAACATCGGCTATGGCACCGCCACCACCGACCCGCGCGGCCGCACCACCCTGGCCAGCTCCGTCCAGAACAACGAGACCTGGGCCGTCTTCGGCCAGGGCAGCTACAAGGTGACCGAGCAGCTCACCCTGACGGGCGGCCTGCGCTACACCGAGGATGAGAAGGACCTGGTCCGCCGCCAGATCAGCGTGAACGGCACCAACGCCCCCACCGTCACCAGCCGGGCCAGCACCGAGGATGAGCGGATCAGCTGGGATGTCAGCGCCGACTATGCCTTCACGGCAGACGTGCGCGGCTTCGTCCGCGTCGCCAGCGGCTTCCGCGCGCCCACCATCCAGCCGCGCAGCGTGACCATCACCACCGCGGACTCCGAGAAGGTGATGTCCTACGAGGCGGGCGTGAAGTCCGACCTGTTCGGCAACCGGGCCCGCGTCAACGTCACGGCCTTCTATTACCGGGTGAAGGACCAGCAGTTCACCGCGGTGGGCGGCGTGGACAACACCAACCGGCTGCTGAACGCCGACAAGGGCGTCGGCAAGGGCTTCGAGGCGGACCTGGAGTTCCTGCCCCTGGAGAACCTGCTGCTGACCGTGGGCACCAGCTACAACGACACGGAGATCAAGGACGCGGACCTGCGGGTCCCGGCCTGCGGCGGCGGCTGCACCGTCACCGACGCGATCACCGTGGTGGGCACCTCGCGCCTGGCCAACATCGACGGGAACCCCTTCCCGCAGGCGCCCAAGTGGATCTTCAACGCCACCGCCCGCTACGGCATCCCCGTGGGCGACGCGGGCGAAGTCTACGCCTTCACCGACTGGTCCTACAAGTCCAGCCAGAACTTCTTCTTGTACGAGTCCGTGGAGTTCAAGTCCGACGCCCGCTGGCAGGGCGGCCTGCGCCTGGGCTACAGCCACGACAACGGCCGCTTCGACGTCTCCGCCTTCGTGCGCAACATCACGAACGAGCAGGGGCTTGAGGGCGGCATCGACTTCAACAACCTGACCGGCTTCGTCATCGAGCCCCGCACCTACGGCGTGACGGCCCGGATGAAGTTCTGACCGCTTTCCGGCGATCAGTGACAGGGGGCCGCGGGCGACCGCGGCCCCTTTGCTTTTTCCGGCGGGGCCTTGCTGCGACACCCCCTCACCCCGACCCTCTCCCCGGTGGGGAGAGGGGGAAGGTCGCGCCCTACGCCCAACCCCGGCTCAGAACTGGCCCACCGCCGCACAAAGGCGCAACAGCACCCCCTCTCCCCCCCGGGGAGAGGGTTGGGGTGAGGGGGAACCACGCCCGGGAAAAAACAAAACGGCCCGCCAGGTCTCCCCGGCGGGCCGTCCTTGCCTCAGCGGCGAACGGGAAGGGCTTACTCGCCCTTGTCGTTCATGCCGCGGCCGGTGGTGCGCTCGGCGATGCGGGCGCTCTTGCCGGTGCGGCCGCGCAGGTAATACAGCTTGGCGCGGCGGACGGCGCCCTTGCGGACCAGCTCGATCGAGTCGATGCGCGGGCTGTACAGCGGGAACACGCGCTCCACGCCCTCGCCATAGGAAATCTTGCGGACGGTGAAGGCGGAGTTCAGGCCCGCGTTCTTGCGGGCGATGACGACGCCCTCATAGGCCTGGATGCGCTCGCGGGTGCCCTCGACCACCTTTACGTTCACCTTCACGGTGTCGCCGGGGGAGAACTCCGGGATCGTCTTGCCCTGGGTGAGCTTGGCGACCTGCTCGGCCTCGAGCTGCTGAAGGATGTTCATCTCAACTGTCCTCGTTGCTGCCGGCAGTCCCCGCGGGGTCGTCTGCCGGGTTGGATGGCTGTGCCGCTGCCTTGGTGGCGCGGCGTTTCTTCACCTTTGGGGCCGGGCGGCTCTCCAGGTAGCGGGACCACAGGTCAGGCCGCCGGGCCTCCGTGATCGCCTCCGCCTGTTCGAGCCGCCAGGCCCGGACCTTGCCATGGTCGCCGGACAGCAGCACCGCCGGGACCTGGCGCCCGTCCCAAAAAGCCGGACGGGTGTAGTGCGGGTACTCAAGCAGTCCCCGCTCGAAACTCTCTTCCCCTGCCGTCTCCACGTTCCCCATGACCCCCGGCAGTAGCCGGACCACGGCGTCGATCAGGCAGAGCGCCGCCGGCTCACCGCCGGACAGCACGAAATCCCCGAGGGAAACCTCCTCCAGGGCATGCTTTTCCAGGACGCGCTCGTCGACCCCCTCGTACCGGCCGCACAGCAGGATGAGGGACCGTTCCCCGGCGAGTTCCTTCACCAGGTCCTGGTCCAGCACACGGCCGCGCGGGGAGAGATAGATCGCCCGCCCCCGTTCCCCCCGCGCCGCCACGGCTTGCGCCGTCGCCGCCTCGAGGGCCGCGTCCAGCACGTCGGGCCGCATGACCATGCCGGGCCCGCCGCCGAACGGGGTGTCGTCCACGGAGCGGTGCTTATCGCGCGCGAACGAACGGATGTCCAGCGTTTCCAACGCCCAGGTGCCATGTTCCAAGGCGCGGCCGGCCAGGCTGTGGCCCAGCGGCCCCGGGAACATTTCCGGGAACAGGGTCAGCACCGTCACGGACCACAGGGGCCCGGCCGGCGGCTCCGCCCCCGCTGGGTCCGGCGCGTCGGACATCAGCCCTCGCCCCGCTCCCCGGCCTCGTCCGCGGTCTCCCCCTCCCCGTCCGCCGTGTCGGCGGGGGTGCGGGGTCATCCAGGTCATCCAGCCTGCCGCCCATCTCCGCCAGCTCCTCCGGGTCCGGCTTGGCCGGGGTGAAGAGGTTGACCGGCGGGTCCACCACGATGCGCGGCACGCTCACCTCCACCACCGGCACCACGGCCTTGGTGAAGGGGATGAACACCGTCTTGCCCGAGACATGCAGGATCTCCAGCATGTCGCCGGCGCCGAAGTCGTGGATGGCCTTGATGGTGCCGAAGTCCTGGCCGGCCACCGTGGTGGTGGGCAGGCCCAGCAGGTCGGCGTGGTAGAACTCTTCCTCGTCCTCCGGGTCGGGCAGGGCGGACCGGTCCACGAACAGCCGGGTCCCCTTCAGGGCGTCGGCCTGGGTCTTGTCCTTCAAGCCCTCGACGGTGGCGAGGAAATGGTCCTTGCCCATGCCCGTCATCTTCACCTTGAAGACACGGGTGCCCGCCTCGTCCGTCAGCGGCGCATAGGTGAACACGGCCTCCGGGTCCGCCGTGAAGCTCTTCAGCCTCACGCGGCCATGGACGCCATGGGCGCCGATGATCTGGGCAACGCAGACGCGGGATGACATGGGGGGACTCTTCGCACGCGGGATGGCGGGGCAGGCTGGGACACGGACGACACGGACATGCCACGGACAAGCACGGGACAGGGGCAAGGTGCCTGCGGCGCCCCGGGAGACACCCGTTCTGCCAAGCACCCGGCGGCGCAGCCGCCATTCCCCTATGTCCCGTGTCGTCCGTGGACCGTCCGTGCCGTCCGTGTTCCCTGTCAGACCCCGCCCGTCAGGAAGGGGAAGCTCAGGCCTCGGCGGCCTTGGCGGCCAGCTTGGCGCGCTCCTGGGCCTTCGCCTTCGGGGCGGACTTCTTCGGGGTGTCGCGGAACTTGGGCATCTCGATCAGGTTCGCCTTGCCCAGGAACTTTGCGACGCGCTCGGTCGGCTGCGCGCCGTTGGACAGCCAGTACTTCAGGCGCTCGTCCTTCAGGGTCACGCGCTCCGGGTGCTCGGCCGGCAGCATGGGGTTGTAGGTGCCCACCTTCTCGATGAAGGCGCCGTCGCGGGGGGCGCGGCTGTCGGCCACGACGATGGAGTAGTAGGGGCGCTTCTTGGCGCCGCCGCGGGTCAGGCGGATCTTGACGGACATGGTCTCTTACTTTCCTTGGATTGACTGAAGACCGGACAGGGACAGGCCGCCGGGAACACGCGCCCGTCCGGGTCGGGCGCGCAGGCGGTGTGGGGTCGTGGCGGGGCGTCGGGTCATCATGGCCCTCACGCCGCCGCCCGGGCGGACCGCCATTCGGCGGCCAGCAGCCCGTAGATCAGGGTGTCGTAATAGCGGCCGCCCAGCAGGAAATCCTCCCGCCGGACGCCCTCGCGGGTGAAGCCCAGCCGCTTCAGCAGCCGTTCTGACCGCGCGTTGCGCGGGTCCAGGTTGGCCTCCACCCGGTGCATGTCCCAGGGGCCGAAGGCGAAGTCCAGGGCGGCATGGACCGCTTCCGTCGCCAGCCCCTGGCCGCGGGTCTCCGGCAGCAGGATGTAGCCCAGCCAGACCAGCCGGTCCTGGGCGCCGAACAGGCTGACCCAGCCCTGGCAGCGGCCGCCGTCGCGGGTCACGGCCCAGGTACGGCTGGTGCCGTCCTCCTCCACCACCCGCTCCAGCTTGGCCCGGGTCTCCGCCACGTCCTTGTGCGGCAGGTGGGACCAATAGCGCATGCTCTCCGGGTCGTTGAACACCGGGAACAGGTCCTCCGCGTCCTCCACCTGCAACGGCCGCAGCACCAGCCGCGCCGTCACCAGGGTGGTGGGCGGCGGGGGCGTCTGGGCCTGGGCGGGGATGGCGGCGGCGTCGGTCATGGGAAGCTCAGCGGAAGCCCTTGGGCAGCAGGGCGCCCAGGCCCTGCCGCATCAGGCCCTTCTGGCCCAGCTTCTTCATCTTCTTCATCATCTCGGCCATGTCCTGGTGCTGCTTCACCAGGCGGTTCACGTCGGCCACGGTGGTGCCGCTGCCCAGAGCGATGCGGCGCCGGCGGCTGGCGTTCAGCACCTGCGGGTTCCGCCGCTCCTTCTTGGTCATCGACAGGATGATGGCTTCCTGCTTCTTCAGGATGCCCTCGTCGATGTTGGCGTTCTTCAGCTGGTCCTTGATCTTGCCGATGCCGGGCAGCAGGCCCATCATCCCGCCCATGCCGCCCATCTTCCGGATCTGGCGGAGCTGGGACAGCATGTCGTCCAGGTCGAAGCCGCCCTTCTCCAGCTTCTTGGCGAGCTTCTCCGCCTCTTCCCGGTCGATGGTCTCGGCCGCCTTTTCCACCAGGCTGACCACGTCGCCCATGCCCAGGATGCGGCCGGCGATGCGGTCGGGGTGGAAGGCCTCCAGCGCGTCCACCTTCTCGCCCACGCCCAGCAGCTTGATCGGCTTGCCGGTGACATGGCGCATGGACAGGGCGGCACCGCCGCGGGCGTCGCCGTCGATGCGGGTCATCACGATGCCGGTGATGCCCACCCGCTCGTTGAAGTTGGTGGCGACGGTGACCGCGTCCTGGCCGGTCATGGCGTCCACCACCAGCAGGCTTTCCACCGGCTTGGTGGCGTCGCGGATCTCCACCACCTCGCGCATCAGCTCATCGTCGATGGCAAGGCGGCCGGCCGTGTCCAGCATGACCACGTCAAAGCCGCCCAGGCGCCCCTCCTCCAGGGCACGGCGGGCGATCTGCACGGGCGTCTGGCCGGGGACGATGGGCAGGGTGGCCACGCCCACCTGCTCCCCCAGCACCTTCAACTGCTCCTGGGCCGCCGGGCGCCGCGTGTCCAGCGACGCCATCAGGACCTTCTTCTTCTCCCGGTTCTTCAGGCGAAGGGCGATCTTGGCGGAGGTGGTGGTCTTGCCCGAGCCCTGCAAGCCCAGCATCAGCACCGGCACCGGCGGGTTGGCGTTAAGGTTGATCTCCTCGCTGGCGCTGCCCAGCAGCTCCACCAAGTGGTCATGGACGATCTTGATGACCTGCTGGCCGGGGTTGATGCCGCGCAGCACCTCCTGCCCGACCGCCCGCTCCTTCACGCCGTTGACGAAGGCCTTCACCGCGGGCAGGGCGACGTCGGCCTCCAGCAGGGCCACGCGCACCTCGCGCAGTGCCGCGTTGACGTCATCCTCCGACAGCGCCCCGCGCTTGCGCAGGCGGTCGAAGATGTCGCCAAGCCGTCCCGTCAGTCCCTCGAACATCCGCACCCTTCCCGATCAGGCCCGCCAATGGTCCCGGCATCCTGCCACGACCCCCGCCGGGAACCCCAGACGCAAAAGCTGCCCAAGCACGAAAGCGCCAGTGCGCGAAACTCGCGGACTGGCGGCGCGCCGTGGCGCGTGACCCGTGCCCAGGTCTGGGGTTGGGCGTAAATAATGCCCGCGGGCGTAAGAGTCAACAAAAGCCGGGACGCACAGCCTGTCCCCGCCCGATGGGAGACATTATTAACGCATTCACATGAAAATTTCCTCACTTTGCCGGGAACGTGTTATACCACTTCCGTGTGCGCCCATTCAGGGCGGGGCATCACGGAACGCCCGTGGGGGTCGTAAGGGATGGCTGGCAGTCTGGGACGGGATCCGGATCGGACGCGGGTGACCGCGGCCGAGTTGCAGCTTGTCCTCACCAAGCACCTGGCCTTCCTGCGGCGGCAGAATGGCGGCGTGCGCGCCAGCCTGAAGATGCGTGACCTGTCGCACATGGACCTGGCCGGCTATGACCTGACGGACGCGGACCTGTCCGGGGCCAAGCTGTTCGGCACAAGGCTGACGGGGGCCCAGCTCACCGGCGCCAACCTCTATGCCGCCGACCTGCGGCTGGCCAACCTGGAACGGTCGGACCTGCGTCGGGCCGACCTGCGCGGCGCCTGCCTGCGCGGGGCCATCCTGTCGGAAGCCGTGATGTCCGACAGCGACCTGCGCGACGGCACCATCATGCATGTCCGCAAGAACGGTGAGGTGGCCTTGCATGAGTTCGAGGCCATCGACGTGCATACGGAGATGTCGGTGGCAACCATCCGCGCCGCCGACCTGTCGCGGGCCAAGCTGTCCAACGCCTTCGTCATGCAGACGGACCTGACGGACGCCATCCTGCGCGGCGCCAAGTTCATCGGCGCCAACCTGACCAACTCCAACCTGACCGGCTGCGACCTGCAAGGCGCCGACCTGCGGGACGCCAACCTGTCCGGGGCCAAGCTGAACGGCGCCAACCTGACGGGGGCGGAGCTGAACGCCACCAAGTTCGCCAACGCGGACCTGGTAGGCGTCATCATGGATGAGCAGACCCGACGCTCCGCCAACCTGACCGGGGCCATCCTGGCCCGCAGCGTGGGCGAATCGGGACTGGACGTGCCCACCGTCCTGGCGGAGCACGCCACCTGGGTGGACAGCCACGGCAAGAAGGGCATCCGCGCCGACCTGTCGGGGCTGGACCTGTCGGGCCAGGACCTGACCGGGGCCAACCTGTCCGCCGCCCTGCTCCACTGCACCGTGCTGAAGGGGGCGAAGCTGGCCGGCGCCTTCTTCGCCATGGCCGACCTGTCCCTGGCCGACCTGCGCGACGCCGACCTCACGGGGGCGGACCTGCGGGGTGCGGCGATGGAGCGGGCGACCCTGTCCCGGGCCAAGCTGTCCGGCGCCCTGGTGGGCCCGGTCCAGATCCAGTCCGGCAGCGGCCGGCTGTGGAGCGCGAACCTGCAACGGGCCCGGCTGGACGGGGCCGACCTGTCCAGGGCCGACCTGCGCCGCGCCATCCTGAACCAGGCCACCCTCGTGGGTGCCGACCTGCATGAGACCCGCCTGAACGACGCCAAGCTGGTGGGCGCCGACCTGACCGATGCCCGATGCACCGGCGCCGTCCTGACCGGCGCCGACCTGAACGAGGCCAAGCTGGTGGGCGCCATCGGCCTGAGCCCGGCGCGGTAACGGGGTTTGTGGGGTTTTCACCACGAAGACACGAAGGGCACGAAGGCCAGTGCCGCTCTGCCTGAGGGTCTGCTTCTCTTGCCGATTTCCAATAAACATTCACGAACACGCACAATACACTCACGAACATACACCAAACTAGAATTCTGGCTGCGCCGCAGGCATTTATCCATTGCGGTTTTTATTGTGAATGTTCGTGTGTGCGTTTGTGCGTGTCCTTGAATGTCCAAGTTTTTCAGCCCGGCACGCCCTGGCATCACCCTTCTTCGTGCCCTTCGTGTCTTCGTGGTGAACTCCCTTTTCACTCCACCGACAGGAACCGGCTGGCGTTGGCGTCCACCGGGTTGGGGACCCAGCCCTTCACCCGCGGGCTGACCAGCCGGGCACGGGCGTAGGTGTAGAGGGGGATGATCCCCGCCTCGTCCAGCAGCAGCTTCTCTGCCTGGGCCAGCAGGGCGAGCCTTGCGGCGGGGTCCTTTTCCAGCGTCGCCCGGTGCAGCAGTTCGTCATAGGCCGGGTTGGTGTAGCCGGGGATGTTCTCCGGCCCCACTTCCGTCCGCATGAACTCCAGGAAGGCGTTGGGGTCGTCATAGGCGCCGATCAGCCCGCCCCGCACCAGCCCGGGGTAGGATTTGGTGCGGCGGCTGTCCAGGAAGACCTTCCATTCCTGGTTCGTCACCGTGGCCCGGATGCCCAGGCCCTGCTGCCACATGCTGGCCAGGGCCACGGCGATGCGGCGGTGGTTCTCCGCCGTGTTGTACAGCAGGTCCAGGGTCAGCCCCTGCCCGCCGGAATAGCCGGCCTCCGCCAGCAACCGCTTCGCCTCCGCCAGCCGCTTCTCCCGCGGCCAGCCGGTCCAGGCGGGCTTGGGCGCGGTGTAGCCGCTGACCGTGGCGGGCACGTAGGAGTACAGCGCCTGCTCCCCGCCTTGGGTGATCCTGTCCACCAACACCTCCCGGTCCACGGCCATGGACAGGGCCTGGCGCAGCTTGGCGTTGGACTTCCAGGGTTCCTTGGTCAGGTTGGGGGCGTAGTAGTAGCTGCCGAGCTGCGGGGCCAGGCGGAAGCTGTCCTTCAGGTTCTCCCGCGCCCACTGGACCTGGGCGGGCGGCAGGGTGTTGGTGGTGTCCAGCTCCCCGCCCGGAAGCGCTTCAGCTCCGTGTCCTGGTTCTCCGTGGGATAGAAATAGACCGTGTCGATGGCGGTTTTCGCCGCGTCCCGGTGGTTCGGGTTGCGGACCAGCTTCACATGCCCCTGCGGCACCTGCTCCGCCAGCATGTAGCCGCCGCTGGACACCAGCGCCCCCGCCCTGAAGAACTCCTTGCCCTTCGCCTGCACGGGCCCCTGGGGCAGCACCACCAGGAACGGGTAGCTGAGCAGGGAAACCAGATAGGGCGTCGGCTGCTCCAGCGTGAAGACCACCGTCCGCGGGCCCGTGGCCGCCACGCCCAGCGTGTCCGGCGCCGCCTTGCCCTCCGTCACCGGCTTGGCGTTCTTCACGGGCCAGAGGAAATGGCCGTTGCGGCTGCCGCTGGCGGGGTCCACCAGCCGGCGGAAGCTGAACACCACGTCGTCCGCCGTGACCGGGCTGCCGTCCGACCACCTGGCCCCCTCGCGCAGGGTGAAGGTCACCGACAAGCCGTCCGCCGCCGTCTCCCACCGTTCCGCCAGGGCCGGCTGGTACTTGCCGTCCGGCCCGCGGCTGACCAGGCCCTCGTACAAATCATAGATGATCATCGCCTCGGGCAGGCCCGTGGCCGCATGCGGGTCCAACGTCTCCGGCTCCGCCCCGTTGCCCCGCCTCAGGACCGTCTCCGCCAGGGCGGGGGCGGTGAGGGCCGAGAGCAGCGTCGCGGCGAGCAAGAGGGTGGCGAGCCGCAACCTCCCCCCTCTCCCCACCGGGGAGAGGCCGGGTGAGGGCGCGCGCGGCCGGGAGGCCGTGGAATGGGTCGGTGCGCTTCGCGCAGGCATGCTTGTCCCCCTCACCCCAACCCTCTCCCCGGTGGGGAGAGGCGGAATTGCACAGTCCCTTGTCCCTGCCCTTCCCCTACTTCCCCACCGTCAGGAACCGGGGCAGGTTGAAGTCGGGCGGGTTGGGGGTCCAGCCCTTGACCGCCGGGCTAACCAGCCGGCGGCGGACATTGTGGAAGACCGGTGCCACGGGATAGTCGGCCAGGGCCACCGCCTCCGCCTGGGCCAGCAGGGACAGGCGCTTCTCCGGGTCGGTCAGCCGGTTGGCCTCCGTCGTCAGCCGGTCGTACTCGGCGCTCTTGTAGCCGGGGAAGTTCTGCTGCCCCACGTCCCCGCGCAGCAGTTGCAGGAAGGTATAGGGGTCCGGATAGTCGCCGATCCAGGCGTAGAAGATGATGTCCTTGTAGGCCTTCTCGTTGCCGATGCTGGCGACGACGCGGAATTCCTGGTTGTTGAGCTGCGTCTCCACCCCCAGCTTCTGCTTCCACATGGCTGCCACGGCCACCAGGACCCGGCGGTTGTTCTCGCTGGTGGAATAGAGCAGGTCCACCGGCGGCAGCGGCTTGCCGCCGGGGCCGAAACCTGCCTCCGCCAGCAACTGCTTGGCCAGCTTGTCCCGCTCGGCCTGGGTCTGCTTGGCGGCGGCCGGCAGGGGCGGCTCGTACCCGCCCACCTTGCCCGGCGGGGTGAAGGTCCAGGCGGGCTGGCCGCTGCCGTTCATCACCTTCGTCGCGATCACGTCCCGGTCGATGGCCAGGTACAACGCCGCGCGGAGCTTCGGGTTGTCCCGCCAGAACGGGTTGGTCATGTTGAAGGACAGGTAATAGGTCGAGTAGGTGGAACCGGAGGTAAAGGCGTCCGGCAGGTTCTGCTTGGCAAAGTCGTTCTGGGTGACGGGCAGCGTCTCCGTCGCGTCCAGTTCCCCGGCGCGGAAGCGCTTGAACTCCGTGTCGTTGTTGTCGATGGGATAGGACATGACCGTGTCCACCTGGACGTTGGCCGCGTCATAATAATGCGGGTTCTTCACGGCCTTCAGGTGCGACTGGGGCACGCTCTCCACCAGCATGTAGGGCCCGTTGGACACCAGCTTGCCCGGCTGCACAAAGGCTTCCCCGTGCTTCTCCACGCTGGCGCGGTTCACCGGGAAGGTGGAGGGGTGCTGCAAGGTGGCCAGGAAATAGCCCGTGGGTTCCGCCAGGGTGACCTTGAGCGTGCGGGCATCCACCGCCTGCACGCCCAGCTCCTCCGGCTTCTTCTTGCCCTCGCCGATGGCCTGCCCGTTCAGCACCGGCCACATGTAATAGCCATAGGGGCTGGCATGCTTGGGGTCCGCCAGCCGCCGCCAGCCAAAGACGAAGTCGTCCGCCGTGACCGGCGTCCCGTCCGACCACTTGGCCTCCCGCAGCTTGAAGGTATAGGTCAGGCCGTCGGGGCTGACCTCATGGCTCTCCGCCATGGCATTGCGGCGTTGCCCCTGCCCGTCCAGGCTGAACAGCCCCTCGAACAGGTCGTAGGTCATGCGGGCCGAGGGTTGCAGCTCCCCCTTGGTGGGGTCGAGCGTGTCCGGCGACGGCCCGATCCCCCGCCGGAACACCACCTCCGCCCCGGCGGGCAGCGCGAGCGACAGGGCCACCAGGGCGGCGAGGGCAATGCGCATCTTTTCTTCCTTTCGTAGGTCGGATTAGGAGCCACCAGGCTCCGTAATCCGACGCCGGCGGCGAAGCCGTCGGATTACGCTTCGCTAATCCGACCTACGGCGCGATGTCCAGGTACCGCGTCGGGTAGTGGTCGCGGGGGTTGGGGACCCAGCCCTTCACCTTGGACGACACCAGCTTGAAGCGGGTCGTGTGGATGGCGGTCATGATGGCATGTGAGTCCAGGAAGATGGCCTCCGCCTGGGCCAGCTTGGCGAAGCGTGCCGCCGGGTCGAGGCTTGCGTTGCCTTCCTCCAGCAGCCGGTCATAGTCGGCGCTGACGAAGGACGGGTAGTTCTGCAAGACCACGTCGGAGCGCATGATCTTCAGGAAGGTGTTCGGGTCGGTGTAGTCCCCGACCCAGCCGAACAGAAGCAGGTCCTTGAACTGCCGGTTCTGGGCGATTTCGGCCACCACGCGGCCTTCCTGGTTGGCTAGGTTTGCCTCGATCCCCAGCTTCTGCTTCCACATGGCCGCCACGGCGATCAGAATGCGGCGGTTGTTCTCGTTCGTCGTGTACAGCACCTCCACCGGCGGCAAGGGCTTGCCGCCGGGGCCGTAGCCCGCCTCCGCCAGCAGCTTCCTGGCCTGGGCGTCCCGCTCGGCTTGCGTCTGCTTGGCCCAGGCCGGGATGGGGGAGGCATAGCCGGGGACGGAGTTGGGCGGCACGAAGGTCACCGCCGGCCGCACCTCCGGGTCCATCACCTTCTTGGCCACCACGTCCCG
Organism: Aerophototrophica crusticola; assembly: GCF_012913305.1. Taxonomy (NCBI): domain Bacteria; kingdom Pseudomonadati; phylum Pseudomonadota; class Alphaproteobacteria; order Rhodospirillales; family Rhodospirillaceae; genus Aerophototrophica; species Aerophototrophica crusticola. Next base: position 480,564 of record NZ_CP051775.1, on the reverse strand, counting down.
GTCGATGACCAGCGACATGGCTTGGCGCAGCTTCGGGTTGGACTTCCAGGGCTCGTTCTGCAGGTTGAAGGCGATGTAGAAGGTGGCGAACAGGGGGGTGGGCTTCAGGGCGTCGGGCATGTTCTGGCGCACCCAGCCCAGTTGCGGCAGCGGGGTGGTGTAGGTGGCCTCCAGCTCTCCGGCGCGGAACTGCTTGAACTCCGTGTCCGTGCTCTCCGTCACGTACAGGATGACCTTGTCGATCTTCACCTGATCCGCGTCGTAATAATGCGGGTTGCGGGTCATGGTGAAGGAGCTCTGCGGCACCGTCTCCTTCAGCACATAGGCGCCGGTGCCCACCAGGTTGCCCGGACGGGTCCAGTCCTGGCCGTGCTTCTCCACGCTGGCCTTCTGCACCACGGACATTGCTTGGTGGCTGACTTGGCCCAGGAAATAGCCGGCGGGCTGGGACAGGGTGATCCGCACCGTGCGGGGGTCCACCGCCTCGATGCCCAACTGCTCCAGCGGCTTCTTGCCCGTGTTCACCTCCGGCCCGTTGGCGATGGGCCAGGTGAAATAGCCGTAGGGCGACGCGGTCTTGGGGTCCGCCAGCCGACGGTAAGAATAGACCACGTCCTCCGCCGTGATCGGCGTCCCGTCGGAGAATTTGGCGTTCGCCCGCAGGGTGAAGGTGTAGGTCAGGCCGTCGGCCGTCATCTCATGCCGCTCCGCCAGGGCGTAGCGCGGCTCCCCCTTGGCGTCGAGGCTCATCAGCCCCTCGAACAACTCGTAGATCACCATGGCCTCGCTGACCACGTCGGCCTTGTGCGGGTCGATGGTCCCCGGCCCCGACCCGATGCCCCGCCGGAACACCTTCTCCGCCGCGGCCGGTTGCGGCACCGCCGCGGCAAGGGTGGCCGTCCCGAAGCTGAGCAGGGTGGCAAGGGCGAGGCGGCGAAGGGCAAGACCCATGGGCGGGGCTCCAAGACGTGTCTTCGTAGGTCGGATTAGGCGCGGACGCGCCGTAATCCGACGGTGATCCCAATGATGTCGGATTACGCTCCGCTAATCCGACCTACAAAGCTGCGGCTTACCGCACCACGTCCAGCCAGCGGGCCGGGTTCTGGTCCATGGTGTTGGACACCCACCCCTGCACGACCGGGTTCACCAGGCGGCGGCGGTTGTTGTGGTAGACGGGGATGACCGGGAAGTCGGCCTGGGCCAGCGCCTCCGCCTGCCGCATCAGGTCCAGGCGCTTCTCCGGGTCGGTGGCGGCGTTGGCCTCGTCCAGCAGCTTGTCGTAGGCGGGGTTCTTGTAGGCGGACAGGTTCTGCTGGTCCACGTCGCTCCGCAGCAGCTTCAGGAAGTTGACGGCGTCCGGGAAGTCCCCGATCCAGCCATAGAGCAGCAGGTCCTTGTAGCTCTTCTGGTTGGCGATCTGCGCCACCACGCGGAATTCCTGGTTGTTCAGGGTGACGTTCAGGCCCAGCTTCTGCTTCCACATGGCCGCCACGGCGATCATCACGCGGCGGCTGTTCTCCGACGTGCTGTGGATCACTTCGACGGGCGGCAGGGGCTTGCCGCCGGGGCCATAGCCCGCCTCCGCCAGCAGCTTCTTCGCCATCTCGTCCCGCTGGGCCTGGGTCAGGTTGGCCCAGTCCGGCTTGGGCGGCTGGTAGGCCCCGCCCTTGATCGGCGGGGTGAAGGTCCAGGCCGGCAGCATGTCCCCTTCCAGCACCTTGCCGGCAATCACCTCCCGGTCGATGGCCATGGACAGGGCGGCGCGGAGCTTGGGGTTGGACCTCCAGGGCTCGTTGTTCAGGTTGGCGCCCATGTACTGGGTGGAGAAGGTGGGCGTGGGCGTATAGGCCTTGGGCTCGTTCTCCCGCGCCCATTTCACCTGGGTGATGGGGATCTGGTAGGTGATGTCCAGCTCCCCCGCCCGGTAGCGCTTCAGCTCCGTCTCCAGGTTCTCCGTCACGTAGTGCATGACGGTGTCGATCTTCACGGCCTTGGCGTCATAGTACTGGTCGTTGCGCACCAGCTTGTAGTGGGACTGGGGCACCGCCTCCGCCAGCTTGTAGGCACCGTTGCTGACCAGCACGCCGGCGGCGGTGAAGTTGCCCTGGGCGCCTTCCACGTTCTTCTGCTGCACCGGGAACATGGACTGGTGCACCAGCGACGCCAGGAAATAGCTGGTGGGCTTCCCCAGGGTCACCTTCAGCGTCTTGGCGTCCACCGCCTCCACCCCCAGCTCGGATGTGGGCTTCTTGCCGGCGGTCGCCTCCGGGCCGTTCAGGATGGGCCAGACATAATAGGCATAGGGGCTGGCGGTCTTCGGGTCGGCCAGCCGCCGCCAGGAATAGGCGAAGTCCGCCGCCGTCACCGGCGTGCCGTCGGACCATTTGGCCCCGTCGCGCAGGTGGAAGGTATAGGTCAGGCCGTCCGGGCTGATCTCCCACCGGCTGGCCATGGCCGGGCGGGGCTGGCCGTTGGCGTCGGGGGCGGTGATGCCCTCGAACAGGTCATAGATCAGGATGGATTCCTGGTGCAGCTCCGCCTTGTTGGGGTCCACCGTGCCGGGGCTGGAGCCGATGCCCCGGCGCAGCACCTTCTCGGCCAGGGCCGGCGGGGCCAGGGCCGCCGCCATGACGGCGAGCACGGGGATCAAGGCAAGGCGGGGCGACAGGCGCATCGGGCGGGGTCCTTCGCTGGCATTCGTTGCGGTCGGAACGGTAGGCGCTCCCGCCCGCCCGGGCAAGCCGCATCACTCCCGTGAGGGGGCCAAGGGAACTCCCACGCCGTAGGGCCATTCAAGCAGCGGAGCACCCGACAACCACGCCGTGAAGCCAAGACCATGTTCGACTGGATGTCCGACCCCGCAGCCTGGGCCAGCCTCGCCACACTGACGGCGCTGGAGATCGTGCTGGGCATCGACAACATCATCTTCATCTCCATCATGGCGGGGCGCCTGCCGAAGGAGCAGCAGGACCGAGCGCGCAAGATCGGCCTCGCCCTGGCGCTCATCACCCGGCTGATGCTGCTGGCGTCCATCGCCTGGATCACCCAGCTCACCAACCCGCTGTTCACGGTCGGCGGGATGGACATCTCCCCCGCGACCTGATCCTGCTGCTGGGCGGGCTGTTCCTGATCTACAAGGGCACCAACGAGGTGCACCACACCATGGAGGGCGAGGAGGAGGAAGGCACCAGCCGCGGTGTCGCCACCTTCGGCTCGGTGGTGGCGCAGATCATGGTGCTGGACATCGTCTTCAGCCTGGACAGCGTGATCACCGCCGTGGGCATGTCCAACCACCTGCCCGTCATGATGCTGGCGGTGATCATCGCCGTGGCCGTGATGCTGTTCGCCAGCGGCCCCACCAGCCGCTTCGTGCAGACCCACCCCACGGTGAAGATGCTGGCGCTCAGCTTCCTGATCCTGGTGGGCGTGGCCCTGGTGGCCGATGGCCTGCACTTCCACATCCCCAAGGGCTACCTGTACTTCGCCATCGCCTTCTCGGTCGGCGTGGAGGCCCTGAACCTGATGGCCGCCAAGCGCCGCAAGCGCCGGACACAGGAAGAGGGCCGGCCGCAGGACAGCAGCTACGTGCCGGGGGCATAGGACTGGACGGGCAGGGGGCGGGGTGCCATGCTTCCGGTCCCTGCCCCCTGACCGGACGCCTTGGTGACCATGGGCAAGCCGCTGACCCTGACCCTGCCGCCTGAGGTTGAGGCGACCTTGGGCGACCTTGCCGCCCGCCGCGGGCTCTCCACGGCCGCGCTGGCCACGGACATCGTCTCCAGCTTCGTCGCCGACCAGGAGGAGTTCATCCGCGCGGTGGCGGACGGCATGGCGGACGCCGAGGCCGGCAACCTGATCGACCATGAGGACGTGGTCGCGGCCATCCGTCGGCGGCGCGCCGCCGCGGCATGAGGCTGCGCTGGACGAAGTTGGCTTTGGCCGACCTGGAAGCCATCTGGCGCCACATCGTCAAGGACAATCCCCAGGCCGCCGACGGGGTCGAGGATCGCATCGTGGACGCGGCGGCGAACCTGCGGCAGTTCCCCGGACTGGGCCGGGTCGGGCTGGTGGAGGGGACGCGTGAGTTGGTAGTCCCCGGCCTGCCCTATATCATCGTCTACGCGGCCAAGCCCGGGGGATCGTCATCTACCGGGTGCGCCACGGCAAGCGCCTGTGGCCACCCCCATGACCCTCACCCCTCCCCCGACGCCGTCGGCACCGGGGCGACCAAGGGCAGGGTCAGGGTGAAGCGGGTGCCGTGGCCCAGGCGGCTGGCCACCTCGATGCGGCCGCCCAGGGTCTTGGTGACGATGTTGTAGACGATGTGCAGGCCCAGCCCCGTGCCGCCGGTGCCGCGGCGGGTGGTGAAGAAGGGCTCGAACACCCGGGGCAGGTGGGTGGCGGACATGCCGCGGCCGTCGTCGGCATAGGTGATCTCCACGTCCCCCGGCTCGCCGCGGCGGACCACCAGCGACAGCTTGCCCGACCGGCCGGGCGCATAGGCATGGACAGTGGAGTTGACCACCAGGTTCGTCACCACCTGCCCCAGGGCGCCGGGATAGCCGTCCATCTCTAGCCCCGGCGGGCAATCCAGGCTGAGCACGTGCCCGGCCTTGCGCCAGCGGGGCCCAGGCTCACCACCAGCTCCTCCAGCGCCGGGCCCAGCTCGAAGCGGCGGCGCTCGTCATGGGTGCGGTCGGCGGAGACGTTCTTGAAGCTCTGCACCAGTTGGCTGGCCCGGCCGGCATTGGCCTCCAGCAGGGCCGCCCCCTCCGCCACCAGGTCCAGGAACTCGTCCAGCTCGGCGCGGCGCAGCTGGCCGCCTTCCAGCCGGGCGCGGAACCGGGCGGCCTGGTCCTTCAGGTGGGTGGCGGCGGTGTAGGTGATGCCGATGGGGGTGTTCAGCTCATGGGCGATGCCCGCCACCAGCCCGCCGAGGGAGGCCAGCTTCTCCGCCTGGACCAGGCTGGCCTGGGCGGCGCGCAGGTCCGCCAGGGCCCTTTCCGCCGCGGCGCGGGCGGCGGCCGTCTCCTCCGCCTCGCGCATGCGCTCGGTCACGTCGGTATAGAGGGACACCCAGCCCAGCCCCGGCGTGTAGGTGCGCCTGAACTCGATCACCGCGCCGGAGCCGGCGACGCGGAAGGTGCCTTCCCGTTCCGCATTGTCCCCGTCCACCCGGCCGCCGGGCCGGAAGCGCAGCAGGTGCCACTCCACCTGGGCTTCCATCTCCTCCTCCGTCGGGCGCTGCCCTGGCGGGCGGGCGGCCTGGCAGCGCAGCAGGGTGGCCAGGCAGGGGGTATCGGCCACCTGCCCCGCCGTGAAGGCGCCGGGGTCGAGGCGGAGGTCGTCATAGTCGCCCCGCCGCGCCTGCAGCCACAGCGTCTCCCGCACATTGCCATGGCTGCGGATCACGGCGTCCGTCGTGCCGCCGATGCCGGGGTAGCGGCTGTTCCAGACCAGGTAGTTCAGCCCCTCGTCCATCATCATGAAGCCGCCGGGGATGGCCTCCACCGCCGCGGCCAGCCGCGCCGCGTTGCGCTCCGCCGCCTCTTGCGCCTGCTTCAGGTCCGTGATGTCGCTGTAGCTGGTGATGACGCAGCCATTGGGTGTCCGCTCCTCCACCCGACGGAACAGCCGGCCGCCGATGGTGGCCTCGCTCAGGGACCGCCCGGCCAGGGCCGCCCGCTGGGCCAGGCGCAGCCGGATGAATTCCTCCGGGTCGGGGATGCCGGGGTCGGGCGTCTCCCCGCCCGCCAGCACCCGGCGCAGCAGCGCCTCGAAGCCCCAGCCGCGGATTTCCCCCTGGGGCGGGGCGGCGGGGAAAAGCTCATGGTACCGGGCGTTGGTGTAGAGCACCCGGTCATCCGGGTCGCACAGGACGAAGGGGTCGGCATAGCCGTCCAGGCTGTCCAGCAGCAGGCGCGCGGCCCGGCCTTGGCCCTGTTTCCCGTTCTCCCCGTCCAAACGGCCCTCCCCCGGGGCTGCCCGGCCTTCGCCGCCGGGATTGTCTTCCTGGGTACCGCTTCTATGATGCAGGAGTCAACCTGGGGCGGTGGGCGTCCGGCCAGGACGGACAACGCACGGTTTCACAACCGACCTCAATCCAGCCCCGTCCCCCCATCCACCACGGCCACCGCCTTCACCACCGCCCAGACCGGCTGTCCGGGGGCCAGCCCCAGCTCCGCCGCCGCCAACCGGGTCAGGCTGGCGGTCAAGGGCTGGCCGGCCATGTCCAGGCTGGCTTCCATCTCCGCCCCCGTCCCAGGCAGCAGGGCGGTGACCATGCCGGGCAGGACGTTGCGGGCGGAAAGGTCCCGCGGCGGGCGGGTGGACAGCAGCACGTCCCGCGCCAGCACCCGCAGCCGCACCGCCGCCCCCACCGGCCGGTCCAGCCGGGGCAGCAGCAGCGGCCCGGCGGGCGTCGCCACCCGGGTCAGCTCCCAGGCCGGGTCATGCCCTTCCACCGTGCCTTCCAGCAGGGTGGCGGTGCCGAACCGGCCGAACAGGGCCGCCAGGTCCGGCCGCGCCAGCATGGCCGCCAGGGGCCCGGACGCCACCACCCTGCCCTGCTCCACCAGCACCAGGGCGGTGGCCAAGCGGACCACCTCCGCCAGGCTGTGGCTGACATGGAGGATGGGCAGGTCCAACCCGTCCCGCAGCCGCTCCAGATAGGGCAGGATCTCCGCCCGGCGGGCGGCGTCCAGGCTGGCCAGCGGCTCGTCCAACAGCAGCACCTCCGCCCCCGCCAGCAGGGCCCGGCCGATGGCCACCCGCTGCCGCTCACCCCCCGACAGGCCGCCGGGCCGCCGTCCCAGCAGCGGCACGATGCCCAGCATGCCCACGATGTCGTCGAACGGAACCGTCGTCGCCCCGCCCCGCCCGGCGAACCAGCGGCCATAGGCAAGGTTCTGGCGCACCGTCAGGTGGGGAAACAGCCGCGCATCCTGGAAGACATAGCCCACCCGGCGCCGGTGCGGCGGCAGCCACGCGCCGGTGCCCGTGTCCACGAACACCCGGCCGCCCAAGGTGATGCGCCCCTGCTGCGGCCGCAGCAGCCCCGCCACCGCCCGCAGCAGGGTGGTCTTGCCGGCGCCCGAGCGGCCGAACAGGGCGGTGACGCCCGGCCCCGCCCGGAAATCCGCCTCCACCGTGAAGTCGCCCTGCCGGTGGCGCAGGCTGACGGACAGGCCCTCAGCCATCCCGCCCCTCCACCCGGCGCCGCACCCGGCGGGCCAGCATCTCGCTCGCCACCAGGGCGGCCACGGCCAGCACCGCCGCCACGATGGTCAGCCGCAAGGCACCCGCGTCGCCGCCGGGGACCTGGGTATAGCTGTAAAGGGCGCTGGGCAGGGTCTGGGTCCGGCCCGGGATGTTCGACACGAAGGTGATGGTCGCCCCGAACTCCCCCAGCGCCTTGGCGAAGCACAGGATGGCCCCTGCCACGATGCCGGGCAGCATCAGCGGCAGGGTCACGGTCAGGAACACCAGCGGCGGGGCGGCGCCCAGGGTGGCCGCCGCCTCCTCCAGCCCCTGGTCCACCGCCTCCAGCCCCAGCCGCACGGCCCGCACCAGCAGGGGGAAGCCCATGACGGCGCAGGCCAGCGCCGCCCCCTTCCAGTCGAAGGCCAGGACGATGCCTACCTCCCCCAGCAGCTTGCCCAGCGGCCCGTTGCGGCCGAACAGCAGCAGCAGCACATACCCCGTCACCACGGGCGGCAGCACCAGCGGCATGTGCACCAGCCCGTCCAGCAGCACCTTGCCCGGGAACCGCCCGCGGGCCAGCAGCCAAGCCACGCCGATGCCCAGGGGCAAGCTGCCCAGCGTGGCCCAGAAGGCCACCCGGAGGGACAGGCGGATGGCCGCCAGCTCGTCTGGTGTGAAGGCGTCGAGCATCAGGACAAGGGCGCCTTCACCGGGGAAGGTCAGGACGTTGGGTCAGTTCCCCAGGATGACGAAGCCTTCCTTCTCGAACAAGGGCTTGGCCTTCGGGCCGGCGAGATAGGCCAGGAACGCCGCGGCGTCGGCGGACTTTCCCCCGGCGGCGGTCAGGGCGGCGGGGTACAGGATGGCGGGGTGGCTGTCCGCCGGGAAGGTGCCCAGCACCTTCAGCGACGGGTCGGCCCTGGCGTCGGTGGCATAGACGATGCCCGCCGGCGCCTCCCCCCGGGACACCAGCAGCAGGGCGGCGCGGACATTCTCCGCCGGGGCCAGCCGGCCCTTCACCGTGTCCCAGGCGCCAAGCTTCTCCAGCGCCGCCCTGGCGTACTTGCCGGCGGGGACGGAGGCCGGGTCCCCCAGCGCCAGCCGCCCGTCCCTGCCCAGCACGGGGGTGAGGTCGAGCCCCGGCCCCAGCGCCACGGCGGCGGTGCTGTCCTTGGGCGCCACCAGCACCAGCCGGTTGCCCAGCAGCGTCCTGCGGCTGCCGGGGGCCAGCAGGCCCTTCCCCTCCAGGTAATCCATCCAGTCCAGGTCCGCGGCGATGAAGATGTGCGCCGGGGCCGCGGCCTCGATTTGCCTCGCCAGGGCCGAACTGGCGGCATAGGAAATAGCGACGGCCTTCCCCGTCTCCCCCTGGTATTGCCTGGCGATGCCGTCCAGCGCGTTCCTCAGGCTGGCGGCGGCGAAGACCACCGTCTGGTCTGCCGGGGGCGCCTGGGCCAGGGCGGGCGGGCCGCCCGCAAGCCCCAAGGCCAGCAAGGCGGCGCCGAGCAGGCGGCGGACGGGGCGGAGGAAGGCTGGGCTCATCGCGGGTCGCTCCTGCCGTCGGGGACATGGCTTGGCAGAAGTAATGGCTTGCAGGAATTCCCACAAGACATGCCGGGCCGAGGATGCGTGACAGCGGCGCCACGGCGCGCAAGGATGGCCCGGGCCATGCCACGAGCGGAACCGACCCATGCTGGGCCACCTGTCCTTCGGCGTCCGCGACCTGGACGCGTCCGTCAGCTTCTATGACGCGGCCCTGGCCCCGCTGGGCCTGGTGCTTGTATGGCGCAGCGGCCGGGGCGCCGGCTATGGCCCGCCGGGCGGGGAGGACATCCTGGCCCTGTTCCAGGAACCCGGCGCCCACCCGCCCGGCCCCGGCTTCCACCTGGCCTTCGACGCCCCCGACCGGACAGCGGTGGACCGGTTCCACGCGGCAGCCCTGTCCAAGGGCGGCCGGGACCAGGGCCCGCCCGGCCTGCGACCCCAGTACCATGCCCACTACTACGCCGCCTTCGTCCTGGACCCGGACGGCCACAAGCTGGAAGCGGTCCACCAACCCCGTCGGTCGGATTAGAGCGTGTTTACGCTGCCCGTAAACACGCTCCGGCGGCGACTGCCGCCGCGCGGGCCCATGCCCGCGTAAGCCAAGCCGCGGATGCGGCGCCGGCGTGTGAGGAACACGAAGGGCTAGACCCGTTTCCAGTCTGCGGGAAACGGGTCTAGCACCGCCAGCCGCGTAATCCCAAGGCCAGGGCAGCTACGCAGCCTTCCGGAACACCACGGTCAGGTTGTTCGCGGGCATCTCCACCACCCGGTCCAGCACGAAGCCGCTGGCGGCGGCAAGGTCGCCCACCACCTCCAGGTCGCGCACGCCCCAGCGCGGGTCCTGGGCGCGCAAGGCGGCATCGAACTCCTCGTTCGACGGGGCGGTGTGGGCGCCACCGCGCTTGAACGGGCCATAGAGCACCAGCGGCGCGCCCGGCGACAGCAGCCGGGCGGCCCCGGCGAACAGCCCCTCCGCCGACGCCCAGGGGGAGATGTGGATCATGTTGATGCAGACCACCGCGTCCGCCTCCGCCACCGGCCAGTCGGGGGCGGAGGCGTCCAGGTCCAGGGGGCAGCAGACATTCTGCAGGCCCAGGCTTTCGGTCCAGGCGACGATACTGGCCCTGGCTCCCGCGTCGGCGTCGCTGGGCTGCCAGTGCAGGCCCGGCAGTGCCTCCGCGAAATAGACGGCATGCTCCCCGCTGCCGCTGGCGATCTCCAGCACGGTGCCGGTGTCGGGCAGCACCTCCCGCAGCACGGCCAGGATGGGCTGGCGGTTGCGCAGGGTGGCGGGGGCGAAGCGGCGGGCGTCGTCGGTCTGGGTCATGGGGCCGAAGCTAGATCATGATTGCCGGGACCGTAAACAGCCTACGGCGGCACCCAACGCCTGAGGGCAGGAAACAGGCCGGCGACTGCCGGCCCGCGACCCCATGGTCGCGTAAGCCAAGCCGCGGATGCGGGCGCGAGCCTGCCCCGGCCCCGAGCCGGGGGCGCCTGAGGGAACAAGCATAAGGAACGCCGGGGCAAGGTGCCGCGTTGCGATGGGGCGGCCCTGCCCGGGCTTGCCCCCGCCCCTTGCCAACACGACATGGTTGCCATGCTGAACCGTATCCGCCGCCTGTTCGACCAGCCCGACCGTGCCCTGGACAGCCTGGACCGCACGGACCGCATCCCCTTGTCCGCCGCCTGCCTGCTGATGGAGGCGGCGCGCCTGGACGGCCATGTCAGCGGCGAGGAGCTGTCCCTGATCCATGCCCTGGTGCAGCGGCATTTCCGCCTGACCAAGGAGGAGGCGGACGAGCTGGTGGCCGCCGCCCACACGGTGACGGACGGGCCGGCCCAGTGGCACGCCTTCACCAGCCGCCTGAACGACTCCATGGCCTATGAGGAGAAGGTCGGCCTTGTCGAGATGTTGTGGGAGGTCGCCTATGCCGATGGGCGGCTGAACGACCTCGAATCAAGCCTGTTGCGCAGGATGGGCGGTTTGCTCTACGTCTCCGACCGCGACAGGGGCGAGGCGCAGCGCCGGGTGAAGGCGCGGCTGGGTTTGCCGCAGGGGCCCGCCATCCCGGACTGATCCGGAACAGGCACGGGGACGGGCGAGGAGAGAGAGGACGAGCATGCCGTACGTGGTCACCGAATCGTGCATCAAGTGCAAGTACACCGACTGCGTCGAGGTCTGCCCCGTGGATTGTTTCTACGAGGGTGAGAACATGCTCGTGATCCACCCGGACGAATGCATCGATTGCGGCGTGTGTGAGCCGGAGTGCCCCGCCGAGGCGATCCTGCCGGACACGGACCCGAAGGCGGAGCAGTGGCTGGAGATGAACCGCGACTACTCCCAGAACTGGCCGAACCTGACCCGCAAGAAGCCCGCCCCCGCCGACGCGGATGAGTGGAAGGGCGTGCCGGACAAGTTCCAGAAGTATTTCAGCAAGAATCCCGGCTGATCCCCTGTCCCCACACCTCGGTAGAGCCGTGCGGGTGAAAGGTTCCTCTCCCGGCCATGCGGGATTCGCATGACCGGCATGGGGCGCCATGGGTGAACTTTGCGCGAACGGGAACACTCCACCTCTGTAACCGAGGCGTCACATCCATTATATTCACCGGCAAGGATCGGTTGCGCCGAACCTTGGGTCAGTGTGCGCCCGGTCCTGTAGATTCGCCGAGCATGGGTGTTCGTGATCACGGCTGCGCCGCCAGCCGGGTCCCCCATCGTCGTTCCCGTCCGTACGCCTGGCGCGCGGGCTTGCGCGGAAAGTGAGAGCCGACCGATATGTCCGAGACCCTTGATTTCACCACCGGGGACCACGTCGTTTATCCTGCCCATGGCGTGGGCAAGATCATCGGCATCGAGAACCACAGCATCGCCGGCATGAGCGTGACGCTCTATGCCATCCAGTTCGAGAAGGAACGGATGACGCTGAAGGTCCCCGTGGCGAAGGCCAAGGCCGCCGGCCTGCGCCGGCTGTCCAGCAAGGACCGGATCAAGGCGGCGCTGGAAACCCTGACCGGCCCCAGCAAGATCAAGAAGATCATGTGGTCCCGCCGCGCCCAGGAGTATGAGGCCAAGATCAACTCCGGCGACCCGGTCTCCATCGCCGAGGTGGTGCGCGACCTGTACCGGGGTGAGGACCAGTCCGACCAGTCCTACAGCGAGCGGCAGATCTACCACGCCGCCCTGGAGCGCCTGGCCCGGGAGCTGGCCGTCGTCGAGAAGATCGACGAGCGCAAGGCCACCGAGCGCCTCGAGGCGGTCCTCTCCAAGGCCGCCTGAAGGAGGGTGTTCCCTGATGGTGCACTGCGCAAACGCGGTGCACCCACAAGATTTTGCGTCCATCATGCGGCGCAGACGGAGAATGTGGGGCGGCCCGTGCGGTCGCCCCTTTTTTTGCGCGCGGCGGACCTTTACACTCCGTCAACCATTCCGGCGGGTCGTCCCCGCCCCGCACCGCGCCCTGGACTGAATGTCGGAAGACCAGAAATTCGCCCTGCTGGGCCGGCCCCGTCGCATCTGGGCCGTGGCCGCCATCCATGGCGAGGCCGACCGGCTGGCCGCCCTGCATGACGACATCGGCACCCGCTTCCTGCCCGGCGACCGGCTGGTCTACCTGGGCAACATGGTCGGGCGCGGTGGCGGTGTGCGGGCCACGGTGGATGAGCTGCTGGCCTTCCGCCGCCACCTGCTGTCCATCCGCAGCGTCATCCCCACCGACATCGTCTACCTGCGCGGCGGGCAGGAGGAGATGTGGCAGAAGCTGCTGCAGCTCCAGTTCGCGCCGAACCCGGTGGCCGTGCTGCAATGGATGCTGGGCCAGGGCATCGACGCCACCCTGGCCGCCTATGGCGGGGACCCGCAGCAGGGCCTGGCCGCCGCCCGGGACGGGGCCGTCAGCCTGACCCGCTGGACCAACCAGCTCCGCGCCGCCCAGCGGGCCGCCCCCGGCCACGACAACCTTTTCACCGCCCTCCGCCGCGCCGCCTACACCAGCGACCCGGACGGCCACCCCACCGCCCTGCTGTTCGTCAATGCCGGGCTGGACGTGTCCAAGCCCCTGGCCCTACAGGGGGACAGCTTCTGGTGGGGCGGGGCCAGCTTCCCCCGCATCGCCGAGCCCTATGGCGAGGTGGTCCGCGTCGTGCGCGGCTATGACCCCACCCATGCCGGCACCGGCCCGGTGGTGGGCCCGCACACGGTCAGCCTGGACGGCGGCACCGGCTTCGGCGGGCGCCTCGCCTGCGGCTGCTTCGCCCCGGACGGCACGATCCTGGAGCTGGTCGAGGTCTGAAATTCGGCGGGGTCCGGGCAGGCGCCGCCTCCCCATAAGCAATAGCCCTTCAGGCAGGGCACTCCCCAGCCCCGACCCCAGTCATCGCAGGGTCAATCCCGCCTGTCCCAGCCGGATACTGGGTTTTCCTCACGACCATCACCCCACCGCGACACGGGTTTTTACTGGTGTCGCGCCTCCGCCGGGGACGGATCGGGCACCCGACATCCTGTCCGCCACTCGGCCATTAGAGAAAAATATTATGTCCGGGTGATCCAGCCCGGAAGTGCCCTCGTATCCCTTGGCAATGAGACGGCGGGGATGGCCCAGCATCCCGCGAGGACCAAGAGGGCGAGGCACATGGCACACATCGACGATCCCGAGACCCAGCGCGCCAACCTGACCTTCATCAAGTCGTCCATGAAGGAACCCCTGCTGACTCGGGACCATGAGTTCGAGCTGGCCAAACGCTGGCGCGAACACAACGATGAGCGTGCCCTGCATGAGCTGGTGCGCAGCTACACCCGCCTGGTGGTGGCCACCGCCACCCGCTTCCGCAATTACGGCCTGCCCATGGGCGATTTGGTTCAAGAGGGCAATGTGGGCCTGATGCAGGCCGCGGCCCGCTTCGAGCCGCACCGCGAGGTGCGCTTCAGCACCTACGCCGCCTGGTGGATCCGCTCGGCCATGCAGGACTACATCCTGCGCAACTGGTCCATCGTCCGCACCGGCACCACCGCCGCCCAGAAGTCCCTGTTCTTCAACCTGCGCCGCCTGCGCGCCAAGATCGAGGACAGCCCCAGCCGCAGCAGCCTATCCCATGCCGGCCGCCAGAAGATCGCGGAGGAGCTGCGCGTGGACGTCTCCGAGGTGGAGACGATGGAGATGCGCCTCGCCGCCGCCGACCAGTCCCTGAACAGCCCCCTGTCGGAGAGCGGCGACGACGAGTGGCAGGACTTCCTGGCCGACCAGCGCCCCTCGCCGGAGGAGGTGGTGATCGGCATGCGCGACAGCCGCATGCGCTCCAAATGGCTGGCGGAGGCCCTGGGCGAGCTGTCCCCCCGCGAGCGCACCATCATCGCCGCCCGCCGCCTGCGGGACGAGGGCGCCACCCTGGAGGAGCTGGGCCGCAGCCTGGGCGTCAGCAAGGAGCGCGTCCGCCAGCTTGAGCACCGCGCCATGATGAAGCTGAAGGCCAGCATGCTGAAGCGCGTCAGCGTCGCCGACGACCTGCTGCTGGAGGCGTGAGAAGGCAGGCCTTCGACTCTGGAATCCTAGGGTCGAACGCGGCCCCAGCGTCCCCTCCCCCAGAGGGGCAGGGCTATCGCATATGAAAATCCCAAGTACGTTCCGTGCATTTGGAACCGCTCTTCGGATAGCGATTCTGCCCGGAACGCGCTTAGCAGAGTTCGATGTTTGCCGGGCGGAAGCGGGTCGAGCGCCATATGCGATAGCCCTGCCCAGAGGGGGAGGGACAGGGAGAGGGGTTGTCCTCTCTCCAAATCGCATCCCTGCGGACAGGCGCCTGCTGTCCTGGTCGCACCACCCCTCACCCTGTCCCTCTCCCCCTGGGAGAGGGGACCGGTTGGCACCGTTCGGCTTGCCCGGAGACTGAGGCCCTGCCCGATTTTGGCTGGCGCACTGAGCCCTCCGGTGATGTCGCCAGCGTCAAGGCGCCGCCGACAGGTAGCGCAGCGGGTGGATGTCCAACGGGTTGTCCACCCACCCCGCACCCTCGGCCCCACCAGCCGGCGTGAGGCGATGTGCATCACGGGGATGCTGGCCGCGTCAGCGATGGCCATCCTCTCCGCCGCCGCCAGGTTGCCGAAGAACTCCGGCAGGGTGACCGACCGGTCCGCGGCGTCCATGGCCGCGTCGAAGGCCGGGTTCTGGTAGCCGGGCCCCAGCCGGGCGCTGCGGCCGCGCAGCAGGTTCAGGTATTCCGACACCAGCCCCACGGTCCAGGTGGTGCGGATCAGGTCCTGCCAGGACCGCTCGCGGTAGCGGCTGACGGTGACCTTGAACTCCTGGTTCTCCACCTCCGCCTTCACGCCCAGCTTCTGCTGCCACATGGCGGCGACGGCCACCATCACCTGCCGGTTCAGCTCGTTGGTGTTGTAGAGGATGTTGACGGTCAGCGGCTTGCCGCCCTTGCCATAGCCCGCCTTCTCCACCAGCCGCTTGGCCTCCGCGTCCCGTTGGGCTTGGGTCCAGCCCGCCCAGTCCGGCCGCGGCGGCTCATAGCCCAGCAGGCCCGGCGGGGTCATGGTCCAGGCGGGCACCTCCCCGCCGCGGGTGACCTTGCCCGTGATGATCTCGCGGTCGATGGCCAGGGTCAGGGCCAGCCGCAGGTCGCGGTTGGACTTCCACGGCTCCCGCGTCATGTTGGGCACAAGGTAATAGGTGGACGCCTGATAGGCCAGGTGGGCCGCGTCCGGCAGGTTCTGCCTCACCCAGTCCAGTTGTGACGGCGGGATGGACTTGGTGGCGTCCAGCTCCCCGGCGCGGAACCGCTTCAGCTCCGTCTGCAGATCCTCCGTCACGGCGAAGACCACCTTGTCCAGCTTCACCTTGGCGGCATCGCGGAACTGCGGGTTCTTGACCAGGGTGGTGTGGCTCTGCGGCACGGCCTCCGCCAGCATGAAGGGGCCGTTGCCCACCAGCTTGCCTGGCTGGACGAAGGCGTCGCCATGCTGCTCCAGCGATTTCCGGTGCAGCGGCGACAGCACCCAATAGGCGGTATAGGTGGTGAAGTCCGGCTTGGGGTGGTCCAGCCCCACCTCCAGCGTCCGCGCGTCCAGCGCCCGCACGCCCAACTGCTCCGGCGGCAGCTTGCCCTCCAGGATGGCTTGGGCGTTCTTCAGCGGCGCCACCCATTCCGGCAGGGCCATGCGGGTGGCGGGGGTGACGGCGCGGCGCCAGGCGAAGACGAAGTCCTCCGCCGTCACCGGCGTCCCGTCGGACCAGCGGGCGTCGGTCCGCAGGTGGAAGGTCCAGGTCAGCCCGTCGGGGGACGTCTCCCACCGCTCCGCCACGCCGGGCACGATGTTGGCCGCGGCGTCGAAGGTGGTCAGCCCTTCCCACAGCTCCACGAACAGGGTGCCGGCGATGACGGTGGTGGAGCGGTGGGGGTCGAGTGTGTCGATCTCCGGCCCCAGCCCGATGGTCAGGGCCTGCTCGGCCGCCGCGGGCCGGGCGGCGGGCAGGACCAGCATCAGGCAAAGCGCCAGCGGCAGGAACCAGGATCGCAATCGCATCACCCGCAGACCCCCGTCATGCATTCCAGGCCGGACACAGTGGCCGCCCGGGCCGCCGCGTCCAGACCTGAAACGGGTCAGCGCTGCTGGGCCTCCGGCTGGGCGTCCCGCTGGCGCAGGTCGCGCTGCCGGGCTTCCTCCTCCACCTGCCGCCTCAACTCGGCCTCCGCGGCGGCCTGCTCCGCCGCCGCGCGCCGGGCCTGCTCATTGGCCTGGCGGCGAGCCTCCTCTTCGGCTTGGCGTCGGGCGTCCTCCTGCGCCTGCCCCTGGGCATCCTCCCGGGCCTGGCGCTCCACCTCCCGCCGGGCCTGCTCCTCGGCATCGCGCTGGGCTTGCCGCCGGGCCTCCTCCTGGGCTTGCCGCTGGGCGTCTTCCTGGGCACGGCGCTGGTGCTCCTCCAGCACCCGCTGGCGCCGCTCCTGCATCTGCTGCGCCCGTTCCTGCTCCCGCTGCCGTTCCAGGGCCTCGCCCTCGCGGCGGGCGTCCTCGTCACGCCACAGCCGCTCCGGCCCGGCCTGGTCGGGGACAAGGTCCGGGCGGGGGACACGGGGCTGGTCCGGGCGGCGCTGCGGCAGCTCCGGCCGGGTCCCCTCCCCGCCGGGGGGATGGTGGGTTGCTGGGCCATGAGCGGCGGGTCCTGCGGGCGGTCGGGGCGCACCCGGTCCGGGTGGGGCCGACCAGGCTGCGGCCGGTCGGCGGGGGGCGGCGGGTAAGGCTGTATGGTCACCTCGTCCGGGCGGTCCTGGCGGGGGCGGTCGGGCCGGGGCCGGTCCGGGCGGTCAGGTCGATCCGGGCGGTCCTGCCAGTCCGGGCGGTCGGGCTTACCGGGGCGGTCGGGCTTGCCCGGGAAGTTGGGCCGGTCCGGCGGCGGCTTGCCGACGACGGGTGGGGGCGGCAGGGTGCCGGGGCGGTAGAAGACGCGCAGGCCCTGGCCGTTGCGGGTGCAGTCGAACTGGTCGGTGCCCGGCTTGGCGCGGCCCGTGGTGTAGGCATAGCGCGGGTCGTCGCAGACACCGTTGCGGGCGAAGGCCCCCTCCTTGCCCACATAGCGACCCTTCAGCCCGTTGCCATAGAACAGGCAGTCATACTCGTCCTCGCCTTCCTCGGCCCGGCCGCCGGCGCTCGACTCATAGCGCGGGTCGTCGCACCGCCCGTTGTAGCGATAGTCCTTGGGCCGGTCCCGATAGTCCGGTGGCGGATGGTATACCGGCGGCGGCCGATAGACGGGCGGCGGCTTCGGTGGCGGATACCCCCCGCCCGGCGGGCCCCAGACCACGTCGGAATTGTCCTGGGGCAAGGGCGCGCAGGCCGCGAGGCCAAGCAGCAGCGGCAGGATCAGGACCGGGATCGACCGGCCGGGGCAGGCATGGGGGCAACCTCGGGACAGGGACTACCGGCGGCCGAAACCGCCCGTTCCTTATCCGATACCCCGAACGTGGCAGGAATGGGGAAGGATTTGTGACGGAGTGGGGAAAGGCATTCCCATCCCGCCCCGGCACCGGGAAATGCCGAACGGTCCCGTTCCGTCCCCTCTCCCAGGGGGAGAGGGACAGGGTGAGGGGTGGTGCGACCAGGACAGCAGGACCCGCGCCGCAGGTTCCCCTTTCCGGAGACAGGACAACCCCTCTCCCTGTCCCTCCCCCACTGGGGGAGGGAACGCGGAAGGTAAGGTTCAACCTTATTCCAAACGGAAAACCTGTAGGCCCGCCGCCGTCAGGCGCGAACCAACGGCTTGTACTTGATCCGGTGCGGCTGGTCGGCCTCGGCGCCCAGGCGGCGCTTCTTGTCGGCCTCATAGTCGGCGTAGTTGCCCTCGAACCAGACCACCTGGCTGTCACCCTCGAAGGCCAGGATATGGGTGGCGATGCGGTCCAGGAACCAGCGGTCGTGGCTGATCACCACGGCGCAGCCGGCGAAGCCGGTCAGCGCCTCTTCCAGGGCGCGCAGGGTCTCCACGTCCAGGTCGTTGGTGGGCTCGTCCAGCAGCAGGACGTTGGCGCCGGACTTCAGCATCTTGGCCAGGTGCACGCGGTTCCGCTCACCGCCCGACAGCTGCCCCACCTTCTTCTGCTGGTCGGGCCCGCGGAAGTTGAAGGCGCTGACATAGGCGCGGGACGGCATGGACTTCTTGCCCAGCTCGATCACGTCCAGCCCGCCGCTGATCTCCTCCCACACGGTCTTCTTGCCATCCAGGGCATCGCGGCTCTGGTCCACATAGCCAAGCTGCACCGTGTCGCCCACCCGGAAAGCGCCGCCATCCGGCTTCTCCTGGCCCGTGATCATGCGGAACAGGGTGGTCTTGCCGGCGCCGTTCGGGCCGATCACGCCCACGATGCCGCCGGGCGGCAGGCGGAACGACAGATCGTCCACCAGCAGCCGGTCGCCGAATCCCTTCTTCAGGTTCTCCGCCTCGATCACCAGGCTGCCCAGGCGGGGCGGCGTGGGGATGACGATGCGGGTCTCGCCCACGCTTTCCTTCTGGTTGGCGCTGGCCAGCATCTCCTCGTACGCCTGGATACGGGCCTTGCTCTTGGCCTGGCGGGCCTTCGGGCTGGCGCGCACCCATTCCAGCTCGCTGGCCAGGAACTTCTGCTTGGCGCCCTCTTCCCGCTGCTCCTGCTCCAGCCGCTTCTGCTTCTGCTCCAGCCAGCTCGAATAGTTGCCCTCGTAGGGGATGCCCGAGCCGCGGTCCAGCTCCAGGATCCAGCCGGTGACCGCGTCCAGGAAGTAGCGGTCGTGGGTGACCATCACCACGGTGCCCGGATAGTCCGCCAGGAAGCGTTGCAACCAGGCCACCGACTCCGCGTCCAGATGGTTGGTGGGCTCGTCCAGCAGCAGCATGTCCGGCTTGGACAGCAGCAGCTTGCACAGGGCCACGCGGCGCTTCTCACCGCCCGACAGCTTGTCCACCGCGGCGTCGCCGTCGGGGCAGCGCAGGGCGTCCATGGCGATCTCGACCGTGCGGTCCAGCTCCCAGGCGTTGGCCGCGTCGATCTTCTCCTGCAGCTCGGCCTGTTCGGCCATCAGCGAGTCGAAGTCCGCGTCCGGGTCGGCCATCAGGTTGGAGACCTCGTTGAAGCGGTCCAGCACCGCCTTGATCTCCGCCACGCCCTCCATGACGTTGTCCCAGACATTCTTGTCCGGGTTCAGTTGCGGCTCCTGCGGCAGGTAGCCGACCTTCACGCCCTCGGCCGACCAAGCCTCGCCGTTGTAGTCCTTGTCCAGCCCCGCCATGATCTTCAGCAGGGTGGACTTGCCGGCGCCGTTCACGCCCAGCACGCCGATCTTGGCGCCGGGGTAGAAGCTCAGCCAGATGTTCTCGAAAACCTTCTTTCCGCCCGGGTAGACCTTGGTCACACCCTTCATCACATAGACGTACTGGTAGCTGGCCATGGGCGGGTCCTTCCTGGGCGGGCGTCAGAGCATGGGTCTTCCGGCCCGCGCCGGCGACGGCGGGACCGAGTCGGGGGCGTTGTAGCGCAAGCCCCGCCGGGGCGCAACGCACCCCCTTCCCCTCTCCCTGGGGAGAGGGTGGCCCGGCCGCCGGGCCGGGACGGGTGAGGGGGACGGGTTCCTCGAAACGCCGGGGTTTGCGTGGTGCTCTACGCCCACCTCCCTCACCCGGCGGCTTCGCCGCCACCCTCTCCCCAGGGAGAGGGGTAAGGTAGCCCGGCCCACACCATCTGGCTTTTCTTCCTAAGCCGTGCCAAACTCCACCCCAAGCGCCCACCCGGCGCCGGGTCTTGGAAACCGTCCATCCGTCAGCAAATCCGGGACAATCCGGCATCCATCCCGTTCATCCGTGTCCCGGTCCATCCGCCAAACCTCGGCGCTTAAGGTGACACAAATCCCAACCCGTCACCTTTGTCACCTTAAGCCTGAAATCCCAGCGACATCAGTCCCTTGGAAGGTGACACCCGTCACCTTAAGCGTCACCTTAAGGTCACTTTAGTCTCGTTAAGGTCGCCTTTGGTCACCCAAACCCCGCGCGTCAAGCCACCCGGGCCAGCAGCACGCCCGGCTGCTCCTTGTAAGTGGTGCGGGCGTATTCCCGGAAGCCGCAGCGGTCGGCCAGGCGCAGGCTGGCGGCGTTGTCGGGGTGGATCAGGCAGACGATCCGCTGATGCCCGAACCGGGCGGCGTACCAGGACAGGCCGGCGCGCACGGCCTCCCCCGCCAGCCCCTGGCCTTGCGCCTCCGGCACCAGGGACCAGCCCATCTCGGTGTCGGTGATGGCGGGTTCCAGGTCGCGGCAGCCGTCCAGGAAGCCGATCTCACCCAGGAACCGGCCGGTGGCGCGGTCGCGGACGATCCAGAAGCCGAAGCCCAGAAGGTGCCACATGCCGGCATAGCGCAGCAGCCGCTGCCAGACCTCTTCCCGCGTGTTCGGCTTGCCGGACAGGTGCTTCAGCACCCGCATGTCCGTCCACAGGGTCAGGCTGTCCGCCAGGTCGTCGCGGGTGGGGGCCGCATCACCAGGCGCGGGGTCTCGACGACATTGTCCTGCATGGTGGTGCGCCCCCGGAGCTTATGACGATCAATCCAGGAAGTAGCGATCCAACGGCTTCAGCTCGCCGTCAAGCTCATAGACGATGGGCTTGCCGGTGGGGATCTCGAACTTCACGATCTCCTCGTCCCCCATGCCGGACAGGTACTTGACCAGCCCGCGCAGGGAGTTGCCGTGGGCCGCCACCAGCACCCGCTGGCCGGCCGCCACCTGCGGCGCGATCACGTCGGTCCAATAGGGCACCACGCGGGCCACGCAGTCCTTCAGGCTCTCCGTCCGCGGCAGCTGGTCCGGCGTCAGGCCGGCATAGCGGCGATCGGCGTCCGGCAGGCGCTCGTCGCCCTCCTCCAGGACGGGCGGGGCGATGTCGTAGCTGCGGCGCCAGATGTGCACCTGCTCCTTGCCGTGCTTCTCGGCGGTCTGGGTCTTGTTCAGGCCTTGCAGGCCGCCATAGTGCCGCTCGTTCAGGCGCCAGCTCTTCTGCACCGGCAGCCACAGCCGGTCCATGGCCTCAAGCGCCAGGTTGCAGGTCTTGATGGCCCGCTTCAGCACGGAGGTATGGCAGGCATCGAAGTCGAAGCCGGCGGCGGCCAGCTTCTCACCCGCCTTGCGCGCCTCTTCCACGCCCAGGGGGGACAGGTCCACGTCGGTCCAGCCGGTGAACAGATCCTCCTGGTTCCAGACGCTCTGGCCGTGGCGGATCAGGACAAGCTTCGTCATCGCGCGCGTTCCCCCTCAAGTCGTGCCTAAAACCTTGGGCATCGCTCCTAGCACAGCCCAAACGGGAACCCAAGCCCCCCCGCCGCCGCAGTGCGGAAGGGGTGCGGTGGTTGGGTTGGTCACGGACGACACGGACACGCCACGGACGGACACGGACAGGGCGCCCACCACTGCCCATGGTGCTGACCGGCCCATCCTGGCTGCGCCGCAGGCATTTTTCCTTTGTCCGTGTCGTCCGTGGAATGTCCGTGCCGTCCGTGTCCACTTTCCCCAACCGCTCCACCAAGCCAACCGGGAGTTTTCCGCCCCGCCGCTGTTGCCCTCCCCGACCGCATCCCGGAACCAAGCGGAGGGACCCGCATGGCCGTGCGCCTGAGGAAGTTGGAAGAGCAGACGATCGTCATCACCGGTGCCAGCAGCGGCATCGGCCTGACCACCGCCCGGATGGCGGCGGAAAAGGGGGCCGCGGTGGTCCTTGTGGCGCGGGAGGAGGCGGCCATGCGCGAGGCGGCGGAGCGGATCCGGGCCAATGGCGGCCGCGCCGCCTGGCACGTGGCCGACGTGGCGGACGAGGGCGCCCTGCGGGAGGCGGCCGACCTGGCGAAGCGGGAGTTCGGCGGCTTCGACACCTGGGTGAACAACGCGGGCGTCACAATCTTCGGCAAGCTGACCGAGATCCCGCTGGAGGAGCAGCGCCGCCTGTTCGAGACCAACTATTGGGGCACGGTGCAGGGCAGCCTGATCGCGGCGGAGTACCTGCGCACCCGCGGCGGCGCCCTGATCAACATCGGCAGCGTGCTCTCCGACCGGGCCATCGTGGACCAGGGCCCCTACAACGCCACCAAGCATGCGGTGAAGGGCTTCACCAATACCCTGCGCATGGAGCTGGAGCGGGACGGCTGCCCCATCTCGGTCAGCCTGATCAAGCCCGGCCCCATCGACACCATGTTCGAGGAGCATGGGCGCCGCCGCATGGACGCGGAGCCCAACAACCCGCCCCCGGTCTATGCGCCGGAGACGGTGGCCCGGGCCATCCTCTATGCCGCGGAGTACCCGATCCGCGACCTGATCGTGGGCTTCTCGGGCCGGCTGATGTCCGCGTCGGAAATCCTGGCCCCCCGCCTGACCGACTTCATCATGGAGCGGTTCGTCAGCAAGGTTCAGCGCTCCGGCGACCCGACCCGTGAGGGCGACAGCCTGTTCGGCCCCGCCCCCTTCGGCGACGGCCAGGAGCGCAGCGGGCGGCACAGCGCGGTGCGGGAACGCAGCTACTACACCGATGCCCGCACCCACCCCTGGACCACCCTCGCCCTGGCCGTGGGCGTGGGTGCCGCCCTGGTGGCGGGTGCCAAGGGCGTGCCCGTCGCCCGGCAGCGCTATGCCCATGTCCGCGACCGGCGGCGGGAGCGGGTGGCGGGCTTTCAATGAGAACCGCCCCATGACCGACACCGCCACCCCACCCCTCCGCCCCCCGGCGGGGCGGTGCCCGTCCGCTCCGTGGCGCCGTCCGGCAGTGCCCAGACCATGGTCATCGTCGGGGTGGTGGTGGTGCTCGCCCTGTACTTCGGGCGCGGCATCCTGGTCCCGTTGGCGCTGAGCATCCTGCTGGCCTTCGTGCTGGCCCCGCTGGTGTCCCGGCTCAGGCGCTGGCACCTGGGACGCATCCCGTCGGTGCTGCTGGCGGTGCTGGCGGCCATCTCGGTCTTCGCCGGCATCTTCACCATCCTGGGCTACCAGGCGGTGGACCTGGCGGAGAACCTGCCGAAGTATGAGGACAACCTCAGCGCCAAGATCCGCGCCCTCCGCCCCGCCCCGGCGGAGGGCGGCTTCATCGAGCGGACGACGGAGACGCTGAAGCACCTGGGCCAGGAGCTGAAGGACGTGGCGTCCGGCGGGGCGGAGAACACCCCGCCCCAGACCCCGCCGAACCAGACCGGCCCCAATCCCGGCCTGGTCCCCGGCCAGACGGAGCCAATCCCCGTCCGGATCGAGGCCCCGCCGCCCAACCCCTTCGCCATGCTGACGGAGTTCGGCGGGCCCCTGGTCTCCCCCCTCGGTACGGCGGGCATGGTCCTGCTGTTCGTGGTCTTCATCCTGTTGCAGCAGGAAGACCTCCGCGACCGGCTGATCCGCCTGGCCGGCGCCAATGACCTCCGCCGCACGACGGAGGCGATGGATGAGGCGGGGGAGCGGGTGACCAGGTACTTGGTCACCCAGCTCATCCTCAACCTGCTCTACGGCATCCCCATCGGCGTCGGCCTCTGGCTGATCGGCATCCCCAACGCCGCCCTGTGGGGCCTGCTGGCCACCACCCTGCGCTTCATCCCCTATCTGGGTCCCGTGCTGGCCGCGATCCTGCCCATCACCCTGTCCTTCGCCGTGGACCCGGGCTGGACCCTGCCGCTGCTGACCCTGGCCCTGTTCTTGGGCATCGAGCTGTTCAGCAACAACGTGCTGGAGCCCTGGCTCTACGGCACCAGCACGGGCCTGTCCTCCTTTGCCATCATCGTGGCGGCCATCTTCTGGACCTCCCTCTGGGGCCCGCTGGGGCTGCTGCTGGCAACGCCGCTGACCGTGGTGATGGTGGTGCTGGGGCGGCATGTCAGGCAGTTGGAGTTCCTGGCCGTGCTGCTGGGCAACGCCCCGCCCCTGCCGCCGGCGGCCCGCATATACCAGCGCCTGCTGGCCCGCGACCCGGACGAGGCGGCGGAGATCGCCGACGAGGATCAACGGCCGGACGTGACCGTGACCTATGAGCAGTCGCTGCTGCCCGCCCTGATGCTGGCGGAGGCTGACCGCAGCCGCGGCAACCTGGACGAGGACACGCTGGTGGCCCTGCGCGACGGCATGGAAGCCGTGGCCACCTACTTCGCCGACGCCCCCGACGAGGGGCCGGACACCCCGCCGCCCCCGCCGCCCCGCGGCCGGGTCCTGTGCATCGCCGGCCGCAGCCACCTGGACGAGGCCGCCGGCCTGCTTCTGGCCGACCTGCTGGCGCGGGACGGCTGGCAGGCCGACACCCTGCCCTGCGACAGCGCCAGCCCGCGGCGGATCCGGGATCTGCCCCGGGGGGATATCCGCGCGGTGCTGCTGTCCTACCTGACCACCGGCACCGGTCGCCACGCCCAGCGCCTCGCCTACCGGCTGCGGCGCTATTTCGGGCCGGGCGTGCCCATCCTGCTGGGCATGTGGGACGGCGGCACGGTCAACCCCGCCCCCACCGCCCCCGACGCGGTGGCCAACACCCTGTCCCAGGCCCGCAACCTGGTGGACGAGCTGGGCCCCCGCGCCTGCGACGACGCCATCGGCGTGAAGCCCGCGGCGGCGGAATAAGGGGCGATGGCGGTCAGGGACACCGGTCCACGAAGGCCGGCGGGGTGATGGCGGCGCGGACCGTGCCGCCGGAATCCTCGCTGTCGCTGGACAGGGCCAGGTAGCTGGCCGGCGGGTCCTCCCCGTCGAAGGCCGTGCGGTAGTCCGCGCCCAAATCGACGCAGGCGCCGACCCACTGGCCTGTCGGCGCCCCCGGCCCTTGCAGCACCACCAGCCCCCCGGCATCCCCCATATAGGGGCTGGGGAAGCGGGCGCCCGCCGGGTCCAGCCCACCCCAGACATAGGAGAGGACACGGCCATCCGGCAGGTCGCCGGCCATGGCCCGGCGGACGAAGCCGAACATGCCGGGGTCACGGGGGAAGAACACCGTCACGGCCAGGGGCCGGTCATCCGTGCCCTTCCTGCGCAGGTCGGTCGCCGGCGGCGCCTGGTCCACCCGCCAGCGCCACGCCAGGAAGCGGGTGGGCTTGTCGGCCTTGCGCACCAGGAAGCCCACGGCACTGTCGGCGCTGACCGCCACCGCCCCGTCGGGGCCCGGGGCGAAGCCGGCCAGGGGCTTGCCGGGCCGGCGCAGCACCTCCCACCCCGCCTCCGCCAGGGCAGGATGCGTGGCCGCCGCGTCCCGCTCCAGGCCCGCCCAGGCGGGGCCGGCCAGGATGCCGATGGCAAGGAACACCAAGGCCGCCAAGCCGGGGAAGGCCCCTCCCGACAGTGCCATGCGCGCCTCCGTTGCAACCCTGGGCCGCCGGCCCTGTTCACAGGAAAATCTACCACGGAGCACGGAGATCAAGCATGTCCAATGGATTAGCCGCGCTGGCCGGCCTGTCGCTTCTGGCCCTCACCGCCTGCGGGACGACGGGGGAGGAGCGCGCCGCTTCCGGCGGGCTGGGCGGTGCCGCGGCAGGCGCCTTGGTGGCCGGCCCCATCGGCGCGGTGGTGGGTGCCGCCGCCGGCGGCGGCACCGGTTCCGCCCTGGATGAGGGCGTGGACAAGAAGGTCGAGGACGCCACGAAGAAGTGAGCGCACCCGGCGCGCCCGCTCGACCCGCGGGCGCGCCGGGGCCTCGCTCAGAACCCCGCCTTGACGGACAGGCGGATGTCGCGGCCCGGCTGGGGCAGGCGGTCCTTCAGGAAGCTGGTGCTCAGCCGCACCTCCTCGTCCGTCAGGTTGCGGCCCTCCAGGAACAGGGTGATGTCCCGCTCCGGGAAGGGGTGCCAGTCGATGCCGGCGTTCAGCACGGTATAGCCCTTGGTCTCCGTCTCGAAGGCGGCGGCCCGGTCTTGGCGGTCGGCCCATTCCACCTCCGCCCGCACGGCCCAGGCGGCGCTCTCCAGCTCGGCGCCGACGCGGAAGGACAAGGGCGGGATGCGCGGCAGGGGCTGGTCCGTGTCCTTGTTGGTGGCCTTCACGTAATCCACCGCCCCGTCCAGCCGCAGGCCAAGGTCGTCACGGCGCCACGCCTCCACGCTGGCCTCCAGCTCGAAGCCCCAGAAGCGGGCGTCGGCCCCGCGGAAGGCGGCGACGGGCAGGCCGTCCTCTTCCTCCCCGGTGAAGTCCTCGAAGATGAAGCCCTTGTAGTCCGTGTAGAACAGGTTGGCCGCCCCGGTGACCGGGCCGCCGGCCTTCTTCAGGGTCAGCTCACCGCCCAGCCCCCTTTCCTTGCCCAGGGTGGGGTCGCCCACCTCATAGGTGCCGGTGGCGGCGTGGGGGCCGTCGGACAGCAGCTCTTCCGCGTTGGGTGCCCGTTCCGTGCGGGCCAGGCTCAACCCCGCCAGCCAGCCCTGCCCGAAGCTATAGGCCAAGCCTGCCGAGACGCTGACCGGCGTGAAGTCCCGGTCGAAGCCCAGATCGCCCGCCTTTACCGTCTGCCGCTCCACCCGCAGGCCCGCCTCCGCCGACCAGGGGCCGAAATCCAGCCGCTGCACGGTGAAGGCGCCGTACTGCCAGGTCTTGGCAGGCGGCACGAAGGCTTCCTCCCCGCTGGCCTCGAAATCCCGTTGCAGCACCTGCACGCCCACGGCACCGGTCAGCGCCCCGACCGGCTTCTGCACCAGCTCCAGCCGCCCCTCCCAGCCATCGTTCAGGAAGCGGGTGCCCACCTCCTCCCCCTCCAGTTCCTTGTGCTCATAATCGGCCCAGCCCAGGCGGATCTTGGCCTGCTGGAAGGCCAGGAACTCCCGGTTCACCTCGCCCATCAGGTCGACGCGGGTCTGCTCCAGGTCGATGCGCACGCCCTCATGGCCGTGCTCCTCCCCCTCCTCGTGGTCGTGGCCTTCCTCTTCCTCATGCCCATGGCCACCGCCGGGGATGCCATAGTCGGTCAGGTAGCGGCTGGCGCTGAACCCGAAGAAGCCCCAGTCGCCCACCACGGACAGGCCGCCCGTGGCGCCGAACTGCTCCAGGTCGCTGTTCTCCACCCGGCCGCGCGGCTCCTCCTCCCCGGGCTCCGGCGGCTCGGCCAAGCGCAGGGCGCGGGAACGGACGAAGCCCGGCGCCTCGTAGTCGTCGGTCTGGCGGTTGAAGGCGTCCACATGCAGGACCAGGTTGGGCGCTGCCGCCACATCCACGCTGCCGGCGGCGAAGCGCTCATCCGCGTTGCTGCCATATCCCAGCCGCACGAAGCCCGCCGCCCCGTTGGCCGGCGCCTCGACCGGGATGCGCCCGTCCAGCACGTTGACCACGCCGCCCACGGCGTTGGAGCCATAGAGCAGGGTCGCGGGCCCCCGCACCACCTCCACCCGCTTTGCGGTGGCGAGGTCGATGGCGGGGGCGTGGTCCGGGCTGGTGGTGCTGGCGTCGATGCTGCCGATCCCGCCCACCAGCACGCGGATGCGGTCGCCGCCCAGGCCGCGGATCACCGGCCGTGATGCCCCCTGGCCGAAGCCGGTCTGGCTGATGCCGGGCAGGCGGGACAGTGTCTCGCCGATGTTGGCGGACAGGGCGCGGTCCAGCGCCTCCCCCGCCAGGACCGACGTCCCCTGGAGCACGTCGAGGCGCGTCGAGCGGAGGGGGGAGGCGGTGACCACCACCTCCTCCAGCGTGGTGCGGCCATGGCCGCCCTCCGGGGCTTCCAGCTCGGCCGGCGCCTGGGCCAGAGCCGCGCCCGCCGTGAACAGGCCACCCATCACCGCCGCCACCGCGGCCAGCTTCACCGTCGACATCCCTAACCAGCTCCTTCCGGCGGCACCCGACCGGCGCCTTGAATGTTATGTTATAACATGGCGCCTTCTAGGCCGGGGATGTGCCGCCGTCAACCCACCCTGTCGGCAGAAGGGACGGAACCGTCAAGGGTCGTGCCGGGTTTCCCTTGGGAGACCGCGGGCGGACCCGCGGCATTTCCAGACATCGGGAGCACGGCATGCAGATCGAGCACGCGATCCAGGACGCCTATGGCCAGCTGTTCGGCGGGGAGCAGAACCTGT
Source organism: Aerophototrophica crusticola (assembly GCF_012913305.1). NCBI lineage: Bacteria > Pseudomonadati > Pseudomonadota > Alphaproteobacteria > Rhodospirillales > Rhodospirillaceae > Aerophototrophica > Aerophototrophica crusticola. The sequence continues at coordinate 452,309 of NZ_CP051775.1, read as the reverse complement.
CCTTCGGGAGAAGGCCCTGTCCATCGGCCTGGGCCTGATCATGGCGGCCGGCGGCCTTCGCCGGGCGGACGGGCCGGGCGCCATCATGGGGCTGGCGGGTGCCGTGATGGTGGCACGCGGGATGAGCGGCCATTGCGCCGTCAAGTCCATGCTGACGCACCAGGACCAGCCGCGCGGCTACATCCACTGATCCTGGTTCCCCGGGGTGGGCTCATACCAAGCGCATGGGATTTGACCCATGCGCTTGGAGGCCGGCGACCGCCGGCCCGCGGGCACGTGCCCGCGTAAGCCAAGGGCGCGGATGCGCCCGCCCGGCGCTTGAGGGAGCCGTTGATCGGTCACGATCGACGGCGGCCAGTATCAGACGCCTGAGGCTGCCCCCGGGCACAGGGCCATCAGTCCCGCAGGGCCTGCGCCAGCACCGCCCCATCCAGGTCGGCGCCGTCCAGCCGCGCCCCGCGCAGGTCGGCGCCGCTGAAGTCCGCATCCCTGGCGATGACGCCCCGCAGGTCGGCCCCTTGCAGGTTGCAGCGTTGCAGCCGCGCATGGTTCAGGCGGGTGGGCCATCGGCGGCCCGGGGTCTCGGTACTGACCAGGGGCGAGAGCACCGCCCCGGCCAGGCTGGCGCCCGACAGGTGGGCCCGTTCCAGGTTGGCGCCGCGAAGGTCCACCCGTTCCAGCCAGCCCTCCCGCAGGTCGGCGCATTCCAGGTCGGCCATCACCAGGCAGGCGCCCTGGGCCACCACCTTGCGGGCCATCACATAACCCAGCCGGGCGGCGGTCAGGTTCAGCCCCCGCAGGTCCTGGCGCGACAGGTCCCGGCCCGCCAAGTCGGCACGCCGGCCGGACCGGCCGGTGGACTGCACCCAATCCGCATGCTGGCGGAGGAGGTCCTCCGTGGGTTCATCCCCCACGGCGCTGCCGGGCAGCATCGCCCCGGCATGGCGCAGGTCCCCCAAGGCCCGGGAATCCAGGATCGCGCCACGGAAATTGGCCCCTTCCGCCATGGCGTCGCGCAGGAGGGCATCGGTCAGCAGGGCGCCGGCGAAATCCGCCTCCTGCAACCGGGCGCCCTGGAGGTTGGCCCCTTCCAGGTTGGCCCCCCGGAAGTTCGCGCCCCGCAGGTCGGCGCCACGCAGATCCACCTGGGCCATCTTGGCATCGCTGAAGTCCGCCTTCAGGGTCACGGCCCCGTTCAGCTTGGCCCCGGTGAAGTCGGCGGAGGCCGCCACCACGGCCGCCAGGTTCGGCACCCGCCCGTCGAAGGCCTGGGGCAGAGGCTGGCCGCCCCGGTAGACGGCCAGCACCGCTTCCCGCACGTCCGTGTCGCGCAGCTTGGCCCGGGTCAGGTCGGCACCGCGCAGGGTGATCCCCCGCATGTCGGACTTGCTGAGGTCGGCCTGCTGCAGGTTGGCCAGCCGCAGGTCCGCGGCGAACAGGATGGCGCCCTTCAGCTTGGCACCCACCAGTTGCGCCCGGTCCAGCCGGGTGCCGGTCAGTTCCGCGTCCGACAGGTTCACGTTGGAGAGGTTGAGCCCGCGCAGGTCGCACAGCACGAAGTTCAGGCGGGCCCCACCCATGCGGCCGTCCAGCAGCCTGGCATGGCGCCTCACCGCCTCGATCACCTCGTCCGTGGACGGGCGGCGCCAGGTCTGTTCCCCCAGCTCGCCCTGTTCGGTCTGCATGTCGGCCAGCCCAACCCGAAAGAGACCACGCGATGGTAGGGCAGGTCAGGGCCCTCGCCTAACCCAATCTGGAATTTCCGCAAAGATTCCGCAGCCGCTCAGGTCACGAACTTCCGCGCGTTGGCCACCATGGTGGAATACATGGTGCGGATGAAGTCCGTGGGCCGCAGCCGGCCCATGGGGATGTTCTCCGACGCGTAGGTCACCAGCTCGTCCGGCGGCTTCACCGGCACCACCTCGAACCCGGCCTTGCGCAGGGCCTCGACCACGGCCTTGGCCTGCTTGCTGTAATCCTCGTTGAACCAGCTCTTGTCGGCGTTCTTGATGGCCAGCGCGATGGTGTCCTGGATCGGCTGCGGCACCGCTCAGGCCTCCAGCGCCTTGGCCGCACCGGTCACCCCGGCCCGCCGCAGCTCCGGCCCCAGCTTCCCGGCCAGGAACAGGAAGTACATCTTGTAGTCCGCGGCCAGGGACCAGAGCGGGTAGGTGAAGGTGGCCGGGCGGTTCCGCTCAATGCCGAAATGGCTGACCCAGGCGAAGAAATACCCGCTGAGCGGCATGCCCAGCAGCCACCAGGGGTTCGCCTGCACGATGGCCAGGACCAGGCAGGCCAGCGCCAGGGTGCTGCCCACGTAATGGAAGGCCCGCGTCTTCGCCAGGCTGTGTTCCCGCAAGTAGAAGGGCCAGAATTCCGCGAAGGTCCTGTAGGCGCGTTCCGCCATGGCTGCATCCCTCCCGCCTGTGCGGCGCGGGTGGCATTTCCTTGCCAAGCCCTGCCCGCATCCATAAGTCAAAGGCTTGTCATCGGCTTGTCAAGCCGTGTCCGCCCGCAAAGGCGCGGGCCATCGGATGTGGGGATTTGGCTATGGGCTACAAGGTCGCCGTGGTGGGCGCCACCGGCAACGTCGGGCGGGAGATCCTGCAGATCCTGACGGAGCGGCAGTTCCCCGTGTCCCAGGTGGTGGCCCTGGCGTCAGAACGGTCCGCGGGGCGGAGGTCAGCTTCGGCGAGGACGACGTGCTGCGCGTGCAGGACCTGTCCAGCTTCGACTTCAGCGGCACGGACATCGTGCTGTCCTCCCCCGGCGCCAAGGTGTCGGCCCAGTTCGCGCCCAAGGCCGCCGCGGCCGGGGCGGCGGTGATCGACAACACCAGCCATTTCCGCATGGACCCGGACGTGCCCCTGGTGGTGCCGGAGGTGAACCCGGAGGCCATTTCCGGTTGGCGCAAGAAGGGCATCATCGCCAACCCCAACTGCTCCACCATCCAGATGGTGCTGGCCCTAAAGCCGCTGCACGACATCGCCCGGATCAAGCGGGTGGTGGTGGCCACCTACCAGTCCGTCTCCGGCGCCGGCAAAGAGGCGATGGATGAGCTGTTCACCCAGACCCGCGCCATCTATGTGAACGACCCCGTGAAGCGGGAGAAGTTCACCAAGCAGATCGCCTTCAACGTCATCCCCCACATCGACACCTTCATGGACGACGGGGCGACGAAGGAGGAGTGGAAGATGGTGGTGGAGACCAAGAAGATCCTGGACCCCGCCATCAAGTTGACCGCGACCTGCGTGCGCGTGCCCGTCTTCATCGGGCATTCGGAAGCCATCAACGTGGAGTTCGAGCGCCCCATCAGCGTGGAGGAGGCCCGCGCCGCCCTGCGCCAGGCACCCGGCATCGGCCTAGTCGACCACCGGGTGGATGAGGGCTACGTCACCCCGGTGGAGGTGGCGGGGGAGGACAAGGTCTTCGTCAGCCGCGTCCGCGACGACAGCACCGTGGAGAACGGGCTGAGCCTGTGGGTGGTGGGCGACAACCTCCGCAAGGGCGCCGCCCTCAACGCCGTCCAGATCGCCGAGGCCATGATCCGCGACGGCCATATCGGCCCGGCGGAGTGATGGAAGCGGCATGAGTCATCGACCCATGCCGCTGACGGCCGGCAACTGCCGGCCCGCGCACTCGAGTGCGCGTGAGCCAAGGGCGCGGATGCGCCCGCCCGGCGACTGAGGGGGCTGTTGATCTGTTACGATCAACAGCCAGTGGCATGAAACAGGGCTACTTCGCTTTCCTCGCCGTCACCTTGATCTCCACCAGCCCGCCATCCGGGACCAGGCGCACGACCTGGATGGCGGTCCAGGCGGGGAACGGGGCCTTCACGTAGCGGTGCTTCACCGCCACGATGGGGTCCAGTTGGGCCTTCAGGTCGGTGTGGTAGGTGGTGATGTCCACCACGTCGCCCCAGCCCACGCCGGCCCGGGCCAGGGTCTTGCCGATGTAGTCGAAGGCGCGGGTGAAGGCGGCCTCCAGGTCCGTCTCCCCCGGCCGCAGCCCCGCCACGACGCCCGACAGGTAAACCGTGTCGCCGGACACCACCGCCTCGGCGAAACCCCATTCCTCGAACACCTTCCCCATCTGCGGGTTCTCAGGCATCAGGACCGTCCCGTCCTGCCGCGCCCCCGCCAGCGCCGCCCCCGGCAGCATCACCGCCAGCACCATGGCGGCCACCATCACCTTCCGCATCACGCGCTCTCCCGACCAACCGGATTTCGGCGCGGACCGTAGCAGGCGGGGTGTGACGTGACAGTTTCAGGATGTAACGGGGGTGTAAGGACGTTTTCAGGCCCGCACGGAGTTATCGCGAAGCCAATTCGCCAATTCGGACTCGCTCACTGTTCCTGCTGCCACGCCATAGAACATGGCGTACCGCACATCCTGCGACGCGGTCAGCTTGAAGCCGTGCGCCCGGAGAAAAGCCAGGCAGAGAACGAAGGCCGTGCGCTTGTTCCCATCAACAAAGGGATGGTTCTTTGCCAATCCCCAGCCATAGCAGGCCGCGAGGTCGAACAGGTCGGGCTGCCCATAGGCGTGTAGCATCTGGGGCCGTCCCAGAGCGCCCTCAAGCAACCCGACGTCGCGGATACCCAACCCACCCCCATGCTCGGCAATCTGTCGCTCATGGATCAGCAGGGCAAACTCCACCCCGATCCATTTCCACCCGGCCATCTATTTCGCCAGCTGCTGGAGGACCCAACGGTTCTCCTCCATGACCTCCTCCGCCGCAGAGAGGAGGTCGGCGAAGTCGTCGGGGGCTGCCGTCAGGCGGACATCCCCATCATGGTCATTGGCCATGACGATGCCGCCCTCGGAGATGTTGAGCCGGCCGGCCATCTCCAAAGGCAGTTCCAACAGGACCCGTCCATCCACGACCGTGGCCTTAAGCGCGTTCATCGGCGACCTTCGCACCAGGGCATCCCACCCATTAACGGCAGGATACGCCCGATCGCCCGCCTCTGCCAGCCCTCACACCCCGCGGCCCTTGGGGGCCCAGGCCTCCAGGAAGGCCTTCACCTTGGTTACGTCGTGGCCCTTGCCCTGTTCCTTCGGCAGTTCCAGCTGGCCCGTGTCCTGGCTGTGCAGCAGCTTGCCGTCGGCATCCAGCACGAACAGATGCGGGTAGCCGGCGACCTTGGGGTACTGGCTGAGGAAGGCCTTGTTCTGGTTGACCTTCTTGTCGTAGTGCACCTTCAGCAGGACGAAATTCTTGTCCCGCAGGGTCCGCAGCTCGGCGTTCTGCTCGAACAGCCCGTCCAGCAGCTTGCACCAGATGCACCAGTCGCCGCCCACATCGATCAGCACGTGGCGACCGGTCGCCTTGGCGTCCGCCAGGGCGGCGTTCAGGTCAGCAGCCGGGTCGCGGGCGGGGTCGAAGGCCTGGGAATAAGCGGGCAGCCCCTCCCCCGCCGCCATTGCCGGCAGGGTGGGGGCCGACAGCAGCAGGGCGGTGGCAGCCAGGAAGGCGAAACGGGTGCGGCGCATGGCGGTGTTCCCTGGACGGACGGGCGTCAGCCCTGGAGGGTGACGGACAGGTCGCAGGCCGTGGAGCCCAGGCCGCGGCTGAAGAATCGCACGATCATCCCGGCCTTGTCCCGCACCGGCAGGGCCAGGGTCTGGCCCGGGCCCAGGTTCAACTGCTTGCCGGTGGAGGCCTGGGAGGACTCGGTGACGCTGTATTCCAGCGTGCAGCGCTTGTTGCCCTCATTGGTGAACACGGCCTGGCCGGGTCCGGCGATCTTGAACTCGAAGCTGTTGCCCTGCTCAAAGTCCACGCGGCCGCGGCAGGGCGTGGCGGGGCTGACCTGGCAGCCATACTCCCCCTTGCGCTGCGGGGGCTGTACCTGCGCCCCGGCGGGGGCGGCGAGGGGGGCAAGGATGGCGACGGACAAACAGGCGGCGAGGGTCAGGCGCATGGCGGCTCCGGCGGCGGCGACATCTCCGGCATAGACCTAGCTCGCCCGGCGCACAAGGGGGAGAGGGGCGTCCCGCCAAACGCGCCGTCACCTAGGAGGAAGAGCGTTCCCAGCGTCGCTGGGAACGCTTCGGCGGCGACTGCCGCCGCGCGACCCCGTGGTCGCGCAAGCCAAGCCGCGGATGCGGCGCCGGCGCTTGAGGCGAACGAAAAAGCTGGCCGCCCCAGCTTGCCTGGGGCGGTCAGCGCATCCCGGCGCGGAAATGTTTGGCCAGGCGCCCCGGCGTCGGAAGCTTGGAGAGGAGGCTGCCGGCGTTCTTCAACTGGCCGATGCCCTTGCCCACCGCCATCACGTCGTTGATCCGGCGATCCAGGAAGGACCAGGTCTTCTCGTTGCCCTCGCTGCGGTCGTCCAGCCAGACAAGCGTGGTGCTGGCCACCACCCCGCCCAGCAGCAGGCGCTTGGTGTAGAAATTATAGTCGGTGGAGGTGTCGCCGGCGGCCAGCCACATGGCGTCCACCGTGCGGTACAGGATGCGCGGCCCCAGCCCCGCCACCTGCGGCAGGGCCAGGAACGAGGCGGAGCGGCGCACCGCCTCCTTGTGCGGGCCCAGCACCTCCAGCCGCGTGCGGACGGCCAGGGTCACCCGCTCCCGCACCTTCAGGGCCATCAGGTCCTGCTCCGCCAACCGGTCCAGCATCTTCCGGTCAGCCCAACCGCTGAAATGCTCCACCACCTGGGCCATGCCGTCGGGGAAGGCGGCCAGCGCCTCCTCCTTGGGGTAGCCGGCCGACTCGGCGGCGCGCAGCAGGGCGGCCCGGGTCCAGCCGTCGAAGGCCACCTCCGGCAGCATGGCTTCCAGGATGGCGTCGCGGCGGGCGGTCAGCTCGTCCATGAAGCTGCCCTCGGAATAGGAACCCTCCGGCCAGTCGCCGAAATCCGGGGTCGCGTCGGTGGTCATGGCGGAAGGCTCCGCTGGTGTTGCAAAGGGTTGCCGGGAAGATGGGACGGCCGGGCCGCCGCGGCTAGGCTTCATCGCGCCGCAGGGGCCCCCTCACCGTGGGGTGAGCACGTCCGGCCCGAAGTACTTCATCTCCTCGGTGAAGCTCAGCTTGGCCATGTCCGGCATGCGGTCCAGGTACAGCACGCCGTCCAGATGGTCCATCTCATGCTGGATCACGCGGGCGTGGGTGCCCGTCGCCTCCCGCTCCACCAGGTTCCCGTCCAGCCCCACGCCGCGGTAGCGGATACGGTTCCAGCGCGGCACCACCCCGCGCAGGCCGGGGATGGACAGGCAGCCCTCCCAGCCCAGCACCGTCTCATCCGACAGGGGCTCAAGCTCCGGATTGATCAGCACCTGCGGCTCCAGGGCCGTGTCGCCCGGCTGGCCGGTGGCCCGCTCCCCCGGCACGCGGAAGACGATGATGCGCCAACCTACATGCACCTGGGGCGCCGCCAGCCCGATGCCCGGCGCGTCCACCATAGTCTCGATCATGTCCATGGCAAGCTGCCGCACCACGGCGGGGATGGGCAGCTCCACCGGCTCCGCCCGCCGGCGCAGCACCGGGTGACCCATGCGGGCGATCTTCAGGATGGCCATGCTGTTCCCTGCCCCTTCACCTTTTCCAGATGGATGCCCTATAGCAGCATTCCGCCGTTGGTTCCCCTATCTGGTCGTGAGTCACGATACGGCGGCGCATGACCGCCCTGTGCACGGAATCCGACTCTCCCGCCGTCACCAGGGCTTCACAAAGCGCTCGGCACCGTGTTATAGCACCACACGACTGGATCGGGCAGATGCGCGTCCTTACCGGCCGCGTCTGCCCTTTGTTCATTCGTGACATGAAACCCGCGTGTCCCCGGCCTCGCCGGAGCCGCGCATGATTGGAGTGGTGACGACCCGTGCAAGTACTGGTTCGTGACAACAACGTCGATCAGGCCCTGCGCGCGCTGAAGAAGAAGATGCAGCGCGAAGGCATCTTCCGCGAGATGAAGCTGCGCCGGAACTACGAGAAGCCGTCTGAGAAGCGCGCCCGCGAGAAGGCGGAAGCCATCCGCCGCGCCCGCAAGCTGCTGCGCAAGCGTCTGGAGCGCGAGGGCTACTAACCAGCCCTCGACCGACAAAGGCCGGGTTCTACCCCGGCCCGTCGGGATTCCAGGACCTGACGGTCGCCGACAGGCCCGCTCGTCACGAGCCAGAGCCGCCCCGCTTTCGCAGGGCGGCTTTTGGTGTTTTCGAATTCGAAAGTCGGTTTTGGGGCCTTGGCGATCAGCCACCCCGGCCGTGGGTATGGCTGCCCTTGGCCTGGCCCTCGCGGCCCTTGGCCTTGGGATCCTCCGCCGCCTGCTCCGACTCGATCCGGCGGACATCCTTGTCGCCGCCCACATGGGGGGCATTCCCCTGGCTGGCCTTGGCGGGGATGCCGTCATCGGTGTCGATGTTGCGCGGGTTCTTCGGCATGGGGCTCCTCCATTCTGGTAAGGGCCCCAACCGCCCGTCCCGCCGACCGTTCCGCTGCCGGCACGGTGCCCCGGGGAAAAGCGGGTCACCTCCCGAAGATGCCACCGGGACCTTCCCGGCCCGGGTCCACAGTACCCGGCAAGGCACCGCCGGCATGGTCCGGCCCGGCAGGGGGAGGGACGCCCATGAAGCTCTTCACCATCGGCGACAGCATCTCGCAAGGCTTCATGTCCCTGGCGGCGGCCAGGACGGAGCTGAGCTATTCCACCCTGGTCGCCAAGGTCCTGGGTCTCCGCCCGGAGGTGGACTACCCCATCCCCACCTGGCACAAGGGCGGCCTGCCCCTGAACATCGAGAAGCTGCTGCGCAAGCTGGAACGGCGCTATGGCGCCAACATCCGCGGCCCCATCGAGTGGCCCCTGGCGCTGCTGACCATCGAGGACATGCTGGACGACGTGGAGGACCATTACGAGCGGGGCAGCGGCAACATCGCCATGCCCCAGGCCGGGCCCACCGAGTTTTTTCCCAACGTCTCCGCCCGCGGCTTCACCGTGGGCGACGCATGGATGGTCACGCCGGACTGGTGCGTCGACCAGATCGTCTCCGACCGGGACATCGACGACAATTCCTTGGGCCTGCCGAACAAGAGTTTCGCCCGCACCGCCCACGCGGTGCTGAACCCGTCCCGCGCCAAGGTGCATGGCGGGAAGTCGCAGGTCGGCTGGCTGGAGCACCATGCAAGGCATGAGGGGGTGGAGAACGTGGCCCTCTGGCTGGGCTCCAACAACGCCCTGGGCACCGTGCTGGACCTGAAGATCAAGTGCACCGACCAATCCCCCGTCCCGCCCCTGGACCTCAGCGTGGAGGACCGGGACGATTACAACCTGTGGACTCACGAGCATTTCGCGGCGGAGTACGAACTGCTGCTGGACAAGGTGCTGGCCGCCCTGCGGCACAACAAGGCCAAGGACTGGCGGATTTTCGTCGCCACCGTCCCCGCCGTCTCCATCGCCCCCCTGGCCAAGGGCGTGGGCACCTGGGAGGGGCGGGAGGACCCGTTCGGCGTGCTGCCCGGCACCTCGGCCCAGTATGCGGAGCTATACACCTACGTGCTGTTCGACGAGTCCTTCGCCCGGCGCACGGGCCGGCGGCTGATCCGGGACGAAGTCTACCGCATCGACAAGACCATCGCCGCCTACAACAGGGACATCCGCAGCCTGGTGGAAGCGGCCAACGGCAGGCTGGACCGGCCGCGGCTGCACATCGTGGACATCAACGACGCCCTGCTGCGGGCGGCCTTCAAGCGGAACGGGGGCAACCCCAGCTACCCGTTCCCGGCGGAGCTGCGGGCCGGCAACGAAGATGGCGGCGTGCCGCTGGTCAACACCGTCTATTACCATGTGGACCGGAAGGGCACGCGGTTGAACGGCGGGCTGTTCAGCCTGGACGGGGTCCACCCCTCCGCCATCGGCCACGGGCTGCTCGCCCTGGAGTTCCTGAAGGTGATGCAGGCAGCAAAGGTCCCCCATGCCGACCCGGACAAGCTTGACTGGACCGCCATCAACGCCAGCGACACCCTGTTCAGCCACCCCATCAAGCTGATGCCGGAGCTGTACGACAACACACGCCTGGCGGAATGGCTGGTGGAGCGGTTCGCCGGCGTCTGACCAGCCTATTCCCGGCTTTTCCGCCGGAACGTCGCCTTGGTGAATTCCGGCGGCTTGCGGGCCACCCAGCGGATGAAGTCGGCGATGGCCGGGTGTTCGCGCAGGGCCTCGGCCGTGTTGTAGCGGTCGCGGAGTTCCTTCTCGGTCAGCTCGGCGTGGATCTTGCGGTGGCAGACCCGGTGCATGGGCACCGTGTGCTTCCCGCCCTCGCTCTTCGGCACCAGATGGTGCAGGTCCACGCTGGGCCCCGCCAGCATGGGCCGGCCGCAGAGGGGACAGGGGCCCAGGCTCTCCCGCGGCTCCTCTCGGCGGCGGGGCAGGTCCGGGGGCAAGGGGTCCAGGCGGCGCATGGGGCCTATATGGCTGACAGGCAGGCAAGGCCCAAGGGGCTGCGGCACCCTGGCTGGCCGGCAGTCCTGCATCCCGCGCGGGGGCGCCCTGTGCGTGGGGGGCTGACGGTCCGCGTCCGCCGACTGTAGATCAGGGCACGTCCCCCGAACCGGAGCCTGCCCATGGCCGCCGCCCCGGGGCGCAGCCGGATCGTACCGCTGATCGTGGCCTGCGCCCTGTTCATGGAGAATCTGGACAGCACGGTGATCGCCACCGCGCTGCCGACCATGGCGCGCAGCCTGGGCACCGACCCGCTGCACCTGTCCACGGCCATCACCGCCTACCTGCTGAGCCTGGCGGTCTTCATCCCCCTGTCCGGCTGGATGGCGGACCGGTTCGGGGCGAGGGCCGTGTTCCGCAGCGCCATCCTGGTCTTCACCCTGGGCTCCGCCCTGTGCGGCCTGGCGCAGAGCCTGCCGGAGCTGGTGGGCGCCCGCATCGTGCAGGGCATGGGCGGGGCGATGATGACGCCGGTGGGCCGCCTGGTCCTGCTGCGCTCCATCCCCAAGGCGGAGCTGGTGGGCGCCATGGCCTGGCTGACCGTGCCGGCCCTGGTGGGGCCGGTGCTGGGGCCGCCGCTGGGCGGCTTCATCGTCACCTACGCCAGTTGGCGCTGGATCTTCTACATCAACCTGCCCATCGGCCTCCTGGGCTTCTTCCTGGCCAGCCGCTACATCCCCGACGTGCGGGAGCCGGCGACCCCGCCATTGGACCTGGTGGGCTTCATCATGCTGGGGGCCGCCCTGTCCGGCCTGATGTTCGGGTTCGAGAGCCTGGGCCGCGGCGGCCTGCCCGCCTGGACGGTGCCGGCCCTGCTGGGCGGCGGGGCCTTGGCCCTGGCCGCCTATGTCTTCCATGCCCGCCGCGCGGCGCACCCGATCCTGCAATGGGCACCCATGCGGGTGCGCACGTTTAGCACCTCCGTCCTGGGCGGCAGCCTGTTCCGCATCGGCATCGGGGCCCAGCCCTTCCTGCTGCCCCTCATGCTCCAGGCGGGGTTCGGCCTGTCGGCCCTGTCGTCCGGCCTGATCACCTTCGCGGGTGCCCTGGGTGCCATCGGCATGAAGCTGGCGGCCAGCCGGGTGCTGCGGCGATTCGGCTTCAAGCCGGTGCTGCTGCTGAACGGGGCGATCAGCGCCTGTTTCCTGGCCAGCTTCGGCCTGTTCGGCCCCACCACGCCGGCAGCGCTGATGCTGTCGGTGCTGCTGGCCAGCGGCTTTTTCCGCTCCCTCCAGTTCACCGCGCTGAACACCCTGGCCTTCGCCGACATGCCGAAGGAGCTGATGAGCCGGGCCACCAGCTTCTCCGCCGTGGCCCAACAGATGTCGCTGACGATGGGCGTCGGCGTGGGCGCCATGGTGCTGCATCTGGCGCGGGTGAACGCGGGGCGGGAGGAGCTGGCGGCCACGGACTTCTGGCCGGCCTTCCTGGCGGTGGGCGTGGTCTCGCTGCTGTCCGTGCCCACCTTCCTTTCCCTCCCCGTGACGCGGGCGCGGAGGTGAGCGGCCATGCCGGGACCCGCGCCGAGGTCACGGACAAGACCCGGGCGGCGGCGGAGGCCGATTGACCGCCGGCCCGCGGATGCGGGCGCTTGAGTGTCCACAAAGGGTCCTGGCATGACGGCCATGCTTGGCGGATGGGGTTCCGCCCTCGGCTGTTGGCCTTATACTCCCACCAGAACGAAGGGGTAGACGCCGGGGAGGCGACGATGATCGAAGTCCATCACCTGAACAATTCCCGCTCGCAGCGCGTGCTGTGGCTGCTGGAGGAATTGGGCATGGACTACAAGGTCATCCGCTATGAGCGCGACCCCAAGACCAACTTCGCCCCGGCGGAGCTGAAGGCCATCCATCCCCTGGGCAAGTCCCCCGTGATCCGGGAGGGGGAGCTGGTGCTGGCCGAATCCGGCGCCATCGTTGAGTACCTGGTGCAGCGCCACGGCCATGGCCGGCTGGTCCCGCCGGAGGGCTCGGCGGAGGCGGTGCGCTACCTGCACTGGATGCATTTCGCGGAGGGGTCGGCCATGCTGCCGATCCTGCTGAAGCTCTATACCGGCCGCCTGGGTGACGCCGCCGCACCGCTGAAGCCCCGCATCGACGGGGAAATCGCGGCCGTCCTGTCCTACATGGAAGGCGCCCTGGCCCGCTACCCCTGGTTCGCGGGTGAGGATCTGACCGCCGCCGACATCCAGATGAGCTTCCCGGTGGAGGCGGCGGCCCGCATGGTGGGGCTGGCCCGGTTCCCCAACCTGGAACGGTTCCTGAAGACCATCCAGGCCCGCCCCGGCTATCGTCGGGCCATCGAGCGGGGCGGCCCCTACCAGTTCGACCAGGCGGGTGAGTAATACCAAGCGCATGGGTTGTTCACTCATGCGCTTGGAGGCTGCCGACTGCCGGCCCGCGGGCCCATGCCCGCGTGAGCCAAGCCGCCGGATGGCGGCGCGAGCCTGCCCCGGCCCCCGAGCCCGGGGGCGCCTGAGGGGCCGTTGATCGGTCACGATCAACGGCGGCGGGTATAGGCCCTACCCCTTGTCGCGGGCCGCATCCGCCGGGGCGGCTTGGCGGCCTTGTCCCGGCCCTTGATGCGCTCGCACAAGGTCTTGACGTAGGTGTCCTTGCCCACGTCCTCCGCCCGCGGCGTGCGGGCGATCACCTCTTGCCAGCCATAGAGGCAGGACATCTCGTTCGCCACCTCCACGGAGCGCACGTCCAGCGCGTTCTCCTGGTTGCAGGCCGGCACCTCCACCGAGGACAGGCAGACGAGGACGATGGCGGCGAAACTGTCCATGGGGGCGCTCCTGGCTGGAACTCTGCTGCCCCAACAAGCTGGCGCGGGAAACGGCGCGGGCGAGGCCCCCGGGGACGCGATCAGGCCTGGACGTCCGTCGTCGCCCCGCGCGGGTCGGCCGGCGGGGCGCCATACAGCCAGGTGCGGCCGCCATGGGGGCCGTTGTCCAGCATGATCCGGTCCTCCGCCCCGATGTTGGTGATGGTGACGCTGCTGGTGGCCTGGGTGATGATCCTCAGGCTGTTGCCGTCCCGCTCCACCCGCAGGTGGGGGTCGTTGTAGAAGTTGGTGCTGATGGTCAGGACGGTCCCCGCCTCCCCCGCCTTGCCCAGGTCGATGGTGTCATGGCCGCCGTTGAAGCCCAGGCGGACGCCGTAGTTGCCGGCCGCCAGCTCGATCCGGTCATCGCCGTCGCCTGCGTCGATCCAGGTATCCCAGTCGGCAGGATCGGCCTTGTTCGCGTCCGCGGGCAAGGGCCGCGTCACCTCCCGCCCGCCGGTGAAGCGGATCACGTCGTCGCCGGCCCCGGTGGAGACCCCGACCAAGCCCCCGTAGGCCGAGCGGTTGATCGTGACGGTATCGACGCCGTCGCCCGTCCAGATGCGGGCTTCCCCATCCTGGGCCATGCGCATGTCGACGTTGACCGTGTCGCCGCCATTGCCCGTGTCTATGCTGGCGACGGACTTGCTCACGACACCCGACCCCGCCGTGGCGAGGTTGTTGCCCAGGGTCACGCCGACCACGTCGGCCGATGCACCGGTCTGGATGCCCACCGACGCCCAGGTGGCTTGGCGGTCGGGGTAGCCGCCATTGCTGACGCCCCCGTCGGACTGAACCGTCATCTCGGACCCGGAGGTCACGGTGGCCCTGGCGAACGCCGTGGCACCCCCGCCCACGCCGGCGGCGGACAAGGTGACCTCTCCCGTGGCCTGGCCCCTGAACTTGCTGACGGCATAGTTGGAGCGATGCCCAAACAGCGTCCCACTGGAACTGACCGACAGCAAGTCGCCCGTCGCCCCATCCAACTGCATGGCCGACGAGGACAGGGACCGGTTGGATTGGCCTCCCGGGAGCGACAGGACCCCATCCGCCGCGCCCCCGGAACCGACACGCACCTTCGCCGCCTTGGACAGCTCCACGATGACGGCAGAGGTCTGGTAATCGTCTTTGCCGGTGTCCAGCGGCGTCGCACGCCACCAGTCGGGGCGCTGCGCGCTCACCCGCTCGGTCACGGCAAACAGCTTGCCGATGGCCGACTTGCTAAGCAGCTCAAGACGCATGGCCGCCTCCCCGCACGGGAGCGGCCAGGGGGGCGGTCTCCCGCCTGGGCGTCGCGTTCATTTTGAACCCCATCCCAAGCCGGCGCTTTTGCACTGGCGCGATGGGGTTATCCTATGCTGCAACCGCCGGCATGGCAATCCCGCCGCCGTGCCGCGCGCGAATAGAATTATGCGTGCGCGGCCCGGGGAACGGACCCGGCCTACTCCCCCGCCTTCAGGAACGCCGCGTGCTTCTCCGCCATGTCCTCCACCGCCGCGGCCAGCAGGCGCCCGCCCTGCTCGATGGTGGCCAGGCCCGGGTTGCTGCCGATGCGGCCGTCCGGGTAGTTGCGGCGGTACTCGCCGGCGTCGGTCCAGCCCTTGCCGCTGGGGGCCACCGGCGGCTCATGCGCCGTGCCCTCCCGCGCCGTCTCCGGGAACAGGGCCCAGGTGACGGCGATCTCGCTGGCGGTGGCGTGGCTGCCATCCTGGCCGGCATAGAACTCCCGGCAGAGGGCGGGCACGCGGCTGCCGTCCCACCAGTTCACCAGGGCGCAGCGCACCCCCGCCCCCTCCCCCGCCAGGGATGCCTCCGCATAGAGCTCCTGGAAGGCCACGTTCACCGTGGCGATGTTGCCGCCATGGCCGTTGACGAACAGCACCTGGCGGAAGCCGTGCCGCCGCAGCGACGCCACCACATCCTTCACTAGGGCGATCAGGGTGGTGGGCCGCAGGGTGATGGTGCCGGTGAAGGCCAGGTGGTGGTGCGCCATGCCCACCGACAGGGTCGGGCCCACGATGGCGCCCACCGCCTCCCCCAACCCGCGGGCCACGGCCTCCGCCGTCAGCGCGTCGGTGCCCACCAGGCCGGTGGGGCCGTGCTGCTCGGTGGAGCCGATGGGGATGATGATGTCGGTCCGCCGTCCGAGATAGGCCTGCACATCGGGCCAGGTCATCAACTGCAGTTGCATCTCTGTCGCTTTCCCAGGGTTTCCACCCCATATAGCCGGTCTGGCCGCGGAGTCGAACCTTGGCGGATGGTGAGGGTTGGCACGGCCCTGCCGCATGGTCTAGGCTCTTGCCCCTCGCACAGCAAAGGAGCGCCCGTGAGCGACAAGACCGACGACCGGCGCAAGCTGGAGGAGATGACGGCCGCGTTCCTGGCCAAGGGCGGGTCCGTCACGAAGCACCCGCCTGGCGGGTCGGAGACCATCGTCTACAAGTATGGCCGTGGCCGCCCCGCCCGGGCGAAGGACCAGAAACCGGCCGAGGCCACCAAGACGGAGGGCGAGGGTTAGGACGCGCCCGGCTTCAGGTGCCCCGGCGGCGACCGCCGCCGCGGAACCCTATGCGCCTTTCAGCCAAGCCGCGGAGCCTGTGTCGGCGTGCGAGGAGCGGGAAGCTTCCCCGCCGCCCCTGGACTCGCGTGAATGCCGCTTGATGATGCGCGTGCCCATCTTCCCTGACGACCAGTCGGGAAGACAGCCATGCGCATCCTGGCCCTGACCACCGTGCGGCGCCTTGCGCTGTCGCTGCGGGGGCGCCTACTCCCCCACCCACCCGGCGTCCCGCACCGCCAGCCCGTAGCTGCGGCTGACCGGGACGCGTAGGCCGTTGGAGAGGACCAGCACCGTCCGGTCCCCTTCCCGCTCCGCCCGAACCACGGCCGGGCCCGCCACCCACCAGGACCGGTGCACCCGCAGGCCCGGCGTGCCCTCCAGCTCCGCCAGCGCATCGCCGAAGCGGCAGAGGATCAGGTCGGAGCCCAGATCGGTGTGGACCCGCAGGTAATGGTCCTCCGCCTGAACCGCCAGCAACGTGCCGCGCAGCTTGGCCGGCACCCGCTCCAGGAACCGGCAGGGCCCCGCCATGGCCCCGGCCACAGGCGCTTGTTCCGGTTCCGGAACCACATCCGCCGGCCCCGCCCCGGTTCGTTCCGGCCACAAAACGTGTCCGCGCAGGTACTCCAGCGGGATGGCCAGGGCCAGGGCGATCAGGCAGACGTCGCCATAGGTCTTCAGCATGGACAGGGGCGTCAGCACGCCGCCCAGCCGCAGCAGCGCCTCGGCCCATGCCACCTCGAAGGTGGTCGGGACGGCGCCCAGCAGGGCTGCCAGCCCCGCCTGCATCCATAGGGGCTGGTGCCTGACCCGTGGCCGCAGGGCATACAACACCACCGCCACCTGCACCCACAGGGCCGTGGTCAGCCCCAGCCAATAGGCGAAGCGCTCCGCCGTGGTCAGGTCGGCGAAGGTGCCGAAGGGCCCGATCCGGCCCAGCAACGCCCCCACGGCCAGCACCATGGCCAGGTTCCGGGCCGGCAAGGCCCAGCCCTGCGGCCCGCGAAGCGCCGATGCGCCACTGCCGTTCACGAAAATCCCTGGAAATCCGCGCAACACGCCTTTCCCCGCCCGCCCCGCCGGCCCTAGTGCTGCCACCCATCCTAGCGGGGCGGCCGCCGGTCCGCACCGGCGATCATGCCGGCGGCGCCCCATCCCCGACCATGGAAGGACCCACCATGCGCAAGACCGCCGCCGCCCTGCTCTGCCTCCTCGCCCTGGCCGTCCCCGCGGCCTTCGCCGCCCCGCCCAGTGAGCCCGACGCCGCCTCCCTGCGCGCCCTGGCGGAAGCCGGCGATACCGCCTGGAACGTCGCCGACGCCGCCGCCATGGCCCGGCTCTATACCGACGATGCCAGCCTGCGGGTGGGCCAGACCGCGGAGGCCGTCCGTGGCCGCGACGGCATCCAGGCCTATTTCACCCAGAGCTTTGCCCGCCGCCCGGGGCCGATGCGCCATGTCACCCAGATCCGGCACCTGGAGATGCTCACACCCGACATGGCCATGGGCGAGAATGACGTGCTGGTGGAAAAGCCCGACGGCCAGGGCGGCTGGACCACCGTGGCCCGCTTCACCAACCAGTCCGTCCTGGTCCGCGCCGGCAAGGGCTGGAAGCTGCACGCCGTGCGGGCGCAACTGGTGAAGGGCTGAAGAACCCGTGGGCCGGCCGGGGGGCGGCCTGCGCTGATGACTTTTGTCCTATTATGTGCCATACTGCCGCCCGGCGGCCCTCCCGGGGGCCGCCGGGTCTTGGACAGTGTAAACCGCCCCCTGTATCAGGGAATAATCCCGCCTGGGCCGCCCCGGGCGTCATCCCATCCTCCTTAATGAGACAAAGGTGACATGGTCCGAACCTGGTCGCGTTAGTCTCCTTAAGCCTGAAATCCTCGTGATTTCAACGCCCCGGAATGAGACACGTGTCACCTTAAGCGTCACCTTCGGTCACCTTAAGGTCACCTTTGGTCGCCCACCGTTACGCCACCGTGCGGGCCTTCTCGACCGGCTCGTCGGCGGGGGCCGGGTCGGGCATCACCGCCCGGTCGCGGCCCTGGTGCTTGGCCACGTACATGCGGCGGTCAGCCAGCTCCACCAGATGGGGCCAGTCCTGGATCCGGTCATGGCCCCGCTCCGCCACGCCGATGGAGGCGGTGATGGGCGCGCCGTCGGGACGCTGGCCAAGGCCCTGGGCGCGCAGGCGGCGGATCACGATGTCGGCCCCTTCCACGCTCGTGTTGTTCAGGATGGCCAGGAACTCCTCCCCGCCCCAGCGCACCAGCACGTCGCTGGTCCGCAGGCCGCGGCGCAGGCTGTCGGCCACCTGGCGCAGGGCCTTGTCCCCCTCCTCATGGCCGAAGCGGTCGTTGATGGCCTTGAAGTGGTCGATGTCGAAGAAGGCCAGGGTCAGCGGCGTGCCCTGGCGGGCGGACAGGCGGAACAGCAGGTCCAGCGTCTCGCAGCCGGACCGGCGGGTATGGGCCCCCGTCAGCGGGTCCGTCGTGGCCCTGGCCACCAGCGCCGCCATGTAGTGCAACTGGCTCATGCCGGAGAACATGGCCGCGCCCATCACCAGGGCCATCAGCCACAGGGTGGGCCCGTGCTCCAGCAGGGACGGCGTCTCCCCGCCCATGGCGATGCCCGCCAGGGTGAACAGGAAGGCGGGGATGGAAAAGACTAGCACCTCCAGCGCCGTCAGCGGGAAGATGGCGAGGCCGGCCAGAACCACGTTGGGCATCAGGGCATAGAGACGGGCCACCAGCCGCCCTTGCTCCGTCAGCTCGGTCCCGGACAGCACCAGCTCGGAAGCCAGGTAGAAGCTCGGCGGCACCAGCAGCAGGGCCAGCAGCATCAGGTCCGCCCGGATGCGCGTGGTGGTGGCCTGCCAGGGCCAGGCCAGCAGCAGGAAGGTGGCGCCGGAGGCGAGGCGCATGGCCGTCAGCACCGCCCATTGCGGCCAGGGGAAGACCATCCAGTCCAGCACGGACCACAGGGGCACCAGCACGGCGAACAGGGCCGCCACCAGCCGCACGCGGGAGATGATGACCGTGGCGGAGTGGCGGCGAACATGGGCGGCATGGCCGAAGGGGGCCAGCAGCTCCAGCAGCTCCTCCCCCCGCAGCCTCACCGGGGCGAACAGCTCTTCCGCCAACCGGCCCCGGGCCGGCGCGGCCTTTCCCGGGACGGGGCGGCTGGGGTGGTCGGGCATGGCGGGCCGTCGCGCGAAGGGGCTAGGGGAAGCGGTTGTCGCAGATAGCGCCCAAACCGGCCGCGGGCCTTGACCTGGGTCAAGCGCCGCGCCATCCAAGCGGCCACGTCCTTCTTCCGCGGCGCAACAGGCGAAGCCCCATGGCCCTCCCCGCCCTCCTCAGCAAACTCCTGGGCCGTGGCGGCGGCGACACGGGTGACGATTCGACCCGTTTCCGCATCGGGCTGGGGGACCAGGACGGCGCGCCGGTCTGGCTGGACCGGGGGCAGCTTTCCGGCCATGTGGCCCTGGCCGACCCCCGGCCCGAACAGCGCCGGTCCACCCTGATGGCCTTCGCGGGGGAGGCCATGCGCCAGGGCTCGGGCCTGACCTTCTGCTGCAGCGGGCGGGAAAACCTTTTCATGCCGGCCAGCGCCCTCGCCCGATCCTTCGGCCGGGGCGACGACGTGGCCCTGTGCATGGGCGACGACGTCCCAGGCGGCCTGTTCGGCGCGGTGCGGCACCGCCGCCTGCTGTTCGTGGCCCCGCCATGGGGCCCGGGCGGCGACCCCGTGGCGGCCCTGGCCCGGGTGGTGCAGGACCACCTCCGCCCCAACGGCACCCGCCTGCCCGTCCCGCCGGAACGGGAGGCGCCGCTGCATTACCTGCTGGTGGACGATTCCTACCGCTTCCCGCAGCCGGACTGGCGGGCTTTCCTGTCCATGATGCGGCGGGCCCGGATCGTGGTCATCGCCGCCGACCAGGCCCGCCCCACCGGCCACAAGGCCTTTGCCACGGTGCTGGAGGCGGTGGCGGACGGCCAGTCCCGCGGCTATCGCCGCTATGCCATGACCGGCCCCGCGGGCGCACAGACCCTGCGGGCACCGGACGCGAAGGGCTGACGGGCCAAGGCCTCCTGGGCCGTCCGGACCGTCCCCCGCCGATCAGGACCGCGCGGCCGCCAAGCGGGAGGCGTTGGACGTCACGCTGAGGTGGATGGGCGACAGCACCTCGGAGGCGGTGCGGACGGCCCGGGCGACGCTGTCCGCATTGTATGACCCGGTGCGGCCCAGGAGCGCCAGGAACCCGACGGGCGTCGGCCCTGCCGCGTAGGCCAGCACCATGGCGGTGGCGTGCGCCGCGGCAGCCTGCTGGGCAAGCCCGACCCCGAGGGCCAGGGCGGTTGCCGCGGAAGCGAAGGCGGCGACCTTCTCCGGCACCATGCGGCCCAGTTCCGCGTGGTCGGCGGACCAGGGCGCGACCGCCGCCTGGGCGATCAGGGGGCCCCGGCGGCCCACGACATAGGCCGCGGCGGTTGCCACCTGGAGGGCCGTGGTCGCCAGGATGGCCATGGTGGGCTCCGGCAAGGCCGGGACCGGGGAAGTTTGCGTCTCGTTCATCGTGTCGCTTTCAGGGGCGGGTCCGGGCAGGACCGGGAAGGCCGTGGGCCGGCCACCCCCGCGCCGGATGGCGCGGGGGCCCGGCCTGCGGTCAGCGGGCGGCGGGGGTGGCGCCGTCACGCTGCCCTTGACCCTCGCCCAGCCTGGCCTGCAGGGTGGGCAGCGCGTCCGCGGTGATCCGCTGGGCGGCTTCCAGGATCTTGACCTGGGAGGCCAGCCAGGCGCGCGTGGCCGACCGGGCGTAGTCGCGCTGCGCCTCGGCCACCTCGCGGCCCGTCTTGCAGCGCATCAGCCGCTGGGACAGGGCGACGCCCTCCTGGAGGGTGGTGGACAAGTGCTCGTTCCAGTGCCGGCGGACCTCCGCCAAGCCCCGTACCGCGACGTTTGAGGCCGAGGCCACGGCCTGCAGGTCGCCGGCCGTGCTGGATGCCGCTTCCCGGTAGATCCCCGCCGCATCGCCCAGGGAGGCGGTGGCGCGCCGGACACCCTCGGCCATCCGGCCGGCCCCCTCGCGGGCGGCGTCCCCCACCGCGTCGCTGGCCTGTCGGATGGTGGTGGCCGCTTGGCGCGCCGCCTCGCGGGATGCCTGCTCGGCGGCCTCACGGGTGCGCTCCACGGCCTGGGCAGCCTCCGCCTCCCGCTGGACCTCCTCGCGGGCGGCCTTCGCGTCGGCCTTGGCCTGGTTGGCCTCGTCGCGGCGGTCCTGCTCCGCCTGGGCAGCGCCGGACTGCATCTTCCCGGCCACGCTGGTGGCCTCCTCGCGGCTCAGCACCTTCTGCACCGCCGGCAGCAATTCCTTGCGGTCGTCGCGGACGCTCTGCTGGAAAGCCTTGCGCAGCGACGCGAGACCCTGGGTAAATGCATCGCCGTCCTTCGGCACTTGGCCCAGCTCCTTGAGCTGGCGGAGGATGGCCTTGTTGTCCTCACGGGCGGCCGCGGCCAGGGCCTTGGTCTCCTCGTGCTTGGCCAACATCGGCAGCAGGTGCTTCTCTTCAAGCTCCGCGACGAGGTGGAGTTCGGATGCCAGCTCGGCGAAGATGGTCTCGCGCTTCTTCGATGCGCCATCCGAGGTGTCGGCGAGACGCCCGAACAGGTCATTGATCTTGGCGGGGCCGATCTTCATCGCGTGATGGATATTCATCATTCAGTCCTTTTGTTGCATCACCTCATGTGGTGCAGTGCAACATGGATTGCGATGACTATATCAGTCAGGATGTATATTGTTCCGGAATCGCCACATTTTCTCGTTATATTGCGCATTGGTGATGCGGGCTTTGTTGTACCAGCAGACAGGCACCAGCCACGCCCCTGCCATTTCACCCGAACTTTCCAGGGCGCCAGTAATCCGACATCGGTCAGGGTGGGGCTGGCTGCTCGGAACCGATCGCCGCCCCAGCCGGTGGGGGCTTTTTGGGGCGTTGGCATCGGCCCGGGCGCGGTCGAGCCAGCGCATGGCCGGCGTGACCGTGGTGCCGTGCAGCAGCACCGAGACGAGCACGACAAAGCCGGCCAGGGCCCAGAGATCCGCCGCCTCCGCCCAAGGCGCCTCGTTCAAGGCGTAGGCGAGATAGTAGAAGCTGCCGACCCCGCGGATGCCGAAGAAGCCGATCGCCAGGGCCTCCCGCCCCGGCATGCCCAGTCCCGCGAACCCGGCCAGGGCTGCCAGGGGGCGGGCGACGAACAGGAAGGCGAGGCCCGCCGCCGCCGCGCCCCAGGTCAGCGGCGCCAGGAGCCCGTGGCCGAGCGCCACCCCGAACAGCACGAGCACCGCCATCATGAGCAGCCGCTCCACCTGCTCCGCCAAATCGTGCAGCCGGTCGTGGTAGCGATGCCCGCGCTCCAGGTGGCGGAAGGCCAGCGCCGTCACGAACACGGCCAGGAAGCCGTAGCCGTGCGCCATCTCGGTGATCCCATAGCTCAGCAGCGTCATGGCCAGGGCGACGAAGCCATCGCCGGTGCGCGACAGCCGCGCCCGGTTCGGCAGCCGGAAGGTGAGCCAGCCCACGCCCAGCCCCACGGCCCAGCCCACCGCCACGCCGGCCGCGAGCTTCCAGGCCACGTCGACGAGGAGCCAGTCCCACAGCCAGGACAGGCCCTCCGGCGGCACCCCGCCCGGGGGCAGCGCCGTGCCGAGCCAGGCGGCCACGGCCAGGGCGAGGTTCGTGAAGGGGAAGGCCAAGCCGTCGTTGAGGCCGGCCTCGGAGGTGAGGCTGAAACGCACCTCGTCCTCCTCGCCGGAGCGGGGCGGCCCCACCTGGACGTCGGCGGCCAGCACCGGGTCCGTGGGAGCCAGGGCAGCGCCCAGCAGCAGGGCGGCGGCGACACCCAGCCCGCCCAACGCCCAGCCGAGCAGGGCGGCCGCGGCGATGCTCAGCGGCATGGCCACGGCCAGCAGCCGCCACGTCGCCTGCCAGGGGCGCCAGCCAGGGGGGCGGTCCAGCTTCAGGCCGCTGCCCATGAGCGCGATGATCACCAGGAATTCCGTGACCCGTTCGGTGGCCGCGGGATAGGCGAGCGGCAGCGGGGCGCCCGGGTCGGGGATGGCCCCGGAGAAGATCCAGCCCAACCCGACACAGACGATGGGCAGGGACAGGGGTGCCTCACGCAAGAGCATCGGCAGCCAGGCAACCAGCAGCACCAGCAGGCCCACGGCGACCATGACGAGAATGTAGGGGTCCATCAGGCCTTGTAACGGTTCCGGATTGCGGGTGCCGCCCGGTCAGGGGCGGCGGTCGGCGCGGGCGGCCAGCAGCTCCAGCAGCAGCGGCGAAGGGAAGGCCTGCCCGGCAACCCAAGCCACCGTACGGCCGTGCTGGACGGCGCCATCTCGCGGCCTCCCCTCGATCATTGCTGCGCGGCTGCAGGCCCGGACCCCGCAGATCCCAAACCGCCGGCGCGACCTGCCCGTCACGCGGGACATCGGCGCAGCCCCGGCTATTCCGGGCTGGCAGCGGGCGTGGCTGCCCCCCTAAACCCCTGGTTCCCCGGAGGCCCATGGCCGGCCCGAACCTGCCCCTTCTGGCGGCTCGCTTCCCGTGCCGGGCCCCTGTACGCTAACGTACTGTGATGGTTGGCCCAGGCCACGCGGCGGGGCACGGGGGACGGCGGATTGGACGAAACGGGCGGAACCAGCCACGCCTCGGTGCTCGCCGACTTCGGCGAGTTCTCCCTCAGGGCCGGGGACCTCGGGGACGTGCTCCACGAGGCCTGCCGCCTGGTCGGCCGGGGGCTGGGCACGGACCTGGCCAAGGTCATGGAGATGCGGCCGGACGGGTCGCTGCTGGTCCGGGCCGGCGTGGGCTGGTCGGCGGGCGTGGTGGGGCACACGGTGGTGCCCAACCTGCCCGGCTCCTCCGAGCACGAGGCCCTGCGCACCAACCGGCCCTTCGTGATCGACGACGTCGCGGCGGAGACGCGGCTGACCGTGCCGGACTTCATCCGGGCACATGGCGTGTCCTCCCTCGTCAACGTGCCGATCCCCGGCGCGGGCACCGCCGCCCCCTTCGGCCTGTTGCAGGTGGACAGCCGGGCGGCGCGGAAATTCGGGCCGGCGGACACCGACTTCCTGCGCGCCTACGCCAACCTGCTGGCCTCCGCGGTGGAACGGCTGCTCCTGCTCCCCGCCCTGCGGGACGCGCTGGAGGGGCGGGACCGGCTGCTGCGGGAACTTCAGCACCGGGTCAAGAACAACCTGCAGGTCATCACCAGCCTCGTCCAGGTGCAGGCCGCCCAGGCCGGGACGGCGGAGACGCGCCGTGAGCTGGAAGTCGTGGGGCAGCGGGTCGAGGCGATGCGGCTGCTGCACGCGCGGCTTTACGTCGGTGGAAGCGTAGACGCCCTGGACCTCGCCCCCTACCTGCGGGATGTGGCGCAGGGGCTGGTGGGGTTGCGTAGCGACGGCGCGGCCGCGGTGCGGCTGGAAGCGGACCTGGAGGACATGCGGGCGGCGGTGGACGTGGCGGTGCCGTTGGGGCTGGTGGTGAACGAGTTCGTCACCAACAGCCTGAAGCACGCCTTCGGCGGCGGCCCCGGGACCTTGGGGCTCATGCTCAGGGCCTTGCCCGGCGGGCTGGCGCGAATCGTGCTGTGGGACGACGGCAAGGGCCTGCCGCCGGGGCCGTCGGCGACAGGCACCGGGCTGCAGATCATCGAGGGCCTGGCACGGCAGGTCGGGGCCACCCACCGCTGGGTCACGGGCGGCGGCGCGCGGCTGGAGCTGGAGTTCACCCCGAGCGCGGGCTGAGGGACAGCCCGAGTTCTCGTCAGGGACAAACGAACCCGTCGGCGCCCGTCATGACTGCCGCACCGGCGCCCCGCGGCAGGCCTCGGCGAAGGTGACGAGGCGCCGGGAGCCCTCGTCCCAGAGGGCCAGCCGGGCGCAGCGCAGGCTTCCCAGCAGGGTGAGCCGGTTGATCCGCCCCAGGGCGTCGTGGCCCTCCAGGCATTCCTGCAGGCGGTAGTTGGGCACGCGGCTGTCCAGGTGGTGGACGTGGTGCAGGCCGACGTTGCCGGTCAGCCACTGCAGCGCCCGCGGCAGCACGTAGTAGGAGCTGCCGCTCGGCGCCACCCGGTGGAAGTCCCAGTCCCCGCCCCGCTCCCACACGGCGTCGCCGTGCTGGTGCTGCACGTAGAACAGCCAGCCGCCGACCCAGGCGGCCACGCACACCGTGGGGACCAGCGCCAGCAGCACCGGCGCCACCCCGCCCGCCAGGGGCGCCAGGGCGGCGACGGCCAGGGCCAGGGCGGCGTCCAGGGCGGCGACGTCCCGCCAGGCGGCGCGCCAGGGCAGGCCCATGCCGTTCGGCAGGCGCTGCAGGACCAGGAAGTTCAGGGGCGACCCCACCAGCACCAGCGCCACCGGGTTCCGGTACAGCCGGTACCAGAGCCGCCCCGCCCAGGGCAGGGCCCTGTACTCGCGCACCGTCAGGGTGCGGACGTCGCCGACGCCGCGCCGGTCCAGGTCCCCGGTCGTGGCGTGGTGCAGGGCGTGCGCCCGCTTCCAGCTGTCATAGGGCGTGGCGGTCAGCAGGGACAGGGCCCGCCCCAGCCGGTCGTTGGCGGCGCGGCTGCGGAAGTAGGAGCCGTGGCCGCAGTCGTGCTGGATCGTGAACAGCCGCACCAGCAGCCCGCCCGCCGGCAGGGCCAGCAGCAGGCCCGGCCACCACGCCTCCGCCGCCGCCCAGAGCATCAGCCCCACCAGCAGCAGGAACGGGGGCACGGTGGTGGCCAGCTGGCCGATGGCCTTGCGGGTCATCGGTTCCCGGTAGGCCCGGCAGTGCCGCGCCAACTCCCGCGCGAGCGTCGCCGTCAGCGGCACCGCCGCGGGCGCCGCGCCCGCAACCGTCGGGGCCGGCGGGGAAGATGGCGCTGACAATTGTCCCATGGACATTCAAGGTCCTCTCGCCGGGCGACCCCAGCTGTGACGTGGGGCTGGCAGGAGGACAGGGGAAAGTGGCAAGGCCGCGCTCCGTCCAGTGTCGGGCGGGGGCGCGGCATCTCCCTCAGTCGCCCGCGGCCAGGACCGGGCGGGCGATGGGAACCATATGGGGCGTCCCGCCCATTGTTCCAGGGGCAGGGCCGCGGGCCGGAACCCTCAGGGCCGGACCCCGCCGGCCACCCTCGGCACCGGCGGGCCGAGGGCCGGCCCCAGGCCGTTCGCCAGGGCCCAGATGGCCGCCTGGGTGCGGTTGGCCACGTTGATCTTCCGCATCACGGTCTTGAGGTGCACCTTCACCGTGGCCTCGGTGATGCCCATCGCCTTGCCGATGGCCTTGTTGCAGGCGCCCCCAGGCAGCATGCCCGCCACCTCCGCCTCACGGGCTGACAGCCCAGCGGGCGGCGCGCCGGCTGCCGGCGGGCCCCGGCCCACCAGCCCCGGTGCCTCCGGCGGGAAGACCTTCCCGCCCAGCGCCACCACGCGCATGGACTGCGCCAGGGCGGCCAGGGGGACGTTCTTTCCCAAGCAGCCGTCGCCGCCCGCGGAGAACAGCGCGGCAAGGACCTGGGCCGTGGGGCTGTCGGAAAGGTGGAGCACCCGCGCCCCAGGCAGGGCCGCCCGCGCCGCGAGCACCTCCCCCGGCATCGCGTCGGCCGCCGCCCCCAGCAGCACCAGGCCGACGGCTCCCGCGCCCGGGTCCAGCAGCCGCAACGCAGCGGTGATGTCCGACGCCTCCGCCACGATCCTGAAATCTAGCGCCAGGAGGCGGCAGAGGCCGGCCCGGAAAAGCCGGCAGGGATCGACGACCATGATGCGGATTCCGTCCATGACGCCATTCCCCCGCCCCGGAATGGGGCTTTCCCACCGTAGCACCCCGGCCGGGCGGCCTGCCCCACTCTTCCGGCATGGAAATGTCCCGAACGGGCGGCCCCCGCGCCTGCGCGTCGGGGCGGTGGGCTGTCCCGCAGGGCCCCGGGGCCGGCGCGACGTTCGACCTTGCCGGTGGTTGACCCCGCGACTACCGCGACGTGCGGCGGCAACAAGGGGGAACGACCATGGACCGGGTCAACACCTATGGAACGACGGCGACGGCGGCAAATGCCACCGGCGGGACCGCTGTGGAGGTCGTCCCCGCCGCCCGCCGCATCTCCTGGGGGGCCGTGTTCGGGGGCGTGGTGCTGGGCCTCGCCCTGAACCTGCTGCTGAGCCTGCTGGGGATCGGCATCGGACTGACCACCGTGGACCCGGCCCAGGTCGGCGGCTCGCCCGCCGCCAGCTCCCTGGGCATCGGCGCGGCCATCTGGTGGGTGCTGAGCATGCTGGCAGCCATGTTCGTGGGCGGCTACGCGGCCGCGCGGCTGGCAGGCGTCTTCCAGCGGGGGGACGGCATCCTGCACGGGCTGGTGACCTGGGCATTCCTGCTGCTGCTGACCTTCTACCTGCTGACCTCGGCCATCGGCGGCCTTGTCGGCGGGGCGTTCAGCACGCTGGCCGGTGGCGTCCGGGGTGCCACCGGCGCCGCCCAGCAGGCCGCCGAGGGCAGCGGCATCACCGGCGGCCAGGTCGCCCAGCAGGCGGACCGCCTGGTGGCCCAGATAGCGCCCAACGCCACACCGGACCAAGTGGCCCAGGCGAGGCGGGAACTCGCCGGCATCGCCCCGCAGTTCCTGCGCGGCGGCGAGCAGGCGGCCCAGGCCCGCCAGCAGGCCACGGACATCCTGGCCCGCACCGCCGGCGTCCCGGCGGAGCAGATCCGGGCCCAGGTGGACCAAGCCCTGCAACAGGCGGAAACGCAGGCCCGCCAGACGGCCGAGACCGCCGCCAATGCCGCAAGCTCCGCCGCGATTTGGGGCTT
Organism: Aerophototrophica crusticola; assembly: GCF_012913305.1. Taxonomy (NCBI): domain Bacteria; kingdom Pseudomonadati; phylum Pseudomonadota; class Alphaproteobacteria; order Rhodospirillales; family Rhodospirillaceae; genus Aerophototrophica; species Aerophototrophica crusticola. The sequence continues at coordinate 424,606 of NZ_CP051775.1, read as the reverse complement.
CGTCGCCCTGGCGCTGGGTGCCGCGGCCGCCGCGGCCGGCGGTGCCACGGGCACCCGCAGGGTCGGGATCGCGCCGCCCGCATCCTGAGCGACCACACGCGGTGGCGGGGGCCGGCTTGGCCCCTGCCATGGGAGCGCCGGGCCCACAGGGGGTAGCGACACCGCGCGGGGGAAGGTCCCCGCGCCCGTGCGCGCGCCGGGGGTGGGTCGTTGGCACCTTGTTGTCCCGTACTCGCCCGCACGGCTGCCCGGTCCAGCCAAGCCTGCGGACGCCCGAATGCTGCAAACCAGCGGCTGGTCCGTCCCGACCGGTGACCGGGTAGGAGCCGATACCTGCTGACTGCTTTATGTTACTTGGGGAAGGATGGTGGGCGCGACAGGGATTGAACCTGTGACCCCTACGATGTCAACGTAGTGCTCTCCCGCTGAGCTACGCGCCCATCCTTGGCATCCATCGGGCGGCTGCCCGGCTTCGCCTTAAACCGGCCGGGTGCGGGCCCCGGCGGCGGAGCGGGGGTGTATCACCGTGTGGCGGGCTTGGCAACCCCCTGCTTGCATCTCCATGGCGGAATTTTCGAGGACGCCCCCGGCGGCAGGTGGAAGGCCCCCTCTGTTTCAGCTACATCATCATGGATGGACCATCCCCGTGCCACAGAAAGCCCCGTGATCGGCGACGTCTACCGCATCCTGGCGCCGGCGCCCCAGACGCTGCCCGTGGTGCTGGCGTCGCCGCACAGCGGGTCGGCCTACCCGGACGCGTTCCTCGCCGCCTCGCGCCTGGACGCCAAGGCCCTGCGCCGGTCCGAGGACTGTTATGTGGATGAGATTTTCGCGCCCGCCGCGGCCTTGGGGGCGCCCTTGCTGGCCGCCCTGTTCCCCCGGGCCTTCCTGGACCCGAACCGGGAACCGTTCGAGCTGGACCCCGCCATGGTGGAGGGCCCCCTCCCCGGCTATGCCAATACCCGCAGCCCCCGCGTGGCGGCCGGGCTGGGTACCATCGCCCGCGTCGTGGCCAGCGGGGAGGAGATCTATCGCCGCAAGCTCCGCTTCGCCGAGGTGATCGAGCGGGTGGAGACCTGCTACTACCCCTACCATGCCGCCCTGCGCCGGCTGGTGGACGCCACGGTGGCCCGGTTCGGCTATTGCATCCTGGTGGACTGCCATTCCATGCCCAGCATCGGCCTGCCGCCCGAGGCGGCGGAGACCGGCACCACCGACATCGTGCTGGGCGACTGCTACGGCACCGCCTGCGCCAGCCCCATCGTGGCGGCGGCGGAGGCGACGCTCCAGTCCCTGGGCTACACGGTCAGCCGGAACGCGCCCTATGCAGGCGGCCACACGACGCGACATTATGGCCGCCCGTCGGAAGGGGTCCACGCCTTGCAGGTGGAGCTGAACCGCAGCCTGTACATGGATGAGGTCACCCTGGAGCGCCGGCCCTATTTGCCCGTCCTGGCCCGGCACATGGAGCTGGTGGTGGGCGCCCTGGGGGCGCTGCCGGGGCACCGGTTGAAGCCCAAGCGCTGAGGGAGCGATGCACGGCACACCACCCCTTTCCGTGCGGGAGGCGACGTCCGCCGATGCCCCCGCCATCGCCGCCATCTATGCCCCCGCGGTGCTGCACGGCACGGCCAGCTATGAGGAGGAGCCGCCCGACGCGGCGGAGATGGCCCGCCGTATGGCCGATGTCCAGGCCAAGGGCCTGCCCTGGCTGGTGGCGACGGAGGGGACACGGGTGCTGGGCTATGCCTATGCCAGCCCGTTCCGCACCCGCCCGGCCTACCGCTTCACCATCGAGAACTCGGTCTATGTGGCCGACGGCGCGCAAGGCCGCGGGGTGGGGCGCCTGCTGATGCAGGATTTGTTGGGGCGCTGCCGGACCTTGGGCTTCCGCAAGGTCGTTGCCGTGATCGGCGACCGGCGGAACGAGGGGTCGGTGCGGCTGCACCGCTCGTTGGGCTTCGCCGAGGCCGGCGTGCTGCCGGGGATCGGGGTGAAGTTCGGCCAGGAACTGGACCTGCTGCTGATGGTCAAGGCCCTTCCTTGACGCCGCCACGCATGCACCGGTAGGCACGCTGGACGCGGGCAAAGAAAAAGGCCGCCCCGTGAGGGACGGCCTGAGTTTAGGGAGGAAACGCCCAAGAAGTGCGTTACGACAGAGGAGCGCCGTAGCGCCCGTGTCGCACTGCAAAATATGCTCGCCCGCCCGGCGTTGTGCAAGTGCAAAATCGCGGGACCGGCATGCGCGCATAAACCTTGTTTCTCCAGGGACTTGGCGGTAGTCGCCGCTCCCCGCGATGTTGCGTCGCAGCAAAATCAGGGAACTTCCGGGGTGCAACCCGGCCGCTTCCCTGCCGTTACCCCTGGTATGTGCCCGGATACCAGGGATTGAAGCCGTGAGCCGACTCGTCGCCGTTTCGAACCGCGTCGCCCCCGTCGAGGAGGGCAAGACCCAGGCCGGCGGCCTTGCCGTGGCAATCCAGGAGGCGCTGAAGCGCCGAGGGGGCATCTGGTTCGGCTGGAGCGGCCAGACGGTGGACACACCGCCGGATGCGCCGTCGCTGGCCCAATCCGGCCGGATCACCTTCGCCACGCTGGGCCTGACCCAGCGGGACCTGGAGGAATATTACAACGGCTACGCCAACTCCACCCTCTGGCCCCTGTTCCATTACCGGCTGGACCTGGCACAGTTCAGTGGCCGGACCTATTCGGGCTACCAGCGGGTCAACAGCCTGTTCGCCAGCCGCTTGGCACCCCTGCTGCAACCGGACGACATCGTCTGGGTGCATGACTACCACCTGATCCCCTTCGCCGAGCAGCTCCGCAGCATGGGGTTGGGGCAGCGCATGGGCTTTTTCCTGCATACCCCCTGGCCCGCGGCGGAAATCCTGGTGGCCTTGCCGGCCCATGAGGCGCTGGTGCGGGCCCTGTGCGCCTATGATCTGGTCGGGTTCCAGACCGGCAGCGACCTGTTGAGCTTCGCCAACTACATCCGGTTCGAGGCGCAAGGCGAGGTGGAGGACCTTGGCCCCGGGCAGGGCTGCCGCATCCGCGCCTTTGGCCGGACCATGGTGGCTCGCGCCTTCCCCATCAGCATCGACACGGACGTGCTGGCAGGCATCGCCACGCAGGCGGCCGACACGGTGCAGATGCGGCGGCTGAAGGAGAGCCTGGTGGGCCGGGCGCTGATCATCGGCGTGGACCGGCTGGACTATTCCAAGGGCCTGCCGCAGCGGTTCGAGTCGTTCCAGGCGCTGCTGGACGCCTATCCCGCCAACCAGGGGCAGGTCAGCTTCATGCAGGTGGCGCCCCCGTCCCGCACGGACGTGGCCGAGTACCAGGCGATCCGGCGGGAGCTGGAAGCCCTGGCCGGCCATATCAACGGCCAGTTCGCCGAGTTCGACTGGGTGCCCATCCGCTACCTGAACAAGAGCTTCAGCCGCAAGGCCCTGGCCGGGTTCTATCGCCATGCCCGCATCGGGCTGGTCACGCCCCTGCGCGACGGCATGAACCTGGTGGCGAAGGAGTACGTGGCCTGCCAGGACCCGGAAGATCCGGGGGTGCTGGTGCTGTCCCGCTTCGCCGGGGCCGCGAAGGAGCTTGACGCCGCGCTGGTGGTCAATCCCTATGACGTGCGGGCCGTGGCGGAGAACATGCAGCGCGGCCTGACCATGCCCCTGCAGGAGCGGCGCGAGCGCTACGAGGCGATGATGAAGGTGTTGCGCGAGAACGACATCACCCATTGGCGGGAGACGTATGTGGACACCCTGTCCCAGGTCGGGGGCACGGCATGACTGCCGCGGACAGCCTGATCGCCGACATCGGCGGCACCAACGCCCGCTTCGCCCTGGTGGGGGCCGAGGGGCCCGCCCATTCGGAGCGGGTGCTACGCTGCGCCGACTATCCCACCCTGACGGAGGCGGCGAGGGCCTATCTGGCCGGGCAAGGCGTGCGCCCCCTGAACGCCGCCTTCGCCTTGGCGGGGCCGGTGACCGGCGACCGCATCCGCATGACCAACCTGCCCTGGGAATTCTCCATCCGCGACGTGCGCGACGCGCTGGGGCTGGATCGGCTGGATGTGATCAACGACTTCACCGCGGTCGCCCTGGGCATCCCCGAGTTGGGTGCCGCCGACAAGGTGCAGGTGGGCGACGGGGAGCCCGTGGCGGGCTACCCGGTGGGCGTGCTGGGCCCCGGCAGCGGCCTGGGCGTGTCTGCCCTGATCCCCGGCCCGGGGGGCTGGACAGCGCTGGCGACGGAGGGTGGCCACGTGACCATGGCCCCCATCACCGACCGGGAAAGCGCCGTGCTGGCGCAGCTGCGCAAGACCTATGAGCATGTCTCGGCGGAGCGGCTGGTCTGCGGCCCAGGGCTGGTGAACCTGTACGACACCCTGGCCTACCTGGACGGGCTGGAGCCGGAGAAGCTGACCGCGGCGGAGATCTCCGACCGAGCCCTGGCCAGGCGCGACCCGGTGTGCGTGGAGGCGCTGGAGATGTTCTGCGCCATGCTGGGCACCGTGGCGGGCAACCTGGCCCTGTCCATCGGTGCGCGGGGCGGGGTGTTCATCGCCGGGGGTATCATCCCCCGCTTCCTGACCGCCTTCACCCACAGCCGCTTCCGCAAGCGCTTCGTGGAGAAGGGGCGGATGCGGGACTTCCTGGGCCCCATCCCCACCTATGTTGTCACGCACCCCTACCCCGCCTTTCTGGGGTTGGCGGCGCAGGTGCGGCGCCCGGCCTGAGGGAACGGCGGGCTTGGCGGCCGGTTGGGGGAGCGCCCCCAGTCGGAAGGTCCACCCATGCGTCGCGCCTTGTCCCTGCTCCTCCCCGTCCTGCTCGCCGCCCCGGCCTGGGCGGAGCCGAACCTGAAGATGGGGGCCGGCAACGCGGCCCTGGAAGGTGGCCTTTCCAGTGCCGAGTCGCTGCTGGGCCGTTCGGTGGAAACCAGCGACGGCCGCCTCGCCGGCCGCGTCACCGACGTACTGTTCGACCTGCAGGCTCGGCGGGCCGCCATCGTCGTGGCCGGCGACGGCCCGGCCGGACCCCTGGCAAAGGCCTCGGCCGTGCCGTGGGAGGAGGTGCAGTTGCAGGAGGACCGCACCGTCCTGCGCATCCCCCACACCACGGACCAGTTCGTAGCCCTGCCGGAGTACAAGGACCCGGAAATCGGCAACGAGACGCTGAAGGAGGACAGGCCGAAGGAAGGGCCCAAGGACCTGTCCCAGACGCCGTCGCGCTGAGCGCCGCGCACTCACACGCCGGGGCTGCCGCCCTTGCCAAGGCGCTGGCGTAGCCAGCGGAAACCGGCCAGCAGCGGGATGACCAGGAACACCCCGAACTTCTTCAGGAAAGGCAGGGCCAGGGCCAGGATGCCAGTGGCAACCTTGAAGCCGGCCTTGCCCTTCAGGATTCCCACCGCGAGGCCGGCGAGGCCCACGCCAGCCACCACGTCCCCCGCGGAGAAGTCGCCATACTGGTGGCCCGGGTCGAAACGGTAGCGGTCCAGGGTCGGGCGCATGGTGTCGGCCGCGTTGGTGAACTGCGCGGGATCGCCTACCCAGATCAGGCGGGAATAGCCGTTTCGGGACAGCTTCAGGGCAGTGGCATTGATGGACTGCCCATCGGTGCTCTCGACCCGAATCGCCCACCAGAGCGTGTTGTTGACCTTGTCATAGTGCGGTGGCTCAGCCCACCCCGCGACTTTCAACAGCGGCACGCCGGCCTTGGCGCGGGCCTTATTGCCCTCTTCCGTGCCCTCAATGAAGGAGTCCAGCAGGGAATTGGCGTCAGTGGTGCTCCAGTCATCGTCCTTCACGTAGCCGATGGGATCGTGGCTGATCACCACGAAGCTGTTGGCCAATGGGCCCTCGGTCTTGACGACCAGCCCCTCGACATCGTCGTAGCCCTTGATGCCCTGGAGGAAGGACATGACCGCGCCGGCCTCGGTGCCGGTCACGATGGCCTCATCGGCTTCTGTGGTCATGCTGGCGGCAATGGAGCCGACCTTGTAGGCCTTGGGCTCCGTCTGCCAGTTGAAGTCGGACAGCTGCTTGGCGGAGCCATCGGGCACCTGGGCCGATGCCGGGCCGGCAAGCAAAGTGAACAGGGCCAGGATGGCCGTGACGATACGCATGGTTCCCCCGTCCATGGCGCCCCACCCCCGCGGGGTCGCGTCTTCGACCAGGGGATCATAGCCGGCGACTACCCCTTTTGAACGCATAAATCCATGCGCGCTGTGGGGTTGAGCCGGAAAAGCAAAAGGGCGCCGTTTCCGGCGCCCTTGGTAGCTTCGGCTGCGGTGACCGGGGTCAGTGCAGCTTGGCCGGCAGCTCGGCGATGGCCTGGTTGACCAGCACGTCGTTGCGGGCCTGGTCCAGGTTCTGGACCAGCAGCTTTTCCGTGGCGGCCACGGCGATGTCCACCGCCATGTCCCGGACCTGCTGCAGGGCCTGCGCCTCGGCCTGGGCGATCTTGTCCAAGGCCTGGGCCTCGCGGCGCCGCAGGGACGAGTCCAGGTCGGTGGCGGCCTGGCGACGCAGGCGGTCGGCCTCCTCACGGGCGGAAGCGATGATGGCCTCCGCCTCCTTCAGGGCGTCGCGCTGCTTGCGCTGGATCTGGGCGAGGGCCGCCTGGGCGTCCTCACGCAGCTTCTGCGCCTGCTCCAGCTCGTTGCGGATGCGCTCGGCACGGGCGTCCAGGCCCCCGACGATGCTCTTGCCCGCCATCTTGATGACGATCCCGACGAAGATCAGGAACGCCAGGGCAACCCAGAAATACGGGTTCTCGATCATCAGGCAGCCCCCCGCATCACGCTGTCAACGGCGGCACCGGCATCATCGGCGCTGGGGGCGACGCCCACCAGGCGCTCCACCGCGGCCTGGGCGGCCTCGGCGGCGACGCCGCGGACATTGTCCAGGGCCGTCTGCTTGGCCGCCAGGATGCGTTCCTCCGCGGCGCGGGTGCGCTGCGCCAGGTCGGCGCCCAGTTCCGCGTTGCGGCGGGCCGTCTCGGCATCCGTCGCGGAAACGGTCTCGGCCATCAGCTTCTGCGCGCTGGCGCGGGCGTCGGCCAGGGCCTTGTCATAGGCCTGCATCACGCCCTCGGCCTCGGTCTTCAGGGCCGTGGCCTTCTCCAGGTCGTTGGTGATCTTTTCCTGCCGGGCTTCCAGCACCTCGGCGACGCGGGGCAGCGCCACCTTGGACATCAGCCAGAACAGGAGGCCGAAGGTGATCGCCAGCCAGAACACCTGGGAGGCGTAGCTGGCAGGGTTCAACTGTGGCAGGCCGCCGGAGCCATGGTCGGCACCGTGGGCCGCCGCATCGGCGGCATGGCCGGCGGCCCCTTGGCCCGCGGCCTCGGCCAGGGCGGGCTCCGCCAGCGCGACCGCCGCGAGCGCGGCGACGGCAAGGCAGGCGCACCAGCGCGAAAGGCTTTGCACTCGCATCTACGCACCCATCCGTGATGGGGGCCGGCCGGTTGCCCGGCCCTGCCCGATCCTTGCCAGCACCGGCTGGCCCAGGGCCGCCCCGCCGGGGGAAGGCCCATAAGACACCGCCGTCGCTTGCCCTGCCCGGTCGGGCAGGATGTCGCGACGGCGGCGAACCCGGCGCTGTAGCGCGTCCGCCGGCGAGCCGGCGGCCGGACCGTCCGGCCTTAGCCGAACAGGATCAGGAAGGCGATGACGAGGGCGAACAGGCCCGCGGCCTCGGTCAGGGCGAAGCCGATGAAGATGAAGGTGCGGTAGGCCGGGATGGCGGCCGGGTTCCGGGCCGCGGCCTGGTACAGGCCGGAGAACAGGTTGCCGAGGCCGATGCCGACGCCCAGCAGGGCGAGCATGGCGAGGCCGGCGCCGATGAACTTTGCGGCTTCAGCTTCCATTTTGACGATCCTCTAGGTTTTGACGGTTTGCGCGTCGGGTTGACTTGAGGTGAAGGGGTAGCGGCGCCGGATCAGTGCAGTTCCAGCGCGTCGCGGAGGTACACGCAGCTGAGCAGCGCGAAGACGTAGGCCTGGATGCAGGCAACCAGGAACTCCAGCCCGAACAGCGCCACGTTGAGGGCGACCGGGATCAGGCCGGCGGCGTAGCCGATGCCGCCCAGGCCCGCCAGGGTCACGCTGAAGCCGGCGAACACCTTCAGCATGGTGTGGCCCGCCAGCATGTTGGCGAACAGACGGATGGACAGGCTGATCGGCCGCACGAAGTAGCTGATCACCTCAATCGGGATGATCAGCGGGGCGATGAAGCCGGGCGTGCCCTCGGGAAGGAAGAAGTGGAAGAAGTGCAGGCCGTGCCGGGCGAAGGCCAGGATGGTCACGAACACGAACACCACCATCGCCAACGCGAAGGTCACGATGATGTGGCTGGTGAAGGTGAAGGCCGTGGGGATCAGGCCCAGCAGGTTGCCGAACAGGATGAAGATGAACAGCGAGAAGATGAAGGGGAAGTACCTGCGCGCCTGCGGGCCCGCATTCTCCCTCACCATGTCCGCGACGAATTCGTAGAGGATCTCCGCCATCGACTGCAGGCGGCCCGGCACCATGGCACGGCCGCGCATTCCCATGATCAGCAGGCCGGCGCTGAGCAGCACGGCGAGGACCATGAACAGGGCGGAGTTGGTGAAGGACAGGTCGAGATCGCCCACCTGGAGGGGGATGTACCGCTGGATCTCGAACTGGTGCAACGGATCAGCCACGACGCCCTCATTCCCCATGCCCCGGCTGGGCCGGGATCGGTTGGCGCGCATGCCCGGGACGGGCCGGCGCCTTGTTCATTCCGCCCCGGGACCAGCCTTGGGAGGGCCGTCCCCGGAAGCCTTGAAACCCGCCGCGTACCCCTGGCCGTTGGCGACCCGGTACACGTTCATGAACCCTGCGAGCGCGCCGACGAAGACGCCGATGATCAACCCCCAGGGGGCGATCCCCAGCCACTTGTCCAGCCCGAGCCCGAGGAGGAGCCCGAGGATGACCCCGGCCACCAGCTCGACCCCGATCCGCAGGCCGAGGCCCATGTCACTGCCCCCGGACCCGTTGCCCATCGCCTCGTAAGGCGACGGCTCCACCGGGTCCAGACCGGCGACACGCCTCGCTTCCCGCAGCCGGGCGTCCAGTTCCGCCAGGGAAGGGGGTTGGCGCTCATCACTCACAACGCCCCTCCGTCCGCCGGAGTTGTCCACCGCGCGAAAGCGGCGGCACCATACGGGCGGCACCCCACCCTGTCAAGCCCGTACCCCTGAGCACCAAACCATTGAAATTGCTGGAAATCTGCCGTGCCACGCGGGCAATGCTGCACTGCGTCGCAGGGTGGGGTGGCCGGATAGGACCAAAGAACAAGGCCTAGCGCCCCGTGGTACCGGCCCCCTGCCCACCTTTGTGGGCGTGGTTGTGCCCGGCATGGGCGGCGGGTTCCTGGCCCGGGGCCCAGACCTGCACGGTGACCGGCAGGGTCCCGGCCTTCTCCAGCGTCAGGGCCAGGGGGAAGCTTTCCCCCGGCTTCAGCGGGCGCTTCAGGCCCATGAGCATGACGTGGTAGCCGCCCGGCTTCAGCACCACCGACCCGCCGGCCGGCACCTCGATCCCGCCTTCCACGGGCCGCATGCGGGCGACGCCGCCCTCCATCAGGTGGGTGTGCAGCTCCACCTTCTCCGCCACGTCGGGCGCCGCGGCGGCCACCAGCCGGTCGGGGGCGGTGCCCGGGTTGGACAGGGTCAGGAAGGCGCCGCCGTTGCGGGCCTGGCTGGTGGTGGCGCGGGCCCAGGCCTCCGTCGCCGTCACGTCGGCACCCCAGGCGGCGGGGCTGAGCAGGGCTGCGGCGAGGGCGGCGGCTAGGGTCAGGCGGGACATGGCGTCAGCCCTTCATGTGGGTTCGGATGGCCTGGGCCATCTCGGCCGGGGGCGTGCCGCGGGCGAAGACGGTCAGGAACTCCCCCTGCGGGCCCATCAGGTAGGTGTAGGTGCTGTGGTCCATGGTGTAGTCGCCGGCACCGGCCCCCTGCTGCACCTTGGCGTAATGGGCGCGGTAGGACTTCACCACCGCGTCCACCTGGGAAGGGGAGCCGGTCAGGCCCAGGATGCCGGGATGGTAGAGGGCCACATACTCCGCCAGGGCCTGGGGCGTGTCCCGTTCCGGGTCCACCGTGACGAACAGGGGCTGGACCCGGGCGGCGTCGGCGCCCAGTTCCCCCAACGCGGCACCCATCACCTGCAACTCCGTCGGGCAGATGTCGGGGCAGTTGGTGAAGCCGAAGAAGACCAGCCGGTACTTGCCGGCGAAACTCTCGTTCGTCACGGGGCGGCCGGTGTGGTCCACCAGGTTGAACGGGCCGCCGATGGAGACGGCGGGCACTGACAGGCCGGCGGTGGTGCCGCCGCGGCGCTGGTCCTGTTGCACCGTCCACCAGGCCACCACGGCGGCGAGGGCGAGGCCGAGCAGGCTGGCGATGAGAATGCGGATCAGGCGGGCGCGGTTCATGGGCATTCTGTCCGACAGGCGGTCTGGCCCCGGATGTGGGGCGATCCCCTTCCTGCCCCAAGGGGCGGAGTGTCGCAAGCTGCCCCCTCAACAGAACCCTCCTTCGGTGGTAATATACCAGACACCTGCAACCCCGATCCGCGCGCCCGGCTATGCCGCCTGCCGAGAGGTTCCCCATGCGCCATGCCGCCCTGCTGTTGCTGCCCCTGCTCATCGTGGCTTCCACCGCCGCGTCGGCCGAGGCCCCGTCCTGCAAGGACAAGTCGTTCGGCTGGTCCACCACCCAGCCATCCCTGAACCTGCGCCATGTCTTCTGCGGCGAGTACAACAAGAGCGGAAAGCCCGTCGGCGCCCATTCCATGCAGATCATGGCCACATCCCCGGACGTGAAGTCCGTCGGTGCGCCCAGCGTGACCTACAACGGCCTGACGGTCCGGCCGGTGACCTTCAGCAACGGCGCGCAGTTGGCCCGGAAGAGCTTCTACCCCGACGCCTGCACCATCCCGCAGATCACGGAGTCGGCCCTGTACGCCGCCGCCAATTCCAAGCCGGTGAATGGTTGGCAGCAGGGACCGTCCGCGCCGAAGACGGGAGGAGCCCAGTACTGCCTTGACAGCAAGGGCCAGCCCTTCACCATCCAGTTCGCCTGGCTGGGACAGGGCAAGGACCGGATCAACACGGCCTTCCCGATCGTTCCCACCCCATGACCCCCTGACCGGTAGGCGGACCCCATGACCACCCCCCCTCCCCTGCGCCTGTTCCGGACCGAGGAAGGCCATTTGCGGGCGCAAGGGGACGGGGACTGGTCCCACCTGGCCATGTTCCTGGTGGTGGACCTGAACGGCGACAGCGGCCTGTTGGCGGAACTGGAAGAGGCCCTGGCCGACCCGGGCCGGCATTTCCGCACCGTGGGCAACGTGTATGAGGTGGTGCGGGAGGGGGACCTGGTCCGCTTCGAGGATCTGCACCACGACACGGTCACCCACCTGCCCGCGGCCGGCGTGCTGGCGGGCTTGAGGCAGTGGCGGGACGCCTTCGCGACCGGTGACTAAGTTGACCTTAAGGTGACCAAGGTGACCTTGAGGTGACGCTTAACGTTACCGGCGTCACCTTGTATGGGATTGAAGTCATTGAGGTTCGCCGCTTAAGGAGACAAAGGCGACCGGGTCGGGTTCGTGTCACCTTAAGGGGAACCCATAGGTCGCATAAGCGGGCGGCCGCGTGTTCCGACGGCTTCCGCCGGCGGCTGTCGGATTACGGAGCCTCTGGCTCCTAATCCGACCTACGATTCACTGTGTCCAAGACCAGTCGAGCATGACAGTTCTTAGGAATTTTGTCCAATGCGCCCTCGGCATGGGTCCGGATTGACCCAGCGCAATCCCTTTCGCCCGCCGCACGGTTAATCTCCCGAAGGTCGAACCGGGAGGAATGCCATGAAGATCGGGATCGTCGGGGCGGGAGCCGTGGGCAGCACCGCCGCCTATGCCATGCTGATGCGCGGCGTGGGCAGCGAGCTGGTGCTGGTGGACCGCAACACGGAGCTGGCGGAGGCCCAGGCGCGAGACATCCTGCATGCCACCCCCTTCGCCTATCCGGCGCGGGTGCGGTCGGGCGGGTATGGTGAGCTGGACGGGGCCGGGATCGTGGTGCTGTCCGCCGGGGCCAACCAGAAGCCGGGGGAAAGCCGGCTGGACCTGCTGTCCCGCAACGCCGCCATCTTCGGGGAGATCATCCCCCAGGTGCTGGACGCCAGCCCCGACGCGGTGTTCCTGGTGGCCACCAACCCGGTGGACGTGATGACCCAGGTCAGCGCCGCCATCGCCGCCAAGCACGGCGTACCCGCCTGCCGGGTGATCGGGTCCGGCACCATCCTGGACACGGCCCGGTTCCGCGCCCTGCTGGCCCGGCACCTCTGCGTCAGCCCCAAGTCGGTGCACGCCCATGTCCTGGGGGAACATGGTGATTCGGAGGTGCTGCACTGGTCCACCGCCAAGGCCGGCGGCCTGCCGGTGGAGGAGGCCGGGCGGCAGTTGGGCAAGCCCCTGACCGACGCCGACAGGGCCCATATCGACGATGAGGTGCGCCACGCCGCCGCCGCCATCATCAAGGGCAAGGGCGCCACCTGGTTCGGCATCGGCGCCGGCCTGGCCCGCTTGGCCCAGATGGTGCAGGACGACGAACAGGCCCTGGCCACCTGCTCCATCCTCACGCCCGAGGTAGCGGGGGTGAAGGACGTGGCCCTGTCCCTGCCCCGGCTGGTGGGCCGCAGCGGCGTGGTGGCGACCCTGGAGCCAACGCTGACCGGGGAGGAGGAGAAGGCTCTGGCGCGGAGTGCGGGGATACTGAAGGCCGCGTTCGAGGGGGTGAGGGTGTGAGGCCCTGGCCAAGCAATGATGTCAGCCCGGGCTTGACCCGGGCTCCTCGGGAAAGCGGGCGTACCAGTGGCGCGGCAGCGGGCCTCCCGACTGGCTTTGGTGCGATGGATGCGTCGCTTTGGAACGCGGAGGACCCAGATGGCCGTAGAGGACACAGAGAGGAATTGAACTTACTGGAACAGTGATGACGGTGATGGCCAGGGATGACAGTGATGGGGCGGGCTTGGGGACAGGTTGGGCCTCAATCAAAGAATGATCCTGTTGGCGCCTGCGGTGCCAGTGACGGGAAATAGCGTCGGGCCCAACGGGCGCCGTGGCACTGACCCCTCTGTGTCCTCTGCGGCCATTTGCGTCCTCTGCGTTCCCAAATCAACGCCGGTCACAGGCGCAGAGGGGTGGAGGTGGGGGATGCATCACTGTCATCCCTGGCCATCACCGTCATCACTGTTCTTGTAAGTTCACCCGGGTGCAATTGGCCGGCGGGTGCGCTTTCGGTGATTGGCACGGCGCGATCCCGAGGGCCCCGGGTCAAGCCCGGGGTGACATCCAGTGCACTGCAATGCCGAAAACATCAGGCTTATGGCCGCGCCACGGGATACCCCACCGGGACCACGGCCGTGGGCTTGGGGTCCTCCGTCCGTTCGGCCGTCTGGACGCCGTTGGTCATCAGGGGCTGGAGGGCCGGGGCGAGGATTTTCAGGATCTGGGACGGCAGGGCCGAGGTGAAGCGGTACTTGGCGGCCTCTTGCCCGTGGACGTGGGCGGTGATGACGCCGAAGAAGCGGTCGCCGATGTAGAAGACGAAGGTGGCGGTGCGGTTGACCACGCGGCTTTCGAGCACCACGCCGCCGGGGCCGTAGCGTTCGAACCGGTGGTCGCCGGTGCCGGTCTTGCCGCCCACGGGGATGGCGCTGCCGTCAGCGTTGGTGAAGGCACCGCGGACGCGGCGAGCGGTGCCGTTCTCCACGATGTCCATCAGGTGGCGGCGCAGGGTGCGGGCGACATCCGGGTCCATGACCTGCTGGCCCCGCTCCTGCCCGTCGAAGCTGAAGATAGTCTCGTAGGGCGTGCCCTCGGCGAAGTGCAGGCGGCTGATGCGGCCGGTGGGCAGGCGCACGCCGTCATTGACGATGACGCCCATCAGCTCCGCCAGGGCGCCGGGCCGGTCGGCGGAGCTGCCGATGGAGGTGGCGTAGCTGGCGATCAGGCTTTCGAACGGGTAGCCCAGCCGCTTCCAGTCCGCGTGCAGGCGCTGGAACGCCTCCTCCTCCAGCACGATGCCGATGCGCTTGTCCTGCGCCCGCTTGTGCCGGGTGGTGAACAGCCACTGGTAGCTTTCCTGCCGACTACTGGAGCTTTCCTTCAGCATGTCCTTGCGCTTGGGCTTGGGGCTGTCCTGCAAATAGGCCACCAGCCACAGCTCCAGCGGGTGCACCCCGGCGATGTAGCCCCGGTCGTTCAGGGACCAGGCGTCGGGGGCGTACTTGTCATAGAGGGACTGGACCTGGCCCGGCGTGGGCGCGCCGGCGGGCAGGTGCCGGGCCAGGAAGGCCGACAGCTCCCGCACCCCCGCCTGAGGGCGGACGGAGCGGAAGGCGGTGGCGAGCTTGTCCGGCGTCTTGCGGATCTTGGAGCCCAGCTTGTCCAGGGCCTTGTCGCCGTCCATGTCCCGGTAGTCCGCCCAGAAGCGGTTCAGGAAATCCGTGCCTTCCTGGTCGGCGAAGCGGGCCAGGTAGGTCTTGCGGGCGGGGTGGCGGGGGTCGTCCAGCACGTCGTCACGCCGGGCCGGGCCCTCGGCGATGTAGTGGTTGACGATGTCCCGCATCAGCCGGATGAACACCAGGTTGGTGGAATGCCGGAAGGCGTCCCACACCGGCATGACCTTGTGGTCGTCCTTGTCGTCGAAATTGCCGAAGCTGTGCAGGCCGCCGCCGGTGAAGAACCGCTCCGCCGGGCTGGCGGAGTATTGCCGCTGCATGGCCAAGTCCAGGATGGCCGCCCGGTCCAGGTGCGGCTGGGCGGACAAGGTGCGGGCAACCCATTCGGTCAGCCGGTCCGGCGCGTCGGCCGCGACGGCCGACAGCTCATGCTCCGCCTTGCCGGACAGGCGGTCGTGCAGCTTGGCGACGATCTCCAGGTAGGTGGCCAGGGTGCGCAGCTTGGCGGTGGAGCCCAGGTCGAGCTTGGCGCCCTCGTTCAGGTCGAGCGGCTGGGCCAGGGTGTCCACCTGCACCCGCACCAGGTTGGCGGTGGGCGTGCGCTCATACAGGGTGACGCTGTAGACCACCTTGGACGGATCGGCGTCGTTCAGCAGCCGATCGCCGACTAGGCCCAGCTCCTTCGCCTGCGCCGGGTCGGCCAGCCGCTTCAGCATGGCGGTCACCCGTTCCTGGCTCGGCTGGTCCAGGGTGGTGTCCACGGTCAGGTCGAAGCGGTCCAGCTCATACAGGCTGGAGACGCCCAGGGTGGCCAGCAGTCGGTTGCGGATGGCGTTGGTGGCCTTCTGCTCCACGAAGCTGGGCTCGGGCAGGTCCGGCGGCTCCGGGCGGAAGCGCAGGGGGAAGAAGCGGGCGGCGTCGGCCAGGGCCGGGCTGATGACGCCCGCACCCTCCAGCAGGCGGAGGTGGCTGTTCGCCAACTCGTTCAGGGCGTTGCGGTCCTGGGCCAGGTAGTAGCTGGGCCGCCTTTGGGCAAGCAGCAGGCTGAGCACCTGCTTGTAGGCCACGGCCTGGACCTTCAGCTCCTCCTCCGTCCGGGGGGCGGTCTTGAGGATGCGGTTCACGGTGGCGAAGTCGCTGCCGTACCAGGCCCAGAGCCCGTCGCCCAGCCCGTTCACCTCACCGATGCCGGCGCGGGCCGACAGGGGCGTGGAGTTCAGGTAGTCCACCACGATCTGGTGGCGCACCATCGTGGTGTCCGGGCCGTTCAGGTAGGCGCGGACGGAGGCGGACATCATCTGACGCAGCTTCTCCACGCTGCTGCCGGTGCGGCCCTCGGGGCTGTGGCGGTATTTCTCGATCTGGGTCGCCAGGGTGGAGCCGCCCGCCCTTGGGTTGTCCGGGTCGATCATCTTCAGCGGGATGTTGATGACCGCCAGGGCGAAACGGTCCCACTCCACCGCCGGGTTGCGGTGGGGGTGGGCGGGGTCCAGCAGCTCCCGGTTCTCGATGAACAGAAGCGTGTCGGCCACCATGGCCGGCACGTCCTGGAAACCCCTGTAGGTGCGGGCGGGGAAGCGGGCGTCGAACAGGCCGGACCGGTTACGGTCATAGATGGTCAAGCCGCCGCTGGTCTTTTCCCGATAGGGCGCGAAGCCGCCGAAATCCACATAGTCGCGGAAGGCGGGGCTGGGGCGGGCCTGCGCCTCCACCTTGTAGGGGCCGGCGGTCAACCGCTCCACGAACTGGGGCAGGCGGCTGTAGCCCAGCCGGTGGTCATAGGGGCCCTGCTGCGGGAAGCGCACGTCCGGGTTGGGGCCGGGTTCCAGCTTGAAGGTCAGGTCCTTGCCATAGCGGGCCAGCACCTCGGCCTGCAAGACGGAGGTCCGGGTCTCATACCAGACGGCACCGCCGATGCCCCCGGCCATCGCCAGGGTCAGGCCCCAGGCCATCCCTCGGATCCACCGCGCCCGCGCCATGCCCCTTGAACCCCTTCTTCCCCGCCGGCCTGCGCCTTAGGGAAAGTCCTACGCCCGCTTCGTTAACGCGGCCTTTCGCGACGGCCGAGGTACCACCGATCCGCGCCTACGCGGAAGTATGATACGGCCATCAGGTTAGCCGCAACGGGTGAGCTGGGCAGGAAGGGTGCCGAACGATTGTGGCAGGATTGGTACAGGGATGGGGGCCAGGGCGGGTCGCCGTGGGACGCAAGGGGTTGTTCTGGGGAGACTCGGGGAAGATGGCACGGGGTGTGGCCGAGGGGGCACAGGACGGGGGTTTGTGGGTGCGAGGCACCTTGAGAGGAAGGCAAGCAGGGCACTGGATGTCACCCCGGGCTTGACCCGGGGCCCTCGGGATCGCGTCGTGCCAATCACCGGAAGCCCACCCGCCGGCCCCCTGCGCCGAGGGACACTTTACCGGAGCAGTGATGACGGTGATGGCCAGGGATGACAGTGATGTAACCCCCACCTGCACCCCTCTGCACCCGTGACCAGCGTTGATTTGGGAACGCAGAGGACGCAGATGGCCGCAGAGGACACAGAGGGCTCAGTGCCGCGTTGCCGTAGAGCCTGACGTATTTCACTCTTTACTGGCGCCGAAGGCGCCAACAAAACCAATCATCAATTTAGGGACTGGCTTTACCCCAAGCCCGCCCCATCACTGTCATCCCTGGCCATCACCGTCATCACTGTTCCAGTAAGTCCAGACCTCTCTGTGTCCTCTGCGGCCATCCGCGTCCTCTGCGTTCAAAAGCGACGCCGCCCCCCGAGTGACGCCCACGAGGAGGCCCGCTGCCGCGCCATTGGCATGTCCGCTTTCCCCGAGGACCCCGGGTCAAGCCCGGGGTGACATCAGGAGCCTTGCACGGAGGATTTCCGCAGCGCCGCCGCCTCGCGGGCCAGGCGTTCCACGGTGGCCCAGTCGCCGGCCTGGATGGCGGGCTTGGGCGTGACCCAGGAGCCGCCGACGCAGAGGACATTGGGGAGGGAAAGGAAGGTGGGCGCCGTCTCAGCCGTGACGCCGCCGGTGGGGCAGAAGCGGATGGCGGAGAGGGGGCTGGCCAGGGCCTTCAGCATGTCCAGGCCGCCCACGACGGTGGCGGGGAACAGTTTCTGGTGGCGGATGCCACGGGACAGCAGGGCCATCATCTCCGACGGCGTCGCGGCCCCGGGCAGGAAGGGGATGCCGCTGTCCAGGGCGGCGGTCACCAGTTCCGGGTAAGCGCCGGGGCTGACCATGAAGCGGGCGCCGGCGGCGCGCACGGCGGCGATCTGGTCCGGCCGCACCACCGTGCCGGCGCCGACCACGGCACCGGGAACCTTGGCCATCAGGGCGATGGCGTCCAGGGCGACGGCGGAGCGGAGCGTCACCTCCAGCACCGGCAGGCCGCCGGCCACCAGGGCCTGGGCCATGGGCACGGCCTGGGACAGGTCCTCCACCACGATCACGGGGATCACGGGGGCGAGGGTGCAGAGGCGGGCGACCTCCGCCTGCATGGCCTCGATGCCGGCGGCGGGCGGGGCGATCATCGTGTCCATGAGGTCAGGCCCCGTAGCTGAAGGATGAGGCGCCCTGCTCGGCGCCGGTGACGACGCCGCGGAAGGCGCCGAACAGGTCCCGGCCCATGCCCCAGCCGTTGGGGGTCAGGTCGGGCACGGCCACCTCCCGCGCCGCGAACGCGGCCGGGTCCACCAAGGCCTCCAGCGTGCCGGCCTCCGCGTCCAGGCGGATGATGTCGCCGTCGCGCACCCGGGCCAGCGGGCCGCCGCCGAGGCATTCCGGGGTGACGTGGATGGCGGCGGGTACCTTGCCGGAGGCGCCGGACATGCGGCCGTCGGTGACCAGGGCCACCTTGAAGCCCTTGTCCTGGAGCACGCCCAGGGAGGGGGTGAGCTTGTGCAGTTCGGGCATGCCGTTGGACTTCGGCCCCTGCCAGCGGACGACCACCACCACGTCCTGGTTCAGCTCCCCCGCCTTGAAGGCGGCGAGCATGGCGTCCTGCCCGTCGAACACCCGGGCGGGGGCCTCCACGATCCGGTGCTGCGGCTTCACGGCGCTGACCTTGATGATGCCGCGGCCGAGGTTGCCGGTGAGCAGGCGGATGCCGCCGGTGCTGTCGAACGGCTCCGTCGCCGGGCGCAGGACGGCCGTGTCGGCGCTGGCGGTGGGCCCGGGACGCCAAGTGGCCCTGCCCTCCCCGTCCAGGAAGGCTTCGGAGCGGTAGGCCTCCAGCCCGCCGGGGCCGGCGACGGTCTTCACGTCGCCATGGAGCAGGCCGTTGTCCAGCAAGGTCCCGATCAGGAACTGCATGCCGCCGGCGGCGTGGAAATGGTTCACGTCCGCCACGCCGTTGGGATAGACGCGGCAGAGCAGCGGAACGGCCTGGGACAGGTCGTTGAAGTCCTGCCAATCGACCACCACGCCCGCCGCGGCGGCCATGGCCACCAGATGGATGGTGTGGTTGGTGGAGCCGCCGGTGGCCAGCAGGCCGACCATGGCATTCACCACGGCCTTCTCGTCCACCACCTCCGCGATGGGGGTGTACTCGTCGCCCAGCGCGGTGATGCGGGCGGCGCGCTCGGCGGCGGCCGCGGTCAGGGCGTCGCGCAGGGGGGTGTTGGGGTTGATGAAGCTGGAGCCGGGCAGGTGCAGGCCCATGATCTCCATCATCATCTGGTTGGAGTTGGCCGTGCCGTAGAAGGTGCAGGTGCCGGGGCCGTGGTAGGACTGGCTCTCCGCCTCCAGCAGCTCCGCCCGGCCCACCTTGCCCTCCGCGTAGAGCTGGCGGATGCGGGCCTTCTCCGGGTTGGGCAGGCCGGACGGCATGGGGCCGCCGGGGACGAAGATGGCCGGCAGGTGGCCGAAGCTCAGCGCCCCGATCAGCAAGCCCGGCACGATCTTGTCGCAGACGCCCAGGTAAAGCGCCGAGTCGAACATGTTGTGGGACAGGGCGACAGCAGTGGAGAGCGCGATCACGTCCCGGCTGAACAGGGACAGCTCCATCCCCGGCTGGCCCTGGGTGACGCCGTCGCACATGGCGGGCACGCCGCCGGCGAACTGGGCCACGGCGCCGGCCTTGCGGGCGGCTTCCTTGATGATGGCGGGGAAGCGCTCCAGCGGCTGGTGGGCCGAGAGCATGTCGTTGTAGGCGCTGACGATGGCGATGTTCGCCTGCTCCGCCCCCTTCAGCGCCGCCTTGTCGGACGCGGGGCAGGCGGCGAAGCCGTGGGCGAGGTTGCCACAGCCCAGCACCTGCCGGTGCGGGCCGTTGCGCTGCGCCGCGGCCGTGCGCTCCAGGTACTGGGCGCGGGTGGCGGCGCTGCGGGCGGTGATCCGGTCGGTGACGCGGCGGATGGCATCCTGGACGGGCATCTCAGCCTCCTGGAAACAGGCGGGCGGGCCTTACGGCGCCCACCAGGTGGTGACGGGGGCGGCCGCCTGGTGCAGCACGCC
This sequence comes from Aerophototrophica crusticola, assembly GCF_012913305.1. Lineage (NCBI taxonomy): Bacteria > Pseudomonadati > Pseudomonadota > Alphaproteobacteria > Rhodospirillales > Rhodospirillaceae > Aerophototrophica > Aerophototrophica crusticola. The sequence goes on along the minus strand of NZ_CP051775.1, from coordinate 404,649 downwards.
GCGGACAGGGAATTCCTCCACCGGGCCGGGGCGCAGGGCGGCGTCGTAGACGGCGCGCTTGGACGGGCCGGTGATCAGCAGGGCGATCTCCCGCGCCTGGAGCAGGGCGGGCAGGGTCAGGGTGACCCGGGGCGGCCCCGGGATGGCGGGCACCACGGAGGCGGCGAGCCGCCCCTGCCCGGCCAGGGCATCCGCCAGCCCCTCCCCGCCGGGGAACAGGCTGGCGGTGTGGCCGTCATCGCCCATGCCCAGCAGGACCAGGTCGAAGGGGCGCGGCACGCTGGCGAGGCGCAGCTCCGTCTCCGCCAGACCGTCGACGGGGACGGCGCCGCGGCTCTTCAGCCCGACGAACCGGGCCCCCTGCGCCAAGGCCGGGGCCAAGGTGCGGCGGACCAGCCCCTCATTGCTGGCGGGGTCGTCCGGCTCCACCCAGCGCTCGTCCGCCAGGGTCAGCACGGTGCGGTCCCAGGGCAGGCCCGGCAGGGTCGCAAGCCTTGCGAACAGGGCCACCGGGGTGGTGCCGCCGGACAGGACCAGGGCGCAGATCCCCGCGCCGCCACCGCGGCCCGTACCAGGGCGGCGATGTGGTCGGCCAGGGCGGCGGCCAGGCTGTCGCGGTCCGGGTGCTCGCGGAAGGCCGGCTCAGAACTCGGCGTCATGCCAGCTCCTGTTGTCGCGGGCCAGCAGCAGGGCGGAGCTGATGGGTCCCCAGCTCCCCGCGCTGTAGGGCTCCGGCTTCATGTCGGTCTCCACCCAGGCGGCCTGGATGGTGTCGATCCAGGCCCAGGCGGCGTCCACCTCGTCGCGGCGCATGAACAGGGCGGGGTTGCCGCGGACCACGTCCATCAACAGCCGCTCGTACGCCTCCGGGTAGCGGTCCTTGAAGGCCTCCGCGTAAGACAGGTTCAGGGGCACGGAGCGCAGGCGCAGGCCGCCGGGGCCCGGCACCTTGGTCATGATGGACAGGCGCACGCCCTCGTCCGGCTGCAGGCGGATGACCAGCTTGTTGGCCGCCAGTTCCCCCGCCCCCTTGCCGAAGACGTTGTGGGGGATGGCCTTGAACTGGATGACGATCTCGGAGCAGCGGGTGGGCATGCGCTTGCCCGTGCGCAGGTAGAAGGGCACCCCGCCCCAGCGCCAATTGTCGATCTCGCACTTGATGGAGACCAGCGTCTCCGTGTTAGACTGGTTCCTGCCGCCCAGCTCCTCCAGGTATCCTGGCACCGGCTTGCCGTCGACGGCGCCGGGGCGGTACTGGCCGCGCACGGTCTTCTGCTTCACCTCCGCGGCACCGATGGGGCGCAGGGCGCGCAGCACCTTGATCTTCTCATTGCGCATGGTGTCCTCCGACAGGGAGGACGGCGGTTCCATGGCCACGAGGCAGAGGAGCTGGAGGAAGTGGTTCTGCACCATGTCGCGCAGGGCGCCGGCCCTGTCGTAATACTCGGCCCGGCCCTCGACCCCGATGCTCTCCGCCACGGTGATCTGGACATGGTCGATCCAGCCGCTGTCCCATAGCGGCTCGAACAGGGCGTTGCCGAAGCGCAGCACCATCAGGTTCTGCACCGACTCCTTGCCCAGATAGTGGTCGATGCGGAAGATGCGCTCCTCCGGGAAGACGGCGCCCACCTCCTCGTTGATGGCCTGGGCGGACTTGCGGTCATGGCCCAGGGGCTTTTCCAGCACGACGCGGCAGGTATCGCTGACCAGGCCGGCGTCCTTCAGGTTGCGGCAGATGGCGCCGAACAGGCTGGGGGAGGTGGCGAGGTAGAAGACCCGCACCTTTTCCTCTGCCGGGGCCAGGGCGTCGCGCAGGTCGCCCCAGCCCTCGCCGCGGGTGGCGTCCAGGGCCACGTAATGCAACCGGGCCAGGAAACGCTCCACCACCTCCGGGTGGCGGTCGGCGGCGGGGACGTAGCGGTCAAGGGCGCCGGCCACCTGGTTGCGGAACTGCCCCACCGTCTGGTCGGTGCGGGAGACGGCGATGATCCGGCTGTCGCCGATGATCTGGCGGTCCGCCTCCCGGTAGAACAGGCCCGGCATCAGCTTGCGCAGGGACAGGTCGCCCGTGCCGCCGAACACGACGAAGTCGAAGGGGGGGACCGGCAATATCTCGGCCATGGGGCGCCTGTTCCGTGTGCGGGGTGGCTTGTCGCGGGGTTGCCCGCTGCTGTTGGCCCGGCCCGCCGGGCCGCGGGCCCCGTTGCGGGGGCAAGGCGGCTTGGGTCGGGGAGGACACCGCCCAATGTAGCAGAGTTACCGGCTTGCGCAAGCGCCCCGCCGGTTCTCGTCCCATTTTCATCTCCCGGGGAAACGATGCTGTGTAATTTTACTACATTGGACAACCCTGCCCGCCTGGACAAGGTCGCGCGCGTGCGCGTAGAGTGCGGCCCAATCCAACCAGAGCGGCCCGCTTGCCGAGGCCGCCACGCCCGGAAGCCCCCATGCGCAAGTTCCTGTCCGCCGTCGCCCTGCTCGGCGCCCTGTCCTTCGTTCCCGGCGCCCAGGCCGCCGATACGGCCCAGCCCTGGTTCGACAACTGCGCCGTGTTCATGAAGGTGCTGTCCGGCGGCCAGGGCGGCGACACTGAGATCGGGAGCTGCATCGCCCAGACGGAGGGGCTGGTGGCCGGGATGCAGGTGGGCAGCCAAGTGGGCGCCCTGGCCTTCGCCGGCCTGGTCACCGTGCAGTCCAAGATCGACGAGGAGGTGCTGTGGCAACTGTTCCAGCGCACCAACCCCAGCATGCTGCTGGGCATCTGCATGCCGCAGAACATCCAGACCGGCGCCCAGATCGAGGCGGTGTACCGCCACATCGAGAAGAACCCGGCCAAGAAGGTCCAGCCCGTGGGCCAGGTCTTCTATGACGCCCTGTCGGAGAAGTGGCCCTGCCAGCGCGGCAAGGACGGCGCGGCGGTGAAGCCGGTGACGCCGGGGTCGGGGCGGTAACCATGTAGGTCGGATTGGCGGGCATGGGCCCGCGTAATCCGACCGCCGCGCCGCAATCATCAGGCCGTCGGATTACGGCGCTGCGCGCCTAATGCCAGCCGCCGTTGATCGTGACCGATCAACGGCCCCTCAAGCGCCGGGCGCCGCCGTCCGGCGGCTTGGCTCACGCGGGCATGGGCCCGCGGGCCGGCAGTCGCCGGCCTCCAAGCACATGAGTCAGGAACTCATGTGCTTGGTATAATCCGACCTACAATCAAACCCCCGACAGGATGCGGCGGCGGGCGTCCTGGTATTCTTCCTCGGTGATGACGTTCTGCTGGCGCAGCTCGGACAGCTCGCGCAGGCGCTGGGCCACGGTCTTGCGCTCACCCGGCGGGGAGACCAGCCCCTGGACGGCGCTGGGCGCGGCAGGGGCCGGGGCGGCGAGGTCGGCGGCGGGCGCCGGCAGCAGGGGCGTGCCGGACAGGGCTGCCGCCGCTTCCCGTTCCGACAGGGCCAAGGCCTTGGGCGCCTGCGGCGCGCTGCCGGCGGTACCGGCACCGGCCACGGCGGTGGCGCCCTGCCAGGGCTCCCAGGCGGACTGGTTGCGGCCCGTGGGCACCGTGCCCACCAGGCGGGCCAGCCGGCCGGAGACGGCGTCGTAATCCTCCAGCATGCGCTTCTGCAGGGCGGCGTCGCCGTTCAGCACGTCCACGACGGGCGGCTGGTTGGGGTCGCTGCGGCCGCCGGTGCCGAAGCCCAGCTCGCTGCGGCCCTGGACCACGGGCAGCATGAAGACGGAGAAGGCGTCGGTCTTGAAGGGCAGGTCCAGCGCGCTCTGCGTCTGTTCCACCGCCGCGCCGGTGACGATGCCGGTATAGGCCCAGGCCGGGTTGGCCTTGCCGCCCAGGAACTGGTCGGGGACGAAGAACCGGATCTCCCGGTTCCGGACCTGGACCTGGGTGGGGAAGAAGTAGCGCTGGTCCACCGTCTTCTCCACCGTCTTCTCGATGGTGGACAGGTCCTGGCCGGTGACCACGCCGGTCTGGGCGCGGCGCTGTTCTTCCAGGATGCGCTGGGCGTTCTTCACCATCACGATGCGGGCGATGTCCGGCCGCGGGGTCAGGATGACGGCCTTTTCCCAGGCGTCGCGCCGGTCGACGGTCACGCCGCGCCCCGGGACCACGGCGGTGTTGCCGGAACCGGGCTTGCGGTCGGTGTCGATGTAGAGGTCCAGGTTGAAGGTGTAGAAGCCCAGCCGCGCCTGGCGGTCCAGCGGCTCCGGCCCCGTGGTGCCGACGGCGTCGGCGGGGTTGCGGATGGGCTGGGCGAAGGTGGCGGTGAACCAGGTGCCGCCGCTGGCCATCTCCGCGCTCAGCGATAGGAGGTCCAGGTCGCCCCGCTGCATGTCGGGCCGCAGGGGATAGGCCAGGGAACCGGCGCCGCTGTCGTCGCCCCGCGGGTCGGTCAGGGTGAACAGGGTCACCGACTTCTGGGCCAGGGCGGGGGCCGCGACGGCCGTGGCGAGCAGGCCGGAGGCCACGAGGGCGGCGATCCGCCGGGCGGCGGTGCGGGGGCGGGGGGCAAGCACGGGGTCCATCCTCCAGGCCGGCGGCGGGCCGGCCTCACGCAATCTTTTCGGTCAGACTGATACCGCTTCCGCCAACGCGGGGCACGGCAAAAGAAAGGGCCGGGGATGGCCGAAGCCACCCCCGGGTCGCCAGCCCCCTTTCCGATGACCGGAAAGGGGGCTGGCTGCCTCACGTTCCTCAGACGCCGGCGCCGCATCCGCGGCTTGGATTACGCCCGCACGGGCGGGCGCCGGCAGTCGCCGTCGGGGCGTGTTCCCGGTGCCCGGGGAAACGCCCTGATCTCCAAGGATCAGAACTGCACCTTGGTGAAGACCTTCAGGCGGTACTGGTCCAGCTCCACCGTGTTGGTGGAGATGTTGCCCAGCGGGGTGATGTAGGCACCGCCGCCCGGGGCCAGGTAGCTGTTCAGGCTCTGGCCGGTGGGCGCCTTGAACTTCGGCTTGTACTCGCCCCAGATGTACTGGATGTCCGCGCCCACCTCGAGGCCGGACAGGAAGTACGAGCCCTGGAACGCCACCTTGTTCTTGGTGTGCTCGCCGGTCAGGTACTCCGCGAAGCCGTAGCTGTTGCTGGCCTCGAAGCCCAGGCCGACCGGGGCCACGTTGACCGCGCCGTCCACCAGGTCCACGTACTGGTACTCGTACAGCACGCGGCCGAAGAAGTCCGGCGTGATCTGGTAGCCGGCGGAGACGCCCGCGGTCCAGTAGTCGGCCTTGCGGTTGTCGTCGCCGATGTTGGTGATCGTGCCCAGCGCCGGGTTGCCGGCGATGAGGGCCCGCCACGCGGCGTTGCTGATGGCGGCGTCGCCGAAGTCCTGGCTGTCCGGGTAGCCGTCATAGGCATCCGACAGGCTGGAGGCGCGGGTCACGCGCTTGTCCTGGTCACGGATGTATTTCAGGCGGGCGCCGAGTTGCAGGCCATTGCCCACGTCCGCCAGGTAGTTGGCGTTGAGGGCGGCGATGATCAGGTCGCGGTCCTGGTAGGGCGCGTAGGGCGAGCGGTGGTCGCCGCCCAGGCCCCAGGCATGGATGCCTTCCTGGCGCGGGTACTTTGCGCAGTCCACGTCCTTGTCGTTGCCGCCGCAGGCCTGCCAGTTGGTGTCGAAGGTGACGTACGACACCTCGCCCTGCAGTTCCAGGTCGCCGGCCGTGTAGCGCGGCACGACGGTGACGCCCTGCCAGCCGATAACCGTCTCCGCCGCGCGCTCGTCGAAGTCGGTGTTGTCGTTGTCGGTGATGAGCGACACGGTCTGCTGGGTGGTGCCGTTCCAGCCGCCGTAGCCCAGGCCGAGCAGCGCGTTGCTGTTGTTGGGGTTGCCGAAGTTGTAGTCCGGCCGGCCCCACATCCAGGTGCCCTCGCGGCCCTCGGTCAGCAGCACGTCCGCCTCGCGGCGGGCGGCCAGGACCGACAGGTAGTCGGAGCCGATGTGGAAGGCCTGGGCCGACAGGGTGAAGTTCGGCAGGATCTCGCCCACCTCGAAGTTCAGGAAGGCGGCCCAGTCGTTGGCGTCGCGCCGCAGGGTCGGGCTGAAGCGGCAGGAACCGTTCAGGCCCTCACCGGGGCAGGCGCCGTCGGCGATGTTGAAGTCGGAGTAGTAGACCGAGCCGGACACGTCCAGGTTCGGGATGCCCGTGAACTGGGCCTTGAGGGCGTACACCTCGTTGCTGTAGCGCGAGATGGTGCCGCGGCCGTTGCGGACATCGCCGTCGTCGGCGTCACGCTCGCGGTCGTCCACGTGCATGACGATGGCGCCCAGGTTCAGGGTGGGCGTGGCGGCGAACTTCACCTGGCTGATCCAGGCGGCGTCGTTGGCGAACAGGTTGCTGTCGTCGTTGCTGAACCCGGGGCCCAGGAACAGCTTCGGCAGGGACAGGCGCGCCAGGTCCCACTTCAGGTTGCCGCCGGCCGCGGTGCCCTGGGCGATGACGCCGCCGGCGTTGTCGCGGTCGATGTAGCGGAACTTGCCCAGGGTCAGCGGGTCCCACAGGCCGAAGTCGCTGTTGCCGATCAGGACGCTGTCGACCCACTCATAGCCCGGGGTGATCCGGACGAAGGCGCCGCGCAGCTTGATGTACTGGTTGCGCAGGGGGTTGTTCTCGTCGCCCACCCCGCCATCGGGGTCGGGGTCGTACCCGAAGCCGCCGAAGTTCGCCCAGTAGTTCTGGTTGAACCGGCTTTGCAGGCGGACGCCAACCTCCACCTGGCGGGACACCTGGGCCCGCAGGTTCAGGTCGGCCTCGATGCCCTGGCCCTGGTCACCGTTGGTCTCGCCCGGGATGGTCTCGACGTTGTTGGTCAGGCCGTTCAGCTGCCGGTTGCCGTCAAGAAACTTGATGTAGACCGTGCCGAACCATTTCACCTGGCCCAGGTCCTGGGCCGCGGCCCCGCCCATGGGCAGCGCCGCGGCAAGGCCCAGGAGGGCGGCCCCGCTCAATAGTCTTTTTTTCATTGCGTACTCTCCTTATGGGCCCGGGGGCATTCTTGCGTCCCCCGGGCGGTTCCCTTCCTGGTGGCTTACTGCTTCACCATCGGCAGGACGGCGAGCTTCTTGGCCTCGCCCTCCGGGCCGCACTCGAAGGCCTTCAGGGCGGTCTGCTGCGCCTGCACCTCGTCGGCACCGCCCTTGCCGCTGCCGGCCAGGATGTCCATGACGTGCGGGTCGCACATGCCGTCATTGCCGCCGCCGAAGCGGTGCTGGCCCTCGAACTCGTTGACCCGGCGCATCAGCAGGTCGCCCTTCGCCGGGAAGCCCTCGTTGGACTGCATCACGACCTGGTAGGACCAGGTGGCCGGGTCGCCGGAGCCCACGTCCGCCGCCTTCACGGAGCCGGAGATGGTCTTGCCGGAACCCTTGGTGCGGGTCGGCACCAGGATGTCCGCCTTCATCGGGGCGGCGCTGTTGCCGACCTCGGCCTCAACGCGGGCCTTCTTCTGCGGGGACAGGACGACGACCTTGTCCCAGCCGGGGTTCAGCTGGACGTTCAGGCCGGGGATGCCGTCCTTGTACTTGCCGGTGCCGGTGTTGATGAACACGAACACCATCTGCGTGGCGAAGCCGCCGCCCATGCCCCACGGGTCGTTCAGGGCGCCGGCCACGGTGACGGCCACGTTCAGGTCGCTGCCCGACGGCTCCACCTTCAGCTCGGTCAGGTCGAAGGCGCCCTTCAGGTAGGCGGCGTCGGTCGGGTAGGTGTAGGTGCCCGGGCCGTTGTCGTCACCGGTGGGGTCCTTGAAGGTCACGCCCGCCGCCTGGGCCGCCGTGGCCAGGAAGGTGGCGCCGAGGACGCCGGCGATCAGCTTCACGTGCTTTTTCATTGTCCGTTTCCCTGGTGGATCGATTCGTTGACTGAGTTTCGGGTCGTTGTGGCGGCAGCCGCCCGCAGGCGGCCCCGCCGGTCCGGGCCGCCCTAGCCCTTCACGCCCCCTGCCGTCAGGCCGGAGACGAGGTACTTCTGGAGGTAGAGGAAGAGGATCACGACCGGCAGCGAGACGATGATCGACCCGGCCGCGAAATAGCCCCACTGGGCGCTGAAGCCGCCGACGAAGAAGCGCAGGCCCACCGGGGCGGTGTAGCGCGCCTCCTCCGTCATGAAGACCGAGGCCAGGATGAACTCGTTCCAGCCCGTCATGAAGCTGAACAGGGCCGTCACCGCCACCGCCGGCTTGGCCAGCGGCAGGATGATGCGGAAGAAGATCGTGGAGCGGGAAGCGCCGTCCATGATGGCGCTCTCCTCGATCTCGATGGGGATGGTGTCGAAATAGCCCTTCAGCATCCAGACGCAGAAGGGGATCGCCGTCACCGCGTATACCAGCACCAAGCCGAAGTAGCTGTTCCCCAGGCCCAGCCAGCTGACGACGATGATGTAGAGCGGGATCATCATCAGGGTGCCGGGGAACATCTGGCTGACCAGGAAGGCCATCATGCCGGACTGCCGCCCGGGGAAGCGGAAGCGGGAAAAGGCGTAGGCCGCGGTGCAGGCCAGGAAGACGCCGACGATGGTGGTCAGCCCCGCCACCACGGCGCTGTTGAACAGCCACTGGAGGAAGGGCTGCTCCGTCAGCACGTCCGTGAAGTTCTGCAGGCTGAAGCTCTGCGGCCAGGGCGTGACCGCCCGCAGCCGGTCCAGGAAGCCCGCCTCCGCCGGCAGGGTGGCGATCTGCACGCTCTGCTGGCCGGAGAAGGCCAGGGCCAGCACCCACAGGATCGGGTAGCAGGCGATGAAGGTGAAGAACAACAGGCCGATGTGCAGCCAGACATGGCTGACGCCCACCTTCTTGCCCGTGGACTTCGACGCGCTGCCGGTGACCGGCGCTGACGTGGCGATGCTGCTCATGCCCCGGCCCTCCCCTAGCGCACCTGTTCCGTGGCCTTGGAGACGCGGTTCTGGAACACGCCATAGGCCAGCAGGATCAGGAAGATGACGAACGAATAGGCGGCGGCGTAGGCGTACTGGTACCGCTCGAAGGCGATCTTGTAGGCCTTGGTGATCAGGATCTCGTTGGCGCCCGCCGGCTCACCCTGGGAGACCAGGTAGATCACGTTGAACATGTTGAAGGTCCAAACCACCGACAGGATGATGGCCGGGATCAGGGCGGGCTTCAGCAGCGGCAGGGTGATCTGCCAGAACTGCTGCCACTTGCTGGCGCCGTCCAGCTCCGCCGCCTCGTACATGTCCGACGGGATGGACTGGAGCGCGCCGAGGCTGACCACCATCATGAAGGGGAAGCTCAGCCAGCCGTTGGTGATCAGGCCGGTCATGAAGCTGCTGAACACGTCGTCGAACCAGGCGATGGGCTCGCCCCCGAACATGACGATGGCCTGGTTGATGACGCCGAACTGCTGGTGGAACATGCCTTTCCAGGTCAGCGCCGTGATGTAGTTCGGGATGGCCCAGGGCAGGATCAGCAGCACCCGGTAGATGGCGCGGCCCCGTAGCCCTTCCGTGTTGAGCGCCAGCGCCAGGGCGAGGCCGATGGTAACGCCCACCACCACGTTGCTGACCGTCCAGCAGACCGTGATGAACAGGGTCCAGTAGAAGCTCTCGTAGTTGACGGACCAGCCGTCCGGGGTCCAGCGCAGGACGTTCACGTCACCCAGGATGCGGACGAAGTTGTCCAGCCCCACCCACAGCTCGGTGATGGGCACCGACTGGTTGAACAGGGTGCGGTCGGTGAAGGCCAGCACCACGCCATAGGTGAAGGGGAAGAACACCAGCACCAGCATGCCGACGATGGCCGGGGCCACGTAGCCATAGGCTTCCCGGTGGTCCACCAGGGTGCGCCACAGGCGGCGCATGGCCCCCAGGGCGAACAGGGCCAGCAGCAGGGCGGCGAGGCCGGCGGTGACCCAGAGCTGGGTCTGCAGGCCGCCCACCATGTCGTTCACCGCCACGGTGACGGCCACCTCGTCCACCTTGCCGTCGGGGGCGATCTGGCCCAGGGGGCGGCGGTACGGGTCCACGTCCCAGGTGGCGTCGGCGGGCAGGCTGGCCCCGGTGGCGGCGGCCGCCGCCTGCCCGGATTGCAGCAGGCCCTGGTAGGACTGGGCCACGGAAGCCGACAAGCCGTTCTGGCTGACGGCCACGGCGTCCAGGGCGCCGCGGCTCCACAGGTGGCTGGCGCCCAGCATCAGGACCAGGGCGCCCACGAAGAGGGCCCAGGTGCCCGCCCGGCTCTCCACCCCCTCCCCGGCCGGCTCGTCCGGCGCGCGGGTGAGTTGGCGGCGGAAGGCCAGCGCCAGGGCGGCGAACAGGCCCAGGGCGATGGCCGCCAGCAACAGGCCGCGGCCCAGGGCAGAGGGGGCCGCCCCCGCCTGCCGCAGGTGCTGGACCTGGGCGATGCCCCAATAGCTGTCGCCGATGAAGACCGGCGCCGTCACCTGGAGCACCTCCGGGGACGGGGCGGCGATGTCCACCTCGTTCAGGCGCTTGACGTTCTCGGCCCGGTTGGTGTCGGCATTGGCGCGGAGCTGCTGCGCCAGGTCGAACAGGGGCTTTTCCTCCCGCGCCAGACGGCGAGGCACGGCGCCCAACTTGGCGTCCGCCTCCACGTCGGAGAAGACAAGCTGGGCGCCGGACTGGCGCACCAGCCGGACGTTGCGGATGGCGGGGTCGCCCTTGCGCCATTCGGCGATGGCGGCCCCCACCTGTTCCGGCGTGGCCCCGGCGGCCTCCAGGGTCCCCACCACGGTGGCGAGGCTCATGGCCGCCACCGTGGCCTTGCGCACCTCTGCCTGCTGGCGCACCTGCTGCCCGGCCGAGCCCGTGAACCAGAGGCCCAGGGCCAGGAACAGGGCGAGGGAGACGAGCAGGCCGAGGCCGGCCGGGATGCCTGGGAGCCGCCGGGTCATGGCGCGTCGCACTCCCTTACCGGCCCTTGCGCAGCGCGTCGATGTCCGCGCTGAGCGTCTTCTGGGCTTCCTCGAAGGCCTGCGGCACGGTGGCGGAACCCTTGACGATCTTGTTCATGGCCGTGGTCACGGGGGACCACATGGCGGTCATGACCGCGTAGTTCGGCATGGGCACCGCCGTCTCCGCCTGCTTGCGGAAGCCGGCCAGGATCGGGTCGTTGGCCACCTCCGGCACGGCGTAAACGTCCTTGTTGGTGGGCTGCTGCCGGCCTTCCACCGCCATGATCTTGGCCACCGGGTCGGTGGTCAGGAAGTCGGCCAGGGCGTAGGCGGCCTCCTTGTTCTTGGACTTGGCGGAGACGTAGAGCCCCTCGATGGTCATCCAGGGCTTCATCGGCGTGCCGCCCGCCTCATCCACCGTGGGCAGCGGGGCCACGCCCACCTCGATGGACTTGTCCACCTCGCCCAGGAACCAGGGGCCGGAGAAGACGACCGACGTCTTGCCCTCGTTGAACAGGGAGGTGATCAGGGCCGAGGACGGCTCCGCCGGCAGGACCTTCTGGTCCTTGAACCAGCCCATGACCGTCTCCACCGCCTTCACGTTCTGCGGCGCGTTGACCGTGGGGGTGGGGATGCCCGCCGCCCCGCCATCCTTGAAGACGCCGCCGCCGAAGGCGTTCATCACCGCGGCGTGATAGTAGAAGTCGTTGTAGGGGTAGGCCCAGCCATACTGGCCGGTGCTGGCGTTGGTGTTCTGCTTGGCCCAGGCCAGCAGTTCCTTCGTCGTCTTCGGCGGCTCCTTCACCTTCGCCTTGTTGTAGATCAGGGCGATGGACTTGTAGTTGAAGGGCAGGCCGTAGATGGAGCCGCGATAGGTCATCGCGTCCATCATGTTGGGCAGGAAGCGGGCCTTGGTCTTGTCCTCGACGAAGAAGTCCACGGGCTCCACGATGCCGCCCGCCTCCACCCAGCCGCCCAGCCGGTCCTGGGCGAAGATGAAGGCGTCGGGGCCGGTGCCGCGGGGCACGGCGGCGGAGATCTTGTCGGCATAGGCGTCATAGGGGACGGCCAGCGCCTTCACCGCCACCTTGCCCTTGTTCTGCTCGTTGAACAGGGCGATGGCCTTGTCGAAGGCCGCCTTTTCCTGGCCGCGGTAGGCGTGCCAGATGGTGAGCGCGGCTTCCTGCGCCAGGGCCGGGGCGGGGGCGGCGGCCAGCATGGTGGTGCCCAGCAGGGCGGCGCCGGACAGGCGGATCAGGGAACGGCGTGACAGGTCCATGGTCTTCTTCTTCCTCCCGGAGGGTCGCGTGGCCGCGACCGGTCCTTGAAAATCGCGTCTCGTCGGCCTTGGCCGCTCAGGCCTCGGGCAGGCGCTGTTCCGTCTGCGGGTCGAACAGGTGCAGGTCGTCGGCCTTGACCACCAGCTCCACACCCTCCCCCGGCCGGGGCAGGGCCATGCCGTGGCCGCGCACCTTGCCGATCAGGATCTCCTCACCCAGGCGGAAATGGATGACGGCCTCGTGGCCCAGCGTCTCCACGATCTCCACCGGGCCGCCGATGGGGGCGGTCCGCTCCCACTGGTGCTCCTCCGCGTGGCCCACATGCTCCGGCCGGAAGCCCACGGCCAGGGCCTTGCCCTGATAGGCGGAGGCGGCGGCACGGAAGCGGTCGGGCACCGGCAGGACCAGCTCGTGGTAGCGAAGGTGCGTGCCCCCGCCCTCCACCTGCATGGTGGCGATGTTCATGGACGGCGTGCCGATGAAGCGGGCCACGAACAGGTTCTGCGGCCGGTCATACAGCTCCAGCGGGGTGCCCACCTGCATCAGGTTGCCCTGGGGGTGGCGCTTCAGCGGGGCCAGCACGGCGATGCGGTCGCCCATGGTCATCGCCTCCACCTGGTCGTGGGTGACGTAGACCGTGGTGATCTTCAGCCGGCGCTGCAGCTTGCTGATCTCCGCCCGCATGGTGACGCGCAGCTCCGCGTCCAGGTTGGACAGGGGCTCGTCGAACAGGAAGACCTTGGGGTTGCGAACGATGGCGCGGCCCAGGGCCACGCGCTGCCGCTGGCCGCCGGACAGGGCACGAGGCTTGCGGTCCAGGTATTCGGTCAGGCCGAGCATGCTGGCGGCTTTGCTGACGAGACCGTCGATCTCCGCCGTCGGCAGTTTCCGGATCTTCAGGCCGAAGGCGATGTTCTCCCGCACGCTCATGTGCGGGTAGAGGGCGTAGCTCTGGAACACCATGGCCACGTCCCGGTCCTTCGGGTGCACGTCGTTCACGACCCGGTCGCCGATGCTCAAGCTGCCGGCGCTGATGTCCTCCAGCCCCGCGATCATGCGCAGGGCCGTGGACTTGCCGCAGCCCGACGGGCCGACGAACACCATGAACTCCTGGTCCCGGATGTGCAGGTTCAGGTTCTCGATCACGGAGACGTCGCCGAAGCGCTTGGCGATGTTGTCGAAGATGATCTGGGCCATCGTGTCCGCCAGTCCTTTTGGTCTGCGTGCGGGGTCAGTTCGCCACCAGGTACTGGGCCGTCAGCCCGTCCACCGTCAGGGCCAGGCTGGCCTCCGCCTTGCCCAGGGCCTTGCCGGTGAGGGCGTCCGTCACCGTCTTGCCCGCCCAGGACGCGGGCAGGGCCACGGTGGCCGACTGGGGCTTCTCTGACCGGTTCACCGCCACCAACACCGCGTTGCCGCTGTCGGGCATGGCGCGCTGGAACACCAGCAGGTCGCCGTCCTTCGCCAGCTCCGTATAGTCGCCATGGGCGAAGGCGGGGTTGGCGCGGCGGGCGGCGATCAGGCGCTTGTAGTAGTCGCGCAACCCATCGTCCCGCTTCACGCCCTTGCCCGGCAGGGTGGCGTCCTTGCCCCAGGGCATGTCGGTGCGGTTGCTGGGCCAGTCGTTGCCGGTCCGCGCCACCTCCTCCCCGTAATAGATCTGGGGCATGCCGACGCTGGCCATCTGGAGCGCCGCGGCCAGCCGGAACTTCTGCACGTCGCCGCCCAGCTCCCCCAGCGCCATAGGCACGTCATGGCTGGAGAGGTAGTGGGACATGATGTAGCCGGGCCGCACCTTGTGCCGCTTCTGCAGGAAGCGGCTGTAGGCCGCGGTGCGGCCCCTGCCCTGGAGCCAGCCCAGCGTCTCCCCCTTGAAGCTGAAGTCCAGCGCGGCGTCCATGTCGTCGCGCTCGAAATAGGCGTCGGCCACCAGGTAGTCGGCGCCGAAGATCTCCCCCAGCAGGAAGAAGTCCTTGCCGAAATTCTCCCGCATGGTCTTACGGTGGTAGGCCCAGAATTCCGGCGTCAGGTGCTTCACCGTGTCCAGGCGGTAGCCGTCGATCCCCGCCGCCTTGGCGCGGGCGATCTGTTTCTCCACCACCATCCTGGCGACCTCGGGCTTCTCCGTCTTGAAGTCGGGCAGGCCGCCGACGCACATGGTGATGTCGTCCCCCTCCTCCTTGCAGGTGCCCCAGTCTGTCGTGCGGAGGATGTCGCGGGCATCCGGGCGCTTGGTGTAGGCGCTGTCATAGCCGGCGTGGTTGTAGACGATGTCCAGCAGCACCTTGATGCCGCGCCTGTGCGCCTCATCCACGAAGGCCTTCAGCTCCGCCTCGGTGCCGAAGCGGGGGTCCATCTTCGAGAGGTCGTCGGCCCAATAGCCGTGGTGACCGTAATGCATGAAGCTGCCGGCACCGACGGCGCCCTTGATGTTCAGCGCCACGGGGTTGATCCAGATGGCGGTGATGCCCAGGTCGGCCAGGTCGTCCAGCTTCCTGGTCAGGCCCACCAGGTCGCCGCCATGGAAGCCGCCGGGATTGTCCCGCTGGACATCCATGTTGTTCGCGTTGCTGCCGTCGGCGAAGCGGTCGATCAGGACGAAGTACAGCACGTCCTCCGCCCAGGGGCGGGACGGCTTCTGCTGGGCCTCCGCGGCGAGGGGCAAGGCCAGCAGGGCCGTGGCCGCCACCAGCATGGCGCGCGCGGTCTTACCGGCCCCGACCGTACGGGACCACCAGGACGCATTCCCAGACAAGCACTTCCCCCCTGGTCACACGCGACCCTTGTCCGCCCGGTTTGCTGGAAGGTGTGGCGGTCGGTTTCGTGCCGCGGACCGTTTCAGCAGGGGTTGGGGACTGGCGTCGCCTATTTGCCTTGTAGTAACATTACAAATCAGACGCAGGCAGCTTGCAAGCCCTTTCCGAAGCCATGTGAACGCATTTGCCCGGAATCGTGGTGCGGAGGTACCTATTTTGCAGCGCAACAAGGCGCTGCGCCCCCTTTGCTGACTACTTATTAGAGAATATTGTGGGAACCGTAACCCGTGGGTCGGTCGCGGACGGGTGGTCCGCTTAACCGGTTTCTTGCCAAACCGATCCAATAAGTGTGTAATTCCCTTACATAAACGGAAGCTCGCTAGAGCCATTCCAAAGAAGAAAGGGTCCCTGGCGTGTCAGGAAATTACACTGTCGCCACCGGAAGGACCCACCAGGGGAGTGACAGGACGTGCTAGACCGAATCCGGGGCATGCTGCCGGGGTTGCGGCGATCCGAGCAGAAGATCGCCGAGGTGGTGCTGAAACGGCCCCACTCCATGGTGAACGCCTCCGTGTCGGAGGTGGCGAAGGAGGCGGGCGTCAGCCAGCCCACCGTCGTGCGCTTCTGCCGCTCCATCGGCTGCGCGGGCTTCCAGGACTTCAAGCTGCGCCTGGCCCAGGACCTGGCCACCGGCACGCCCTTCGTGCATGAGGATGTGCGCCCGGATGACCCGGTGGCCGACATCGCCGCCAAGGTGCTGAACCGCTCCATCGCCTCGCTGGCCCGGGTGCGCAACCACATCAACCCCGACGCGCTGGGGGAGGCGGTGGAGATCATGGCCGCCGCGGAGCGGTTGGAGTTCTACGGCTTCGGCGCGTCCGGCGTGGTGGCACAGGACGCCCAGAACAAGTTCTTCCGCTTGGGCATCCCCTGCATCGCCTACACGGACTTCCATGTCCAGGCCATGGCCGCCGCCATCCTGGGCCCGAAGGGTGCCGCCATCGCCATCAGCCACACGGGCCGGACCCGGGAACTGCTGCGCAGCGTGGACCTGGCGCTGGAGGGCGGGGCCAAGGTGATCGCCCTGACCTCGGGCGGCTCGCCCCTGGCGGAGCGGGCGAGCGTGGCCCTGATGGTGGACGTGCCGGAGGATACCAGCATCTACACCCCCATGACGTCGCGCCTGACCCACCTGGCCATGATGGACGTGCTGCAGGTCTCCGTCGCCCTGCGCAAGGGGCTGGACCTGCGTGAAAGCCTTGCCCGTGCCAAGCGGCCGATCCGGGAGCGGCGGCTGCAGGGCTCCCGCGCCTGAGCCGACCCGAACCATCATCCGACGACAAGAAACCAGCCCGGAAGGAAGCCCATGGCCCTGGACACGGACAGCATCGCCGCCATCGTCGCCGGCACCCATGCCGACCCCTTCGCCGTGCTGGGCCCCCATGCGGACGAGGGTGAGGGCGGGCGCGTGGCCCTGCGCGTGTTCCGCCCCGACGCCGAGTCGGCGGAGGTGCTGGCGGCCGACGGGTCCGTGCTGGGGGAGATGCGGCGGCGGCATGAGGCCGGCTTCTTCGAGCATGTCTTCGACTCAGGCGACGCGCCGCGCTACCGCCTCCGCCTGCGTAGCGGCGCCCATGCCTGGGAGGCGGAGGACCCCTACCGCTTCCCGCCCGTGCTGGGGGAACTGGACCAGTACCTGCTGGCGGAGGGGCGGCACTGGCGCTCGTTCGAGCGGATGGGTGCCCACCTGGACACTGTGGACGGCGTGGCCGGCGTGCGGTTCGCCGTCTGGGCGCCCAATGCGCGGCGCGTCTCCGTCGTCGGCGCCTTCAACAATTGGGACGGGCGGGTGCATCCCATGCGCTGCCGCCTGGGCGCCGGCATCTGGGAGATCTTCATCCCCGGCCTGGCGGAGGGGGATGCCTACAAGTACGAGATCGTCAGCCCCGACGGCCATTTGCTGCCCCAGAAAGCCGACCCCTATGCCTTCGCAGCGGAGTACCGCCCGAAGACGGCCAGCGTCGTCGCCCGCCTGGACAAGCATGACTGGCGCGACCAGGACTGGCTGGCCAGGCGCGCCGCCCGCAACGCCCGCACCGCGCCGGTCAGCATCTATGAGGTGCATCTGGGATCGTGGAAGCGGGGCGAGGGCAACCGGTTCCTGACCTGGCGGGAGCTGGCGGCGGACCTGGTGCCCTATGCCCGCGACATGGGCTTCACCCACATCGAGGTGCTGCCGGTCCATGAGCACCCGTTCGACGGGAGCTGGGGCTACCAGCCCCTGGGCCTCTACGCGCCCACGGCCCGGTTCGGCACGCCGGCGGAGTTCCAGGCCTTCGTGGATGCCTGCCACCAGGCCGATATCGGCCTGATCATCGACTGGGTGCCCGGCCACTTCCCCAACGACGCCCACGGCCTGTACGAGTTCGACGGGACGCACCTGTACGAACATGCCGACCCGCGGCAGGGCTACCACCCCGACTGGAACACGGCCATCTTCAACTTCGGCCGGAACGAAATCAGCAACTTCCTGGTCAGCAACGCCCTGTACTGGCTGAAGCATTTCCACATCGACGGGCTGCGCGTGGATGCCGTCGCCTCCATGCTGTACCTGGACTACAGCCGCAAGGACGGGGAATGGGTGCCCAACCGCTTCGGCGGGCGGGAGAACCTGGAGGCCATCGACTTCCTGCGCCGGATGAACGAGCTGGTCTATGGCAGCGAGGAGGGCCAGGGCGGCGGGGCGGTGACCATCGCGGAGGAGAGCACGGCCTGGCCCGGCGTCTCCCGCCCCGCCTATGTCGGCGGCCTGGGGTTCGGCTACAAGTGGAACATGGGGTGGATGCACGACACCTTGAAGTACATGGGCCAGGACCCCATCCACCGCCGCTGGCACCATCATGAGATGACGTTCGGGCTGCTCTATGCCTTCAGCGAGAACTTCATCCTGCCGCTGAGCCATGACGAGGTGGTGCATGGCAAGGGCAGCCTGCTGGCCCGCATGCCCGGCGACACCTGGCAGAAGTTCGCGAACCTGCGCGCCTATTTCGGCTTCATGTGGGCCCACCCCGGCAAGAAGCTGCTGTTTATGGGCGGGGAGTTCGCCCAGGGGCGGGAGTGGAACTTCGACGCCAGCCTGGACTGGCACCTGCTGGACGAGGCCCAGGGCGGCCCCTGGCACCGGGGCGTGCAGGCGGCGGTGCGCGACCTGAACGCCCTGTACAAGGCCACCCCGCCCTGCATGAGCTGGACTGCGAGGCGGAGGGCTTCCGCTGGATCAAGGGCAACGCGTCGGAAGAAAGCGTCTTCGTCTTCAGCCGCCACGGCACCACGCCCGGCAGCGTCGCCGTGGCCGTGTGCAACTTCACCCCCGTGGTGCGCGAGGGCTACCGCATCGGTCTGCCGGAGGGTGGGGCTTGGCGGGAGGCAATCAACACCGACGGTGCCGTGTATGGCGGCAGCAACGTGGGCAACGGCGGGGGGATCACCGCCGAGGACCTGCCCTGGGACGGCTGCCCCTTCAGCGCCGCGATCACCGTGCCGCCGCTGGCGACGGTGGTGTTCGTGCGGGGTCCTGCTGGGGGGTAAGGACGAGACGGTCGGGCTTGGGGTGGCGTTGGTGCATGCAACACGGATGACACGGACAGGGCGGCGGAGCCGCAATAGTCCTGATTGTTCCGGACCGTTGAAGGCCTACGGCGTACACGGATGGACACAAATAGACACGAATGAACACGAATAGAAAATGCAAATAGTAAAGATTGCCTGCGGCGCCTGTTGCTGCTGAGTTGCAGCTTTCGCTTTATTCGTGTTCATTCGTGTCCATCCTTTTCATTCGTGCACGCCGTAGGCAGTGCGCAAACAGCCCGTCAGTGCCTGTCCGTGTTGCCGCGCAGCGGCGTCCGTGTCGTCCGTGTTCCCTGGCAACACCTGCCACATGCCCGACCGACCCGTTGTCCAAACCCAACCGCCTCATCCCGCACAACAGGAGCATTCCCCATGCCCTCCCCATCATCGTCGGCTGCATGCGCCTGTTCTCCTGGGGGCTGGACGAGCAGGGCCTGCGGGACTGGATCGACCGGGTGCTGGACCTGGGCATCACCAGCTTCGACCATGCGGACTGCTATGGCGACTATGGCGTGCAGGCGGCCTTCGGGGCGGCCATGACGCCGGCGCAGCGGGAGCGGGTGGAGATCATCGGCAAGGTGGGGGTGATGCTGGCGACGCCGGGCAACCCGGGCACGTCGGTGAAGCATTACGACCTGTCCTGGGACCACATCGTCGGCGGGGTGGAGCGGACATTGCGGGACCTGCGTACCGACCGGCTGGACTGGCTGTTGCTGCACCGGCCGGACTTCCTGATGGACATGGATGAGGTGGCGGAAGCGCTGGGGCACCTGCGGGACAGCGGCAAGGTGCTGCGCTTCGGCATGTCCAACTTCAGCCCCAGCCAGATGCGGCTGCTGGCCGCCCAGGTGCCGGTCAAGCTGGAGGCCAACCAGGTGCAAATCAGCCTGGAGCACACGGACGCCCTGGCGGACGGCACCCTGGACACCTGCCAGGAGTTGGGGATGCATCCCATGGCCTGGTCGCCCCTGGGCGGCGGCGGGCTGTTCCGGGGCGATGCGGGGCTGGACCGGCTGCGCACCGCGCTGTGGGAGGTAGGGCAGGCCCATGGCGGGGCGGCGGACCAGGTGGCGCTGGCCTGGCTGCTGCGCCACCCCGCCGGCATCCGCCCCATCGTGGGCACGGGGCGGCTGGACCGGCTGGCCGGGGCGGCGGGGGCGGCGAGCCTCAAGCTCAGCCGCCAGGACTGGTACAAGCTGCTGGCGGCGGCGACGGGTTCTGAAGTGCCCTAACCCCGCGCCTCCTTGTGCTCCTCCCGCGCCTCCTCCCACACTTCCCAGGCGGCGTCGGCATTGATGGCGGCGATGGCGAGGCCGACCACCAGGTCGGGCCAGGGGGACAGGGTCCAGGCGGTCAGCAGGCCGGCAGCGATGATGGCGGCGTTGGCGGCCACGTCGTTGCGGGCGGAGAGGAAGGCGGCCTTGCCCAGGCTACCGCCATGGTGGCGCACCCGGGCCAGCATCAGGGCGCAGGCCAGGTTCACCAGCAGCGCGCCGGCCCCTGCCAGGGTCAGCGGCACCGGGTCGGGGGCCACCGGTTCCATGAACTTGTCCCACGCCGTCCAGAGGGTGGCGAGGCCCGGCACCAGCAGCAGCGCCGCCAGCCCCATCCCCACCCGCGCCCGGGCCGCCACGGACCAGCCCAGCGCCAGCAGGATCAGCAGGTTGACGCTGGCATCCTCCAGGAAATCCACGCTGTCGGCGAACAGGGCGACGGAGCCGATGGCCAGGGCCACCGCGAACTCCACGCCGAAATAGCCCAGGTTCAGGGCGGCGACGCGCTTTACGACGGGGCGGAGGGCGGCTTCGGGGACGGTCATGGGGGGGGCCGCGGGACTGAAAGGATCGACGGAAGGGCACATCCCTTACGCTCCGCCAGCTTCACTGTCTCCCCCGCGCAGGCGGGGGTCCACGGTTTTCAACGACAGGGAGGGCTCATGCCAGTTCAAAAAACTGTGGGCCCCCGCCTTCGCGGGGGAAACACCATTGTTGGAAGCGTTTGACGCAGTTGCTGGAACCGAGCGCCCCCCCTCACCCCACCTTCTCAGCCACGTCGTCGGCATCCGCCAGCACCCGGTTGCGGCCCCCTGTCTTGGCGGCATAGAGGGCCGCGTCGGCCCGTTGGACCAGCTTGGTCAGCGGTTCCCCCGGGCGGTAGCGGGCGGCGCCCACCGACAGGGTGATGGTGCCCATGGACTCCCCGGTGGTGCGCTTGACGATCTTGCGGCTGGCCACGGCATTGCGGATCTGCTCCGCCAGGGTCAGGGCGTCCTCCAGCCGCGTCTCCGGCAGGACGATGGCGAACTCCTCCCCGCCATAGCGGCAGGGGGTGTCCTTACCTTTCACCTGTTCGGTCAAGGTGCGGGCCACCAGCTTCAGGACGTTGTCGCCGGCCACATGGCCGTGGGTGTCGTTGAAGCGCTTGAAATGGTCGATGTCCACCATCAGCAGCACCAACGGCTGCCCCCGCTCCATGGCGCCGACGGCGGCGTCGCGCAGGGTCTGGTCGAAGCGCTTGCGGTTGGCGATGCCGGTCAGCCCGTCGGTCAGCGCCTCCCGCCGGACGGAGTCCAGGTCGCGGCGCATGGACTCGATCTTGTCGGCGCTGCTGGTCAGCTCCGACTGGAGCGACTTGTTGCGGGCAGCCATCAGCTCCGTCTCCGACGCCATGGTCTGGACGAGGGACTTGAGCTGTTCCAGCGTGCGGGCGATGCCCAGCGCGTCGCCCGCCGCCTGCAAGGTGTGGCCGTAGCGGTCCACGTCGGCCCCGGCGCCCTTCAGGGCCGACAGCACTTCCGTCACCGAGGCGTGCAGCTTCTGGCCGGCGTCGCGCACCGCCTCCACCTCCGCGTCGTTGGCGAAGAACTGGCGGTACAGGTCCACGCAGTGCTGCTCGGTGAAGGTCTGGTTGTTGCTGGCCAGGATATCCACGGCCCGCACGAGGTCCGGATAGTTTCCACTGTAGTATGCATACCAGACCGTGTAGTTTTCCGGGCTGGGCGGGATGTTTTCCTCCCGCATCCGGTCCATCGCCCGGTGGGCGATGCGACTGGCCTGGTCGATGGTCTGGATGAACAACTGCATGCCCCCGCCACGCGCGCCGGCCGGGACACGCATCCACCCGGCCTATACAGAACAGCATAGGCCCAAGTTCGCACTTCGCCAAGGGCCGCCGCCCTTGTCCTTTCGATGGTTTAAGGTTTGCGCAACGACTTGGTCAGTTGCATTGGCCCACGGACGGGGTGGCACAGGTCCGCTTGCCGTCGGTCCAGGTGGCGCCGGACAGGTCGGCATTGCGCAGGTCCGTGCCGTCCAGCCGCGCCCCGGTCAGGTCCGCCTGCTTCAGGATGGTGTCCACCATCTTGGCATTGCGCAGGTCCGCCCCGCGCAACTTGGCCCCGGACAGGTCGGCGCGGGTGAAGTCCGCCTCGATCAGGCGGGACTCGTCCAGGACCGTGCCCAGCAGCTTGGCGCTGAAGAACTTGGCCCGGTAGCCGTCCACCTTCTGCAGGGTGGCGCCGGACAGGTCGCTGCGCTGGAAGGTGGCCTCGCGCAGCATGGCGCCGGACATGTCCACCCCCTTGAGGTCGCGCCCGTCATGGTAGCAGCGGCGCCAATTGACGGCGGGCCCGGCCGGATCGGTGCACGCCGCCCAGGCCGGGGCGGCGATGAGGGTCAGGGCAAGGGCGATGGGCAGGGCGCGGCGGGGCGCGGGGCGGGACGGCATGCGCAAGAGATAGGGATCAAGCCCCCGTTTGCCAACGTAATTCCGGCACCACCCCGGCCGTGGGGGGCCATGGCTTCCCAGGGGGTGCCACCTGCCGGTCTGCCATGCCGGACCTGAACCAATACACGTTTGCGAAGAAGCCCGGCCTGCCCCACAGTCGCCCGGATTGCGGGACCGGTTTCGCGTGGGACGGATGCGGGTCATCATCGGCCTTCTGGCATTTCTGCTGACGGTGTTGGCCGGGCCGGCATCCCTGGCGGCCACCCCGCCACCCCGGGCCGCGGACGGGGTGTTGGACCTGCGCGGCTGGGATTTCGGCCGGGACGGGCCGGTGCGGCTGGTGGGGGATTGGTCCTTCTGGCCCGGCAGGCTGCTGGACCCTGGGCAGCCCCCGCCGGGCGACGGCACGCTGCTGGCGGTGCCGGGGCGCTGGACCTCCCTGTCGGTGGGCGGGAAGCCCCTGCCCGGTGAGGGGGTGGGCACCTATCGCCTGCGGGTGCTGCTGCCCGCCGACGCCCCGCCCCTGGCCCTGCGGCAGGCCCAGCGCTTCATCGCCTGGGAGGTCGCCGTCAACGGCCGCCCCACCCTGCACACCGGCCGGGCCGGCCTGACCGCGGGCGGGACCCACACCGCGGGTCAGAAGGCGCTGGCCGCCCTGCCCGGCGGCGGGACGGAGCTGGACATCCTGGTCCGCGTGGCGGCCTTCGGCGGCTATGGCGGCATGACCCAGCCCCTGCTGCTGGGGCCTGCGGACACGCTGTTCGACTCCTGGCAGGCGGAGCTGGCGCTGCGGGCGGCGTTCCTCAGCCTGTGCGGCTCCATGGGGCTGCTGTACCTGATCCTGTTCCTGCTGCGGCCCAGCGACCGG
Organism: Aerophototrophica crusticola; assembly: GCF_012913305.1. Lineage (NCBI taxonomy): Bacteria > Pseudomonadati > Pseudomonadota > Alphaproteobacteria > Rhodospirillales > Rhodospirillaceae > Aerophototrophica > Aerophototrophica crusticola. The sequence continues at coordinate 381,524 of NZ_CP051775.1, read as the reverse complement.
GCCTGCCTGGCCTTCGCCGGCATGTCCCTGTCCATCGCCCTGGTGCAGGTGACCAGCAACACCCCGTTGGGCAGCCTGCTGGCGGGTGAGATTTCCGGCCAGGCCCTGGCGCAGGTGAACAACTGGATGTTCCCAGGCGTCTGGCTGTCCTGCCTGGCCAGCGCCCAATTGCTGTTCCCCGGCCATGTGCGCTGGCGCTGGATGGCGCCGGCCGCGCTGTTGAGCCTGGCGGTGCCGGTGGCGTCCTTCTGGACCCTGTCCCACCCCGGGCTGCTGACCCGGACGGCGGGGCTGGCCCTGGCTGCCTGTGCCCTGACCCTGGCCCTGGTGGCGTGGCGTGCCTGGCGGTCGGGCCAGGGTCTGGCGTTGCCCATGGGGTTGGCCTGGGCGGTTCTGGCCCTGGCCAACCTGGCGCTGGTGCTGCGGCTGGGTTTCCCCGGGGTGGTGGAGGCGGGCTATTGCCTGATGCTGTTCATCCAGGGCGCCCTGCTGTTCGACCGCCTGCGCCGGCTGCTGGACCAGGCCAACCGGCTGAACGACCGGCTGGCCGCCCTGAACCGCGACCTGGAAGCCCAGGTGGCCGACCGCACCCGGCACCTGAGTCAAGCCGTGGAGGAGCTGCGCGCCACCCAGGGCCAGCTTGTCCAGTCCGAGAAGCTGGCGGGCCTGGGCCGGCTGGTGGCCGGCGTGGCGCATGAGCTGAACACGCCGCTGGGCATCACCCTCACCACCACCTCCCACCTGACCCAGCAGGTGGATGAGCTGGAGAGGGCCTTGCAGTCCGGCAAGGTGACCCGCACGGCCTTCGCCACCTTCCTGCAGGACCTGCGGGAGGCATCCACGCTGCTGACCGTCAACGTGACCCGCACGGCGGCGGTGGTGCAGAGCTTCAAGCAGGTGGCGGGGGAGCCGGAGGGCGGGCCGCACCGCCGCTTCGACCTGCCTGAATTCCTGTCGGAGCTGCTGCCAGCGCAGGAAGCGCGCCTGCGCAATGCGGGCGTGCGGCTGGAGGTGGAAGTGCCGCCGGGGCTGGAGGTACGGGGCAACCCGGGCGTCCTGGGGCAGGTGCTGGACGAGCTGCTGTCCAACATCCTTTCCCATGCCTTCCCGCCCGGCCGGGGCGGCACGGTGCGGTTGTCGGCGGCCCCGGACGGGGACCGGGTGGCCCTGGCCGTGGAGGACGACGGCACCGGCCTGCCCGCGGAGGTGCGCGGCCGGCTGTTCGAGCCCTTTGTCACCACCGGCCGCCGTGATGGCCGCACCGGCCTTGGCCTGCACATGGCCTACAATCTGGTGACCGGCGCCCTGGGCGGGGTGATCGGCGCGGAGGACCGGCCCGGCGGGGGCACCCGCTTCACCCTGCGGCTGTTGCCCGGGGGTGCCGGCTGAGGCGGGCGACCAACCCGGGCCATCACATAAAGACATCTTTATGTTTGCATGCGTTGATGCCCCGGTGTTAGATACCGGCCTGGGCTGGGCGCGATGCGTCCCGGCCCTCCCGTATTTCCTGGTCGGAGGCCTCTTCATGACCCGTGCCGAACGCTTGGCCAAGCTGCCGGAGATCGCGCGTGAGCGAATCCTGGTGATCGACGGCGCCATGGGCACCATGATCCAGCGCCACAAGCTGGAAGAGGCGGACTACCGCGGGGAGCGCTTCAAGGACTGGCCGCGGGACGTGAAGGGCAACAACGACCTGTTGAGCCTGACCCAGCCGCACATCATCCAGGAAATCCACACCCAGTACCTGGCCGCCGGCGCCGACATCATTGAGACCAACACCTTCAACTCCACCAGCATCTCGCTGGAGGATTACGGCATGGCCGAGCTGGCGTACGAGCTGAACAAGGCCGGCGCCGCCCTGGCCCGCGCCGCGGCGGATGAGGCGGAGGCGGCGGACCCGTCCCGCCCGCGCTATGTGGCCGGCGCGCTGGGCCCCACCAACCGCACGGCCAGCATCAGCCCCGTGGTGACCGACCCCGGCTTCCGCAACGTGGACTTCGACGAGCTGCGGGCGGCGTACGCGGAGCAGACCCGCGGCCTGATCGACGGTGGGGCGGACCTGCTGATGGTGGAGACCATCTTCGACACCCTGAACGCCAAGGCAGCATTGTTCGCCGTGGATGAGGTGCTGGAGGAGCTGGGCCTGGCCCTGCCGGTGCTCGTCTCCGGCACCATCACCGACCGGTCCGGCCGTACGCTGTCGGGCCAGACGACAGAGGCCTTCTGGAACAGCCTGCGGCACGTACGCCCCTTCAGCATCGGCCTGAACTGCGCCCTGGGCGCCGACCTGATGCGCCCGTACGTGCAGGAGCTGGCCCGGGTGGCGGACGTGTACGTGTCGGCCTACCCCAACGCCGGCCTGCCCAACGAGTTCGGCGGCTATGACGAGACGCCGGACCAGACGGCGGAGCATCTGCGCGGCTGGGCCCAGGACGGGCTGGTGAACATCGTCGGCGGCTGCTGCGGCACCACCCCGCCCCACATCAAGGCCATCGCCCAGGCCGTGAAGGGCATCAAGCCGCGCAAGCCCGCCGTGGTGGAACCGGTGATGCGCCTGTCGGGCCTGGAGCCCTTCACCATGCCGGCGTTCTGACCAACAGGCCTGCAAGGCACCAGAGGTCACCCCGGCCCTGCGCCCCCGGGAACCGCCGATGCAGGCCACCGAAAGCCCCTTTTTCCCCTTCCCCTGCCCCGCTGCCGCCCCTTGGCACCACCGCTTTCCCAAGGGCCCCGGCTCAAGGCCGGGGTGACATCAGCGCCCTGCAATCCTGGTCGAGAGCCTTGCCCCGATGACCGAGACCACCGCCCCCCGCACCGCGACCTTCGTCAATATCGGCGAGCGCACCAACGTCACCGGCTCGGCCAAGTTCAAGAAGCTGGTCTTGGAGGGCCGGTACGAGGCGGCCCTGGACGTGGCGCGCGACCAGGTGGCCAACGGCGCCCAGGTCATTGACGTCAACATGGACGAGGCGATGCTGGACAGCGAGGCGGCCATGGTCCGCTTCCTGCGCCTGATCGCCAGCGAGCCGGACATCGCCCGGGTGCCCGTGATGATCGACAGCTCCAAGTGGAGCGTGATCGAGGCAGGGCTGAAGAACGTCCAGGGCAAGGCCATCGTCAACTCCATCTCCCTGAAGGAGGGGGAGGAGCCGTTCATCGCCCAGGCCAGGAAGATCCGCCGCTATGGCGCCGCCGTGGTGGTGATGGCCTTCGACGAGCAGGGCCAGGCCGACACCTGCGCGCGGAAGGTGGAGATCTGCAAGCGGTCCTACGACATCCTGGTCAACCGGGTGGGCTTCCCGGCCGAGGACATCATCTTCGACCCCAACGTTTTCGCCGTGGCGACGGGCATTGAGGAGCACAACAACTACGCCGTGGACTTCATCGAGGCGACCCGCATCATCCGGCGGGAATGCCCGGGCGCCCATGTCAGCGGCGGCCTGTCCAACGTGTCCTTCAGCTTCCGCGGCAACAACCCCGTGCGCGCCGCGATGCACAGCGTGTTCCTGTACCACGCCATCCCGGCGGGCATGGACATGGGCATCGTGAACGCGGGCGAGCTACCCGTGTATGACGAGATCCCGGCCGAGCTGCGGGAGCGGGTGGAGGACGTGATCCTCAACCGGCGGCCCGACGCCACCGACCGGCTGCTGGAAGTGGCCGACAAGTACAAGGGCGGCGGGGCGAAGAAGGAGCTGGACCTGTCCTGGCGCCGCCAGGAGGTGAAGGCCCGGCTGACCCACGCGCTGGTCCACGGCATCGACGAGTACATCGACACCGACGTGGAGGAGGCCCGCCAGCAGGCGGAGCGGCCCCTGTCGGTGATCGAGGGGCCGCTGATGGACGGCATGAACGTGGTGGGCGACCTGTTCGGCGCCGGCAAGATGTTCCTGCCCCAGGTGGTGAAGTCCGCCCGCGTGATGAAGAAGGCCGTGGCCTACCTGCTGCCCTACATCGAGGAGGAGAAGGCCGCCAACGGCAATGGCGGGCAGAGCCAGAGCGCCGGCAAGGTGCTGATGGCCACCGTGAAGGGCGACGTGCACGACATCGGCAAGAACATCGTGGGCGTCGTGCTCCAGTGCAACAACTTCGAGGTGGTGGACCTGGGCGTCATGGTGCCCACGGCCCGCATCCTGGAAGAGGCCAAAGCGCACAAGGTGGACATCATCGGCCTGTCCGGCCTGATCACCCCGTCCCTGGACGAGATGGTGTTCGTGGCGAAGGAGATGGAGCGCACCGGGCTGGACCTGCCCCTGCTGATCGGCGGGGCCACCACGTCCAAGGTCCACACGGCCGTTAAGATCGACCCCAACTACCACGGCCCCATCGTCCACGTGATCGACGCGTCCCGCGCCGTGGGCGTGGCCCAGAACCTGATCGGCGAGAACAAGGCCGACTATGTGGCCGGCATCAAGGCCGACTATGCCCGCATGCGCGACGCCCACGCCCGCAACCAGGTGGGCCGCGCCCGCCTGCCCATCGCGGAGGCGCGCGCCAACCACGCCAAGCTGGACTGGGCTGGGTATGAGGCGCCGACGCCGCTGAAGCCCGGCGTCACCATCTTCGAGGATTACGACCTGGCCGAGCTGGCCAGCCGCATCGACTGGAAGCCCTTCTTCCAGGCCTGGGAGCTGCACGGCAACTTCCCCGCCATCCTGGAGGACGACAAGGTCGGCGCCCCCGCCCGCGCCCTGTACAACGACGCCCAGGCCATGCTGCAGCGGATCATTGGGGAGAAGTGGCTGACCGCCAAGGGCGTGGTCGGCTTCTGGCCCGCCAACAGCGTGGGCGACGACATCGAGCTGTATACCGGCGAGGACCGGGGCACCGTGCTGGAGACGCTGCACATGCTGCGCCAGCAGATGGCGCGGGAGGCCGGCCGCGACCGCGCCCACCAGTGCCTGGCGGACTTCGTGGCGCCCAAGGGCAGCGGCGTGGCCGACTGGGTCGGCGCCTTCGCCGTCACCGCGGGCCACGGGCTGGAGGAACGGGCCAAGGCCTTCGAGGCGGCCCATGACGACTACAGCGCCATCCTGCTGAAGGCCCTGGGCGACCGGTTGGCGGAGGCCTTCGCCGAGCGGCTGCATGAGCGGGTACGCAAGGAACTGTGGGGTTACGCGGCCGGGGAGGATCTCTCCAACGAGCAGCTGATCGCCGAGGAATACCGCGGCATCCGCCCCGCCCCCGGCTATCCCGCCTGCCCCGACCACACGGAGAAGGCCACCCTGTTCCGCCTGCTGGACGTGCCCGCCGCAGCCGGCATCAATTTGACCGAGAGCTTCGCCATGGTGCCGACGGCAGCCGTGTCCGGCTGGTACCTGGCCCACCCGGACGCCAAGTATTTCGGCGTGGGCAAGGTGGAACGCGACCAGGTCGCCGACTACGCCCGCCGCAAGGGCCTGGACCTCGCCACCTGCGAACGCTGGCTGGCCCCCAACCTGAACTATGATCCGGACGCCGAGGACCGGGTGGCGAAGGTGGCGGCAGAGTGAGGGCTGCCGGCTTGGTGCAAATCGCTGGAGGTCACCCCGGGCTTGACCCGGGGCCCTTGGGAAGGCGGACGTGCCAAGGGGCGGCAGCGGAGTGCAGGACAAGGAGCCGATGAGGCTTCTCGTGCGCGGCGTTGGCCGACACGGATGGTGAGAACAAAGGAAAAAGGGCTTTCGGTGCCCTGCATCGACCGGACCCGAGGGCCCCGGGTCAAGCCCGGGGTGACATCATGGGCCCTGCATGACGCGGTAAATCACGCCGCGTGGCTCTGCTCCGTGTGGGCCAGCAGGGCGTAAAGGGCGTCGGCCGACTCCGCCCCGCGCAGCTTCTCGCACAGGACCGGGTCCCGCAGCAGGCGGGAGACCCGGGCCAGGGCCTTCAGGTGGTCTGCCCCCGCCCCTTCCGGGGCGAGGAGCAGGCACATCAGGTCCACCGGCTGTTCGTCGATGGCGTCGAAGTCCACCGGCTTTTCCAACCGGGCGAAGATGGCCAGCACGCCAGGCAGGCCCGGCAGCTTGCCGTGGGGGATGGCGATGCCGCGCCCCACGCCGGTGGTGCCCAACCGCTCCCGCTCCACCAGCACGTCGAAAATGGCCCGCTCGTGCTGGCCGGTCACCTCCGCGGCCTTGCGGGCAAGTTCCTGCAACGCCTGCTTCTTGGAGCCGGCGCGCAGGTTCGGGAGGATGCCCTCCGGCGTGATCAGGTCGTTCATCGGGGCCGAAGGGGAAATGGAGGCGGGAACGGTTCGGGCGGTCAACGGCATGGGGCTGCCAAAGGGCTCACGGCCGCGCGGCAGGCACGGCGCCGGTGGGGTCTACCCAGCCCACATTACCGTCAGGGCGGCGATAGATCATGTTCAGACCACCATGGGCACGGTTGCGGAACATCAGGGCCGGCAGGTCGGCGAGGTCCATGCGCATCACGGCCTCGCTCACCGTCAGCATCTCGATGTTGGTCTGCATCTCCGCAACAACGATGGGCTGGTGCGCGTCGCCATTCAAGGCCTCCGCGGTGTCTTCGCCGGAATCGTCAAGGGTGTCTGCCTCGTCCGCGGCAGCCTCGATGATGTACTTGCGCGCCGGCGTGACCGGGAGATCGGCGACCGTGGCGCGGTTGTGGTGGTCCTTCAGGCGGCGCTTGTAGCGGCGCAGGCGCTTGGCCACGCGGTCCGCGGCCTCATCGAAGGCGGGGTAGGGTTCCGTCGCCTCGGCATTGGATTGCAGCAGGATGCCCCGGCCCACATGGACCTGGATGTCCGCCTTGTACAGGTGGGCGTCCCGGGACAGGATGACCGTGGCCTCCATCGGGTTGCCGAAATACTTCCCCACCAGGGCCGACAGCGTGTCCTTCACGTGGGTGCGGAGGGAATCGCCCACATCGAGCTGTTTGCCTTTGACGGTGACCTGCATGATGAACCTATTCTGCGAAGGCGCTGAGATCCTTGAGGTCTGATCCTCGCCCGCCGGCCTTGGGGCATGCTGCCTGGGGAGCCCGGAGGGTGGTCATCCGGCCGTGGTCAGCGCGGGTGGCTACAAACCAAGTGCCTTCTCCCGGCGGCGCTGGACTGACGAGGGGATCTTCATCCCCTCACGATACTTTGCGACCGTTCGTCGCGCAATGTCGATCCCCTCACCCCTGAGGATTTCAACCAACTTGTCGTCGGACAAGGTGTCATCCGGTTTCTCGGAATCGATCAACGCTTTGATGCGGTAACGCACCGCCTCCGCCGAGTGGGCGGCCTGCCCGTCGGCCCCGGCGATTGACGAGGTGAAGAAGTATTTCAGCTCGAAAACGCCGCGCGGCGTGGCGATGAACTTGTTGGTGGTGACGCGGCTGACCGTGCTTTCGTGCATGCCGATGGCCTCGGCGATGTCGCGCAGGATCAGCGGCTTCAGGAACTGGAGCCCGTGCAGGAAGAAGGCGTCCTGCTGGCGCACGATCTCCGTCGCCACCTTCAGGATGGTGTTCGCCCGCTGGTGCAGGCTTTTCACCAGCCAGCTCGCCGACTGGAAGCACTCGGCGATGTAGTCCTTGTCGGCCTTGCCCTTGGCCCCGGTCATGACCTTCGCGTGGTAGCGCTGGTTGACCAGCACCTTGGGCAGGGTGTCGGTGTTCAGCTCCACCACCCAGCCGCCGCCCGGGTTGGCCCGCATGGTGATGTCGGGCACCAGGGTCTGCACCGGCTCGCTGTCGAAGGCCAGCGCCGGCTTGGGGTTCAGCGCCTTGATCTCCGCCACCATGTCGGACAGGTCCTCGGCGTCCACGCCGCAGACCTTCAGCAACTGGTTCAGGTTGCGGGCGGCCAGCAGGGGCAGATTGTCCAGCAAGGCCTGCATGCAGGGGTCCAGCCGGTCTTTTTCCCGCAGTTGGAGCGCCAGGCATTCCTTCAGCGAGCGGGCAAAGATGCCCGGCGGGTCGAAGCGCTGGAGCCGGCCCAGCACCGCCTCCACCCGCTCCGGCAGGCAGCCCAGATCGTCCGCGATCTCCCCCACGTCGCCGGTGAAGTAGCCGGCGGGGTCGAGCTGGTCCACCAGCATGAAGGCCACCATCCGGTCCAGCGGGTCCAGGATGTCCATCATCACCTGTTCGGCCAGGTGGTCGCGCAGGTTCGGCTTCTCGCTCAGCGTCGCCTCGAAGCTGGACTCCCCGTCCTCGAAGCTGCCGGAATGGGCGGACCAGGTACCGAACGCCTCCCCGCCGCCATCGGCGTAGGACCCCGTCAGCTCCCCCACCTCGCTGGCGCTGGAGCTGCTGTAGACATTCTCGAAGTCGGTATCCAGCGGCGCGTCGGAGGCGGCGCCGATATGGTCGCTGGTGGCAAGGTCCACCGTGTCGCGCACCCGCGTCTCGGCGACGGGGGCCGGGTCCTCCCGGTCCACACCGTCGGGGGCGGCGTCTTTCCAGCGGTCGCCGTCATCCCGTTCCAGCAGCGGGTTCTGCTCCAGCTCCCGCTCCACGTAATCCGCCAACTCCATGTTGGAGAGCTGCAGCAGCTTGATCGCCTGCTGGAGCTGCGGCGTCATCACCAGCGCCTGGGACTGCCGGATATCGAGCCGTTGCTGGAGGGCCATGGGACTGCTGTGGTGACCGAACCGGGGAAGGCGATGCGCATCACCCTACGGGTATCCGCCCCGGCTTCGCAACAGTCCCGCGGGGCCGTCCCCCGCGCAATTCCTTTGCGCGGACATAGGATATGACTTGACAGTTGGGGAAAGACCGGTTGCGGGGCCGGAACGGCTTGGACAACCGGGGATATGGGGCGCGTCCCGGCCCGGGGCCCGGGGGAAAGCGTGACCCCCTACCCCGCCCCTCCCCGGTGGAGAGGGGGAATGTGTCGCATGGGCCGGGAGGCGTTACAGGCTGAACCGCTCGCCCAGGTACACGCGGCGCACGTCCTTGTGGGCGACGATCTCCGACGGCTCGCCCTCCATCAGCACCTTGCCGTCGTGCAGGATGTAGGCGCGGTCCACGATGTCCAGGGTCTCGCGCACATTGTGGTCGGTGATCAGCACGCCGATCCCCCGCTCCCGCAGATGGCTGACCAGCTCGCGGATATCGTTGACGGCGATGGGGTCGATGCCGGCGAAGGGCTCGTCCAGCAAGATGAAATGGGGCTGGGAGGCCAGGGCCCGGGCGATCTCCACGCGCCGCCGCTCACCGCCCGACAGGGCCAGGGCGGGGGTGCGGCGCAGGTGGGTGATGCTGAACTCCGCCAGCAGCTCGTCCAGCATCTGCTCCCGCGTGTCGCGGTTGGGCTCCACCACCTCCAGCACAGCGCGGATGTTGTTCTCCACCGACAGGCCGCGGAAGATGCTGGCCTCCTGCGGCAGGTAGCCGATGCCCAGCCGCGCCCGTCGGTACATGGGCAGTTCCGTCACCGCCAACCCGTCCAGGGTGATGGTGCCGTAGTCCGGCAGGATCAGGCCGGTGATGATGTAGAAGCAGGTGGTCTTGCCGGCGCCGTTGGGGCCCAGCAGGCCCACCGCCTCCCCCCGCTTCACGGACAGGCTGACGTCGCGCAGCACCGGCCGGCCCTTGTAGGACTTGCCCAGCTTGGAGGCGACGAGGCCGGTGTTGTTGGCCACCAGCCGCGGGCCCGGCCGCTCAGCCTCGGCCACGCCGGTGCCGGCGGGCTGCTCGTCGTTGGGGCGCTTCATGGCTGGTTGCTCCCTTGACCGCCGGCAGGCGGGGTGGTGGCGGGCTTGGACTGCCTTTCCGGGATGAACAGGCCGCGGACCCGGTCGCTGTCCGCCGGCGCGGGGGCGGCGGCACCGGCGGCGCGGGGCGGGTTGGACAGCAGGCGGCTGATCCCCGTCTCCAGGTTCACCTCCGCCGCGTTGCCGTTCAACTGGTTGCGGCCGCGGGTGATCTTCACGTTGCCGGTCAGGATGGCCACCTTCTGCCCGATGTCATAGGTGCCGCGGTCACCGCGGGCCACCTCCGACGGGGTGGTGATGACCACGTTGCCCTCCGCGTCGATGCGGGTCAGCTCCACTTGGCCTTCCGCGTTCTCCTGCATCAGGCCCACCAGCCGGTCGGCGCGAACGCGGCTGTTCTCCCGCACGGCCACCGCGTCGCCGCGGGCCACGGCCAAGTCCTGGTCGCGCCAGTATTCCAGCGTGTCCTTGGCGGTCACCACGTCCTGCTTCGTCACCAGCTTCAGGTCGCCGCCGCTGAGCACGGCCACGCCCTTGTCCAGGTCATACACGCCGCGCTCGCCATAGGCTGTCTGGTCGGGGCTGGCGATCTCCACGCCCCCCTCGGCGGCCAGTCGGTAGACCTCGTTCGCGCCGCCCGGCGCCTCCCGGAAATAGGCGGCCAGGGTGCGGGCCTTCAGGGTGACGTCGCCCTGAACGGCGGTGGCGCCGCCGCGGGCGATGGCCACCTTTTCCTTGTCATGGAACTCGAACCCGCCCTGGGCGGTGATGTCCACCGGCTGCTTGCCGCCAAGTTCCAGGCTGGCGGGCTGGGCGTCGGCGGGGCGGAGGCCCAACGGCAGCGTCGCGATCCCGCCGCCAAGCAGGGCCAGGGCCAGGGTGCGCGCCAGGATGCGGTTCATCGGGCGGGGGCTGCTCATCCGGGTCTCCGCGTGCCGTTGCCGTCCAGCCGCAGGCGGGCCTTGCCGGTGAAGACGATGGTATTGCCGTCATCGACGATGCGGAAGCCGCCCGCGTCGATGTCGCCGAAGGGGCCCTGACCGCGTACCGGCCGGTCACCCCAGGCCAAGCCCTTGGTGGTGTCCAGCTCGGCCTGGTCCGTCAGGAACTCGTAGCCGCCGTCATGGAAGAACTGCACCTTGCCTTCCAGCGACAGATGGCCGCTGGTCTGGTCATAGCGTCCCCGCTCGGCGGTGATGCTCAGCCAGTCGCCGCCCTGGAGGGTGATCTCCGCCTGCGGCTCCACCAGCTCCACCAGCTTGCCGCCCTGGCCGGTCTGCACCACGCGGTTGGCGCGCACCTCGAACGGCCGGGCGGTCTGGTCGGTACCCACATAGCGGGCGTCCACCATCTCCAGCTCCCCGGATTCGGGGCCGGCCTTGCGGGTCTCATGGTCGCCGGTGACCAGGGGCCAGGCGCCCACCAGCAGCAGCACCAGGGCCGCCAGGGCCGGCAGGGCCACCTTGGCCGTGTTCACGGCGCGGGTATGGGCGTGGGGGTCCCGCGGGCCGCCCCGCCGGCGCGGCGCCATGGCCGCCGCGGCCGCGGCATGCCGCTCGGCCCGGGCGGTCGGGTCGTCGGGCCGGGCGCCGTCGCTGGGTGTGGGGGCGGTCATGCCTGAGGCGTCAAGCTCACTGTTCCGGGCACCATGCCCGCCGGGACTTTACCCGACGGGCGATTCCGCGGTCAAACTGGGGGCTCTTCCCCTTTGGACCAAGGGCGCCCCCCGTCTGTGACGGCGCGCACGCCCTTGGGACCTAACCGATGGGCCGGGGACCCGTCCCGGCCAGTCGGGATGTCAGTGCGCGAAGATGTCCGGGTCTTCCCAGCCGCCCAGGTCCAGCAGGGCGCGGGTGGGCAGGAAGTCGAAGCAGGCCCGCGCCAGCTCCGTCCGCCCTTCGCGGGCCAGCATGACGTCCAGCCTGGCCTTCAGCTCATGCAGGTGCAGCACGTCGGCGGCGGCGTACTTCAGCTGCTCCGCCGTCAGCTCCGGGGCGCCCCAGTCGCTGGACTGCTGCTGCTTGGAGATCTCGACCCCCAGCAGGTCCTTCGTCAGGTCCTTCAACCCGTGCCGGTCGGTGAAGGTGCGCACCAGCTTGGAGGCGATCTTGGTGCAGTACACCGGCGCGCAGACGACGCCGAGGTAGGCCTTCATCACGGCGATGTCGAATCGGGCGAAGTGGAACAGCTTCAGGGTGGCCGGGTCGGTCAGCAGGCGCTTCAGGTTCGGCGCGTCATACTGACCCTGGCGGAGCTGCACCAGGTGGGAGCGGCCGTCGCCAGAGGAAAGCTGCACGAGGCAGAGCCGGTCGCGGGCCGGGTTCAGGCCCATGGTCTCGGTATCGATGGCGACGACGGGGCCAAGGTCCAGCCCGTCCGGAAGGTCACCGTCGTAAAGGTCGATGGGCATGGCATGCTCCCCCGTCTGGTCAGCCCTCGGGTCCCAAATCCCATGCCAGGGAAAGCAGGGCCCGGAAACATTTCAGGCCGCCGGGGGACCGGCGGCCTTGCCTGAAACGCGATGACTTGACGACGTTGGTGCCCAGGAGAAGACTCGAACTTCCACGCCTTGCGGCACAGGTACCTGAAACCTGCGCGTCTACCAATTCCGCCACCTGGGCGTCGCCAAGCGGGCCCGGGGGCCCTTAACCCATACGCTTGCTCTCTACTCTATAAACGCATCGGGCCGCGCGATGACCGGCGGCCCGACTTGCGTTACCTGACGACGGAGTGGTGCCCAGGAGAAGACTCGAACTTCCACGCCTTGCGGCACAGGTACCTGAAACCTGCGCGTCTACCAATTCCGCCACCTGGGCGTCGTCCGGTGAGCGGGGTGTTTATAGAGGCGCCCCAGGCGAGTCAACACCGATTTTGCATTTTTCGGGCGGCCTGTCCCCGCCGCTTCCCTGCCCCTTGGTCCTGCGTCAGTCCCGACGCTGGAAAGGCCTTAATCCCTTGTATATAACCACAGCCCGCCGCCGCCGCCCATGGGCCGGTGCGGCCTGCCGGCTGTTGTGCCGGCGTATCTGGGGTTTGCCGGCCGTAGGGGCGGCGTCGGGGTGGCGAAGGGGGCAAGGAAGACGATGGTCTACCGGTATCGGGGCGCGGTGGTTTTCGGCGGGTCGGGGTTCCTGGGGCGGCACATCATCCAGCGCCTGGCCAAGACCGGCTGCGTCATCCGCGTGCCCTCCCGCCACCCGGCCGACGGCTTCCACCTGCGCACCCTGGGCGTGCCCGGCCAGATCGTGCCGCTGGCCACCAACATCCATGACGACCAGGTCGTGGCCGCCGCGGTGGAGGGGGCCGATTTGGTCATCAACCTGATCGGCATCCTGGCCCCGTCCGGCAAGAAGAACACCTTTGACGCCGTGCAGGCGGAGGCCGCCGCCCGCATCGCCCGCGCCGCCAAGGCCGCGGGCGTGGAGCGCTATGTGCACATGTCCGCCCTGGGGGCCGACGCCAATTCCGCCAGCGCCTATGCCCGGAGCAAGGCGGCGGGGGAGCAAGCCGTGCTGGCCGCCTTCCCGGAGGCGACGATCTTCCGCCCCTCCATCGTGTTCGGGCCGTCGGACAACTTCTTCAACCGTTTCGCCCACATGGCACGGGTCCTGCCCTTCCTGCCCCTGATCGGCGGCGGGCATACCCGGTTCCAGCCGGTCTATGTGGGTGACGTGGCCGACGCGGTGATGGCCGCCCTGTCCACGACGGAGAGCAAGGGAAAGACCTATGAGCTGGGCGGTCCCTTCACCTACAGCTTCAAGGAGCTGTTGCAGCTGACGGTGCGGGAGATCGGCAAGCCCAAGAAGTGGATGCTGAACATCCCCTTCGGCCTGGCCAAGCTCCAGGGCGCCATCCTGCAATACCTGCCGGGCAAGCTGCTGACCCCCGACCAGGTGGAGCTGCTGAAGACGGACAACGTCGTGTCCGGCCGCTATCCCGGCCTGCCGGACCTTGGAATCGACCCCACGGCGGCGGAGGTGATCCTGCCCACCTACCTGGACAAGTTCCGCATCGGCGGCCGCTATGCCCAGTCCAGCCCGCAGGTCGCCCGCCCCAGCGCGCCCTTCGCCACCAAGCCGGACGCGACCGGCCGTGGCGGGGCGGTGTGAGGTTGCAAGCGATCCAGTGAATGCAGAAGGGCCGGTCGGTTGACCGGCCCTTTTTGTTTCGGCGGCTGGGGGTTGGGCCTACCCCCACAAATACAGCCCCGCCAGGAACAGGCTGCCCGCGGCGATGCGGTACCAGGCGAAGGGGGCGAAGCCGTAGCGGCTGACGATGCCAAGCAGCAGCCGGACCGAGGCCAGGGCGGCGATGAAGGCCACCACGAAGCCCACGGCGATCAGGCCGGTGCTGTCCACGGTCAGCACGTCGCGGTTCTTGTAGATGTCGTAGGTGGCGGCCCCCAGCATGGTGGGGATGGCCAGGAAGAAGCTGAACTCCGCCGCCGTCTTGCGCTCCACCCCCATCAGCAGGGAGCCGATGATGGTGGCGCCGGAGCGGGAAACGCCCGGGATCATGGCCAAGCACTGGAAGAAGCCGATCTTCAGGGCCAGGGGGAAGCTGAACTGCTCCACCGCGCAGACCTTGGTGGGCGGCAGGCGCTTCTCCACCAGCAGGATGACGATGCCGCCCACGATCAGGGCGACGCACACCACCACCGGGTCGAACAGCACCCCCTTGATGAAGCCGTGCAGCTTGGCCCCGATCAGGGCCGACGGGAGGAAGGCCAGCAGGATGACGCCGGCGAATCGGCGGGCATAGGGATCCGTCGGCAGCCCGACCAGCACCTTCCAGAGTCGGCCGAAATAGGTGACCAGCACCGCCAGGATGGCACCGAGCTGGATCACCACCTCGAACACCATGCCCGGCGGCCCCTCGAACCCGATCAGCTTGCCCGCCAGCAGCAGGTGCCCGGTGGAGGAGACGGGCAGGAATTCCAGCAGGCCCTCGACGATGCCGAGGATGACGGCGTCGAGGTAGGTGGCGAGGTCGGTCAAGGTCCGCAGTCCCTGGCAGTGGTATCGGGCGCGCCGCTTATAGCAGCAAGCCCCGTCGGGCGACAGGCGGCCGGTGGGGGTGCGACGGCGGTCACAGCCTTACCCGCGGCACGCGTGCATGAGTGGGGGCCTTCGACAACCAGGCCGGCCGCCCCCGGCCCCCATTATGGATGCGCCATGACAGCACGCGCCTTGCTTCCCCTGCCCTTCCTGGCCCTGCTCATGGCCGGGCCCGCCGGGGCCGGCAGCTTCGATCCGGGGGAGATGGAGATCGCCCGAAGCATCGTGGCCGAGGGCGGCACCACCCGCTTCGACCGGGAGGTGGAGGCCCAGCGCAAAGCCTTCGTCAAGGCCTGGGAGAAGCAGAACAAGGGCCGCCGGGCGGAGGTGGAGGCCCTGTTCGACACGGTGGCCCTGCCCGCCCTGAAGGAACGGCAGGCAGCCTTGCTGGAACGCCAGGCCACCTTCCTGGCCGAGTCCCTGTCGGCGGAGGAGCTGCGGCAGTTGCTGGACTTCCGGCGGAGCGAGGCCGGCAAGGCGCTGACCACCAACACCGACACGCCCAAGTTCGGGAAGGACTTCAATGAGGCCCTGCGGGACCGGCTGGGCCTGGGCGACATGTTTTCCCTCGCCAGTCGCGGGCGGGAGCTGGGCAAGCTGCTGCGCGAGGCCAAGATCGTCGAGGAGGAGGAGTGAGATGCGTTCCCTGATCCCCGGCCTGCTGGCCCTCAGCTTCCTCGCCACCCCCGCCCTGGCGGAAACCAAGCCCTCGCCGGAAGCCATGGCCGTGGCGGCGCGCTATCTGGCGGCCAACAATCTGCTGAACCTGGACCTGCAATTCACGGCGGAGGGCATCGCCGCGGCCCAGGGCAAGCGCATCCCCGCCGACCTGGACCCGGCCGTGAAGGCCAAGCTGGACGCCGCCTCCGCCAGCCTGCAGGACATCGCCCGCCCCGCGGTGCGGGAGGCCCTGGCCGAGACCCTGGCCAGGTACGTCCCCACCCCCGCCCTGGCGGAGGCCGCGGCCTTTTCCGAGACCCCGGCGGGCAAGGCCGCCGCCGCGGTGCGGCGGGCCATGGTGCTGGAACCGGAGCTGCGGGAAAGCGCCCTGTTCCGGCCCGACCCGGAACTGACGGCGAGGCTGCTCGAGGAGGCGGCTGCCAAAGGCTTGAAAACACCGAAGGAATTCCGCTTCCCGATCCGAGACACGGATGATTAGTCCCATTTCGGACCTAATGGATCTTTGTTGCCCGGAAATGCGGCGGGCTTGAGCGAGCGCAAATCGACCCGCGCCCATGACATAGGTCAGTTGTGCTGACCTAAAGTGAAAAATGTGCTGACAGGCCCTGGTTTTTTGCCCAGGATGACCACCGAAGAGCCCGCCGGGATAAGGGAATTTCCCTACTCGCGGCGGGCTTTTCAGCGGCCGGCCCATGCTGCGCCGCGGGATCGGTGGGACCAGAGGGACGCGGACCATGGCGCAGGGAAAGATGCTCGGCTTCGTGCACACGGGGCAGAAGATGCCGGACAAGCGGCCGGCCGCCCTGCGCAAACAGGACTTCGATGAGATCTATGCCCGCTTCAGCGATGCCAGCGCCGCGGAGCAGGCGGGCCGCTGTTCCCAATGCGGCGTGCCCTTCTGCCAGGTGCACTGCCCCGTCTCCAACAACATCCCGGACTGGCTGAAGCTGACGGCGGAGGGGCGGCTGGAGGAGGCCTATGAGATCTCCCAGGCCACCAACAACTTCCCGGAGATCTGCGGCCGCATCTGCCCGCAGGACCGGCTGTGCGAGGGCAACTGCACCATCGAGCAGTCCACCCACGGCACGGTGACCATCGGCGCGGTGGAGAAGTACATCACCGACACGGCGTGGGAGCGGGGCTGGGTCAAGCCGGTGACGCCGCTGCATGAGCGCCCCCAGAGCGTGGCCATCATCGGCGCCGGCCCGGCCGGCCTGGCCGCGGCGGACCAGCTGCGCAAGAAGGGCTACCAGGTGCATGTCTATGACCGGTACGACCGCGTCGGCGGCCTGATGGTCTATGGCATCCCCGGCTTCAAGCTGGAGAAGGAGGTGGTGCTCCGCCGCTGGAAGCTGCTGGAGGAGGCGGGGGTCAAGTTCCATTTGGGCGTGGAGCTGGGCCGGAACACCGACATGCGGGTGCTGCGGGCCCAGCACGACGCGGTGCTGATCGCCTGCGGCGTCTACAAGGCGCGCGACCTGGGCGGCCCCGGCTCGGGCCTGGAGGGCATCGTGCCGGCGCTGGACTATTTGACCGCCAGCAACCGCCACGGGCTGGGCGACACGGTGCTGGACTATGAGACCGGCAAGCTGAACGCCAAGGGCAAGAGCGTCGTCGTCATCGGCGGCGGCGACACGGCCATGGACTGCGTCCGCACCGCCATCCGCCAGGGCGCCAAGTCGGTCAAGTGCCTGTACCGCCGCGACCGCAAGAACATGCCCGGCAGCCAGCGCGAGGTGGCCCATGCCGAGGAGGAGGGCGTGGAGTTCGTCTGGCAGGCCGCTCCGGAGGCCTTCCTGGGCGATGCCCGCGTCACCCACGTGCGGGCGGTGAAGATGCACATGGGCGTGGCCGACGCCACCGGCCGCCAGACCCCCAGCCCCATCGAGGGCAGCGAGTTCATGCTGGAGGCGGACCTGGTGGTGAAGGCCCTGGGCTTCGACCCGGACCCCGTCCCCACCCTGTTCGGCGTGCCGGACCTGAAGGTCAGCCGCTGGGGCACCGTGCAGGTGAAGTACGGGACCATGATGACCAACCTGGACGGCGTCTTCGCCGCCGGCGACATCGTGCGGGGCGCCTCGCTGGTGGTCTGGGCCATCAAGGACGGCCGCGACGCCGCCGAGGGCATCCACCGCTACATCCAGGCCCAGGTCACCGCCCCGGTGGCCGTGGCGGCGGAGTAGGCCACCCCTCCCCCTCTCCCCTGGGGAGAGGGTGGACCGGCCGCGAGGCCGGGACGGGTGAGGGAGACGGGTTCCGCGAAACGCCCGGGTTCCCGTTGGTCCTTACGCCCACCTCCCTCACTCGGCGCTGACGCGCCACCCTCTCCCCAGGGAGAGGGAACAGGATTAGCCACGGACGACCCATGCTCCGCCTCTACGACAACATCACCTCCGGCAACGGGTACAAGTGCCGCTGGCTGCTGACCCAGCTCGACATGCCGTTCGAGCGGGTGGAGGTGGACATCGACAAGGCGGAGAGCCGGACGCCGGCCTTCCTGGCCATCAATCCCAACGGCCGCATCCCCCTGCTGCGCTTATGTCCAGGCGATTACCTGGCGGAGAGCAACGCCATCCTGCGCTGGATCGCGGAGGGCACGAGCTTCTGGCCGGACAACCGGCGGGACAAGGCGGCGGTGCTGCAATGGCTGTTCTGGGAGCAGTACAACCACGAGCCCAACATCGCCACCGCCCGGTTCTGGATCACCCACAAGGTGCCCATGACGCCGGAGCGGGTGCACGCCCTGGTGCTGAAGCGGGAGGCGGGCCACGCCGCGCTGAAGCTGATGGACGACCATCTGCGCCACCGTGACTGGCTGGTTGGGCAGCACTGCACCATCGCCGACATCGCCCTGTACGCCTACACCCATGTGGCGGACGAGGGCGGGTTCGACCTGGGCGGTTACCCCGCCGTCTGCCGCTGGATCGACCGCTTCGCCCAGCAGCCCAACCACATCCTGATCACCGACCGGGTCGGCACGGACGTGCCGTACGACCCCGCCACGCTCGCTTGAAAGGGCCTTGCCATGACCGACGCCATCCTGAACGCCGGTGAGTTGTTCGCGCGCGACTATGCCGCCAACAAGGCCCTGCTGGACACCACCGCCCATGTGGACACCATGGAGCATGACGCCTGCGGCGTGGGCTTCATCGCCAGCCTGGACGGCAAGCCCCGCCGGTCGGTGGTGACCAAGGCGGTGGAGGCCCTGTCCGCCCTGTGGCACCGCGGCGCCGTGGACGCGGACGGCAAGACCGGCGACGGCGCCGGCATCCATGTCCAGGTGCCCCAGGACTTCTTCAAGGAATACGTGGCCCGCACCGGCCATCCGGAGCCCAAGGGCCTGATCGCCGTGGGCCAGGTCTTCCTGCCGCGCACCGACCTTGGCGCGCAGGAGCGCTGCCGCGCCATTGTGGAGACGGAGATCCTGAACTGGGGCTACAGCATCTATGGCTGGCGCCAGGTACCCGTCGACATCTCCATCATCGGGGAGAAGGCCAACGCCACCCGGCCGGAGATCGAGCAGGTGCTGGTCGGCCACGGCAAGGACGTGGCCGAGGACCAGTTCGAGCGCGACCTGTACATCATCCGCCGCCGCATCGAGAAGGCCGTGGCGGCGGAGCAGATCGGCGCGTTCTACATCTGCACCCTGTCCGCCCGCTCCATCATCTACAAGGGCATGTTCCTGGCGGAGCAGCTGACCAGCTTCTACCCGGATTTGCTGGATGAGCGGTTCGTCAGCAACTTCGCCATCTACCACCAGCGCTACAGCACCAACACCTTCCCCACCTGGCACCTGGCCCAGCCCTTCCGCTGCCTGGCCCACAACGGGGAAATCAACACGCTGCGCGGCAACCTGAACTGGATGAAGGCGCACGAGACCCGGATGGACCATGAGGCCTTCGGGTCCTGGGTGGAGGATCTGAAGCCGGTCATCCCCGTGGGCGGATCCGACAGCGCCGCCCTGGACGCCGTGTTCGAGCTGCTGGTGAAGGCCGGCCGCAGCGCCCCCATGGCCAAGACCATGCTGGTGCCGGAGGCCTATTCCAACAAGGAGCTGATGCCCCAGTCCCACCGGGACCTGTACGCCTATGCCAACGCGGTGATGGAGCCGTGGGACGGGCCGGCGGCCCTGGCCCTGTATGACGGCCGTTGGGTCATGGGCGGCATGGACCGCAACGGCCTGCGCCCCATGCGCTATGTGGTCACCGGCGACGGGCTGCTGATCGCGGGCTCCGAGACCGGCATGGTCAAGGTGGACGAATCCTCCGTCATCGAGAAGGGCCGCCTGGGCCCGGGGGAGATGATCGCCGTCGACCTGACCACCGGCAAGCTGTACCACGACCGGGAGGTGAAGGATTTGCTGGCCGCCCAGCGGCCCTATGGGTCCTGGGTGCGCAACATCACCGTGCTGGACGATCTGGTGAAGCAGGCCCCGGTGGAGCCGGCGGAGCTGGGCAAGGACGAGCTGCGTCGCCGCCAGACCACCTATGGCATCACCATGGAGGACCTGGAGCTGATCCTCCAGCCCATGGTGGAGGACGCCAAGGAGGCCGTGGGCAGCATGGGCGACGACAGCCCCATCGCGGTGCTGTCGGACAAGTACCGCGGCCTGCACCACTATTTCCGCCAGAACTTCGCCCAGGTCACCAACCCGCCCATCGACTCGCTTCGTGAGACGCGGGTGATGAGCCTGAAGACGCGCCTCGGCAACCTCGGCAACATCCTGGACGAGGATTCCAGCCAGACCCGGCTGCTGCAACTGGACAGCCCCGTGCTGACCACGGCCGAGTTCCGGGCCATGCGCGGCTACATGGGGGAGACGGCGGCGGAGATCGACTGCACCTTCCCGGCCGACGGCGGAGAGAACAGCCTGCGCGACGCCCTGCGCCGCATCCGGCAGGAGGCGGAGGACGCCGTCCGCGGCGGCGCCACCCACGTGATCCTGACGGACGAGAAGGTGGGCCCGGGCCGCGCGCCCATGCCCATGATCCTGGCCACCGGGGCCGTGCACACCCACCTGATCCGCCAGCAGCTCCGCACTTTCACTTCCCTGAACGTGCGGTCGGGAGAATGCCTGGACGTGCATTACTTCACGGTGCTGATCGGCGTGGGCGCCACCACGGTCAACGCCTATATCGCCCAGGAAGCCATCGCCGACCGCCACCGCCGCGGCCTGTTCGGGCAGATGAGCCTTGAGGATTGCCTGAAGCGCTACAAGAAGGCGGTCAATGACGGCCTGCTGAAGGTCATGTCCAAGATGGGCATCAGCATCATCAGCAGCTACCGCGGCGGCCTGAACTTCGAGTCCATCGGCCTGTCCCGGTCCCTGGTGGCGGAGTTCTTCCCCGGCATGCCGTCCCGCATCTCCGGCTTAGGGTTGAACGGCATCCAGGAGGAGGTGGTGGAGCAGCACCGGCTGGCCTTCGACGAGGAGCTGGTGGCCCTGCCGGTGGGTGGCTTCTACCGCTTCCGCAAGGGCGGCGACCGCCACGCCTGGGAGGGCGGGCTGATCCACATGCTGCAGTCGGCGGTGGGGAGCGACAGCTACTCCGGCTACAAGAAGTACTCCGAAGCGCTGCACAAGCGCCCGCCCATGGCCCTGCGCGACCTGCTGGACTTCCGCCCGGCGAAGAAGGGCAGCGTGGCCCTGGATGAGGTGGAGAGCATCACCAGCATCCGCAAGCGCTTCGTCACCCCCGGCATGTCCCTGGGCGCCCTGTCGCCGGAGGCGCACGGCACCCTGAACGTCGCCATGAACCGCATCGGCGCCAAGTCCGACAGCGGCGAGGGCGGCGAGGTGCCCGAGCGCTTCAAGCCGGACCGCAACGGCGACAACTGGAACAGCGCCATCAAGCAGGTGGCCTCCGGCCGCTTCGGCGTGACGGCGGAGTATCTGAACCAGTGCCGCGAGATCGAGATCAAGGTGGCCCAGGGCGCCAAGCCCGGCGAGGGCGGGCAGTTGCCCGGCTTCAAGGTGACCGAGCTGATCGCCAAGCTGCGCCACGCCACCCCGGGCGTGATGCTGATCAGCCCGCCGCCGCACCATGACATCTATTCCATCGAGGACCTGGCCCAGCTCATCTACGACCTGAAGCAGATCAACCCCGAGGCAAAGGTCTGCGTGAAGCTGGTGGCCCGCAGCGGCATCGGCACCATCGCGGCCGGCGTGGCCAAGGCGGGCGCGGACGTGATCCTGGTGTCCGGCCACAATGGCGGCACCGGCGCCAGCCCCCAGACCAGCATCAAGTATGCCGGCATTCCGTGGGAGATGGGCCTGTCGGAGGTGCAGCAGGTGCTGACCCTGAACCGGCTGCGCCACCGGGTGGTGCTGCGCACCGACGGCGGGCTGAAGACCGGCCGGGACATCGTGATGGCCGCCATGCTGGGGGCGGAGGAGTTCGGCATCGGCACGGCCGCCCTGGTGGCCATGGGCTGCATCATGGTCCGCCAGTGCCACAGCAACACCTGCCCCGTGGGCGTGTGCGTGCAGGATGAGGCGCTGCGCAAGAAGTTCACCGGCACGCCGGAGAAGGTCGTCAACCTGTTCAGCTTCATCGCGGAGGAGGTGCGCGAGATCCTGGCGTCCCTCGGCTTCCGCAACCTGACGGAGGTGATCGGCCGCAGCGACCTGCTGCACCAGGTCAGCCGCGGGGCGGCGCACCTGGACGACCTCGACCTCAACCCCCTGCTGGCCCAGGCCGACCCGGGCGAGTATGCCCGCTTCTGCACCCAGGTCGGCCGGAACGAGGTGCCGGACACGCTGGACGCCCAGATGATCCGGGACGCCAAGTCCCTGTTCGAGGAGGGCGAGAAGATGCAGCTCGCCTACAACATCCAGAACACCTACCGCGCCATCGGCACCCGCATGTCGGCGATGATCACGCGGAAGTTCGGGATGACCGGCCTGCAGCCGGGCCACGTGACCGTGCGGCTGCGCGGCTCCGCCGGCCAGTCGCTGGGCGCCTTCGCGGTGCAGGGGCTGAAGCTGGAGGTGTTCGGCGACGCCAACGACTATGTGGGCAAGGGCCTGTCCGGCGGCACCATCGTCGTCCGCCCCATGACCGCCAGTCCGCTGAAGACCAACGAGAACACCATCATCGGCAACACCGTCCTGTACGGCGCCACGGCGGGCAAGCTGTTCGCCGCCGGACAGGCGGGGGAGCGGTTCGCGGTGCGCAACAGCGGCGCCACCGTGGTGGTGGAGGGCTGCGGCTCCAACGGGTGCGAGTACATGACCGGCGGCACCGCCGTGATCCTGGGCAAGGTGGGCGACAATTTCGGTGCCGGCATGACCGGGGGCATGGCCTTCGTCTATGACGCGGACGGGACCTTCCCGCTCTACGTCAACCCGGAAAGCGTCATCTGGCAGCGCATCGAGGTGCCCTTCTACGAGGAGCAGCTGCTGGGCCTGATCCAGCAGCATGTGGTGGAGACCCAGAGCCGCTGGGCCGCCCAGCTGTTGAACGACTGGGACCTGGTCCGCGGCCGCTTCTGGCAGGTGGTGCCGAAGGAGATGCTATCCCGCCTGAAGGTGCCGGTCACCGTCGCCGTGGCGGCGGAGTGACGTGGTTCCCTCTCCCTGGGGAGAGGGTGCCGAGCGGAGCGAGGCGGGTGAGGGAGGTGGGCGTAGGGACCAATCGTCTTTCTGCGACTTCCCCCTCACCCCGACCCTCTCCCCGGTGGGGAGAGGGGGCACGTTTCGCTGTTCCCACCTCCCTCACCCGGCCGCTGCGCGGCCACCCTCTCCCCAGGGAGAGGGAACGGTGCTACCGTTGAGGGATGATGCGCCACATCATAGCCTTGACCCTGGCCGCGGCCGTCATCGCCCTCCCGGCCTCCGCCGACGACCGGCCCCCGCCGGCGCGGACGGACCCGGCGCATTTCGGGACCTTGCCCTACAATTCGGACGGGGACCCGGCCCGGGCGGCGCCAAGGGCGCCGTACCAGGTGCTGCAACGGATCGTCTATGCCTTCGATCGCCCGGCGGCGCAGGTGCTGGCGGCGGACGCGGCCCTGACGGCGCAGTGCCGCCGGGGCCGCTTCAACCAGCGCATCGCCTTCCGCTACCGCGCCTTCGGGCCGGGGGAACGGCCGTTGGGCGTGGCCTTCGGGTACATGGCGACGAACCTGGTTGACCCCGGCCGGCTGCGGCGCGGGGACACTGTCTATTTCTTCCGCGACCATGACACCAGCCGTTGCACCGTGCTGACGGCGACGCTGGAGTCCCTGCGCGGCTGGTTCGTGCCGCCCTGAGCCGCCCGGCGGCGGTGACCGCCGGGCGGGCCCCGGGTCAGGCCTTCTTCGTGGTGCTGGTGCTGGTCGTGGTGGACTTGGCACGGGTGGCCGGGTCGCCCTCCACCTCCACCTCGGTCTTGCGGACGGTGTCGCGCACCACCTCCTCACGGGTCTCCACGTCCTTGGAGACGACGACCTCGCCGGTCAGGCGGGCCTGCTTGCTGACGACGGCTTCCTCGTCCGTCTCCGTGAACTCCACGGTGCGCTCGCGGAAGGCGTCCTCCGGGACCACGCCGGAGGCGTCGCTGACCGTGCGGCGCTCCACATGCACGCTCTCGTCCCGCAGGTTGACGGTCTCTTCCACCGGCGTCTCGACCACGCGGGAGTGGATGCGGACCTGGCCGCGCTCCACGGCGCGCTTGCCCACCGCCAGGCTTTCCTCCACGACGGGGATGTGCTCCTCGCCCGTGGCGGTGGTGCGGGAGGTGGTGCTGCCGGTCGTGGTGGTGCGGTCCGTGTCGCGCAGGGCGCCGGCGGCGCCGGTCAGGCCGCTGCCCACCCGGGCCTCGCCCACCGGGCCGGTATAGGGGCCGGCATTCTCATCGAAGCGCGACCAGCCGCTGGACATGTAGGTGCTGCGGCGGTGGTCGATGTCCACCGGGCCCTCGGCCTGGAGGATGGAGATGATGCGCGCGGCGTCGGCATCATGGGCGTGGACGCTGACCAGGCTGCCGCCGCGGCGGATACCCTCGGCATAGGCGTGGGCATCGTCGTTGGGCACACCGGCCTTCACCAGCGACTGGACGATGCCACCCGGCCCGTGCGCCCCGGCGGCGATGGGGCCGGAGGCCATGACCGAGCCCAGCCCCCCGACCGGCCGCGGCTTGGCGCCGCCCAGCAGCCCGCCGAGGATGCCGCTGCCGCCGGAGGACGCGCCGGCGGTGACCAGTTGCTTCGACACCGCCTCGTCCCGGTCGGCGGCGATCACGCTGATCTCTTGCTGCGACACGTTCTCCGCATGCAGCCGCTCCAGGGCCCGGCGGGCGTTGGCGAAGTCGTCATACAGGGCAAGGATGGTCTTGTCGGTCATGGGTCCGTTCCTCGGTTTGTTCTGGGTTTCGTCAGGCCGGGTCTGTCGTGCCGCGGGGCGGGAGCCGCTCCACCGTGGCTTCCTCCTGCCGCACGGTGACGGGCTCGCGCACCGTCTCCACGCCGGCGGTGCGGCGCACATGCACCTCCTCCCGCAGGACGAGGCGCCTGCTGACCACCAACTCCTCCTCCACGACGGGAAGGACCATGACGCCGTCCTCCTCCCGCACGGGCGGGACGACGTCCACGGGCCGGTTGATGGGCACGCGGGTCACTTCCACCCCCTCGTGGCGAAGGGCGGCCTCCACCATCTCCTCCCGCTCGATCACGGTCTTGGAGACACGGATTCGGCCAGTCTCCACCCTGCGGGTGGTGACCCTCACCTCCTCCTCCACCAGGGGAACGCGCAGTTCCTCCCCGGCGGCGGACAGGCGCTCGACGCTGGCCTCGGTGACGTCATCCGGCACCCCACGCACGGCCCCACCCTCGCGGGTGGTCGTGGCATGGTGCTGGGCCTTGGGGAACAGCGACGCGTCCGGGCGTTCGGCCATGGATTCGGCTCCGTCTGCGGCAGGCCGACAGGGGCCTTGCAACACGCATGCCCCAACAGGGGGTCCGCGGGACCGTTCGGCGGCGAGGTTGTGACATTCTTGGGGCCGGGCGGGGCGGGGGACGTCCTGCACCCGAGGTGGGCATGCGGCCGGAGACCGTGCCCGGCGCCTGGGGGCGCACAAAGACCGTCCCGCCCCGCGCATCCCAGCGCGGCGGGATGCGCGCTTCCCGAGGGTCCATCGACCCTCTATATAGGCGCCTCAGCCGGGCGTTCCCCGCACCCCTTGTGGGTCCGGGGGCGTTTTCGTGCGACCAGAGCGACCCCCATCCCCTGATCCACGGCCTGAATCCATGCCCAAGCGCACCGACATCAAGAGCATCTGCATCATCGGCGCGGGGCCGATCGTCATCGGACAGGCCTGCGAGTTCGATTACTCCGGCGTGCAGGCCTGCAAGGCCCTGCGGGAGGAGGGTTACCGGGTCGTGCTGGTGAACAGCAACCCGGCGACGATCATGACCGACCCGGGCCTGGCCGACGCCACCTATATCGAGCCGATCACCCCGGCCGTGGTGGCGAAGATCCTGGAGAAGGAGCGCCCTGACGCCCTGCTGCCCACCATGGGCGGCCAGACGGCCCTGAACACGGCGTTGGCCCTGTTCCGCGACGGCACGCTGGACCGGCTGGGCGTGGAGATGATCGGCGCCAAGGCCGACGTGATCGAGAAGGCCGAGGACCGGCTGAAGTTCCGCGACGCCATGGACAAGATCGGGCTGGAAAGCCCCAAGTCCCGCGTGGTGAAGAGCTATGGCGAGGCGCTGGACGCCCTGGCCGTGGTCGGCCTGCCGGCCATCATCCGGCCCAGCTTCACCCTGGCCGGCACCGGCGGCGGCATCGCCTTCAACCGCATCGAGTTCGAGGACATCGTCCGCGGCGGCCTGCGCGCCAGCCCGGTGGGTGAGGTGCTGATCGAGGAGTCGGTGCTGGGCTGGAAAGAGTACGAGATGGAGGTTGTCCGCGACAGCAAGGACAACTGCATCATCGTCTGCTCCATCGAGAACATCGACGCCATGGGCGTGCACACCGGCGACAGCATGACCGTCGCCCCGGCGCTGACGCTCACGGACAAGGAATACCAGATCATGCGCAACGCCAGCCTGGCGGTGCTGCGTGAGATCGGCGTGGACACCGGCGGGTCCAACGTGCAGTTCGGCGTCAACCCGGACACCGGCCGCATGGTGGTGATCGAGATGAACCCGCGCGTGTCGCGGTCCTCGGCCCTGGCGTCCAAGGCCACCGGCTTCCCCATCGCCAAGATCGCCGCCAAGCTGGCGGTGGGCTACACGCTGGACGAGCTGGACAACGACATCACCGGCACCACCCCGGCCAGCTTCGAGCCGACCATCGATTACGTGGTGACCAAGGTCCCCCGCTTCGCCTTCGAGAAGTTCCCCGGCGCCGACCCCACCCTGACCACCAGCATGAAGTCGGTGGGTGAGGCCATGGCCATCGGCCGGTCCTTCGCCGAATCCATGCAGAAGGCCCTGCGCAGCATGGAGACGGGCCTGACCGGCTTCGACGACCTGCCGGAGCTGGACCTGAACACCCTGCCGGCCAAGCTGTCCACGCCGACGCCGGAGCGGCTGCTGATCGTCGCCCAGGCCTTCCGCAACGGCATGACCGTTGACCAGATCTACGAGTACTGCAAGTACGACCCCTGGTTCCTGCGCCAGATCCAGGCCATCGTGCAGACGGAAGCCGATGTCAGGGCCAAGGGCCTGTCCGCCCTGGACGCGCCGGAGTTCGCCCGGTTGAAGGCCATGGGCTTCAGCGACGCGCGCCTGGCCACCCTGACCGGCACGACGGAGGCCGAGGTGGCCGCCGCCCGCCGCGCCCTGGGCATCACGCCGGTGTTCAAGCGCATCGACACCTGCGCCGCGGAGTTCGCCAGCCGCACCCCCTACATGTACTCCACCTATGAGGGGAACGGGCTGGAGCCGGCGGAGGATGAGACCGATCCCAGCGACCGCAAGAAGGTGGTCATCCTGGGCGGCGGGCCGAACCGCATCGGCCAGGGCATCGAGTTCGACTATTGCTGTGTCCACGCCGTCTACGCCCTGCGCGAGGCCGGTTATGAGACCATCATGGTCAACTGCAACCCGGAGACCGTCTCCACCGACTATGACACCGCCGACCGCCTGTACTTCGAGCCGCTGACGGCCGAGGACGTGATCGAGCTGGTGCGGAAGGAGCAGCAGAAGGGCACGGTGCTGGGCTGCGTGGTGCAGCTGGGCGGCCAGACGCCGCTGAAGCTGTCCCATGACCTGCAGGCCGCCGGCATCCCCATCCTGGGCACCACCCCCGACGCCATCGACCTGGCGGAGGACCGGGAACGGTTCCAGCAGCTGCTGCACAAGCTGGGCCTGCGGCAGCCGGCCAACGGCCTCGCCCGCTCCCTGGAGGAGGCGGAGGCGGTGGCCGACAGGATCGGCTTCCCCGTGGTCATCCGCCCGTCCTATGTGCTGGGCGGCCGGGCCATGGAGATCGTCAACGACGTGGCCGGCCTGCGCCGCTACATGGGCACCGCGGTGAAGGTGTCCGGCAAGAACCCGGTGCTGATCGACAGCTACCTGCAGGACGCCATCGAGGTGGACGTTGACGCGGTGGCCGATGCGGAGACGGTGTACGTCGCCGGCATCATGGAACACATCGAGGAAGCCGGCATTCATTCCGGCGACAGCGCCTGCGCCCTGCCCCCCTACACCCTGCCGAAGCCGGTGGTGGACGAGCTCGCCGCGCAGACGGTGAAGCTGGCCAAGGGGCTGGGCGTGGTGGGCCTGATGAACGTGCAGTTCGCGGTGAAGCTGAACCCGAACGGGACCGGCCCGGCCGGCTTCGACGTGTACATCCTGGAGGTCAACCCCCGGGCCAGCCGCACGGTGCCCTTCGTCGCCAAGGCCACCGGCACCCCCATCGCCAAGATCGCTGCCCGGGTCATGGCGGGGGAGAAGCTGTCCGCCTTTACCCTGAACGGCCCCTTCCCGCCGCACACCGCGGTGAAGGAGGCGGTGTTCCCCTTCAACCGCTTCCCCGGCGTGGACATCCTGCTGGGGCCGGAGATGCGCAGCACCGGCGAGGTGATGGGCCTGGACAAGGACTTCGCCATGGCCTTCGCCAAGAGCCAGATGGGCGCCAATGTCCACCTGCCGCGGCAGGGCACGGTGTTCATCTCGGTGCGGGAGCGGGACAAGCCGGCCATGGTGCCGGTGGCGAAGCGCCTGCTGGAGATGGGCTTCAAGGTCATCGCCACCCGTGGCACCGCCCAGTTCCTGGTGGCCAAGGGCATCGAGGTGACCCCCGTCAACAAGGTGGTGGAAGGCCAGCCCCACATCGTGGACGCCATGATCAACGGGGATGTCCACCTGGTCTTCAACACCACCGAAGGGGCCCAGGCCCTGACGGACAGCTTCAGCTTGCGCCGCACGGCGCTCACCAATAACATCCCTTACTACACGACGGTTGCGGGGGCGCGGGCGGCTGTGGAAGCCATCTCCGCGCTCCGGACCGGCGAGGTGCAGGTGGCCCCGTTGCAGTCCTACCTGAGCGGGACCTACTGACCGTCAGGCGGCCCGGGGGTGCGGGAGACCGCGCCGGCCCGGGCCTTTTGTTCCATGGGAAGGGCCGGGACGGGCTCTGGCGCGTTCCCGGCACAGCGGCCAACCAGTTCGCGAGAAGTGGGTGCGATGGAAAAAGTTCCGATGACGGCCCGGGGTTTCAACCGGCTCCAGGAAGAATTGAAGCACCTGAAGGGGGTCGAGCGCCCCGCGGTGATCCGCGCCATCGCCGAGGCGCGGGAGCATGGCGACCTGTCCGAGAATGCCGAGTACCACGCCGCCCGGGAGCGCCAGAGCTTCATCGAGGGCCGCGTGATGGAGCTGGAGGACAAGATCAGCCGGGCGGAGGTGATCGACCCCACCAAGCTGTCCGGCAACGCCATCAAGTTCGGCGCCACCGTCACCCTGGCCGATGAGGACACCGACGAGGAGGTGACCTACCAGATCGTCGGCCAGGATGAGAGCGACATCCGCCAGGGCCTGGTCAGCATCACCAGCCCCCTGGCCCGCGCCCTGATCGGCAAGCAGGTGGGCGACACGGTCGAGGTCACCACCCCCGGCGGCAGCAAGAGCTACGAGATCGTCGGGATCGCGTTCAAGTAAACGCGAACCCTGCAAGGCACAGGAGGTCACCCCGGGCTTGACCCGGGGCCCTCGGGTTCGGCGGGTGCAGGGCACCGAAAGCCCTGTTTTCCCTTGTTCTGCTCCATTTTTCGAAGTCGAAAGTCGTGTCTCGTGCAGGTCCTGGGGCCCGCTGCCGCACCCTGGCACGACGGCTTTCCCAAGGGCCCCGGCTCAAGGCCGGGGTGACCTCCAGGGCCCTGCAGGGTGCCCTCCTCACACCATCTCCCCCACCGCCCTGTCCCTTGGGTCCGCGCTGGCCGACAAGCCCTGGCGCACCCCCGCCCGGTCGGCCTCGTTCCGGTTCTGGCTGAGCTTGCGCTTGCCCTCCAACCGGTCCACATGCAGCACCACGCCGACGATGCCCTTCAACTGGGCGCGGATGAAGTCGGGTGGCGCGTCGGTGACGGCCCAGGGGGTGGCGCGGCCGGATTCGTGGTGGTCGGTCAGGCGGCTGACGATGGCATGCAGGGCGTCCGGCTCCTCCACCACCTCCAGCCGCCCATAGGCGTGGACGGCCACGTAGTTCCAGGTGGGGACGACCTTGTGGGTCTCCGCCTTCGTCGCGTACCAGCTTGGCGAGACATAGGCCTCCGGCCCCTGGAAGAGCGCAAGGGCCGGGATGGCCGGGTCGAAACCCCGCCATTGTGGGTTGGCGCGGGCTAGGTGGCCGATGAGGCGCAGGCCCTCCGGCCCTTCCTCTGCCAGCAGCGGCAGCGGCGTGGCGGTCAACCCGCCCTCCCCCATGGTCACCAGCGTGGCGAGGCGTGCCGCGCGGATGATGGCGCGCAGGGCGGCGGGATCGTCTTCGCGGAAGTGGGGCGGCGTGTACATGGGGTTGGCTTCGTCAGGTCGAGAGAAACTGCCTCCCCTGCGAAAGCAGGGGCCCACTGTTTTTGACCCGGTCTCCAACGTAACTGCCGCTGAAGAACTGTGGGCCCCTGCTTTCGCAGGGGAAACAGAAAGAATGTGATGCGTCAGGTGAGCAAGCCTGTCACCTCGAACCTTGTCCCCCGGACAAGCTTACCCGAACCGGCCTGCCAACAGCCCCAGCACATAGGCCCGCGCCTCGGCCGGGCCCTTGGCGCGGAGGGCTCCGCGGGCCCAGAGGTCGCACAGGCCGTGGGCGCTGCCCCAGGCCAGCATGACCCGGTCGCGCAGGGCCAGGCTGAAGCCCGGCGGGTCGCCCGGCTGCCGGAACGCCTCTGCCGCAAGGTCGGTCACCCCGGCCACGGCGGGGGCAAGCACCGAGTGGGTCAGGAAGGCCTGCCCGCCCATGCCGAACATCAGGGCATAGAGCCGCGGGTTGCCCAGGGCGAAGTCGACATAGCCGGTGACCATGGCGAGGGGCGTGGTCGCGCCCGCCCCGGCGAAAGCATCGGCGATGCCGTCCCGCAGCAACCCGAACCCGTCCGCCGCCACGGCGGCCAGCAGATCGTCCCGGTCGGCGAAGTGGCGGTAAAGGGCGCGGTGGTTCACGCCCGTGGCCGCCGCCACCGCGCGGAGGCTCAGCCCCTCCGGCCCTTGCTCCTCGACGATGCGACGCGCCGCCTCCAGCGCGGCGGCGCGCAGGTTGCCATGGTGGAAGCTGTCCCGGGCCGGGGTCAGCCCCGCTTCTTGCTCACGTGCCATTCCACCGCCATGGTCGCCACCGTCTCCCCGCCCTCGTCCAGCAGGTCCACCGCCACATCGAAGCGCACCTTGCCGTCCGCCTCAAGTGTGGCGCGCAGGGCGGCGCTGTCCGCGTCCACCCGGGCCAAGGCGCGGATCGGGCCCTTGGCCACCTTGGTGTAGGCGATGCGGGCGTTGGCCGCCACCGGGCGGACCGACAGCAGAACCGGCGCCATCGCCCCGGCCATGGCGCCACCGCTGGCCGTCTCCCCCAGGGTGAACAGGGCGCCGGCATGCTGGCTGCCGATGTGGTTCTTGACCTCCGGCCGGTCAGGCAACAGGGCTTCCGCCCTTCCGTCACCGATGCTGACCAGCTCCACGCCGGTGTGGGTGGCATAGGGCACGCTGCCGGCCATCTGCTTGCGGATCATCTCATAGACCATGGCGGGCCTCACCTTGAACAGGATTGGAAGGGCGAGTTTGAGCATGTGTCGGCTCTTAATGTCGCCACTGGTGACATTGCGATTGGGCGACAGGCTTGTCAAGCACCCCACCAAGCCGACATATGCCCGGACGCGCCATGAGGAGAGCCGCCGGATGACCACGCCGCCCCTGTCCCCAGACGACGTCCCCGGCCCGGCCCGGCCCGGCTTTGGGGAGGCGCTGCGCTTCTGGGCCAAGCTGGGCTGCATCAATTTCGGCGGGCCGGCCGGGCAGATCGCGCTGATGCAGCATGAGCTGGTGGACCGGCGCGGCTGGATCGACGGACCACGCTTCCTGCACGGGCTGAACTTCTGCATGCTGCTCCCGGGGCCGGAGGCGCAGCAACTGGCGACCTATATCGGCTGGCGCCTGCATGGGGTGGCCGGGGGCTTGGCGGCGGGGCTGCTTTTCATCCTGCCCGGCGCCCTGGTGCTGTGGCTGTTGTCCTGGTTGGCGGTGGAGCATGGCGACCTGGCCTGGGTGGATGCCCTGTTCGACGGGGTGAAGCCCGTGGTGGTGGCCATCATCGCCGCCGCCGTCTGGCGGCTGGGCACCAAGACTCTGAAAGGCTGGGCGCCGGTGGCCTTGGCGGCGGCGGCCTTCGTCGGCCTGTACTTCCTGAAGGTGCCCTTCCCCGTCATCGTGTTGGGGGCGGGTGTGCTGGGCTGGCTGGCGGCCCGCGCCGGCCTGCACCTGTTCGCCCCGGCAGGGCATGGCGGCGGGGCCGAGGGCGAGGTGGCGGAGACGAAGCCGCCCAAGGGCCTGGGCCACCTGGCGAAGCTGGCCCTGCTGTTCCTGGTGCTGCTGGTGGTGCCGGTGGGGGCCGTGCTGGCCCTGTTCGGGACGGAGCCCTGGCAGGCCGTGGCCACCCTGTTCACCAAGGCGGCCTTCGTCACCTTCGGCGGCGCCTATGCCGTGCTGCCCTACATCGCGGAGCGGGGCGTGGCCCTGGGCTGGCTGACCCCGGCGGACATGGTCAACGGCCTGGCCCTGGCGGAGAGCACGCCGGGCCCCCTGATCCTGGTGACCCAATATGTCGGCTTCTTCGCCGGCTGGAACAACCCCGGGGGCCTGTCCCCCTTCTGGGCCGGCACCCTGGGCAGCGCCCTGACCCTATACGTCACCTTCCTGCCCTGCTTCTTCTTCATCTTCGCCGGCGCCCCCTATGTGGAGCGGCTGATCCACAACCGCGCCGCATCCGGCGCCCTGGCCGCCATCACCGCGGCCGTGGTGGGCGTCATCCTGAACCTGGGCGTCTTCCTGGGCATCCATGTGCTGATGCCGCAGCCGGGGGTGCTGGACTGGTTCGCCGTCGTCCTTGCCCTCGCCGGGCTGGTGGCCCTGGTCCGCTTCAAGGTCGCCGTCCACTGGCTGGTGCTGGCGGGGGCGCTTGTGGGGTTGGGGTGGGCGGCGGTGAGGGGCGTACTTTAAACCACGGCATCGCCGCCTCCGGGCAGGCTGGCACACGCCCATAAATACGAAAAGGGCGGGAGGCCCGTGCCGTCCCGCCCTTGTTCCTGGCTCTACAAACCGAGGGGGAGGGTCACTCCTCCTCGTCGTCCTCGTCCTTGGACTCCGGCCCGATCTCCACGTCGATAGGAACGCCCGGCTCATACTTGGACTGGCGGATGGCCAGGGCCGACTTCACGTGGCTGACGTTGGGGGCTGCGGTCAGCTTGGAGGTCAGAAACTTCTGGTAGCTGTCCCAGTCGGCGGCGACGACCTTCAACAGGAAGTCCGTCTCCCCCGCCAGCATGTTGCACTCCCGCACCTCCGGCCAGGAATTGACCAGCGACTCGAAGCGCTTCAGGTCCGCCTCCGCCTGGGAGGACAGGCCCACCTGCGCGAAGACGGTGACGTGGAAGCCCATGGCTTCCGGGTTGATGTCGGCATGGTAGCCGCGGATGTATCCGGCCTCTTCCAGCGCGCGGACGCGGCGGAGGCAGGGTGGGGCGGAAATGCCGGCCCGGCGGGCCAGTTCCACGTTGGTCATCCGGCCATCGGCCTGCAGGTCGCGCAGGATGCGCCGGTCGATCCGGTCGAGTTTAACCCGCCGCATGGTGGTATCTAGATGCTCCAGGGGGTCGAAAGGGGGCTGTCGAGAAAGGATATTACACGGCTGCCCCTCCGTAGCAAAGGGTTCACCGCTTGCCCGAACCGTGCTTTCGATAAGACCGTCCGCAACGTGGGAAGAGACGGGAATGGGCAGGCAGACCTGCTGGGTGGTGACCGACGGCAAGCCGGGGATGGAGAACCAATGCCTGGGCCTGGCAGAGGCGGTGGGGCTGGCACCCCAGGCGAAGCGGGTGGCCCTGCGCCAACCCTGGCGGTCCTTGAGCCCCTATCTGCCCACACCCCTGCCCCTGGCCCTGGCCGGCAACAGCGACCCGCTGGACCCGCCCTGGCCCGACCTGCTGGTGACCAGCGGCCGCCAGGCCGTGGGCCCGGCCCTGGCCATCCGGCGGAAAAGCCGCGGCCGCACCTTCTGGGTCCATATCCAGGACCCGGGCATCCCCTTCGCATGGGTGGACCTGGTGGCCCTGCCCCGGCATGACGGCAAGGCCGGCCGCAACGTGCTGCAGACCCGCGGCGCCCTGCACCGGGTGACGGCGGAACGGCTGAAACGGGAGGCGGAGGCCTTCGCCCCGACGCTGGCCCACCTGCCCCACCCCCGCATCGCCGTGCTGGTGGGCGGGAGCAACGGCGTCTACCGCCTGACGCCCACGGTCATGGCCGACGTGGCGGAGCAGTTGGCCGACATCGCCAAGCGCCACGGGGCCGGGCTGATGGTCACCCCGTCCCGCCGGACGGGGAGGACAACGAGGCCATCCTGCGCGCCCGCCTGCGCGACCTGCCCGCCGTGGTCTGGGACGGGACGGGGCCGAACCCCTACTTCGGCTACCTTGGCCTGGCCGACGCCGTGGTGGCCACCTGCGACAGCGTCTCCATGATCTCCGAGGCCGCGAGCACGGGGAAGCCGGTCTATGTGATCGAGCTGGAGGGCGGGTCGCCCAAGTTCCGCCGCTTCCATGAGGACCTCTATGCCGACGGCGTTGCCCGGCCGTTCAAGGGGGAGCTGGGGCACTGGACCTACGCCCCCCTGGACGACACCCCCCGCATCGCCGAAGAGGTGCGTCGGCGCATGGCAGCCCGGACGGGGGGTCACGGGAAGGCGCCTTGATCGGGACATGGTTTGGGGACAGCTATTTCCGGACCAACCGAACGAGCAACCCATGACCGCCACCCTGATCGACCTGGACAAGTTCCGCGCCACCCCGCTGGCGTCGGACCCCTATGACCATCTGGTGGTGCCCGGCTTCATCCAGGCCGCGGCCCGGGACGCCATCCACCAGGACTATCCCCAGGTTGACAAGCCGGGCAGCCACCCGCTGCCGGAACTGCGCTTCGGCCCCGTCTTCCAGAAACTGATGGAGGAAATCCAGGGGCCGGAGATGACCCGGGCGTTCGAGGAGAAGTTCGGCATCGACCTGACCGGCCATCCCACCATGGTCACGGTGCGCGGCATGGCCCGCGCCAAGGACGGCCAGATCCACACGGACAGCAAGACCAAGCTGATCACCGTGCTGATCTACATGAACCCGAGCTGGGAAAGCAGCGACGGCCGCCTGCGCCTGCTGCGCACGCCGGACAGCCTGGAGAACCCCGTGGTGGAGGTCCCCCCGGATGAGGGCACGCTGCTGGCCTTCCGCAACGGCCCCACCGCCTGGCACGGCCACACCAGCGTGGAGGGACCGCGCCGCGCCATCCAGCTGAACTGGGTGACGGATGAGGGCGTGGTCCGCCGGGAGCAGTTCCGGCATGGCATCTCGTCCAAGGTGAAGAAGCTGCTGAGCTTCGGGTGAGGTGACCCTCGCCCCGCCCCCCGTTGGCAGCGGCCATGCGCCGGGCGGGGGGCGCGGGGGCATGCAGGATCGCCGCGTGTTGACGGGGGCATCGCGGTCTATATAGGCCCCAACCCCGACATCGAGATCGAGACCGGCATTCCCATGGCCCTGCGGATCGAGACCTTCAGCAACGTCACGGGCGGCAACAGCACCTTCAAGGCGCTGGGCCACCCCCTGGTGGCGTCCAAGGCGGCGACGCTTCTGGACCGGCTGCGCAAGAGCGGCACGGTGGCCGTCTACGACCCCTGAACCTGGCAGAGGCGTTCGCCGAGCTGTACCCCCTGTCGTCCCTGCGGATCACCGGCCTGTTCGTGCAGGACGTGGAGCGCATCGGCCGCACCACCCTGGGCCGGGAGGCGGAGCCGGTGACCGCCCTGCCGGACAGCGACGCCAAGTCCCTGCTGGTGATGGGCTTCGACGCGGACAAGCTGGTGGCCCAGGTCCGCCACCTGATCCCGGCGGGCATGCAGGTGGTCACGCTGGACGGCCTGAAGCTGCCGGACACCCTGCTGACCGACACGCGCGGCTACCTGACGCCGCTGAACTGGGCCACCAACTTCGCCTTCTTCCGGGACAAGGACGGGCTGCATACCCGCGTGGTGACCGCCAACTACTGGTCCGGCTACGGCGCCCGCGCCCCGAAGTTCTGGCTGTGCCTGTTCGACGCCCGGGGCGAGGTGCTGGCCCAGTGGACGGAAGACCTGCCCGCCGCCGGCGGCACCGTGGTGGTGGACAGCGCCGAGGTGCGCCGCCGCTTCGAGCTGGGCGACTTCGAGGGGCAGCTCTTCATCCACGTGGTCGGCGCCGCCGGCCATGACGTGGTGAAGTACGCGCTGGACACCTATGGCGACGACCCGCACGTGCTGTCCTGCACCCACGACGCCAACGCCTGGCCCGCCGACTTCTACGCCGGCCTGCCCGCGCCGCAGGACGGGGAGCGGGTGATCCTCTGGGTCCAGAACAGCTTCCCCACCCCGATCCCCGCCGGCGCCGTGTCCCTGAACCCCATGGGCCGGGACGGTGACGCCGTGGCCCTGCCACAGGGCGTGCCCGCCTTCGGCACCCTGGCGCTGGACGTGGCTGACTTACTGCCCGACCTGAAATGGCCGCAACAGGTGGAGGTCCGCGCCGGCAAGCACTTCGTCCGCCCGCGCTATGAGATCGTCAGCACCGCCCCCGGCAAGCCGGAGCGCCGCCGCATCGCCCACCCCAACGTGGAGCGGACGGATCTGAAGACCAACCCGAAGCTGGCGGAGCTGGGCAACCTGATGGGCAAGGGCTACATCCTGCCCGCGCCCGTGCTGCCGGTGGACCGGTTCCGCAGCATCGCGCTGCCCACCCCCATGGGCCGAAACCAGCAGACCCTGCCCCTGGCCGCCATCCTGTATGACGCCAACGGCACGGAGGTGGCGCGCAAGTCTTTGGGAAGCCTGCCCCGCGACCATGCCACCGCCCTGGACGCGGCGGAGCTGGTGAACGGCCACGGGCTGGAGTCCGGCTACGGCCACATGGAACTGGTCTATGATTTCGCCGCTGGGGACGAGGCGGACGGCTGGCTGCACGCCCTGTTCCGGTATGAGGACACGGAAACCGGCCATGGGGCGGAGACCAGCTTCGGCGCCCACATGTTCAACACGGTGCTGACCTACAAGGACGAGCCGCAATCCTATGCCGGCCGGGCCCCAGGCCTGACCACCCGGCTGTTCCTGCGCACCGGCGTGGACGGGGCGGACACGCTCTGCCACCTGATCTACCCGGCCAGCACGCCCTGGCACCGGGAAAGCGACACCCACCTGATCCTGACCCGCCGGGACGGGCAGGAAATCGCGCGCCGCAGCGTGCGTATCGCCTGCAACGGCAGCTACCATTTCCGCGCCAGCCTGACCTTCGCCGAGGATGAGCTGGCGGCGGCGGGGAGCACGCCTACATCCTGATCCGCGACACCACCTGCCGCCTGTTCGGCTACCACGGCCTGGTCCGCGACGGCGCCGACGGGGCGTTCAGCCTGGACCACATGTTCGGGTTCTGAGGCGAGCATTTCCCTGCGGATTGGGGCTTTCCCCCTCACCCCCTCGGGGTGAGGGGGTGTCGCCGCTTGCCCGACCCTACACGGTGATCTCCACCACGTTCCCGTCCGGGTCCTCCACGGTGCTCTCGTAATAGCCGTCGCCCGTGGTGCGGGGTCCCGAGGTGACGGGGACGCCGGCGGCGCGCATTTCTGCCGTCAGCGCATCCACCGTCTCCTTCGACCCCACCGCGATGGCGATGTGGGCCCAACCCGCCTTGGCCGGGGTGCCCCCCACGTCCGGGGCGGTCATCAGCTCCAGCCGGGCGCCATCGGGGAAGGACAGGAAATAGCTCTCGAAGGGGCGGGAGGCGCTCCGGTACTTCTCCCCGGCCTTCGCCCCGAACCACCGCTCATAGAAGCCGCGCGCCCGCTCCAGGTCGGGGGTCCAGAGGGCGACGTGGGTGATGTGCATGGGATGGTCCGTGCTGGATGGCAACGGGTGGGACGGTGCCGAAGCCGCCTGCCTTCAGCAAGCGCCCAAAAAGTGAAACCCCTCCCTGGCGAAGCCGGGGAGGGGCCAATCCACGCGATCGGAACGGGACCGGCTTACGCCGACGCCTTGCTGTACTTGATGGTGCAGCCATAGGCCTTGTTGGTGGCGTTCTGCACGGGCTGGCCGGACAGGGCCGCCTGGATGGCCGGGCGGACGAAGTTGGTGGCGCCGGCCACGTCTTCCTTCTTGGTGGTCGGGCGGTCGTCGATGGCGCCGTTGTACAGCAGGGTGCCGTCCTTGCCGATCACGTACATGTGGGGCGTGACCTTGGCATCATAGGCGCGGCCCGCGGTGCCGGCGGGGTCCAGCAGCAGGTGGGAGGATGCCCACTTCTCCTCCGCCATGCGCTTCTTGCCCTCATCCGCCGTGACATAGCCCTGCTGGCCCTCGGCAGAGCTGACGATGGTCAGCCAGACCACGCCCTGGCCCGTGGCTTCCTTCTGCAGGGCCTGCATGTTGCCGGTGTCGTAGTGCTTGCGCACGAAGGGGCAGCCATGGTTGGTCCATTCCAGCACCACCACCTTGCCCTTGTGGTCGGCCAGGCTGACGGTCTTGCCATCCACGTCCTTCAGGCTGAAGGCGGGGGCGGGCTGGCCCACCGTGCCGGCGGCGGCGAAGGCCGGGGCGGGGATCAGGCTGGCGGCGCCCGATGCGACGGCGACGCCGCCCAGGGCGAGGGTGCTGGTGCCGGCCAGGAAACGGCGGCGGGAAACCGGGGTACGCATCGGCAAGGACCTCCCAGGAGTATGGCCTTCCCGCGGGATGTGGGGGCACGGCCCGCAACCGTCAAACCCCCTGATCGCCGTTATTTTCCTGGGGAAATCATTATCAGGAACTTTGCATGTTCACCCGGCGCCGGCACCGGGTGTCCACGAACACCCCCTAATCCAGAACCTGATAGTGGATGGGCTTGAAGCGGTAGTTGTTGGACTGCTCCGCCGAGCAGGCGGTCAGGCCGACCAGCAGGTCCATCTCCGCCCGGAACAGCACATGGTCACCCGGCTTCGACAGGGGCGGCAGCACCTTCAGCCGGCCGGTCTGGGCGTCCACCGGCACGTTCATGAAAACGTTGAAGCAGGCCGGCAGCCCCTCCGCCGCCACCCCATAGGGTGCCAGCGCGGCGTGCAGGTTCCCCTGGCAGCCGCGGTGCGGATGGGCGTGTCCATAGATGATGCGGAAGGTGTCGGCACTGCACGGGGTCAGCAGGAAGTCATGCCGCCCCACCGTGTCCTCCAGGATGGCCAGCATCTGGCGGCTGCGGTTGGACCAGAGGATGTCGCCCCGGGTCAGGTAGATGGTTTCCTGGTAGTCCAGGGTCCGGCCGGACGACAGCACCTCCGCCATGTCATGGCGGTTCAGGGCCAGCAGGTCGGCCACCTGCTCGCCCTCCGGGTCGATGACCTTCAGGTGCTGGCCCGCCTTCAGCTCGATCGCCGCCGCGCTGCGGGGCGGGATCACCTGGACCATGCCGTCGCTCATGCGGCCTCCCTCTCACCCGTGTCGGTGCGCGGGCGGAACGGGCAGGTCCAGCCCCTGGGCACGGCGCGGCCGCTGTATTGCCGCGCCTCCGAAAGGTCGCCGAAGTTCGCCAGCATGGGGTTGGGCCGGCCGCAATAGCTGGCGTCGCGCTCCCGGATCACCGTCTGCATCCGGCCGAAGCTGCCGTTGGCCCGAAGCCGCTCGAATTGGTCGTGCAGGTTGAACACCAGGGCCGGCCGCCGGAAACGGCGGGAACGGCGGCTGCTGTTGGGGTGCAGGCCGATGATGAAGAAGGCTTGGCGGAACAGGCTGAAGCTGAAATCGGGCGAGGCGGGATCGCTGCTGACCGAGGGGTCCCAACCATGGCGGCGGCGGTCCAGCTCATGCAGCCCCGCCAGCCGCCGCCACAGCGCCTTCTCGAACGCCACCTCCGTCAGGTCGGTGGGCTGGCGGAACAGCACGGCGAAGCTGGTGAACAGGGGACGGCGGCGGCGGTAGTTCCGGACGAAGCCGCCGATGCGCGCCAGGATGTCCAGGTCATACTGCCCATCCAGCAGATTCCCGGCCTCCATGATGTCAACCTGCTCCCGGCTCACGGCACTTTTCGCGGCCACGCAAGGGAAAGCGGGGTTTCGGATAAAGGAGACCAGTTCATTAGGAAGGCTGGATATGCGGTGCACGGCGGAAGACATGCGGCCCTGCCCTGACATCTGCGGCATGCCGGCGGTTTCTCTTGCCGGCGGGACCTGGAAAACTCCGCAGACCCCCCTTGGGTTCCCGGGGCATCATCCGATGGTCGGGGGGCCCGGGCCCGAACAGCTAGTTGCCAGCCGCCCCCGCTGCGCCCAGACTGGTCGGTCTAACAAGAAGGGCGGGCGCCCACGCCCGCCCCGCCGGGAGTGAGACATGCCCAGGATGCTGAGTGCCGCCGCCGGAGCCCTGCTGCTCCTGGCCGTTCCTTCCCTTGCAGCCGATCCCAACCCCGCCACCGCCACGGGCCCGACCACGGCCCCCGCGGCACCCGCCCTTGCCAACGACTATCCCACCGAGGCGCGGGTGGATTACGTGCTGGGCTGCATGGCCACCAACGGCAAGTCGCACGAGGCCGTGCGCAAATGCTCGTGCAGCATCGACGTGATCGCCAGCCAGATCAGTTATGAGGACTACACGTCGGTGGAGACCGCCATGGCCCTGGCCCAGATGCCGGGCGAGCGGGCCGGGGCGCTGCGCGACGTGAACTGGGTCAAGGACCTGATGGACCGCTTCCGCCAGGCCCAGCTCGACGCCGATCTGGAATGCTTCTCCCGCGACCACGCGGCGCGGTGAGGGGAAAAACAGTGCAAGGCACATGAGGTCACCCCGGGCTTGACCCGGGGCCCTCGGGAACGGTCGATGCAAAGCACCGAAAGCCCCTGTTGTCCTTGATTCTGTCCCCCGTTGCCATTCCTTGGCACGTCCGCTTTCCCAAGGGCCACGGCTCAAGGCCGGGGTGACATCGGTGCCCTGCCCCCCGTCAACTCCCCCGCGCGGCCACCGGCCAGGACTGCTTGAAGCTGGCGCCCTTGCTGTCGGTGACCTCCACCTCCAGGGTGCCGGTGGGTTCGGGCGTGAAGGCGAAGTGCAGGCTGGGGTCCTCGGAAAGGGAGATGTCGGCCTCCACCGTCGCCACTTCCTGCCCGTTGTAGCGGACCAGCACCTTGTCCACGTAATGGGCGGGGATGTAGGTGCGGCTGACCTGGTCGAATTGCAGGCCGCTGTTGTTGGGGTGGCTGACCAGGATCTGGGCCTTCACCGGCTCCCCCGGGCGGAAGTCGGCGGGCAGGTTCAGCTTCATCCTGCCCAGCCGGGCCGCGGCCTCTGCCGGGTCCTTCAGGGCGGGGGCGGAGCAGCCGCCGCTGGCCTTGACGAAGCGGCCCGTCTCCAGCAGGCGGCCGGCCTTGGTCTCCGCCACGGCATGGACCCAGGTGTATTCGTTGACCCGTACCCGGGTTTCCAGCGCCGGCCGGGCGGCGGCGGGCCCCAGGGTGGCCGACAGGGCGCGGGGCACCGGGTTGTCGTCGATGAACAGGTGGAGTTTGGTCACCGGGTCGGCGGGGTCATCCTTGGCCGTCACCGCGATTGGCACGATGGACGCATCGGCGGCGCGGTTCGGCGCCTCCAGCGCCAGGCGGTCGCCGGCGGGTTCCGCCTTTCGGCCGGGGAACAGGGTTTCCCGCACATAGGCCCAACGCTCCTGGTCCTCGGGCGTCGGCGCTTCCTGGGCATAGGCTGGCAGGGGCGCCAGCAGCAGGCCGGCCAGCAGCAAGGTACGGGTCTTCATGGCGTTCACTCCCATTCCAGCTCGGCGTAGGCCGCCGTGACCAGTTGCGGGTGGTAGGTCTCCCACAGTTCCCACCGCGTCTTCGCCTCCACGGCCACGCGGGGGACGGCATGGGCGATCCCCACCCCTTCTTTCTGCAGCGCGCGCACCTCCCCCACCACCTGGGCAAGGTAGGCGCGCAAGGGCTCCACCGCCTCCGGCCACTCCGCCACCGGGCCGTGGCCGGGGATGACCTGGGTGGCCTGCACCGTCACCAACCTGTCCAACAGCGCAAGCCAGCCCTTGACGCTGCCGTCCAGGGAAGGGTGCCGTTCCCGGAACAGCAGGTCCCCGGCCCAGAGGGTGCCGGTCTGGCGGTCCAGCACGGTCAGGTCGTTGTTGGTGTGGGCCGTGGGGTGGGCCGCCAGGTCCAGTACCCGGCCGCCCAGGTCGATCTCCGCCCGGTCCTTCACCAGCAGGGTCGGCAGCACCAGCACCGGCGCCTCCCCCAGATGGTCCTTGGCGCGGGAGACATAGGTCTCGAACCGGGCGGACAGGGCGGCGGGCAGGTTGGCATGGCCGGCGAAGGTAACCCCCTCCCCCGCCAGCGCGCCGTTGCCCAGCACATGGTCCGGGTGCATGTGGGTGTTGATGACATAGCGCACGGGCCGGTCGGTCTTCGCCCGCACCGCCGCCAGCAGCCGCCGGGCGATCCCCGGCGTGCCGCCGCTGTCCACCACGGCCACCGCGTCCCGCCCGACCACGAAGCCGATGTTGGCGATGTCCCCGCCATTGGCCGGGCCGGATTCCTCATGCACGCCCCGGTGCACGAACACGCCCGGCGCCACCTCCGTTACCGGCAGGGGCTCCACGGCCCAGGCGGGGCCGGGCAGCAGCAACAGGAGCAGGAGCGTCAGGGCAAGGCGTGGCATGGTCACCCCGTTCGGTCGCCGAAGAAGTGTGCGCACAGGTGGCCCGCCTGTCCCAGCCCCGAAATGGGGTGGGCCGGGGCGGGACATCCATCCCGCCCCTTACGGTTATTTCTGCCGCCCCATGGGGGGTATGGGACGCTTCTGGCTTGAAGGGGTAGGCCCGACCCGGCAAACTATTGGAAACAAAGGCAGGACGGCAAAGTACCGTCATCCGCTGTTTGGGCCGCCAACGCGCGGCCCGGGGAGGAAGGTCCATATGGGGAAGGTGCTGCGGCTCGCGGCGC
The DNA here is from genome assembly GCF_012913305.1 of Aerophototrophica crusticola. Classification (NCBI taxonomy): domain Bacteria; kingdom Pseudomonadati; phylum Pseudomonadota; class Alphaproteobacteria; order Rhodospirillales; family Rhodospirillaceae; genus Aerophototrophica; species Aerophototrophica crusticola. The sequence goes on along the minus strand of NZ_CP051775.1, from coordinate 338,476 downwards.
TCGCCGTCATTTCATCCGTCTCCATGGCCCCGGCCCTTGCCGGGGCACCCGCCGGCAATCCACCGCCGCCCGCCCAGGCGCAGGCCGTGCTGGTGGGCTACCTTGGGCAGGAGGAGCCGCCGCGCACGCCCCTGACCTTCCTGGCGCCCGAGTTGCGGGACGAGGGGGTGCAGGGCGCCCGGCTGGGCATCAACGACAACAACACGACCGGCCGCTTCCTGAAGCAGGAGTTCAGGCTGGTGGAGGCGGTGGTCCCCCGCGCCGGCGACCCGGCGGCGAACCTGGCCACCAAGCTGGGGGAGCTGCAGTCCCAGGGGGTGAAGCTGCTGGTGGCCGACCTGCCCGCCGACCGGCTGGCCCAGGCCCTGGACCAGCCGGCGGCCAAGGGCATGCTGGTGTTCAACGCCCGCGCCACGGACGACGTCCTGCGCAACGAGGGCTGCCGCGCCAACCTGCTGCACACCATCCCCAGCCGCCGCTTGCTGGCCGATGCCCTGGCCCAGTACCTGGTCTGGAAGAAGTGGAACCGCTGGATGCTGGTGGCCGGGAAATACCCGGAGGACCAGGCCTATGCCGACGCCCTGCGCCGCGCCGCCAAGAAGTTCGGCGCGAGGATCGTGGAGGAGAAGCAGTGGACCTTCGAGGAGGGCAACCGCCGCTCCGACAGCGGCCACACCACGGTCCAGTCCCTGGTGCCCACGGCCACCCAGGGCGATGACCACCAGATCCTGGTGGTGGCGGATGAGCGGGACATCTTCGGTGAGTACCTGCCCTACCGCACCTGGTCGCCGCGCCCCGTGGCGGGCACCCATGGCCTTGTCCCCACCGCCTGGTCCCGGGTGACGGAGGCATGGGGCGCGACGCAGCTCCACAGCCGGTTCGAGAAGCTGGCCAGCCGCTGGATGACCCAACGCGACCACGCCGCCTGGGTGGCCGTGCGCGCCATCGGGGAGGCGGCGAGCCGCACCAAGTCCACCGACCCGGAGCAGCTATCGGCCTATATCCGCGGGCCGGAGTTCGAGCTGGCGGCCTTCAAGGGCCAGGCCCTGTCCTTCCGCGCCTGGGACGGGCAGTTGCGCCAGCCGGTGCTGCTGGCGGGGGAGCGCATGCTCGTCTCCGTCAGCCCGCAGGACGGATTCCTGCACAAGACCTCCGTCCTCGACACGCTGGGGGACGACCAAGCCGACAGCAAGTGCAAGCTGACCCGTTGAACCCGCCGGAGAGACGCCCCCCATGACGCCCATGATGACGCGCAGCACGCTTACCATCGCCCTCCTCGCCGGCGTCCTGGCCCTGCCGGCGCAGGCCTACAGCATCTATGTCTCCAACGAGCGGTCCAACGACGTGGCGGTGGTCAAGTCCGACAGCCTGACCCTGGAGAAGCGGATCGAGGTGGGCCGCCGGCCCCGCGGCATCACCTTCAGCCACGACATGAGCAAGCTCTATGTCTGTGTCGGCGACGAGGACCGGATCGACGTGATCGACGTGGCCAGCGGCAAGGTGGTGGACAGCCTGCCTTCCGGCCCCGACCCGGAGCTGTTCGTGCTGCACCCCAACAAGCCGATCCTCTATGTCGCCAACGAGGACGACAACATGGTCACCGTGGTGGACACGGAGAAGCGGGCCGTGATCGGGGAGATCCAGGTGGGGTGGAGCCGGAGGGCATGGGCATCAGCCCCGATGGCAAGTGGCTGGTCAACACGTCGGAGACGACGAACATGGCCCACTTCATCGACACCACCACCCTTCAGATCACCGACAACGTGCTGGTGGATGCCCGCCCCCGGGTGGCCCAGTTCACCAGTGACGGCAAACATGTCTGGGTGTCGTCGGAGATCGGCGGCACGGTCAGCATCATCGACGTCGGCACCAAGCAGATCATCAAGAAGATCGGCTTCGAGGTGCGCGGCGTGCCGAAGGAGAGCATCCAGCCCGTGGGCATCGAGCTGACCGCCGACGGCAAGCGCGCCTTCGTTGCGCTGGGCCCCAGCAACCGGGTGGCGGAGGTGGACCAGCAGACCCATGAGGTGGTCCGCTACCACTTGGTGGGCCAGCGGGTCTGGAACCTGTCCCTGTCACCGGACGGCAGCCGCCTCTACACCACCAACGGTGTCAGCAACGACATGAGCGTGATCGACGTGGCCGCCGGCAAGGTGGTCAAGAGCCTGCCCGTGGGCGACAGCCCCTGGGGCGTGGTGGTGAAGCCGTGAGGGGCGGGACCATGCCGCGACTTGCGAATTCGAAAGTCACTTGTAGCATCCCGTGCCGCTTCCCCCGCGCAGGCGGGGGCCCACAGTTCTTGACCCGATTCCTGCCAGCATCCGTGGCTGAAAGACCGTGCCCCCCGCCTGCGCGGGGGAAGCGGGTGTCGGTGGTGAGCGCGTTGACTCGGCGCCCACCGTGATTCGCCAGAAGCCCGGCTCACTTCGCCGCCACCAGCCCCAGCCGGTTCTTCGCCAGCCAGCGGATGCTGTGCAGCCAGGCTTCGTTGTTGTCGCCGCGGAAGTCGGAAACGCCCATGGCCAGCGGCTCCCCGGTCTTCACGTCGCGGGCGACGATCTGCATGCTGAGGATCAGGGTGCTGACCTTGTGCACCACGGTGGTGAAGGACACCTCGGCGCCCAGGTCGCGGGCGATGTCCAGCTCGCAGCCGTTGCAGTTGCGCACGGGGCGGCGGGCCTCGATGATCTCCGCCGCGGGGGCCAGGTCGATGACCCGATAGGCGGCGGCCCCTTCCACCAGCCGGCGAAGCTCCGCCGTGGTGGCCTGGATGCGGGCGGCCTCGTCGGGCTTGGTGCCCTCGCCGCTCGTGTCCAACAGCTCCACCTCGAAGACGGCCGTGGGCCGGTCCTGCGCGGCCGCCGTGCCGGTCAGCAGCAGCGCCAGCGCGCCGCAGTAAAGTCCCCTCACCCCATCCTCCCCCGGTTGGTCCTGGCACTGTCGTTAATGATGGCGGCACCCGCCCTGGCCCAGCCCGCCCCGCGGCAGGGCCACGACCCGGATTTCCCCTGCGTGCAGGTGCTGGTGCCCAAGCTGTCCCCCGGCCAGATCTGGGCCGGGCCGCCGGTGGACGAGATCCCCGCCGGGGCCTGGAACCAGGACCCGGACGTGGCGGCCCTGGTGGCGCAGGCCGCCGACCGCCGCGTGCCCACGGACAAGCTGGTGGCGGCCATGGACGCCTTCGCCGGCCAGCAGGGCCCCGACCGGGACCAGCGGCTGACCCTGCTGTTCGCCGGCGTCTTCGACACCATGCAGGGGGAGCGGGACAAGGCCATGGACGCCATCCGCCGGTACAGCAAGCTGCAACGCGAACTGCTGGACCGCATCGCCGGCAACCTGGGCAAGCTGTCCGCCCTGCCGGAAGCCGACCCGGCGCGGGCGGAGGTGCAGGAGAGCCTGACCTGGGACCGCCGCGTGCTGGACGACCGCCGCCGCATGCTGGCCACCCTGTGCGAGCGCCCGGCCATGATCGAGCGGCGGCTGGGCGCGGTGGCGCGGACCCTGTACGGGCACCTGACGCCGGGGTGATCCCTCACCCCTGCGGCCCGCCGTCCAGCGGTTCCACCGCCTTCAGGGGGCGGCGGGCCTCGCTCCAGCCCTCCACGCCGTCGGGATACCAGCGCACGTCGGTGTAGCCCCATTCCATGGCGCGCTTGGCGGCGTTCCAGGACATCCAGCAGTCCCGGCGGCAGAACATGACCAGGGTCTTGCCCTTGTCCCCGCCGGTCAGCTGTTCCAGCCCCTTGCGGAAATAGGCCTCCTGCGCCGGGGTCGGGTCCCCGTGGCCCACGTCGGGCATCCAGGTGGCGCCGGGGATCGTCTCATGCGGGCGGGGTGTCCAGGCAGCCCCCTCCGGCCGTCCCTCGGGCTTCGGCGCCTGGGGCGGCAGCACGTCCAGCAGGACGGCGTCCGGCTTTTCCTTCACCAGCCTTTGCAGCGTGGCCGTGGTCAGCACCGTGGCGCCCTTCAGGGTCGCCGGCACGGGCGAGCGGTAGTCGGACTTGCGGTAGCCCTCCGGCTCCGGCGGGGGTGGCTGGATCAGCTTGCCCTCCCGGTCCAGCAGGGGGATGCCGTAGCTGGCCAGCAGCGCGTCGATGCGCGGCTGGTTTTCCTTGATCCAGTCGTTCAGCCAGTGCTTCCAGTCCGGCTCTTCCGGCCGGATGCCCATGGAGATCAGGAAGGACAGGCGGCCCGTCACCGCCTCCTCCACCAGGGGCGCCACCACCAGGGGCACCTCCTGCTTCGATGCCCAGAAGGCGGCGAGCGGGCCCCAGACCACGGCGACGTCGGTCTTGCCCGTGGCCACGTCCACCACCGCGTCGCGGGCGGGCTGGTAGACGCGGGTGTCGGTGGCGAGCTGGTAGGGCTCGATGTTGGTCAGACCGTACCGCACCATCAGGTCCATGGGCGGGGTCTGGGCCATGATGCCGATGCGGGCCCCCTTCAGCGCCGGGTCGGACAGCTTGGTCGCGGTCAGGCCGCTGTCCTTGCGGTAGACCAGCGCGTACACCGACCGGTAGTACGGGTTGGTGTTCTGCATCAGCAGCTCACCCGACGCCGTGCCCATGACGATGTCGCACTTGCGGGCACCCAGCGTGTTCCGGACGAAGCCGAAGCCCTGGGGGAACCAGGTGTAGGCGACGGGGACGCCAAGGTCCGCCGCCACCATCTCCGCCAGCTTGTTCTCGAACCCCTCCCCCTTGTCGTTGGAGAAGGGCAGGGCGTTGGCGTCGGCGCAGACGCGCAGCGCGTCGCGCTTGCCCAGCTCCACCTGGGCCTGGGCGCCCGTGCCGGTGAGCAGGAGGGCGGCCGCCAGGGCCGCCGCCGTCAGACCCCGTGCCATGGGCCGCCTCCCCCCTTAGCCCGGCATCCGCTCCGGACGCCCGCGGCCCAGCTTGTCGTCGGACCGGGCCTTCAGGTAGCGGTAGATGTCGTCGAGGTTGTCCATCACGTTGGGATCGGTGCCGAAGCTGGGCATCACCCGGTCGCCCGTGGCACCGGCGGATTGCTTGCCGTTCACGACGATCTCGGTGAACTTGTAATAATCCAGCGCCTTCAGGCTTTCCGTCAGGTTGGGCGCGAAGCTGCCGCCCATGCCGTCCGGCCCGTGGCAGACGTGGCAGGAATTGTGGTAGCGGCGGAAGCCGTTGAAGGTGCCCTTGTCCACCTTGTTCCCTCGGCCTTATAGGTGGGGGTACCGTCCGGGGCCATGGGGGCGCCCTCGGTCTGGGCCAGCGCGGCACCGGTCAGGGACAGGGACAGGACCGCCAGGGCGAACCCGCGGCCAAACGCGAAACCTTTCACCAGGAACCTCCCGCGATACGGATCGTGTGTCTTGCTTTTGCTTTTGTTGGGGGGCGCCACGGCCCCCTGAACCTGCCCTCCCCCCGGGTGGGGTGAGGGGATGCCGGACATGGGAAAATCCCGCGGGCGGGGGGTGCTGCCCCCGCCCGCGGGTTGCCGTGCTTACTTCTTCAGCTCGGCGCTCTGCTTGCGGTTCGGCACCTCGAACACCGTCAGCACGCCGCCCAGCTGGGTGTACTCGCCCAGGTTGGCATGCGCGCCCACGGCGCCCAGGCCCGCGGTCGGGTCAGTCAGGCCGGCCGCCAGGCCGATGCCCGCCCAGCCGCCCACACCGGACAGCACGGCGACATACTGCTTGCCGTCATGCATGTAGGTGTTGACGTTGCCGATGATCCCCGACGGGGTCTTGAAGCGCCACAGCTCCTTGCCGTCGTTCATGTCGAAGGCCACCACATGGCCCTCCAGCGTGCCGTAGAAGCCCACGCCGGACTTCGTGGTCAGCGCGCCGGACCACACCGCGAACTTCTCCGGCTTCGACCACTTGATCTTGCCGGTCGTGGCATCCCACGCGATGAAGTTGCCCATGCCGCCATGGCTGCCGGGGGCGGGATACATGGACAGGGTGGCGCCCACATAGGGCTGGCCCGCCACGTAGCTCACCTTGAACGGCTCATAGTCCATGCAGATGTGGTTGGTGGGGACGTAGAACAGGCCGGTGTCGGGCGAGAAGCTGGCCGGCTGCTGGTCCTTGGAGCCCAGGGCCGCCGGGCAGATGCCCTTGCTGTTCGTGTCCTCGCCGTTGGCGAAGGTGCTGTACTTCGGGTTCACCTGGGGACGGCCGGTCTTCATGTCGACCTTGTCGGCCCAGTTGACCTTCGGGTCGAACTTCTCGGCCACCAGCAGCTCGCCCGTCTCGCGGTCGAGGGTGTAGCCGAAGCCGTTGCGGTCGAAGTTGACCAGGGTCTTGCGCTTCTTGCCGCCGATGGTCAGGTCGGCCAGGATGTTCTCGTTGACTCCGTCATAGTCCCACTCGTCGAACGGCGTCTTCTGGTACACCCACTTCGCCTGGCCCGTGTCGGCGTCACGGGCGAAGATGGTCATGGACCACTTGTTGTCCACCGGCTTGCCGTCCTTGGCCCGCTGGGCGGGGTTCCAGGTGCCGGGGTTGCCGGTGCCGTAATATATGGTGTTCAGCTCGGGATCGTAGGTGTACCAGCCCCAGGTGGTGCCGCCGCCGATCTTCCACTCGTCACCGTTCCAGGTCTTCACGCCCAGGTCGGCCTCTCCGATGGGCTTGCCCATCATCATGGTCTTCTTGGGGTCGATCATGACGTCCTTGTCCGGGCCGGTGGAGTAGGCCCGCCAGACCTGCTTGCCGGTCTTGACGTCATAGGCGGTCAGGTGGCCGCGCACGCCGAACTCGCCGCCGGAGATGCCGACCAGGACCTTGTCCTTCACCACCACGGGGGCGGCGGTCAGGGTCTCGCCCTTGGCGTGGTCGCCGTTCTTGGCGGACCAGACGACCTTGCCGGTGTTGGCGTCCAGCGCCACCAGCGTGTTGTCGGCCTGCGCCAGGAAGACCTTGCCGTCAGCGACCGCGACGCCACGGTTGACCGTGTCGCAGCACATCACCGGGATGACGTTGGCGTCCTGGCGGGGCTCGTACTTCCACTTAACCCGGCCCTCGTTCTTCAGGTCCAGCGCGTAGACCGCGTTGGGGAACGGGGTGTGGATGTACATGGTGTCGCCGATCACCAGCGGGCCGCCCTCATGGCCGCGCAGGACGCCGGTGGAGAAGGTCCATGCCACCCGCATGTCCTTGACGTTCTGCTTGGTGATCTGGTCCAGCGGGCTGTACCGGTGGCCTTGGTAGTTGCCGAGCTGGGTGGCCCAGTTCGACGTGTTCTTGATGTTGTTGATCACGCTGTCGTTCGCCAGCGCTGGCCCGGTCATCAGACCGATGACCGCCGCGGTAGCCAGCACGCGTCCCCTGATCGACTTCATGACCCGTTTCCTCCCGTGTTTCCGGATACTCAGCGGCCTTCGGCCAGACCTTCCCCGTTCCCATCGGCACGCAAGTACCGATAGGTGGGTCTCGTACGGCCCGCCTTGCTTTGATTTGGAGCGGACACGCTAGCACCCGGCCACCATGTCCACAATATAGACAATGCCACTTCACAGACTGTGTGTAAAGACTTCTTCGGATAAAGCAGTCACTATCGGAGTACCACCCGGCGGCATTAGTGTTTTGTTTGAAAGGATTTAGCTAACGCAGCATTTGTTATTGCGGTGCAACGGGGTGAGTATTGACTATAGGCTTTGCAGCGCGAATATTGTGGAAATCTGTCGGGCACCCGCAGAAGCGCCAGGATTCCGCCAAATAGCGGTGGCTGAGACTTGGAATGGCTCAGCTGCCATCCGATGGTGCGAAGCACCGCGATGCTGTACGGACCGGGGGAGAGGGGTCCGGCTTTTCTATCGGGGTACCCTCCCCACCCCATGAATTGATTGCCAAGGGTTTGAACCGGCCGGGATCGGCCATGGAAATGTTTTGCGACGGAATGGTCGGGCGCCGATATGGCGCTGCAACATATCGGTCAGAAAGCCTTCCTGGCCGCTGCCAAGTGATCACCCCGCCCTATCGCCCGACGGCACGCGCCGGGGCGGTGCGCAGGTCCCGCAGGGTCTCCAGCCTCATCCCGTGCAGGCTTTCCACCACGGCCAGCGCCCCTGCCGCGTCGAAGGGGCGGACCCAGGCGCTGGGGGTGACCAGGGTGGGGATACCGGCCGCCAGGGCGGCGGCCAGGCCGTTGCGGCTGTCCTCGAAGGCGACCGCGTCGCCCGCGTCCACGCCCAGCTCCGCCAAGGCCAGGTGGTAGATGTCCGGGGCGGGCTTCTTCGCCCGGACCACGTCCCCCGCCGCCAGCACGGCGAACCATCCCTCCGGCACCACCCCGCCCGGCAGGTCGGCGGGCGTGTGGCGCAGCAGGCCCCGCACGTTGGGCAGGCTGGTGGTGGTGGCCACGGCCAGGGCGACCCCGGCATCCCTCGCCTCCCGCAGCAGGTCCACCACCCCGGGCCGGTAGGTGAGGCGCCCGGCCTCTACCAGCTGCCCATAGCGGCGGGTCTTCCAGGCGTGCATCTCCACGACCATGGCCCGCACCATGGCCTGCTCGCCCGGCGGGCGGGCGGCGGCGTGGGCCAGCATGCGTTCCTTGCCGCCGGCCACCTCCAGCAGGTGGCGGTACAGCTCCGGGTCCCAGTCCCAGGGCAGCCCGAACTCCCGGAACGTGTCGTTGAACGCCTGCCGGTGCAGCTCCTCCGTCTCCGCCAGCGTGCCGTCCACGTCGAAGATCAGGGCGCGCAGCATGGCTCAGGCCGCCAGCTTGCGTTGCGCGCCCAGGCCTGAGTCGCGGATGGCCGCGATGTTGCTGGCATAGGCACCCTTGCCGCCCCTGAAGACGGCGGAGCCGGCGACCAGCGTGTCGGCGCCGGCCGCGGCCACCAGGGCCGCCGTCTCCGGGTTCACGCCGCCATCCACCTCCAGCCGGATGGGCCGGTCACCGATCATGCGGGACAGGCGGGCCACCTTCTCCGCCGCCGACGGGATGAAGGACTGGCCGCCGAAGCCGGGGTTCACCGACATGACCAGGATCAGGTCGAGCTGGTCCAGCACATACTCGATGGCCGACTCGGGCGTGGCCGGGTTCAGGGACACGCCGGCCTTCCTGCCCAGGGCGCGGATGGCCTGGAGGGAGCGGTGCAGGTGGGGCCCGGCCTCCGCATGGACGGTGATGTAATCGCTGCCCGCCTTGGCGAAGGCTTCCAGGTAGGGGTCGCAGGGGGCGATCATCAGATGCACGTCCAGGACCTTGTCCGTGTGGGGGCGCAGGGCCTTCACCACGTCGGGCCCGATGGTGATGTTGGGCACGAAATGGCCGTCCATCACGTCCACATGGATCCAGTCGGCCCCCGCGGCGACCACGTCGCGCACCTCCTGCCCCAGGTTGGCGAAGTCGGCGGACAGGATGGAGGGGGCGATGACGAGGGGGTTCATGGGGTGTCTCCCGCGGTGGGCTGGGGGTCGAGGCGGCCTTCCTGCGTAAGCACCCGGCTGGCCAGGATGTCCGACGCCTCGATGGTCATGAGGTCGTCCAGGGTCAGGCCGTCGCCCGGGTCCTCGAAGTGGCGCACGGCCTGGCGCAGGCGGGCCCGGTCCAGCGCGTTGCGGATGGAGCGGGCGTTGGCGAAGTGGGGCTGGGTCCGACGGGCCCCGATATAGGCGGCCAGCGCTTCCTTGGCGGGTTCGCTCAGCCGGTAGTTCTGGCCCTCCAGCATCTTCTCCGCGATCACCAGCAGCTCCCCGTCGGAATAGTCGGGGAAGTCCACATGGTGGGCGATGCGGGAGCGGAAGCCGGGGTTGGAGCGGAAGAACTTGTCCATCCGGTCCGCGTAGCCGGCCAGGATCACCACCAGGTCGTCGCGCTGGTTCTCCATGACCTGGAGCAGCATCTCGATGGCTTCCTGGCCGTAGTCGCGCTCATTCTCCGGCCGGTAGAGGTAATAGGCCTCGTCGATGAACAGCACCCCGCCCATGGCCCGCTTCAGGATCTCCTTGGTCTTGGGCGCGGTGTGGCCGATGTACTGGCCCACCAAATCGTCGCGGGTGACGGAGACCAGGTGGCCGCGGCGGACATAGCCCAGCCGGTGGAGGATCTCCGCCATGCGCTTGGCCACCGTGGTCTTGCCGGTGCCGGGGTTGCCGGTGAAGCTCATGTGCAGGGTGGGTGTCTCCGCCTGGAGGCCCAGGCGCTTGCGGGCCCGGTCCACCAGCAGCAGGGCGGCGATCTGCCGGATGCGCGCCTTCACCGGGGCCAGTCCCACCAGCTCACGGTCCAGCTGCGCCAGCACCTCCCCAACCTGTGTCTCCCGCATCTCGGCCTGCAGGTCGACACGCAGTGCGGGGTCGTGGCTCGGGGGCGGGGTCATCGTGTCGGGCATGGGGTCCTCGTGCGTCGTGCCTGGGGCGACACCCCCTCACCGCGGCCAGGTGAGGGGGTCGGCGAGGGTCGGGCCCTCACACCACCCCGTACCGCTGCCCTTCCGGCTTCTCGGTCGCGTAGGGGACGGTGGTGTAGCGGATGTTGCGGCCGCCGGTTTCCTGGCGGACCAGCTTCAGGCCGGGCTCGTCCGCCGGGCGGTTGACGATGAACGACAGGCGCAGGCTTTCCCAGCCATGGGTGCTGTCGAAGGCGGAGATGCGGATGTAGCGGTCGCCATAGGTGCGGCGGCACTCCGCCAGTTCCGTCATCACCGCCGCGGCGTCACGGGTGTCGAACATGGGCAGGCCCCACATCTCCCAATAGGTGTTGCGGGGGTGCGGGTCGTCGGTGAACTCCAGGTTCACCGCATAGCCCTTGTCGATGCAGTACTGCACCTGGGCCCGGATCTGGTCGTCGGTCAGCTCGGGCAGGTAGGAGAAGGTACCCTGGGTCACGCGCATTGTTCGCTCCGCTCTCTATGCGCCCTCAGGCGCCGGGCGCCCGCATCCGCGGGCTTGTCTTGCGCGGCCATGGGGCCGCGGGCCGGCGGTCGCCGACCTTGGGATCAGGAATTCACTCGGCGGCCGTCGCGGTCGGCACGAAGTCGGGGGTGTCGGTGCTGGCATAGTTGAAGGTGACGTCCTTCCAGGTATCCAGCGCCTGGCGCAGGGGCTGGCAGTGCCGGGCGGCGGCGTCCAGGATCTCCGGCCCCTCGTTGACGTAGTCGCGCCCCTCGTTGCGGGCGAGGACCATGGCCTCGAGCGCGACGCGGTTGGCCGTGGCGCCGGCGGCGATGCCGCCCGGGTGGCCGATGGTGCCGCCGCCGAACTGCAGCACCACGTCCTCCCCCAGCAGGTGCAGGAGCTGGTGCATCTGGCCGGCATGGATGCCGCCGGAAGCGACGGGCATCATCTTGTTCAGGCTGGCCCAGTGCTGGTCGAAGAACACCCCGTTCTCAAGCTGGGTCGGGTTGAACTCCTCCCGGCAGATGTCGTAGTAGCCTTTGGTGGTGGCCGGGTCGCCCTCCAGCTTGCCCACCACGGTGCCCGCGTGGATGTGGTCCACGCCGGCCAGGCGCATCCACTTGGCGATGACGCGGAAGCTGACGCCGTGGCTCTTCTGCCGCGTGTAGGTGCTGTGGCCCGCCCGGTGCAGGTGCAGGATCATATCGTTCTTGCGGGCCCAGTTCGACATGGACTGGATGGCCGTGTAGCCGATGACCAGGTCGATCATGATGATGGTGGAGCCCAGCTCCTTCGCGAACTCCGCCCGCTCGTACATGTCCTCCATGGTGCCGGCGGTGACGTTCAGGTAGGTGCCCTTCACCTCGCCGCTATAGGCCTGGGCGCGGTTCACCGCCTCCATGCAGTACAGGAACCGGTCGCGCCAGTGCATGAAGGGCTGGCTGTTGATGTTCTCGTCATCCTTGGTGAAGTCCAGGCCGCCCTTCAGCGCCTCATACACCACGCGGCCATAGTTGCGGCCCGACAGGCCCAGCTTCGGCTTCACCGTGGCGCCCAGCAGGGGGCGGCCGAACTTGTCCAGCCGCTCCCGCTCCACCACGATGCCGGTGGGCGGGCCCTTGAAGGTCTTCACATAGGCCACCGGCAGGCGCATGTCCTCCAGCCGCAGGGCCTTCAGCGGCTTGAAGCCGAAGACGTTGCCGATGATGCTGGCGGTCAGGTTCGCGATGCTGCCAGGCTCGAACAGGTCGAGGTCATAGGCGATGTAGGCGAAGTACTGGCCCGGCGCGTTCGGCACCGGGTCCACCCGGTAGCACTTGGCCCGGTACTTGTCGCAGGCGGTCAGCCGGTCGGTCCAGACCACGGTCCAGGTGGCGGTGGAGCTTTCACCCGCCACGGCAGCGCTGGCCTCCACGGGGTCCACCCCGTCCTGCGGCGTCACCCGGAACAGGGCGATGATGTCCGTGTCCGACGGCACATAGTCGGGCACCCAGTAGCCCATCTTCTTGTATTCCATGGTGCCGGCCCGGTACCGGTCCTTGCCGGACATGGGGGCGGTGGCGGTGTCGACGGGGGTGATGGTGTCCATGGGTCGTCTCCTCGTATTTCTTCGGCTTTGGTCGGGGGCGGGTCAGGCGGCCTTGGCGGCGGGGGTAAGCCCCCGACCTTCGGGTCCAGGGCGCCGGCGCGGTAGCGGCGGGCCATCTCGGGCAGGGGCACCACCTTGATCCGGCTGGCATTGCCGGCGGTGCCGAATTCCTCGAAGCGCTGGCGGCAGAGGGCCTTCATGGCGTCCAGCGCGGGCTTCAGGAACTTCCGCGGGTCGAATTCCGCCCGGTTCTTCTGGGCGACGCGGCGGAACTCCGCCGTCATGGCCAGGCGGCAGTCGGTGTCGATGTTGATCTTGCGCACGCCGTGCTTGATGCCGGTCTGGATCTCCGCGACCGGCACGCCCCAGGTCTGGGGCATTTCCCCGCCCGCCTGGTTGAACAGGTCCTGTAGCTCCTGCGGGACGGAGCTGGAGCCGTGCATGACCAGGTGGGTGTCCGGCAGCCGCGCGTGGATTTCCTTGATCACGTGCATGGCCAGGATGTCGCCGTCCGGCTGGCGGGGGAACTTGTAGGCGCCGTGGCTGGTGCCCATGGCGATGGCCAGCGCGTCCACCTTGGTGGCCCGGACGAACTCCACCGCCTGGTCCGGGTCGGTGAGGAGCTGGCTGTGGTCCAGCTTGCCCTCCGCCCCGTGGCCGTCCTCCGCCTCCCCGGTGCCGGTGACCAGGCTGCCGAGCACGCCCAGCTCCCCCTCCACGCTGGCACCCACCATGTGGGCCAGCTCGGCCACCCGTCGGGTGATCTCCAGGTTGTAGGGATAGTCGGCGGGGGTCTTGGCGTCGGCCAGCAGGGACCCGTCCATCATCACGGAGGTGAAGCCGTGCCGGATGGCCGTCAGGCAGGTGGCCTCGTCATTGCCGTGGTCCTGGTGCAGGCAGATGGGGATGCCGGGGTACATGGCCTCCGCCGCCTCCACCATCTTGTCCAGCATGAGGTCGCCGGCATAGGACCGGGCGCCGCGGCTGGCCTGGAGGATGACCGGCGCGTCCACCTCCCTCGCCGCCTCCATGATGGCGAGGAGCTGCTCCATGTTGTTGATGTTGAAGGCCGGCACGCCGTAGCCATGCTCCGCCGCATGGTCCAGCAATTGCCGCAGGGTGATCCGGGCCATGGTGTTCCTCCTCCCGATCAGTGGCCAGCGGCGGAGCCGCTGGAGGCCGGCGCCTGAGGGCGCATCAAGAGGTCCGTCGCATGACGGACCGGGCCGCCTGGGCGACCGCTTCCGGCGTGATCCCGAAATGCTGGTAGAGCGCGGGTGCCGGGGCGGAGGCGCCGAAGCCTTCCATGCCGACGAAGGCCCCGCCCTCGCCGATCCAGCGGTCCCAGCCCAGCCGGGCCGCGGCTTCCACCGCCACCCGCGGGGCGGTGCCCAGGACCGCGCGGCGCTCCTCCGCCGGCAGCCGCTCGAACAGCTCCCAGCAGGGCATGGAGACGACGGCCGCCTCGACCCCGTCCGCCGCCAGCAGGTCCGCCGCCTTCACCGCCAGTTCCACCTCGGAGCCGGTGGCCAGCAGGGTCACGTCCCGCTCCCCCGCCGCCTCCCGCAGCACATAGGCGCCGCGTCCGCAGACATTCTCCTCGCTGTCCCGGGTCCGCAGCGTGGGCAGGTTCTGGCGGGAGAGGCACAGGACCGATGGCGTCGCGCGGCTGCGCAGGGCGATCTCCCAGCACTCCGCCGTCTCCACCGCGTCCGCGGGCCTGAAGACGTTCAGGTTCGGGGTGGCCCGCAGCATGGCCAGGTGCTCGATGGGCTGGTGGGTGGGCCCGTCCTCCCCCAGCCCGATGCTGTCGTGGGTCAGGACATAGACCACCCGCACCCCCATCAGGGCGGACAGGCGGATGGCGCCGCGGGCATAGTCGGCGAAGACCAGGAAGGTGCCGCCATAGGGCACCAGCCCGCCATGCAGCGCGATGCCGTTCATGGCGGCGGCCATGCCGTGTTCCCGGATGCCGTAGCGGATGTAGCGGCCACCGAACCGCCCGGCCTGCACCGTCTCCAGCCCCTTCGTGATGGTGAGGTTGGAGTGGGTCAGGTCCGCGGAGCCGCCCACGGTCAGGTCCGTGGCCCCGTTGATGGCCTCCAGCGCCAGCTCCGACGCCTTGCGGCTGGCCAGGCTGGGGGCCTTGGCGGACAGGGTGCGCTTGTGTTCCCGCAGGGCCGCGAACACCTCCAGCGGCAGTTCCCCCGACAGGGCCTGGCGGAAGCGGGGCGCCTCGGGTGAGGCTTCCAGCCGCTCCGCCCACCGCGCCCGCTCCGCCGCCCCGCGCCGGCCGGCGGCCCGCCAGGCGGTGGCGATGTCGGCGGGGATCTCGAAGGGCGGGGCGGTCCAGCCCAGCGCCTCGCGCGCTGCCGCGATCTCCGCGGCGCCCAGGGGGGCGCCATGGGTGCTTTCCGACCCCTGCTTGTTGGGGGCGCCGAAGCCGATCACCGTGCGGCAGGCGATGAGGGTGGGCTTGCCCGCCGCCAGCGCCCGGGCGATGGCGGCCTCCACCGCGCACCCGTCATGGCCGTCCACCGTCTCCGTATGCCAGCCCGCAGCCTGGAACCGGGCCTGCTGGTCCATGGAGGTGGACAGGCTGGTGGCACCGTCGATGCTGATCCGGTTGTCGTCCCACAGCACCACCAGCCGGTCCAGGCACAGGTGGCCGGCCAGGTCGATGGCCTCGTGGCTGATGCCTTCCTGAAGGCAGCCGTCACCGGCGATGACGAAGGTGCGGTGGTCCACCAGCCCGTCGCCGAAGCGGGCGTTCAGCATCCGCTCCGCCAGCGCCATGCCGACGGCGGTGGCGATCCCCTGCCCCAGCGGGCCGGTGGTCGTCTCCACCCCGGGGGTGTGGCCGTATTCCGGGTGGCCGGCGGTGATGCTGCCCAACTGCCGGAAGCGCTTCAGCTCCTCGATCCCCAGCCCCGGGTAGCCGGTCAGGTGCAGCAGCCCGTAGAGCAGCATGGAACCGTGGCCCGCCGACAGGACGAAGCGGTCGCGGTCGGGCCAGGCGGGGTCCGTGGGGTCGAAGCGCAGGAACTTGGTGAACAGCACGGTCGCCACGTCGGCCATGCCCATGGGCATGCCGGGATGGCCGGACCTGGCCTGCTCCACCGCGTCCATGGCCAGCACGCGGAGCGCGTTCGCCATCTCCCTCGTGCCGACGCTTGGCCGCTCCAGGGCTTGCACGCTGTCCATCCGGGGTTCCTCCAGGCAAGCCTCCGGCAGTCGCGCCCCAGGGGGCGCGGCGAAGGCGGTGTTTCGTGGCTTCGTAGGTCGGATTAGCGGCGCCAGCCGCGTAATCCGACATGACCAAGGTGTCGCTTGCCGTCGGATTACGGCGCCAAGCGCGCCTAATCCGACCTACGGCCTCACCCCATCCGCTTTTTCCGTTCCACCAGTTGCAGGATCATGGGCGTCAGGATCAGTTGCATGGCCAGGTCCAGCTTGCCGCCGGGGATGACGATGCTGTTGGCCCGGGACATGAAGCTGTCGCCGATCATCGACAGCAGGTAGGGGAAGTCGATGCCCCGCGGGCTCTTGAAACGGATCACCACCATGGATTCGTCGGGGGTGGGGATCCAGCGGGCGATGAAGGGGTTGCTGGTGTCCACAGTGGGCACCCGCTGGAAGTTGATGTCCGTCTCGGTGAACTGCGGGCAGATGTAGCGGATATAGTCCGGCATCCGGCGCAGGATGGTGTCGGTCACCGCCTCTGTGGAATAGCCGCGGGTGGAGCGGTCGCGGTGCAGCTTCTGGATCCATTCCAGGTTGATCACCGGCACCACGCCGATGCGCAGGTCCGCGTGGCGGGCCACGTTGACCTTGTCGGTCACCACGCAGCCATGCAGCCCCTCGTAGAACAGCAGGTCGGTGGGCTCGGTGACGTGTTTCCAGGGGGTGAAGGTGCCCGGCGGGGCGCCGTGCATCTCCGCCTCCACCGCGTCGTGCACATAGTTGCGGATGCGGCCGGTGCCGGACTCGCTGTATTCCCGGAACAGCTCCTCAAGGTCCTCGAACAGGTTGCTGTCGGGCCCGAAGTGGCTGAAGGTGTTGTTGCCCTTGGCCGCCTCCTCGGCCATGCGCTTGCGCATCGCCATCCGGTCGAAGGTGTGGAAGGCGTCGCCCTCCACATAGAGCGCCTCCACGTTCTCCCGCCGGAAGATCTGCTCGAAGGTCCGCCGGACCGAGGTGGTGCCCGCCCCGGAGGAACCGGTGACGGAGATGATGGGGTGGCGTGCCGACATGGTGTCTATCCCCTGTTCCCGTCAGGCCCGAAGCAAGCCGCGCTTGCCGAACAGGGGCGAGCGTTCGGCGGAGTAGTGCGGGTCGGTGTGGTACTTGGCCACCCGCTCCACCTTCTCGACGGAGCCGAAGACCAGCGGCGTGCGCTGGTGGATGGAACTGGGCACCAGGTCCAGGATGGGGGTCTGGCCGTCGGTGGCGGCCCCGCCCGCCTGTTCCAGCAGGAAGGCCAGGGGTGCCGCCTCATACAGCAGCCGAAGACGGCCCTGCCGGTAGCCCGGGCGGCTGTCGCCGGGATAGAGGAAGATGCCGCCGCGCATGAAGATGCGGTAGGCCTCCGCCACCAGGCTGGCGATCCAGCGCATGTTGAAGTCGCCGCCCCGCGGCCCGTCGGCGCCCAGCACGCAATCATCCACATAGGCGCGGACGGGCGGGTCCCAGTGCCGGTAGTTGCTGGCGTTGATGGCGTATTCCTTGGCGCTGCGGGGCACCTGGATGTCGCGCTTCGCCAGCACGAACTCCCCCCGGTTGCGGTCAAGTATGAAGATGTGAGTGCCGCGGCCCAGGCTCAGCACCAAGCTGGTCTGCGGACCATAGACAATAATCCCCGCCGCCTGCTGCGCCCGGCCCGGCGCCTCGAACACGGCCGCCGCGCGGCTGCCCATGGGGTAGAGGGCGGGGCGGATGCCGAAGATGGTGCCGATGCTCATGTTGACGCCGATGTTGCTGGACCCGTCCAGCGGGTCCATGGCCACGGCCAGCGGCGCGCCGGTGTCCAGCAGGGCGACGTCGTCCAGCTCCTCCGACGCCACCATGGCGACGGGGGCCTCGGACAGGGCGTCCAGCATCATGTCGTTGGCGATGATGTCCAGCTCGGCCTGGGCGTCGCCCCCGCCGTTGATCCCGGGGATGGCAGGCAGGCCCGTCTGGGCCAGCAAGCCCAGGGAGACCAGGTCGGACAGGCCCCTGGCTGCCTGCGATATCTTCAGCACGGCCCGGGCCACGGGGGCATCCAGGCCCCCGCCCGGCTCGTTGGACAGGAAGGTGGTGAGACTATCCCGGACGGACATGGCGATTCCTCCTGCCCGGCGGCATTTGCCGCCGGCGATAGCACTCTTTGTCGGGGAGGCGCCTGCTCGTTGGTGGCGGCACCTTGGGCCTGTTCTGTCCCGAGATGATGGGCAGAAGCCGCGCTCAAAGAAAAATCTAATTAATTTGCCGAACCGTTAGATTTTTTTTAGCATGCCCCCATGCGCAACCTGACTTTCAAGCAACTCCACGCCGTCCGCGCTATTTCCAGGCGCGGGACCATCACCGCGGCCGCCCAGGAACTCAATGTTACCCCGGCCGCGCTGACCTCCCGTTTGAAGCAACTCGAAGAGGAGGCGGGAATGCCGCTCTTCGACCGGACGACGGAGGGCATGCGCCTGACCGAGGCCGGGCGGGAGGTGCTGGCGGCCACCGACAGCATCGACGTGATCCTGGAGAACTGCGTGGCAAGGCTGGAGGCGCTGAAGGGCCTGACCGGCGGCCGGGTGGGCATCGCCGTCGTCTCCACGGCCAAATACTTCGCGCCCAAGGCCATCGCCGCCTTCACCCGCCATTACCCGGGGGTGGAGATCAGCCTGTTCGTGGGCAACCGCGACAGCACCATCGGGCTGCTGCGCGACTATGGCGCCGACCTGGCCATCATGGGCCGGCCGCCGGTGGACTTCCCCGTGGAGTCCCAGAACTTCGGCGACCATCCCCACATCCTGATCGCCCCGCCCGACCACCCCCTGGCCGGCCGCCGCCGCATCCCCAAGTCCGACTTGGCGGGGGAGTCCTTCCTGGTGCGGGAGGAAGGGTCCGGCACCCGCGGCGTGTTCGAGGAGTTCATCGGCGGCGTGGTGGTGAAGCGCCCCCGCCTTGGCATAGAGGTGGGCAGCAACGAGACCATCAAGCAGGCCGTGATGGCCGGGCTGGGCATCGCCCTGCTCTCCGCCCATACCGTCGCCGCGGAGGTCATGTCACGGCGCCTGGCCGTGCTGGACGTGGAGGGCCTGCCCATCCGCCGCCGCTGGTACGTGGTCCGCCGCACGGAAAAGGCCCACGGCCCCGCCCCCAGGCCTTCTGGAGCTTCGTCCTGCGGGAAGGGCCCATGTGGCTGCCGCACGATTACTGGATGCGGTTCTGAGGGAGGGGTCCCGGGACCGTACTTTCGAATTCGAAAGTGCGGCCGGAGCGTGAGGGAGGCGATTACCGGTTCAGGGCCTGGGCCACCCGCTTCGCCTCCGTCTCCAGGGCGTTGGTCAGGGGGGTACCCGGTTCCCGCGGGGCCAGGACCAGGCCCACCGTGTGGACCACGTCCGGCTCGGTGATGGGGATGGCGCGCAGCGTCTCCGTCAGGCCCAGGGTGCCGGCCAGCATCTCCGGCATGATGCTGGCCCAGCGGCCGGTGCGCACATGGGCGAACAGCACGATCATGCTGTTGCTTTCCAGCGTCGGCTGGGCCGGGGCGCCGGAGCGGGCGAGCATCTTTTCCAGGATGCGCCGGTTCTGCATGTCCGGCGTCAGCAGGCAAAGGGGGATCTGCCCCACCTCCGCCCAGGTCACCTCCCGCCGGTCGGCCAGCGGGTTGTCCTGGCTGGTGACCAGCACGTAGCGTTCCCGGTACAGGGGCATGCTGCGCACCCGGCCCAGGGGCTCGTTGTCCAGGTATGTGATGCCGGCGTCCACCTCCAGGTCGTCCAGAAGGCGCAGAACCTCGGCACTGGTGCGGGACAGGATGGTGAAGCGCACTTCCGGGTGCCGTTCCCGATAGGGGGTGGTCAGGGCCGGCACCATGGCCAGGGCGGTGGGGATGACCGCGATCCGCAGGTGCCCGGACAGGCCGGCCCGCATGGCGTGCAAATCCTGGCGCATGGCGCGGGCGTCACCGACGATCCGCCGGGCCCAGTCCAGCACCCGCTCCCCCTCCGGCGTCAGGCCCAGGTAGCGGGAGCCGCGCTGCACCAGCAGCACGCCCAGGATGTTCTCCAACTGCTTGATGCCGGCGGACAGGGTGGGTTGGGTGACGCCGCAGGCCTCGGCGGCGCGGCCGAAGTGCTTTTCCTTGGCGAGGGCGATCAGGAGTTCGAGCTTGTCGATCATGCGACAACACTAATGCAGCGGCTATTCCCGTCAATTGGACCAAGGTCCATTGGTCTCGCCTATCGGATAACGATTCCGCCCTGTTGATACCGCCCCTCCCCTGTCGGAAGCTGAAGGCTTGGAACGAAGGCGACGGCCGGGGAAGGCCGCGCATCAGGGAAGGAATTGCCCTTGAGCACGTCAGGCAAGACGCAGGGCCGCAAGGGCCCGCGGTCCGGCGACCGCAGCATGCGCCACCGGGGGCGCGGCGCGGTGGCGGAGATCCCGGCGGCCGACAAGGCGGTGCTGGCGGCCCTGTTCGCCGACGTGCCGGCCGAGCCCGGCCTGCTGATCGAGCATCTTCACTGGATCCAGGATCGCCATGGCGGCCTGCCCCGGCCCCTGCTGCATGCCCTGGGTGAGGCGCTGCGCCTGCCCGACGCGGCGGTGTATGAGGTGGCGACCTTCTACCACGGCTTCCGGGTGCTGGAGGCGGACGAGGCGCCCCTGCCCACCATCCAGGTCTGCGACAGCATCGCCTGCGCCATTTCCGGGGCGGCGGAACTGGAGAAGGCCGCGGCCCTGGCCCTGTCGGGCCAAGCGCGGGTGGAGGCGGTGGCCTGCCTGGGCCGCTGCGACCAGGCCCCCTGCGCCCGGGTCCAGGGCCGCACCATCACCCGGGCCACCCCGGCCAGCGTGGAGGCCGCCCTGTCCGGGGCCGTCCCGCCCCTGCCCAGCGCCAAGACCGGCTTCGACGCCTATCTGGCCGCCGGGGGCTACACCCTGCTGCGGGAGGTTTATGGCGGCGCCCGCGACCTGGACGGGCTGCTGAAGCCGCTGGAGGATGCGGGCCTACGCGGCCTGGGAGGCGCCGGCTTCCCCACCGGGCGCAAGTGGCGGGCCGTGGCCAAGGAGCACGGGCCCCGGCTGATGGCCGTCAACGCCGACGAGAGCGAGCCCGGCACCTTCAAGGACCGCTTCCACCTGCTGGCCGACCCGCACCGGGTCATCGAGGGCATGCTGCTGGGCGCCTGGGCCGTGGGGGCGGAGGCCGTCTATGTCTATCTGCGCGACGAGTATGAGGATGTCCGCGCCATCCTGCGCCAGGAGCTGGCCCGCCTGCCGGAACTGGGGCTGCCCCTGCCGCCCGTGTACCTGCGCCGCGGCGCCGGGAACTACATCTGCGGCGAGGAATCGGCGATGCTGGAGAGCCTGGAGGGCAAGCGCGGCCTGCCCCGGCACAAGCCGCCCTACCCCTCCCAAGTCGGGCTGTTCGGCCGGCCCACCCTGATCAACAATGTAGAGACCCTGTACTGGGTGCGGGACCTGGTGGAGCGCGGGCCGGACTGGTGGGGCAGCCATGGGGTCAATGGCGGCAAGGGTCTGCGCAGCTTCTCCGTCTCCGGCCGGGTTCGCTATCCCGGGGTGAAGCTGGTGCCGGCCGGCATCTCTGCCCGGGAACTGATCGAGGAGTATGCGGGCGGCATGCAGGACGGCCACGAATTCAAGGCCTTCCTGCCCGGCGGCGCGTCGGGGGGCATCCTGCCGGCCAGCCTGGCCCACCTGCCGCTGGACTTCGGCACCCTGGACGCCCACGGGGCCATCGTCGGCTCCGCCGCCTTCGTGGTGCTGTCGGACCAGGACAGCGTGCGGGACGCGGCGCTTAACCTGATGCGCTTCTTCAAACATGAGAGCTGCGGCCAGTGCACCCCCTGCCGCCTGGGCACGGAGAAGGCGGAGGTGCTGATGCGGGCGCCCGCCTGGGACCAGGGGACCCTGAAGGATTTGGGCCAGTGCATGGCCGATGCCAGCATCTGCGGCCTGGGCCAGGCCGCCCCCAGCGCCTTCCGCACGGTGCTCCGCCATTTCCCCGAGGAGGTGTCGTGATGGACACTTTGTCCAAGGGCGTCCTCGCCAACCAGGACCCGTTGAACCGGCCGGTGGGCCACGCCGTCACCTTCCACCTGGACGGCTGCGAGGTGACGGCCCAACCGGGCGAGACCATCTTCCAGGCGGCGACCCGCTATGGCGCCATGGTCCCGCACCTGTGCCACAAGCCGACCCCCGGCTACCGGCCCGACGGCAATTGCCGCGCCTGCATGGTGGAGGTGACGGGGGAGCGGGTGCTGGTGGCGAGTTGCATCCGCAAGCCCACCCCCGGCATGGACGTGCGCACCCGCAGCGACCGGGTGCTGAGCGCCCAGCGCACCGTGTTCGAGCTGCTGTCCGCCGACCAGCCCAAGCGGGCGGAGGCGCACGACCCGGACAGCAAATTCTGGCGCTGGCAGGACAGCATCGCCTTCGACCCCGGCCGGTATCCGGCAAGGGCGGAGCCGCCGCCGGCGGCGGACTTCAGCCACCCGGCCATGGCGGTGCAGCTTGACGCCTGCATCCAGTGCGGCCTGTGCGCCCGCGCCTGCCGGGAGGTGCAGAGCAACGACGTGATCGGCATGGCCTATCTGGGCGCCGGGACCAAGGTGGTGTTCGACCTGGACGTGCCCATGGGCGACAGCACCTGCGTGGCCTGCGGGGAGTGCGTGCAGGCCTGCCCCACCGGGGCGCTGCTGCCCAAGTCGGTGCTGGACGAGGCCGGCACCGTGGCCCTGAAGCCGGCGAAGAAGGTGGACAGCACCTGCCCCTATTGCGGCGTGGGCTGCCAGTTGACCTTCAACGTGGCCGACGACCAGATCCTGTCCGTGGACGGCAAGGCGGGGCCGGCGAACCTGAACCGCCTGTGCGTCAAGGGCCGGTTCGGCTTCGACTATGCACGGCATCCGGAGCGGCTGACCCAGCCGCTGGTCCGGCGGGACGACGCGCCGAAGCGGGCGGACGATGCCGACCGCATCGACCCGGCCAACCCGCTGACCCATTTCCGCATCGCCAGCTGGGAAGAGGCGCTGGAGCGGGCCGCCGGCGGGCTTCGGACCATCCGTGACCGGGACGGCGGCGGGGCCCTGGCGGGGTTCGGGTCCGCCAAGGGGTCGAACGAGGAGGCGTACCTGTTCCAGAAGCTGGTGCGCACCGGCTTCGGCACCAACAACGTGGACCACTGCACCCGGCTGTGCCACGCGTCCTCCGTCGCCGCACTGATCGAGGGGATCGGGTCCGGCGCCGTGACCGCCCCGGTGCAGGCTGTGCTGGACGCGGAGGTGGCGCTGGTCATCGGCGCCAACCCCGCCGTGAACCACCCGGTGGCCGCCACCTTCATCAAGCAGGCGGTGCGCCAACGGGGCCTGAAGCTGATCGTGGCCGACCCCCGCGGCCAGGCCCTGGACCGCTTCGCCAGCCATTCCCTGCGCATCAAGGGCGGCAGCGACGTGGCGCTGCTGTCCGGCATGCTCTGCACCATCGTGGAAGAGGGGCTGGTGGACGAGGATTACGTCCGCCAGCACGTGGATGGCCATGAGGCCTTTGCCGAGAGCGTGCGCCAGTTCACGCCGGAGGCCATGGCGCCCCTGTGCGGCATCCCGGCGGAGACGATCCGGGAGGTGGCGCGGCTGTTCGCCAAGTCCCGCGCCTCCATCGTCTTCTGGGGCATGGGTATCAGCCAGCACGTGCACGGCACGGACAACAGCCGCTGCCTGATCGCCCTGTGCCTGCTGACGGGCCAGGTGGGCCGGGCCGGCACCGGCCTGCACCCGTTGCGAGGCCAGAACAACGTGCAGGGCGCCAGCGACGCCGGGCTGATCCCCATGGTCTTCCCCGACTACCAACGGGTGGACGGCGGGGCGCGGGCCCTGTTCGAGGAGGCCTGGGGCCAGTCCCTGGACGCCACCCCGGGCCTGACCGTGGTGGAGATCATGCACGCCATGGAGGAGGGCCGGATCAAGGGCCTGTACGTGATGGGGGAGAACCCCGCCATGTCCGACCCGGACCTGGCCCATGCCCGCGCCGCCCTGGCGAAGCTGGAGCATCTGGTGGTGCAGGACATCTTCCTGACGGAGACGGCGGCCTATGCCGACGTGGTGCTGCCGGCCAGCGCCTTCCCGGAGAAGACCGGCACCTTCACCAACACCGACCGCCGCATCCAGCTGGGCCGCCAGGCCATCGACCCGCCGGGGGAAGCGCGGCAGGACCTCTGGCTGGTGGAGGAGCTGGCCATCCGGCTGGGCCTGCCCTGGCAGCACCGGACCCCGGCGGCCGTGTTCGGGGAGATGGCGGGCCTGATGCCCAGCCTGGCCGGGATCAATTGGGACCGGCTGGAGCGGGACGGGTCCGTCACCTATCCGCTGGACCCGCTGACCGGGGAGGGGCAGGCGGTAATCTTCGGCGACGCCTTCCCCACCCCGTCGGGCCGGGGCCGGGTGGTGCCCGTGTCCCTGGTGCCGCCGGACGAGCCGCCGGATGGCGAGTACCCGTTGCTGCTGACCACCGGCCGGGTGCTGGAGCACTGGCACACTGGCGCCATGACCCGCCGCGCCGGCGCCCTGGACGCGCTGGAGCCGGAACCCTTCGTCGCCCTGTCCCCGAAGGAGCTGGACCGGCTGGGCCTGCCCCGGGGCGGCATGGTGGAGGTGAGCACGCGCCGCGGCAGCATCCGCCTGCAGGCCCGCCCCGACCGGGACGTGGCCCCGGGCAACCTGTTCATCCCCTTCTGCTTCCGCGAGGCCGCCGCCAACCTGCTGACGAACCCGGCCCTGGACCCCTATGGCAAGATCCCCGAGTTCAAGCTGTGCGCGGCCCGGGTGAGCGTGCCGGTGGAGGCGTGAGGAGACAAAGGAGACCTTAAGGTGACCAAAGGTGACGCTTAAGGTGACGCGTGTCACATTTCAGGGCATTGAAATTGCTGAGGAAAGTGGCTTAAGGAGACAAAGGAGACGGGGTTTCGATGGAGTCACCTTTGTCACTTTTAGGGGGAGAGCTTCATCATGTCCAAGACCCGGCGCCCGGTGGGGAGCACGGGTGGATGGTGGCAGGGTTTAGGAATTTTGTCCATGGCTTGGACGGGTTCCAGGGGTCACGGCGAGGACGGCTTTGCCCTCTCTGGTGATCGTGTGGCCATCCCTGGCGCGATTGCATGACGCAGAGGACGCAGATGGCCGCAGAGGACACAGAGGGGTGGATTTGCCGGACGGGGGTTTGGGTTGGGAGATGGGGTATTTTCCCTTTAAGCTCACCGCCCCGGCGTGATCCGGAGGTTGCCTGCGCCTGCGGCGCAAGAATTCTGGAGGGCAGCCGGTAGGGCCCGCCGATGCCGCCGCACCGCCCCCTCCGTGTCCTCTGCGGCCATCTGCGTCCTCTGCGTTCCAACAGCGACGCCAGGGGCGGCAACCCGGCGGGTTAGGCCCGCAACGGCCCCGCTGCCGCGCCATTGGCATGACGGCTTTCCTTTGAGCATTCGGGTCACGCCCCCCTGGTCTTGGGTCAGGGCCAAGCCGTTCGCCATAAGCTCTAGCGCCTCCCCGCGAAGACGGGGGCCCACAGTTCTTGACCCGGGAGACGCCGTCTATCTGGTTGAAAAACAGTGGACCCCCGCCTTCGCGGGGAAACTAAAATGGGGCGCGTCGGGTAATGTAGGTCTGATAACGCCGATCGGGGAGCGCGATCCGGTGATTGGCAGGGTGCCTTCGTTCTTCACCGTTCGGCCTTGCGGCGAGACATCCTGAAGGTCCGGGCCTGTTCCGCCGTCATCCAGTTGCTGTCCGGCGCTGGCGGGATGTCGGAAAAGTCGATGTCCTTGTCCCCCATGGCCTGCAAGCGCGCGATCTCGGCCTTCCCGGCTTCCGTCTCGGAATACGGCTTGTCGGGGGTGGGGACGTAGGTGACGAACCGCGGCTTCCAGGGCATGGCGTCACGCCCCGACTTGGGGGCTTGTAGCGCTGGGGCGGGCAAGGTCAGGGCGGCGGGGAGCGCGGTGGCCAACCCCGCCGACGGCCGCAGCCCGGGCCGATTCGGCCAGGAGATAGGTGATCACGGCGGCCGGGTCGTTGGGGGCGAGGTCGCCGCGGAGGCGCTGGCAGAGGATGGCCAGCTTCCGTTCCGTATCCGCCGGGGTGAAGCTCGGCTCCCGCGCCAGGGCGGCGGCCAGCAGGTCCCGCCGCCGGTCCAGGGCGATCAACCCCGCCTCATCCCCACTCCCCTTCAATGCCGCCACCCGCCGGTCCAACAGCGCCAACTCGTCCACCAGACGACGGATGTGGCGGGAGGGCTTGGGCATGGCGGCACCATCCAGGGCAGGAAGACCCTTCCCACCCGTCCGTTGAAGCTGGCACTATCCTATATCGGGGAAATGCCGATTTCAATGCAAAACAACGAAACTTATGGTCCGCAATGATTGTTGGCGCCCAGGTACGAGCCGCCCGCGGCCTGCTCGACATCACGCAGGAAGAGCTTGCCGCCATGTGCGGGATGACCGCGCAGACGGTGAAGGATTTTGAGCGAGGCTTGAGGAAGCCGCAGCCGCGGACGATCAGAGATTTGCAGCGAGCCTTAGAAGAGAACGGAATAGATTTCCTAAATGATAATGCAGGGGGGATAGGCGTAATGTTGAGAAGAACAGAATTATAGTCTCACTTATAAGTGCGCACGAAGCTCTTTAGGTAAGCTTATGGCTCTTACTTTTCTTTATCTTTGGGAGCATCCGCGGCTACGGTTGTTTTGCCAAAAAGATAGCCCAGGGCAAGATTGATCACGCCAAAAAGTGTCGCTGCTGTTTTCTCACGAAATTCCGCGTCACCATTGACCGGTGCCCATAGCAGTCCAATCACAATAGCAAAACATATAAGTATAGATATAAATGCAATATTCCCAAGCTTCTCGACTCCATGACCAATAACAAACCCGATCCACCCTAGATCAAGCTTTTTCTGATCACGTAAATGTCCATAGAATTGCTCAGCCTCACTCTTCGCGAGCTTTGAGCTACCGTCTTTTGATGCCTGCGGCCGAAAAGCTGAAATAAACGTGCCAAACTTCCCCCTTGGCACATCTACCGGCTCTTCTGTTGGCTTCCTGCCTAATGCATCAGGTTGAGCTTCAGATACAGATTTATCGTCCGCTGCAGTAAAAGCAGACTGCGCCTCGTTCTCAGGCTTAATATCCGCCTCTCCGCCCGGTGGCTTGCTCTCTACGCCACTATTCAGGATCTCTGGTTCGGCTATATCTGCATTACCACTCATTGCACCCTGCTATTCCTAAGTAACGTGTTAAAATACGCGCTGATGTCTGAGTCTGGAATCTGCGCTTGCCCTCGCTGCTTCGCAATACTCCATGGCGTTCCGGCTTCGTGCGTCATATCGGACAGCTGCAAAGCCGTGAACGAACTGTATTTTTCCCAAACGCCATGTATAACATCATACGAGTCTTTGAAATCTTTACGCAGAACATATGCTTTTGGTACCGTTTCTCCAGGAGCGAACTCAGAGGCATAACAATTTATTGGAGCTGCGCCGAAGTGACGAAATTCCTGATAAACAGAACGGTTTACTGGCCCATAGGGCCATGCCTCAAACCCATCACGAATCAAAGGTCGGCCAACCAATGCAAGATGCCAGCCATGTGCGAAGTACATGAGCTTTTGAAGCTTCATGTGGTCAAGGCTCATTCCGGGCTGCTGAAAGGAGATTTCTAACAGCGTGTTTGCGATGGTTTTTCCGCTTGCTGTCATAGGCCCCTCACTGGATTTAGCAATGCAACGTTCCCCTGCTTTGACAGGGTTAGCGATTATCATATGCTAACCAGCGTCAACATACTCCCATACAAGGCTACCTCTTTTGGGCTAGCAGATCAAGCGTGTCGTGCGGCCATCAGAACGAAAAGTGAACTGCCGTGATGGTTGCGTTGCCCCAGTCTGTCGGCAAGCAGGAGAGTTGTACAGATCACCTTTACCGCTGGTTCTACGAGCATTCTCTAAATCGCCGAGTCTTATTAAAATCTTTATTCGCGAGGGCATTAAGCATTCTCTTCATCAATAATCGCAAATTTATGTAGAGTGGTGATTAGTCAGAAGTAATCTTCATTTTATATAGCGCAATCTTCAAAGATCAGCTGTAATTGCATGTTCCCTGCAGAAAAATGGCCGCCCGGTCCCCCAGGCGGCCCCCCTCTCTCTCAATCCTAACCCGGCGTAAGGCTCAGTGCCCACCGCCGCTCAGGGCCTTCACGATTTCCTCGGTCATCTTCTTGGCATCGCCCAGCAGCATCATGGTGTTGGGGCGGAAGAAGAGTTCGTTTTCGACGCCGGCGTAGCCAGCACCCATGGACCGCTTGATGAACAGCACGGTCTTGGCCTTTTCCACGTCCAGGATGGGCATGCCGTAGATGGGGCTGGTGGGATCGGTCTTGGCGGCGGGGTTGGTGACGTCGTTGGCGCCGATGACGTAGGCGACGTCCGCCTGGCCGAAGTCGCGGTTGATCTCGTCCAGCTCGAACACCTCGTCATAGGGCACGTTGGCCTCGGCCAGCAGCACGTTCATGTGCCCGGGCATGCGGCCCGCCACGGGGTGGATGGCGTACTTGACCTCTACCCCTTCCTTCTTCAGCAGGTCGCCCATTTCACGCAGGGCGTGCTGGGCCTGGGCCACGGCCATGCCGTAGCCGGGGACGACGATCACCTTGGCCGCGTTCTTCATGATGAAGGCCGCGTCGTCGGCGCTGCCGGCCTTGAAGCTGCGGTCGATGGCGGGGCCGCCGGGGCCGGCCGCCGCGGCGTCGCCGCCGAAGCCGCCCAGGATGACGTTGAAGATCGAGCGGTTCATGCCCTTGCACATGATGTAGGACAGGATCGCGCCCGAGGCACCCACCAGGGAGCCGGTGATGATCAGCAGGGGGTTCTGGAGGGTGAAGCCGATGCCCGCCGCCGCCCAGCCGGAATAGCTGTTCAGCATGGACACGACCACGGGCATGTCGGCGCCGCCGATGGGCAGGATCAGCAGGAAGCCCAGGGCCAGGGCCACCACGACGATCAGCCAGAACACCGCCTGGGACTGGGAGACGCAGAGCAGGATGATCAGCAGGACCAGCAGGGCGCCGAGGCCGGCGTTCAGCGGGTGCTGCATGGGGAAGACCAGCGGCTTGCCGCTGACCAGGCCCTGGAGCTTGGCGAAGGCGACGAGGGAGCCGGTGAAGGTGATGGCGCCGATGGCCACGCCCAGGCTCATCTCGATCAGGGAGCCGATGTGGATGTCCCCCACCTCCCCGATCCGGTAGCTGGCGGGGCTGTAGAAGGCGGCGGCGGCCACGCAGACCGCGGCCAGGCCCACCAGGCTGTGGAAGGCGGCCACGAGCTGGGGCAGCTCGGTCATCTGGATGCGCTTGGCGATGACGTAGCCGATGCCGCCGCCGATGGCGATGCCGCCCACGATCAGGGCGAGGCGCCCGAAGCCGAGGTCGATGCCGGTCAGCGTTTCCTGCGCCACCAGGGTGGTGACGATGGCGATGGCCATGCCGGCCATGCCGTAGCGGTTGCCGGCCTGGGCCGTTTCCGGGCTGGAGAGGCCGCGGAGCGCCAGGATGAACAGCACCGCGGAGACGAGGTAGAGCAATGAGGCTGCGATGAGCATGGTTGCCTACCTCACTTCTTGGCGGCGCCGGCGGGCGCCTTCTTCTTGTACATGGACAGCATGCGCTGGGTGACCAGGAAGCCACCGAAGATGTTCACGCTGGCCAGGATCACCGCCAGGAAGCCCAGGCCGACGGAAAATCCGCTCTCGCTGGCGCCGGTGGCGATCAGGGCGCCCACGATGATCACGGAGGACACCGCGTTGGTCACCGCCATCAGGGGCGAGTGCAGCGCCGGCGTCACCTTCCAGACCACGTAATAGCCCACGAAGCAGGCCAGCACGAAGATGGTCAGGCCGGTCACGATGAAGGGGACGCCCCCCGCCGCGTCGGCATGGACGGCGAGGGAGGTTGCCTGTTGCGCCAGGTCGGCGGCCTTGTCGGCCAGGCTCTGGGCCTGGGTCGCGAGGTCGGCCGCGCTCTGCGCGTGCTCTTTCGGGTCCATCGTCGAGGTCTCCCCGGGTCAGGCGTTCTTGTCGTTGTCGGCGGACGGCGCGGCGGGCGTGTCCACCACCTTCACGGTGCCGGCCGGTGCCGAGGGCACCTCCGTCCCGGCCGGGGGGACCGCGGCGGGGGCGGGCTCCGCCACCACGGCGGCCGGGGCCGGCGCCGCGTCCTTGGGCGCGAAGGCGCTGTGCACCACGGTGCCGCCGCGGGTCAGGGCCGTGCCCTTCACCACGTCATCATCCCAGTTGAAGGCCAGGGTGCCGGGGCTGCCCTTGGCCACGAAGGGGGTGATGAAGTTCAGCAGGTTCTTGGCGTAGAGGGCGGACGCGTCCACGGCGATGCGGCTGGGCATGTTGATGCGGCCGACGATCTTGACGCCATACCGCTCCACCACCTCACCGGGCTTGGAGCCCTCGACGTTGCCGCCCTGCTCCACCGCCAGATCCACCAGCACGGCACCCTGCTTCATGCTTTTCAGCATGTCGTCGGTGACCAGCACCGGCGCCTTGCGGCCGGGGATCAGGGCCGTGGTGATGACGATGTCCTGCTTCTTGATCGTCTCCGCGATCAGGGCGGCCTGCTTGGCCTTGTACTCCGCCGACATCTCCTTGGCGTAGCCGCCGGCGGTCTGGGCCTGGGCGAACTCCTCATCCATCACGGCGACGAAGGTGCCGCCGAGGCTCTCCACCTGCTCCTTCGTCGCGGGGCGCACGTCGGTGGCGCTGACCACGGCGCCCAGGCGCTTGGCGGTGGCGATGGCCTGCAGGCCCGCCACGCCCACGCCCATGATCAGGGCCCGGGCCGGCGGCACGGTGCCGGCGGCGGTCATCATCATGGGGAAGGCGCGGCCGAACTCGTTCGCCGCCTCCAGCACCGCACGGTAGCCGGCCAGGTTGGACTGGCTGGACAGGATGTCCATGCTCTGCGCACGGGTGATGCGCGGCATGAACTCCATGGCGAAGGCGTCCACCCTGGCGGTGGCGTAGGCCGAGACGCTTTCCGGCGCCATGTAGGGGTTCAGGCCGGAGATCAGGATGGCGCCCGGCTTCAGCAGGGCCAGCTCATCCAGGTCCCCCTCCCCCGGCAGCAGGGGGCGCTGCACCTTCAGCACGATGTCGGCATCGCGCAGCAGGGCGGCCGGGTCGGCCACCACCTCCGCCCCCGCGGCGGCGTAGGCCTCATCCGTCAGGGCGGCGCCGAGGCCGGCACCGGATTCCACCGCGACGGTGAAGCCCAGACCCTTGTATTTCTTCACGGTCTCGGGCGTTGCCGCGACGCGCAGCTCATGCGGGCGCCGCTCCTTCGGTATCGCGATCTTCATGCGCTCGGATTCCCCCTTCGTCTTGGCCCGGTTGCCCTGGCTGGCGGCGGCAACGCTGCTTTGTTTCGCACGATGCCCGATCCCGCAATGTTTGTTAAGACATACCAGTCCAAAGGGGAAGGAGGGTACAAGCGCCGGGGTAAGCGCGCACGATCCGAAAAGGCGGCAAAGCCGCGCAGGACTTGTAACGTGCCCGTCAGTCGTCGGCGCCGCGCCGCGCCTTGGTTTGCGCGGGTATGGGCCCGCGCGGCGGCGGTCGCCGCCGGGGCGTTT
Organism: Aerophototrophica crusticola; assembly: GCF_012913305.1. Taxonomy (NCBI): domain Bacteria; kingdom Pseudomonadati; phylum Pseudomonadota; class Alphaproteobacteria; order Rhodospirillales; family Rhodospirillaceae; genus Aerophototrophica; species Aerophototrophica crusticola. The sequence continues at coordinate 307,177 of NZ_CP051775.1, read as the reverse complement.
CACCGGTCGACGGCACCGCGCCCTGACGGAAACGGGCCGCCCCCCGAGGGGGACGGCCCGCCGCCATGCCGTACTTTCTGGTAACGGAATTACCGGGGTAACCCGGTCACCGCCCGGTGCCGATGTTGCCCGCGCCGGTGGTGCCGCCAGAGAGGCCGCCCGGGCCGGTGGCGCCCGCACCCGCCCCGCCGGACTGGCCGGAAGCGCCGCCGGGGCCGTAGCCGTCGCGGTTCAGGGTGTCGCTGTCACGGGTCGAGGTGCCCGTGGCGGAGCTGTCCGTGGTGCCGGTGGTGGCGCCGGAGCGGCTGCTGTTGCCGGACAGGCCGACCTCCGGCTCGGACCGGGTGGAGGACGGGTCGCTGCCCGGGCGGGTGTCGCCGCTCATGCTGGAGCCGGGGGCGGCACGGCTGGCGGCATCCAGGCCGGGCGTGCCCTCGCGGGTGCCGGTGGTGTCGTTGCCCATGCGGGTGCTGCCCGACGCGCTGTCGCTGCCGCCCATGCTGCCGCCCGAGGAGGCGGTGGCGGAGCCCGACGAGGAGGAACCCGAGGACGCGGTGCCGGAGGTGGAGCTGCCGCCGGTCACGCCGGACCAGTTGGTGGCACCGCCGCCGCCGGTGGCGGCCGTCGCCGAGCCGCTGTCGCCGGAGGAACCGGACATGGTGGAGCCGGAGCTGCCGGAGCCGGAGCTGGTGGAGCCGGTGGCGGTGCTGCTGTTGGCCGCGTCGCCGCGGGCCGTGTCGCTGGCCGTCACGGGGGCGTCGGTGCCCGGGATGGTGCCGGAAGGCGAGGACCCGGCCGCACCCGCCGACATGCTGCTGGTGCCGCTGTTGGCGCCGCCGGTAGTGGGGCCCACGGGGTCGTTGTTCGCCTGGTCGCGGGCGTCATCGCTGGCCGTGACCGGCGCGCGGGACGTGTCGGTGCTGGAGGAACGGGGGTTGGCGGCGTTGCTCAGGCTCGGGCTGTCCGCCGGGTCCAGGGAGCGGCTGGTGCGGTTGGTCGGGTCGTTGGCCAGGTCGCGGGCCGTCTCGCTGGGCAGGATCGGCGCCGCCCGGTTGGCCGGGGAGGTGCTGGTCTGCGGGGTGGAGGGCTCGTTCGTGGCCTGGGCGACCTGCACCGGGACGGTGGCCGCGACGATGGTCGGGGCGTCGGCGGACGCGCTCTTCATCTGGGACGGGCAGGCCAGGGCGCCGCCGGTCAGGCCGATGGCCGCGGCTGCCGACAGCAGGAGTGACTTGGCATGCATGGCGATGGTTCCTCCGGTGAGGTTTGTGCCCGGCTCAACCGGCGAAAGGGGTGGGGCGTTCCCAATGCCACCGTAATGCCCCAGTCCGCCCCGGGGAGCTTGACCCCGGCGGTGCCCGCGCCGACACTCCGGCCCCGCGCCGGGGAGGGCGCCGGCGGACGGATCACCTGGACATCGCCGTCCGTTCCGACGCAGAACGCCGTCACGCACCAGCGCCGCAGACCTTTGGACCGACCATGACCGACAAGCACCCCCTGGCCGACGCCGCCCGCACCCTGTTCAAGGAACTCCAGGACGCCGGGAAGCCCGTGGTGGGCACGGGCATCGGGGAGGGCCGCATCTACCTGCGCGTCAGCGGCCCCGACCACGGCGCCCCGGCGGAATACCGGGGCTATCCCGTGCAGGTGCTGACGGATGAGGCGATCAAGCGGTAGGGGGTTGGGGCGGGCCTCAGTCGTTGACGGTGGTGCCGTCGCCTTCCAGGCAGCCGCCGTCGCCGCAGCCGGAATCCAGGCCGAGCGCCTCCGCTTCGGGCGCGATGGTCCGGCCGAGTTCCAGGATGATGGTTATCTGGGCCAGGTCGAGGGACAGGGTCTCGCTTCCGCTGCTCACAGCCAGGGGTCCTATGGTGATGGCATGGCAGGCCCGTCAGGGCGGGAACAAGCCGCGCACCATACGGATGAGGACGCCCCTGGCAATGGCGAGAAAGGGGTAGGGACCCATCGGGTGGCGCCCTCCCCTTTCTGTCGAAGGCCTTGCTCCCCGACCGGTCAGCCCCCGGCGCTGTTGCCTACCAGCAGGCGCAGGGTCTTGGCGATGATGGTCACGTCATGCCAGAGGGACCAGTTGCGCACGTACCAAGCATCGAGCTGGACCCGGCGGGTGTAGCTGGTGTCTTCCCGGCCGGAGACCTGCCAGATGCCGGTGATGCCGGGGCGGACGGCCAGGTAGTTGCCGATCTGCTCACCATACAGGCCCTGTTCCGTCTCCACGATGGGGCGCGGGCCCACCAGGCTCATCTCCCCCCGCAGCACGTTGATGAGCTGGGGCAGCTCGTCCAGGGAGGAGTGGCGGAGGAAGCGCAGGAAGGGGTCGCCGCCGCCGGCGCGGCCGGGCTGCCAGGTGCGGAACTTCAGCAGGCTGAAGGGCTTGCCGCCCATGCCCACCCGCCGGTGGGCGACGAAGGCGGGCGCCCCCTGGAGGCGCAGGTAGGCCAGGGTCGCCAGCAGGAACGGCCCCAGCAACAGCAGCAGGGCGGCCGAGCCGGCGATGTCGATGGCCCGCTTCATGCCGCGGGTCAGCGGCTCGGCCAGATTGTCCTGGCCGGTCAGCAGGACCACGTCATGGCTGAAGAAATAGTCGGAGCGCAGGCCCAGGACGCTCATCCCCCCAATGCTGGGGATGATGGCGAAGGGCACGCGGCGGCCGGTCAGTTCCCCCAGCAGGGGGTTGCTGCGCGGTATCTCCTCCGCCTCGGGCGCCATGACGACGAAGCGGGCGCCGGAGGAGCGGTAGGCCTGCCAGAGGCGGTTGGTCGCGGCGCGGGGGTCGTCCATGTCGGGGGTCAGGTCCACCCGGCCCACCACGGCGTAGCCCAGCAGCCGCTCGGAGGCCAGCGCGTCTTCCGCCGCCCGGGCGACGGGGCCGTTGCCCACCATCAGGGTGGGGACCTGCCAGGAACCGGCGGCGATCAGGGCGGACTTCACCGTATGGCGCACGGCCACCAGCATGCAGGCCAGCACCACCCAGTTGATACCCAGCCAGAGGCGGCTGAACTGGGCCTTGAAGGCGTATTGGCTGAAGCCGTCCAGCAACCCGGCAAAGGCGATGGCGATGAGGATCTGCTTCACCTCCGTCGCCCAGGGGATGCGGCGGCTGTAGTGGCCCTGCACCGCCAGCCAGACCATCACCCCCGCCACGAAGACGGCGTAGTGCACAAGCCGGCGCAGGAACAGCTCGATCTGGTCAGGGCTGTCCAGGCCACGGGCCACGTTGTCGGACAGGGCGTAGGCCACGACGCCCGCCAGCAATGCGGCCAACAGGGCGGATGCCGCGTCCCCCAGCCATAGCAAGGTGGAGTTGCGAATACTGGTCCCAGCCCGGCCCGCAAGTGCGGCCCGGACGTCGGTGTCGAACGCCATGATCTGTCTTCCGCCTGTCCATCGGCTTGCCCGCCGGCTTCGCGGGTGCGGGCGGGCAGTCCCCATTTGGACATCGCCCACCGCCTTGCTCAACGGGCGCAGGTGGAGAAGGTTCGATCCGGCGTGGTGGAAAAACCGGGCTGTGGCCGTTGCGCTTCAGCCCTTTCGTTCGGATAGGGGCGGTGTTCCCGCCCCCGCCCTCACCCCCGCGGGGCGTGCTTGTTGAGGATGCGTTGCAGGGTGCGGCGGTGCATCTTCAGGCGGCGGGCCGTCTCCGACACGTTACGGTCGCACTGCTCGAACACCCGCTGGATGTGCTCCCACCGCACGCGGTCGGCGCTCATGGGGTTTTCCGGCGGGGGCGGCAGGGGGCCGTCGGCCAGGAGGGCGGATTCCACGGCGTCGGCGTCCGCGGGCTTGGGCAGGTAGTCCACCGCCCCTGCCTTCACCGCCGCCACGGCGGTGGCGATGTTGCCGTAGCCGGTCAGCATGACGATGCGCGATTCGGGCCGCGCGTCGCGCAGGGCCTTCACCACCTCCAGCCCCGAGCCGTCGCCCAGGCGGAGGTCCACGACGGCGTAGCGGGGGGCGCTTTCATGCGCCACCTCGATGCCCAGATGGACCGAGTCCACCGCCACCACGTCGAAGCCGCGGCGTTCCATGGCGCGGGCGAGGCGGGTGCGGAAGGGCCCGTCATCATCCACGATCAGGAGACTGCGCGACGCGTCACCGGTGAAGGTGAGCTTCGGCTGGTCCTGGGCGGACAGGGCGTCATCGGCCATTTCTGTGATACCTGCACCTGGTGGTTACCGAAGCGGCGTTCTTTCTGTCGCGCCGCGTTAAGTCGCATTGTTACACAACTCTATACGGTAAAGGTGGGTTTTTTCCAGCGCACGGCAACCGCCGCCCCGCCGGAACGGGGGTTGGCGTAGGAGACCTGGCCGCCCGACCGTTCCAGCAGGGTCTGGGCGATGAACAGGCCCAGGCCCATGTTGCCCGCCGCTTCCCGCGCGGCGGCGCTGCGGCCGGAGACGTAGGGTTCCCCAAGCCGGGCCAGCAGGCCGGGCGGGAAGCCGGGGCCGTCGTCGCGGATGGTCATGGTCACCCCGGCGGGGCCCAGTCGATCTCCACCGTCACCCGGGTACGGGCGAACTGCATGGCGTTCTGGAGGATGTTGGCGAGGCCGTGCAGCATCTCCGGGCCTTCGCGGATGTCGGGGACGCCGTCCTCCGGCTCGTTGCGCGACTCGATCACCAGATCCACGCCCGGGCGGCGGTAGGGGCTGGCCGCCGTTTCCACCAGCGCGCCGAAGGGCACGTCGGGCTTCGCCACGCCGCTGGCGGCGTTGCTGCGGGACAGTTCCGCCAGGATGTCGCGGCAGCGCGCCACCTGGCTTTGCAGGAGCTGCACGTCCTCCGCCGCGGGCGAGTCGGGGGGCAGGTCGCGGGCCAGTTCCTTGGCCACCACGGCGATGGTGCCGAGGGGGCTGCCCAGCTCATGCGCGGCGGCGGCGGCCAGGGCGCCCACGGCCGAGGCGCGCTGGGCCCGGGACAGGGCCGCCTGGCTGGCGGCAAAGGCGGCGGACAGGCGCCGGGCCCCGTCCGCCACCTGGAACAGGTAACCGGCCGTGAAGCCGGCGGAGAAGACCAGCGCCACCCAGATGCCCACCTTGTACAGGGGCGGCAGGGCGATGCCGCTGCTGCCCGGCCAGGGCAGCGGGAAGGCCAGCAGGGCGAGCCCGGTGAAGCAGAGCACGGCGAGGCCCGTCAGCAGGATCACCGCCTGCTTGCCCAAGGTGCTGGCGGCCACCGTCAGCGGGGCCAGCAGCAGCACGGCGAAGGGGTTTTCCAGCCCGCCCGTCAGGTAGAGCAGCAAGGTGAGCTGGAGCATGTCGTAGCCGAGGTAAAGGGCCGCATCCCGGTCGCCCAGGAAGGGCTGCCGGGCCAGCCGCCGCAGGGCATAGAGGTTGGTCAGGACGGACGCCGCCACCGCCAGCAGGGCGTGGCCCATCATCAGCTCGAAACCCAGCGTGAACTCCACCACCGCCAGGGTGGCGAGCTGGCCGCCCACGGCCATCCAGCGGATGGCGATCAGCGTGCGGGCGCTGACCCGGTCCTCCGACCCGCGGAGCGCCAGGTCACCGCCGGGGTCGGGCGCGGCGGGGATGGCGGCGGGGGCGGGCGGGATGCTCGGGACGCGGGTGGGGCCGGGGGTGCTTCTCGCCTCTGTCATGACACTTTCTACGGTCTGGATGGCGTCTTACCCGTCCGCGCCGGGCAGCGCAGTCTAGGCAAGGCCGGGGTCCGCGGCCATATCCGTTTCCATGCCAGAGCCCACCCTTCCCCCCGCCATCCGTGTCCAGGGACTGACCAAGCGCTTCGGCGGCGTCACCGCGCTGGACGGCGTCGATTTCACCGTGCCGGCCGGGCACACGGTGGCCCTGCTGGGCGGCAACGGGGCGGGCAAGACCACCACCATCTCCATCCTGCTGGGATTGCTGCTGCCCACCGCCGGCAAGGTGGAGGTGCTGGGACAGGACATGCTGCGGGAACGGTACCGCGTGCTGCCGCGGATGAACTTCTCCAGCCCCTATGTGGACCTGCCCCACCGGCTGACGGTGGAGGAGAACCTGACCGTCTATGCCCACCTCTATGGCCTGACCGGGCACAAGCGGCGCATCCGCGCCCTGGCGGAGGAGCTGGACCTGGTGCCCCTGCTGAACCGGCCGTCAGGCGGCCTGTCCGCCGGGCAGAAGACACGGGTGGCCCTGGCCAAGGCCCTGCTGAACGAGCCGGAGCTGTTGCTGCTGGACGAGCCCACCGCCAGCCTGGACCCGGACACGGCCGACTGGATCCGCACCTATCTGGAGCGGTTCCGGGTACGCACCGGCGCCACCATCCTGCTGGCCAGCCACAACATGGCCGAGGTGGAACGGCTGTGCCACACGGTGCTGATGATGAAGAAGGGCCGCGTGGTGGACCAGGGCACCCCGACGGACCTGCTGGCCCGGTACGGGCGGGGGAACCTGGAGGACGTGTTCCTGGACATCGCGCGGGACCGGCGGGCGGCGGCGGAGTGAACCTGCCGGCTTGGGGTGCAGGATGAGGCGGTCGGGCCTGTGGCTGGTGGCGGTGCCGTTTGGCACGGACGACACGGACGCCGCTTCGCGGCCACGGACATGCACGGACGGTCTTGTGAGGGGTCGCACGGCCCACGAGGCACCGACGCCACGCGGCGAAGCCGCAGGATTGTTCGGCTTCATGTCCTCGGACTGCATAACGTCAAACTGAAGCTTCATTGCGGCTTCGCCGCGGTACGAGGACCAGCACCGGACGGCCGAACAGCGGTCCGTGTTTGTCCGTGGCCGCGAAGCGGGTCCGTGTCGTCCGTGTTGACTGGACCACCCTCCTCGCGCGCCCGACCGCCTTGATCGCACTGGGACAGAGGGAGAGGTGGGTCTCTATGCCCACCTCTCTCACCCGGCGCTTCGCGCCACCCTCTCCCCAGGGAGAGGGGACTTAGTTCGGGGACAGGACCACCTTGATGCAGCCGTCCTTCTTGTCGCGGAAGGTGTGGTAGGCCTCGGGGCCCTCGGACAGGTGCAGGCGGTGGGTGATGACGAAGGTGGGGTCGATCTGGCCTTCCTCGATCCGGCGCAGCAAATCCTCGGCGAAGCGGCGGACATGGGTCTGGCCGGTGCGGATGGTCAGGCCCTTGTTCATCATGGAACCCAGGGGGATCTTGTCGGCCATGCCGCCATAGACACCGGGCACCGAGACGATGCCGCCGGGGCGGCAGGCATAGATGGCCTCACGCAGGGCGGCGGGGCGCTCCGTTTCCTGGAACAGGGTGGCCTTGGCCTTGTCGTAGAGGCCGAGCGCCCCTTCCAGGGAGCCCAGGCCGGCGTGGGATTCCATGCCCACCGCCTCAATGCACTTGTCGGGGCCGCGGCCGCCGGTCAGGTCCTTCAGCCGCTCCAGGACGTTCTCTTCCTCGAAGTTGATGGTGATGGCGCCGGCCTCCCGCGCCATGGCCAGCCGCTCCGGCACCCGGTCGATGGCGATGACCGTGTGGGCGCCCAGGATGAAGGCGCTCTTGATGCAGAACTGGGCCACCGGGCCGCAGCCCCAGACCGCCACCACGTCGTCCGGCTGGATGTCGGCGTGCACCGCCGCCTGCCAGCCCGTGGGCAGGATGTCCGACAGGAACAGGAGCTGGTCGTCGGTCATGCCGGTCTTCGGCACCTTGATCACCGTGTTGGCGGCGAAGGGTACCCGCACATATTCCGCCTGGCCGCCGGCATAGCCGCCGGTGATGTGGGAATAGCCGAACAGGCCGGCCGTGGTGTGGCCGAACATCTTGGACGCCAGGGCGGCGTTGCGGTTCGAGTTTTCACAGACCGAGTAGTTGCCGCGGCGGCATTGCTCGCACCGCCCGCAAGTGATGGTGAAAGGCACCACCACCCGGTCGCCCACCTTCAGCCCGTTGGCCGACTTGCCGACCTCCACCACCTCGCCCATGCACTCATGGCCCAGGACGTCGCCCCGCTCCATGAAGGGGATGTAGCCGTCCATCAGGTGCAGGTCGGAGCCGCAGATGGCGCAACTGCTGACCTTGACGATGCAGTCCTCCGCGTCCTCGATCCGCGGGTCGGGCACCGTGTCGTAGCGGATGTCCCCCTTGCCGTGCCAGCAAAGCGCGCGCATGCCTTTCCCTCCGTCTCCTGATGGGCGGTCCGATCAGCAGGTCCCAACAGGCTGACGTTGCGGGACGTTCCGGGAAAAGCGAACGGCCCGGAGCGTGGGGGGACGCTCCGGGCCGCGTTGGTGCCGGCGGGGCCGCAGGGGGGAACAGGTCCGAACCGGGGGAGGGATCGGACCCGGCGCCGCCGCCAGGCATAAGGTCGAGATAGGGGGGCCGACCGGTCTTTCAAGCGGCAAACCGCCTGCGACGGATTGGCCCCCCCTGCCCCGCCACCTTGCCGGTCACTTGGGCAGGATCACCGTGTCGATCACGTGGATCACGCCGTTGCTGGCCGCCACGTCGGCGGTGGTGACGGTGGCGTTGTCCACCATGACCTTGCCGCCATCGGCCTTCAGGGTGAGGTTGGAGCCCTGGGCGGTCTTGGCCGGGCCGGACTTCACGTCCTTGGCCATCACCTTGCCCGGGACGACGTGGTAGGTGAGGATTTCGGTCAGCTTCTGCTTGTTCTCCGGCTTCAGCAGGTCTTCCACCGTGCCGGCGGGCAGCTTGGCGAAGGCGGCGTCGGTGGGGGCGAAGACGGTGAAGGGGCCGGTGCCCTTCAGCGTGTCAACCAGGCCGGCGGCCTGCACGGCCTTCACCAGCGTGTTGAAGCTGCCGTTCTTGGCAGCCACGTCCACGATGTCCTGCGCCTGGGCGGCGGTGGCGGCGAGGGCGAGGCCGGCGGCAAGCGCCAGGCTGCGGGCGGCGGTGGCGAGGCGGATCATCGGATGCATCCTTCCCTGGGGTTTCTGGGGTCCCGGGGAACGTCGCCCCGGCTGCATAGCGATCTGTCCTTCCAGGGCCGGGCGGCAAGTGACCAGCCCAGTAATTAAATTTTCTTCATGAAGTGATCCGGATGGTTTCACCGTCCGTAACTGCGCCCGTTCTCTGTACTGGTTTCTATGTTTTTTGAGCCTTCCGGGGCTTTATCTTGGATTATCAGGATTTACTGTTCATGTCATTTGCGTGTCGTCCACATGTTTCCTGTGGATACTGATGCGCTCGCCAGCCATTGACGGACGGGCGGGCCGAACCATCCTCCTAAGCCCAAAACGCTACCTCCAACCGGTCCCATGTCACCCACGCTGCCCCCGGCCATCGTCTGGTTCCGCCAGGATCTGCGCCTGGCCGACAACCCCGCCCTGGCCCATGCCGTGGAAAGCGGGCGGCCGGTGATCCCGCTGTTCGTGCTGGATGACCTGACTCCCGGCGAGTGGAAACCCGGCGGGGCGTCGCGCTGGTGGCTGCACCACAGCCTGGCGGCGCTGCGGGACGGGCTGGCGCGGCTGGGGGCGCCGCTGGTGCTGCGCCGGGGCCCGGCGGACGTGGTGGTGGGGAAGCTGGCGGCGGAGACGGGGGCGGCCCTGGTCACCTGGAACCGCAACTACGACCCCGCCAGCATCGAGCGGGACAGCCGCCTGAAGGCCGAGTTGCAGAAATCCTCCGTGGAGGCGGTGAGCTGCAACGGCAACCTGCTGAACGAGCCCTGGACCGTGCTGGCCGGCGCCGGGAACCCGTACAAGGTCTTCACCCCCTATTACAAGGCGGTGCTGGCCCGCACGAAGGCGGGGGAGCCGCGGCCGGCGCCGGACAGGCTGGCGGCCCCGGCGGCCAGCCCCGAATCGGACACGCTGGAGGAATGGGGCCTGCTGCCCACCAAGCCGGACTGGGCCGGCGGCATGCGCGCCTTCTGGAAGCCGGGGGAGCCCGGGGCCCTGGAAAGGCTGGAGCGGTTCCTGTCAGAGGCCTGCGAGGGATACGCCCAGGGACGCAACATTCCGGGCATGGACGGCACGTCCCGCCTGTCCCCCCACCTGCATTTCGGGGAACTGTCGCCCCGCCAGGTCTGGCACGCCGCCATGGGTCTGTTGGCCCGGGACAAGCGCCCGTCCTGCCGGGAAAACGTGGAGTCTTTCCTGCGGGAGATCATCTGGCGGGAATTCTCCCACGGCTTGCTGTATCATTTCCCGCACCTGCCCGACCGGCCCCTGAACCCCCGCTTCGAGGATTTCCCCTGGCAACCCGACCCCAAGCTGATGGCCGCCTGGAAGCGCGGGCGCACCGGCTATCCCATCGTGGATGCCGGGATGCGGCAGCTTTGGGAAACCGGGTGGATGCACAACCGGGTGCGGATGATCGTCGGGTCCCTGCTGGTGAAGCACCTGCTGCAACCCTGGCAGGCTGGGGAACGCTGGTTCTGGGACACGCTGGTGGACGCGGACCTGGCCAACAATTCGGCGGGCTGGCAGTGGATCGCGGGTTGCGGCGCCGACGCCGCCCCCTATTTCCGGGTGTTCAACCCGGTGCTGCAGGGGGAGAAGTTCGACCCGGACGGCCGCTATGTGCGCCGCTGGGTGCCGGAGCTGGCGCGGCTGCCGGACAAGTATGTGCACGCCCCCTGGACAGCGCCGCCCATGGTGCTGTCGGGGGCCGGGGTGGTGCTGGGCAAGACCTATCCCGCCCCGGTGGTGGAGCATGGCAAGGGGCGGGAGCGGGCTTTGGCCGCCTTCGCCCAGGTGAAGGCTGGCGCGGCGGAAGGGGACATCCCCGCGCCGACGGACGCGTGAGGGGGTGGGGAAGATGAGGATCGCGGTCATCGGGGCCGGCATTTCAGGTCTCAGCGCCGCGTGGCTGCTGGACAGGCAGGGCCATGACGTCACGGTTTACGAACAGAACGACTATGTCGGCGGCCACAGCAACACGGTGGAGGCCCCCGGCCATGACGGGCGTCCGGTGCCGGTGGACACGGGATTCATCGTGTTCAACGAGTCGACATATCCCAACCTGATCGCCCTGTTCGACCACCTGAAGGTGCCGACGGAGGCGTCGGACATGTCCTTCGCCGTGTCGCTGGACCGGGGCCGGCTGGAGTATTCGGGCAGCAACCTGAAGGGCATGTTCGCCCAGAAGCGGAACCTGGTCAGCCCCACCTACCACCTGATGCTGCGGGACATCGTGCGCTTCTACCGGGAAGCGCCGAAGCTGCTGAACGACCCGTCATCCGTGGGCATGACCCTGGGCGAGTATCTGGTGCGGCAGAACTATGGCCACCGTTTCATCTATGATCATCTGCTGCCCATGGGGGCGGCCATCTGGTCCTGCACCATCGGGGAGATGCTGGCCTTCCCGGCGCTGAGCTTCGTGCGCTTCTTCCAGAACCACGGGCTGCTGAAGATCAAGAACCGGCCGCAATGGCGCACGGTGCGCGGGGGCAGCCGGACCTATGTCAAGGCGATCCTGGAGACCTTGCGCGGCAAGGTGCACAAGGGCCGGGCCATCAGCTCCCTGACCCGCCTGCCCGGCGGCGTGCATGTGCAGGACGCGGAAGGCCTGTCGGAGACGTTCGACCACGTCATCATCGGCGCCCATGCCGACCAGGCCCTGGCCATGCTGGCCGACGCCGGGGAGGAGGAGAAGCGCATCCTGGGCGCCTTCCGATACCAGGCGAACCGGGCGGTGCTGCACCGGGACCCGATCCTGATGCCGAAGCGGCCCAAGGCCTGGTCCGCCTGGAACTACCTGGCCAACGCCACGCGGGAGCGGCAGGCCAAGGTCAGCGTCACCTATTGGATGAACGTGCTGCAGAACATCGACCGCCGCACGCCCCTGTTCGTCACCCTGAACCCCATCGTGGAGCCGGCCCAGACCCACAAGATCCGGGAGTTCATCTATGACCACCCGGTCTTCGACAAGGCGGCCATCGAGGCGCAGGGCGAGGTGGGCCGCATCCAGGGCGTGCGCCGCACCTGGTTCTGCGGCGCCTACATGGGCTATGGCTTCCATGAGGACGGGCTGTCCGCAGGCCTTGCGGTGGCCGAGGCGCTGGGTGCGCAGCGGCCCTGGACCTGCACCGACGCCAGCCCCGCCGGGCGGAACGCGCGGCCGCGGGGGCGGCGGAGTTGCAGGCGGCGGATTGAGGGTGTCGCACGGCCGATCCCGGCAATGACTGTGTTTCCCCCGCGAAGGCGGGGGCCCACGGTTCTTGACCGGGGTGCCGCGGCACTGTCGTTGAAGAACTGTGGACCCCCGCCTTCGCGGGGGAAGCGGGAATAGGGCGGTTGGCGCATCGCCAAGCACCCTTGCCGCGCAAAGCCAGGAGCCATGAGAACCACCGTGCCCCGACCCCGGACACGCCCAGCCTCCATGCCATCTATTTCTGCCGGGTGGGGCACGCGCGGCTGCATCCGTTCCGGCACGCCTTCACGTACCGGGTCTACAGCCTGCTCCTCGACCTGGACCGCCTCGACGTGCTGCCCTGGCCCCTTTCCCACAACAAGGCGAACCTGTTCGGGTTCCATGACAAGGACCATGGGGCCCGCGACGGCAGCCCCTTGCGCCCCTGGGTGGAGGCAAGGCTGGCGGAGGCGGGGGTGCGGCTGGAAGGCGGGGCCATCCGCATCCTGTGCTTCCCGCGGGTGCTGGGCTACACCTTCAACCCGTTGAGCACCTATTTCTGCCACGGGCCGGACGGGCGGCTGCGGGCCGTGCTGTACGAGGTGAAGAACACCTTCGGCGACCAGCACACCTATGTGGCCCCGGTCAGCCCGCAAGAGGCGGACGCAGGCGTGCTGTCCCACGGTCACGCCAAGGAATTCCACGTCTCCCCCTTCATGGACATCGCCGGGGGCTACCGCTTCGCCCTGTCGGTGCCGGGGGAGAGCCTGTCCATCCGCATCACCCACGCGGATGCCAAGGGCGACCTGATGCTGGCCACCCAGACCGGGCGGCGGCGGGACCTGACGGCGGGCGCCCTGGTGAAAGCGTTCCTCACCCATCCGTTGGTGACATTAAAGGTGATCGGTGCCATCCATTGGGAGGCATTTCACCTTTGGCGCAAGGGCGCGAAGTTCCATTCGCGCCCCGAACCGCCCATACGGCTTGCCACGCCCGATCGGCGACACACCTTATCTGGCCTCACAGAAGTGGTGGATCCATGACCGAAGAGTATGGCACCGAGGCCCGCGTCGAATCCTACGCCGCCGGATACCGGCCTTCACGCATGATGCGGCTGCTGCTGGGCCTGGCCCCGTCCATCCGGGTCGGCTGCCTGAGCGTGGTGCTGCCGGACGGCACCACGCACCGGTTCGATGGCACGGAGCCCGGGCCGCACGGGGTGCTGGTGGTGCGGAACGACCGGCTGGCGGGGCGGATGCTGGTGGGCGGCAAGCTGGGCTTCTGCGAGAGCTACCTGGACGGGGACTGGACCAGCCCCGACGTGCCCGCCCTGTTCGAGATGGCCCTGCGGAACGAGGCTGAGCTGGACCGCGCCATGAACGGCCGCGGCTGGTTCCGGCTGGTGCAGCTGCTGCTGCACATGCTGAAGCCCAACACCAAGGACGGCAGCCGCAAGAACATCGCCTACCATTACGACCTGGGGAACGAGTTCTACGGCCGTTGGCTGGACGGCAGCATGACCTATTCGGCGGCCGTCTATGCCGACCTGGCCAAGGCGGAGCCGCTGGAGCAAGCGCAGGCGCGGAAATACGCCGCCATCGCCCGGTCCATGGGGCTGGAGGCCGGGCAGCACGTGCTGGAGATCGGCTGCGGCTGGGGCGGCTTCGCCGAGTTCGCGGCGCGGGAGGTAGGGGCCAAGGTCACAGCCATCACCATCAGCCAGGCGCAGCACGACTATGCCGCCGCCCGCATCCAGAAGGCCGGGCTGGCCGACCGGGTGGAGATCCGGTTGCAGGACTATCGCGACACCACGGGCCAGTTCGACCGCATCGCCAGCATCGAGATGTTCGAGGCGGTGGGGGAGCGGTACTGGCCGACCTTCTTCGACACGGTGCATGACCGGCTGGCCCCGGGGGGCGGGCCTGCCTGCAGATCATCACCATCGACGAGAAGGATTTCGAGCTGTACCGGAAGGGCGCCGACTACATCCAGAAATACATCTTCCCCGGCGGCATGCTGCCCAGCCCGACGAAGCTGCGGGCGGTGGTGGAGCAGGCGGGGCTGGCCTGGCAGGGGATGCAGCGCTATGGCCTGCACTATGCCCGGACCCTGGACGAGTGGCAGGACAAGTTCCAGGCCGCCTGGCCGGACCTGGCGCGCATGGGCTTCGACCTGCGGTTCAAGCGCATGTGGGAACAGTACCTGTGGTACTGCGCCGCCGGCTTCCGCGTGGGCTGCATCGACGTGGTGCACGCGAGCATCGCGAAGCCGTGAGACGTAGGTCGGATTAGGCGCCGTGGCGCCGTAATCCGACAGCCCCACACGCCTCAGCTTTGCCGTCGGATTACGCGCCCTGCCGGGCGCTAATCCGACCTACGGGGGCCCGCATGCCTTTGTCACGGAAGATCCTCTTCCTCTACGGCCTGCCGGCGCTGCCCTTGGCGGCGCTGGTTCTACCCGTCTATGTCTTCCTGCACCCGCACTATGCCGCCCTGGGCGTGCCGCTGGGGGTGCTGGGGACGGTGTTGCTGCTGACGCGGCTGTGGGACGCGGTGACGGACCCGCTGGTGGGCTGGCTGTCGGACCGGTTCCAGACCCCCATCGGCCGCCGCAAGCCCTGGATGCTGGCGGGGCTGCCGCTGGTGCTGGCGGGCACCTGGTTCCTGCTGGTGCCGCCGCCGGACGTGGGGGCCGGGTACCTGCTGGGGTGGAGCGGCCTGCTGTTCCTGGGCTGGACCCTGGTAATGGTGCCGCTGACCGCCTGGGGGGCGGAGCTGTCCGGCGACTATCACGAGCGGACGCGGGTCAGCGCCTTCCGCGAGGGCGCGGCGGTGGTGGGCACGGTCACGGCCCTGGTCCTGCCGGTTGCACTGGGCGCCGGGGCAGCGGGGCAGGAGGGGGAGGCGCTGCGGGTGCTGGCCCTGTTCGTGCTGGTCGCCCTGCCAGTGACCATGCTTCCCGCCCTGGTATTCGTGCCGGAACCACCGCCCCTGGCCGGACCGCGACCAAGGCTGCGGGAGGGAATCGCAGTCCTGGCGGGCAACGCCCCTTTCCGGCGACTGGTTCTGGCCTACGTCCTTAACGGGATCGCGAACGGGTTGCCCTCCCAGCTCTTCTTTTTCTTCGTGCAGTTCCGACTGGTGGAAGGGGAGCGGGCGGGGCCGCTGTTGCTGGCCTATTTCGCGTCGGGATTGCTGGCGGTGCCGCTGTGGTTGGGGTTGAGCAGGCGATACGGGAAACACCGGACCTGGTGCGCGGCCATGATCTGGGCCTGTGGCTGGTTCGCGGTGGTGCCCTTCCTGGGGGCGGGGGACTTCGTGCCGTTCCTGGTGGTCTGCATCGCCACCGGGGCGGCGCTGGGGGCCGACCTGATCCTGCCGTCGGCCATGCAGGCGGATGTGGTGGACGCCGACACCGCCCGCACCGGCACGGCGCGCACGGGCCTGTACTTCGCCCTGTGGGGCCTGGCGACCAAGCTGGCGGTGGCGCTGGCGGCGCTGGGGCTGACGGCGGCGGGTCTGTTCGGCTTCAGCGTGCAGGGGCCGAACGACGAAACGGCCCTGACCGCCCTGACCCTGCTGTACAGCCTGGTGCCCATCCTCTTCAAGCTGGGGGCCATCGCCCTGCTCTGGCACTGGCCGCTGGACGAGGCGGCACAGGTGGAGCTGCGGCGCAGGATCGCTGCCCAGAGAAACTGACGTTCTTTGCTCCCTCAAGCGCCGGGCGCCCGCATCTGCGGGCTTGGCTTACGCGGGCACGAGCCCGCGGGCCGGCGGTCGCCGGCCTCCAGCGGCGCGAGCCGGGGGCTCCCGCCGCTGGCCTGACGAAACCCCTGACGACGAGAAACAGATGCTCCGCCGCCTCCTCATCCTTGTCGCGGCCGTGGCCGTGCTCGCCGGGTGCAGCAGCATGAAGCCCGAGGATTTCGCCAACAACACGCCCAAGCTGGTCCTGGAGGAGTATTTCCAGGGCCGGACCCGCGCCTATGGCATCGTGGAGGACCGCTTCGGCAACGTGAAGCGCCAGTTCGTGGCCGACATCCAGGGCACCTGGGATGGCACGACCCTGACCCTGGTGGAGGATTTCGTCTGGAACGACGGGGAGGTCGAGCAGCGGATCTGGAAGCTGGCCAAGCAGGGCGAGCATGGCTGGGAGGGCCGCACCGCCGACGCCATCGGCCCGTCCCGGGGCAAGCTGTACGGCAACGCCTTCTTCATGGAATACGACTTCAACCTGAAGTACGGCGACGGCCGCATGAAGGTGCATTTCGACGACTGGATGTTCCTGCAGCCCGACGGAGTGCTGTTGAACCGGGCGGAGATCAGCAAGTTCGGCATCCACCTGGCCACGGTCACCATCGCCTTCCGCAAGGAAGGGGTGGGCATGGCCCCCGCCGCGGCAAGGACACAGGCGGCGGAGTAACCCGCCCCCTCCCCGCCTTCGGGGATCGTCGGGAAAATAGCCAACCGGTCGGTACAGAAGTGACGACGCGCACAGACGGAATCCCTGCGCCCGGGAAAAGGTGCGGGACGTGAATGGCTCGGCCGCCTCCCCGCGGTCTTCCTGCCGTCCGCCCGCCTGACATCCCCCTGCCCCGGAGCGCTGCCATGTGCCTCGCCGCCTGCGCCGCCACCGCCCCCGCCTTCGCCATCGAGCCGCTGGACCGGCTGTTGTCCCGTGACCCGGGCGACGGCGCCCTGTCCCGTTTCCGCCTGCGCCGGGTGGTGGGTTTCATCGAGGCGAACCTGGACGAGGATTTGTCGCTGGAGCGGCTGGCCGAGGTGGCCGGCCTGAGCCCCAGCCATTTCGCCCGCCGCTTCAAGGGCGCCACGGGCAAGGCGCCCCACGGCTATGTGCTGGCCAAGCGGGTGGAGGCCGCCCGCCGCCTGCTGGCCGAGGGGGACCTGCCCCTGGCCCAGGTGGCCGCGGCCACGGGGTTTTCATCCCAGGCGCACCTGACCGGCGTGTTCGGCCGGGCGGTGGGCATGACGCCGGGGCAGTACCGGGCGATGAAGCGGGGATTGGCGTTGGCGTCGTGAGGAGGGGCTCTTTCCTGAGGCGAGGTTGTCCCCTCACCCGGCGCTGTCCTAGTGCTGGAGCGGGGTTGCCCCCTCACCCCGACCCTCTCCCCAGGGGGGAGAGGGGGAATGTGCCAGTTCTGTAAGGTCTACGCGGGTTTTAGGCACCAACCTGCCCCCTCTCCCCACCGGGGAGAGGGTTGGGGTGAGGGGGTGCTACGGCGACGGGCTCACACCGGCGCCGTCGCCTGCTCCAGCCATGCCGCCGTCTCCGCATCCAGGCCGGGGGAGAGTTCGGCGCGGACGCGGGCGTGGTAGGCGTTCAGCCAGTCGCGCTCGGCCGGGGTTAGCAGGTCCGGTTCCACCAGCCGGCGGTCGATGGGGCAGAGGGTCAGGGTCTCGAAGCGCAGCATGGGGCGTTCCCCGCCCGGGATGGGGTCGGCGGGCTGGACCAGGATCAGGTTCTCGATCCGGATGCCATAGGCGCCGGTCTTGTAGTAGCCGGGCTCGTTGGACAGGATCATGCCGGGCAACAAGGGGACGGTGTTCGGCATCTTGGCGATGCGCGCCGGGCCTTCATGCACCGAGAGGAAGCTGCCCACCCCGTGGCCGGTGCCATGGTCATAGTCCAGGCCGGCCCGCCACAGCGGTTCCCGCGCCAGCACGTCCAACTGGCTGCCGGTGGTGCCCTTGGGGAAGACGGCGGTGGACAGGGCGATGTGGCCCTTCAGCACCAGGGTGAAGTGGCGCCGCATCTCTGCCGAAGGCGTGCCGACGGCCATGGTGCGGGTGATGTCGGTGGTGCCGTCCAGGTACTGGCCGCCGCTGTCCAGCAGGAAGATGCTGTCCAGCTCGATCTTCCGGTTGGTCTTGGGGCTGGCGCGGTAATGGACCACGGCGCCGTTGGGGCCGGCGCCTGAGATGGTCTCGAAGCTCTGCCCCTGGAAGTGCTGCACCTCCCGCCGCAGGGCCAGGAGCTGCTCGGCGGCGCCGATCTCATCCAGGCCGCCCCGCGGCGCCTCCCGGTCCAGCCAAGCGAGGAAGCGGCTGACCGCCACCCCGTCGCGGCGGTGGGCGGCGCGGGCGCCTTCCATCTCCACCGGGTTCTTGCAGGCCTTGGGCATGACGCAGGGGTCCCCCTCCCGCTCCACCTGGGCGCCGGCCTCATGCAGCCGGTCGAAGACCCAGACGGCCGCCGTGGACGGGTCCACACGGACGCGGGCCTTGGCGGCGCCCAGCGCGTCCAGCGCGGCGCCCAGCTCCTCCGGCGCGCGGATGGCGACCTGGTTGCCCAGATGCTCCTCCAAGGCCGGGGCCAGCTTGCGCCGGTCCACGAACCAGTCCACGTCGCCGTCATCGCGGATGGTGGCGAAGGACAGGGGCAGCGGGGTGCAGGGCACGTCCGCCCCGCGGATGTTCAGCAGCCAGGCGATGCTGTCCGGCTGGGTCAGCACGGCGGCCTGGGTGTTGGCCTTGCGCAGCTCCTCCGCCACCTCGGCCCGCTTTTCCATGCCGGACTTGCCGGTGAACTGGATGGGGTGGGCGCGGACGACGCCCAGGGGGGCCGGCGGCTGGTCGTGCCAGACGGCATCCACCGGGTTCCCCTCCACCGCCAGCAGCTCCGCGCCGACGCGGGCCAGGCAGTTGCGCATACGCTCCACCCAACCCACCGTGTGCAGCCAGGGGTCGAAGCCCAGCTTCTGCCCGGCGGCCATGGATGCCGCGGCCCAGTCGCCCTGGAAGTCGTCGGTCAGGCTGCGGATCTCGAACAGCCTCTCATCCACCTCCTGCCGGACCTGCAGGGTGTAGCGGCCGTCCACGAAGATGGCGGCCCGGTCCCGCAGGACCACCACCGCGCCGGCCGAGCCGGTGAAGCCGCTGACATAGGCCATTCGGTTGGCGCGCAGGGGCACGTATTCCCCCTGGTGCTCGTCGGCGCGGGGGATGACGAAGCCGTCCAGCCCGCGGCGGTGCAGCTCGGCCCGCAGGGCGGCCAGCCGGGCGGCGTGGTCGCCCACCTCTGGCAGGTCGGGGCGCGGGGTGGCGGCGCGCAGGGCCCTGAGCTGGGCGGCCAGCCCGTCACCCAGGCGCGGCCCCACCAGGGCCAGCCAGGCATCCGCATCCTCCCCGTCCGGGGCGGCGTTGACGCCGGCGATCAGGTCGCGCACCTGGGCCGCGGTGAGGGCGACCCCCTCGGCACGGAGCAGGCGGTCAAGCTCGGCATCGCCACGGTAGCTGGCGGCAAGGACGGGTTCCACGGGCGGCACTCTCGGCGGCTGGATGGGACATTGCGGCGCAGGCTAGAGCGGCGGCGGACAGGGTGCAAGCGCCGCCCGCGCCGACAGGGGGGAACAAGGCCGGCGCCGCGGCGAACCCCCGCGGAGTCGGCCCCAGGGGCAGGCAGGCCGCCCGGGCAAGGTCCGAAACCTGTGGCAGCAAAGCCGCTTGGCACGACATAAAGATGGGACCGCCGTGAGAATTCGTCATGGCTATGGTCCGACAGGAAAATGAAACCCTAGTGTTTCCACAGCCTTGTGACAGATGATCAGGTCGGGGCTACCCCTTATGGCGGACCCTACACCATCGGCCGATCCACTTTGACGGTCTTGTTGCACCGCACCGCCTGTCATAGCTCAGATCGGCTACATGCCCACTGCGGCATTGCGGACACAGTTATTGTCGAATTGGCCCGTCTTCACAGTCTTCGTCAAATTTCGGGGTTTTCGTCTGTGCCTTTCCCGGCACATCGCCCGTTGTTGGCGGTCGATGCCAGTTCGCGACGGTCCGCCGTGCAAGACGGTGGGCGAGGGAGTTAGGAGGAAGTGATGAAGAACATGCGCCCGGTGATGGCGGTTTCGGCCGTTGCCCTGCTGTCAATGGCTGCCCCGGTTGCGGCCAATGCCCAGGACATGGCGTCCGGCCCCTATGTGGGCATCCAGGGCGGTTATACCTGGACCCAGGACGTGGAAGCCGAGAACGGCCTGTTCCGTAACGAGATCGAGTACGACAACGGCTTCACCGGCATCCTGGAGGGCGGCTACCGCCTGGGTGCCGGCCTGCGCGCCGGCCTGGAAGTGGGCTGGACCCGCAACGTGGTCGGCGACATCGCCGGTGGCCCGGTCGGCCGCGCCGGCGGCGAGGGCCGCACCAACGCCTACACCTTCATGGGCGTGGTCGGCTATGAGCTGAACCCCATCGGCCCGCTGCGCCCCTGGGTCAGCGCCGGCGTCGGCGTGGCCCGCCTGTCCTTCCAGAGCGTCGGCGACATGTTCGCCCCCGGCGCCCGGCTGGACGACAAGGACAACGCCGTCGCCTGGCAGGTTGGTGCCGGCGTGGCCTATGCCGTCACCCCGAACCTGGACCTGACCGTGGGTTACCGGTTCCTGGACACCGGCATCGTCCGCATGAACGACGCGGCCGGCAACCGGGTGAGCTTCGACTACCAGAACCACTCGGCCCTGGTGGGCGTCCGCTACACCTTCGGCGCGCCGCCGGCCCCGCCGCCGCAGCCCGAGCCCACCCCGGCCCCGGTCGTGGCGCCCGAGCCCGCCCCGGCCCCGCCGCCGGCCCCGGCCATCAGCCGCAACTTCACCGTCTTCTTCGACTGGAACCAGGCGACGCTGACGGCCGACGCGGAGCAGGTGCTGCGCAACGTGGCCCGCGACGCCCAGGCCGGCCGCATCTCGGCGGTGCAGGTGACCGGCTATACCGACACGTCGGGCACGCCGGCCTACAACCAGAAGCTCTCCGAGCGCCGCGCCCAGGCGGTCCGGGACTTCCTGACCAGCCAGGGCCTGACCAGCGACCAGATCACCACGGCCGGCCGTGGCGAGACGGAGCTGCTGGTCCCGACCGCGGACGGGGTGCGCGAGCCCTCCAACCGCCGGTCCGTCATCATCTTCCCGGAAGGCTCGCCCGCGAGCTGACCGATACGCCAGTCATGAGAGAGAACCTGGCCCGCGGGGAAACCCGCGGGCCTTTTTCTTTGGGGGGTGCCCCGGCGCACCCTCACCAGTGTCGAGACCCTGGGCATTGAGGACTTTTTGCTTCCCCCGCGCAGGCGGGGGTCCACGGTTCTTCAACCAGGGTGAGGGCACACAAGGGGTCAAAAACTGTGGGCCCCCGCCTTCGCGGGGACGCAGTAGAGATTGTTGCAGGCGATCAGCAATAAACCGGCGGGTCTGGCCGGAAGCCGGGATGGCGGTCGGATTGGCTTGAGCCAGGAAGGCCCCTCACCCCTTCATGACCAACGTCGACCAATCCCCCAACCTGAACCGGCGGACCAGGCGCAAGCCCTGGGTGCGGTGGGCGTTGATGACCAGGGGTTCCTGGTGGTGCAGTAGGCCGGAGAAGATTGCGGTGCCGCCGGGCACCAAGTGGCGGCGCAGGTCGGGGGCCATGCGGGCCAGGGGGCGGGCCAGGATGTTGGCGACGATCAGGTCGAACTTGCCGAACTCCCGCACGGCCTTGGCGGCGTAGCCGTTGGCGGCGTGCAGGCTGACCAGCTTGTGCACGCGGTTCAGCACCGCATTCTCCTGCGCGATCTCGATGGACAGGGCGTCGATGTCCACCCCCACCACGGGGATGTGGCGCAGCTTGGCCAGGGCGAAGGCCAGGATGCCGCTGCCGCAGCCCATGTCCAGGGCGTTGCGGAAGCCGCCCACCTTGCACAACTCGGAGATGGCGCGCAGGCAGCCCTGGGTCGTCGCGTGCTCACCGGAACCGAAGGCCATGGCGGCCTCGATCTGCAAGCCGATCTTGCCCTTAGGCACCGGCTTCTTGTGGTGGCTGCCATGGATGAAGAAGCGGCCGGCCGTGATGGGCGGGAAGCTGAGGTAGGTCTTGGTCACCCAGTCGATGGGCGGCAGCGGTTCCTTGGTCAGCTCCGGCTCGGGGATGCCCTGGGCTGCGGCCAGGACGGCCAGCTTCATGGCGATGCGGGCGGTGTCGGGCTCGGTGTAGCTGGTGCCCTCGATCAGCCACTGGCCGCCTTCCTGCAGCTCGAAGGTGGAGACGGCGTCCAGGTGCGGCTCCACCACGTCCGCGAACAGCGGCACCAGCCGCTCCGGCACCTCGAACGCGATCCGCCACATGCCCTGCATCGACCCATCCTCCAGCTTGATGGGCGGAGTTCTAGACGGACGGGGACGGTGGGGCAACAGGGCTTGGCGGATGGACGAGGCGGTCGGGCGGGTGGAGGAGGTACGGCCGGGGACACGGACGGCACGGATGCCGCTGCGCGGCCACGGATGACACGGACTCGCTGTGGGATGGCAGTGCCTGGCCTTCACCCGCGGCGCAGCCGCAATCCTTCTGATACCGGTTCGATCAAGCGCGAGCAGGCTACGTTTTGATACCGGATGCTTATTGCGGCTTCGCCGCGCAGGGTCCCAAGGAGGGCTGAACGGCCAAAGAGGCACCATCCGTGTTTGTCCGTGGCCGCGAAGCGGCATCCGTGCCGTCCGTGTCCCCCGGCCGTGACGCCACCCCAAGCGGGACCGTTTCGATCGCACAACAAAAAGGGGCGGACCCGTAAAGGCCCGCCCCCTCCAAACTCAAGCCGCCGGACTTATGCCTTCTTGTCCAGCAGCTTCTCGATCTGGTCCATGGTGTCGTTCATGCGCTTGATCAGGGCCTGGTAGGGCACCGGGGTGGCCAGGTCCACGCCGCGCTGCTTCAGCAGCTGGTACGGGTAGACGGAGCCGCCGGCGCGCAGCACGTCCAGGTAGTTCTCCCGCGCCTTTTCCCCGCCCTTCTCCACCTGGTCGGCGAAGTAGGCGGCGGCCGCGATGCTGGTGGCGTACTGGTAGACATAGAAGGGCCGGTAGAAGTGGCTGACCATCTGCCACTCCGCGCAATAGGCCGGGTCGATCTTCATCACGCCCTGCGCGTCGCCATGGTAGCGCTTCAGCAGGTCGCAGTAGATCTCCGTCATCTTCTTGCCGGACAGGGCCTCGCCGCGCTCCATGGCGTCATGGGTGGCCAGCTCGAACTCCGCGAACATGGTCTGGCGGAAGAAGGTGCCGCGCAGCGTGTCCAGCAGGTGGCCCAGGTAGAAGACCTGTTCCTCCTTGCTGCGGGCGTTCTCCACCATGTGGTCGGCCAGCAGCATCTCGTTCACGGTGGAGGCGACCTCCGCCACGAACAGGCTGTAGTCCGCCGTCTCGAAGGGCTGGTTCTTGTCGGCCAGCTTGGTGTGCAGCCCGTGGCCCCATTCATGGGTGAAGGTGCTGACGCTGTCGAACGTGTCCTGGTGGTTCAGGAAGACGAAGGGGTGCACGCCATAGACGCTGGTCTGGTAGGCGCCGGGGCGCTTGCCCTCTGCCGGGTAGACATGCATCCAGCGGCCCTTCAGCGCGTCCTCGAGCATCTGGCCGTATTCGGGCCCCAGCGGCTTGGTGGAGGCGAGGGTGAGGGCCTTGGCCTCCTCGATCCCGAACTTGCGGTCGATGGACACCAGGGTCGGGTAGATGTCGTAGTAATGCAGGTCCGGCAGGTTCAGCAGCCGCTGGCGCAGCTTCAGGTACCGGTGCAGGGTCGGCAGGGCCTTGTTCGCCTCTGCCACCAGGGTGCGGTAGACCTCCTCCGGGATGTCGTTCTGGGCCAGGGAGGCGCCCACCGCGCTCTTGTAGTTCCGCAGCTTGGCCATGGCGACGCCGGCCTGGATGCGGTTGGAGAGCAGGCTGCCGTTGGTGTTGGTGTACTGGGCGTACTTCTTCCAGAAGGTGTCGAAGGCCATCTTGCGCACAGCCCGGTCCGGGTCGTCGCGCAGGCGGCTGTAGCCGATCTGGTTCAGCTTCACCTCCTTGCCGTCCGGCAGCTTCACCGACGGCCAGTCGATGTCGGAGGAGGTGAGGAGCTGGTTGGTGGTGCCGGCGTTGTACATGGCCGGGCCCACGGCGGCCAGGGCGGCCTCCGTGTCCTGGGACAGGGTGTGCGGCTTTTCCCGGATGGCGTCGCGCAGGGCGAAGGCGTGCTTGGCCAGGCCCTTGTCCGCCTTGATGAAGCTTTCGACCTTGGCGTCGCCGATGGCCTGGATCTCCGGCGACAGCCAGGCGACGGCGGAACCGATGTCGGCGCCGAGCTGGCGGACCAGGTTGGACCGCTCCTGGGCCTTGGTGTCACGGGCGTCGGTGCTGAACTGGGTGGAGGCGTAGACGGACAGCCGCTCCATCCGCTGGCGCACGGCGGAGATGGCATCCAGCGCCGCCCGCATGCTGGCGGCATCCTTGCCCAGCGTGCCCTTCAGGGCGGCCAGCTTCGGCACCTCGGCCGCGATGGCCTTGCGCTCGGCCTCCCAGTCGGCCTCGGTCTTGAACAGGGTGGTCAGGTCCCAGACATGCGCCGGGTCGGCCTGGGGCGCCGCGGCGGCGGGCTTGGCATCCTGCGCGCTGGCGGCCAACGGGGCGAAGGCCCCCAGCAGCGCGACGGCGGCGGCCCCGAACAGACGGGCGCGGAAAGCGGTGGTGGTCATCGTGTCCTGTCTCGTTCCCAAGTTATGTTCCCTCTCCCTGGGGAGAGGGTGCGCCGTCGGCGGGGGGCCGATGCCGTCTTCTGCTCCCGGCACCCCCTCACCCCGGCCCTCTCCCCGGTGGGGAGAGGGGGGATTGACCGTCCCCGTCAGTTCAGCAGCTTCTCCATCTCGTCCATGATGGCGTCCATGCGCTTGACCAGGGCCTGGTAGGGGGCGGGGCTGGCCATGTCCAGGCCGGACTGCTTCAACAGGTCGTAGGGGTATTGGGAGCCGCCGGCGCGCAGCACGTTCAGGTAGGTCTCCCGCTCCTTCTCGCCGCCCTTGCTGATCTGGGTGGCGAAGTAGATGCCGGCGGAGATGCTGGTGGCATACTGGTAGACGTAGAACGGCCGGTAGAAGTGGCTGATATAGGCCCATTCCGAGCAGTATTTCGGGTCGATCTTCATCACGCCCTGCGCGTCGCCATGGTAGCGCTTCAGCAGGTCGCAATAGATCTCGGTCATCTTGGCGCCCGACAGCGCCTCACCCCGCTGCACGGCGTCATGGGTGGCCAGCTCGAACTCCGCGAACATGGTCTGGCGGAAGAAGGTGGCGCGCAGCCCCTCCAGCGCCTGGCCCAGGTAGAAGAGCTTCTCCTCCTTCGACTTGGCGTTGGCCACCATGTAGTCGGACAGGAACATCTCGTTCGCGGTGCTGGCGATTTCCGCCAGGAACAGGCTGTAGCCCGACGTCTCATAGGGCTGGGCCTTGTTGGCCAGGTGGCTGTGCATGCCATGGCCCCATTCGTGGGCGAAGGTGGTCAGCCCGTCATAATCATCCTTGTGGTTCAGGAAGATGTAGGGCTGGCCGCCCCAGACGCCCCAATGGTAGGCGCCGCTGTCTTTCCCTTCCCCGGGGTAGACATGCATGGTCCGCTGGTTCACCAGGGTCGCCAGATCGTCCACATAGGCGTTGCCCAGGGGCTTCACCGCCGCCAGGGTCAGGGTCTTGCTGTCCTCGATGCCGAACTTCTTGTCCAGCCGGACCAGGGCCGGATAGATGTCGTAATAATGCAGGTCCGGCAGGCCCAGCATCTTCTGCCGCAGCTTGAAATAGCGGTGCAGGGTGGGCAGGCCCTTGTTCGCCTCCGCCACCAGGGTGCGGTAGACGGATTCGGGGATGTTGTTGGCCGCGAGGGACGCCGCCACGGCGCTGGGATAGTTGCGCAGCTTGGCGTCGATCACGCCCGCGTTCACCGTGGCCGCCAGGGTGCCGCCATAGGTGTTGGCGAACTGGCCGTAGGTGGTCCAGAAGGCATCGAAGGCTGCCTTGCGGGTGTTGCGGTCCGGGTGCTGGCGCAGGCCCTGGTAGCCGGTCTGGTTGACCGTCTTCTTCCCGGCGTCGGGAACCTCCACCTCCGGCCACTTGATGTCCGCGTTGGACAGGACGGAGTGGATGTTGCCCATGGAGCCGATCACCGGCCCGAAGGCCGCCACCGCCGCCTCCGCTTCCTTGGTCAGGGTGTGGGGCTTGCGGCGCAGGATGTCACGCAGGCCGAAGGCGTGGTTCTTCAGGCCCGGCTCGGCCTTGATGAAGCTTTCCACCTTCTCGGCGCCCAGGTCCTGGATGGTGGGGGCCAGCCAGGCGGTGTTGGAGCCCAGCTCACCCTGGAGGGCCTGGGCCAGGGTCCAGCGTTCCTGCCCCTTGGCGTCGCGGGTGTTGGTGGAGTAGCCGAAGTAGGCGTAGACGGCCACCTTCTCCGCCACTCTGTTGGCAGCGCTGATCTGGTCCAGGGCGGCGGCCATGGACTTGGCGTCCTTGCCGATGCTGTCCTTCAGGGTGGCGAGCTTCGGCGCGTCGGCGATCACCTGCTTGCGCGCGGCATCCCACTCCGCGTCGGACTTGAACAGGCTGGTCAGGTCCCAGACGTACTTCTGGTCCACCGGCTTCTGCGCCGCGGCGGCCGGGGCCGCCTGCTGCGCCTGGGCCGAAAGGGGGCGGCCGCGGCGGCCAGCGCGATGAAGGCCGCACCCAACAGGTGCCGGCGGAAGGAATTTTTGCGTGCCATGTCCCTGAACCCCATGCCGTTTCTTGGCCCGGGGACACCCCCGTGCCGGCTTGGCGCGACTGTAGCGCAGGGCACGAGGGGACGTGAGGCGGGATTTGTAAATAGGGCGTTACGGCCCCCCTCACCCCGCCTGGTCCGCCGGCACCACGAAGCTGTCCATCACCTTCTTGGTGCCGGCCACGTCGAAGCGGATCTCCAGCTTGTCGTTCTCCACCGCCAGCACGGCGCCGTAGCCGAATTTCTGGTGGAAGACGCGGTCGCCGGGGTTGAAGGCGCGGCCCGGGCGGCTGCGGGGGGTGACGTCGTAGGCCGTGCCCTCGATCAGGCGGCCGCGCTGGGGGCCTGGGCGGCGGCGCGGCCCATGCGGTTGAACTTCTCCCCGAAGGCCGCCTGGGGCCCGCTGGACCAGCCGCCCGCGGCGAAGCCGCCGCCGAAGCTGCCGCGGCCGGCCATGTCGCGGAAACTGCCATAGGCGCTGCCGCCGATGCCGGGGTCGTTCTGCACCTCGATATGCTCCGGCGGCAGCTCCTCCACGAAGCGGGAGGGGATGGCCGTGGACCAGGAGCCGTGGATGCGCCGGTTGGCGGCGTGGCTGATGGTGACCAGCCGCTTGCCCCTTGTGATGCCCACGTAAGCCAGGCGCCGCTCCTCCTCCAGCCCGGCGATGCCGTTCTCATCCAAGGTGCGCTGGCTGGGGAAGACCCCCTCCTCCCAGCCCGGCAGGAAGACCACGTCGAACTCCAGACCCTTGGCCCCGTGCAGGGTCATGAGGGAGATCTGCTCCGCGCCGGCTGAGTCCGCGTTCTCCATGACCAGGGAAACGTGCTCGAGGAACCCGGTCAGGTTCTCGAACTCGCCCATGGCGTTGATCAGCTCCTTCAGGTTTTCCAACCGGCCGGGGGCCTCCGGCGTCTTGTCCTCCTGCCACATGCGGGTGTAGCCGCTCTCGTCCAGGATGGTCTGGGCCAGCTCCGTGTGCGGCACCCGGTCCATCTGGGAGCGCCAGCGGAACATGTCCTGGGTCAGGTCGCGCAGGGTGGCGCGCACCTTGGGCTTCAGCTCGTCCGTCTCGGTCAGGCGCCAGGTGGCCTCCGTCAGGGGCACGCCCAGGCGGCGGGACGTCTCATAGAGCTGCTGCACCGTGGCGGGGCCGATGCCGCGCTTGGGCACGTTGATGATGCGCTCGAACGCAAGGTCATCGTCGGGGCTGGCGATGACGCGGAGGTAGGCCAGGGCGTCCCGGATTTCCTGCCGCTCATAGAAGCGGGGGCCGCCGATCACCTTGTAGGGCAGGCCGAGAGTGATGAACCGCTCCTCGAACTCGCGGGTCTGGAAGCCGGCGCGGACCAGCACCGCCATGTGGGCGAGGGAGATTCCCTTGCGCTGCAGGGATTCCACCTCATCCCCGATCCAGCGCGCCTCCTCCTCCGCGTCCCAGACGCCGCGGACGCGGACCTTCTCCCCCCCGTCCATCTCCGTCCAGAGCTGCTTGCCCAGGCGGCCCTGGTTGTTGGCGATGATGCCATGGGCGGCGCCGAGGATGTGGGAGGTGGAGCGATAGTTCTGCTCCAGCCGGATCACCTGGGCGCCTGGGAAATCATGCTCGAAGCGCAGGATGTTGCCCACCTCCGCCCCGCGCCAGCCGTAGATCGAATTGTGGGTGACGATGCCGTTGGCGATGAAGTTGTGGGTGCGCTCCACGTCCAGGTCATGGACTGTCGTGCCGCTGGACACCAGCTCCACCGACCGGACCACGGCAAGGCTCCCGTCGGCCCGGAACATGGACATGCCCCGCCGGACGGAGGCGGCGGGCAGCATGGGCAAGCTGCTGCGCGCCTTGGCCTTCGCCTCGACGACCACCTCTCCGTCGCCCTCGCCGGCCTCGGTACCCTCCCCCGCCCCGAAACGGGCGTACTGCACCAGGTCCACGTCGCCGTGGAAGGCGTCGCGGATGCGGTCGGCGATGCCCATCAGGGCCCCAAGGTCGGCCATGGCCGTCTCGTACCGCCAGCCAGGGTTGCCCTTCTTCACCGGGCGGACCGACATGCCGATCCCCATCAGGGCCTCGGCGTCGGCATAGTCGCTGCCGATGACGGAGATGCGGTGCAGCGGCCGCCCGCCCCGGTTCTCCCCGCACAGGGTGACGGTCACGTTGCGGCGGCGGCCGGTGTGGGACTGGGGCCGGTAATGGGGGAAGGCGCGGTCCAGGCCGAAATCGGCCAGCAGCCGTTCCCCCGCCTCTTCCGTCGGCCGTTCCCGGTACAGCCGGTCCAGCCACTTCTGGTCATGCACCAGCCCCTTGGTGGAGCCGCCGGGCCGGGCCACGAAGGGGAAGGTGGGGATGCCATAGTCCAGGGACAGGGCGTATTCCCGGAAGCGCGCCTCGTTCTCGCTGTCGTGGGTCTCCAGAATCCACAGGGCGTCCGCATGCTCCCCCCGGCAGCGCAACTCGAAACCGAGGACCGGCTGAGCCTGGCCCTTGGTGTAGGTCTGGGAGGTGCCGACGCGGAAGCCGAAGCCCCGCTTCCACATCAGGTAGGTGAAGTGGAGCTGGGGCGCCGTGCCCAGCCGGTAGCCGGCGAAGTGCCGGTGCTCCGGCGTGCTGGTGAGGGTCGTGCCGTCCTCCAGCGTCACCCGCACCAGGGGGCCATCATGCCGCTTGGCGTGGACCCGCAGCACGCGGGACGGCCCGAACCGGCCGCCGCCCTGGGCGGAAAGGACCAAGTCCCCCTCCCGCACCTGCTCCACCGGCCGGGTGGAACCATCTGCCAGGGTGACCGGGGTCCCGGCGGCGACGCACTGGTCGTCGTCGCCCACGCAGCAGATGTTCTTGTGCGCTTGGGCCAGAAGGCGGAGCCACAGATACTGCCCCACGTTGGTGTCCTGGTACTCGTCCACCAGGATGTAGCGGAAGCGGTTCTGGTACTCCTTCAGCACGTCGTCGTGGGTCTGGAACAGGGTGATGTTGTGCAGCAGCAGGTCGCCGAAGTCGCAGGCGTTCAGGGTGCGCAGGCGGTCCTGGTACTGGCGGTAGATGTCCAGCAGCTTGCCGTTGGCCACGTCGCCCGTGTCCTCCCGCTTCAGCCGGTCAGGCGTCAGGGCGCGGTCCTTCCAGCGCTCGATGGCGTTCAGGATGACCCGGGCGGGCCACTTCTTCGAATCGATGTTCTCCGCCTCCAGGATCTGCTTCAGCAGGCGGATCTGGTCGTCCGTGTCCAGGATGGTGAAGTTGGGCTTCAGGCCCACCAGCTCCGCATGGCGGCGCAGGATGCGGGCGGCGAGGGCGTGGAAGGTGCCCATCCACCAGCCCTCCGACTGGCCGCCTAGCAAATTGTCCACCCGGTCGCGCATCTCCCGCGCGGCCTTGTTGGTGAAGGTGACGGTGAGCACCTGCCAGGGGTTGGCCCGGCGGGTCAGCAGCAAATGGGCCAGCCGGGTGGTCAGCACCCGGGTCTTGCCGGTGCCGGCCCCCGCCAGCACCAGGACGGGGCCGTCCAGCGCCTCCACCGCCGCGCGCTGCATGGGGTTCAGGCCCTGCAGGTAGGGCAGGTGGGCCGGGGCGGGGTACGCCGGGGCGGGGCCTTTGCCGCCGGGGCCGGCGGGCGGGGGGAGAACAGGTCGGTCATGGTGAGAACATATATAGCACGGGGAGCGCCTGAGTCTTCCCCTCGCGGGCGACATGGCCTTATGTCCGTGGCCGGTGATCGCGGCCGATCA
The DNA here is from genome assembly GCF_012913305.1 of Aerophototrophica crusticola. Lineage (NCBI taxonomy): Bacteria > Pseudomonadati > Pseudomonadota > Alphaproteobacteria > Rhodospirillales > Rhodospirillaceae > Aerophototrophica > Aerophototrophica crusticola. Next base: position 276,900 of record NZ_CP051775.1, on the reverse strand, counting down.
CCGGCCCCCAGCGGCATGGAGCTATGCCCCGTGCCGCTGGGTTAACTGGTCCCTATCGCTTGCGTGGGCGTTGCGGTCCGGCGCAAGGGGTGGAAAGATGGGGTTATCGAGGTCCGGAGGTCTGTCGTGATGTCCCTGCAGTTGAACGATCCCAAGATGCTGGAGGCGATCGGTATCCTGGCGAACGTGCTGGACGACATCACCGGGCCGGAGCGGCTGGAATGCCTGATGGCGGCCAACGCCCTGCGGCAGGTGGTGGAGACCAAGTCCGAGTCCGCCCTGACCTTCGCCCAGCAGGCCTTCGAGTCCCTGGAGCCGGACGTGCGCCGGCGCATCCACACCGACGCCACCGAGACGGCCATCAAGGTGATGGAGCGGGCCAACCGCCGCACCAACCCCCGCCTGTCCCGCCCGGCCGGCAAGCCCAGCGGCGGCGGCATCCTGGACGCCCTGAACACGGGCGGGCTGAAGACCGAGCGGAAGTGGTGAGGGCGTCCTCTTCCCGCGGCTTTTCCGGTGATTAAAAGGTGGATGCCTCCCCCGCCTTCGCGGGGGAAGCACATTTCCCCTAAATTGAAGGACTGAGCGACGCCCCCTTACGCCGCCCGCCCCACCCTGGGCATCGCGGCGGCGCGGGACAGGAAGGCGGCGGCCACGTGTTCGGCCACACGGGCCGGGGACAGGGCGTAGAAGCGCTGCCAGGCCTCTGCCGGCAGGTCCGATCCATCCGGGGCCAGGGCCTGCCAGTGGCGGCGCACGGCCGCCGCCAGCAGGTCGTCGGTGGCGAGCGTGCCGGCCACGGCCAGGTCGGGCCGGGCGCGGAGCAGTTCCGACACGGCCCACAGGGCCTCTACCGTCAACTGCCGGTATTCCGGGCTGCCGATGCGGTCCAGGCGGGATTCCACCTCGCGGGCGAAGTCCCGTTCCGCCGGGGTGCGGTCGGCGCGCAGCAGGGTGCTGTCCAGCCGGTGGGCGGGATTGCCCGGGTCGGCCAGGGCCAGGGCCTCGCAATGTTCCAGCACGTCCCAGACCCGGGCGAAGAAGGCTTCCGGTACCGGCAACAGGGTGCCGGTCACGTCGCGCCAAGCCCACCAGTCACCGCCCGTGGCCAGCGCGTGGGCGGCCCAGGCGCCGTCCTGGGCGTCCAGGCCGAAGCCGGGCGGGGCGTCCGCCGGGTCCGACAGGATGCTGCGGGACAGGACGGGCAGGCAGAACTCCCCCGTCATGCCGGGGCAGGCGCTGACCAGCCGGCGCAGGCGGGTCAGCACGGCATGGGGGCTTTCCTGCTCCAGCCGCAGTCGGGCGGCGGCGAGGTCCAGCCCCCGTTCCCGCATCAGGCCGCGCACCAGCAGGCCGGCCAGATCCACCGGCCGCACGGTCAGCACATGGGCGAACAGGTCGGGGCTGCCCTTCACCAGGGTGCCGCAGAACAGCAGCACCTCCTCATGCAGCATGGCGAGGGCCGGGTCACCGCCGGCCGCGGCGGACAGGCGGGCGGTGATGGCGGCGTTGTCCATGGGCCGGTCGATGGCCAGGCTGGGGTCGCCGGGCGGGCCGAGCAGCACCCGCTTCTGCCGCACCACCAGTTCCTTCACCGCGTCCTGCAACCGCTCGTCATGGCGGCCCAGCCGGGCGGCGGCGCGGCGCACCAGGTCCCAGCGGCCCACCTGCGCCGCGGCGCGGTAGAGGTCATCGTCCCAGCCCTCCGCGCCGGCCTCTGCCAGGGACAGGCGGTCCAACTCGGCCGGGCCGGGGCTGGCGGGCCCGCGACCGGCGGCGGGGCCCATGGGCACGCCGGGGGCGGCCCCGTCCAGGGACACCACCCGGGTGGCGGCGAAGCTTTCCCCCAGCTCCCCGCCCCGCACGGCCAGGTCGGGCACCCGGCCGGCCAGCAGGTCCGCCAGGGTCTGGGCCAGGGTGTCGAAGGCCGGCGCCCCGGCCATGGAGCGGGTCACCGGCAGCACCATCAGCGGCGGGCGGCCATAGGTCCAGTTCCGGTTGACATAGGCCACCTCGGCCAGCAACCGCTCCCCCACGAAGCAGGGGTCGAGGGTGAAATAGAAACCGTCCGCCTCATCCACGAAGGACGGGACGAAGACGGTAGGCTGGCCGGACAGGCGGAAGCCGTTGGCCGTGACCAGGCTGCCCAGCCGCCGCGGCGGCCGGCCGGTCAGGCCCAGGGCCGGGCAGGCGCCCAGGGACGACAGGGCCCGGCCCAGCACATCCGCATGGCAGACATGGATGGCCCCGCCCGCCTGGGCCAGGGTCTGGGCCTGTATGCCCCGCTGGCGCAGGGCCATGCGCACCCCCTCATCTTCCGCCAGCACCACCAGCCGCAGGGGCACGGGCGGCTTCAGGCCCACCCGGTCCCGCCGGCCCAGCGGGTCCACGTCGCCGGGGGAAAGCAGCCCTTCCTCCAGCAGCAGGCCCAGCACGTACAGGCTCTGCGCCCAGAGCAGGGGCACGTTCTCGTTGGGCACGCGGGGCTGGCTGCCGGGGGCGGCACGCTCGGCTTCCGCCAACTCGGCCGGGACCAGGTACAGCTCGGGCAGCAGGGCCTCGCCGTAACGCTCCACCAGCAGCCCGTCCAGCTTCGCCCGGTAGGAGGTGGCCGTGGCCCGGTCGCACAGCATCAGGGCGGTGACGTACTGGTAGGTGAAGAACAGCGGCCATTCGGACTCGATGCCGCGGAAGCGTTCCAGCTCCCCCGCCTCATAGTGCAAGCGGCTGTGGTCCTCCAGGGCGGTCTGGTGGCCATCGCGCAGGAAGCGCTTGGCGCCCCAGGGGCCTTCCAGCTTCTCCACGATCTCCCGCCGCGTGCGGGCCAGGACGGCGGGGTCCTCCACCGCGAAGGCGGGCCAGCCGATGACGGACAGGACTGCGGCGTCCACCTCCTTCGAGCCGGACTCGCGGGGCAGCAGCGCCTCCAGCGTCGCCCGGGCGCGGGCGATCTCATCCGGCACGGCGTGGACGACGGCGACGCGGCCCCCGTCCTCCCCGAACAGGTCCAGGCCCTGGAGCGCCTCCAGCGCGGCCTTGGCCATGCCGATGGAGCTGGCGTTCAGCTCCACCGCCCCGTCATTGATCTTCCGCCCCCGCTCCCACATGCCGTAGTCGGCGATGCGGTAGGCCGGGCCGATGTAGTGGACCAGGTTCTGGACGAAGGCCACCTCGTCCATCGTATAGACCAGCGACAGGCCCGACCGGGTCATCTGCGCCAGCATCAGCAGGAACAGGGAGGTGGCGTCCACCTGCAGATGGCCCCAGCCGTCGTCGGGGGCCACCGCCTCGCCCGTGCTGGCCGAATAGATGGCGTGCAGGCTGTCCAGGGGGTCCTGGGTGTGCTTGAACCGCTCCACCTTCGCGGCCTGCTTCATCATGGCCTGGAGCAGGCCGCGCATGGTCTTGACCACGCTCTGCTCCAAGAGGCGCGCCCGGGCGGCGGAATCGCCGCGGCGGCGATAGGCCAGGGCCAGGGCCCAGGGGCCGATGATGCTGTAGACATTGTCCCGCACCCAGGCGTGGGTGTAGTTGCCATGCACCGTCACCGCCGTGCTGGCCGGCAGCAGCCCGGTCACCGGGTGCTGCCGGGACAGGATCACCTTCGCCACATGGTCGTGCAGTCGGTCGAGGGCGGCCTTGGCGGGGTCGGACCCGACCGGGCCGGCCAGCGGCAGGAGCGAGGGAGGCATGGGGGATGCGCCTTGGCAGGGGCCGGGAATGGTCCTCGTGGGCGGTGCCCAGGGTGGTCCGTTGGCGGTGGTCCGTTGGCGTCGCGCCGGGGCCGGGCACGGCGGTACCGCCACGAACGCCCAACCGGCCTAACACTGTAACAGCGTTACCGGATCACGCAAGCCCGGGGCAAGGCCGCAGCGCATTGGCGGTAGCTGCCGGCCACACGCTCCGGCCAGGGAAAGCAGACCCCCGCCCCGGTCGGGCCCGTGTCCACCGTTTGTGATTTGACCGGTGGGGGACCCACCGTAGTATCGTTACAAAATTGCAGCCGCCGCAACCTTGCGTTCGCCGCAACGATCCCGACATACCGCCCGTAACCGGCCCACCCCTGACAGACGATCCCGATGAACGCCCGATTGATCGACACGCGCGCCAGCGGCCTGCTGCTCCACCCCACCTCCCTGCCCGGCGGGCACGGCATCGGCGACATGGGGCCGGAGGCGCGGGCCTTCGTCGACCAGTTGGCCGAGGCGGGCCAGGTGATCTGGCAGATCCTGCCGCTGGCCCCCACCAGCGCCGGCAACAGCCCCTATTCCGCCCTGTCCACCTTCGCGGGCAACCCGCTGCTGGTCAGCTTCGACGACCTTGTGGCGGAAGGGCTGGCGGACGCCGCGATCCTGTCCCGCCTGCCGGCCAACAAGCCGGAAGGGGTGGATTTCGGGGAGGTGACCCACGCCAAGCTGGCTGCGTTGGACGAGGTCTGCGCCGCCTTCCTGCGCCGGCCCAGCGACGATGACGCCTGGGCCGACTATGAGCTGTTCCGCGCCCGGCATGAGGCGGACTGGCTGGACGACTACGCCCTCTATACCGTGCTGAAGGACCGCCATAAGGGCCGCCCCTGGTGGGAGTGGAACGCCCTGTACGTGTCCCGCGACCCCATCGGCATCGGGGAGGTGCGGCACACGCTGGGCTTCGAGATCAAGAAGGTGAAGGTCCAGCAGTTCCTGTTCTTCCGCCAGTGGCAGAAGCTGAAGGAGCACGCCAACGCCCGCGGCGTGCGGATCATGGGCGACATCCCCATCTTCGTCGCCGGGGACAGCGCCGACACCTGGTCCCGGCCCGACCTGTTCGAGCTGGACGCCACGGGTCGCGCCACCCTGGTGGCCGGGGTGCCGCCGGACTATTTCAGCGCCACCGGCCAGCTCTGGGGCAACCCGCTGTACCGCTGGGACGCGCACCGGGCCGAAGGCTTCGCCTGGTGGCAGAAGCGGCTGGCCAAGACGCTGGAGCTGGTGGATTTGGTCCGCATCGACCATTTCCGCGGCTTCGAGAGCTATTGGGAGATCCCGGCGCACGAGACCACGGCCATCAACGGCCGCTGGGCGCCGGCCCCGGGTTATGAGCTGTTCCAATCCCTGCGCGACCGGTTCGGCGAACTGCCGATCATCGCCGAGGATTTGGGCATCATCACGCCCGAGGTGGAGCGGCTGCGCGACCACTTCCAATTCCCGGGCATGCGGGTGTTGCCGTTCGAGTGGGGGAGGATTTCCACCCCGAAAGCTACGATCCCAACCGCTTCTCCGCCAACACGGTCTATTACACCGGCACCCACGACAACGACACGATCCTGGGCTGGTTCGCCCATATCGGCGGCGAGGGGTCGCGCAGCGGCCGGGCCATGCTGGACTACCTTGGCAGCGACCGGACAGCCATCCACTGGGACTTCATCCGCTTCACCCTGAACACCAACAGCCGCTTTGCCGTGATGCCGGTGCAGGACGTGCTGGGGCTGGGCACGGAGGCGCGGATGAACGTGCCGGGCAAGGCGGAGGGCAACTGGGCCTGGCGGCTGGCCCCCGGCCAGTTGCGCCGGGAGCACCTGGAGCGCCTGCGGGAACTGACCGAGGCCAGCGGGCGCTTGCAGGAGCGGTGAGGCCGAACCTCGCCGGGGACAAGGCTGGACGATGCGGTCGCGTCCCCTCTCCCAGGGGGAGAGGGACAGGGAGAGGGGTGGTGAGACCAGGACAGCAGGCGCCTTTTCACAGGCTTCCCTTTCCGGAAAGGTCCTAACCCCTCTCCCTGTCCCTCCCCCTCAGGGGGAGGGGACGGTTGGGTAGTGTTCGACGCCACCCCATGCCGGGTCCGCCCGAGCAAGCGCCCGCCCTCCGTGCTGGATGACCCGCAATGCGCATCAAGCTGACCGCCGCCGACAGCTTCGCCCTGGGCGTGGGCCTGCCCTGGGAACTGCCGCTGGAGACCTGGCCGGATGAGCTGCTGGTGCAGATGCCCCGGGGCATCAGCCGCAACGTGGTGCGCTTCGTCCATGGCGACGGCGACACGGTCTTCGCCCTGAAGGAGGTGCCGGAGCGGGTGGCGCTGCGGGAGTATGAGCTGCTCCGCACCCTGCGGGACCGCGGCTTGCCGTCGGTGGAGGCGGTGGGGCTGGTGACGGGCCGGATCAGCCCGGAGGGGCGGCCCCTGATGACCATCCTGGTCACCCGCTACCTGGAGCGGGCCATGCCCTATCGCGTGCTGTTCGAGGGGGCGACCCGCTGGCCCGCGGGACAAGCTGCTGGACGCGCTGGTGGACCTGCTGATCCGGTTGCACATCGCCGGCTTCTACTGGGGCGACTGCTCCCTGTCCAACACCCTGTTCCGCCGCGACGCCGGCCGCTTGGCGGCCTATCTGGTGGACGCGGAGACGGGGGAGCTGCACCCGGAGATGTCCGACGGCATGCGCGCCTATGACGTGGAGCTGGCGCGGCTGAACATGGCGGGGGAGCTGATGGACCTGGCCGCCGGCCCCGGCCTGCCCGACGGCTTCGACCCCCTGGCCGTGGCGGAGGAGATGGAGGTCCGGTACCACAGGCTGTGGCATGAGCTGACGCGGGACGAGGTGTTCGGGCCGGAGGAGCAATACCGGGTGCAGACCCGCATCAAGGCCCTGAACGATTTCGGCTTCGACGTGGAGGAGTTGGACCTGGTCACGGCGGACGACCTGCCCAACCGGGTCCCCGGCCGGCGGGAGGGGCTGCGGCTGGTCATGCGGCCCAAGGTGGTGGAGGCAGGGCACCACAAGCGGCGCCTGCACCAGCTGACCGGGCTGGACGCGGAGGAGAACCAGAGCCGCCAGTTGCTGAACGACATCCGCCGCTTCAAGGCGCGGCTGGAACTGGCGGAGGGCCGGCCCCTGCCGGAGGGGGCGGCCGCGCACCGCTGGCTGCACGAGATCTACGCCCCCCTGCTGGACGCCGTGCCGGAAGATTTGCGCGGCAAGCTGGACGACCCGGAGCTGTACTTCCAGGTGCTGGAGCACCGCTGGTACCTGTCGGAGGCGCAGGGGCGCGACGTGGGCACGGCAGCCGCCCTGTCCGATTACATCGACAAGGTGCTGCGCCGGCTGCCGGACCGGCCGGTCATCCCGGCGGAGGAACCCTGGCCGGAGCCGTGAGCATCCGCGGCCTCGCATCGGAACAGGGGGCCCACCAATCCTGCCGTTTGTCCTGAGGCACTGTCATAAGACGGCAATAATACTGTAACAATACTGGCTGTTCTCTTTTCCGAATGCTTATCACCCCTGGCCTATCCCATTGGGACAGGTTAAAGATCGCGTAGCCAGGGTTGCAGACGGTCATGCCATGTCCATCCGGTCCAAACTTTTCACGATAGGCGCGCTGCTCGTGGTTCTGGTGCTGGGGTTCGCCGTGGCCCAGATGTCCCGGGCCTTGGGGGAGCTGCGCGCCGCAAGCGGGGCCGAGCGGCTGGAGCGGGTCGCGTTGGCCGTGCAGGAACTGGTCTGGGCCGTGGGAGCGGAGCGGGACGGGCTGAACCTGCTGGCCGGCAACCCGCGGGCGGCGACGGACGCCCTGAAGGGGGCGGTGCCGCGGGACCGGGCGGAGACGGACCGGCGCCTCAAGGCCCTGTTGGCGGAGATGGGTGACAACCTTGCGGCGCCGGAGCTCGCCAAGGCCGCGCAGGGCCTGCGGGACGCCAAGGCCAAGCTGGACGCCCAGCGCGCCGCCCTGGACAAGGCCCTGGCCGCCGGCGGCAGCGTGCCTTTCGACCTGCGGCGGGACTGGCTGCCCACCGCCAACGGCGTGGCCGACGCGACCCTGGCCCTGTGGGGGGCGGCGCTGGAATCGGGTGGGGCGGCGCTGGGCGGCGACCTGCGTGCCGGGTTCCACTTGGCGGAGGACCTGATGCTGGTGGCGGAGTTCGCCAGCCGGGAGCGGGGCCTGCTGGCCGGGGTGGTGGCCGGCGGCCTGCCCCTGACCCCGGCGCAGTTGGACCAGGTGTCCCGCGCCCATGGCCGGATCGAGGGGGCGTGGGAAAGCTTCGGCGGCGGCATGGGCCGCTTCCCCAGCCTGACCCCCGCCGCGGAGGGCATCCGGGAGCGGTATTTCGGCCAGGTGGATGCGCTACGGCGCCGGCTGATGGAAGCCAGCGCGAAGAACCTGGACTACCCCGCCCCGGCCACGGACTGGTTCGCCCTGGCCGCCCAGGGGATCGAGGCCATGGCCGCGGCCTCACGCGAGCTGTCGGTGCAGGTGGATGAGCGGGTGGAGGCGGCAAAGGCGGCGGCCCGCCTGAACATCGCCCTGGCGCTGGCCGTCCTGGGCGTGGCGGCGGGGCTGGGGCTGGCCAGCGGTTTCGTCATCGTGCGGCAGGTGGTGCAGCCGCTGCGGGGCATGACCAAGGCCATGGCGCGGCTGGCGGACGGGGACTGGGCTGTCACCGTGCCGGGCCAGGACCGTCGGGACGAGATCGGCGCCATGGCGCAGGCCGTGCTGGTCTTCCAGCGCCAGGGGCTGGAGCGGGCCCAGCTGCTGGCCGAGCAGGAGGGTAGCCGCGCCGCGGCGGAGCGGGTGCGGCGGGAGGCCCTGCAACTGATGGCCGGGACCGTGGAGGGGGAGACGCGGCAGGCCGTGGGGCTGGTGGCGGAGCGCACCGCCGCCATGGCCGAGGCCGCCACCGCCATGGCCGGGTCCGCCCGGCACGTGCAGGACAATTCCCAAGGCGTCGCCGCCGCGGCGGAGGAGGCGCTGGCCACCGCCCAGGCCGTGGCTACGGCCACGGAGCAGCTCACCGCCTCCATCCAGGAGATCGCCAGCCAGGTCACCCTGGCCACCCAGGTCAGCGGCGGGGCCGTGCGCAAGGGGGAGGAGGCCGCCGGCATCATCGGCAGCCTGGCCGACTCGGTGGGCCAGATCGGCATGGTGGCGGAGCTGATCCGCGGCATCGCCGAGCAGACCAACCTGCTGGCCCTGAACGCCACCATTGAGGCCGCCCGCGCCGGGGAGGCAGGCCGCGGATTCGCCATCGTGGCGGCGGAGGTGAAGAGCCTGGCCAGCCAGACGGCCCAGGCCACCGCCGACATCGGCGTGAAGCTGGCAGAGATCAGCGACATCACCGGCGCCAGCGTGTCCGCCGTGCGGGACATGGGCGGCGCCATCCGCAACATGGACGAGGTCTCCACCGCCATCGCCGCGGCCATGGAGCAGCAATCCGCCGCCACCCAGGAGATCGCCCGCAACGTGGCCCAGACAGCGGAGGCCGCCCGCGACGTGGCCCACTGCATCACCCAGGTCTCCGGCGAGGCCGCCACCTCGGGCGAGCGGGCGCAACAGGTGCAGGCCATCGCGGGGGAGCTATCCGACAGCATCACCGCCCTGTGCGAGACGCTGATCCGCGTGGTGCGCACCAGCACCACCGAGGTGGACCGCCGCGGCGGCCCCCGCTACCGGCTGGACCGGCCGGGCACGCTGGAGCTGGGCCCGGGCACCCACCCGGTGCAGGTCATCGACATCTCCGACGGTGGCGCCCTGGTCGCCGGCGCCCCGGACCTGCCCGTGGGCGGCAACGGCCTGCTGCGGCTGGACGGCACCCCCGCCCTGCCCTTCACCGTGCTGGCCCAGGCCGCCAAGGGCACCAACCTGCGCTTCGCCGGGGATGCGGGGCCGGCGGTGCGGGCGCTGGTCCGCGACCTGGTGCCGATGGCGGAGGCGGGGTGAGGGTGGTCACGGTCCGCCTCAGACACCCACCTCGGCCAGCCGGTAGACCTCGTCGATGTCCAGGTCCAGGCCGGGCGGGTCGAGGGTGAGGACGCCGCCGGCATGGATAGCGCTGAGGATGGTGCCGTCGTCCTGGCGGCGGTGGTGGATGACCCGGCGCCTGACATAGCTGACCAGCAGGTAGTGGCGCAGGCTGGGCAGGCGGAAATAGTCGGCGAACTTCTCCCCCACATCCACGCCCTTGGTGCCGCGGGACAGGACCTCGACGATGATGACCGGGGTCGGGGCGGCGGTGGCCTCCGGCGACAGGCGGGGGCCGCAATTGACAACCACGTCGGGCTCGTAGTCCGCATCGTCGCCGACCTCGACCGTAATGCCGTCGGGGAGCACCTCGCAGGGCAGGTCGCGGGCGAGGAGTTGCTGGCGGAAGGCCGACCAGATCTCCGCCTTTACCCGGGCGTGGCCGACCTTTTCCGGGGACATGGCCACAGGCTGGCCGGTTGCCCGTTCATAGCGCTGCCCGCCCCCCTGCTCCTCCACCCACCGGTGGAAGGCTTCACGGCTCATCCGCTGGGTCATGGCAAACCTCCGGGAAAATTTTAGTCCCACCCCCGATTCATCAGCCAGTCAACGGCCGCGATGATCGTCTCTGCCTGTTTCCGAGCGCTCCCGACCACCTCGCCCAACTGCCTTACAGGCACGTTGGTGATAGATTGGGTTGCCAATAGGAATGGCGCGCCATTGATCTTCAGGACGGGCGACAGCCGGGGGTCCTGCTTGGCAAAGCCAATGCCGGGGACAAGGGGGATGACAACCCATCGCTCGGCACCCCGGAACAGGCTTGATTGCAGGACCAACAGACAGGGAAACGCCGACTTTGTCGGCCCATTGTTCAAGCAGATATCGAACTGGGCCATCGGCGATCAATCGATATCCTGGTCATCGGCGAAATGGCCATGGATTGCGATGTACCGGTTCCATTCGCGCATCGCCTCATCGGCGATCCGCTCCGCTTCCCGCCGGCCCTGCACCGACATGCCCAGGCGGCCAGAGCCGTCGAAGGAGCCGGGTCCGGCCATCGTCCCGGCAGGACCGGCATCTGCCGCATCAAGCGGGATACTGTGATGGCCCATGTCGTCTTCCTGGTCCATGCCGCACCCCCTGCCCTTCCTGCTGGATGATGGTGCAACCCCCCAATCGCCCCGTCAACGGCGAGGCGCTCTCCCCCTTGAACGGCAAAGGCCGGCGGGTCGCCCCGCCGGCCTTTGGTACGCGGACCCTGTCCCGGAGGTCAGGTGTCCAGGAAGCTCCGCAGCTTCCGCGACCGGCTGGGGTGCTTCAGCTTGCGCAGGGCCTTGGCCTCGATCTGGCGGATACGCTCGCGGGTCACGCTGAACTGCTGGCCGACCTCCTCCAGGGTGTGGTCGGTGTTCATGCCGATGCCGAAGCGCATGCGCAGGACGCGCTCCTCACGCGGGGTGAGGGTGGCGAGGATGCGGGTCGTCGTCTCGCGCAGGTTCGCCTGGATGGCGGCGTCCAGCGGCAGGACGGCGTTCTTGTCCTCGATGAAGTCGCCGAGGTGCGAATCCTCCTCGTCGCCGATGGGCGTCTCGAGGGAGATGGGCTCCTTCGCGATCTTCAGGACCTTGCGCACCTTCTCCAGCGGCATCATCAGCCGCTCGGCCAGCTCCTCCGGGGTCGGCTCGCGGCCGATCTCGTGCAGCATCTGGCGGCTGGTGCGGACCAGCTTGTTGATCGTCTCGATCATGTGCACGGGGATGCGGATGGTGCGGGCCTGGTCCGCGATGGACCGGGTGATCGCCTGCCGGATCCACCAGGTGGCGTAGGTGGAGAACTTGTAGCCACGCCGGTACTCGAACTTGTCCACCGCCTTCATCAGGCCGATGTTGCCCTCCTGGATCAGGTCCAGGAACTGCAGGCCGCGGTTCGTGTACTTCTTGGCGATGGAGATGACGAGGCGCAGGTTGGCCTCCACCATCTCCTTCTTGGCGCGGCTTGCCTCCTTCTCGCCTTTCTGCACCGTGCTGACGATGCGGCGGAACTCCCCGATGGGCAGGCGGGCCTGCTGGGACACCTCGGCGATGTTCTCCCGCACCCGGGCCACGTCGCTGGCCGACCGCTCGGCGAAGCGGCCCCAGGCCTTGCTCTGGGACTTCACCCGGTCCAGCCAGTTGGGGTCCAGCTCCGAGCCGTAATAGTGCTGCAGGAAGTCCTCCCGCTTCACCTTGGCGTCGGTGGCCAGACGCAGCAGCTTGCCCTCGAAGCCCATCAGCTTCTTGTTCAGGGCATAGAGCTGCTCCACCAGCTGCTCGATGCGGCCGTTGTTCAGGCGGACGGAGTTGACCAGCTCGGTCAGCTCGCCCTTCACCTTGTCGTATTTCTTGTCGGAGCCCTTGGGCAGGTCCTCGCCCCGCTGCAGGGCGGCCAGCCGCTGCTCCTGCATCTTGTGCAGGCGGTCGTAGGTTTCCTCGATCTTGCCGAAGGTCTCCAGCACCTTCGGCTTCAGCTCGGCCTCCATGGCGGAGAGGGAGATGTTGCCCTCCTCGTCATCGCCGCCCTCACCGGGGGTGCCCTCGGGGTTCTCGCCCTCGGGGCGCTCACCCTCCTCCTCGTCCTCGCGCTCGGCGGCGGGGCCGTCCAGCGTCTCGCCGGTGGGCTCACCCGACTCCGGGTCGATGCCGTAGGTGGCGTCCAGGTCGATGATGTCCCGCAGCAGCATCTTGCCGTCCTGCAGGGACTGGTGCCACTCGATGATGGCCTGGATGGTCAGCGGCGATTCGCAGATCGCGCCGATCATCATCTCGCGGCCGGCCTCAATGCGCTTGGCGATGGCGATCTCGCCCTCGCGGCTCAGCAGCTCGACCGAGCCCATCTCGCGCAGGTACATGCGCACCGGGTCGTCGGTGCGGCCGATGTCGTCATCGTCCAAATTGCCGGAGACGCGCCCCTCGCCGTCGCCCGAGCCCTCGGCGGCGTTGTCCTCGGGCTCCTCGCCCTCCACCACGTTGATGCCCAGCTCCGAGAGCAGGGCCATGGTGTCCTCGATCTGCTCGGAGGAGGACTGGTCCGGCGGCAATGCTGCGTTCAGCTCGTCATAGGTGACGTAGCCGCGCTCCTTGCCGCGCTGGATCATCTTCTTGACGGCGATCGCCATGCCGTCCATCAGGGGGCCGTTGGCCTCCTCCTCACGCGTATCCGAAACTTCAGCGGTCTGCTGCGCTTTCGTGGCCATTCGCTCACTGCCCCCGACTCGACACGGATGCACCCGTTAAACGCACATGGCCGACCCGGGCCCTTGGCCCCCGGCCGACCGACGTCCCTCTCCTGCCGTCTGTTATCCGCACGCCAGCCCCACCCTGTGTTCAGGACGACACAGTTGTTGGAAACAATGGTCCGGGGTGGTACCGACACGCGGCGTCCCACGACCATGCTTCCCTGTCGGGTGGTTCCACCCCAGCATCCGGACAAGATTTCCCGCTCCGCGAGGTCCGGAAGATTCGCATCCCTTGGACCGGCCCTGCCGGCGGGACGCCTTCTCCCCGACCCTGCCGCAGCAGGATTTCCCCCGGGCTGGAGCAAACCGCCTGCCAGCCGCGTTACGCCACCCTCGAGGACGCTCTGTGGTGCGCGGCAACGGCGCGTCCGCACTCAGCGGACTATCCAGCGTCTCGGACAAGCAGCGACGAGACAGGTGGCGACATAATCGGCCGCCGTCAAGTGTCGATTCGGAAGTCAGGCATGCGACTCCGAAAGGTGTCACCCGTGGAGCGGTCATCACGTACCCTCCCCATGGCTTGGGAAGTGGTTACCCTTCCCCATCCAACGACAACCCGCGGGCCGCTAGATACTCACGGCGCAACTGGTCCAGGCGGGACAGGTTTTCCTCGGAGAAATCGCGGCGCAGATTCTCTTCCGCCTCCGCCAGCTCCCGGCGCAGGTCGCGGTCCTCCACCTTGCGGGCGATGTCCAGCAGGTCGCGGGCGGCCTTCTCCACGTCCGGGTTGGCACCGGAGAACCAAGCGAGGCCGCGCAGCTCCAGGTACCGCAGCACGTCGTTGACCGTTTCCTCTAGCCCCAGCTCGCACAGGATGCGGACCAGCGATTCGCCGTCCATGTCCGGCTGGGAGGTGAGCTGGTTGACGATCTCCTGCCGCAGTTCCTCAAGGGCCGCGTTGTCCAGGGTGATGGCAGCCAGCCTTTCCCCGAACTGGTCGAAGTAGCGCGGGTTGCGCAGCATGCCGCCCAACAGCGTGCGGGCCTGGGCGGAGAAATCCACCTGGATGCGGCCGGTGACCATGGCCCGGTCGAACAGCCGGCTGACCGGCACCTCCCCCGGTGCCGGCCGCCGCTGGCCGCCGCCGGCGCGGGGGGGCCCGCCCTTGGCCCGGTGCTGGCGGGACAGCTTGAACAGCCGGTCCCGCATGTCCTGCTCGTATGCGCGGCGGACGCGCTGGTCCTTGATCTGGGCGCAACGCTCGAACAGGGCCGCCTCCAGTCCTGCCCTGGCGTCGGGTTGGAACAGGTCACGACCGACCGACTCCATCTCCCACAGCACTTCGGACAGGGGCTTGGCCCGCTCCAGCACGGCTTGCAGGGCGGCCTTGCCGCCGGTGCGGATCAGGCTGTCGGGGTCCTCTTTCTCCGGCAGGAAGGCGACGCAGGCGCTGTGGTCGGGGACCAGCAGGGGCAGCAGCCGCTCCACCGCCCGCTGGGCCGCCCGCCGGCCGGCATTGTCGCCGTCGAAGCAGAGGATGGGCGTGCGCCGCCCCTCCGGCGCCAGCTTCCACAGCTCCAGGATCTGCGTCTCCGTCAAGGCGGTGCCGAGGGGCGCCACCGCCCCCTCGAACCCGGCCAGGACACAGGAGATCACGTCCATGTAGCCTTCGGTGACGATCAGCGTGTGCCCGTCCGCCGCCGCCTGCCGGGCGCGGGACATGCCGTAGAGCAGGTGCCCCTTGTGGAAGAGCGGGTTGTCGGCGGAGTTGATGTATTTGGGCCCCTCCCCCTCCATGATCCGGCCGCCGAAGGCCACCACCCGGCCGCGTCGGTCGGTCACGGGGAACATGACCCGGCCCCAGAAGAAGGCCCGCGCCCCGCGCCCAGCGTCGGGCCGCTTGAACAGCCCCGCCTCGATCATGTCCGCCTCGGCATAGCCGGCCTGGGTCAGCATCCCATGCAGGCCGGACCCGTCCTGTGGCGCGAAGCCCAGGCGGAAGCGGGCGATGGCCTCCTCGTCCAGGCCGCGGCGGCGCAGGTAGTCCAGCGCCTTCTGCCCGGCCTGGGTGAAGAGCTGCTGCTCATAATACTTCGCCGCCCGCTCCACCAGGTCGTAGAGGGACTTCTGCCGCTCATAGCGCTGGCGTTCCTGGGGGCTGGCCTTGGGCACGGGCAGCCCGGCCTCGGCGGCGAGTTGCTCCACCGCCTCCATGAAGGAGAGGTTGTCGTGCCGCATGACGAACCCGATCTGGTCGCCATGGGCCCCACAACCGAAGCAATGAAAGAACCCCTTCTGGTCGTTGACGTAGAAGCTGGGGGACTTCTCGTTGTGGAAGGGGCACGGGGCCTTGAACTCCCGGCCGGCGCGGATGAGGCGGATGCGCTTCATCACCACGTCGGACAGGGGGAGGCGCGTGCGCAACTCCTCTAGAAACTGCGGGGGCAGTGCCATGGCGCCGGGGGCCGGGTTCCGGGAAGGTCAAGTCGCGGATGATAACGCACCCCACGCCCGGCGTACCACCGGGACCCCGACTTATCCCCAGGTTACCGTTTGTCCACAGGCAAACGCCTTTCCTTGACAGGCGTACGGGCTGCCCGTACCATCCCTGCATGCGCTATGAGTGGGACCCGGACAAGGCCGTCACAAACCTCGCCAAGCACGGCGTGGATTTCTGGGATGCCATCCCCGCGCTGCACGACCCGAACCGGATCGAGAAGGTGGATGACCGGTTTGATTATGGTGAGGACCGTGTTCAGGTCATCGGCATGTCGCGGAGCGGCATCCTGTTCGTCGTTACCACACCGCGCGGCAGGCCGCTTGGGTCCGTCACGCGCATCCTGTCAGCCCGGAAGGCGACACGCCATGAGCAAGACGAATACTTTCTCGGTTGATGTCCCGGACGGGCAGGAGCCGGTGCCCGGCAAGACCGATTGGGATCGCCTGCGCCGCATGACTGAGGCGGAAGCCGAGGCGGCGGCCCTGGCGGACCCGGACGCGCAGCCCCTGTCGGCCGGGGCCCTTTCCACCGGACGGTTCGGCCGGCGCGTCAGGCTGTTGCGGGAGCGGATGGGGTTGAGCCAACAGGCATTCGCCAGCGCCTTCCACATCCCGGTGGGGACGGTGCGGGACTGGGAACAGGGCCGCGGCACGCCGGACGCCACGGCAAGGGCCTTCATCACCCTGGTGGAGCATGACCCGGAAGCCGCCCGTCGCGCCTTGGCGGCTTGACACTCGGGACAGGATGATCCCGCAGGCCCCCAACGCCGGAGCTGTCCGCATGGGCGGCGAGGAACGCGTCCAGGCGCCCCTCGTCCCCCTGCCCGGCGAAGCGGAAGCCGGCCATGCAAGAAGTCAGGCCCCGGCGAGGGTGCCCTTCACCAGGCCGCTGGCCTTGCCGAAGTCCATCTGGCCGGCGTAGCGGGTGCGCAGTTCGGCCATCACGCGGCCCATGTCCTTGATGCCAGTGGCGCCGATCTCCTGGATCAGGGCGGCCACGGCCTGCGTCGTCTCCTCCTCGGAGAGCTGCTTGGGCATGAAGCCCTCGATGACCGCGATCTCCTCCCGCTCCTGCTGGGCCAGCTCAACGCGGCCGCCCTGCTCATAGAGGTCGATGGACTCACGCCGCTGCTTGACCATGGTCTGCAGCATGGAGGCAAGTTCCGCGTCGTCTATCCCGTCCATCTGGCCGCGGCCGCGGGCGGCGATGTCCCGGTCCTTCAGGGCGGCCAGGATCAGGCGGATGGTGGCGGTGGCGCGCTGGTCCTTGGCGCGCATGGCCTCCTTCAAGGCCTCGTTCAACCGCGTGCGGAGCATGGCAGGATACCTCGATCTAAAGACAAGCGGGCAGATTACGCGAGCCGGGGCCCGCAGGCCAGCCCGCAAGGGGGGATCATCCCGGCGAAAACGGCGCGCCTGCGCGGCAGGTCGGCCCAGATGCGCGCGAAGCGCGGGTTGACCGCCCGGCGGCCCTTGTCTATCTGGACCACTCGGCGCGAGGCCCTGCCCCCCGACGGGCGCGGCCCCACACCATATGTGCCTGCCGACCCGCCGAGAGAAGGTGCCAGCCCATGACCGATGCCCACACGACGGGGATACCCCAGCGCGCGCCCGCCCCTCCCGGCGCCACCGGCGCCCTGGTGCTGGCGGACGGCACCGTGTTCTGGGGCCGCGGCATCGGCGCCGCGGGCAACCGGGTGGGCGAGGTGTGCTTCAACACCTCCATGACCGGCTACCAGGAAATCCTGACCGACCCGTCCTATGCCGGGCAGATCATCACCTTCACCTTCCCCCATGTGGGGAACGTGGGCGCCAATCCGGAAGACATCGAGACGGTGACCCCCGTCGCCCGGGGCCTGGTGCTGCGGGTGGACATCACCGACCCCAGCAACTGGCGCGCCACCCGGCACCTGGATGACTGGCTGAAGAATTTCGACATCGTCGGCATCACCGGCATCGACACCCGCCGGCTGACCCGGCTGATCCGTGACGGCGGCGCCCCCACCGGCGTGATCGCCCATGCCCCGGACGGCAAGTTCGACATCGACGCCCTGGTGAGGATGGCCAAGGAGTGGCCGGGGCTGGAAGGCATGGACCTGGCGAAGGAGGTCAGCGCCCGCCAGACCTATCATTGGGATGAGACCGGCTGGACCCTGGGCCAGGGGTACGGGAAGCTGGAGAATCCCAAGCACCATGTGGTGGCCATGGATTTCGGCGCCAAGCGCAACATCCTGCGCTGCCTGGCCAATGCCGGCTGCAAGGTGACCGTCGTGCCCGCCACGGCGACGGCGGAGGAGATCCTGGCCCATAACCCGGACGGCGTTTTCCTGTCCAACGGCCCCGGCGACCCGGCCGCCACGGGCGAATACGCGGTCCCGGCCATCCGGCAGGTGGTGGAGAGCGGCAAGCCCGTGTTCGGCATCTGCCTGGGCCACCAGATGCTGGCCCTGGCCCTGGGCGGCAAGACCACGAAGATGGAGAAGGGCCACCGGGGCGCCAACCACCCGGTGAAGGACCTGGAGACCGGGCGGGTGGAGATCACCAGCCAGAACCACGGCTTCGTCGTGCTGCCGGAGAGCCTGCCGGACACGGTGGAGGTCACCCACGTCAGCCTGTTCGACGGCACCAACGAGGGGCTGCGCCTGAAGGGCCGCCCCGTGTTCAGCGTGCAGTACCACCCGGAGGCCAGCCCCGGCCCGCAGGACAGCCATTACCTGTTCGAGCGCTTCGTGCAGGCGATCGAGGGGAAGTACTGAGGGTTGGGGGGCACCTGATGTCACCCCAGGCTTGACCAGACAAGCGCGGCGTTGGCTGGCCTGGGGTTCATTGTGCTTCCCCCGCGAAGGCGGGGGTCCACGGTTCTTCAACCACAGTGACGGCACACACCGGGTCAAAAACTGTGGGCCCCCGCCTTCGCGGGGACGCGGTAGTGTCTGCACCAGACGGCCCAGCCCTGAATTGGCGCTTGGGGCCAAGTCCGGGGTGACCTCGGGTGCTTACGTGCCCGGCGTCGTGTAGCTGTGCACCGGGCCGGTCTTGCCGGAGCCGCCGGCGGTACCATCCTGCTTCTCGAAGGCCTCGGCGGCCTCTGACGCCCGCTCGCCGCTGGGCTTGCGGCCGATCAGGGTATCCGCGTCGGGGCTGCTGCCCGGGGGCACGGCCTGGCCCCGGTCCTCCACATGGGTGTGGTGGCGCGATGCCGGCTCGTTCGGGCCGAGGCGGTCGCGCAGCATGGCCTCGCGGGAGCCGGCACCGGCAGTGCCGCCAGCCATGCCCTGTCCCTCGAAGGCCGCGGCGGCGTCAGACGCCCGCTCACCGGACGGCACGCGGCCGATCAGCTCATCCGGGTCGGGCGAGGAGCCCTTGGGATAGGCGCGGCCACCGTCCTCCACATGCATGTGGTGGCGCGACGCCGGCTCGTTCGGGCCCATGCGGCGGCGCATGGGGGTGTACTGGTTCAGCCGGCCGCGCTTCTGGCCGCGGGTCATCTCGAAGGCCAGCCAGGCAACGCCGATGCCGATCAGGGCGATGGGCAGGGGGTTGCGGCTGACCACGTCCAGCAGTTGGTTGGCCATGGCCTGGCCGCGGGGGTTGCCCTGCACCCACCCCATGGCACTGTCGATCACATGGTCCGGCTTCAGCCGCCGCTCGATCTCCGCCGCCGTGCGCGTCATCTCCTCACGGGTACGCTCGATCTCCCGCTCGATCTCCTCGGTACGCGTGGCCATAGGGGGTTCCTTCCCGCTTCGTTTGCCCGTGCTAGCAACGCCCGAAGCGGGATTCGGTTGCACTTGCCCCGACTTGGCGGCATCCGCCGACGCCGGCGGCGGCGACACCCCCTTAACCGAATCGACATCTTCCCCGATCGATAGAATTAACATACTTTTGTGGGAAACAGGCGACGGGGGGCCCGCTCATGGGCATGCTGGATTTCTTGAAGGTCACCGTCGTCGAGAAGGTGGCGGTGTCGAAGTACACGGCGCACCTGCTGATCGATGGCAAGCAATTGTCCGTCGCCAACCTTGGCGTGAACAGCGTGACCGTCAGCGGCAAGGCCAAGCTGGCGGTGGGCCAGAAGGTCAGCTTCGACCTGGCCCTGAAGGACCCCAAGGAAAACCTGCGCCTGAAAGGCAGCGGCACCGTGGCCAGCGTGGGCAAGGACACGGCCAAGATCAACTTCGACGCCCTGCCCGACGCCACAAGGCAGACCGTGGCCCGGTTCCTGGCGCGCTACATGATCAACCGGTGAACCCCAGCGGGACTTGACGAGCGGACGGGGGGCGGGGCCCTAATCCGGCGCCGATGGCAACCGGACGGTATCTGTCGGCTGAATGACCCTGCTCGGACCTGCCCATGACCACCGACCCCGTTTATCTCTCCCCCGCCGCCGACGGCTTGGCCTGGCTGGTGCTGAACCGGCCGGGGAAGCGCAATGCCCTGGACCAGGCCATGTGGCAGGCGATCCCGCCCCTGCTTGCGCGGGCGGCGGCGGACCCGGGCATCAAGGTGCTGGGGGTGCGCGGGGCGGGCGGCTGCTTTGCCGCCGGGGCGGACATCGCGGAGTTCGGGACGGCCTATGCCACGCGGGACTCCACGGCCCGCTATGCCGCCGACATCGCCGCGGCCATGGACGGGCTGGCGGACTTTGCCAAGCCCAGCATCGCCCTGATCGAGGGGGCTTGCGTGGGCGGCGGGATGGGGCTGGCGCTGGCCTGCGACCTGCGCTTCGCCGCCGATACGGCCCGGCTGGGCATCACCCCGGCCAAGTTGGGGCTGGTCTATCCGCTGGGGGACACGAAGCGTTTGGTCCAGGCGGTGGGGCCGGCGGTGGCCAAGGACCTGCTGTTCACCGGCCGGCTGGTGGACGCGGCGGAAGCGCTGTCCCTGCGGCTGGTGAACCGGGTGGTGCCGGCGGTGGAGCTGGAGCAGGCGGTGCTGGACTATGCCGCCCAGGTGGCCGCCACCTCCCAGTACACGGCCCGGGCGACCAAGCGGATGGTGGCCCACGTACTGGCCGGGCAGGTGTCCGACACGCCGGGACGGTGGCCGAGTTCCTGGACGCGGTGGAGGGTGAGGATTTCCAGGAGGGGCTGCGGGCCTTCGGGGAGAAGCGGCCGCCACGGTTCCCGTATTCCTGAGGGTCAGCGCTTACTCCGCCGCCTCAAGTGGCGCCTGTTTCGGGCGGCGGCGAAAGCCGGCGAGGCGGGTCTTGACCCGGGACCAGCCGCGCTCCTCCTCTGGCGTCAGGTCGATGCCCACCTGGACCAGCCGGTCACCATCCATCTGGGCGGCAACCAGCTCCACCTCCCCCGCCCGCGCCCGATCACCCAGGGCGGGGGTGCGGCCCAGGCGCTTGGCCAGGAATGCGCCCAGCATCAGGTCCCCGTCAGGGCCGGGGTCGAAGCCATAGAGCAGGCCCACCTCCCGCGCCGGGGTGTCGGCCTGGAGCTGGAAATCGCCGATGCCCTGCCGTTGCGCCACGCCGGCGGCGCGGCGTCCGAACAACCGGTCCATCACCGCCAAAGCCGGCGGGTCGCCCAGGCACAGCACCGCGTCACCGGGTTGCAGGCCGGCCGCGTCCTCCGGCCTGACCGGGCAGCCGTTCTGGATCAGGGTCAGGACCTGCACGTTCTCCGGGATCAGCAGGCGCCCGCGGGTGCGGGTCGCCGCCTCGCTGTCCGGGGCGACGGTGAAGACGGCGAGTTGGCGGCCCTCCTCGCCGGCCAGGTCGAAGTCCGCCCGTGTGGGTGCCTCCGGCTCCGCCGGGGCCAGCATTCCCAGCAGGCGGGCGGCGAGGCCCACCGTCCAGCCCTGTACCACCAGGGACACCAGCACCACCACGAAGGCGATGCCGAAATAGGTCTCCGCCCCCGGCACCCCGGCCAGCACGGGCATGGTGCCCAGCACGATGGGCACCGCCCCGCGCAAGCCCACCCAGGACATGAACCACAGCTCGCCCCAACTGAACCGCAGGGGCGCCAGGCTGATGAACACCGCCAGCGGCCGGGCCAGGAAGACCAGGGCCAGGGCGACCAGCACCGCCTCTGCCGCGAAGGGCTCCAGCTTGGACGGGGTCACCAGCAGGCCCAGCATGACGAACAGGGTGATCTGCGCCAGCCAGGCCAGCCCGTCATGGAAGCGGCGGATCAGCCGGTCCGCCTTGTGCCGCTTGTTGCCCAGGATGAAGCCGGCCAGGTACACGGCCATGAAGCCCGACGTGCCCAGGGCCTGGGCCAAGCCATAGACGAACAGGGCCGCCGACAGGGCCAGGATGGGATAGAGGCCGTCGGCCAGCTCAAGCCGGTTGACCAGCCCCACCAGGGCGAAACCGGCGATGACGCCCAGCGCCGCACCGCCGCCCATCTCCAGCACGAACTCCAGGGCCAGGTGCCAGCCGGAGATAGGGCCGGGTGCCGTGACCAGGGTGATGGCCACCACCGTCAGCAACACGGCCATGGGGTCGTTAAGGCCGGATTCCACCTCCAGCGTGGCGCTGACCCGGGCGCGCAGGCCCAGGCCGCGCAGGTGCAGCAGGAAGAACACCGCCGCCGCGTCGGTGGACGCCACGATGGCGCCGACCAGCAGCCCCTCCCGCCAGCCGAGGTCCAGGGCGAGGGCGGCGGCGAGGCCCGTGACCCCCGCCGTGACCACCACCCCCACCGTGGCGAGGCTGAGGGCCGGCCAGCGGGCCAGCTTGAAAGTCTCGGCCCTGGTGCGCAGGCCGCCGTCGAACAGGATGACGGCCAGGGCCAGGCTGCCGATCAGGTAGGCGAGCTGGTAGTCATTGAAGAAGATGCCATAGCCATCCTCCCCCGCCAGCATGCCCAGCGCCAGGAACACCAGCAGCACCGGGGCGCCGATGCGCGACGACACCTGTCCCGCGAAGATGGCCAGCAGCAGCAACAGGCCGGCGAGCAGGATGATGTGGTTGACAAGTTCCACGCCCCCCTCCCCCTTCCAGCCGGTGCCCTTCCTTACTCTCCCACAGGAGAGACGGTGAAGGTGCCACAATTGTGGCGTATCGGACACGAAACGGGGGCGAGTCTTGCTGTCGCGCCACAGTCTGCGCGGGCGGAACAGGCCGCTGTTTCTTGCCGCCGCGCAGATCGATGGTCAGCCCGCCGAGATTCATGCCTTGTGCCTTGTCCACCAGCGCCGCCGCCATCCGCATCGGGCGTCCCCTTCGTTGCTGGTCCCCGGCCCGTGCGCGGGGAATTGCTTGCAGGGTCGGGGCCATGGGTTCCGGGGCGCTGGGCCGGGGGTAGGGTCTGGCGACCGACCCTTTTGCGAGTTCCCGCCCCATGCCCAGGACACTTTCCGTTGCCGGCCTGTCCCTGATGCTAGCCCTTGTCACCGCCCCGACCCTCGCCAACGACACTGCCCCCGTGGTGGCGGCGGAGCGGGCCTTCGCAGCCCAGGGCCTGGAGCTGGGCTGGGTGGCGGCGTTCAAGCGCAACGCCGCCCCGGACGGCATCACCTTCAGCCCGGAACCGGTGAACGCGCAAGCGAACCTGGCCAAGCTGCCGGAGGGCAAGGACCCGGTGCCGCTGACCTGGTGGCCGGTCTGGGCGGGCATGGCGCGGTCCGGCGACATGGGCTTCACCATGGGACCCTTCGCCATCGGCGACAAAGGCTTCGGCCATTTCTTCACCGTCTGGGTCAGGCAGCCGGACGGGTCCTGGAAGTGGGTCTATGACGGCGGCCCGCGGAACAAGGATAAGTCGCCCCTGGGCCCGGACACGGAACCCGCCAGCCTGCCCCCCGCCACGGCCGCCGCGGGCTCGGCAGAGGCGGCCATGAAGCAGGTGACGGCCCTGGAGAGCGCCCTGGCCGCGCAGGCCGCGAGCGATGCCAGGGCCGCCTACCTTGCCCACCTTGCCCCCGACGCGCGGGTGATGGGATCGCCGGAGCAGCCGGCCACGACGCCGGAGGCTGTCACCGCCGAACTGTCCCGCCGGGCGCCGGCCCTGAGCTTTGCCGCGCTGGGTGGGAAGGCCTCGTCCGCCGGTGACCTGGCCTTCACCTATGGCAGCGCCGCCTGGACCGGCAAGGACGGCCAACCCCACCGGGGCCACTATGTCCGCATCTGGCAGAACCGGACGCAGGGGTGGAAGCTGGTGTTCGACGAGCTGCTGCCGGTCCCGCCGGCCAAATCGTAGGTCGGAACAGGCGCGCACACGCCGTATTCCGACATCGTGAGCGTGTTTGGTGCCGTCGGATTACGAGGCTTCGCCTCTAATCCGACCTACGCCCCCACCCCGTCCAGCCGGCGGCTCCAGTCCTCCACGGCACTGGTCTCGATCCGGCGGAGGGTCAGGGCCTTCAGGTTGGCGCTGATGCCGGCGCAGGCGGCGAGGTCGGCCAGGGCGGTCGTGTCCAGGGTGCGGTCATACAGGGTGGCGATGACCCGGGACAGGGGCCAGGCGGGGTTGGGGCGCTCCACCGGCTCCAGCCGCTCCCCGGCGGACAGGGCGCCGGGCTCCAGCACCCGGTAGTACCAGCCGGTGCGCCCGGTGCGCTGGAACAGGCGGGGCAGCTCCGGGATGCCGAACCGGGCGCCCAGCTTCCAGCAGGGCTGGCGCGTCTGGCAGACCTGGAGCAGGGCCGTGCCGACGCGCACCACGTCGCCCAGGCAGACATCGCCCTCCGTCACCCCGGCGACGGACAGGTTCTCCCCGAACGCGCCGGGCGCTCCCAGCAGCGGGGCCATGGCCGGCTGTTCCGCGGCCCAGGCGGCGTAGTGGTCGCTTGGGTAGAGGTGGACCGCCTTCTCCGGCCCGCCATGCACCTTGGGGTCCCCCACCTGGTCGCCCATCAGGCCCAGCTCCCCCACCGGCACGGGCCCCGTCATAGGTTCCCGCGCCGCGATGCTGCTGGGCACGCCCTTGGGTCCCAACGGTTGCGGGGTGCCCACGAGGACGGCATCGATCAGCATGGGGGATCTCCAGGGTAAGTTCCTCACGCCACACCATGCCAGAGCAGGGCGGCACCGGCCAGATGGGCGAAGAAAAAGCCGCCCGGGTTCGCACCCGGGCGGCTTTCGTCTTGTTCTGTCCGGCTTGCCCCGGCATTGGGGCCGGGGCTGTCGGATTACGCTGCACTAATCCGACCTACGGGGGCCGCAGGTCGGACGGCGCGGGCGTCAGCCCTTCAGGGCCTTCAGCATGGTGCTGCCGAGGCTGGCGGGGCTTTCGCTGATGTGGATGCCGGCTTCCTTCATGGCGGCCAGCTTGAACTCCGCCGTGTCGTTGCCGCCGGAGATCACCGCACCCGCGTGGCCCATGCGGCGGCCCGGGGGGGCCGTGCGGCCGGCGATGAAGCCGACGACGGGCTTGGTCAGGCCGCTGTTCTTGATGTACTCCGCGCCCTTAACCTCCGCGTCACCACCGATCTCACCGATCATGATGATGCCTTCGGTCTCCGGGTCGTTGGCGAACAGCTCCAGCGCGTCCACGAAGTTGGTGCCGTTGACCGGGTCGCCGCCGATGCCGATGCAGGTGCTCTGCCCCAGGCCGGCGGCGGTGGTCTGGGCCACCGCCTCATAGGTCAGGGTGCCGGAGCGGCTGACGATGCCGATCTTGCCCCGCTTGTGGATGTGGCCCGGCATGATGCCGATCTTGCACTCGTCCGGGGTGATGACGCCCGGGCAGTTCGGCCCGATCAGGCGGGTGCCGGAACCAGCGAGCGCCCGCTTCACCTTCACCATGTCCAGGACGGGGATGCCCTCGGTGATGCAGACCACCAGGGGGATCTTGGCGTCGATGGCTTCCAGGATCGCGTCGGCCGCGAACGGGGGCGGGACGTAGATCACGCTGGCGTTGGCGCCGGTGGCGTCCACCGCCTGGGCCACCGTGTCGAACACGGGCAAGTCCAGGTGCTTGGTGCCGCCTTTGCCGGGGGTGACGCCGCCGACCATCTTGGTGCCGTAGGCGATGGCCTGCTCGGAGTGGAAGGTCCCCTGGGCGCCGGTGAAGCCCTGGCAGATGACCTTGGTGTCCTTGTTGACGAGAACGGCCATGTTACGCGGCCTCCTTCACGGACTTCACGATCTTCTCGGCGGCGTCGGCGAGGTTGTCGGCCGACAGGATGGGCAGGCCGGATTCGGCCAGGATCTTCTTGCCGAGGTCGACGTTGGTGCCTTCCAGGCGGACCACCAGGGGCACGTGCAGGCTGACCTCGCGGGCCGCGGCGACCACGCCCTCCGCGATCACGTCGCAGCGCATGATGCCGCCGAAGATGTTGACCAGGATGCCCTCGACGTTGGGGTCGGAGAGGATCAGCTTGAAGGCGGTGGTCACCCGCTCCTTCGTCGCCCCGCCGCCCACGTCCAGGAAGTTGGCCGGCTCACCGCCGTACAGCTTGATGATGTCCATGGTGGCCATGGCCAGGCCGGCGCCGTTGACCATGCAGCCGATGTTGCCGTCCAGCTTGACGTAGTTCAGGCCGTGCTTGGTGGCCTCGGTCTCGCTGGCCTCCTCCTCCGACTCGTCGCGCAGCTCTTCCACCTCGGGGTGCTTGTAGAGCGCGTTGTCGTCGAAGTTCATCTTGGCGTCGAGGGCGATCACCTCACCCGAGCCGGTGACGACCAGCGGGTTGATCTCCACCAGGCTCATGTCCAGGTCCACGAAGGCCTTGTACATGGCGGTGAGGAACTTGGCGGCGGCACCGACCTGCTTGCCTTCCAGGCCCAGGGCGAAGGCGACCTTGCGGGCGTGGTAGCCCTGCAGCCCCTCGACCGGGTCGATGGCGACCTTCACGATCTTCTCAGGGGTGTTGTGGGCCACCTCCTCGATCTCCATGCCGCCCTCGGTGGAGGCGACGATGGTGACGCGGGACGTGGCGCGGTCCAGCAGCATGGAGAGGTACAGCTCGCGCTTGATGTCGGCCCCCTCCTCCACGTACAGGCGGTTGACCTCCTTGCCCTCCGGCCCGGTCTGCTTGGTGACCAGCACCTTGCCCAGCATGGCCCCGGCATTGGCGACGACGTCATCCACGGACTTGACGACGCGGACGCCGCCCTTGCCGTTGGGGTCTTCCTTGAAGCGGCCGGCGCCGCGGCCACCGGCGTGGATCTGCGACTTCACCACCCAGACGGGGCCGCCCAGCTCCTCGGCCACCTTGCGGGCCTCCTCGGGCGTGTAGGCGACGCCGCCGCGGGGAACCGCGACGCCGTATTTCTTCAGCAGGCCCTTGGCCTGGTACTCATGGATGTTCATCGGTCCGCCGTCTTGCTCTGGATGGGAGACGGTCCGGCCCGGCGCGCGGGCAGGACCGCGCGGACCAAGCCGCACGCGAGGGGCAGGTCCCCCACGCGGGCCGCACTTTAGCACCGCGGAAGAAGGGTTCAACCGGCCATTGGTCGCGCCCTGCTGCATGGCAGCGAAGCTTTCGCCACACGATTCCGCGGGACAAGGATAGGTTCTGTCGCGGGGCGATACGGGCGGTGCGGAAAACGAAGCGCGCGCGCAGCGAGACTGGTAGTCGCGCGTGGCGTGTTACCAGGGCACCGACGGACAGGACCCGGCGCGCAAAACAAAAACCCCCGCGCCGGTCACCCGGCGCGGGGGCTGTGTCAGGCTTCGGCGACCGGAGGGGGATCAGCCCTCGCCGGCGACCTTC
This sequence comes from Aerophototrophica crusticola, assembly GCF_012913305.1. NCBI lineage: Bacteria > Pseudomonadati > Pseudomonadota > Alphaproteobacteria > Rhodospirillales > Rhodospirillaceae > Aerophototrophica > Aerophototrophica crusticola. The sequence continues at coordinate 249,861 of NZ_CP051775.1, read as the reverse complement.
TTGGTGATGTCGACCAGCTGCTTCACCGCGTCCACGGACTTGGCGAACATGGCCTTCTCGTCGTCGTTCAGCTCGATCTCGACGATCTTCTCCACGCCGGCGGCCCCGATGATCACGGGCACGCCGATGTAGAGGCCGTCCACGCCGTACTGGCCGGTCAGCTTGGCGGCGCAGGGCAGGACGCGCTTCTTGTCCTTCAGGTAGCTCTCGGCCATGGCGATGGCGGAGGCAGCGGGGGCGTAGAAGGCGGAGCCGGTCTTCAGCAGGCCGACGATCTCCGCCCCGCCGTCGCGGGTGCGCTGGACGATCTTGTCCAGCTTCTCCTGGCTGGTCCAGCCCATCTTCACCAGGTCCGGCAGGGGGATGCCGGCGACGGTGGAGTAGCGGACGGACGGCACCATGGTGTCGCCGTGGCCACCCAGCACGAAGGCGGTCACGTCCTCCACGGACACCTTGAACTCCTCCGCCAGGAACCAGCGGAAGCGGGCGCTGTCCAGCACGCCGGCCATGCCGACCACCTTCTCCGGCGGCAGGCCCGTCACCTCCTGCATCAGGCCGACCATGGCGTCCAGCGGGTTGGTGATGACGATGACGAAGGCGTTGGGGGCGTGCGCCTTTATGCCGGCGCCGACGGCCTTGATCACCTTGGCGTTGATGCCGACCAGGTCGTCACGGCTCATGCCCGGCTTGCGGGGCACGCCGGCGGTGACGATCACCACGTCGGCGCCGGCGATGTCGGCATAGTTGCTGGTGCCGCTGTAGCCGGCGTCGAAGCCCTCCACCGGGGACAGCTCGGCGATGTCCAGCGCCTTGCCCTTGGCAACGCCCTCGGCGTCGGGAATGTCCAGCAGGACGATGTCGCCCAGCTCCTTCTGGCCGGCCAGCAGGGCCAGGGTGCCGCCGATCTGGCCGGCGCCGACCAGTGCGATCTTCTTGCGTGCCATGGGATGCGTCCTCGGTTAGCTCAGGTTCGCGTGCGGGAGGCCTTGGGGCCTGCCTTGTTCGGGGCCGCGGCGGCGCCTGTACCGGAGGACGGCGCGTTACCGGGGCCGGGGGTGCTCTAGCCTGATTCCGCAGCCCCCGCAAGAAGACTTGGGGTTAGGGGCCGGGGCGTCCGGGCGGCACCGGCCGGGGATGCGGCGCTGCCGGCCAAACCCTTGTGGAACAAGCGTTGCCGGGGCGGGTTGCCTTACCGTCCCGCGCCGTGCGTCCGCACGCGGGGCCCGCCTTCCCCCTGCCTGCATGCCGAGGCTGCCATGCCGCTACCCCGTCTGCGCCGATGCGCCGCACCCGCCCTGCTCGCCCTGGCCGCCGGGGCGGGCCCGGCCCTGTCCCAGGCGCCCACCAGCGCCACCTATGCCACCACCCCGGCCAATGCCTGCGAGGTGAACTTCAACTTCCTGGACATCGCCATCCCGCCCGACGTGCAGGCCATCCCCTTCATCTTCCGGCCCTTCACCAGCTATGACGAGTGGCCGGAGGACAAGCTGGAGCTGTACCGCCAGTGCGAGGCCTATCTGGCCAACCCGCCGGTGCTGGTCCGGTTCGACGGCAGCGGGCCCGGCCTGCGCCCGGTGAGCCGGATCGGCGACACCCAGTCCGGCCCGCCCCCTGCCCGCCCCGGCCTGCCGGGGGAGCCTGAATCCCGCCTGAGCGACCCGGCCCAGACCCGGGAGCGCGCCGGGGCCGGTGCCCTGAACGGGACGCCGCGGCCGTAAGCATTCTTCCCCCCTTCCCCAGGGAAAGGGGGGATCAGCCGCTGATCCCGAACAGCTCCAGTTGCCACAGCATCTCCACCTCGCCCAGGGGATAGTCGGTGCCGTGGCGGGCGTTCAGCAGCTTGCGCGGCGGGACGCCCGCCTTGGCTTGGAGGGCGCGGGCGCAGCGCATGGACAGGCCGGCCTTCCAGGCGAGCGCCGTGATGGCCTTGGGGCCCTGGGTGTCCAGGATGCGCTGGACCACCGGCAGGGGGATGCGGGCCTTCAGCGCCAGGGCGGCCCGGGTGAAGGTCATGTCGCCCCAGGACAGGGCGTCCCATACCGCCTCCTCGTCCAGCGTCCCCTCCTCCATCAGGCGCAGGGCGCGCTTTTCCGGCGGTTCCCGGTCGGCATAGCCGCGGGCCCAGTCAAGCCGGCGGCCGGTGACGGCCACCACGGTGTCGCGCGCCTCCCGGTCGAAGCCCTCCGCCGCCAGCTCGTCCCGGATGCCGCTGCCCACCACCTCGGCGATGCGGCCGGTCAGGGTGGCGGGCAGGCCCGACCTGACGGGCGGGGGCGGGATCACCTCCACCAGGGCGGTGCCGGTGCCCGGCGAGTGCGGGGCGCCGGGGTTGGCGTGCAGGGCGGCCAGGGCGTCCGGGTCGCCGGTGGCCTCCAGCCTGTCCGCCACCTGCTGGCTGACCGTGGGGCGGCGGGCGATGGCCTCCAGCACCCAGGGCAGGGGTTGGCTGGCGATGATGGACAGCAATTCCTCATCCGTCAGGGTGACGCAGGTGCGCAGCACCGGCTCCGCCACCTCGCGGGAGACGTCGCGGGCCAGGCGGGCCACCAGCCGGGGCGGCGCCACCTCCACGTCGGCCAGGGTGCTGGCCAGGGCCGCCCGCACCCGCACCACCTGGTCGGCGGCCAGGTCGTTCAGCACCTGGTGGGCCAGGTCGCGCAGACTGGCGAGTTCCGCCCCCGTGAGGTGCGGCAGGGCCCGCGCCAACTTGGCCCCCAGCAGGCGCCGCACGTCGGCGTCCGCGTCGCGGGACAGGCGGCGGGCGGCCTGGACCGGGGTCGCATCGTTGCCGGCGATGGCCCGGCGCACGCCCACGTCCGGGTCCTCGGCCAGGAAGAACAGCAGTTCCGGCTGCACGTCGGGGCGCGTGGCCAGCCAGCCGCGCACCGACGGGTCCGGGTGCGCGGCCAGGGCCTTGGCCTGTTCGTAGGGCAGCAGATCGCTCATCCGCGCAGCATCGCCCAGGGGGCATCCCCCTTTCAACCGGCGCGCACCCACCCGGATGCCATAGGTCACGGGCGGGGAGTGACGAGACGCCCCGTGGGAGACCGGGTCGGTTGGCACTATGTTAGGGGCCGTGGACCACAGACCGGGGAGGCCGGAGATGCGCCTGTTCCGCCTGACGCTGCCCGTCACCGACATCGACGCCGCCACCCGCTTCTATGCCCAGGTGCTGGGCCAGCCGGGGCGCCGGGTGTCCCCCGGCCGGCATTATTTCGACGTGGGCCGGTCCATCCTGGCCTGCCTGGACGCGCAGGCCGAGGGGGACGGCGGCTTCCCCGGGCCCCTGCCCGACCATGTCTACCTGGCGGTCCATGATCTGGAGGCTTTCCTGGCAAGGGCGGATGCGGCGGGTGCCGCCTTCGACCTGGCCGTGTCGGAGGACCATGGCGTGCCCGGCCGGATCGAGGACCGGCCCTGGGGCGAGCGCAGCTTCTATTGCCGTGACCCGTTCGGCAACCGGCTGGCCTTCGTGGAGTCGGGTACGGAGTTCACGGGGACTGAGGCCGCCGGCCCCGGCGCCGGCAGCCACCATTCCGGGCTTTGTCGCCAAACATCGCCTTCCGTGGCTTGTGCCCTGCGCGGCGGCATGGCTTCCTGTGGGCCTGGGGATGACGAGGTCAGGGGCGGCTCCTCATGGCCGTGGCGCAGTGGAGAGGATTGTCCTGGGTTGGGAAAGGGTTCGCCCTGGCCGGCTTGGTCGTCGCTGTCGGGCTTGGCTGGTCCCTGTACCTCGCGGCCTTTTGGGGTTGGCCTTCGTCGTGCGAGACAATCGAGGAAATGGTCGGCGAGCCCCATGACGGCACCCGGATCGTCAAGGTGGATCGGCTGTGCGGGCAGTTGGGCACGTCCCATCGGGTCGCCATCATGATCGTAGCGCCGGGGCAAGAGCCCGTCACCCTGGTCGAGTACGGCCCGGCCTATTCTTTCGTCAGTGCGGGAGAAGCCGATCCCAGCATTTCTTGGGACGGGGATGGGACATTGCTGGTGTCGATCGGCACGGTCGCGTCCCTGGACATCAGGGAAACCAGCGTCGGCGGCATCCAAGTCAGATATGACATCGGTCGGGTGATGTGGAGCCAGTAGCAGGGTGGGCCTCCCTATACCGCAGTGCAGCGCAAGCCCTTGGATTGCTTGGCTTCTTGCGCCCTCCTGCCGTACGGGATAGTTTACCCTCCAAAGTAGGGGCATGAAGCCCCGACCGCGCAGGGGAGGACGGCCGATGGGGAGCGTGCGCGTGACGGGGTGTCTTGGTTCCCCCAGGCCCGCCCATGGCTAGCCCCCGCATCCGCAGCCCCCAGGACGTGGTGGGCGGGCTTGCCCTGGTGGTGGTGGCCGCGGTGGCCTGGTCCCAGCTGGGTGAGCTGAAGATGGGCACGGCCATGCGCATGGGGCCGGGCTATTTCCCCACCGTGCTGTCCTGGCTGGTGGGGCTGTTCGGCCTGTTCATCGCCGGCCGCGGGTTGGTCCATGACGGGCCGCCGCTGGACCGCTGGGGCTGGCGGCACATCATCCCCGTCATCGGCGCCATCGTGCTGTTCGCCTTCGCCATACGGCCGCTGGGACTGGTGCTGTCGGGGGCGGGGATCGTGCTGGTCGCCTCCTTCGCCGCCCCGGACCTGCGCTGGCGGGAGACCATCATCTTCGGCGGCGCCCTGGTCCTGTTCACCGTCCTGCTGTTCAAGGTGGCGCTGGGCCTGCCCTTCGCCGTCTGGCCGAGGTTCTGACCGCCCATGGATGTCTTTTCCAACCTGGCCATGGGCTTCGGCGCCGCGTTCACGCCGCTGAACCTGGGCCTGTGCTTCATCGGCGCCCTGGTGGGGACCCTGATCGGCGTGCTGCCGGGGCTGGGGCCCATCGCCACCATCGCCATCCTGCTGCCCATCACCTTCTACCTGGACCCGCTGGGCGCCCTGATCATGCTGGCGGGCATCTATTACGGCGCCCAGTATGGCGGCAGCACCACGGCCATCCTGGTGAACATGCCGGGGGAGACGTCCAGCGTGGTCACCACCCTGGACGGCCACCAGATGGCCAAGCAGGGCCGCGCCGGGCCGGCCCTGGCCATCGCGGCCCTGGGCAGCTTCTTCGCCGGGACTGTGGCCACGTTCATGATCGCCCTGTTCGGGCCGCTGCTGGCCGCCCTTGCGCAGAAGTTCGGGCCGGCGGAGTATTTCAGCCTGATGCTGCTGGGCCTGGTGGGCGCCACCGTGCTGGCCAGCGGGTCGGTGGTGAAGGCCGTGTCCATGATCCTGCTGGGCCTGCTGCTGGGCACCGTGGGGTCCGACCTGGAGTCGGGGGAGCCGCGCCTGACCTTCGGCATCCCGCAGATCGCCGAGGGCATCAACTTCACCACCCTGGCCGTGGGCCTGTTCGGCGTGGCGGAGATCCTGCGGAACCTGGAAAAGCATGAGGAACGGACGGTCCTTCCCGGCCATATCCACGGGCTGATGCCCACTTGGCACGACATCAAGCAGTGCTTCCCCGCCGTGCTGCGCGGCACGGGCATCGGCAGCATCCTGGGCATCCTGCCGGGTAACGGGGCGGTGCTGGCGCCCTATGCCAGCTATACGCTGGAAAAGAAGCTGGCCAAGGACCGCAGCCGCTTCGGCAAGGGCGCCATCGAGGGCGTGGCCGGGCCGGAGAGCGCCAACAACGCCGGCGCCCAGACCAGCTTCATCCCCCTGCTGACCCTGGGCATCCCGCCCAACGCCGTGATGGCCATGATGGTCGGCGCCATGACCATCCAGGGCATCGTCCCCGGCCCCACGGTCATGACGGAGAACCCGACCCTGTTCTGGGGCATGATCGCCAGCATGTGGATCGGCAACGCCATGCTGGTCATCATCAACCTGCCGCTGGTGGGCATCTGGGTGCGGCTGCTGAAGGTGCCCTACCGGTTGCTGTACCCGGCCATCCTGCTGTTCTGCTGCATCGGCGTGTACAGCATCAACAGCAGCTATTTCGACGTGGTGCTGGTCGCCATCTTCGGCGTCGTGGGCTATTTCCTGATGAAGCACCATTTCGAGCCGGCACCCCTGCTGCTGGCCTTCGTGCTGGGCCCGCTGCTGGAGGAGAACCTGCGCCGGGCCATGCTGATCGCCCGCGGCGACCCCACCATCTTCGTCACCCGCCCCATCAGCCTGGTGCTGCTGCTGGTGGCGGCGGGGCTGCTGGCCCTCGTGCTGCTGCCCTCCATCCGCAAGCGGCGGGAGGAAGTCTTCCACGAGGAAGAGTGACCCGTTCGCCTGTTCCCCAACCAGAAACCGAATCCCCAGGGAGGACCCATGCGCTTCAAGACCCTTGCCGCCGCGGCGCTGCTGGCCGTCGGCGTCTCCGCCACGGCCACGGCCCAGGACTATCCGACCCGGCCCATCACCATGGTGGTGCCCTTCGCCGCGGGCGGCCCGACCGACACGGTGGCCCGGCTGGTGGCCCAGAGCATGAGCCAGAGCCTGGGCCAGCAGATCGTGGTGGAGAATGTCGGCGGCGCCGGCGGCACGCTGGGCGCCGCCCGCGTGGCCAAGGCCGACCCGGACGGCTACACGCTGCTGCTGCACCATATCGGCCAGGCCACCAGCGCCACCCTGTACCGCAAGCTGCCCTATGACCCGGCCAACGACTTCGCTCCGGTGGGCCTGGTCACCGACGTGCCCATGACCATCGTCGCCAAGAAGGACTTCCCCGCGAAGGACCTGAAGGAGCTGGTGGAGTACGTGAAGAAGAACGCCGACAAGGTGACCCTGGCCAACGCCGGCGTGGGCGCGGCCTCCCACCTGTGCGGCATGCTGTTCATGCAGGCCATCGGCACCCAGCTGACCACCGTGCCGTACAAGGGCACGGGCCCCGCCATGAACGACCTGGTGGGCGGCCAGGTGGACCTGATGTGCGACCAGACCACCAACACCACGGGCCAGATCAAGGGCGGGGCCATCAAGGCCTATGCCGTGACCACGCCCACCAAGGTCCCGTCCCTGCCGGACCTGCCCACCACCAAGGACGCCGGCCTGCCCGCCGTGCAGGTGGCTGTGTGGCACGGGCTGTACGCGCCCAAGGGCACCCCGGCCCCGGTGGTGGACAAGCTGTCCAAGGCGCTGCAGACCGCGCTGAAGGATGAGACGGTGAAGGCCCGCTTCGGCGAGCTGGGCACCGAGCCCGTGGCCCAGGAGCGCGCCACGCCGAAGGTTCTGGGCGACTTCGTGAAGGCGGAGATCGACCGCTGGAAGCCGGTGATCACCGCGGCCGGGGTGTACGCGGACTGATCCCGCCCCATCCAGGCAACCCGACTGCCGCCCGCCCCGGTCACCCCCGGGGCGGGCGGTGCCGTTCCGGGGGCCTGTCGCCCGCGGCACTTTCGGGTTACCCTCCCCCTCAGGTTGACCATCCGGGGGGAGGTTCACATGCGCGGGTCCATCATCGCCGTAATCCTGGGGGCCGCCCTGGCCCTTGGCCCTGCCGCCGCCAAGGCCGCGGAGACGCTGACCTTCAAGGCTGATTTCTGGTGCCCCTACAACTGCACGCCCGGCAAGAAGCCGGAGGGGTACCTGTTGGACATCCTGCGGGCGGTGTACGAGCCCAAGGGCTACACGGTCACCTATGAGCTGATGCCCTACCAGGACGCCATCGAGGCGGCCCGCAAGGGGGAGATCACCGGCGTGCTGGGCGCCGCCAGGAAGGACGCGCCGGACCTGCTGCTGACCAGGGACAGCGAGGGCTACACCACCTATGCCTTCGCCACGGCCAAGGGCAGCGGGTTCAAGTATGCCGGCCCGGACAGCCTGAAGGGCAAGCGCTTCGGCGCCATCCAGGACTATACCTACGACGACCGGATCGACGCCTATATCGCCGCCAACAAGGGCACGCCGGCCATCACCCTGGTTTCCGGCGACACCGCCACCAAGGACCTGATCACCCAACTGGCCGAGCGCAAGCTGGACGTGATCATCGAGGGCGACGCGGTGCTGGAGTACAGCATCAACCTGATCGGCATGGGCAACCTGTTCGACCTGTCCGTCGCCAGCGAGGGCGCCCCCGTCTATGTCGCCCTGTCGCCCAAGCACCCCAAGGCGCAGGAATTGCTGGCGATGCTGGAGACGGGCGTGGAGGAGCTTCGCAAATCCGGCAAGCTGGCGGAGATCTTGAAGGCGTACGGGCTGAAGGATTGGAAGAAGTAGGGGTGCTTTGCCCCCGGCCCGGTTTTTCTGCTATGGCAGGAAGGATTGACCGGGGGCCGCGCACCTGATGGCAGAAGGCGAATATCCGAAAACCGGGACATCCGGCGATGCCGAACCCTTCCGCCTGGACAGCGTCCTGGAGGAGGCGGACCAGTCCCTGTGCCGGTCGCTTCTGGCGCAGGCCATGGGGCTGCATGAGAAGGGCGACCTGGGCGGGGCGGAGCGGCTGTACCGCGCCATCGTGGGGAAGGGCTATCGGGTCACCGACCTGCTGCCCATCACGGCCAACATGGCTTGGCAGGCGGGGCGGCATGGCGATGCCATGGCCGACTGGAACGCGCTGCTGGCACTGTCGCCCAAGCACCCGGTGGCCCTGCTGGAGTCCGGCCGGGCGCTGGCCCATCTTGGCCGGCCGGAGGAGGCCGAGGCGCGATTGCGCGCCGCCGCCGCGGCCCTGCCGGAAAGCCCGGCCCCCACCGCCGACCTGGCCATGCTGCTGTTCGACCGCGGTCGCCATGGGGAGGCCCACGCCCTTTGCCTGGACGCCGCCCGGCGCTGGCCGGAGGCACCCGTCTTCGCCCACTTGGCCCGGCGCTGCGTGTCCGCCAAGGTGCCCTTCTGGCACGTGCCGATGGTGAACGACACGGCCCGGAACGAGGCGTTCGACACCGCCATCCGCGCCGCCGTCGCGGCCCACGGGCAGGATGCCGTGGTGCTGGACATCGGGGCGGGCAGCGGCCTGCTGTCCCTGATGGCGGCCCGGGGCGGTGCCGGCACGGTGGTGGCCTGCGAAGGCGAGCCCATGGTGGCCGCCGCGGCGCGGGAAGTGCTGGCCGCCAACCCGCTGGGCAAGCGTGTGCGGCTGGTGGAGAAGCTGTCCCAACAGATGGCGGTGGGCACCGACCTGCCCGTCCCGGCGGACATCCTGGTGTCGGAGATCATCAGCAGCGACCTGCTGACCGAGGGCATCCTGCCCACCTTCGAGGACGCGCACGCCAGGCTGCTGAAACCGGGCGCCACCATCCTGCCCCGGGCGGTGGCGGCGGTGGGGTGTCTTGTCGGGGGTGAGGATCTGGCGCGGCAGAGCCTCGTCGGCAGCGCCTGCGGCTTCGACCTGTCCGCCTACCAGAAACTGTCGGCGCCGCGGCTGATCGTGGACGGGCTGGCCTGGCAGGCCCTGTCCCCCGTGGTGACCCTGCTGTCCCTGGACCTGACCCACCCCCACCACCCCCGACCCTGGCCCCGGTGGAATTCCGCGCCGCGGCGGACGGGGAGGCGGTGGGCATCCTGCAATGGCTGCGGATCGATCTAGGGTTCGGGGCGACCTATGAGAACCCGCCGGGCAAGACCGGCGGCTGGAAGCAGATCCTGCACACCTTCGAGAAGCCCCTGCCCGTGACCGCCGGCCAGCCGGTGCGCATCCTCGCCGGGCATGACCGGAGCAGCCTGGTGTTGCAGCCGTGAGGCGTCCGGCGCCTTACACCAAGCGCCTGAGTTTCTGACTCATGCGCTTGGAGGCCGGCGACTGCCGGCCCGCGGGCCCCCTCAAACAAAGTATGGGCCCGCGTGAGCCAAGCCGCCGGATGGCGGCGCGAGCCTGCCCCGGCCCCCCGAGCCGGGGGCGCCTGAGGGGCCGTTAATCCGTCACGATCAACGGCGGCGGGTATCAGGTCAAATGCTCCGCCCCCAGGTACGTCTCCGACTGCATCTCCATCAGGCGGCTGACGGTGCGTTGGAACTCGAAAGCGTGCTGGCCCTCGGCGTAGAGGCGGTCGGGGGCGGCGTCGGCGGAGAGGATGAGCTTCACCTTGTGCTCGTACAGGGCGTCCACCAGGGTCATGAAGCGCTTGGCCTCGTTCCGCTGGTCGGCCTTCAGCCGCGGCACCCCCTCCACCAGCACCGTGTGGAAGTGGGTGGCGATGGAGAGGTAGTCGCCGGCGCCCAGCGGCTTGGCGCAGAGGTCCTGGAAATTGAACCAGGCGACACCCCGGGCGGCCTTGGGCACCTCTACCCGGCGGCCTGACACGGTGAGGTGGCAGGGCTTGGCCGGATGGTCGCCGGTCAGCTCGGCGAAGGCCAGGGCCAAGGCGGCAGCGGACTGGGGCCCCAGCGGGTAGTGGTAGACCTTGGCCCCCATCAGCCGGGCCAAGCGGTAGTCGCGCGCCCCGGCCAGGTGCAGCACGTCCAGCTTTTCCTTCAACAAGGCGATGAAGGGCAGGAAGAGCTGCCGGTTCAGCCCGTCCTTGTAGAGGTCATCCGGCGCCCAGTTGCTGGTGGCCACCACCACCACGCCCTGCTCGAACAGGGCGGTGAACAGGCGGCCCAGGATCATGGCGTCGGCGATGTTCACCACATGGAACTCGTCGAAGCAGAGCAGCCAGGCCTCCCCCGCCAGGGCCTTGGCCAGGGTGGGCAGCTCTTCCCCCGGCTTGGCGTCGCCGGACTGGCGGAGGTCGTGCAGCCGCTGGTGTACCTCCAGCATGAAGGCGTGGAAATGGACCCGGCGTTTCTTCTCCACCGGCGCCGTCTCATAGAACAGGTCCATGATCATGGACTTGCCGCGGCCCACGTCGCCATAGACGTACAGCCCCTGGGGGGCGGGGTCGGGCCGGCGGGCCAGGCCGAAGCGGGCGCGCCAGCCGGTCTGGCCCGTGGCGGGGCGGTAGTCCAGCAGGGCGTGCCACAGGCTTTGCAGCTTCTCGGCCGCCAGTTCCTGCGCCGGGTCGGCCTTCAGCGTGCCGGTGCCCCGGCGGGCGCGGTAGAGGGCGAGCGGGCCTTCGGTCATGGCGGGGGCAAGTCCGGACGGAGGGGTCCCTTTCCTAGCCGACAGGCCCCGCCGGGGCAAGGCGGGCCGCGGCGCGGCTGCCGTGTCGGCGGCGCAACGGCAAGGGGGTTTTGCACACGAACATAGGGTTCAACACCTTTATCCCTGGCGAATACCCCTTTCGGGGCATGGTCCGGGCATGATCGGTTCGGCCCGAAAACCATTGAGAGCATCCCGGAACCCGGCCCAGGGCGTCGCGCTGGCGTTCGCCCTGCTGCTGCTCGCCGTGCTGCCGGCCGAGGCGGCCGACTGCGCCCTACGCTTCGCCTGGTGGCCCTGGGAACCCTACCATTACTTGGACGAGGACGGCCGGATGCGCGGCATCGACCACGCCCTGGTGACGGAGGCCGCCCGCCGGGCCGGATGTTCCGTGACCTGGGAGCAGGTTCCGCGCAGGCGCAGCCTGGTGTTGGTGCAGGAGGGCTTGATCGACGCCGTCGCCGGACTTGGGGTGACGGCGGAGCGCCAGGCCATGGGCCGCTTCTCCCGCCCCTTGCGCAGCGGGCTGAACGTCCTGCTGGTGCGCAAGGGGGAGGCCGACCGCTTCCCCGCGACACGGTTGGCCGACCTGGCGGGACAGGGTTTCCGCCTGGGCGTCATCGCCGGGGCCCGCCACAGCGAGGAGATCGACCGCTTCGTGGGGACCCGCGGGTGGCCGGGCGGATCGTGGGCGTCCCCAACAGCGAGAGCGCCTTGACCATGCTGGCACGCGGGCGGCTGGATGGCTATGTCGACGGGTATGAGGTGGCGCGCCGCCTGATGCCGCGCCTGGGCCTGGACGACGCGGTGGACATCCACCCCGTGCGGCTGGAGGGCAACACGGCCCACATGCTGTTCAGCCGTGCCAGCGTGGCGGCGGAGCTGGTGGCCCGCTTCGACGCGGCGCTTTCGGCCATGGAGGCCGACGGCACCAGCGCCCGGCTGGCCCGGGCCGAAGGGCTGGAATAGCTGGTGCGGCCTTGCCCGGCGCGGGTCCTTGTCTTGCGCAAGGCAGCCCAGCGGCGTTCCTATGTTGCGCCGCAAAGCACGCACATGGCACAAAACCACCCGAACCGCCTTATGACCGGGATCTGCTTATGGACAAGTTCACCCAACTGACCGGGGTCGCGGCGCCGCTGCGCCTGATGAACGTCGACACGGACATGATCATCCCGGCCCGGTACCTGAAGACCATCAAGCGCACCGGCCTGGGCGCCGGGCTGTTCGCCGCCCTGCGCTTCAACGAGGATGGCAGCGAGAAGCCGGACTTCGTGCTTAACCAGCCCGCCTATCGTGACGCCAAGATCCTGGTGGCGGGGGAGAATTTCGGCTGCGGCTCGTCGCGTGAGCATGCGCCCTGGGCCCTGCTGGACAGCGGCATCCGCTGTGTGATCGCCCCCAGCTTCGCCGACATCTTCTTCAACAACTGCTTCAAGAACGGCATCCTGCCCATCGTCCTGCCCAAGGAGGTGGTGGACCGGCTGATGGCCGCCGCCGACAACGGCGCCAACGCCACCTTCACCGTGGATCTGGAGAGCCAGGCCATCCAGACCCCGGACGGGGAGCGCATCCCCTTCGAGGTGGAGCCGTTCCGCCGCCAGTGCCTGCTGAACGGCTGGGACGACATCGGCCTGACCCTGCGGGACGCCCCGGCCATCGACGATTACGAGTCGCGGCAGAAGCTGGGCCAGCCTTGGCTCTGGGCCTCCTGACCGGCCGGGGGACGGCGGATTGACCCAGCGCCCCTTGGGCTTTTGCCAAGGAGCCGGGGGCTGGTTTACATGGACGCGGGGCGCCCGGCTGCGGGGCGCGAGACAGAACGAACGGGAATGATCTGATGGCCAGCGCCTCCCAACCCTATTCCTTGCTCCTGCTGCCCGGTGACGGCATCGGCCCCGAGGTGATGCGCCAGGTGCGCCGGGTGATCGACTGGCTGGCGAAGAAGCGGGGCCTGGAGTTCAAGGTGGAGGAGGCCCTGGTGGGCGGCGCCTCCATCGACGCCCACGGCGTGCCGCTGACCGACGCGGTGATGGCCAAGGCCCACGCGGCGGACGCGGTGCTGCTGGCCGCGGTGGGCGGCCCGAAGTGGGACGGGCTGACCTTCGAGAAGCGACCGGAGGCCGGGCTGCTGCGCCTGCGCAAGGAAATGGACCTGTTCGCCAACCTGCGCCCGGCCGTGGTGTTCGACGCGCTGGTGGACGCCAGCACCCTGAAGCCGGAGGTGGTGCGCGGCCTGGACATCATGATCGTCCGCGAGCTGACCGGCGGGGTATATTTCGGGGAGCCGCGCGGCATCGAGGACCTTGGCAACGGCCAGCGCCGCGGCATCAACACCCAGGTCTACACGACGGACGAGATCCGCCGCGTGGCCCGCATCGCCTTCGAGCTGGCCCGCGGCCGCGGCAACAAGGTCTGCTCCACCGAGAAGTCCAACGTCATGGAGTCCGGCCTGCTCTGGCGGCAGGAGGTGACGGCGGTCCACAAGGCCGAGTACCCGGACGTGGAGCTGAGCCACATGCTGGCCGACGCCTGCGCCATGCAGCTGGTCCGCAACCCCAAGCAGTTCGACGTGATCGTCACCGACAACCTTTTCGGCGACATGCTGTCGGACGAGGCGGCCATGCTGACGGGCTCCATCGGCATGCTGCCCAGCGCCTCGCTGGGCGCGCCCGACGCCAACGGCAAGCGCAAGGCCCTGTATGAGCCGGTGCACGGCTCCGCCCCGGACATCGCCGGCCGCGACATCGCCAACCCCATCGCCATGCTGCTGAGCTTCGGCATGGCCCTGCGCTGGTCCTTCGGCCTGCATGAGGAAGCCACGCTGCTGGAGCAGGCAGTGCAGAACGTGCTGAACACCGGCATGCGCACCGGCGATATCATGCAGCCCGGGATGGCCAAGTGCTCCACCTCCGTGATGGCCGACACCATCCTGCGGGAGATGGACAAGCTGACCGCCGGCTGAGGCCCCGTGGCCGCCCCGCCGCCCGCTGACGCCCCGGCCGTGCGGCCGGGGCGGCCCGAGGATGCGGAGGTAGCCGCCGCCCTGCTGGCATCCCTGGCGGGGGAACACGGGCTGGACCGACCGCTGCTGACCGCCGCTGCCTGGCGCCGCCAGGGGTTCGGGCCCAAGCGACTTTTCGAGCCCTTGATTGCGGAGCTGGGCGGCCGGCCCGCGGGCATCGCGCTGCTGACCCGCGGCTATGACAGCCAGACCGCCCAGGGCGGGGTGGTGCTGGAAGACCTGTATGTGGAGCCCCTGTCCCGCCGCCGCGGCGTGGGCCGGGCCCTGCTGGCCGCCGTGGCCCGCATCGCCAAGGAGGAAGGGGGCGGCTGGGTGGCCTGGCACGTGCGCCGGGACAATGTCCGCGCCCAACTCTTCTACCGTTCCCTGGGCGCCGAATCGGAACCGGTGGACCTGATGGCCGTGGCGGGGGAGGATTTCGACCGGCTGACGGGGTGACACGTCCCCAGACGCCCACGGCGGGGAAGCCGTGGGCGCGGGGGTGGAAAAGGCGTCAGTCGATGGCCTCGACCCCCTGGGCCCTCAGCCGTTCCAGGGCGGCACGCATCTCCTGCAACCGTTCGGGCGGGTGCCCCTGCCATCCCGTGACCTCCGCCACCACCCGCAGCGGCTCGCGGAGCGGTAGGACCGCGTCGGGTTGCCGGGGAACTTCTTGTCGGTGAGGTTGGGATCGTCCTCGATGGGGCCGGTGGGTTCCACCAGGTAGATGCGTCCCGGCCCCTCGCCCACCGCCAGCTCCGCCCCCCAGATGGCGGCATCCAGCGCGGCCGCCATGTAGACCCAGGAGGCGGGGTTGCGCTTGCCATAGTTGGAGGGGCGACCGGCCACGATCAGGTCGCCGGGCCGCAGCTCGGCTTTGGTGCCGTGGAAGAACGGCGTGGGATAGGAAATCTCGCTGGCGCGCATGGCATCTGTCCCTTCGCTAAGGTGTGACGGGACAGTGTTTCTAGACCAGGGCCGGGGGCTTGCCGCAAGCCCCCGCCCAGGGTAGAAGATGAGCATGGCAAGGACGGCCGACGGTATCCGGCCCTTGCGCCGGGGCCTCGCCTGCCCTATCCCTGCCGCCATGCTGGACATCTACATCGACGCCGATGCCTGCCCGGTGAAGGAAGAGACCTTCCGGGTGGCGCTGCGCTACGGCCTTCAGGTCTACCTGGTCTCCAACGGCCCCTTGCGCGTGCCCGCAGAGGGCAAGGTGCAGCTCGTCGTCGTCTCCGACGGGTTCGACGCGGCGGACAACTGGATCGCGGAGCATACCAGCCCCGGCGACATCGTCGTGACCGCCGACATCCAGCTGGCCAAGCGCTGCCTGGACAAGGGCAGCAAGGTCATCGGCACCAACGGGCGCCCCTTCACCCAGGCCAACATCGGCAGCGCCCTGGCCGCCCGCGCCCTGATGCAGGATTTGCGCGACATGGGCGTCGTCCAGGGCGGCGGCCCGCCCATGAGCAAGCAGGACAAATCCCGCTACCTGCAGGAGCTGGACAAGGCCGTGAACGAGGCGAAGCGGGGACGGTGAACCAGGGGGATGGTGGGCCCGGCAGGATTCGAACCTGCAACCAGACCGTTATGAGCGGCCGGCTCTAACCGTTGAGCTACAGGCCCACGCGGGGCGCACTCTGCCCCAAAACGCCCGCGGCTTGCAACGGTCCAGCGCGGGTGGAAGCGATATGTCCTACCCGCCCGCGGCGAGGTCGGCCATGACCGCCTGGGCATCCAGCTCCTTCTCCAGGGCCTCGTGCAGGGCCAGGATGTAGAACTTCACGCCGCCGGAGATGGCTTCCCGGTCGTGGCGGCGGTGCTCGGCATGGATGGGCAGGGTGTCCATCACCACCCGCACCGAATGGTTCGCGATCTCATGCGGCGGCTTCGGCGGGTTGGCCTGGGCCTCGGCCAGCCGGGCCAGGAAAGTGCCGGTCAGGTCGTCCCAGCCGTCGGGGCGGTGGGCGGGCCGCTGCTCCGCCGCCAGGCGCTCCCCATAAAGCCGCCCCAGCCGGTTTCCCAGGCGGGTGACACCGGCGGGGTCCCCGGACAAGGGGCGCAGCTTGGTCTCCGTGATCAGGATGGCGTCGGCCAGCACGGCGGCGAACGCCTCCCACCGGCAGCGGCCCAGCTCCTCCAGGAAGGCGGGCTCGGAGAACAGCTTGTTGCGGTTAACACCAGCCTTCACTTCACAATAAGTGGTCGTCGACCGCTGTGCAGCATAAGCCGCCTGGGAAGAGAGGAAGACCCCAACACTGCTGAGGGTATCCAGTTTTTTGCGACTGCGAATACCAAACCAAGTCAGCAGCCCCATGTCCCCATCCCTTGTGTGACTTCCGCTTCTATACGGATATGTTGCCACGAACTTCGGTCGATGTTACAGAAGTCAAACCTATCAAGCCGCTACGCCTTTGTATTGGGCGAAAGCATGACGTCCCGGCCAACGGGGCGCAATAGGGGATCAGGTCTACTTTTCCGGGCAGAGCTTTCAGCCCCGGACCAGGCGCTGTTCAAAACCCCAAATCGTGGCAGTGAGGGAGGCTTTAGTGTCGGACACGACCATCACGCCCGAGAAGGCGAAAGCCTATTGGAAGAAGACATCCACGCTCATGTGGACCGTCTTCGCCATCTGGTTCTTCTCGAGCCTTTTCATCCATCTGTTCGCCCCGTCCCTGAACACCATCAAGATCCTGGGCTTCCCGCTCGGCTTCTACATGGCGGCGCAGGGCTCGCTGATCATCTTCGTCGTGACGCTCTTCTGGTTCGCCCGGAAGCAGAACGCCATCGACGAGGAATTCGGCGTGGCCGAGGACTGAGGAGGACACCATGGCCCAACAACAGTCTTCGGATTTCCTCAGCAACCTGGGCAGGATCTACGGCTACTACACCGGCGGCTTCGCAGGCTTCGTCATCATCCTGGCGATCCTGGAGCAGATGGGCGTGCCGGACAAGATCATCGGCTACCTGTTCGTCTTCCTGACGATCGGTGTCTATGCCTTCATCGGCATCATCAGCCGCACCCAACAACTGTCCGAATATTACGTGGCGGGGCGAAGGGTGCCCGCCATCTACAACGGCATGGCCACCGGGTCCGACTGGATGTCCGCGGCCAGCTTCATCGGCATGGCCGGCTCCCTCTACACCCTGGGTTATGGCGGCCTCGCCTTCATCCTGGGCTGGACCGGCGGCTACATGCTGGTGGCCATCCTGCTGGCGCCGTACCTGCGCAAGTTCGGCCAGTACACCATCCCCGATTTCCTGGGCGCCCGCTATGGCGGCAACACGGCCCGGCTGATCGGCGTGGCCGTGCTGGTCACCGCCAGCTTCGTGTATGTCACGGCCCAGATCGTGGGCGTGGGCACCATCACCCAACGGTTCCTGGGCCTGTCCTTCGAGGTCGCCTGCTTCGTCGGCCTGCTGGGCATCCTGGTCTGCTCGCTGATGGGCGGCATGCGCGCCGTCACCTGGACCCAGGTGGCGCAGTACATCATCCTGATCATCGCCTACCTGATCCCGGCCGTCATGATGTCGGTTGAACTGACCGGCGTCCCGCTGCCGCAGATCATGTACGGGCAGGCGCTGGAACAGATCGCCGTCCTGGAGCAACAGCTGGGCATCGCCCAGGCCCACACGGCGGCCTTCGTGGGGGCCAATGGCCAGTTCAACATGAACTCGGCCGTCAACTTCTTCGCGCTGACCTTCTGCCTGATGGTCGGCACGGCGTCCCTGCCGCACATCCTGATGCGCTACTTCACCACGCCCAGTGTGCGTGAGGCGCGGCAGTCCGTGGCCTGGTCGCTGTTCTTCATCTTCCTGCTGTACTTCACGGCGCCGGCCTACGCGGCCTTCGCCAAGCTGGAGGTCTACCAGCACGTCCTGAACCAGCCCATCTCCGCCCTGCCCCAATGGGTGCAGACCTGGGGGGCCATCGGGCTGGTGGGTGCCTGCGACGCGGCCAACGCGGCGGAGCTGTTCAAGATGTGCGCGGGCGTGAAGGGCAATGCCGACGGCATCCTTCAGCTCGCGGAGTTCCGCATCAACAACGACGCCATCGTGCTGGCCACGCCGGAGATCGCCGGCATGCCGTACGTCATCGCCGGCCTAGTGGCGGCGGGCGGCCTGGCGGCGGCGCTGTCCACCGCCGACGGCCTGCTGCTGGCCATCGCCAACGCCCTGTCCCACGACGTCTACTACCGCATGATCGACCCGCAGGCCCCGACCGAGCGCCGCATGCTCGTGTCCCGCGTCCTGCTGCTGGCCATCGCGGTGCTGTCGGCGTGGTTCGCGGCAAGTGCGGGGGCCGACATCCTGTTCCTGGTGGCCTGGGCCTTCTCCATCGCCGCGGGCGGCCTGTTCGCGGCCTTGGTGATGGGTGTCTGGTACAAGGGCACGACCAATGCCGGCGCCATCTGGGGCATGGCCGTGGGTTACCTGGTCACGACAGGCTATCTGGTGTGGTCAGAGTGGGGCGGCATCGGCTTCGTGGAGACCTTCGGCAGCGCCGCGGCCATCGCCAAGGCCTATGAGGTCGCCAAGATCGCCGCCCCGGCGGAGATCCGGGACGGCATCATGCATACCCTGTCCGGCGGCCTGCTCTGGGCCGACGGCGGCATGCAGCGTGGCCGCTTCGTCGCCCGCCTGTGCGGCATCAACAACATCTCCGGCGCGATCTTCGGCCTGCCGATCTCGTTCCTGGTGATGTATGTGGTGAGCCAGTTCACCACCAAGCCGTCCCAGGCCATGCAGGACTTCATCGACAGCATCCGCATCCCCAAGGGCGCGGTGAAGCTGGTCGATGCCAAGTCCGCGGTGGATTGATCCCTTGAACACATGACTGACGCGGGCCTGCCCTGACCGGCAGGCCCTTTTTTTGCCGGAACCGAGCCCGGGAGATCATGGAACACGCCGCCTTCTATTGGGCCCACCTGCCCTTCTGGCTGGGGACCTATGCCCTGTCCCTTCTGGCCTGGACCTGCCTCGGCCGGTTCGTGCTGTCCTTCATCCTGCCGCCCGACTCGGGCAACTACATCTGGCGCTTCTTCGTCCTGGTCACCGCCTGGCCGGTGAAGGCCACGGGTTGGCTGACGCCACGGGTGGTGCCCTTCATCCTGCTGCCGCTGCTGGCGACCCTGTGGCTGTTCCTGGCGCGGTTCGCCTTCTTCACCGTAATGTTCGCCGCCGGCCTGGCGCCCAGCCTGGGCAGCCTGCCGTTGGGCCAGCCCCCCGCCGCCACGGCCCCCGCAGCCCCGGGAGGGACCCGCTGATGGAACGCCGCCACCTTGCCATCGCCATCGCCTTCGTCGCGGTCATCAACGGCATCTTCTCCCCCGCCCTGCTGCTGGTGCTGGCCTTGTCGCCGGTCTGGATGCCGGAACTGCTGCCCCGCACCGGGCCGGTGATGTTCTACGCCTCTTCCCTGCTGCTCTCGGCCCTGACGGTGATGCTGTCCGGCGTCCCCGCCGCCATCTATGAGCGGGTGCGGGGGCTGAAGGACAGCGACGGCACCTCGCTGACCATCTGGCTGGGCGGGGCCGTGCTGCTGACCCTGCCGGCGCTGCTGACGGCGGCGCGGCTGTGATCGACCCTTGCCAGCGTGTGTGTGGATACACATCATGAGGAGCCGTGAGATCATCACCGCCTTGAAGGCGGACGGCTGGTTCCAGGTCGGGCAGGAGGGCAGCCACGTGCAGTTCAAGCACCCGACCAAGAAGGGCCGGGTCACGGTCCCGCACCCCAAGCGGGACGTGCCGCTGAAGACGCTGCTGAGCATCGAGAAGCAGGCCGGTTTGCGCCTGCGCTGAGGACGGACGCCATGCCCCACTACATCGCCCTGATCCACAAGGACCCGGACAGCGACTATGGTGTGTCCTTCCCGGACTTCCCGGGCTGCGTCACGGCTGGGCGGACCCTGGACGACGCGCGGGCCCTGGCGGAGGAGGCCTTGTCCTTCCACGCCCGCGGCATGGCGGAGGACGGTGAGACCCTGCCCGCCCCGTCCAGCCTGGATACGGTGTCGGCCCTGCCGGAATTCGCGGGCGCCGTGGTCGCGCTGGTCCCGCTCACCACCGCGCGGCAAGAAACGGCGCGGGTCAACATCACCATCCCCACCGACGTGCTGGCGGAGATCGACCGCTTCGCGGCGCGGGAGGGCTTCACCCGGTCCGGCCTGCTGGTCCGGGCAGCGAAGAAGCTGATGTCGGACGCCGCCTGACGATTCACCCTGGCGCCAAGCCATCGGCGCGATACATCCTGTTCCGAACTGTTGCACAGCCCCGTCACGATGATGGAGGGTGCGGTGGAGCGGATGGAGACGATCCGGCGGTGTGCGGACCTGTCGGTGCGGCGGGGCTGCGGCTTCGCCGGGCTTGGCATCTTCTGCATGGTGGTGGGGTTGAGCTTCGACCCCTTCGTGGCCGCCAAGTCCGGCGCCATCCTGTGCAGCCTGATGGCCATGACCCTGGCCTTGATGGCCGGGCGCGCCACGGCCCGCCCCTACCGCCGGACCGAGGTCTTCATCATGCTGGACCGGAAGACCGGCCTGCCGGACGAGGTGGCCCAGCGGCTGGTAGGGGAGGCGCTGCGTGACAGCCTGTTCCAGCATGCGGAGCTGGCCGCGCTGGTGGCCTTGGGCCTGTGGATCGTCGCCGGGGTGGCCTGGGCGGTGGGATAGGGCGGTTGCCGGCCAACCGGGAACCGCCCCGGCGGCGACTGCCGCCGCGCGACCCCGTGGTCGCGTAAGCCAAGCAGGCGGAGCCTGTGCCGGCGCCTGAGGAACACTTAATCGTAAGGCCGCCGTTCCATCAGCCGCATGAAGCCGCGGATGACCACATAGACGTTGTAGAGCCAGACGGCGAACAGGATCACGAAGCCGATGCCGATCCAGACCGTGATCCAGCCCAGCGTATAGCCGATGAAGCAGATGATGCCGCTGCGGATGACGGCGTTGAAGTGGCTTTCATACACGGTGCCGACCGAGTCGCCCCGCTTCACCAGGGCGACGACAAAGCCGATTGGCCCCGTCAGCCAGGAGGAGAGCAGGCCCACCGCGTAGCAGATCCAGGCCACCAGCGCGGCGTTGCGCAGGCCCTCGCTCCGGCTGCTGACATCATATTCGCGGTAAGCCATGGCCCTGCCCCCTTTCGCCGTGTCCCCTAAAGGCTTGGGGATGCGGGGGGCCGTTGTCAACGCCCGCCCGGGCCCGGGGGCTTGCCAGCGGGGGGCCGTTCCTGGCAAGGCTTGTGGGACCACCAACACCCCGGAAGCGCAGGACCATGCCCGCCCCCATCCGCGTCGAGTTCTATTTCAGCCCGGCCAGCCCCTATTGCTACCTGGCCGGCACCCAGATGATGGCGTTGCAGGTGGAGACGGGGTGCCGGGTGGACTGGGTGCCCCTGTCGGCCCGGCTGCTGGCCAAGGCGGCGGGCTATGACCCCAGCCTGGCCACGCCCCATTCCGGCCAGTACGAACCCGCCTACCGCGTCACGGACCTGCAGCGCTGGTCCCGGCTGTACAAGGTGCCGTTCCGCAACCACGCGGACGTGACCATCCCCGACCCGAAGCGGCTGGCCCTGGCCTGCGTGGCCGCCCGGCGGTTCGACGCGGGGCAGGTCTTCGCCCGGGCGTTGATGAAGGCCCTTTTCGTGGAGGGCAGGAGCCCGGCGGACGACGCCCTGTGCCTGTCCATCGCCAACGACACCGCCGGCATCGAGCCGCACCTGTTCAAGCCAGCCCTGGAGGAGGCGGAGACCGCCCGCCTGCTGGAGGAGAACATCCAGGCCGCCCTGAAGGCCGGCTGCTTCGGCGCCCCCAGCTTCGTGGTGCACCGCCCGGACGGCACGACGGAGATGGTGTTCGGCAACGACCGCTTGGCCCTGCTGCGGCAGGCGGTGGCGGAGGCGAAGGCGGCGGGGTGAGCGGTGTGCTTGTGATGTCGGGTTTCGCTTCGCTCACCCGCGACCTACGGCGTAGGTCGGGGTGACCAACGGGAACCCCGACATACCTCACGCCAGCGTCTTGAACCGTTCCGTCGCCTGCACCAGCGCGGCGCGCACGCCGGGTTCCATGGCGCTGTGGCCGGCGTCGGGGACGACGATGTAGTCCGCCTCCGGCCAGGCGCGGTGCAACTCATCCGCCGTGCGGATGGGGCAGACGATGTCGTAGCGCCCCTGCACAATCACCGCGGGGATGTGGCGGATGCGGTGCACGTCGTCCAGCAGCTTGGATTCCGGGGTCAGCCGGTTGTTGCGGAAATAGTGCGCCTCGATCCGGGCGAGGCCGAGGGCATGGGTGTCCTCCCCCGACGCGCTGACCAGTTCCGGGCTGGGCAGCAGGGTGGAGCAGGCGCCCTCATACACGCTCCAGATCCGGGCGGCCTGCATGCGCACGGCGGGGTTGGGGTCTGACAGGCGCTTCCAGTAGGCCTCCAGCAGGTCGTGCTGTTCCGACGGCGGGATGTAGCCGGCGAAGTTGGCCCAGGCCTCCGGGAAGATGGTCCGCATCTCGTACAGGAACCAGTCGATCTCCCGCTTGCGCATCAGGAAGATGCCGCGCAGCACCAGGCCGATCACCCGTTCCGGGTGGGCCTGGGCATAGGCCAGCGCCAGGGTGGAGCCCCAGCTGCCGCCGAACACCATCCAGCGCTGGATGCCAAGCTGGCCGCGCAGCAACTCCAGGTCCGCGACCAGATGGGGGATGTCGTTCTCCCGCACCTCCCCCAGCGGCGTGGACCGGCCGGAGCCGCGCTGGTCCAGGATGACGATGCGGTAGAAGGTGGGGTCGAAGAAGCGCCGGTGGGTGGGCGAGGCGCCGGCACCCGGGCCGCCATGCAGGAACACCACGGGCATCCCGTTGGGATTGCCGCACTGCTCCCAATACAGCGTGTGCAGGTCGCTGACCCTCAGGCGCCCGGTCTGGTAGGGGTCGAGGGGGGAGAAAAGGTCACCGCGCGGCATGGCCTGTCCCGAGTCGGCCCGATCGTTGACCAGGCAAAGGGTTGGGGGGTGTCACAATCCTATTGAAGCCGCGCGCGCAACGCAAAGGGTCCGCGGCGGAGAACCAACCGGTCCGGCCCAACAGCCGGGGCGGGCCATCGTGCCCAAGGCGCGCCCGCTCAGCCCGTCCCCGCCGGCCAAGCCGCCATGGCCATCCCGGCCACGGCCTCCAGGTCCGCCGCCGTGGCGCCGCCGCGGGCCTGCACCGCCAGGCCGTTCAGCACGGTGGCATAGAAGCGGGCCAGGGTGGCGGCGTCCGTCCCTGCGGGCACGTCCCCATCGGCGAGGCCCCGCTCGATCCGGGCGCGGATGGCCCTTTCCGTGCCGGCGCGCTTGGCGGCCAGCATGTCCTCCACGCCCGCGCATTCCCCGCTGCCGGACAGGGCGCCGTGGACCAGCAGGCAGCCCGTCGGCTGGTTACCGGGCGCGGCCAGCGCCGCGGCAGAGGCGGCCAGCAGGGCGGCCACCCCGTCCCGCGCCGTCGGTGCCGCCGCCAGCAGGCGCAGGCCCGGGGCCGCGGGACCCGACAGGTAGCGGTCCACCGCCTTCTCGAACAGGGCGGCCTTGTCGCCGTAACAGGCATACAGGCTGGGGCGGTTGATGCCCATGGCCTCGGTCAGGTCGGTCAGGGACGCGCCGTCGAAGCCCTTGCGCCAGAAAACCTCCAGCGCGCGGTCCAGGGCCGCGTCCGCGTCGAACTGCCGGGGGCGACCCCGGGGCATGGCAATCCCTCCTTTTATACTGACCAGTATATAATTCTCTTGACGACAGGGTACAACGTGCCGATTTTCATACCGACCGGTACATATGACGCACCGGGACAGGTTCCGGCGACAAGCCATGGAGGATGAAGATGGGTGCAGAGCTTGAGTTCGCGGGCAAGGTGGCCCTGGTGACGGGCGGCAGCCGCGGCATCGGCGCGGCAACGGTGCGGGCCCTGGCCGCCAAGGGGGCGGCGGTGGCCTTCAGCTATGCCGCCTCTGCCGGGGCTGCCGAGGCGCTTGTGGCGGAGCTGCGCGGCAAGGGCGCGGAGGTGACCGCCTATCGCGCGGACTCCGCCGACCCGGCCGCGGTGGCGGAGCTGGTGCGGGCGGTGCACGCCGCCTTCGGCCGGCTGGACATCCTGGTCAACAACGCCGGCGTCTTCCTGGGCGGGCCGGTGGACCAGATGGACGAGGCGGAGTCCCTACGCCAGTGGACCATCAATGTCGTGGCGGTGCAGGCCGCGGTGAAGGCCGCCGTCCCGCTGCTGCCCGAAGGCGGGGCCATCGTCACGACAGGCAGCGTGCTGGGCCGCCGGGTGCCGCTGGCGGGGGTCAGCGCCTATGCCGCCAGCAAGGCCGCCGTCGCCAACCTGAGCCGCGGCTGGGCCCGAGACCTGGCGCCCCGGGGCATCCGGGTGAACGTGGTGCAGCCCGGCCCCATCGACACGGACATGAACCCGGCCGATGGCGACCTGGCCAGTGTGGTCCGTCCCCTGACGGCCATGCAGCGCTATGGCAAGCCGGAGGAGGTGGCCGCCGCCATCCTGTTCCTGGCCAGCCCCGCCGCCAGCTACATCACCGGCGTGGCGCTGGACGTGGATGGCGGGATGGAGGCGTAAGGCTTGTCGGTGCGGGGGCGGTCCTTTCCGGGGACCGCTCCCGTGTCGAGGCGTGGGTCGGGAAAACGGATTTGGACGGATCGGAACGGATGAAGACGGTAGTTCCATCCTGCCTGGGGACGTGCGTTGCCCCAGCAGTCAGGATGGCTACGCCTGCGGCGCGATCAGTTTCCAATCTCGGCAAAGCAAGCGGCATGTCTCGCGCCCGACCTTACCGTTCCAATCCGTCTTGATCCGTTCAAATCCGTTTTCCCCAAACACCTCCCCGCCGCACCACCCCCGTGACAACCATCCCCTGCGACCATGCGCGGCTTCCCACCCGACCCGGAAAGGCCTAGCTGGTCGCGGGAACCGAAGGGACAGGGATCATGGGCGCGTTGGTGGGCGCGACGTTGCTGATGGCGGCCAGCCATCTGGGGCCGGGGTGGCCGGGGGTGAAGCCGCGGTTGATGGCGGCCATGGGGCGTGGGCCCTACATGGCGGCCTATTCCGCCCTGTCGCTGGGCGCGCTGGTCTTCCTGGTCTGGGCCTGGCAGGCCACCGACCCGGCGCCGTCGCCCCTGGACTTGGGGTTGGGCTGGAAACGGGCGGCGGTGCTGCTGATGCCGGTACCCCTGTTCCTGATGCTGGCGCGGGTGACCACCAGGGAGGGCGGCATCCACACGCTGGTGCGGGCGCCGGGCAGCGTGGGCGTGACCCTGTGGGCCCTGCTGCACCTGTTCGCCGTGTCGGACGCGCGGGGCGCCGTGGTGTTCGCCGGCTTCGCCCTGATCGGGCTGGGCTCCCTGCGCAAGAACCTGGCCCTGGCGCCGCCCCACCCGACGCGGGTGGACTGGCGCGGCATCGGCCTGTGGCGGCCGGCGGCGACGCTGGCCCTGTGGGCCGGGCTGCTGGCCCTGCATCCCCTGGCGCTGGGGGTCGCCCCCGCCGCCTATCTCCGGACCTGAGCCATGACCGAGCGTTTCGAGACCATCGACGACGAGTCCATCGCCGACCTGGTGATCGCCTTCTATGACAAGGCCCGCTACGACCCGCTGCTGGGCCCCGTCTTCGAGCAGGCCGTGGGCACGGATGACGAGGCCTGGAAACACCACCTTCTTAAGGTCCATGCCTTCTGGTCGTCGGTGATGCTGGCGACGGGGCGCTATGGCGGCCGGCCCATGCAGGCGCACGCCATGCTGCCCGGCCTGGGCCCCGACCATTTCCGCCGCTGGCTGGCCCTGTTCGCGGAGACGGCGGCCAGCCTGTACGTGCCCGAGGCCGCCGCCCAGTTCCAGGAAAAGGCGGAGCGCATGGCCGCGGCCCTGATGCAGGGCATCGCCATGGCACGCGAACAGGGTCTGGCGTAAGCCGCCCCGCCTTCTTACATATCCCGAGGACGCCCGGGGCCATCCGCCCCCGACCGCCGGAGCCCCCGTGACCGAGCCCTTGCACCCCTGCCCCGAACCCCTGCCGCCCGCGCGGCCGGCGGAGCGTTGGCCGGCGGAGGGGTTCATGCTGGGCCTGTTCGCCCTGTTGCTGGCCCTGGTGGGCGGGCAGGGGCTGGGCCCCGCCGGGCCATTGTCGCTCGAGGGTCCGCGGGCCGCCGCCAGCGACGGGGCGGAGGCGGGCCGGGCCCTGGCCGTCGCCACGGCCACCGCCGAGTCCCGGCGGGAGGTGCCCCCGGCCCCGCCGTCCGGCCCGGATGCCACCCTGCCGGCCGGTGACCACACCTTTGCCCCTGCCCTGCCGGCCGCCACCCCCTGGCCCGCTACGCCAGACCTGGTCCCCGACCGGTGCGCACGGGCCCGCGCCAGCCCACCGGGCCGCCTTCCCTTTCCCATGCCTGAGGCCCCCGGGCCCGCTGAACCCTGACAGTGACACCCCGCGCCAGGACCGGTGCCGCCAGAGCCGCGGCCGGCCTTGCGCGAACGCATGGGATACCTGACCGATGAAGCGCACCCTGTTGATCTATGGCGCCCTGATCGCCGCCGCCGCCGCCCTGTCCACAGTGGAGCGGCAGTGGGGCGGGCTGATGCTGCTGGGCACCATGCTCGCCTGGTTCCTGCACAGCGTCTTCGCCAGCACCAGCGACACGCCGCGGGTGTAGGTCGCAAGGGGCGGCCCCGGCCGGTCCGGGGCCGTCCACGGCCGCGACCGCAGCCGCGCGGGCCCCCCTCAAACAAAGTATGGGCCCGCGTAAGCCAAGGGTGCGGATGCGCCCGCCCGGCGCTTGAGGGAAAACGTAAACACTCCCCCCTTGACCCCGCCCGGCCCCTTCGTCTTCATGGCGCCGCTTGATCCGTCCCACAGGAGCCGCTGCGCCATGGCGTCCAAGGTGTCCCCGCTCGCCCCCGCTTCCTTCCCGACCCTGCCGCCCGTGGCGGGGGTGCGGTTCGCGGCGCACCGATGCGGCATCCGCTACAAGACACCCCGCAACGACACGCTGGTGGCGGTGCTGGACCCGGGCACGACCGTGGCCGCCGTGCTGACCCGGTCCCTGACCGCCTCCGCCCCCGTGCACCGCTGCCGCGCCAACCTGAAGGGCGGCCATGCCAGGGTGGTGGTGGTGAACGCAGGCAACTCCAACGCCTTCACCGGCAAGGCGGGGGAGGCGTTCGTGGACGCCACGGTGGCGGCCGCCGCGCGGCTGGCGGGCTGCAAGGAGAGCGAGGTGTTCCCCGCCTCCACCGGCGTCATCGGCCAGCCCATGGAAGCCGACCTGATCGCCAAGCACCTGCCGGAAGCCTTCGGCAAGCTGGCGCCGGCCGAAGGGGCCGCCTGGGAAGAGGCCGCCAAGGCCATCATGACCACGGACACCTTCCCGAAGGGGGCCGCCGCCTTCGCGGAGATCGACGGCAAGACCGTCACCGTGGCCGGCTTCGCCAAGGGCAGCGGCATGATCGCACCCGACATGGCGACCATGCTGGCCTATGTCTTCACCGACGCCGACGTGGCCGCCCCCCTGTTGCAGCATGTGCTGAGCCGGGCCACCGACCGCAGCTTCAACAGCATCACCGTGGACGGCGACACCTCCACCAGTGACACGTTGGTGCTGTGCGCCACGGCCAAGGCCGGGCACATGCCCATCCTGGAGGCCACCGACCCCCGCCTGGCCGCCCTGGCCGCGGCCATCGAGGAGGTCTGCCTGGACCTGGCCCAGCAGATCGTGCGCGACGGGGAAGGGGCGACCAAGTTCGTCAGCGTCCGCGTCACCGGCGCCGACAGCGACGCGGCCGCCAAGCGCATCGCCCTGACCGTGGCCAACAGCCCCCTGGTGAAGACCGCCGTGGCGGGGGAGGACGCTAACTGGGGTCGCATCGTCGCCGCCGTCGGCCGGTCGGGGGAGCGGGCGGACCGCGACCGGCTGGTGATCAGCATCGGCGGCGTCCAGATCTGCCGCGACGGCATGGAGGTCCCCGGCTATGACGAGGCCCCCGTCGCCGCCCACATGAAGGGGCAGGAGATCGACATCCAGGTGGACATCGGCCTGGGCCACGGCGAGGCCACCGTGTGGACCTGCGACCTGACCCACGGCTACATCGACATCAACGGGAGCTACCGGAACTGAAGGGCCCCAAGGCTTCCCGCCGGATTTTTGTTTCCCCCGCGAAGGCGGGGGCCCACAGTTTTCAGCGACGGCCCCACCGGACCTGGGTCAAAGAACCGTGGACCCCCGCCTTCGCGGGGGAAGCGGTCTTCCAGGTGGCGAGGGTTGTGAAAGATCCTGACGCGTAAGCCGCCCATGCCCTGGCCCACCCTGCTCCACACCCCCCGCCTGACCCTCCGCCCCCTGGTGGAGGGGGACCTGCCCGTGCTGGTGCGGGAATTGGGCCGGTGGGAGGTGGCGGAGTGGCTGATCCGGGTGCCACACCCCTATGCGGAGGCGGACGCGCGTTGGTGGCTGGAAGACTGCGCGGCCAAGGAGGCGAGCGGCGACCGGTTCCACCGGGCGATCTGCCTTCGGGGGGCGGAGGACACGATCCTGGGCGCCGCCGCCATCGGGGTGAACGACTTCGCCCCCGGGGACGGGGAGTTGGGGTACTGGCTGACCCCCGCCGCCTGGGGCCGGGGGATCATGACGGAGGCCGCGGGCGCCCTGGTGGACGCGGCATTCCGGGAGATCGGCATGGTCCGGGTCCGCTCCGCCGCCGACCCTGGGAACCATGGCAGCAACGCGGTGCTGCGCAAGCTGGGCTTCCGCCTGGACCGGGTGGACCCGGCGGCACCCCGCTACCTGCGTGGCGATCCGGGCCCGATGAACCTGTACCGGCTGGACCGGCATGACTGGGAGGCCCGGCATGGCCGAGGGTGAGACACCCTGTTGGACGAACGCCGCCCCCCGTGGCCCGGTGAAAACCCTGCTGGTGGCCGCGGTGGCCCTGGTGGATGCGGACGGCCGCGTGCTGCTGGCCCAGCGCCCGCCGGGCAAGAGCATGGCGGGCCTGTGGGAATTCCCCGGCGGCAAGGTGCATGAGGGGGAGACGCCTGAAGCCGCCCTGGTGCGGGAACTGAAGGAGGAGCTGGGCATCGACACGGCGGAGAGCTGTCTGGCACCCTTCGCCTTCGCCAGCCATGGTTATGAGGCGTTCCACCTGCTGATGCCGCTGTTCGTCTGCCGGGTCTGGAAGGGCACGCCACAGCCGCTGGAAGGCCAGCAACTGGCTTGGGTCCGGCCCAACCGCATGGGCGACTACCCCATGCCGCCGGCGGACATCCCGCTGGTGGCGCTGCTGCGGGACTTGCTGTAGGAAGCATCCGGGCCGCATGGGTGCAGCCGCCCTCACCACCCTATGCTTGTGAACAGGTTAAACAACTGGACCGGGGGTGTTATTCAACCACCCCCGTTGCCGTGGCGGCATCCTGTCCATGCCCCGCCCCCGATCATCCCGGACCATGCAGAAGCCCGTCACCCCGCACGGCCCCAATGAGCAGTTCACCGTGCAGCTTGCCCAGCACGGGTTGTTCCTGCGCGGCCGCGGGGGTAAGCGGCTGGAGTCGCGGCTGGCCAACCTGTCGGGGCTGAAGCTGGCGGGCTTCGACCTGTCCAAGTCCACCCTGCTGGCCTGCAACCTGTCCCAGGCGGACCTGCAACGCTGCCGCTTCGTGGAAGCGGACCTGTCCAACAGCCTCTTCATCGGCTCGGACCTGAAGCATTGCGACTTCACCCGCGCCAACTTGCGCGGAGCCCGCTTCTACAAGTCGGACCTGCAGCAGGCCAAGCTGGACGGCAGCGACCTGCGGGTGGGCTCCTTCACCCTGCATCGCCAGGGCAAGAACGGCGATGAGGTGGTGAGCCGCGAGTACATCACCGACCTGTCCTATTGCAACATGGAGGAAGCGTCGTTGCAGGATGCCGTGCTGCGCAAGGCGCGGCTGCGGGGGGTGAACCTGCGCAACGCGGATTTGGGCAGTGCCGACCTGTCGGACAGCGACCTGACCGGCGTGATCCTGCTGGGCGCCCGGATGCAGGGTGCCAATTTCCTGAACGCCAACATCGCCGAGGCCGTCTTTACCGTGGACGACCAGGCACGGCGCATTTTCCACGGCCTCCCCGCCTTCCAGGAGCACCTGAAGATGCTGGCGGAGGTGGACCGGATCGTGGCCCGGCATGAGGCCTGGGTGGAGAGCCGGGGCAAGGAGGGGCAGCGGGCGGATTTCGTCGGCAAGGCGCTGCGCGGGGTGGATCTGCGGGGGCGGGAGCTGTCGGCCATCAGCTTCCGCGGTGCCGACCTGACCGGTGCCAAGCTGGCCCATGCCAAGCTGGCGGCCAGCGACTTCCACGCCGCGACCCTGGCCTATACCGACCTGTCGGGGGCGGACCTGCGCGGCGCCAGCTTCGAGAATGCCACACTGCGCCACACGGTGCTGGAGGCCGCGGACCTGGGCGACCTGGAACTGGCCCGCGGCGGACGGCTGCCGGCCCGGTTCGGCGGGGCGACGCTGGAATGGGTCGCCCTGACCAATGTCCAGGTGCCACCCGGGCGGCTGGATGGGGCGACGCTGCGGGATTGCGCCCTGCCGCCGCTGGTGGGCTAACCCCAAGGGGCGTGTACCGGATTCAGCCCTCCTTAACTTGCACGCCCGAAAATGCCCCCATGACGCGTGCGGGGAGGCTGTGATGGTCGAGGTTTTCTGGCTTGTCGTGATCGGGTACCTGCTGATCGGTCTGGGGGAACTGATCCCCACGGGCTTCCGCACCCAGGACACCGGCCGGCGCGCCGACATGGCCGTCTGCCTGTTCGCCCTGCGCTATGCCCTGTCATGGCCCCTGCGCTATCTGCGCCCGGCCCACGACGAGTAAGCGTCCCGTAGGTCGGATCAGCGGCGCAAGCCGCGTAATCCGACACCCCAGCGCACTGCCTGCCGTCGGATTACGCTTCCCTGATCCGACCTACAAGTCGCGCACATCCCTGACGAAATCGGCGGCCGCCACCCACCAGCCGGGGTTGGCGGCCGTCAGCGTTTTCGCCGCGGCGTCGGCATCCGCCCGTGAGGCGTAGAGCCCGAAACAGGTGGACCCGCTGCCCGACATGCGGGCCAGGTGGCAGCCTGACGTGGCCGCCAGCGCGTCGATGACTTGCCCGACCACGGGGGCCAGGGCGATGGCCGGGGCCATCAGGTCGTTGTCCCTGGCGCCCAGCATGGCGACGAACTCCCCCACCTCCCGCGCCGCCCGTTCCAGCCGGCCGGATTGGCTCCAGGGACCGGTGCGGGCCTTGAAGACGTCCTTGGTGGACAGGCCGACGCCGGGGTTGACCAGCACCAGCGACAGGCCGGGCGGCAGCTCAGGCGCTTGCTCCACCAGTTCCCCCACCCCGCCGAAATAGGCGGTGCGGCCGAACAGGCAGACGGGCACGTCGGCGCCCAGGTCCGGCGCCACCCGGGCGGGTGCCGGGTCATCCGGGTCCAGGCCCCACAAGGCCGCCAGGGCCCGCAGCGTGGCCGCCGCGTCCGATGAACCGCCGCCGATGCCGCCCTGCACCGGCAGGTGCTTCTCCAAGGTCACCGCCACGTCCGGCGCACGCCCCAGCGCCGCGGCCAGGGCCCGGGCGGCGCGGGTCACCAGGTTGCGGGACAGGTCCTCCGCCAGCAGTGGGGCGGCGAAGGGGCCGGTGATCTCCAGGCTGAAGCCATCGGATTCCCGCACCGTCACCACATCATGCGGGCTGGCGAAGGCCACCAGACTGTCCAGCAGGTGGTAACCGTCATCCCGGCGGCCCAGGGCATGCAGGTAGAGGTTCAGCTTGGCCGCCGCCGCGGCCCGCACCAGGGTCGGCATCACGCCCCCGACAAAGCGAAAGGGCCGCCAGCATAGCGCCGGCGGCCCCGGATGCCAGGGGTCTTGGCCTTGAAGGCCGTCACTCCCCCTTCGGTACCACCGTCTCTGCCGTCTTGGGCAGGGGCAGGCCGTTCTTCAGCTTGTCCTCGGCGGCCTGCTTCAGGTCCTTGTCCGCGCTCTGCTGCGCGGCGCGGGTCCATTGGAAGCGGGCTTCCTGCTTGCGGCCGGCGGCCCAGTAGGCATCGCCCAGGTGGTCGTTCATGGCGGGGTCCAGCGGGTGCAGCTCCACCGCCCGCTCCAGCAGCTCCACGGCACCGGCGATGTCACCCTGCTTGAGCTTCACCCAGCCCAGGCTGTCGATGATGTAGCCGTCGTCCGGCTTCAGGCCGACCGCCTTTTCCAGCAGGGCGCGGGCCTGCATCAGGTTCACGCCCCGGTCGGCCCAGCTGTAGCCCAGGTAGTTCAGGACGGAGGCGTTGTCCGGGTTCAGCTCCAGCGAGCGCTTCAGGTCCGCTTCCCCCTCGGCCCAGCGGCCGGCGGCATCCAGGGACATGCCGCGGACATAGAGCAGACCCGCGGTCAGCTTGGGGCTTTCCCCCAGCCGGGTCAGGGCGCGGGTGTAGGCATCCGCCGCCTCCCCATAGCGTTCCTGGCTGCGCAGCACGTCGCCCAGCCGGGCCAGGGCATCGGACCGGGCCGGGCGTTCCGTCGCCATGGCCTCCAGCAACCTGGCCGCCTCGTCCACCCGGTCCAGGCGGCGCAGCATGTCCGCCTGCCGCAGCCGGGCCATCCAGGCCACGGCACTGCCGCCGCTGTCCACGGCGGCCTTGTATTCCACCAGCGCGTCGGCATGGCGGGAGCGGGCCTGGAGCACGTCGCCGGTCATGATGCGGGCCAAGGCCTGGTCCGACCGCAGGAACTGCGACAGGCGGCCGAACATCAGGGCCATTTCCTGGGCGCTTTCCTGGTGCATGGCAGAGGCCAGCTCGAACAGCGCCTCCGCCAGCCCGTCCTTGGCGTCGGCCACCAGCCGGCGTGGGGCGGGACCATCCTTGTCGAGGCGGGCCAGGGCCTCGTCCGCCGCCAGGCTGTCCGGGTTCTCCGCCTTCACGGAAAGGTACAGGGCGCGGGCGGCTTCAACCCGGCCCGCGCGCTCATGGAAGTTGCCGGCGAGCTGCATCAGCCGCAGGGGCGTGCCGCCCTCCAGCGCCTTGGCATACAGCTCCCCCGCCACGGCGCCGTTGCCGCGCAGATCCTCAATCAGGGCCGCCTGCAAGCGGTGCAGGGGCACGAAGCCGGGGGTCTGTTCCAGGACGGAGAGCTTGGCCAGGGCCGCGTCATGCTGGCCCGCCGCCACCTCCACCCAGGCCGCCAACAGGGGCACGACGAACTGGCCGAGGCCGTCGGCGGGCACCTCCGCCAACCGGGCCCGGGCCTCGGGCAGCTTGTTCCTGGAGAGAAGGTCGGAAACCTGGAGCGCGCCGGCCAGGAAGCTGTCGGCGCCGGAGGTCTTCAGCTTGGCGGCCAGATCCAGGGCGTCGGCGTAGCGGCCCTCCCCGAGCTGGATCAGGAAGGCCTGGCGGGCCAGGGCGGTGTTGGCCGGGTCGGCCCGCAGCGCGCCGGTCAGGCGCTTGGCCGCGTTGTCCCAATCCCCCGCACCCCTGGCGATGCGCCCGGCCAGGTAGTCGGCATAGGCCTGGGCCGGGGCGGACAGGCCGGACCTGACCTCGGAGGATTCGGCAAGGGCGGGGGCACCCCCTGCCAGCAACGCCACGACCGCGACCCCACACCACCGACCGAAACCGCCCATGCCACACAAGCTCCCGCCCGAGATCCCACGCGCAAGAACCCGTTCCCCCACGAGCCCCCGCACGACCGAAGCGTACGCGGGAAGGGCTTAACGGTTCAATAAGGCTGCTGGGGCGAGAGGGGCTGAGTTGTCGGTCAGGGCAAGGGAAGCGAACCCCGACGTCCGACGGTCGTCCATGGATCGTCGGGGTTCAGCTCGCGCGTCACCCCGACTCAGGATTCCCGACCTTTACATATTCGGGTAGTTCGGGCCCCCGCCGCCCTCCGGCACGGTCCAGACAATGTTCTGGGTGGGGTCCTTGATGTCGCAGGTCTTGCAGTGCACGCAGTTCTGCGCGTTGATCACGAAGCGCGGGTTCTGGCCGGCGTCGTCGCGCACCACCTCATACACGCCCGCCGGGCAGTAGCGCTGGGCCGGCTCGTCATAGAGGGGCAGGTTGTGGGCGATGGGGACCGCTGGGTCCTTCAGCTTGAGGTGGCTGGGCTGATCCTCCTCATGGTTCGTGTTCGAGATGAACACGGAGGACAGCCGGTCGAAGCTGATGATGCCGTCCGGCTTCGGGTACCGGATCTTCGGCGCCTCATCCGCCTTCACCAGGCTTTCGTGGTCCGCCTTCTTGTGGCGCAGGGTGTAAGGCAGCAGCTTGCCGAGGCCAAGGTCGTGGGCCCACATCTGGACGCCGCCATGCAGGTTGCCCAGCGCCAAGCCCGCCTTCAGTCCGGGCTTGACGTTACGGACCTTGTACAAATCCTCGTGCACCCAGGATTTCTTCCAGGCGTCCTCATAGCTGTCCAGCGTGTCGCCCTGGGTGGCGCCGGCCTTCAGCCGCTCGAACGCGGCCTCCGCCGCTAGCATGCCAGTTTTCATGGCGTTGTGGGTGCCCTTGATGCGCGGCACGTTCACGAAGCCGGCGGAGCAGCCGATCAGGGCGCCGCCGGGGAAGACCAGCTTCGGCACGGACTGCAACCCGCCCTCGTTGATGGCGCGGGCGCCGTAGGCCAGGCGCTTGCCGCCCTCCAGGTACTTGCGGATGAAGGGGTGCTGCTTGAAGCGCTGGAACTCCTCGAACGGGCTGAGGTGCGGGTTCCAGTAGTCCAGGTTGACCACGAAGCCGATGGAGACTTGGTTGTCCTCCAGATGGTACATCCAGGACCCGCCGGCGGTCTTGCCGTCCAGGGGCCAGCCCTGGGTGTGCATGACCAGGCCCTGTTTGTGCATCTCGGGGTCGATCTGCCACAGCTCCTTGATGCCGATGCCGTACTTCTGGGTGTCCACCCCATCGCGCAGGTGGAACCGCTCCATCAGCAGCTTCGACAGGTTGCCGCGCACGCCCTCTGCGAAGAAGGTGTACTTGCCGTGCAGCTCCATGCCGGGGGTATAGCGGTCGGTATGCTCCCCGCCCTTGCCGATGCCCATGTCGCCGGTGGCGACGCCCTTGACGCTGCCGTCGTCGTGGTAGACCACCTCGGCCGCGGCGAAGCCGGGATAGATCTCCACCCCAGCGCCTCCGCCTGCTGGCCCAGCCAGCGGCACAGGTTGCCGAGGGAGATGGCGTAGTTGCCGTCATTGTGCATCAGCGGCGGCAACAGAAAGTTGGGGATGCGGATGCCGCCCTTGTCGGACAGGACATAGAACCGGTCGTCGGTGACAGGGGTGTTGAGCGGGGCGCCCTTTTCCTTCCAGTCCGGGATCAGCTCATTCAGGGCGCGGGGGTCCAGGACGTTGCCGGACAGGATGTGGGCCCCGACCTCCGACCCTTTCTCGATCACGCAGACGCTGACCTCGTGGCCCTGCTCCGCCGACAGTTGCTTCAGCCGGATCGCGGCGGACAGCCCGGCAGGGCCGGCGCCGACGATCACGACGTCGTATTCCATGAATTCCCGTTCCATAACCCGGTCCCACCCCTACGCTTTCTTGTTGCCGACGCTTGGGCGCCCTGGTTTTTCGCCCGTTGAACGGGTCGGCATTTCGCCCGTGTAAGACACCATAGGCAGATGGTAGGGTCAAAGCATGAATGCTCTGGTCCACAGTGTCGCGGTGCTGAGGTTCCTGGCCGAGATCGGCGTGGACGAGGCCGTGAACGATGTTCCCACCGACTGGACGACGGTGGGGCCGCGGGCCCGTGCCGCCGCGGCGCCACCCCCGGGCGCCCCCCCTGCCTCCCGCCCGGTGCCCGCCCAGGCCATGGCGCCCAACCGGGCCGCCGGCGGCCCCGCCCTGCCGGGGCTCGAGTCGCCCACCCCGGGACCCCTGGGTGCCGCGGAGGCCGGGGCCACGGCCCGCGCCGCCGCGGGGCAGGCCAGCACGCTGGAGGAGTTGCAGCGCGCCCTGGCCGCGTTCGAGGGCTGTGCCCTGAAGCGCACCGCCACCAACATGGTCTTCGCCGACGGCAACCCGCAGT
This sequence comes from Aerophototrophica crusticola, assembly GCF_012913305.1. Taxonomy (NCBI): domain Bacteria; kingdom Pseudomonadati; phylum Pseudomonadota; class Alphaproteobacteria; order Rhodospirillales; family Rhodospirillaceae; genus Aerophototrophica; species Aerophototrophica crusticola. The sequence goes on along the minus strand of NZ_CP051775.1, from coordinate 213,815 downwards.
CCCGCATCATGCTTGTGGGGGAGGCACCGGGCGAGCATGAGGACCGGCAGGGCAAGCCCTTCGTCGGCCCGGCCGGCGCGCTGCTGGACAAGATGCTGGCCGCCATCGGGCTGGACCGCCACGCGGAAGATGCGGCCAAGGCGGTTTACATCACCAACGTCCTGCCCTGGCGCCCGCCTGGCAACCGCAGCCCCACGGACGGGGAGATCGCCGCCTGCCTGCCCTTCGTGCAGCGGCATGTGGAGTTGGCGAAGCCGGACATCCTGGTCTTCCTGGGCGGCATCAGCGCCAAATCCCTGCTGGCCCGCAGTGAGGGCATCACCCGCCTGCGCGGCCGCTGGTTCGAGTACGCGACGCCGGGGCTGGGGAAGGCCCTGCCCGCCCTGCCCATGCTGCACCCGGCCTACCTGCTGCGGAACCCGGTGGCGAAGCGGGAGGCTTGGCGGGACCTGCTGGCGTTGAAGGTGAGGATGGAGGGGTGACGGCGGGGTGTCGGGGTTCGCTTTCGCTCACCCGCGACCTACGGCGATGGAATTCGTAGGTTGGGCTGGAGCGGAGCGGAAGCCCGACAGAACGAACCCGGGCGCGGCAGTGCTCTCCACTCAGAACCGCGTCAGCAGCCGCACCAGGCCCCTCGTCCGCTCGCTGAACAGGCTGGGGGTGTAGAAGGCGCTGGCAGCGCGCTTGTTGACCTCGCCCAGGGTGGGGTACGGGGCGATCATGTCGGTGAAGGACTTGATCTTCAGGCCGGCGGTGATGGCCAGGGCCCAGGGCTGGATCAGCTCGCCCGCGTGGGGGGCGACGATGCTGGCGCCCAGGATCAGTCCGTTCTTGCGCAGGACCACCTTGGCCAGGCCTTCCGTCTCCCGCTCCGCCTGGGCGCGGTCGTTCTCATTCAGGGGCCATTCGGTCGTGCGGACGTCCGGGTGCTTCTCCCGCGCCTGCGCCTCCGTCAGGCCCACATGGGCCAGTTCCGGCTCCAGGTAGGTGACCCAAGGCAGGGCCTTGTAGTCCACCTTGGCGGGCAGGCGGAACAGGGCGGACTTCACGACGATGCCCGCGTGGTAGCCGGCCACGTGGGTGAACTGCGGGCCGCCGGCCACGTCGCCGATGGCGTAGACCTTGCGGTTGCTGGTGCGCAGGCCCTCGTCCACGGTGATGCCGCGGGGGGTGAAGGCGATGCCCGCGGCCTCAAGCCCCAGGTCCTCTATGTTGGCGCGGCGGCCGGCGGCGACCAGCAGGTGGGTGGCCTCCAGCCGCTCCTCCCCGCCGTCCGGGCGCTTCAGCACAACGACGGGGCCGGGCTCGACGCGCAGGATGTCGGCGCCCTCCCGCAGGTCCAGCCCCTCAGCCAGCAGGGCCTTGCGGGCGATGGCGACCAGGGCGGGGTCGTCCTTGGGCAGGATCCCGAAGCGCTCCAGCACCGTCACCCTGGAGCCCAGCCGCCGGTGGGCCTGGGCCATCTCCAGCCCGATGGGGCCGCCGCCGATGACGACCAGGTGGCCGGGCAGGACGGTCAGGTCGAACAGGCTCTCGTTCGTCAGATAGGGCACCTTGTCCAGCCCGGGGATGGGCGGGGCGGCGGGGCGGCTGCCCGTGGCGACGACGAAGCGGCGGGCGGTGACCACGGTGCCGTCCTCCGCCTCCACCCTGTCCGGCCCGGTGAAGCGGGCGGCCTGCTGGATCACCCTCACGCCAAGGCCGGTGAACCGCTCCACCGAGTCGTTGGGCTCGATGGCGGCGATGACGCCGCGGACATGGGCGTGGACCTTGGCGTAGTCCACCTGCGGCTCGCCGCCCGTGACGCCGAACTTGGCGGCGGTGCGGATGGTGTGGGCGGCCTTGCCGGCGGCGATGACGGCCTTGGACGGCACGCAGCCCGTGTTCAGGCAGTCGCCGCCCATGCGGTGCTTCTCGAACAGCACCACCTTCTGGCCCAGCTGGGCGGCACCCGCCGCCACGGACAGGCCGCCGGAGCCGGCGCCGATGATGCAGAGGTCTGCGGTGAGGGTCTCAGCCACGGGCGGCCTCCGTCGGGCGCTTGAAGCGCTTCAGCAGGATGGGGACGAGGGACAGGGCCGCCAGCCCCAGCAGGGGCAGCAGCACCGACGGGGTGAAGATGATGCCCAGGTCCGGCGTGCCGCCCTGGTCCAGCACCGCGCCCAGCCCGTTGCCAACGGAGACATAGACAAGGGTGCCGGGGATGATGCCCAGGAAGGTGCCGATGACGAAGGTGGACAGCCTGACGCCCAGGAAGGCGGGGACCAGGTTCACCAGCCAGAAGGGGAAGGCGGGGACGAGGCGCAGGAACAGCAGGTAGCTCAGCGCGTCCTGCCGGAACCCGTCCTCCAGCTTGGCCAGCCAGGGGCCGGCCTTGGCCCGCAGCAGGTCGCCCAGCGCCGTGCGGGCGGCCAGGAACAGCAGCGTCGCCCCAAGCGTCGCGCCCGCCACCACATAGAGCGTGCCCGCCACCACCCCGAACAGCAGCCCGCCCGCCAGGGTCAGGAAGATGGCCCCCGGGATGGACAGGGCCACGGCCAGGGCATAGGCCAGGACGAAGCCGGCCGGCGCCAGCAGCGGGTTGGCATCGACCCAGCCCGCCAGGGCCTGCCGGTTCTCCGCCAGGGCGGAGAAGCTGAGGTAACGGTCCAGGTCGAGGGCGAAGACCGCCCCGATGCCAGCGGCCAGCACGGCCAGGGGCAGCAGGCGCTTCCAGGCGGGGGTAGCGGGCGCGGCCATGGCAAGAGGGTCCGTGGATCGTTGCGGGTGACGATCCCAACCTAAGGTCCTGCGCCCATCACTGCCAGTCACCAGGGCGTGAGGGGGTGGTTACGGCAGGTTTTGCCAAGGCCCCCTGATTCTGACCACCTCAACCACCCGGTCCTCCATCGAGACGCGGTAGCGGATGCGGTGCTTCTCGACGATGCGCATCCGGAAACGGCTGTCCAGGTCATCGACCGGCCAGCGGAACGGGGCCCCCGCCAAGTCCTCGAGCGCCTTGATGATGTGCTGCACCCGCCGTTTGGCGATGACGCCACCCTGGCCATACCAAGCGTGCACCGCTTGCAGGTCGCGCCGGGCGCGGGTCGAGAGTTGGATGGTGAACAAGCCCTGGTCCCCTACCGGAACCGGCGGGCCTCCGGCGGCGGGAGCTCGTCGTCCGTGCCCCAGGATTCCACCCAAGCCTTGATGTCGGCCAGCGGGATGCCCATGCCGGAATCCAACTCGGCCAGTGCCTCCTCCGTCAGGGCGGCGTCGGTAGGATCATCGGCGGGCAAGGGGCGGTCGAGGTTGTGTCGGGCCATGGGACACCTATATGTTCCACCAGCAGGATAACACAAGCGTGCCCCCTCGCAATCGGGCCCGCTCGCCCGTTGACTCCCACCCTCGCCACCACTATAAACCGCGCTTCGTTTTTGCCGAGATGTCACCGGAGTCAGTGTCGTGAAGCGTACTTTCCAGCCCAGCAAGATCGTCCGCGCCCGCCGCCATGGCTTCCGCGCCCGCATGGCCACCGCCGCCGGCCGGAAGATCATCAACAAGCGCCGCGCGCAGGGCCGCAAGCGCCTGTCGGCCTAAGGGTCGTGCCATGGCGCCCCCGGTCTCGGGCAAGGCCCGGTACAAGGTGGGGCGCCTGACCAAGCGGGCGGAGTTCCTGGCCGTGGCCGGGGCTCGCCGCAAATGGTCGGCGCCGGGCTTGCTGTTGCAGGCCCGCGCCCAGGACGGGGTGCAGAAGCCCCGCAAGGGCGAGCCAGACGTCCGTGTCGGCTTTACCGCCAGCAAGAAGGTTGGGGGCGCGGTTGAACGCAACCGCGCCCGTCGTCGTTTGCGCGCGGCCGTGGCCGAGGTGCTGGCCCCCCACGCCCTGCCCGCCACGGATTACGTGGTGGTGGCCCGGGCGGAGACGGTGCGCCGGCCCTATGCCGCCCTGAAGCAGGATCTGGCCCAGGCCATGAAGAAGCTGCGCGCCTGGCAGGACCCGCCGGCGCCGGATGCCGCGCCCCAGGCCGACGGAGGCGGGACGTGAGCCCGCTAGCCCTGGCGCTCAAGGGGACGGTCCTGGCCTATCGCTGGGGTATCTCCCCCGTGCTGGGCCCGCGCTGCCGCTACATGCCGAGCTGCTCCGAATATGCGCTGGAAGCCCTGGCCGCCCATGGGGGCCTGAAGGGTGGCTGGCTGGCGGCGCGGCGTGTCTGCCGCTGCCATCCCTGGGGCGGGTCGGGCTGGGACCCGGTGCCGCAGCCGGGAAAAGCCGCGGGAAGCCCGGAAACATCCCCCTCCTGCGCCCGGCACTGACCGCCGGGCCTTTACAAATGCCAAGCCGCGCCGAATATGCGCGCTGCACATCGAACACGCCTGGAACCTGGAACAGCACCCCATGACGGACCAGAAGAACCTTTTGCTGGCGATCGCGATCTCGGTCGCCATCCTGTTCGGGTTCCACTTCTTCTATGAGCTGCCGCGCCAGCGCGCCCTGCAGGCCGAACAGGCCCGCCAGCAGGCGCTGGTGGAGCAGCAGGCCCCCGCCGGCCCCGCGGCCGACCCTACCCTGCCCCAGGCCACCGTCCCCGGCCAGGCCCCCGGCAGCGAGACGGTGGTCAGCAACGCGCCCCCCGCCGGCCCGCGGGAGCGGACGGTGGTGCTGGGCGAGACCCAGCGCCTGAAGATCGACACGCCGCGCATCCATGGCAGCGTGAACCTGCGCGGCGGCCGCTTCGACGACCTGACCCTGGCCAATTACCGCGTCACGCCGGAGCCGGCGAGCGCCGAGGTGGTGCTGCTGGCGCCGACCGGGTCCGAGTCCCCCTACTTCGCCGAGTTCGGTTGGATCGGCGCCGGCGGCCTGCCTGCCAATGCCGTGCCCGGCCCGGGTACCGAGTGGACCGCCAGCGGCGGCCCCCTGGGCGTGGACAAGCCCGTCACCCTGACCTGGGACAACGGCCAGGGGCTGGTGTTCGAGCGGGTGATCAATGTCGACCAGAACTTCATGTTCACGGTGACCCAGCGGGTGCGCAACAACGGCGCCGCCCCGGTCACGCTTCAGCCCTATGGCCGGGTCCAGCGCATCGGCACCCCCACCACCAGCGGCTTCTACGTGCTGCATGAGGGGCCCATCGGCGTCATCGACGGGGTGCTGCAGGAGCCGAACTACACGGACCTGAAGGAGGACGGGGCGGAGCAGAAGTTCAGCACGACCGGCGGCTGGTTCGGCTTCACCGACAAGTACTGGCTGGTCAGCCTGGTGCCCGACCAGGGCGCCCAGATCAACGCCCGCCTGTTCCACCAGCGCCAGGCGGCGGGCGACGTCTATCAGTTCGACTTCACCGCCCCGGCCCTGACCGTGGCCCCCGGTGCGGCGGCGGAGAGCACCAACCGCCTGTTCGCCGGCGCCAAGGAAGTGAACCTGCTGGAGGAGTACCGGGACAGCCTGGGCATCCCCCGCTTCAACTATGCGGTGGATTGGGGCTGGTTCTACTTCTTCACCATCCCGTTCTTCCATGCGCTGGACTTCCTGCGCGGGCTGGTGGGCAACTTCGGCGTGGCCATCCTGGTCTTCACGGTGCTGCTGCGCCTGGCCTTCTTCCCCATCGCCAACAAGCAGTACGAGGCCTTCGCCAAGCTGAAGAAGCTCCAGCCGAAGATGGAGGAGATCCGCAAGGTCCATGGCGACAACCGTGAGCGGATGTCCATGGAGATGATGAAGCTGTACAAGGAGGAGAAGGCCAACCCGCTGGGCGGCTGCCTGCCGATCCTGCTGCAGATCCCCGTCTTCTTCGCCCTGTACAAGGTGCTGTTCGTCACCATCGAGATGCGGCACGCGCCCTTCTTCGGCTGGATCCAGGACCTGTCGGCGCCGGACCCCACCACCCTCTTCAACCTGTTCGGCCTGATCCCCTGGGACCCGCCCGCCATCCTGCACATCGGCGTCTGGCCGATCCTGATGGGCGTGACCATGTGGCTGCAGCAGAAGCTGAACCCGTCGCAGCCCGACCCGGTGCAGCAGAAGGTGTTCATGGCGCTGCCGTTCATCTTCACCTACATGATGGCGGCGTTCCCGGCGGGCCTGGTGATCTACTGGACCTGGTCCAACCTGCTGTCCATCGCCCAGCAGTGGTTCATCATGCGCCGGATGGGCGTCAAGGTGACCTGACGCGCCCGTCGCACGGCCAGGGACCGGCACCCGCGCCCGGGGCCGGTCCCTTTCCATTTCTGAAGCGAGCATCCCCATGGCCAACACCCCCCGCATCATCCCCAGCCTGACCGGCAGCCTGACCGAGGAGGAGATCGAGGCGGGGCGGCTGCTGTTCGCCCGCCCCTGCGACTTCTTCTGGGGGGCGGAGGCCGCGGCGGCCCTGCCGGAGGCCGACCTGCCGGAGGTGTGCTTCGCGGGGCGGTCCAACGTGGGCAAGTCGTCCCTGATCAACGCCCTGACCGGCCGCAAGACCCTGGCCCGGACCAGCCAGACCCCGGGCCGCACCCAGCAGCTCAACTTCTTCAACCTGGGCGACCGGCTGGTGCTTGTGGACATGCCGGGCTACGGCTATGCCAAGGTGTCGAAGGAACGGTCGGAGGCCTGGACCCTGTTCGCCCGCAGCTACCTGAAGGGCCGGGTCACACTGCGCCGGGCCCTGGTATTGGTGGACAGCCGCCACGGGCCGAAGGAAAGCGATATCGACACCATGAAGATGATGGACCAGGCCGCCGTGCCCTACCAGGTCGTCCTGACCAAGGTGGACACGCTGCGCGACCAAGCCATCCCCAAGGCCCGCGCCGCCGTGGCCGAGATCCTGAAGAAGCACGGCGCCGCCCACCCGGAGGTGATGGTCACCAGCTCCGACACGGGCCTGGGCATCCCCGAGCTGCGCGCGACGCTGACGAGCCTGGCGGCACCGCCCCCGGCCGCCTGACGGGGATGGGGGCGACCCGGGAGATCGCTCCCCCGGGCCGCCATCAGTACCGCCTCACTCCAGCTTGTTGCCGTCGTTGTCCCAGATTTCCAGCGGGCCCAGGCCGGCGTCGCGCACCGCCTGTTCCACCCGCTTGCGGTCGCCGATGACCACCCAGACCATGTCGTCGGCGCGGATCAGCTCCTTCACCGCGGCGGAAACGTCGGCCGGCTTCAGGGCCTCGTACCGGGCCTTCACGCCCAGGATGTGGTCAGGCTTCCGGCCATAGAGGGAGTCGTCCAGCATCTGGCCCAGCACGGCGTCCGCCGTCTCAAACCGGCCGGGGAGGGAGCGGACGCCGTTCTGCACCGCCATCGCCAGCTCCTCCGCCGTGGGCGGGCGGCTGGTGCCGATCTCCCTGATCTCCTTCAACAGCTCGGCCAGAGACTCGCCCGTCTTGTCCGTCTGTACCGGGGCCTGGATGATCCAGGGCTGCTGGCCCAGGGTTCCTTGGCTGCTGCTGTCGACGCCATAGCTCCAGCCCTTGTCCTCCCGCAGGTTCAGGTTGATGCGGGAGCCGAACAGCCCGCCGAACAGGTCGTTCGCGACGGCGAGGGGGATCTCCGCCTCCTCGGCGTAGGCGGGGCCCACCCGGCCCGCCAGGATCACTGTCTGCTCGGCGCCGGGCCGGTCCACCAGGGCAACGCGCGTCCCCTCCCGCTTGACCGTCGCCAAGTTCTTGGCGGGCTTGGGCGTGGCGGGCGGCTTCCAGCTGCCGAAGGCCTTCTCCAGCTCGGCCACCAGTTCCGGCAGCGACACGTCGCCCACGGCGAAGATGCGGGCATTGTCCGGGCGGACCCAGGCGCGGTGAAACGCCACCATGTCGGCGCGGGTGATCGACTTGATCGACACCTCCGTGCCCGTGCCGGTCAGCGGCTTGCCATAGGCATGGTCCTTGCCATAGAGGGCGGGCGGCAACAGGCGCCAAGCCAAGTTTTGCGGGTTGGCCTTCTCCTGCTGGATGCCGCTCAGCAGCCGGGGGCGGATGCGATCGATCTCCTCCTGCGGGAAGATGGGGTCGCGCACCACGTCGGCCAGCACGGCCAGGCTGGGCCCCAGCTTGTCCTTCAGGGAGGAGACGCCGGCATAGGCCATGTCCAGGCTATTCTGCAGGAACAGGTTCGCCCCCAGCCCCTCCACCTCCGCGGCGATGCCCAGGGCGGTGCGCTTGCCCGTGCCCTCATCCATCAAGCCGAGGGTGAAGCTGCCGACGCCGGGCTTGTCGGCGGGGTCGGCGGCATAGCCCGCGTCGAACTGGAGCGCCACGGTCACCGCCGGGATGGCGGAACGCCGGGCGAGCGAGACCTTGATGCCGTTGGACAGGGTCGCCGTCTCGATGGCCGGGAAGCTGAGGTCGGGCGTCTTGTCCACCGTGGGCAGGGCCGAGCGGTCGGCCCCGCCGCCGGAGACGGTGTAGGCCGGCACCGGCACCACGTCCACCTGGTGCCAGCCGCGGCGCAGCCATTCCCGCGCCACCGCCTGCACGTCCTTTGCCGTCGCCGTGTCGATCCAGCGCAGCCAGGTGGCGTAGTGGGCCGGGTTGCCGTGGTACAGCTCCCCCTCCGCCAGCAGGGTGGCCTTGCCGCCGAAGCCGCCTACCCTCTCCACCCCGCGGACGAACTGGGAGCGGAAGACCGTCTTGGCCCGTTCCAGCTCCTCTGCCGTGGGCCCTTTATCCAGGAAGTCGGCGACCACCCGTTCCATCACCGATTCGACCTGACCCGGCTCCGTCCCCGGCTTCACCATCAGGGAGACGGAGAAGATGGACGCAAGCTCGAAAGGCGCGTTGCCGGCGGTGGCGCTGGTGGCGATCTGCCGGTCATAGACCAGCTCCTTGTACAGCCGGGACGTCTTGCCGCCGCCCAACACCTGGGCCGCCAGCCCCAGCAGGGCATAGTCCCGCGTGTTGACCCCCGGCACGGCCCAGGTCCGGCGCAGCAGCGCCTGGGGCACCCGGTCCTCCAGGCGCGAGCGGGTATTCTCCCGCCGGTCCGGCACCTTGTGCAGGTCGCGGGGCAGGTTGGGGCCGGCGGGGATGTCCCCGAAATACTTTTCCACCAGCGGCTTGGCAGCCTGCGCGTCGATGTCGCCGGCCAGCACCAGCACCGCGTTGTTGGGGCCATAATAGGTGTTAAACCAGGTCTTCACGTCGTCCAGCGACGCGGCCGACAGGTCCTCCATGGAGCCGATGGTCGTCCAGCTGTAGGGGTGCCCGCTGGGGAACAGACCCTTCAGCGTGGCCTCCCAGATGCGGCCATAGGGGCGGTTCTCCCCCTGGCGCTTCTCGTTCTTCACGACCTTGCGCTGCTCGTCCAGCTTCGCCTGGTCTACTGAGTTGATGAAGTGGCCCATGCGGTCCGACTCCAGCCACAGGGTCATGTCCAGGGCGGTGGTCGGGACGGTCTGGAAATAGTTGGTGCGATCCAGGAAGGTGGTGCCGTTCTGGTCGGTGGCGCCCACCTTCTCGAACGGGGTGAACCACTCGCCCTTGTAGTTCTCAGTACCCTGGAACATCAGATGCTCGAACAAATGGGCGAAGCCGGTGCGGCCCGGTTTCTCATCCTTGCTGCCCACATGGTACCAGACGCCGACGGCCACCACCGGCGCCTTGCGGTCGGTGTGCACCAGCACCCGCAGGCCGTTCTTCAGGGTGAACCTCTCATAAGGGATGTCCACCGTGGCGGCGGGTCTGGCGCTGGCGGGGGCGGGCGCTGGCTGGGCCAGCACGGGCGTGGCAGCTGATAGGAAAGCCGCGGTGGCGAACAATGCGACGGTATACTTATCAATGGTTCTCAACATGGAGGGGTACCCCGGCAGATAACAACCAGGGCACGTTAGTGCATGACGGTTCTGCCACCAAGTGGCTTCGCGGTGCCCGCGGTGGCCGATGTCGAAGCCGCAGGCCAACCGGTCATTGCCCCATGGGGGCGCGGGTGTTAGACACTCGGCCGTTTGCCATTCCCACCCGGAGCCGCCGATGACCGCCGCATCCGCCCCCGCCCCGTCCCGCGAGGCCCCGTCGCGTGAGGAGTGGATCGCCAAGGCACGGACCCTGTCCGAGGCCCTGCCCTATATGCGCCGCTACAGCGGCAAGACGGTGGTGGTGAAGTATGGCGGCCACGCCATGGGCAACCAGGAGCTGGCCAAGCGCTTCGCCAGCGACATCGTCCTGCTGAAGCAGGTGGGCATCTATCCCATCGTCGTGCATGGCGGCGGGCCGCAGATCGGCCAGATGCTGGACCGGCTGAACATCAAGTCCACCTTCGTGGACGGGCTGCGCGTGACCGACAAGGCCACCATGGAGATCGCCGAGATGGTGCTGTCCGGCAGCATCAACAAGGAGATCGTCGCCCTGATCAACGACGAGGGTGGCGACGCCATCGGCCTGTCCGGCAAGGATGACGACCTGATCGAGGCCCGCAAGGTAACCCGTACCAAGCGCGACCCGGACAGCAACATCGAGCGGATCGTGGACCTGGGCTTCGTGGGCGACCCGTTCCGCATCAACCCCGGCCTGCTGATGAAGCTGCGCCAGGCGGACATCATCCCCGTGATCGCCCCCGTCGGCATCGGGGAGGATGGGGAGACCTACAACATCAACGCCGACACGGCCGCCGGGGCCATCGCCGCGGCCGTGGGCGCCACCCGGCTGCTGCTGCTGACCGACGTGGCGGGCTTCCTGGACAAGGACAAGAACCTGGTCCCCAGCCTGTCCGTGGAGGCGGCCAAGGCGGCCATCGCCGACGGCACGGCCTTCGGCGGCATGATCCCCAAGCTTGAGACCTGCATCGAGGCGGTGGAGGGCGGCGTGGAGGGTGCCGTCATCCTGGACGGCCGCGTGCCGCACGCCATCCTGCTGGAAATTTTCACCGAGGGTGGGGCGGGGACGCTGGTCGGGCGGAAGTGACGGCCATCAGTCAGGGCTTGATCTGATAAGCGCATGAGCCAGAAACTCATGCGCTTGGTATTTCAACCAACCTATTTATTCCCTCAATCCCCCGCCGCCACCCCGTCCCGCCGCGGGTCCGCGCCGCCCTGGATCCCGCCGGGCACCAGCCGGACCGCGTGCAGGCCGCTGTTGGTTTCCTCACGCTTCACCGCATGCCCCCGTTCCATGAGGGCCGCAGCGACAGCGTCACCCTGGGGCACGGCCTCCACCACCACGGTGCCGGTGTTGCGGTCCAGCACAATGGGCAGGTCGATGGCGGCCTGGGGGTCCAGGCCCCAGTCCAGCATGGCCACCAGCGCCTGCGCCACATAGCCGATGATGGCGCTGCCACCGGGGGAGCCGACGCCCAGCACCGGGCGGCCCTGCCCGTCCAGCACCACCATGGGCGCCATGGATGAGCGAGGGCGCTTGCCTGGGCCGGGGGCGTTGGCCACGGGGCGGCCCGCCGGGTCCACCGGCACGAAGCTGAAATCGGTGAGCTGGTTGTTCAGCACGATACCCCCGGCGATGAGGCCGGAGCCGAAGGCGAACTCCACCGAGTTGGTCATGGACACCACCATGCCGTCGCCGTCGACGAAGGACGCGTGGCTGGTGCCCGCGATGTCCGGCCCCTCCCCCACCCCGAAGGCGTGGCCTTCACGGTAGGGCGGGTCGCCGGCAGGGACCTTGCCCGCTGTGGCGCGGCCCGGGTCGATGGTAGCGGCGCGGGCCGTCAGATAGCCCTTGTCCAGCAGGCCCCGCACGGGCACGGGCACCCGGTCCGGGTCGGCAGGATAGACCTCCCGGTCGGCATAGGCGCGCTTCGATGCCTCCGCGAACAGGTGCCAAGCCTGGGGATTGTCCTTGCCCAGGGCGGCCATGTCATGGCCTTCCAGCATGCCCAGGATCTGCAGCACCCCGAGACCGCCGGCCGAGGGCGGGCCCATGCCGCAGACGGTCCAGGCCCGGTAGGGGCGGCAGACGGCGGGCCGCTCCACGGCCTTATAGGCGGCGAGGTCCTCTGGCCGCAGCACAGGGGGCCCTTCCGCACCGGCGGCCGCGGCGAGACGGTCGGTCATCGCCTTGCCAATGGGCCCGCGGTAGAGGGCATCGGGTCCCCGGGCGGCCAGCAGCTTCAGGGCCGCGGCCTGTTCCGGTTGGAGAACGGGTTCGCCGACCCTGGGCACACCAAGGTCGTTGCGATAGTAGGTGGTTTTCAGGTCGGGGGACTGTTCCAGCACCCGCCGCCAGGTTTCCAGTACATGGACCATGCGGGGATAGGCGGGCACCCCCCGTTCCGCCAACGCAACGGCCGGCTCGAACAGGGTGGCCCAGGGCAGCCTGCCGTGTTTGCGGTGTGCCTCCGCCAGCATGGCGACAAGGCCGGGGACCCCGACGGGCCGGCCCTGGCCCAAGGCCTTCAGGAAGCCAAGCGGCTTTCCGTCCGGGCCGATGAAATGGTCAGGCATGACGCCCTGCCCGGCCGTTTCCCGCCCGTCGAAGCTGGTGACGGTGCCATCGGGCATCGCGACCAACAGGAAGCCGCCGCCGCCCAGCCCGGAACTCTGCGGTTCCACAAGCCCAAGGACCAGGGCGGTGGCGACCGCCGCATCCACGGCGCTGCCCCCCGGCGCAGCATCTCCCGCCCCGCCTCTGCGGCCAGGGGGTTCGCGGCTACGGCCATGTGGCGCTTGGCCAGTGCCAGGGGCTTCTCGACCCTGGGGGATGCCGGTTCCGGTGTCTGGGCCGGTACAGGGGGGCTGAGGAGGAGGCTGGCCAGGAGGGCGAGGCCAAGGCGGGTGGGGCGGCGGGAGGTGCGCTGGGTCATCCCCACCTTTCTGCCATGGGTCCGGCCGGGCCGCATCCCCGAATGCATGGCAAGGCCGCCAGTCGCAGAAACGGAAATGGCGCCGCCCGGGGGGCGACGCCATTCCTTACCGTTCACCAGCCATCAAGCCGGATCGGGCTGCCTGGATTACAGCAGCTCGACGCGGTTGGCCTGCGGACCCTTCTGACCCATGCTGGTCTGCAGGCGGACGCGCTGCTCCGGGGTCAGGCTGCGCACGCCGGACCGCTCCAGGGCGGTGATGTGCACGAACACGTCCTTCCCGCCGCCATCGGGGGTCACGAACCCGAAGCCCTTGTCGGCGCTGAAGAACTTCACGGTGCCCTCGATGGTCTCGGTCGGGCCGGTGTCGAAGCTGCGCGGGGCGCGGGGAGCGCGGGGCTCACCATAGCCGCCGCCGCCGTAACCGCCGCCGCCGCCGTAGCCGCCGCCACCGCCGAAGCGGTCACCGCCGCCGCCGAAACGGTCCCCACCACCGCCGAAGCGGTCGCCGCCGGCCGGGCGACGGGGAGCGGTGGCCGTGGAGGTGTCCACGCTGTGGATGGCCGCGACCTGCGGGCCCTTCTGACCCTGGGACAGGTCGCACACGATGGTGGTGCCGTCCGCCAGGCTGTCATGGCCCATGGCCTGGACGACCGAGGCGTGCAGGAAGGCGTCCGGGGACCCGTCCGACAGGGTCACGAAGCCGAAGCCCTTGGTGGGGTTGTACCACTTGACAGTGGCGGTGACGCCCCGGCGGGTGACCTGCGGGCTCTGGGGAGAACGGCGCTCGTACATGTGTTCGTAGACTCGACTGCCAAACGTTAGAAGGACTTCACCGGCGGGCCGGCTGCAAGGACAGTACCCGTTTCTGGCCCGCAGGGAAATGCCTATTGCGGTCGAGTCGAGCAGCCACCCCGAAGAAACCATATACCGGATATCCACGGGATGCACGAACAAAGCCGCGGGGATACCCCTAAAGGACTGGCAAAATCGAGGGGATAATGGAAGCCCCGGCAAAGGCAGGCCGCGCGACTGTTTACACGCTAAATCCTGTGTCGCGCCACACCAATCCTTGTGTTTTCCACAGGAGACCCTTAGGGAAGGCCGCCTTCGGGGCAGGCCGCACCCTTATGGCGGGCGGGATTCCGGCATGCTGCCGCCGCCATCTCCTTGGCAGGCCTGTAGGTTTGGCGCGGGGACTTGGCCCCGGGACCGGCGGGGATTGGACTTCCCCCGCCCTCCCACCCCGTATTAGAGTGGTAGTGACGAACCCGCAAGGCAGACCGTCACGAGCATGCCCGCCTCCCCCGGTACGGAAGAGGTCGCCCCGCCCACGCTGACGCTGAAGGAGCGTCTGGTCGCGTGGTGGGAGGGGTATGACCTGTCGGGCCTGATGCAACGGCGCCGGGATGCCGCGGCGGACGGGCCCGACGCCGCCGCCGGCGGCGTGTCCTCGGGCCCGGCGGAAGGCAAGCACCTTAACCGCAAGGGCAAGCCCCTGTGGACCGCCACCCGGGTCCAGGTGTCGGAAAAGATCTGGGGCGAGGGGTTCTCCACCCCCGGCGGGACGGACTTCATCCCCAGCATGGTCAAGCCCTTGGGCCTGAACCCGGCCATGAGCGTGCTGGACATCGGCGCCGGCCTGGGCGGGGCCACCCGCACCATGGCACAGCAGTACGGCGCCTGGGTCACCGGGCTGGAGCACAACCCGGTCCTGGCGGAGCTAGGCATGTTCCGGTCGCAGAAATCCGGCCTGGCCCGGCAGGCGCCGGTGCAGCAGATGGACCTGGACGGCTTCAAGTGGACGAAGCGGGTGGACGCCATCTTCTCCAAGGAGGCCCTGTTCACCATCCGGAACAAGGAAGGCCTGATCGATGGGATCGAGGCGGCGCTGAAGCCCCGTGGGCAGTTGCTGTTCACCGACTATGTGGTGGACCCCGCCGCCCTGAAGCAGCGGGAGTTCGACAGCTGGGCCAACCACGAACCGGCGGAGCCCCATCCCTGGACGGTGGAGCAGTACGCCACGGCGCTGACCCAGCGGAACCTGGACATCCGCATCACCGAGGACAATTCGGACATCCACCGCAGCACCATCCTGGCCGCCATCCAGAGCCTGGTGAAGCACCTCGAGACGGTGAGCATGGACCGCGACACCAAGATCGCGGTGGTGGAGGAGGTGGAGTTGTGGGCCCGCCGCGTGGCCGCCCTGAACGCGGGCCTGCGGGTGTACCGATTCTACGCGATGAAGCCGGCGGACGTGGGCTGACCTGGGAGTTCGGGCCTGGAGCAATCTGTCAGGCGTGGGGCCGTTTGACCTTCACGAACACACACCAGACACGCACGAACATTCACGAAACAGACCAAGCAAGAGGAAGGACGCCTGCGGCGCAGCCCGTTTTCCTGCGTGCGTGTTCGTGAGTGTCCTTGTGCGTGTCCGTGCGTGTTTCTTGGACGGCCGCTGCCGGATAGGTCAGTTCACCCGCTCGTGGTCGTCCACGTCGCGGGCCAGGACCTCGCGCTTGCCGGCGTGGTTGGCCTTGCTGACCACGCCTTCCTTCTCCATCCGCTCGATCAGCCGGGCGGCGGAGTTGTAGCCGATGCGCAGGTGCCGCTGGATGAAGCTGGTGCTGGCCTTGCGCTCCCGCGTCACCACGGCCACGGCCTGGTCGTAGAGGTCGTCGCCGGTGGCCGGGTTCTCCCCGCCGCCACCACCGCCGCCGTCCTCGGAGGGGTCGAACTCCTCATCCTCCTCGGTCACGGCGTCCACATACATGGGCTCGCCCTGGGCCTTCAGGAACTTGACCACCTGCTCCACCTCCTCGTCCCGGACGAAGGGACCATGGACGCGGGTGATGCGGCCGCCGCCGGCCATGTAGAGCATGTCGCCCTGGCCCAGGAGCTGCTCCGCCCCCTGCTCGCCCAGGATGGTGCGGCTGTCGATCTTGCTGGTGACCTGGAAGCTGATGCGGGTGGGGAAGTTGGCCTTGATGGTGCCGGTGATGACGTCCACGCTGGGGCGCTGGGTGGCCATGATCAGGTGGATGCCCGCGGCACGGGCCATCTGGGCGAGGCGCTGGATCGCCGCCTCGATGTCCTTGCCGGCCACTAGCATCAGGTCCGCCATCTCGTCCACGATGACGACGATGTAGGGCAGCTCCGTCAGGTCGATGGGCTGCTCCTCATAGACCGGCTTGCCGGTGTCGGGGTCGAAGCCGGTCTGGACGCGGCGGGTCAGCACCTCCCCGTCTTCCCGCGCTTCCCGCAGGCGGGCGTTATAGCCGTCGATGTTGCGCACGCCCAGTTTGGACATGGCGCGATAGCGGTCCTCCATCTCCCGCACCGCCCATTTCAGGGCCACCACCGCCTTCTTCGGGTCGGTGACGACGGGCGCTAACAGGTGGGGGATGCCCTCATAGATGCTCAGCTCCAGCATCTTCGGGTCCACCATGATGAAGCGGCACTTGTCCGGCGGCAGCCGGTACAGCAGCGACAGGATCATGGTGTTGATGGCCACCGACTTGCCCGAGCCCGTGGTGCCGGCCACCAGCAAATGGGGCATGCGGGCCAGGTCGGCGATGACCGGGCCGCCGCCGATGTCCTTGCCCAGCACCAGGGCCAGCTTGGCCTGGGACTTGTCGTACGCCTCCGCCTGCAGCAGTTCCCGCAGGTACACCGTCTCCCGCTTCTGGTTCGGCAGCTCGATGCCGATGACGTTGCGGCCGGGCACCACCGCCACGCGGACGCTGACAGCGCTCATGGAACGGGCGATGTCGTCGGCCAGACCGATGACGCGGGAGGACTTGGTGCCGGGTGCGGGCTCCAGCTCATACAACGTGACCACGGGGCCGGGGCTGACCTTCACGATCTCACCGCGGACGCCAAAATCCTCCAGCACCCCCTCCAGCAGGGTGGCGTTGCGCTGCAAGGACTCCTCATCCATCAGCGGGCCGGCGCCGTGGGGCGGCTGCTGCATGATGTCCAGGGGCGGCAGCTCATACTCCCCGCCCTCGTTAGGCACCAGCTCCAGGGCGGGCTGGCGGGCCTTCTCCACCGCCTTGCGGGCGGGTTCCACCGGCTTCGGCCGGGGGGTGACCACGGGGGCGAGGCGTGGGCGCTGGACGGCGGGGGCATCCGGCTCGAAGGGCGGCTCCTCCTCATCCTCGTCACGGGGTGCCGACGGGGCGGCGCGCTCGGCCCGGGGGGACAGGGTGGGCTCGGCGCGGCTCGCCTCGCCCCGGTCGAAGCGGGGGACGGACAGGCCCGGCTCCACCCGGCCGCGGGGGGCGGGGGCGGCAGGGGCCGCGGCGGGCTTGCGGGCCAGCAGGCCCGACGCCTTCTCCCGCAGCTGCGCCATGATGGCGGCGGGGTCCAGGCGGAACTTGTGGGCGAGGCCGGACAGGGCGGCAAAGCGGGGCTCCGCCTCCGGCCCGGTGGCGGCGCGGGAAGGCCGGGCCGGGGCCGCGGGGCGCTTCAACTGTCCGCCCAGGCCCTTCAGCCCGGCAACAGCCTGGGTGGGGGAGACGCCGAGGGAGGAGAGCAGGACCAGCAGGGCCGGCACGGCCAGGACGACGCCCAGCAACGGCCCGCTCGCCGCACCCAACAGGCCCTCCACCAGCCCGGAGATGGTGCCCAACAGCAGCAGCCCGGCGCTGCCGCCCAGGACGGCGGGACCGGACAGGCCGGCCAGGGTCATGGCGGTCAGCAGGACGGCGCCCAGGGCCAGCAGCACCCGCACCGGCCAGTTGCCGATCGGACGATGCCGGGCCACGGACAGGCCCCAGCCCGCCAGGATGGCAGCGATCAGCCAGCCGGCCACGCCCAGCGTCTGCCACAGCACGTCCGAGAGGTAGGCACCGGGGACGCCCACCCAGTTTCGCACCAGCCCCTCCCCCGCCGGCTTGGCCGTGTTCCAGGACGGGTCGGCGGGGTCGTAGCTGCCCAGCGCCGCCGCCACCACCGCGGCCACGCCCAGAAGGCCCAGCCCGCCCAGCTCCATCACCCGGCGGCGCAGGAAGCGGGCCGTGGACTCGGGCAGCAGCCGGCCCTTGCCCGGCGGCGGGGCGCCGGCGCCACGGGGGGCGGGGCCCCGGCCGGAGGTGCGGGGGGATGTGGCAAGGCGGGTCGTCATGGACGGGTCCCTCGGGCTCGTTCCGAAAGCGGAATGGTCAATGTCAGTGTCTTCGGCTGCGTAACGATCACGGCGCTGTGGGGTCGTCATGCTCATGCCAGGATGCGGGCCATCCGCTCAAGGGTCCGGGAAACGGTGTCCGTGTCATGCACCAGCGCGACCCGGACAAAAGGTTGGCTGCGGTTGATGCCGGAGGGTTCGGGCTGCGTCAGGTAGGCGCCGGGGAGGACCCGGATGGCGCCATGCTGCCACAGCTTCTTGGCCGCCTCCTCCCCGTCGCCCACGTCGAGCCACAGGAAGAAGCCCCCTGCCGGGCGGTAGAAGCCGAAGCGGCCGCCCAGGGCGGCTTCCGCCGCGTCGATCTTTTCCCGGTAGAGCCGGCGATTCTCCTCCACATGCGCCTCATCCCGCCACAGGGCGGCAGAGGCCGCCAGGGCGGGCAAGGGGTTGCCGGCCAAGGCATAGTTGCGCATGCGTCCGAACGCCTGGATCAAATTCGGGTCCCCCGCCACGAAGCCGCTGCGCAGGCCGGCGGCCCCGCTGCGCTTCGACAGGGAATGGAACACCAGCAGGTTTGCGGTCGGGTTAAGGCCGCCGAGGGCCTTCGCCGCCTCCAGGGCGCCCGGCGGCGGGGCCTTGTCCCAGATCTCCGCATAGCATTCGTCCACCGCCAGGACGAAGCCGAAGCGCCGCGCCAGGGACAGGGCGCGCTTCAGATAGGCGAGGTCGGCCACCGCCCCTTGCGGGTTGGCGGGGGTGCAGAGGTAGAACAGGGCCGTGCGGGCCCAGGTGGAGTCATCCACCGCGTCCAGGTCCGGCAGCCAGCCCGTTTCCTTCACCGCGGGCAGGAAGATGGCGTCCGCCCCGGCCAGCACGGCGGCGCCCTGGTAGACGGCATAGAAGGGGTTGGGGATCAGCACCGCCGGGCGGCGCCCGCCCTTTTCCTCCGGCACGGCCAGCTGGGCCAGCAGGAACAGGCCTTCCCGCGTGCCGGCCAGGGGCAGCACCATGCGGTCCGCCTCGATGAAGCCATCCGGCAGGGCGTAGCGGCGGGACAGCCAGCCCGCCACGGCGGCGCGGAAGTCCGGCGTGCCGGCAACCGGCGGGTACTTGCCCCATAGATGCGCGTTGTCCCGCAGCGCCTGGTCCAGCAGGGCCGGCGGGGCATGCTGCGGCTCCCCGATGGACATGACCACCGGCTCCACGTTGGCGAGCGGGGCCACGCCGGACAGCAGCGCCGTCAGCCGCGGGAAGGGATAGTCGGCCAGGGCCCCCAGGCGGCCGTTCAGCAGCGGGGACAGGCCGGGAGGCCCCTTGTCTTCCATCATCTCTGGTTGAACTCACGCGCGTCGGGGAGCCGGTACAAAACAAAAACGAGCATACCCCCGCCGCCGCCCCGGTTCAAGCGACCGGGGCAGGAAAGAGTCAGAAGAATCCGCAGCTTGTGGATAGAGTCTGAGAAAAGCGTTGAAAACTGCCGCAAACCCTTGATGCGAATCGGTTTTTGCCCTGTGAACAAACCAGGGGAAAACGTTCCGCGCCCGTTCCCTGGCTGGACTCCGAGTCGCGGGGACGGTTTAGCCATCAATCACGGACGGCACGGACATGCCACGGACAGGCACGGGCCCCTTTTCCGGAGCGGTCCTTGCTGAACCCATCCATCCAGTTGGCTGCGCCGCAAGCAGCTTTCCTTGTCCGTGGTGTCCGTGGAGTGTCCGTGCCGTCCGTGCAGAATGGCCCAACGGCGGTTCAGCCCCGCGCCCGCTCCGCCTCGTACACCCGCAGGGCCAGGGCGGACATCGCCAGGGTCGGCAGGGTCAGGCCGTGGCGTTCGCCGCGGGCCAGCATGTCGCCGACGATGTGTTCGCCCTCGCTGGGGCCGCCCTTCTGGATGTCGCGCAACATGGAGGCGGCCAGGGGGCTGCCGGGCTGGGTCAGCAGGCGCACCGCCTCCTCCGCGGCCGGGGGGCGGGGCGGGTGGCCCTCCGCCTGGGCAACGGAGCGGCATTCGGCGATGACGGCACGGATGAAGGCCTCACCACCCGGCTGGGCCAGGATGGTGCCGATGCTGCCGCGGACCAGGGTGGTGGTGGCTGCCAGGCTGCACAGGAAGGTGAACTTCTCCCAGAGGTCCTGCAGCACGTCCCCGCTCTGCCGCCACTCCACCGAGGTGGGGCGGAATGCGTCGGCCAGGGCGTCCGCCGCGGCGGCTTGGCCAGGGTCGCGGGCGCCGAAGGTGATGCGGTGCAGCTGGTTCAGGTGCCGGATGGTGCCGTCCGGGTCCAGCGTGGTGCTGATGTGGGCAAGGCCGCCCATCACCCGGTCCGCCCCGAATGCCTGGTCCAGCCGGTCCAGGTGCCGCAGCCCGTTCAACAGCGGCAACAGCCGGCTGCCCGGCCCCATGGCCGGGGTGACCGCCTGGATCGCGTCCTCCAGGTCATAGGCCTTGTTGGTCAGGACCACCAGGTCGTAAGGACCCCGTGCCTTGGTCACGCATTGGGCTGGCAGGCGGATGTCCCCGTGCGGGCTGGTGACCCGCAGCCCCTGCTCCATCAACTGCGCCTGCCGCCGGGGCCGCACCAGGAAGGTGACGTTTGCCCCCGCCTGCATCAGCCGCCCACCGTAATAGCCGCCGATGGAGCCGGCGCCGAGGAACAGGATGCGCATGGGACGACCCTCCGCTTCTTGGTAGGTGGCGGAGAGTAGCCGACCATTCCCGGCCCGGGCAAAAAAATAGCCCCGGCGCCGTGGGGGCGGCGCCGGGGCCGGGGCCCTGCCGGCCGGTGGGGAGGGGGGAGGCCGGCAGGGAAGCTGGAAAAGTTGGACTTAGAACCGGTAGGCGATGCCCACGCGGACCTCGCTGCTGTCCGGCTGGATGCCGACACGCTGGGTGCCCAGGTTGAACTTGGCCTTCTCATAGTCCGTGTAGTTGTACTCCACGCGGGCCAGGATGTTCGGGGTCAGGGCGATCTCCGAGCCCACGCCGTAGCGGATGCCGTCCAGCTCATCCTTGAAGGAGGAGGCGGTGGCGCCGCTCAGGGCGACGGCGCGGACGTCGGTCTGCTGCCAACCCAGCCGGGCGTAACCCAGGATGTTGTCGGCGAACAGGTAGCCGGCGCGGGCCGACAGGCCATAGCTCTCCTTGCTGTCCAGGGCGCCGACGAAGGTGCCGGAGGTGCCGTCACCCTCCAGGTCGGTGCGGCCGATCTCGGCCTCGGCGCCCAGGTACAGGCGGTCGAAGGTCTTGCCGTAGCCGACATAGGCGCCATAGGTCCAGCCATTGGCATCCAGGTCGGTCTTGGTGGTGCCGGCCTGGGCCTCGTTGCTGCCGAAGGCATAGCCGGTGTAGGCGCCCACATAGGGCCCGTCGAACGCCGTCTGCGCCAGGGCCGGCGCCGCGGTGACGGCGGCCAGGGCAGAGGCGGCAAACATGGCAGAAGCAAAACGGGACATCTCTGAACTCCTCGTTAGGTTCCCTTGGGGCAATACGCTCCCGCTGCGCGGATCAGCGCGCCCCATCATTGACCGTCTGTTCGGTCTTTACTTCTCACGAAGGGTCGCGGATTTGCCGTCGCGGCCATCGCTTCGTGATGGGCAGACGTTAGTCCCCTGGCGTCGGCGAAACTGTGCGTGACATCACACAAGGTATGTTGCAACGCGATGACTCGTCCGCGGCCATCGAATGGCCCCGGGGGTTGAAGGCCGGGCGGCCCCCACCCATCCCGCGCGGACATGGACGGGCCGCCCGGGGCGGGCTATGCAGGTTCCCTGCCCATTCCTGACGGAGATCTCCCCTGGGCCTGACGCGTGAGGAGCGACGGCTGACGCTGCTGATGACGGCGGTGCAGTTCGTCAGCGTCCTGTCCTTCATGGTGGTGATGCCGCTGGGCCCGGACATGAGCCAGGCCTTGGGCTTCAGCCCATCCCTCGTGGGCTGGGTGACGGCGTCCTACACGCTGACCGCCGCGGTGTCGGGCATCGCCGCGGCCCTGGTGCTGGACCGGTTCGACCGGCGGCCGGCCCTGGGCTTGTGCATGCTGGGGCTGGTGGCGTCCAACGTGGCGGCGGGGTTGGCCTGGAGCCTTGAGGCGCTGGTGGCCGCCCGGGTGATGGCCGGGCTGTTCGGCGGGCCCGCCGGGGCCCTGGCCGTGGCCATCGTCGCCGACAATGTCCCGCCGGAGCGGCGGGGCCAGGCCATGGGCACGGTCATGGGGGCCATCTCCCTCAGCGCGGTGCTGGGCGTGCCGGGGGCGCTGGAGGTGGGGCACCGGTTCGGCTGGCCCGCCCCCTTCTTCAGCGTTGCGGCCCTGAGCCTGGTGATCGTCCTGGGCTCGCTGGCCCAGTTGCCGCCGCAGCGGCACCACTTGAACCAGGAAGCCGCCCTGCCCACCGACATCACCGGGGCGGCCCTGCGGCTGTTGCGCATGGGAAGCCGGCCCTTGTCGCTGCTGGCCTTCACCCTGGCGGCGGTGGCGATCCTGCCGGGGTTCCTGGTGATCACCAACCTGGCCGTGTTCGTGCAGTTCAACCTGGGCTTCCCCAGGGAGCAGCTGGGCCTGCTCTACATGATCGGCGGGGGCATCAGCTTCTTCGGCATGCGCTGGACGGGGCGGCTGGTGGACCGGTTCGGCTCCACCCCCGTCACCACCGTCTCCACCCTGGTGTTGGCGGCATTGCTATACGTTCTGTACTTCGACTGGCACTGGCTGGCCCTGCCGGTGCTGGGGCTGGTGCCGGCCTTCATGTTCTTCAACACCGCCCGCATGGTGGCCCAGAACACCGCCGTGTCCAAGGTGCCGGAACCGGCGGAGCGGGCGGGCTTCATGGCCCTGGTCCAGGCGGTGACCCAGATTGCCGGCGGCGCCGGGTCCGCCCTGGGGGCGGCCATGCTGACGGCCGGCCCGGACGGGAAGTTGGCGGGCATGCCGGCCCTGGCCCTGATCGGCATCCTGGTCAGCTTGGCCGGCCCGCCCCTGATGGCCGCCCTGGAGCGGCGCATCCCCCGGAGCGCCACGGAGAGCCATCGGGTCAAGGCCGTGGCGGCGAAGGGCAGTGGCGTGGGCGGATAGAGGCCCTTCTGTTGCGCCAACGCGTTCCCATCTCCAAGGGAGAACCAGCGGAGCCCGCCCATGATGACCAAACCCATGACCATCGCCATCCCGCACCAGCTCGGCCTTGCCGAGGCGAAGCGGCGGGTGGATGTGGGGCGGGAGCAGGCGCGCGCCCAGCTCGCCCGCGTGGCGAACGAGATCGACGATCGCTGGGAGGGCGACCGGTTGAGCTTCCGGATCGTCGCCCTGGGCCAGACCATCACCGGCCGCCTGGACGTGGCCGAGCAGCAGGTGCTGGTGGAGGTGGACCTGCCCTGGATGCTGTCCATGCTGGCCAACAAGCTGGCCCCGAAGATCCGGCAGCAGGGGACGCTGTTGCTGGAGAAGAAATAGAGGGTGTCGCTGGGCCCCGTCGGCCGGGGCACCAGGAAACATTCACGAACACGCACAAGAACACACACGAACATTCACAAAAAAGACAATGCCTGCGGCGCAGCGTTATTTTTCTAGTTTTTGTGCGTGTCCGTGAGTGTGTGGTGCGTGTTCGTGTATGTATTCTGGAGAACCATACCAAGTAGAGACGAGAGCAGCAACCGGTGACCTGCCTGGCTCGGGCGAAGATCAGCTACAGATTAGACCGGACCTGGTCACTCCATCGGCGGCATGGTGCGCTTGAAGCTGTCGCGCTCGGCCATGTGGTCGAACCAGCGGCTCAGCGCGCCGTGGCCCTTGCGCCAGCACTCGTCGCGGAAGCGGAAGTCCAGATAGGCCAGGGCGCAGGCGATGGCGACGCCGCCGATGGTCGGGGCCTCGGGCGGGGGGAGCTGGCCCGCCTCCTCCTCCAGCCGGTGCAGGGCCCGGGTCACGGCGTGGTGCTGGCGCCGGTCCCAGTCGGCGGAGCGGAGGGAGGCCGGGCGCAGGCTTTCCAGCCGCCGCAGTACCGCCGCGTCGCAGATGCCGTCCGCCAGGGCCTGCTGGCGCAGGGCCACCCAGCGGGCGGGGCCGGGCCCGGGGTAAAGGCGTGCGTCGCCGCCCAGGTGGGCCAGGTACTCGCAGATCACCGGGCTGTCGAATAGGGCCAGCCCGTCCTCCGTGATCAGGCAGGGGATCTTGGACAGCGGGTTGTCCCGCTGGATGGGGCTGTCCGGGGCCCAGACGTCGGTGGGCAGCAGCTCGATCCTGTCGTACAGCCCCGCCTCGATGGCCACCATCAGCACCTTGCGGACATAAGGGGAGGTCTGGCTGTAACGCAGCTTCATGGGCCACCTGCCGGTCAGGGTGTGCGGTGCGACACAGTTTAAGACGCACCTGCGGGAAACTCAGCCCCGGAATGTGTCCTTGCGTCGCCGTGTCTCGGCAAAGACGGCAACCGGGTCGGCCCCGGCCATCCCCAGCCGGGCGGCCAGGGCGGGATCGTCGGCGTGCAGGAAGGGGTTGGCGCGCTTCTCCGCGCCCAGGGTCACCGGCAATGTCGGCTTGCCCGCCAGCCACAGCCGCTCTACCTCCGCCGCCCGGGCCTGGAGGGCGGGGTTGTCCGGGTCGATGGACAGGGCAAAGCGGGCGTTGCCGGCCGTATACTCATGCCCGCAGTAAATCCGGGTCTCATCCGGCAGGGCGCGGAGCTTCTGCAAGCTGTCCCACATCTGGGCCGGCGTGCCCTCGAACAGCCGGCCGCAGCCCAGGGAGAACAGGGTGTCGCCGCAGAACAGGGCCGAATCCGCCTCGAACCAGAAGGCGATGTGGCCGCTGGTATGGCCGGGGACGGCGATGACCCGGGCGGTGCGGCTGCCGACGCGCACCGTGTCCCCCTCCCCCACTCCCTGGTCCAGGGTGGGGATGCGGTGCCGGTCCGCCTCCGGCCCGATGACGGGGGCTTGGGACAGGCGCTTCAGGTCCTCGTTCCCCGCCACATGGTCGGCGTGGTGGTGGGTGTTCAGGATGTGGCTCAACCGCCAGCCCAGATCGTCCAGCACCATGGCCACCGGCTCCGCCTCCCCCGGATCGACCACGGCCACGGCCCCCGTGGCGCCGTCGCGCAGCAGGTAGACATAGTTGTCGGACAGGACGGGGATCAGGCGGATGTCGAGCATGGTGCGAAGCCTACCCCCGTCCGCCGCCGCCGCCAAGCACCCCGGCGGCCGATGCACATCTAGGCCTTTCGGGACCGAACGACCGTGCTTTTCCGGGTTGTCTCAAACACCCGTTTGAACCATACTCCCCGGCGAACCGGGCGCCCTGGCCCGGAAAGGGTATAGGGAGGAACCATGTCCGCCACCGCCACGAACCGCCACTGGGTGCTGACCGACCGTCCCAAGGGCGGCAACTTCGAGCAGGTCCTGTCCCTGCGGGAGGAGCCGGCGCCGGAGCCGGGTCCCGGCGAATACCGGGTGCGCACCATCTACCTGTCCCTGGACCCCACCAATGCGGTCTGGATGCAGTATGACAGCTACCTGCCGGCGGTGCCGCTGAACAGCACCATGCGCGGGCTGGTGCTGGGCGTGGTGGACAAGTCCAACCATGAGAAGGTGAAGGTGGGCGACCTGGTCAGCGGCATGGGCGGCTGGGCGGACTACACCATCACCGACGGCAAGAATTTCGGCCGGGTGCCCAACATCCCCGGCCTGCCGTTGGTCGCCTTCATGGGCCCGCTGGGCATGACCGGTGCCACGGCATATTTCGGCCTGCTGGACATCGGCAAGCCCAAGGAGGGGGAGACGGTGGTGGTCTCCGCCGCCGCGGGGGCCGTGGGTTCCATGGTGGGGCAGATCGCCAAGCTGAAGGGCTGCCGCGTCGTCGGCATCGCCGGCGGGCCGGAGAAGTGCGCCTGGCTGACCGGTGAGCTGGGCTTCGATGCCGCCGTCGATTACAAGGCCGAGGGCTGGCGCAAGGCCCTGCGCGCCGCCTGCCCCAAGGGCGTCGACGTCTATTTCGAGAATGTCGGCGGCGAGGTGGGCGAGGCCGTGCTGGACCTG
The DNA here is from genome assembly GCF_012913305.1 of Aerophototrophica crusticola. NCBI lineage: Bacteria > Pseudomonadati > Pseudomonadota > Alphaproteobacteria > Rhodospirillales > Rhodospirillaceae > Aerophototrophica > Aerophototrophica crusticola. Next base: position 187,961 of record NZ_CP051775.1, on the reverse strand, counting down.
ATCAACATCAAGGGCCGCATCGCCTTCTGCGGCGCCATCAGCCAGTACAACGCCACCCAACCCCAGCCCGGCCCCCGCAACCTGTCCATCCTGGTGTCCCGCCGGGCGCGGATGGAGGGCTTCCTGGTCCTGGACTACAACCCCCGCCTGGGTGAGATGTACCAGGAGATGGGCCCCTGGATCGCCGGCGGGAAGGTGAAGTGGAAGGTGGACCTGGACCAGGGCCTGGAGAACACCATCACCAGCTTCAAGAAGCTGTTCACCGGCGGCAACACAGGCAAGCTGGCCGTCCAGGTGTCTGAGGAACCGGCGCGGGGCTGACCCGGCGGGGGCCCGGCGGTCGCGCATAACCTCGCAACTCGCGGGGGCTTGGCAGGAGCGCGCCCGAACGATAGGAGGAGGTGGAACGATCTACCTCCTCCACGGGCAAAACTCCGATGCGCCGTTCCATCACCATCGCCTTGGCCGTCGCGTTCATGGCCGCACAGGCCCCGGTCCCGGCACCCGCCCAAGAGGCGCCGCAGAAACTGCCGGTCTTCATCAAGGCCCAGCCCCTGGAAAAGCTGGCGCCGAAGTACCCGGCCATGATGGCGGACCAGAGCCGGGAAGGCTGGGTGATCCTGTCCTTCACCATCACGGCCGAGGGCAAGACGGCCAACATCGAGGTGCTGGACAGCAGCGACCGCGCCAAGCGGTTTCATGAGGCCGCCATCGAGGCCGTATCCACATGGCGCTATACCCCGGCCCAGGTGGACGGGAAACCGGTGGAGCAGCGGAACAACGAGCTGCCGGTCGTCTTCACCATCCGGACCAGCGGCGGCAACCCCATGGGCGGCAGCGATATCACCCGGAGCAGGATCCGCCGGATCGACAACCTGTTGGCCGAGGGGAAACTGGAAGAGGCCCGGCTTGTCCTCGAGGAGGCCGAGGGTGGGTACCGTGGCCTGAACCTTTACGAATACTCCCACCTGTTCGCCCGATGGCACCTTTACCACCGGGCCAAGGGGACCATTGGCAGAGCCTGACCTATGTCCGCCGGGCGCTGTGGGGTGGCGAGAACGCCCTGGGCACGGAACTTTACACGGAACTGCTGCGCCAGCGGCTGCAACTGGAGCTCAGCTTCGGTTACGTCAAGGATGCCGGTGAAACGGGCGACCGGCTGGAAAAAGCCCGGAAGCAACCGTCCTCTGCCGCGCCGTTGTTGGAGGTGCTGGCCAAGGCCAAGGAACGCGCGGCAAGCGGCCAACCCTTTGAGGTGCAGGGAAAGCTGGACCAGAGCTGCGAGCGGGACTGTCCGGAGGGCACCGCCGCCTGGCGTTACCGGCCCCTGCGCCGGACCGTCGTCTTCCAGGGGATCCAGGGCCGGATCGACAATGTGGAGGCGGATTGCGACCGGGCCATTTCCAAAGGCACGGTGCAGGACGGCACGGCCTGGACCATCCCTGCGAGCTGGGGTGATTGCACGCTGACAGTCCGGGGCAGCCGGGGTACCCTGTTGGGGCTTGTCGAGGAGTAGGCCCCGCCCTTGCACGCCCGCCCACACCGCACCGCGTACCGCGACCCCGCGGCCCGCCAGGCTGAGGCCAAGGCCCTGTACCGCGCGTTGCAGGATCTGGCGCGGGAGGCGATGGAGTTGTCGCAGGCGGCGGCGCGGGACCCGGCGCATTTCCGCAAGCATCCCTACCGCGGCTTCCGGGAGAAGCTGTCGGAGTTCCAGGCCATCGCCGCCCTGCTGCGGGGACGGTTGGAAGAGGCGGCGGGCACTTGGCAATCGGGGCCCGCCGACCCGGAACGGGCGGAAAAGGCCCGGGCCGCCTTTGACAGGCTGGAACTGCTGATGCTGTCCCTGTTCGTGCGGACCAGCCGACGTTATTTCACCTTCCTGTCCCTGGACCCCACCGTGCCCGTGGGTGCGGTGGAGTGGTTGCGGCGGGACCTGCCGTCCCTGCTGGACGCGCTGGAGAAACTGCGCGCGCCCGCCGTGGCCGAGCGGGTTGACCCGGGGCTGGAGGCGGAGCTGACCACCGCCATCCTGATCCTGAACGACCTGATCGGCCGCCTGCCCGACCTGCCCGACTTCGGTGCCGGAGCAGGCTGAGGTTGGGATATTGCCGGGTTCGGCAGCATCCGCCCTTCCCCACCTGTTCACATGCGGTTTATCGTCGGCGCATCCGGGACTATCCGAATGGATAGGATTCAGGGTAGTATCCAACCGATACGCGCACGGGACCTAGCCGTGCCGACGCAGCCGGATGCCAGACGCCGCCCCATGATCGAGACGCTGACCGAGGCCGGCATCATCTTCGCCTCCATCGCCGGCCTGGCTTACCTGGCCGGGTTGGCCATCGCCCACATGGTTGAGCAGACGACCCTGCGTGGGCTGAAGGGGGAGGGGCTGGAAGGGCGGCTGTTGGCCTTGGCCACCCTGGAACACCGGTTCCAGGCCCGGCGCACCGCCATGCTGCCCAAGCTCGTCCGGCTGGAGGACAGGCTGAAATCCGCCCGGCGGCGGCACTACATGGTGAGCAAGCGCATCTCCGACATGAAGGTCAGCCGGTCCCGCCTGCTGCGGGTGCTGGGGGAGGAGGAGGCTTTTGTCCGGTCGGAGCGGCCGGCCCGCAAGTTCGTGGCCCACGTCATCAACCGCCATGTCCAGCGCGCCGTGCTGGACCAGAAGGAACATTCCCACCTTTCCAAGGGCTGGAACCGGGCGCAGCAGGTCATCGTCTGGGCCCACGGCATCGGCGATGCCAAGGCCATGGTGGACAAGGCCTTCCCACCCGCCACCGGCTTCTTCGTGGTGGAGATCGCCGAGCCCCATGACGGGGATGTGCTGAGCGCGCTGGAGGAGATCGACCTCCGCGCCGCCCAGCCGGCGGGCTGAGGGGCGGCAGGCATGTTGGACAATGTCGCCCTGTGGTTCGGCATCCTCGCCGGGCTGGCCGTCGCCGCCCAGGTGGCGGGCACGGTGATGAAGCGGATCAAGCGGGTGCAGATGCTGCATGCCGCCAAGCAGCACCAGGTGCGCGAGGCCAGCCGCCGGATGCGGGAAAAGGCCAGGATCACCCTGGACCTGCGCCGGGAGGAACGCTCCATGGAGCGGGAGTTGCAGGAATTGGGCGTCGGCATCGACCAGGGGGAGGAAGCGGTCGCGAAGGAGCGGGGCAGCGAGTCCCATATCTATGTACTGGACGACCGGCGCAACCCGGGCGACCAGGCCTTCATCGTGCCGGTGCGCCACCCGAACTTCGCCAGCCTGGGCCGCACCGCCCCGGCCGAGGTGCTGGGGAGCTGGCAGCATGGCCGCCGCTACCTGGTCTGGGCGGCGGCGGAGAAGATGGCCCAGGCCAAGGCCGCCATGCGTTTCACGGCGGACAAGGGATATGCCGTGGGCCAGCCCGAGCCCTACCAGGGCGACCCGGAGGCGCTGTGAACCGGCAGCGGCAAGCGACCGCCCTCCACGCCAACCTGGGCCGGCACCAGCCGGCCTGCGCGCCCTGAGCCAGGGCCCGCCTGAGGGGGCGAGGCTAGAGCGTGTTTACGCTGGCCGTAAACACGCTCCGGCGGCGACTGCCGCCGCGCCCGCCCATGCGGGCGAAGCCAAGCCGCGGATGCGGCGGAGCCTGCCCCGGACCCCGATCCGGGGGCGTGTGAGGAACAGGAAAAGCTAGACCCGTTTCCGGTCATCGGAAAACGGGTCTAGTACAGCGTCAGGCGTGAGGTGAAGGGTCTGGTCCTGTTGGTGTTTTGGCACCAACAGGAGAGCGGCCATGAAGAAGTATCGCGTGACGCTGACAGAGGAGGAGCGTGAGCACATCCGGCAGCTTCTTTCCCGGGGCAAGGCGGACGTGCGCAAGCTGAAGCACGCGCAGGTGCTGCTTCGGGCCGACGAGGCGGAGGGCGGGCCGGGGTTGTGCGACGCGGGGATCGCCGAGGCGCTGGGGGTGGGCTTGTCCACGGTGGAGCGGCTTCGCCGGCGCTTCGTGGAGGACGGGTTCGAGGCGGCGCTGAGCCACTACCGCGGCCCGGACCGGGTGTATGAGACCAAGCTGGACGGCGAGCAGGAGGCGCACCTGGTGGCGCTTGCCTGCTCGCAGCCGCCGGGGAGCCGGGCGCGCTGGACGCTGCGGCTGCTGGCCGGGCGCATGGTGGAGTTGGGCCACGTGGGCACGCTCTCGCACGAGACGGTGCGCCAGACGCTCAAAAAAACGCGCTGCGCCCGCACCTGAGGCGGATGTGGTGCATCCCGCCCAAGCAGTCGGGGGAGTTCGTCTACCACATGGAGGACGTGCTGGAGGTGTACCGGCGGCCCCTGGACGCGCGCCGGCCGGTGGTCTGCCTGGACGAGACCTTCAAGCAGCTGGTGGGCGAGACGCGCGAGCCGTTGCCGGCCAGGCCCGGCGCGGTGGAACGCTACGACCACGTCTACGTGCGCAACGGCGTGGCCAGCCTGTTCATGGCCTGCGAGCCGCTGGCCGGCTGGCGCCACGTGGCCGTCACCGGCCACCGTCGCCGGACGGCCTGGGCCCACGTGGTGCGCGACCTGCTGGAGGGGCGCTACCGCGGGGCCGACAAGGTCGTGCTGGTCATGGACCAGCTCAACACCCACTCGCCGGCCAGCCTGTACGAGGCGTTCCCGCCGGACGAGGCCAAGCGCCTGGCCGACCGGCTGGAGGTGCACCACACCCCCAAGCACGGCTCCTGGCTGAACATGGCAGAGATCGAGCTGGGCGCCCTCTCCCGCCAGTGCCTCGCCCGCCGCATCGCCCGTCAGGACACCCTCGAGCGTCAGGTCGGACAATGGGAGGAGGACCGCAACGCCGCCGCCTCAAGCATACGCTGGCAGTTCACAACCAGCGACGCACGCATAAAGCTGCGAAGCCTCTACCCCTCACCTCAGACCTGACGGAACACTAGGTCATCGCCAGCACGATAAGCCCCAACACGATGGCCCCGATGACCGCGCCCAGGGTCCAGACGATGGCGGTGGAGCGCTGGGGCACCTCGCCCCGGGCGTGGCCGTCCGGGGTGTGGTTGTTCTCGGCCGGGGCGTTCATGGGGGCCACCGGCTCGATGGAGCCCTCCGGGACATGGTGCCCGGCGGCCTCGCTGTCGGTGCCCAGCGGCGTGGCCGCCGGGTCGGAGACGGCGATCTTGTCCCGGTACATGCCGTGGTCATGCATGTGCCGCGCCTGCTGCGCCCGCGCCCCCGGCCAGGGGTCCGTCCCCGGCCCGCTGGGCGGCGGGCCCATGGGTGTCTCCTCGAAGGGGGGCGCCAGCTCGTCCGGGTGTTTCTCCAGGGTGGTGGGCACCTGCGGGCCGGTATCGTCGGCGATACGGGCCGTGCCTTGGGAGTCGCCGCGGGCATGGCTGTGGCCCGTGGGCCCGACCACGCCGGGGCTGTTGCTGGTGGACGGCCCGTCGGGAGGGCGCGGCGCGCCCTCCCGCTGCTGGTCGTCATAGGTCCTGGGGCGCCCGCCGGCGCGGGGTGTCTCGGCCATGGTTTCTCCTGTCCCTTGCACTCGGGGCGGCCAGACAATCCCCTCTCCCATGGGGGAGGGTACAAGGGGGTGCCCAAGCAAGCCCCGCATCGGCCGGTCACGCCGGCTTGTCGTCCACGCCGCGCGGCTTCACCAGATGCTGGCTGGTCTGTTCCGAGTCTTCCTGAGCCTGTTCCGGCACGATGTCGCCATTGTGCCGGCGACCCGTGTCGCCGCCTTCCCGGGCGCGCTTGCGGTGCTCCTCGGGCGTGCTCGACAGGCCGGCGAAGCCGCCGTCCTCCCTGACGTGCAGGGGGTCGTTCGGGACGTCGGTCACCCGTTCGGAGCCGGGGCGCCGCGTTTCGTCGTTGGTCGCCATGGGGCCCTCCTCAGGCGGCGTTGTCTTCGGCGGGGGGCAGGTCGTTCACGTCCTGCCGGTTTTCCCCGTCCAGGTCGGTCCAGACCTTGCTGGCGACGGGGCCGGTGTCGCCCATGGCCTCGATGTAATGGACCTTGGCGCCCTGGGTCAGCTTGTCGAAGCCGCCGCCCATCACGCTGTTGCGGTGGAAATAGAGCTGCCCGCCCGTGTTGGTCAGCAGGAAGCCATGGTCGTCGGCCATCTGGGTAACCTGGCCCTGGACCTCGAAGTCGTGGCGCTTCACGTCGCCGCGCTGCTGCTGCTTGTAGGCCTTCAACTGCCGCTCCGCCGCCTGGAAGGCGTCGCGGATCGAGGTGTAGACGTCGGGGTTCGCGTACTTGTCATGCGCCTTCTTGGGCTCACGGCTGACGGCCAGCTCCGCGCCCGGCATCACCATGTCGATGTGCACCTCGAAGACGTTGCCCGTGCGGTGCTGCCGGTGCAGGGCCTCCACGGAGACGCGGCAGGCGGTCATGCGGTCGCCGGCCAGCCTGGACAGCTTCTCGAACCGCTCACGGATGGCGGCCTCCATGGCGTCCGAGGATTCCATGTTGTGGAAGGCGATCTTCAGGGGCGTCTGCATTTTGTTTCCCACCTTTCTGGTGTGTCGGCCCTCCCAACAGGGCGGGGCCGGGGCGGTTCCGGGGGCAAAAGCGGGGCACGGGAGAACGGAACCGGTCCGCACCACACCGGTTGACGAACGGGGGCCTGCCGCGGGGGCACGGTCCCGGCTCCGCAACCGGAAAGCGCACCGAATGCCTGCGCGCGCGCAAACTGACGGCACCTTGATGGGCGGCTACCAGGCCGTGACCCTGTCCACGGCCCGGGGCGAGGTGAAGTCCCGTTTCTACGCCCCGCAGCGTCTGGCCGAATCCAAGGGTCGGGGGGTCATCTGGGTGGGCGGGGTTGGCGGCGGCTGGGACAGCCCGGCACGCGACCTTTATGCCCGTTTGGCGCTTGAGCTTGCCGGTGAGGACCTTGCGGGCCTCCGCGTGCGTTATCGCAAACCGGGAGAGTTGGAGGAGTGCCTGTTCGACCTGCTGACCGCCGCGCGTTTCCTGGAGACCAAGGGGGTGAACCGCCTTGGCATCGTGGGGCACAGCTTCGGCGGGGCGGTGGCCGTGCAGGCGGCGGCCAAGCTGTCCCAGGTCCGGGCGGTGGTGACGCTGGCCACCCAGGGCCGCGGGGCCGAGCCGGCAAGCCGGTTGGGCCCCCGCGTCGCCATGCTGATGATGCACGGGACGGATGACGAGGTCCTGCCCGTGGAGAGCACCGAGTACGTCAACCGGCTGGCGAAGGAGCCGAAGCAGTTGGTCATCTTCAACGGGGCCCGGCACCTGCTGGACGAGGTGGCGGACCGGGTCCACCGGGAGGTCCGCGATTGGCTACTTACCCGTCTCTGACCCCTTCCGAGGCGCTGCCCGGCCCCCTGCTCCCCCCGGTGACCTGCCGGGAGGACGGCGTCCCGCGCCAATGCGGCGTGGAACTGGAGTTCGCCGGGCTGGAGCCCCCCGCCATCGCCAGGGTCGTCCAATCCCTCTATGGCGGCCGGGTCGAGGTGGAGCATGAGCACAGGGCACGGGTGAGGGACACCCGCCTGGGCGACTTCCGGGTGGAACTGGACATGCTGGCCGCCCACCCGGATTCCAAGGGCGCCGAGGTGGCCACGGCCCTGGACAAGTTGGAACAGCGCCTGCGCGCCACGGTGGGCGACGTGGGCAGCTTCGTCCTGCCCTATGAGGTCGCCTGCCCGCCCGTCGCCTTGGCCGACCTTGCCGAGCTGGACCCGCTGGCGACCGCCCTGCAACAGGCCGGGGCCAAGGGCACCGATGCCCGCTTCTTCTATGCCTTCGGCCTGCACTTCAACCCGGAGGTTGCCCGCCGCGACGGCGACCATATCCTGGACGTGCTCAAGGCCTACCTGCTGCTGTCCCCCTGGCTGCGGGAGGAGATGGACATCGACACCGCCCGCCAGGTCGCCCCCTTCGTGCAGCGCTTCCCGGAGGAGTACGCGGCCCTGGTGGTGGGCCCTTCCTACCGGCCGGGGCTGGCGGAGTTGGCCCGCGACTATGTCCGCCACAGCCCCAGCCGGAACCGGGAGCTGGACCTCTGGCCCCTGCTGACCCTGCTGGTGCCGGGGGAGATGTCCACCGGAAAGGCCAGCGACCCCCACGTGAAGCCCCGCCCCACCTGGCACTGGCGCCTGCCCGACAGCCGGGTGGGCACGCCCGGCTGGTCCATCCTGCCGGATTGGAACCGCTGGGTTCAGGTGGAACGCCTGGCCACCGACCGCTGGGCCCTGGACGAGCTGGGCGCCCTGTGGCTGGACTGCCGCCGGTCGGGCGTGCTGGAGGACTGGCCGCGGCTGGTCAGGCGGTGGCTGCCCCCTGTCTAGGCTCCGACGACGTTGGCGCCACGGCCCGGGAAGCGGCCGGACGGGGCCGTTCGGTCCCCTCTCTCAGGGCGAGGGGGGAGTGACGGCCGGACCAGGACGGCAGACCCGTTCTTGCAACTTTCGAATTCGAAAGCCGCGTTAAGGATACAGGCCCTGATGCCCCGCAAATCCCCCCTCATCGGCGTCACCACCTCGGCCCGGGGCGGGCGCATCTCCTGGACCATGAACCGGCTGGCCCTGGGTCGGGCCGGGGCCCGGTCGGTGCGGCTGACGGCGGACGACGTGCCGGACTTCACCGCCCTGGACGGGCTGGTGGTGGGCGGCGGCGACGACATCGAGCCCACCCGCTACGGCGCCAAGGTGGAACCCACGGTCAAGATCGATCCCGACCGGGACGAGCTGGAGCTGGCCGCCCTGGACTGGGCGGAGAAGACGGGCAAGCCGGTGCTGGGCATCTGCCGCGGCAGCCAGATGATCAACATCCACCGCGGCGGCACCCTCTACACCGACATCCACCAGATCTATGTGGAGGCGCCGCGGCTGCGCACCGTGCTGCCCCGCAAGCGGGTGGAGATCACGCCCAACAGCCGGCTGGCCGCCATCCTGCGCCACATGGACGTGATGGTGAACGCCCTGCACCACCAGTCGGTGGACAAGCTGGGCCAGGGTGTGCAGGTCAGCGCCCGGGACCAGTGGGGCATCGTCCAGGCCGTGGAGGTGCCGGAGCGCCCCTTCCTGATGGGCGTGCAGTGGCATCCGGAGCTGCTGGTCCTGGACGCCGGCCAGCAGCGCCTGTTCAAGGCCCTGGTCCAGGCAGCGTCGGGGGGATTTCGGCAGGGGTCTTGTCCCCTGTCCCTGGGGAGAGAGCCCGCCCCGGACTTGATCCGGGGGTGGCGCGGTAGCGCCGGGTGAGGGGGGCAGGTTCCTCGAAACGGCGGGGTTCACGTTTCGCCCTACGCCCACCTCCCTCACCCGTCCCGGCCTGGCGGCCGGGCCACCCTCTCCCCAGGGAGAGGGAACGGTGCGGCCCCACCCCTGTCGCTTTCCCGCAACGGTGCGCTCCGTTATGGTCACGGCTCGGTGGGGCGCCGTGAAAAGGCCGCTTTCGCCGCCCATCTTCCGCGGTCCCATCAAGCCGACCCAGCGTCCGGAAGCCCGTGAGCACCTTGCGCGCCCCGCCCCGCCGCCCCGCGGCACCGCCCCCTCCCCCACCGCCGCCCCCGCCGCGGAAGGAGCCGCCGCGGCAGCCCAAGGCCCGCAAGGACCGGTCCGGCCTGTGGCGGTTCCTTGGCCGGTCCGCCGCCCTGGTGGCGATCTGGGGGGGCCTGGCCGGGCTGTTCGTCCTGGCCTATTTCGCCCACGACCTGCCGGACGTGAACCAGGCGGTGCAACTGGAGCGGCGGCCCGCCGTGACGCTGGTGGCCGCCGACGGCACGCCCTTCCACCGCTTCGGCGACCTGCGGGGCGCCACGGTGCAGGCGCGGGACCTGCCGCCGCACCTGATCAACGCCCTGCTGGCCACGGAGGACAGCCGGTTCTGGAGCCATTTCGGCATCGACCCCATCGGCATCGCCCGCGCCGCCCTGGCCAACTGGAAGGCGGGGCGGACAGTGCAGGGCGCCTCCACCATCACCCAGCAGCTGGTGAAGAACCTGTTCCTGACGCCGGAACAGACCATGAAGCGCAAGGCGCAGGAGGCGATCCTGGCCGTGTGGCTGGAGAGCAAGTACAGCAAGGAGGAGATCCTTACCGCCTACCTGAACCGGGTGTACCTGGGCGCCGGCACCTTCGGGGTGGACGCGGCGGCGCGGACCTATTTCGACAAGCCCGCCACCGAGCTGAACCTGCGGGAGGCGGCGATCATCGTCGGCCTGCTGAAGGCCCCGTCCCGCTATGCCCCCACCGCCAGCGAGGACAAGGCCCTGCAACGGGCGTCCGTCGTGCTGGCGGAGATGGTGGAGCAGGGTTACATCGGCGAGGCCGAGCGCAAGGCCGCCCTGGCCGTGCCCCGGGTGCCCAAGCGCAAGCCGGGGCAGGAGGGGGACGGGCGCTATTTCGCCGCCTGGGTGGCGGACCAGGTGGCGGCCTTCGTCGGGCCGGACCATGGCGACCTGATCGTCTACACCACCTTCGACCCGGCCATCCAACGGGCCACCGCCCACCACATCGCCGAGACGCTGCGGGTCAGCGGGGAAGCGTCGCGCGTGTCCCAGGCCGCCGCCGTGGTGATGACGCCGGACGGGGCGGTGAAGGCGCTGATGGGCGGGCGGGACTATGACGACAGCCAGTTCAATCGCGCGACGCAGGCCCTGCGCCAGCCCGGCTCCGCCTTCAAGCCCATCGTCTACCTGGCGGCGCTGGAGGCGGGCTGGTCCCCCACCAGCACCGTGGTTGACGCGCCGTACCAGAAGAAGAACTGGCGCCCGGCCAACTATGACCTGAAGTTCCGGGGCGAGGTGAGCCTGCGCGACGCGCTGGCCTGGTCCCTGAACACCGCCACCATCCGCCTGCTGGAGGAGGTGGGCGTGGACCGGGCGCGCAGCCTGGCCAAGCGGCTGGGCCTGACCACGCCCATGCGCCGCGACCTCTCCCTGGCGCTGGGCACCAGCGAGGTGACGCTGCTGGAGCTGACCGGCGCCTATGCCACCCTGGCCAATGACGGTCGGTCGGTCATCCCCTATGCCATCCAGGAGATCAGGGACACGGACGGGCAACTGCTGTACCAGCGCCGCGGCTCCAGCGCCGGCCATGCCGTGGCCGGGCCCGATGTGGAGGCCATCAACCAGATGCTGCTGGCGCCCATCGCCTATGGCACCGGTACCGCGGCCCGGCTGGACCGCATGGCCGCGGGCAAGACGGGCACCACCCAAGACTACAAGGACGCCTGGTTCGTGGGCTTCACCGCCGATTTGGTGGCCGGCGTCTGGCTGGGTAACGACGATGGCGCGCCCATGAAGAAGGTGGCCGGCGGCGGCCTGCCGGCCAAGCTGTGGCGGTCCGTCATGGAGGACGCCCACCGGGGCCTGCCGCCCCGGCCCCTGCCCGGCCTGTCCGGCGGCCACCCGCGCGTCGCCACCGTGGCCCCCCCGGCCCCGCCCGCCGTGGCGGAGCTGCCGCCGGAGGGGGTGGAGGCCCCCGCCCAGGGTGCGGCGCCGGAGGAATCCAACGACGCCATCGCCAACCTCATCCGGAGCCTCAAGGGGGAGTAGGTCGGGCTGGAGCGGAGCGGAAGCCCGACGGCAAGACTCTCCATCCACATCGTGTCGGGCCTCATTGCGCTCGGCACCGACCTGCGGCGGCGGCCCACCGGGACTGTGGCAGCCGGCACCAGGGTCCGCTACTGTCACGCCCCACGCAACCCGGAGCGCGCCCGCCCATGACCGTCTACCATGATGTCCCCGGCCTTCGCCCGGTCGTGGCCGGGCTGGAGGAGACGCGCATCGTCCAGATGGTGCAGTATGGCCGCGGCCGGCCGGGGCTGATCCCCCTGTGGGTGGGCGAGGGCGACATCCCCACCCCCGACTTCATCCGCGAGGCCTGCGACAGGGGCATCCGCGACGGGCGGGTCTTCTACACCTGGCAGCGCGGCCTGCCGGAGCTGCGGGAGGCGCTGGGCGCCTACATGACCCGGCTGCACGCCACCCCCAACGGCGCCCCGCCGGTGCTGGCGGACCGGGTCACCATCACCAGCTCGGGCATGCAGGGCATCATGCTCACTGTCCAGGCGCTGGTGGGGCCGGGCGACGAGGTGGTGGTCGTCACCCCCGTCTGGCCCAACGTCATGTCCGCCGTGCGGCTGATGGGCGGGGTGGTGGTGCCGGTGCCGCTGGACCCGGCGCCGGAGGGCTGGGCCCTGGACTTGGGGAAACTGGCTGCCGCCATCGGGCCGCGGACCAAGGCGGTGTTCGTCAACTCCCCCAGCAACCCCACGGGCTGGACCCTGGACCGGCCCACCCTGCGCGCCGTCTGGGACCTGGTGCGGGGCCGCGACGTCTGGCTTGTGGCGGACGAGGTTTATACCCGCCTGACCTATGAACAGCCGGTCGCCCCCAGCTTCCTGGAGCTGGCGGAGGCTGATGACAAGCTCATCGTCGTCAACAGCTTTTCCAAGAACTGGTGCATGACCGGCTGGCGCCTGGGCTGGCTGACCACCCCGCCGGCCCTGGGCGACGCGCTGGAGAAGCTGGTGCAGCTCAACACCTCGGGCACGGCGGAGTTCATCCAGTATGCCGGGCTGGTGGCGGTGGAACAGGGGGAGCCCTTCCTGGCCGACATGCTGGCCCGCTGCCGCCAGGGCCGCGACATCATCACCCGCGCCCTGAACCAGGTGCCCGGCGTCACCGTCGCCCCGCCGCCGGGGGCGTTCTATGGCTTCCTGCGGTTGGAGGGGGTCACGGACAGCATGGACTTCGCCCGCCGCCTGGTGGACCGCGCCAATGTCGGCCTTGCCCCCGGCAGCGCCTTCGGTCCCGGCGGGGAGGGCAGCCTGCGCCTGTGCTTCGCCAGCTCCCCCACCCTGCTGGAGGAAGCCATGGCCCGGCTGGTGCCAGCGCTGGGGGAGATGCTTGCGAGCCGTTTTGGCGGCGTTGAGGAAAGACTTGGACACGGATAAACGCGGATTCCTGTCGGATTGACGCGGATGGCCGTGGGGACAGTCAGTGCCTGGTTGATGATTGGCTGCGCCGCCTGCTTATCCGCGCGATAGCGCAAATCATCTTATCCGTGGCCATCCGCCCTGATCCGCGTTCATCCGTGCCCATATCCTTCCGCCACACCTCCGACCGCATCCACACAGCAGAAAAGGAAAGGGCCGCGGAGGACATACCCCCGCGGCCCCGGCCATCAAACGCTGACCGTCCTCAGAACCCGACGCGGACGCGGGCGCTGAAGCTGTTGTCGTCGATGCTGCCGCCGAAGCGGCCTTCCCAGCCGAGGGACAGGCCGATGCTGCCCGTGTTCACGCCAAGGCCGATGCCGCCCACCACCTGGTTGCGGGCCGGTGAGGTGGCGTTGGCGAAGGCGGGCTGGCCGCTGGGCAGGGTGCCGAAGACCTTCCGGTCGTCGTTCAGGAACTCCCGCTCATAGGCCACATGGACGGTGGGGACGATGGCCGTGCCGCCGCTGCCGAAGCGGCCGGTGGCGGACACGCCCAGGCTGCCCTTCAGGGACTCGGCGTCGAAATCCTCCACCTTCAGATTCAGCAGGTTGCTGCCTTGCTCGGTGAAGCCGTCCACCTCGGTGTTCACATAGCGCAGGCTGGCCACCGGGCCGATGGCCAAGCCGCCCATGGACGGGGTGTAGCCCACGGTCAGGCCGGCGCCGTAGCTGTCGCCGTCCGGCTCCGCGCTGGCGGTGGGGGCGAAGGCGAAGCGGGTCTGGCGGTCGATGTCGTACTTGTTGAAGCTGTAGCCCATGAAGGCGTCGCCCCACAGCTCACCCGCCGCGGCGGTGACGTAGGTGGTCACGCTGTAGGACTTGGCGTCCACCTCGGCATAGTCGCCGTCCGTGTCCAGCTTGCCCTTGCCATAGGCGAAGGCCAGGCCGGCGACGACGTTCTGGTCGACCTCGTAGTCGACGCCCACGCCGCCATTGTAGCCGTCATAGTCATAGCCGAACTGGTTGCCGCGCTGCTCCGCGTCGCCCTTGAAATAGGAGCCGAAGGCGTAGAGCGCGAAGCGGCCGTCCGGGCCCATCTGGCTGCCGGACAGGCTGGCCGCCTGGCCGCCGCGGGCGCCGAACATGCGGCCGGCGATGGCCTGGTTCGCCTGCTCGAACAGGCGGATGCCGAGCTGGGTGGTGGTGGCGATGGCGGACGGCGCCTCATACGCCGCGGACAGGGTGCCGTCCACGAAGGCTGCGGTCAACGCGTGGGCGGTGGTGGTGGGGTGTAGCGCGTCGAAGAACACCGTCCCGGCGGTGCCGGCCGCCGTGGCGCAGGCGCCGGTCGCCACCAGCGAGCCGCCCGGGCCCACCGGCGCGAAGCAGGGGATGGTGGTGTTCGTGAAGCCATAGGCGCTGGGCCGGGCCAACAGGTCACGGAACAGGCCGTTCACGTCCACCAGGATGGCGTTGGCGCCCTGGGTCCGCAGGCCGGCGGCGACGCCAGCCAGGGCGAGGGAGTGCAGGTCCGACACCTGGTTGGCGCTGGCGCGGGTAGCCGCGGGCAGGCCCGAGGTCAGGGGGATGTTGCCCAGGGGAGGCAGGTCCACCAGCACGAAGTTCCGGGCACCGGCGGCATAGAGCCGGCCGGCCTGCGTGGCGACGGTGTTGGCCACGTTGGCGATGGTGGCCTGCACCTGGGCCGTGCTGGGCGGGGTCGGGGCGCTGAGCACGCCGACATAGTCGTTGCCGCCGATCCAGATGGCCACCAGCCGGTCGCTGGCGACGGTGGTGCCGCCCGCCAGGAAGCGGTCCACCTGCGGCGTCAGGTCGGTGGCGAGGCCGGTGGCATCGTTCCGGGTGACGGCCCGGGCGCCGCCGAAGGCGCGGCTGTCCATGGTGATGCCGCGCAGGCTGCCGAACGTCTCCAGCCATACGGGACCGTTGGAGAAGCGGCCGTTCACGTAGGGCGCGCCGGGCCGCAGGGCCGGGCTGAGGAACCGGGCGAAATTGTCCGTGTCGGACAGGCTGTCGCCGAACACCGTACCGCCGCTGTAGCGGAGCTGCTGGGCCCCCGCCGCACCGACGGCGAGACCGGCCACGGCCGCCGCGGCCGTCGCCATGAGGATACGCTTGAGCATTCCTGTCGCTCCCTCCCGAGGACGGGCGCTGGGCGCGCCCTTGTTTGTCGGGGGAGACCGTAACTTTACTTTCACACACAGGGAAGGCGTTTCATCACAATGCGTTGTGGCCCGGGGCCCATTTCCCGGCGACTATGGCAGGGATGCCGCGCCCCGCCGCCGGTCGCCGCGGTACACAGCCTGAAGGAGGGCCATCCCATGCTGATCACCACCACCAACACCGTCGAGGGCCGGCGGGTGCTGTCCTACCTGGGCGTCGTCGCCGGCGAGGCGGTGATGGGCGTCAACGTCTTCCGCGACATGTTCTCCGGCATCCGCGACATCGTCGGCGGCCGGTCCGGCGGCTACCAGGCCTCCCTGCGCGACGCCCGCGAGCACGCCTTCGCCGACATGGCCGAGGCCGCCCGGGAGCTTGGCGCCGATGCGGTGATCGGCGTGGACGTGGACTATGAGGTGCTGGGCAAGGAGAACGGCATGCTGATGGTCAGCGTCAACGGCACGGCGGTGAAGCTGGGTTAGTCGGCCTGAATCGGCGAAGCCAATTTCATTTTGTCCGTGTCGTCCGTGTGCTTGTCCGTGCCGTCCGTGTGAACGGATCACCGTTTGGTCTTGGGGAACACGCTGTTTGTTGGGGACACGGACGGCACGGACACACCACGGACGACACGGACATTTGGACTCACCGCTTCGCGCCCACATCGCGCAGCAGGTGGCCGTGCAGGTCGGCCAGGTCGCGGTAGACGGGGGCGGAGAGGAAGCGGACCAGCACCGCTTCCAGCAAGCCGCCCAGCCCGCCCATGGCCGGGCCGCGGAAGGACGGCACCACGTCCACCTGCCCGCCGATGCGCGGGCTCTGGGCGTGTTGGGTCAAGGCAGCCTTTTGCATGGCATGCTCCATCATCGGGTTGTCAGGGTCGGGCGGGGCGCCCGGTCCATGGCATTCCGCCGCAAACGGGCCTCGACGACAAACGAGTAATCCCGATACAGTGGATAAGCTGGACTTATCCATGGGGACCGTTCCCGCATGGCGGGAACCGGCCGCGCGACCCCATGGTCGCATGAGCCAAGCCGCCGGATGGCGGCGCCCGGCGCTTGAGGGAACTGCGAAAGAAGGAAGAACGAAAGATGTCCCGCCGCCTGCCGCCCCTGAACGCGCTGCGCACCTTCGATGCGGCGGCGCGGCACCTGTCCTTCACCAAGGCGGCGGAGGAGCTGGCGGTCACCCAGGCCGCCGTCAGCTACCAGGTGCGCCAGTTGGAGGAGCATGTGGGGCGGGAGCTGTTCCGCCGGCTGACCCGCAAGCTGGAGCTGACCCCGGCGGGCCAGGAGCTTCAGGGCGCGGTGGCAGAGGCGTTCGACCGCATCCGCGCCACCGTCAATCGGCTGGCCGACCGGGGGGAGAGCAAGGTGCTGTCGGTCACCACCCTGCCCACCTTCGCGTCGCAATGGCTGGTGCCACGGCTGGGGCATTTCCAGATGCGGCGGCCGGACCTGGCGGTGCGGCTGGACGCCAACCCCCGCATGGGCGACCTGGAGTATGATTTCGACGTGGCCCTGCGCAGCGGCAAGGGCGACTGGCCCGGCATCGTGGCGGAGCGGTTGCAGGACTTCACCCTGACCCCCGCCCTGAGCCCCCGGCTGGCGGAGCGGGTGGGCGGCATCCGGGAACCGCGGGACCTGCTGTCCCTGCCCTTCCTGGACTCCCAGCACCCGGATGACAAGGCGTGGTGGCGGGACTGGTTCCGGCTGGCGGGGTGGAGGTGGGCGACCTTCCCACCGGCACCCAGTACGACATGCACGGCATGACCGGCCAAGCCGCCGCCATGGGCCAGGGCGTGGCCCTGCTCTGCCCCCTGTTCTTCGCCGGCGACATCGCCACGGGCCGGCTGGTCCTGCCCTTCCCCGGGCTGGTGCTGCACACGGGCAGCGCCTATTGGCTGGCCTACAGCGAGAAGCGGGCCGGCGAGCCGAAGATCCAGGCCTTCCGCGACTGGATCCTGTCAGAGGTCAACGCCTGCGCGGGGCAATGCGGGATGATGGTGGCGTGAGCCCTACCTGACGACCAGCCTCCGCGCGCTGCCGGAGAACAGGGCGCCCAGGCCGGCGCCGATCCCGGCGGGCAGGGCGGCGACGGCGGCGGAAATCAGGCCACTTTCGAGGGGGGAGAGCTGGGCCCCCGGCGGGACGGGGGAGGCCAGGTGTGCCCCCAGCACCCCCGCCGCCACGGCCAAGGCCAGCAACGGCGCCCCGCGTGGCGCCACCAGCCCCAGGCCGAAGCCCGACAGCCCCAGGATCAGCAGCGTGCCCTCCAGCTCCGCCGCCGACAGGTCCCACAGTCCGGCGACGGCCCCGGCCAGCAGGGCGGTGGCGGCAAGGAAGAGGGAGCGGGACAGGGTCGGCAGCATGGCGGGCTCGTCGGCGGTGCGGTTCGACATGCTGTAGAGATGGCGGGGGAATGCGGCGGAAGCCTGTCATCGCGGGGGAGATGACAGGGCGATTGGTTGACACCAAAGGCTTGGGGTGGCGCAGGGGCATGGGCTTGCGCCCGCCTGATTCAGCGGCCATGCTGGTGTTTGGCGGCGGCAATGCCGCCCCGGGGACGGAACGGTCAGGAGAGCGGGGAATGGGGGTCAAGGGTCTGGTTTCCAAGGGTCTGTTGCTTGCCTGCCTCGTCCTGCCCCTTTCCCCGGCCCTTGCCGAGCCCGCCCGCATCCCCGACACCGCCATGGCCCTGGCGGCGGAGCTGCGGAAGCGGGCCCTGGACAGCCGCCTGTCCTATGAAATCGTGGAGTCCCTGACCACGGAGGTGGGCCCCCGCCTGCCGGGTAGCCCCGGTGACGCGGCGGCGGTGGCCTGGGCGGAGGCCAAGCTGGCGGCCCTGGGCTTCGACCGGGTCTGGACCGAACCGGTGACCATCCCCGCCTGGGAGCGGGGCCAGGCCCACGCCCATACCACCAGCCCCTTCCCCCAGCCCCTGCACGTGACGGCCCTGGGCAACAGCGTGCCCACGCCCGATGGCGGGTTACAGGCGGAGGTGGCCTTCTTCCCCAGCCTGGAGGCCTTGCAGGCCGCCCCGCCGGACAGCCTTGCCGGCAAGGTCGCCTATGTGGGCCAGCGCATGTGGAAGACCCAGGACGGGTCCTCCTATGGCGCCGTGGTGCCCATGCGCAGCAAGGGGGCGGCAGAGGCGGCAAAGCGCGGCGCAGTGGCGGTGCTGATCCGCTCCGTCGGCACGGACAGCCGGCGGTTCCCGCACACGGGCGTGATGAGCTATGCCGAGGGGGTGCCGCGCATCCCCGTGGCCGCCCTGTCCAACCCCGACGCGGACCAGTTGGAGCGGCTGGCCCGCTATGGCAAGCCGGTCAAGGTGCATCTGGACCTGACGCCGCGCACCGGACCCGCCACCCAGACCCGCAACGTGATCGCGGAGATCCGCGGCCGGGAGAAGCCGGAGGAGATCATCCTGATCGGCGCGCACCTGGACAGTTGGGACCTGGGCACCGGCGCCGTGGATGACGGCGCCGGGGTGGGCGTGGTCACCGCCGCGGCCCGGCTGATCCGCGACCTGCCGCAGCGGCCGCGGCGGACCATCCGGGTGGTGCTGTTCGCGGCGGAGGAGATCGGCCTGCTGGGGGCCAAGGCCTATGCCGCCGCCCATGCGGACGAGCTGCCCCGGCACATGCTGGCGACGGAGGCGGATTTCGGCGCGGGCCGGGTCTGGCGGCTGGAAACCCGGTTTGGGCCGGAGTCCCTGCCCCTGGCCGACCGGTTCATGAGCGCGCTGATGCCCTTGGGCATCGCCAAGGGCGGCAACGAGGCCCATGGCGGGCCGGACATCGGGCCACTGCGGGCGGCGGGGGTGCCGGTCATCACCCTGACCCAGGACGGCACCGATTATTTCGACCTGCACCACACCGCTGACGACACGCTGGACAAGATCGACCCCGCCGCCCTGGCCCAGGTGACCGCCGCCTATGCCGTCGCGGCTTACCTGGCGGCGGAGATGGAGGGCAACCTGCGGCCCGCGGGGGAGTGAGCCCCGTGGCGCCCGGGAAAGCGCGGCCGATTCAGGATCGCTTAAGCAACCGTCCCTAGGCTGTAGGCTGCTGGCAGCCCTGCCGGCGTCCTGGCACGGGCTTGCACATGGTTCTGGCGGCGGAAGGTGGGGAGACACGGCCACTGGCCCCCATGCTGGGGCTGGTGGCGCTCGGGCTGTTGTGCTTCCTGGCCTCCCACCTGGGCATCCTGCTGACACGGGAGGCCGGGAGCGTGGCCGCCCTGTGGGCCACCAATGCCGTCACCTTCGCCGTGGCGCTGCGGGCACCCGCCCGGCTGCGACCCGCCGTCCTGGGCATGTCCGCCCTGGGCAGCGTGGGCGCGAATGTCTGGTGGGGGGACACGGCCATCGTCTGTGCTGCCTTCGCCCTGTCGAACCTGGCCGAGCAGCTCGCCATGCTGGCCCTGACCGGCCGCTTCATCGGCCCGCGGGTGGATTTCGGGTCGCTGCGGCAGGTCAGCCTGTTCACCCTGTTCGCCGCCCTGGCCCCCATCCTGTCGGCCCCGCTTGGCGCCACGGCGCTGGCGCTGGACTATGGGTCCGAATTCTGGTCCGTGGCGACGACCTGGCTGGTAGCCAACGCCCTGGGCATGCTGGTCTTCGCCCCGCCCTTGATGCTGGTGCAGGACTCCGCCGGCCGCCCCGTGGACGGTTGGGCCGCATGGCTGGAGGCCGGGCTGCTGGCCCTGGCGGTCGCCGCGGTGGCCGTGCTGGTGTTCCACCAGTCGGGGCTGCCGCTGCTGTTCCTGGTCTTCCCGGCGGTGATCCTGGCGGTGTTCCGATTCGGCGCGGCGGGGGCCGCGGTAGCCGTGCTGGTGACCGCCATGGTCGGGGTGGGCTTCACCCTGGCGGGCCGCGGGCCCATCGCCCTGGCCAGCGGCATGTCCCCGGCCCTGGCCATCGGCTTCCTGCAGTTCTTCCTGGCCCTGGTGTTCCTGTCGGCGCTGCCCATGGGTGCCGTGCTGGCCGGCCGCGCCCGGCTGGAGCAACAGCTGCGCGAGGGGGAGGAGCGGCTGCGCTTCGCCCTGGACGGGGCCAATGACGGGTTGTGGGACTGGGACGTGGCAAGCGGTGCCGTGCATTTCAGCCCGCGCTGGGAAACCATGCTGGGCTTCACCCCCGGCGAGGTGGAACCCCATGTCCGTTCCTGGGAGCGGCTGGTCCACCCCGACGACAAGGCGGAGGTGATGCGGGTCCTGGCCGACCACCTGGAGGGCCGCACCCCGTTCTATGAGACGGAACACCGGGTCCGCCGCAAGGACGGGGGCTGGATGTGGATCCTGGACCGGGGCCGGGTGGTGGCGCGCGACGGCCAGGGCCACCCCCTGCGGGCCGTGGGCACCCACACCGACATCAGCCGCCGCAAGGAGGCGGAGGCGGGGCTGGCCCGCGCCCGGGCGGAGGCGGAGCAGGCCAACCGGGCCAAGTCCGTCTTCCTGGCCAGCATGAGCCATGAGCTGCGCACCCCGCTGAACGCCATCATCGGCTTCGCGGAGATGATCGAGATCCAGATCCTGGGCCCCCAGGCCTGGGACCGGTACCGGGACTATGCCCGGGATATCGGCGCCAGCGGCCGACACCTGCTGGACCTGATCAACGACATCCTCGACGCCTCGCGCATCGAGGCCGGCGCCCTGCCCCTGCATGAGGAACGGGTATCCGTGGCGGAGGCCGCCCAGGCCGCCCTGCGCATGCTGGCGGCGGACGCGGAGTTGGGCGGCGTGGCCCTGTCCGCCGACGTGGCGCCCGGCCTCCCTGTCCTGTGGGCAGACCCGCTGCGGCTGCGGCAGGTGCTGGTGAACCTGCTGGCCAATGGGGTGAAGTTCACCCCGGCCGGGGGTACGGTCCACCTGTCCGCCTGGCAGGCGGAGGATGGGGGGCTGGGCTTCGCCGTCAGCGACACTGGCATCGGCATCGCGGCGGCGGACCTGGAGCGAGTGCTTGAACCCTTCGCCCAGGCCAGCAACACGCCCTACCGCCCCACCCAGGGCAGCGGCCTGGGCCTTCCCCTGTCCCGCCGGCTGGTGGAACTGCACGGCGGCACCCTGACCCTGGACAGCCGCCTTGACCAGGGCACCACGGTCACGGTGCGCTTCCCGGCGGACCGGGTGTTGCAAGGGCCGGCCGCGTAGGTCGGGGTCCTTGTGCGGGCAAACAAGAAGGGGCGGCCCCGCGGGGCCGCCCCTTTTGCATCCGGGATGGGGTAGGCCGTCAGTTGGACGGCTTCTCCATCAACTTCTGCATGAGGTAGACGAGCTGCAACGCCGTCACCTCCGCCCGCTGCTTCAGGTTGGCGGCGGCGGAGTGGCCGCCCTCGATGTTCTCGTAATAGACCACCGGCTTGCCGAACTCCTGCAGCCGGGCCACGAACTTGCGGGCGTGGCCGGGGTGCACCCGGTCGTCCTTGGTGGAGGTGTAGACGAAGGCCTCCGGGTAGGTGACCGTCGGCTTCAGGTTCTGGTAGGGGCTGTACTTGCTGATATAGGCGCGCTCGGCGGGGATGTCGGGGTTGCCGTACTCCCCCATCCAGGACGCGCCGGCCAGCAGGGTGTGGTAGCGCAGCATGTCCAGCAGCGGCACGGCCACGATCACGGCGCCGAACAGGTCCGGCCGCTGGGTCATGGTGGCGCCGGTCAGCAGGCCGCCGTTGGAGCCACCCTGGATGCCCAGGCGGGCCGGCTTGGTGACCTTGGTCTTCACCAGATCCTCGCCCACGGCGATGAAGTCGTCGAAGGCGCGCTGCCGGTTCTCCTTCAGGGCGGCCTGGTGCCAGGCCGGCCCGAACTCCCCGCCGCCGCGGATGTTCGCCACCACATAGACGCCGCCGGCCTGCAGCCAGCTCTTGCCGAAGGCGCTGAGGTAGCGGGGGGTCTGGCTAATCTCGAACCCGCCATAGCCGTAAAGCAGGGTCGGGTTCTCCCCGTCCAGCTTCATGTCCTTGGGCCCGACGATGAAGTACGGGACCTTGGTGCCGTCCTTGCTGGTGGCGAAGCGCTGCTCGGTTTTGTAGGGCGCGGAGTCGAACCGGGCCGGCAGGGACTTGATGGCCTCGGGCTTGCCGCCCGCCGGCATCAGGTACAGCGTGTCCGGCTGCAGGAAGTTGGTGTAGTTCACCAGCACGTCGGTGCTGAAGGCATCGGTGGAGGTGATGGACAGGCTGCCCTGGCCGGGCAGGGCCACGTCGGCCAAAGTCCAGCCCTGGGCCCCGCGCTTGGCGGACACCAGCTTGCCCACCACATTGTCCAGCAGGTCGATGTAGACGGCGTCCTTCGCCACCGACACGTCCTCGATGGAGGCGGTGGCGGACGGGGCCAGCACGGTCTCCACGGTCTTCGGCGTGCCGGCCGCGGCCTCGGCCACCGGCACGGCCACCAGGGTGCCCTTGGCGAAGGTCTTGCCGGCCACGGCCCAGTCGGCCCGCAGCAGCAGCAGCAGGCGGCCGTCGATCACGCCGCGCAGGTCGATGCCCAGCGGCAGGTTAAGCTTGGCGGGCTTGCCGTCCTTGCCCACCAGGTGCCATTCCTCCGTGAAGAAGTCCGGCCCGCGGTTCAGCAGGATGGTGGTGCCTTCCGGCCGCTGGAACACGGCGGGGCGGGCCCAGACGTCGGTCTTGCCCACGTTCAGCAGGATGGGGGCCTTGGACAGGTCGGACCCGCGCTTCCACAGCCGGACCTGGCGGGCATAGCCGCTGTCGGTCATGGTGTCGGGGCCGAAGTCCGTGGCCACCAACAGGGTGTCCTTGTCGGCCCAGGCGACGGTCTGCTTGGCCTCCGGCAGCTCGAAGCCGCCCTTCACGAATTCCTTCTTGGCCGCGTCATATTCCCGGACCACCACGGCGTCCTTGCCGCCGCGGGACAGGTTGACCAGGCACAGGGTGCTTTCCGGCGCCAGGCAGGTGTGGCCCTTGTAGACCCAGTTCTCGTTCTCCGCCTTGGACAGGGCGTCCAGGTCCAGCACGATGTCCCACTTGGGGTCGGCGGTGCGGTAGCTGTCCACCGCGGCGCGGCGCCAGACGCCGCGGACATTGGTGGCGTCCTGCCAGAAATTGTCCACCTGCCCGCCTTCCAGCGAGCCATAGGCGATGCGGTCGCGGGCGGTGAAGATGGCCTCCGCGTCGGCGCGCAGCGGCTCGAAGCGGGGGTCGCCCTTCAGGCGCTGGAAGGTCTGCTCGTTCTGCTTCTTGGCCCAGTCGATGGCCTTCTCACCCTCCACCTCTTCCAGCCAGAGGTAGGGGTCGTCGCCCTTGGCCTGGGGCGCCGCCGGGGCGGGGCCGGCCGCCTTGGCCGTGTCCTGCGCCAGCGTCGGCGCGCCTGAAATCAGCGCCACCGCGGCGGCGGCGGCCAACATGGTCCTCTTCAACGTCATCGCCACGTCCCTCTTCCCCTCCCGCGCGGGCAGGCCCCGCCATTAAGGAAGGGTCTAGCACCCCCTCGGGGAGGGCGGAAGGGCGTGTAACAGGGCGGTTACAAAGGGGGCGAGCATCCATCCGTGCAAGGCACCGGAGGTCACCCCGGCCCCCGAGCCGGGGTCCTCGGGATCGGTGCATGCAGGGCACCGGAAGCCCTTGGCTGTCTGGGGAAACCTACAGGAACAGTGATGACGGTGATGGCCAGGGATGACAGTGATGGGGTGATCTTGTCCTGATGCCGCTGCCCGACGGACAAGGGTTTTTTTGAACGCAGAGGGCCGCAGAGGACAGGGAGGGGTCGGTGCGGCGAAGGCGTCGGGACCACCGCCCGACGTCGGGTCAATCTTGCGCCGAAGGCGCAGTCAAACTGCTGCCCGAGGTTGGCACCAACATCAATCCAAGGCAGGACACATCACTGTCACCCCTGGCCATCACTGTCATCACTGCTCTTGTAAGTTCCTCTGTGTCCTCTGCGGCCATCTGCGTCCTCTGCGTTCCAAAACGGGGCATCCCCACCCGCAGGCCCGCTGCCGCGCCAGTGGCACGACGGCTTTCCCAAGGGTTCCGGCTCAAGGCCGGAATGACTTCGGCGCTTGGCAGGACGCCCCCAGAAACCCGAGCCGCAAACGGAAAGGGCCAGCCACCACGCGGCGGCCGGCCCCGATTTGACGGGCAAGAGGCGGGACAGGCGCCTCAATCCGCCGCGAACGCCTCCTCCCACGTGCCCCGCGTCGCGGCCTTGCTGTACTCGGTGGCGCGGTTCTCGAAGAAGTTGGTGTGTTCGATGCCGTTCAGGATGGCGTCCATCCAGGGCAGCGGGTTCTTTTCCACGCCATAGACGGCCTCCAGCCCCAGCTGGGTCAGGCGGCGGTCGGCGATGTGGCGGATGTAGGCCTTCACGTCCTCGGCGGTCAGGCCCTGGACGGGGCCCTGCTCGAAGGCCAGGTCGATGAAGGCGTCCTCGTGGTGCAGGATGGTGTCGCAGGCGACGTAGAGTTCCTGCTTGAAGCTGTCGGTCCAGATCTCCGGGTTCTCCGCCACGAAGGTCTTGAACAGCTTGATGATGCTCTGGGTGTGCAGGCTCTCGTCACGCACGGACCAGGTGACGATCTGGCCCATCCCCTTCATCTTGTTGAAGCGGGGGAAGTTCATCAGGATGGCGAAGCTGGCGAAGAGCTGCAGCCCCTCCGTGAACGCCCCGAACACGGCCAGGGTCTTGGCGATGTCCGGCAGGCTGTCCACGTTGAATTCATGCATGTAGTCGTACTTGTCCTTCATCTCCTTGTAGCGGAGGAAGGCCGAGTACTCGATCTCCGGCATGCCGATGGTGTCGAGCAGGTGGGAGTAGGCGGCGATGTGCACCGTCTCCATGGCGGAGAAGGCGGCCATCATCATCTTGACTTCGGTGGGCTGGAACACGCGGCTGTAATGCTGCATGTAGCAGTTGTTCACCTCGACGTCCGCCTGGGTGAAGAAGCGGAAGATCTGGGTCAGCAGGTTCCGCTCGCCGTCGGTCAGCTTGTTGCGCCAGTCCTTCACGTCGTCGGCCAGCGGCACTTCCTCCGGCAGCCAATGGATGCGCTGCTGGGTCAGCCAGGCCTCATAGGCCCAGGGATAGCGGAAGGGCTTGTAGACCGGGTTCGGCGTGAGGAGCATGGAAGCCATGGCCGTGGTTCTTCACACTAGATATGGGGACAGACCATGGAAGGTAACACAGAATGTGGCCGCGTGGAGTCCCCCGGCCTGTGGATATCTGTGGATAACGGGGGAACGTCGGCAAGCCCGCTTGATTGCTCGATTGTCCCCTCACCACCCGGCAGGAGGGCGAGGCGCCGGCGTTCGGAGTCCAGGTATTCGGCCCGCGACACCCGGCCGTCGCGGTTGGAATCGAGCTTGTCGAACAGGCGCCCGGCCTGGGCGCGCAGCTCCTCCGCCGTCACGCGGAAGTCGGCATTGGCGTCGGCCGCCATCACAGGGTCGGCGCCGGAACGGTAGAAGGGCCGGTTGCCGCTGCCCTGGGCATCGGGGCCGCGGTCCTCCAGCTCCGCCGTGGTCAGGGTCAGGCTGCGGGGGCGCAGTCGGGCGCTGGGCTTCTCCGGCGGCGGGCGGAAGGGGGAGGTGGCCCGCAACAGGGTCAGCTCCGCCGCCGTGACGCTGCCATCCTTGTTGGTGTCGAAGGCGGCGAAGGCGCGGTCGGCGTCGGCCACGAACTCGGCCCGGTCCAGGGCGCCGTCGCCGTTGGCGTCGGCCCGGCCGAACCAGGCTTCCAGCGCCGGCAGCAGCGCGGCCTCGTTGCTGGCCGGGGGGCCCAGCAGCTCGCCCGAGGGGCTGACGGGCATGACCCGGATGGGCACCCGGTCCTCAGGCCCGCCACCGCCGCACCCGGCCAGGACAAGGGCAACGGCCAGGGCGGTCAGGGGCTTTGCGGTCACGGGCGGCTCCGTCTGGGGTCTTGCCCCAGGCGATGCCCTGCGGCCGGGCGCAAGTCAAGGGCATCACATCGCGCCCGGCGGCCCGCCACCCCCACCCCGGCGCCCGCCGCCGGGGGACCGCCACCCGGCCCGCCCATGCGCCGCAGCCCCTCGGGCGGGCGGTCGAAGGCGGCCTCGGCGGCGGCCTGGGCCTCGGCCCGCGACAGGGCGCCGTCCCTGTCCCGGTCGGCGGTGGCCAGCTTGCGTCCGGCCTGGGCCTGCAACTCCGCCAGGGTGACGCGGAAATCCAGGTCCAGGTCGGCGGACATCACCGGGTCGGCCCCCATGCCCCCGGCCATCCCACCCCGGCCCATCGGGCCGCCGCGGGGCGGGCCGTCGGGCGATGGCGCCGCATCCTCCCGCGGGGCGTGGAAGGATGCGGCGAGGCGCAGGCGGCTGTCGGCCAGCTCCCGGCTGTTCACCGCGCCATCGCCGTCCGCGTCCAGGGAACCGAAGAAGCGGGCCACGTCGGCCTCCAGCTCCGCCGGGGAGAGCTTGCCGTCCCCGTCCCGGTCGGCCTGGCCGAACCAGTCCAGCGTGCTTTCCACATAGGCATCCTTGTCCCGGGCAGGCCGGCCCAGCGGCTCCCCCGCAAGGCTCAGGGGCGGGCGGCCCATCATCATGCCGGGCCCCCGCGGCGGATCGTGCCGGTTGGCGCAGGCAGGCAGGGCGAGGAGGGGCAGGAGTGCAAGGGAGACGGGAATGCGCATGTCGCGGGGGTCCGGTGGGGAACACTGGCCCTTGCACGCTCGGGCGGACGGAACCCTGTCGTCAGGCCGTGGCGGCCGGGGAGCAGGCCCGCCCCCCTGCCAGCATGGAATCCATGGCCATCGACGCCGAATCCGTTATCCCAGCGCAGCAGTTCCTCAAGCTCGCGCTTGACCCGTCCCACAGGGATGAAGCCGTCCATGGGCACCTCCCCGTCCTGCCCGTTATCCCACGCCAAACCAGCCGCCGCCCGTCACACCAGCCGGAACGGCACCTCTGACCGGTGGAGGGCCGTGTCGGCGGGGTAGCCGGCCTTGCGCAGCAGGGCGTCGATGGCGGGAAGGGACAGGTGCTGGTGGCGGCTGGGGCCGACCCAGATCTCCCGCACCGCCTGTTTCGGGAAGGGCACGGGCAGGTAGGTGGCCACGCAGGTCTCCCGCGCGATGAACTCCAGCCGGTCCGCCTGGTCGGGGGCCAGCAGGGAGACCAGTCGCCATTCCTGCTCCTCCGCGAAGCCGGGATGCTTGAACAGGGCGGCGAACCAGGCGAGGCGCCCGAACGCCTCGTCCAGCAGGGCCGCGGCCCCGTCCCCGTCCGTTGACCCGCCGGACGCCCGGCACCAGAGGTCGGCCACGGTTCGGACCAGGTCATCGGCGAAGGCATCCTGGGCCTCCGCCTCATAGACGCAGGGCACCAGCAGGGCCCCTGCCTGCCGCAGCCCCTCGGTCAGGGCACGGATGTCGAAGCCCACCGCATAGCCGCTCTCCACCTCCCCATAGCCGCGCCATTGGGACAGCAGGTCGGCGGCGCGGGAGAAGCTGACCACATAGACCTCCGGGATGCGGTGGGTGGCCTCGCGCAGCCTTTGTCCCATCCCATCCAGGAAGGCGCCGAGGCCGCCGCCCTCTGCCCGCGCGAACCGGTCCAGGGCGGACTGGATGCGCTCGAGGCTCAGGTAATACTCGGCGCTGTCGTTCAGGAAGGCGATGTTGGTGGCCCGCAGGCTACCCCCGCCCAGGATGCCCAGCAAACCCGGTGCCGCGGTATAATGGTAGATCACCGGCCCCCGGTGGCCTTAACCGTCAGCCGTTCATGCCAGGACCGGCAGAACCCCTCCAGCGTCTCCCCCTGCATAAGTATCCCCTCATCCATCCCCGGAGGCTTCAACGGGCGGGGACAGGGAGGATCACGGCGAAGGGTGCGACCTTGGGCCGTCGGTCCACGCGGCGGGCACCGCCAATCCGACCTACGATGGCGGGTGGACCGGTGCTAATGTCCCGCCCGACCCGACCCGCCGCAATGCAGAGCCCGCCTTGACCGAGCAACCGTTCTTCCTGAAGGACATCTGGTACCACGCCATGCCGTCGGCCCGGCTGAAGGCCGGGGCCATGCAGGCCAAGACGCTGCTGGGGCAGCCGGTGCTGTTCGGGCGGGCGGCCGACGGGGTTGCCTTCGCCCTGCGGGACATCTGCCCGCACCGGGGCATCCCCCTGTCCTGCGGCAGCTTCGACGGACGGGAGGTCGAGTGCTGCTACCATGGCTGGCGCTTCGACCGGCAGGGCGCCTGCACCGCCATCCCGTCCCTGGTGGACGGGCAGGATTTCGACATCTCCCGGATCAAGGTGCGCCCCTATCCGGTGCGGGAAGCGCAGGGCAACGTCTGGGTCTGGATGGGTGAGTCGGACCCCACGGAGGAGCCGCCCCAGGTACCCGACATGGACGGCAAGGCCCCGTCCATGGTGGAGGTGATGGAGTTCCCCTGCTTCATCGACCATGCCGTCGTGGGACTGATGGACCCGGCACACGGGCCCTTCGTCCACCAGTCCTGGTTCTGGCGCAGCCGCAAGAGCATCCATGAGAAGGCAAAGGCCTTCGGCCCCGCGCCCTATGGCTTCGCCATGAAGCGACACAAGCCCAGCAGCAACAGCGCGGCCTACAAGATCTTAGGCGGAACGCCGGAGACGGAGATCAGCTTCCGCCTGCCCGGCGTGCGGATCGAGCACATCAAGAACGGCCGCCACACCGTGGTGAACCTGACCACCGTCACGCCCCTGGACGAGAAGCGGACGGAGGTCACCAACAGCATGTACTGGACCATGGGCTGGGCCGGCCTGCTGAAGCCCCTGTTCCGCCCCATCGCCCGCCGCTTCCTGGGTCAGGACCGGGACGTGGTGGTGATGCAGCAGGAAGGGCTGAGGCACAACCCCACCCTGATGCTGATCAAGGACGCCGACACCCAGGCCCGCTGGTACTACCAGCTGAAGAACGAGTACCAGCGGTCCCGGGAAGAGGGCCGGGAGTTCCGGAACCCCGTGCGGGACACGGTGCTGCGCTGGCGGAGTTGAGCCTCAAGGACCAGTGCCGTGGCGTTCCTCCCCCACCAGGTCGGCCAGGGCCAGTTCCGCCTCCAGGGTCCGCCAGTCGATGGCGCTGCGCACGTTGCCCTTGGGCACCAGCCCCAGCAGGGCGTGGCTGACCCGGCGCCCCTCGCCGGACAGGGGTAGCAGCAGGCGGTGGTAGCCGAGCTTGGCGTCGAAAACGCGGAAGGTCCGCTCCGTGAACAGGGGCCCGTCCGCTTCCATCAGGCGGGCATAGGCGCCCCGTACCTCCGCCAGGACGTTGCCGCTGTAGACGGCGGAGAGGTGCCGCCCGGCCAGGGGGGCGCCGTAGAGCTTCACCAGCGTGTTCCCGACATGGGTGTAGCGGGCCTGGGGGATGCCCCAGCGCAGGTCCACCAGGGCACAATGGTCGGCCAAGGCCCTAGGCAGCCGGTCCAGGGCCAGCGCGTCCGCATCCGCGTGGCGGCCCGGACGCGCCTTCGCCGCCCACAGCCCGTGCAGCCCCACCAGCATCGCCGGGCAGTCGGCGTGCGGCGTGGTCCCGTGGGTTTCCCACATGCCGAAATTGCCGGCGAAGCGGGCGAAGACGAGGACGGCCTTGCCGGGCACTGGGGCCCCCTTTCCCATCCGGACAGTCACGGCGGACAACGGCCGAAAGCCCCCAAGGTCACGCCGGGTTCCCGTGACCGGTTGGGGTGTGCCCGCCCGGATGCGCCGGGCGCGGGGCGTGCGGCCCCTTTGAACCGGGACGGGTGGCGCGCTATATCCGGACGACCCCCGCGGTTCAGAGGCCCCGAGATGCCCGATACCATGACCCCCGCCCTGCCCGACCTGGGCCCCCTTCCCAACTGGGACCTGTCGGACCTGTATCCCGGCCCGGACAGCCCGGCGCTGAAGGCGGAGCTGGAGCGGGCGGATCAGGATGCCCGCGCCTTCGCGAAATCCTATGAGGGCAGGCTGGCCGGCCTGTCGGGGGCCGAGCTGGGCGCCGCCGTGGCCCGGTTCGAGGACATCGACGAACGCCTGTCCAAGGTCATGTCCTATGCCGGCCTGCTCTATGCCGCCGACATGGCCGACCCGTCCGTGGGCCGCTTCTACCAGTCCATGAGCGAGCGGGTCACCGCCATCAGCGTGCACCTGCTGTTCTTCCAGCTGGAGATCAACCGGCTGGAGGAGGCGGTGCTGCAGGCCAAGCTGCGGGACCCCGCCCTGGCCAAGTACAAGTCCTGGATCCGCGACACCCGCATGTTCCGGCCGCACCAGCTTTCCGACGAGGTGGAGAAGCTGCTGCATGAGAAGTACGTGGCCGGCCGGGCCAGTTGGACCCGCCTGTTCGACGAGCATCTGGCAGGCCTGCGGTTCCCCGTGCGGGGCAAGGAGTTGACGAGTGCTGAGGCGCTGAACCTGCTGTCCGACCCGGACGGGTCCGTGCGCAAGGACGCCGCACTCAGCCTGGGCAAGGTGCTGGGGGAAAACCTGCGCCTGTTCGGCCACATCACCAACACCCTGGCCAAGGACAAGGAGATCGAGGACCGCTGGCGCAGCTACGCCCACCCCTGGTCGGCCCGCAACCTGGCCAACCATGTGGAGGACGAGGTGGTGGACGCGCTGGTGGCCGCCGTCCGCCAGGGCTTCCCCGACATCTCCCACCGCTATTACGCCCTGAAGGCCCGGTGGTTCGGCAAGGACACGCTGGAATACTGGGACCGCAACGCCCCCCTGCCCGGCGACGACGACCGGATCGTGCCGTGGGAGCAGGCCAAGGGCATGGTGCTGGACGCCTATGGCCGCTTCAGCCCGGACATGGCGGCCATCGGCCGGCGCTTCTTCGACAGCCCCTGGATCGACGTGCCGCCGCGCCCCGGCAAGAACCCCGGCGCCTTCGCCCACCCTGTCGTGCCCAGCGCCCATCCCTACCTGCTGCTGAACTATATGGGCCGCACCCGGGACGTGATGACCCTGGCCCATGAGCTGGGCCACGGCGTGCACCAGTATCTGTGCCGCGACCAGGGCCACCTTCAGGCCAACACGCCCCTGACCCTGGCGGAGACGGCCAGCGTGTTCGGGGAGATGCTGACCTTCCGCAGCCTGCTGTCGCAGACCACCGATCCCAAGGCCCGCAAGGCCCTGCTGGCTGGCAAGGTGGAGGACATGATCAACACGGTGGTCCGCCAGATCGCCTTCTACAGCTTCGAGCGGCGGGTCCACACGGAGCGGCGGGAGGGCGAGCTGTCCGCCGACCGGCTGTGCGAGATCTGGATGGAGGTGCAGCGGGAGAGCTTGGGCCCCGCCTTCAATTTCGATGAGAGCTACAGGCCCTACTGGACCTACATCAGCCACTTCATCCACGCGCCCTTCTATGTCTACGCCTACGCCTTCGGCGACTGCCTGGTGAACAGCCTGTACGCGGTCTATGAGGACGCGGCGAAGCGGGGCGAGGGCCAAGCCTTCGCCGACAAGTACATGAAGATGCTGTCCGCCGCCGGCACCCTGCACCACAGCGATCTGCTGGCCCCCTTCGGCCTGGACCTGAAAGACCCGGCGTTCTGGACCAAGGGGCTGGGCCTGCTGAAGGGCTTCATCGACGAGCTGGAGGCGCTGTAGGCCCTGCCCGGCCCGAAGCGAAACGGCGGCCGCAGGGCCGCCGTTTTCGTTCATACGCTTTGGGATGCGCGCCTGACGAGATTGGTGCCCCAGGCCGGACTCGAACCAGCACGCCCTTTCGGGCAACAGATTTTGAGTCTGCCGCGTCTACCATTTCGCCACTGGGGCACCGGGCGCTTCGGACGCGGGCGGGATAATGGCGAGGGTCGTCGGGGTGGTCAAAGGAAATCCGCAAGGGCTGGCTGCGACCGGGGCGATTGTGGGGACGGGCCGGGACTGGTAAAGCGGGGGCGCCCCCACCGGCCGTTTCGAAAGGCGACATCCCTTGATCCGTGCGCTGTATGACTGGACCATGCGTCTGGCGGCCCACCCGCGTGCCATGTGGACCATGGCCGGCGTGTCCTTCGCTGAGAGCAGCTTCTTCCCCATCCCGCCGGACGTGATGCTGATCCCCATGATCCTGGCGGACCGGAAGCGTGCCTTCCTGATCGCCGCGGTCTGTACCCTGGCCTCCGTCCTGGGCGGCATGTTCGGGTACTTGATCGGCTACGCCCTGTACGAGGCGCTGGCCGAGCCCATCCTGCGGGCCTATGGCTATGTGGACCAGTTCCATGCGTTCGAGGCCAAGTACAACGAGTATGGTTCCCTGATCGTGGCCATGGGCGCCCTGACGCCCTTCCCCTACAAGATCACCACCGTGTTCAGCGGCATGGTCAGTATGGTCTTCCCGGCCTTCGTCATCGCTTCCGTCCTGGGGCGGGCCAGCCGGTTCTTCCTGGTGGCGGGGCTGCTGTACTGGTTCGGGGAGCCAATCCGCGCCTTCATCGAGAAGTATCTGGGCCTGCTGACCATCCTGTTCTTCCTGTTGCTGGTGGGCGGTTTTGCCGCCGTGAAGGTGTTGCTGTAACCACCGCTGCGGTTTGCAGGCGGGGGCCAGGGCGGCTATATCCATGGGCATGCCTGCGACCGCATCCCCCCTGAGCCGCCTGCTCTCCGCCCCGCGCCTGCCCGTCCTGGGCCTGATGGCGGCGGCGGTGGCGGCGCTTGCCTCCGCCCTCATCGCCGAGCATGTGTTCGGCCTTGCCCCCTGCCAGCTCTGCTGGTGGCAGCGCTACGCCTTCGCGGCGGCCATCGGGGTGCTGCTGCCGGGCCTGCTCTTCGACAGGAAGCCGGCCGCCCGGGGCGTGGTGCTGGGGCTGGGGGCCGCCGCCTACCTGGCCGGGGCTTGCATCGCCCTGTTCCATGCTGGCGTGGAGCAGCACTGGTGGCAGGGCTTCACCGCCTGCACCGCCAGTGGCAATGCTGCCGGCAGTCTGGACGATCTGCGCGCCGCCATCCTGGCAGCCCCCGTCGTCCGCTGCGACGAGATCGCGTGGTCCCTGTTCGGCTTGTCCATGGCAGGCTGGAACGTGTTGTACAGCGGCGGCCTGGCAGTGCTGGCGGGCGCCGCCGCCATCCTGACCTTCCGGAGGAGCGCATGAGCGCCGTCCTTTCTGGCGACGACCGGTTCAAGGCCCCCACCGACCTGCCCAAGCCGCGCCGCCTGCCCGGCGACCCAGATGTTAAGGCCTTCATGGACCGGCTGGTGCGGGTGGACCAGGCGGGGGAATACGGGGCCAAGCGCATCTATGGCGGCCAGATCGCCGTGCTGGGCGACGGCCCGTCCGGCCCCATGCTGCGCCACATGGCGGAGCAGGAGCAGGAGCACCTGGACGCCTTCAACCGGCTGGCGGCGGAACAGCATGTCCGCCCCACGGCCTTGCAGCCCTTCTGGCACGTGGCCGGCTGGGCCTTGGGCGCCGGCACCGCCCTGATGAGCCCGCGGGCCGCCATGGCCTGCACCGTGGCGGTGGAGACGGTGATCGACGAGCATTATGAGAAGCAGGTGCAGGCCCTGGGCGACGACCACCCGGAGCTGTCGGCCATGATCCGCAAGTTCCAGGCGGAGGAGCTGGAGCACCGCGACATCGGCCTGGAGAACGAGGCCGAGCTGGCGGCTGGCTACCCCGTGCTGTCGGCCGCCATCAAGGCGGGCTGCCGCGCAGCCATCTGGCTGTCGGAGCGGGTTTGAAAACCGGCCGCTAGCCCGTCTCCAGCTCGGTATCCCAGTAGAGGAAATCGCGCCAGCTTTCGTGCAGGAAGTTCGGCGGGAAGGAGCGGCCGTTTTCCTGAAGCTCATAGGCGGTGGGCTGAAAGGGGGGCTGGAGCGGGTGCATCCCGCATTGGTTCGGCAGCCGGCTGCCCTTCAGCAGATTGCAGGCGGAACAGGAGGTGACGACGTTTTCCCAGGAAGTGCGCCCGCCGCGGCAGCGGGGGATGACATGGTCGAAGGTCAGTTCCTGGGTGGGAAAACTTCGACCGCAGTATTGGCAGGTGAAACTGTCCCTGAGGAAGACGTTGAAGCGGGTGAACGCCGGTTTTCGTGTCGCTGGGATGTATTCTTTCAGGCTGATGACGCTTGGAAGCCTGATCTCCGCGTTCGGTGACCTGACTGTCCGGTCATAGACCGAGATGATGTTCACCCTGTCGAGGAATACAGCCTTCACCGCCTCCTGCCAGCTCCAGAGCGACAGGGGGAAATAGCTGAGCGGACGGAAGTCCGCGTTCAGCACCAAAGCCGGACAACTCTCAAGCGGTGGTGACAAAGCCCACCCCCTCGCCGTTCCGTCGGTGCTCCGGCCCGGCGCCCCCGCCAGGGGAGCCGGCCGGAACTTCGCACCCTTCATATATGAACCCGATAGGCCCTGGCAATCGTCGGCTTTGCGTCCGGCGCAAATGTCACGGTTCCGCCATGAAACGGTGACCCAACAGGTAGGGGTAAGTGGGGCCGGAACCTACATGCCCTGGACCCTTGTCGCGCCCCACCCCGGCCTGTTGGCAAAGAAGGGGGATGGCTGCTAGACCTGCATCCAGTGACCTGGAAGCAGGTCTGGCCGTTCGTGTCCCTCAGTCGCCGGCGCCGCATCCGCGGCTTGGCTTACGCCCGCATGGGCGGGCGCGGCGGCAGTCGCCGCCGGAGCGTGTTCACGGCAACTGTGAACACGCTCTCAGGATCTTCAAAATGACCACCACCCGATTCGCCCCCAGCCCCACCGGATACCTGCACCTGGGCCATGCCCATTCCGCCCTGTTCGGCTGGCGGGCGGCGCGGGACCGGGGCGGGCGCTTCCTGCTGCGGGTGGAGGATATCGACCCCAACCGCTGCCGGCCGGAATTCGAGGCGGCATTGAAGGAAGACCTCGCTTGGCTGGGGCTGGACTGGGACGGGCCGGTGCGGCGCCAGTCGGACCACATGGGCGATTACGCGGCGGCCCTCGCCAAGCTTGCGGCGCTGGGGGTGACCTATCCCTGTTTCTGCTCCCGCAAGGAGATCCAGGAGGAGATCGCCCGGGCCGGCAACGCGCCCCACCTGGTCGCCGCCGGGCCGGAGGGGCCGCTCTATCCCGGCACATGCCGCCACCTGGACAAGGGTGTGGCGGCGGAGCGTGTGGCCGCCGGGGTGCCCCATGCCATCCGGCTGGATGTGTCCAGGGCGTGCGCGCTTACCGGGCCCCTGACGTGGGACGATCTGGGCAAGGGAAGGATCGCCGCCACGCCGGAAATCCTGGGCGACGTGGTGCTGGCCCGGCGCGACGTGCCCACCAGCTATCACCTGGCCGTCACGGTGGATGACCACTTGCAGGGCGTCACCCTGGTGACAAGGGGGGAGGATCTGTTCCACGCCACCCATGTGCACCGGCTGTTGCAGGCGTTGCTGGGCTATGCCGTGCCGGAGTGGTGGCACCATGGGCTGTTGCTGAACGCGGAAGGCCAGCGCCTGTCGAAGCGCGACGGGGCGACGGCGTTGCGGGCCCTGCGGGACATGGGCAGAAGCCCGGCGGAGGTGCGGGCCCTGGCCGGCTTTCCCGGTGCCCCGTCAGGGCCGATTGGTTCGGCAGGCTGACCCTTTGGTCCCGACAATTTTACCGTTTCGCCCTGCGGGATTATGCTATGGAGGTGGGGCCATGCCAGACCTGCCCATGTACGACCATTACCGGCGCCTCGTCCGCGACACGACCATCGACGACAACACCTTGTTGTCGACGGATTACTTCAACCATTTCAATGAAGTGATCATGCTGCTGTCCATGTTAGGCGACATGCCCGACATGCTGGACGAGATCCGCGCCTGGCAGCCCAAGACATACAAGCAGCATTTCGAGGGTTCGGGCCTGCACTTCGCGCCCCTGGCCATCGAGGCCTACGACCACGTGCCGGCCGAGTACAAGGACCCCTTCGACGCCACCATCCTGGAGCTGGAGGCCACCATCGCCGAGGCGGTGGAGCAGCTGGAGGGCATGCGCGACGACCCCGAGATGCTGGGCTTCACCGCCGCAAGCTACTGGCAACGCCTCCAGTCCCTTGTGGACCGGGGCAGCGCCATCGTCCACGGCGCCGTGCCCCAGGCAACCATGGAACAGAGCGCGATTGACGAGCTGTTCTGAGGGGTGGGCGGTCCTGGTGCCGGAAGGCACTGTCGGGCTTGGCCTGGCAGTATTCCAAGTAGGCACGGATGAACGGGATGCCGCTGCGCGGCACGCGGATATCATGGATGGTCTCGGAAATATCCGACGAGGATCACAAGCGCGGCGCAGCCGCAATCAACTTCACAAGTCTGCTGGTCTTGCCTGCATTCACTCACGGTCGACCATGAATGATCGCGGCTTCGCCGCATGAGTCTCATCCAGTCCGATCCGTATGCCGCGCAAGCGGCATCCGTTTCATCCGTGCCTTCTGGAATATCCTCACCGCCCGCCCAACGGTGTCGTCCGGCACCACCCTCTCAATCCAGCTTGCGCAGACCGCTGCAGACCTGGACATATTCCGGGTGCTCCGGTGTCAGCCAGCCATGGCGGACCAGGAAGTCGATGACCACCAAATTGACGTTGAACTTCCAGTCGTCGGTGCTGGCCACGCTCTCCGCCACCTTGTCCAGGGGCCACAGCTCGAAGCACTCCACCTCCCCGTCGGTGTTGCGGGGGACGTGGGCCGGGTCAAGTTCCAGGTCGTAGCAGAACAGCGTGTCGGGCTTCAGCCCGCGCTCATTCTCCATGAGGTAGGAGATGACGCCCACCGGCTTGGCCTTCAGCGCCAACTCGGCGGCCAAGCCGGCTTCCTCCTGCGCTTCCTTGACCAGATTTTCCGCCAGGGTCAGGCCATGGGGCTGGCCGCCGGCGACCAGGTTGTCCAGCTTGCCGGGGGCCACGCCGCGGTCCATGGCGCGGCGCCCGACCCAGAGGTGCAGCCCGTCCTCCTTGCGCACGAATCCGTTCACATGCAGGCCGAAACTGCGCAGCCCGAAGAAGGGCACGGCGGCCCGGTCCACGGCCAGCAGCGGCTCCTCCCCCCATCGGGTCAGCACCGGGTACTGTTCCCGGCGCAGCTTGGGCATGGCCTTGCGCTCCACCAGCTTCATCACCGCGGCGTTCATGGCCAGGGTGCGATGGTGGAAGGTCGGCAGCCCCTCATCCAGGCCGATCCCGTCCCCCTTGACGGTGAAGGGGGCGCCGAAGTCCGATAGCACGCGGAAGAAATCGTCCCGCACCCAGCCCACGGGCTTTCCCGCAACGTAGAAGCGGCGATAGCGGTCGAGGTCGTGGCGGTTGCAGGCCGCCAGATGGCGCAGGAAGCTCATGCTTTCCCTCTACACGACGGCCGCCGGGAGCGGCAACGGGGCGAATGGTCCTAGCCGGCCGGGCCAGCGTCAACCCTGCGTCGCCCCGGGGCAATGGGCCGGGCGACGCAGGGCCCGCCAGGCCAGGAACAACCCCGCCAGCAGGGACGCCGCCCCGAACAGGAACGGCATGCCGGGCACCGGGATGCCCGCCCCCGGCGCCGTGAAGGCGGAGAACAGGGCGGAGCCCAGCAGCGGGGCCGGGATGAAGACGAAGCTCTGCATCCCCGCCATGGCCCCCGCGACGGACCCCTGCTGGTCCGGGCCGACGGAGCGGGAGACGACGCCCTGCAAGGTGGGCCCGGCGATGCCGCCAAGGGCGTGCAGCAGGATGCCAAGGCAGAACACCAGGCTGGTGGACCCCAGACCATACAGCGCATAGCCGCAGGCCATGGCGGCGAACCCGGCCAGGATGGCCCCCCGGTCACCCAGCCGCTTGACCAACGGCCCGATCAGCGCCCCCTGCACCAGGGCCGTGGCAAGGCCGACGATGGTCAGGGATAGGCCGTTCTCCTCTGCCGACCAGCCATAGCGCTGGCCGGTGTAGAGCACCCACACCGTCTGGAGCACGCCGAAGGCCAGCACGGCGCAGACCTGGGCGGAGACGAGGCCGAAAACGGTGCGGTTGGCCCGCAGCACGCCGAAGGCCGCCACCGGGTTGGCGCGGCGCCAACGAAAGGGGCGGCGATGCTCCGGCCGCAGCGACTCGGGCAACACGAACAGGCCGTAGAGGAAGTTTAGCCCCGCGAGCCCAGCCGCCAGCAGGAAGGGGTAGCGCAGGTCCATCCCGCCCAGCCAGCCGCCAAGGGCGGGCCCGACGACGAACCCCATGCCGAAGGCCGCCCCCACCATGCCGAAATTCCTGGCCCGGTCCTCCGGCCCGCTGACGTCGGCGATGTAGGCATAGGCGGCGGTGATGTTGGCGGCCGTCAACCCCGCCAGCAGCCGCCCGGCCAGCAACCAGCCGATCCCCGGCGCGAAAGCCAACAGCAACTGGTCCGCCCCCGCCCCAGCGATGGAGGCCAGCAGGACGGGCCGCCGCCCGAACCGGTCGCTGAGCGCCCCCAGCACGGGGCGAAGATGAACTGCATGAGGGAGAAGCCGGCCACCAGGATGCCCATCCAGGCCGCGGCCGCCGCCGAGTCGCCCCCCTGGAATTGCTTCACAAGTTCCGGCAGCACGGGGATGGCGAGGCCGAAGGTCAACACGTCAAGCAGCACCGTGACCAGCACGAAGGGCACGCCGGCGGTGCGCTTGGGGGCGGATGGCATTGGGGGGAGCCTGCGGCGGGGAACTCTGGAAACGCTACCATGTCGCCCGGCTGGGCCTTCCGGCAAGGCCGGAAAGCTTCGGCGGCAACCGGCGCGAAAGATGCCCTGGCATGCGGGCACGGTGGCGCGCCCGCAACGGTTGGGGCATGACAAGCCGGCTCTCCACCCTATATGAAGGCCCCATGAGCGGATTCCTGATTTTCCTCCTGATCACGGCCATGCTGGCGACGCTTGCCGTCCTGGTCATGGGCCTGTTCGCCATGGCCCGGGGCGGGGAGTTCAACGAACGCCACGGCAACCGGCTGATGTGGTGGCGCGTGCGGTTGCAGGTGCTGGCCCTGGTGCTGTTCGCCCTGGCCTTCCTGTCGTCCGCCGCCTGACCTCCTTCCCTGCCGGAGAGCGCCCATGGTCAAGCTGACCCGCATCTACACCCGCGGCGGTGACCAGGGGGAGACGTCGCTGGGCGACGGCACCCGCGTGCCCAAGCACGCGCTGCGCGTGGCCGCCTATGGCACGGTGGATGAGGCGAACGCCTGCATCGGCCTGGCCCGGCTGCACACCGGCGGCCAGCCCGGCACCTTGGCGGAGGCGGACGCCATGCTGGGCCGCATCCAGAACGACCTGTTCGACCTGGGCGCCGATTTGTGCACGCCCGAGCAGCAGGACCCGCCCTACCCGCCCCTGCGCATCGTGGACGCCCAGGTGGACCGGCTGGAGGCGGAGATCGACGCCATGAACGCCGACCTTTCCCCCCTGAACAGCTTCATCCTGCCCGGCGGCACCCCGGCCGCCGCCCACCTGCACCTGGCCCGCACCGTGGCGCGGCGGGCGGAGCGCCTGATGACCGAGCTGGCCCGGCACGAGCCGGTGGGCGGTCCGGCCCTGCGCTACATCAACCGCCTGTCCGACCATTTGTTCGTCATCTCCCGCTGGGTGAACGACAAGGGGGCCTTGGACGTGCTGTGGGTGCCGGGCAAGAACCGGTAACCCGCATTTCCCTTTCGACAAGGTTGCCGACTCGCGACGCTTGCAATCCTGACCCACCTGCGTATAGTGCCTTCCCATTACGTAAACGGAAGGTCTGGCTTCCTGCCGGGATGCCATCGGACCTGTGCCCGACCCTTCGGCCAAGCCCGCGTAACCCCTTGGGAAATGCGGCGAAGCGGCCGGGTGGGGCACGTTGACAGGTCGGGTGGCGGGACCTACCTTGCGCCGGCGAAAATGTGGGGCCGGCCGGCGTCAAGGGCGTGGCTGGATCTTGTGGGCCCCACGACAAGGAATCGCGGCCGGAAAGGCCGTCGCCACGAACAGGCCTTCAACAAGCCTCGCTGCCAGGGGAACGCCATGAAGATACTGGTCGCCGTCAAGCGGGTGGTCGATTACAACGTCAAGGTCCGGGTCAAGGCCGACCAGACGGGTGTCGAACTCGCCAACGTCAAGATGAGCATGAACCCCTTCGACGAGATCGCCGTCGAGGAGGCCGTGCGCCTGAAGGAAGCCGGCAAGGCCACGGAGATCGTCGTGGTCTCCATCGGCCCGGCCGCGGCGCAGGAGACGATCCGCACCGCCCTGGCCATGGGCGCCGACCGCGGCATCCTGGTGCAGACCGACGCGGAGACCCAGCCCCTGGCCGTCGCCAAGACCCTGAAGGCCCTGGTGGAGAAGGAGCAGCCGCAGCTGGTGGTGCTGGGCAAGCAGGCCATCGACGACGACAGCAACCAGACCGGCCAGATGCTGGCAGCATTGCTGGGCTGGGCCCAGGGCACCTTCGCCAGCAAGGTGGTGCCGGCCGACGGCACCGTGGCCGTGACCCGCGAGGTGGACGGCGGGCTTGAGACGGTGAGCCTGAAGCTTCCGGCCATCGTCACCACCGACCTGCGCCTGAACGAGCCGCGCTACGCCTCGCTGCCCAACATCATGAAGGCGAAGAAGAAGCCCATCGAGACGGTGGACCCCGCCGCGCTGGGCGTGGACTTCAGCCCGCGGGTGAAGACCCTGAAGGTGGTGGAGCCGCCGAAGCGCAAGGGCGGCGTGAAGGTCGCCAGCGTGCAGGAGCTGGTCGCCAAGCTGCGCGACGAAGCCCGCGTGATCTGACCCGAAACCCAGAGGAAACGGAGAACATCATGGCCATCCTGGTCGTCGCCGAGCCCTCCACGGGCGAGGTCAAGAAGCCCACCCTCACCACCCTGGGCGCCGCCGCCAAGATCGGCGGCGAGGTCCATGTCCTGGTCGTCGGCCAGGGCGTGGCCGAGGCCGGCAAGGCCGCCGCCGGCGCCGCCGGCGTGTCCAAGGCCCTGGTGGCCGACGGGGCGGAATACGCCCACCCGCTGGCCGAGAACGTGGCCCCGCTGGTGGTGCAGGTCGCTAGGGACGGCGGCTACAGCCACATCCTGTTCGCCGCCACCACCTTCGGCAAGAACGTGTCCCCCGCGTGGCCGCGGTGCTGGACGTGCAGCAGGTGAGCGACATCACCGGCGTGATCAGCGCCGACACCTTCGAGCGCCCGATCTATGCCGGCAACGCCATCGCCACGGTGCAGTCCACCGACGGCGTGAAGGTGCTGACCGTGCGCGGCACGGCGTTCGAGGCGGCCGCCGCCACCGGCGGTGCCGGGGCGGTGGAGAGCGTGGCCGGCACCGGCGACGCCGGCCTGTCCAGCTTCGTCAACGCCGAGCTGACCAAGTCGGAGCGGCCGGAGCTGACCAGCGCCCGGGTGATCGTGTCCGGCGGGCGCGGCATGCAGTCCGGTGACAACTTCCACATGCTGGACAGCCTGGCCGACAAGCTGGGCGCCGCCGTCGGCGCCTCCCGCGCCGCGGTGGACGCGGGATTCGTGCCCAACGATTACCAAGTGGGCCAGACCGGCAAGATCGTGGCGCCGGAGCTGTACATCGCCGTGGGCATCAGCGGCGCCATCCAGCACCTGGCCGGCATGAAGGACAGCAAGGTCATCGTCGCCATCAACAAGGACGAGGAGGCCCCGATCTTCCAGGTGGCCGACTATGGCCTGGTCGGCGACCTGTTCAAGGTGGTGCCGGAGCTGACCGGCGAGGTCGGCAAGTAAGCATCGGCCCCAGTGTGGGCCCATGGCGCGATGGGCCCACGCCGGCGGCGACCGCCGCCGTGCGGCCTTGTGGCCGCTTAAGCCAAGCCGCGGATGCGGCGGAGCCTGCCCCGGCCCCCAAGCCGGGGGCGATTGAGGAACTGAAAGAATCACGGGGGGCGGGGCCTGCGGGTCCCGCCCCTTTTGCTTCAGGGGTGCTGGGATTTGCCGCCCCCTGTGACGGGAAATCAGCTTGCCGTGTTCCCCCGCCCCTTCTAGTTTCGGCCCATATGCCCCACCGCAGGTGGGGTGAACGGGCGTGAGGGGCGGTTCATGATCGAGAAGATTGGTGTCATCGGTGCGGGCCAGATGGGCAGCGGGATCGCCCAGGTTTGCGCGGCGGCGGGCCTGTCGGTCTGCCTGTACGACATCAACGGGGAGCAGTTGGCCAAGGCCGTGGCCGGCATCTCCAAGAACTTCGACCGCCAGATCGCCAAGGGCAAGATGTCGGAGGCGGAGAAGGACCCGGCCCTGTCCCGCATCTCCACCGCCAGCACAATGTCGGCGCTCGGGTCCTGCGACCTGGTGATCGAGGCGGCGACAGAGAGCGAGGAGGTCAAGCGCGCCATCTTCAAGCAGCTGGTGCCGAACCTGAAGCCGGAGGCGCTGGTCGCCACCAACACCAGCAGCATCAGCATCACCCGCCTGGCCGCCAGCACCGACCGGCCGCACAAGTTCATCGGCATGCACTTCATGAACCCGGTGCCGGTGATGCAGCTGGTGGAGTTGATCCGCGGCATCGCCACGGACGACGACACCTTCCAGGCCATCAAGGCCCTGGTGGCGAAGCTCGGCAAGACCGCCGCCATCGCGGAGGATTTCCCGGCCTTCATCGTCAACCGCATCCTGCTGCCGATGATCAACGAGGCGGTCTATACCCTGTATGAGGGCGTGGGCAGCGTGGAGGCCATCGACACAGCCATGAAGCTGGGCGCCAACCACCCCATGGGCCCGCTGGAGCTGGCGGACTTCATCGGCCTGGACACCTGCCTGTCCATCATGCAGGTCCTGTATGAGGGGTTGGCGGACAGCAAGTACCGCCCCTGCCCGCTGCTGGTGAAGTATG
Organism: Aerophototrophica crusticola; assembly: GCF_012913305.1. NCBI lineage: Bacteria > Pseudomonadati > Pseudomonadota > Alphaproteobacteria > Rhodospirillales > Rhodospirillaceae > Aerophototrophica > Aerophototrophica crusticola. The sequence continues at coordinate 145,188 of NZ_CP051775.1, read as the reverse complement.
TGGAGGCCGGCTGGCTGGGCCGGAAGGTGGGCCGCGGCTTCTACGACTATTCCGGCCCCACCCCTCGCCCGACGCGCTGAGGGCCGGGCGTGCTGATCCCAAAGAAAGGCACGACCGCGAAACCCGCTGCGGACCCGGAGGCCGTCGCCTTGCGGGCGGTGGCCTTCGTCGTGTCGGACGAGGACATGCTGGCCCGCTTCGTGGCCCTGACGGGCTGCGGCGGCGACGAGCTGCGCGCCCGGCTGGCCGACCCCGCCTTCCTGGGCGGGGTGCTGGATTTCGTCCTGGGTGACGAGGGGCTGGCCACGGCCTTCGCCGCGGGGGAGGAACTGACCCCGGAGGACTTGGCCGCCGTGCGGGCAAAGCTGCCCTAAAGCCCGAAGGAAAGCTGCCCGGCTTTGGGCGCCGGGGTAGGCTCAGCCGGCTTGGGCTTGGCCTCCTTCGGCTTGGCCTTCGCCTTGGGCTTGCGCGGGGCGATGCCGACGCCGGCCTCCGCCCGCTTCTTGGCCTTGTCGCGGCTCACCGCCTCCGGCGCCGTCGGGTCGCCGCTCAGCCACTTGCCGTGCTTCACCACCTCGTTCACCCGGCCCTGGTTGACGCCCAGGCGGAAGGCGATCTCCTGTTGGGTCAGGTCGGTGGTCTGGTGCAGGTGCAGCACCTCCCGCGCCAGCTCCGGCGTCATCTTCTTGCCGGTGAGCTTGCGCGCCGGGCGGATACTGCGGGTCTCGCGGTCCCGCTCCCGCAGCTTTGCCAGGATCGCCAGGGCGGCATCCTGCCCCTGCTCCCGCAATGCCGCCTCGAACTGCTTCAACGTCGGCATGGGCACCCCACTGTTCATGGTGTGTTCACGCGAAGGGTGCCACAAAATCTGGGTGCGAGGAAGATATCTTTGGTGTCGTCGGTCGGGTTGGCGGGCGGCAGCCCGCGTAACCCGACAGCCAGCAAAAACGGTATGGGATCGTCGGATTACGCTCCGCTAATCCGACCTACGATGGGTTGCCCATCACTGCCCGGATCAGCGCCTTCGCCTCCTCCCCGACCAGTCGGCGGCACCCGGCAGGCGGCCCACCTCACGGCCTTCCCGGTCCACCAGGATGCTGGTGGGCAGGCCCGGCAGGGGCTGGGCGGCCTTCATGGCGGTCATCTGGGGGTCCAGGTAGGGGGCCAGGGCCTTGATGCCGTTGGCGTCGAAGAAGGGCTTGACCTCGGTCAGGCCGCCGCGGTCGAGGGAGATGGCGACCACCTCGAAGTCCGCCCCGCCCAGCTCCGCCTGCAACCGATCCAGCGACGGCATCTCCTTCACGCAAGGCGCGCACCAGGTGGCCCAGAGGTTGACCAGCAGCACCTTGCCCTTGCGGTCGGCCAGGGTCAGGTCCTTGCCGTCGGCGTCCTTGAAGGTGAAGGCGGGGGCGGCGGGGCGGCCCTCCGTATAAGCGAAGGAGCGGGACTCGCCCTTGAACTCCGGCAGGCCCGCCGGGGTGGGGATGGCGGGCTTGGGCGCCGTGGTGGCGGTGTCGGCAGCCCTGTTCGCCCCGTCGTCCCCACAGCCGCTCAGGGCAAGCATGCAAGCCGCGGCCAGGATGACCGTTGCGGTGCGCCGCAAAATCGCCATTCTCTCCCTCTCACCTTCCGTGTTCCGCGACAGAACTCGGGTGGCAGAGCCCGCCTTTCAACCAGCCGAAGCGCCGCAGCCCGAGATGACAGACCCCAAAAGCCAGACTGACGCCGGCGCCAATTCCTTGTGGGGCGGCCGGTTCGCGGCCGGCCCCTCGGCCATCATGCAACGCATCAACGCCAGCATCGGCTTTGACAAGGCCCTGTGGCGGCAGGACATCGCGGGGTCCAAGGCCCACGCCGCCATGCTGGCACGGCAGGGGATCATCGGCGAGTCCGACCGGGACGCCATCCTGGCCGGGCTTGACCAGGTGGCGCAGGAGATCGCGGAGGGGCGCTTCCAGTTCAGCGAGGACCTGGAAGACATCCACATGAACGTGGAGTCCCGCCTGCGGGAGATCATCGGCGAGCCCGCCGGCCGCCTGCACACGGCCCGCAGCCGCAACGACCAGGTCGCCACCGACTTCAAGCTGTGGGTGCGTGACGCGCTGGACCGGCTGGACGGGGACCTGAAGGCGTTGCAGGCCGCCCTGATCGATCGGGCGGAAGAGCATGCCGGCACGATCATGCCGGGCTTCACCCATCTTCAGACAGCCCAGCCCGTGACCTTCGGCCACCATCTGCTGGCCTATGTGGAGATGCTGGGCCGCGACCGGTCCCGGGCGCTGGACGCGCGGGCGCGGCTGAACGAGTGCCCCCTGGGCAGCGCCGCCCTGGCAGGCACCCCCTATCCCATCGACCGGGAGATGACGGCCTGGGCCCTGGGCTTCGACCGGCCCACGGCGAACAGCCTGGACGCCGTGTCCGACCGGGACTTCGCGTTGGAATACCTGTCCCTGGCCAGCATCTGCGCCACCCACCTGTCGCGGCTGGCGGAGGAGGTGGTGCTGTGGTGCACGACCCAGTTCCGCTTCGTCAGGCTGACAGATGCTTTCACGACGGGCAGTTCCATCATGCCGCAGAAGCGCAACCCGGACGCGGCGGAGCTGGTGCGCGCCAAGGCCGGCCGGGTGATCGGCGCCCTGAACGGGCTGCTGGTGGTCATGAAGGGCCTGCCGTTGGCCTATTCCAAGGACATGCAGGAGGACAAGGAGCCGGTCTTCCAGGCGGATGAGACGCTTGCCCTTTGTCTGGCCGCCACGACCGGCATGGTCCGCGACCTGACCGCCGACCCGGACGCCATGCGCCGCGCGGTGGAGGCCGGGTTCCCCACCGCCACCGACTTGGCGGACTGGCTGGTCCGCTCCCTGGGACTGCCGTTCCGGGAGGCGCACCACGTCACCGGCCGCATCGTCAAGCTGGCGGAGGAGCGGGGCGTGGGCCTGTCCGCCCTGCCGTTGGAGGCCATGCGCACCGTCCACCCGGCCATCACGGAGGATGTCTTCGGGGTGTTGACCCTGGAGGCCTCCGTGGCGTCGCGCACCAGCTTCGGCGGCACCGCCCCGGACCGGGTGCGGGAGGCCGTCGCCGCCGCGAGGGAGCGTTTCCTGTGAAGAAGACCGTCCCCATCCTGTTGGCCCTGTCCGCCTGGCCCTGGCCGGCTGCGGCGTGAAGCCCGGCTTCCCCCTGGCCCCGGAAGGCAGCCCGGCGCCCCGAACCTATCCCGACCCGGCCCTGGACCCGCCCGGCAGTACCGTGCCCTCCCGGCCACCGACCCCAACCGCCCCGCCACGCCCACGGGCCCCGGCACCCTACCCCAGGGCACCCTGTCCGGCGTGCCCGTCCCACCGATTCCCGGAACGAGATGAGCTGCTTCCCCACCCCCGGCTTCGCCTATGTCGGCGGCGCCCTGCATGCCGAGGGCGTGCCCCTGTCCCGCATCGCCGACGCGGTCGGCACGCCGGCCTACGTCTATTCCACGGCCGGGCTGGAGGCCAACTGGCACGCCTATGACGACGTGCTGGCCCCCTACCGCGCCAAGGGGCTGGGCATCGACATCTGCTACGCGCTGAAGGCCAACAGCAACCTGGCCGTCATCCGCACCCTGGCCAACCTTGGCGCCGGCGCCGACGTGGTGTCGGAGGGGGAGATGCGCCGCGCCCTGGCCGCCGGCATCCCGGCGGACCGCATCGTCTTTTCCGGTGTCGGCAAGACGCCGGAGGAGGTCGCCGCCGCCCTCACCGTCGGCATCCACCAGTTGAACGTTGAGAGCTTCCCCGAGCTGGAGATGGTCAGCGCCGTCGCCACCCGGCTGGGCAAGCCCGCCCCCATCGCCATCCGCATCAACCCCGACGTGGATGCCGGGACCCACGGCAAGATCGCCACGGGCCGGAAAGAGGACAAGTTCGGCATCGACCTGTCCCTGGCGCGCGACGCCTTCGCCAGGGCCAAGGCGTTGCCGGGCCTGCAACCCGTCGCCGTCGCCATCCATATCGGCTCCCAGCTCCTGAAGACCACGCCCTTCCGCCAGGCCTTCGGCAAAGTGGCGGAGCTGGTGCAGGTGCTGCGGGAGGATGGCATTCCCATCAGCCGCATCGACCTTGGCGGCGGTCTGGGCGTGCCCTACCGCCCCTCGGACGCGGAGCCGGACCACCATTCCTATGTCGCCGCCATCTTCGAGACGGTGGGTCACCTGGGCTGCCAGGTGACGCTGGAGCCGGGCCGGTCCTTGGTGGCCAGCGCCGGGCTGCTGCTGGCCCGGGTGAACTTCGTCAAGGAGGGGCTGCACCGCCGCTTCCTGGTGCTGGACGCGGCCATGAACGACCTGATGCGCCCGGCCCTGTACGACGCCTGGCACACGCTGCTGCCGGTGGAGGAACCTTCCCCCGCCTCCCCCCTTTCCCCGGTGGACGTGGTGGGGCCCGTCTGCGAAAGCGGTGACACCTTCGCGAAACAGCGGGAGATGCCGCCGGTGGCGCCCGGCGCCCTGGTGGCGTTCCTGACGGCGGGGGCCTATGGCGCGGCCATGTCGGGCACCTACAACAGCCGCCCGCTGGTGCCGGAGGTGCTGGTGACGGGCGACAGCTTTGCCGTCGTGCGCCGCCGCCCTAGTTTTGAGGAGAGCCTGGCCCTGGAAAAGATGCCGGACTGGCTCTCGCCAACCCCCGCCTGAGCGCGTTAGGCTCAGGCAACCCGACGCCCGCTGAAGCCAAGGCGATGCTTTGAAGGCGACAAGGACATGCTGAGCCGACTGGGACTGCCCCGCCGCCGCAAGGCCCCCGCTGGACCTGAGCCGTCGGGGCCCCTGTCCCTCGCCCGGGTCGCGTTGGGTTGGGAACGGCTGTGGCCGGCCCTCTGGCCCCCGGCGGGGGTGGCGGGGCTGTTCCTGGCGCTGGCCTGGATGGGCTTCTTCACCGCCCTGCCGCCCTGGCTGCACCTGGTCCTGCTGCTGGGGTTCATTGGGGCCATCGGGTACCTGGGTTGGAAGAACCTGCGCCCTTACCGCTGGCCGACGGTGGAGGAAGCGCGCCGACGGGTGGAGCGGGACAGTGCCCTGAAGCACCGGCCCCTGGTGCAGTTGAAGGACGGTCTGGCCGGCGGCGCCGGCGACCCCCTGTCCCACGCCCTGTGGCGGGCGGCGCAGGAGCGGGCGCGGCAGCAGGCCAAGGCCCTGCGCGTCAACAGCCCCCATCCCAACCTGGCGGCCCGGGACCCCTGGGCCCTGCGCGCCGCGGTGGGCCTGTTGCTGGTGGTGGGCGCCAGCCTGTCCTGGGGTGACCTGTCGGGCCGCCTGGGTGCGGCCCTGGTGCCGGGCATCGGCTTCGGCGGGGTGGGGGTGGCGGTGCAGGCGGATGCCTGGCTGACCCCGCCGGACTATACCGGCCAGCCCCCATCTTCCTGACCCGTGTCCAGGGTGCCGGCCCCGGGGCGCAGCCGCAGCAGGCCGCCGCGGCCAACTCGGCGGAGCCCGCGGAACCCAAGGCAGTGCCCGTGCCCGTGAACAGCGTGCTGCTGGCCCGGGTCAGCGGCGGGACCAAGGTGCCGGTGCTGGCCGCCAACGGGGCGGAGGTGCCGTTCGAGCCCGTGTCCGGCGGCGGCTGGCAGGTCAGCCACCCCATCACCTCGGGCGACCGGGTCGCCATCACCCAGAACGGGCGGGAGGTTGGCGCCTGGCCCATCCAGGTGGTGCCCGACCTTGCCCCCGGCATCACCTTCCGCAACCCGCCCGCCCCGACGGAGCGGCAGGCGGTGCAGTTCAACTATTCTGCCGCGGACGACTATGGCCTGACGAAGGTGAACGCCGTCATCGGCCTGGACCCGGTCCATGGGGAGGCCCTGCCCCCGTCCCTGGGCAAGGACCCCGTCGTCCTGCCGCTGCCCCTGCCGGGCCGCAACCCGAAGGAGGCCAACGCCACCGGCTTCCACGACCTGACCCCCCACCCCTGGGCCGGCCTGCCCGTGGTGGTGCGGCTGGAGGCGCTGGACGGGGCCGGGCAGGTGGGCAAGAGCGCGGACCAGCGCATGGTCCTGCCGGAGCGGGCATTCCGCCATCCCGTCGCCCGCGCCGTGATCAACGAGCGCAAGCGCCTGACCCTGGAGGGGGAGGCGGCGCGGCCGGCGGTGGGCAACATCCTGGACGAGCTGTCCCTGCGCCCCGACCGTTTCGGCGGCGACACGGCCGTGTTCCTGTCCCTGCGCAGCGCCGCCCGCCGTCTGGCGGACGTGGCGGTGCCCCTGGACCTGCCGGACATGCAGAAGCAGCTCTGGGACACGGCCCTGCGCATCGAGGACGGCAACCTGTCCCTGGCCGAGCGGGCCATGCGTGACGCCCAGCAGAAGCTGATGGAAGCCCTGGACCGCAACGCCAGCGAGGAGGAGCTGAACCAGCTGATGCAGGAGCTGGAGCAGGCCATGCAGCAGTTCCTCGACGCCATGGAGGAGCAGATGCGGCAGGCCATGCAGGATGGCCAGCAGCCGCCCCAGGCCGACCCCAACGCCCAGACCCTGGACCGCCAGGACTTGCAGCGGATGATGGAGCAGATGCGGCAGATGGCCCAGAACGGCAGCCGCGACGCCGCCCGCCAGATGCTGTCCCAACTCCAGCAGATGATGGAGAACCTGCGCAACGGCCAGCCGCAGACGGCGGAGCAGGCCCAGCAGGGCCAGCAGATGCAGGAAATGATGGAGAACCTGCAGGGCCTGGCCCAGCAGCAGCAGCAACTGATGGACGAGACCTTCCGCGAGTCCCAGGACGGGGAGGGCATGCCCCAGGGCCAGGAGTTCATGCAGCCCCCCCAGGGCCAGCAGGGCCAGTCCCCCAACCGCCAGGGGCGTCAGCCCCAGGTGACCGGCCCACAGGACCCCACCCAGGGCACCCAGGGCCAACGCCAGCAGCAGCAGGGCCAGCGCGGCCAGCAGCAGGGACAGCAAGGGCAGCAGCAGGGACAGATGCCGGGCCAGAACGGCCAGGGCGGCATGGCCCAGCGGCAGGAGGACCTGCGCCGCCAGTTGGGTGAGTTGATGCGCCAGTTCGGGGAGATGGGCGGGGAAATCCCCCGCCCCTTGGGCCGGGCGGAACGGTCCATGCGGGATGCGGAGCAGGCCCTGCAACAGGGCGCCCCCGGCCAGGCGGTGCAGCCCCAGGCCCAGGCCCTGGACCAGTTGCAGCAGGGCATGCAGTCCATGCAGCAGCAGATGCAGGCCCAGCAGGGCCAGGGCGGTGGCGGCCAGCGCCGGCAGGCGGGCCAGCAGCCCGGCCGCGACCCATTGGGCCGTCCCCTGCCCGGCAGCGGCAGCTTCAACACCGACGACGTGAAGATCCCGGAACAGGCCGACATCCAGCGCACCCGCGAAATCCTGGACGAGCTGCGCCGCCGCGCCGGCGACCCCAGCCGCCCCAAGATCGAGCGCGACTACATCCAGCGCCTGCTGGACCGGTTCAGCCGGTAAGGCAAGCCGACCGGCCCATCGTAGGTCGGATTAGCGCCCGCAAGGGCGCGTAATCCGACGGCTGAAGGCGAGATTGCCGCGGAAACCCGCCTGTCGGCGAGGATTGTCGGATTACGCGGCTTCGCCGCTAATCCGACCTACTTTCCCTCCGGCGCCACATAGGCGAAGCCGATAGTCTTGGCGGCGGTGCCCTTCTCGGGCATGCGGGATTCGAAGCTGGTGGTCTGGTTGGGGAACAGGCGGCGGGCGGCGGGGACGATGCGCCAGCTGAACAGCTTCTTGCCGTCCTCGCCATAGGCGGTGGCCATCACGTCGGGCACGGGGCGCTGGCCGCCGCTGGTGTTCGCGATCTCCCCGCTGACGAACAGGATGGAGGTCCCCTCCACGTCCCGCGCCTCGATCTTCGCCTTGGCCGTGGGGTCGCTCAAACCGGTACCCGGCAGTTCCGCCAGCCCGACCGCCTCATACAAGGCGAAGGCGGGTGGCCAGAGGGCCAGGATGGGGTCGCGGGCCAGCACCACGCCGGCCACCAGCGCGGCCACGGCGGCGCCCAGGCCGCCCCAGCGCAGCCAAGCGCCGCGACGCTTCCTCGCCTCCCCCGGCAGGGCGGGCAGGGTGGTCTTGCCCTTACCGCGGAAGGTCCGCATGCCCGGCATGGGCGGTTCCGGGTCCCGCGGCGGGGGCGGCAACTCATCCGGGTCGCCGTCGGCCAGCAGGTCGGCAAAGCTGACGGACGGCGGGTCCATCCGGTCGGGCTTCGGTTCCGGTGGGGGCGGCAGGTCCGCCGGGCCGTCGGCGAAGGCCAGGGCGGGGGCAGGCGCCGGCTTGGGCGCTGCGGCGGGCCGGGCCTGGGCAGGCTTGGCCTGGGCAGCCTGCTTCGGCGGCGGGTCCTGGTGCCAGACATGGCCGCAGTTGCCGCACTTGACCCGGCGTCCGGTGCCCAGCAGCGCCGCGTCGAGCAGGAAGCGTTTGGTGCACGACGGGCAGGTAAGGATCATCGGGCCACGGGACCGGCGGGGGTTTCAGCGGGTGGCGTGAAAGGGGTACGCCCCAACCCTTATAGGAAGCCCCCCCACGGAACGCAAGCCATGCCCCCGTAAGGTCATGGGGGAAGCATCCCCACGGGGGACAAACAAGGGGCGGGCTTGCGGGGGCCGGGCCGCCGTGCCATCAGTAGGCGGGGTGCCCCGGACGGGACGGCGCCCCCATTCTTGACCATGCCGGAACCCCCGACCCCCACGCCATGAGCCGACGCGGCCAGTTCGACATCCCCCTGCGGCGGGACGCCACCGGGCGCTTCCTGCCCTGGATGATCGCGCTGATGGTCTATCTGGCCGCCCTGGCCCTGGCGGCGGCCCTGGTGCTGTCCGACTTGGCGCGGCGGTGGGACGCGGGCCTGTCCGGCAGCGTCACCATCCAGGTCAGCCCGCCCGCCGGCGACAAGGGCGGGCTGGACCGGCGGGTGCAGCAGGTGCTGGGCGTGCTGTCCGGCTCGGCCGAGGTGGTGGACGCCAAGACCCTGCCCAAGGAGGACGCGACCCGGCTGGTGGAGCCCTGGCTGGGCCAGGGTGCCCTGGTGGCGGAGCTGCCCCTGCCTGCCCTGGTGGATGTCCGGCTTGCCCCGGTGCCGACGTGGATGCCCTGAAGAAGCGGGTGGAGGCAGCCGTCCCCGGCGCGGTGCTGGAAGACCCGGCCCGCTGGCTGGCGGACCTGCGCCGGCTGGCCACGGCCGTGCAGGCCCTGGCCGTGGCCATCATCGGGCTGGTGGGCGGGGCGGCGGTGGCCACCGTCATCTATGCCGCCGCGGCGGGTTTCGCGGTGCACCGGTCGGAGGTGGAGCTGCTGCACGTCATCGGCGCGTCCGACGGCTATGTGGCCGCCCAATTCCAGCGCCACGTGCTGCGCCTGACCCTGTTCGGCGGCGGCGTGGGCCTGGGCTTGGCGCTGCTGACCCTGTTCGGCTTGGCACGGGCCGGCCGGAACCTGGACGCGGCCCTACTGCCGGAGGTGACGCTGAGCCCGCCGCAACTGGCCCTGCTGCTGGCGGTGCCGGCGGTGGCCTGCGTGCTGGCGGCCCTGGCGGCGCGGGTGACCGTGATGCGCGCCCTGGGGAAGCTGCCATGAGCCCCACCCCATCCGCCGTGCGGCTGCGATTGGCCGTGCGCCGGGTGCGGATCGCCACCCGGCGGACCCTGGCTGTGCTGGCCGCCATCGTGGGCGTCTGGCTGGCCGGGCTGTTCGTCTTCGTCGCCTCCCTCCCCCGCAACCCGCCGGCGGACGGGGTGACCACCGACGCTATCGTCGTGCTGACCGGCGGCAGCGAGCGGCTGGGCGTGGGCTTCGCCCTGCTGCGGGACGGGCGGGCCAAGAAGCTGTTCATCAGCGGCGTCTACCGCGGGGTGGAGGTGCGGGAGCTGCTGGACCGCGCCCGCCAGGGGGAGGATCTGGAGTGCTGCGTCGTGCTGGGCTATGAGGCCGACGACACGGAGGGCAACGCGGTGGAAACGGCCCGTTGGGTCCGGGCGGAGGGATATCGGTCCCTGCGCCTTGTCACCGCCAACTACCACATGCCCCGCAGCCTGGTGGAGTTCCGGCGCGCCCTGCCCGACGTGGAGGTCGTCCCCCACCCTGTCGTGCCGCCGCGGGTGCGGCTGGAGCGCTGGTGGAACTGGCCCGGCACGGCCGAATTGGTGGTGGGCGAGTACAACAAGTTCCTCCTCGCCTACCTGCGCGCCACCCTGACCCGTCCCCCGGCCGCGGGTGGTGGGGTTTAGGGCAGTTCCCGGGCAGCCGGAAACGGCCCCGGCCCCCGGGTAGAGGCGCCTGGGGGCGCGTGGAAGGCCCTGTCAGCCCGTCTCACGGTCCTTCTGCGGCGCGTCCTTCGGTTCCACGTTCTCCGCCCCCGCGCGGGTGCCGCCGCGCTTGTCGGCGCTCTCGTCATTGGGCTTCTGGTGGTTGCCGGTGTGCTGCTGGTCCAGGATGGCCCGCGCCTCCGGGTCCCCGTCCGAGGAGCCCGAGGGCATGCGCTGGGTGGGGTCCTTGTCGTCGTTCACCATCCCGCCGGGGCCGGGCTTCTGGGGGGCCTGGTTGGTCATCCGCTCTCTCCTGTCGGCTGTGGCGCCATCGCAGCAGCAACCGCCCAGGGGCCCCGGCGGTTCCCGGCCTGCCTGGACAGGGGGGCGGGCCGGGGCTATTGAACCGGGCAGACCTTCCCAGCCGAGCCCCGCGCCAATGCTCGCCTTCCGTTCCCTGCTGTTCAACGTCGTTTTCTTCGGCTGGACGCTGTTCTGCTGCTTCGCCCTGTTCTGGATGCTGTTCCTGCCGCGCAAGGGCATGGTCGAGGTGGTGCGCTGGTACATGCGCACCCTGTGCCTGATCGAGCGCGTGGTGTTGGGCCTGCGTTACGAGGTCAAGGGGCTGGAGCACCTGCCCAAGGACGGGCCGGTCCTGATCGGGGCCAAGCACCAGTCCATGTGGGAAACGATGAAGCTCCACCTGATCTTCGAAGACCCGGCTATCGTGCTGAAGCGGGAGCTGCTGTGGCTGCCCCTGTGGGGCTGGTACGCGGCGAAGGCGGAGATGATCCCCGTGAACCGGGGCAAGCGCGGCGCGGCCATCGCCAGCCTGCTGGCAGGCGCGAGGCGCATGAAGGAACAGGGGCGGGAGATCGTGATCTTCCCCCAGGGCACCCGCGTGGCACCAGGGGTCTACAAGCCCTACAAGGTGGGCATCGGCATCCTGTACCAGGAGCTGGGCCTGCCCCTGGTGCCCATGGCGCTGAACTCGGGCATGTTCTGGGGCCGCCGCACCTTCATCAAGCGGCCCGGCACTATCACCATCGAGTTCCTGCCCCCCATTCCCCCGGGCCTTCCTAAGGAAACCGCCCTGTTCGAGCTGGAGGCCCGGCTGGAGGACGCCACCGACCGGCTGGTCACCCAGGTGGGCGGCCCGGTGACCGTGAACCCCCACACGGCGCATCCCGGGCTGGTGGCGTGAACATCCCGCGAACATCCGCTTGATCGGCTGATTGGCCCGCCCTACTGTTGAGGCATGCGACCCGCCCACCGGAGGCCCGCGCATGCCCGACGTCGCCAACATCTCCCGCCAGATCTGGGACATGAAGTACCGGCTGCGGCAGCCGGACGGGACCGTGCTGGACGGGACGGTGGAGGATACCTGGCGCCGGGTGGCAAAAGCCCTGGCGGCACCGGAGAAGGACCCGGGCGCCTGGGAGGGGCGCTTCTACGAGGCGCTGGAGGGGTTCAAGTTCATCCCCGCCGGCCGCATCCTGGCCGGGGCCGGCACCGGCCGCACGGTGACCCTGTTCAACTGCTTCGTCATGGGCACCATCCCCGACGACATGGGCGGCATCTTCAGCCACCTGCGGGAGGCCGCCCTGACCATGCAGCAGGGCGGCGGCATCGGCTATGACTTCAGCACGTTGCGGCCCAAGGGCGCCCTGGTCCACGGCGTGGGCGCGGACGCCAGCGGGCCCGCAAGCTTCATGGACGTGTGGGACGCCATGTGCCGCACCATCATGTCCGCCGGCAGCCGCCGCGGCGCCATGATGGCCACCCTGCGCTGCGACCACCCGGACATCGAGGCCTTCATCGACGCCAAGCGGGAGCCCGGGCGCCTGCGCATGTTCAACCTGTCGGTCCTGGTCACCGACGCCTTCATGCAGGCCGTCCAGTCCGACCGTCCCTGGGACCTGGTGTTCGACGGCCAAGTCTACCGCACCGTCCGGGCGCGCGACCTGTGGGACCGCATCATGCGGGCCACCTACGACTACGCCGAGCCCGGCGTCATCTTCATCGACCGCATCAACCAGCAGAACAACCTCGCCTATTGCGAGAACATATCTGCTACCAATCCGTGTGGCGAGCAGCCCCTGCCCCCTACGGCGCCTGCCTGTTGGGGTCGGTGAACCTGGCGGCACTGGTGCGGGAGCCGTTCGGGCCGCGGGCGCGGCTGGACATGGAGGAGCTGGGCCGGGTGGTGCCGCTGGCCGTGCGGATGATGGACAATGTGGTGGACACCAGCCGGTTCCCCTTGGCCGAACAGGCAGGGGAAGCCCGCGACAAGCGGCGCATCGGGCTGGGGGTCACGGGGCTGGCGGACGCGCTGATCCTGTGCGGCGTGCGCTATGGCTCCGAGCGGGCGGTGCAGTTGACGGAGCAATGGCTGCGGGCGGTACGGGACCTCGCTTACCGCACCTCCGCAGAGCTGGCGGCGGAAAAGGGGGCCTTCCCCCTGTTCGACCGGGACGCCTACCTGGACCGGCCCAACGTCCGGGCCCTGCCCCAGGACATCCGCGACCGCATCGCCGCGCACGGCATCCGCAACGCCTTGCTGACCTCCATCGCGCCCACGGGCACCATCTCCCTGTTCGCGGACAACATCAGCAGCGGGATCGAGCCGGTCTTCGCCTTCCGCTTCGACCGGGCGGTGCTGATGCCCGACGGCAGCCGCCGGACGGAGACGGTGGAGGACCATGCCTACCGCCTGTACCGCCAAGCCTTCGGGGAGCATGCGCCGCTGACGGAGGCCTTCGTCACCGCCCAGGACTTGGCACCCGGGGCGCATGTGGTTATGCAGGCCGCGGCGCAGAGATATGTGGACAGCTCCATCTCCAAGACCATCAACTGCCCGGAGGACCTGCCCTTCGCGGCCTTCAAGGACGTGTACCTGCAAGCCTATGAGCTGGGCTGCAAGGGCTGCACGACCTACCGCCCCAACGCGGTCACGGGGTCGGTGCTGTCAGTGCCCGCGGACGAAAAGAAGGACAAGCCGGCACCGGCCACGGCGGACGCGGCCCCTTCCGTGCCCACGCCCTGCGACGCCTCGGGCAAGCCCCTGGACCGGCCGGAGGTGCTGCCCGGCCAGACCTACAAGCTGCGCTGGCCGGAGAGCGACCACGCCCTGTACATCACCGTCAACGACGTGGTGGAGGGTGGCCGGCGGCGGCCGTTCGAGGTGTTCATCAATTCCAAGAACATGGAGCATTACGCCTGGACCGTGGCCCTGACCCGCATGGTCTCGGCCGTGTTCCGGCGCGGCGGGGACGTGGGCTTCGTGGTGGATGAGCTGAAGGCCGTGTTCGACCCCCGCGGCGGGCAATGGATGGGCGGCCGCTATGTCCCGTCCCTGCTGGCCGCCATCGGCGAGGTGATCGAGCGGCACCTGCTGGACATCGGCTTCCTGCACGGGGAGCCCCACACGGGACCGGCCCCGACGGCGGAACCCGCCCGGCGGGAAGGCATGGCCGCGGACCTGACCGAGCCCCGGCTGGCCCAATGCCCCCGCTGCGCCCAACCCAGCCTGATCCGGCAAGAGGGCTGTGACCTCTGCGCCAATTGCGGCTACAGCAAGTGCGGCTAGGCCCCCCGGCCTGTTCACGCCGCGACAACCAGAAACGGGAGGAACCATGCTGACCCTGTTCGGCAAGGACGGCTTCGGCTCGACCATCGTGGAAGCGGCCTGCGTGCTGCTGGGGGAACCGTATGAGCGGGTGGAGGCAGACCCCTTCTCCAGCGAGGACGACCCCAACCTGGAACGGCTGCAACAGGCCAATCCCCTGATGCAGGTGCCCACGGTCCTGCTGCCCGACGGCACGGTGCTGACGGAGAGCGTGGCCATCATCCTGTGGCTGCTGGAGAGGCACCCGGGCAGTGGGCTGGCACCCGAGCCGGGCGACCCGCTGCGGCCCACCTTCCTGCGCTGGCTGGTGTACCTGCCGGCCGCCATCTATCCCATGTACACGGTGGGTGACGTGCCGGAACGCTGGGTCAACGGGGAGGACGCGCAGCGCCTGCTGAAGGAGGCCACGGTTAACCGCACCCTGCGCTGCTGGGAGCTGATGGAACAGGGGCTGAAGCCCAAGCCGGGACAGTTCCTGCTGGGGGAGACCATGACCATCCTGGACCTGTACGTGGCCATGGTCACCCGCTGGCGCCCCCGGCGCGACCGCATCCGGCAGGTGGCGCCCAACGTGGTCGCGGCGGCCGAGCGGGCGGAGCAGGACCCGCGCATCGCCGAACTTTGGGCCCGGAATTTCCCGCCCAAGCCGGCCGAGGGCTGACCGGACGCCCTTGGCGGCCGCGCGCACCCATGTACGCGCAAGCCAAGCCCGCGGATGCGGCGCTGGCGATCAAGGGACACGAGCACCCAGGCCCGTCTCCAGTCAGCTGGAAACGGGCCCGGCCCGACCGATTTACCCCGAAAGAAGCCGGACCCCTACCCGCCCGGCCAGGGGTCCGCGGCGCGCGGGAGGCGTTATCCCTGGTAGTCGGGTGTCCTCTATCCGGGGACGCCGCCACCGGATATCGACCCATGCAGACGTTGGACCAGCCCTGCCCCGTGACGGCGGAGACACCCGCCGGTCACGCGCACATGCTCGGGCTCGGAACGCCCTGGTCCGCGGACGGCAAGCTGCTGGCATTGTTGGAGTTGCCGCCGGTCCCGTCCCCCGGCTTGGCGGGGCGGCGCGGATCTGCCTGTGGGACCCGGCGGCCGGGACCCTGCGACCCATCGGCCAGACCCGGGCCTGGACCCCGGCCGACGGGGCCTGGCTGCGCTGGCTGCCCGGCAATACCCTGTCCTGGGCGGTACCCCGGGGGGACCGGTGCGGCGGCCTGCTGTTCGACCTGGAGCGGGAGGAACGGCGTGAACTTCCCTTCCCTGTACAGGCCCTGCACCCCGACGGGGCGGTCTCGGTCGGCGCCAGCCCGGCGCGGCTGTGGCACTACCTGTCGGGACGACCTGCCGGCTGGCCTTCGGACGGGCTGGTGGCCCCGGGCCTGCTGGCTCCCTGCCCGCGGGAAGACGGCTTGTGGCGCATGGATCTGGCGGACGGCGCCTGCCGGTTGCTGGTGAGCGTCGCGGAGGCGGCGGGCCTGGGCGGCAGCGAGGAGGAACGGCTTTGCCTTCCCTGTCTGCCCACCTGCTGGCCGACCCGACCTGGAATCCGTCGGGCACCCGGCTGGCTTTCCTGCACCGTTGCCTGGACCGGTCTGGCGGGGAACGGGCACGGCTGCTGTCCTGCGATCCCGACGGCGGTGACCTGAGGGTGCTGGCGGCCGAGGTGAGGGGCGCGCCGGTCTGGATGGACGATGACCGGCTCTGCATCGCCCGGGGCAGGGCCGTGGTGCCGAGGCCCGCGCGGCTGCGGCGGCGTTTGGTGCTGGCGGCCGCCGGGTGGCGGCCTGTACGGCGGCGGCAGGCAATCCAGGCGGGGCTGTGGCAAGTGGACGCATCCGGCGGCACGCCGCCCTCGCTGCTGCTGCCGGGAGAGGGGATCGGCAGCGGGGCGGTCCGCCCCCAGGGGGGCTGGTTGGCCCTCGGCGCCGCTGCCGACGCCCGGGCCCTGCGGACCATCCGGCTGGCCGACCTGGACGGGGACAGGGTGCTGGCCGTGGCCCGCCTGCATGCGGGAGCCGACGCGGCCATGGCCCCCATCCCCCGCTGGGACCCAACGGGCCGGTTCCTCGCGCTGGACACAGACGCCGCGGGCAGCCGCCAGGTGGCGGTCCTGGATGCCGCAGCGGCCGTCACTGCCGAGCGCAAATTGGTCGCTTGACATCCGAAAGTATGGACTTCCGCCAAAAGGCTTAATCCCCTACCCTCCCAGGCGCGGGCAACAAGCCCGAGTCATCTTCATAGGGGGTATCATGCGGGGAATGGGGACTTGGGCGGCCACGGGCCTGGTGCTTGGGGCGATGGCCATGCTGCCGGGCACGGCCCTGGCCGACGGCAAGCAGAATTTCTCCCTGCTGAACAAGACCGGCTACACCATTAGCGAGGTCTATGTCGCCCCCAGCAAGTCTTCCTCCTGGGAAGAGGACATCCTGGGTCGTGACGTGCTGCCCGACGGCACCGCCGTGGACATCGTCTTCAGCCGCAAGGAAAAGTCCTGCAAGTGGGACCTGAAGGTCATCTATGATGATGGCGAAGAGGCGGAGTGGGACAACTTCGACCTCTGCACCGTCTCCAAGATCGCCATCAGCTACAACCGCAAGAGCGGTGAGACCTGGGCGACGTACGAGTAAGCATGTCGGTGGGGCTGGCGGCGGCGCCTTCAGTGCCGCGCCGCCAGCCCCACCACTGCCAGGGCCTCCGCCTGCCGGCGGGACAAGGCGTCCACGTCGAAGCCGGCGATCAGCTCGTGGAACTGGCGATACCAGTTGATCTCCGCCTTCAGGTGCAGGAAGACGCTGCCCAGGCCGATGGCGGCGCGGTCCATGAAGACGAACTCACGGGGGATCTCCACCCCGCCCACCTCCCGCAGGGCCATGTGCACCTTGGCGGCGGTGGCTTGGCCGTAGCGGCCGTTGTTCGTCTCCTCGATGGTGCGGGTGCGGTCCTCCAGGATGGGGGCGTAGACGAACTTGGCCCAGATGTTCAGCACCTCCACCATCTGCTTGCTGATGTTCTTGAAGCCCCAGGCCTCATAGGCGTGGACGGCGCGGGCCTCGTCATCGGTGCGGATGGCCTCGTACAGCTCGATCACCCCATGGACGAAGCGCGGCGGGAAGACCCGGATGCAGCCGAAATCCAGCAGGTTGATGTCGTGGTCCGGCCGGACCGTGTAGTTTCCCAGATGCGGGTCGCCGTGGATGACGCCGTAGCAGTAGAAGGGCACGTACCAGGCGCGGAACATGTTCATGGCGATGCGGTTGCGCACCTCCAGCTCCGCCTCCTTGAAGGCGATGATCTTGCGCCCCTCCACCCAGCTCATGCTCAACAGGCGCTTGGTCGACAGCCCCGGCACCACCTGGGGGATATGCACCCCCTCCACCCCGTCCAGCATGCGGGCGTAGAGGTCCATGTGCTTGGCCTCTTGGGCATAGTCCAGCTCCTCCCGCAGGCGGTCGCCGATCTCCGCATGGATCTGGTCGGTGCGGATGGCCTTGTCGTAGCGGGCATAGACGCCGAACAGCAGCTTGAGCTGCTTCAGGTCCGCCTCCACCGCCGACTGCATGTCCGGGTACTGCAGCTTGCAGGCCAGCGCGGTGCCGTCCGGCGCCACGGCCCGGTGCACCTGGCCCAGTGAGGCGGCCGAGGCGGCCTCCTTCTCGAAGCTCTGGAACTTGGACTGCCAGTCCGGCCCCAGCTCCGCCGCCATGCGGCGCTTGACAAAGGGCCAGCCCATGGGTGGCGCGTCCGCCTGGAGCTGGGCCAGCTCCTGCACATATTCCTGCGGCAGGGCATCGGGGATGGTGGACAGAATCTGCGCCACCTTCATCAGGGGGCCCTTCAGCCCACCCAAGGCTTGGCGCAGCTCGGCCGCGTGGGCGTCCCGTTCCAGCCTCATGCCCAGGAAGCGCTCACCCGCCACCCGCGCCGCGATGCCGCCCATGGCCGTGCCGACCCGCGCGTAGCGGGCAAGCCGACCTTGCAAGGTGCTCTGTTCGTCCGTCATGGCAGGAAGATGGTGCTCCGGAGTGCGTTCGGCGAGGGCTTAAGGCGTGTTTACGCTGACCGTAGACACGCCCCGGCGGCGACTGGGGTTTGGCCGCGCGATGCACACCACGGACCGAGCCTCATCCTTTCCGCCGCCCCCACTTCAGCGCCGTCGTCACCTCCGACACCGCACAGGTCTTTATGTCCGCCAATCCTGCCCCGCGGGCCGTGTCCCGGAGCAGCGACTCCGGGAAGGCCCTGCCGCCTTTAGGGAACAGCACCCACAGGGCCGACTTGGGACCGAGTGTCTCGGCGATGGCCGGGACCAGGTCCAGGTGAGCGGGGCCGGTGGCGGTCAGCAGGACCCAGGGTACGTCGGGACGCGGGGCTGCTAGACGGTCGGGCGCGATGCCGGCGGCGTCCAGGACGGCGGACAGGACCGGGTCCGGGTCGGCGCCCAGCATGTCCACCTTGTCGCCGGGCTTCAGCCCCAGCTTGTCCAAGAGGCCCCTGGGGTTGCGGATGCGGCGCAGCCAGTCCCCCGCCTTCGCCCCGATGTCCAGCTCCACCCGGCCCAGGCAAGGGGTGGATAGGATGAGCTTGCCATCGGCCGTCTCCGCGCCGGTCAATTCCCTGAACAGGATGCGCAGCCGGAAACCGCCGCGGAACAGCAGATGGTCCCCCTCCAGCAGCGCCTTGCCCTCGGACACCTTGCCGTCCCAGCGGCAGACAGTCGCGCATTCCTGGCCCATCGCCCCCTCCCCCACGGGAAAGGGGTAGCCTGCCCCGACGCCAACGCCTGGGAAAGGGCCATTCGCGGCGGCGGCGAACCATCCGCGGCGGAGAACCTGCCGGCCCGGTGCGATTCCCCTTCCCCCCGGCGCGAACCGCTCTATATAGGGGTCAACGTATCCCATACGGACCGGCCAGCCCCTCGGTTGGCGCGGCTGGTCTGCTTTGCGGGTGGGCCTTTGGCCCGCCTTTTTGTTTATCTGGGCCCCGGGTTCTCCGGAGGGCCCTGTCTCCAGGGGTGACACAGACGCATGGACGTGGTGCAGCGGATCGGTGGGATGGTGGGGCCGTCGGTGGAGGCCATGGGCTATGAGCTTGTGCGCCTGCGGCTGACCGGTACCGAGCGCCCCGTGCTGCAGGTCATGGCGGAGCGCACCGATGGCCGCGCCATGACCGTGGATGACTGCGCGGAGATCAGCCGCACCATCGCCACCCTGCTGGCGGTGGACGACCCCATCGAGAGCGCCTACACGCTGGAGGTCAGCAGCCCCGGCATCGACCGGCCGCTGACCCGGCTGAAGGATTTCGCCCGCTTCCGCGGCTTCGACGCCCGGATCGAGACCAGCGCCCCCGTGGACGGGCGCAAACGCTTCCGTGGCCTGTTGGAAGGCACGGAGGGTGAGGACGTGCTGGTCCGGCTGGAGCCCAAGAAGAAGGGTGAGGAGGTGCCGGTCGCCCGCGTGCCCTTCGTCCTGGTCGCCAAGGCCAAGCTGGAACTGACGGAACGCTTGCTGGAGGCCGCCGCGGCCGCCCAGGGGCTGGCCGCCGGGACCGAGGGTGCCCTGATGGACGTGGCGCCGCCCGCGGCCGCCGAGAGGCCGGCCAAGAAGGGCGCCAAGCCGAAGAAGGACAAGCCGAAGCGCAAGACCGGCCTGCTCCAGGTGGGTCCGGACACGCCGGACGATATGGACGACAACGGGGCCCAAGGCGCCTGACCGCCGGAACGGCGGCACAGGGGTCCAAGGGTCGGGAAAACCAGTCAAGGTTCGCCAGGATGGAACTGCTTCAGGTAGCCGACGCGGTCGCCCGCGAGAAGAACATCGACAAGGAGCACGTGCTCGAGGCCATGGAAGAGGCCATCAAGAAGGCCGGCCGCTCCAAGTACGGGCATGAGCACGACATCCGCGCCCGCATCGACCGGAAGACCGGCGACATCCAGCTGACCCGCTACCTGGAGGTGGTGGAGACGGTGGAGAACGAGGCCACGCAGGTGGACCTGGCCAAGGCCAAGCGGAAGAACCCGGCCGCCAAGGTCGGCGACTTCCTGGTGGACACGCTGCCGCCCATCGATTTCGGCCGCATCGCAGCCCAGACCGCCAAGCAGGTCATCGTGCAGAAGGTGCGCGAGGCGGAGCGCGAGCGCCAGTTCAACGAGTACAAGGACCGCAAGGGCGAGATCGTCAACGGCCTGGTCAAGCGGGTCGAGTACGGCAACGTCACCGTCGACCTTGGCCGGGCGGAGGCGATCCTGCGCCGGGACGAGTGCCTGCCGCGTGAGCACTTCAAGACCGGCGACCGCGTGCGCGCCCTGATCTATGACGTACGCAGCGAGCCGCGCGGGCCGCAGATCTTCCTGAGCCGCACCCATGGCGACTTCATGCGCGGCCTGTTCCGCCAGGAGGTGCCGGAGATCTATGATGGCATCATCGAGATCAAGTCGGTGGCCCGCGACCCCGGTTCCCGCGCCAAGATCGCCGTCATCTCCAAGGACAGCAGCATCGATCCCGTCGGCGCCTGCGTCGGCATGCGCGGCAGCCGCGTCCAGGCCGTGGTGGGCGAGCTGCAGGGCGAGAAGATCGACATCATCCCCTGGCGCCCGGACCCGGCCACCTTCGTGGTGAACGCCCTGGCCCCGGCCGAGGTGGCGAAGGTCGTGCTGGACGAGGAGACCGGCAAGATCGAGGTGGTGGTGCCCGACGACCAGCTGTCGCTGGCCATCGGCCGCCGCGGCCAGAACGTCCGGCTGGCATCCCAGCTCACCGGCTGGACCATCGACATCCTGACCGAGGCCGAGGAGCGCGAGCGTCGGCAGAGCGAGGTCTCGACCCGCACGCAGATGTTCATGGAAGCCCTGGACGTGGACGACATGATCGCCCATCTGCTGGTCAACGAGGGCTTCAGCTCCGTGGAGGAGATCGCCTTCGTCGACCTGGGTGAGCTGACGGCTATCGACGCCTTCGACGAGGATGTCGCCGCGGAGCTTCAGAACCGCGCCCAGGCCTACCTGGAGCAGCAGAACGAGATCCTGGACGGCAAGCGCCGGGAACTGGGTGTCACCGAGGAGGTGGCGGCCATCGAGGCGCTGACGCCGGCCATGCTGGTGAAGCTGGGCGAGAAGGGCGTGAAGACCCTGGACGACCTGGCCGACCTGGCAGGCGACGAGCTGGTGGACATCGTCGGCAAGGACGAGATGGGCATGGACGTGGCCAACGAGGTGATCATGGCCGCCCGCGCCCACTGGTTCGAGGACGGGGCCGGGGCCTGAGGCCCCGGGCCGGGACGGGGAGGTGCCCATGGCGCCCGACCCTTCCACCCCGCCCCCGGGCCCGCCCCTCCTGCCGGAGGTGCTGGAGCCGGAGGCGATGGCCGATGAGCCGGAGTCCCCGGCCGGGAAGCGGAGCCCGCTCAGGCGGTGCGTCGCTTCCGGCCGGGTACAGGAAAAGGACCGGATGGTCCGCTTCGTCATCTCCCCCGAGGGCACGGTCGTGCCCGACGTGGAGGAAACCCTGCCCGGACGTGGGCTGTGGTTGACGGCGGACCCCGCCATGGTTGAAAAGGCCCTGTCGAAGGGCCTGTTCTCCAAGGCGGCCCGACGGGCGGTCAAGGCGGACCCCGGGCTGCTGGCGATGGTACGCCAGCTTGTCCGGCGGAGGGCCCTGGAGTTGGTGGGGTTGGCCCGGAAGGGCGGCGGCGCCATCGCGGGGTTCGAGAAGGTGCAGGCGTCGCTCCGGTCAGGCCTGATGGGCCGCCCCGGGGCCGGTGCCAAGCCGGTGGGGATTTGGCTGGAGGCGCGGGACGGGTCGGCCGATGGCCGGTCCAAGCTGCGTCCTTTGGCTTTGGCGCGTCAGGTGCCGCTGGTCGATCGTTTCGACCGGGCGGAACTGGGGCCGGCCCTGGGACGGGAAGACGCGGTTCACGCGGTGTTGGCGGCCGGTCCGCTGGCGCAGCGCCTGCTCCGCGAGGTTGAACGGATGGCGGCGCTTGAAGGTATGGGTCCCGTTGCGCAGGGCCCGGACGAGGGATCGGATTTCGGATGAGCGATACCAACGACCAGAACCGCGACAAGAAAGTACTGAGCCTGGGTGGTCGCCCCACGCTGGCGCTGGGCGGGGCGAAGAAGCCCGCCGGCCAGCCCCCGCCGGGGGCGGACAGGGAGTCGTGCGGCAGCAGTTCTCGCACGGCCGGGGCAAGGATGTGGCGGTCGAGGTCAAGCCGGCCAAGCGCATCATCAACAAGGCCGCCGTGCCCGGCGTGGCCGATGGCGGTGCCGCGGCCCGCGCCGCGGCCCAGGGCCTGCGCGGCCAGCCCGGCCGTGGCGGCCTGGCCGGCCGGCAGTTGAGCGACGCGGAGCGGGACACCCGCCTGCGCGCCTTGGCCCTGGCCGAGGAGGAGCGCAAGCGCCGCGCCCTGAGCGAGGCGGAGGAGCGTGAGCTGGCCCGCCTGCGGGCCGAGCAGGAGGCTGCCGAGCAGGAGGCCGCGGAGGCTGCCGCCGCCGAGGCCGCGGAAGCCGCCGCCGCCGAGATCGCCGCCCAGCCCATGGATGAGGCATCGGTCCGCCAGCGGGAGCTGGAGGAGCTGCGCCGCATCCAGGAGGCCGAGAAGGCCGCCGCCGCCGAGGCCGAGCGCCGCCGCAAGGAGGCCGAGGACGCCCGCAAGGCGGAGGAGGCCCGCAAGGCCGACGCCGCCGCCCCACGCCGTCCCGCCGGTGCCACGGAGGACCGCGGCACGACCGCCCCGGTGGCCGCCCGCCCGGGCGTTGCCCCCACGGGCCGCGCCGCGGACGACGAGGACGAGGACAGCCCCCGCCGCAAGGCCGCCGGCCCCGGCAAGGCCGCCCCGAAGGCCCCCGCCCCCGCCGTCAAGGCCAAGGGCGGCGACAAGCGCCGCGGCGGCAAGCTGACCATCACCCAGGCGCTGTCCGAGGACGAGGGCCAGCGCGGCCGTTCGCTGGCCGCCGCCCGCCGCGCCCGTGAGCGTGAGCGGCTGCGCCAGTTCGGCCGGCAGGAGACGCAGAAGGTGACCCGCGACGTGACGATCCCCGAGGTCATCACGGTGGGTGACCTTGCCAACCGCATGGCCGAGCGCGGCGCCGACGTGATCAAGACGCTGATGCGCATGGGCGTGATGGCCACCATCACCCAGACCATCGACGCCGACACGGCCGAGCTGGTGGTGCAGGAGCTGGGCCACCGCCCGATCCGCGTGTCCGAGGCGGACGTGGAGATCGGCGTCGGCGGCGGCCAGGACCGGGCGGAGGACATGGTCCCCCGCGCGCCGGTGGTCACCGTCATGGGCCACGTCGACCACGGCAAGACCTCGCTGCTGGACGCCCTGCGCAAGACCGACGTCGCCAGCCGCGAGGCCGGCGGCATCACCCAGCACATCGGCGCCTACCAGGTGCAGCTGGAAAGCGGCTCCCGCATCACCTTCATCGACACGCCGGGCCACGCCGCCTTCACGGAGATGCGTGCCCGCGGCGCCAACGTCACCGACGTGGTCATCCTGGTGGTGGCGGCGGACGACGGCGTGATGCCGCAGACCGCCGAGGCCATCAAGCACGCCAAGGCGGCGAAGGTGCCGATCATCGTCGCCATCAACAAGTGCGACCTGCCGGCCGCCAAGCCGGACCGCGTCCGCAACGAGCTGCTGCAGCACGACCTGGTGGTCGAGGCGTTGGGCGGCGACGTGCTGGACGTGGAGGTCTCCGCCAAGACCGGGCTGAACCTGGACAGGCTGGAGGAGAGCATCATCCTCCAGGCCGAGATCCTGGAGCTGAAGGCCAACCCCGGTCGTACCGCCGAGGGCGTGGTGGTCGAGGCGAAGCTGGACAAGGGCCGCGGCCCGGTGGCCACCGTGCTGGTGAAGCGCGGCACGCTGAAGGTGGGCGACATCGTCGTCGCCGGCAGCGAGTGGGGCCGCGTCCGCGCCCTGGTCAACGACCGCGGCGCCACGGTGCCCCAGGCGGAGCCCGCCACCCCGGTGGAGGTGCTGGGCCTGAACGGCGTGCCGCTGGCCGGCGAGGACATGGTCGTCGTCGAGACCGAGGCGAAGGCCCGCGAGGTGACCGAGTACCGCCAGCGCAAGAAGCGCGAGGCGGAGGCCGCCAAGCAGGGTCGCGGGTCGCTGGAGCAGATGTTCAAGCAGATCCAGGCCGGCGAGGCCAAGGAACTGCCGATCGTCATCAAGGGCGACGTGCAGGGCTCCGTGGAAGCCATCGCCGGTGCCCTGGAGAAGCTGACGGCCGAGAACACCGAGGTGAAGGTCCGGGTGCTGATGTCCGGCGTGGGCGCCATCACCGAGAGCGACATCACCCTGGCGAACGCGTCCAAGGGCCTGGTGGTGGGCTTCAACGTCCGCGCCAACCCGCAGGCCCGCGACATGGCCAAGCGCGATGCCGTGGAGATCCGGTACTACTCGATCATCTACGACATCATCGACGACGTGAAGCAGATGCTGACCGGCATGCTGGCCCCGTCGCTGCGTGAAAAGTTCCTGGGCAACGCGCAGATCCTGCAGGTCTTCAACATCACGAAGGTCGGCAAGGTCGCCGGCTGCCGCGTGACCGAGGGCATCGTGAAGCGCGGCGCCAAGGTCCGCCTGCTGCGCGACAACGTGGTCATCCACGAGGGCACGCTGAAGACCCTGAAGCGCGTCAAGGACGAGGTGAAGGAGGTCCGCGAGGGCTTCGAGTGCGGCATGGCCTTCGAGAACTACGAAGACATCCGCGAAGGCGACGTCATCGAGGCCTTCGAGATGGAGGAGGTCGCCCGGGTCCTGTAAGCCCTGGCCAGACCAGTTCCAAAGTGTGGCGGCCGGCGTTATGCTCCCTTGCGGGCATAACGCCGGCCGTTTCTTTTCCAGGAGCCGCCATGCCGGGCCACATCGACCTCAGGAGCGCCACCGCCGAGTTGCGGGCCCTTGTGGAGCGCGCGCGCGACGGTGAGGAGATCGTCTTCACCGAGGATGGGGAGCTGGTCGCCAAATTGGGCCCCGCCGATCACCCGTCGCACCCGGTTGCCTGGGAGGACCTGTCCAGGGAAGAGAAGGCAAGGCGCCGCAAGGAGTTGGTGGGCAGGTTCGCAGGGCAGGTGGACGTGGACGCGTTCGACGCGCCGTTGCCGGACGACATCCTGGACGCGATGAACGACCCGAAGATTTTCCCCACTGACCCGTGATCTGGCGATGGCGGGGCTGCTGCTCGACTCCCACACGGCCCTGTGGCTGGTCACCGCGCCTAGCCGCCTGTCACAGGCCGCGCTCGAGGCCTGCACGGACCCGGATGCCAGTGTCGTGCTGAGCGTGGCCAGCATCTGGGAGCTGGAGTACAAGGCGGCTCTGGGCAAGCTGACTTTGCCTACGGACATTTGGGATGCCTTGGTCGACTCTGGCGTGTCCGTCCTTCCCGTCCTGCGGAACCATGCGCTGCTGGCGGCCCACCTCCCCCTCCACCACCGTGACCCCTTCGATCGCATGCTGGTCGCCCAGGCCAGGGCGGAAGGGCTGGGATTGGTGACCGCGGACAGGCAGCTCTCCGCCTACAACATCCCCACCCTCTGG
The DNA here is from genome assembly GCF_012913305.1 of Aerophototrophica crusticola. NCBI lineage: Bacteria > Pseudomonadati > Pseudomonadota > Alphaproteobacteria > Rhodospirillales > Rhodospirillaceae > Aerophototrophica > Aerophototrophica crusticola. Next base: position 119,775 of record NZ_CP051775.1, on the reverse strand, counting down.
TGAGCAGGCAACACCGCCCTATCCCCCGCCGCCCGCTTGTGCTATCCACCCGCCCTTTCCAGACGTTCCTGGCGTAGGGGTCCCATCCCCCGTGCAGGGTCGAGGGGTTACAGGACATGTCGCGCAAGAATTCGGGCGGTTTCGCCGCCAAGGGGCCCAGCCAGCGCCAGCTGCGCGTGGGCGAGGAGATCCGGCACGCGTTGGCGGACATCTTCCGCCGGGGGGAGTTCCGCGACCCCGTGCTGATGGACCTTAACGTCACGGTGTCGGAGGTGCGGGTCAGCCCGGACCTGAAGAACGCCACGGCCTTCGTCATGCCGCTGGGCGGGCGCCAGCCGGAGCTGGTGGCCGCCCTGAACCGGGCCAGCGCCTTCCTGCGCAGCCAGGTGGCGGCAGAGGTGCGCCTGCCCCATGCGCCGCGCCTGAGCTTCCAGCTCGACACCAGCTTCGACTATGCCGACAAGATCGGCCGCATCCTGCACGACCCGCACGTGGCCCAGGATTTGGGTGCCGAGGCCGCCGAGGACGAGGACGTCCCGGACACCGAGGAGCTGGACGGCGAGGGCGTGCCCCTGGACCGGGAGGACCGGCTGGAGGACGGGGACGCTGACGAGTCCCGGGACGACCAGGGGGACGGCCGCCATGGCGCGTAGGCGCAAGGGGCGGCCGCTGGACGGCTGGCTGGTGCTGGACAAGCCCGGGACCATGACCAGCACCCAGGCCATGGCCAAGTGCCGCTGGCTGATGCAGGCGGAAAAGGCGGGCCATGGCGGCACGCTGGACCCGATCGCCACCGGCGTGCTGCCCATCGCCTTCGGTGAGGCGACGAAGACCGTCCAGTACGCCATGGACGGCAGCAAGACCTACCGGTTCCTGCTGCGCTTCGGTCAGGCCACGGACACGGACGACCGCGCCGGCCAGGTCATCGCCACCAGCGACCTGCGCCCGACGGATGAGCAGATCGAGGCGGCCCTGGAGGGCTTTCAGGGCTGGATCAGCCAGGTCCCGCCCCGCTACAGCGCCATCAAGGTGGAGGGCGAGCGCGCCTATGACCTGGCCCGCGAGGGGGCGGCGCTGGAGCTGAAGCCCCGCGAGGTGCGGGTGGACAGCTTCCTGCTGACCGGCCGCCCGGACGAGGACCATGCCTGGTTCGAGGTGGAGTGCGGCAAGGGCACCTACATGCGGTCCCTGGCCCGCGACCTGGCGGAGGCGCTGGGCACCGTGGGCCATGTGGCGGAGCTGCGCCGCCTGCGGGTGGGCCGCTTCACCCTGGCCGAGGCGGCGACCCTGGAGCAGTTGGAGCAGGCATCCCAGGCCGGCGACGCCGACCGCTTCCTGCTGCCGATCGAGACGGCCCTGGACCAGGTCCCCACCATCCCCCTGGCCGACCCGGAGGCCATGAAGCTGCGCCAGGGCCAGGCGGTGCTGCTGATGCGCCGAACGGACGTGGCCCGGCTGGACGCCATCCGCGCCACCCTGCCCGAGGGTGCCGAGGCGGTGGCGCTGGCCACCTGCGCCGGCCGCCCCGTGGCCCTGGTACGGGTGGAAGGCCCGGCCATCCAGCCGGTGCGGGTGCTGAACGTCTGAGTAAGGGGGCGGCCCACCGCGGCCGCCCCTGTCCTCCAGGTTAAGCCTTCTTCCCAGGGACCCTGGTCGCGTCGCTTATGGTGCGGCGGGCCTGGGCGATGGCGTCGGGGGTAGTTGCCGTGCCCTCCGCCACCTTGTCCGCCAGTTCCATCAGGGTCGGGCCGGTGACGGAACCGTTTTCCGCTTCCTCCCGCACATGGATGCCGCCGTCGCGGGCCGCCACCTCGTCCCAGGCGCGGCGCACGGCGGCCCAATAGGTGGCCGTCTTTTCCCAGTAGCCGTCGGCGGCGGCCACGGGATAGCCGTCGAACTTGGTATAGGTGTTCAGCACCACCTCATGCACGAAGGTGGCGGGCTTGCCGTCCTTCGGCCCCAGCTTGGCATTGTCCTGCTCATGCACCCAGCCGGTGGGCGTCAGGGCGTGGCGGTTGACGGCCAGGTAGCGGTCATAGGGCGGCTTGCGCACGGCGTCCCGGCGGGCTAACGGGCGCAGCCCCTCCCCGCTGGTCCAGCGCGGCACGCCAAGGTCATGGGTCCAGCGCCCCACCCCGCCATAGCGCGGGCTGTCGTCGGTCTGCCAGACAGTCTGGCTCCAGGCGCCCTCCCGGTTGGCCGCGCCCACCGGCACCACCGCCCAGCGGCCGCTGTCCTGGTAGGCCAGGACACTGGCGGGCTCCCACGCCCAGTCCTGGCGCCAATGCTTGATCACCACCGGCTTGCCGTCCTTCCCCTCCACCACCAGCAGGTGCTGGAGCATGATGGCAGTCCCTGTGTCGGCGATGACCCGCACCACCTCGTGCCCCCCACTCTGCTTCGGCGGGATGGGGGCGTAGTCCGGCAGGAAGGACACGGTCTCGCGGAAGTCGAAGCGCACCTTGTAGTCCCCGGCCATGGCCAGGATGGCCTGCCGGTCCTGTTGGAACTTGGCGCATTGCTCGGCGCGGACCGCCGTCGGGCAAACGGCGGTGTCGGCAGCCAGGGCGGCGGGGCCGCCCAGCAGCAGGGCGGCCGCCAGGGCAGCCCCGGCAAAGGTCTTTCGGTTCATCATGGTTTCCCCCTCGGTACAGTTTGTGCCTCCCCCGGCGGGGAGGGCCGGGTTCAGAAGCGGACGGTGACGGAGACGCTGGCGTTGCGGCCAGGCTGGCTGTAGGCGTCCTTGACGGCGGAGTTGGCGAGCACCCCGCGCACGTCGCTCCACCACCAGACCTTCTCGTCGAACAGGTTAAAGACACCGGCCCGCAGGGTCATGCGGTCGGACAGGGCCCAGAAGCCGGTCAGGTCCACCAGGGTGAAGGCCCCTGGCGTGAAGGGCAGTGAGGCCGAGGCGCACCCGGTGCCGCAGGCGGTGCGCGACAGGGCCTTGCCGGCGGAGCGGGTCACCGACAGCTCGCCCCCGAACCGGTCCGCCGGGTCCCGGTAGCTGACGCCCGCCACCAGCTTGGCCGGGTCCACGCTGTCCAGGGCGGCCTTAACCCCGTCCACCCGGGAATCGCCCTTGGCGTAGGACGCGGCGGCCACCAGGCCGAGCCCGTTGTCGGCGCGGTATTGCAGCTTCGCCTCCGCGCCGCGGATCTTCACCTTGCCCAGGTTGACGAACTGGAAGATGCCGGGGTCGGCGGGGGTCAGGGAACCGGAGACCTGGATTTGGTCGATGAAGTCGTCGTACCAGCCGGCGAAGGCCGTGGCGCTGGCGGTCCAGCCATCCTGGCGGGAGCGCACCCCGCCCTCCACGGTCTCGCTGGTTTCCGGCTTCAGGTCCGGGTTGGGCAGGGAGCGGTAGTTGAAGACCAGGTTCTCGAACCCGTTGTTCACCTGGGACGGGCTGGGCGCCTTGTAGCCGCGGGCATAGTTGGCGAACAGGCCCACCGACGGCGTCACCCAGTACAGCCCACCCAGCTTGGGCGACAGGTGCCAGTCGCTGGCCGTGGCCGTCGGGTAGGGATAGAGCGGGTCGCCGCCCTTCGGGTCCAGCCGGTAATAGTCCACCCGCAGGGCGGGGTAGAGGGTCAGCGCCCCGTCCAGGGCGGTCACCTCGTCCTGCACGTACAGCCCGCCCAGCACATAGTCCGTGTCCGGGAAGGGCTTGGCCGGGAACCGCTCCCCCACTGGGGCCACCACCCCGTCGCGCAAGCCTTCCTGCCGGGTAAGGGAAACATCGCCGCCATAGCTGAACCGGTGGGTCAGGCCGCTGCCCAGCACTTGGCTGTCGGCCTCGATACCCAGGCCCGTCACCGCATTCTCGAACCGGCTGTCGCGGACACGGTCAGCGGCGGTGTTGCGATCCTCCGCGGAATACTGCCGGACCTTGCCGTCCTGGTGGTAGGCGGTCCAGTGCAGCGTCTCCAGCACCGGCAGCCCGGCGGCGTAGAGGTGGTCGAAGCTCACCCGCGTGCGCTCCGTGTCGTCCCGGCCGGTCAGGCCGATGACGCTGGTCGCGGCCAGCGGCGGCTTGGCGATGGCGCTCAGCACCATACTGTCCACGTCCCGGTCCAGATGGTCCAGGGTCAGGCGGAAGCGGTGGGCGTCGGACGCCCGGAACACCAGCTTCGCCAGCACCGCGTCGGACGCCACCTCCTGAGGGTTGGCCTTGGTACGGTCGGTGTTGGCGGCGCCGTTGGTGCCCTTGGTCTCCTGCTCCTCCCCGTCGCGGCGGGCGTAGGCCAGCAGCGCCTCCCACCGCCCGCTGCGGCCGGCCACCAGGGCGCCCTTGGTCCAGCTGTCGTCGGCACCGGCATAGCCGAAGCGCACCTCCGCCGCCACGTCGTCGCCGTCCGCCAGCAGGTCGGCCGGGTCCTTGGTGACCAGGCTGACCGCCCCGGCCACCCCGTCGCTGCCATAGAGGGCAGAGGCGGGCCCGCGCAGAATCTCCACCGACTTCACCAGGCCCAAATCGGCGAAGTCGCCGCGGCCGGTGGCCTGGGGGCCGAAGCTGAACCCGTCAGGCACCCGCACCCCGTCCACGGTCAGCAGCACCCGGTTGCCTTCCAGCCCCCGGATGTTGAAGCCGCTGTTGCCGTCGCGGCCCGTGGAGGACCCGGCGGCGGTGAAGCGGGCGGGGCTGTTGCGCACGGACACGCCGGGCTCATACCGGACCAGGTCCTTGATGTCGGTGACCAGCCGGTCCTCGATCTGCCGCCCGGTGATGACGCTGACCGTGGCCGGGGCTTCCAGCACGTCCTTCTCCGTCCGGGTGGCGGTGACCGTCACCACGGGCGCCTCTGCCACCAGCGTGTCCGCCCCGGCCGGCGCGGGCGTGGTCGTCGGTTCGGCCGCCGCCGCGGCCAGGGGCAGGCAGGTGGCCATCAGCGGGATCGTCGCCCGCAGCATCGTCGCTGTCATCGTCTCTCTACCCGTCTCGGCGGGCCGTCCCGCGGCCCGTCCCGGCCAACCCCTCTAAATCGAATCGCAAATGCGAGTCAATCGCATTCGCAACCAGGTGGGGAGCATCCATCCCCGCCGGCCCCGCCCCTTTTACGGGGCATCACCCGCGGCGGGCGCAGGGGCATCCTGCCCGCGCACAGCCGCGAATCCCCTTGACCCCCGCGGGAATCCGGAGCATCTACCGCCCACCGAACGACGCCTGCGACCGTTCGGGACCGTGCTGGACGACATCCCGGCCCGGCCCCGCGGACCGTGGGCGCGCACCCATTTCCGGCCCAGACTTGGCCGGGGATGCCCCGTCAGGGGGGCGGAACCTCCGCCCGGCGCGCCTGTCGAAACCACCATTGACGGAGAAAGACGATGTCGATCACCGCGGAGCGCAAGCAGGCGCTCATCACCGAGTACAAGACCAACGAGACCGATACCGGCTCGCCCGAGGTACAGGTCGCGATCCTGACGGAGCGCATCCAGAACCTGACGGAGCACCTGAAGACCCACGCGAAGGATTTCCACTCCCGGCGTGGCCTGCTGGTGATGGTCGGCCAGCGCCGCCGGCTGCTGGACTACCTGAAGGCCAAGAACCAGGGCCGTTACGACACCCTGATCCAGCGCCTGGGCCTGCGCCGCTGAGGCGCGCCCGACCGCGACAAGCACAAGGGTGCCAGCCGCCGTGACGCCGAACCCGCTCCTCCCGCATCCCATGCCACCGGCCCAGCCGGCGGCACTGGCGGGAGGTGCCCCGGCCCGTGGCGGACCCATCGGCGCCCGACCTGCGGCGTGAGTGAGAACGGCCAGCCGGGACCCCTCCCGGCTGGCCGTTTCGTATCTGCCAGGAGGGGAACACACGCGGGGCCGCCGATCGGGCCCCGACCCGCCGCCCAATCCGGGGTGGTGCGGGTTTCGGATGGAAGGATAGACAGATGTTCAAGGTGTTCCGGAAGGAAATGGAGTGGGGCGGGCGCAAGCTCATCCTGGAGACCGGCAAGATCGCCCGTCAGGCCGACGGCGCCGTGATGGCGACCTATGGCGACACGGTGGTGCTGTGCACCGCCGTCGGCGCCAAGTCCCCGAAGCCGGGCGTGGACTTCTTCCCGCTGACGGTGAACTACCAGGAGAAGGCCTTCGCCGCGGGCAAGATCCCCGGCGGCTTCTTCAAGCGCGAGGGCCGTCCCACGGAGAAGGAGGTGCTGACCTCCCGCCTGATCGACCGCCCGATCCGCCCGCTGTTCGCCGACGGCTACCGGAACGAGACGCAGGTCGTCTGCACCGTGCTGAGCCATGACCTGGAGAACGACCCGGACATCGTGTCCATGATCGGCACCTCCGCGGCGCTGACCCTGTCCGGCCTGCCCTTCCTGGGCCCCATCGGCGCCGCCCGCGTCGGCTACAAGGATGGCCAGTACATCCTGAACCCCACCCGTGACCAGGTGGAGGAGTCGGACCTGGACCTGGTGGTCGCCGGCACGGTCGAAGGCGTGCTGATGGTGGAGTCCGAGGCGAAGGAGCTGCCCGAGGACGTGATGCTGGGCGCCGTCATGTTCGGCCACCAGAACTTCCAGCCGGTGATCGACCTGATCATCGAACTGGCGGAGATGTGCGCCAAGGAGCCCCGTGACGTTCCCCCGCCGGCCTATGACAAGGCCGTCGTCAAGGCCCGCATCAGCGAGGTGGTGGGCGAGGACGTGAAGGCCGCCTACGCCATCACCCTGAAGCAGGACCGCTACGCCGCCGTGGGCGCCGCCAAGGTGAAGGCGGTTGAGACGCTGGTGGCCGAGGGCCACGCCCCCGAGGCCGTCGCCACCATGTTCAAGGAGGTGGAGAGCGACATCCTCCGCGGCTCCGTGATCGAGACCGGCAAGCGCATCGACGGCCGCACCACCACCGACATCCGCCAGATCGTGGCGGAGGTGGGCGTGCTGCCCCGCAGCCACGGCTCGGCCCTGTTCACCCGCGGCGAGACCCAGGCCCTGGTGGTCGCCACCCTGGGCACCGCCCAGGACGAGCAGATCGTGGACGCGCTGGAAGGCGAGTACCGCGAGAACTTCATGCTGCACTACAACTTCCCCCCGTACAGCGTGGGTGAGGCGGGCCGCATGGGTTCCCCCGGCCGGCGTGAGATCGGCCACGGCAAGCTGGCCTGGCGCGCCATCCACCCGCTGCTGCCGTCCAAGGAGCAGTTTCCCTATACCCTGCGCATCGTGTCGGAGATCACGGAGTCGAACGGCTCCTCCTCCATGGCCACGGTGTGCGGCACCTCCCTGTCCCTGATGGACGCGGGCGCCCCCTGCCCCGCCCGGTCGCGGGCATCGCCATGGGCCTGATCAAGGAGGGCGACAAGTTCGCCGTCCTGTCGGACATCCTGGGCGACGAGGACCACCTCGGCGACATGGACTTCAAGGTGGCCGGCACCGAGAAGGGCGTGACCGCGCTGCAGATGGACATCAAGATCACCTCGATCACCGAGGAGATCATGAAGATCGCCCTGGACCAGGCCAAGGGTGGCCGCATCCACATCCTGGGCGAGATGAACAAGGCCCTGAACACGGCCCGTGAGCAGGTCAGCGGCAACGCCCCGCGCATCACCGTGATCAACATCCCCAAGGACAAGATCCGCGACGTGATCGGGTCCGGCGGCAAGGTGATCCGCGAGATCGTGGAGCAGACCGGCGCCAAGATCGACATCGAGGACGACGGCACCGTGAAGGTGGCGGCCGTGGACAGCAAGGCGTCCGACGCCGCCATCAAGTGGATCAAGGGCATCGTCGCCGAGCCGGAAGTGGGCGAGATCTACACCGGCAAGGTCGTGAAGGTCATGGAGTTCGGCGCCTTCGTGAACTTCCTGGGCGCCAAGGACGGCCTCGTCCACATCTCCGAGCTGAAGAACGAGCGCGTGGCCAAGGTCACCGACGTGGTGAAGCAGGGCGATGAGGTGAAGGTGAAGGTCCTGGGCTTCGACGACCGCGGCAAGGTGAAGCTGTCCATGAAGGTCGTGGACCAGGCCACCGGCGCCGACCTGTCCAAGAAGGCCGAGGCGACGGAGTAACTCCCGTTCCTTGTCCTGACGTACCAGAGGCCCGCCGGGGAAACCCGGCGGGCCTTTTGGCTTCTGGGGTGGACGGCAAGGGCCCGTTCCTTGCTCCTTCCGATCATATTCTGTACATGTTCCCGTACAGAGGAGACCGGCCATGCCCGCACGTAGCCCGCGCCCGACGCCCCCCACCATGTCAGCGCCACGGAGTTCCGGCAGAACCTGGCCACCTACCTGGACCAGGTGAAGGGCAGCCGTGCCCCGCTGGTGGTGACGCGCCAGAACGACGAGCCCGTGGTGGTGCTGGCCGAGGGCGAATGGGCCAGCATCCAGGAAACCCTGCACCTGTTGAGTTCCCCCGCCAACGCCCGGCGCCTGCTTGCTTCAATCGCGGAGTTCGAGGCGGGCGGCGGGATCGAACATGACCTGATCGACCCGGAAGACGGGCCGGGCGACAATGCGCCTCGCCTTCAGCAGTGAGTCCTGGGGCCAGTACCTGAACTGGCAGGACCAGGACAGTGCAGTGCTGGCCAGGATCAACAGCCTGATCCGGGAATGCATGCGTCCCCCCTTCACCGGGTTGGGCAAGCCCGAGCCGCTGACCGGCTACCTGAAGGGCTGGTGGTCGCGGCGCATCACCGCGGAGTACCGGGTGGTGGGCAAACCGCCGGACCAGGTGCTGGAGATCGCGGCCTGCCGCTGGCATTACCTGTAACGGACCGATGCCCATGCGCCCGTTGAATGCCACGCCCGCGTCCGGCGCCCGGTGGCGTGTGACGGCGGCCACAGGGTTGTCACGGGTGACGCCTTATAACCGCCATTGTCAGGCCGGTCCCCCGCTTCCCGCGACGCCGAGCCCCGACATCCCAGGCAGGTCCCGTCCCATGTCCCCCCGCCGCATCCTGTCCGCCCTGTCCGCCCTGCTGACCCTGTCCGCCGCCCCGGCCCTGGCCGAGCCCGCGGCGGAGGGGCGTTACCTCGTCATCCTGGCGCAGGACGGTGCCTTCCACGGCAACCTGGCCCGGCTGGCCGGGCGGCCCATGGTGGTGGTGGCGGAGGATGGCCAGGCCAGGGAGGTGCTGGGCCGGCTGGCCGATGCCCATGGCTGGAACGGACAGGACCGGCAGGGCTGGCGGCAGGACGGGTTCGAGGCCGCGGCCCGGTCCGTCTGCGCCGGTGACAGCGCCGCCCTGGTGATGCTGGCGGGCAAGGACGACCCCCGTTTGGCCCAGGCACTGGGGGCCTGCCGGATGCGCGTCATCGACCTGTCGGACGCCGTTTCCCGCCGCTTCGCCCAACAGACCCCCGATTTGCGCGCCGCCAGCGTGGCCGGCACCGCCACCCTGCGGCTGGACACCCCCACCCAGGTGGCCGCCGGCCGGGACTGAGGTGGTTTTTCGGTAGGCCTACCCTCCCCCTTCCGGGTTGTCCGTGGCCTGAGCGGGCAACCGCCACGCGATCCCCTTGCAAGCGTCCCACTTCCGGATAGTCTGTGCGCGCCACGGGACGGTTTGTCGCGCGCACACCCGGCGCGTGCCAGCCCGCCCCCAACGAACCGGGACGAGGCCGCCGCAACGATGCTCGCCACCACATTCGACACACTGCCGCTCTACGTGACCTTCCTGCTGACCAGCGTCGTGCTGATCGCGGTGGCCACGGCCATCTATGTGATGATCACCCCGTACCGGGAAATCACCTTGATCCGCCAGGGCAACGCCGCCGCGGCGGTCAGCCTGGGCGGCACGGTGATCGGCATGGCCATCGCCCTGAACAGCGTGGCCCGCGGGACCTATGCGGTGATGGACCTGGCCCTGTGGGGCGGGGTCGCCCTGGTCTGCCAGGTGCTGGTCTTCGTGCTGGTATCCTTCAAGCTGCCCGGCTTCCGCCAGGGCATCGAGGAGGACCGGTTGGGGTACGGCATCACGCTGGGTGCGTTTTCCGTCGCCATGGGCATCCTGAACGCGGGCAGCCTGTCCACCTGATCCCCATATGAGGCTTGCCGGCCCCGTCGGTCGCGGGCCGCGCCGATCTGTCGAGGAGATCCCTGATCATGATGCAGTTCTTCCGCACGCTGCTGGGCGTCAAGGGCGAACGGGTGGGCCAGCAGGTGGTCGATGCCCTGGTGGAGCTGGACCCGAAGAGCGCGTCCGTCGCCCAGTTGCGGGTGATGGAGGCCGATTTGGACAAGGCGGGCCAGTTGCTGACCCGCCTGCGGGCCGACTTCCAGCGGGAGCGCAAGGAGGCCATCGAGGCCCGCCAGAACTATGAGCGCCGGCTGGCCGCGGCGGAGCACATGAGCCGCCAGCTGGACGCCCAGACCGACCCGGCCCAGAAGGCCAGCCTGGAGACCAGCCTGTCCAACCTGCTGACCCAGCTTGAGAGCCTGCAGGAAGAGGTGGCGGTGGAGGAGCGGGAGGCCGACGAGGCCGAGGCGCTGGTGGCGGAGGCGGAAGCCGCCTACCGTGAGAAGGCCAAGGCCCTGACGGAGGCCAAGTCCGCCCTGTCCAAGGCCGAGCGTGACATGCAGCGCGCCAAGATCCAGGAGGAGCGGGAGCGGGAGCGGGCGAACAAGGCTGCCGAGGTGGCCGGCCTGCGCCAGGGCACCACGTCCAAGCTGAACGTGGCGGTGGACGCCATGACCCGCCGGGCCGAGCAGGCCAAGATCAACGCCGAGGCCGCCCGCATGAAGGCCCAGGCCCTGACCGACATGTCCAACCGGACCAAGGACCACATGGGCGACGCCAACATCGAGGCGGCGCTGAAGGCCGTGGGCTCCGGCGGCGGCACCCCCGCCATCGGCCTGCAGGACCGGCTGGCCCGCCTGACCAACAAGGCCACCGACGCGGCCGCCCTGCCCGCCCCCAACCCGAACCTGCCCTGGCCGAACAAGCAGGGCTGAGGGGACCGTCCATGCCCGACGACATGACAAGGCCGGTGCCCGCGCCGGACGTCCAGGAAGGGGGCCGGCGCCGCCGCCGGTCCCGCTATGTCTCCACCCTGCTGCTGGGGGCCACGGCCCTGGCCGTCACCGCCTGCGGCGACGACGCGCCGGAGCAGGAGGCCCGCATCTTCCCGAACGTGGCCGCCTGCGTGGCCGAGTTCAGCCAGGAGGAATGCAATCAGGCCTTCGAGCAGTCGCGCCAACTGCACATGCAGACGGCGCCCAAGTTCGACAACCTGCAAGCCTGCGAGGCGGCGCTGGGCCAGGGCGCCTGCACCGTCGCCCCCATGGCCCAGGCCAACGGCACGGTCAGCAACGTCTTCATCCCCGCCCTGATGGGCTTCATGCTGGCCCGGGCCCTGCAACCCAACCCGGGCTACGGTTATGGCGGCGGCTACGTCAACTATGGCGGCCGGTCCTACCTGGCCCGGCCCATCTATGTGGACCGGGAAGGCTTCGTGCGCAGCGGGTCCTCCCAGGTGTCCCGCATCCCCGGCGGGCGCGACGCCTTCATCAACCAGCGCGCCCCCACCACCGTGACCACCCCGGTCAACCGCAGCGGCCAGGTGGGCCGCCCCAGCACCACCACCAGCCGCGGCGGCTTCGGCTCCACGTCCAGCCGGTTCGGCGGCGGCGGCAGTTAGTTGTCCGAGTTCCCCAGGCGCCGGCGCCGCATCCGCGGCTTGGCTTTCGCGATCCCATCAAGACAAGTGGCCGGTCGCGCCCTGACCCGTTCCAGGAACCTGTCCCATGCAGCGCATCAGCACCCGCCCCCGTCCCGACTGGCGCGCCAAGATGGAGGCGCTGGGCTTCGACTTCCACACCATCCCCACGGAGGAGGACCCCAGCGGCGTCTATTGGGACGAGAGCGCCCATTGGCTGCTGACCGAGGCGGAGGTGGACCAGCTCGACGACGCCTGCGTCGAGCTGCACAAGATGTGCCTGTCCGCCTGCCAGCGCATCGTGTCGGAGCGGCTGTACCCCCTGCTGGGCATCCACCCGGACGTGGCGCGGGTGATCGAGCAGTCGTGGGAGAAGCGGGACGACCCGTCCCAGTTCAGCCTGTACGGCCGGTTCGACCTGGCCTATGGCGGGCCCGGGCATGGCGACGGCATGCCCAAGCTGCTGGAATACAACGCCGACACCCCCACCGGCCTGTATGAGGCCTCCGTCGCCCAATGGGCCTGGCTGGAGGACGTCTTCCCCGACGGTGACCAGTTCAACAGCATCCATGAAGGGCTGGTGGAGCGCTGGAAGCGCCTGCTCCAGGCCGACCGCACCCTGGCGGACGACCCGTCGCGGCGGGGCTGGGGCGACAAGCAGGGCCGTCTGCACCTGACCTGCGCCATGCCCCACGCGGAGGATGAGGGCACCCTGCGCTACATCCAGGACACGGCCACGGAGGCGGGCCTGGCCACCAAGGCCATCGCCCTGGCCGACATCGGCTGGACGGAGGAGACGGGCGGCGGCTGGCCCCCGGGCGCCGTGGCCAAGCCGGGCTGGTTCAGCGACCTGGAGGAGCAGGAGATCACCAGCCTGTTCAAGCTGACCCCCTGGGAGTGGCTGGTCACCGACCCGTTCGGCGCCAACCTGCTGAAGACCGTCCAGGGCAACCGCATCCGGGTCATCGAGCCCGTGTGGAAGATGCTGCTGTCCAACAAGGGCCTGCTGGCCGTGCTGTGGGAGATGTACCCGCACCACCCCTACCTGGCGGAGGCGCATTTCGACCGCCGGGCCTTCGCCCCCGGCGCCAAGGTCGTCGCCAAGCCCCTGCTGGGGCGGGAGGGGGCCAACATCAGCGTGGCCATGCTGGGCGAGGGTGGGACCATCCAGGGCCGGCCCGCGCTGGAGACGGCCGGGCCCTATGGCGAGGAAGGGTATGTCTACCAGGCCTGGACGCCCGTCGTCTCCGCCACCGGTCCGGACGCCAAGGGGGTGACCCGCACCCACCATGCCGTGGTGGGCGCCTGGATGGTGGGGGATGAGTGCCGGGGCATCGGCATCCGGGAGGATTCCACCGAGATCACCAAGAACACCTCCCGCTTCGTGCCGCACCGGTTCGAATAGGCTTTCATGGCGAACCGGCTCTACGGCCTGCTGAACCTGCACCGCCGCCAGAAGCGGCGGGCCTTGCGCGGCCTGTGGGGGCCGCGGCGGCGGCCCTGGGTCCTGCCCGCCTACCTGGCGGCCATCTTCGCCCTGCACGTGGCGGCGATGATGGTGCTGGAAGGCATGACCCTGGTGGAGGGCATCTGGCTGACCGCCACCACCGTCGTCACCGTGGGCTATGGCGACCTGTCGGCGAAGACGCCGGAGGGGCGGCTCGCCACCATGGCGCTGATGTATGTGGGCGCCATCTTCGTGGTGGCGGTTGCCATCAACAACTGGCTGGACGCCAAGGCCGACCGCGCCGAGCGGAAGGCCCGCGGCACCTGGAGGTGGGACTTGACGGACCATCTGCTGATCATCGGCACCCCCGACCGCGACGCCGAGGAGTTCTTCTGCCGGCTGGCCCGGCAGGTGCGCCATGCCCGCGGCTGGGAGGAGACGCCCATCCAACTGCTGACCGCCGCCTACAAGGCGGGCCTGCCCAGCCCCTTGCGCGACCTGGGCGTGGTCCACCGCCACGGGCGGGGCGGCAACATGGGCGAGCTGGCGGAATGCGACGCGGTGGGCGCCCGTGGCGTCATCGTGCTGGCCGGCAGCGAGACGGACGCGGCCAGCGACGCCGTCAGCTTCGACCTGATCGACCGGCTGCGGGAGGCGGGCTACAAGGGCCCCATCGTCGCGGAATGCGTGGATGACGCCAACCGCCTCCGGCTGGCCCGGGCCGGGGCCACCAGCCTGCTGCGGCCCATGCGCGGCTTCCCGGAGGCGCTGACCCGCGCCCTGTTCGCGCCGGGCGCCGAGGCGGTGATCGAGAACCTGTTCACGGCGGAGGGGGACGAGTGCCTGCTGGTGCCGTTGCCCAAGCCCTGCCGCGCCCGCTGGGGCGATGTGGTGGCCCGGCTGGTGGTGGGCGACGTGGGCACCCCCATCGCCTATCGCGACCCCAATGGCCGCGTCTCCACCAACCCACCCGGCACGCGGGAGGTGGAGATCGCGGGCCTCTACGTCATCGTCCACGACGTGCAGGAGGAAACGGTGCGGGAGAAGGTGGCCGCCCTGGTGGGGTAAGCCGCGTCGCCCCCGCAATCAGGACTTTCGAATTCGAAAGTCGCGGGAGAGGGGCCAGCCGTCCCGATCCGGCGTCGCTTGTGGGCGGGGGCCGGGACGGCGGGGAAACGGCCCGGGGTCAGGCCGCCATCACCTGGCGGCGGGCCTCTTCCAACTGGGTCTCCATCTCCTTCTCCACCCGGTGCTCGGTGACCGCCACGCCCTTGGCCTGGAGGTCGGTGAAGATGCGGCGGGCGATGTCCTTGTGGGCCGGCTCGTTGAAGTCCACGTCCACGATCTGGGCGGCATAGGCATCGGCCTCGGCACCCGCCAGCCCGAGCTGCGCGGCGGCCCACAGGCCGACCAGCTTGGCGCGCCGCACATGGATGCGGAACAGCAGCTCCTGGTCGTGCTTGAACTTGTTCTCGAAGGCCTGTTCGCGTTCATCGAACGTGGTCATGGGCGTTCCTCGGTCTTCTGGTCGGTCAAGGGCTTCGGGGGCGCCTTATAACCTGACACCTTGGCCCCTGCCATGGCTGAAAGCATCGCATGCCGACATCGGTTGCGCTAGGAAGACAGGGGCGACTTTGGAGCGCACATGTGTAGCGTCGTGATCCTTCGCCGGCCGGGGCACCCCTGGCCGCTGGTCCTGGCCGGCAACCGGGACGAGATGGTGGGCCGCCCCTGGAAGCCCCCCGCCCGCCACTGGCCCGAGCGGCCGGAGGTGCTGGGCGGGCTGGACGTGCTGGCCGGCGGCACCTGGCTGGGCCTGAACGATACCGGCGTCGTGGCCGTGGTGCTGAACCGGGAAAACACGCTGGGCCCCCAGGCCGGCAAGCGGTCCCGCGGGGAGCTGGTGCTGGAGGCGCTGGACCACGCCGACGCCGCCGACGCCGCCCAGGCGCTGGCCCACCTGAACCCGGACGCCTACCGGCCCTTCAACCTGGTGGTGGCGGACAACCGCGACGCCTTCTTCATCACCCACCGCGGCGAGTCGCCCCGCGGCCGCATAAGGGTGGAGCCCATCCCCGTGGGCCTGTCCATGGTCACCGCCCACGACCTGAACGATGAGGCCGGCAGCCCCCGCCAGCGCTTCTACCGCCCCCTGTTCGCCAACGCCGCCGCCCCCGACCCGGACAAGGGCGATTGGAAGGCGTGGGAGGAGCTGCTGGCCAGCCGCATCTGGACCCCCGCCGAGGTCGGCCCGCGCGGGGCCATGTGCGTGGTCACCGACATAGGGTTCGAGACCAGCAGCAGCACCCTGGTCGCCCTGCCCGCCATGGACCGGCCGGAGGTACCGCCCGTCTTCCGATTCGCGGCCGGCCGGCCGGACAAGGTGGCGTACCGGGACGTGGATCTGGATGCGGGGATGCAGGAAGCGTAGGTCGGGGTGAGCGCCAGCGAACCCCGACATGACATGGATGCTGAGTCTTGCTGTCGGGCTTCCGCTCCGCTCCAGCCCGACCTACGACACGTCAAAGCACGTCCTTCGGCAGCCGCAGCAACTCCTTCCTGATCTCCCCCAAGCGGGGCTTGCGCTCCTCCGCGAAGGGCAGGGGGCGGCAGAGGTGCATGGCGGTCAGGCCGATGCGCGCCGTCAGCAGGCCGTTGATCACCCCCTGCCCCAACCGGCCGGAGATGGCCCCCACCGCCCCGGCGCCCAGGGCTTCCGCGATCAGGCTGTCGCCCGATTCGGCGATGCCGGCCACGCCGATATTCTCCGCCATCCGCCGCAGCAGCCGGGCGGAGCCGAACAGCCCCGGCCGGGCGGCATAGAGGGAGGCGATTTCCCGCACCAGCTTCGCGTTGCGCCACAGCACCAGGGCGGCGTCCAGCAGGGCGGCGGGGCTCAGCGCCGTGCCCACCGCCACGTCGCGGGAGGCGCGCAGGACAAGGCGGTAGGCGGCGCGGTCCAGCGGGTCCAGCAGGGCGCGCTCCGTCAGGGCCAGCACCTCCCGGTCGTCATGGGCGTCGGTGACGCTGCGGTCCAGGGTGGCCAGGGCCTGGCCCAACTCCGGCCGGCCCGCATAGAGCGCCCGCACGGACTTGGCGATCCCCTGCGCGCCGCCATGGCCGCCGGCGGCGCGCAGGGCCGCTGATTCCGCCCGCAGCCCATCCACCTTGCGCAGCTTGGCGAAGGTGCGCCATTCCCGCCCCGCCACCCAGGCGAGGCTGCCCGCCGCCAGCCCGGCCAGGCCCGCCAGGGCGCCGCCCAGCCAGGGCGACCATTCCAGCGCCCGGCGGACAAGGTCCACCGTGTCGAACCCCACCGCCGCCACGAACAGGGCCGCCAGGGAGAAGACCAGCACCCGCGCGGCCCCCCTGCCCCGCTTCGGCGGCAGGGGCGGCAGCACCTCCCCCTCCAGCGGGCGGTCGGCGGGGTCGGCCGGGGCGGGCACCGCCTGTGACGGATCGAATTCCAGCGGGGGGACCCAGTTCTTGCTGCGGGTGTCGCTCATGCCAGCCGGTCCCCGATCAGGAACTGCAGCACTTGGTCCAGGCGGATGTTGGGCAGGCCCCGCCCGTCCCGGCCCAGGCCCGGGGGCGGCCGGAAATCGGTGAAGCGGAACCGCCCTTCCCCGCTGGGTCCCAGGTCGAGGTGGCTGCCGGGCACCTCCCCCGGGAAGATCACCGCAGGCGCGTCCCGGCCGAGCGGCGTGCCCTGGACGCAGGCGAGCTGCCGCCCCTTCCAGTCCGCCAGGACCGTGTCCGTGGCCTTGACGGAGGCCAGGGCCAGGCTGCGCACCTCCGCCCCGGTGAAGCGGATGCCGGCCAGCGGGTCGGCCAGGAAGCTTTCCAGCAGGCTGACCAGGTTGCCGTGCTGGTCGGCGGCCACATGGTCCGCCTTGGTGGCGGCGAACAGCACCCGGTCGATGCGCGCCCCGCCCAGCCAGGACAACCAGCCGGCCTGCCCGTGGCGGAAGCTTTCCAGCGTGGCGGTGAGGGAGCGGGACAGATCGTCCAGCCCCGGCGCCCCGGCGTTCAGGGCGGACAGCACGTCCACCAGCACCACCTGCCGGTCCAGCCGGGCGAAATGCTCCCGGTAGAACCGGCGCACCACCTTGTCCTTGTAGGCCTCGAAGCGGTCCGCCATCAGCCCGTGCAGGGACCCGGTCCAGTCGGACTTCGGCGGCGGCAGGGGGCAGAAGGTCAGCACCGGCGCACCTTCCATCTCCCCCGGCTCCAGGAAACGGCCGGGTTGCAGCAGGCTGAGGCCAATCGGCCCGGACCGGCAGGCCTGGAGGTAGTCGGTGTAGAGCTTGGCCAGATGACGGGCCAGCGTCTCATCCGCCTTGGCATCCGGGTCCACCCCGGACAGGGCCGCCTTCCAGTCCCGGGCCAGGGCGGCCCGCGGCTCCCGCGTGGCAAGGTCCAGGGTCTGGGCCGACCAGGTGGCGAAGTCCTGGCCCAGCATGGGCAGGTCCAGCAGCCATTCGCCGGGATAGTCCACCAGGTCCAGGGTCAGGGTGCTGTCCCCGGCCAGCCGGTACTTGATCAAGCCCTGGGTACGGAAGCGCAGGGCCAGGCGGATCTCGCTGATCGCCCGGGTCGCCTCCGGCCAGCGGGGCGGGTCGCCCATCAGGTCGGCCAGGTGCCGTTCATAGTCGAAGCGGGGCACCGCCGCGTCCGGCTGGGGTTGCAGGCGCGACGCCAGGAAACGGCCCTGGGCCATCACCTCCAGGAAGGGCAACCGCCCGGCATTCAGCAGATTGTGCAGCAGGGCCGTCAGGAACACGGTCTTGCCGGAGCGGCGCAGGCCCGTGACCCCCACCCGCAGGGTGCCGCCCGCCAGCCGGGCCGCGAGCTGGGACAGGCCGTCCACGGCCCGGGGCAGGATACCCCCGAGGCCCCCGTCCAGGCCGCCCCCAAACATGCCGTTCGCCACCCGCCTGCCCCTTTCGACCGCCGTACCCCTCTGCCAAACGCACAGGCGCGGCGATTGTCCTTCGCCGGCCCGTCATCCCTGCGCTAAGCATAAAGCCGGGCAGCGGCAAGGAATTTCCGGCCCGGCCCTGCCAACGCGATTGTCATATCCAATTTGGTAGTGGCAGTCTAAGCTGGCTTGGGATGCAGCGGTGGTGCCGTTTGGCCGGTGACCCACCCCGCCACCGGGCGGGGCGCACGGGCCGGGACGGCATGCAACGGCACAGGTGGGCATGAGCGCGTCGATCCAGCCTTCCCGGGGCCCCGGGGGGGATCCTCCAGGTCCCCAGGACAGCCATCCGGCCGCCGTCCGGGTGCCCTTGCGCAAGCGCCTGTCCTACAAGCAGGCCCGCAACACGGCCCTGTTGACCCTGGTGCTGGGCTTCGTGCTGAGCACGGCGCAGATCACCATCGACCTGCTGGACATGGAGCGGAAGACCGACCAGCTCGTCCAGCAGGTGCTCTCCACCCTGCAGGAACCGGCGGCCGAGGCGGCCTATGCCTTCGACCAGGCCCTGGCGGAGCGGGTGCTGACCGGCCTGTTCGAGTACCGGCCCGTCTACAAGGCGGTGATCTTCGAGGATTTCGGCAACCAGCTTGCCGCGAAGGAACGCCCGCAGGCGGAAGGGAACCTGAAGTGGCTGGCGGAGACGCTGCTGCCCCAGGAGAAGACCTTCTCCATCCCCCTGATCATCGAGCGGCACAACCAGAATGTCGGGGAGATGCGGGTCAGCATCGACCGGTTCCTGATCGCGCAGGAATTCTTCCGCCGGTCGGGCGTGGTGTTGGGCACCGGCGTGATCTGGACCGTGGCCCTGGCCCTGATCCTGGTGGTGATGTTCTATGTCAGCATCACCAAGCCCTTCCTGCGCATGGCCGGCGCCATCGCCGAGGTGGACGCCGCCAAGCCCGCCGACCGGCTGCTGGCCGTGCCTTCCAAGCACGCGGACGATGAGCTGGGGCTGCTGGCGAAGGCCACCAACGGGCTGTTGCAGGAGTTCGACCGGTCGCTGGTGGAACGCCAGCGGGTCGAGGGGGCCCTGCGGGAGCGTGAGACGCGCCTGTCCGGCATCATGGACAACGTGGCCGACGGCATCATCACGCTGGACGAGGACCTGCGGATCGAGACCATGAACACGGCCGCCCTGGACCTGTTCGGCTATGGTCCGGGGGAGGCGACGGGCCAGCCCTTCGTCACCCTGATCGAGGAGCGGGACTGGACCCGGGTGGCCATGGCCCTGATGGCCTGCCTGCGCCGGGCCGACGACGACCGCCGCCGGGACAGCCGGGCGGAAATCCAGGGCCGCCGCCGCACCGGTGATGTCTTCGCCATGGCCTTCGGCGTCAGCCAGATGCGCCTGGGCGACCGCCGCACTGCTATCTGCGTGGTGCAGGACATCACCCAGCGCAAGCGGGCGGAACAGGCCCTGCGGGAAAGCGAGGAGCGGCTGAAGCTGGCCGTGCGCGCCACCCGGTCCGGCGTGTTCGACAACAACCTGGCCAAGGGCACCCATTGGTGGAGCCCCGAGTTCGTGGAGATGCTGGGCTACGACGCGGCCGACGCCGGCAATGCGGACCAGCTTTTCGCCGCGCTGCTGCACCCGGACGACAAGGACAACGTCCTGGCCCAGATGGACCGCTACCTGGCGGGCGACCCCGGCGACTATCTGGCGCTGTACCGCCTGCGCCAGCGGGACGGGGCTTGGGTCTGGATCGAGGCGCGCGGGCAGGCCCTGCGCGACGACGGTGGGCGGCCCCTGCGCTTCACCGGCACCATGACCGACGTCTCCGACCGCAAGCGGTTCGAGGAACAGCTGATGTATGTCAGCACCCACGACCCGCTGACCGGCCTGCCCAACCGCACCCTGGTGCAGGATCGCCTGCACCACGCCATCGCCCATGCGGAGCGCAAGGGCACCTGCGTGGCCGTGCTGCTGCTGGACCTGGACCGGTTCAAGCTGGTCAACGACAGTTTGGGCCACCAGGCCGGCGACAAGCTGCTGCGCGCCATGGCCCAGCGCCTGACCAGCAGCGTGCGCGCCGCGGACACGGTGGGCCGCCTGGGCGCGGACGAGTTCCTGATCGTGGCGGAGGACCTGCCCGACCCGCAGATGGCCGCCCGCATCGCGGAAACGATCCTGGTGGGCCTGTCCAGCCCCTTCGTGGTGGACGGCCAGCAACTGTTCATCACCACCTCCATCGGCATCAGCCTGTTCCCAGGCGATGCCGGTGACATCAACGCCCTGGTGCGCGACGCCGACACGGCCATGCACAACGCCAAGGCGGCCGGCGGCAACGGCTACCGCTTCTTCACGCCGGAAATGAATGAGGCGGCGGTGGCCCGCCTGTCGCTGGAGCACTCGCTGCGCGACGGGCTGGAGCAGAACCAGTTCTTCCTGCACTACCAGCCGAAGATCGACCTGGAGACCATGCAGCCGGTGGGCGTGGAGGCCCTGATCCGCTGGCAGCATCCGGAAATCGGCCTGGTCTCCCCCGCCAGGTTCATCCCCGTGGCGGAAGAGACGGGCATGATCGTGCAGATCGGGGAATGGGTGATGCGCACCGCCCTGGCCCAGATCCGGGAGTGGGAGGCCAAGGGCTTCGCCCCGCTGCCGGTGGCGGTCAACGTCTCCGTCCGGCAGATCACCAACCCCAAGTTCGGGGAGCGGGTGGTCCAGCTCTGCGCCGAGTCGGGCGTCTCCCCCGAGCTGCTGGAGCTGGAGATCACCGAGACGGCGATGATGTCCAACCTGGCCTACATCGCCGACACGCTGAACGAGGTGCGGGGCGCGGGCATCCGCATCGCCATCGACGATTTCGGCACCGGCTATTCCAGCCTGTCCTACCTGCGGCGCCTGCCCATCACCACCCTGAAGGTGGACCGCTCCTTCGTGGCGGAGGCCACCACCAACGCCGACACCGCGGCCATCGCCGCCACCATCATCGCCATGGGCCGGCAACTGGGCCTGAAGGTGGTGGCGGAGGGCATCGAGACGGCGGAACAGCTGGAGTTCCTGCGCCACCACCGCTGCGACGAGTTGCAGGGCTACTACTTCAGCCGCCCCCTGCCCGCGGCGGAGCTGGAGGCCCGGTTCCTGCGCCGCGCGGCCCTGGCCGTGGCGTCCTGACGCGGGGCAAGCCGCCCCGAGTCCCCGGTGTGCTGCGCAACCAAATTCCCCCGCCTGTTTCGCAGTGCAAACGTAACCCGTTGTTACGTCTAGGGAAACCGTGGCCTTTTTGCCAAAGGGCCGACAATTCGAACAGATGTTTGGGTCCGACTGCATAGAAGCCTTGACGCAGCCACATAGCGGCCATTACTGGTCAAGACTTAGCAATCATGCCCGGAAGGGGGAGCGCCGCTCAGGGGCGCCCTAGGCCATCCGGGGTAGAAGAATATGGAGCGGGGAGGAACGCTATGGCTCGGAAGAACGCGCCGCGGGTGCGACTGGACCGCCGCATGCTCGGTGGGGCAAGCGCGGCGGCCATCTTGGCAACGACCCTGGCCGTGGGCGACGCCCAGGCGGTCTCGTTCAACCGGGGTGAGCTGTCCGGCAGCTTCGACACCACCCTGACGGTGGGCGCCCTGTTCCGCGTGCAGGACCAGGACAAGGACCTGATCGGCCTGACGAACGGCGGCACCTTCTATTCGTTCAACGGCGACGACGGCAACCTGAACTACGACAAGGGCCTTGTGTCCCTGGCCGGCCGCGCCACGCACGAGCTGAAGCTGAACTACGCCAACCTGGGGGCCTTCGTCCGCGCCACCTACTTCTACGACGTGGTCAACGCCAAGAAGGACAGCAGCGACTGGGCCCGGACCGGCCGCCGGCCGCTGCCCGGCACCACCATCGACCGCACCGGCAAGGACTTCCAGCTGCTGGACGCCCTGGTGTTCGGCAACTTCGACCTGGGCGGCCGCCCGCTGGACATCCGCCTGGGCAACCAAGTGCTGAGCTGGGGTGAGAGCACCTTCATCCCCAACGGCATCAACACCATCAACCCGATCAACGTGTCGGCCCTGCGCATCCCCGGCTCCGAGCTGAAGGAAGCCTTCCTGCCGGTGCCGATCGCCAATGTCAGCCTGGGCATCACCGACGACTTCACCCTGGAGGGCTTCTACCAGTTCAAGTGGAAGGAGACCGAGCCCGAGGCGTACGGCTCCTTCTTCAGCACCACCGACGCCGGCTCCCCCGGCGGCCGCGGCCTGCTGCTGAGCTTCGGCAACCCGAACATCGACATCCCCGGCTTCACCGACAGCCTGGACGTGGCCCAGGTCACCCCGCTGAACCCGCTGGGCGCGCGCATCCTGCGCGACCGGGATGACGAGGCGCGCGACCAGGGCCAGTACGGCTTCGCCGCCCGCCTGTTCCTGCCCAACCTGAACGACACCGAGGTGGCGGGCTACTTCATCAACTACCATTCCCGCCTGCCGCTGACCCAGATCGAGGTGGCCACGGCCGCCGAGTTCCAGGCCGGGCTGGGTGCCGCGGCCACCGCCGCCACCCTGGGCGGACGCCTGACCGCCGGCGACCCCACCGCCCCCGCGGCATTGGCGGCCTTCTTCAACTCCCAGACCAGCCCCACCTTCCGGGCGGTCAATGACGGTACCCGCTTCAGCCTGACCTATCCCGAGGACATCAAGCTGTTCGGCGCCAGCGTGAACACCTCGCTGCCCGGCGGCATCTCCCTGGGTGCGGAGTATTCGTTCCGCAAGGACCAGCCGCTGGCCCTGGACGACACCGAGGTGGCGCAGACCGTCGCCAGCGCCATCCTGGGCACGCAGCTGGTCAACGCCCTGACAGTGGGCCAGGCCCAGCCCCAGATCCGCGCCGCCCTGCAGCCGCTGGTCACCGCCGGTGTCCTGACAGCCGCCCAGGCCGACGCCCAGGCTGCTTCCCAGGCGGCTGCGGCCGGCCTGAACGCCGCCCGCAACAACGTCAACCTGTATGACGAGTACGCGCTGGTCCGCCGGCTGGGCATCACCCAGGCCGACCCGCTGGGCAGCACCGCCCGCCTGCTGGGCACCACGGTGAAGGGCTACGAGGACTTCAACGTCTCCCAGTTCCAGTTCACCGCCACCAAGGCCTTCGGCCCCATGGTCGGCGCGAACCAGTGGGTGTTCGTGGGCGAGGCGGGCTTCACCTGGGTCCACGACATGCCCGAGGACTACAAGCTGGACGGCCCGGGCACCGACCTGACCTACATCCCGACCATCGCCGGCCAGGGCGGCGCCCCGGCGGGCCTGATCAGCGAGAAGGGCTTCGGGACCGAGTTCTCCTGGGGTTACCGCGTCGCGTTGCGCTTCGACTACCTGAATGCCTTCTCCGGCGTGAACCTGTTCCCGTCCATCAGCTGGCAGCATGACGTGCAGGGCACCACGCCCAGCCCGCTGGGCAACTTCGTGGAAGACCGCAAGGCATTGAGCTTTGGCCTGCGCGGGGTCATCTACGACAACTGGACGGCGGACCTCAGCTACTCGACCTTCTTCGGGGCCGGGAAGCGGAACCTGATCGCCGACCGTGACTTCGTGTCGGCCAGCATCAAGTACTCGTTCTGATGCGGCCCAAGACCAAGAGACAACGACCAGACCTGTCCCGGAGGACGCCCATGTTCCGCTTGAAGGCCGCCCTGTTCGGCGGCGCCCTCGCCATGGCGGCGGCCATTCCCCTGGCCGCCCCCTCTCTCGCCCAGACCGCGGCCGACCTCGGCAAGACCCTGACCCCCATGGGGGCCATCAAGGCCGGCAACGCCGACGGCACCATCCCCGAATGGACCGGCGGCATCACCAAGCCGCCCGCCGGCTGGCAGCCCGGCCAGTTGGAGACCGATCCTTTCGCCGCCGACAAGCCGCTGTTCACCATCGACGCCAAGAACGTCGACAAGTACGCGGACAAGCTGCCGGAAGGCCTGAAGGCCCTGATCAAGCAGTATCCCGACACCTACAAGATGCCCGTCTACCCGACGCGCCGCAGCGCCGGGTACCCGCAGCGCATCTATGACGAGACCATCGCCAACGCCACCCGTGCCAAGCTGGCCGCTGGCGGCAACGGCGTGGAGGGGGCGAAGGAGGGCGTGCCCTTCCCCATCCCGACGGAAGGCGTGCAGGCCGTCTGGAACCACCTGCTGCGCTATCGCGGGCTGGACACCACCCGCCGGGTCGGCCAGGCCAACCCGCAGGTGGACGGCAGCTTCACCATGATCATGCTGGAAGAGAAGGTTAAGTATCTCTACCAGGCCCCGGGCGGCACCACGGGCAACACCTCGCTGTTCTTCCTGCAGGAGGTGGTGGAGCCGGCGCGCCTGGCGGGTGAGATCCTGCTGGTGCACGAGACCATCAACCAGGTGGCGGAGCCGCGCAGCGCCTGGACCTACAACCCCGGCCAGCGCCGCGTCCGCCGCGCGCCGAACGTGGGTTATGACAACCCCGGCACGGCGTCCGACGGCCTGCGCACCAACGACAACTTCGACATGTTCTCCGGCGCGCCGGACCGCTACGACTGGAAACTGCTGGGCCGGCAGGAGATGTACGTGCCGTACAACTCCTACAAGCTGCACAGCAAGGAAGCCACCTACAACCAGATCATCAAGCCGCGCCACATCAACCAGGATCTGGCCCGGTATGAGCTGCACCGCGTGTGGGTGGTGGAGGCGACCCTGAAGCAGGGCACCAGCCACGTCTATGCCAAGCGCCGCTTCTACATCGACGAGGACAGCTGGCAGATCCTGGTGGCCGACCATTATGACGGCCGCGGCCAGATGTGGCGCGTGGCGGAGAGCCACGGCATCTCCTACTACGCCGTGCCCACCTACTACACCACGCTGGACACCCTGTACGACCTGCAGTCGGGCCGCTACACGGCCATCGGCTTCGACAACCAGGAACCCCCGTACAAGTTCGACGCCAACCTGTCGACGGCGGAATTCTCGCCAGACAGCCTACGGCGGGCGGGCGTCCGCTGACCCCCCAGGGCCGGCCGGGAAACCGGCCGGCCCTTTCCTTATCTGCCCTATCCCGAAAAGACATCCGGACGATCATGCGCCTGCCCCTGCTCGCCACCGCCTTGTCCCTGATGGCGGCCCCGGTCCTTGCCGTTGAGGTGCCGAAGGGCACGGCCCCGCTGAAGCCGGCGGTGATCGCGCCGCTGGCGGCGAAGTCGCTGCTGCTGGCGGGCGCCAGGGCCGGCGACCGGCTGGTGGCGGTGGGGGAGCGGGGGCACGTGCTGCTGAGCGACGACCAGGGCAGGTCCTGGCGGCAGGTGCCGGTGCCGGTGAACGCCGCGCTGACCGGCGTCAGCTTCGTGGACGCGCGCCAAGGCTGGGCCGTGGGCCACGACGCGGTGATCCTGCACACCGCCGACGGCGGCGAGACCTGGGCGTTGCAGCACGCCGACCCGGCCGCCCAGCAGCCGCTGATGGACGTGCTGTTCACGGACGCGCGGAACGGCGTGGCCGTGGGCGCCTACGGCCTGTTCCTGGAGACGGCCGACGGCGGCGCGACCTGGGCGCCGCGCAAGGTCTCCGAGGACGACTTCCACTACAACGCCATCGTGGCCCCCAGCCCCGACACCCGGCTGGTCGCGGGGAGGCGGGCACCCTGCTGTGGAGCGCCGACGCCGGCAGGAGCTGGAGCCGCTGGAGAGCCCGTACGAGGGCAGCTTCTTCGACGCGCTGGCGCTGGGGCCGCGGGACCTGCTGGTCTACGGCCTGCAGGGCAACGCCTGGCGCAGCACCGACGGCGGGCAGAGCTGGTCGAGGGTGGAGACGGGCACCACGGCCGGGCTGATGGGCGGTGCCGCCCTGGGCAATGGCCGGGTGGTGCTGGTGGGCGCGCAGGGCACGGTGCTGGAGAGCGCCGACGGCGGCGCCACCTTCACGCTGGAGCGGCGGCCCGACCGCGTGGCCCTGGCCGACGCGGTGGCCACCGGCGGCGGCCTGGTGCTGCTGGGCGAGGCCGGGGCCCTGCCCGGGCCGGGGCCCAAGCCCTGATCGCTTTCATATTCGGAATGAACCGCGCCGCTGGCGGCGCGCCCGACAGAGACGGGCCGATCCGGCCCCGGAATGAGCACGGACCCCATGCCGCAGAATTTCCTACAGAGGCTTGAGAGCTGGACCTTCCGCAACCGGGTGCTGGTCCTGGCCGTCTTCGGCCTGATCACCGCCTTCATGGCTTGGCAGGGGTCCAAGCTGCGGGTGGACGCAGGGTTCGAGAAGACCCTGCCCCTGACCCACCCCTATATGCAGACCTTCACCCAGTACAAGGACCAGTTCGGCGGCGCCAACCGGGTGTTGGTGGCCCTGTCCGTGGACAAGGGCGACATCTACACGCCGGAATTCATGACCCGGCTGAAGCAGGTGACGGATGAGGTGTTCTTCGTGCCCGGCGTGGACCGGGCCAGCGTCACCAGCCTGTTCACGCCCAACGTCCGCTTCATCGACATCGTGGAGGACGGCTTCGCCGGCGGCAACGTGATCCCGGCGGAGTTCCAACCCGATGAGAAGTGGCTGCCCATCGTCCGCGAGAACGTGCTGAAGTCCGGCCAGGTGGGCCGTCTGGTGGCGGAGGACTTCACCGCCGCCCTGGTCAGTGCCCAGTTGATCGAGCGCGACCCCCGCACCGGCAAGAAGCTGGATTACCTGGACGTGGCCAAGCGGCTGGAGGACATCCGCGCCCGCTTCGAGGACAAGGCTGCGGAGCCGGGCAAGCCGCAGATCAAGGTCCATGTCATCGGCTTCGCCAAGGCCATGGGCGATATCGCCGACGGGGCCAAGAGCGTGGTGATGTTCTTCGCCATCGCCTTCGTCATCACGGCGGTGCTGGTCTATGGCTACGGCAAGTCCTGGCTGATGACCTTCGCCATGCTCGGCATCTCCCTCTGCACCGTCATCTGGCAGTTCGGGTTGCTGGTGATCCTGGGCTATGGCATCGACCCGCTGTCGATCCTGGTGCCGTTCCTGGTGTTCGCCATCGCCATCAGCCATGGCGTGCAGAACGTGGGCACCATCAGCCAGGAAATGGGCAAGGGTGCCGACGCCTTCACCGCCGCCCGCATCAGCTTCGAACGTCTGCTGGTCCCCGGGGCCTCCGCCCTGGTGACCGACGCCCTGGCCTTCGTCACCATCGCCATCATCCAGATCCAGATGATCCAGGAGCTGGCGGTATCCGCCTCTGTCGGCATGCTGGTCATCATCATCACCCATTTGTGGGTGCTGCCCGTGGTGCTGAGCTACCTGCCCCTGGGGGACAACTACCGCCGCAAGGTGGAAGGCCAGGTGGGCCGGTTCGACAGGGTGTGGGAATGGCTGGCGGTGTTTGCCCGGCCCAAGGGCGCCATCGCCATGGTGGTCATCGGGCTGGCCGTGCTGGGCTGGTCCTGGCAGGTGCAGAAGGGCATGACCGTGGGCGACACGGAGGCCGGCGTGCCGGAGCTGTGGCCCGACAGCCGCTACAACCAGGACGCCAACCTGATCGTGGACCGCTTCGCCATCGGCGTCGACGTGATCCAGGTGATCGCGGAGACGCCGGCCAACGGCTGCATCGACCATTCCGTGATCCAGCAGGTGGACGACTTCACCTGGGCCATGACCAACGTGGAAGGCGTGCAATCCGCCCTGTCCATGGCCACGGCCATGCGCACGGTGAACACCGGCTGGAACGAGGGCAACATGAACTGGCGCGTCCTGCCCCGGGACAGCCAGGTGCTGGTCCGCGCCGTGACGCCCATCGAGACCTCGACGGGCCTGCTCAATGCTGACTGCTCCGTCATGCCGATCCTGATGTTCACCACCGACCACAAGGCGGAGACCATCGCCCGCATCGTCAAGGCGGTGGAGACCTATGTGGCGGCGAACCCGTCGGAAACGGTGCGCTTCCGCCTGGCGACCGGCAATGTGGGCGTGATGGCGGCGACGAACGAGGCGGTGACCTCCGCCGAGAAGCCCATGCTGCTGCTGGTCTATGTCACCGTCATCGTCTTCTGCGTCATCACCTTCCGTTCCATCGTGGGCAGCCTGGCGACGGTGTTGCCGCTGATCGTGGTGTCCATCCTGTGCAACGCGCTGATGACCAAGCTGGGGATCGGGCTGAAGATCAGCACCCTGCCGGCGGCGGCGCTGGGCGTCGGCATCGGCGTCGACTACGGCCTGTACATCTTCAACCGGTTGCAGGCCTACCTGAAGCACGGGCTGAACTTCGCCCAGGCCTATTATCGGACCTTGCAGGAAACGGGCAGCTCCGTCCTGTTCACCGGCATCACCCTGGCGGTGGCGACGGCAACCTGGATGTTCTCCGACCTGAAGTTCCAGGCGGACATGGGCGCCCTGCTGACCTTCATCTTCCTGGCCAACATGATCGGCGCCGTGGTCCTGCTGCCCGCCGTCGCCGCCCTGCTATACAAGATGTTCCCCAAGCTGTACGAGGCAGAGGTGCGCAGGGCCTCAAAGCGCACCTTCGCGGCGCATTAAGAATGCCCCTCCCCCATGGGGGAGGGGACTTTTCCTCACCCTAGGGCCAGTGGCCAAGCCGCCGGCTCACCCACCCAGTGCCTGGTTCAGCACATAGAGCACCCCGCCGATCACCGCGCCCAGCAGGGTGCCGTTGATGCGGATATATTGCAGGTCGCGGCCCACCCGCAGCTCCAGCCGGCGGGTGAAGTCCTCCACGTCCTGGGCGCGCAGGGTGCCGGAGACGAAGGCCTGGATGTTCTGCCGCCAGCGGGGGATGGCGGCGACGAAGGCTTCCTCGATGCTGCTGTTGATGCGGGCGCGCAGGTCCGCGTCGTCCAACTGTTCCGCCAGGGAGCCGAGGGCCGCGGCCACCACTTCCCGGATGCGGCCGTCCGGCTTGGCCAGGTCTTCCAGCGCCATCTCCCGCAGGGTGCCCACGGCATTGCCGACAAGCTGGGCGAAGCTGGACTCGGACAGGGCGGCGTTGACGATGCTGGTCAGCTTCTCGCCCAGGGGGCTGCCCTGCTCGATCTCATCGGGCAGCTCGGCCAGCCAGCGGCGCAGGTCGCGGCCCACCTCGCTGTGGGGGCTGCGCAGGTCGAACAGATGGCCGATGGCGGCGTCCGCCATGTTGCCGGCCACCCGCCTGTCCACCGCCTTGGGGATCCACCAGCGCGACCGTTCGGCCACGGCGTCCTGCAACCAGGCACGCCGGTCCTCTACCATCAGCATGGCGCGTTCGGTCAGCTCCCCGATCAGCCCCTCCAGCGCCTCGCTCTCCACCACCGCCCGCAGCACCCGGGCGATGGCGAAGCGCAGGTCGACCCCGGCCAGTCCGCGGCGCAGGGCGCGGGTCAGGGTGCCGCGGATGGCGGCCTCCCGCTCCTCCCGCAGCAGGGCGGGCAGCATGCCCACCACCAGGTCCGCCACCCGGTCGCGCGACGTCTCCCCCGCCAGCAGGCCGGACAGGCGGGCCGCCAGGTCCATGCGGCGGAGCTGCTCCACCAGCATGGTGGGCGCCAGGAATTCCCGGTCGATATAGGCGGCGATGCCGTCGGCGATGCGGTCGCGGTTACGCGGCACCAGCGCCGTGTGGGGGATGGGCAGGCCCAGGGGCCGGCGGAACAGGGCCGTCACCGCGAACCAGTCCGCCAGCCCGCCCACCATCCCCGCCTCTGCCACCGCCCTCAGCGGTGCCGCGGCCCCGGGCGGCAGGACACCCGTATGGCTGGCCCCCCAGCCCAGGGCGGCCAGGGCCAGGCAGCCGCCGGCCATCAGCTTGTGCCGGCGCAGGTCCGCCACCTCCGCGGCCTCGTCCGGGAAGTCAGGGCCCGCGGGGGGCAGGGGCGACGGCGTGGTCAGGGCGCGAAGGTCGGTCTGTGTGTCGGGCATCGGGCGATCCGGTTGCTGCTCTTTTTCTAGCATGTGGGGTCCGGTAGCGGTGCCGGAAGGGATTTACCGTGCGGTTACACACGGAAACCCCCGCGTTACCGGCTTTCCCGTAAACAGGGCAGCATGACGAAGGGGCCACGCTGCCCCGCACCCCGACACCACCGCCCCGCGCCCGTTTCCCCACCGGGCCCCAGGAGGACCGCCGCCATGGCCCTTCACCGCCTGACCCTGCCGGCCCTGGCCACCGCCATTGCCCTGCTGCCCTTGCCGGCCCTGGCCCAGCAGGGCGGCCCGCCCGCCCAGCCGCCCGCCAAGGTGCGCACGGCGACGGTGGAGGACCGGATGATGGCCCCCCAGATCGCCGTGCCAGGCACCATCCATTCCAAGCAGGATGCCGACGTGGCCGCCGAGGTGGCGGGCCGGGTGCTGTGGGTGGCGGAGGCGGGCACCCGCCTACAGGCCGGCGACGTGCTGGCCCGGCTGGATGACCGGGAACTGCAGCTCCAGGTCCAGCAGCTGGACGCCCAGGTGAAGAGCCTGCTGTCCCAACTGGAGTTCCAGACCAAGGAGGCCAACCGCCTACAACAGCTCGCCGCCCGCGACAGCGCTCCCGTCAGCCGGCTGGAGGAATCCCAGAGCAAGCGGGAGGTGCTGGCCCAGGACCTGGTGCGCATGCGGGCCCAGCGGGACCGGGTGGCCCTGGACATTGAGCGCGCCACCGTGCGCGCGCCCTTCGCCGGCCAGGTGGCCAGCCGCATGCTGGAAGTGGGCGAATACTCGGCCCCCGGCGCCAAGGTGGCCCGGCTGGTGGCGGTGGACCAGGTGGAGGTGCGTGCCCAGGCCCCCGTCGCCCTGGCCAACCAGCTGCGCGAGGGCATGGACGTGGCGCTGGAGGCCGACGGTCAGCAGGCCACCGGCCGTGTAAGCCGTATCATCCCCGTCGGTGAGGCCCAGAGCCGCACCTTCGAGGTGCGCGTGGCCCTGCCGGAGGGGCGCTGGATCGTGGGCGCCGCCGTGCGGGTGTCGCTGCCGTCGGCCGCCCCGCAGCAGGTGGTTGCCGTGCACCGGGACGCGCTGGTGATGCGCGGCACGGGCCTGTCGGTCTTCCGCGTCAGCGGGGAGAACAAGGCCGAGCGGGTGACGGTCCGTGCCGGCACCACGGTCGGCGAATGGGTCGAGGTGCTGGGCGAGGTGAAGCCCGGCGACAAAGTCGTGGTCCGGGGGGCGGAGCGCCTGCGCGAAGGCCAGGCGGTCGACACGGACCCTAAGGTGTCGTGAACGGATCGAAGCCCTGCTCGTTCCCACCGTTCACGATGACTGGGCGGCCGGAGATCCCACCCTCCGGCCGTCATTTTTTCAGAAGGGAGCGGGCGTGATTTTGGCTTGGCATGACCCTTCCTGCGGCCCGATTTTTGGCTGATCGGCCCCGTTCCGTCCCCTCTCCCAGGGGGAGAGGGACAGGGTGAGGGGTGGTGCGATCAGGATAGCAGGCGCCTGCCCGCAGGTTCCCCTTTCCGGAGAGGGCCCAACCCCTCTCCCTGTCCCTCCCCCTCTGGGGGAGGGGACGCAGTGGGGACGTTCGGCTTGAACTTATAATCGACGCTGAAGCGGCACCGGGGCACCGGGAGGCAAGGCCAGAAAAAGCTTTCTGGCCTTGCCTCCCCTATCGCCGGGACTTTCAGTCCTTCAGGTCCGCCCACAGTTCCTTGACCTTGGCGAAGAAGCCCTCGGATTCCGGGTGGTGCCCGTCCTCCCCGGCCTTCTCGAACTCCTTCAGCAGGTCCTGCTGCTTCTTGGTCAGGTTGACGGGGGTCTCCACCACCACCTGGATGTACAGGTCGCCGCGGGCGGGGCTGCGCAGGACGCTCATGCCCTTGCCCTTCAGGCGGAACTGGTGGCCGGTCTGGGTGCCGGCGGGCACGTTGATCTTGGCCCGGCTGCCGTCGATGGTGGGCACCTCGATGGTGCCGCCCAGGGCCGCCGTGGTCATGGGGATCGGCACCCGGCATTGCAGGTTCGCCCCGTCCCGCTGGAAGAAGCGGTGCGGCGCGATGGCCAGGAAGATGTAGAGGTCCCCGGGGCTGCCGCCACGGAGGCCCGCTTCCCCCTCCCCCGCCAAGCGGATGCGGGTGCCGTCCTCGACGCCCGCGGGGATGTTGACCTGGAGCGTCTTTTCCTTGCGCACCCGGCCCTGGCCGCCGCAGTTGCGGCAGGGGTCCTTGATCACCCGGCCGGCGCCGCCGCAACCCGGGCAGGTCCGCTCGATGGTGAAGAAGCCCTGCTGGGCCCGCACCTTGCCCGCGCCGTTGCAGGTGGGGCAGTTGATGGGCTGGGTGCCCTTCTCCGCGCCCGACCCGCCGCAATTGTCGCACAGCACGCTGGTGGGCACGCGTACCGTGGTGGTGGCGCCCTTGAAGGCGTCCTCCAGACTGATCTCCAGGTTGTAGCGCAGGTCAGCGCCCCTGGTGTTGGCCTGGCCGCCGCGCCCGCCGCGGCCCATGAACTCCCCGAACATCTCGTCGAAGATGTCGGCGAAGCCGGACCCGAAGTCGAAGCCAGCGGCACCCGGCCCCGCACCGGCCCCGCCGCGCCCGCCCTCGAAGGCGGCGTGGCCGAACCGGTCATAGGCGGCCCGCTTCTGCTCGTCCTTCAGGACGTCATAGGCCTCGTTGATCTCCTTGAATTTCTGCTCGGCAGCCTTGTCACCCTGGTTGCGGTCAGGGTGGTACTGCATGGCCAGCTTGCGGTAGGCCTTCTTCAGCTCGTCGGCGCCGGCCCCTTTCTGGCAGCCCAGCACCTCGTAAAAGTCGCGCTTCGACATGGCGGTCTTGCTGTCCCCGCCGGCGCCCCGGGCAAGGATGCCCGCGCGCGGCTTGATATCGTCACATCCAAGTGCCCTGAGCGCAACAGGCCTGTCCGTGATAACGGACAGGCCCGCGCGTCATTTCAGGGCGGTGTGGCCCGACGGACCTGTCGAGATCAGGACTTCTTGCGGTCGTCGTCCACTTCCTCGAAGTCGGCGTCCACCACCTTCTCCGAGCCGCCGGCGGCGCCCTCTTCCGCCCCGCCGGTCGGGCCGGCGCCCGCGGCGCCACCCTCCTGGCCGGCCTTGTACAGGGCCTCGCCCAGCTTCATGCTGGCCTGGGCCAGGGCGTCGGTCTTCGCCTTGATGTCCGCGGCGTCGTCCTTCGTCACGGCCTCCCGCAGGGCGGCGATGGCGCTCTCCGCCGCGGCCTTCTCAGCCGCCGGCAGCTTGTCGCCATTGTCCTTGATGGTCCGCTCGGTGGTGTGGATCAGGCCGTCGGCGTGGTTGCGCGCCTCGACCAGCTCCTTGCGCTTCTTGTCCTCGGCGGCGTGGGCCTCCGCGTCCTTCACCATCTTGTCGATGTCGGCGTCGGACAGGCCGCCCGAGGCCTGGATGCGGATGGTCTGCTCCTTGTTCGTCGCCTTGTCCTTGGCGGACACGTTGACGATGCCGTTGGCGTCGATGTCGAAGGTGACCTCGATCTGCGGCACGCCGCGGGGGGCCGACGGGATGCCCATCAGGTCGAACTGGCCCAGCAGCTTGTTGTCCGCCGCCATCTCGCGCTCGCCCTGGAAGACGCGGATGGTCACCGCCGATTGGTTGTCCTCGGCCGTGGAGAAGACCTGGGACTTCTTGGTCGGGATGGTGGTGTTGCGGTCGATCAGGCGGGTGAACACGCCGCCCAGGGTCTCGATGCCCAGGGACAGCGGGGTCACGTCCAGCAGCAGCACGTCCTTCACGTCGCCCTTCAGCACGCCGCCCTGGATGGCGGCGCCGACGGCCACGACCTCGTCCGGGTTCACGCCGCGGTGCGGCTCACGCCCGAAGAACTGCTTCACCGCCTCAATGACCTTGGGCATGCGGGTCATGCCGCCGACCAGGATCACCTCGTCGATCTCGCTGGCCTTCAGCCCGGCGTCCTTCAGGGCCGCCTTGCACGGCTCGATGGTGCGGGCGACCAGGTCGTCCACCAGCGCCTCCAGCTTGGCGCGGGTCAGCTTGATGTTCAGGTGCTTCGGGCCGCTGGCGTCGGCGGTGATGAAGGGCAGGTTGACCTCGGTCTGCATCGAGCTGGACAGCTCGATCTTGGCCTTCTCCGCGGCCTCCTTCAGGCGCTGCAGGGCCAGCCGGTCCTTGCGCAGGTCGATGCCCTGCTCCTTCTTGAACTCGTCGGCCAGGTAATCGATGATCCGGGCGTCGAAGTCCTCGCCGCCCAGGAAGGTGTCGCCGTTGGTGGACTTCACCTCGAACACGCCGTCGCCGATCTCCAGCACCGACACGTCGAAGGTGCCGCCGCCCAGGTCATAGACCGCGATGGTGCCGCTGCCCTTCCGCTCCATGCCATAGGCAAGGGCGGCCGCCGTCGGCTCGTTGATGATGCGCAGCACCTCAAGGCCGGCGATCTTGCCGGCGTCCTTGGTGGCCTGGCGCTGGCTGTCGTTGAAATAGGCGGGGACGGTGATGACCGCCTGGGTTACCTTCTCGCCCAGGTACGCCTCCGCGGTCTCCTTCATCTTCTGCAGGATGAAGGCGCTGACCTGGCTGGGGCTGTACTTCTCGCCATGGGCCTCGACCCAGGCGTCGCCGTTGCCGCCGGAGATGATCTTGTAGGGCACCAGGCCCATGTCCTTCTTCACCATCGGGTCTTCGAAGCGGCGCCCGATCAGGCGCTTGATGGCGAAGAGGGTGTTGTCGGGGTTCGTCACCGCCTGGCGCTTGGCCGGCTGGCCGACGAGCCGCTCACCGCCCTGGGTGAAGGCGACCATGGAGGGGGTGGTACGGGCCCCCTCGGCGTTCTCGATCACGCGGGCCTGCGTGCCTTCCATGACGGCCACGCAGGAATTGGTGGTGCCAAGATCGATCCCGATGACTTTGCTCATGCTGCGACCTCTCGTTTCCGGCAGATCGGCTGCGGCCCACAATGCCCCACGGCACCGCCGCGATCCCCGATATCGGTGTTCCCCTGATGAACCGACCGACCCGCGAGGCCGCGGGCCGGGGCGGGGTGTGGGAAAGCCCCCGCGTCGCTGGGAGATATAGGCAGGTGCCGGCCCGGCTGCAACGGGCGTGTGTCACACACGCCGCAGCGGTCACGGACAGGGCACACCCGCCCGGGAAGCATGGGGGAGGCAAAGGGGCGGGCCCGGCCGCCACCCTTTCCGGCCCATGCCGGGCGCTTACCGGATGATGGGGTGTCGGGCTGATCCGCACACCATTAGTCGGACAAGTTCCCGATGGACACCGGTTACCCTGCCGCTCCATTCTGGCAATTAACCGGAAGGCGTGCGATGCAATCGTACAAGTAAAAGCTTACCATCACCCTATGGCACTTCACGTTAATGCAGTTTGAACGGCGGAAAGGTCGGGGCGATGACTTCAGTCAATTCATGGTTGCAAGACAAAGGCGCATTTTTCCTCCTCCCCTATCCGGAAAGATTTATGTATCTTAGCCGAGCATTCCATCCCGAATGGGTGTGGCAACGGGGACGGCGGGCGGTCATGTCGGAGCGACAGTGGGAAGAGACGCGGCCGGATGAGGAGCCGCAGATGGATCGGCCGGAGAGCGTGGCCCTGGCCATCAAACGCTGCCTGGACAGCCTGGCCAGCGACGCACGGCAGAGCCACATGCTGGACCTTGCCCATTTCATCGGGCTGGCCGCGCTGGCAGCGGAGGACGCAGCCCGGGCCCACGCCGCCACCGACCCCCGCCGTGACCTGATGGACCGGGAACCGGTGGGAAGCTGCTGAAGGGCAGGACACCACAGACATTTGCAGCGCCAATGTTATTGGCGGAAATAATCAATTTTTCCGATCGTTGAGCCGGTGGTAGGACCCGCGGACCCATTCCCGCGACGGTTCGCCCCATGCCCGCCGACATCCTGGTCAACAACCTGCTTTCCCCCATCGTCCTGGCCTTCGTGCTGGGCGTCCTGGCCCAGCTGGTGCGCAGCGAGCTGGAATTCCCCGAGCCGGTGCTGCGGCTGATCTCCATCTTCCTGCTGCTGTCCATCGGCCTGCAGGGCGGGCGGGAGCTGGCCCACACCACCTGGGCGGAGGTGTCGCGCGCCATCGGCGTGACGTTCCTGCTGGTGCTGCTGTTGCCGGCCCACGCCTACCTCGTCGCCCGCCGGCTGGGCGGGTTCGACCGGCACAACGCCACGGGGCTGGCCGCCCTCTACGGCTCCGTCTCCAGCGTCACCTTCCTGGCCGCCCTGTCCTTCGCCAAGGCCCTGGGCACCCCGGCGGAGGGGTTCATGACCGGGCTGGTGGCGCTGATGGAATGGGGCATCATCATCGCCCTGCTGATCGGCCGCTACACCACCGGCCGGGCGGAGATGGGGCAGAGCGACTTCCGCGACCTGTTCCTGTCCACCCTGCGGTCCCGCGGCATCGTGCTGCTGGGCGGCGGCATGGCCATGGGCATGCTGACCACCGACACGGGCTATGCTCAGATCCAACCTTTCTTCGAGGGGCTGTTCCGCGGCTTCCTGGTGCTGTTCCTGCTGGAGATGGGCATGACCGCCGCCCGCCAGCTGCGGGAGTTCGCGCGGGTGGGCTGGGTCATGCTGGCCTTCGCCATCCTGGTGCCCCTGGTGCACGGGGCCATCGGCACCCTGCTGGGCACCCTGGCAGGCCTGTCCCTGGGCGGGGCCTTCGTGCTGGGGGCGGTGGCGGCGTCGGCCAGCTACATCGACGCCCCCGCCGCCGTGCGGGCCAGCTTCCCCAAGGCCAACCCCAGCATCTACCTGACGGGGTCCCTGGGCCTGACCTTCCCCTTCAACCTGCTGCTGGGCCTGCCGATCTATTACGAGATGGCCAAGCTCTGGCAGGCTTGGCTGGGGTGAGGCGCCCCCCAGCCACCCGGCCGCGGCAGGCGCCGTCAGCCGCCCAGCGCCTGCCGCCGCTCCACCTCTGCCTCCGTCGGTACCTCCAGGGCGAAGGAACCGGTCTGTACTTCCCCCGCCAACCGGTAGCGGGCGACCAGCACGCCGGCGGGGGTAGCGAAGCTGTGGGTCAGGTGGAAAGCAGCCGGCAGGGCCCCGCCCCCGAACAGGCGCAGCCCCTTGCCCAGCACCACGGGCATGACCAGCAGCCGCGCCTCGTCCACCAGCCCGTGGGCGAACAGGATCTGGAGCAGCTCGCTGCTGCCCTGGACCAGCAGGGTCGGCCCGTCCTGCCCCTTCAGCACCCGCACGGCGGCGGCCACGTCCGGGCCCAGGGCGTGGCTGTTCTGCCAGGCCAGGGACTCCGGCCGATGGGTCGCCACATGCTTGGCGCAGGCGTTGAACTTGCGGGCGATGTCCACGCTGCCGGGGTCATAGCCCGGCTGGCCCGGCTCCAGCGGCACATGGGGCCAGTGGGCGGCGAAGATGTCGTAGGTGCGCCGGCCCAGCAGCAGGTCGAAGGGTTGGGCGAAGATGTCGTCCATCTCCGCCCCCAGCGCCTCGTCGAAATAGGGGACGGTCCAGCCGCCAAGGGTGAACCCGCCGCGGGGGTCCTCGTCCGGGCCGCCGGGGGCCTGCATCACGCCGTCCAGGCTGACGAAGGTGGAAACCATGAGCTTGCGCATCGACCACTCCCTGGGTGCCGGGCCCGCCGGGGGCCCTTGTTGGCCCTAGGACGGGCGGGGGCGGCCGGGGCCGACAGGGGCGCGCGCTTTTTTCCGGGGCGCTCGGGCGGTCAGTGCCGGGTGTCCGTCGCCGCCACCCACGCGGTGACGATGCTGTCGGCAGACTCGGGCGGAGTTTCCGGGTGGTGCCAGCGATAGACGGTCATGGCCGCCTCATAGCAGTACCGGTCGGGTTCCCCCTTGGCCAGCAGCTCACGGTAGGCGCGTTGGACCGCCGGGCGGCAGCAATCGCCGTCCGAGGAAGGCCCACAGGCCGGCAGGGCCGTCATCCGCGGTCGACGCACGCTGGTTCCCTTCAGGACTTGGCGTTGCCAGCGGCCTTGCCGTTGCCGGCGGCGTTCTTGCGCACGCCGTACAGCTCCAGCCGGTGGCCGATCAGGTTGTAGCCCAACTCGTCGGCGATCTTTTCCTTGATGCGCTCCAGCTCATCGCTGGCGAACTCCACCACCTCACCGGTCTGCACGTCGATCAGATGGTGGTGGTGTTCCTCCTTCGCCTCCTCATACCGGGCGCGGCCGTCGCCGAAGTCCAGACGCTCGATGACGTTGGCTTCCTCGAACAGGCGCATGGTCCGGTAGACCGTGGCGATGGAGATGTTGTTGTCCAGGGCCGAGGCACGACGGTAGACCTGTTCCACGTCCGGATGGTCATGGGATTCCGACAGCACGCGGCTGATGACGCGCCGCTGCTCGGTCATCTTCAGGCCCTTCTGCAGGCAGAGCTGTTCGAGGCGGGACGGCATGGCTGAACTCCGGGACCGGGCGGCTACATCACTCATATGGACAATAGACCGGTCGGAAGCGAGGGGCAAACCTTCCGTCCAGGAAAACCGGGTCGGCAAATCCGCCTAACGCCGCAACAGGTCAAGCAATGTCCCAACCGTGTCGGCGTCCAGCTTGGCGATGCGCCGGGACAGCAGGTTGGCGGCCAGGGTGTGGTCGGGGGTCAGGCCGGCCGTATCCACCACCACGCGCGGGTCGGACAGGGCGGCCAGCCGCTCCAGCTCCTCCGCCTCGTCCCAGATCAGGCCGAAATAGCCGCAGATCTGCCGCACCAGCATGGGCGAGGGCACGCCCTTGTGGCCATGCTCCAGGGCGGACAGGTAGGCCGAGCTGATCTCCAGCTCCGCCGCCATCTCCTTCAACTGCACGCCCTTCCGGGCCCGCAACTGCCGCACGCGCTCACCGAAGGGGGTCATGGCTGACTTTCCCCTCGGCCTGGGGGATGGATGGGGGACACGGACGACACGGACACTCCACGGACGGGCACGGACAGGAGGATAAGGGCTGCGCCGCAGGCAGGAAAGCGACGTCTCCAGGGCTGGCCGACCGGCTTTCTGCCGTCCGTGTCGTCCGTGGCGTGTCCGTGCAGTCCGTGTGAACGGCCCTACGCCGCCCCATACCGCCGCCCCGCCTCGATGGTCAGGCCCAGGCCCACGGCGCCGAACTTGTCGCCTTCCACCACCCGCGCCTCCGGCAACTCGGCGGTGATGGCGCCGCGGACGGCGGGGAGCAGGGTGGAGCCGCCGGTAAGGAAGACGGCGTCCACGTCGGCCGCCTTCAGCCCGGCCTGGCGCAGGCAGTCCTTCGTCATGGCCGCCAGCCGGTCCACCGGCTCCGCGATCGCCTCCCCCAACCGGCCACGGGTGGCGGGTGCGTCCAGCCCGGGCTCGACCAGGGACAGGTCGATGTCCAGCGACGGGCTGCCGGACAGGGCGATCTTCGCCGCCTCCACCCGCATGGCCAGGGCATGGCCCAGATGCTGATCCAGCACGGTGGCGAGGCGGTCCAGCAGCCGTGGCGCCACCGCCTCCCGCGCCACGCGGCGCACCTCCGCCAGCATCTGCGGGGTGTAGAGGAAGTTGATCTTGGCCCAGGTGGCCAGGTCCGCGTACCAGTGGTTGGGCGTCAGCAACCCGGCCCGCCGCAGTGGCGCCCGGTAACCCAGGTGCGGCATCACCGCCTCCAGGCTCAGCAGCCGGTCGAAGTCGGTGCCGCCGATGCGCAGCCCGTCGTTCGCCAGGATGTCGTCCGCCCGGTCCGATCTGCCCGACCGCTCCGGCCCGATGCGGACGATGGAGAAGTCGGACGTGCCGCCGCCGATGTCGGCGATCAGGGCCACCTGCTCCGCGTTGATTTCAGCCTCATAGGCCAGGGCGGCGGCGATGGGCTCGTACTGGAAGGACACCTCGGTGAAGCCCGCCGCCTTGGCGATGTCCTCAAGCGCGTCCTGGGCGCGGCGGTCGGCGGCTTCGTCCCCGTCCACGAAGTGTACCGGGCGGCCATGGACCACCTGGGTCAGCTCACGCCCCCCATGGGCCTCCGCCGTGGCCTTGATGTGGCGAACCACCAGGCCGATCACTTCCCGGAAGCCCACCCGGCGGCGGCCCAGCAGGGTTTCCTCATCGATCAGGCTGGTGCCCAGGACGGACTTCAGGGACCGCATCAGCCGCCCCTCGCCCCCCGCCACATAGGCCGCCAGGGCCGCCCGGCCGAAGCTGGGGCGGTGTGCCTCGAAGTCGAAGAAGATGGCGCTGGGCAGGGTGGTGTCGTCCCCTTCCAGCGGCAGCATCCGCGCGCCATCCGCGAGGGCGACGCCGAGGGTGGAGTTGGACGTGCCGAAATCGAGCCCACACGCGACCATCACAGCACCTCCCGTCCGGCAAAGGGCCGGGGGTTCTAGGGGAGGTTGCCGGGGGAGTCAAGACGGCTTCGACTCAGCGCCGCCGCCTCAGGAAGACATAATAGGCCCCGCCGCCGCCATGGTGGGGCTGGGCCTGGTGGATGGCGAGGACCAGGCTTTTGAAGGCGGCCTCGTTCAGCCAGCGGGGGACGGCGCTGCGCAGGATGCCCTCCCCGCGCGGGGCCCCGCCCTTGCCGGTGATGACCAGCAACAGGCGGCGGCCCTGGTCATGGCTGCGGCGGACGAAGCCCAGCAGGGCGTCGTGGGCCTCCCCCTGTGTCATGCCGTGCAGGTCGATGCGGCCGTCCACCGGCAGCTTGCCGCGGCGGACCTTCTCGTCCGTGCGCTTATCGATGCCGGACTTCGGCCCGAGGGGGCGGGGGCGAGGTTGAGGGTGACGGCGGCTTTTTCCTTCACCGGCACGGCGGCCAGGAGCTGGGCCATGCGTTCGGCCACGTTGAAGGGCGGCGGCGCCTTGGCGGGCGCCTTCGCCACGGGCCCCGGCGGCGGGGGTGGCTGGGGGGCGGGCGTGGGGGCCGCTTGGGCCAGGGCCTGCGCCTTGCCCAGGCGGGCGGTGCGCAGGGGCACGGCGTCGCGCATCACCGTGCGCCACAGCTCCACCTCCGCCGCGCTGGGGGTGCGGCGGCCCTTAGACAAGGCAGGTGCCCATCCCGGATGGGCGCCTGACAAGGCCGGCGACCGCCGGCCCGCGCCCCCATGGGCGCGTAAGCCAAGCCGCCGGATGGCGGCGCCCGGCGCTTGAGGGCGCAAAGAAACCCATCACATATCCGCCAGCAGGAGGATGTGCAGGCGGCCGGGACCGTGGGCGTGCACCTGGGGGGTCTGTTCGATGTCGGCGGTGCGGGAGGGGCCGGTGACGAAGTTCACCGTGCGGGGCTGGCCGCGGCCGCGGGCCCGCAGCATGTCCCAACCTTCCTCATAGGTGCCCACCAGCCGGGACAGGGGCAGCAGCACCACATGGTTGGTGGGCAGGAAGGCCAGGGTGGTGGCCTGGTCCGGCCCACTGGCCAGCATCAGGGTGCCCGTCTCCGCCACCCCCGCCACGGCAGTGGTCAGGCTGGTCTGGTCGTCGGCCGTGGCCCGGCCGAAGGCCACCTCCAGCATGGGCCGCCGGTCCCAGGGAAGGGACTGGAGCAGCGGGTCCGGCGCCACCCGCACCCGGGCGGGCAAATTGTGGTTGGACAGGTAGTCGGCAGCCATGTGCGGCACCCGGGCCGGGTCGGTCACCAATTCCACCGTGGCGCCCACCGCCTGGGCCATGCGCTGGAACAGCTCGACCTGCTGGGCGGGGGGAGCTGGGCGCGCAGGGGGATGACGTTGCGGGCATGGCGGGCCAGCCGGTCGGCCACGGCGGCGCGGGCCGCCGCCTCGTCCCGCTGGCCCTCCACCGCGCGGCGGATGGTGCCCAGGATGCCGCTGCGGGCGTCGTCAGCCATGGTGGACTCCGGTCCGGCGGGCCTTGTACAGCTCCTGGAAGGTCTTGCCCGCCGGGGCGGGGAAGTCCCGCGCCGCGGTCCAGGCGCCCGCCAGGGGCAGGCTGCGGAAGCGGCCCCGCTTGGCCCCGGCCATGCCGAGCACCCGCATGCCCAGGCCGGTGGCGAGGCGGTAGAGGCCGGGACGCCGGGCGACGAAGGCCCAGACGCCCAGGCCCCAGCGCTGGG
The DNA here is from genome assembly GCF_012913305.1 of Aerophototrophica crusticola. Lineage (NCBI taxonomy): Bacteria > Pseudomonadati > Pseudomonadota > Alphaproteobacteria > Rhodospirillales > Rhodospirillaceae > Aerophototrophica > Aerophototrophica crusticola. Next base: position 77,904 of record NZ_CP051775.1, on the reverse strand, counting down.
CCGGCGGGCTGAGCTTGCCCTCAAACTCTTTCTCCCGCCACAGGCGCATCAGCTTCGGCAGGGGGATGCGCACGGGGCAGACGCTTTCGCACCGGCCGCAGAAGGTGCTGGCGTTGGGCAGGTGCCGCGCCTCCGCGATGCCCAGCAGGGCCGGGTCCACCACCGCGCCGATGGGGCCCGGATAGACCCAGCCATAGGCGTGCCCGCCGACGGCATGGTAGACGGGGCAGTGGTTCATGCAGGCGCCGCAGCGGATGCAGCGCAGCGCCTCCTGCATCTCCGTCCCCAGCAGGGCGCTGCGGCCATTGTCCAGCAGCACCACATGGAAGGCTTCCGGCCCGTCAAGGTCGTCCGCCCGGCGCGGGCCGGTGGAGAAGGTGGTGTATGTCGAGAACTCCTGCCCCGTGGCGGAGCGGGCCAGCAGCCGCAGCAGGGTGGAGGCATCCTCCAGCGTCGGGACCACTTTCTCGATGCTGGTCAGGACGATGTGGGTCTTGGCCAGGGTCTGGGTCAGGTCGCCATTGCCCTCGTTGGTCACGATGACGGTGCTGCCCGTTTCCGCGATCAGGAAGTTGGCGCCGGTGATCCCCACCTCGGCGTTCAGGAACTTGTCCCGCAGCAGCACCCGCGCCTCGGTCAGCAGGTCGGCGGGTTCCGACAGCTTGCGGTCGCTGGCCAAGTGGGTGTGGACCCGGCGGAAGTCGTCGGCCACCTGCTCCTTCGACAGGTGCAGGGCCGGGGCGATGATGTGGCTGGGCGCCTCCTTGCGGATTTGCAGGATGTACTCGCCCAGGTCGGTCTCCACCACCTCCAGGCCTTCCGCCTCCAGGGCGGTGTTCAGGCCTACCTCCTCCGACACCATGGACTTGCCCTTGGTGACCATTTTGGCGCCGGCCTCCCGGCAGAGGCGCAGGATGATCTCCTTCGCCTCCGCGGCCGTCCGCGCCCAGTGCACGTGTCCGCCCCGGGCCCGCACGTTCTGCTCGAAGACCTCCAGGTACAGGTCCAGGTGGGCCAGGGTGTGGTCCTTGATGGCCTTGCCGGCGTCGCGCAGGGCCTCGAACTCCGGCAGGGCGGCGACGGCCTGGGCGCGCTTCAGGGGGAAGCCGGTCTTGAACTTGGTCAGGGCCTTGGTCAGGTCCGGGTCCGCCATGGCGGTCCGGGCGTTTTCCTTGAAGGCGTGGGCGGTGGACCTCATCGCGTGATCTCCCCTTCCCCTTGGCCGATGGGCGGTGCCGAGATGTCGCCGGCCAGCACCTCTGCCACGTGGCGCACCTTCACCGGGCTGCCCAGCCGTTGCAGCCGCCCGGCCATGTTCATCAGGCAGCCCATGTCCCCCGCCAGCAGCGTGTCAGCCCCGGTGGAGGTGATGTGGGCGGCCTTGTCGCTGACCATCTTGGCGGAGATGTCGGGGTACTTGACGCAGAAGGTGCCGCCGAAGCCGCAGCAGACCTCCGCCTCCGGCAGCTCGGTCAGGGACAGGCCCTTGACGCTGGCCAGCAGTTCCCGCGGCTGCGCCTTCACCCCCAGCTCCCGCAGGCCGGAACAGCTGTCATGGTAGGTGACGGTGCCGGGGTAGCTTGCCTGCACGCCCCGCATGCCGCGGACATCCACCAGGAAGGACACCAGCTCATGGGTGCGCCTTGCCAGGAAATGGGCCCGCTGCGCCCAGTCCGGCTCATCCGCCAGGGCTTCCGGGTAGTGCTTGCGCAGCATGCCGGCGCAGGAGCCGCTGGGCGCCACCACATAGTCGCAGCCCTCGAAGGCCTGGATCACGGCCTTGGCCAGGGCCACCGTGTCGGCCCGGTCGCCGCTGTTCCAGGCGGGCTGGCCGCAGCAGGTCTGTTCCGGCACCACCACGTCGCAGCCGGCATCCTCCAGCAGCTTGACGGCGGAGAAGCCGACGGAGGGTCGGAACAGGTCCACCAGACAGGTGACCAGCAGGCCGACGCGGGGACGGGGTTTTTCGGGGAAGCTGTTCATGGGGAAGGAGAATAGGGACGCGCCCCCCGCAGGGCAACGGCACCGATGGCTGCGTTGCGGGATCACCCGCGCGCCCATCCGCCCACAAGCCCCGCCAGGCACAAGGCGGCAGGGGTGGATGCTTGACGTCGCTTGACTAAGTTGACCTTAACTTTACCTGATTTGACGCTTAACTTTACCGAGATAAAGTTATATGTGCCTGATTTGGCTAGGGAAATGGTCTTAAGGTGACTAACTTTACCGGGTCCGGGTTTGGTAAAGTTAAGGGATACTCAGCAAGGCTTTTACAGGCATATTCACATTTCCAAGAACCGCCGCGCCGGGAAAGCGCAGGCGGACAGGATGGCATGCTTTAGGACAGCTGTCCAGGCGGAGGGATGGTTAGGGAAACACGGATGCAACGAAGCAAAAGGACTTCATAGATAGGAGGACAAGACATTCTGCATCCAGCAAAAATAAGCAGATCCTCGTTCGCAGGATTCCGAAGATATCTACAGACCCGTTTTTTCAATATTTTCCCACTTCTCTTATACCCACGCAATCCAGCCAATCCTGTTCCCCCACCACCCCGCGCCCATCTGCCCCACCCGCCGCCAGCAGCCCGGGACAGGCGAAGGAATTCCAGGCACGAGGCCCTGTTGGCAGCCCCACAGGCAAGCCGAGTGCCCCCATGCCCCGCGCCGCACGCCAGCCAGACCCAGGACCCGACCCCGTCCCGCCCCCTGGGAAGGATCCGTTCGACATCGACCTGGTGTTCGGCCTGTTGCGGGAGGCGACGGCCGGGTTGCCCAAGGCGGCCATGTTCGAGCTGCGGGACCGGGGGCATGGCACGCCGTTCGAGCAGTTGGTCTCAGCCCTGATCTCCGCCCGCACGCGGGATGAGGTCAGCCTGCCCGTGTCGCTGCGCCTGTTCGCGGTGGCGAACACGCCGGGGGCCATGGCCGCCCTGCCGGAGGAGCGGATCGTGGAACTGATCCACGGCGCCACCTTCCCGGAGCCGAAGGCGCGGGACATCAAGGAACTGTCCCGCCGCATCGCGGAGGAGCATGGCGGGCGGACGCCGGACACGCTGGAGGGGCTGACCGCCTTCCGCGGCGTCGGCCCGAAGATCGCCGGGTTGGCCCTGGGCATCGGCTATGGCCTGCCGGTGATCGCCGTGGACATCCATGTCCACCGGGTAACCAACCGCTGGGGCTATGTGGCGACAAAGACGCCGGAGGCGACATTGGCCGCGCTGGAGGCCATCCTGCCCCGCACCTATCGGGTGGAGATCAACGAACGGCTGGTGCCCTTCGGCAAGCACATCTGCACCGGGGTGGCCCCGCGCTGTTCCACCTGCCCCCTGCTGCGCCAATGCCAGCAGGTGGGGGTGACGGATCATGAGTAGGAGGTGGCGATCCGCGCTGCCACATACATTTGCACCACCTTGACGAGTGCCTGTGGCGTGTCATCCTCCGCAGAACGTTAGGGGAAAATACCATGGGTTTGCTGAGGGCTGCGCGGGCGTTTCTGACGGGGGTCATGGCTTGCGCGGCAATCGTGTTCTTCTTCGGAAGTCGGGAGCCCGCGGCGCCTTTGAAGGAATTGGCGCGGTTGTCCGTGCCCGAGATCATGCAGACCTATGCCGAAAGCCACCGTGAGAACCGCAACATCCTGAGCATGGTCAGCATTGGGTCCGCTTTGGGCCTTGTCGGGGTGTCCTTGGCAGAGATGGCACGGCAAAGGCGGGAAGGCCGCCCGTCCTGACGCTTGGCTCACGCGGGCAAGGGCCCGCGGGCCGGCAGTCGCCGGCCTCCAAGCTCATGATCCAACAACTCATGCGCTTGGTAAAGTCCTGCTGTTCAGCTTCCGTGGTGCCTTATGCCAGATACTGCCCAACCAGAGGGGTTGGCTCGTTCCAGGCAGGCAAGGGGCAAGTTGATCGCTTCTACTGCGCCGCCTGGGTGATGGCCGGGGTGAGACTGCCGCCGCCCCCGTCGGGCAGGTCCACCGGCAGGCGGCAGCGCACGGTGGTGCCGACGCCGTTGGTGCTTTCCATGGACACGCTGCCGCCGTGCAGCTCGATGAAGCTCTTGACCAGGGACAGGCCGAGGCCGGCGCCGGAGCCGTTGGCGGGGCCCTGGCCGCGCTCGAACCGGCCGAAGACCCGCTGCCGGTCCCCCTGGGGGATGCCGATGCCGGTGTCGCTGACGGCCAGGGTCACCGCGTCGGGCGTGCGGACGGCGGACAGGGTGATTCGGCCGCCGGCGGGGGTGAACTTGATGGCGTTGCTGACCAGGTTGAACAGGGCCTGCTTCAGCCGCTTCTCGTCCCCCGACAGGGTGCCGATGCCGTCATGCACCTCCACCCGCAGGTCCAGGGATTGCTTGCGCGCCCAGTCGCGGGTCAGGCCCGCCACCCCGTGGAGGAGCTGGGCCACGTCCACCGGTTCCCGTTCCAGCACCATGAAGCCGGCCTCGATGGTGGCCAGGTCCAGGATGTCGTTCACCAGCGCCAGCAGGCGGCGGCTGGCCTCCAGCACGCCGCGGGCATATTCGAGCTGGCGGACGTTCAGTTCCCCGAAATACTGGTTATGCAGGATTTCCGCGAAGCCCATGATGGCGTTCAGCGGCGTGCGCAGTTGGTAGCTGACGTTGGCGATGAATTCGGACTTCAGCCGGTCCGCCGTCTCCAGCGCCTCGTTGCTGGCGCGCAAGGCCTTTTCCACCCGCACGGTGTCCGTGATGTCCAGGCAGGACAGCAGCACCGCCCCGTCGGGCAGCGGCACCTGGGTGTAGCGCACCACCGTGCCGTCGGAGCAGTTGATGTGGCCCGACGTCCCTTCCCGGTCCAGCAGCCGGGCCACCAGCTCGCCCTTCTGTTCCCGCCAGTCGCCGCCCATGTGCAGCAGGCCGCGCACCGCCTCCACCACCTCGCCCACATGGGGTTCGCCGCGCAGCACATCCGACCCCAGGCGCCAGAGCCGGGCGAAAGCCGGGTTGGACAGTTTCAGCCGCCCGTCGCCGCCGAACACGGCCACCCCCTCGGCCAGATTGTCCAGCGTTTCCTGCTGCACGGCCATCAGGGTGTTGTAGGAGGATTCCAGCGCCAGCGTGTGGGTGACGTCCTCCATCACGAACATCAGCCCGCCGAACGGGTGCGGCACGGACAGGGACCGCAGGGTCCGCCCGTCCGGCAAGTGGACCAGATCCTCCTGGGGCTCAATCAGGCTGGTGAACTGGCCCAGCATCTGACGCTTCCAGCGGGGGAAGTCCGCCTCCTCCGTCAGCTTGCGGCGGGCGCGCAAATCCTCCAGCACCTCGCCATAGGGCGGCTCGGTGCGCAGCCAGCCCTCGTCCAGGCCCCAGAGGCGGGCATAGGCCTGGTTGTAGAATTTCAGCCGCGTGTCCGGGCCATAGATGGCGATGGCGGAGCCGAGCTGCTCCAGCACCTCCGCATGGGCGCCGATATGGCGGTCCAACTCGTCGGCAAAGTGCCGTTCCCGGGTGCGGTCCACGGCGAAGCCGAAGAAGCCGCCGCTGGCCACCGGCATCTCCGTCAGCTCGAACAGGCGGCGGTCCCCTTCCACCACGACGAAGCGCGCCTCGGTGATGGCGGCGCCCCGTTCCCGCGCCACCAGGGCGAGGCCGCGGGCCGGCTCCGCGAAGCCCGAGGTAGGCAGCTCCATCTGTTCCGCAACCACCCGCTCCGGCGTGGTGTCCACCAGCCGGGCGAAGGCGCGGTTGCACCAAGTGATGCTGAGGTCGCGGCCCCGCTGCCAGGCCGGCAGGGCCAGGGCATCCAGGCTGTCCAACAGGTGCCGGCGTTCCCGCTCCGCCTCGGCCCGCGCGCTGGCCAGCCGCAGTTCCGCCGCCGCCTGGGGGGTCGCGTCGCGCAGCCAGAGCACGTCCAGGGCGCCGCCGCCGGCCTGGTGCCCGCGCCCGCCCGCCGCCTGGAAGGTGCGGCTGCCGTCGGCGAGGCGGACGGTGATCAGGAAAGGCTGGCCCGTTTCCCGCAGGTGGGCCACCACCCCGTGCAGGGCGGCGGCATCGGACGGGGCCAGGGCCTGTTCCACCATGTCCAGGCTGTCCACCCGGGACAGGCCCAGCATGGCGGCAAAATCCTCGCTGCCGGCATGGGCGCCGACGCGGCCGTCCGGCCCCATCTCCCAAGCGAACCAGGGGTCGGGCATGGCCCCGACCATGGCCTTCATGCGCTGCGCCTCAGCACCCGCGTCCACCACCTGCCGCCCGGCGGCGCGCAGCACCCGGCGCAGGCGGTAGAGGCACCAGAGGGCACCCGCCACCGACAGGCCCGCGGCCAGGGCATAGGGCAGCGGCCCCGCGGTCCCCTTGGACAGAGCGAGCAGGATGAGCCCCGCGAGCACCAGGATGGCGGCCCCGATGCCCGCGAGGTATGTCCCCGTGGGCGGTGTCGTCACAGGAACCAATCTAGTAAAGCGGTGTGGCAGAATGCAAGGCGGGCAGGCCTATTCCGGAAAAATTCCGTGGGATTTCTGCCTGCCGCAAAGGAAAGGGGCGCGACCGGATGGCCGCGCCCCCGCATTTCCCACAAATGTGAGGGAAATTCTTAGTAACGATAGTGGTCCGGCTTGAACGGGCCGGCCTTCTCCACGCCGATGTACTGGGCCTGGGCGGGGGTCAGCTCGGTGAGCTTCACGCCGATCTTGGCCAGGTGCAGGCGGGCCACCTTCTCGTCCAGGTGCTTCGGCAGCACGTAGACCTTGTTCTCATAGTTCTTGTGGTTGGTCCACAGCTCGATCTGGGCCAGCACCTGGTTGGTGAAGCTGGCGGACATGACGAAGCTGGGGTGGCCGGTGGCGCAGCCCAGATTCACCAGGCGGCCCTTGGCCAGGACGATCAGGCGCTTGCCGTCGGGGAACACCACCTCGTCCACCTGCGGCTTCACCTCCTCCCACTTGTAGTTCTGGAGGGAGGCGATCTGGATCTCGGAGTCGAAGTGGCCGATGTTGCAGACGATGGCCCGGTCCTTCATGGCGCGCATGTGGTCCAGGGTGATCACGTCCACGTTGCCGGTGGCGGTGACGAAGATGTCGCCCACGGGGGCGGCCTCTTCCATCGTGACCACCTGGTAGCCCTGCATGGCGGCCTGCAGCGCGCAGATCGGGTCGATCTCCGTCACCAGGACGCGGGCGCCCTGGCTGCGCAGGCTGTCGGCAGAGCCCTTGCCCACGTCGCCGAAGCCGGCGACGACGGCGACCTTGCCGGCCATCATCACGTCGGTGGCGCGGCGGATGCCGTCCACCAGGGACTCGCGGCAGCCATACAGATTGTCGAACTTGGACTTCGTGACGCTGTCGTTGACGTTGATCGCCGGGACCTTGAGGGTGCCCTTCTTCATCATCTCATACAGCCGATGCACGCCGGTGGTGGTCTCCTCCGACAGGCCCTTCACCTCGGCCAGCATCTCCGGGTACTTGTCGTGCATGATCTGGGTGACGTCGCCGCCATCGTCCAGGATCATGTTCGGCGTCCAGCCGTCCGGGCCCCGCAGGGTCTGCTCGATGCACCACCAGAACTCTTCCTCGTTCATGCCCTTCCAGGCGAAGACGGGGATGCCGGCGGCGGCGATGGCGGCCGCGGCCTGGTCCTGGGTGGAGAAGATGTTGCAGGAGGACCAGCGCACGGAGGCGCCCAGGGCCGTCAGCGTCTCGATCAGGACGGCGGTCTGGATGGTCATGTGCAGGCAGCCGACGATGCGGGCGCCCTTCAGCGGCTGGGAGGCGCCGAACTCCTCGCGCAGGGCCATCAGGCCTGGCATCTCGGTCTCGGCGATGTTGATCTCCTTGCGGCCCCACTCGGCCAGGGAGATGTCCTTGACCCGGTAGTCGGTGAAGGCGGTGGCGCTCATGCTCGGTCCCTCGGAAACAGTCGTCTGGTGGCCCGGGGACGGCAGCCCCCGGACAAGCGCCTGGGTTCCCGGGCGCCGGCTGGGGCTGGGTGTACCAGCGGCGACGGGACCTAGCAAGCATAAAGATATCTTTATGTGTATATGAGAGGTGCGTGCCGGTTAGGGGGCGACGTGGGCGAGGAAGGCGGCGGGGGTGAGGATGGGGATGGACCGCACCTCCACCAGGGCGAGAAGGTCGTCATCCCCGGTCACGATGAAGTCGGCCCCACCGGCGACCGCGGTGGCGAGCACGATGTCGTCCTTTGGATCCCGGCAGAGGCCCGAGGCGGCGGAGATCATCAAATCGTCCTCCGGCGACGCGATGAGGCCCAGGAAAGACAGGCGCTCAGCCAATGGCGCGTACCGGTCGAACTTTGGACGGTGCAGCGTATCGACCAGTTCGGCCCGAAGGTGCACGGACAGGATCAAGCTGCCACGCACCCGCACATGATCCACGCACCGGCGGGGGACCGAGTTCTTGAACAGGACGGCGCTGACGATAACATTGGTATCGAAGGTGACCCTGGGGCCCAAGATCACCGCTCACCCCGGGCACGGGCGGCAATGCGTTCCGCCTTGGCTTCGTCCAGGATTTCCTGGAGGATCTCTTCGGTCAGGCCATTGCGCTGCGCCTCATCGCTCAGCCGGTCGCATGCTTCCATGAAGGCGGCCACCTGGGCCTGGCGGTCGGGCTCGGGCGCCACGGTGACGCGCACCAGGGCGGCGGGGTCCAGGTCCCGCGCAGGGCTTCGGGCAGGTCGCCGGCCAGGACGATGCGCGTGATGGCGTTCATGGGAGCTGAGGGTACCCAAGGCGAGCCCCCACGGCAAGGCATAGGCCCTTGCGCCGGGTCCGGCACGGCCCTATGCCGGGGGTCATGAGCCCCGACACCCTCGCCGCCCTCGCCCTCTCCAACCCGGTGAACCGGGCGGTGCTGGAGCGGCTGCCTGCCCTGGGGCTGCCCCAGGCGCACCTGGTGGCGGGGTGCGTGTACCAGGCGGTGTGGAACCACCGGTCCGGCCTGCCTGCCGACCATGGCGTCAAGGATTACGACGTCTTCTATTTCGACCCGGACACCAGCTACGGGGCCGAGGACCGGGCCATCCGGGCGGCAGAGGCGCTGTACGCCGACCTGGGCGCGGTGGTGGAGGTGCGGAACCAGGCGCGGGTGCACCTGTGGTACGAGGGGCGGTTCGGCCGGCCCTACCCGGCGCTGACATCCGCCCGCGACGGCATCGACCGGTTCCTGGTGGCCTGCACCTGCGTCGGTGTCACGCCGGACGGGCGAGGCGGCGTGGGGGAGGTGTACGCGCCGTACGGGCTGGATGAGCTGTGGGACGGGGTGCTGCGGCCCAACCCCGCCATCGACAACCCGCCCCGGCTGACGGAGAAGCTGGCCAGCTACCGGGCGCGCTGGCCGTGGCTGACGGTCGTGGCGTGAGGCGTGCGCGGATGGGTGGCGGGAATGCCCGTCCTCGCTTATAAGCCGGGCAACCACAAGGGACCGGGAGCCCGCGGACATGGCTTATCTTTGGGTCAAGGCGCTGCACGTCATCGCCATCATCGCCTGGATGGCGGCGATGCTCTACATGCCCCGGCTGTTCGTCTACCACACGGAGACGGAGCCCGGCTCGGCAGAGTCGGAGCGGTTCAAGGTCATGGAGCGCAGGCTGCTGAAGGCCATCATGACCCCGGCCATGATCGCCACCTTCATCCTGGGCATCACGCTGGTGGCCATGGAACCGGGCTGGCTGAAGGGCCAGGGCTGGCTGCACGCCAAGGTCCTGCTGGTGCTGGGCCTGGCCGCCATGCACGGCATGATGTCCAAGTGGCGCAAGGAGTTCGAGCGGGACGAGCGGGCCCGGCCGCAGAAGTTCTTCCGCATCATGAACGAGGTGCCGACCGCGCTGATGGTCGGCGTGGTCATCCTGGTGATCGTGAAGCCGTTTTAGGGGTCGCAGGTCGGATTAGCGGGGCGTAATCCGACAGCTGACCCGTGCGACGTCGGATTACGCGGCCTTGCGGCCGCTAATCCGACCTACGATTTACGCGACGGCCCGGCGCTCCTCGCACTGGTTGGCGCGGCGGCGGGCCACGTCCTGGACCAGGGCCAGCACCTCCGACGGGTAGACCCCGTCGCGGGCCATGACCATGTGCACCAAGGGGTCGTCCAGCAGCTCCCGCAGGCGGGGCTCGCCGGGGTACAGGAATGCGTCCGTCCGGTTCTCCATCGTGCCCTCCGTGCTACCTGGCCGCCTAGGGCCGCCACAACCGCCGATTCGTCCAACTATCGCGCAACGCACCCGCCAAAAGCAAAGTCGCGCGGGGATAACCCGCCCGGACGCTTGGCTTACCTCGTTACCCCCTACGATGCGGCGGGAACCTTGGATGCAAGCCCGCAAAGGGCAGGGTCGGCCCGGCAACGGGGGTGCGCCGATGCACCCGCATCCTGGCCGCCCCGACCGGGGACGGCTGTGCGCGCGGTCACGCCTAGGCCGAAGAGACGAACCGTTCGGCCTTCACCCCTTTCGGGCGGAAAACCAGAAAAAACTAATATGAAGACACCATTCCTGACGGCCAAGGACGGGCTCCCGCCCCTTGGCACCCGGCAAGGCCTCGCGTAGTCCTGAAAAAGCGAAGGGGCGCCGAAGCGCCCCCTGCCCCTTGCGCCTGCCTTTGGCGGTCACTGGTTCATGCTGTCGAAGAAGTCGTTGTTGGTCTTCGACTGCTTCAGCTTGTCCACCAGGAATTCCACGGCGTCCTGGGTGCCCATGGGGTTCAGGATGCGGCGCAGGATCCACATCTTTGCCATGGCGCCCTTGTCCACCAGCAGCTCTTCCTTGCGGGTGCCCGACTTCTGGATGTCGATGGCCGGGAAGATGCGCTTGTCGCTGAGCTTGCGGTCCAGCACGATCTCGCTGTTGCCGGTGCCCTTGAACTCTTCGAAGATCACCTCGTCCATGCGGCTGCCGGTGTCGATCAGCGCCGTGGCAATGATGGTCAGCGAACCGCCTTCCTCGATGTTGCGGGCGGCGCCGAAGAACCGCTTGGGCCGCTGCAGGGCGTTGGCGTCCACGCCGCCGGTCAGCACCTTGCCCGACGACGGCACCACCGTGTTGTATGCGCGGCCCAGACGGGTGATGCTGTCCAGCAGGATCACCACGTCACGCTTGTGCTCCACCAGCCGCTTGGCCTTTTCCAGCACCATCTCCGTCACCTGCACGTGGCGGGTGGCGGGCTCGTCGAAGGTGGAGCTGATGACCTCACCCCGCACGGAGCGGGCCATGTCGGTCACCTCTTCCGGCCGCTCGTCGATGAGCAGGACGATCAGGTAGACCTCGGGGTGGTTGGTGGCGATGCTGTGGGCGATGTTCTGCAACATCACCGTCTTGCCGGTACGCGGCGGCGCCACGATCAGGGCGCGCTGCCCCTTGCCGAGCGGGCTGACCAAGTCGATGACCCGGGTGGTCATGTCCTTCTTCTTGCCGCTGAGGTCGACCTCGATCTCCAGCTTCAGCCGCTCATCCGGGTACAGCGGCGTCAGGTTGTCGAAGTTGATGCGGTGGCGCACCTTCTCCGGGTGGTCGAAGTTGATCGTGCTGACCTTCAGCAGGGCGAAGTAGCGCTCCCCATCCTTGGGCGCACGGATCTGCCCCTCCACCGTGTCGCCGGTGCGCAGGCCGAAGCGCTTCACCTGGGACGGGGAGACATAGATATCGTCCGGGCCCGGCAGGTAGTTGGCTTCCGGGCTGCGCAGGAACCCGAACCCGTCCGACAGGACCTCCAGCACGCCCTCGCCATAGATGGGCACGTCGTTGTCGGCCAGCTGCTTCAGGATGGCGAACATCATGTCCTGCTTGCGCAGGGTGCCCGCGTTCTCGATCTGCAGCTCCTCCGCGAAGGCGAGGAGTTCGGCGGGGTCTTGGCCTTGAGTTCCTGGAGATTCATGGATGGTGCGTGTCTGAGGCTGCGGGGGGATGGTCGGGGGAGGGGAGAATCCGGTCGGGCTGGCCGGGGAGGCCGCACCAAACCGTTGCTCGGTCCGGGGTAGATGCCGCGGTTGGGTCACCCGGACGTCGCCCGGGGGACGGGCGGCGGAGAACGCCTTGGGTTCTCGGGGAAGCGGGCCTTTGGCGGAATGGATGGTTAGCCCACCCCCTGGGGCAAGTCAAAGCAAAAGCGATACCGCCTTGTGGCGATTTCGGAGGGGGGTGGTGGGGCTTGGTCCGGCCGGGATTGAGGTCGATCAATGCGGCGAACCGTTCGCCCTGACAAAGGTCACCGGGCCCGCCCGCGACAAGAAGGGACGCCATGCCCGCCACCCGCCCGCAAGCGCCCCCCGCCCTGCCGCCCGACTGGCATGCCCTGCCGGGGGAAGAGGTGCTGGCCCATCTGGGCAGCAGCGGGCAAGGCTTGGCCGGGGACGAAGCCGCGCGGCGCCTGTCCCTGCACGGCCCCAACCGGCTGACGCCGCCGCCGCGGGTGTCCGCCCTGCGCCGCTTCCTGCGCCAGTTCGCCAATGCCCTGATCGCCATCCTGATCCCGGCCGCCCTGGTGATGGCCCTGCTGGGGGAGTATGCGGATGCCGCCGTGGTGCTGGCCGTGGTGCTGATCAACGCCCTGATCGGCCATGTCCAGGAAGGCAAGGCGGAGCAGGCGCTGGACGCCATCCGCGACATGCTGTCCCCCCAGGCCGCCGTGCTGCGGGCGGGGGAGCGGCAGACCGTCCCGGCCGAGAGCCTGGTGCCCGGCGACGTGGTGGTGCTGGCGGCGGGGGACAAGGTTCCCGCCGACCTGCGCCTGCTGGAGGCCAAGGGGCTGGAGGTGCAGGAATCCGCCCTGACGGGGGAAAGCGTCGCCTCCCCCAAGGCCAGCCACCCAGCCGCCCCCTCCGCCGCCCTGGGCGACCGGCATTCCGTGGCCTTTTCCGGCACGCTGGTGACCCGCGGGGCCGGGCTGGGGGTGGTGGCGGCCACGGGGGACGCCACGGAACTGGGCCGCATCGGCCGCCTGCTGGCCGGGACGGACAACGGGGAGACGCCGCTGATGGCCCAGGTGGGCAGCTTCGGCCGCTGGCTGACCGCCGCCATCCTGGTGCTGGGCGGGCTGACCTTTGCCGTCGGCGTGCTGTTCCGCGGCTATACGGCGACGGAGATGTTCCAGGCGGCGGTGGGGCTGGCCGTGGCCGCCATCCCGGAGGGGCTGCCCGCCATCCTGACCGTGACCCTGGCCATCGGCGTGACCCGCATGGCAAGGCGCAAGGCCATCATCCGCCACATGCCGACGGTGGAGACCCTGGGCGCCGTCAGCATCATCTGCACCGACAAGACCGGCACCTTGACCCGGAACGAGATGACGGTCCGCACCGCCCTGGCCGGCACCGCGATGTGGCGGGCGGAGGGCGTGGGCTATGCGCCCGAGGGAGCGCTGGCGCTGGCGGAGGGGGACGGGTCCCCTGCCCTGCTGGCCGACCTGGCCCGGGCCGGGTTGCTGTGCAATGACGCCCAACTGGTGAAGGTGGACGGCGACTGGACGGTGCAGGGCGACCCGGTGGACGGGGCGCTGCTGGCCTTCGCCGGCAAGGCGGGGCTGCCCCTGGCGGACGGGGGCACCGGGCACGGGCGGCTGGACGCCGTGCCGTTCGAGAGCGACCGGGCCTTCATGGCCACCCTGAACCGGCCGCCGGGCGGGGCGTCCACGGCCTATGTGAAGGGCGCGCCGGAGGCGATCCTGGCCCGCGCCGCCCTGGAGGAGCACCCGGACGGCCTCCGCCCCCTGGACCATGCCGCCTGGACGGCGCGGGTGGAGCGCTTGGCGGCGGAGGGGCAGCGGGTGCTGGCGGTGGCCTACAAGCCCATGGACGCGGCGGAGGTGCTGGAGGTCCGCGACCTGGACGGGGGCCTGGTGCTGCTGGGGCTGGTGGGGCTGATCGACCCGCCGCGGGAGGAGGCGCGCCGCGCCGTGGGCCAGTGCGCCGCCGCCGGCATCGCCGTGAAGATGATCACCGGCGACCATGGCCGCACTGCCAAGGCCATCGCCGAGTCCGTAGGCATACGGGGCGGGGTGGTGACCGGGGCCGAGCTGGACGCGCTGGACGATGACGGCTTGGCGCGGGCGGCCCGGGACAACGCCGTCTTCGCCCGCGCCACGCCGGAGCACAAGATCCGGCTGGTGGACGCGCTGCGCCGGGACGGGGGCATCATCGCCATGACCGGCGACGGGGTTAACGACGCCCCGGCCCTGAAGGCCGCCGACGTGGGCGTGGCCATGGGCGCCAAGGGCACGGAGGTGGCGAAGGAGGCCGCCGACATGGTGCTGGCCGACGACAACTTCGCCACCATCGTCCATGCGGTGGAGGAGGGGCGGACGGTCTTCGACAACCTCCGCAAGGCGCTGACCTATGTGTTGCCCACCAGCTTCGGCCAGGCGGGGACCATCGTGCTGGCGGTGCTGGCCGGGACCCTGCTGCCGGTGACGCCCTTGCAGGTGCTGTGGGTGAACCTGGTCACGGCCGTGACCCTGTCCCTGACCATCGCCTTCGACCCCGCGGACCCGGGCCTGATGGCCCGCCCGCCCCGGCCGCCGCGGGTGCCGCTGCTGTCCGGCTTCCTGGTCTGGCGCATCGGCTTCGTCACCGGGCTGATGGTGGCGGGTTGCGCCCTGGTCTTCTTCCAGGCCCTGGCCGACGGCCGCCCGGTGGAGCAGGCCCGCACCCTGGTGGTGAACGCCCTGGTGCTGTTCGAGGCGGCCTACCTGTTCAACTGCCGCTCCCTGCTGGCCAGCGCCTTCCGGCGGGACACGCTGGCGGGCAACCGGCTGACCCTGGCGGCCGTGGCGCTGGTCCTGGCCCTCCAGCTCGCCTTCACCTACGCCCCGCCGCTGCAGGCCGTGTTCGGCACCATGGGCACCCCGCGGGGGACTGGCTGGCGCTGGCCGGGCTGGCGGTGGTGCTGTTCCTGCTGGTGGAGGGGGAGAAGGTGGTGGTGCGGCGGTGGGGATGACCCGTACCCTCATGGAAGCACCCGCGGCAAAGTCCTGGGCGGTTCGCCAGAGGATGGCGTGCTGACTTGGAACGCAGAGGACGCAGAGGGCCGCAGAGGACACAGAGGAACTTACAAGAACAGGGATGAGAGGGATGGCCGGTGAGGACAGGGATGGGTTCGGCTTGGGACGCGGGCGGTTCCCACCCAAGGGATCAAATCGGGCACGATGCTCCTGGCGGTAAGGCAATGCTCCAGGGTACCGCAAACCCTCTGTGTCCTCTGCGGCCCTCTGCGTCCTCTGCGTTCCCAATACCCCTTCACGGCGCGCACGGCGGCTGGAAAGGTGCCCGACGGCAAACCCCTTCCCCAAACCGACACGCCCTAGCCGACGGGCCAAGCACCCGCTAGCAGTTCCCTAACCCTTTCGTGCTAAAAGGGACCCTGCCCGTTTCCCGGAGGAGCGCCTTGCCCCTCAGCCGCCGCGCCTTTTCCCTGCTGTTCCCCCTGGCCCTCGCCGCCTGCGCCGCCCGCGCCCCGGTGCCGGAGGAGGGGCCGCCGCCTGACCTGCCGCCCCTGCCGGACGTGCGCCGGGTGGTGCTGGTGCATCCCCAGAGCGGGGAGCGGGCGGACGTGGTCTATTTCCACAATGGCGGCTACGACAAGCGGGCGCTGGAGAAGGTGAACCTGCTGCTGCGCGACCGGAACAGCGGGGAGGTGGCAGGCATCGACCCGCTGCTGCTGGACTTCGTCTTCGACCTGCTCTACCGCACCGGCCTGCCGCCCACGACGGAGGTGCACGTCTCCTCCGGCTACCGCTCGCCCCAGAGCAACGCCCAACTGGTCAAGCAGAACGGCGGCGCGGCGCGGGAGAGTTTCCACCTGCAAGGCAAGGCGCTGGATTTCAAGGTCCCCGTCCTGCCCGGCGGCGCCCTGGCGGAGATCGCCAAAACCATGCAACGCGGCGGCGCCGCCTACTACCCCTCCACCGGCCACACGCATATCGACACGGGGCCCGTGCGGACGTGGCGCACGCGGTAGGTTGGGGTGCGGGACGAGGGCGGTCGGGCCTGGGGAGGGGTTACGGCCGTTGACACGGACGACACGGATGCCGCTGGCGCGGCCACGGACGACACGGACAAGGTGATGGTGCTCGAGCCGGGGGTGGCCTACGGCGTACATGAATCAAAAGGATGGACACGAATAAACGCGAATAAAGATATTACTGACGAAAGATATTTTTTAGCGCCGCAGGCAACCTATCCTAATTTTTCTTTATTACTGTCGATCCTGCTCATTCGTGTCTATTCGTGTACGCCGTAGGCAGGCTACCACCCCCATGAGGTTTATTGCGGCTTCGCCGCACCGACGGCACCGTCAGCGCACGACCGGCACCGTTGGCGCGTCCGTGTCATCCGTGGCCGCGCAGCGGCATCCGTGTCGTCCGTGTCAATGGCCGTGAGGCCTCCCCAAGCCCAACCGCCTCGATAGCACCAAGGACCCACGCCGGTCACCGCACCCCCAGCCGGCCCAGGAACTCGCCCACGTCGTAATACGCCGGCACCTCGAACCAGGTGCCGGTGCGGCGCACGAAGATCGGGCCGAAGCCGGACAGCTCGGCCTCCTCGTCCCCGTCCAGGGCCCAGGACGATTGGTAGGGGAACAGCCAGCCGTCCTGGAACTCGACCGGGTCGCCGAGCACGAGGGGACCGGTCTGCTCCGTCTGCCGTTCGGCCACCAAGCGGGCGGCCAGGGTCGTGGCGGCACCTAAATCCAGCAGCGTCATGCCTTGACGGACCTTACCCACCCTTCCACCTGCTCCCCCAGCACCGGCAGGGGGACGGCGCCGCTGCGCAGGACGGCGTCGTGGAAGCCGCGCAGGTCGAACTTCGGCCCCAGGGCCTGCCTGGCCTTGTCCCGCAGCTCCAGGATCTTCAGCAGGCCGATGAAGTAGCTGGTGGCCTGGCCGGGGTTGACGATGTAGCGGTCGATCTCCCGCGTGCACTGCTCCCGCGACAGGGGGGTGTTGTCCACGAAGAACTGGATAGCCTGTTCCCGCGTCCATTTCTTGGCGTGGATGCCGCTGTCCACCACCAGCCGCACCGCGCGCCATGCTTGCAGGCTCAGCCGGCCGAAGTCGCTGTAGGGGTCCTTGTAGAAGCCGATCTCCTTCGGCAGCCGCTCGCTGTACAGGCCCCAGCCCTCCGAATAGGCGCCGAAGCCGACGAACTTGCGGAAGGTGGGCACGTCCTGGAGTTCCTGGGCGATGGCGATCTGCATGTGGTGGCCCGGCAGCCCCTCATGGTAGACGATGGCGTCCACCTGCCACTTGGCCATCTCCCGCATGTTGGCGAGGTTGGCGTAGAAGATGCCGGGCCGCGACCCGTCCAGGGCGGGGCGGTTGTAGAAGGCCGGCGGGGCGGATTTTTCCCGGAACGGCTCCACCCGCTTCACCACCAGCTCCGCCTTGGGCTTGGTGATGAACATCTCATCCAGCTTGGGGCGGAAGTCGGCCAGCACCTGCTCGCACTGCTTGAGGTAGGCGGCGCGGCCCGCATCGTCGTTGGGGTAGTAGAAGCGGTCGTCGGTGCGCAGATAATTGAAGAATTCCTTCAGCTCCCCCTTGAAGCCCACCGCCTTCATCACGCCGCGCATCTCATCCTGCAGCTTGCGCAGCTCTTGCAGGCCCACCTGGTGGACCTCCTCCGGCGCCATGTCCACGGTGGTGGCCTCCCGCACGGTGAAGCGGTAATAGGCCTCCCCGTCCGGCAGCTTCCAGACGCCGTCATCGTCCGTGGCCTTGGCGGCCAATGCTTCCATGGCGGATATGAGCTGGTCGTAGGCCGGCTTGACCTTGCCAGTCAGGGCGGATTCCGCCTGTTTCAGCAGGGCCTGCTTCTGGGCCTCGTCGGCAGGAAGCGCGCCCACCTTCTTCTTGATGTCGGCCCACAGGCTGCTGTCCGGGCCGTTGTCGAAGGGCGCGCCGGTGACGACGGCGCGGGCGTCGGGCAGCATCTTCTCCAGGCTGAACCGGGGCGGGACGATGCCCTTGGCGGCGCTGCGCTGCGCCTGCTCCACCGCCTGGCCAAGGACCAGTGGCACGCCTTCCAGCCGGGCCACATAGGCGCGGGCGTCATCGGGGGTGTCCACCCGGTGCTGGTTGATCAGGAAGCTGGGGACGCCGGTGTGGCGGCCATACAGGTGCGACAGGGCGTATTCGTGGTCGCGCCAGCGCCCCTCCTCCACCTCCCGCTCCGCTTGGGCCTCGAAGATGCGGAAGTTGACCCGGTGCGCCTCCGGC
Source organism: Aerophototrophica crusticola (assembly GCF_012913305.1). NCBI lineage: Bacteria > Pseudomonadati > Pseudomonadota > Alphaproteobacteria > Rhodospirillales > Rhodospirillaceae > Aerophototrophica > Aerophototrophica crusticola. Next base: position 59,730 of record NZ_CP051775.1, on the reverse strand, counting down.
AGCCGGGCCGGGTCCCAGCCCGCCCGCAACCGGGCCAGGGCGTCCTTGGTGCGCGCCAGCCGCGCGTCACGGAAGGCGGGGGAGCGGTCGTCCCACTTGTCGTAGTTGGTCCTCAGGCCGAGCTGGGTCTGGAACTCCGGCGACAGGGCCGCCTGTTGTTCGAACACCTGCTCGAAGAACTCCGCCAGGGCCGCCACGTCGCCCTTGTCCTTGGGCTTGGCGGCGGCGGTCAGGTCCAGCGGCCCCGGCAGGGGCACCTGGGCCAGGGACGGCAGGGCGGGAACGGCCGCCAGGGCCGCGGCCCCGGCCAGCAGGGCGCGGCGGTTCATCATGGGCATGCTCATCCCCTTCCCCTTCAGGCTTTCGTCTTGGCGACCCAGGCGTCCACCACTTGGCCCAGCACCGGCAGCGGCACCGACCCGCTGCCCAGGACCGCGTCGTGGAAGCTGGCCGCGGTGAAGCGGGGGCCCAGGGCGCCGCGCGCCCGGTCCCGCAGTTTCAGGATCTCCAGCAGGCCGATATGGTAGGCGCAGGCCTGGCCGGGGTAGACGATGTAACGGTCCACCTCCCGCTCTGCCACCTCTGGCGTGAAGGCCAGGTTGGCGGTGAAATAGTCCATGGCCTGCTGCCGGGTCCAGCGCTTGGCGTGGATGCCGGTGTCCACCACCAGCCGCACGGCGCGCCACAGCTCGAAGGTCAGGCGGCCATAGTCGCTGTAGGGGTCCTGGTAGAAGCCCAGCTCCTTCGGCAGCCGCTCACTGTACAGGCCCCAGCCCTCGCCATAGGCCGTGTGGAACTCGAACCGGCGGAAGGTGGGCTGGCCGGACATTTCCTGGGCGAGCGCGATCTGCATGTGGTGGCCGGGGATGCCCTCGTGGAAGGCCAGCACTTCCATCTGGTACTTGGGCATCTCCCGCATGCGGGACAGGTTGACGTAATAGGTGCCGGGGCGGGAACCGTCAGCCGCCGGGCGGCCGTAGCGGGCGATGGTCTCGCTCGCCTCCCGGTACAGCTCGAAGCGGCGCACCTCCAGCGGGGCCTTGGGCTTCAGGCCGAACTGGCCGTCCAGCACGGCCTTCAGCCCGTCCAGGATGGCGCTGGCATCGCGGATGTAGCCGGCGCGGCCCGCATCCGTGTCCGGGTAGTAGAAACGGTCGTCGGTGCGCAGGAAGCGGTAGAAATCCTGGAGCGAGCCCTTAAAGCCCACCTTGGCCTGGATCTCCGCCATGTCAGCCTGGATGCGCTTCACCTCCGACAGGCCCAGGGCGTGGACCTGCTCCGGGTCCAGGTCCAGGGTGGTGTGGTCCTTCAGGCAGTAGCGGTAGAAATCGGCCCCGTCGGGCAGCTTCCAGACGCCGTCATCGTCCGTGGCCCGGGCGACCAGCCCCTCCAGCCCCGCGGCAAGGCGGGTCCAGGCGGGAGCGAAGCTGTCGGACAGGGCGGCGGCGGCCTTGGCCATCAGCGCTTCCGATTCCGCCGGCGGCAGTTTCAGCGCGTCCAGCTTGCGGCCGAAGGCGGCCAGCAGGGCGCTGTCCCCCGGCCCCGCCGTGAAAGGCCGGCCGGACAGGACGTTGCGGGCGGCATCCAGGGACTTCTGCAAGGAAAAGCGCGGCGGCAGCACGCCCCGGGCGGCGCGCACCTCGAGCGCGGCCAGCAACTGGTCCACCGCCCCGGGCACGGCCCGCACCCGCGTGATCCAGGCCTGGGCGTCGCGGGCGTCACGGATGGGGTGGGTGCCGCTCAGCAGGTCCACGATGGCGCCGTGGCGGCCGTTGAAATGCTCCACCGGGTAGGAGTTCAGCCGCCAGCGATGGGCCTCAAGCTGGCCGAGCAGCCGTTGCTCATAAAGCTGCCGGTCCAGCCGCGCGGCGTCGGACAGGCCCGCGGGGTCGTGCTTGCGCAAGGCCGTGAGCTGCGCTTCGGCGAAGGCGGCGTCCGCGGCGGCGCCCGCCTCGCCGATGTCGTCCCAGGCGGAATGGTCGCCGGGCAGGCCCAGCCAGGTGCGCGTCTCATGCGACCGGGCGACGGCGGCCTGGAAGCTGTCTTCCAGGAAGCGGTAGAGATCCGCGTCCCCCTGCCCGGCTGCGGGGGCGGCTGCCCTCGCCTCCAGCCGGCCGCCCACCAGGGCGTAGCCGGCCAAGCCGCAGCAGGCACACAGGAATCCGCGCCGTCCCAGCATCCCGTCCCCCGTCTTCTTGCGGGGCCAGGGCCCCGGGGCGGCCAGCCTACGCGGCCCCGGCGGCCCGGGGCAAGGGTGGACCCCTGCCCCGGGGCGGGAGCGGACCCGGCCAAAGGGTACGCCGGGCACCGCTTTCCGGTACCGGCCGGCTTAGCCCGGTTGTATAGTCATGCATGTAATCGCCGCCACCCTGGGACCCGATGACCGGATCGCCCGCCGCCCCGACCGACCTGTCCCCCGCCCGGCAGGAGGCCTTCCGCACCGCCAGCAGCGCCGAGGCGCAGGCCCGCGCCCTGGCGGCCCTGTCGGACGCGGACGTAGTGAAGCTGGCCCGATCGCTGGAGTTCGAGGGGCTGCTGGAAGGCTCCCCGCCCGAGCTGCTGTCGGTGCTGCGCCCACGGCTGCGGCAGGTGCGGCCGCCGCGGGTGCTGGGGGTGGAGCGGCTGGCCTGGCTGCCCGCCCACCGCTTCCTGGCCGACCGGCCCCTGGCGGACCCCGCCGCCCCCTGGATCGTGCCCCGCCGGGTGCTGGCGCCCCTGTGGGCGGCCTTGGAGGCGGGGAACCATGACCTGGTGGACCAGCTCCGCCGCCGACACCTGGTGGCCCTGTTCGACGACGATATGGCGGCCTTGGACCGGGTGGCGACCCAGGTGGGCGACCTGGCGGCCTTCTTCCTGAACAACGCCGACCTGAAGGCGGTGCCGGGGGTGCAGCCGGGGGACCTGCCCTGCCTGGCCTTCCTGGCACAGGTGCTGAAGTGGCACCGGCTGATCATGCCCAATGTGCGCTATTTCCAGCAGGTCAGCGGGGTCGGCCCCAGCACCGTCCAGTCCCTGCGGCTGCACACCAACTGGTACGTGGTCTATGAGCGGCTGGAGGAGCAGTTCGACCTGTACATCCTGTACCTGTTCGAGATGACGGCCGCCCCCATCGACGTGATCGACGCCTTCCCCTTCCATTTCGACACGCTGTCGGCGCCGGACAGCCTGGCGGCGCAATGGCTGGCCCACCGTTGCGACCGGCTGGCCCGCCAGGTGGCGGAGGCGCTGGCCAAGCCGCCCCGCAGCCAGCCGGCGGAAACCCTGTCCGACATGGCCGAAGCCCTGGCGGGGTTGAGCCGCCTGACCGAGCGGCTGGCCCGGGTGCCCCTGTTCACGGCGGTGCGGGACGGCAAGCCCGTGGTGCGCGGCGTGTTCGACGCCATCCCCCGCCGCGTGCCGATGGAGCATGTGGAACGGGCCTGCGACAGCTACCTGGACGATCTGCATGACGTGATGCTGGGCCCGCCGGACAAGCAGGCCCGTGCCGCCCGGCTGCTGCCCCGGCTGTCCCTGGCGCTGCCGCTGCTGCTGGCCCTGGCCGACACGGGCGAGAAGAACAGCCGCGCCGCCCGCGCCCGGTTCCGGTTGGGGGAGAAGGTGGCGGAACAGGTGGACCGCTACCTGCGCAACGCCGACCTGGCCCCCCAGGCCCGCCGCGCCATGGCCGGCCAGGTGGCCCCGGCCCTGGAGCTGTGCCGCCGCTTCGGCATGTCGGAAGACGCGGGCGCCCTGCTGCGCAAGCTGAAACGCTGAGGCCCCGCCGCCTGTTGGGGGGTGCGACACCACCCACCGGAGGACCATCATGGCAGCGGACAGCAGCAAGCCCGGCGCCGAGGGCCAATCCCCCTTCGCCGATGCGTTGCGGAGCAACCCCAAGGACAATGCCGAGGAGGCGGAGCGGCTGATGGGCGGGGACGCCGCCAAGCGGCGGGAGACGGAGCAGGCCCAGGCCAACAAGAAGGACGCCACCGAGGGCGGCGCCGGTTCGCAGATCCTGGGCAAGAGCGAGCAGACCCTGCCGCCGGATTGAAGGGGGCGTTATTCGTCCAGGAAATCTGCCGCTTCACCCGTGCTTCGGGCAAGCGCCAACAGGCTTGCTGCCAAACTGGATTTCGATATTGGGACAAGTCGAACCGTGCCGTTCCGTCCCCTCTCCCAGGGGGCGAGGGACAGGGAGAGGGGTGGCGCGACCAGGACAGCAGGAGCCTAGCCGCAGGTTTCCATCTTCGGAGAGGGCCCAACCCCTCTCCCTGTCCCTCCCCCTCAGGGGGAGGGGACGCGGCGATGCCGTTCGACCTCAACCTTTTCCCTTGTCCCACCCCCCACCCGGCCGACGCCTGGCCGGGTGGGGCCATCCTTGCTAGATGCCGCTCAGCTCCCGTCCGCCAGGGCGGGGAGCTGTACCGTCCGCACCCCTGCGGCGGCCACCTCCTCCGGCGTGAAGGCCACCTTGCGCAGTTCCCGCCGCTCATACAGGCGGAGCTGGTCGGTGATGTCGGGGGAGCCAGGGCGGCTGCTGTTGCCATAGGTCAGGGCGGTCCGCGCCTTGGGTCCGGTGGGGGCGAACTCCACCACCTGCACGTAACTGTCCCCGCCCACGAAGAAGCTTCGCCCGTCGCCGAGGGGGAGAAATAGGCGACCCGCAGGGTGCCCAAATCCCCCGGCCCGCCATTGCCGGCGATGTCGGCCAGCGGCCCGGTGGGGAAGAACTCCGGCCCGCGGCCGAACAGGATGCCGCGGTTCACCTGGCCCCAGGCCACATAGGGGGTGCCGTACTGCGCCTCCAGTTCCCGTACCGCCTTGGCCAGGGCAAGTGCCGCGCGGCCCTCGTCCTGGATGCCGCGGGGGGTGGTCAGGGGTTTGTCGGGGTCCCAGGGCACGTCGAAGGCGGGATAGCCGCGCCAGGTGCCCTGGGGGGCCGCCGGGTCGGCCACGAACAGCTCGAACCAGCGCTGGAACAGCACGGCGCCGCGGCTGTCGGCCCTCGTTTCCCGGTCCCAAGTCTGCAACACGCGGGCGCCGCGCCGGGCGGCGGGGTCGGCGGAAGTGTAGCCCGCCTTGGTCAGGTCGCCCAGCACCCGGTCGGCGAGCAGCATCCGACCGGACATCTTGGCCCGACGAACCTCGTCCGCGGTGAAGCGGCGCTGGGACTGGAGCGCCAGGGCGCAATGCTGTGCCCGGGGGAACATCTCCACCGGGGAGACCCAGGCCGGGTACTGTTCCGCGCGGATGACCTGAGGGAAGGTGCTGGTCCAGGGCGGGTCGTTGCAGTTGTGCAGCACGCCGGAGGGCGGGTCGCCCACCTGTGGCAGCTCCTCGAACGACAAGATGTCGGTCCACAGCGTGCCGCTGGTGGAACCGTCGATAATGCCGTCCCAATCGTCGGTGGTGCCATAGGGCCGCCGGGGCTGGCGCCCGCCGAACAGGTAGAAGATCTCCCCGAACCGGTCGGCGTACATGACGTTGAAGAAGGGCATCTGCAACCGGCGCTGGGCCGCCTGGAACTGCTCCAGGTTCCCGGCCAGCATCATGTCCCAGTACTGCTCGACGATGCCTTCCTCCTCCACCCCCGCCACCCGCAGGGCCAGGGCCTTGCCGTCGGCACGGCGGGAGACGAGGGGGCCGTGGATGGTGCCGGCCAGGGTGAGCTGCTGCTCCGTCACCGTGCCGTCGGGCTGGCGGACCCGCAGCGTCTCCACCCGGATGTTCTCCAGCGGGCGGACAGTCCCGTCGAAGACGTAGCCGCCCTCGGGCGTGAGCTGCACCTCATACAGGTCGGCGTTGTCGATGGTGTTGTTGGTGTGGGTCCAGCCCAGGTCCTGGTTGAAGCCAATTCCGATGAAGGGCGCGCCGATGAAGGTGGCGCCATAGGCGTTGGTCTCGCCGAACCGCAGGTGCGCCTCGAACCACTGGTACAGCTCCAGCCCCTGGGCCGGCACGGCGGAGCCGAAGGGCAAATGCGGGTTGCCCATCAGGATGGCGTTGCGGGATTGGGTGCGGGTGGGTCCCAGGGCGAAGGCGTTGGAGCCCGGCCCCTCACCCCCCTGTGCCGGCAGGCTGGCGGACTGGCCCCCTTCCCAGCTTGCCACCTGGCCGGGGACGTTCGCGTTCTCCGTCAGGAAGGTATAGTGGATGCTGTAGAGGGTCAGCCCGTGCAGGTCCGCCGGCGTGACCGGCAGCACCTGGCGCAGCAGGGGGGAGATGGTGGCCCCGCCGGCCCCTTGCGCATACTCGTTCACCCCGCGGGCGAAGGCCTCCAGGATGGCGTTCTGGCGGGGGCTGCCCTCTTGCAGCCACTGTGCCGCCCGGGCCGGGATGCCCACGGCGCGGGCGAAGCGGTCGCTTTGCAGGTTCACCCCGTTCTGGCCGACGCCGATGTACTCCGCCGCCCGGCCGCGGGCGCGGGCCACGTTGGTCAGCAGCAGCTCGGCATGGGCCTCCATCTGGGCATAACCCAGGGCCCGGACGGCGCTTTCCAGCGTGTCCGCCTGGATGTGCGGCACGCCGTACTGGTCCCAGGTGATGGTGGCGGGGGAAAGGGTGGCGGTGGTCTGCGCGGTGGCTGGTACGGCGAACGGCAGGGGCGCCGCCAAGATGGCGGCCAGGGCAAGGGCGGCAAGGCGCCGGCGCCCGACCGGAAGGGGCTGGGTCAAGGGGGTATCCTCCCATTGGTGGCGGAGGTTCTGGCGCCTCCACCCACCAGGGAACCACGCCCCCGCCCGCACCCCAGCTATCCCCAAGGCAGGCGGCGGGTTGTTTCGGGGTTACCCCCGCGTCACGCCCCCTATGCCATCAGCCGGTACAGCCCCGCGGCCACGGCCTTGGTCGCCGCCTCCAGGTCACTGATCCTGACATGCTCGTCCGCGCCATGGGCGCCGGCTTCCAGGATGGTCTTGGGGCCGGCGCCGAACAGGACGGTGGGGATGCCGGCCTCGGCATAGTGGCGGGCGTCGGTGTAGAGGGGGACGCCCACCTGGGGCACGGGGTGGCCCAGCAGCCGCTCCGCCTCCACCGCCAGCACCCCGGCCAGCCGGTCGGACCCCGGCAGGGGAGCGAGGGGCTTGGCGAGGAGGACGCGGGTCACCTCCACCGTGATGCCGGGCAGGGTGGCGGCGGCCCGGGCGATCACGTCGCGCAGGGCCTGCTCGGCCTTCGCCGCGTCTTCCTCCGGCACCATGCGGCGGTCCAGGCGCAGGGTGACCAGGTCCGGCACCACGTTGGTGTTCACGCCCCCTTTGATCAGGCCGACCACCAGGGTCGGGTGGGTGATGCCGTTGACGGACGATGTCGTGGCCGACAGGCCCTTGCGGTAGGCATAGAGGGCGTTGAGGATTGCCGTCGCCGCCTCCAGCGCGTCACGGCCGGTATGGGGCAGGGCCGCGTGGGCGATCTTGCCGCGCACCTTCACCTCCAGGTGCAGGCAGCCATTGTGGGCCACCACCACGCTGTGGGCGAAGCTGGCGCAGATGGCCAAGTCCGGCTTGGTTAGGCCCTGCTCGATCAGCCATTTGGGCCCGATCTCCCCACCCGTCTCCTCATCGTAGGTCAGGTGCAGTTCCACCGTCCCGGCCAGCGGCTCGCCCAGGGACTTCAGGGCCAGCAGGGCGTAGGCGTAGGTGGCGAAGTCGGACTTGGAGACGGCGGCGCCGCGGCCATAGAGGGCGTCGTCCCGCACCACCCCGCCATAGGGGTCCACCGTCCAGCCCTCCCCCGGCGGGACCACGTCGCCATGGGCGTTCAGGGCGATGGTCGGGCCGGGGCCGAAGCGGTGGCGGACGATGAGGTTGGTGGCGCTGACCATGCCCACGGCCTTCACCAGGTCGGCCGGGACCGGGTGCTGCTCCACCGTGAAGCCCAGCGCTTCCAGCAAGGGTACGGTGGCCGCGGCGTGGGGGGCGCAGTTGCCGGACGGGTTGTCGCTGGGCACCCGCACCACTTGGCGAAGGAACTCCACCTCCTGGTCCAGATGCTCGGTCACGAAGCGGTCGAGGCGGGCGATGGCGTCGGCAGTCATGTGGTTTCTCGGGCAGGCGGAATGGGGGACAGGGACTGGACCAAGTCCAGCATCACGGATAGGGCCACCTGCGCGTCACCTTCGGTGATGCTTTCGGCGGGGTTGTGGCTGATACCGCCGGCGCAGCGGACGAACAGCATGGCCACGTCGGTCAGGCCGGCCAGGGACATGGCGTCGTGGCCGGCCCCGCTGGGCAGGCGGAAGGGCGGGATGCCGGCCCGGGCGATGGCGGCCCCCATGGCGTCCATCAGCCAGGGGGCGCAGGTGCAGCCGTCATGGCCGTGGGTCTGCCGGACGGACAGGGCGGTGCCGCGGCGGCGGCAGATGGCCTCCCACTCCGCCAGGATCACGCCCCAGGCACTGTCCCGCTCCGCATGGGTGGGGCCGCGCAGGTCCAGGCTGAAGCGCGCCTGCCCCGGGATCACGTTCACCGCCCCCGGCAGGGCCTCGATCCGGCCGACGGTGCCCACCAGCTCATGCCGCGCAGCGCAGATCCGCTCCACCGCCAGCACGCACTCGGCCGCCGCGGCCAGGGCATCCTGGCGCAGGCGCATGGGCACGGTGCCGGCGTGGCCGGCGGTGCCGGACAGGGTCGCCTCGAACCGGCTCGCCGCGGCGATGGCGGTGACGATGCCCACGGGCAGGTCCTCCGCCTCCAGCACCGGGCCCTGCTCGATATGCACCTCCAGGAAGGCCAGCAGGTCGTCGCGGCGGCGGGCGGCGGTGGGATAGGCGCTGGGGTCGCAGCCAACCTCCCGCAGGGCTTGGCGGACGGTCACCCCGTCGGCGTCGGCCACGTCCAACTGCGCGTCGGTCAGGGTGCCGGCCACGGCGGCGGACCCGCGCAGGGTGCCGGGGAAGCGCACCCCTTCCTCATCCCCGAAGGCCAGGATTTCCACCGCGAAAGGCAGGCGGGTGCCGGACCGGTGCAGCGCCTCCACCAGCCCGATGCCCAGCAGCACGCCCAGGTTCCCGTCATACTTGCCGGCGTCCCGCACCGTGTCGATGTGGGAACCGACCAGCAGGGTGCGCGCGGCAGGGTCCGTGCCGTCATACCGGCCCACCACGGTGGCCAGCGGGTCCAGGCTGACCTTCATGCCCGCGTCGCGCATCCAGGCCGCCACCTGCCCCGCCGCGGCCCGGTGGCTGGGGGACAGGTAGGGCCGGGTGAGCTGGCCCGGCACCTCCGTGAAGCTGGCGAGCTGGTCCAGCCGCGCCATCAGGCGGGCGGCGTCCTCCGCCGTCACCGCCGCGGTCATGCGCCCTCCGCCGGGTGGGTTTTCAGCCAATGCTCCGCGATGTCGATCCGGCGGGCGAACCAGACCCGGTCGTGGGACAGGGCATAGTCCAGGAAGCGGGCCAGCGCCGCCGCCCGGCCGGGGCGGCCCACCAGGCGGCAATGCAGGCCGACGCTCATCATCTTCGGCGCCTTCGCGCCTTCCGCGTACAGCAGGTCGAAGCTGTCCTTGAGGTAGGCATAGAACTGGTCGCCGCTGTTGAAGCCCTGCGGCGTGGCGAAGCGCATGTCGTTGGCGTCCAGCGTGTAGGGCACCACCAGGATGCGGCCGGCCTCGTTGGTCACGTAATGGGGCAGCTCATCGTCATAGGCGTCGGCGTCGTAGGTGAAGCCGCCATGCTCGATCACCAGGCGCCGCGTGTTGGGGGAACAGCGGCCCTGGTAGAAGCCCTTGGGCGCCGCCCCGGTCAGGCGGCGCTGTATCTCCACGGCGGTGGCGATGTGTTCGCGCTCCACCTCCTCCGGAATGAACTGGTAGTCGATCCAACGGTAGCCGTGGCTGGCGATCTCCCAATCCGCCTTCAGCATGGCCTCCACGGCCTCGGGGTTGCGCTCCATGGCCATGGCGATGCCGAAGACGGTCACCGGGACCTGCCGCTCCGTGAACAGCCGGTGCAGCCGCCAGAAGCCGGCGCGGGCGCCGTAGTCGTAGATGCTTTCCATGTTGATGTGGCGTACGCCCGGCAGGGCCTGGGCGCCCACGATCTCTGACAGGAAGGCCTCCGACGCCTTATCCCCGTGCAGGATGCAGTTCTCGCCCCCCTCCTCATAGTTCACGACGAACTGGAGGGCGATGCGGGCACCGTCGGGCCATTGGGCGTGGGGCGGGTGCTGGCCGTAGCCGATGAGGTCGCGGGGGTAGTCTGGGGCCATGGCTCACCAGCCGGGGCGGAGGTTTTCGGTGGCGGCGCGGAGGATGGCGCGCTCCTCCGCCGTCATCTCGGTCACGTTGGCGGGGGGCATGGCATGGGTCAATGCCGACTGCACCCGCACTTGGATGAGGTGCCGGGCGATGGCATCGGCACTGTCCAGCCGCACGCCCTTGGGCGGGGCGACGATGCCGTCCCAGGCGGGCTGGGCCGCGTGGCACATGGAGCAGCGGGTGGTCACGATCTCCTCCACCGCCGCGAAGCCCTCGGCAGTCATGCCCTTCGGCGGTTCGGCGGCGTGTGCGGTGCCGGCAATGCTCAGCGCGATGACGCCGGCCATGCCCGCCGCGGCCACGCCCCAGGTCCACCATGGGGTAGGCTTGCCGGCGTGGCAGCTGTTGAAGAAGTGCCGGATGGCGGCGCCCACCGGCAGGACCAGGGCGACGATGACCCAGGCGTAGGGGCTGCCAAAGGCCAGGGGCATGTGGTTGCCCAGCATCAGGAAGACGACGGGCAGCGTCAGGAAGTTGTTGTGCAGGGACCGCTGCTTGGCCTGCTTGCCCAGGCTCGGGTCGGGGCAGCGCCCATTGAGGAGGTCGGCGACCACCTTGCGCTGGTTGGGGATGATGACCATGGCCACGTTGGCCGCCATCATGGTGCCCGCCATGGCCCCCACCTGCATGTAGGCGCCGCGGCCGGAGAAGAGCTGCGCGAAGCCCCAGGCGGCCAGCACCAGGAAGCCGTAGGTGGCGAGGCCGAGCCAGAGGTCACTCTTCCCCAGGGGCGACCGGCAGAGGCCGTTATAGGCCAGCCAGCCCAGGACAATGCCGCCGACGCTGAGGCCCACCGCCTGCATCGGCGACAGGGCGGCAACGGCCGGGTCCACCAGGTAGGTGGCGGCGCCCACGTAATAGACCACCACCAGCAGGGCGAAGCCGCTGAGCCAGGTGGTGTAGGCCTCCCACTTGAACCAGGTCAGCTCCTCCGGCATCCGCGCCGGGGCCACGCCGTATTTCTGCATGTGGTAGAAGCCGCCGCCATGGACCTGCCAGGCCTCCCCCATTACCCCCTCCGCCTGGCCGGCCCGCTTCCGCAACGACAGGTCCAGGTGGATGAAGTAGAAGCTGGAGCCGATCCAGGCGATGGCCGCGATGACGTGCAGCCACCGCACCAGCGTGCCCAACCACTCCCACAACATCAGTTCCATGCGCGGCCCTTCCCGGCGGGGTCCGAGGAAGGGCCAGTGTCGGGCAGGCCGTGTTCCCGCGGAAGGGCTTGGCGCCTAAAGCACTTTCAAGGAAGTGCGGGGGAATGGGGTAGCGCCCTGCCCCCGCCCGATCCCGCTCAGGCCGCCCAGATACGGGCGATGAAGGCGTCCACCTCACGCGACAGCCGGGTCGCCTCCCCTGACAGGCTGGTGGCGGCGCCCAGCACCTGGGCGGCGGCGCTGCCGGCCTCCGCCGCCGCTTGGCTGACGCCGGCGATGTTGCTGGCCACCTCCGCCGTGCCGCTGGCGGCCTGGTGGACGTTGCGGCCGATCTCCTGTGTGGCGGCGGTCTGCTCCTCCATGGCGGCGGCGATGGAGGCGGCGATCTCGTTCACCCGGGTGATGGTCTCGCTGATCCCTCCGATGGCCGCGGCGGCGCCGCCGGTCTGGGACTGAATCCCCGCCACCTGGGCGGCAATCTGCTCCGTCGCCCGGGCGGTCTGGTTGGCGAGCTGCTTGACCTCGCTGGCGACGACGGCGAAGCCCTTGCCGGCCTCCCCCGCCCGGGCGGCCTCGATGGTGGCGTTCAGCGCCAGCAGGTTGGTCTGGGCGGCGATGTCGCTGATCAGCCCCACCACCTCGCCGATCCGCTCCGCCGCCTCCGACAGGCCGCCCACGGTCAGGTTGGTGCGCTGGGCCTCCCCCGCCGCCTCTTGGGAGATGCGGGAGGACTCCACGACCTGCCGGCTGATCTCCTGGATGGAACCGGACAGCTCTTCCGCGGCGCTGGCGACGGTCTGGACGTTGCTGGAGGCCTGTTCCGTGGCGGCGGCCACGGCGGCGGACTGGCGGTTGGCCTGCTCCGCCACGGCGGACATGCTCTGGGCACTGGCCTGCAACTGGTTGGCAGCGGTGGATACGGCCTGCACCACGCCCTTGACCGAGCCCTCGAACTGGTCGGCCAGGGCCAGCATGGCTTGGCGGCGCTCGGCCGCGGCGCGGGCCTCCTGCTCCTTGGCTTCCTGCTCGAGCTGCCGGGTGCGGCGCATGTTGTCCTGGAAGACGGCAAGGCCGCGGGCGATCTCCCCGATCTCGTCCCCGCGGTCGGCGCCTTGGACGGTAACTGACAGGTCGCCGGAGGCCAGCCGGTTCAGCTCATCCACCGATCGGGCGATGGGGCGGGAGATGCCGTATTGGGCCAACAGGTAACCCGCCGCGAAACCGCCCACCACGCCCAGGCCGGCCACCGCGAGCATGACCATCTGGAGCGTGCCGACAGTGTCTTCCGCCTTTGCCATGGTGCGTTCCGCCCGGGCGATCAAATGGTCGTTGAGCTGCCGCATCTCCGCCTGCAGGGTGGTCGCGGCGGCACGGCTGGCCAGGGCGCTGTCCCGGATGGCCTGCTGGGCGTCCGACAGGGTTACCTGGCCGCCCACCCGGTCGATGACCGCGAAGGTATCCTCCAGTTCCTTGCCGTAGGTGGCATAGGCGGCCTCCACCTTGGCGACCAGGGCCCGGGCTTGGGGATCGTCGCCAACGGCGGCGCGCAGGCGGGCAAGCCGGTCCTCATACTCCCTGCGCTGTTCGTCCATGGTCCTGCGGACTTCCGCCACCTGGTCGGCGGAGGGGTCGGCGGCGGCGCGGAATTCCCCCCGGTTCATGGCGATGACATTCTGGTTGGCCCGTGCCCCCGTCACGGCAAGCCGGGAGACGGTGCCCACCTCCACCGTGGCGTCGCCCAGCTGGTCCAACTCAATGACGCTGACGGTGCTGACCACCAGGGTCACCCCGGTCAGCAGTCCCACCAGCACCATCAGCTTGCCCAAGATCCTCATGTTCGCGAGCCGCATGCCCTGTCCCCCTTGCCCACATGGCGAAAACAGCCCTTAAGATTTTTGCGGACGCGAAGGGGACAAGCCCGGGACCGGGGTCGTAGGACAATCGCCATATGGATGGTAGGGATAAGCTGACAGGATAGCCGCGTCTCTCCGGGCTGCCTTGCTCGCCGGATTAACCCGAATTTGCTAGCCGGGAAAACCCGTCTTCTGCGGCGGTGCGGCGTCCATACACCGCTCCCCCGGCTTGCAGGCGAGGCACGTGCGGCCCGGCGCCTCCGCCGTGGGCTGGCGGGTGGCGAGGGCGGTCAGCACCTCGGCCACGGCGAGGGCGGCGATGACGGCGGGGCGCTTGTCGCGCACCCTGTCGCCGCCGATGGGGCAGACCAGCTTGCCCGCCTGTTCCGCCGTGCCGCCGGCGCCCCGGAAGCCCCGGAGGAATTTGGCCCGCTTGGTGGCGGAGCCGATCAGGCCGACATAGGAGAGGTCGCCCCGGCGCAGCGCTGCCCCGGCCAGGGCGAAGTCCAGGTCGTGGCAGTGGGTCAGTACCAAAAGCGCGGCGCCCGGCGGGGCGGCGGCGACCTCCGCCAAGGGGTCGGGCACACAGCGCTTGGCGATGCCGGGAGGCAGGCGGTCAGGGAATTCCTCCGCCCGGCTGTCCACCCAGACGGTGCAGAGCGGCAGGGGGGAGAGGGCCGTGGCCAGGGCCTTGCCCACATGGCCGGCGCCGAAGACGTACACGGACGGCAGAGCATGCGCGGCCGTACGCTCCGAAGCCTCCAGTGCACGTACGGTGCCCGCATCCGCTTGCTCGAAGGTCAGGGTGACCAGGCCGCCGCAGCATTGCCCGAGCTTGGGCCCCAGGGGCAGGTCCAGCGGGCCGGGGTCGGCGATGCCGGCCAGGATGCGCCGTGCCTGTCCCACCGCCTCCCACTCCAGCCTTCCGCCGCCGATGGTGCCGGCGAGGCGGACAGGGCCCACCAGCATGCAGGCCCCCGCTTCCCGCGGGGTGGAGCCCCTGGCGGCGGCGACGCGGACCAGCACGGCGGCGTCTCCGCGGGAGAGCCAAGTGCTTAAGGTTTGGGACAGGGGTTCCGTCATGCCAGCCCCTTCAGCCGCTCCACCGCCATCAGCACCCGTTCGGGGGTGGCTGGGGCGTCCAGGCGGGGCGGGTGCCTGTGGTCCGCCACGCTGGCGACCGCGTCGGACAGGGCATGCAGCACGCTGATGGCCAGCATCAGGGGCGGCTCCCCCACCGCCTTGGACCGATGGATCGTCTCTTCCCGGTTCGGGTGGCCGTCCAGGAGCTTGACGTTGAAGATACGGGGACGGTCGGAGCAGGCGGGGATCTTGTAGGTGCTGGGGCTGTGGGTGCGCAGGCGGCCCGCCGCGTCCCACCACAGCTCCTCCGTCGTCAGCCAGCCCATGCCCTGGACGAAGCCGCCCTCCACCTGGCCGATGTCGAGGGCCGGGTTCAGGCTGCGGCCCACATCGTGCAGGATGTCCACCCGATCCACCCGGTACTCGCCCGTCAGCGTGTCGATGGTCACCTCCGACACCGATGCCCCGCAGGCGAAGTAGTAGAAGGGCCGGCCGCGGCCTGCCTTGCGGTCCCAATGGATCTTGGGCGTCTTGTAGAAGCCGGTGGCGGAGAGCTGGACCCGGGCCTGGTAGGCCAGTTCCAACAGTTCCGCGAAGGCCAGATCGGCCGCCGCCCCTACCCGTACGCGCCCGTCGGCGAAGCGTACGTCTGCCCCATCCACCCCGTACTTTTCCGCGGCGAAGGCGGTGAGGCGGGCCTTGATGGTCTGCGCGGCGTCACGGGCCGCCATGCCGTTGAGGTCGGAGCCGGAGCTGGCGGCGGTGGCCGACGTGTTCGGCACCTTCGCCGTGTTGGTGGCCATCAGGCGCACCCGGTCCAGGCCGATGCCCAGCTCCTGCGCCACCACCTGGGCCACCTTGGTGAACAGGCCCTGGCCCATCTCCGTCCCGCCATGGTTCAGGTGGACGGACCCGTCACGATAGACATGCAGCAGGGCGCCGGCCTGGTTGTAGGCGGTGTTGGTGAAGCTGATGCCGAACTTGACGGGTGTCAGGGCGATGCCGCGCTTCAGCACGGGGCTGGCCTGATTCCAGGCGCGGATGTCGGCCCGGCGGGCGCGGTAGTCGCTTTCGGATTCGAGCTGGTCGATGATGGCCGCCAGCACGTCCCAATCCTCCACCACTTGATGGTAGGGGGTCACGTTCCGGCCGGGGCCGTAGAGGTTGGCCTTGCGCACGTCCAGCGGGTCGAGGCCCAGGCTGTAGGCCACCTCTTCCACCACCCGCTCCGCCGCCACCATTCCCTGGGGCCCGCCGAAGCCGCGGAAGGCGGTGTTGGACTGGGTGTGGGTCTTTAGCGCCAAGGACGTGGCGTGGACGGCGCCATAGGAATAGGCGTTGTCGCAGTGGAACAGGGCCCGGTCGGTGATGGGGCCGGACAGGTCCGCCGCATAGCCGGCCCGGGCGGCGAACAGGAAGTCGGCGCCCAAAATGCGGCCCTGGCCGTCGAAGCCCACCCGATAGTCCACCTGGAAGTCATGGCGCTTGCCGGTCAGCACCATGTCGTCGTCGCGGTCGGGGCGAAGCTTGGCCGGGCGGCCGGTGAGGTGGGCGGCCAGGGCGGCCGTGGCGGCGAACAGGTTCGCCTGGGTCTCCTTGCCGCCGAAGGCCCCGCCCATGCGGCGGACCTCCACCGTCACCAGCGCCGTAGGCAGGCCCAGCAGATGGGCGACCACATGCTGAACCTCGCTGGGGTGCTGGGTGGAGACGTGGAGCATCATCTCCCCCCCTCCCCCGGCAGGGCCATGGCCACCTGGCTTTCCAGGTAGAAATGCTCCTGCCCGCCCATCACCACTGTTCCGGTTACGGAATGGGGCGCCGTTTCGATGGCGGAAGCGGCGTCGCCCCGGCTCAGCGTCATGGGCGGGAAGACGACGGCGGCACCGGCCTGTTTCGCGGCCGGAATGTCCAGGATGGCCGGCAAATCCTCATACGCCACCCGGGCCAGCCGGGCGGCGCGGCGGGCGGCGTCCCGCGTCTCCGCCACCACGGCGAACAGGGGCTGGCCGACATGCTCAACCAGGGTGTCGGCAAACAGCGGCTCGTCCATCCGGCCCATGCAGGAGATGTCGTTCACCCCCGGCACGTCCGCCGCCGTCAGCACCGCCACCACGCCCGGGTGGGTGCGCACCGCGGTCAGGTCCAGGGACAACACCCTGGCATGCGCCCGTTCCGACAGGCCGAGGCAGAGGTGGAGCAGGCCGGCGGGTTCCCGGATGTCGTCCACATACAGCGCCTCCCCCGTCACATGGCGGATGGCGCTGTCATGGGGGCGGGGTTCGTGGACCAGGGTGGTGTTGCCGGGCAGCTTGGGCTCGTCACGCATGCGCCACCTCCCGCCCCGTGAGGCGCATGGGCAGGGCGGCCGCCGTCTCCAGCCAGCAGCGGTACAGCAGGTTGGCCGCCACCTTGGCCCGATAGGCGGCGCTGGCGCGCATGTCGGACATGGGGGTGAAATCCTGGGCCAGGGCGGCCATGGCGTCCCGCACCGCGGCTTCGTCCCAGGGCCGGCCCACCAGCACGGCCTCCGCGTTCGCCGCCCGCTTCGGCACCCCGGCCATGCCGCCATAGGCGAGGCGGGCCGCCCGCACCACCCCGCCATCAAGTTGGATGGAGAAGGCGCCGCAGACGGCGGAGATGTCCTGGTCGAAGCGCTTGGAGACCTTGTAGGCGCGGAACAGGCTGCCCGGGGCAGGCTTCGGCAGCAGGATGGCGGTCACCACCTCCCCCGGCCAGCGGTCCTGCTTCCGGTAGTCCAGGAAGAAGCGTTCAAGCGGGATCACCCGCACGCCGCGCCCCAACCGCAGCTCCAGCCCCGCCCCGGCGGCGATCAGGGCCGGGGGCGTGTCGCCGATGGGGGAGCCGTTGGCGACGTTGCCGCCAATGGTCCCCATGTTGCGCACCTGCTGCCCGCCGATGCGGCGCACCAGCTCCCCCATATCGGGGTAGAGGGCGGCGAGGGCATCCTGCGCCTGAGTATAGGTGACGGCGGCGCCGATGCGGAGGTGGTCGCCGGCGTCGGTGATGGCGTCCAGCCCGGCCACCTTGCCAGTGTAGATGACGGTGCCCAGGCGCTTGAGCTGCTTGGTCACCCACAGGCCCACGTCGGTGCCGCCGGACAGGATGCAGGCGTCCGGATGGGCGGCGGCCAGGTCGCAGAATTCGTCCAGGGTGGTGGGCGCGACGAAGCGCTGGCCGTTGGCGGAGACGTCCAGGGTCTGCCCGTCCGCCCAGGCTTGGAGCCGGGCCAGGGCCGCCGTCTCATCCCGTGGCGGGGCCGGCAGCTCCGCCATCTTCTGGGCCGCGTCGGCGATGGGACGGTAGCCGGTGCAGCGGCAGAGGTTACCGGCCAGGGCATCATCCACCCGCTGGGGCGAGGCGGGGCCGTCTTGGTGCAGGACCCACAGGGACATGACGAAACCGGGGGTGCAGAAGCCGCACTGGCTGCCATGGCAGTCCACCATGGCCTGCTGGGCCGGGTGCAGGGTGCCGTCCTTGGCCAAATCCTCCACCGTCAGCACGCGGGTGCCGTCCAGCGTGGGCAGGAAGCGGATGCAGGCGTTCACCGCCTCATACTCGATCCCGCCGTCCACGGGCTTGCCCACCGCCACGGTGCAGGCGCCGCAGTCGCCCTCCGCGCAGCCTTCCTTGGTGCCGGTGCGGCGGCGCTGGTCACGCAGCCAGTCCAGCAGCGTGGTGGTGGGGTCCACGCCGGTGAGGGTCACGGGCTCATCGCCCAGCAGGAACCGCACCTCATTCCGCATGGCCCGGCCCCTTCCCTAGCTGCCGCGGTAGGTGGAATAGCCATAGGGCGAAACCAGCAGCGGCACATGGTAGTGCTGCCGCCCCTCCGCCGCCACGAAGCGGATGGGCACCTCCTCCAGGAAGGCGGGGCCCGGCACGCCTTGGTCCCTGAAGTAACGGCCCACGTCGAAGACCAGCTCGTAAAGTCCTGACGCGAAGGCATCGCCCGCCAGCAGAGGCCCGTCGCAGCGGCCGTCGGCGTTGGTGACGGCACTTGCCACCCGGCGGCGCCCCCCTTCCAGCGCGAACAGGGTGATGGACAGGCCCGCCGCGGGCGTGCCATGGGTCAGGTCCAGCACATGGGTGGTCAGCCGCCGATCCCCGCTCATCCCCGCTCCCTGGTCATGGGCTTCGCTGCCGGTCAGGTTCCGGCCCGATCCGGTAAGGTAGCAAGCCCGTTTCCGCAACGCACACCGGTTTGCCCGCTGAAAGACTTTCAAGCATTTCGCCATGAACAGGGCCGGGCAAGCCAAGCAAGATCGGGGCAACAGGATGTGGAGCCCCGCCCGATGACAAAGCCTTCCCTGATGGACGATGCCGCCTTCGTCGCCCGCTTCGGCGGGGTGTTCGAACATTCGCCCTGGGTGGCGGAAGGGGCGCTGGCCGGCGGGGGCGACCGGAGCGCTTGGGACACGGCCGACGGCCTGCACGAAGCGTTGGCCGCCGTGGTGCGGGCGGCACCGCGGGAACGGCAGCTTGCCTTGCTGCGCGCCCACCCGGACCTGGCGGGGCGGCTGGCGATGGCGGGGGAACTGACCGCCGCGTCCTCGGCCGAGCAGGCGAGCGCCGGCCTGGACAAGTGCAGCCCGGCAGAGTTCGCCCGCTTCACCGAACTGAACGGGGCCTACACCGCCAAGTTCGGCTTCCCCTTCATCCTAGCCGTGAAGGGGAAGACCAGGGGCGAGATCCTGGAGGCTTTCGAGGCGCGCATCCACAACGACGCTGAGACGGAGTTCGCCACCGCCCTGGCCCAGGTGGAGCGGATCGCGCTGTTGCGGCTGCGGGATCTGGTGGGTTGACAGTTACTCATTGCCGACATCTCATCATACACACGTCTAATACCAGCCGCCGTTGATCGTGACCGATCAACGGCCCCTCAAACGCCGGGCGCCGCCATCCGGCGGCTTGGCTCACGCGGGCATGGGCCCGCGGGCCGGCAGTCGCCGGCCTCCAAGCGCATGAGTCAGAAACTCATGCGCTTGGTATAAGACGGGGGACCGCATGCAACAGGAACGTGCAATCCTCGCGAAACTCGATAAACGCCCCATCATTGCCGAGTTGGCACGCCGATATGCTGAGAGCAGCCGTGACGCGGTCAATGCCCTGGACCGGGCCATCGCGAATATCGCCTCAAAGGATGCTCAGTTGGCGCAACGGCACGAGGGTTGACGCTCAGCCACCCCCCGCCGGCAGCACCCATTCCCGCTCCCACGGCGGCACCGGCCCGAACAGCTCCACCAGGAAGTCGATCAGCACGCGAACGCGGACCGGCAGGTAACGGCCGTGGGGGTATAGGGCGGTGATGGAGTGGCCGGGGGGCGGGTGGTCGGGCAGGACCACCTCCAGCCTTCCGTCGCGGATGTCCTGCCAGACCTCCCACAGGGATTTCAGCGCCAAGCCGTGGCCGGCCAGGCACCAGTCGCGCAGGACCTCCCCGTTGCTGGCATCCATGGTGCCGGACACGGGCAGGGTGACGGGCCCGTCGGGCGTGCCCAGGGTCCAGCGGTATTGCTGGGAGCCGGGGAAGCGCAGGAGCAGGCAGTTGTGCTCGAACAGATCCTCTGGCGTGCGTGGCCGGCCGCGACGGTCCAGGTAGGCGGGCGCGCCGACGATGACCCGGCGGTTGGGGGCCAGGGTGCGGGCGATGGCCGTGCTGTCCTCCAGCGCCGCGATGCGGATGGCCAAATCCACCTGCTCCTCGATCAAATCCACCAGCCGGTCGGTCAGGTCCAGGCGCACCTGAAGGTCCGGGAAGCGCTCCAGGAACGCCGGGATGGCCGGGGCCACGTACATCCGGCCGAAGCCGCAGGGCACCGTCACCTTGATGGGGCCGGTGGGCTTGGTGGTGCGCTCCGCCAGCTCGCTGCGGGCCTGCTCAAGCTGGGCCAGGATTCCGCGGCAATGCTCATAGAAGCCGGCGCCCTCCGCCGTGCAGTCCACCCGGCGGGTGGTGCGGTTGAGCAGACGCACGCCCAACTGTCCCTCCAGCCGGGCGATGCGGTTGCTGACCAGGGCCGGGGACATGCGCAGGGATCGCCCGGCCGCGGACAGGCTGCCCAGTTCCACCACCCGGGCGAAGATCGCCATGTCGTCGGTATCGGGCACCCCACTCCCCTCGCCTTCGTCAGTCCGTCCCCACCGCCGCCGGGACCACCTCCGGCAGGGGCCGGTCGGGCAGGCCGCCGGTGCGGATGATAAACCGGGCGATCTCATGCACGCCCTTGTTTTCTTTCAGGTTGGTGAAGAGGAAGGGCCGCTCGCCCCGCATCTTCCGCGCGTCCCGGTCCATCACCTCCAGCGAGGCGCCCACCAGCGGGGCCAGGTCGATCTTGTTGATCACCAGCAGGTCGGACCGGGTGATGCCGGGGCCGCCCTTGCGGGGGATCTTGTCCCCGGCCGACACGTCGATGACGTAGATGGTGATGTCCGCCAGCTCCGGGCTGAAGGTGGCGGCAAGGTTGTCGCCGCCGCTCTCGATGAAGATCAGTTCCAGCCCGGGGAAGCGGGCGCTCATCTGGTCCACGGCGGCCAGGTTGATGCTCGCGTCCTCCCGGATCGCGGTGTGCGGGCAGCCGCCGGTCTCCACGCCCATGATCCTGTCGGGCACCAGGGCACCGGAGCGGGTCAGGAACTCCGCGTCCTCCTTGGTGTAGATGTCGTTGGTGATGGCGGCCACGTCATAGGGGCCGCGCAGCAGCTTGCAGAGACGGTCGGTCAGCGCCGTCTTGCCAGACCCGACGGGCCCGCCGATGCCCACCCGCAGGGGGCCGTTTCCAGGGGATGCGGTCATGAGCGGAACAGCCTCGTATACTGGGTTTCGTGGGCGAGGGAGCAGAGTTCCAGGCCGGGCGCCGCCGTGCCCAGGTCGGCGATGTCCGCGGCCAGGGCCCGTTCCGTGACGGCGGCGACCACGGGGGCGAGGCGGGCGGTGGCGATCTGCCCGTCCGTCTGCCCCAACGGCACCAGCCGCACCCCGGCTGAGACCAAATTGGCCGAGACCCCGTGCAGGTACGCATGGAGCGCCGGCTCCAGCGGCACCCCATGGGCGGCGCAGGCCAGGGCCATGGCGGTGCAGTGGGCGACGGGTAAGCCCGCGCGGCGCTTGGCGAAGGCGTCCAGCCAGGGATGCGGCCAGGCCTTCGCGGTGACGGTCAGGAACGCCTGCCCCTGCTGCCGCGCCTCCAACGCCGTCTCCGAGGAGGCGCGGAAGGCGGCGGCGAGGTCGGCCAGCTCGTCCAGCGCCCCCGGGTTGGCCGCGGCCCGCCAGGTGGCGGCGAACAGCACCGCGTCCACCCAGGCCCCGCCCCGCCCCAGCACCGCGGCGACATAGTCCACGAGGCCCGCCGCGTCCCTCACCTGCCCGCTTTCCACGGCCCATTCCAGCCCGTGGCTGTAGCTGAACGCCCCCACCGGGTAGGAGGGGGAGGTCCATGCCAGCAGGCGGTAAAGGGCGCCGTCAGGGGCCATGGGAGTGGTCGTGCCCATGGCCGTGGTGGTGGTGCCCGCCCCCGGCATAGGCGCCGGATTCCGGGTCGAAGGGCGCGCGCACCGGGCGGACGATCGCCCCCAGCCCATGCAGCATCAGCACGATCACATGGTCGTCCCGGATCAGGATGCGGTCCCCGTCGAACTGCGCCGGCAGATGCCGGTTGCCCAGGTGCCACGCCAGCCGCACCAGCGTGGCGGCATCCCGCGCCGTCACCTCCACCAGCGGCTCCGGTGCCGCCTGCACCAGCACCACCCGCCCATCCTCCAGCCGCAGCCCATCCCCCTGCCGCAAGGCCGTCGCCCGCGGCAGGTCCAACAGGAACTCCAACCCAGACGCCGCCCGTAGCCGGAACCGGCGGCGGTGGCGGGAGTCGTAGTCCAGGGTGATCCGGTCGGCGGCGGTACCCGGGTCCCAGGAGCCGGCGGGGAGGATGTCGGTCGCGCGGGGAAGGGTGGTCATCAGTTCAGCACCTTGGCTGCGACGCCAAGTTCTTCTGCAGCCATGCGCAGCCTTCGATCCCGTGTCCACAACGACGTCCCAGGCCAGAGTTTGACGGCAGCCAGGATATGGGCGTCGACAAAACGGAGCCCGCGACCGAAGAGATTTCTGGTCTCGATAAACTCCATGACCTCCTCGTCCGGGCAGACGCGCACGTCCGGAAGGTTGGACAACTCATCGAAGATGGTGGCACGCCGTCGGAAGTTCCCCATGGCGAGTTCACCCAGGATGAAGGGGTGTGTCCCCACCATCCCCTTACCGAGCAGGCAGTCCAGCAACGGGTCGGTGTCTCGGAAATGGTCCACCCAGATGTTCGTGTCGACCAGGATCATTCGTCATCATCCGGCCGACGTCTCGGTGGGACCACAAGGTCCGGATCACTGCCTCCCAGCCGGGCCAGTCGACGGGACGCCTCCAATTCGACAAGCGTCTTCAGAGCCTTGTTCAACAGGGCCGAGGTTTCCTGGATGTCGACATACCGCTTGGCCTTCGCCAACAACTCGTCATCGATTGTCACGGTCGTTCGCATGGTTGGCCCCGCTAGTAGGCATCAATAACTACATCAAAAGATGACCGAAACCGTGCCTCAAAATAGGAAATACCGCTGCGCCAGCGGCAGCACCTTGGCCGGCTCGCAGGTCAGGAGTTCCCCGTCCGCCCTCACCTCATAGGTCTCCGGGTCCACCTCGATGTCCGGGGTCGCGTCGTTCAGGACCATGCTGTGCTTGCCGATGCCGCCGCGGGTGTTCTGCACTGCCACCAGGGGGCGGGTGAGGCCCAACCTCAGGCCAATACCCTCGGTGATCGACGCTTGGGAGACGAAGAGCAGCGATGTTTCCAGGTTGGCGCGGCCGTAGGCGCCGAACATGGGGCGGTAGTGGACGGGTTGGGGGGTGGGGATGCTGGCGTTGGGGTCGCCCATGGGGGCGGCGGCGATCATGCCGCCCTTGATGACCATGTCCGGCTTCACGGCGAAGAAGGCGGGGGACCAGAGGACCAGGTCGGCCAGCTTGCCCACCTCCACGCTGCCTACGTGGTGGCTGATGCCGTGGGATATCGCGGGGTTGATGGTGTATTTGGCGATGTAGCGGCGGGCGCGGAAGTTGTCGGCGGTGCTGTCGTCCTGACCCAGGGGGCCGCGCTGCACCTTCATCTTGTGGGCGGTCTGCCAGCAGCGGATCACCGTCTCCCCCACCCTGCCCATGGCCTGGCTGTCGCTGGACATCATGGAGAAGGCGCCGAGGTCGTGGAGGATGTCCTCCGCCGCGATGGTCTCCTTGCGGATGCGGCTCTCGGCAAAGGCCACGTCCTCCGCGATGCGGGGGTCCAGGTGGTGGCACACCATGAGCATGTCCAGGTGCTCATCCAGGGTGTTCACCGTGTAGGGCCGGGTGGGGTTGGTGCTGCTGGGCAGCACGTTGGGCAGGCCCGCCACCTTGATGATGTCCGGCGCGTGGCCGCCGCCCGCCCCTTCGGTATGGAAGGCGTGGATGGTGCGGCCCTTGAAGGCGGATATCGTGCTCTCCACGAAGCCGCTCTCATTCAGGGTGTCGGTGTGGAGCGTCACCTGGATGTCCAGGGCGTCCGCCACGGACAGGCAGCAATCGATGGCAGCCGGGGTGGTGCCCCAATCCTCATGCAGCTTCAGCCCGCAGGCGCCGGCCAGCACCATCTCCTCCAGCGCCTTGGGCTGGCTGGCGTTGCCCTTGCCGAACAGGCCGATGTTCATGGGCCAGGCCTCGGCCGCCTGGAGCATTTTTCCTAAGTGCCAAGGCCCGGGGGTGCAGGTGGTGGCGAGCGTGCCGTGGGCCGGGCCGGTGCCGCCGCCCAGCATGGTGGTGATGCCGGCGTTCAGCGCCTCCTCGATCTGCTGGGGGCAGATGAAGTGGATGTGGGCGTCGATGCCGCCGGCGGTGAGGATGCGCCCCTCCCCCGCGATGATCTCCGTCCCTGGGCCGATGGGGATGGTGACGCCGGGCTGGGTGTCGGGGTTGCCGGCCTTGCCGATGGCGCTGATCCGGCCGCCCGTGATCGCGAGGTCGGCCTTCACGATGCCCCAATGGTCCAGGATCACCGCGTTCGTGATGACCGTGTCCGGCGTGCCCTCCGCCCTTGAGAGCTGGCCCTGCCCCATGCCGTCGCGGATCACCTTGCCGCCGCCGAACTTCACCTCCTCCCCATACACGGTGAAGTCCTTCTCCACCCTTATCAGCAGGTCGGTGTCGGCCAGGCGGATGCGGTCGCCCACGGTGGGGCCGTACATGCCGGCATAGGCGCGGCGGCTGATGCTGACCGGCATGGCTCAGGGTCCTTTCGTGTCCAGGTCGCCCAT
Source organism: Aerophototrophica crusticola (assembly GCF_012913305.1). Lineage (NCBI taxonomy): Bacteria > Pseudomonadati > Pseudomonadota > Alphaproteobacteria > Rhodospirillales > Rhodospirillaceae > Aerophototrophica > Aerophototrophica crusticola. The sequence goes on along the minus strand of NZ_CP051775.1, from coordinate 35,064 downwards.
GACCGCGCCGCGGAAGCCGATGACGCGGCGGGACCCGGCATAGGGGATCAGCTGGACGCTGCGCTCCTGCCCCGGCTCGAACCGGATGGCGGTGCCGGCGGGGATGTCCAGGCGCATGCCCCGGGCGGCGGCCCGGTCGAAGGACAGGGCCGGGTTGACCTCGAAGAAATGGTAGTGGCTGCCCACCTGCACCGGCCGGTCGCCGGTGTTGGCGACGGTAAGGGTGATGGCCTGCCGGTCGGCGTTGAGGGTGATGTCGCCGTCTTCGGTGATGATTTCGCCCGGGATCATGGCGCCCTCCCTCAGCGGATCGGCTGGTGGACGGTGACCAGCTTGGTCCCGTCGGGGAAGGTGGCTTCCACCTGGATTTCGTGGATTATCTCCGCCACCCCCTCCATCACCTGGTCGCGGGTCAGCACCTGCGCCCCCGCCTGCATCAGGTCCGCCACGCTGCGCCCATCCCGCGCGCCCTCCACCACCGTGTCGGTGATCAGGGCCACCGCCTCCGGGTGGTTCAGCTTCACGCCCCGTTCCAGGCGCCGCCGCGCCACCATGGCGGCCATGGCCACCAGCAGCTTGTCCTTCTCGCGGGGGTCAGGTTCAATTCAGTCCTCCCTAACAGGTCCAGACCCGAGGCAGCCGGGCCGGCAGGCCCCCGGCCGCGGCGCGCAGGCCCGACGCGACGGCCATGGTGCCCCGGCGCAGGGCGATGGCGCTGTCCGCCAGCAGCCGGATGATGAGCAGCCCGTCCAGGCAGGTGGCCCCACCCCTCAGGTCATTGCCCAGGCAGGGTGCCAGCAGGTCCCGCGCCCTGTCCAGGTGGGCCGCCGCGTCCGGCCCGGCATAGAGCAGGGTGCCGCAGGCGATGGCCCCACCGAAGCCGAAGGGTTGGGCCAGCAGGCCGGGGATGTCGCCGGACAGGCAGAGCGCGTCCGCCCAGACCAGCCGTCCACCGCGCCTGACCCGCCAGGAATCGTGCAGGAACCCCGTCCGCAGGCTTTCCCCATGCATGGCGCGGCCCAGCACCACGCTCTCCGTCGCCAGCAGCCGGGCGTCGGGGGCGAGGTCGGCGGTGAGGGAGCGGCGCAGGCGGGCGCCGTCGAACAGGATCGTCTCCTGCGCCAGCCACTCTCCCCAGGCGCCGGGGCCGACGGTGACCGTGACGGAGACGTGGGTGTCCCCCTCCCCATCCCGCGCCTTGTACAGCTTCTCCGCCGCCTGGGTGGCGAAGATGGCCGCCCCGCCCGGGCCCACGGCGGCGTCGATGGACAGGCGGTCGCCCCCGGTCAGGCCGCCGCTGGTGGTCAGCAGCACGGCCTGGGGCGGCTCGCCCGCATCCACGTCGGGGAACAGCACCCGCGCCGGCGCGCGCTGGTAGAGGTCGTCCAGGACGGTGGCCCCGCCCGGCGCCGCCTTGAACGCGATGCGGGCGGCACCGTCCACCCGTTGCAACCGGGTGGGACCGGGAAGGCCAGGGCTCTCCCCGTCCCTCATCGGCGCGGGGGGTCGAACAGGGGCGCGCCGCACTCCGCCAGCCCGACGGCCGCGGGGCCGTGGGCCGGCCGTGCCGACCACCAGACGCGGAACCGGCTAGCCCAGCGTGTCCAGGGCATGCGCATCCTCCAGATTCGTAGGTCGGATTAGCGCCGGGCGGCGCGTAATCCGACGGCCTTGCGGCCGCCGGCGTCGGATTACGGAGCCTCGCGGCTCCTAATCCGACCTACCAGGCGTCAGAACTTCGCCGTCACCTCGACCCCATAGAACGGGGCCTCGGTCACGATGCCGGTCAGGTTGTTGAAGTCGATGGCGCCTTCCAGTTCCTTGGCGTTGGTGATGTTGCGGCCGAACACGGCGAAGCCGAACCGCTCGCCCTCCGACAGGTAGCCGATCTTCAGGCCGCCCTCGATCTTGCTGTCGCTCTGGAACTCCCGCGACTCGTACAGGAAGAAGTTGACCTTGGAGCGGTAGTTCCAGTCCGTGAAGATGTAAGCCTCGCCCGTGCCCAAGGGGATGGAATAGCGGGCCGTGGCGGTGAACAGCCACTTGGGCGCGTTGGGGAACGGGTTGCCGTCGATGCGCACGTTGGTGCTGGTGGCGGAAAACAGGGGATCGGTCACGGTGCACCCGCCGCCGCACGGCGCCACCGGCAGGTTGGGATCGTCGATCTCCGTGTAGTTGTAGGATAGGCCGCCGGTCAGCAGCAGGTTGTCGACGGGCAGCAGCTCCAGCTCCGCTTCGAAGCCATAGGCGATGCCCTTGTCGGCGTTCAGCAGCCGGGTCACGTTGGTGGCCCCGCCTACCGCGACGAACTGCTGGTCCTTGATGTCCGAATAGAAGCCGGTGAGGTTCAGGCGGGCCTTGTTCCCCCAGAGGTCGGACTTCACGCCCGCCTCATAGGACATGATCTTTTCCGCCGACGCCGTGCTGATGTCGGAGTTCAGGCTGGCCCCGCCGGTGAGGTTGGCCGGGAACAGCACGCGGCCGGAGATGGACGGCGCCCGGTAGCCGCTGGCGACGCGGCCGAACAGGTTGATGTCGTCCGTCGCCTTGTAGGTCAGGCTGACGTCCCAGGTGATGCGGTCACCGGAGACGGAGGCGGCGCCGGTCCGGGTCCCCACCGGGCCCGAGGCCGGGACGAAGGCCCCCGGCCGCACCGTGCGGGACACGGTGTAGTCCTTCTCGTCATCATTGTACCGCAGGCCGCCCGTGAGGGTGAGCTGGTCGGTGATGTCATAGTTGGCTTGGCCGAACACAGCCCAGCTGGTGGATTCCTGGTTGCTGTCGATGAAATGGCTGATCCCGCGCGGGTCCGTGGGGTTGCCATAGGAATAGCCGCGAGCGTCCACGTCCTCGTTGAAATAAAAGACGCCGGCCTGCCAACGGAACGGGCCACTGCCCTGGCTGGTCAGGCGGACTTCCTGTGTCCATTGCGCGTGGTCGGGGATCTCGTCCGCTGTCTCGCTGTCGAACGGGATGAAGCCCGGCCCGGTGCCGGAGACGCCGCCGTCGATGTCGCCGCGGGTATAGACCTCCACCGTCTCGTACCCGGTGATGGAGGTCAGCAGGACGGAGCCGAGATCATACTCCACCCGCAGGCTGCCGCCGCGGCTGCTGACGTCCAGGTCGTTCTGGCCGTTCTGGAACACCTGGTTCCGCCGGAAGCCGGGCACCAGGTCGTTGCTGCCGCGCTGGATGATGTTGGCGCGGAAGATACGGGCCGTGCCGTCCAGGTCGCGGGCATGGACGTTGAACAGGGCCGTCAGCGGGCCGCCCTTGTCGTACAGGAACTGTAGCCGGGCCGCCGCCTCGTTGTAGCCGCCCAGCGCGTCGTCCTCGCCGGTGAAGGTGTTGTCCACGAAGTCGTCCCGGCGCTCATACAGCAGGGACAGGCGGGCGGACAGCACGCCGTCGATCACGGCTCCGCCCACCGCGCCCTCCGTCTCCAGCGTGTTGTACTTGCCGTAGGAGGCGTTGAAGTAGGCCTCCGTCTTCTCCGACGGCTTGTTTGAGATGAAGCTGATGGTGCCCGCCGGGGTGTTGCGGCCGAACAGGGTGCCCTGGGGCCCGCGCAGCACCTCTACCCGGGCGATGTCGAACAGCGGGAAGCCGCGCAGCAGCGGGTTTTCCTGCACTACCTCGTCCAGCACCACGCCCACCGGCTGGGTGGAGTTCAGGTCGAAGTCGCTGTTGCCCAGGCCGCGGATGTAGAAGCGCGGGAAGGTGCGGGCGAAGGTGGACTCCGCGTAGAGGCTGGGGACAGAGCCCGACAGGGCCAGCAGGTCCACGCCGGCGGACATGACCGCTTCCAGCTTGTCCGGGGCGACGGTGCCGACGGATACCGGCACCTCCTGCAGGTTTTCCGCCCGTTTGGTGGCGGTGACGATGATCTCTTCCAGCACGGCCGCCTGTTGCGTCGGCTGCTGCGCGTGCGCGGCGGACGTGGTGGCGGCCGTCAGGCCCACCACTGCGCTGCCGGCCAGCAGAAGCCTGGCCAGCGAACCCGTACCCATACTCATGAGGCGACCCCGTTCCGATTTTGGTTCGAACGATGACGCCGGCTGCCGATCATCCCTGTGTATTCAGGATTTGTGGGGACGAAACGGTTGGCCGCGCCCCTGTCCGCGGCCCTGTGACAGGCCGGACGGACCCCTGGTTGGGAGACCCGGCCGCGCATTATCCGAAAAGGTGGCGGCCAAGTTTCCGAACGGGACGATACGGGGGACGGTTCGGGTTGGCAACTTTCCAACGCTTGAGAAACTGTCTCAACAAATCCTTTGCAGACGGGGCTGGCATTTCCGCATCACCCCCTGATTGTGCTCATGTAGCATGGGGGACGCCTCGCCTCAGACCACCGGCTTCACGCCCAGCCAGCGGTTCGCCATGTCCCGCAGCCGGGCGGTCTGGGCCCGCTGGCGGCGGACGGACAGGAAGTAGGTCAGCCAGGACAGGGCGCTGACGGTGAACCACAGCAGCAGCACATAGCGCCAATCCGCCGCCGCCAGCAGGAAGACCAGGGCGATCAGGCCGGCCGCGGCCGTCACCACCCAGCAGGCGATGCGGGAACGGCGGAAGGCGGATTCGTCGCTGCCCTCGAACTCCTCCGCCAGGGCCTGCAACTCCATCCCGGCCTGCCGCCGCGCGTCAGTGATCGTGTCCATGGCCCGTCAAGCTCCCATCGTAGGTCGGATTAGCGTAGCGTAATCCGACGACCAACAGGAATCGCCGTCGGATTACGCGGCCGGGGGGCTGCTAATCCGACCTACTTTCGAATTCGAAAGTCGCGATATCAGAACGCCGCACCGCCATAGACCGTGTCCAGGTCCGCGTCGTCGAAGGCGTAGGCGCTGTTGCAGAACTCGCAGGTGACCACGACCTTGCCGTCCACGCGCATGTCGTCCAGCTCCTCCCGCCGGATGGACTGGAGCGCGTTCACCACCCGCTCGCGGGAGCAGCGGCAGCCCGGGCGCAGTTCCCGCCGGTCGAACAGGCGCAGCCCTTCCTCATGGAACAGGCGGTAGGCCAGCACGTCGGCGGGCAGGGTCCTGTCCAGCAGTTCCTTCTCCGTCACCGTGTCCAGCAGGATCATGGCGCGGTTCCAGTCCTCTTCCCGGCTGCCGGCCTGGTGGTCGGCGGCCAGGGCCACGTCGTCGGGCGGCAGGGCCTGCAGCAGGACGGCGCCGCCGACCCACTTGCCGTCCGCATCCTTGCCGGCCATGGCCTTGATGCCCGTGGCCACCTGTTCCGACTGGCGGAAATAGTGGCGCACCGCGTCGGACAGGCCGCTGCCGCGCAGCTCCACGATGCCCTGGTAGCGCTCGGTGTGCTCCCCCTGGTCCACGGTGAAGGCCAAGTAGCCGCTGCCCAGGAGGGAGCCCAGGTCCGGCAGGAAGCCCTTGTGGGACTGCTGCTCCGTCAACCGGTCGCCGTCGAACCGGGCATAGCCGCGCAGGTCGCCGACGCTGGTCACGTCCGCCACCGTATAGGCCACCGGCCCGTCGCCCTTGGTCTGGAGGGTGAAGATGCCGTCATACTTCAGGTTCGCGGCCAGGGCAGCCGCGTGCACGATGGTCTCCGCCAGCAGCTGGGCCACCGGCGCCGGGTAGGCATGGCGGTTCAGGATCTCGTCCAGCCCCGGCCCGAGCCGGACCAGCCGGCCGCGGAAGCCGGACTGTTCAAGCTGGAAGGGGAGGACGACGTCGACGTTGGCGATGACGGGATCGGTGTCGCGGCGGGGGGCGCCCGCCGCTCCGTTGCTCTTGGTCATGTATTCAGGCACCAGCTCAAAATGCCCTTCTGGGCGTGCATCCGGTTCTCCGCCTCGTCCCAGATGACCGACTGGGGCCCGTCCATGACACAGGCAGAGACCTCCTCGCCGCGGTGGGCGGGGAGACAGTGCATGAATATGGCGTCTGGTTTCGCCAATGCCATCAACTGTTCGTTGACCTGGTAGGGTTTCAGCAGGTTGTGCCGCCGCTCCCCGTCCGCGTGGTGCATGCTGACCCAGGTGTCGGTCACGATGGCGTCCGCGCCCCTGGCCATGGCGGCGGCGTCGGTGGAGACGATGACCTTGCCCTTGCCCTCCGCCCGGACCCAGTCCAGGGTCGCGTCGGTGGGGCGCAGCTCGTCCGGGCAGGCGATGCGCAGCTCGAAGTCGAAGCGCACCGCCGCGTGGATCCAGCTCTGGCAGACATTGTTGGCGTCGCCGGACCAGCAGACCACCTTGCCCTCGATGGAGCCCTTCCGCTCCTCGAAGGTCAGGATGTCGGCCATGATCTGGCAGGGGTGGCTGACATCCGTCAGGCCGTTGATCACCGGCACCGTGGCGCAGGACGCCAGCTCGTGCAGCTTCGCCTCGTCGTCCGTGCGCAGCATGATCACGTCCACGAAGCGCGACAGCACGCGGCCCGTGTCGGCGATGGTCTCCCCATGGCCGAGCTGGATCTCCTTGCCGGTGAGGGTGACCACCTCCCCGCCCAGCTGGCGCATGCCCACCTCGAAGCTGACCCGGGTGCGGGTGCTGGGCTTCTCGAAGATCAGGGCCAGGGTCTTGCCGGCGAAGGGCTTCGCGTGGCCCTTCGACCGCTTCAGCACCGCCGCGTGGTCCAGCATGCCGCGGAGGGCCGCGGTGTCATGCTGGTGGATGTCCAGGAAATGGCGAACCTTCTTTGCCGGGCTCATGCCAGCACCTCCCGGCAGGTCTTGTCGATGATGGAGACGGCCTCCGCGATCTCCGCGTCGCCGATGGTCAGGGGCGGCAGGACGCGGATGACGTTGTCGGCGGCGGCGACCACCAGCAGGCCGTTGTCGCGCAGCCGGGTCACCAGCTCCGCGTTGGGGGTGACGCACTTCAGCCCCAGCATCAGGCCCTTGCCGCGGGCCTCCGCCAGCACGCCCGGGTGCCGTTCCACCAGCCCCTTCAGCGCTGCCTCCAGCTTGGCGCCGGTGGCCTGCACCTGCTCCAGGAAGCCGGGGGCGGTGACCACGTCCAGCACGGCGTTGCCCACGGCCATGGCCAGGGGGTTGCCGCCGAAGGTGCTGCCATGGGTGCCGGGGACCATGCCCACGGCCGCCTTCTCCGTCGCCAGGCAGGCGCCTACGGGGAAGCCGCCGCCGATGCCCTTGGCGATGGGCATCACGTCTGGGGTGATGCCTGCCCATTCATGGGCGAACAGCCTGCCGGTGCGGCCCACGCCCGACTGGATCTCATCGAACACCAGCAACAGGCCGAACTCGTCCGCCGTCTCCCGCAGGGCGCGCAAATATTCCACGCTGGCCGGGCGGATGCCGCCCTCGCCCAGGATGGGCTCCACCATGATGGCGGCGGTCTGGGGCGTGATGGCGGCGCGCAGCTCATTCAGATTGTCGAACGCCACCTGGTCGAAGGCGTCCAGCAGGGGGCCGAAGCCGCCCACCATCTTTTCCGACTTGGCGGCAGCGATGGCCGTGGTGCTGCGCCCGTGGAAGGCGCCGCCGGCGACGATGAAGCGGGTCTTCTCCGGATGGCCGGTGTCATGCTGGTACTTGCGCACCACCTTGACCGCGCATTCCCACGCTTCCACGCCCGAGTTGGTGAAGAACACCGTGTCGGCGAAGGTCAGCTCCGTCAGCCGCTTGGCCAGGCTTTCCTGCCCCGCCACCCGGAACAGGTTGCTGGTGTGCCAGAGCTTGTGCGCCTGCTCGGTCAGCTTCTGCACCAGGTAAGGATGCGCGTGGCCGAGGGCGTTCACCGCGATGCCGCTGGTGAAGTCCAGGAATCGTCGGCCCGTGGTATCCCACAGATACGCGCCTTCGCCCCGCTCGAACACCACGTCGATGCGGGCATAGGTGGGCATCACGACAGGGATCACCGGACCGTACTCCTTCAAAAGCCTGTTCCCGCGGCGCAAATCCTTCGAAAATCCGCAGGAAAGGACGGAGATTGTGCGCTGCGGCGCCCCCTGTCAACGCGGGGGACCGCAACGCACCCGTGCCCTGGGGTCCTAGGCAGTTCCCTCAAGCGCCGGGCGCCCATGCTTTGCGCGAGGGGGGCCCGCGCGGCGGCCGTCGTCGCCGGACCGGGCTTCCAAGAACCGGAAGCCAGATCCGGGGAACCGCCACGCTCCCCCGGTTCCGTGACATCCGCCCCCGGAAGGGGCAACAGGCGTTGCGGATTTAACCCGTTCGCCGTATCACTATCACCCTGACGAGGGAGGCCCGGTCGGGAGCCGGCGCCGAGGGGGAGAGCGTGTACCGATGAGCGACATCCTGGATCCGCGGTCCTTCCAGCGCCCCGGCCTGAACGGTGCGGCAGAGTCCGTGAGCACCGGCCCCTCCACCGGCGGCATCACCACCATCTCCACCGAGGCGCGGATCGAGGGGGCGAAGATCAGCCATTGCCACACGCTGCATGTGGCCGGCCGGCTGGTGGACGTGACCCTGACCGAGATCAAGATCCTGGAGATCGCCGAGGGCGGCCACTTCGAGGGCACCGCCAAGGTGGAGACCATGCGCGTCAACGGCCGCGCCACCGGCACGCTGGAGATCACCGGCACCCTGTCCGTGGGAGAGACCGGCCAGGTGGACGGCACCATCCGCTATGGCCGCATCGCCATCGCCGACGGCGGCAGCGTCACCGGTACCTTGCAGACGGGCAAGGTGCAGTAACCCTTTCCCTATCCTGTGGCAGTTCCCGTTTGGCACCCCGTGTCGGGAACACGCCCCCGTCCGGCCGACGCTTGCCGGCACAGGCGCCCCACCCGACCGGATAGGCTGCGCACCCCCTATCGCCCTTTGCCCCTCCCTCGGGTATGGTCCTTAATCCTGTGGACCCGCAGCATCCAGGACACCCGATGCGACGCACTGCCCTCGTGACCGCCTGCCTGCTTGCCTTCACCCCGCTGCCCGCCCTGGCCCAAGCCCAGGCCCAACCGGCCCCCTCGGACAACGTCCTGCCCGACGTGCCCCCGGCCCAGTGGAAGCTGTTGAGCATCTCTGCCGCCCGTTGCGGCGGGCTGCATGAGGCCCTGGCCCAGCATGCCAAGCGGGTGGAGCCGGACACGGCCCCCAACATCGAGGGTCGCGCCCGCGCCTACCGCTCCGTCGCCTTCCAGGCCGCCCAGCGGAACGGGCCCGAGCCCGCGGCGGTGGAGAAGGAGCTGGAGACGGCCCGCAGCCAAGCCACCGAGGTGCTGGCCCAGGACAGCCCCCTGTACCGCATGTGGCTGGAGCCCTGCCGGGAGGTCCTGACCATGGCCAAGAGCATGGGGCTGGAGTGAGGTTCCTGCACCGGGTCCTCCCGGCCCTGTCCAAGCCCCGCGCCCCCGGCCAGACGGGCGCCGCCCCACCGCCGGCGGACGCACCCCCTGGCGCCCCGGCCCCGTTGCCGGCATCAGCGCCGGGCCCATCCGCCGAGCTGGCCCTGCCCCGCATCATCGGCCACCGTGGTGCCGCCAAGCACGCGCCGGAGAACACGCTGGTTTCCATCCGCGTGGCGGCGGCCCAGGGCGCCAGTTGGGTGGAGGTGGACGTCAAGCTGTCCGCCGACGGCGTGCCGATCCTGATGCATGACGACCGGCTGGACCGCACCACGGACGCCAAGGGCCCCGTATCGGCCCGCAGCTTCGAGGAGCTGCGCAAGCTGGATGCCGGCGGCTGGTTCCACCCCGCCTTCAAGGGGGAGCGGGTGGCCGCCCTGTCGGAGACGCTGGAGCTGTGCCTGGAATTGGGCCTGGGCATCAACCTAGAGATCAAGCCCTGCCCCGGCCGGGCGGAGGAGACGGCGGGCATCGCCCTGTCCATGGCCCTGGGCATCTGGCCCCAGGACCGGCCCCCGCCCCTGGTCAGCAGCTTCGACCCGCTAGCACTCTCCATGGCCCGCCAAGTGGTGCCCGCCTGGCCCATCGGCTACCTGGTGGACCGCCGCCCCGCCGACTGGGCCGCCCAGGCCGACGCGCTGGGCGCCGCCACCATCCACGTGAATGCAAGGCGGGAGACGGCGCAGACCATCGCCGAGTACCGCGCCACCGGCCGGCCCGTGCTGGCCTACACCGTCAACAACCCGGCGGCGGCCAAGGAAGTGCTGGGCTGGGGCGTGACGGGCGTGTTCACCGACACGCCGGAGGCGCTGGTGAAGGCGAGGGTGTGAGGCGTGGGGCCCGTTTTCACGGACGGCACGGACACTCCACGGACAGCACGGACAAAATAAGGCTGCCTGCGGCGCTCGGGTGGAGCGGCATCATGCCGAAGGCAATTCTTCCCGTCCGTGGATATCCGTGGCATGTCCGTGCCGTCCGTGAAAATCTTGTCCCACGGACGGCGCCCGGCACTACAGGATGAACTTGCTCAGGTCGGTGTTCTGCGCCAGGCCCTGGAGCTGGGCGCGGACATAGGCCGCGTCGATGGTGATGGTCTGGCCGCCCTTCTCGGTGGCGCTGAAGCTGATCTCCTCCAGCAGGCGCTCCAGCACCGTGTGCAGGCGGCGGGCGCCGATGTTCTCCACCGTCCGGTTGATCTCCGCCGCCAGGGTGGCCAGCTCGTCGATGCTGTCGTCGGTGAAGACCAGCTCCACCTCTTCCGTCTTCATCAGGGCCACGTACTGCTTGATCAGCGACGCCTCCGGCTCCGTCAGGATGCGGCGGAAGTCGTCGCGGGTCAGGGGCTGGAGGTTGACCCGGATGGGCAGGCGGCCCTGCAACTCCGGCAGCAGGTCGCTGGGCTTGGCGATGTGGAAGGCGCCGGACGCGATGAACAGGATGTGGTCGGTCTTCACCGGGCCATGCTTGGTGTTGACCGTAGTGCCCTCGATCAGGGGGAGCAGGTCGCGCTGCACGCCCTCACGGCTGACGTCGGCCCCGCCCCGGTGCTCCGAGCGGGCGGTGATCTTGTCGATTTCATCCAGGAAGACGATGCCGGACTGCTCGGTGGTGTGGATCGCCTCCGCCACCACCTTTTCCTGGTCCAGCAGCTTGTCCGACTCCTCCGCCATCAGCACGTCGTAGCTCTCCGCCACGGTCATGCGGCGTGTCTTGGTCCGGCCGCCACCGAGCGCCTTGCCGAAAATGTCGCCAAGGTTGACCATGCCCATCTGGGAGCCGGGCATGCCCGGTATGTCGAAGGTCGGCAGCCCAGGCACGGCGCTGTCCGCCACCTGGACCTCGATCTCCTTGTCGTTCAGCGTGCCTTCCCGCAGCATCTTGCGGAACTTGGCCCGCGTCTCTGGCCGGCTGTCGGTGCCGCACAGGGCGTCCAGCACCCGGTCCTCCGCCCGCAGCTCGGCCTTGCCCGCCACCTCCTTGCGGAGCTTCTCCTTGGTCAGGCCGATGGCGATCTCCACCAGGTCGCGGACGATCTGCTCCACGTCGCGGCCCACATAGCCGACCTCGGTGAACTTGGTCGCCTCCACCTTCAGGAAGGGGGCCGCCGCCAGCTTGGCAAGGCGCCGGGCGATCTCCGTCTTGCCGACGCCGGTGGGGCCGATCATCAGGATGTTCTTGGGCAGCACCTCCTCCTTCAGGGGGCTCTGGAGCTGCTGCCGGCGCCAGCGGTTGCGCAGCGCGATGGCCACGGCGCGCTTGGCGTCCTGCTGGCCGACGATGAAGCGGTCGAGTTCGGAGACGATCTCGCGGGGGGAGAAGGCCGTCATGGGCTCAGATCTTTTCCAACGTCAGGGAGTTGTTCGTGTAGACGCAGATGTCCGCGGCGATCTTCATGGCCTTGCGGGCGATGGCCTCGGCGTCCATGTCCTCGCGGTCGGCCAGCGCCCGGGCGGCGGCCAGGGCGTAGTTGCCGCCGGAGCCGATGGCGATGATGCCGTCCTCCGGCTCCAGCACGTCGCCGTTGCCGGTGATGACCAGGGAGACGTCGCGGTCGGCCACGGCCATCATGGCCTCCAGCCGGCGCAGGTACCGGTCGGTGCGCCAGTCCTTCGCCATCTCCACCGCCGCGCGGGTTAGCTGGCCCGGATGCTGCTCCAGCTTGGCCTCCAGCCGCTCGAACAGGGCGAAGGCGTCGGCGGTGGCGCCGGCGAAGCCGGCCATCACGGACCCACCGGCCAGGCGGCGCACCTTCTTGGCGTTGGACTTCATCACGGTCTGCCCCATGGAGACCTGGCCGTCGCCGGCGATGACCACCTGCCCGCCCTTGCGGACGCAGATGATGGTGGTGCCGTGCCACTGGATGGGGTCGTGGGGCTGGTGCGGGTAGCTCATGGGAACCTTGTCGGGATGCGATGCAGGGTATGTGGGGAGGCGCCAGGGGGATCAAGCTGACGGGGGACGCGGCCCCCCGTCACACCGCCTCATAGGCCAGCACGGCGTCGAACTCGGCGTTCGCCGGGTCGATGTCCGCGGTGATCGGGTCGGCGCGGCCCAGCACCTTGCGGGTGAAGCGGCTGGCCACCAGCCATTTGCGCCGGTCACCCAGGGCAAGGTCGTACACCGCCTCCTCACACAGCAGCGCCGCGGCCAGGGTGTCGGCCATCAGGTCCAGCAGGCGGCGGCCATGGCGCGGCCCTTCCTCCGGGCGCTGGCGCAGGTAGGAAAGCGCCGCCCTGCATTCCTCCACCGCCCCTTCCAGGATCGCGGAGACATCTTCCGCCGCCGGCTCCTGGGCGGCCGGGGGCAGGTCGGACAGGATTGTGCCGACGCGGGCCAGGAACACTTGGTCCCCCGCCCGCTTGCCGGCCACGAGGCGCAGCAGTTCCAGCGCCTGGATGTTGGCCGGGCCTTCCCACACGGCGGTGACCAAACAGTCCCGGTACAGGCGCGCGGTAGGGTATTCCTCCGTGTAGCCGTTGCCGCCGACGATCTCCACCGCTTGGCGGCAGGCCTTCACGCACTGCTCCGCCGTGCGGTACTTGGCCAGTGCCGTGGCGAGGCGCAGCCAGTCATGGGCGCCCTCGTCCGACAGGCTGGCATCGAAAGCCAGGGCCGATTCGAAGGCCAGGGCGGTGCCCGCCTCCAGCTCCATCTGCATGTCGAGAAGCTGGTCCTGCACCATGGGGTAGCGGCGGATGGGCTGGCCGAAGGCGGACCGGTGGGTGGCCCAGCCCGCGGATTCCAGGAAGGCGCGGCGGTGCATCCCCGCACTGCCCACGGCATTGTGGATGCGGCTGTACTCCAGCGCCGCCATCATCACCTTCAGCCCGTCGGGCGCCCCCGCCACCTCCACGCACCAGGCGCCGTTCAGGTCCAGCTCGGCCGTAGCGAGGCCGCGGGTGCCCGCCTTCTCCTTCAGTCGGCGGGGACGGTAATGGTTGGGGGTGCCGTCGTCCAAATGGCTGGGCACCAGATAGCAGCCCAGGCCCCGCCCGCCGCCATCCCCACCTTCCGGCCGCGCCGTGGCAAGGGCCAGGCCGGAGCCGGCGTTGCTGGTGAACCACTTCAGCCCGTGCAGGCGGAAGCCGTCATTGCGCCGCTCGGCCGTCGTCGTCGTGGCGCCCACGTCGGAGCCGCCGTGGAGTTCGGTCGCCCAGGTGCCGCCAGACAGGGCCTTGCCGTCCATGCGGGTCAGCTCGGGCAGGTAGCGGGCGCGGACGTCGTTGGGGGCCAGCCTGTCCAGCACATAGGCCACCGCCCCGGTCATGGTCACCGGGCAGTGGATCGCGATGTCGCTGTGGGACAGCAAATAGCCCATGGTGAAGCAGGGCAGGTGGCTGCCGTCGCCCCCGGGCAGGTAAGGAAGCCCGACGGCGCCGCGCCGGTACGCCTCCGCATGGCAGGCCAGGTAGTCGCTGTTGAAAACGACGCGGCCCGTCCGCTCGCCATTTGGGCCGTAGGGGTCCAGCTTCGGGTTCGCGAAGCGGTCTGTGTATTCGGCCTGGGCGTCCAGGGGCCCGCCGGCCCAGGCACCGAAGTCGGCCAGCCGCTCCTCATGCCGCTCCAGCACCTCCGGCGCCCGCCGTTCCAGCAGGCGGATCAGGTTGGTGTCCGTCTCGAACAGGTTGGTGCCGCGGGCCGTGGGCGCGTAATCGGCAGCGCTCTCCGCCATAACCTCAATCCTCCCGGTGTTTTGCCGGGAGCATGGCAGGAAGGCCGCGGGGAAGGAAGCCGGGCGATGGGATCAGGCGGCGGGACTGTCCACCAACGGCGTGATCGCGTCCAGCTTCGGCCCCAGTTCCGCCAGCGCGACCTTGCGCTCATAGTTGGCCTGGAGCCGTTCCCAGTATTCGGAGCTGGTCCCGAAGACGCGGCCGAGGCGGAGGGCCATGGCTCCATCCACCCGGCGTTTGCCTTTGAGGAGGCCCGAGATGGCTGTTGGGGGCACGCCGATGTGCCCCGCGAACTTCCAGGCACTCATGCCTATGGCTTCAAGATCATCAGCTAGGATTTCGCCGGGATGGATCGGGGGACATTTGTCGGTGGCACGGAGATTAAGCCCCGCGGCACCATGATTCAGACTAGGAATCATTGATCTTTCCGTTCGAATAGAATCGTTGGCTCGGCATCACCCGGGTTTTGGCTCAGAATTTTGTATTCCCTCGTGACATTGGCAATGATCTTTTCCGAAAAATCAATAACTCCAGTGCTGATATTCAAATGACCGATCTCGCCCATTCCATAACCAAAAACAAAATACGCACTCCCGTCACTCAAAATCACGTCAAAGGAGTATCTAAAGCTATCTGTTGCCATTTTCCATTTTTCACCAAATACCGAGAATTCAATAAACGCATCTGGATAATATATGACTGGATCATTTCTCGTTTGGCTGAGTGGGAAATATTGATTCCCATTAGACATCTCCCCGTCTAACATGATTATGCAATGTGTCTCAGTTCCTTCCTCGCCAATTTCGACAGCTCTCATGAACAGTTTAAATCCCGAAGACACTCTTTTTGCAAAAACAGTTCCCGGTTTCAAATTTTTAATTGTGTCAGATCTAATTTGATTAGCCATAAACACTGCGAGACTCCATTCTAAATGCAATCGGCAAGCGCCGAACAAACCATAAACATTTCTCTAATGTCAACTCCCAAATCCTGTTTCACCCCGGGATCGCCGGCACGCCGAACAGCCAGGGGTGCAGGTGCAGCAGGGCGCCGTAGAGCACCACGACCACGACCAGCCGCCACAGGCCGAACTCCCCCGCCGCCCGGGCCAGGCTCTGCTTGCCGGCCAGGATGGCGCTGAAGGGGACGAAGCCGGTGGTCAGCTCGAACCGTTCCCAGTCCAGCCCACCGCCGGCCCGTTTCTTGGCGTCCAGCAACAGGGCGCCGACGATGCCCAGGGCGGCCAGGGTGCCGAAGAACAGCAGGCCGCCCAGATCGCCATTGGGCACCAGGTGCGACAGGGCCCACAGCCCCACGCCCCACAGGAAGGGGTGGCGGGTGATGCGCAGCACGCCCTGTGCGGGCTCGGCCGAGGTCAGGGCCTTTTCCTGGCCGACGGAGGTGGGGTTGCGGGTGGTCAGGCCGCCCACCACCAGCAGCAGGGCCAAGGGCATCAGCACCGCCGGCACCCAGGCCTGCCAGGGTTGCCAGTCCCAGACCGGGGCATAGGGTGCCGTCTCATAGGCCCAGACGAACCAGGCGAAGGCGCCGGCCGCCACCAGGGAATAGAGGCCGCGATACGGCCCCTCCCCCAGCCGGTCCACCACGGCCGGGCGCAGCCTTGTGCTGGAAATGCCGAAATGGCTGGCCAGCAGGAACGCCCCCGCCAGCGCCAGGCCCCAGATGGTGCCGACCATGCTTCTTGCTCCCGATCATCCGGGGCCCATCATGCCCGAGCCACGGCCCGCGGCAACACCCCAGGGCCATCGCCGGTTGGGGAAAGGGTTGGAGGGGTGCCGCGTGTCCGTCACACTGCGGCCCCGACCCGCAAGACGGAGCCCCCGCCCATGCGCGCCCTGAGACTTGCCGCCGCCCTCTTGTCGCTAGGGACCGCGCCCGCGCTGGCCGATGCCAACACCCTGCTGCCCGCCATCTTGGAGGGGCAGGCGGTGCTTCCCGCCAACACGCTGGTGCCTCCGCCGCCGGACGCGCCCCCCGCCCTGGCCCTGTCGGGCAAGTTCACCGGTCCCGGCGGCAGGCGGGTGGATGAGCCCGGCAAGATCCAGGGCCGCACCAGCCCCGGCCCATCCGGCCGGCCCACGGGCATCGACCTGCCGGTGAAGGGACAGCCGGTGCAGGGCGTGTCCTCCCTCCGCGCCGCGGCGGACGGGACGGTGTGGGGCCTGGCGGACAATGGCTATGGGGCCAAGGGCAACTCCGCCGACGCGCTGCTGGGGCTGCACCGGTTCCGGCTGGACTTCGGCGGCGGCAAGGCGGAGCGGGTGGAGACCCTGTGGCTGTCCGACCCGGACCGCCGCTTCCCCTGGCCGATCACGCTGGAGGGGACGGAGCGCCGGTACCTGACCGGCGCCGACATAGACCCGGAAAGCCTGGTGGTCACGCCGGACGGGTTCTGGGTGTCGGACGAGTTCGGCCCCTTCCTGCTGCGCTTCGACCGGCAGGGGCGGTTGCAGGAGCCGGTGGAGACGGAGGTGGACGGCAAGCCCGTCCGGTCCCCGGACCACCCGGCCTTGCGCCTGCCCGGCACCCCCGACCAGCCCCTGGCCTTCGAGGTGGGCCGGTCCCGCGGGTTCGAGTCGCTGATGGCGGGCCCCGACGGGCGCAAGCTCTATGCCTTGATGGAGGGACCGGTCTGGAAGGAAGGCACGGCGGAGCGCTGGGCCGACGGCAAGCCGCGGCTGCGCTGGATGGTCTATGACACGGTGGACAAGCGCTGGACGGGCGAGGGCTGGACCTACCCGCTGGAAGCCGACGGGAACACGGTGGCGGAGGCCACCTGGGTGGACGAGCGCCGCGCCCTGGTGCTTGAACGGGACAGTGGGGAGGGGGATGCCGCCCGCGCCTGCCCCGCCGGCCAGCCCGGCCCCACCTGCTTCGAGCGCCCGGCCCGGTTCAAGCGACTCTACCTGGTCACCCGCCCACCGGAAGGGGCCGCCGGTGCCGCGGTGGCCAAGGAGGGCTACATCGACCTGCTGGCCATCGCCGACCCCAAGGGCTTGGCGAAGCAGGGCGGGGCCGAGGGCCGTTACGGCATGCCCTTCGTCACCATCGAGAGCGCGGCCCTGCTGCCCGACGGGCGCGTCCTGGTGGCCAACGACAACAACTTCCCCTTCTCCGCCGGCCGCTTCCTGGACCGGGCCGACGACACGGAGTTCGTGGTGCTGCGGGTGGAGGGGTTGAAGTAGGTCGGATTAGCGGAGCGTAATCCGACGGCTGGCAAGGGTGACGTCGGATTACGCGGCTTCGCCGCTAATCCGACCTACGAATCACAACCAACCACGTTTCTTGAAGTACAGCAGCGGCACCACCGCGGCGACGACCATCAGCAGCAGGGCCAGCGGGTAGCCCAACTGCCAGTCCAGTTCCGGCATGTGGTGGAAGTTCATGCCGTACAGGCTGGCCACCAGGGTGGGCGGCAGGAAGGCGACGGCGGCCACCGAGAAGATCTTGATGATGGTGGTCTGCTGGATGTTGATCAGGCCCAGCGTGGCATCCAGCAGGAAGCTGCCCTGCATGGCCTGGAAGCCCGCATGCTCCACCAGGGAATGGACGTCGCGGGCCAGGGTCTTCAGCCGGACCTTCTGTTCCTTGGCCATGCGCGGCCCCGCCACGGTGGTGGCGAAGGCGCAGAGCCGTTCCAGCCCGGCCAGGCAGTCCCGCACCTTCTGCACCAGGTCGCCCGCCCGGCCCACGGCGGTGATGACGCTGCGGAGCTGGTCCGACTGGGCCTTCCTTCGCTTGGCCTTGCGCACCACCTGGCGCCGCTTGTCGCCGCGGCGCCCGGCCTCCAGCACGCCGGCCTCCACCTCCGTCGCCTCGGCGAAGATCTGGGTGGAGAGGTGATCCAGGTCGGTGCCCACCATCTCCAGCACGTCCGCCGCCCGGTCCACCACCGCTTCCAGCAGGCCCAGCATGGCGTCCACCGGGGTGGGGGCCAGGTTCGGGTGGCGCAGGGTGCGCGCCGCGTAGATGGAGAGCCAGAGCGGCTCCGTGTGGCGCACCGTGACCAGCACGGCCGGCGTCAGGATGAAGGTCAGCAGGCCGAGGTCCAGCCGCCCCGTCTCCCCCGGCTGATGACGGGGGTGGTGAGGAAGGCGGCCTCCCCCTCCAGGTACAGGCGGCTGGAGGCCTCAATCTCGCTCATGTCCTCCTTGGTGGGCAGATCGATGCCGAGCGCGGTGCCCAGCACGCCCCGCTCCGCCTCCGCCGGCCGCAGCACGTCCAGCCAGAGGGTGCCCTCCGGCAAGGGCGCGCCGGGTTCCAACGCGAAGGCGGCCAGCCGGTCGCCCTGTCGGACATAGGCCGTGATCAAACGGGCGTCCCGCGGGCCGTGGTGACCATGGGCGGCAGTTCCAGCCCGCGGCTGCGGCAGGCCGCCGTCAGGGTATTCAGCAGCAGGCAGGCGATGGTCATGGGGCCCACCCCGCCCGGCACCGGGGTGATGGCCCCGGCGAATGCCTTGGCCTCCTCGAAGGCCACGTCGCCCACCAGCCGGGTCTTGCCCGCGGCAGCCGCCGCGGGGTCGCGGGCGGGCACGCGGTTGATGCCCACGTCGATGACCACGGCCCCTTCCTTAATCCAGTCGCCGCGCACCATCTCCGGCCGGCCCACGGCGGCCACCAGGATGTCCGCGCGGCGGCAGGTCTCCGCCAGGTCGACCGTGCGGCTGTGGGCCACGGTCACGGTGCAATCGGCCTGGAGCAGCAACTGCGCCATGGGCTTGCCGACGATGTTGGACCGGCCGACCACCACGGCATGCAGGCCGCGCAGACTGCCCACCGTGTCCTTCAGCAGCATCAGGCAGCCCAGCGGCGTGCAGGGCACCAGGGCGGGCAGGCCCACGGCCAGGCGGCCCGCGTTCACCACGTGGAACCCGTCCACGTCCTTCGCCGGGTCGATGGCGGCCAGCACGGCGGCGCTGTCGATGTGCGCAGGCAGGGGCAGCTGCACCAGGATGCCGTGGATGCTGGGGTCATGGTTCAGCTGGTCCACCAGCCGCAGCAGCGCATCCTGCGTGGTGTCCGCCGGCAGCCGGTGGGTGACGGAGTGCATGCCGGCTTCCCGGGTCTGCTCCCCCTTGTTGCGGACGTAGACCTGGCTGGCCGGGTCCTCCCCTACCAGCACCACGGCCAGCCCGGGAACCAGCGCGTGGCGGGCGCGGACATCCGCCACCCCCTCCGCAATCTTGCCTCGAAGGTCGGCCGCGAAGGCCTTGCCGTCGATGATGCGCGCCTCAGACATGAAACCCGGTCCCCAAGCCCCGTTGCGAACGGCCCGCGCCCCTAGTCCCCCAGCCCCGCCAGCCAGGCGGAAAGGCGGGCGGAAAGGTCCCGCGGGTCCCCGTCCACGAATAATACCTTTGACCGGTCCGTGCCACCGGCGACGACGGCAATGCTGCTTTTCGGCACACCCCAGGCCTTGGCCAGCAGGGCGATGACGGCGGCGTTGGCCTTGCCCGCCTCCGGCACCGCGGTGACCGTGACCTTGACCACCTGCCGCCCGTCCGCCCCCTCCGCCACGCCCTGCACCCGGTCACGGGATGCCTTGGGCGTGACCTTCAGGAAAAGGCGCACGCCGTCGGCGGCGGGCTCCAGCGGCGGCTTCGCCATCAATAGGGGCTGAGCAGGCCGTAGTTCACGATCAGGCTTTGCAGGAACATGATGATCAGGATCACCACGATGGGCGACACGTCGATCCCGCCCAGGTTGGGCAGCACGTTCCGGATGGGCCGCAGCACCGGCTCGGTCAACCGGTACAGGATGTCCGACACGGTATAGACGAAGCGGTTGTGGGTGTTGATGACGTTGAAGGCGATCAGCCAGCTCAACACCGCGGAGATGATCAGCACCCAGACATACAGGTTCAGCACCGTGTAGAGGATCTGGAAGATGCTGGTGAGCAGGGGTCCCATGGGCTCTCCCGGGGGTGTTTCTGGCATTTGGCGGTGGCCCGCGGACAGGAACGTAATGTCACCGTCCCCCGCTGTCCAGGGACGCTGCCCCACCTTCCCCCTTGCCCCCACCGGAAGGGGGGAAGGCGGCCCGCCGGGAAAGGCGACGGGCAAAGAATCTCCGCCTTGACAGGGGGCGCGGCGTGTCTATTTTCCGCGCCACTCCGGTCGCCCGACATCCCCAGGGGCCCCGGTAGCGTGTGGGGTCGTAGCTCAGCTGGGAGAGCGCCGCGTTCGCAATGCGGAGGTCAGGAGTTCGATCCTCCTCGGCTCCACCACTTTCCCTCCCGACTTTTGTCTGGCCTATCCGAACGGCTTTGCCGCGACGGTGGCGTTGCGCCTATAACCCCTGTGCGAGGGGGAGCGCATGCCGACCGAGATCCGCCACATCATCTTCAGCAATGACGAGGTCGTGCGCGCCGTGGTCGAGTACCACAAGCGCACCGCCAACCCCTTGCCGTCCGGCGCCATCGTCAGGCTGGAGTTCGAGCGGGAGCCGGAGGTGCGCTGCGCCCTGCACCTGGACCTGGACGCCGGCCATGCCAGGCAGATTTTCTGGATCGAGAACGCCCTGCTGGCCGCGGCGCTGATCTTCTTCTGCATCAACAACCGCATCCCCCTGCCCACCCGCGCGGCCAAGCAGTTGCAGATGCTGAACGACAAGGTGGCCCTGGTGGTGACCAAGCAGCCCGGCAGCGACAAGGGGCACTGGGTGGGTGGGTGATGTCGCATCCCGGCGAGGCGTGGACGATCAAGGTTGACTTGCCAACACTACCGCTTTAGATAGTGAAAGGCATGGTGAGACATTCACCAGGTGCCAACCTGGACTCGCATGTGCGGCTCACCACTCCTGAACCCCACGACGAAACGCCTCATGACCCTCGACCAAATCCTGACCGAGCAGGGTCTGCTGGACCGCACAGTGCGCGAAGTGGTGGCGATGACGAAGGCTCCAGCTCCCGTCCAGGCCAATGACGGGTTCAAGTCTGGTGCCGAGCTGAGCGACTATCTGTTGCAGGATGGCGGGGAGTTTATCGACGTGGACGCCTTGGGCAAGGCCGCCAGGGAAGCCTTCGGCGAATGAACGACCAAGGTGACGTGAGTTTCGCGCTTTCCGACCGGGCCAAGGAAGCGATCACGCGGAAATACTACCTGACGGCCGGAAAGGTCGCCGAGACATTCGGCGTTGATCTGCGTGCCATCCGCATAAGCGGCAGCGAGCTGGCTCGCGCCCTCGCCGAGGCCGAGTTCGACTACAAGGCCATGATGCGTCGCCGACAGAGCGAGGCAACCGGTCTGTCTGCAAGCAAGTTCGCCGGGATGCTGGCGTTCCGTCTCGCCCGGTTCAAAATCGTCCACATCGTGTCCGACCACGCGGAGACCAAGCATTGCTTCCTGTTGCAGGAGGCGATTGCCTTGGTTCTGGTCTTCAACATGGCATTGAAGATGAACGCACCTGTGAAGCAGGTGCTGGAACTCGCCTACCAACTGGCCCGCCGGCACGCCAACCAGGAGACGCTGGCGCTCTGCTTCGACGCGTTCAAGCTGGCGAGCAGACCCACGGGCGCCTGACACCGGCGGGCGCGACGCCCCCACCTACCGCGCCGCCTCCCGCCCCAACCGCCGCTCGCCCAGCCGCACGGCCTGGGTGACCACGAAGTTCAGGGCCAGGTAGATGGCGCCGGCGATGACGAAGACCTCCACCGGCTGGAAGGTGCGCGACGCGATGGCGCGGGCGACGCCGGTCAGTTCCATCAGGGTGATGGTGCTGGCGAGCGATGTGGCCTGCACCATCTGGATCACCTCGTTGCCATAGGCCGGCAGGGCCTGGCGGAAGGCCTGGGGCAGGATGATGCGGCGGTACAGCAGGGCGCCGCCCATGCCCAGAGCGCGGGCCGCCTCCACCTGGCCGAAGGGGACGGAGCGGATGCCGCCGCGGATGATCTCGCCTGTGTAGGCAGCGGTGTTCAGGGCCAGCGCGATGACCGCGCACCAGTAGGGTTCCCGCAGCAGCGGCCACAGGAAGCTTTCCCGCACCGCCGCGAACTGGCCCAGCCCGTAATAGATCAGGAAGATTTGCACCAGCAGCGGGGTGGAGCGGAACAGGAAGACATAGGCCCCCGTCAGGGCCGCCACCGGCTTGAGCGTGGACAGCCGCCCCAGCGCCACCAGCAGGGCGAGCGCCAGGCCGATCACCAGCGACAAGCCCACCAGTTGCAGGGTCAGCCCCGCCCCGGACAAGAGCTGCGGCAGGGACCGGGCGATGAGGTCAAAGTCCATCCCCGCCCCCCCTCAGCCCACGGCCCGGCGCACGCCGCGCTCGGCCCGCCGTTCCAGCAGGCGGAACCCGGCTTCCGACGCCGTGGTCAGGGCCATGTAGACCAGCGCCGCCGTCAAATAGAAGACGAAGGGCTGCCGCGTGCTGCCGCTGGCGATGAAGGCCTGGCGCATCAATTCGGCCAAGGTGACGACGGAGACGAGGGAAGTGTCCTTCAGCGTCATCTGCCAGACATTGCCCAGGCCCGGCAGGGCGTAGCGCAGGGCCTGGGGCACGATGACCCGGCGCAGGCGCAGGCCCGTATGCATGCCCAGGGCCTTGGCCGCCTCCACTTGGCCCCGGGGCACGGCCTGGACGGCGCCGCGGATCACCTCCGCGGCATAGGCGCCGGAGACGATGCCGACGGCCACCACCCCCACGGCGAAGGCCGACAGCTCCACCCGCCCGCCATACCCGAAGGCGGCCGCCACCCAGGTGACCAGCCCGCTGCCACCGAAGAACAGCAGCCAGATCACCAGCAGGGCCGGCACCCCGCGCACCACGGTGGTGTAGGTGCCGGCCAGGGCGCGTACGGGCGCGTTGCCCGCCAGCTTCGCCGCCGCCGTCAGGGAGCCCAGCACCAGGCCGATGGCATAGGCCAGCACGGCCACCGCCACGGTCATGGCGGCGCCCCAGGCCATCTCGTCCCCCCAGCCCTGGGAGCCGAAGCGCAACAGGTCCAGCATCAGCGGGTCAGCCCCCGGCGGGTCACGGGCACGGTCACTTGAGCGAGGTGTCGAAGCCGAACCACTGCTCCGCCATGGTCTTCAGCGTGCCGTCCTGCTTCATGCTGGCGATGGCGCCGTTCAGCGCGTCCAGCAGCTTGTCCTGGCCCTTGGCGATGGCGACGCCCATGCCGGCCCCGAACAGCCCGCCGTCGAAGCCGGGGCCGAAGAAGCCATATTGCTGCCCCTCCGGCCGGTCCAGGAACGGCTCCCACGCCACGGCGTCGGCAAGGCCCACCTCCACGCGCCCGGTCTGGAGGTCGAGGACCAGGTTCTCCTGCGTGTCGTAGCGGCGCAGGTCGACCACGTCGGCCAGGTACTTGTCGGCGAAGTTGGCGTGGATGGTGGCGGTCTGCACGCCCACCGTCTTGCCCTTCAACTGGGCGCGGACCTTGTCGATGGCCGCCTGCTCGGTCGCGTCCACCTCGTCCAAATTCACCTTCTCCAGCCCGTACTGCTCCGCCTGCAACGGGTTGGACTTGGCGGAGACCAGGTAGGCGGGGGTGGAGGCGTAGCCTTGGGTGAAGGAGACGGCCTGTTTGCGCTCCTCCGTGATGGACATGCCGGCGACGATGGCGTCGAACCGGCCGGCCTGCAGCGCCGGGATCATGCCGTCCCAGGCCTGGGCGGTGATCCGGCACTCCACCTGGATGCGGCGGCAGACCTCCTTCATCATGTCGACCTCGAAGCCGACCAGGTTCCCGCCGCTGTCCAGCATGTTGTACGGGGGATAGGCCCCCTCCGTCGCCACGCGCAGCGGGTTGGGCACGCCATTGTCGGCCGCGGGGGCCGTCGGCTGGTTGGCCTGCTTGCCCTCATCCTTGCCGCAGGCCGAAAGGGCCAGGGTCGCGGCCAGGGCCAGCGCCGCGGCGAAAACCGTCTTCATCCGTAGAACCTCCCGCCCCTTCTTCCTGTGGGCGGCGCAGTGTCGGCGGGCAGGGCGGGCGGCGTCAAGCCGTTCGGGGGCGGTGGCCTGCTATGGGGCTTGGTTGCCTGGCTGGCACGTGTGTTGGGAAAACGGATTGGAACGGATCACAACGGATTGAAACGGATGGCCGTGGCGGGGCGATGGCCGATTCCTGCTTCGGACACCCGAATTTCGAATGCGCCGAAGGCGCAGGAAAAAACTGGCCACAGGCTTAGCCGAGCCCCAATCGACGCTCCCCCGCCCTACCGTTCAAATCCGTTCTGATCCGTTCAATTCCGTTTTCCCCAAACAGGCCCCCGCTTAACCGACGCCAGCCGCATGGCCCCCCTCATCCCCCCGGGAACAGCAGGCTGACCTTCAGCCCCGGGGCGTTGTCGTCCAGCCGCAGCTCGGCGCCATGCAGGCGGGCCACGGCGGCGACCAGGCTCAGGCCCAGGCCGTGGCCCGGGGTGCCGCGGTGTTCCTCAAGCCGGACGAAGCGTTCCAGCACCCGGTCGCGCTGGTCGGCAGGGATGCCGGGCCCCGTATCCGCCACGGACAGCACCGCCCCGGCGGGGGACCGTTCCGCCCGGACCACCACGCTGCCCCCGGCCGGGGTGTACTTGACCGCGTTCTCCACCAGGTTGGTCAGCAGTTGGGCCAGCAACTGCCGGCTGCCCCGCACCATGGCGCCCGGCGTGCCGCTGACGGTCAGGCGCAGGTCGCGTTCCTCCGCCACCGGCTCGTACAGCTCCGCCACCTCCGCCGCCAGGGCGGACAGGTCCACCGGCTCGAAGTCGGCGCGCTGGCGGCCGGACTCGGCGGCGGCGATGGTCAGGATGGCGCCGAACACCCCCAGCAGCCGGTCGATCTCCGCCAGGGCCGCCTCCAGCGTCTGGCGCTGGGACGGGGCCAGGTCCGGCTCGATCAGCGCCAGCTCCAGCCGGGCGCGCAGGCGCGACAGGGGCGTGCGCAGGTCATGGGCCACGTTGTCGGTGACCGTGCGCATGGACAGCATCAGCCGGGCGATCTCGTCCAGCATGCGGTTCATGTTGGCCACCAGCCGGTCGATCTCGTCGCCCGAGCCGGAGACGGGCATGCGGTCGGTGAAAGCCCCCGCGGCGATGCGGTCCACGGCCTGGTTGATGCCCTCGATCCGGAAGGCCACCCGGCGGGCCATCAGCACGGCCCCCGACAGCCCCACCACCAGGGCCAGGGACACGGCCCAGAACAGGCCGGACAGCACCTGCTTGCGCAGCAGGTACCGCTCCGTCATCTCATGCCCCACCAGCAGCCAGCCGGTCTTTCCCAGCTCCAGCACCACGGCCACGGCGGGGCGGCGGGGGCCGGGTTCGCGCAAGGACCGGATCTCGAAGGCGGTCCAGCCGCCCACGGCCTTGTCCGCCGGCCAGCGGGACAGGTTGCCGGCAAGGATGTCCAGGTTGGGGGAGGCGACGGCATAGATCATGTCGGTGCGCGGGTCGCCCGCCCGGTCCGACACCACGCGCAGCAGCCCGATCCGCCCGCCCGCGTCCCAGGCGTCGCGCAGTTCCGCCACCTCGCGCAGGACAGTCTCCTCCGTCTGGCGGGTGATGAAGCCGGCGGTGAACCAATAGACCACCCCCAGCACCGCCGTCACCGACAGGGTGAACAGGGCCAGGTAGAAGGCCGCCAGCCGGAAGGTGGTGGTGCGGTGGAAGCTAATCCGGCGCACGCAGCACGTACCCCGCCCCGCGCACCGTGTGGATCAGGGGCGTGGGCTGGTCCTTGTCGATCTTCTGCCGCAGCCGGGCGATGTGCACGTCGATGACGTTGGTCTGCGGGTCGAAATGATAGTCCCACACATTCTCCAGCAGCATGGTGCGGGTCACCACGTTGCCGGCGTTGCGCATCAGGTACTCCAGCAGCTGGAACTCCCGCGGCAGCAGCTCCACCGCCTTGCCGCCGCGCTTCACGGTGCGGGCCAGCAGGTCCATTTCCAGGTCCGCCACGGAAAGCCGGGTCACCGGCCCGGCGGCCCCCTTGGCCCGGCGTTGCAGCCCCTCCAGCCTGGCCAGCAGCTCGGCGAAGGCGAAGGGCTTGGTCAGATAGTCGTCGGCCCCGGCGCGCAGGCCCTTCACCCGGTCGTCCACGCTGCCCAGCGCGCTCAGCACCAGGGCGGGCACCTCGTTCCCGGTGGCGCGCAGCACCTCCAGCACCGACAGCCCGTCGCGGCCCGGCAGCATCCGGTCCACCACCAGCACGTCATAGGGTTCCGACGCCGCCATGAACAGCCCGTCGCGGCCGTTGTCGGCATGGTCAACCACATGGCCCGCCTCACGCAGGCCCTTGGCCAGGTAATCCGCGGTGCCGCGGTCGTCCTCGATGACCAGGATCTTCATGGCGCCAGCATAACCCCTTGCCTGCCCATAAAAAAGGTCCGGCCGGGCGGTTGGGGCACCGCCCGGCCGGGGGGCAGGGTCATGAGAATGAGAGAGACTGGTTCGCACCCGCCGGGTGCCCGATGGGGGAGGGCGCCCGGCGGTAGGGCGGCAGGGGCCGGTGAATGGGGGTCCCGGCCCCTGCCTGGGCCCGCCGACCGGTACGAGGGGGAAAGGGGGTGACCGGCGGGCTTGGGGGAAACATAGGTTCGCCCCCCTGTCCCGCGCCTTGCGGCCAGATGAAATCGCTGTCATGCGCGCCTGCCGCCGATTCCCCCGCCGATGACAGGGATTTCATCCGCCTGTCAGCGGGCGGAATGGCTGCTGCTTCCAGAGTGGCGGTGATGGGCGGATGCCCGCCATGACACATGCTGGAGAGCCAGACCCCATGACCGACCGCAGCCACGCACGCACCCAAGCCGCCCGCCCGCGCAGCCGGGGGCGGGGCATCGCCGCGGCCCTGCTGGCCGGGACCGCGCTGTTCGGCGCGCTGGCGGTGCCGCAGGCCACTGCCTATGTGCCGCCCACGGCCCTGCCGGCCTCGGGCTTTGCCGATTTGGTGGAGCAGGTGTCACCCGCGGTGGTGACCATCACCGCCAGCGGCGGCGGGGAGCGGCGGGAGGTGGCGGACCTGCCCCCCGGGTTCGAGGAGTTCCTGCGCCGCTTCGGCCCGCCGGAGTACCAGTTCCGCCGCGGACCCCAGGGCCCGCAGCGGGAACAGGCGCGGTCCTTGGGGTCCGGCTTCGTGTTCGACCCGGCCGGCTTCATCGTCACCAACCGCCACGTGGTGGAGGACGCGGACGAGGTCACCGTCACCTTCCAGGACGGCAAGGACCTGAAGGCCACCATCGTCGGCACCGACGACAAGACCGACCTGGCCGTGCTGAAGGTGGATGCGCCCAAGCCCCTGCCCAGCCTGCCCTTCGCCGACAGCGACAAGGTGCGGGTGGGTGACGTGGTGGTGGCCGTGGGCAACCCCTTCGGCCTGGGCGGCACCGTGACGGCGGGCATCGTCTCCGCCCGCAGCCGCAACGTGGGCAACGGCCCATTCGACGACTACATCCAGCTGGACGCCGCCATCAACCGTGGCAATTCCGGCGGCCCCACCTTCAATGCCAAGGGGGAGGTGGTGGGCATCAACACCCTGATCTTCAGCCCCAACGGCGGCTCGGTGGGCATCGGCTTCGCCATCCCGGCCAACCTGGCCAAGCCCATCGTGGAGCAGTTGAAGACCACCGGCCGCATCGACCGCGGCTGGCTGGGCGTCTCCCTCCAGGCCGTGAACCAGGAGATCGCGGACAGCCTGGGCCTGAAGGAGGCGGCGGGTGCCTTGATCGCCTCCGTCCAGCCGGACAGCCCCGCCGCCGGGGCCGGCCTCAAGCCCGGCGACGTGGTGGTCGGCGCCGCGTCCAAGCCGGTGAAGGAGACGCGCGACCTGGCCCGCGCCGTGGCCGGCGTCACCCCCGGCACGGAGGTGGGCCTGACCGTCTGGCGCGACGGGAAGGAGACGCGCGTCCCCGTGAAGGTGGGCGAGTCGCCCGATGCCCGCCGGTCCGCCCCCGCCTTGGCCCAGGCGGGCCCGCAGGCCGGCCAGGCGGAGGCCGCGGCCGGCCTGAAGCTGGCCCGGCTGGACGACACCTGGCGCCGCCGCCTTGACCTGGACCCGGGCATCAGCGGCGTGGTGGTGGTGGACGTGGCGGAGGAGGTGGAGAATGTCCGCCCCGGTGACGTGATCCTGACCGTCAACAACGAGCCCGTGGCCGCCCCCGCCGACGTCAGCCGCCAGGTGGAGGCGGCGGAGAAGGCGGGCCGCAAGAACGCCCTGCTCCAGCTCCGCCGCGGCTCCAACACCGCCTTCGTGGCCCTGCCGGTGAGGAAGGCCTGACGCCACGGCGCCCCCTCCCCGTCGCCCCGCGCCCGGCATAATCTGGCGCGGGGCGGCGGCAACGGGAGTGATCATGGACGCGGATATCCGGACCCTGGCGGAACAGATCCTGCTGGAGGGGGAACAGGGCCTGACGGACCGGGAAAGGCGCGTCCTGGCCCGCATCGCCAAGCGCCGGGCCATCAGCCGCAACGCCACGCAGGCCTATGAGGAGGGCCAGACCCTGGGGAGCGGCTGGCCGACAAGGTCGCCGCCGTCGGCGGGTCCTGGGGCTTCGTCATCGGCTTCGGCCTGTTCCTGCTGGCCTGGGCCGGCCTGAACAGCGCCCTGCTGGCCGGCTGGCGGCTGGCCTGGGACCCCTATCCCTACATCTTCCTGAACCTGCTGCTGTCCATGTTGGCCGCCGTCCAGGCCCCCATCATCATGATGAGCCAGAATCGTCAGGCGGCGAAGGACCGGCTCCAGGCCGCCCACGACTATGAGGTCAACCTGAAGGCGGAGCTGGAGATCATGGCGCTGCATGAGAAGCTGGACCGCCTGAGGGACGAGAACCTGTCGCACCTGCTGAGACGCCAGGAAGAACAACTGGCCCTGCTCCAGGCCATGGTCGCCATGCGGGACGGCGGGGAACGGTAGATCGCCCCAGGCTTGCCCCGGGCCGGGGTGACCACACGCATCCCTAGGCAGGATCGTATTCGTCCAACCGCGTGGGCGACAGTTCCAAGGTGAACGGGCCGTCGGTCCAGAGCAGGACGCAGCGGACCTGCTTCCCCGGATAGACCTGGCGCAGCGCCGCCCGGTAGGCGGCCATCTGGGCCAGGTAGACGGCCGGCACGTCCTCCTCCCGCGTGGGCGGGGGGCGGTTGGTCTTGTAATCCACGATCCAGACGGCATCGTCGGTCACGCACAGCCGGTCGATCTGGCCGGACAGGGCCTTGCGGCTGCCGCTGCCCACCAACCCGACAAGGGGCACCTCCGCCCGGCTGCCCGGGCCGAACAGGGGGGCGAAATGCGGGTCGTCCAGCACCCGGATGGCCTCCCCCGCGATCTCCTCCCGCTGGCCCTCCTCCAGCCCGTGGGTGGGGCGGGACAGCCAGGCCAGCGCCGCCTCCCGCCGCCGGGCGGGCTCCATGTCCGGCAGCACCTGCAACAGCTTGTGGATCAGGGTGCCGCGCTTGAAGCGGCGCCCATCCTCCATGCCCAGGGGGGAGCGCACGGCCGGTTCCACCCCGTCGGGGCGGGAGGGGGTCAGCGGCCGGCTGGGGCTGGGCTCCTCCGGCGCCGGGGCCCGCACCCAGGGCTCCAGCTCCGCCGTCACGGCGCCTTCCTCCTCGCCAAGCTCGTCCGTCCTGGCCGGGACCACCTGCGGCTCCCACAGGTGCAGCCCTTGCCCCTGCCAGCCCGCCGGGGTCAGGGGGGTGAAGTCATAGTCCCGCGGGTCCGCCACCGTGGCCAGCGCCTGCTCCACCAGCCGGTACCAGGACCCGTCGGGGCCTTTCCGCGACCCCTCATAGCCGCAGACCACCAGCCGGTCCTCCGCCCGGGTCAGGGCCACGTACAGCAGGCGGCGGTATTCCTGGTCGCGCCGTTGGTCGGCGGCGGCGCGGGCCGTGCGGCAGGCCGCGTCCTCCAGCGTGCGGCGGGGGGCGAACAGGGGCACGTCGCGCCCGTCCGTGCCGTCGGGCCACAGGATGCGCGGGCTCTGGTCCGGCATGCCCAGCGT
The DNA here is from genome assembly GCF_012913305.1 of Aerophototrophica crusticola. Classification (NCBI taxonomy): domain Bacteria; kingdom Pseudomonadati; phylum Pseudomonadota; class Alphaproteobacteria; order Rhodospirillales; family Rhodospirillaceae; genus Aerophototrophica; species Aerophototrophica crusticola. The sequence goes on along the minus strand of NZ_CP051775.1, from coordinate 5,150 downwards.
GTCCGGCATGATGACGATGGGGGCCTGCAAGCCCTTGGAGCCGTGCACGGTCATGATCCGCACCCGGCCCCCGCCGGGGCCGCCGCCCGTGTCCAGCTCGCGCTTCACCTCCGCCTGGGACTGTTCCAGCCAGTGCAGGAAGCCTTGCAGGCTGGGCACATGCTCCCGCTCGAACAGCAGGGCGGCGGACAGGAACTCGTCCAGCGGGTCCACCGCCTCCGAGCCCAGCCGCGCCAGGATGGCCCGGCGGCCGGAGCCCCCCTCCTCCAGCGTCGGATCAGCCGGACAGGGGCGGGACAGCACCCCGGCGAACAGCTCGAACGGAGCGTGGAAATCCGTCTCCGCCAACAGGCCATGCAGCCAGCGCTGCGCCGGCTCATAGGCCGGGTCCTGCTGCGCCTTCACCGACAGGGCCGCCCACAGGCTGCCAGGGCGGCCATGGGCCAGGGTGAAGAGCTGCTCCTCCGTCAGCCCGACCAGGGGTGACTTCAACACCGTTGCCAGGGTCAGGTCGTCCTCCGGCAACAGCAGGAAGCCGCCCAGGGCCATCAGGTCCATGACCGCCAGCTGCTCGGTCAGCACCATGCGGTCCACGCCGGCCACCGGCACGCCCCGGTCCTTCAGCGCCCGTACCAGGTGCTGCACGAAGGCGTTGCGGCGGCGGACCAGCACCATGATGTCGCCCGGCCGCACCTTTCGCCCACGGGCCTCCAGTACCTCCCCGCTGTCCAGCCAGTGCCGGACCTGGGCGGCTATGACGGTGGCGAGGCGCGCCAGCGGCTTCTCCGCCGTTTCCGGGGTCAGCGGCAGGCTCCAGGGGTCCGGGTCGGGGCTGTCGCCCGGGGTCACCGGCGGCCAGACCTCCACGCGGCCCGCCATGCCCCGGCGGAAGGGCATGTGCCGCACCGCCTTGTCCGGGGCCACCACGCCGTCCCGGGCGGCGGGCAGCTCGAACACCGCGTCCACCGCCGCCAGCACGGCGCGGACGGAGCGGAAGCTGATCTGCAAGTCGATGCCGGCCCACTGGGACTCCGCGGCCTTCACCCGCGTCTCGAAATGGCCGCGCATGCGGGCGAATTCCGCCGGGTCGGCCCGCTGGAAGCTGAAGATGGACTGCTTGTCGTCGCCCACCACGAACAGGGTGCGGGCCTTGCCCTCTGCCCGGCCCAGCCCGGCGAAGAACTCCTCCGCGATGGCCTGGACCACGGCCCACTGCTCCGGGTTGGTGTCCTGGGCCTCATCCACCAGGATGTGGTCCAGGCCGCCGTCCAGCTTGAACAGCACCCAGGCGCAGGCCTGGCCATCCCCCGCCAGCAGGGCCCCGGCGGTGGCGATCAGGTCGTCGAAGTCCAGCAGCGCCTTGGCATCCTTCAGCCGCTGGTAGGTGCCCAGCATGGAGTCGGCCAGGGTCAGCAGGCTGGCGGTGCTGCGCGCGACGGTGACGCACTTCACCTCCTCCATAACCCGGATGATGCGCTCCGCCTCCCGCTGCAAGGCCTCCAGGGCGGCGGGGTTCGACTCGGCGGCCTTCTTGCCCAGCAGGCTCTTGCGCACCTCCCCGTCCTTGGTCAGGAACAGCAGGCCATAGGCGGGGAAGCCGCCCGTCCGGTTCTCAGCCCGGTCCAGCCAGGCCTGGATGGCGATGCCCCGCTCCCCGTCGGTCTTGCCGCTGGCCGCCAGGGCGGCGCAGGCGGCACGCAGGCCCGAATCGTCGAAGGCGCCGGCCTTGCAGGCCTTTTCCACCACGTGGGCCTCGGTGGCGTCGGGCCGCACGCCCATATAGCCATAGACGGCACGCACCGCCGCCTCCAGCCCGCCATGCCGCTCCAGCAGCCGGCGCAGGCGCCCGCGCTCCGCGGTGATGTCCAGCAGCAGGCGGCCGAACTCGTCCTCCGACACGGCCCCGGCCAGGTGGGAGACGGCTTGGCCCAGGGCGCTTTCCGGCTCCGCCCTTGCCGCCGCCAGCACCGCCTGCTTGGCGGCCTCCAGCAGCTCGTCCGCGGTGCGGTCGTCCATCACCTCGAAGTTGGGGGGCAGCCCGGCCTCCAGGGGGAAGCGGCGCAGCAGCGACTGGCAGAAGGCGTGGATGGTCTGGATCTTCATCCCGCCCGGCGCGTCCAGCATGCGGGCGAACAGCCGCCGGGCCGCCACCACTTGGTCGCGGGACGGTTCCCCACCGGTCAGGTCGCGCAGGTGGCTGCGCAGCACGTCCTCATCCGCGACGGCCCAACTGGACAGGCGGGCGGCGATGCGGTTCGACATCTCCGCCGCCGCGGCCTTGGTGAAAGTCAGGCAGAGGATGCGGGACGGGTCCGTGCCCGCCAGCATCAGCCGCAGCACCCGGTCGGTCAGCACCTTGGTCTTGCCGGTGCCGGCGGAGGCACCGACCCAGACGGAACAGCCGGGGTCCGCTGCCCGCCTTTGCAGCACGTTGGGGTCGGTCGCCGGTGCGTCCCCCAGATGTTGGGGGTCGGCGGCGGGCTGGCGCGGGGGCAGGTCGATGACGCTCATGCCTGCCAGGGTACCGGCAGGCCCTGCCCGCGGTCCAGGGCCAAGGCATGGAAGCTGCCGGAAGCGTAAACGGGGTTGTGCCGCCTGGGACGACTTTCAAGCAAAGGCAAAGCCGGCCCACGCTCGTATGCTGAATAGATAAAACTTTATATATCTGCGACAAGGTTCACGAATAGGGGGTATTCCGATGTAACTTCCAGCGAAGACTTCCCCTTTTTCGCAGAAACTGGCATGTCATTACCAACGCCGGGCGGGACGGAGCCGCCCCTTCCCTTGCCCGGCCACGCATCCCTTGGCCCAACGACTTGCACGGATGAACCGCATATGAACAAGCTGCGCACTGCCCTGGTGGCCGCCGCCCTGACCCTGCTGCCCGGCACCGCCTTCGCCGAGTGCACCCTGGGCGCCGCCCCGCAGATCCCCAACGGCGCCACCGCCACGGAGGCGGAGATGGTCGCCGGCCAGCAGGCCATCAAGGCCTACGTGACCGAGACCCAGGAGTTCCTGGCCTGCCTGGAGGGGGAGACCCGCGGCCGCCTGGCCGGTGAGGCCGGCAAGAAGTATGAGGAGGCCAGCACCCGCATGACCAAGCTGGCCACCGAGTTCAACGCCCAGCTCAAGGCGTTCAAGAACCGGGGCTGATCGCTGTGCTGCCGCTTTCGGCACGGCGGCACGACTTTCCCATTCAGGCCTGCGGCCGGACATCCCGGCTGTAGGCCGCCATGGACATCGCCCGGGCGAGTGCGGCATGATTCTTTCCTTGCTGCCCTGGCCGCGCAGCCCGGAGTTCAGCAGTCCCCTGCCCCGGGGGCTCCGACGCGGCTTCAGCCCTGGAGAAGCCGCGCATGATCCTGATCGGCCAGTATGACTCCCCCTTTGTCCGTCGGGTGGCCGTCACCCTGCGTTTGTATGGCATGCCCTATGAGCATCGCCCCTGGTCCGTCTTCTCTGACGCGGCCGAACTGGCCCGCTACAACCCGCTGACCCGGGTGCCCACCCTGGTCCTGGATGACGGGGAGGTCCTGGTAGAGAGCGGTGCCATCCTCGACCATCTGGACGAGGTCGCCGGGCCGCATCGGGCATTGATCGCACAGGACGGCAAGGATCGCCGCCGGGCGCTGAAGCTCTGCGCCCTGGCCACCGGCCTCGCCGACAAGGCCGTCAGCCTCGTCTATGAACGGGTCCTGCACCAGCAGAAGTCGGATGTCTGGGTGGCCCGCTGCACCGGCCAGATCTTGGCCGTGCTGGATGCCCTGGAAGACGATCGGAAGGCCCAGCCGGGGGCCTGGTGGATGGGGGACCGGATCGGCCATCCGGACATCGCCCTCGCCTGCGCCCTGCGCTTCCTGGGGGAGGCCCATCCCGGCGTCTTCACCCGGGACCGCTGGCCGGCCCTGGCCGCCCATGCCGAGGCGTGCGAGGCCTTGGCGGAATTCCAGGCGGTGGTGCAACCCTTCTCGGTCAATGCCTGAGGCAGGCCACCATTGATCGTGACCGATCAGCCGCCGCGCGGGCCCATGCCCGCGTAAGCCAAGCAGCCCCCCTCACCCCTCCAGCATGCGCCGCAGCAGTTCCACGTCCTCGGAGAAGGCGGGGTCGGTGCCGCACAGCTCCTCCACCTTCTTCACGGCGTGCATGACGGTGGTGTGGTCGCGGTCGCCGAACTTGCGGCCGATCTCCGGCAGGGAGCGTTGGGTGAGCTGCTTGGCCAGGTACATGGCCACCTGGCGCGGGCGGGCCACGGCGCGGGCGCGGCGGGCGCTGCTCATGTCCGACAGGCGGATGTTGAAGTGCTCCGCCACCTTCTTCTGGATTTCCTCGATGGTCACCCGGCGGTTGGACGCGCGCAGCAGGTCGTGCAGCACGTCCTGCGCCGACTCCAGCGTGATGGCGCGTCCCACCAGCTCCGCATGGGCGACGATGCGGTTCAGGGCGCCTTCCAGCTCGCGCACGTTGCTGGTAATTTTGTGGGCCAGGAACTCCAGCACCTTGGCGGGGATCTTGGCGCCGATCCGGTCGGCCTTCTGCTGCAGGATGCCCAGGCGCAGCTCATAGGTGGTCGGGTGGATGTCCGCCACCAGGCCCCAGCCCAGGCGGGAGCGCAGCCGCTCCTCCATGCCTTCCAGGTCCGACGGGCTCTTGTCGGCGCTGATGATGACCTGGCGGTTCTGGTCCACCAGGGCGTTGAAGGTGTGGAAGAACTCTTCCTGTGTGCTGTCCTTGCCGCTGATGAACTGCACGTCGTCGATCATCAGCACGTCCACGGAGCGGAACTGCTCCTTGAACGCCATGGTGTCCTTGAAGCGCAGGGCGCGGATGAACTGGTACATGAACTTCTCGGCGGACAGGTAGATCACCCGCCGCGCGGGGTCCTTCTTCCGGATGTGCCAGGCGATGGCATGCATCAGGTGGGTCTTGCCCAGGCCGACCCCGCCATACAGGAACAGCGGGTTGAAGGTGACGGCGCTGGCGTCGGCCACCCGGCGGGCGGCGGCGAAGGCCAGCTCGTTCGGCTTGCCCACCACGAAGTTCTCGAAGGTGAAGCGCGGGTCCAGCGGCGCCGACAGCTCGTCGTTGCGCTCCTCCGACACGACCAGCGCGGGGGCGGCCTCATGGACCAGTTCCTCCACCGGGGCGGC